>NZ_CP033219.1:0-2400000 GCF_004006175.1 Parasedimentitalea marina
ATGACACAAGAAAAATGGAGCCAACTGAGGCAGCGGTTGCTCAAAACGGTCGGTCAAAACAATTATACTACGTGGATTGAACCACTTGAGTTCGATGAGTTGGAAGGGGGAGTGGCTGTATTCCACGTTCCGACTAATTTTATGGGAAACTACGTTAGTCAAAACTTTGCGGATTTGATTCTGCATGAACTCAGCTTGTCCGGTGAGCCGGTGCAGCGTTTGTCGTTCAGGGTTGCTGCCAATTCGCCGGTCCGCCCAGCTCGTTCGGCTGAGCGTGCAGAGGAACCTTTTCAGGAATTGACGGATCAGCACGCTGAGCTGGAGAATCCTACTCAACGTGCTGCCGGTACGGTTGTGAATAAGATGGAAACGCTGCAGGCCGCGCCGCTTGATCCGCGTTTCACATTCGACAGCTTTGTCGTTGGTAAGCCCAATGAGCTGGCCCATGCAGCTGCGCGCCGGGTCGCCGAGGGTGGTCCCGTCACCTTTAATCCGCTGGTGCTGTATGGTGGCGTTGGCTTGGGTAAGACTCACCTGATGCATGCCATCGCCTGGGAGCTGACCGCCCGTAAGCCTGATCTGAATGTCCTGTATCTGTCCGCAGAACAGTTCATGTACCGTTTTGTGCAGGCCTTGCGCGAACGTCGGATGATGGACTTTAAACACCTGTTCCGGTCGGTTGACGTGCTGATGGTGGATGACGTTCAATTCATCGCCGGCAAAGGATCGACCCAGGAAGAGTTCTTTCACACCTTCAACGCGCTGGTGGATCAGAACAAACAGATCATTATTTCAGCCGACCGCGCCCCGGGTGAGATTAAGGATCTGGAAGACAGGGTAAAATCACGTCTGCAGTGTGGTTTGGTGGTTGATCTGCATCCCACTGACTATGAGCTGCGTCTGGGCATTCTGCAAACCAAGGTCAAGCAATACGGCGCCACCTATCCAGGCCTGCAGATCGCTGACGGTGTCCTGGAATTTCTGGCCCACCGTATTTCGACCAATGTGCGTGTGCTTGAGGGTGCTTTGACCCGCCTGTTCGCCTTTGCCTCATTGGTTGGGCGCGAAATTGATATGGACCTGACACAGGATTGTTTGGCCGATGTTCTGCGTGCCTCCGAGCGTAAAATCACGGTCGAAGAAATCCAGCGTAAAGTGTCTGATTACTACAATATCCGTATGTCCGACATCATTGGCCCCAAACGGTTGCGGTCGTTTGCGCGTCCGCGTCAGGTGGCGATGTATCTGTCCAAGCAGCTGACCAGCCGGTCTTTGCCGGAAATTGGCCGCCGTTTTGGTGGTCGTGACCACACGACTGTGATGCACGGCGTTAAGCGCATCGAAGAGCTAAAGCAAACTGACGGACAGATTGCTGAAGACGTCGAAATGCTGCGCCGCGCGCTAGAAGCGTAATTTGTTCTGTATGGACGGCCTCGGGAATTTCCGGGGCCGTTTTTTTGTGCGGTAGGGCAACGATTGGCCGGCAATGGGTGGACATCGGCCTTGTGCCCCTTGACGGGCCGGTCTTTCCGCTGAACAAATTCATGAAAAGCCTTGTGCCGGTTGGTTAAAACGTTAGTTTGCCCTTCCCGGCCATTCGAAGAGGATTGAGGGAATGAAGATCAGTATTGAACGTGGCGCCCTGCTGAAGGCAGTGTCCCAGGCCCAGTCCGTTGTGGAACGCCGCAACACTATCCCGATACTCGCCAATGTCTTGATCGAGGCCGAAGGTGAGCAGGTGCAATTTCGTGCCACCGATCTGGATATCGAAGTGGTCGACAAAGCGATTGCGCAGGTCGAACGCGCCGGGGCTACCACGGTGGCAGCTACGACATTGCACGAGATTGTCCGCAAATTGCCCGATGGGGCCTTGGTTTCCCTGACCGCTGATGCAGCCACCGGGCGATTGACGGTTGAGGCCGGACGGTCCAACTTCTCGCTGGCGACCTTGCCGCGTGAAGATTTCCCAGTGATGGCTTCGTCAGAATACCAGTCCAATTTCACGGCTCCGGCTGGGATGCTGCGTCGGTTGTTTGATAAATCAAAGTTTGCGATTTCGACCGAAGAGACACGGTATTACTTGAACGGTGTCTACATGCACACGGCAGATGGCGCAGACGGTAAGGCCTTGCGTTGTGTGGCAACAGATGGTCACCGTCTGGCGCGCATTGATGCGGATCTGCCTTCCGGTGCGCTGGAAATGCCCGGTGTCATTGTTCCCCGTAAAACCGTGGGCGAGCTGCGTAAGCTGCTGGATGACGACGACATGGAAATCGCAGTTTCGGTGAGCGAGACCAAGGTGCGCTTTGCGACGCCAGACATCACGCTGACCTCAAAGGTGATCGATGGAACCTTCCCCGATTACACACGTGTTATTCCGCAGGGCAACACCCGTCGTCTGGAAGTGGACGCCAAGGAATTTGCGCAGGCTGTGGACCGGGTGGCGACAGTGTCCTCGGAACGGTCGCGCGCTGTGAAGCTACAGCTGGACGAGGACCGGTTGGTTCTGTCAGTCAATGCGCCAGACAGTGGTGCTGCCGAAGAAGAGTTGGCCGTAGCTTATAGCGACGAGCGGCTGGAGATTGGGTTTAACGCCAAATACCTGCTGGAAATTGCCAATCAGGTGGACCGCGAAAATGCGGTATTCATGTTCAACTCTTCAGGTGATCCAACATTGATGCGCGAAGGCAGTGACCAAAGCGCGGTCTATGTTGTGATGCCGATGCGGGTATGATCGCCTGAAGGCGGAAGTCTTATTAGCAAAAAGAAATGAGGCTGGGCGATGTTGGCTCTGACCGCGTTGACCCTGTCTCATTTTCGCTCGCATAAGTGGGCGGAGCTGACACTGGACGGGCGTCCGGTGGCAATTCATGGCGCCAACGGCGCGGGCAAGACCAATATCCTAGAAGCCGTATCCCTGTTTTCGCCGGGCCGCGGATTGCGCCGGGCGGGCGCTGCGGATATGGCGCGCCGCACCGAGGCACTGGGGTGGAAGCTCACCGGGCAATTGCAGGCTCCTAATCAGATCTACGAAATTGACACCTGGTCCGAGGCAGGCGCGGCGCGGCAGGTTCGGATTGACGGCAAAACTGCAAGTCAGATCGCTTTGGGCAAGATCAGCCGGGTGGTATGGCTGATCCCGGCAATGGACCGGTTGTGGATTGAAGCGGCAGAAGGGCGGCGGCGATTTTTGGATCGCATTGTTCTGAGTTTCGATCCGACCCACGCCGAAGCCTCGCTGACCTACGAGAAATCCATGCGCGAGCGGAACCGGCTGTTGAAAGAGCAGGTGCGCGACCCGGCTTGGTATCGTGTGCTGGAATCACAGATGGCCGAGGCTGGCAATCGCCTGCATCAGGCGCGCGTATTGGCGTTGGAGCATTTGCAAGGGGCCCAGGCCGAAGCTGAAACTGCGTTTCCGACGGCTGAACTGGAGTTGATCCAGAGTGAAGGCACTATGCCCGGTAGCCAAGAGGATCTGTGTGAGGCGCTGGCCGAGAGCCGGTTTCGGGATCTGGCCGCTGGCCGCACGTTGGTTGGGCCACACCGCAGTGATCTGATCGGGACTTTTGCAGCCAAGGGCGTACCGGCAAAAGAATGCTCGACCGGAGAGCAAAAGGCCTTGTTGGTCTCGCTAATTTTGGCGAATGCACGGTCGCTGGCACAGCGCGAAGGCGCACCGCCGATGTTGCTGCTGGACGAAGTCACGGCACATTTGGACGCTGAGCGATGTGCGGCACTGTATGATGAGATTTGTGGTTTGCGGGCTCAGGCCTGGATGACCGGGACCGGCCCCGAGCTGTTTTCCGTGTTGGGCGACCGGGCACAGATGTTGCAGGTGACCGAGAACGACGGTTTGTCGCAGGTGCACCAGTCGTGAGCGTCACCGTTTGGGATTTGGTGCTCTACGCTGGCGCGCTGTTTGTTCTGTTTCTGACGCCGGGACCCGTATGGATGGCCCTAATGGCGCGATCGCTATCGGGTGGATTTCATGCGGCTTGGCCACTGGCGGTGGGGGTCGCCAGCGGAGATATTTTGTGGCCGCTGCTGGCGGTTGCTGGCATGGCCTGGTTGACGTCCGAGGTGGAAGGCCTGATGGCCGTGATGCGCTGGGTCGCATGTCTGATGTTCGTGATCATGGGAGTTCTGCTGATCCGCCATGACGCAGACGGTGTGCAGGAAAACAAAAAGCTCACCCGACCAGGGGCCTGGGCGGGTTTTCTGGCAGGGGTGGCAGTGATCCTGGGCAACCCCAAGGCGATCCTGTTTTACATGGGCGTATTGCCCGGCTTTTTTGATCTGTCGGGGCTGACCTGGAAAGATGTGACGGCGATTGTGGTTTTATCGTTCATGGTGCCGCTGGTGGGGAACCTAGTGCTGGCAGGGTTTATCCACCACCTGCGCCAGTTTATTTCTTCATCTGACAGCTTAAAGCGGATCAACATTGTCTCAGGTGGCTTGCTGATCTGTGTAGGGCTGGCGATACCGCTGCTTTAGCTTTTGGGTGCCAGCCAGCTGTGCAGAAACGGTTGCAATGATGTGGCAGGTGAATCTGCGTTGGTGTGCTCCATGCAGAACCACAGTGCTAGGACGTGGTAGAGAAAGGCTTGGATGCCTTCGGACAGGAGTTCGGCAGGGGAGTCATCGCGTACTACACTGGTATGTTGTAGCTCAGTTAGCCAACCGGCGAAGAGGGTGACTTGGCGCACAAGTCCTGCTGTTACCACTTCGTCGATTTCGGCCCCAGTTGAGCCCGAGTAGCGCAATAAGAGTTCGAAAATCACCCGGTCGGTTGCGATGAAGGTGAGCAGGGGGGAAAGACGATCAATGACTTCGTTGATGGTGTTGGGCTGCCCATGTGTCTCCATCTGGTCAAGTTTAGCCATGATCTCGGCGCCGATCAGCACCGCCAGCAATCCATCTTTGTCTTTGAAGTGGGAAAACAGAGTGCCCTTGGCGACGCCTGCCTGTTCTACCACATCTTCGACACGAAGAGCGGAATAGCCCTGAACCGCGACTATTTGCTGTGCAACTTCGATTAACTTTGCACGTGTTTTCAATCGTCTTGGCTGTGGGGCGCGTGTGTTCACGGAAGCGTTACCATTTTAAAATTGACCGCGGTCAATTTATTCCTATATGAAAGTGACCGTAGTCAATTTTACTAATTTGGAGCCGCAAATGTCCAGCCAGAAAATCCTGATCCTGAGTGGTCACCCCGGTGAGACCTCGCTGTCGAAATCTCTTTGCCAAGCCTATATGGACGCAGCCGAGGCGCAAGGCCATGACGTGCGTTTTCATGATTTGTCACAGATGTCGTTTGACATGGATTATGGTCATGCCGGTTATGGGAATACAAAGCCATTGGAGCCGGTCCTGGACGTGTTTCTTGGCGATGTGGAGTGGGCAAATCACATCGTGGTTGCAACGCCGCTGTGGTGGGGGGGGATTCCTGCCAAGCTGAAGGGGCTGTTCGATCGGGCGCTGTTGCCGGGGCGGACCTTTGATACCCGCAACACAAGCTTCATGGGTCTGCCGAAGCCAATGTTGAAAGGCAAAACTGCGCGGGTATTGCTGACCTCGGATACGCCCTCCGTACTTCTGCGGCTCTTCTATGGGAATGCGATAAAGAAAATACTCAGCCGCCAGGTACTGGGATTTGTGGGCATCACGCCGACCAAATTTGCATCGTTTGCGCCTGCGACGGATGCCGCAGAGGCCAAGGTAAAGGTCTGGTTGGATCAAGCGGCTCGGCTTGGTGCCAAAGCAGCTTGATTTTGCCTATTAAAATCGAGCGATTTGCGTGACAACCCTGCTCGGATTCCGTATAAATTCCCAAAGTTTAAGAGGAAGTCGCGAATGTCCGGAACCGAGCAAGCCCCCGCAGAATATGGCGCGGATTCCATTAAAGTTCTCAAAGGCTTGGAGGCGGTCCGAAAACGACCCGGTATGTACATCGGTGACACCGACGATGGCTCGGGTTTGCACCATATGGTCTACGAAGTTGTTGATAATGGTATCGACGAAGCCCTCGCCGGTCATGCCGACGCTGTGACAGTGAAAATCCATGCGGATTCATCGGTTTCGGTCAGCGATAACGGACGCGGAATTCCAGTTGATATTCACTCGGAAGAAGGCGTGTCCGCTGCCGAAGTGATCATGACCCAATTACACGCCGGCGGTAAATTCGACAGCAACTCGTACAAGGTGTCCGGGGGCCTGCACGGGGTTGGCGTATCGGTGGTAAACGCGCTGTCAGTCTGGCTGGAACTGCGCATCTGGCGCAACGGCAAAGAACACGTTGCCCGGTTTGAACACGGCGATACAGTGGAGCATCTGAAAGTCGTGGGTGAATGTGGTGATCGGACCGGTACCGAGGTGCGCTTCATGGCCTCGACAGACACATTCAGTAATCTCGAATATGTTTTTGAAACCCTGGAAAAGCGTCTGCGCGAATTGGCGTTTCTGAATTCGGGTGTCAAAATCATCCTGATCGACGAACGTCCAGCCGAACGGCTTGAAACCGAGTTGGTTTACGAAGGCGGCGTCAAAGAATTTGTAAAATACCTGGACCGCCACAAGTCGGCCGTCATGGAAACACCGATTTACATCATCGGAGAGCGTGACGACATCGTGGTGGAAATCGCCATGTGGTGGAACGACAGTTACCACGAAACGGTGCTGCCCTTTACCAACAACATTCCACAGCGCGATGGCGGCGCCCACGTCGCTGGATTTCGCGGTGCGCTGACCCGTACCATAAACAACTACGCCCAAAGCTCGGGTATCGCCAAGCGTGAGAAAATCAGTTTCACCGGTGATGATGCGCGCGAGGGTCTGACCTGCGTGTTGTCGGTCAAAGTGCCGGACCCGAAATTCTCATCGCAGACCAAGGACAAACTGGTCAGTTCCGAAGTACGCCCCGCCGTCGAAGGCATGGTGAACGAAAAACTGGCCGAGTGGTTCGAAGAAAACCCCGCGCAGGCCAAGCAGATCGTTGGTAAAATTATCGAGGCCGCCCACGCGCGTGAGGCCGCCCGCAAAGCGCGGGAGTTGACCCGGCGCAAGACAGCGATGGATGTGAACTTCCTGGCAGGTAAGCTGAAAGACTGTTCCGAGAAAGACCCGTCAAAAACCGAAGTCTTCCTGGTGGAGGGTGACTCGGCTGGGGGCTCGGCGCAGACAGGTCGTGACCGGCAGACACAGGCGATCCTGCCGCTGAAAGGTAAGATCCTGAACGTTGAACGGGCTCGGTTCGACCGGATGCTGGGCAGCCAAGAGATCGGCAACCTGGTGATGGCGCTCGGAACCGGCATTGGCCGTGACGAATTCAACATTGAAAAGTTGCGTTACCACAAGATCGTCATCATGACCGATGCGGATGTTGACGGAGCGCATATCCGAACCCTGCTGCTGACCTTCTTCTTCCGGCAGATGCCCGAGTTGATCGAGGGGGGCTATCTCTATATTGCGCAGCCGCCACTGTACAAGGTCAGCCGCGGCAAGTCCGAAAGATACCTGAAAGATCAGGCGGAAATGGACAACTATCTGGTCAACCAGGGTGTCGAAGGCGCCGTGCTACGGCTGGGAACCGGTGAAGAACTTGCCGGTCAGGATCTGACCCGTGTCGTTGATGAGGCACGGAAACTGAAGCGGGTTTTAGATGCATTTCCAACC
This sequence comes from Parasedimentitalea marina, assembly GCF_004006175.1. Taxonomy (GTDB): domain Bacteria; phylum Pseudomonadota; class Alphaproteobacteria; order Rhodobacterales; family Rhodobacteraceae; genus Parasedimentitalea; species Parasedimentitalea marina. The sequence goes on from NZ_CP033219.1 coordinate 7,675, forward strand.
CATTACCCGCGCCATATTCTGGAACAGGCAGCGGTGGCTGGTGGTTTCGTACCAGGTGCTGTGGACGCGGATTTGCAGGGCGTGGCTGACAAAGTTGCGACGCGGTTGAACCAGATCGCGTTGGAATATGAACAAGGTTGGCAGGGTCGCATCACTCAGGACCACGGTATCCGTCTGGCCCGCATCCTGCGCGGCGTCGAGGAAGTCCGCACCCTGGACGGTCCAATGCTACGCTCGGGCGAGGCGCGCAAAGCTGGCAGTTTCACCAAGGGCTTGCAAGAGGTTTACTCGGCCACTGCAACGCTAGTACGTCGTGATCGCAATCAGGCCATTCATGGCCCACTGGGACTGCTTAAAGCGATTTTGGACGAGGGCGAAAAAGGGTTATCGTTGCAACGTTACAAGGGCTTGGGTGAAATGAATCCAGACCAGCTGTGGGAAACCACTCTGGACCCGGATGCGCGGACTTTGTTGCAGGTGCGGGTGGATGATCTGGTCGAAGCCGATGACCTGTTCACCAAGCTGATGGGGGATGTGGTCGAACCACGTCGGGAGTTCATCCAGAAAAACGCGTTGAGCGTCGAAAATCTGGATTTCTGATTTAGTATTGGGACAAGCATTGTTTTGCGCATCGACCAAAGATTTGCGCAAATGCTCCGTAGGCATGTCGCTAGACTGGGTTGGTTGGATCGTGACCCATGCTGCTGGCGCAGAAACTCGACACAAAAGACGGACAACGGACTTTCGCTGCGCGGACTACTAATGTCCGCAAAACGAAAGTCCGCCGCCACTCTCATATTTTCAGAACTACCCGTGAGAGTGGACTGAGCGAATGGCGTGCTCCATTGCGGCCTTGGCAAATTCGGTTCTGTTGATCCCGGATGGTGTCGGGTCCAACAAGGCCTTTCGTCCATCGGCATCTCCGGTCTGAATTTTCCGGCCCTCCATGACAGTCCCCCAAACACCGACGTCTTTGATCTTGGTTGCCTCAACCGTCAGGGGGTTTTCGTCCAGAATTGTAAAATTCGCGAGTTTTCCGGGTTCGATACTGCCTCGTTCCTGCTCCAGTCTGAGCGAATAGGCCGCATCAAGTGTCACACCACGCAGGGCTCCCTCGCGGGAAATGCTCTGATTTTCGCCTGCTATACGCCCTGAACTGGTGATCCTATTGACCGCACACCACATCAAAAACAAAGGATCCGCCGGAGCCATAGGCATGTCGGAATGCAGTGAATAGGAAATACCCGCACGTTCGACATCACCCAGACGGACCATTTGATCTGCCCGTTCTGGCCCAAGCCCGGTTTCGCTGTACTGATCGGCCAAAGCGGACACATAATATGGGTTGGCGCTTACAATTGCGCCAAGCTGTTTGATGCGATCAACCTGATCTGGGGCACTGACTGCAAAATGGACAATTGTTGTGCGATGGTCGATCCGTGGATTAGGTTTCAGGTTGGTTTCAAGGGCATTGAGCACGCGATCTAGTCCAGCATCCCCGTTTACGTGAATATGGATTTGATAGCCGGCGTTCCAGTAAATCCTGAAAGTACGATCAAACAGGTCTTCATCCATCATCCACTCGCCGTGGTAATCGCCAATATAGGGCTCTCGCAGTTGCATCGCGAGCGAATAAATCGCTCCATCTGCAAACAACTTTACTGATCCCTGCGCTAAGTGGGTCATCCCGTTGTACCAGCTTTCTAGCTTTTCGGTTTCGGCAATGACCTGTGCATCGTCCGCATAGGTTTCCGCCAAGGTTTTACCGTCGGCCATAAACGACCAGCGGAACGGCATTGACGAGTCGGACATTACCGAATTCACCGTGTCCTGCACCGGTTTGGCCAATATTCCACCGGGCTCATTGCCAAAGGTGATCCCCTTTGAATGCATGTAATCGCGCATCACAATCGCGCCTTCACGAAATTTGTCAGGGTCAGCGACCATAGGAGCGATGTAAGGCAGGACAGAGAACATTCCTTGCTCCCAAAAGTGACCTTCCACAAAACTAGATTGCGCTTGGGCCGATGTGCTCCAGCCATCCATCAGGTCTTGGGTGACACCAGCCTGAGCAAGAGCGAACGAGTTGAGTACAAATTCGTGGCAGGACCGCAGCCAGATGATAACTGGGCGGGTTGTGCTGATTTCGTCCAGATCGCTGCGCGTAAGGGTGCCGTAAAATGCAGCGTGATACCCCCAGCTGAACAACACTGACTCGGCTGTATCAAGGCTCCCTTCGGCGCTCGCCAATCGCTGCATGAAATCTGCTTTGTCTTTCAACGCAGGCACTGTTCCCGTGGGCAGCTCCCAATCTTCGATCGACAGGATTTCGGACGACATTGAGAGAGCGGCAAGTAGCGGGTGCGCGTGTTGAGCAATAAAGCCAGGAACAATCACTTTGTCTTGGAACGTTGTGTCCATTTCATAGGGCAGATCCCCGACAGCGGCTTTCACCTCGTCAAGCGTTCCACAGGCCAAAATGCGGTCGTTTGCAACGGCGACAAAGTCGGCGGATGGGCGCGAGGGATCAAGTGTGACGATTTCGCGGGCGGAGTAAACCGTAACGAGGTCATTGGCGCTCATCAGCCGTCCAAGATCAGAAAGAGACGATGTATTCGCCAAGGCGACAGCGGCAGGAGAGATTAAAAAGGTGGCGCTCAAAAGCCCGGTTCGTAAGAAAGCTCTGCGGTTCAAATTGTCCATTGTACTGCCTTCCAGTCTATCAATATGGGTAAAGGATGCCGGAAAGTTGGGGTGAATGCTAGGGTAATAGCACAATCAGGAATTGCACAGCCATTACCCCAGTAAGGAAACCCGCCATTCGCTGCGACCCGCATCAAGAACGGCAACGGGCTGTTTATTACCTGAGGGTTCTACTGGTTCAGTGGAATGATACAGAGACGCCATTGCCAAGGGACTGCGCATGCTTCATGAGCGGCAGCCCCTTTCCAAAATCCGAAAATGTGGATTGAATCGCCAAGCGCGTAGGGGCGAAAATTGAGACAACTTTTGGTGCCGATACGCAAAGCTATGGCGAGTCTTTGTGCAAATCTTTCGCGCGAGATTGCTTCGATAATGCAGATGGACAAAAGGCCGACTTACAGGGCGGCCTTTTCTTGCTTATCCTGAACTCAACCCAAGTGACTTTCACCGCGTTCTTTGGCCAGTTGAATTTGTTTTTGACGTTCGCGAAACCGCGTTTTGTCTGCGTCGGATGTTTCATCAATGCATTGGTGGCAGGATACACCCAGCTCAAACGCCGGATGTCTGGTGTCTTCGGGCACAAGTGGGCGACGGCAGCCGTGGCAGAGTTGATGTGGTCCAACTTTTAGCCCGTGTCCCACCGACACACGATTATCGAAAACGTAACAGTCACCCTGCCAGGTGCTGTCTTCAACGGGGGTTTCTTCCAAGTAGCGCAGAATGCCGCCCTTTAGATGATAGACGTCCTCGATGCCTTGGCCGATCAGGAAGTTGGTCGACTTTTCACAGCGAATGCCGCCGGTGCAGAACATCGCGACCCGCTTGTTGTGGAACCGGTCCTTATTGTTTTCCCACCAAGCGGGAAACTCGCGGAATGATGCCGTTTTGGGATCAATGGCCCCTTCAAACGTACCAATGCCGACCTCATAATCGTTTCGGGTGTCAATCACCACCACGTCATCTGATTGGATCAGATCATTCCATTCTTGTGGTTCTACATAGTGACCAACATGCGCCTTGGGATCCACATTAGGCTGCCCCATGGTGACGATCTCTTTTTTCAGCCGGACCTTCATTTTTCCAAATGGGGCCTCTTCGCTTGTCGCTTCCTTCCATTCCAGGTTGGCACACCCGGGCAGAGCCTTGATATGGGCCAGCACCGCATCAATCCCTGAGCGTGACCCGGCAATTGTGCCGTTGATCCCTTCGCGCGCCAAAAGCAAAGAGCCCTTGACGTTGTGCGTCAGGCACTGATCCAACAGAGCGGGCTTGATGGTCGCCGTGTCAGAAAACTGGGTGAAGTGATAGAGAGCGCATATAACATACATATAGCAGCGAATAGTTCGGAGGCGCGGTAGTTTCAAGGCTCACGTTGACCTGAGTGCTGCCTTTGCCTAGGCCAGAGGGGACAGAACGGGAGAACAATATGACCAAGGCCCTTATCATTATCGACGTACAGAATGACTTTTGCCCCGGCGGCGCACTGGCCGTGTCGGGGGGCGACGACATCGTACCGGTCATCAACGGCATGATGGCAGATTTTGACGCTGTGATTCTGACACAGGACTGGCACCCCAGTGGGCACTCGTCGTTTGCTTCATCTCATAGTGGAAAAGTACCGTTTGATACAACCCCAATGCCATACGGGCTGCAGGTGTTATGGCCAGACCATTGTGTTCAGGGCACGGAAGGGGCCGCATTTCATGCTGACCTTCAAGTTAATGCAGATATGATTATCCGAAAAGGGTATCGCCCCGAAATCGACAGCTACTCTGCCTTTTACGAAAATGACCAGACAACGCCAACCGGGTTGCAGGGTTACTTAAACGAGCGTGGTATCAAGGACTTGACTTTAGTTGGTCTGGCCACGGACTTCTGTGTCGCATTTTCCGCACTTGATGCTATTCGACTTGGATTTCGGGTTAGGGTTGAATTGTCGGCCTGTCGCGCAATCGACATGGACGGATCTCTGAACGTTGCATTGGATAAAATGAAGAATGCCGGGGTGGTACTGGACATGACCGAAGTGTAAAATGTTAACACCCTAAAGTTAGGCATGTCATGACGTGGTAACAGCACATAGGCAAAACGATGACTGAACTGGGAGGTGCATCCTCGGGCGCGTCGACCGACTATCATCGGATCTACAACCCAACGAACTTACTGTTGCGCTATGCAAAAGGACGCATTCGGCATTTCGCCTATCGTCAGATATTTGCTGTCGCTAACGGTATTATTCTTTGGTTTCTAGTTTCGCCTGGTGTCGGGCTGCTGGCGATGACCCTCGTTTTCCTAGGTGATGTCGCCGATTGTATATTACTGCGATATATCCCGATTATGTTTGCCCGTGGACACTCCTTTTACAAGCTGTCCATTCTCACGGGGGTCACGGCGGGGATACAGGCGTTAACTGCGGCAGTATGCGTCTGGCTCTCCTGGTATGCACAGCACGATGATGCTGAGCCTCTATTTGCGTTGGGGTTGTTGATAAGCGCGACGATCAATGCCGGAATGGTCCTGCCATATAACCCTGTCGCCGGGTACGTGCGATTAACGGTATATGGACTGACACCGATGGCTATTTTAGCCGGCGAAGTATTCGGTACCTTTGAAAGTGACGATCATATTCACATGAACCTGGCTGGGCTGGCCATGCTCTACATGATGATGATGTGGATGCAGAACTTTATGAATGGAAACTTTCACCGGACCCGGCTGCATTTGAAAGATCAGTTCGAGCAACGCCAGCAACTGGAAGTCTCCAACGCATTATTGCAGGAACAACAAGAGCAGGCGAGGCGCCTTGCTCTGGTGGCTGAGCACGCTTACGATAGTGTGTTTCTGATTGACCGGGAAGACAAGATTTCCTGGGTCAATGACTCCTTTACCAGGATCACTGGCTATACCTACTCCGAGGCGGTTGGGCGTACTCCTTGTGAGCTATTGGGAACTAAAGACCCAGATTCTGAAGAGGCCAGTTTGTTGCTGGGAAATCGGGCAAAAGGTCTTCCATTTCAAATTGAGATTCAAAGCCGTCGTAAGGATGGTTCGCTGATCTGGATAGAGACCAACCAAGTTCCGGTGCGGGGGTATAATGGTGAAATCGAAACCGTTGTTGCGGTTGAACGCGATGTGACGGCGGCACACCTTCATGCACAAGAGATGGAGGAGGCGCGGATCGCTGCTGAGGAAGGTGAGCGGACGAAGGCTGAATTTCTTGCGACGATGAGCCATGAAATCCGCACACCGATGAATGGTGTTATTGGCATGGCACAGATGCTTGAAGGCACCTCCCTGGACGCAGAGCAACAGTTGTACACGGGTACTATCTTAAGCTCTTCCAAAACGCTGCTGGCCCTTATCAATGACGTGTTGGATCTGTCTAAACTGGACGCCAACAAGGTGTCATTCTCCAGCGTAGATTTTGATATCCACGAGAGTTTTGAGGAAACATTGCGTCTATTGCAGCCGCAAGCATGGGGAAAGGGGCTGACCCTTGCCTTGGACATTTCTGAGACGGCCCCAAAAAACGTGCACGGTGATGATCGTCGAATTCGTCAAATTCTGTTGAACCTGGTTGGGAACGCGATCAAATTCACCGACACTGGTGAGGTGAGGGTGACGTTAAAGATCAAACCTCAAGGTGATGCTCTGGCCTTAAGTTTTTCTGTAAAAGACACCGGAATCGGAATCCCCGAGAACAAGCTAGATCGTATTTTTGAACATTTCTCACAGGCGGAGGCCGCCACAACCCGCAGGTACGGTGGGACCGGACTTGGGCTCGCGATTTCACGTAAACTGACCAATGCCATGGGCGGCGAGATCACTGTTACCTCGGATGTTGGCGTTGGGACCTGTCTGACAGTCACGCTTGAACTGGAGGCTGCTAAAACGGTGGGCGACAGCGGTGAGGACACCAAGGTTGCAAAAGTTTTGATCCCATCGGTTCCTTCCGGGATGCGGATTCTTGTCGCTGAAGACAACAAAGTAAATCGGCTGGTGATGAAGAAGTTCCTGCGCGATGTCCCCATCGAGTTGGAGTTTGCGCATAATGGCAGTGAAGCTGTGGAAAAGGTGCAGGAGAATAGACCGCACCTGGTGTTCATGGATATGTCTATGCCAGTGATGAGTGGCCTTGATGCCACCCGCGTCATTCGCAACAGCGGAGGGGCCCAGCCGGTGATCGTCGCGCTGACCGCCAATGCCTTTGAAAGCGACCGTAAGGCCTGCCTGCAGGCCGGTATGGACGAGTTTTTGAGTAAACCCCTGAACCGCAATGACCTACTTGCAGTACTGCAGCGATATGGCGAAGCGGACAACCCCAGGTCCTAGTGCTGATTTTCTTGCCCCCGCCGCTGCGCTGGCTTATCAACCAGTGAACTAACGAATGAGGTCGCCGGTGGATATTGCAACCCGGGTCTATAATCATAAGTGGAAGATTGATCCGATCGTGCGATCGTTGATTGATACTGATTTCTATAAATTGTTGATGTGCCAGTCCGTCTTCCGCAACAAGCCGGACACGCAGGTAAGGTTCTCGCTGATTAACCGCTCAATCAAGGTGCCATTGGCCGACCTGATTGACGAGGGCGAATTGCGCGAGCAGTTGGACCACATTCGGACACTGACGCTGTCACGGGGCGAAAGCACCTGGCTGCGCGGCAATACGTTCTATGGCAAACGGCAGATGTTTCGGCCTGACTTTATGGAATGGTTCGAAGGATTGCGCCTGCCTCCGTATCACCTGGAGCGCCGGGGGGATCAGTACGAGCTCACGTTTGAAGGCAGCTGGCCCGAAGTGATGCTGTGGGAAATCCCGGCATTGGCAGTGTTGATGGAATTGCGCAGCCGCGCGGTATTGAACCGGCTTGATCGGTTCGAACTGCAGGTTCTCTATGCCCGCGCCATGACCAAAGTCTGGGAGAAAATTGAACGGCTACGTCAAATTGATGGGCTGAGCATCGCTGACTTTGGCACCCGTCGCCGACACTCATTCCTGTGGCAGGACTGGTGCGTTCAGGCGATGAGCGAGGGGTTGGGGTCTAAGTTCACCGGCACCTCGAACTGCAAAATTGCGATGCGCCGCGAGCTGGAGGCGATTGGCACCAACGCACATGAGTTGCCGATGGTTTATTCAGCGCTGGCCGAAGATGATGCAGCCCTGGCGCAGGCTCCCTATGATGTGATGGCGGATTGGCGCGAGGAACACGAAGGCAATCTGCGCATCATTTTGCCGGATACCTATGGCACCAAGGGTTTTCTGGATCATGCACCCGAATGGCTGAACCAATGGACCGGTATCCGCATCGACAGTGGTGATCCGGCAACCGCCGCTGAGATTGCGATCAACTGGTGGCAAGAGCGCGGCGAAGATCTCAGCCAGAAGCGCGTGATTTTCTCGGATGGGCTGGACGTCGACAAAATCGCGGAACTACATGCGAAATTTTCTGACCAGGTGAATGTTTCCTTCGGCTGGGGTACGCTTTTAACCAACGATTTTCGCGGGTTGGTTCCGGATAAGGGATTGGCACCGTTCTCTTTGGTGTGCAAAGCCGTTTCTGCCAATGGCCGCCCAACGGTGAAGCTGTCGGATAACCCGGAAAAAGCAATGGGCCCCGCGGGTGAGATTGAACGCTACAAACGCGTGTTTGGCGTCGGCGAACAAGATCGGCAGCGGGTGATTGTATAACCACCCGGCCCAATGCTTTCTAACCGCAATACTACCGTGAATTGTTTCGTGCGCGAAACAATGCGGCAGTTTTGGTGACCTATCCGTGGTGTGCTGCGACTGTTTTCAGGTGCGAAAACCCATAGAGTGCTTCAAAGCCTTTTTCGCGGCCGTGACCTGATTTTCCGACACCGCCAAAGGGGAGCTCAACCCCACCGCCAGCGCCGTAGTTGTTCAGGAACACCTGACCGGCGCGTAACTTTTTCGCCAACCGCATCTGCCGCGCGCCGTCCCGGCTCCAGACGCTGGCGACAAGGCCATAATCGGTAGAGTTGGCAATCTCCAGTGCCTCATCTTCCGTATCAAAGGGAATAATCACCTGAACGGGCCCAAAGATTTCATCCTGCGCCAAGGGATGATCTGCGGGGACATCGGCGAACAGCGTAGGGCGGACATAGGCGCCAGTATTCGGCGTGCCGTCAACGATTTTACCCTGCGCAGCCAGGGTCAAATCCGCACCTTTGGTCAGAAACCCTTCGACAATACTCTTCTGCCGGGTCGAGATCAGCGGCCCCAACCGCAAGTCCTGGGTGGCGGGTCCAACAGTCAATTCGCTATAGGCCGTACTCATCTGCGCGACGACCTGATCATAGACGCCACGTTGAACCAGAATGCGGGACGAGGCCGAGCAGGTCTGACCGGCGTTTTGGATGCCGGCATTGACCAGAAACGGCAAAGCGGCATCAAGGTCTGCGTCGTCAAACACCAGCTGCGGCGATTTTCCTCCCAGTTCCAGCGTGACAGGCACCACGTTCTTGCCTGCCGCCTGCTGAACCAGCGCGCCGGTGGCCACCGACCCGGTGAATGATATGTGGTGAACGCCGGGATGAGACGACAGTGCGGCGCCCGCCTCGGCGCCCAGTCCCGGAACGACGTTCAATGCGCCGGCCGGCAATCCAGCCTCTTGCGCGATATGGGCGAAGGCCAGAGCTGTCAGGCAGGCCTCTTCGGCTGGTTTCAGGACAGCCGCATTGCCCATTGCCAGTGCAGCACCAACCGACCGGCCGATGATCTGCATCGGATAGTTCCACGGTACGATGTGCCCCGTCACCCCATGCGGTTCACGCAGCGTGTAGACGGTATAGCCGTCCAGATAGGGGATGGTTTCGCCGTGTACCTTGTCTGCCGCGCCGCCGTAGAATTCCATATAGCGGGCCAGTGCGATCGCATCAGCGCGGGCCTGGGTCAGGGGCTTGCCGACATCCAGTGCTTCAAGCGCCGCAAGGTCGTCGACGCGTTCCAGGACCAGTTGCCCAATCCGGGTCAGGATGCGGCCGCGTTCCAGTGCTGTCATGCGACCCCAGTCGCCGCTCAGTGCTGCATCGGCGGCCTGCACTGCCGCGTCGATGTCCGCTTTGCCACCGCGTGCAATCTGGCAAATATCGCGTCCATCTGATGGGTTCACCAGTGTCAGAGTTTCGCCACTGACAGCAGCGCTCCACTCACCGTTTATCAGGCAGGTAGTGGGATCAAACCAAAGGGATTGCACGTTAGTCATCATTGGGTCCTGCTATGTCGAAAGTGTAGCTTTTTATCTGGTGTTCGGTATATGGGGCGCCTTCGCGCAGCTCGCGCACGCCGGGCATGCCACTCAGGCAGGTGCCCCAGAATGCGGCAGCTTGCAGCGAGTGCGCAGACAGGCCCATGCGCCAGCGGCCGGGAAATTCCTGTAGCAAGATCTGCGCGGCCTCATAGCCAAAGCCCTGCCGCCGGTGTTTTGAGAAAATTGCAAATTCGGACAGTTCGCGACGGTCATCCGGCAGGTTCAAGACGATAGCAAAACCGATACGGGCTGTGTCTTTTTTGATCCAGAATGCGGTGACGTCTTTGCGGTGAAGGACCTGTTCGGCGCGGTCGTCTGGGTTGACGCCAGCGGTTGGGGCGACCTCGCCGAAATATGGTGCAAGAGCAGCGGCCAGAAAGGCGCGCTCCCGCGGGAGGATCAGGGTAAGTGTCAGGCTCATGCGGTGATGACCCCTTTGCTCAGTTCGGGCAACTTTGGTGCGGCAGCTAGCAGCGACTGGGTGTAAGGGTGCTGAGGGGCGGAAAACACCGTCTCTGTAGCGCCCTGTTCAACAATCTCGCCGGCCTTCATCACCAGAACCCGGTCCGTGATGGTACGCACTACGTTCAGGTCGTGGCTGATGAACAGATAGGTCAATGCGTAGGATTCGCATAGATCTGCCAGGAGATCGAGGATCTGTGCCCGCACGGATACATCCAACGCCGAAACCGCCTCGTCGAACAAGATCAGTTCGGGCCGGGTGATCAGTGCACGGGCAATCGCAATACGCTGGCGCTGTCCGCCAGAAAATTGGTGAATGTATTTTGTGGCGTCATTGGGGGATAGTCCGACCGCGATCAGCGTTTCTGCGATCAGGTTTTGGCGGGCACGACCCTTGGGGGGATCGGTCAGCAGGTAGAAGGGTTCAGTGATCAGCCGGTCCACCCGATGACGTGGATTGAAGCTGCCAAACGGATCCTGAAACACCACTTGCATTTTGCGTTGCATGTCCGCGCCCTGCGTCGGGGTAACAGGCTGTCCATCCAAAAGGATCTGGCCGCCCTGCAGCGGCTCCAATCCCAGTATTGCCCGGGTCAGGGTCGATTTTCCACAGCCGGATTCGCCAACCAACCCCAGTCTTTCGCCGCGATTCAGGGTAAAGCTGACTTGTTTGACCGCGCGGTAGTGGCCAGGCGCTGCAAACAGCGAAGTACGGGGCAGGGCATAGTCGCGCACTGCATCCTTGACCTGCAACAATGGTTTGGGCTTGGGCGGCGGCGGTAGGGCCACCTGATGGTTCGATGCAGCAAACAGCATGCGGGTATAGGGTTGCTGCATATTGGTCAGCAGGTCTTGGGTTGGTCCAGCCTCGATGACCTTGCCGCGCCGCATGACAACGATTTTGTCCGCCAGATCAGCTACCACAGCCAGATCATGGGTGATCATCAGGAGCCCCATGTCATAATCCTGCACAAGGTCCTTTAGCAGTGCCAGAATTTGCGCCTGCGTGGTGACATCCAGTGCCGTTGTCGGCTCGTCTGCGATCAGCAGCTTGGGGCGCAGCGCGATGGCCATGGCGATGACCACCCGCTGGCGTTGGCCACCCGACAGCTCGTGTGGGAACCGGCTAAGCGGAAACCGGTCAGCAGGCAGGCCGACACGTTCCAGTACGTCTTGCGCATGTTGGCGCGCCTTGGCCTTGGGCATCGCCTTGTGGATCAGGATGGTTTCCATCACCTGGTCGCCGATGGTCTGGACCGGGTTGAGCGCGGTCATGGGCTCTTGAAACACCATGCCGATAGAGGCCCCGCGCAGGGCGCACATTTGCGCCTCGCTTTGATCCAGAATGTTAGTGCCGCCCAGCGAGACCGTGCCACTGGCCTGAGCAATATCCGGCAGCAGTTGCATCACTGCCAAGGCGGTCATCGACTTACCCGATCCGCTTTCGCCGGTGACAGCAACAATTTCACCCGAAGCGACCGATAGTGAGACATGCTGTAAAATCGGAACGCCGACGATCGACATGGATAGGTTTTGAATGTCCAGCAGGCTCATGTTCGGGTCACCCGCAGTTTAGGATCCAGCCAGTCGCGCAAACCATCGCCCATCAGGTTCAGGCCCAGCACTGTGACAATGATGGCGCTGCCGGGGATCAGTGCCAGATGCGGGGCAAAGCTGACCATGGTCTGCGCATCGGCCAGCATTCTGCCCCAACTGGGTGTCGGGGGCTGCGCCCCAAGGCCGACATAAGACAGGCCTGCCTCGGCCAGAATGCCCAGGCTGAATTGAATGGTGCCCTGTACGATCAACAGGTTGGCGATATTGGGCAGGATGTGTTCGGCTGAAATTCGCGCCGGACCTTTGCCCGAGACGCGGGCGGCCAGGATAAATTCACGCTGCCAGAGCGATAGCGATGCACCGCGGGTGATGCGGGCAAAGACGGGGATGTTGAAGATGCCGATGGCGATGATCGCATTGACGGCGCCGGCGCCAAAGATGGCGGTGATCAGGATGGCGATCACCAGCGACGGGAAGGCAAACACCAGATCATTGCCGCGCATGATCAGCTCGTCCAGCCAGCTGCCGCTGCGGGCTGCTGCGGTCAGGCCCAGCGGGATGCCGATGCTCATGCCGATGCCTACGGCCACCAGTGCCACGGCGATCGAGGTACGCGCACCGACCATCACCATGGAAAAGATGTCACGGCCAAAGTGGTCGGTGCCCAGCCAGTGGTCGGTGTTGGGGGTTTGCAGCTTGGCCGGGATATCCATTGCGGTATGGTCGAAGGGGGTCCAGACAAACGATACCAGTGCGGCCAGAAGCACCAGTGATGACAGTATCGCGCCTATGATCAGATTACGGATCATGTCCGGCTCCTCAACCTTGGGTCAACGGCCGCATAGGCCAGGTCGACCAGGAAATTCACCGTTATCACCGCAAAGACCAGCAGCATGACCACTGATTCCACCACGATCAGATCGCGGGCTGAAATCGCCTGAAACACCAGTCGTCCCAGCCCCGGCAGATAGAATACCTGCTCGATGATGATTGCCCCGGCCAGCAAAAACGAGAATTGCAGGCCGATGATGGTTAGCACCGGGATCAGCGCGTTGCGTACGCCGTGGCGCCACAAGGCCTGACGGCGGCTTAGCCCCTTGGCGCGGGCCGTGCGCATGAAATCCTCGCCCAGAATATCCAGCAGTGCCGAGCGCATTACTCGCGCCAGAATGGCGGCTTGGGGCAGGGCCAGTGAAATTGCCGGTAAGGTTAGGGAATGAAGTCCGGACCACAGTCCTTTGTCCCAGCCGGCAAAGCCACCGGCATTGAACCAGCGTAGGTTGATAGCAAAGATCAGCACCAGCATCATCGCAAACCAGAAGTTGGGTACGGCGACACCCAGCTGCGTTGCGCCCATCACAGCCATGTCGCCGCCCTTACCGCGCCGTGCAGCGGCGAAGATGCCAGCCGGAAAGGCGATCAGCGTTGACAAGACCAGCGCATAGAGCGCCAGTGGCAGAGACACCCACAAGCGGTCGGAAATCATCCCGGCGACCGGTGTGCGATAGGTGTATGAGGTGCCAAAATCGCCGTGCAACATACCCGTTACCCAATTGGCGTAGCGGGCAAATTTGGACTGGTCCAGCCCTAATTCAGTGCGGAGCGCGGCCACAGTGTCAGGTTGTGCATTGATCCCCAGCATAAACGAGGCCGGGTCGCCCGGTGCCACTTCGATGACAAAAAAGATCACCAGTGAGGCGACGGCCAGACTGAGGATCAGGGAGAGCAAGCGTTTAAGCGAATAGCGTAACATTGGCGACACGTTAGGAGTGAGATTTGCGCAGGTCTAGTGCGACGGTGAAATAAACGTGAAATTACAGATAAATAATCGTCTATTGCCAAGGGTATAGATGAATTCTGTGCGGATTCCGCGCAAAGTTGGAATGTCATTTTGACATGCCTAATAATCGGCTCGTTTGAGATGAAAAAGGCCCCGTCTCCGGAGCCTTTGACTGTATGAGGGTCGGGTTATTCGGCCCAGCTGACAGCTGTCAAATCGGTCGCCTGTGTCGGCGCATTGGACCACAGGCCCTGAACGCCGGCCTTGGCAACGCTAAGCTGTGCCAGCTGGAACAGATAGCCATTGACGTAATCATCCGAAATGATGGTCTGCGCCTGTTGCATCAGCTCAATCCGCTTGGCCGGATCAGTGGTGGCATTGAGGTCTGTCATCAGTTCTTGGAAGCCCTTGTTGTCATACTGGAAATAGTACTCGGGGCGGGCATAGATGCCGATATCCATCGGCTCGGTGTGGCTGATGATGGTCAGGCCGAAATCCTTGCCCCGGAACACGGTTTCCAACCACTGAGCCCATTCCACATTGATGATCTCGGCTTTGATGCCAACCTCGGCCAGTTGCGCGGCGATGATTTCGCCACCACGACGGGCATAAGACGGCGGCGGAAGGTGCAGGGTGGTTGTAAACCCATCCCCCATGCCTGCCTCGGCCAGCAGTGCCTTGGATTTCTCTGGATCAAAGGCAGAGTTGGCGGTCAGATCCAGATACGCGGGATTGTGCGGCGCAAAATGGCTGCCGATTGGTGTGCCATAGCCAAACATTGCCCCATCCACGATGGCCTGGCGGTCAATGGCATGAGCCAGGGCCTGACGGACACGGACGTCATCAAAGGGTGGTTGCTTGTTGTTGGTCGACAAAATCGTCTCGCCCTCGGTCGAGCCTACCAACACTTGAAACCTTGGGTCGGCTTCAAACTGCGGGATGTTTTCCGGCGCTGGGAAGCTGATGAAGGCGTCAACGTCTTCAGCCATCACAGACGCAAAGGCGGCGGTGGGGTCGCTGATGAATTTGAAGGTTGCGGTGTTCAGCACCGCAGGCGTGCCCCAGTAGTCAGCGTTTCTCGTCAGATCAATCCGGTCGCCCTGAACCCAGTTGGTGAACTTGAACGCGCCGGTGCCGACGGGGTTTGTCTTGATGTCGTCAATGCTTTCGGGGGCGACAATCACCGCGTCCCCCCAGGCCAGATTGAACAGGAAATTGCCGTTTGGTTCAGCCAGCGTGACCTTTACAGTCTGCGGATCAACCACTGTGATATCTGTGATGCCGGCAAACAGGGCCTTTTGTGCGTTGGTGCTGTCCTCGGCGCGGGCGCGGTCCAGGCTGAATTTTACGTCCTCGCCATCCAGTGTGGTGCCATCGTGAAATGCCACGCCGCCGTGCAGAGTGAAAGTATAGGTCAAGCCGTCATTGGAAATTTCCCAGCTTTCGGCCAGTCCTGGAACCACGGCACCGTCCCCCATGAAACGGGTCAGACCTTCGAAAACATTGGAGTACAGAACCGAATCGATGGCACCTGCCGCTGCGCTGGTTGGGTCCAGATGAGGTGGCTCCAGCTGCATGGCGACAATGATTGAATCCTTGGCGGAAGCTGCGCCCGCAGTCAGTGCCAGTGCTGAACTTGCTGCAAGAATTAGTGATTTTAATGACATAATCAATTTCCCCGTCTGGTTGTCCGCGCCTGAAAGTGGTGACGCTTTGAACTGAGTGTTCCCGCTTTGCGATACGTAATCAAGACCATGTGGACATTTCGCGCACTGGAAACACGCGGCGTAAATTGCTAATCGTGCGCAACGCGAACAAACAGCAGGACCATCATGAGCGCCACTGCCAAAAAGACGGCCTCTAGTGCCGAAGACATTCGCGCCTGTAAAGGCAAAACCCCCATCGTGAGCCTGACCGCATATACCACGCCGATGGCGCGATTCATGGATGCCCATTGTGATTTTGTTCTGGTGGGCGACAGTGTCGGCATGGTGCTGCACGGGTTGACCTCGACGCTGGGCGTGACGATGGACATGATGATCATGCATGGTCAGGCAGTGGCCCGCGGGTTGCAGTCTGCATTGATGGTAATCGATATGCCGTTTGGGTCCTATGAGGAAACACCACAGCAAGCATTTCGCAATGCGGCCCGGCTGATGGCCGAGACCGGTGCTGGTGCGGTCAAACTGGAGGGCGGCGTGGAGATGGCTGAAACTATTCGGTTTTTGGTCGCGCGTGGCATTCCGGTCATGGCCCACATCGGTCTAACGCCACAGTCGGTCAACACATTGGGCGGCTACAAGGTCCAGGGCAGGGACGAGCAGGCAGACAAGGTGCTGGCCGACGCGCGTGCAGTGGCAGATGCCGGGGCGTTTTCGGTTGTACTGGAAAAAGTGCCGCAAAAATTGGCGGATCAGATCACTGCAGATGTTGCAATCCCAACTATCGGAATTGGGGCCTCGGCCGGGTGTGATGGGCAGATTCTGGTTGTCGATGACATGCTTGGATTCTTTACGGCGTTTAAGGCCAAGTTCGTCAAGCGTTATGCCCAACTGGGCGACGATGCCGAAGCCGCGATTGCCGCCTATGCGGCTGAAGTGCGCGCGCGGGAATTCCCCGCGCCCGAGCACGTCTTTGCAGATCAAGCCCCCAAGAAGAGCGCCCAAAAAAAATGACAGCCCCAATTTTGCGCCGCCTTAGTGAGCTGCGTGCCAAGCATGCGGACTGGATTCAGGACGGGGAAACCGTTGCCGTGGTGCCGACCATGGGTGCGCTGCATGCAGGCCATCTGTCCCTGGTCGAAGCGGCCTGTGCAGCATGCGATCGGGTGATCGTGACTATTTTTGTCAATCCGCGTCAGTTCAACAATGCCGCTGATCTGGCCAATTACCCCCGCACTGAATTTGAGGACGCAAAAAAGCTGTCTGGGTTAGATGTAGATGTGATCTATGTCCCCGACGGCGATCAGATTTACCCCGTAGGATATTCGTCCAATGTCTCGGTCTCTGGAGTGGCAGATGTGCTGGAAGGTGAATTCCGACCCGGTCATTTCGACGGGGTAGCCACGGTGGTGGCCAAATTGTTTCTGCAAACCGGGGCACATCAGGCCTTTTTCGGCCAGAAGGACTTTCAGCAGTTGATGGTGGTCACGCGCATGGCGCGCGATTTGGATATCCCGATAAAGGTGATTGGGTGTCCAACCGTGCGGGAGGTATCGGGATTGGCGATGTCCTCGCGCAATTTACGGCTGTCGGCCGAGGGCCTGGATCGGGCAGCAAAACTGTATCCGATCATGCAGCAGGTCGTAGCGCGGCTGGCGGGTGGCGAGGGTTTTGCACCACTGGCTGATGAGGCGCGCAGCAAATTGGCGGCGGCAGGGTTCAATGATATTGAATATTTCGACCTGCGCTGCGCCGAGCAATTGCAACTGCTGGAACGCCCAACACGTCCCGCCCGATTATTGGTGGCGGCCTGGATGGACGGCATTCGGTTGATCGACAATATCGCGGTTGATGTACTAACGGTTTAGTAGGGGCTGGTAGCGATAGCATTTTTGCGGTTAATGTCTGCCTCGACACTGATTTTAAGGGGCGGACATGACTTATATTCTGGCAATCGATCAAGGTACGACGTCTACTCGAGCAATATTGTTCGATGACCAGATGCAGGTCGCAGGCAGTGCGCAACAAGAGTTTCCTCAGCATTTTCCACAGGCGGGTTGGGTTGAGCACGACCCAGAAGATCTGTGGACCACCACGATTGAGACGTGTCGCAGGGTGATGGCGGACTTGGATGTCACGGCTGGCGAAATTGCTGGGATTGGCATTACAAACCAACGCGAGACCACCGTGGTTTGGGACCGTAAGACAGGCAAGGCAATCCATAATGCGATCGTCTGGCAGGATCGTCGGACCACCCCGATCTGTGAGGCGCTGCGGGAGGCAGGTCATGAGGCATTGATCAGCCATCAGACCGGGTTATTGCTGGATCCGTATTTCTCGGGGACCAAGCTGAGCTGGATTCTGGATCAGGTGCCCGGCAGCCGGGAGCAGGCGGGGAATGGCGATCTGTTGGTTGGCACGGTGGACAGCTTTCTGATTTGGCGGCTGACCGGCGGCGCGTCACATGTGACCGATGCCACCAATGCGGCGCGGACATTGATGTATGATATCCGCAACGGGGCGTGGAGCGCCGAGATCTGCGATGTACTGAACGTACCGATGGCCATGCTGCCCGAGGTCAAAGACAGTGCTGCCGATTTTGGTGTGATACAGGCCGATATTCTGGGCGGCGAAATTCCGGTTCTGGGGGTCGCGGGCGACCAGCAGGCGGCTACGATCGGTCAGGCCTGTTTTCGCCCGGGCATGATGAAATCAACCTATGGCACCGGGTGTTTTGCGCTGCTGAATACGGGCGAAACGCCTGTGGTTTCAAGCAATCGGATGCTGACCACTATCGCCTATCAACTGGACGGCAAACCTACCTATGCGCTGGAAGGGTCCATCTTTATTGCAGGCGCTGCAGTGCAGTGGCTGCGTGATGGCATGGGTATGATCGAAAACGCGGGTCAGACGGGTGAATTGGCTCCTCAGGCCGATCCGGGTCAGGATGTGTTGCTGGTGCCTGCCTTTACCGGCCTTGGCGCGCCCTATTGGCAGCCCGACAGCCGCGGGGCGGTGTTTGGTCTGACCCGCAATTCGGGGCCTGCTGAATTGGCGCGGGCGGCCTTGCAGAGCGTGGGATACCAGACCCGCGATCTATGGGAGGCGATGCGCGCGGATTGGGGCGGAGAGACAGATGTCACCCTGCGGGTTGATGGCGGTATGAGTGCCAGCGACTGGACCATGCAGAGCCTGTCTGACCTGCTGGGTGCGGCGGTGGATCGGCCGGTGATGCAGGAAACCACCGCGCTGGGCGCGGCCTGGCTGGCTGGGATGCGGGCCGGGATTTATCCTGATCAGGAGAGGTTTGCCGAGACCTGGGCATTGGACCGCCAGTTCACGCCGCAACTGGCAGCGGAAAGTCGCGAGGCTGCCTATGCCCGCTGGAAGCGGGCTGTACAGGCGGTGATCGGGGTTTGAAACCGCGCGCTCCCGCGCCCGCTGGATCGTCGGCTGCGCCGCCATATCCATAGCGGTCTTGGGCATAGCGCCGCGCTGACGCGCGGCGCGGTTGTGACCCGTTTAGACCCGAGCGCCCGCCGTGATGATGCTTGGTTTTGCGTTCAGGGTCTTGATCGAGAACCCGGCCAGTGTCTTGTATTTCTCGGCGTGGGCAGCCAGTTTAGTCACCGGGATCACAGTGTTGATGTCGTCGAAATCCCCACCACAAAGGTCCTCGACCTGTTGCAAGACAGCGTCGGGGCCGTTGCCTGACCGGTTGGCGCGCGCCACACTGGTGGCAATGGGGCGGACCTCATCCTCGAACGCCTGCAGTGCCGCTGTGGTGATGCCGTGCTGAAGGATGCGGGCGCCGATCACACGCGCATCAATGATCGCCTGTCCGGCCCCATTAGAGCCAATGGGATAGGTTGGATGTGCGGCATCCCCCATCAGGGTAACATTGCCGAAAGTCCATCGATCCAAGGGATCCCGGTCGACCATCGGGTATTCATAGACCACCTCGGCCGCTTTGATCAGGGCCGGAACGTCGATCCAGTCAAACTGCCAATTGGCAAAATCGGGTAGGAAGTCGTTGATATCCGCAGCCCGGTTCCAGTCTTCCTTTTTCCACGCTGCGGATCGATCAAAGCTTTTCTCGGCGATCCAATTGAGGGTCGCGATGCCGTTTTCATCCGGGGTTGAAATCGGATAGGCGACCAGTCGGACCTCATCATGGCCGATCATCACCATGGAGGCGCCACCTAAGAAGGCCTTTGCCCGGGTTGTAGCCCGCCACAAAATGCGGCCGTTCCAAATGGGTGCGCCCTCGTCCGGTGCAATCTGTGCACGCAAAGCAGAGTGGATGCCATCGGCGGCGACAATCAGATCGCCGTCAATTCGACGACCATCGGCAAGCAGCAGTGACGCACCGCTTGCGGTGTTCTCAAAGCCACTGGCACGGGCGCCGGTGGTGATACAGTCAGGTCCTGCACGGTCGAGCAAAACCCGATAGAGCATCATCTGCAAGGCGCCGCGATGTACCGAATATTGCGGCCAGGCATAGCCGGCCCAGGTTCCACGCGGCTCTTCCCAAATGGTTTTGCCTAGTTTGGAATAGAAGCCGTATTGCTGCGTTTTGACGCCAATGGCGTCCAGTTCGTCTGCCAGACCCAGATCCAGTAGCTCACGCACAGCATTGGGTTGCAGGTTGATGCCAACGCCCATGGGTTTGATTTCGGCTGTGGCCTCATAGATATGAAACGACACGCCAATTTGGTGCAGTGTCAGCCCGAGAGTCAGCCCTGCGATACCGCCGCCTGCGATGAGAATGGTCATTCAACGTCCTCCAAGTCATTGGATCACAAGAAGCACGGTGGCGCCTTGCAGGCAAGGCACAGGTCCCTGTGCCGCAGCGTTCAAGTCTTGGAGGCGATAATCAAATCTGGGCCAAAAATGACATCGGCATAGTTTTGCAAATAGATTTTCAGCCAGGGCGTGAACCGTCCGGGGTAACGAGCCACTTCGGCCAGTAAATCATGGTAATTGACCCAACGGGTATCCATGACCTCATCCGGGTTCACATCCAACGCGAGCGGATGGTGCACATGGGTCAAAAAGATATCAACGGCCTCATGCTCGACCATGTCATTGCCGACGTCAGCGCGATATTCCAGATGATGGCGAAACTCCGGATAGAGGCCCGTGATACCCAGTTCCTGCTCCATCCGGCGCACCGCACAGGAAGAGGGTTGTTCCCCCCACATTGGATGGGTGCAGCAGGTATTCGCCCAAAGGCCCGGTGTGTGATACTTGCCCAAGGCCCTGCGCTGAAGCAAGATTTCTAGACCTTTGACGACAAACACTGAAACCGCCTTGTGTTTCAAACCCGTTTCATGGGCGTAAAGCTTGTCGACAGGGGTAAGGACACCGTCCACCCAGGCTGGGATTAAAGAGTTCATTCAGGGTCCGCGATTGTTGTTTATCAGGATTCGTCCGTATCGGAACATATCCGGGTTAATCGCTAGTCGCTGCCGCCCTAAAAAGCAATGGAGCGAAAAGCCGCAACAAGTTGCGGCGGCTTTTCATAGGTCTCAATGTAAGCGCCGGATCAGTTGCTGGCAGGCTCTTCGGCGGCTTCTTCAGCGGGCTCAGCGGCCGGAGCCGGGCTGACACTGGCGAGGAAGGCAAAGATGTCTTCGCCGCCTTTTTTCAGCTTGAAGGACATTTTCGACTTGGCCTTGGCGTTGCCTGTTTCGGTTCTTAGGAATTCTTTGGGGTTGGTGACAAAGCCAACGAATTGCTCTTCGTCCCAAACCAGACCACCTTCGCCTGCGGCTACCATATCCTTGCTGTATTTGAAGCCTTCAGTGGTGCCGGCAACACGGCCAGGAAGGCCCCAGAGGTTCGGACCTGTCTTGCCGCCTTTGACGAAGACTTCACCATCGTCCGAGACGACGCTGTGGCACGCTTTGCACTTGTTAAAAGATTTTAGGCCCTTGGCGATGTCACCCTCAGCAAATGCGGGTGCGGCGAGGAGGCTGACGAACGCAGCTGCGGCGAATAGTTTCATATGTTTGCTCCGGTTCAATTGGCTAAAGGCATTACTTGCCTTCGTGGCATAATAGTCAACTGGAGGAGCGGCAAGTTTGATGTATATCACTTAAAACATACGTGATCGCGTTAATCCGGGCTTTTCCAGCTGGGAAGAAGATCGCCGGGCATGGGATTGGCACAATATGCCGCTCGGGCAATGGCCCGACTAAGGCACAGTGATGCCGCATGTCCGATGAGTGCCAGATCGGATTCGGCGTTTTGCAGGGCATGGGATTCGGTGCTGAGGGCGAAAACCAAATCGCCATCCCCCGGTGAATGCGCCGGCACCGTGGCGCGTCCGATACCATCATGCGCCGCTATGGCCAGTCGTTGACACTGGGCCTTGCTGAGTGTTGCATCGGTGGCGACGATGGCAATTGTTGTATTGCCACGATCCTGGGGCAGCGACTGGCCATTGGCCTGAGCCATCATGCTTGCCATCTTGCGACTATCGAGATTTCGCCCCAACCCTGCAGCTGGGTCCGGTCCCAAACCGCCAAATTCACCGTCGACTTCAAACGGAGCGGCCCAGAAATGCCGGTCTCCGGGTGTGGTGACCGCACCAATAGGATTGGATGCGACCAGTGCGCCAACTGTGATGCCATTATCCAGTACAAAGGACGCCGATCCCAGACCGCCCTTAACCATCGCAGTCAACGCGCCGGTGCCCGCACCCGCCGTGCCGAGGGCAAAATCCTCGGCGGCGGCGTCAAACGCAGCCCGACCCAGCGCGCGGTAAGGGTTGTCTTGCCAATCCTTGGCACCGCCATTCAACAGGTCAAACAGGATTGCCCCCGGAACCAGAGGGATCACTGCCGGTCCCAGTTTGTAGCCCCGACCTGCGGCCCGCAGAGCGTCCACCACTCCGCTACAGGCATCCAGCCCATAGGACGAACCGCCAGACAGGGTCAGTGCGTCTACTCTCGCCACTGATTTATCGGGTGCCAGCAGGTCTGTTTCGCGGGTCCCCGGAGCCCCGCCCATCACATGGACTGAGGCCGTAAATGCCTGATCTGCGGTCAAGACTGTGGTGCCGGATTTCAGAGTGTCATCCTGTGCATTACCGACTTTCAGGCCGGGGACATCGGTGATCAGGTTCTTGGGGCCGGGCTTCATGGTGGTTTCCTGCACAAAAAAGGGCGGTGAGGGCAGGCCAAAGTGCACTGCCCTCGGTAGAGATAATTAGACTAAGGCCAATGGGCCGTCGTCAGATCCTTGGTTTTGGCGCAGCAGTTGCCGGATCGCCAGAGTTGGGTTCCCCTTTGGGTTCAATCAGCAGAACCTTGCATTCGTTCTGGGCGCGCGGGCGGTGCGTTACGCCCTTGGGGACGATGTAGATCTCGCCAGCGCGGACCACTTCGGGGTCTTGGCCTTCGATATCCATGACCATCTCGCCTTCGAGAACCAGGAAGAAGTCATCGGTGTCCATATGGTTGTGAAAGGGGTATTCGCCCTGAAATTTCACCACCATGATGTCGTTGTCATTGTAGTCTGCAATAACCTTGGGGTCCCAGTGGGTCGAGAATAGCGCCAGTTTTTCGGCGAGATTGACACGGCTCATATGCAGCGCCCCCCGTCGACTTCCATCGCGACGCCAGTCACCATGCTGGCCTCGTCCGAGCAAAGATAGCAGGCAGCATTACCCATGTCCTCGGGAGTGGAAAAGCGGCCTATTGGAATCGTCGAGATAAACTGCGCACGTTTTTCAGGGGTGTCTTCCCCCATGAAGGATTTCAACAATGGAGTTTCGCCGGCGACGGGGTTGATGGCGTTCACCCGGATCCCCTGCGATGCCAGTTCAACCGCCATCGCCTTGGTTGCCGTGATCATCCACCCCTTGGAGGCGTTGTACCAGTTTAGATTGGGACGTGGGCTGACCCCAGCCGTCGAGGCAACGTTAAGGATAGCACCGGACTGGAGCGATTTCATATGCGGAACCAAAGCCCGGGCGGTGAGGTAGACTGATTTCATATTCACATTGAAGACACGGTCAAAATCGTCTTCGCTGACCTCATCCAAAGGGGTTGGCAGGTGGGTGATACCGGCGTTGTTGATCAGTATATCGACATGGCCAAAGGCAGCGATTGCGGCCTGCGCCATGGCATCAACAGAGGAACGGTTGGCGACATCCACCTGCTGCGCGATACAGCTCGCACCGAAGTTTTCAGCCATTTCGGTGGCCGCGGCGCCATTGATGTCAGCGATCATCACTTGGGCGCCTTCGGTCAGGAATTTCTGCACGATTCCGGCGCCAAATCCTGAGGCACCTCCGGTGACGATGGCGGTTTTTCCGTTCAGGCGCATGGCTTTCTCCAAATTGACTTAGCGGCACGGTAGCAGCGTGTCAGGTGGGTGCAATCACCGGATCAATCGTCGCCAATTTTACCCCGCGTCGTTTTCAAGACGCTGCGCTGTTTCTTGGCTGTGATGCGGCGTTGAACTGATCCGCGGGTTGGCTTGGTCGCGATACGGCGTTTGGGGGCGATCAGTGCCTTGCGAATCAGATCGGCCAGACGATCGCGTACAATATCGCGGTTGCGTTGCTGTGATCGGGTTTCATCACATTGCAAGATCAGTGCGCCCTCTTTGGTCCAGCGACGCCCTGCCAATCGTTTCAGGCGGGTTTTGACGGGTCCGGTTAAGGCGGGGGACCGATCAGCCTCGAACCGGAGTTCAACGGCCGTCGCGACTTTATTCACGTTCTGTCCGCCGGGACCCGAGGCGCGGACAAAGTGTTCGGTCAATTCCCAGTCTTGCAACGCGATAGTGTCGTTGATGCGCAGCATGGGTCATGTCCTTGGGTCTGTGAAAGCCTGATTGTCAGGTCGGGTTTGTACCTGATTTTCCCAAAAGGGTCACATTATTTGCTTTAAAATATCAAAAGGGCTGACCGAAAGCGCAACGGACAGCCCTTCTTGAGTTTCGGAGGTGCGCCGGTTAGGCGATAACCAATTCAGTTTCTGCAATTGCCAAGGGTTGCCTCAGCACCGAGTCTCCCGAACTGTTCCGACACCAAACTCCAAGTTCCCAATAGACATAGAGTACCTCCTTTCATTTGTTACGCATGCAAGCAGCGTGGCACAAAATGTGGAGATGTCAAAACAAAATCATGTGGTGCCGGGGGATAGCTTCCGCACGATGATGCGGAAAGGGACCAGAGCGATCAGCGCAAGCGATAGCTTTACAGCCCAGTCTGCACAGGCCAATGAAACCCAAAGCGGGGCCATTGGGCCAAAGCCGAGCAGCGGCAGCATTTCGCCGGCCCAAGAGACATCATTGGCTGGTTCGATCCAGACCAGTGCCGCTGAAAAGGCGATGGTGAAAAAGAGAGCGGTATCAACGAGTGACCCAACCAATGTTGACGCCAACGGTGCACGCCACCAGGCACCTTTGCGCAGGGCTGAGAAAATCGAGATATCCAACATCTGCGCAGTAAGGAACGCGAGGCCCGAGCCAATGGCGATACGCAGCGTAACCAAGGGACCAAATTCACCCATGATCTGCGTGCCGATCAGTGAGCAGATTACACCAACAACAAAACCGATAAGTACAACCTTGCGGGCCGGACCTTCTCCATAGACGCGATTCATTACATCGGTGACCAAAAAGGCAATCGGATAGGTGAATGCGCCCCAAGTTAGCCATTGGCCGAACAGGAACTGTACTAAGATATTGGAAGCCACGACAATTGTTGCCATGGCGAGAATTCCGGGAAGATGTATGCGTGTCATTTTCTGGTCCGTTTTTACAAGGTAGCGGCAACTTGATGTGCGATTTAAGTAGGCAGTTGGACCACCTAGTCGAGACTTTTTGGTTTGGCAAGTGCTTTGCCTTTGGTCGGGTTTTCGACTGGGTATTCGGAGTTCTCCCGTCCGTCGTCAGGCATCCTGGATGCCGTCCTCCCGTTGGGCGTGGCGCCGCGCAAAGCGCGGCGCCACGCCCAAGCCTGCTGCGGATGCGCAGGTGAAGCCTGGGCACCCTGCAGGCGCGGGAGTACATCGAGAAGTTGGAATTAGGATTAGTCGGGAAGGGAGTATTCTACTAATTCTGTGCGTTGCAATATCAGGAAATTGTCGTCGGACACCATTGTGGCCCGAAGGCGCCCAGTGGCGTCACGCCAGACCGAAAGTCCTTCCAGATTGTCATGCCGGCCAGAGGACGTCTGCAACAGGATCTGTTCGTTTTTGGGGCCTTTTTCGGTGAAATCCCATCGGCGCAACCGACTGCGAAATCCGAAAAACCCGTAATCGCGTTCAAGTAGGTAAAAGCGACCATCGGGGCCAAAGTCGGCACTGACAGGAAAAAAGCCGCCTTTGGGTGGAAGGGTAAAGGGGGTCGACCATTTTCGACCATTCCAGCGCCAGACAGGAATTTGGCCGTCACTGTTCAATGCGTTTTCCGGCAAGGTGTAGAGGTGTCCGCGTGCATCACTTGCAAGGGCCTCTAGCGCCTTGTTGATTGGCAGTCTGCGGAATGCTTTGGGGCGTGGCAACACTTCGGCGCGACTGCTTGCTTTGCGGTGGCGTGCCACCCGCGAGATTCCCTCAAAAGAGACGTAGATGGTTCCATCGGGGGCAATAGCGAGCCCTTCGCTGTCTTTGGTAAAACCTTTCAAAACCCCTCCGGTGGAGGCGCGTAATTTATGCACTGACTTAATTTCGATCCCGGATATCTGGCCTACGTCGCGATCGATCTGAGCAGTGGCGAGGGTGGCGCGATCACTGAGAATGGTCATGGAACAGCCATCTGGGCTAAGCGAAAGCGCAGAGAGGCCGCCAAACCATTTTGCGTTAATCTGCCAGGTGTAACTGCCCAAATAGGACGCAGTGTTAATTGTTTCAGGACGGTTTGCAGCATGGGCAACAATCCCCAGAGTTGCTGCAAGGGCCAAGCCGAGCGTTAGTTTGATTGCAGTACCGAGGCGCATTGTTTTGGTAAATCCGACAAAGTGTATTCGCGGCGAGGTTTAGGCTTTGGTGCGTTGGGGTCAACCGGTTTGGGGGGGGGTGGATTCAGGATATCATTAACCCAGGTCTGGGCATCTGCGCATCCGTCACCTTTTGGTGGTGCAGCCTGATTGGTGCATCCACGGGCCCCCTTGGGGCACTTTAAACGCACATGGAAATGATAATGGTGTCCCCACCAGGGACGAATTTTGCGCAACCAACGACGGTCGCCGGTCTCATCATTGCACATTTGCACCTTGGCGCCAGGGAACACAAATATCCTGGCCACTCGTTTGTCTTTTGCTGCGGCGCGCAAAATGGCGTGATGCTGAGGCGTCCAGCTGGAATTTACATAAGCTCCGTTGGCACGGCGCATTGAAATGGAAGACAGGTTTTCGCGTTGCCTGTTGTTCAGGTCCAGCCGTTCAGGTGGCAGCATCCAGATATCGACATCAAGACCGACCTGGTGGCTGCGATGACCGGACAGCATCGGACCCCCGCGAGGTTGGCTGATGTCGCCAATGTACAACCCGTCCCAGCCGCGTTGTTTGGCTGCAAATCGGCTGAGTTTTTCTATGAAATCAATAGTTTCGGGATGGCCCCAATTGCGGTTACGTGACAGTCGCATGGCCTGCCAGGTGGCCCCTGTTTCGGGCAGTTGAACTGCACCAGCCACGCAGCCTTTGGCATAGGAACCAAAGGGTGCCGGTTTTTGATCTGATCCGCTGGGCTTGGCTCCAAACAGTTGCTTGGCCGCGGTTTCACCGCTTGCCGTACTGGTTAAACAAAAAACGAGGAACAAACTGGCAAGTAGATGTTTCACTCCTGATCTCCTTCGGCGCGGACCCAAATCAGTAGAATCAGCCCCAGAATAAACAGGACGACCACTGGCGATATGCCCAAGCGTGCGCTGCCGGTGAGGGTTGTGGCAACCCCTATGAGGGCTGGTGCCAGAAACGCAGTGGCGCGGCCCGATAAACCGTATAGCCCAAAGCTCTCAGTCGGGCGGTCTGGGTTGGTATGGCGCACCATAAGGCTGCGACTGGTGGCCTGCAGGATTCCGCCGAAACCACCGATCAATACACCACAGCCAAAGAAAATCATGTCCGGTAGGGTCGAGCCCGTGGCCAACTGCACTCCGAACAGTTGTTCGCGAGACATGCCAACAATGATGGTGCAGACCATCGTCAGGACTATGATAGAAAAAACAATCACTGGTTTGGGCCCAAATCGCCGGTCGGCGTGACCTCCGAACCAACAGAACAGCGCTGACGAAATCGCGGCGACGATGCCAAAGATCCCGATCGAGGTGATCTCCCAGTCCAGCACCAGTCGCGCATAGACGCCGCCAAATCCGTACAAGCCATTCAGCGCGTCGCGGTACAGCATGGATGAGCCGAGGTAACTGGCCAAGCTTAACCGGTTGCGCAGGTTTTTCAGGGATTGCACCACCAACTGGATTGCGCCACCAAAACTGCCACGCTGGCCGGTGCGATTCCCGTCCCGCACCCACAAGAAGTAAGGGATCATAAAGACTGCGAACCACAAGGCGGTGATCGGGCCGACGGCGCGTGTTCCTTCACGTGTGGCTGCATCCAGTCCGAATGCCGGGTCCAATCCGATCAGTGTCTTGCCGTTGCTTTGCTCAACAAACAGTAACAGCAGGATGAACAGTGATATCACGCCACCGAGATAGCCAAAGGCAAACCCCGAGCCCGAGATTTTACCGACGTCATCCTTGTTACACAGAGATGGCAGTTGTGAGTTGATAAAGATCAGTGCAAATTCGGCGCCGATAAAGCCAATACCAAAACTGATCAGCATCCATGTCAGGTTTGAACCTGCCGGATCCATGAACCACAAGCCGCCAGCGCCAATCACATACATGACGGAAAAGGCAAGGATCCAGGGCATACGACGTCCGGAAATGTCAGCCAAAGCCCCCAGAAATGGCCCGCCAAAGCCGATGATCAACCCGGTTACGGTCAAACACATTGACCAGATTGTCTGCGCCTGTGCTTTGGCGGCATCGTCTGCCAGTCCTTGCCCCATAAAGAAGTCAGCAGCCACGGCAGCAAAGAAGGGTCCAAAGACAAAGGTGACCAGCAGTGTGTGGTAGGGTTGGCTGGCCCAATCAAAGAAATACCATCCCCAAATGCGCTTACGTGTTGAAATTTCTTGCACTACCATCCCCAAACTAACTGTTTAGCAGGTATGGCAGGGGCAGTTGCCGTTAGGCAAGTCTATCTTGCATCGGCGGCCAGGGGCGTTGGGCGTCTGCCTTACACCAGGCCTTGATCCAATCGGGCATTGGCGGCGGCACGGCATCGGCGTGACCCATCTCTGCCAGAACCTGCGCTGGTGGTATTATACCGGTTTTGCCGGTTACTGCGGATCTGAACATCACATGGCTGGCGCATTCACCGTTCTTCTTCCACATTGATTGTTCCAGATAGATGAATTTGTCGTCCCATGTCACCGCCCGGCTGCGCATTTCAAACCGTTCAAAGCCGCGAATGCGGCGACGAAAGCGAACGGTGCTGCCTGCCATGGTCATGCCCCAGCGGTGTTTGCTGATGGCCGTGATCAATCCAACCCGTTGGGCGTTCATTGTGCGGCCCAGATCATAGAGCGTCATCGCGCGGCCATTGTTGAGCTCCATCCAGATATCCAGATCCCAGGGCCAGCAAATGTGATGCGAGATATGAGTCTCCGTTAGCTCCAAAGGTGGCATGCGTCGAGCGACGAGCAAATCCTTGATCAGGCGAACAATGGGGAACATGGGTAAGACCTTTGTAATCTGAAGCTGTCATGCCTTCTTTTGCAGCAGCGTCAACCACAACTTCGCGGAAGGCTTGCGCTTTGCGGTGTTGCTGCTTACGTCTGGGACGGATCCAAAGAAGGAAATAAGATGCTGTCGTTGTTCCAAATCCTGATGCTTGTCCTCGACATCGTCTGGTTCTTTATTATTGCTCATGTGATCATGAGCTGGCTGATCAATTTTCAGGTGCTGAACCTGCATCAGCAATTGGTGGGGCAAATTTGGTATTTCCTGAACCGAATGCTTGAGCCGGTATATGGCCCAGTGCGTCGTATTTTGCCCAATATGGGGGGGGTCGACTTGGCGCCGCTGGTGGTGCTGATCGGGGTCTATGCCGCGCGGATCATCCTGGCTAACAATATTTCGGCCTTCTACTGACCAAAGATGCGGGGCTAAGCCTCCGTAGTGAGTATTTAGGCGCAAAAAGAAGTAGGGGCCAACTGGCCCTTGCTGTGCGATTCCGCATGTGAGACTGTGCCGATCAAACGATCAGCAACACCCCCACGCGAGACCTCCCGCCTATGACAGCCCTGCCAGGCGCTTCCCCCCTTTTACGCGATGTCTTTGGATTTGACGCCTTCCGGCCCGGTCAGGAAGAGATCGTTGATGCCGTGACTGCAGGTGAAAACGTGTTGGCGATTATGCCGACCGGTGGCGGCAAATCCCTGTGCTTTCAGCTGCCGGCGCTGATCCGCGAAGGTGTTACAGTTGTGATATCCCCGTTGATTGCCTTGATGCGGGATCAGGTGCGGGGCCTGCAAGAGGCAGGCGTCGCGGCTGGTGCGCTGACATCCGGCAATACCCAAGAAGAAACCGACGCCGTTTGGGAGGCCCTGGAGGCCGGGCGGCTGAAGCTGTTGTATATGGCGCCAGAACGGTTGGCGTCGGGTGCGGCTATGGGCATGTTGCGGCGCATCGGCGTTAGCATGATTGCGGTGGACGAGGCACACTGTGTCAGTCAGTGGGGCCATGATTTCCGTCCGGACTATCTGCGCATTGGTGAGCTGCGGCAGGCTTTGGATGTTCCCTTGGCTGCCTTTACCGCCACGGCGGATGCAGAAACCCGCGACGAAATTGTACAAAAACTGTTCGACGGTCAGCCGCCACGTTCTTTTTTGCGAGGGTTTGATCGCCCGAATATTCATCTTGCATTTGCAACCAAAGATGGGCCACGCCGACAGATCCTCAGTTTTGCCGCCGCACGCAAGGGCCAGTCGGGCATTGTGTATTGCGGCACCCGTGCCAAGACAGAAGCGCTGGCATCGGCGCTGCGCGATGATGGACATGTGGCCTGCCATTACCATGGTGGCATGCAGGCCGAGGACCGGCGCAACGTCGAAACCCGATTTGCCCGCGAAGATGGGCTGATAGTGGTGGCCACGGTGGCTTTTGGCATGGGGATCGACAAGCCGGACATTCGCTGGGTCGCCCATGCGGACCTGCCCAAAAGCATCGAGTCTTACTATCAGGAAATTGGCCGCGCCGGGCGCGATGGCGCCCCAGCTGAGACGATGACCCTGTTTGGCCCAGACGACATTCGTCTGCGTCGCAGCCAGATCGACGAAGGCCTGGCCCCTCCCGAACGGCGTGCCGCCGATCATGCCCGGTTGAACTCTCTGTTGGGACTGGCCGAGGCGCTCCACTGTCGCCGCAAAAACCTGCTGGGATATTTTGGCGAGGTGACGGAACCCTGCGGCCATTGTGACCTGTGCGACAGCCCCGCCGAGGTGTTCGATGGCACCACGGCGGTGCGCAAGGCGCTCTCAGCAATTCTGCGTACGGAAGAGTGGTTTGGTGCGGGTCACTTGATCGATATTCTGACCGGAACAGAGACAGATAAGATCCGCGCACGTCGCCATGATCAACTGTCGGTGTACGGCTGTGGTAACGAATATGACAAGCGGCAATGGCAGGCTGTGTTTCGGCAGATGATGGGCCATGACCTGGTACGCCCCAACCCCGAACGCCACGGTGCGTTGCAGATGACCGCGGCGGCGCTGCCGGTGCTGAAGGGAGAGGCGCAAATCTCTCTGCGCAAGGATTCGATCAAAACAGCCAGCCGCCGCCCCGCCGTCAAAGCCCTGGTTGCCGAGGAAGACGCACCGCTACTGTCGGCTTTAAAAGCCAAACGTAGGGCCTTGGCTGAGGCACAGAAGGTGCCTGCCTATGTGATTTTTCCAGACCGCACGCTGATCGAGATGGCAGAAACCCGACCCACGGATCTGGATGCGATGGCCCATGTGGGTGGCGTAGGCGCGAAAAAGCTGGAACGCTATGGCGATCTGTTTCTTGCGGTTATCAACGGTGCTGTTGATGAGGTACACCCAGCCCGGCGAAAATTGGCAGGACGGTCGGCGGGGACTTTGTATGATGCGCTGTTAGAGGCGCAAAGCATGTTGGCACGCGGCGAGGCAGGCACTGAAAAACCACTCAGTTGTTCTGCCAGCCTATTGGCGAAGGTGGCCCAGCTGCGCTCCACTGACGAGGCGGGGCTTGCGCGCTTACTTGGTGACAAACGCGCAGATCGGTTTGCTGCCGCCTTTCTAAATGTATTGCAGTCTGAGAGTTAGAGAATGTCGCATATGAATAAGGAGACTGGGATGCTGGTCGTTATTTCACCGGCCAAGCGGCTGGACTGGGCAGTACGCACAGTCGCAGTGACGCAGCCTGACTTTCAGGCCGATGCGTGCCGGTTGGTGAAAACCGCACGCAATCTCACGCTGCGTGATTTGAAAAAGCTGATGGATTTGAGCGACGATCTGGCCCGGTTGAACCGTGACCGGTTCCGCAACTTTTCTGAAGAACCATCAGCTGACATTATCCGACCTGCGGCATTGGCTTTTGCTGGTGATACCTATCTTGGACTTGAGGCCGGGACGCTGGACAGTGATGAAATGGCCTGGGCGCAGGATCATTTGCGTATTCTGTCCGGGCTTTACGGTGTCTTGCGACCTTTGGATGTGATCCAGGCTTACCGGCTGGAAATGGGCAGCCGATTGAAAACGCGGCGCGGCAAGAACCTGTATAAGTATTGGGGCGACCAGCTCAGCACGGCGCTGAATGCTCAGGGGCAAGAGACGAATGCGCAGGTATTGGTGAACTGTGCCAGCAAAGAGTATTTTGGCGCGGTGGCCCCCCAGGCTTTGAAGCTGAAAGTGATCACGCCGGTGTTCATGGAAGACAAAGACGGATCTCCCAAAGTGGTGAGTTTCTTTGCCAAGCGCGCCCGTGGCGCGATGGCGCGTTTTATCATTCAGAACCGGTTGCGGGATCCTGACGGTTTAAAGGATTTCGACGTCGGCGGGTATAAATATCAGGCTAAGATGTCGACGGCAGATGCGCCAGTGTTCTTACGACCCTATGCCAGTTAGTCACGGGTCAGATTGATTGCGGCTGAACAGGTTGCGCTTCATCGGGGAGGTGCTGGTCAATCTGTTCGTGAATGACGGCTTTGCGCAACGGCTTGGTTAGATAGAAATCTAGACCAGCAGCCAGAATACCCTCCGAGTCGCCGTTCATGGCATGGGCCGTCAGTGCGACGATCGGAACATGGCGACCGGTGGATTTTTCGATTTCCCGGATTTCGGACGTGGCCTGTTTCCCGTCCATTTTGGGCATGGAGATATCCATAAAAATCAGGTCAGGGGAAAATTCAGAATAGGCTTCCACGGCTTCAATTCCATTGTTGGCAAAGCGGATGTCGATGTTCAGATCCTTGACCATCTTCCGGAACACCAATTGATTGGTCTTGTTGTCTTCGGCCGCCAGAATTCGCATCAAACGCTGCGGGTTGTTGTCGGGTACCGGGTTTTGGTCCTCGGGCTGAATTTCCTCGATTATAGGTGCTTCGGTCCCAGCTTTAGAGGACGGTGAACTGGCCTGCTGTTCGGTTTGGGAATCAGACTGTAGGCTATGCTCGGGGAAGGCCGCAGCTTCTTTTGACGCATCTGTTGAACCAGCCAGAGGTTCTTTGTCAGGGAACACGGCGCTTTTGTCAGGGAACACGGCGCCCATGTCTGCCAGTTTGGTAAACAGATCTTTTCGAAGCACCGGTTTTTGCAAGATCCCCTGAACCAGATTCTGAGTAGTATTGTCCCTGGCAAAATTCGAATTCGAGCTGAGCAAAAGGAACGGCACATCGGACCAGTCCCCTTGTCGCAAAGCAGTGGCAAATTCTACTCCGTCCATGCCCGGCATGTGGTGATCGCTAATCACCAAATCGATGGTCTCGTCCATCTTGAGCAATGCTTCGCTGCCCGAAGTTGCAGTTGTCACTTCGGCGCCCAGCACTTGCATCTGCTTTTTCAGAATTGAACAGTTCATGGGCAAATCATCAACAATCAACACATGCCGCAGGTTCGCGGGCAGTTCAGCCGCGCGGGGTTGTGGCCCCTCTGCCATCGGCAACGGCACCCGGAACCCAAAGCATGATCCAACGCCCTCTTCGCTTTCAACCCAGGCTGACCCGCCCATCAATTCGATCAGACGTTTGGAAATCGCCAGCCCGAGGCCGGTACCTTCAAACTGCCGGTTGCGTTCGTCTTCAACCTGATTGAACTCGCCAAAAATATGCTGGATCTTGTCCTCAGGAATCCCAATTCCAGTATCTTCGATAGCGACATGAATGGCACAATTTTTGTCATCGGCGTCAGGCACACCGGTAACACGCAGCGCAACATAGCCTGATTTGGTGAACTTTATGGCATTGCCGACCAAATTCGTCAGGACCTGTCGTATGCGGCCAGGATCGCCGAGGAACTGTGTTGGCAGGAACAAATCATAGTCCACCAGCATCGCCAGCCCTTTGTCCCGCGCCGTTGGCTGCAAAAGCATCACAACTTCATGGATGCACCGCTCCATGTCAAAAGGTTCACTGTGCAGCACCAATTTGTCGGCTTCGATCTTAGAGTAATCCAGCACGTCATTGATGATAACCAGCAGCGCCTCACCAGAGTTTTTGATGGTGTCAGCATAGAGCCGCTGTTCATCACTCAGGTTGGTGTCGTTCAGCAGTTCTGCCATGCCGACAACCCCGTTCATCGGGGTCCGGATTTCATGGGACATATTGGCCAGGAAAGCAGACTTGGCGCGGTTGGCTGCCTCGGCTCGTTCTCGGGATGCGCGCAGTTCTTCTTCGTATTGAACTGAAGACGTAATATCCAAAGCCAGACTGACGACGTCGCCGCCGTGACCACGTTGGTCAATCAGTTTGATATAGCTATTGTTCCACAGCTGGAGCACCACAGGCTCTGGCGTAGGTGACACCCAACGCGCAGTCATCATTTCCCGCCACGCATCCGGGTTAAGCTGACCAGTGTTGACCAGACCTTCGTCCGTTAGAATCTGTAAGATGCGAATGTAGGGTATGCCGGGGGCAACCTCTTCCAGCCCTTCAAACGTGTTCAGATAGGCCGTGTTCGCACCGATCAATTTGCTGTCAGCGCCGAAAAAAGCAAACCCATCCTGAATGGTCTGGATCGAGTGCCACAATCGGCGCTCGGCCACTTCTATCTTTTCGTTTGCCACATGCAGGTCAGATTTGACCTTTTCATTCTCATCCCGGACGGTGGCAACCTCGTCCCGAAAGGTTGCAACCTCAGCTTGAGTCGCGCCAATCTGCTTGGTCAACGCCATTGCATGACGCCCAAGTTTTCGATTTGCGGCTGAAAGCTCCGCCTGCTTTAGCTCAAGCAGGCGCTCAGCAGCCAAACGGGCACGCCGTTCGAGAGCAAATTTATCAGCTATGGGCATCCTTATGGGCTCCAGCGACAACGAAACAAGAGGGTAAACCCCAAGATCAATTCCAAACGTGAAATACTAATTAAGCCTAGCTACGTCGTCATCCTTGCCATGTGGTTAATCGCGTGACAGCCTGAGTATAAATTTGGAGGGTGTTATGTTACGAGTTTCTGTTCGCTTTTTGCTTTTTATTTTCATTGGGTTATCGCATATTTCAGCAGCCTGGTCCGAGTCGCCAGTCCCGGATTTCCGGTTTGTCGCAACCAAAGATATCGACTTCTATGGCTCTGATTTACAATCGATTTTTGATACAGACCTGAATAGTTGCGTGCGTGTCTGCGCAAGTCAGGACGAATGCGTGGGATTTTCGTTCAACTCCAGGTCGAATTCCTGCTTTCCTAAAAGTACCATAGGGGAATCAAGCCCTTATGTTGGTGCCTTTTCAGCGCAAAAGATCGCAACGCCTGCAACGATTCGCGCTATCGGAGAATCTCAAGGCGCAACACTGGCCTTTTTAAAGCCGGTTGACCTGACACGTGCCAGAGATCTTGCTCGCGAAATCGGGCTGCGTCATCCAGCGGGCAGTTTTGAATTGGATCAGATGATTCAGGCCGCCCGTGCCCGTGCACAAGAAGGCAATAACACTGCCGCAATGCGCTGGATGGGAGCCGCGGTCTCACTGAGCGACCAGCCAGAGCTTTGGGCCGATTACGCCGACTATTTGTTGCGGATCGAGGACGTGGGTAGCGCTCAGAAACGTAAATACCAATCAAACGCTTTGTCGGCAGCGGTGAATAGCTATTTGCGCAGTGAACGCCGTGGCACGCAGACCAATGCATTGGTTATTGCTGCCCGTGCCTTAGAGGCACTGGGCCGTGGCCGCGACATGCTGCCAACTCTGCGTCTGGCCGAGGATATACAGCCCCGGCGAACCACTGCCGAGATGTTGGACAGCGCAATAGGAAAATACGGGTTTCGGGTCAAAGATAGTACCATCGAAAGCGACAGCGCCGCGCCGCGGATTTGCATCGAGTTCACAGAAGTGCTGGTCAAATCCGGGGTGGATTACGGCGACTACGTGAAACTGCCAAGCAAGCGCATGGTGGCCGAACCCAACGGGCGTCAGTTGTGTATTGATGGGGCTGAACATGGCGAGCGGTATCGTGTGACTCTGCGCCGTGGATTGCCTGCGGCCAATGGTGAGATGCTGTACCGCGATATTGAGCTGAACCATTATGTGCGGGACCGATCAGCCACGGTTCGGTTTCCTGGTCGGTCCTATGTGCTGCCCAAGTCCGATCTGGCGGCGCTTCCGATTGAAACGGTCAACCTGACGGAAGTTGAACTGCGCCTGCGGCGAGTCAGCGACCGCAACCTGTTACGGGCGCTGCAAGAAGGCTTGTTTGGCCGTCCGATGTCCCAATGGCAGGACGAATATTTCTCGGATGAGATTGCCGAGGAGGTCTGGACCGGGTCAGCTGATGTGCAAAGCGAGCTGAACCGGGACATGACCACCCGCCTGCCGTTGACCGAGGCAATTGCGGGTCAGCCGGTTGGAATCTACGCTCTAAATGCCAGTATCCCAGGCGCTGATCCCTATGATGATCCGGCGGCGACCCAATGGTTTGTCCTGTCAGATCTGGGGATCAGTTCAATGTCAGGCGCAGATGGGTTGCATGTGCAGGTTAACGGCTTGTCTGACGCCATGGCTAAATCAGGGGTCGAGATCACACTGGTGTCGCGTGCAAATGCGGTGCTGGGTACGGCGATGACGGATGACAGTGGCCATGTCCGTTTTGCCCCCGGTTTGTCGCGGGGGCGTGGGGCCGGTGCTCCGGCGATGATCCTGGCGCAAAGCGGCGAGACAGATTTCGGATTTTTGTCGCTGACAGATCCGGGGTTTGACCTCTCTGACCGTGGTGTCGAGGGACGGCCTGCACCGGGGCCAGTGGATGTCTTTCTGACCACTGATCGCGGTGCGTATCGTGCCGGTGAGGTCATGAATGTGACGGCCCTGGCGCGGGACAGCAAGGCGCAGGCCATCGAGGGGCTGCCATTGATCGCCATTCTGTCCCGGCCGGATGGGGTGGAATACAGCCGCCATATCTCGGACGGTGGCCAAATGGGCGGCCATGTCTTTGCCCTTCCGGTTGGGCTTTCGGCGCCGCGCGGCACCTGGCGTTTGGACATCAAAGGCGATCCCAAAGCACCGGCACTGGCCAGCCGCCAGATCCTGGTCGAGGACTTCCTGCCCGAGCGGATCGACTTTACGCAAAGCCTGCCAACGGGCGGTTTGCGCCCTGGTGACGATGCGCCGCTGACGATCGATGCGCGTTACCTGTTTGGCGCACCGGGCGCCGGGCTGGCGATCGAAGGCGATGTCAGCCTGCGTGCTGCTGCAACAGTGGACGGTTGGTCTGGCTATAAGTTTGGTCGTTATGACGGACAAAGCACCACTCAACGCAGCTATTTTGGTGACGAAAAAACCGATGCCCAGGGATTGGCCACGGTCTGGGTCGACATTCCCACTGGCGCGGCCACGGGCAAGCCGATGACGGCTACGGTCACCACGCGTCTTGCTGATGGATCGGCCCGTCCGGTTGAACGCCGTATGACTGTGTCTGTGCGCCCGGATGCTGCGGTCATCGGGATCAAGCCGATGTTTGACGATGTCGTGGGCGAGGGGGGCGAGGCTGGTTTCAGTGTGATTGGCCTTAGCCCTGATCTGCAGCCAATTCCAATGCAGGTAAAATGGACCCTGAACCGGGTGCGCACGCATTATCAGTGGTATCAGCTTTACGGCAATTGGAATTGGGAACCGATCACCCGCCGCACCCGCGTCGCTATGGGCGAGGCCGCACTGTCGGGCGAGCCATTGGTTTTGTCCGAACCTGTAGACTGGGGTCGCTACGAGTTGGTGGTGGAGCGGTTGGATGGGGATGAACATGTCTCGGCTGCGTTGGACTTTTATGCCGGTTGGTACGCCCCGGCGGATGCGGCTTCGACCCCGGATCGGCTAGAGCTGTCGCTGGATCGCGAGACCTATCAGCCAGGCGATACTGCGGAATTGCGTATCGTGCCGCGCGCGGCGGGCACTGCCTTGATTTCGGTTATGTCAAACGAGTTGATCGAGCGCCACGCGGTAGAGGTGCCTGCCGGTGCCTCGGTTATTCCTTTGACTGTGACCGAAGACTGGGGCAGTGGTGCCTATGTCAGTGCCATGGTGATCAAGCCGATGGAGGGGGCAACGGACCAAACTCCAGCCCGGGCACTTGGATTGGCGCATGTCACAATTGAGCAACCCGGTCAGCAGCTGAGTGTCACCGTGGACGTACCCGACGTGGCCCGCCCTCGGGGGACCGAGACCGCAATAATCCGTGTTGATGGTGTCACTGCCGGGGACGATGTCTGGGTTAGTGTAGCAGCCGTGGATCTTGGTATTCTTAACCTCACGGGGTTCAAAAGCCCGGATCCATCGGCGTATTACTACGGCCAGCGCCGTCTGGGGATGGAGCTGCGCGATATCTATGGTCGTCTGATCGACGGCCAGAACGGCGCTCTGGGGCAAGTGCGCTCGGGCGGGGATGCCGATACTGGGATGCGGTTGGATTCGCCGCCTCCGACACAGGATCTGATGTCGGTGTTCTCGGGACCTTTGCAGGTCGGAGCGGATGGTACGGTAGATTTCCCGATTGAGCTGCCAGCCTTTAACGGCACCGTGCGGTTGATGGTAGTGGCCTGGTCAGGCCGTGCCGTGGGGCAGGCCGAACAAGACATGCTGGTGCGTGATCCGGTGGTTGTTACCGCCTCGGCACCACGATTCCTGGCACCCGGGGACAGCAGCCGTGTGTTGCTGGAAATCGTTCACGCCGATGGGCCAAGTGGCGAGATGGCCCTGACCGCCCGCGCACTGGGCAGTGGGTTGCAGCTGGGCGAACTGCCGGGATCAGTGACGCTGACCCATCAGGGCAAGGCCACACTAGAGCTTGCGGTTTCGGCGCTTGAAGTGGGCGATCCGGAGATCGAGCTGACCCTGACCACACCCGCTGGGCAAGCGCTGGTTCAGCAGTTGCGCCTGCCAGTGCGGGCGAATGATCCGGTGGTCTCTCAAACCCGGCGTTTTTCGCTTGGGTCAGGGGATAGTTTCCGTTTCAGTGCGGATGTCTTTGCCAACCTGCGCGCTGGTACAGGACGCGCTGTGTTGTCGGCGGGTCCATTGGCCAAGTTCGACGTGCCCGGATTGCTAAGCTCGCTGGATCGATACCCCTATGGCTGCACCGAACAAGTGACCTCAAAGGCGATGCCGTTGTTGTACCTGTCCTCGGTGGCACAGGCCGCGGGGTTGGGCAATGGACCTGCGGTGCAGGGACGCGTGCAAGATGCAATCGCCAAGGTGTTGACCCGTCAGGCCAGCAACGGTGCCTTCGGGATGTGGCGGGCTGAAAGTGGCCAGTTCTGGCTGGATGCCTATGCCAGTGATTTCCTCAGCCGGGCACGGGCGCAGGGCTATATTGTGCCGGATCAGGCTTTCCGGCAGGCGATGGACAACCTGCGCAACCGGGTGAATTACGCAGCTGACTTTGATCATGGCGGCCGGGCATTGTCCTATGCGCTGTTGGTTCTGGCGCGTGAAGGCGCGGCGGCGATGGGCGATCTGCGCTATTACGCCGATGTCAAAGGCGATGCCTTTGACTCGCCGCTCGCTGCTGCCCAGCTTGGTGCTGCTCTGGCGGCTTACGGGGATCAGATCCGGGCCGACCAGATGTTCTCGCGTGCGGCGGCGATGATTGGTAAGATCAAACCCGAAGCTTCGTTGTGGCGTGCTGATTTCGGCACCCCGTTGCGCGATGTGGCTGCGGTTTTGGCCCTTGCGGTTGAGGCCGGAAGCACAGCGGTGGACCGTGATCGCCTGAGCAACCGTATTGTTCGCGTCAGTGGAGGCCGGTCAACGCAAGAATCCGCATGGACGCTGATGGCGGCGCAGGCGATGATCGACATTCCCGAGGATTCGGGCCTGTTGGTTGACGGCAATCCGGTGCCGGGTGCCTTTGTTCAGGTGCTTGAATCCGATGCCGCAGGCAAGGTGATCGACATCTCTGTCGCCTCTGGTCGCCGTACGGATATCACCCTGACCACACTGGGTGTCCCCGAGGTTGCGCCGCAGGCTGGCGGCACTGGCTTTACCATCGAACGAGAATATTACGCGCTAGATGGCACGCCGATTGAGCGACGTGAGTTTACGGTAGGGGAACGGTTCGTCACCGTGCTGCGGATCTCTCCCCATGAAAATCTGGGCGCGCGTCTGATGGTGAATGATCCCCTGCCAGCAGGAATTGAGATTGATAATCCCAATCTGCTGCGCTCTGGCGATCTGCGTGACTTGAGCTGGTTGAAACTGGCCGGTGCAGAACATACCGAGTTCCGCTCGGATCGGTTCCTGGCAGCGGTCAATTTGCGTGGTACTGGCAAGGTGACACTGGGCTATATCGCCCGCGCGGTAACACCGGGTAGCTTTCACCACCCGGCTGCTTCGGTCGAAGATATGTATCGCCCGGCCTACCGCGCCCGCACTGATACAGGCCGTGTTACGGTCCGGTGAGACCTGTGGCGCAAATCACCAAGAGTAGCGCCAAACCTAGGGCGGGTGCGAAAGCGCCCTCCCGCGGGGAGGTCGGACGTTTCCCGGCCTATCAGTCGGCCAAGTGGTGGAGACGGTGGGGCGTGGCGCTTGCTATCACGCTTGCTGTCCTCCTCGTAGGCGGAAACCGCGCTTTCAATTCTTGGATCGATGACACGGAACTGCCGGTCACCCTGGCCGAGACGTCGACCGAAGTGCGCGACCGTAACGGTCAGTTATTGCGTGCTTATCCGGTAGGAACGGGCATTTGGCGGCTGGCGGTGCACCCTGATCAAGTCGACCCCAGCTATCTCTCAATGCTGGTACGCTATGAGGACAAACGGTTCTGGAGCCATTCCGGCGTTGACCCTCGGGCCATGGCGCGCGCGGTAGGGCAGGCGGTGTGGAACGGCCGGGCGGTGTCAGGCGGATCAACCCTGACGATGCAGGTGGCCCGGTTGTTAGAAGACGGCAGCACTGGGCGCTGGGAGGGCAAGCTGCGTCAGATCCGTCTGGCACTGGCTCTGGAACGGCGGCTGAGCAAGCAACAGATCCTGACACTTTATCTGACCCATGCCCCATATGGTGGCAACTTAGAAGGAATCCGGGCGGCAACCCTGGCGTGGTTTGGCAAAGAACCCGGGCGGTTGACGGCCTCGGAATCTGCGCTTTTAGTGGCCATGCCACAGTCCCCCGAGCGCCGCCGTCCTGACCGAGCGCCTGACAGTGCCCGTGCTGCCCGTGACCGGGTTTTGTCGCGTATGTCACGTCAGGGCGTGATTGATGCAGGTGAGATGCAGATGGCGCAGGCCGAGGCAATCCCGCGCAAGATGGTGCCTTTTGCCCAACTGGCGCCTCATCTTAGTGACCGAATGCTGGCCACCGACCCGGATTTGCAACGATTTGACCTGACCATTGATGCGGGCGTACAGGCCCGGATGGCGCAGCTACTGCGGGATGCGACCCGGCAAGGCGGCGAACGGTTATCGGCGGCGATGGTTGTTGCGGACTATCAGACCGGAGAGGTGCTCGCTTCGGTTGGTTCACCCGGCTATCGCGACAGCAGGCGGTTGGGTTTTGTTGATATGACACAGGCGCTGCGATCCCCTGGATCAACGCTGAAACCGTTGATTTACGGGCTGGCCTTTGATGAAGGGTTGGTTCATCCGGAAACACTGATTCATGATGGGCCGGTGAATTTTGACGGCTATGCTCCGCAGAACTTTGACGGCGAATTTCGCGGCGATGTGCGGGTGCGCGAGGCGCTGCAACTGTCTTTGAATATCCCAGTGGTCAAGCTGACGAATGAATTGGGCGCTACGCGTATCATGTCGGCCCTGCGCCGCGCCGGTGCCACACCAAAACTGCCCGGAGGCGTACCGGGACTGGCCATTGCGCTGGGCGGAGTTGGCGTATCGCTGCACGATCTGGTGCAGCTTTATGCTGGGCTGGCGGCAGGCGGGCAGGGGCCGAGACTGTCGCTGCGCTTGGATGAGGTCAGTTCTCAACAGCGGCGATTGGTTTCGGGTGTGGCGGCCTGGCAGTTGATGGACATCCTGCGCGGATTGGCGCCGCCACAGGGTGCGCGGGCGGGTGTGCTGGCCTATAAGACGGGGACATCTTACGGCCACCGGGACGCCTGGGCACTGGGCTGGGACGGGCGCCATGTGATCGGCGTCTGGATGGGCCGAGCGGATGGCACACCTGTGCCTGGAGTATTTGGTGGCAGCCTGGCAGCGCCGGTCTTGTTCGAGGCCTTTGGACGGTTGAAGCCCGGTTTCGAGCCGCTGCCCCCGCCACCAGCTGCAACGCTGATTGTAAGTTCTGCCGAGCTGCCCCAACCCCTGCGCCGGTTCCGTCCGCGTGATGCGGCATTTGAAGAACCAAGCGATGCACCGAAGCTGGTGTTTCCACCGGATGGAGCCCAACTGGCATTGCTGGATGCGTCTCTGACCCTGAAACTGCGCGGCGGAACTGCTCCATTTTTGGTGTTGGCGAACGGATTGCCGGTGATTCAGGGGCAGCATGTTCGAGAGTTCGAGATCCCTAATCCGGGTCGCGGATTTTCTGCATTGGTGGTGATCGATGGGAAAGGCAAATCAACCCGCGTCACTGTACGGGTCGAGTGACAATTAGATGCCGAACCAAAGGCTCCCGCGTCTGTACGGAGCATCGGCAAGTGCCGAGACACCGTACAGACTTGGGCGTAGCGCCGCGCTTTGCGCGGCGCTACGCCCAACGGGAGGCCGACCTCCATTGGGAGGTCAACGACGGGCGGGAGCCATTGAAAAGACGAAAGTTGGGCCGCCCGTCAGTTATCGCCGGCCCTCTCGGATCCAACCAACCGTGATGAAAAATGATGCCAATAGCAGTACCAGCCAGGGTGGTAGCAATTGGGATTGTACCACGGACAGAGTTTCATAGGCGTTTCGAGGCGTTAAACCGATCCATCCGCGTCCTGAGGCGGGACGCCCAGTACGGGTATTTCTAAGGACGGGAATACCGTCCTGCAGGCGCAATAGCCCGCCGCGTGTCGGCTTGATCACAGGCTGAAGGATGTCTCTGGTGGCAATGGTCTCCTCGAATTCCCGCGGCGCAGCGGGGCCAAGACCGATAACGGCAGACTGGTCGCCTTCGGTCAGGCGGTACAGTCCGATTTCAGGGCCTTCAAACTGGGT
Organism: Parasedimentitalea marina; assembly: GCF_004006175.1. Classification (GTDB taxonomy): domain Bacteria; phylum Pseudomonadota; class Alphaproteobacteria; order Rhodobacterales; family Rhodobacteraceae; genus Parasedimentitalea; species Parasedimentitalea marina. The sequence continues at coordinate 50,943 of NZ_CP033219.1, forward strand.
TTCCCATTGCCCTGGGCCGGTTTCGGTCAAGTCCAGTTTAACGGTGCTGCCATCGGGGTGGGTCACCGTGACCTGGCCGACCGAGTCATCCAGAGTGCGCCGCAAGATGCGCATACGTTGGCCGACTGCCTCGGCCCAAAGGGCCTGCTCTTCGAGTTCCGGCTCTTTCATCATCCAATGCGCTAAGCGTCGCAGCAGTTCCAGCTGCGGGCCGCCGCCCTCATAGCCCCTGCTCCATAGCCAGGCGTGATCCGAGGCCAGCAGCGCCACGCGACCTTCGCCGACCCGGTTCAGCACCAGCAAGGGGCGATCGTCGAGACCGGACATCAAGGTGTGGCCCTGTGGTTGGTCCACCTCAATCTGACGCAACCAGCGGCCCCAGGTTGCGGCGTCTCCCAAATCGGCGGTAACCGGATGTCGTTGGCCAAGATCCGTGACGACAGGCTGATAAGGGTCTTCGATGACCCGCGCCGTCGGGCGTGCGGGAAGAACCAGGGACAAGGGCGAGCGGTAGATGCTGTCGGCGGTGGCAAAGTCGGGCCCGGCGGCGACCAGTACTGCGCCGCCCTTGGTCACATAATTGGACACATTGTCCAGATAAATTGCAGGCAGAATCCCACGTCTTTGGTAGCGATCAAAGATGATCAGGTCGAAATCATCGATCTTTTCCAGAAACAACTCACGCGTGGGAAAGGCAATCAGCGACAGCTCGTCCACCGGTACCCCGTCCTGTTTTTCAGGCGGGCGCAGGATGGTGAAATGGACCAGATCTACCGCGCTGTCGGACTTCAGCAGATTGCGCCAGGTGCGGCTGCCGGGATGTGGTTCGCCCGAGACCAGAAGCACCCGCAGTCGATCCCGCACCCCATTGATCTGCACCAGCGCGGTGTTGTTGCGATCCGTTAGCTCGCCCTGTTCTTTGGGCACGGTAAACTGGATCACATTGCGCCCACCATGTGGCAGCGTTAGCGGCAGGTCGATATCAGCGCCAATAGGCAGCGAGAACCGTTGCGGCGCGGCGCCGTTGACCGATATTTCCAGGGGGGCCAGCGCGGAGTTGTCTGGAGCTGCGCCCTGATCCTCGATGCGCAGGGTCAGGGTCACGGGCTCACCGATGATGGCGAATCCAGGGGCATTGCGTACAATCAGGCGGCGATCCCAATCGGTATTCTTGCCGGTCGCCAACAGGTGCAGCGGGGCAGGTAAGTCAGGAGCGTCTTGAACATCATGGATCTGTCCATCCGACAGCGCGATGATGCCAGCAATGCGGGAGCGGGGTTCTTCGGCCAATGCTTCAGAGATGGCGCCCATCAGTTGTGAGCCGGTATCGGCTTCCCCATCATCCAGGGTTATCCAGCGGGTCTGGGTGTTGGGGCGATCTGCCAGCTGATTGGCAAGGTCGGCCCTGGCAGCATCCATCTGGGCCGGGCGGTCAGAAAGCTGATTGCTGGCGGTGTCATCTGACACCACCAATACGATGTCGCTAAGCGGCGCACGGTTTTCAACCTGATAGACCGGCCCGGACAGTGCAGCGATCAACACCAGTGCCGCAAAACCACGTAAGGCCCAGCCGGACAATCCTCGCCAAAGGGCCGCGCCAATGCTGATCAGCGACAGGGCCGATAACCCCCCAATCACTGTCCATGGTACCAGCGGATCAAAAAGGATTACCTGTATCATTGGCCTAGCCTGTCCAGCAATGCAGGCACATGGACCTGATCGGATTTATAATTGCCGGTCAGCACATGCATCACCAGATTAACACCAAAACGATAGGCCAACTCGCGTTGGCGTTCGCCGGCAAAGCCACGCCCCACCGGCAATAGCGGTCGCCCGTTGTTGTCCACTGCCCAGGCGGCCCCCCAGTCATTGCCGCCGATGACCACCGGTGTCACACCGTCGTTGAGATTGCGGAACGGCATGCCTTCGATGTGCTCGGCGTCCACCGGGGCCGCCTCGACCCAAAGCTCACCACGTTGGTGACGGCCGGGAAAATCCTGCAGCAAGTAAAAGCTGCGCGTCAGCACGTGGTCGGCGGGCAGCGGCTCCAGCGGGGGGATGTCCAGAGACCGGGCCAGTTGTTGTAATTTGCGGGCGTTTGCACTGCTGGCACCGGATCCAACTAGATTGGCGTCGCGGGTGTCGAACACTATCATGCCGCCAGTGCGCAGATAGGCGTTCAACCGGGCATAGGCCTCGGCTGAGGGGCGCGGTTGGTCTGGCGTGATCGGCCAGTACAGCAATGGGTAGAACGCCAGCTCATCACGTTCCAGATCAACACCCACGGGGACCGAGGGTTCGATCGAAGTGCGAAAGAGCAGCGTGTTGGACAGTCCGCGTAACCCGTCATGGGCGATAGCGTCGATCTGATCATCGCCCGTTAGCACATGCGCCAGTGCCAGCTCTGAGCTGAGACCCAGTAAATCAGCACCCTGCTGGGCCTGGGCTGGTTGGACCGGAAGGCAAAGCCCGCCGACTGTCGTCAAGCCAAGCACCAGGGCAGCGGTGCGGGACATGTGCAGCAGCCCTGACACCGCCAGCGAGGCCGCTACGTCCAGTGCCAACAACATCAGTGCCAAGCTGAGTAACAGCCCGCCCAGGGCGCGTTCAGGCGCTAAGGCTGCACTGATCACTGGTATATTACTGGGCCAGAGCGCAGGACGCAATTGATCACCTGCGCGCAAAACATTGCGTGCCAGTTTTCGGGTGCCGCTGTCGTATAAACCGGGGCGCAGGCCGGGGCCGGCGGGGGCCTCCATCAGGTCAGGGCCATCAACGCCGGACAGGGTGCCTGCCTCGGTAAGGCGACCAAACCCGTCCAGGACACTAATCGGTGTCCAGACAGTGCCCTCTAGTTCCTCTGCGCTGGGAAGCTTGGCGGCGGTAGAGACCGCCAGCCGTTCCAGCATTTCCACAAACAGCCCGGACAGCGGCAAGCTGGTCCATTCGGCATTGGCGGTGACGTGAAACAGCACAACTTGCCCTTGACCCAGCGGCTTGCGCGTCACCAGCGGGGTGCCGTCGCCCAGCTCGGCAATCACCCGGTCCGCCAGACTGGGGTCGGGCTGCGCCACCACCTGCGAGCTTACCGTGACCTCTTGGGGAATAGTCAGGCCATAGAACGGTGTGTTTTGTTGGAAGGTGGCCAGAGTTTTGGGCTCACCCCAGCTCATCGCGCCGCCCAGGCTGCGGCCGCCACTGCGCAGGCGAACGGGCATCAGCGGGTGTTCTTCATCGCGGGAGATATCGCTGGCGGCCAGTCTTGGTCCGGCAAAGCGCAGCAACATGCCGCCCTTTTCGACCCATTCGGTCAATGCGTCTTCTTCGCTTGGGGCCAGTCGCGCGACGTCGGCCAGAATGATGACATCCGGATTGGCAGGCAGCAGATCACCCAGCCCGCCTTCGAACAATTCGGCCGTTGGCTGTAGGGCCTGACGCAGGTAATGCATTGGCGACAGCAGGATCAGGCCCTCGTTATCAGTCTGCGAGGTGATCAGTGCCACCTCACGACGACGCAGGCTGTCGTCGGTTAAGGCTACAGCTCCGGCAGAGCGGACTTGCTGCAGCTCAAACCGGGTAATCCGGGCGCGCAGTTCCGAAGGCAGGATCAGCTTGGCGCTTGCGGTGTTCCCATCAGCGGCAAATTCGGCGGTGGCCGTGGCCAGCACCCGCAGGGTGCCACCAGGATCACGACCCTGGGCGCGTACGGTGACCTGTTGCTCGGCAAGGGCTTGGCTGCGAATAGCCGTCAGCTCGATGGCACCATCTGCAAATTGCGCTGGCAACAGTCCCAGCCTGTTCGTGGTGGTCTGATATGCCTGCACCCCGCCGCGCTGCATTAGCGCCGCAGTTAGCTGATCGCGGTCAGGATAATCCAACCCATCGGAAAACCACAGGGTGTCAAACCCCGTGTCCACCGCTGCTATGTGTGTCATCGCGGTGGCTATCTGGTCCGGGCTTGGCTGCCAGGGCTGCGGCACCAGCCCGGCCACCCGCTTGCGCCAGACATCGGCGGATTGAAAATGCAGCGCCTCGGGTGCGGTCAAACGCAGCACGGCGACGGTACGATCGGCGCGTCCGGCCTCGGCTAACTTGGTGACCATCTGTTCGCTGGTGTTCTTCCAGTCGTCGGCTCCGGCCCAACTGGCGTCCAGAACCACCAGCAGTGGGCCGTTTCCGGCAGTGGCAGTGGGCGTGGGGTTTAGTACCGGGCCTGCCAGACCGATGATTGCCGCCGCCACCGCCAGCATGCGCAGCAGCAACAGCCACCATGGTGTGCGGTCCGACAGGCTCTCGTCGTCGCTGAGCCCCAGCAATAAGGTGACAGCCGGAAACACCCGACGCACCGGTGCAGGCGGGACGGCGCGCAGCAGCAGCCATAAGATAGGCAGCGCCAGCAATCCCAATAGCAGCCAGGGTGTGGTGAAACCGATGCCAGCCAGCGTTGTCATTATCGGGTACTTTCTAATGCGTGATACAGCCACAACAGGGCCGTCTGGGCACTGTCGCCGGTGTGATGCTGGCCCAGGCGCCAACCGGTGGCGCGACACAGGCTGTCCAGGGCATCGCGTCGCTCTGCCAGCCGATCCAGATAGCGGTCCCGCAGCGCCGATGCCTTGAGTGTTTCATGGCGCAACCCGCCACTGACGCTTTCGAACAGGGTGCGACCGGAAAATGGAAAACCCTCTTCGCTGGGATCGAGAACTTGCAGCAACACACCGCGAAGACCGCGGTCGGCAGCTTTGCTGAGGGCCAGTTGCAATTCGCCAAAGGGGCCAAGGAAATCGGAAATGAACAGGCCCCGTGCATGGGGAATCATGGCGTGATGTTCGGGCGGGGCGTAGTCAACGTCATCCTTGATACTCAATGCCTCGGCCATGCGCAGAACCTGCATGTTGCCACTGCGTGGCGGCAGGGATGTCCCGGTCAGGCCAACGCGTTCTCCGCCGCGGATCATTAAAATCGATGCTGCCAGGGCCAGCTTGCGGGCGCGGTCGATCTTTTGCGGCAACTCGGGTTTCGAGGCAAAGCGCATCGATCCGCCCTGATCGACCCAGACATGCACTGTCTGGGCAATCTGCCACTCGCGTTCGCGGATAAATTGTTGATCGCCGCGCGCCGAGCGACGGTGGTCGATCAGGCTGCGGCTGTCACCGGGTTGAGCCGGGCGATATTGCCAAAAATCGTCTCCCATTCCGGCACGCCTGCGGCCATGTTCGCCCAGCAACACCGAACCAGCCAGCTGTTCAGCCTGCACCAACAACGGTGGCAGGCTGCCGGCCTCAATTTCGGCGCGGTGTCTTAGCTCGGTGGCCTGAGGGATCTTGGCTAGGCTCACGCGGCGGCCTTGGTCCGGGTAAGATCCGCAGCCGTAGTGGCGATCAGATCAGTCAAGCTGTCGCCCCGGGCGCGGGCGGCAAAGTTCAGCGCCATGCGGTGGCTCAGCACCGGCTGCGCCATATCGATCACGTCCTCGGCACTGGGCACTAAATGGCCCTGTAGTAATGCCCGCGCCCGCACTGCCAGCATCAGCGCCTGCGCCGCGCGCGGGCCGGGGCCCCAGGCCACGGTTTGGGCAACTTGGTCGGTGACACCGGGTTCGTCGGGACGGAAGGCACGGACCAGATCCAGGATCAGCTCCATCACCGATTCGCCAACTGGCACCCGGCGCAACAGGGTCTGAGCAGCAATCAGGTCTTCGCCGGTGAAGACCTGCACGGCTTTGCTGTCCACTGTCCCGGTGGTAGCCAGCAGAATGTCCCGCTCGGTGTCACGGGTGGGATAGCTGACGTCAATCTTGAGCAGGAACCGGTCCAGCTGTGCTTCAGGCAGGGGATAAGTGCCTTCCTGCTCGATCGGGTTCTGGGTGGCCAGCACATGGAACGGCGCGCCAAGCGGCCTGTCTTCACCCGCTACGGTCACTGTATGTTCCTGCATCGCCTGCAGCAGTGCCGACTGTGTGCGCGGGCTGGCCCGGTTGATTTCATCGGCCATCAGCAGCTGGCAAAACACGGGCCCCGGTACAAAGCGGAACGATCGGTGGCCTTCGGCATCGGTATCCAGAACCTCAGAGCCAAGAATGTCGGCCGGCATCAGATCAGGCGTGAACTGGATTCGATTTCCGTCCAGGCCCATTACGGTCGCAAGGGTTTCTACCAGCAGGGTTTTACCCAGGCCGGGTAGCCCAATCAGCAGCCCGTGACCACCACATAACAGGGTCGACAGCGCCAGATCCACCACACGCTCTTGTCCGATGAACTGTCGGGTGATCGAGTCCCGCGCTTGTTGCAGTTTTTCTTGCAAAGCCTCGATTTCAGTCAGCAGGTCGTCGGGTTCGGACATGACATTCCCCTTGTCGCGAATATATAATGGTACTCTATCGTGCTGGAGGGAAATGGCAAAAGCAATGAATGGACAAAATGATGTGAGCCCGTCGGCCGAGGGCATCGCGGCGTCGATAAAAGCCGCAAAGAGTGGCGGATTGCCGCCAGTGCACCTGTGGAACCCGGCGTTCTGCGGTGATTTGGATATGCGGATCGCCCGCGATGGCACCTGGTTTTATCTGGGCACCCCAATTGGCCGCTTCGAGCTGGTCAAACTGTTCTCATCGATTCTTAAACGCGAAGACGGCAAATATTTTCTGGTCACTCCGGTTGAAAAGGTCGGCATCACTGTCGATGATGCGCCGTTTGTTGCGGTGGATTTTGACGCCACGGGCAGTGGGGCCGCGCAGATTATTAGCTTCTCCACTCATGTGGGGGACATCGCCATTGCCGGACCAGACCACCCTATCCGGGTGGTGCGCGATCCGCAGACAGGAGAGCCTTCCCCTTATGTCCTGATTCGCGCCGACCTAGAGGCCCTGATTGATCGCAAAAGCTTTTACCGGCTGGTCGATCTGGGTGCGCATCACGATGGCTGGTTCGGAGTGTGGTCGTCAGGGCAGTTTTTCCCGGTGATCCCGTCAGCGGATTTGGACGAGACATGATGGGCTTACCGGTTGTTTCTGATTTGAGGGTTACCGGGTGCTGACGTCAAATGCGCGCAATTTGAAGAAATGATGGCACCACACTCGAAGCGATATGTGTCATTCGTTGACAACCCCGGCCTCACGTCTGGGGCCGATCACATTTAACCGGGAAGGGTCCTGATGCCTAAGTTTGCAGCCAATATCTCGCTGCTGTTTTCCGAACTGCCTTACCTCGACCGGTTTCAGGCCGCCGCCGCTGCCGGGTTCGAGGCCGTGGAGATCCTGTATCCCTATGAGACTGCCGCCAAGGAAACCCAGCGCGCCCTGATGAGCAACGGGTTGGAGCTATTGCTGATCAATGCACCTCCGCCGAATTATACCGGAGGTGAGCCGGGTTATGCGGCCATTCCAGGTGGCGAGGACCGCTTCCAGCGCGATATCCGCAGGGCGCTGCGCTATGCGGAAGTACTGCGCCCAGGGATGATCCATGTAATGGCCGGCTATGAAAAAGGTCTGGCAGCGCAGGAGACCTATATTCGCAATCTGCAATGGGCAGCGGACCGGGCGCCTGAGCAGAAATTCACCATCGAACCGCTCAACAGCGGTGACCAGCCGGGCTATTTTCTGGATGATTACAATCTGGCGGTTGAAATTCTGGATGCCGTGGACCGCCCTAATGTTGGGTTACAATTCGATGCCTATCATGCGCAGATGATCCATGGTGACGCCGCGCAGGTCTGGGATGCGTTTTCAACCCATGCTGCGCATATCCAAATCGGCGCGGCACCGGCTCGCAGTGAGCCGGGTACGGGCCCAATGGATTTTAGCGCTCTGTTTAATGCAATTGATGAAAGCGGTTATGCAGGCTGGGTGAGTGCAGAATACACCCCAACAACCAAACGCACCGAGGATAGTCTGGGTTGGATGTCATAACCAGATAAACGACGAAGTGTACAAGTGCGCTGGAGTGAGAGTCGTTGTCGCGTGCAGGTGGATCGCATTTTGGCAGGAGATTCCAGTTTCGTGTTCGGTTGCCCATACCTTTGGAACAAGCATCGTAGCTGTATTGAGGTATCGCAAGGGTTTGCCAAGGAACGGCGTTCTCCCGCCCGTCATCGACCTCCTGTCGGAGGTACTCTGCCAGTTGGGCGTGGCATGAAGCGCTCCTACGGAGCACTTCATGCGGGTCGTGTGCCACCGGCGCCGCGCATTGCGCGGCGCTTGGCCCAAGGCTGTCATGGGGAATTGGCGTAGCCGGTTCACCTTGCAGGCGCGGGAGTGCACCGTTGATGGGCTGTTGGCTAGTGTGCCTCGGCCCAGTTGGCACCACGTCCGGCATCCACGATGAGTTTTACATCCAAATGCACCGCCGGGTCGGCGGCGTTTTCCATTGCGGTGCGGGCCGCTGCAATGGTTTCTTCGACGGAGGCCTCGGGTACTTCGAACAGTAGTTCATCGTGCACCTGCAGCAGCATGCGTGCGGGCAGGTGGGCGATGGCGTCGGGCATGCGGATCATGGCGCGGCGGATTACATCTGCTGCGGTGCCCTGGATCGGTGCGTTGATGGCGGCGCGTTTGGCAAAACCGGCGCGCGGCCCTTTGGCAGCGATCTCAGGGGTATGGATCTTGCGGCCGAACAGGGTCTGGACATAGCCGTGCTCTTTGGCGAACTCGACCGTTGCGTCCATGTAGGTGCGGATGCCAGGGAAGCGCTCGAAATAGCGGTTGATGAACCCCTGTGCCTCGGCCCGTGGAATGCGCAGGTTGCGCGCCAGGCCAAAGCCCGAGATGCCATAGATGACGCCAAAGTTGATCGCCTTGGCCTGTCGGCGGATTTCCGGTGTCATCTCATCCAGCGATACGTCGAACATTTCCGAGGCGGTCATGGCGTGAATGTCCAACCCGTCGGCAAAGGCCTGCTTCAGCGCATCAATGCCGGCAACATGGGCCAGAATGCGCAGTTCGATCTGACTGTAGTCGAGTGACAGCAACACATTACCGGGCTCAGGTATAAAGGCCTCGCGGATGCGACGGCCCTCTTCGCTGCGCACCGGAATGTTTTGCAGGTTGGGATCTTTTGAGGCCATGCGCCCGGTGTTGGCACCGGTCTGCAAATAAGAAGTATGCACCCGGCCGGTGTCTGCATTGATATGGTCCTGAAGGGCATCCGTGTAGGTAGACTTTAGTTTGGACAGCTGACGCCAGTCCAACACGCGTGCGGGCAAGTCGTGTTCGGTGGCCAGATCCTCCAGGATATCAGCCCCAGTAGCATAGGCGCCGGTCTTGCCCTTTTTGCCACCTTCGAGACCCATTTCGTCAAACAGGATTTCGCCCAGCTGTTTTGGGCTGCCGACGTTAAAGGGCCGCCCGGCGAGCGCGTGAATATCCGCCTCCAGCTCTGCCATTTTCTGGGCAAAGGCATTGGACATACGGCTGAGCGTGTCACGGTCAACCTTGATACCGTCCATTTCCATCTTGGCCAGCACCGGAATCAGTGGCCGCTCCAACGTTTCATAAACAGTGGAGACTTTGGCCTGGTGCAATCGCGGTTTGAACAGCTGCCACAGGCGCAAAGTAATATCGGCGTCCTCGGCGGCATAGGGAATGGCGTCGCTGACCGGGACTTTGTCAAAAGTGATCGCGGATTTTCCTGTGCCCAGCAGAGGTTTGATCGGGATTGGTGTGTGATCCAGATAGCGTTCGGACAGGGTATCCATACCGTGATTGTGCAACCCGCCGTGCAATGCATAAGACATCAGCATAGTGTCATCCATCGGCGCAACCGTGATGCCCTGACGGGCAAAGATCTTGGCGTCATATTTCATGTTTTGGCCGATCTTCATGATCGCCGGGTCTTCCAGAACGGGTTTTAGCATCTCCAGTGCCGTGGTCAGTGGCATTTGCCCCTTGGCCAGATCGTCCGAGCCGAACAGATCATCTGCTGCGGCGGCGCGGTGGGTCAGCGGGATGTAGCAGGCGGTTCCCGGCTCGACACAGAGGGAAATACCAACCAGATCGACGACCATTTCGTCCAGCCCGGTGGTTTCGGTATCTACCGCCACCCAGCCACGTTGGCGGATCTGGTCGATCCAGGGCTGCAGCTCGTCGGCACTGCGGACACAGGTGTAGGCGTCACGATCAAAGGGCACATCCTCGGCAATGACCTCGATCACTCCGGCGGGGGCTTCGGCAATGGCCGGGGCCTCTTGCCCCAATTGATCTGCCATCCGTTTGGTGAGGGTGCGGAATTCCATTTCGGCAAGGAAGCCCAGCAGCACTTCGGGATCGGGATCGCGCACCTCAAGGTCTGCAATGGTGAAGTCCAGCGCCATGTTGCAGTCCAGCTGTACCAATGTCTTGGACATCTCGATCTGCTTGCGCTTGTCGATCAGGGTCTGGCGGCGTTTGGGTTGCTTGATCTCACTGGCGCGGTCCAGCAGGCTTTCCAGATCACCGTATTCATTGATCAGAAGGGCTGCGGTTTTAATGCCGATTCCCGGCGCGCCGGGGACGTTATCGACGCTATCACCCGCCAGCGCCTGTACATCGACCACCCGTTCAGGGCCAACGCCGAATTTCTCAATCACACCGTCCCGGTCGATGCGTTTGTTTTTCATCGCGTCCAGCATTTCAACGCCGCCGCCAACCAGTTGCATCAGATCCTTGTCGGAACTGATGATGGTACAGCGCCCACCGGCATCGCGGGCCTGACAGGCCAGGGTGGCCATGATGTCATCGGCCTCAAACCCTTCGACCTCTTTGCAGGCAATGTTAAAGGCACGGGTGGCGGTGCGGGTCAGCGGAAACTGTGGGCGCAGATCTTCGGGGGCAGGGGGACGGTTGGCCTTGTAAAGGTCATACAGATCATTTCGGAACGTCTTGCCAGAATGGTCAAATATTACCGCTACATGGGTGGGGGCGTCGGGGCCGGTGTTGCCCTCGACATAGCGTTGCAACATGTTGCAGAACCCGGCGACAGCGCCAATCGGCAGCCCGTCGGATTTACGCGTCAATGGCGGCAATGCGTGATAGGCGCGAAAAATAAACGCCGAGCCGTCGATCAGATGCAAATGGCAGCCTTTGCCGAATTCCGTATTGCTCATGCCCGTGCGCTCCTCGGTGTGCTGGTTTGGTCCTGTTATCAGTTATCCCGCTTGTAAGGGCAACGCCGGAAGACAGTTCTTGTGTGCAGAAACGGAGAGGGGCTCATCGCTGGTGGTCCCCGTGCATATCCAGTAGGGGATTTTACGAGCCAGGGCAGAATAGGGGCAAGTGCCGCGATGACACAGGATGCGATACGGATTGAAGGTTTGCGCAAGACCTACAAGGGCGCAAAGGGACAACCCGAGAAGCAGGCGCTTAGAGGTATCGATCTGAGCATTCCGCGCGGATCTGTGTTTGGTCTGCTGGGCCCCAATGGTGCCGGCAAATCGACAATGATCAATATTCTGGCCGGTCTGGTGCTTAAAACCTCGGGTAAGGTGACAATCTGGGGCTTTGACCAGGATGCCAACCCTCGTCAGTCGCGGGCCTCGATTGGGGTGATGCCGCAAGAGCTGAACCTAGATCCGTTCTTTTCCCCGTGTGGCGCGCTCGAGGTGCAGGCAGGGCTGTATGGTGTCCCCAAATCCGAACGCCGCAGCGACGAGATTTTGCGCATGATCGGGCTGGAGGACAAGGCCGAGGCCTATGCCCGGACACTATCGGGTGGCATGCAGCGTCGGTTGTTGCTGGGCAAGGCATTGGTGCATCGCCCGAATATTCTGGTGCTGGATGAGCCGACCGCAGGTGTTGATATCGAGCTGCGCCAGATGTTGTGGACCAATATCCGCAAGTTGAACAAACAGGGCATGACCATCATCCTGACCACCCACTACCTGGAAGAGGCCGAAGAGATGTGCGACGAGATCGCCATCATCAATGAGGGCGAGGTGGTGGTGCGTGACAGTACGGTCAATTTGCTGGGCCGCTTGGATAGCAAAACGATGGTCGTGCAACCCGATCAGCCGGTCACAGACCTTCCCCAAGGGGATGGAATTGGGGCCGAGTTGCGTAGCGATGGCGCTGTGGTACTGCGCTACCGTGTTGGTTCTACCAGTGCGGAACAGGTACTTGCCGCGGTGCGCGATGCGGGCATCACCATCCGGGATGTGAAAACGGAAGAGGCAGATCTGGAAGACGTGTTCCTGTCTTTGACCAAGACGAAGTAGCGCCGGTAATTGCGAATAGGTGGCGCTGCTGAGGTGCCTTAGCAGGCTTTGGAGGATGCCCCACAACACGCCAGCACGCCCTGGTGATTGTTGCAGCAATCCTTGATCAGATAGCCCATCATGCCGCCCATGGCGTCAAAATCGACGCGGTAAATGATATTGCGTGATCTGCGCTCGGCGGTGACCAGCCCGGCCTTGGCAAGCGTGGACAGGTGAAATGACGCCCTGGACGATGCCGCGTCAACAGCTTCGCCAATCTCTCCGGCGGAAGCGCCGTCGCTGCCTTTGGTGACCAGAAACGTGAGGATGCGCAGCCGTGTTTCCTGAGCAAGGGCACCCAGGGCCTCGATGACTTGACCTTCATTCATATTTCAACTCCCGTTGAGGTGTCTATTGACTCCATTATACTTCAATAATACTTGAGATATTGAAATATAATGGAGATTTACACGATGACAGATCAACTGACAACACTGAACGACATGCTGAAGGCGCTGGACTCCGAAGATGCAACGCTACCGCTGGTGTTTACCACCCAAGACGGTGAGATCGGCGGAGGGTATCACGTAACCGAATTGAAGCAGACCTCGATCCGCAGCATTGATTGTGGGGGTAATATTGATGATTGGCGGGAAACGCACATTCAGTTGTTGGATGGTCAAATCGGCGATCACATGAGGGTCGGAAAATTCACCTCTATCGCTGCTCAGAGCGCGGCCAAACTGAACGGGCTGGGTAAGGCTCCGCTGTATTTCGAGTTTGCGTTGGAGAACAAGGGGCTTCGCCGTTATCAGGTCCAGTCGTTTGCGTCTGAGGTGGGGCAGATCAGCATAGGGCTGAGTGAGGGCCGGGCCACGTGCAAAGCAGCGGGGGTAAGGAAAATGTCAGCCAAACCAGCGGGATGTTGCGGCACATCAAGCGCCAGCACCGCATGCTGCTCCTAAGGAAGCTCTAGCACGTTTGGGTGTGGGCTCTTTGGGTTCAGCAGGCGTTACGGAACCGGGCCTCGGCGCAAGGGTCACCTTGGCCCGGTCTTTTGGATGAGGTTTTCAGCCCCTGTCTACCCGCGCCTGGTAGCAGTTGTTTCGGGATGACCGTATGTGGATGTAGTCCACCCGCTCATCCGCAAAGATGTCTTTTGTCTGTTGCGCTAGCTGGTCTTTGCCAATGACGACTCCGGTGCCGTAGACGATACGATCATCCTGATTGTAGCCTTTGATCAGATAATCAGGCGAGTAGCTGAAGATTTCGGGTATCTGATTGTCTTGGTGTTGATCACAAGGATCTGCGCAAAGAAAGATCGGCCCGGTTTCCGCGTAGGGCTGCGCGGCAGGGAACGGACGATGGGCCAGGATCAGCATCTCGGCCCCTTTTGGGATGTATTTCAGACAATGGCGGCAGGGGTTTCCACCGCCATCTGATTGCGCGTGTTCGGCCGACTGACCATGGGCGTCCGGCCCACCGTTTTGCAGGGCGCGGACGATGTCGGTTGGTAGGGCTGTGATGTTGATCATGAGATGTCTCCGTTTGTTGTTCGGACGTTGCCAGATTTCAGTGACCTGGATCGACCCGTTTCCTGCGCATTTGAACGCGGGGCTCCCGCCCGTCGTCAGCGCCCTGTCGGGCGCATTCCTTCCGTTGGGCGTGGCACTGCGCCTGCGGCTCAGTGCGGGTGAGTGCACAAGAGGACTCGAAATGAGAACAAAACAGGAATATCGTGTCCGGCATGTTTGCTGAATTTGCGAATCTTTCGAACTTCACCTTTCTCACCGGGGCGTCCCACCCGGAGGAGTATGTTCAGCGTGCGCTGGTACTGGGTATCCCGGCATTGGCGATTGCAGATGAGAACTCGGTCAGTGGTATCGTGCGGGCCCATACTGAGGCACGTGATATTGCCCGGCGAGTGCGCGAGCGGATGGCCTGGGATAAGGATAATGACCCGATTGGGCCACCCTGTCCGGATAATATGGCCCGACCTGCCAGTTTTCCGATCTATGACATGCCGCGCCTGATGCCGGCGGCGAAGTTGTTGTTCACTGATGCGCCCCCTGTGATCGCCTTGCCCGAAACCCGGATCGGGTGGGGTAACCTGTGTCGCGTCATCTCATGCGGGCGGTTGAGGGCGGACAAGGGGGACTGCATCCTGTATCTGTCTGACTTGCTGGAGTTCGCTGACGGTCTTCACCTGCAGCTGGTGCCACAGACGCTGCGGGGGCAGGGCGGTGCGGGCGGATGGTTGCCGCATATGGGCGGTTTGACGCGGCGCTTTGGCGGGCGGATGCATCTGTTGATGGCTCCGGCATATGATGGCACCGATGGGGCCTGGTTTGCACGGGTCACAGTCTGGGCCGGCGAATTGGGGATTCCCACGCTGGCCAGTGCCGCGCCGCGGATGCATCACGGGGCGCGGCGGCGGCTGGCGGATGTGCTGAGTGCGATCCGGTTGCATACCAAGGTCGAGACCTTGGGGCGCTCGGCACAGGCCAATGGTGAGCAGCGGATGCGGTCCGAGGTGGAGATGCGGCGGATTTTTGCTGGCTATGAGGGCGCGGTGGATCGGGCCGGGGCACTGGCGGAACAGCTGAGTTTTTCACTGGACGAGTTGCGCTATGAGTATCCCAGTGAGGCAACTGATGGCGAAACACCAAGCGAAAGGCTGCGCAGATTGGCGCTGGAGGGGCTGGCTTGTCGCTATCCGGGTGGGGCCTCGGCCAAGGTGCGGGCCATGCTGGAGCATGAGCTGACCTTGATCGGCAAGCTGCGCTATGATCCCTATTTCCTGACCGTGCGCGACATTGTGGATTTCGCGCGCAAGCGTGGCATCCTGTGTCAGGGCCGCGGATCAGCGGCCAATTCGGTGGTCTGCTATTGTCTGGGCGTGACCTCTGTCAGCCCAGAGATCGGCACCATGGTATTTGAGCGTTTTGTGTCTGAGGCCCGGGACGAGCCGCCTGATATCGATGTGGATTTTGAGCACGAGCGCCGCGAGGAGGTGATCCAGCATATTTACGAGCACTATGGCCGTAAACGTGCCGGGCTCTGCGCGACGGTGATCCATTACCGGGGCAAACGGGCGATCCGTGAGGTCGGGCGCGCCATGGGGTTGAGCGAGGACACGATCTCGGCGCTGTCGTCCCAGTTATGGGGTTTTTTCAGCGCCAAGGGGCTAGAGGCACAGCGGATGGCCGAAATCGGGCTGGATGCCAGTGACCTCCGTTTGCGCCAGACCATGGATATGGTCTATCAAATTATCGGTTTTCCGCGGCATCTGTCTCAGCATGTGGGTGGGTTTATCATCACCGATGGCCGGCTGGACGAGTTGGTGCCGATTGAGAACGCCACCATGGAGGGGCGCACGGTGATCTGTTGGGACAAGGACGACATTGACGCGCTGGGCATTCTTAAGGTCGATGTGCTGAGCCTGGGGATGCTGACCTGTATCCGCAAAGCTTTTGATCTGATCCACACCCATCACCGCCAAAGCTGGAGCCTGGCCAGCCTGCCACCCGAGGATCCGGTGGTCTATGATATGCTGTGCAAGGCCGACTGTATTGGCGTGTTTCAGGTCGAAAGCCGGGCACAGATGAATTTTCTGCCGCGCATGCGACCGCGTAAGTTCTATGATCTGGTGATCGAAGTGGCGATCATCCGGCCGGGCCCGATCCAGGGGGACATGGTGCATCCGTATATCCGCCGTCGCAATGGCGAGGAACAGGTGACACTGCCCTCGGATGCGCTGGGCGCTGTGCTGCGCAAGACGTTAGGGGTGCCACTGTTTCAGGAGCAGGCGATGCAGATTGCCATTGTCGGAGCTGGGTTTACGCCGGAGCAAGCAGATCGGCTGCGTCGCTCGCTGGCGACGTTCAAGAAACACGGCAATGTCAGTGAGTTCCGGGCATTGTTCCTACGCGGTATGGCGCGCAATGGATACAAGACAGAGTTTGCCGAGCGGTGTTTTAGCCAGATCGAGGGGTTTGGCTCGTATGGGTTCCCCGAAAGCCATGCGGCCAGTTTCGCACTGCTGGTCTATGCCTCAGCCTGGATCAAGTGTCACCACCCCGGCATCTTTGCCTGTGCGTTGCTGAATGCGCAGCCGATGGGGTTTTACGCCCCGGCCCAAATTGTGCGGGATGCGCGGGAACATGGGGTCGAGGTGCGTCCGATCTGCATCAACGCCAGCTTCTGGGATAACGTGATGGAACCGGACGGACGCGGTGGGTTGGCGCTGCGGCTGGGGCTGCGCCAGATCAAGGGATTGCGGGAAGAGGACGCCGGTTGGCTGACCGCAGCGCGGGGCAATGGCTACACAGAGATTGACGATGTCTGGCGCAAAGCAGGGCTGGCCCCCGGGGTGATTGAGCGGTTGGCTGAGGCGGATGTCTTTGCCGCGTTGGGCATGAGGCGTCGCGAGGCGCTGTGGGCCGCCAAAGCCATTGCCTCGGTCAAGCCACTGCCGCTGTTTGCCCAAGGGCTGGAGGGGGAGGCGATTGATGAACCCGCCGCGATGTTGCCCGCGATGTCATTGGGGGAAGAGGTGGTGGAGGATTATGTTGCGATGCGACTGTCGCTGAGGGCGCATCCGCTGGCCTTGTTGAGGGATCGTCTGACGCCGCAGAGCATCAGAGGTATCGCAGGGTGAGGGGGAAGAGTTTGAGTATTTTTAAAAAGATGAAGGGGCGGTGGCGCGATAACGTCTGTTCACCATCCGGAGGATAGGTTGTAGAAGACCAGCAGGCATTTTTGTATCCGGAGCCCTGACATGTCCACGCCCAAACCCGTTGTTCTATGTATTCTTGATGGTTGGGGGAGTGGCGAATCCAGCGTGGCAAATGCACCACATCTGGCGCAGACTCCTGCTTTTGATGCGCTGATGGCGCAGGGGCCGCAGGCGCGACTGGTCACACATGGTCCTGATGTGGGTCTGCCCAGTGGTCAGATGGGCAATTCGGAAGTGGGACATACCAATATTGGCGCCGGCCGCGTGGTGGCGATGGACCTGGGGCAGATTGATCTGGCGATCGAGGATGGTTCATTTTTTGAAAATGCGGCTTTGTTGCAGTTTATCGCCAAGTTGAAAGCAACCGGCGGTGCGGCGCATCTGATGGGGCTGGTGTCGGATGGCGGCGTGCATGGGCATATCAGCCACATTCTGGCAGCGGTCCAGGCGATTACAGATGCCGGCGTGCCGGTCTGGCTGCATGCGATCACTGATGGGCGCGATGTGGCGCCGAAATCGGCGTTGGGGTATTTTGACAAGCTGCAGGCTGCCTTGCCACAGGGGGCTGAAATTGCCACTGTCACCGGCCGGTATTATGCTATGGATCGTGATAACCGCTGGCAACGGGTCAGTCAGGCCTATGCGGCGATGATCAAGGGCGGTGGCCGGGTGGTGACGGATGCCAAAGCGGCAGTGACACTGTCCTATGAGCAAGGCGAGACAGATGAATTCATCTCGGCCTCGGTTGTGGGAGAGTTCCCCGGTGCGCGCGACGGGGACGGGTTTTTCTGTTTGAACTTTCGTGCCGACCGCGCGCGTGAGATTCTGGCGGCGATTGGTCAGTCGGATTTTGACGCCTTTGACACTGGAAAGCGGCCAAAACTGGCGGCGCTATTGGGTATGGTAGGGTATTCGGATGATCACAACACCTACATGGCCACTGCCTATCCCAAGGCGGTGATCGTCAATACTCTGGGGGAATGGGTGGCCAAGCAGGGGTTGCGTCAATTCCGTCTGGCTGAGACCGAGAAATATCCGCATGTCACATTCTTCCTGAATGGAGGCAAAGAAGAGCCCGAGCAAGGCGAAGACCGGTTTATGCCGAAGTCACCCGATGTGGCGACCTATGATCTGCAGCCAGAAATGTCGGCACCCGAGGTGACAGGCAAATTTGTTGAGGCGATTGAGGCTGGCTATGATCTGATTGTGACCAATTACGCCAACCCCGATATGGTCGGCCATACCGGCGATTTGCAGGCGGCGATGAAGGCCTGTGAGGCGGTGGATCAAGGGCTGGCGGCGGTGGTTGCGGCGGTAAAGAAGGCTGGTGGTGCGATGCTGGTGACAGCGGATCATGGCAACTGCGAAGTGATGGTTGATCCGCAAACGGGTGAACCACATACGGCACATACGCTGAACCTGGTGCCATTGGCCTTGGTTGGCGGCCCCGAGGGCGCCACATTGCGCGACGGGCGGTTGGCCGATTTGGCGCCGACATTGCTAGAGCTGATGGGGCTGGACAAGCCAAAGGAAATGACCGGAGAGAGCTTGCTGGCATGATATTGCGCGCTGCGTTTTTAATATTCTGCCTGATTGGGCAGGGGGCTGTTGCTGCCGACGATCCGGCCAGTGCGGCCCGCGCGGCCAGCCAGCAATTGGAAACGGCGACGGTGCAGTTGCAGAGCGCAGATAGTGCGCGCGACAGGGTGAAGGCGCTGACCGAAACCGTGCGCGCCTATGAAGCGGGGCTGGCCGCAATGCGGGACGGCTTGCGCCGGGTGGCCCGGCGCGAGGCACAGCTGATTGCGCAATTGCAGTCGCGTGAGGATGAGGTCGCTGATCTGCTTGGTATTTTGCAGACCATCGAGACTTCGGCGCCGCCTGTCTTGTTGTTGCATCCTTCGGGGCCGCTGGGCGCGGCCCGGTCGGCGATGATGCTGGCTGAAGTGACGCCGGGATTACATGCGCGTGTCGAGGCATTGAAACGGGATCTGGAGGAGGTGCAGACCCTGCGTCTCTTGCAGCAAAACGCTGCGGGTATCTTGCAGGGTGGCCTGGCTGGCGTTCAACAGGCGCGCGCGAAGCTGTCGACCGCAATTGCCGACCGCAGGGATTTACCGCGCCGGTTTACACATGACCCTGTGCGCACCTCAATTCTGATCTCCTCGACCGAGACATTGCAAGGCTTTGCCAGTGGGCTTGCCAATATTGTTGAGGGTGAAATTGCAGAATCCAGTGCGGATATCAGCTCCCAGCGGGGCGAGGTCCCACTGCCAGTGCAGGGATTGGTGTTGCGCGGATTTGGTGCCCAGGATGCAGCTGGCATTTCGCGCCCGGGCCTGTTGATTGCGGCACGGCCACGGGCGCTGGTGTCGTCCCCTACGGCAGCAACTATTCGGTATCGTGGTCCCTTGCTGGATCTGGGCAATGTGGTGATTCTTGAACCGCAATCCGACATGTTGTTTGTCCTGTCTGGACTGGCCGAAGTATTTGGAGAGGCGGGGCAAGTGATCCCCAAGGGGACTCCGGTTGGGCTAATGGGGGGTGTTACCCCGGAAATTGGTGCGATATTGTCACTTAGCGGTGATGGGGCTGGAACTGACCGGACAGAAACGCTCTATATAGAAGTTAGACTGCATGATACCCCGGTGGACCCTGCAATTTGGTTCCGTACCGAATAAGGATGGATAAAAGCATATGAAAAAGTTTGCGATGGCAGCTGTCGGCGGAACGCTGGCAGGAATCCTTGCGACCACCTATGTGGCGGGACCGCTGCTGGCACAGGACAGCGCCCGCGCGGCGACTGTGTATGAACAGTTGGACCTGTTTGGCGACATTTTTGAACGCATCCGCGTGCAATATGTCGAAGAGGTAGATGAAACCGAGCTGATTGAAGCCGCCATTGGCGGCATGTTGGCCTCGCTTGATCCGCATTCCAGCTATCTGTCGCCCGATGATGCGGCGCAGATGCGGGTGCAGACGCGCGGCGAATTTGGCGGCTTGGGAATCGAAGTCACTCAGGAAGAGGGTTATGTCAAAGTGGTGTCGCCAATGGATGGCACCCCGGCGGATGAGGCTGGCATGGAAGCCGGTGACTTTATCACACATGTCGATGGCGAAAGCATGCTGGGTCTGTCGCTGGACGAAGCGGTGGATATGATGCGCGGGCCGATCGGCTCGGAGATCATCATCACCGTGGTCCGCGAAGGTGAGGATGAGCCATTTGATGTCTCGATCATCCGCGACACCATCAAACTGACGGCTGTCCGCGCCCGCACCGAGGGCTCGACCGTTGTGCTGCGGATTTCCACCTTTAACGATCAGACCACGCCAAACCTGATTTCGGGTCTGAATGAACAGATCGAAGAGGCTGGCGGAATTGAGAAGGTCAATGGCGTGGTGCTGGATCTGCGCAATAACCCAGGTGGGTTGCTGAACCAGGCGATCCGTGTCTCGGATGAATTCCTCGAAAGCGGCGAAATCGTTTCGACCCGGGGCCGTAACCCGGAAGATGGCGAACGGTTCAACGCCACGCCTGGTGATCTGGCCGAAGGTCTGCCGATTGTGGTGCTGATCAATGGTGGATCGGCCTCGGCTTCGGAAATCGTTGCGGGCGCTTTGCAGGACCATCGTCGGGCCATCGTCGTTGGCACTAAGAGCTTTGGTAAGGGGTCGGTCCAGACTGTGATGCCACTGCGTGGCGACGGTGCCATGCGCCTGACCACAGCGCGCTATTACACCCCATCGGGCCGGTCTATCCAGGCTTTGGGCGTCTCGCCTGACATCATTGTCGAACAGCCGCGTCGCGCGACAAGCACCGAAGAGGACGAAGCCGAGACTGCACGTCGTATGCGCTCCGAGGCGGACCTTCGCGGTAGCTTGAACAATGACAGCCTGTCTGAAGATGAAATTCGCCAGATTGAGGAAGATCGTGCCAAGGCCGAAGCTGCCGCAGATCTGCGCGATAACGACTATCAGTTGGCCTATGCCATTGATGTGCTGAAAGGACTGTCTGCACTGGCAAAGTAAGCCTGGCAGATGTCTGAATGAATAGGGCCGTCCCGGTGGGGCGGCCTTTTTTGTTGGCAGGTCGGTTTTTGTCATCATTTTTACATCCACGCCCGATTTCCGGCGACGGATCGGGGGGGGATTGGGTATCACTGTGACATGATGTTTGATTTGCCAGAATTCACCACACTATATGACGCGCTGGTGGCGCGTGATGATCGCTTTGATGGGCGTGCCTATGTCGGGGTGACCTCGACCGGTATCTTCTGCCGCTTGACCTGTCCCGCGCGCAAGCCCAAGCCGGAAAACTGCCAGTTCTACGACTCGGTCGGGGCCTGCATTGATGCGGGGTTCCGGGCTTGTAAACGCTGTCACCCTTTGGCGCCGATGGCGGCGGCTGATCCGGTTATTGAGCGCCTGCTGACATCACTTGAGGCCCGCCCCGGATATCGGTGGTCCGAGGACGATATCGCGGCCATGGGAATGGATGCTTCGACTGTGCGGCGCAGCTTCAAACGTCACTTTGGCATGACATTTTTGGAAATGGCCCGGCAGCGGCGCCTGCGGGAAGGGTTCACTGCCCTTAGCGTTGGCGATCCTGTTATCGCGGCGCAGATCGATGCGGGGTTTGAGTCGGCCAGCGCCTTTCGCGTGGCATTTGCGCGGCTGATCGGCCAGTCACCGGGGCAGTTCAGCCGTGATGCCTTGCTGATGGCGGATTGGATCGAAACACCACTGGGCTCGATGATCGCAGTCAGCTGCCGTCATGCGCTTCACTTGCTAGAATTCATTGACCGTAAGGCATTGCCGCGAGAATTGGCAAAACTGCAGACAAGTACAAACAGTGGCATTGGCTTTGGCCGTCCTGAGCCAACGGTCCAGGTGGCCGAGGAGCTGGGCCGGTTTTTTGCAGGCGAAAGCGCAGGATTTGCGACGCCACTGACCTTGAACGGGACCGCGTTTGAACAGCAGGTTTGGACGGCCCTGCAGCAAATCCCAGCGGGCGAGACGCGCAGTTATTCACAGCTGGCAAAGGATATTGGCCGCCCGACGGCAGTGCGGGCGGTGGCCCGGGCCAATGGGGTCAATCAGCTGGCTTTGATTGTCCCCTGTCACCGAGTGATCGGGGCTGATGGCTCGCTGACCGGATATGGTGGCGGTTTGTGGCGCAAGCAACGGTTGATAGAGATTGAGCAAAAGTATGGAGAAGCAAAGTGATTGAACGAACCAAACAGGCGCAGGATTTTGCGGCCTTACATGTGCCCGGCGATCCTCTGGTGTTGTATAACATCTGGGATGCAGGCAGTGCTGCATCAGTGGCCAAAGCGGGGGCCACGGCTGTCGCTACAGGCAGTTGGTCAGTGGCGGGCGCCCAGGGCTATGGTGACGGAGAGAAACTGCCGTTGTCGCTGTTGGTGCAAATCGTGGAACGCATCGCACAGACGGTCGAGGTACCGTTAAGCGTTGACTTCGAAGGTGGCTATGCGGTCGGTGGTGCCGAGCTGACTGGTAATGTCGCACAGATAGCGGCCGCTGGTGCTGTGGGTATCAATTTTGAGGACCAGATCGTCGGTGACACGGGGTTGTATGGCATCCAAGAGCAATCAGACCGTCTGCGCGCAGTCCGCGCCGCTGATGAAAACCTGTTCATCAATGCCCGTACAGACCTGTTCCTAAAGCAGAAGGACGCCAGTCGACATGCCGACCTGATGGATGAGGCGATACAGCGCGCCAAAGCCTTTGCAGCGGCCGGTGCCAATGGGTTTTTTGTGCCGGGACTGGCGGATCTGGATCTGATTGCACAGATCTGCAAGGCCAGCCCACTGCCGGTCAATGTCATGATGCGTGGAGAGGCAATGACGCGCGAAACAATGGCAAAGGCCGGTGTGGCGCGCTGCAGCTATGGGCCACAGCCATTTGTCCAAGCGATGCAGACACTCGCCGAAACGTATCAGGCGTTGACTTAGCTTGTTTCCAGACAATGGCGGCGAAAGGCGCGTTTCAGCATGTCGAGTTCGGCGCGTAACAGCTCGACCTCGGCCCGCAGATCATCTGCTGCTGCCTCTCCAGCAATCAGGGTGAAATCACCCAGTTTGCTGTCTGAGGCGCCGTCGTAAATTACAAAACTTTGCACACCATCGGCAATTGCGTGGCTGGGCACCGAAATGTGCAAATCCCACTCGCTGTCGGTGTCCCCTTCCTTTAGCGCGACACCATCAACCAATTGATCCAAGTGGCGGACCTGAATGTCGGGCCGTGCACCGGTAGTGGGCGCATTGGTGATTTTGCCTTCCCAAATGCCATTGTGAAAGCGGATCTTGTTCAGAGACAGCTCGCTCATGTCAGTGGTCCTTAGATAGCGGCGCGGTGATGGCGCGAGAAAGTGAGATCACGCAGGATCACCTGATTCATGTCGGGAGACTCAAATATCAGATCAAGCCAGATTTTCTCAATTCGTTTTTCGTTGAGACGGGAATAGGCAAGGTCAAATTCAACCACGGCAGCTGTGTCACCCAACGGTAACTCACGGACCATTTGTTCCGTGTTAGGGCCGTGTTTGATGTTTAAGCGGAGGAAGATTTCCTGCGTTTTTTCGGTCTCGATAATTGTATCAACGCGCATCAAATGTTGGCGTGTCAGGCCCTCGGCAGCATCCGCAGGAAGCTCAATGACCAGCGATAAAAACGAGCCGTCAAATTTGAAAACATCCATGCGCAGGCCAAAAGGCGCCAAATCCTGTTCGCGCGTGTTGCGCAACTGTCGCAGGGTCAGTTCTGAATAGGCGCAGTCATGGAACACCTGGACCTGGTCTCCCAACATGGACTTGGAAGCGGCCGACGAAATACCGGGTTCTGTCAATGGTCCACGCCACAGATTGGGGCGCCAAGACCAGTCGGTGCCATGGGGCTTGGGAAAAAAGGAGGATCCGATCTGTGGCATTGCCAATCGACCCTCGGCCACATGGATCAGACGATCAAGATGAGCCCGCAACTGCCGCGCGCGATTGCGTTGCCGTCTCAGGTCACTCAACGGAGCAAGATCTGCCTGGCGCGCATATTGGCGCCAATGGTTCAAGGCACGGTAGTGAAACAGTCGGTCCAGTATCCTGCCCATAATGCCCTCAAATTGATCCGCGGACGTTTTGCCCTAATTGCTTGATTGCAATGTAACGTTTGTTAACCAAGCCGGCAATTCGCTTTCGTAACGGGCGTTACGAAATTGCGCCGAGGATCAGGTTTGGTTGAAACCAGGCGGTGCCGGTCCAGTTTTGCCTGCCAACTTGTATTCGGGTCTGTTCGTGCATACCGTCTAAAACATTCGCATTAAACACGCCAGACACTGCCGCAACAGGATTGGACATGACCTTCACTGCACAATTGTTCAGACTCTATCACCCGGTCATGTTGTGGTCGGACATTCAGGGACTGTACTGGCTGAACCCTAATGCGCGCTAGCCACCTCCGCTATGTAGCACATGAGACGCTTGTCGCCGGCGCGCGTGCGCGACCACAGCTATGGCGACTGGTCCTTGGGTTGGTGATTGTCATGGCGGTTTGGTTCCTGCTGTTCGCATTGGCGCAGGTTGTTATGAGTGGCCTGTTTCCCGGTCCGTGGTTGGCTGGGCTGCAGGACGGATCGAACCCACCCGCCATGTTGGCGCTTCTGGGCGGGTTTGGGTTTCTCATCGTCGGGGTTACGGTGGCGGCGCGGCTTCTGCAAAAGCGATCATTGGTCAGCGTTACTGGTCCACCGCGTGTCGTGGTTCGGCAATTCATGCGGGTCAGCCGATATTTGTTGATGCTGGGCGGTGTGTTGCTACTGTTGCCACCCTACCAGATGAGTGCCCCGATGGTTGCCAATCTACCGATGCTGACCTGGCTGGCCCTGTTGCCTTTGTCACTTTTGACGCTGTTGTTGCAGACCGGGGCCGAGGAAATTTTGTTTCGGGGCTATATCCAGCAAGGGCTTGCCGCGCGATTCCGCCATCCACTGATCTGGTTGATATTGCCGTCAACCGTGTTTGCCTTGGGCCATTACCTGCCTGCCGAGGCTGGAGAAAATGCGGTTTTGATTGCTGTTTGGGCTGGGGTGTTTGGGGTGCTGATGGCGGACCTTACAGCACGCGCCGGAACTATCGGCCCAGCCATTGCAGTGCATTTTTTTAACAACTTCATTGCCTTACTGATAATTGCCTCACCCAGCAGCCTAAACAGTCTGGCACTATACGTGCTGCCATATGAGATGTCGGACACGCAGGCGCTGCGCCCCTGGATGGTTGTGGACTTTGCCATAATGGGTGTTTGCTGGCTTGTCGCACGACTTGCGATACGCCGCTGATTGCAATTGCCGTCGCGTAGCCTTATCTGGGAGATCAAACTGCCCCAGCAGAGGCCTGCTATGAACTGGATTACCAATTACGTCCGACCGCGGATCAATTCGATCTTTTCGCGCCGCGAAGTCCCTGAAAATTTGTGGCAGAAATGCTCCGAGTGCGGAACCATGCTGTTTCACCGCGAGTTGAGCGACAATCTGAATGTCTGCACCAACTGCGATCACCACATGGCGATCACCCCTCGGGCCCGCTTTGATGCGCTGTTCGACGGTGGCATATTTACCGAGGTTGACGTCCCCGAGCCGATCGCGGACCCGCTGAAATTCCGGGATCAGAAACGCTATCCGGACCGGATGAAGGCGGCGCAGAAAAAGACCGGCGAAGGCGAGGCCATGCTGGTCGCCGAAGGCGAGATGGGCCGCACACCTATTGTTACTGCCGCACAGGACTTTTCCTTCATGGGCGGCTCCATGAGCATGTATGTCGGCAACGCAATTATCGCTGCTGCCGAGCGGGCCGTTCGCCTGAACCGCCCATTGGTACTGTTTTCCGCTGCAGGCGGTGCCCGGATGCAAGAGGGCATTCTGGGCCTGATGCAAATGCCACGTACGACAATTGCGGTGCAAATGCTGAAACAGGCCAATCTGCCTTATATCGTCGTACTGACCCACCCGACCACAGGTGGCGTGACCGCGTCTTATGCCATGCTGGGCGATGTTCACATCGCGGAACCCAATGCTCTGATCGGCTTTGCCGGCGCGCGGGTGATCGAACAGACTATTCGTGAAAAACTGCCCGAGGGGTTCCAGCGCGCTGAATATCTGCTGGATCACGGTATTCTGGACCGCGTCACCAAACGCACGGACCTGCGTAAAGAGCTGATCACCATTATCCGCATGTTGATGGACCTACCGCCACAGATCGTTGGTGATCTTCCACCCCCAGAGGCCATGGACGAGCCAACAGCAGAAGCCGGAAACGAAACTTCGGCTGCCGCAGAAACCGAAGCGGCTGCGACCTAACCGCGATATTTTGAAATCAAAGCGGACTGTTCCGCCTTGCTGTGCCGCCTGCCTGAAACGGTGGGCGGCTTTTCCATAAGCGACCTGCCTCAGGGATTTGCCTCCAATGACACAAGCCTCCTCTGATACCATCCTGACCCGCATGATGGCGCTGCATCCCAAGCTGATGGACCTGACACTGGGCCGGGTTTGGCGGCTGCTCGCGGCACTGGACAATCCGCAGGAAAGCCTGCCGCCCGTTATTCATCTGGCTGGCACCAATGGTAAGGGGTCGACCCAGGCGATGATCCGCGCCGGGATTGAAGGCATGGGTAAATCTGCCCACGCCTATACGTCACCGCATCTGGCCCGGTTTCACGAACGGATACGTCTTGCAGGTGACTTGATAACCGAGGACCACCTGACCGCAATCCTGGACGAGTGTTATGAAAAGAACGGTGGTGAAACCATCACCTATTTCGAGATTACCACCGTGGCTGGGCTGCTGGCCTTTGCCCGCACTCCGGCAGACTACACCCTGCTCGAGGTTGGACTGGGCGGCCGGTTGGACGCCACCAATGTGATTGCGACGCCAGAACTGACCATCATTACACCAATCTCGATCGACCACGAAAAATTTCTCGGCGATACCCTGACCAAGATCGCCACCGAAAAATCCGGTATCATAAAACGTGGCGTGCCCTGTGTGGTTGGCCCTCAGCCGGACGAGGTGATGGCGGTCATCGAGGCCACAGCGGCCCGATTGGGCGCGCCTCTCATCGCTCAAGGTCAGAATTGGCATGTTCACACCGAGTTCGGGCGACTGGTGTTTCAGGATGATCACGGATTGCTGGATCTGCCACTGCCTGCCCTGCTGGGCGCGCACCAAATCCAGAATGCCGGCGCGGCACTGGCCGCCCTGCGCTATCTTGGCGCGGATCACTCAGCCTGCGAAGCCGCGATGGCCAATGCCGTTTGGCCTGCCCGAATGCAGCGCCTGAAAACCGGCCCGCTGGTGCAATCAGCACCCTCAGCCGAGCTGTGGCTGGACGGAGGTCACAACGCTGCAGCTGGAGTGGCTTTAGCGGATGTTCTGGCCAAATTGCCCAAACGTCCCACCCACCTGATCTGTGGTATGCTGAACACCAAGGACGTGACCGGCTACATGGCACCGCTGGCGGGGCAGGCTGACAGCCTCACCGCGATCTCAATTCCGGATGAGATTAATACCCTGCCTGCAGAAGACACCGCCGCCGCCGCCGCCAAAGTGGGGCTCAATTCAGCAACCGCTGTGTCCGCTGCATCGGCTCTGGCAGGTATCGTCCAGCAAGACCCGCAGGCCCGCGTATTAATATGCGGATCACTCTATCTGGCCGGCGCCATCCTGCGCGAAAACGGCTAATCATCAACCCAGCACTTCCGCTCTTCATCTGGCCATAGATATCCCGGGGGAGGAGCGGCTTGCCGCACCGGGGGCAGCGCCCCCCATACTACCTGTGGGCAGCGCCTCCTAAAACAGCTGTGTTCTCGTCCCCAAGATAATGCGGTCCACACCCCTACGTGTCTGACAGCCCCCAATCCTCGCTCTGCATTTCGCGCAATCGGCTGGCGGTGCGTTCAAATTCAAACGTGCCTTCTCCTTCCAGATACAGCATCTCCGGCTTGGCCGCAGCCGAGCAGATCAGCCGCACGCGGGCCTCATACAGGGCGTCGATCAAGGTGACAAAACGCTTGGCTTCGTTGAAGTTATTGCGCGACAGACTTGGGATGTCTTCCAACACCAATACCTTCACGTCAGCCGCTATGGCCAGATAATCGCCAGGGCCTAACATTTTACCGCACAGGTCATAAAAGGTCGCCCGCGCCACTCCGTTACGATATGCCGGCAAAAGAACCTCCCGGCCCTTAACCCGTAGAATGAGAGGTTCAGCAGACCCGCCCGCAAGGTCCTGCCAAATTGCCTGAATGGCCTCCGATGCTGCGCGCCCATTTGGGGTGAAATAGACCTGTGATCCCTGCAACCGATCCTGCCGATAATCGGTTGGGCTGACCATTTCCCAGGGTTCCATTTTTTCTTTGATCAGATCGATAAACGGCAGAAACAGTTGCCGATTGAGCCCATCCTTATACAGATCATCCGGCACTCGGTTTGATGTGGTGACCACCACCACCCCGGCGGTGAAAAGAGCTTCGAACAGCCGCCCGACGATCATTGCATCCGTGATGTCGCTGATCTGCATCTCGTCAAAGGCCAACAGCCGCACGCTGGCGGCGACCTCTGCGGCGACCGGTGCCAAAGCGTCCTCGACTTCATCTTGGCGCGCGCGGTGCATTGCAGCATGGATTTCCTGCATAAAGGCGTGAAAATGCACCCGGCGCACCGGGATGTCAGCCAGACTGTCGACAAACAGATCCATCAACATGGACTTGCCGCGCCCAACGCCGCCCCAAAGATAGAGCCCTTTAGGGGAGGGGGGCATTTTCTTGCGAAACAGGCCTCGTTTCACAGGCGGGGCGCGCAATCCGGCGCTAATCCGGTCAAAATGCGGCAGCACGGCCTCTTGCGCCGGATCCGGGCGCAATTCACCCTTGGCAATCTTGTCGCGGTATAAAGTGGTCAAATTGATCATATGCTAGCCATAACGCGGCTCGGAAAGGTTGAAAAGCTCCGCAAACCAATCCCACATGACGCATACATCAAATATTTTGACGTGACGGCGCAAAATTCTTGATTTGAGAGTCGAGTGTCCTGCCAATAAGGTCGCCGGACGCAATTCAGGAAAACTCTCATGCAGCGCCAGCCCTCCCTTTTTTCCCCGGTTCTGATCGTCGGATGTGTTATCATCATGGTCAGCTTTGCGGTACGGGCGTCGTTTGGAGTGTTTCAGATCCCGATTGCCGAGGAATTCAACTGGGCGCGTAGCGAGTTTTCACTGGCCATTGCGATCCAGAACCTGGCCTGGGGGATAGGCCAGCCGCTGTTCGGCGCTTTGGCCGAGAAGGTAGGGGATCGCAAAGCAATCGTGCTGGGGGCTTTGGTCTATGCGGCTGGCTTGGTATTGAGTGCGGGCTCTACCACGCCATTTGAGATGCAGGCCTATGAATGGTTGGTGGGTTTTGGCATCGCGGGCACAGGCTTCGGTGTTATTCTGGCTGTGGTTGGGCGCGCCAGCTCGGACGAAAACCGGTCGATGTCGCTGGCTATTGTTACGGCCGCTGGGTCAGCAGGTCAGATATTTGGTGCCCCAACGGCTGAATGGATGCTCAGTTTTATCAGCTGGCAACAGGTGTTCATGATCTTTGCGGGTGTCGTTTTGGCACTGATACTGACTCTGCCGCTAATGCGGTCACCGGTCGCCGTTTCAAAGGCCGAACTGGAAGAGAGCATGGGGCAGATCCTGATCAAGGCGTTCAAGGACCCGTCTTATACGATGATCTTTCTGGGTTTCTTCAGCTGCGGCTATCAGCTGGCCTTTGTCACGGCACACTTTCCGGCCTTTATCACCGAGATGTGCGGCCCAATCCTTCCTGGCGGGGCGTTGCATAGCCTGGGGATCACCACAACTTCGTCCCTGGGGGCTATTGCAATCTCACTGATCGGCGCCGCTAACGTTGGTGGTACGTTGTTGGCTGGCTGGTTGGGCAATCGCTATTCTAAGAAGTACTTGCTGGCAGGTATTTACACAGGGCGAACCATTGCCGCGGCCCTATTCATCATGATGCCAATCACTCCCACATCGGTGATTGTGTTCTCTGTAGTCATGGGTTCGTTGTGGTTGGCAACTGTGCCGCTGACTTCGGGCCTAGTCGCACATCTCTATGGTTTACGATACATGGGCACACTATACGGGATCGTTTTCTTTAGTCACCAATTGGGCAGTTTCCTTGGGGTTTGGTTGGGTGGCCGGATGTACGATATGTACGGGGATTACACTCTCGTTTGGTGGATTGGTGTGGGGATCGGTGCATTTAGTGCGATAGTGCACCTGCCAATTCGTGAGACCCCGAAGAATGGCACATTGCCAGCTGCCATGGCCTAGGAACTGGCTGACATTTAAGAGTTAATTTGCGGCCATTCGAATTTCTCCCGCGCCCACTCGGCTTATTGGCTTTGCCAATGACCCTTGCGGACTTGGGCATGGCGCCGCTACGCGGCGCCTCCGGGGCTTGCCCCGGACCCCAAAGTGAAATGTAGACAAAAAGAGAGCCATTTAGGTGTGGACTGGCTCTGGAGAGCGGGCGCGCCACGCTTTAGCGTGGCGCCGGGCCCAACGGGAGGCGGGCATCTCACTTTAGATGTCCAACGACGGGCGGGAGAGCCCTGTGTTCCTTGAAGTTCAGCGCAGCCGCAGTCGCTGGCGGTGGTTTTAACGCGTGGTTGCGAAACTATTCGCTGATTTGCCCATATGCGGCTATCAGATTAGGCGCTAGCCTTCCATTTCTCCAGAATATGATGACTGGTGATCAGGTCCAGATGCGCCCCGCCGCCGTTCTTGAACAGGGTGATCTGGCTTGGGTCGAACCTTGGAAAGCCATCTAACCCGTAGTAATCCGCCAGAACGTCGCTTCTCTGGATCACCCCGGCTGCCAACGGGATCATGAATTCTCCGATATGATCCAGAGTTGTATCGAAACTGTCCGTGTAGATTTTTGAACGGGTCAGAGCGGTGTCATCTACTTCACGCATGTCTGGCCTGTAGGCGCCGATCATGTTCAGGTGCTGGCCGGGGCGCAACCAGTCGCCCTTGATCACCGGAGACGACGACATCGTGGCGGTGATGATGATATCGGCTGTGCGGACCGCTGCTTCCAGATCCGGCGCTATCTGCGTGCCGGGGTGATTGGCCACCAGATCGGCGGCCTTGGCCGTGGTGCGGTTCCAGACCCGAATTTTTGCCTTGGGGAACCCGGCCGAGAAGGCATCAATCAGCGACCCACCAACTGTTCCCGCTCCGACAATCAATACCTCAGCCGCATCCGGGTTCGCCAATCGTAAGGCCCCCAGCAGACTGTCACCGGCGGTCTTCCATTTGGTCACCAAATGAAAATCCACCAGCGCCTCCAGTTGGCCATCAATGTCCGAATACAGGCAAACGGATCCGTTGATCATCGGCTTGCCCGCTTTTGGGTTGCCGGGGAAAATATTGGCGGTTTTGACAGCCAGTCCCAACCCGTCGATCCATGCGGACCGGGATAGCAGGGTATCTGGAGACCGGTACAGAAACGTATCGCCTATCTCGGCCTTGGGCAGTTCATGTCCCTTGGCCAGCGCCTGGGTGAATTCGATCCAATCCAGCACGGCGTTGCCGTCTTCGAATCCAATGATTGGAATACTCATGTGGCTTGCTCCTTGGTCAGTAGCCCCTCGGACACAAGCCGTTCGGCCCAGCCTTCTGGTGAGGTAAATAGATGGGTTTGCCAGCCACGCGCAGCGGCGGCGTCAATGTTCTCGGGACGGTCATCAGCGAATAATAACCCGGCGGGCTGGACGCCAGAGTCGGCCTCAAGTCGTACATAAATCTCAGCATCGGGTTTGATCACCTGCATGTAACCCGAGACATACTGGCGGTCGAATTCTGTCAGCACCGGATAGGCTGTGCAGGCCAACTCAAAGGTTCCAATACCAAAGTTGCTCAGCGCAAAGACCGGGATTCCGTTGGCCCTGAGTGCTCTGAGAAGGCGCGTGGATTGGGGAATTTCCGGCGTTGCCATTTGCAGCCAGCTGTCGTGCCACCACCGGATTTCTTCCTGCCATTTGGGGTGCTGTTCTGCCAGTTCGTAGACAGAGCTGCGCCAATCAAAGCCGCGGTCCACGTTCAGGTTCATACCGTGCATATCAACCTCGGCAAACAGAGCGCGGCGACGGTCTGGGCCAATTTGAGCGTCATAGAACCGTTCCGGGTGCCACTCTACCAGCACATTTCCGATGTCAAAAACGACGGCTTGGATGGGCATGAACGGGTTTCCTTTGTTAACCGTTGGCACGTGGCCTGGGGCGGCTGGCGGGGCGATGGTTTCGGGTCTCTCGCCAGACTGAAACAAGACCCGAGCCAATGATCAAGGCACTGCCGAGCCAAACTTGCGGTTCTGGCCACTCGTTGAATACCATGACACCCCAAAGCACCGCCATTGGCATGGCAATGTATTCGAACGGTGCCACCAGGCCTGCCTCACACAAGCGGTAAGCCTGGCCCACCAGATAGCCGCCAAACGATGCGGCAACGCCCAGGCCGATGAACAGCGGCCAGTCCTGTGGCGCGGGCCAGATCCAGGCCCGCAGGATGAAATCAACGCCGGGGTTGCTGCCATCGGAAAACCGCCCATCGCCCAGCGTTAAACCGACCACTGTGCTGATCAGCAGAAAGCCAAACATCGGATAAAACGCCAGTGTTGACCCGGCCTCAGAGCCGCCCGCCCGCCGGGTCAGAACATGTAGCGTTGCATAGCCACAGGCGCCCAGAAACGGCAGAATCGCGGCCGGTTGGAAGGTGCCCGCGCCGGGGCGCATGATCACCAACACACCCAGAAACCCCACCGCCACCGCACCCCAGCGCCAGGGGCCAACTTTCTCTTTCAGAAAAACCACAGACAGGGTGGTGACAATCAGCGGCGTGGCAAAGGCAATCGCCACCGCCTCGGCCAGTGGCATTATGGCCAGACCGGTAAAAAAACAGAGATTGGCAAACAGCACGGCCAGACAACGCAGAATATGCAGGCGGGGCTGATGGGTGCGCAGCAAGTGATAGCCGCCCTCAAGTGGCATGATGACAGCCAGTAGAACGACCAGAGCTATGATCGAGCGGACCAGAACCATTTCATGCAGCGGGTAATCACCGGACAGAAACTTGGCGATGGTGTCTATGATAGAGAAGGCAATGCCCGCCCCCAAGGCGGCCAGAACGCCCCAGATATTGACTTTTGCCTGTGCGCTCATCGGGGCCCTCGCGTGGTGATTGCATGATCAGTGGCGCAAAGTCGGAGGAGTAGCAATGGGCGACAAAAGGGAATTCGGGTATTCTGTGGAACTGATCTGGGCGGAAATCTCGGGTCGGGCAAACACGTTACATGGAGATAGGTGCGCTCCATTGTTAAATTCAGTACAATAAACTAAACTTTTTCCGACTCTTTATCGAAATAAGCTACTATAAGCTGCAAACGCCAAAGTGATTTCTAATTAGTGGATTTATCACGATGTCAAAAACCTCTGAAGATGTAAATCCAAAGTCAAATAATCTTTCTCCGATTTATACACTCTACCTTCCAGCTTGTTTTACCTTGGTTGCGGCAGTCCTAGTGGGACTTCAGTTGTACACAAAATGGGGAGAATGGGAGCTGAATGAGGCAACCGTGACAATGGTGGGTGTTGCATTCGTTGTTTGGTTTTTACCTTTGGTGACCAAGATAAAAATCGGAGGAAGCGAAATTGAGTTGGGACAGAGAATTCATCGACTTGAGGATGCGAAGGATACCAGTCAGCAACAAATTCGTGATCTTGAATTGAGAGAAGCCTCGTTGATGGGAACAATTGAAGAGCTGAAGCGCAGTGAGGCGGTGTTCGAGGTCTTTACTAGTGCATCAACCGAAGCGGATGATCTGAACAATGACGGTGATCTGGGGCTGAACCCGGAACAGCATAGTGTGCTCAAGGCTTTATCTGACCCACGCTATACGTTGCGCACCGTCACGGGGGTGTTCAAATCTGCGAGAGCAGCGCAAGAGGGAGCGATGCGCAGCAAAGATCGGACCAATGAAGTTTTACAAGAACTGTTAGATTTTGGGTTGGCGCGTACCGCCAAGGGCAAAAGCAATACCGTTGTGTGGGGCCTTACGCCATCGGGGCGCGCGCAGGTTCAGCCAGACTAACTTCTGCCTGCTGCACGGATCTCCCGCTCCAGTGCCTCCAGAAACCGTGATCGATCCGTCTTGGTGAAGCCTTTGCCGCTGCCGCCGGCACCCAGCGGATTGGCGGCGCGCAGGTCGGCCATCAGGTCGCGCATGGCCAGTTGCTGGCCGATATTCGCCTCGCTGAAGGCCTCACCGTTGTGACGCAGCACGCGCGCCCCTGTTGCGATGCATTTGGCGGCCAGAGGAATATCGCCGGTCACCACAACATCGCCCTTGCCACAGCGATCAGCGATCCACATATCCGCGACATCGGCGCCCGCATCCACGATGACATTTTCCACGTATGGATTGCGCGAGGGGCGCAATCCACCGTTTGAAACCACATACATCTTCAGCTTATGGCGGGTGGTGACCCGCTCGGCCTCGTCCTTGACCGGGCAGGCGTCGGCATCAATGTAGAGCACCATTACTTATCGGCCTTGGCGGATTTCGCGGCTGGCTTCTTGCCCGCTTTGGGCTCTTTCGCGACCTTGAACTCATCCGGGATCGGCATGCGGTTAAAGGCGTCCAGACCAGCGGTTTTATAGGCTTCGGCCAGGGTTGGATAGTTGAAGGTGTTCTGCACGAAATAGTCCACCGTACCCTGCAGGTTCATCACCGCCTGGCCAATGTGGATCAGCTCGGTGGCGCCTTCGCCGACGATCTGCACCCCCAGAACCCGGCGGGTTTTCAGGCTGATCAGCATCTTCAGCATGCCGTGCTCCAGCCCCATGATATGCCCGCGTGATGTCTCGCGGAATCGGGCCACGCCCACCTCGTAAGGAATGCCGCGCTCCTGCAGCTCTTCCTCGGACATGCCACAGGTGGACATTTCCGGCACCGAATAGATGCCATAGGGATACCAGGGGCTTTCTGGCAGGGTTGGCGTTTCCAGCGCATGACAGGCAGCAACACGCCCCTGTTGCAACGAGGTCGAGGCCAGCGACGGGTGGCCGATCACATCCCCAGTGGCATAAATATACGGCACCCCGGTCTGATAGGTTTTGCGATCGATGCTAAGCCGTCCGCGATGGTCGGTTTCCAGCCCCACCGCCTTTAGGTTCAACCCTTCGGTGTTGCCCATGCGACCAGCTGCAAACAGTAGCATTTCACCGCGAACATGACGGCCGTTGTCCAGGGTGACTTCGACGTGACGGCCGGCATCTTCGACATTGTCGATGGCCGACCCAAGACGCAGATCTACTCCGTTTTCGCGGATCTGGTGGGTGAATTCCTGAATCAGCGTGCTGTCGATGAAATCAAGGAATGTATCGCGGGGCTCGATCAAGGTGACGCGCACGTCCAGAGTCGAGAACATGGTGGCATATTCCACCCCGATCACACCCGCACCTACGACGATCAGGGACCGGGGGATTTCCGCCATTTCAATGAATTCATCCCCGTCGACAATGGTTTTACCGTTGAAC
Organism: Parasedimentitalea marina; assembly: GCF_004006175.1. Classification (GTDB taxonomy): domain Bacteria; phylum Pseudomonadota; class Alphaproteobacteria; order Rhodobacterales; family Rhodobacteraceae; genus Parasedimentitalea; species Parasedimentitalea marina. The sequence goes on from NZ_CP033219.1 coordinate 86,493, forward strand.
GGCACCGTGTCGGGACGATAAGTGCGGGTGCCGGTAGCGATCAAAAACTTCTCGCCAGTCACCCGGCTGGTGTCGCCAGCTTCGGTCGCCACTTCAACCTCATTGGGCCCGACGAATTTCGCCAGCCCAGGCAGCCAGTCCACGTGGTTGCGGTTGAACTGATGTTCCAGCACGTCGACCTCGTGCTCCAGGGTCATATGCAGTCGTGCCTTCAGATCTTCGGCGGCAATCTGATCCTTCACCCGGTATGAGCGGCCATAAAAACTGCGCTCGCGCCAGCCGCTGAGGTTCAGCACAGTTTCGCGCAGGGTTTTAGACGGCACCGTGCCGGTATGCACCGAAACGCCACCAAGTCGATCCTGGCGATCAATGACCAGAACCCGGCGTTTCAGCTTACCTGCCTGAATGGCAGCGGTCCGGCCCGAGGGGCCAGAGCCAATGATGACGAGGTCATAGTCGTACTGTGTCATGGATCAATCCCGATAAAGCGCGTCGGCGTGAAAGGCGATGTGCTCTTCAATAAAGGAAGAGACAAAGAAATAGCTGTGGTCATAGCCGTCTTGCAGACGCAGCGTGGCCTCTTGCCGACGTTCTGCAACCGCATGGGCAAAGGCCTCGGGCTGCAACAAATCGACGAATTGATCGGTGGTGCCAGTATCGACAAGGATCGGACCATCAAACCCCTGCTTGCGCATCATCAGCGTGGCATCATGGTTGGCCCAGTTCGACTCGTCGTCGCCCAGATAGGCTGTCAGCTGCTTGCGGCCCCAGTCGCTGGCGCTTGGGTTGCTGATCGGCGCAAAAGCCGAGACCGACCGGAACCGCCCAGGCAGCCCCATCGCCAGTGTCAGCGCGCCATGGCCGCCCATAGAATGCCCGGTGATGGCCTGACGGTTCAGATCAACGGCAAACTGGTCGCCCAGCACTGCCGGCAATTCATCTGCAAGATAGGTCCACATGTTAAAGTGAGGCGCCCAGGGGGATTGAGTGGCGTCGACATAGAAACCCGCGCCCTGACCCAAATCATAGGCCTCGTCATCGGCAACGCCCTCGCCACGGGGGCTGGTGTCGGGAAACACCAGTGCGATGCCCTGCTCGGCGGCCCAGGTTTGTGCACCGGCCTTGGTCATGGCGTTTTCATGGTTACAGGTCAGTCCCGACAGATACCACAATACAGGCACTGGACCGTCTGAGGCTTCTGCCGGCAGGAACAGGCCAAAGGTCATATCGCACTGGGTTGCGGTACTGGTGTGCCGATACACACCTTGAGTGCCGCCAAAGGCTTTGTTTTTCGACAGGGTTTCCATAAAAATTCTCCTGAATTGGTTGTCTTACCGCTACCCGGCAGGGGGGCGTGGGTCTAGTGCAAGGGAACACGAACCGTCCAAAAACGCGGTAAATTCGTAGGATTATGGCGAATTGTGCGGATCTGCCTCAGGGGAGGCCCACCAGGGTGCTAACCCAAGAGATCATTAGCGGGACTGATATGATTGATGCCATGGTGGAAAACAGAATCGTTGCTGAAACCCTCTGCGGCGCAACGCCGTAGTGCTGCGCCAGCATATAGACATTTCCCGCCACCGGCAGAGCTGCGGCCGAGATCACCACAGTGGCCGAATAGGCATCCAGCGGCAGCAGCCACAATACTCCGATCGCGACCAAAATTGGGTGGCACACCAGCTTGGCAAAACTGAGCCAGACTGCAATCTGTACGCGTTCGGCTGATTTTCCCGCCAGCGAGGCTCCAATGGCAAATAGTGCCCCCGGCGTGGCCGCGCCGCCGAGAATTGTCAGGAACTCATTGACCGGCGCAGGCAATGGTAGGGCGAAAGCCGACCAGATGAGCCCGCAACAGATCGAAACGATCATTGGGTTCTTGACCAGCCCAGCACTCACCAGTTTGAACGTCGCCAGACCGAGCCCCGACCCCCGATCCGCATTGATCAGGATGACGATCAGTGACGAAAAGACCACGAGATCCACGCTGAGCACCAACATCATCGGCCCGATCGAGGCTTCTCCAAACAGGATCACCATCATCGGCAGACCCAGAAAACCAACATTGCCAATGGCCCCGCACTGGGCCTCAACCGCGGCGGTCTGCATGTCCAAGCCGCGCAGTGCAGCGATCAGCGTGACCAATACATAGACCGCCATGGTTCCAGCCAGATAGCCAATGATCAGCCTTGGATCGAAAATTTCCGCAAAGGACAGGTTGGCCGAAAAGCGGAAGATCATCGCCGATAACGCAAAAAAGAATACAAATTTGGTTAGATAGGCGGTCGCTTCGGGGCTAAAGAAACGGGTCCGCCCAGCCCAATAACCAAGTCCAATAATCGCGAAAAAGGGCAGTGTTCTAAAAAAGATCTCTATCATACGGCCAGTGGTATCCCGCTCCGAAGCAAAGGCATAGTTCAATTCGGCCTTTATCGGTGTTCCAGGCGCTCAATTCTTGAGCTATTTAGATCCGACGCTCCCGCCCGTCGTCGGTCTCCTGACGGAGACGCTTCTCCCGTTGGGCCCGGCGCCATGCTTGCGCATGGCGGGTCATTATCGCCACTGTCTTGCAAGGGCCGCCGGGTAAAATCTCAGCGAGCTGATTTCTTTTTGACGAATATACTCCGGGGTCCGGGGCTGGCCCCGGCTGCGCCGCACTTGCGCGGCGCCATGCCCAAGTTCACAAGGTGTGAACGCGGGAGACTTTGGATTGAGGTGCTAGCCACTGCCGATTAACACTCCGGCACCGAGAACCAGTGCGCCGCCCAGTACGACCTGTAATGCGGCGCGCCAAAAAGGGGTCTCCATGTATCTGTTTTGTATCCAGGCAATAGCCCAGAGTTCAACAAAAACCACGGCGATTGCCAAGCCTGTGGCGGTCCGAAAATCTGTTATCAGATAGGGTAAGGCATGGCCCAGCCCGCCGACCGTGGTCATCACGCCCGATGCGAATCCTCGTTTGAAAGGAGAACCGCGTCCGGACAAGGCGCCATCGTCCGAGGCGGCCTCGGTGAAGCCCATCGAAATCCCGGCGCCAACTGAGGCCGCTATGCCGACCAAAAAGGTGGTCCAGGTATCCTGGGTCGCAAATGCAACGGCAAAGATCGGCGCCAGCGTGGACACCGAACCATCCATCAACCCGGCCAATCCCGGCTGAACCCAGGTCAGGATAAATTGTCGCCGCGCAGTATCATCCTCTTTTGCCAATGTGTCTTCGTTCAGGTGGTCCCGTTCCAGCCCCTCGGCTGTCGCTTGATGCCCGGCTTCTTCGGCCGCCAGATCCCCGAGCAGTTTACGGGTCTCGGCATCTTGGCTGCGTGCGGCGGCCGCCAGATAGAAACGCTCGGCATTTCGTTCCATCGCTTTGGCTTCGTCACGCATCCGTTCCAGGCTGAGGCTGTTTTGCAACCAGATCGGCCGACGGGCGTAAAACCCTGTCACGTGTTCACGGCGAATCAGCGGAATGGAGGGGCCAAAGCGATCCTGATGCAGCGCGATCAACAGGGTGCGGTGATGGTCCTCTTCGCTGGCCATGCCCTCAAACACGGCCGCCGTGGCGGGGAATTCATTGCGCATGCGCTCTGCGAAGCCACGAAATATCTGTGCGTCGTCTTCTTCGGATGAGATCGCCAGGGCGATGATTTCCTGCTCGTTCAAATCGGAAAACCGTTTGCGGTGTGAAAAAAGACGCATGCTGACCCTCATAATTAGAATGATTCTAAATACCATTTTTATCAGATGGCACAAGACTGCGTGAGGGTGGTTGTTGAATATGGGGTCGGCGGGTTAAGTTGCCTCCCAAGACATTGGCCCGCGTCCTGAAGGAACTTATATGAATCAGCCAGCCACTATTCTACGGACCGGCCGCAAATTTGATCAGGTGCTGGAAGGCGCCCGCGACGTGTTTATGGCGGATGGGTTCGAAGGGGCGAGTGTTGACGATATTGCACGTGCTGCGGGAGTGTCCAAGGCGACATTGTACAGTTACTTTCCGGACAAACGTTTGCTGTTTATGGAGGTCGCGCGCCATGAGTGTGACCGCCAGGCTGGCGCAACGGTGGACATGATCGAGACCTGCTGCTCACCGCAACAGGTTTTGCAGGTTGCGGCGCGCCATATCCTGAGTGTTCTGTTGTCGGACTTTGGGCAAAAGATGTTCCGCATCTGTGTGGCCGAGGCAGAACGGTTTCCGGATCTTGGGCGCCAGTTCTATGAAAGTGGTCCCATGGTGGTCCGGGCAAGGATCAGGGAATACCTGGAGCAGGCCACTGAGCGTGGCGAGCTGAGAATTGATGATTTCGATCTTGCTGCGGATCAACTGGCCGAGTTGTGCAAGGCAGACCTGTTCCCGCGTCTGATGTTCAATATTGATACTGATTTCACCGAGGCAGACCGAAATCGGGTCACCAAAGGCGCTGTTGAAACCTTCCTGGCCCGGTATGGCGTCTAAAGCGGTCTTAGGTTCGTGTTCTCAGCGCTAGTGTGTAATGAACTCGTTCGGCTTCACTCGAAATCGGTCATGACAACTCAAACAGCTGTGCAGCACGTTGGGCAGGGTGCGACGTAACCCGTTAAGTGAATTGACGTTGAGCTGTCTGGCGGCTTGTTCTGAAGTGTCTGCGCGGGCGCGAAAATCGTCCCAATAGGTCCAGATTTCGGGGCGGGCGTTTGACAGCGGATCCTGATGTGGTTTCTTGAAAAGCCGCGATATGCGGCCGCTGGTCTGGGTCAATACGCGCCGTGCCGCACGGGCATTGTTTGCGTTAAACGTCATGCGTCCGGCCATCATATCAATCAGGGTGGTCACCGCATCCTGGGCGGATAGCATCTGGGCGACACGTTTCTTTACACCCTTATTGGTGATTTGTTCCTGCGCGGTAACGGCAGGCGCAGTCAGAGCCAGCGTTAGGGCCAGTGTCAGGGCCAGAATAGCAGCCGTTGTGAAGTGGAAAAGCCGGTGGCTCACAATTGATCCCCCCGGCTGAGGAGTGCCATTGACCGAATCGAATAAATGGAACAAAAAGAGAACATGCGTCATCCTGCCTATGATCGTACCCCAACATTATCACCTCACGCCAGAAGTCTGCACATAGCCCACCATGTCTCATCGTCGTATTCTGTCGCTCTGGTTTCCGCGTTTAGGTGCTGAACGCATCATGCGGGCAAAACGGGGTGGCATGGCCGGGCCGCTGGCTGTGATCGAGGAACTATCCAACACCCAGGTTATTTCTGCGTTAAATAATGCGGCTGTTTCCGAAGGCCTGTGGGTTGGACAACCAGTACGCGATGCGCATGCCATGTGCGGGCACCTGCTGACGCGCAGTCGCAACATCCCTGCCGAAGGGGCTTTTCTGACGGCGCTACAGCGCTGGGCGGGTAAATATAGTCCCTGGGTGGCGGAACAGGCTCCGGATGGGTTGGTGATTGATTTGACCGGCTGCGCACATCTGTTTGGTGGCGAGTCCGGGATGCTGACCCAGGTCGAAGAAGATTGCACCGACATGGGGCTTAGCGTGCAGCTGGGCATGGCCGATACCTTAGGTGCGGCCTGGGCCTTGGCCCGCTATGCCGGGGTGCAGGCGGGGTCAGACCGGTCGGGGGATGCTATCTCGCAAGAAGCGCGCGCGACCCGGGCCCGTGCGCAAAAACGTACGCCAAAAGACAGTGCCAAGCGGCGTCATTGGACCCGCGGTGGTGCTGCGCCGCAGACGGTGACCTTGCCACATGGGGTGGCGCGGATTGCTGAACCGGGACAGACCTATGGCGCACTTGCGCCACTGCCCGTGGCGGCGCTGCGGCTAGAGGGCACGATGGTGTCCCAGTTGAACCGCCTGGGCCTGCGCCAGATTGGTGAATTGATGGACCAGCCCCGCGCCAGCCTGGCCCGTCGGTTTGGTCGTGGGTTGGTGATGCGGCTGGATCAGGCCATGGGCAGCGCCCCTGAACCGGTCTCACCCGGCAGCGCTCCGGATCATTTCGCAGTGCGGCTGACCTTGCCCGAACCCATTGGGTTGATTGATGACCTGATGGCTGGGGTTGATCGCATGTTACCGCGCTTGTGTGCCCGCCTAGAGGCGCGTGGCAAGGGGGTGCGCAGCCTGCGGCTTGAGGCGCATCGCACGGATCAGGCCGCCGAGGTGGTGGTGGTTGGTCTGGCCCGCCCGCTGCGCGACCCGGCCCGCATTCGACCGCTGTTGGAAATGAAGCTGGACCAGATAGATGCGGGTTTTGGCATCGATATGCTGCGGCTTGAGGCGCTGCAGGTTGAACCGATCCACGCGCGCACGGTGGCGGGGCATGTGCAGGCCGGGGCGGTGGCACAGCAGCGGGCAGACGGCGGCACTGGGCTTGAAGATCTGATTGGCCGTCTGGGTGCGCGGGTCGGGCTAGAGGCGATCACCCGCTACCATCCGGTCGACACCCACATCCCGGAAAAAACGGCCAAGGTTCTGGCTGCCGCCTGGTCCGAACCTGCTGAAAATTGGCCCGCTGCACCGCAGTCACGGCCGTTGTTGCTGTGGCCTCCGGAACTGGTCAACGCCAGTGACGGCCCGGTGTTGTCAGTCCAGTTTCGCTGGCGCGGGCAGGACTGGCAGCTGGCCCAGGCGCGCGGACCCGAACGGATCGCTCCGGAGTGGTGGCTGGATGACCCCAACTGGCGCAATGGGGTGCGGGATTATTGGGTGGTGGTGACCTCATCCGGGGCGCGGCTGTGGTTATTTTATGCGCATGGCGGTGGGTTGTCGGCGGGCTGGTTCTGTCAGGGCAGCTTTGCCTGATGGTTCGCTGCGCGGCGAAGCGTTTTTGATAGGGTCGCAGCCCAGCCCGCGTTAGAGTGGTGCCATGATAACACCTCGATTTGATATTCTGGGCCAGGCCATCAGCGACGCCAGCCGCACTCGCATGCTCTGCGAGCTGATGGAGGGACGCGCCTATACCAACAAAGAGCTGGCCAGCGCCGCCGGCATCACCCCACAAACTGCCACTGCGCATTTGCGGATGTTGCAGGATGCCGGGCTGGTTTTGGCCGAAAAAAGTGGCCGCTGCGTTTATCACCGCCTGGCCAGTCCTGAGGTCGCCCAGGCACTGGAGCAACTGGCGGCAATTGCGCCGGCGGACAGTCTGTACCGCAATCAACAGCGCAAGGCTGGCGAACTGGCCACAGTGCGCAGTTGCTACGATCATCTCGCCGGCCCATTGGCGGTTGCCTTGACCAAGGCGTTCCTAACCCGCGGGATGCTGGTCGAGGACAACGGCGGGTATCGCGCGGTAACGTCCGACCTGTGGCACCGGATCGGGGTGGTCCTACCTGATCGCGTCGGGCGGCAGCCCTTTGTCCGGCCCTGTCTGGACTGGACTGAACGCCAGCCCCATGTGGCAGGGCCACTGGGACGGCAAATCCTGAACCACGGAATGGATCTGGGGTGGCTACAGCGACATGCCCATAAACGCGGACTATTGCTGACGGCACCGGGGCGGACGGCGTATGATCAGATCCTGGATTTTCGCCCTGCCGAGATGGCCTCTGGATAGTCTGACGCCCCATTGCAGGATTGCGGCTCCCATCCGGGCAGCGACCGCTTGGAGGCGACTGCATGGGTTCGGATTTATCTGGAAACGCAAACAGACTTGATTTGTTCAGCGATAGCGACGAGTCTGAGCGCATGAGTTTTCAACAAAAACCGACGTTACCCAGCCCCATTGCCCCCCAACAGGTTGCCTTTGACAGGCGCGAACTTTCTGTAATCATGGCCCTGTACGGACGTATGGTTGCCGCAGGTGAGTGGCGCGATTATGGGATTTCCTGCTTGCGCGACCTGGCTGTGTTCTCGGTTTATAAACGCACCGCTGAACACCCGCTTTACCGGATCGAAAAACGCCCGAAACTGCGCCATCGGCAGGGGATGTATTCTGTGGTCAGTATGGACGGACAGATATTGAAACGCGGGCACGAGCTGAAAACGGTCCTTCGAGTGCTGGAACGCCAGTTGATCCGCGCGGTAAAGTAGCGGCTGAAATCTAGGTCAATCGCTTATGCGCTGTCACCGGGCCGTCGCCCTGTGCCAGAATCCTGTCGATAGCGGGCTGTAGCGGCTCCACTGCCACCGCCATGTGAAACGCATTTGCATGGATCAGTGTTTCACTGTCCCGTACAAAGGCAACATGACCTTTCCAGAACAACAGGTCCCCACGCAGATAATTGCTGCCTTTGGGCGAGGCATAATTGCCCAATGCCCGTTCTTGCGGGCCGCTGTCGCCGGGGCAAGGGATACCGCAGGCCAGCAGCGACGCCTGCACCAGACCGGAGCAATCAATGCCCAACCGGCTGTTGCCACCCCATAGGTACGGCGTACCCAGAAACACTTCGGCCACCGCAACCGGGTCAGTCATCTGTGTTTCAAGCGGCGACAGATGTGAGCTGGGGATGAAGCCCTCTGAGGTCTCAGTAAAGCGATCACCCTGAGACAGCACCTGTACCCGACTGCCAAAGCTCAGGCTGCGCAGGTCGGCGGATTTGAAATCCGGCTGCGTGTACACATGGGTTGCCAGCGCGCTGACCCAATGGGTGGTCGGGGCCGGTGCCCCCAGCGCCACGTTTGGCACATAGCCGGTATAGCCGTCCTTGGCCGCGATAACCTGTGACCAGCCGCCTTTTTCACCTTCTACAGTAACCTGTTCTCCCCAGATTAACTGCCGTTCGCGTGGGCCGTCTGGTTGACCCAGTAGGTCAACCACAGGCTGGATGATCTGCTGGCTGCTCATAGGTCCAGCATTTTAGGCAGTGCCGCAAACAGGGCCCGCGCGCCCTGACCGGCGCCGCCCTTGGGCCGGGCAGGGGCCGCAGTTGGGTTCCATCCATAGATGTCAAAATGGATATAGCGACTTTCGCCTGCAAACCGGCGCAGGAACAGCGCAGCGGTGATGGAACCGGCAAAGCCACCCGACGGCGCATTGTCGAGATCGGCAATGCCGGGTTCGATCTTGGCCTCATAGGGGGTGTGGAACGGCAACCGCCAAGCCGGATCGGCACTGGCATTAGCCACCAAGGACAGCGCGGCTGCGTCATCTTCGTTGTCGGTAAAAAACGGCGCCAGGTCCGGCCCAACCGCCACCCGCGCTGCCCCAGTCAGGGTCGCCATCGAAATCAGCAGATCCGGCTTGTCCTCATCCGCCAGTGTCAGCGCATCGGCCAGCACCAGACGCCCCTCGGCATCGGTATTGTTGATCTCAACCGTCAGCCCCTTCCGCGATGTGAGCACGTCGCCGGGACGGAATGCTGAGCCTGAAACCGAATTCTCGACTGCCGGGATCAGTACCCGCAATTGCAGTGGCAGCCCCGCAGTCATGATCATTCGGGCCAGACCCAGCACCGTGGCCGCGCCGCCCATATCCTTTTTCATCAATCCCATGCTGGCACCGGGTTTCAGGTTCAAACCACCCGTGTCAAAACACACACCTTTACCTACCAGGGTCAGCTTGGGGCCTGATGTCCCCCATGTCATGTCAATCAGCCGGGGTCGCCGATCCGAGGCCCGCCCAACGGCATGGATCATTGGCAGGTTCTGGTCCAACAGGGCGGCGTCCTCAATGACCGAGAAAGACGCATCAAATTGTTGGGCTAGCGTTTCGGCAGCGGCCTGCAGCTCATCCGGCCCCATGTCCGAGGCTGGCGTATTGATAAGATCCCGAGTCAGACATTCTGCAGAGGCCAGTGATTCGATAGCCGCGGACTCAATGTTTTCGGGGGCCACCAGTGCGGCGTTCATCTCACTCTGGCTGTGGTAACGGCCAAAGCGATAGCCGCTTAGCAACCAGCCAAGGCATTCAGTCTCCAGCGCATTTTGATCCAACCCCGAGGCAATCGCATAAATACCCTTGGGAAGTTTCTCGGCTGCTGCGGCCAGCACAAACCGGCGGCGGGCCCGTTGCGTGGGGGTGCCATAACCGGCCAGTGCCATGTCAGGTTTGCCATCACCTCCCGGGATCAGCAGCACCTGACCGCAAGCGCCAGTAAATCCATTGGCCTGCGCCCAGTCCGCAACATATCCCGGTTGTTGTTGCAGCCAGTCTTTGCAGGAATTTTGTTCAATGACATGCAGCGGCAAAGCAGCATCCGAAGGCGGGGCAAAGACAGGTGGCATCACAATACTCCGGATGTGGGGACAATATAGTCCCAGAGTATCTGGCGCCACGCCGTCTGCAAGCCCTGCCTGCTGGATTATGTTGTGTTAAATCATACCGAGAGGTCTTGCTGCTCCCACACGGCAGTCAGCGACCGCTCTCCGACGCGCAACAGTCGGAACAAAGTTGCGGCAATGGCTGGATTGTCGTCGAGATCAATTGCGTCGGTCACATCGCCTGCGATCTGGGCCATGGCACTCATGCCGATCTGATCGGCAATGGCGACCAGGGACCGCGCGCTTTTGCGTAGATTTGGCAGATCAGATTGCCGCCACAGACGCTCACAGTGCGACAGCCGAACGGCCAGTTCCTCGATGGCGCGGCAGACCACGTCTTCCGCTCCGGCTTCACCCAGCTGAGCGTATAGATCATTCAATTTTCCCGGATCAAGCCGGACCGCTTCGTTGTGCATTACTGTTAGAATATTAGCCACTAGAGATCACCCCAAAATTTCTGTGCCCCCACGGCACGGGACAAACATTGCGTTCTAGTGGTTTTCAAAAGGTTTCTGTGGGGTGATCATATCTCTCGAATTTGCTAACAATACAGGATAATAGCCCAGCGAACTATAAACTCAGGGATCGAAATATGGAATTTGCCAAGCCACTGCCCGGTTATCTTGTGACACGCTATCACGGCTGGAAAGCCACATCCTATGAGGAAAATAAGGGGTGGTACCGCCGTTTAGCTACCGAAGGACAGCGTCCGCGCGCCATGGTTATCTCGTGTTGCGACAGTCGTGTACACGTGACGTCGATCTTCGGAGCAGACCAGGGAGAGTTCTTTATACATAGAAATATCGCTAATTTGGTTCCACCTTTTCAGCCAGATGGCGACCATCACGGCACCAGTGCGACGGTAGAATACGCTGTGACTGTGTTGAAGGTGGCACATTTGATCGTTTTGGGGCACTCGCAGTGTGGCGGAGTCGAAGGGTGCGTTAACATGTGTAACGGCCACGCCCCCGAATTAGAGGCCAAAGACAGCTTTGTTGGTCGCTGGATGGATATCCTGAAACCCAAATATGAACTGGTTCGCGATATCGAAGATAAAGAAGAGCAGCTAAGACAGTTGGAAAAGCAGGCGGTTGTCGCATCGCTTGAAAACCTGATGAGCTTTCCTTTTGTCGAAAAGGCAGTCCAGGCCGGCACATTGAGCCTGCACGGATTGTGGACAGACATCGGCGAAGGTGGGCTGCAATGTTTCGATCCCAAGCGAGAGCTGTTTACTCAGGTCTGACCTCTGCTGGCTGATCCTCGGCTTTGATACGTGCGGCGGCACTGGTATATCCACCCGCCGCACCGTCTACAAAATGTACATGATCGTCTCGCGTGGCCGAGGGTACGATACATGTGACCATGGCCTCGTCCTGTTCATGTAGCCCATAGCGGATGTGACCGGCGGTTTTGGCACGTTCCAGCAGGTCGATCAGTTCATTGCGGGTGCCGGAATCGCAGTCGAGGGTCATTTTCAGTCCATCGTCAAATTTTCGAAAATCGGCATTGGCACTTAGCATGGTGCGGTAATGAACCGGATCAAATGATCCGAACGTCCTGCCGCTCCACATCATCAGCCCGGTCACGGCTGTAGTCACCATTAAGCGCAATTTTCGTAGTGCCAGCAACGTAGTGCCACGCGACACATGTGCCTCTAGCGTCAATCCCGGAGGAGGATATCTCAGCGGCGGGCCGCCTCGCGGTACCGGATGACCACTGCGCTCTAATTGTGCGGCCAGCGCCAAAACTTGACTGACCACCTGTGAAAATGCGCTGTCTCCGCCCTTTTGGGGCGGCAGCATCACCAGTGAAATAATGGTGCCATTGCGTGCTTTGATATTGCTCCACCTACAGGACAAACCTGTCAGATCTGGTGGCGTAATATGCACAGAAGGCGGGACAGAAAACCCGTCGGCCTTCATTTGCTGTTCGGCCCAGGCCAGACCTCCACCGTTGAACATGGCATAATCCACGCCTGACGACACCGCATGACGGGCGACCCGAACCTCTAGCCCTTCGGCGCGGATCCATTCGACGGGTAAAAGCGCGGCCCTGAGGTCAACGTCGAATTCCGCACTGACCCAGCTGCGTAAGTGAGACAGAACCTCGTGGCATTTGTCTTTTTCGGTCGAGGGAATCGCAAACGATGCCCCATCGCCGCCGAACACATAGGGAAAGGCCCGACCCTGCATCGCATTGATCAGTGCCGAAATCACCGAGGCGCCAATCATGTTCACGGTCTTATACTGCCCTGTGGCAATAAGCCCGGTCGAGTCGACAATGTCACAACACCCAACCAACCAATCTTGCGGCAACGGAGTGTAGGTTTCTGGCTGAGCCAGGTCAGAGAATTTTTCTCTGCGCGGCAGTTCTTCGTAGAATCTGTGCGTCGTCATCGTTTACCCATGCTGCCATCTGCCCCAGGCAGCCTAGCCAAAATTGGCGCCAGGTCCACATGTTGCCCCCAGACCTGACCGCGATAGGCTGTGAAAAACGGCCAATTTGCCATATATATACGGTGCACACCCGTCCGATGGCGCTTCTGACCTTTCCGACGGGGTGGTTTCCCGATATGAGACCGCAGCCGGTCATTGGGCCGGCCCTTATATTGGAGAGACACTATGGGTTATCGCGTCGCCGTCGTCGGCGCCACGGGCAACGTGGGCCGTGAAATGCTGAATATCCTGGCTGAGCGCCAGTTTCCAGTTGATGAGATTGCCGTTTTGGCAAGTCGGAAATCGCTGGGGACTGAAGTCAGCTTTGGTGAGCGAACTTTGAAAACCCTGGATCTGGATACGTTCGACTTCACCGGATGGGACATTGCCCTCTTTGCGGTTGGGTCCGATGCGACCAAAATCTATGCCCCCAAGGCAGCTGCTGTCGGCTGTGTGGTCATCGATAACTCGTCGCTGTATCGCTACGACATGGACATTCCGCTGATCGTGCCCGAGGTCAACCCCGAGGCAGTTCATGGCTATGCCAAGAAGAACATCATCGCCAACCCCAACTGCTCCACCGCGCAGATGGTTGTCGCGCTGAAGCCGCTGCATGACCGTGCCAAGATCAAACGTGTTGTTGTCTCGACGTATCAATCGGTTTCCGGTTCGGGCAAAGATGCGATTGACGAGCTGTGGAACCAGACCAAGGGCATCTATGTTCCAGGTCAGGAAGTGGCCCCCAAGGTTTACCCCAAGCAGATCGCATTCAACGTGATCCCGCACATTGATGTCTTCCTGGACGATGGGTCCACCAAGGAAGAGTGGAAAATGGTCGCCGAGACCAAAAAGATCATCGACAAAAGCATCAAGGTCACTGCGACCTGTGTGCGTGTTCCGGTCTTTGTTGGCCACGCTGAATCGATCAACATCGAATTCGAAGATTTCCTGGACGAGGACGAAGCCCGCGACATCCTGCGCGAATCACCCGGTATCATGGTCATCGATAAACGCGAAGACGGTGGGTATGTGACGCCGGTGGAATGTGTTGGCGATTTCGCGACCTTCATCAGCCGCATTCGTCAGGACAGCACAATCGATAACGGACTGAATTTATGGTGTGTTTCTGACAACCTGCGCAAAGGTGCGGCCCTGAATGCCGTGCAGATCGCTGAACTTCTGGGACGCGAAGTTCTCAAAAAAGGCTAAGCGAACTATCCATTTGGTTAGGGGCTCTCTCGAAAGAGGGGGCCCTTTTTCATTTGCGTCAATTTTCACGGTACCAAGCGCCCTGTACGTTCAGGGTAGGGTTGCGGACACAGTCGACACGCTCGTTTGACACAAAATGGGTCACTAAATTTCCCGTCGACCACATCTGCAACAAAGATGCATATAACACCATACTTTACGGTGAGTTTCTCATAAAAATAAGGGATTTCTCATGCGTCTTTGGCCAAAGTAAGGCCATATTTTTACGATAAATTAACTTTTGCAAAGTCACTCTGATACCAAGGAGCCCGTCATGTTCGCTAAACACACCATAGAACAGGAAAAGAAAGACCTTCCCTTTAGGCAGTCTGCATGGGCCAACGCCCGGGTCAGCAATCGCTGGAACACGGAAATGGAGGTTTCTTTGCGGACATACCTTTATGATGAATTCGTTAAGGCTCGCAGTTGGTTGGATCTGCGCCGCCGCCTTGTCAGCAAGGGATTTCATCTCAAGCAAGTTGACAACCGGGTTCGCCTAAGAGACGCCTACAGCAACGTAGATATCTGCTCATGCCGTTTCCTCGGGTTTCCATCAGCCCAGTTAACATCCAGATTTGCAGACATGCGGGCTGCACCAGAAATAGATTAGAGTTTTCGCAAGCCGACAGGTAAAAAGATTGGCAATGTGGAAACAACGGGACAGAGCAGGACTGAACGGGCCAAAAAAACAGGCCGAGTTCAGGAGATCAAGCACAAGGAAGCTCTCGGGTTGCTTCCTTGTGCTTTTTCAATTGTGGGGTAGTTTTCTAACGGTCCGCAGCTCACTCTTGTAATATACTTGCAAGCTTGCAAAGTTCTGTCCCAAAGCTATTTGAGGTCATATTTATGCGATATTCATTTTCCTTGCTCGCCCTGTTATCTGCATCAGCAGCCTGGGCCGACACCATTCCCGTTTCAAGCAAGGTGACCGAGGTCACTATGTACCCCGACAGCGCCGCCATTACGCGAGTTGCCAGCTTTGCAATTCCGGCGGGTAAACACCGGTTGGAATTACAGGGCGTGCCAGAGACGGCGATGTTGGAATTATTGCGGATCGATCTGACCGGCGCGCGCCAAATCAGCACCATCTATCGCGATGAATATGCCCCTCCACGTGATTTCACGGACCCAAGGGTCGAAACGGCCGAGGCGCGGATCGATGAGATCGAGCAACGCATTCAGGCGGTCAAGGATGATGCCATGCGGGCAGGTCTTAAGGGGGCAGCGGCCGATGTCTCCATTGGATTTTTGCGACAGCTGGGCAAGAACGAAGGACTGGCCGACGCCGGCCCCGACGCATTGCGTGACATTGCCCGGATGATTTCCCTAGAGGCCGAAACCGCAAGCCAAGCTGCGCTGGATGCCTCGATCAGTGCCCGGCAAATAGAACGCCAGCTGCTGGATCTTGAGGATGAGCTGCGCATCGCTGAGCAGGCACTGGAGGCCATTGATTTAGAAAGTGAGGATCGTGTCTATATCGCGGTCGAAGTAGAGGCCGACGCGGCGAGTGACGGTACGATTGTCCTGAACTATCTGGACGGCGGGCGGAATTCCTGGTCCCCGGCTTATGATCTGAAACTGGAAACGGGTGACATCCCACAGCTGTCAATTGAACGAGGTGCTTTCGTGCGGCAGGGCACCGGCGAAAACTGGACCGATATTACCCTTCACCTGTCGACAGTGGCGCCCATCAGTCAGGTGGAACCCAGTGTATTATACACCAGGTCCCGGCGTATCGAAGAGCCTTTGCCAGAACCGCCTGAATCTGAAATGGGAGCTTATTACGAACCCGTGGTTGAACCCGTAGTTATCGTTGAAGAAGCGGCATCCATGTGGAATGTTGAGGCGGATGGCGCCGGCGTCACCTACAGTTATGGTGCTCCGGTTTCGATCAGCTCGGGGGCGGATATGTTACGCCTTGAACTGGATGTCCTGACCGAGCCGGGCACGCTATTGGCAAGAGCAGTTCCCATGCTGGATAACACAGCCTACCGGGTTATGCGGTTTATCAACATGTCTGGCGAAGAGCTGTTAAACGCTGAATACGCTGCCCGCTACATTGATGGTAAGCTTATTGGCATTGATAGATTCAGCGGCCTTGCGGCGGGTGAGGAAGGCGAAATCGGCTTTGGGTCCATCGACGGACTACAGATCCGCCGTGATACTCTGGGTCAAAGCGAAGGCGGGCGTGGGCTCATTTCGCGTAGCAACCAGCAGGTCCAAAAGGTCGAGATTGAGATCGAGAACCTGACCGATCAGGTCTGGCCGCTACAAGTTCGTGATCGCGTCCCCTATTCGCAACAAGAGGATCTGCAGATCACCTGGTCAGCCACACCACGCCCAACCGAAGAAGATCTGGACAAAAGGCGTGGCATTCTGGCCTGGGATCTGGAAATGGCACCGGGTGAAAATCGCAAAATCCAGCTGGAAACCACACTCAGCTGGCCCGAAGGCATGGTTCTACAATAAAATAGATAATGGAATTCGCCCGGCTGTGCAGCCGGGCGGGGCCGCTACTTGGCCTTCCAATGTGCAGCCAGTGCGCGGGCGGACTGAACCAACAGCAAAACGTCGATGCCCACGGCCAGAAACTGTGCACCCATGTCGAAATAAGACTGCGTAGCCTCCTCGCTGACACCCAGAATTCCCGGCGCTTTGCCCGCTGCGGTGATCTTGGCCAGGGACTCGGCAATCACTTGACGCACTTCAGGATGGGCTGAGTCACCCTGAAAACCCATGTCAGTGGACAGGTCCGCCGGGCCGATGAACACCCCGTCAACGCCATCCACTGTCAGGATCTCGTCCAGCGCTGCAATTCCAGCCCGGTTCTCCACCTGCAGTAAAATACAGATCTCCTGGTCCGCAGTCTGGATATACTCGGTGACCGAGGCAAACCGGCTGGCGCGGGCCGCGCTGGCGCCAACTCCACGGGTTCCATGCGGCGGATATTGGCAAGCCCGCACAATGTCGCGTGCTTGCTCGGCGCTTTCGACCATCGGGATCAGCACCGTTTGCGCTCCGGCATCCAGTGCTTGCTTGATGATCCAGGTCTCGCCCACGGGGACACGCACAACCGCATGGCTGTCCGAGGCCTGCAACGCGATCAGTTGGTCACGGATCGATCGGATATCATTGGCGCCATGCTCACCATCGATGACCAGCCAGTCGAACCCGGCGGTCCCCATGATTTCCGCAGCCGAGCCCTCGGCAAAGCTCAGCCAGCAGCCGATCTGGCGCTCACCATTGGCAAGGGCTTGTTTGAATGTGTTGGTAGCTACGGCCATGGGATACCCTTTTTTAGGCAAACGCGATTTCAACAGAACCAAAAGAGCCAAAATCTGCTGAGATTTCAGCGCCCTTCGGGCATTCGATGGGGCGAATGAACGACCCTGACAGGACGATATCCCCGGCCTCGATCTGTTGTCCATAGCTGGCCATGCGACGCGCCAACCACAAAACGGAAGTGACCGGATCGTTCAGCACCCCAGCCCCCAACCCGGTTTCTTCAACGGTGCCATTGCGACTGACGATGGCACCGGTCCACCGCAGGTCATGAGTGTCGGTGGCATGGCGCTCGGCCCCCAGTACGATACCGGCATTGGCCGCATTGTCGCTGATGGTATCGGTGACAATGCGCGGCTGGCCACTTGCGGGATCCGCGCGCTGGATGCGGGTATCTAGAATCTCCAACGACGGCGTCACCCGGTCGGTTGCCATCAAAACATCCGCGCGCGTGCAATCAGCACCGGCCAGCGGTGCCTTCATGATAAATGCAATCTCGGCCTCGACACGGGGCTGGATGAACCGGCCGGCTGGCACCACAGCCCCATTTTCAAACAGCATGTCATCCAGCAGCACACCGCTGTCGGGGGTGTCAATTTTTAGCGCATCCTGCATGGCGCGGCTGGTCAGGCCGATTTTCCAGCCAATCCGCCGCCGCCCTGTCGCCAGCTTGCGCGCTACCAATGCCTGTTGCACGGCATAGGCATCGTCCAATGTCATGCCGGGGTAACGCAGTGACAGCAAACCGCATTGATGACCGCTCGCCTCGGCCTGAAACAGCGCCTCAGCCGCCTCGCTGTGCTGGTCGGGGGTCATGCTTTCTCCTCGCCAAACTCATCCGTGTCAAATTCATCCTCGACTGTATTGCGCAGGATGCCGATGCCCTCGACCTCAACCTCAACCACATCGCCCGGCACCAGGTATTTCGGTGGATCAAACCGCGCGCCAGCCCCTGTTGGGGTGCCGGTGATAATAATGTCGCCGGGCACCAGCGTGGTAAAGGTCGAGATATAGGCGATCTCTTCGCGGATCGGGAACATCATCCGGTTCAGCGTGTCCTCTTGCCGGACCTCACCATTCACACGGGTCTCGATACGGGCATCATCCAACTGGGCGGCGTCGGTAAAGGGCACCAGCCAGGGGCCAATGGCGCCCGAGTTGTCCCAGTTTTTGCCCTGGGTCACGTTGAATTTGGCATGGCGCACCCAGTCGCGAATGGTGCCCTCATTGCACAATGTCAGGGCGGCGATGTGATCATAGGCGTCTTCGGCTTTGATCCGGCGGCCGCCTTTGCCGATGACAATGGCCACTTCACCCTCATAGTCCAGCGTGTGGTTTTCCGGTGGTCGGATCAGTGACCGGCCGGCCCCGGTAAACGAGCGCGCAAAGCGCGGGAACAGCGACATGTGTTTTGGCGCGGCTGATCCGTCTTTGTATTCCGCATTGCGGTCAGGGAAGTTCACCCCAACACAGAGAATTTTTTCCGGATTGGGCACCGGGATCTCATAGGTGACATCACTGTGGGTGACTGGTTTATCCTGTGCGGCATCCTCAAGTGCAGCCAGACCATCACCGGCAATCACGTCACGCAGGGTGGGCCACTGCGGAAATTCGGGTGACAGGGCAATCATGCCCTCGTCATGCACTGCTCCGTAAAAGACCTCGTCCTTGGCGGTATAGGTGGCAAAACGCATCATGACAGTCCCTTGGCAATTTCTGTGATCACGTCATGGGCCATCATGACGTCGTCTTTGGTGGTTTCAAATTGACCAGCCTGAAAACGGATCACCAGATCCCCGTCGACGCGGGTCTGAGTCAGATAGATCCGGCCATCGTCATTGATCGCATTGACCAGACGCAGGTTCAGATCATCCAGATCACTTGCGCCCTCGGGAGTGTAACGAAAGCTCCACAGCGACCACATCGGCGGCGTCACGATCTCAAAATCCGGTGTCTTGGCCAGTTTATCGTGCAGGTCATTCGACCAGTTGATGTGGTCCCGCAGCCGATTGCGCAGGCCCTCTAGCCCATAGGTGCGCAGAACAAACCAGATCTTCAGCGCCCGAAACCGCCGCCCCAGTGGCACCGACCACTCCGAGTAATTGATGATACCGTCTTTGCCGTGGGTTTTCAGGTATTCCGGCTGAATCGCCAGCGTCCGCACCAGATCGTCCGGGGCTTTCAGGAAATGCGCCGAGCAGTCGAATTGTACGCCAAGCCACTTATGGGGGTTGAACACAATGGAATCGGCGCGCTCAATTCCGGGCCAGTAATGGCGGTATTCCGGGCAGATCATCGCTGAGCCGGCCCAGGCTGCATCAACATGGGAATATAATCCATATTTCTCGGCTACATCCAGACAATCTGATATCGGATCAGTTGCACCTGTGCCGGTGCCGCCTACGCAAAGGATAACCCCGGCTGGCTGCAGGCCCGCAGCCAAATCAGCCTCAATTGCCTCCTCCAGTGCGACGGGGTCCATGCCACGCCAGTCGCCTTTGATGGGTACGCGGATCAGGTTTTGCTGCCCTATACCGGCGACCCAGATGGCGCGATCAATCGAGGTATGAACCTCGGACGAGCAATATATCCGCAAAGGTTTCTGGCTGAACAGCCCTTGCTGGTTGCCCTGCCAGTCCAGAGATTTTTCGCGCATGGTTAGGACAGCGGCCAACGTCGCCGACGACGCTGAATCCTGAATGACACCAGCAAATCCGTCGGGCAGATCCAGCGACTGGCGCAGCCAGTCCATCATCCGGGTTTCCATCTCGGTTGCGGCGGGCGAGGTCTGCCACAGCATGCACTGTGGCGCCAACGCGCTGGTCAGGAATTCAGCCAGAACAGAGGGGGCCGAGGCATTGGCGGCGAAATAGGCAAAGAACCTTGGGTGCTGCCAGTGGGTGATCCCCGGCATGACAATGTCTTCAAAATCGCGAAAGATATTGTCCATCGATTCCGGTGCTTCCGGCGGCAGCACGGGCAGTGCGTTTAGCACATCACCCGGTTCGGTTTGGGCGCGTACAGGACGGTCTCCGACGGTCAGGTGATAATCTTGTGCCCAATCTGCGACCTTGCGGCCCCATTCGGAAAACTCATTCCATTTCATGCTCTTATCCTTTGGTCCGTGCCCGATGCACGGGCTGCATTCTACGTTTGGACGAATGCAGATCTGTGATTTATGCGCCTAATTTCCGAGGTAACTGAACGGGGAAAATGACATTGGTCTGACCGGTGCCCGAGCTGGGAAAATACTCGGTGACCACTTCGCAGTGGCCCGTATATTTGTCCCAACCCAACGCGCCATACAGCATCGCGGTGTCATGCATGGCGCCTTCGCCACAGCATTGATCGGAGTACTCCGGCAGCATCTCCAGGAAGGTGGCGTGGTCGCCGGTCTTCCACATGTCCAGAACCCGCAGATCCATCTGACGGTTGAACTCCGAGGCGATGTTGAAGGTGCCGTTCTTGGGGCCGTAATCCTTGTTCGAGAACATCTTGTGCGACAGCGAACCCGAGGCGATCAGCGCAACTTTACTGTCCGAGGCTTCAACCGCCTCGCGGATCGCCTCGCCCATCAGGCGGCTTTCATCGTGGTCATGAGTGCTGCACCAGGCCGCGACTGAAACCACCTTCATTTTGTGTTTGCGGCTCATGAACCGCATCGGCACCAGCGAGCCATATTCCAGCTCCAGGCTGTCCAATTGGTGCGACAGCGTATAGGCGCCCTTGTCGGATGCGACTTTGGCAATCGCATCACCCAGATCCGGGTTGCCCTCGTAGTCATAGGGCATGTCCTGAATGAACTGCGGGAATTCCGAGGAGGTGAACATGCCTTTGAATTTTGAATTCGCGTTGATGTGAAAGCCGGCGTTGATCATCCAGTGGGTGTCACAGATCACAACGGTATCGGCCCCCAGTTCCTTGGCCCGGCGCGCGATCTCATAGTGTCCGTCAATGGCGGCCTGACGCTTGCCTTTGATCGGGCCTTCCTGCTCTGACATCAGCATGGTCGGAACATGGGTCACTTTGGCGGCGAGAACAATTTCTCCCATGGGTTCTATCTCCTCAACAATTTGAAATCTTACGCGTTTTCCAGATGTCCGTCACGCACCAAGGCGCGGAATTTTGTGCTGCCCAAGGGCAAAGCCAATGTGTTTTTGCTCCATGTAGAAATCAAAACTCCAGTCGCCGCCATCGCGACCGATGCCGCTGGCTTTGACGCCGCCAAACGGGGTCGGCAAATGGCGCACGTTTTCGGAATTCACCCAGATCATCCCGGCCTCAAGATGGTTGGTAAACCGCAAAGCGCGGGTCAGGTCATTGGTCCATACATAGCCGGTCAGCCCATATTGGGTGTCATTGGCCATCTCCAACGCCTCTTCTTCAGTGTTGAAGGTGATCGCTGTTAGCACAGGACCAAAGATTTCCTCTTGGGCAATACGCATCTTGTTGTTGGCATTGGTGAACAGGGTGGGCCGCACGAAATAGCCGCTGTCCCCCAGACGTTCGCCCCCGGCCGCAATGGTGGCGCCGTCTTGTTTGGCGATCTCAAAGTATGACCGCACTTTGTCAAAGTGTTCCTGGGCGATCATCGGGCCGATTTCGGTTGTTGGATCCAGCGGGTGGCCAACACGGATGTTGTTGACCCGCTCCACCAGCTTTGCCTGAAATTCTTCGGCAATGGTGTCCTGCACCAGCAGGCGTGACGACGAGGTACAGCGTTCGCCGTTGATCGAGTAGATCATGAAGATCACTGCATCCAGCGCGCGGTCCAGATCGGCATCGTCAAACACCACCACCGGGTTTTTGCCGCCCAGTTCCAGGTGCATACGCTTTAGCGTATCGGCGCCTTGTTTGGTGATCCGGGATCCGGTGCTGCTTTCGCCGACAAAGGCGATGGCCTTGATCGCCGGATGTTCGGTCAACCGTTTTCCGGCGTCCTCACCAAAGCCGTTCACCAGGTTCCAGACACCTGGTGGCAGTCCGGCCTCATGGGCGATTTCGGCCAGGATGCGGGCCGTTAGCGGGCTGAATTCGGCAGGTTTATGCACCACAGTACAGCCTGACGCCAGCGCCGGAGCAATCTTCCAGGTGGACAGCATGAACGGCGTGTTCCATGGGGTGATCACGCCCACCGGACCAATCGGAACCCGTGTTGTGACATTCATCAGGGTCGGGGACTGCAGGTTTTTGCCATCCCGGGCTGAGGTCACCTGATCGGCAAAATAGCGAAAGTTCTCGGCGCCGCGCAGTGCGGCCTTGGACATGAAGCGCAGCGCCTGACCAGTATCCCAGCATTCGCAAAACGCGATTTCTTCGGCGCGGGCTTCGATGCCTTCAGCGATCCGGATTAGAATCTTTTTGCGCTCCAGCGCGGGCATGTCACGCCAGGCAGGAAAGGCCTCTTTGGCGGCTTGGGCAGCTGCATCGATGTCGGCAACACCACCCCGTGCAACGGAACAAATCACAGTTTCATCGGTGGGTGACAGGGTCTCGAAAACCTCACCCGACAGCGCCGGGAGGCTTTTGCCCGCAATGAGGTTCTGAATGCCGCCCTGGCGAAAGCGGTCCAGATATCCGTTTAACTTGGTAACGTTTGTGCTCAGTTCAGTCATTCTGTTCAACCTTTGTCAGGTGATCACGGATGGTACCGTATTTTGGGGAAAGCTTGGGGTCGATGTCGCGCATTTCAAGCGACAGGGCGATGGAGTGCAGTTGCAGCGCCGGCGCCAGAAAGTCGCGGGCGGCCTCAAAGATGGCTTGGGTGGCACGCTGTCTGATTTCCAGATCGCGACCACCGCGCAACCGTACTGATATGTCGATATACCCATGTTTTGGATCTCCATCGGCGATAGAGACATGGGTCGCGGCAAAGGCCCGTACCCGGACGCCAGCCATGGGGAATGTGCCGGTGCTGATGGCGACACGGCGCAGCGTGTCGCAGAGTGCAGGAAGATCAACATGCGGTTCTAAGTTGGCGGAATAGTCCAGTGAGATGTGCGGCATCGGTGCAATCCAATTATTTACTTAACATGTGTACCATTATTTTTTGCAACAAGTCAAGATTGGAATTTTAACGGCAGCAATTGCCTTTATGGCCCGGCGAGGTGATAATTACCCATGACTAATGCTCTGCCGACGACCAACCGTTCCCTTCCTATTGCCCTGCTGCGAGCCCGTGAGCGGGTGATGGGACCCATCCGAGCATTGTTGAGCGACGTCGACTTGACCGAACAGCAATGGCGGGTGTTGCGGGTGGTGCAGGAGAACGGTCCAATTGACCCGACTCAGATCGCTGAACAGGCTTGTCTTTTGTTACCCAGCTTGACCCGGATTCTGCAAAAGCTGGAAGACAAGAAAATGATTGACCGGACCCGGGATAGTCAGGACCGGCGCAAGCAGGTGATTACGATCACTTCGGCTGGCGACACAGTCATTGCGAACAATCTGGAGGCCAGTCTGGGGCTCGTCGCAAAAACGCGTGCCGAAATGGGCGAGGATCGCTATGAGGCGCTGTTGGATCTGCTGAATGAGTTGGATCAGATTGATCTGTAGCTGCGGCACAGTTTGAGGTTGTCGGGCAGGAGTCGCCCCGCCGCAGTGATTTGCAGGCGGAGGATTGAGTATTTAAGGAAAAGATGAAGGTGCAGGTTTTGTGTTAGTCCGCGCGCCGCAGGAAGATCTGCACATCCGCTACATTGGTTCCGGTGCCGCCGACGGTCAGTAGCGCGTCCGCAGCGGCCAGCGCCGCGTTGCTGTCGTTGTTTTTCAGCAGAGCCTCAGGGTCTGCGCCACTGTTGCGGATCTCGGCCCAGGTTTGCGGCGTGACGATGCCGCCGGCTGCCAGCGTTGGACCATCACGGCCATCGGTGCCGCCGGACAGGAACAGCCAGTCGCCGTCCAGCCGTTCTGAACCCAGTTTGGCGAGGCGCAGCGCCAGTTCCTGATTGCGCCCACCCAGGCCGCTGCCTTTGATTTGCACTGTGGTTTCGCCACCAAAGATCAGGGCAACGGGGCGATTGGTTGGGGCGGCAAGGGCGGCGTCGAGGATGCTGTGCGCGGCCACTTCGACGTCTCCGATCAAAGTGTCGCTGACCACTTGGGCATCCCAGCCAGTTGCGGCTTCAAGCATGGCCTGCAGGCTGTGCCGGTTTGATCCGATCAATGTGTTATCGGCCTGTGGGCGTTCTTCGTGCACCGTTTCAGCGGCGTTCAAAAGGGACTGCACGGCCGTAGGCGCCGCCTGCCAGATACCTGCGCGTTGCATGACGTCGCGAGCCTGCGAGCGGGTGCCGATGGGGCTGACACTTGGCCCCGACGCAATTGCGCGCAGATCATCGCCGATCACATCCGACAGGATGAAAGCAGTGACCGGAGCGGGGGCTGCATGGCGCAAAAAACCGCCGCCCTTCAGGTCCGACAGGTGTTGGCGGATCAGGTTCATCTCGTTGATTTCAATCCCCGAGGCGAGCAATGCAGCATTGACGGCGGCCTTGTCGGCCAAGGTCAGGCCCAATGCGGGCGCCACCATCAGTGCGGAGCCTCCGCCTGAGATCAGGGCAACAACACGGTCTTTGGCACTGGCGGTCTGCAGCAGCTCAATCACTGCGCGCCCGGCCGCGGCGCTGGTTTCATCAGGGATGGGATGCGCGCCTGCCAAGGTGGTGGCGCCAGGGATGTCGCACAGGTTTTCGGGATTGGTCACCGACAGTGCCTGTCGCGGTTCCGGAATCATCAGCAGGGCCTGGCGCATCATCGGGCTGGCGGCTTTGCCCAGGGCAATGATGATAGTACGACCGCCGTCTGGCAAGGGCGGCAGTGGCGCGGCAGCAAGCTGATCACGCAGCGCAAGGGCGGGATCGGCGCGCATGACAGCGGCGTGAAAAAGGGCAAGGGCGGTATCGCGAAGATCAGTCATGGGCAAAGGTGTGCCCGCAGAGGTCGGGCAGGTCAATCGCATGTTGGCCACCTGTGATAATGTTTTGCCCCATCGCTGGTAATCAGGTCTAACGACAGCGTGTGATCCATATTGCGCATACGGTGTCGCAGCATCATTCGGGTCAACCGCATCAGGTCGCCCTGCATGTCAGGATGGTCGGCGACATTCTCCAACTCTCCGCGCCCCTGATGATCGAACAGCATGGGTGGCAGGTCGGCGGCAAACTCCACCAGCGTGAACCGCTCATCACGTAGAATGCCCAGTGAGGAGTCCAGCGGTGTGGTGCCGAATGCCTGCTCCCACTTGGTGGGCGCGCCGGGCTGTGCGAAATCCAGCTCGGAAAAGGAATAGCGCCGCCAATCCTGTGGCACGTCACCTTGTAGCAGCGGCAGTAGCGATCGACCGTCCACCGTGTTGGGGATCTCTTGCCCGACCCAGTCTAGGATCGTTGGCATCAGGTCGACGGATTCGGTGATCTGCGAGACGGTGGTGCCAGCGCGATTGCCGTTGCCCGGTTGGCGGATGATCAGTGGCGTATGATAGGCCGCGTCATAAACCGTAAACTTGCCCCAGCTGTGGCGATCCCCCAGCATCTCGCCGTGGTCGGCCGAGATCACCACCAGAGTGTTATCCTCTTGGCCGCTGTCTTTCAGGAACTTCAAAACCCGGCCGATATGGGCGTCTACCTCGGTGGCGAGACCCAGATACACCGAGCGCAGGGTCTGAACGGTCTCATCCGTTGGTTCCAGATCCGGAAACCCCACAACGAAATCTGCCGGGGCGTAGGCCTGCTGGGTTGGTCCGAAGAAAGGATGCACGGCTGTCTCTGTCGCAGAGTCGTGCAGGCGCGAAGGCAGCGGCAGAACGGCTGGATCATACATATCATTATACGGGGCTGGCGCCACCAGTGGCGGGTGCGGGCGGATATATGTCAGATGGGAAAACCAGCTGTGATCTGCGTGGGCTGGCAGCGTTTCCAAAAAACGATCAGTCAAGAAGGCAGTATCGCTGTGTGCGGCGCTATACAGTGCAGGATCGTTCAGCCGCGGAGAGCCTCCGGTCGGAGATACCGGTTTGAAAACATTCTCATAATCGCCGAAGTCATATCCATGGTTCTGCAGGTGGGACCGCCACGGATAAGACGTATCCAGGCGCATCTCCAGCATCTCGTGGAAACCATTCATTGGATGTTCATAAGACCGCAGCGCGGGATCATTTGGATGGTGAACGCGGGGATCCTGCGAGGTGTCGGTATAGCCAAACAGCATCGGCAGATAGCCAGCCTTGCGCATTTCAGTCGCGATGTTGGGCGTGTCATGACGCAGAGGGGTGCCATTGCGAACGGACCGGTGGTTCATCGCGTATTGACCGGTCAATAGCGAGACGCGCGACGGGCCGCAGGGGTTCACCACCGTATAGTTGCGCTCAAACGTGACCGATTGCTGCATAAACGCGCGCAGATTAGGCAGCTCCACATGATCAGCCATTGCGCCAAATAGGCAATCAGCCCGCAGCTGATCAATGAGGATGAACAAGACATTCTTGTGGGCGGTCATGGTGCATCTCCTTCACCGGATCTGTTGCCAAGTAAGCCCGGAAATGTGCGATTGAAAAGGGGCGAAAACGACAAAAACACAAGCATACAGGCCTGTGAATGTGTGGTTTTTTGCATTTGGCTTGTAGTTTGAGGGGTTTTATGTGCATTTGGCGCAATCCTGACGACCCGCGACCGCTCTCCCAGGGCCAACCATGTCGTTACATACATTAAGCAACGAACTGTCTTAGACAGACAGAGATTGGGACCTGAATTGGCGATCGTAAGCTTCATTATCAGTTTGGCAGGAGCAACCATGCTTTTGCTCTTTGCCGTGCGTATGGTGCGGACCGGAATTGAACGCAGTTACGGAGCTTCGTTCCAACGCGTGCTGACCGGGCAACGCAGTCTGGCGCAGGCCAGCATGGTTGGCGTGGCCCTTGCGATTGTCTTGCAAAGTTCGGCTGCGGTGGCATTGTTGACGGCGGGTTTTGCAGCCAGCGGCATGCTGAGCTTCACCACCGGGCTGGCGATCGTGTTGGGCGGCGACCTTGGCTCGGCGCTGATTATTCAAATTCTGTCATTCAAGCTGGACTGGCTGGTGCCGCTGTTGCTGGCGGCGGGCGGTTATATGTTCGTCAAGGTCGAGGCCAGAAAGATACGGCAACTGGGCCGGATCCTGATGGGTGTTGCCTTTATCCTGATCTCCTTGCGGTTCCTGCGTGAGGCGATGGATCCCATCCGCGACAGTGCTTTTTTACCCGCCATCGCGGAATATTTGGCGCGTGATTACATCACCGCGTTTCTGGTTGGTGCGGCGCTGGCCTTTGTAATGCACTCGTCCGTTGCGGCGATCCTGATGTGCGTGACGCTGGTGCAGATCGATGCGATCCCCTTTGCAGCCGGCCTGTCGCTGGTGCTCGGGGCCAATTTTGGGTCGGCCTTTATTCCAATTTGGCTGAGCCGGGGCATGGCGCAAGCGGCCCGGCGCATTCCCTTTGCGAACCTTATTTTGCGCGGAACCTGGGCAGTGATTACCCTGTTCGCGGCCAATATTGCGTTGCGGTCTGGCGCTTTGGGCGATCCACAGGGCGGGCAGATGCTGGTCTACGCTCATCTTTTCTTTAACGCATCGCTGCTGATACTGGCGCTGCCTTTCTGCGGAGCCTGCCAGCGTTTGATGGTGCGGTTACTGCCTGACGCGGCCACAAAAGAGCCCGAAGTTGCAACTGGCTTGCCGCCCAGTGTGCTGGATCACGGCAATACCGACTCGCCGGCGCAATCATTGTCCAGCTTGAAACGTGAGTTGCTGCGGATGACAGAACTGGTCGACAGGATGTTCCGTCCGGTGTTGGACCTGTACCGGTTCGGAGACAAAGCCCAGATCAAAGCGGTGCAAGCACTGGATCATGAGGTCAACGACTGTTTGTCCGGTATTCGGACCTTTGTCGCTGCAATGCCTCCGGAAGAAATTGGCAAGGCCAACGCCAAGACGGCGCGGGATATGGTGGAATATGCGATTCGACTGGAAACCGCCGGTGATGTGGTTGCCAAGCGATTGGCAGTGCTGGCTGGTGAAGTGAAAAAGAAAAAAGGCAAATTCTCGGATGAAGGCTGGATGGAACTGACCCGGCTGCACGAAAGTATCCTGGCCAATATGAGCCTGGCTTCAAATGTTCTCATCTCGGATGACCTGGAAAGTGCGCGGCTGCTGAGCCTGGAAAAAACTGAGTTGAAACGGGCGGAACGTGACAGTCGCAAACGGCACCTTAAGCGCTTGCAGGGTGGTCGGGCAGACAGCTTTGAAACCTCGGATATCCATCTCGAAACTCTTCGGGCCCTGCGTGAGTTTAACAGTCATATCGCGTCGATTGCCTATCCGATCTTGTATCAGAACGGGCAACTTCTTGAGACTCGGCTGATCGAAGATATGCAAGGTGATCAAATAGCGACGTGAATGTTGATTCGCATTCCGGTTAAGAAAGATACGCCGTGCCACGCAAGTGACGCGGCGTAAGCTATTGTAAGTAAGCTATCTTATCAAATTTCCATCGTATATTCTTTACGGCGTTGACGTAGAGCGACCCGCGAGCGCAGACTGAAATTATTACGACCAAGTTCCAGGTGTTTGTTTGGCTCAGCGTCAAGGTACACTACGCAACTGGACCGATTTTTGGCCTGGACTACAAAATCTGGTCTTAACAATTATTGAAACTGTCACTGTAGGAGTTCCGAAACCACCCGCAAACTCTTCTCTAATAACAAAAAACGATCAAACAACCTTCCAACGGGGAAATTACTATGTCTATTAAATCAACGGTCACTCGCCGCTCTCTGCTGAAAAGCGCTGGCGCCGCCGCATTGGCAGCTCCGCTGTTTTCCAAAAGCGCTCTGGCGTCCTCGGGTGAAATCAACATCCTGATGTGGTCGGACTATCTGCCACCTGAATTCATCGCGGGCTTCGAAGCCTCCACCGGTATTAAGGTCAACTACACCGGTATTGGGTCAAACGAAGAAATCATCAACAAGATGAAGGCCACCAAAGGCCAGGGCTTTGACATCGTATCGCCCACCAACAACCGCTCGCTGCAGTGGGGCCCACTGGAATTGCTTCAGCCGTTCGACTTGAACAAAGTCGCCATCGACAAAGTTAACCCTGCGATGGCTAAAATTGGTACAGACGCATGGGACTTTGGTGGTGCGGGTTCGCACTGGCTGCCGCACATCTGGGGTACCGAAGGTATCGCATATCGCACCGACAAATGGCTGCCCGAAGGCGACGCGCCATCGTATGGCGATGTCTGGAGCGAAGCCAACGCTGGCAAGACCATGGGTCGTGCACACTCGATGATGCTGGGTGCTGGTCTGTACATGGAAGCCTCGGGCGCTATGGACCCGGGATCGGTGTGGGCTGCCTATGAGAACGAAGAGACCATGCGCAAGGTCTGGGGCCAGATCGCTGATTGGTGTGTTGAGCGTAAGTCGCGCATCAAACTGATCTGGAACGATGCTGACACTCAGAAAAACGGTCTTCTGAACGAAGGCGTGATTGTTGGTCAGACTTGGGATGGTCCGGCACTGGCTCTGAAAGCCGCTGGTGAGCCCGTGCATTACCAAGCACCGGTCGAAGGTGCGATGGCTTGGGTTGACGGCATGTCCATGCCTGTTGGGGCCAAGAACATCGATCAGATCTATGCCTTCATCGATTTCGCCTATGGTCAAGAAGCCGCTGGTGTTGCGATCGACAGCCATGGCTACAACTCGCCAGTTCTGGGTGCGGACACCTTCTCGGGTGACACCTACAAGAAGAACTTTGCCGAAGCCTATCCAGGCAGCAGCTTGGCGAACCTGAACCCATGGCCCGCCGAAGCACCTTGGTATGCTGACGTTCGGACCGAGTTCGTAAACAAATTCAAGAGTGCCTAAGCTTTTGATATCGTAAAACTTTGGCCCTCTCTTTCCAGAGAGGGCCATTGTGGCGCCTAATGCGCAATATTCAATTCATAAACTGGATGCAGCCTGATCAAGGCCGGTGCGGTGTCACCGGGTTGAAAACCTGCACCGAGGGAGAAGCCACATGAGTGCTGGGGTTGGCGTAAATCTCGAAGATCTCTGGATCCGATTTGGGGACTTTGTCGCTGTGCGCGAAGCAAACGTGCATATCAATGGGGGCGATTTCTTTTCGTTCCTGGGGCCATCAGGCTGTGGTAAGACCACCATCCTGCGGGCTGTTTCGGGCTTTCTAGAGCCCAGCCAAGGCAATGTGCTGATTGGCGGCAATAATATGAAGGGCATCGGCCCGAACAAGCGCCCAACAGCGCTGATCTTTCAGAACCTCGCGTTGTTTCCGCTGATGAAGGTCTGGGAGAACATCACCTTCTCAATGGAAATCAAAGGCGCCTCGGCCAGGGAACGCCGCAAGCGTGCAGACGAACTGCTGGATATGATTGCGCTGACTGGCCAGGGCGACAAGCTGCCGTCGGAACTGTCGGGTGGTCAGAAGCAACGTGTGGCCATTGCCCGCGCGCTCTGTGCTGAACCAGATGTGCTGCTGCTGGACGAACCGCTGTCAGCGCTGGATCTGAAACTGCGCCAGCACATGCGGTCGGAACTGCGTGAGATCCAGAAACGGGTTGGCATTACCTTTATCTACATCACCCACGACCAGGGCGAGGCCCTGACCATGTCAGACAACGTGGCCGTGATGCGTGCCGGGGTGATTGACCAAATTGGCGATGGTAAATCCATCTATAACGATCCAAATACCGCCTTTGCCGCCTCATTCGTTGGCGAAAACAATGTGTTCCGCGGCACGGTCAAGCGGGTGATCGGCAATGAAGCCATGATCACTACCAACCGTTCGGGTGATCTGATGGCGCGGATCTCGACAGCCAATCACGGCAAGCTGAAAGAGGGTGATGACGCAATGCTGTTCATCCGCCCCGAGGCTTTTGCACTGGCGCCAGTCGGCACCCAGGGTGATCACTTTGTCACCGCGCAGGTCACCAAGGAAGAGTTTGAAGGCAACGTCTTTAACATCTTCATGGAAGGTGACGGCGGCAAGGAAATCAAAGTGGCACTGCCCAATCTTGGCCAGTCCTTTGAAAGCCACAAGGGTGAGCCGATGACTCTGGAATATGACGTCAAAAACGCTGTTGCATTGCCTGCCGGCGTGCTGGCGACGGAATAGGGGGGTCTGGACAGATGCCCCCATTCCTAAAGGAATACTTTAACCGCAACGGCCTTGGGCTGGGATCGGTCATGTTGGGTCTGGTTCTGTTCTGGACCGTTGGCCTGATCATCCTGCCACAGTTGTCGATGCTCGACTTTTCATTCCGGCCGAACCTGCCGCCGCCCGAGATTGGCGGCCCCAAGGATCTTTATACGCTGGAGAACTATAAGTACCTGATTTTCGGCCCCGAGGGCGGCAGTCAGGATTATAACGCTGTTGATTTGCGGGTGTTCTACCGCACCCTGATTGCAGCGGTTTTGGTGACCCTCTTCAACTTGATGCTGTGTTACCCGATCGCCTACTATCTGGCCCAGACCAAGGGCAATCACATCCGCGTTCTGGCGCTGATGCTGATCATCCCCTACTGGATCAATGAAATCCTGCGGGCCTTTGCGCTGCGGATTATCTTTGGCGAAAGTGGGGTGTTGAACAACATTCTGGTTGGCGCTGGGGTGTTTGATACGCCGTTTGACTTTATCCGCAACGACATCGCGCTTTATGCTGGTCTGGGCTATGCCTATATCCTGCTGATGATCTTCCCGATCTACAACGTCATCGAAAGCCTGGATCGTAACCAGATTGAGGCGGCACGGGACATGGGGGCCAGCTGGACGCGTATTCACCGCCGTGTTGTTATTCCCTATGCCAAACCGGGGATCAGTTCCGGATGTACCATGGTGTTCATGCTTTCGGCCGGTGCGCTGGCCGCGCCGCAGATCCTGGGCGGGCCAAGCAGCCTGTGGTTCACGCAGCTGATCTATCAGCAGTTCAACGACAATAGCGATTGGCCACAAGGGGCCGCCTATGCGGTGGTACTGCTGGTCACCTGTATCCTTCTGGTGCTGGCGCTTATGCGCGTGTTCAAAGTGAACATGGGGGACATTGGCAAATGAAGAACTTTTCTCTTATGCGCCTGAGCATCTGGGTCTACCTGGCTCTGTTCTTCTCCTATTTGCTGGGCCCTCTGGTGATCATGTCGGTCACCGCCTTCAACTCACCCGGCTTTCCACGGGCCGCCCCGTGGGAATGCCTGACCTTTGAGTGGTTCTCGGCGCTGTTTCAGGATGAAAGGATCCTGAACGGCATCAAGAACTCGATCCTGGTGGGGCTGGGAACAGTGACGCTGTCGGTTGCCATGGGTCTGGCTGGGGCGCTGATGCTAACCCAGATCTGGCCGAAATTGCGGGCGACCTACTATACCATCATCATTGCCCCGATCCTGATCCCCGGCGTGGTGATTGGTATCTCGACGCTGGTGTTCTGGGATCGCGTCAACCGGTTGTTTGGCCTGGATGCTGATAGCTTCCTGTCAAACGGGTTGTTCCTGACCATCATCGGCCAGTCCACCTTTATTGCCAGCTACTGCATGCTGGTTCTGGTGGCCCGGTTGCAGCGCTATGACATCGGTCTGACCGAGGCAGCGCTGGATCTGGGTGCGACTCATGCACAGGCGTTCCGCAAGGTTCTGCTGCCGTTCATGCGTCCGGCGATTGCAAGTGCTGCGGTGCTGGCCTTTCTGGCCAGTTTCGAGAACTACAACACCACCACATTCACCTTTGGCGAATACCCAACTCTGACCATCGAGCTGGCGCAGAAGGTGCGGTATGGCATTACTCCGGCGATTTCGGCTCTGGCCTTTATCATTGTGGTTCTGACGGTGTTTGCAGCCCTGGCAAACGAGGCCAGCATTCGTCGCAAAGAACTGGTCGCTGCAGCGCGTAAAAGCGCCACGGTCGAGGAATTGGAAAGCGGCAAACTGCGTCTTCCCGGCTTCCTCAGCTCTAATACAGCGGCAGTGGTTCTGGTGGTGGTCGCGATGATGACCATCGCAGTGGTGGGCACGGCAACGGTCTACAGCCCGGCACAATGTATCGCGGATGTAAAAGAGCAAAAGCGGTTGGAAACAGACTTGCGGATCCAAGAGCTGCTACAGCGCCGTGCCGAAGAAAAAGCCCGTCGCGAAGCCGAACAGGCCGAGCAGGGTGGTGAAGAGCCAGCAGTCGAGACGACGCCTAAACCGTCGAATAACTCGGGCTTTGGTGGCGTATTTGCCCCTGGTGCGCTGCAGGATGATAGCACGGAAGACCCAGTAGCAGAGCCGGACGCACCGGCGAGCGATTCTGGGTTCGGAAATGTCTTTGATCCGAATGCACTACAAAACGACTAAAACATCGGGGCGGCCTTCGGGCCGCCTCTTCTTTATGCGCCGTACCGTCGCGTCCAGTCGGCTCTAAATTTCTACGGCAAAGGTGGCGAAATTCCACAAGCAGTCAAAAACCACTAGGCAGAGACGGGGCAGCTATCCCGTGGATTAGGGGGTATGGTTTGTCTCAGGCCCGCTAAATGGAGGGGGCAATCCAATCCGGCGCAATGCCGCTTGCATCAATGAACTTATGAACATCCAGCCCGGCAAACAATCCGTGATCCGTGATCAGTGCTGCACGCCAACCGCGTGCCCGTGCGCCCAGAATATCGGTGTGTAGGGTGTCGCCGATCATGGCAATGCGGTTCAGGTTGATATCCGGGAAACGCCGCTCAACCGTTTCGTAAACCGAGGCAAAAGGTTTGCCGTGAAAAATCACCTGCCCCCCCAGTTGGTCCTGCAATTCATGCGCATAAAAGCCGGGTTCCAGTGACAGGCCATCTTCACGCGGTGCGACCAGATCGGGATTGGCCACCACCAATGGACGTGGGGTGCGGCGCAAACTGTCGCGTAACAGCGTCTGCCGGTCTGCATTCCAGCCGGCTGCACTCAGCATCAGGAAGGCTTGAACCTGATCATAATCGTTCTGGTCACCCTGCAGTGCCAGGGCATCAACCTCCAAGTCATCTGGAAAGAAATCTGGTGGCGCGATGACCCCCCATTGACCGTTTGGGTTGATGGAGGCGAGATGCGCTTCACAGACTTGGCGGCTGGAAATAATTTCAGAAGGCGCAAATTCGAATCCCAAACGGGAAAACTTGGCTTCAGTCTGGGCCCGGGTAAAACTGGCCGCGTTGGTCAGCACCAGCACCTGTTTCCCCATTTCACGCAATTGCTGTACACGGTCATGCGCCCCCGGTATCGGGCGCTCACCAACGTTCAGCACGCCAAAGGCGTCAAACACAAAAACATCGATCTGATCGGCCAGTTCATGCAGTCCTGCAATTTGTATTCCGTCTCCACCCTGTGGAGCTGCGGGCAGGCGGTCGCGGATTTTTTCGTAACGGTCAAAGGCCTGGTCTGGCGTCATTGCAATTGGCCTTCCTGAAAATAGGTCTGGTTTTGTATTGCGCCGATAACGTCGTGAAGCTGTCGTCGCTGAAGTGAACTAGCATGCCATTCCCTAAGACTGCCAGAGATGTCTGAAGCGAGGCCATGGTGCAGTCGATACCTTACCTGCTTTCGCCTCGGACCCGAAATTGTCATGATTTTCGACTGAATTGTACCCGGATTGTGCCGCAAATGGAGTTTGATTCATGCAAGTTTTGCGGTGGAACTCAAAGTGATTCGTTTGGCAGTCCAAAATTATTGATACATTACAGCGTGTGTGGAGAAGCGTTTAAAACGTTGGGGTACAGGATCGGTACAATGCATGGGTTTTGTACCCCTAAGTTTTCGCAATGGCATGGGGTACAATATTTCGCGCATTGTACGGTTGGTCTGACGGATTGTTCTGTCACGGTGGCTGTGCCGGACTTCACCGGCGTATTGCTGGACAAAAGATGTCGGTGCCCGGCAAAACAGGTATCTTCCCGGTCCGTTAGACCGGTGATACCCCAGATGGGGTAAATTTTGCTCTCATCAGAAAAACTGGTCGGGCTAGGAAGATTCGAACTTCCGACCCCCTGTACCCAAAACAGGTGCGCTACCAGACTGCGCCATAGCCCGACCGTGTGGGCGGAATAGTCGCTTGGAATGGGATATGCAAGCCCAATTTTCAACAGTTATTTCTTTGTCTTCCGTTTTAGGAATAATGAGATGTTAAAGCTACCCGGCGCATAGCCTCGGGTGCGCGTGCGTAGCACCGGTGTGTTGTCCGAACGGCCGCCTGCGGCCTCGCGGATGACGATGAAAATGCCGCTTGCGATAATGATTCCGGCACCAACAAGGGTCATCCGGTCGATCGTTTCGTCGAACAAAAAGACTCCAAACAGGGTTGCCCAGATGATTTGGGAATATTGCATTGGCGCGACAATCGCGGCTTCGCCGATGGTATAGGCGCTGACCATCATCAGGGTGGCGACAAAGCCGAATATCGCAACGATTCCAAGACCACCAAATGTATTTGCCTCAAATGGGACATAGACAAAGGGCATCGTCAGCCCCATCAACACAAAGGTTGCGACCAGCGGATAGATCATCATCACGACGCGGCGCTCCTCGTTGCCGACCTTTCTTAGAATCACCGATTGGAAAGCCGAACCAAAGGCCGCAAACAGCGCAGCAGCGTGGCCAAGGCCGTAGTCTACGCCGCCCGGGCGCAGCACCACCAAGACACCAGCAAAGCCGGTTAAAACCGCCAGCATGCGCGGCAGGCCTACTTTTTCCTGCAGGATCGGAATCGACAACAAGGTGATCAGCAAAGGGGTGATAAACAGCAGCGCGTAGACCTGCGCCAGCGGCAGATGGGCAAAGGCATAGAAGGCACTGGCAGGAACAACTGACATGGTGATAGAGCGCAGCCCGACCCACCAGGGATGGATGGGGCGCAGATTGCCAAGGGTTGTGTCCTGAACCAGCATCAAGGTGACCAGCGGAAACGACAGCAGGCTGCTGAAGAACACCAGTTGAAACGGCGACATGCTGGCACCAAGGAACTTCACCACCACATCATGGGTCGCAAAAATGGCATAGGCCAGCAGGGCCAGTAGGGCAGCTTTCAGGTTCATGGGACTCACCAGCGGTTTGATTTCTGGACTCGACTAAGGATCTTTTGAGGAAAATCTATAGCGCTAACGGTGTTTCGGAAATATCAAATGCGACCGTGCAGGAAAATAGTGGAATTACGCAACACTGTTGGCAGTACGAACTGCAAGGACCGTTTTATGTCTGCGCACAAGACAGTGGCTGATTGGCCTAAGCCACCCTGTATGGCCGCTCGAGTGACAGGGATCTGCCAAGTTGGAGCCAAGTCACCTCCTCAAAGCGATCTGGCCATTCGATATTCCACCGCTGGGCCATCCGACGTGCGCGTGGAAGATAGGCAGCAGCATAGGCCAAATGCGCTGTGATCATCGCATCCAGAGTTGGGACGGCGGGTGGCATAGATGTCAGCAGTTCTTTTTGCTCATCAGTGATGAGCCGGTTCAGATGCAGCACTCCACCGCGATTTGGGGCTCCGGTCTCCTCGATCAACAGGTCGACAAGAAGGTTGCGCAGGTGGAACACCCCCAGAACGCCGTTGATGTATTCTTTGCGACCCGCTGCCAGATGCAACAGGCCAAGAATCTTTATGAACTCTTCAAATTGGTATCTCAGCCGGGCGGGATTTGGACCTTGGGTTTTAGGGGCGATGGGCAAGCTGTCAAAAATACCGTCGTGATCGAATAAGGGTTTCAGCCCGCTTTGCGTTTGTAACCCCATTTGATCCGGCTTTAGAATCAGCGCATCGATGCGGGTCCAGTCATCCATAATGGCATTGATCAGCGCAGGCCGAGGGGTTCTGTCCCGCCACAGGACGATTTCTCCAGTCTGACCGACGACATCACGCCAAAGGGCTGCAACTTCATCACTGGCGCCGTCGCTGGCAACCAAAAGGAAATCAATGTCGCTATATGCATCAGCAAGGCCGTTGCTGTGGCTGCCAGTTAGAAATGCTGCGCGAATGAGCGGGTTAGTGTGGAGTGACTGACTGGCGGTTTCAATGAGCTCAAGATGGTGCAACGGCGTCGTCCCCCTATTTGTTCAGATTTACGTCTCACGTCTGCTAATTTTTCGGGTACGAAACTATACTTAAGGTTGTGCTGTGTCCACCTAAGAAAAAGGCCCCGCGCTGACAAGCAGGCGGGGCCGGATCTGTGCGCCATAGGGCGGCAGTCTTACAGGCTGGCGTCCAGTGCGGCCAGGATGGCGTCGCCCATGCCGCTGGTGGTTACAGGTGTAACGCCCTCTTCGCCCAATAGGTCAGCGGTGCGAACACCCTCGGCCAGCACCGCCTCGATGGCGGTTTCCAGACGGGTGGCTTCGGCGCCTTCGTTAAAGCTGTAGCGCAGCGCCATGGCAAAGCTGAGAATGCAGGCGATTGGGTTGGCCTTGGCCTGACCTGTAATGTCCGGCGCCGAGCCGTGCACGGGTTCGTACATGGCGCGCGGGCGTCCGTTGTCCATTGGGGCGCCAAGCGAGGCGGATGGCAGCATGCCGAGGCTACCGGTCAGCATGGCAGCGCAGTCGGACAGGATGTCGCCAAACAGGTTGTCAGTGACGATCACATCGAACTGCTTGGGCGCGCGGACCAGCTGCATGGCACCATTGTCGGCGTACATGTGGCTCAGCTCGACCTCGGGGTAGTCGGCGTGCACGCGGGTAACAACTTCGCGCCACAGGATGCCGCTTTCCATCACGTTGGCTTTTTCCATTGAGCACAGTTTCTTGCTGCGGACCATGGCCAGCTCAAAGGCCGAGCGGGCGACGCGCTCGATTTCCGACTCCGTATAGCGCTGGGTGTTGATGCCGACGCGCTCGTTGCCCTCGTTGAAGATGCCGCGCGGTTCGCCGAAATAGACGCCCGAGGTCAGCTCGCGCACGATCATGATATCCAGACCGGCGACCAGTTCTTTTTTCAGCGAGGAGAAATCGGCAAGGGCGTCAAAGCACTGGGCCGGGCGCAGGTTGGAGAACAGATCCATTTCCTTGCGCAAACGCAGTAAGCCGCGCTCGGGCTTTACCGAGAAGTCCAGGTCGTCGTATTTCGGACTACCCACGGCGCCCAGAAGCACGGCGTCGACATTCATGGCCTTGGCCATGGTGTCATCGTGCAGGGGTACGCCATGGGCGTCATAAGCGGCGCCGCCGACCAGATCGGTGCTGACGTCAAATTTCAGGTCGCGCTTGTTGCCATACCAGTCGATGATCCGGGTGACTTGCGTCATGACCTCGGGGCCAATGCCGTCACCGGGCAGAATCAGAATCGAAGGGTTGGACATGCGGATACTCCTTGAAAAAGCTTGTAGGGGAGGTACCCGCTGAGGCCCGGAGGGTCAATAACGCTGGAATACAGTTCCGCGGTTAGCGGTGGTAAAATGAGCGCCTTTGGCGCGCTGGCCTGTCTCGTTGGTCACCTAGCGGTTCCCGCCTCGGCGGTGCCCTGACGAAGATATCATGGACAACAAGAAGGTGATGCCTGTTAAAGATGCCTGTTAAAAATGCCCGCCAGGTCCTGTGTCCGGGGGGCTCGACCTCGCAGATGTGTGGGGTTTATCGCATGGTCTGATGAGCCGTCGGATAAACCGGCAGCAGCTGATTCAGTCCGTTAAAAATGTAGGTTATCGTTACGGGCTTAAGCCCGGCCTTTTCCGATTGAGCGGTGCGGGTGCCGGAATAGGGGCAATCGCACCGGCCTTGGTGTCATTGCGGGTCGAGCGATATGTCCAGCCAAACTAGGCGATGGCGGCTGGCTAAATCTGATGTTGGGGACCAGGCCACCCCTGCATCCAGGACCCGCAGATCCGCCGAGGGCAGCAGATAGTCTACCCGCATGCGGCCGGCACGCTGCCATTCCACGGTATTCAGGCCCGCCTCTGGGCTGGTTGGGTGGGGGTCTTGCAGGCGCGGGTCAGCAAGGAGTTCTGCGATGGAACTGCGCCGCCCGTCGCCGCGATTGGGGTCAAGATTGGCTCCGCCTGCGATCACCAACGGTGATTTTGGCACCGGGCCCAGGTCTCCATCCAGCAGCAGTTGCCACAGGCGAATCTCATCAGCATTGCGCCGACCGTTGCGATCCTCAGGTCCGTCGAACAGCGGTGGCGTGGCCTGAAAGCTCAGCAGGGTTAGGGTGCCTCCGTCTGATGTGACAAGCGGGATTATCCAATGCGCGGTGCTAGACAGGCGTTGGGCCTGCAACGCCCGCTTGGATGGAAATGGCGTACCATCTGGGTGCTGCGGCAACAGTGCGCCGGGCAGGTCGCGCCACAACAAGGGGCTTAGATCCCGCACCGCATCGTACTCAATGGGTAGTCGCGACAGAACGGCGTTGCCGCCTTCACCAGTGAAATTGCCATAGCCTTGTGAATCCCGGGGGCCGCCGAGCCGCCCGTCACCGTCAAGATCCAGATCACTTGCCATTCCTGAATTGGGCAGTCGCGCAAAGATATACGGATAGTCGGATCCGGCCTGCTTTAGCCGGTCTTGCAGCGCCTGCAGGGCGCGATTTTCATAGTCCCAGTCAATGCCTTGTAGCACGAGCACATCGGGGTTCACCGCTGCGATCTGGGCTATGACTGCGTTGATCTGGGGATCTTTGCCGCGCTCAAGGTCGCGCAGAAGCAACCCGGGCCCATCGCGTGACAGTTCGGTGTTGAATGTGGCGATGCGCAGGCTGTCGGCAAGGACAGGAAGGGCAAAGAAGAGCGGCAGCAAAGATGCGGCCAGCCTCCTCATGCGGTTTGCAGGGCCTCGGCATTGGCATAGGCGCGGCGGCGTTTCTGTTCGATCAGCTCGGCCACCCGCAGCATTGCCATGCCGCGCATCAACAGTGAGGCAGGCAAAAAGCCCCAGGCGCCGATCATCCAGACCAGCGATTGCGGATTATTCAAGACTGTCGGGCTCAGCAGACCGGAAAGCAGGCTGACCGCAGCTGGAATGGCAAAGGGCAGTAGCACGCCAATCACCATGTTGACGCGCCCGTCACGTTGTAGGCGGTGCACGACGTCTCCGCCGGTGGTAGGGTCGAATAGGGGAAGGTTCACCCAGACATTGAATGCGCCATTGGCGACAGGCCAGTTGCGGACGTGGATGGCAAAGAAAAAGCACGCAATGCTGGTCAACCCGATCACATATGACAGTCCAGCAGCCGCGCGGACCATGTTTACAGTCTCGGGCAAGCTCTGTGTGGGCAGCATCAGGGTGATCAGGTGCACTGGCGAATATGAGAAGTCCAGCGCGTTGCCAAGTGTGAACCCCAACCCATGCATCAGAGATGTCAGGCTGGTTGGATCAGAGGGGTGTCGCGCCATCAAGCTAAGCGCTCCGACGGTCAGCAGCATGGAAAAGAACCGCATACGGTTCAGCGGTGGTGCGTCGCGGAATTCAATGAAGCTGGGAAAGCTGGAGTAATACTCGGCAAATGTGAGCATAGCCCCCAATAAGGCCATCAATGCGACGACCTCGGTAGATCCTGTCGCCGAATCCGGCAGTAATAGGGATGGCATGGCGATCAGAAACGCCACAAGTATACCGCGCAGTGCTGCGCCTGTTATGCGTGTTATCACTGTTCGTTCCCTTCAAACTGGACAGGTCGATACGTTGCCGAACCTTTGTTCCAACTTGACGCAACCCCGATAGATTGGGATCGCTGATGCCTCATTTGCGCCTCATTTGTGCCTTGTTTCACGATTCCTCTCAAGATCTGGCATCCAAAAATCACAGTGGAGTGGCAGATTGGCCGAGGTACTGGTGCGAGATTACATCATCAGTCGATTGAAAATTGGGGGCATTTAGGAGATTGCACTAAATGTAGTGGTGGTCCACCAGGCCACTACATGAAGCCAGAGACCCATCCGCATGTATTCGCAGATCGAAGCGTAATTTGGGCAAGTCAGCGGGGCACGTCGCTTCTATCTCGACCTGAAACACCGATCACAATCAGGCTGCCACCGTTCAACAGTAATTCGATCCCCAGCATCACACCGAGCAAAGTTAACGTCGCGGTTGAAAAGTTCTTCCAGATATAATCGGCCAGAAAAAGTGAAATAATGCCAGACGGCAGAAGCGGCCAAAAAAAGGTGGTGCTGCGCAGGCGCCAGGCAAAGACCAGCCGCAGAAAGCCACTGGCCACCATTAAAATCAGGATCAGCATGGTGAGTGAGATCGCGCCCTCAAGTGGTCTAAACAGAAAGTTCAGCCCCAACAGGCCCATCATCCCTCCCATCAAGACGCCAAATGCCTTGCGGCTGA
The DNA here is from genome assembly GCF_004006175.1 of Parasedimentitalea marina. Lineage (GTDB taxonomy): Bacteria > Pseudomonadota > Alphaproteobacteria > Rhodobacterales > Rhodobacteraceae > Parasedimentitalea > Parasedimentitalea marina. The sequence goes on from NZ_CP033219.1 coordinate 127,931, forward strand.
CCGATTCTGTATTCGCCAGACCGCCTACTATCTGGAATGCACCTGATACCATCAATGCAGCACCGGTCAGGGTGGTCACAGCAATGGTCGCGAGGACAGAATTGCCCAGAACCAATAGCCCCAAAAGCAGCGACAGTGCGCCCAGCATTATCCATTTCGTAGAATCTGACATTGTCTCTCCTAAAGCTCATTAACCAATCTGTCTTACTGGTGAAAAAATGACCAGTGCCGGGATGTTTCCGCAAATATGTTATGGTCAACTATTCAGCGATTCTGTTTCGTTGTGTTTTAAGGAGTATGAGTATTGGCTTATGTTACTGTGACCCTGTGGTCAGCAAAAGAAATGTCAGACGAAATGCTGGCGACTGCTCAAGAAAAATATGTTCCCATGATCCTGTCCGTTGGGGCGACAGGTGTGCAGATGGTGCAGACCGGTGAAACGACAATGAGTGTCGTTACCCAGTATGCGGACGCCGACGTTGCTGCGGCGGCCCAGGCGAAGATTGCTGAATTACGAAGTCAGGCATCAAGTGAATTTACCATGACCCTGGAAGGTGTTCACTCCGGTGATGTGATCGCTGCGGGCTGATTTATTGTGATCAGTTAGCCCAGATTAATACTGAACATTGCAAATGAAAAAGGCCGTCCAGATTTGGACGGCCTTAATGTCGTTGTCGCTAGGGGATTAGACCCAGGGGCGCTCTTGTGCGGCTTTGCTTTCGAATGTGTCGATCGAGCTGACTTTTTCCATGGTCAGGCCGATGTCATCCAGACCTTCGAGCAGGCAGTGCTTTTTAAACGCATCCACCTCGAACGTGATCACTTCGCCGTCGGATGTGGTGATTTCCTGCGCAACCAGATCTACAGTCATGCGCGCGTTGGCGCCTTTTTCTGCGTCCGCCATCAGCAGATCAACCTGCTCTTGCGGCAGAACGATCGGCAGGATGCCGTTCTTGAAGCAGTTGTTGAAGAAGATGTCAGCAAACGAGGTCGAGACCACACATTTGATGCCAAAATCAGCAATCGCCCAAGGCGCGTGTTCGCGAGATGAGCCGCAACCGAAATTATCGCCAGCCACCAGAATGTCAGCATCCCGGTACTGCGGTTTGTTCAGCACGAAATCAGCGATCTCGGTGCCGTCACGGTTGAACCGCATCTCGTCGAACAGGTTCTTGCCAAAGCCAGTCCGCTTGATCGATTTCAGGTGGACCTTTGGGATGATCATATCGGTGTCGATATTGACCAGCGGCATAGGGGCAGCGATGCCCTGGAGTTTTTCAAACTTTTCCATGCTCGTATTCCTTATGCCAAGTCGCGGATGTCGGTCAGGCGACCGGTGAGGGCAGCAGCGGCAGCCATGGCAGGCGACACCAGATGGGTGCGGCCCTTGTAGCCCTGGCGCCCCTCGAAATTGCGGTTCGAGGTCGAGGCGCAGCGCTCGTTCTCGGACAGCTGATCGGGGTTCATCGCCAAACACATGGAGCAACCCGCCAGACGCCATTCAAATCCGGCCTCGACAAAGATATCGCCCAGACCTTCTTCTTCGGCCTGAGCACGGACCAGGCCGGAACCCGGAACGATCATGGCGCGCATGCCGTCTTTGATCTTCTTGCCTTTGACCACGTCAGCCACGGCGCGCAGATCTTCGATGCGACCATTGGTGCACGAGCCGATGAACACGGTGTCGATCTCGATGTCGGTCAGCTTGGTGCCGGATTCCAGACCCATGTAGTCCAGTGCGCGTTTGACAGCGTCGACCTTGCCACCGGTAAAGTCCTCGGGGAAGGGAACCTTGGCGGTGATTGGCAGAACGTCCTCGGGCGAGGTGCCCCAGGTCACAACCGGCTGGATGTCTTCACCTTTCAGGGTGACGACCAGATCAAACTCGGCACCTTCGTCGGTGTAGAGCGTCTTCCACCAGTCCATCGCAGCTTCCCATTGGGCACCCTTAGGGGCGTGGGCGCGGCCGTTGACGTATTTAAACGTGGTCTCGTCCGGAGCAATCAGGCCAGCGCGGGCGCCGCCTTCGATAGCCATGTTGCAGACCGTCATGCGGCCTTCCATCGACAGATCACGGATCGCTTCACCGCAATATTCGATGACATAGCCAGTGCCGCCGGCGGTGCCGGTTTCACCAATCACGGCAAGCGTGATGTCCTTGGCGGTCACACCTGGCTGTAGTTTGCCGGCGATCTCGACCTTCATGTTCTTGGATTTTTTCTGGATCAGTGTCTGGGTGGCCAGAACATGCTCGACCTCGGATGTGCCGATACCATGCGCCAGCGCGCCAAACGCCCCGTGCGTCGCGGTGTGGCTGTCGCCGCAAACAACGGTCATGCCCGGCAGGGTCCAGCCCTGCTCGGGGCCAACGATGTGCACGATGCCCTGACGGATGTCGTTCATCGGATAATAGTGGATGCCAAATTCCTTGGCATTGGTATCCAGCGCGGCAACCTGAATGCGGCCTTCTTCGTTTTCGATGCCGTCGACGCGATCCGGCGTTGTGGGCACGTTGTGGTCCGGCACGGCGATGGTTTTGTCTGGTGCGCGCACCGTGCGGCCGGTCATGCGCAGACCTTCAAAAGCCTGGGCACTGGTCACTTCGTGGACCAGATGGCGGTCAATATACAGCAGGGTGGTGCCGTCTTCTGCTTCATGCGCAACATGCGCATCCCAGATTTTGTCATAGAGCGTTTTGGGGGACATGGGGTCCTCTCCCGTTTTGTATTTTCAATAAGCTGGCTGTGCGGCGGGCAGGCGTTATAGCCGGGCCAAAACCGAGCGGGCGGCGCCAAAGAATCGCTCGCGCAGGCGGGTGCGATCTTGCAGTTCGATTTTTTGCGCCAATACGGGTATCATGGCTGTCAGATACAGGCGGTGGTCTAGTCAATCAAGGGTTTGCCAGCGCCAACTGCGGTAAACTGGGTAAACAAAGCGAACAATACACGAATTCCCAGCGCGCATGGCCGCTACCCTCTTCACTCTGCCGGGTAGATCGGGCACAGAGGCGTCTTGATTCGCCTCAAATCTTACCGGCCGCGTTGAAAATGGGTCTGAGGCTTGCTATTTTTGCCCTATCCCCAGCGCCGGGGGACGGACGGCGCCCAAAAAGGAGGACAATGTCCTGTCACCTGATTCTGAAGCGGCCAATGCCGCTGACCGTGGGGCAGCCGTGACGGCCGCTCAAACCCGACCTTCCAGCGACGAGCTGCTGGCGTTTATCCTGTCCTCGCTTGACGAAGACAAGGCCGAAGATGTGGTGCAGATTGATCTGCGCGGCAAGACGGCGATTGGCGACCACATGGTGGTTGCCACCGGTCGCTCGACCCGTCAGGTGACTGCGCTGGCGACCAAATTGGCCGAGCGGATCAAGCAGGATTTCGGATTTGTCTGCAAAACCGAAGGCCGCGACACTGGCGACTGGGTCTTGGTCGATACCGGCGATGTTATCGTCCATGTCTTCCGCCCCGAAGTGCGTGAGTTCTACCAGATTGAGAAAATGTGGCTGGGTGGCGATAGCGCCGTTTAAGCCTTACTAGGGGATCGGCCCGTGCATCCGCGCGGGCTGCTGCTGAGGTAGGTCACCATGCGTGTACATCTCTGTGTTGTTGGCCGCCTGCGGGCTGGTCCCGAAAAAACTCTGATTGATGATTATCTGACCCGCTTTGACCGCAGTGGCCGTGCCCTGGGGTTAGGCCCTGCGCGGGTGGTCGAGGTCGAGGATAAAAAGAACGCCGGTATGGCAGCCGAGGCGGCCCTGCTGCGCAAAGCCCTGCCCAAGGGGGCGGTCATCTGTACGCTGGATGAACGTGGCAAAGTGATATCGTCGCCGGATTTTGCACAGAAGATGGCTGGCTGGCGTGACACCTGCCGTCAGGATCTGGCGCTGATCATCGGTGGCGCCGATGGTATAGATCCCAGCCTGCGGGCCGAGGCCGATTTTTCGATATCCTTTGGCAAGATGGTCTGGCCGCATATGTTGGTGCGGGTGATGCTGGCCGAACAGATCTATCGTGCGGCGACCATATTGGGTGGCAGCCCCTATCACCGGGTTTGACCGCGCCTGGCCGCGCAGGCTTGCGGCGTCGGTGTTTTAGACAAAACGTAATTCAGGGCAGTGTGATGGTGGTTAGCGTTGTGCCCCAGCCGTCAATCAGGCAGTGGGCCTGGATTTGCACCTGATTGGTGCCCTTGGGGATCTGAACACCACTCAGTGAGCGGGTGAAGGGCTGTTCTTGCTCATGTGGATGGGCAAGAATACGCAGCCCCAGTTCACGCCCTTCCATGTCCAGAACGCGCCAGCCATCGGCATAGTGATCCCAGCCGGTGTCAGGGTGGGAGAGGGTTACGCGGATCGTCCAGCTGTCGCCACTGGCGCTGGCAGAGGCAGCTTCGATGCGGGGCTCATCCGCCAAAGCGGGCAGCGTGGCGACACAAAAGAGGATGGATAGACAGTGTTTCATGGTGGCCAACCTAGGCACTGATGGCATGACGTGGTGTCACAAAGTCGTGTCAGGGGGGCACTGCATCAGAATGACGCGTGACTGCGACGCAAACTCGCGCCGATAGAGCATTGCCACTGTCACCAGGGTTGCGGCGATCAGCGGCACGGCCCCAGCCAGCCAGGCGACCGCCGTCAGAGCAAAGTAAGTCGAGCGCATGCCGCGATTGAAACTGCGGGCGGCGGTGATGCTGATTTCGGCCGCCTGCGCGGCGCGCGGGTAAGACAGATCGGCCTCGGATTTGTTTGGAACCGCGGCCATCAACACCGAGCAATATCCGAATAGCCGATGCGCCCAGACATATTTCAAAAACGCATTGGCCAGAAACATCAGTACCAGCAAGATCTTGATCTCCCAGACAAAGGCTGGGGTTTTATCAAGCGTAAGATCGCTGGCCACGCCTTCCAGCTGATCGGTATTGCCGATCAGGGCCAAGCCGCCGCCAATGGCAATCATCGCGGCAGAGGCGAAAAAGGTCGCCCCCTGGCGCAGGCTGCCAATCAGTTGCGCGTCAAACACCCGTGGCTCACGCGTCACCATCTGATGCATCCAGCACCGCCTGAAATCTTCCATCAGAACCGAGACCGAAGGGCGCTCGGGTTTCGGGGATTCAATGCGCCAGCCGATCCAGAACCAACTGCCGATCAGCAGGGCAAGGGCAGCCAGGTCAAGGGCGGAAAACAGGGTCAGTCGTTCGGTCCAGATCATGGCGCACCCTAACGTGACATTTTGGTTCTTGCCAGCGGCTATAGATTGGTAATATTAATTTACCAAAAAGGAGAGCCCGCAATGGAGATGCCAGTCCCGAACCCAGCCATTTTGGCGCGCAAAGCCGATTTGGTCGCCAAGCTGTCGGCACTGTTGCCACAGGATGCATTGATCCAGGATGAGGCAGAAACCCGCGCCTATGAGTGTGACGCGCTGACGGCCTACCGTTGTCCGCCGCTTTTGGCGGTGCTGCCGCGCACGACGCAAGAGGTGTCAGCGGTGCTGCGCATCTGTCATCAGATGGGCGTGCCGGTGGTGCCGCGTGGGGCAGGGACCTCGCTGGCGGGCGGGGCATTGCCGACGGCGGATTCGGTCATTTTGGGCGTGGCGCGGATGAACGCGGTGCTGGAGACGGACTATGACAACCGGGTGATCCGGGTGCAGACCGGGCGCACCAATCTGAGTGTCTCAGGGGCGGTCGAAGAAGAGGATTTCTTTTATGCGCCGGACCCCTCGTCGCAACTGGCCTGTGCAATTGCCGGCAATATCGCGATGAACTCAGGCGGTGCGCATTGCCTGAAATACGGGGTGACCACCAATAACCTGATGGGGGTGACCCTGGTGATGATGGATGGCACCGTGGTTGAGATCGGCGGCGCGCATCTGGATGCGGGCGGGCTGGATCTGCTGGGGGTGATCTGCGGCAGTGAGGGCCAGTTGGGGGTCGTGACCGAAGCGACCCTGCGGATCCTGCGCAAGCCCGAAGGCGCGCGACCGGTGTTGATTGGCTATGACAGCAATGAGGTCGCCGGGGCCTGTGTCAGTGACATCATCAAGGCAGGTGTTCTGCCAGTGGCGATCGAGTTTATGGACCGGCCTTGTATTGAGGCCTGCGAGGCCTTTGCCAAAGCGGGCTACCCCATGTGCGAAGCTCTGTTGATCATCGAGGTTGAGGGCAGCGAGGCCGAGATTGACCACCAGTTGAAACTGATCACAGATATTGCCCGCTCGCACAATCCGGTTGAGCTGCGCGAGGCCCGGGATGCCGACGAGGCCGGGCGGATCTGGTTGGGTCGCAAATCGGCCTTTGGGGCGATGGGTCAGATCAATGACTACATGTGTCTGGATGGGACCATCCCGGTGACAGAACTGCCGATGGTGCTGCGCCGGATTGGCGAGATGTCCAAGCAATATGGGCTGGATGTGGCAAATGTGTTCCATGCCGGCGACGGCAATATGCACCCTTTGATCTTGTTTGATGCCAACAAGCCGGGGGATCTGGAGCTCTGTGAAGCGTTTGGCGCCGATATCCTGAAGCTTTGTGTTGAGGCGGGGGGATGTCTGACTGGAGAGCATGGTGTCGGGGTCGAGAAGCGGGATCTGATGCTGCATCAATATGAGCCTGCGGATCTGGAGGCGCAGTTGAAGGTCAAGGATGTGTTTGACCCGCAGTGGCTGTTGAACCCGGCAAAAGTGTTTCCCCTGTCAGTGACTGAGGGGCGGCGCCTTGTCCCTGTGGCGGCTGAGTAGAAAAAGGGGGCGCTGCCCCCGTCCTGCGGACTCCCCCGGAGTATTTGGAAAAAGATGATGATGACACCTGAGACAGAGCTTGAGTTGGCGGAGATGATTGCTGGGGCAGAGGCTCCGTTGGCGATCCGTGGAGGGGGCACCCGTGGATTTGATGTGGCAGGGCAGGCGCTAAGCACCTGTGGTTTGACTGGGATTGAGCTGTATGAACCGGGTGCGTTGACGATGGTGGCGCGGGCGGCAACGCCGGTGGCTGAGATCGAGGCGCTGTTGGCAGAGAGTGGTCAGCGGTTGGCGTTTGAACCGATGGACCATCGTGGGCTGATGGGGACCGATGGCAACCCGACAATTGGCGGGGTGTTTGCGGCGAATGTATCCGGCCCTCGGCGCATTCAGTGTGGCGCGGCGCGGGACTTCCTGCTGGGCGTACGGTTTGTTGATGGCATGGGGCAGGTGGTCAAGAACGGTGGCCGGGTGATGAAGAATGTCACCGGCTATGATTTGGTCAAGCTGATGGCGGGGGCGCATGGCACTCTGGGGGTGCTGAGCGAGGTTTCGTTCAAAGTGCTGCCCATACCTGAGGCAGAGGCAACCGTGCGTGTTGGCAATGTTGATCTTGGGGTGGCGGTTCAGGGGATGTCAGCAGCATTGGGCTCGCCTTATGATGTGACGGGGGCGGCATATGACCCTGCCACCCGCGGTGCCTATATCCGGGTCGAAGGGTTTGCGGGTTCGGTCGCGTATCGGGCCGGGCGGCTGGTGTCGGAATTGGCACGGTTTGGTAAGGCGCAACAGGTGGACGGTGGCGCGCAGCTGTGGCGCGGTATTCGCGACGTTACTGCCTTTGAGGGGCGCGAGGGCGATGTCTGGCGGATCTCGGTTCAGCCGTCGGATGCTGTGGCATTGGCGGACGCGCTGCAGGCGGATGCGCTGCAGTTTGATTGGGGCGGTGGGTTGATCTGGGCCTTGGCCCCAGCCGGTGTGGACCTGAGGGCGCGGATGACGGTGCCGGGGCATGCGACGCTGGTGCGTGGTAGCGCCGAGACACGGTCACGGTTTCAGCCACAGCCGGCGCCATTGGCGGCCATTTCCGCCGGGTTGCGGGCGAAATTTGATCCCCGAGGGATCCTGAATGCCGGACTGATGGGATAGGCGCATGCAAACGACTTTTACCAAAGACCAGTTGAGCGACCCTGCTGTTGCGCGTTCCAACGACATCCTGCGCTCTTGTGTGCATTGCGGGTTTTGTACGGCCACCTGTCCCACCTATCTGGTGCTGGGCGATGAGTTGGACAGCCCGCGTGGGCGGATCTATCTGATCAAGGACATGCTGGAGAACGAGCGGGTTCCGGATGAAAAAACGGTCAAGCATATAGATCGGTGTTTGTCCTGTCTGGCCTGCATGACCACCTGCCCAAGCGGCGTGCACTACATGCATCTGGTGGATCATGCGCGCGCCTATATCGAGGCGAACTATAAGCGTCCCTTCAGTGATCGTGCCCTGCGTTGGATCCTGGCGCGAGTCTTGCCCTATCCTGGGCGGTTTCGGTTGGCATTGTTGGGGGCCAAGATGGCGCGACCCTTGCGCAATCTAATGCCGGATCCGCGGCTCAAGGCGATGCTGGAGATGGCGCCGAGGCAGATCCTTCCGGTCAGTCGCAATGATGATCCGCAAAGCTTTGCAGCTGCTGAGCCGGTCAAGAAACGGGTGGCGCTGATGACCGGCTGTGCCCAGAAGGCGCTGAACACCGATATCAACGACGCCACCATTCGACTGCTGACCCGCATGGGCTGCGAGGTCGTGGTGGCCAAGGGTGCGGGCTGCTGTGGGGCGCTGACCCATCACATGGGGCGCGAGGATGAGAGCCACGCCTCGGCGGCCCAAAACATTCGGGCCTGGTCGGCGGAAATGGATGGCGCGGGGCTGGATGCGATTGTTATCAACACCTCGGGTTGTGGCACCACGGTCAAGGATTACGGTCATATGTTCCGCAATGACCCGCTGGCGGCGGATGCGGCGCGGGTGTCGGCACGGGCGATGGATGTGTCCGAATTGCTGATGCAACTGGACCTGCCGATGGGCGCGGACAAGGGTCTGACAGTAGCCTATCACGCGGCCTGTTCGCTGCAGCACGGGCAGCAGATCAAGACCCACCCCAAGACCCTGTTGAAACGGGCCGGGTTCAAAGTGGTCGAACCGGCGGACAGCCATCTGTGTTGTGGCTCGGCCGGGACATACAACCTGTTGCAGCCCGAGATTTCCGGGCAGTTGAAGGCGCGTAAGGTCCAGACGCTGGAAGCAAAGGCGCCGGATCTGATCGCGGCTGGCAACATCGGCTGCATGATGCAGATCGGGTCCGGGACCGAGGTGCCGATCCTGCACACGGTTGAGCTGCTGGACTGGGCGACAGGCGGGCCGCAGCCGCCTGCATTGACGCAGCCGGGTAAGCGCGCACCGGCAATTCCACAACTGCGCTGACGCAACACAGTGCAAAATGCAGGAATCACCTGTACTCATCCCCGCTTTGCCGTAATTTTGCCGTGAGACGCCTCTAGCCTGCGTTTCACAGAGCGGCGGAGGTGAATGTTTGCGACAATTGGTGATAGCATGTGTCATGAGTTTGGTACCTTTGATGGTGGCTGCACAGGACAGTCGTCTGATGCGAATGGATACCACCGATGCGGGACGCCAATGGGAGGCCGTGGGCCGGTTGGATGTCAATGGGGATGGGTTTTGCACAGGTGCGCTGATTGCCCCTGATCTGGTGTTGACCGCCGCACATTGCCTGTATGACAGCGATACCAAGGCGCAACTTCGCCCGGAAACCATCGAGTTTCTGGCCGGTTGGCGCAATGGGCGTGCCTCGGCCTATCGCACAGTGCGCCGGGCTGCAGTGCACCCGGATTATACCTACGACGGTCAGGTATCGACCGAGCGGGTACGCAATGATATCGCCCTGCTGCAATTGCAACGCCCCATTCGCAACACCACCGTGACGCCGTTTGAAACAGATATTCGGCCGCGTAAAGGCGCGCGAATCGGAGTTGTCTCTTATGCGCATGACCGTGCCGAGGCCCCGTCCTTGCAAGAAGTGTGCGCGGTGATGGCGCGCCAGCAGGGGGTGCTTGTGATGTCTTGCGATGTTGATTTCGGCTCATCCGGTGCGCCGGTGTTTTCCTTTGACGAAGGCACCCCGCGGATTGTGTCGGTTGTTTCAGCCAAGGCTGAGGTGGATGGCGAACAGGTCTCGCTTGGGTCGGCACTGGCCGAGGAGTTGGACCTGTTGCGGTCCCAGTTGGCCGAGGTTCAGGTAGGCAGCCGGTTGCCGCCCGGCGTGGGACGGGTGACGGTTGGCGAAGGCCGCAATGACACAGGCGCAAAGTTCATCAGACAATAAACACGCTTCTACGGGCTATTGCTACAGCTGCGGCGATGGTTTTGGCCGGAGCCACCGCAGCTGAAAACACCAGCTTGTAAGAACTCTCTGACCGTGAGGACCTTTGGGGCTGGGAGGACGTGGGGCGGCGGGGTGCTAAATTCATCCGGCCTGGTGGCTGACCCCTCTTGAAAGGCGAAATAGGGTAATTATCTCAGTCTCATCCGGATCGCCACTGATGGGGTCCGGTGACGAGATGCCTGTCCCAACTTGGGAAGGCGCACCCTATATCGCTCTGAATGAGGATGAATTATGCGTAGTTTTGATTTTGCCCCCCTGCACCGTGCTTCTATTGGCTTTGACCAGATCGCGGACCTGATGGACCGGACGTTAAATGCGGATGTGGCGCAGCCCAGTTACCCCCCTTACAACATCGAAAAAACAGACGCCGATGCCTACCGGATTTCCATTGCTGTGGCCGGGTTTGGCGAGGCGGACCTGAATGTGGAAGTTAAAGAGAACGGGCTGATTGTAACCGCCAAGAAAGCTCCGGAGGAAAGTGAACGCAGTTATCTGCATCGCGGCATTGCCAACCGTGCCTTTGAACGCCGCTTTACCCTGGCCGATCATGTGCGGGTTACCGGTGCCAGCCATTCAGATGGCATGTTGCACATCGACCTGCAGCGCGAAGTGCCCGAGGCCCTGAAACCCCGGCGTATTGAGATTTCTTCAAAGAGCGCTAAGTCTAATCTGGTAGAAGCTAAATCAGTTAACTAACGCGGTTCCAGTTCCTGTGGAGTAGTATCATCGGCTTTTGTAATCAGCTCTTTGGCGAGAGGGCGTGAAAACCGATATTCCGAGGACTGGAAACGCTGTAGACCGATCTTCTGCCAGAGATCGTGTAAGGACCGGCTAAACTTCTTTCCCTAGTTAACCGGAACTGGATCCCCTTGGTCGCCCGCCAAGGGGATTTCTCGTTGTGAGGGGAGATGTTGGCCTATTGGCTGAGACTGTCGGCCAGACGCATCAGTTGCACCGCCTGCGCACGGTATCCAAAGGCGTCATCGCCTTTGGCCCCATTGGCCAGATCAATGGCCTGGGTGTAGGACCAACCGCCCAGATAGGGGCTGTTTTGCAGTAGTTGACCAAAGCCGGCAATGGCACTGGCGAATTGCATGTCTGGTGTCGCTTCGCCACCGGGCAGGATCGGGGTTTCAATCAATGCGCTGGTGTCTTCGCCGGGGCGTTTGTAGCGCAGCCGCAGGAAACCGTATTCTTCGCTGGTCGCGGTCACTTCCGCGGGCTGATAGCGCAGCGGGTCACTCAGCTGGGCAGGGCTGCCAACGGGGGTGACCTCATATATCGCGGTCACGGCGTGGCCTGCGCCGATTTCGCCGGCATCAATGCGGTCGTTGTTGAAATCCTCACGCTTCAGTGCGCGGGTTTCATAGCCAATCAACCGGTACTCGGCGATCTGGGCCGGATTGAACTCGACCTGGATTTTAACGTCATTGGCAATTGGAAACAGGGCGCCACTGAGTTGATCCACCAGTGTTTTCTGCGCTTCCGACAGAGTGTCGATATAGGCGGCCTGACCGTTGCCGGTCTGCGCCAGTGCCTGCATGGTAGCGTCGTCCAGATTGCCACGACCAAAGCCCAAGACCGACAGATAGGTCCCGGTTTCGCGCTTCTTGGCGATAAAATCCTTGAGCTCATCCGGGTCATAGATGCCGACATTGAAATCACCATCTGTGGCCAGAATGATCCGGCTGATATCACCGTCATCCGACATGGATTCAGCTGTGGCATAGGCCTGCTGTAACCCAGCCTGTCCTGCGGTTGAGCCACCGGCGTCCAGCTTATCAAGGGCGGCCATGATGGTTGCGCGGTCACTGGCTGGGGTGGGGTCAAGCACCTGCCCGGCGGACCCGGCATAGGTCACAATGGCGACCTTGTCTTCGGGGCGCAGCTGGGCCAGCATCAACTGGAAGCTCTGCTTGAGCAGGGGCAGTTTGTTGGGGGCATCCATGCTGCCCGACGTATCAATCAGGAACACCAGGTTCAGCGGCGGACGCGTGTCCAGCGCCGGTTTCTCGCCCTGTAGCGCGATGTGCACTAGCCGTGTTTCCGGGTTCCACGGGGTGGCGATTACCGTGGCACGAGTAGAAAACGGTGCATTGTCCAATGGGGCGGCGTAATCATAAGGGAAATAGTTCACCATTTCCTCGATCCGCACCTGGTCTGCTGTGGGCAGACGGCCAGCATTCAGACTGGAGCGCAGGATCGCATACGAGGCGGTGTCGACATCGATGGAAAACGTTGAGACAGGCTCTTCGGTGGTGATTTTCAGCGGGTTTGGCTCTGCATCCGGATAGGCTTCGGTGTCTGGTTCGACCCGCATTTGGCTGTCGTCGGCATATCCCTGAAGCGGTGGGATCAGACTACGTTGTTCCAGTTTGGCAGTGGCAGCAGGTCTGGCCATGACCGAGGGTGACGGGGCTGCGCCTGAGAGCTGACCAAGTGGTGCCGCCATATCTGCCAGCTCGGCCATAACCGGGGCTTCCAGTGGTGCGACATTCGCCTCTTCGGCCTCACCAGAGGCCTGCATCCGGGCACGTCCATCGCTGCCAAGCACTCCGACAATTGAATCAACTTCTGTGGTGGCTTCGGTAACGGCGATGGGTTCAGGCGGCAGGTTAACCAGCCCCTCTGGTCCCTTCTGCAACGCGGGCAGATAGACAAACAGGCCAATGGCAACCAGGGCAGTTGACGCGGTCAGCGCCTGACGGGTGGAAATGGCTTTGAACATGGAAAACACTCCTCTGAAGAGGCCCTTTTTCGGGCGATCAGAGGTGAAACGGGCCTGCTCAGCACTTTCTTGGCGGCGGGCAAAGTTATTTTCCGCCAGGGCGATATTTTCTGCCTTGCGTGTGACATCGGGCGTCGGGGTGGCGGCGCGCAGTGCGGTTTTCAGATCTTCAAAATCATCAAAGGGGTCGCTCATGATGCGTCCTCCTGTTGTTTTAGGGCGCGTAGATGTTTCTTGGCCTCGGATACCCGCCAGCTGACAGTGCCGGGCGAGACGCCAAGGATTTCGGCAGCGTCGGCATGGGTTACATCGTCCAGTATCAGCGCCAGTGTGTCGCGCAAATCGTCCGGCAGGGCGCGCATGGCGCGGGTCAGCCAGTCAAGCTGGGTGTTGGTGTCGGCGATGGCGGCCTGTCGATCAACCTCCCAATCACCCCAGCCACTGGCCGCCTTACTGCGGGTGGCTGCGCGGCGGCGACGGTCGTGTGCAGCATTGACCACCACCCGGTACAGCCAGGTGCTAAAGCGGGCGCTGGGCTGATAATGTGCCATTTTGTCGGGCAGCGCGGCGCAGATGTCCTGGGTCAGATCCTCAGCTTCGGCGCGCTGGCCGGTCATCCGAAAGGCCAGGCCAAAGACACGATCATAGTGGCGCGCCAGCAGGGCCGAGAAAGCCTCGGAGTCGCCTGTCGCCGCTGCCGCAGCCAGTTGCTGATCATCTACCGTCATACGCATTACGTAAATTGTAACGCAGCCCGATGCCAGTTCCTTGGTGAAGGCGCGAAAAAAATGAGTGACGCGCCGAGACTGGGGACGAATTTGTAAAAAATGGCCAATTTTTCATGCGTCGGCTGGATGCTGGCAGCTGCCATGGGCGCATATTAAAACATACTTTCAATATGTATCTTTTTAGGTTTATCTTCTTCATGACCGCTTTGCCTCAAGATGTGAGTATTCAGAGATTGAAATGTAACGACAAAGAAATAATAACATCGTGTTTTAGTAAGGTTTTTCAAAAAAAGGCACTGCTTTCAGCACGGGTTTATGCCGAGATGTTTGATCAGGTCCCCGCCACTCGTGACTTCATGGAAGACGAAGTTTCACAGCAAAAAGAGGGGTTTGTTTCGATCTTGATCGAGACAATGAAGACACCCCAAACGGGAGATGCAGCTGAAGAACGGATGACCGAATTAAGGGCAATGCATGTGAAGATGGGTATAACATCGCATCAGGTCGAAAGCGTGATGCGTATTATTCTTCAGGTGCTGACTGAGGAGCTGGCGTCGGATCTTACGGCGGTTGAGCTCAACGCATGGAAACGCACGATAGAACAATTTGCCTTGCAGCTTTCGGCGGGACTTGAATAACCCCGCCGAAAGGCTTCTGATTTAGACTGACATGCAGATGTATTTCATCTCCAGATAGTCCTCGATGCCATGGTGGCTGCCCTCGCGGCCCAGACCCGATTGTTTGACGCCACCAAACGGGGCCACCTCGGTTGAGATGATGCCGGTGTTAACGCCAACGATACCGTATTCCAGCTCCTCGGCCACTTTGTAGACGCGGCTTAGATCTTTGGCGTAAAAGTAGGAGGCCAGACCAAAGATGGTGTCATTGGCCAGCGCGATGACCTCGTCTTCATCCTCAAATTTGAACAGCGGCGCCAGTGGGCCAAAGGTCTCATCCGAGCTGAACAGCATATCTGTGGTGGCGCCGGTGACGATGGTTGGCTGAAAGAAGGTGCCGCCCAGTTCAGAAGGCTTGCCGCCCAGAATGACCTTGGCGCCTTTGGCGGTGGCGTCGGCGATGTGATCCTGCACCTTGGTCACAGCCTTGGCGTTGATCAGCGGGCCAAAGTGGATGCCGTCATCCAAGCCGTCGCCGATATTCATCTTTTCAACGGCAGCCTTCAGCTTGGCAGCGAACTCGTCATAGACGCCGGCCTGCACATAGATCCGGTTGGCGCACACACAGGTCTGGCCGTTGTTGCGGAATTTGCACATGATGGCGCCTTCGACGGCGGCGTCGATGTCAGCGTCGTCGAACACGATGAACGGCGCGTTGCCGCCCAGTTCCATCGAGCACTTCATCACCGTATCAGCCGCCTGACGCATCAGGATACGGCCCACCTCGGTTGAGCCGGTAAAGGTCAGTTTACGCACTGCGTTGTTTTCGCAGAACTCCAGCCCGGTTTCCGAGGCATTGGACGAGGGCACAACACTGAACACACCTGCCGGGATGCCTGCGCGATCCGCCAGCACGGCAATCGCGGTGGCCGACAATGGGGTCAGTTCCGCAGGGCGGGCGACAAAGGCACAGCCGGCCGCCAGTGCGGGTCCGGCCTTGCGGGTGATCATCGCGTTGGGGAAGTTCCACGGCGTGATCGAGGCAGCAACACCGATGGGCTGTTTCAATACGGTGATCCGCTTGTCGCGCTGGTGACCGGGGATGGTCTCGCCATAGATGCGCTTGGCCTCTTCGGCAAAGAACTCGATGAACGACGCGCCATAGGCGATCTCGCCGCGGGCCTCGGTCAATGGCTTGCCCATCTCGGCTGTCAGGATAACGGCCAGGTCTTCCTGATTTGCCATCATCAGATCGTACCATTTGCGCAGCACGTTTGCGCGTTCCTTACCAGTCCACTTGGCCCAGTCCTTTTGGGCCGCTTCAGCCTGAGCAATGGCACCGGCAACCTGCGCCCGCGAGACATCGGCAACAGTGGCGATCACGTCACCACGGGCAGGGTTTGTTACCTCAAAGGTGGTGTCGCCATCGACAAATTGACCGCCGATGTAGGCGCGCGTTTCCAGCAGGCTGGGATCCCGCAGAAGAGAATGAAGATCGGTGATGGTATCAAGCATGGAGGCCTCCGGAAATTTCGCTCGCCGATGAAAAGCATTTAGCATTACACTTGTCCAGCAAGACCGGTAAGTCCAGATAGACTAGTTAACATATTAAGGAAATTCGCATGAACCTCGACGACGCATATTCCAACGGGGCCTATATCGACGGCGCTGACACCTTTCCGCCACGCTGGGCGGCTCAGGCGCAGGGCTTTCGTGAGGGTCTGGGAGCGCGTGCCAGGTTGGATATCGCTTATGGCCCAGGTGCGCGGAACACATTTGATCTGTTCCTGCCCGAGGGTACGCCCAAGGGGGTGTTTGTCTTTGTCCACGGCGGCTATTGGCTGCAGTTTGATAAGTCCAGCTGGTCGCACCTGGCTGCCGGTGCACTGGCGCAGGGCTGGGCCGTTGCGATGCCATCGTATGATCTGTGCCCGGATGTATCGATTGGCGATATCACCCTTCAGGTTGCAACGGCAGTGACCCGGATCGCCGCCGAGGTCGCGGGTCCGATTTCTCTGGCAGGGCATTCCGCAGGCGGCCATTTGGTGGCCCGGATGCTGGACAAGGGCCTGTTACCAGCTGAGGTGGCTGACCGGCTGCGCAGCGTGATGCCAATCTCGCCCGTGTCAGACCTAAGACCGTTGTTGCAAACCTCGATGAACGAAAAGTTCAAAATGGATGACAGGGCCGCCGCAGCTGAAAGCCCGGTTCTGATGCAGGATCGCCATGAGGCCACGGTGACCGTCTGGGTTGGCGCAAAGGAGCGGCCGTCTTTCCTGGATCAGGCACGCTGGCTGGCCGAAGCCTGGAGCTGCGATCACGTCATTGATCCGGCGAAGCATCATTTCGACGTCATTGATGCGCTTTGCGACGCAGACAGCGAAATGGTAGCAATCGTCACAAAATAACACTTGCGCGGCGGAGAAATCCGCCGCAGTTTCTGCCCAAGGGCCGGGCGATGGCGTCGCCGCATGGATCTCATGCAGCCCTCTATCTTTATAACCGTCCTGAACGCCGGGACCTTTCTTGTCAGAAGGAAGGGTCGAACATGACTTCACGTCCTGAAATGTATCGTTTTCACAATGGTGAAAAAGCACCTTTGCAATTTGCCCAAGGTGAATATGCGGACCGCGTTGCGGGTCTGCGCAAAATCATGGTGGACAAAGGCGTTACCGCTGCTGTTTTCACCTCGATGCACAATATCTCCTATTACTCGGGCTTCACATATTGCGCTTTTGGCCGCCCCTATGGGCTGGTTGTCACCGCGACGGATTGCGTGACAATCTCGGCCGGTATTGACGCGGGCCAGCCCTGGCGCCGGTGCTATGGCGACAACATCACCTATACCGACTGGCAGCGCGACAACTACTGGCGGGCGATTCTGTCCGTTGCGGGCGCTGATGCGGTTGTTGGTTATGAAAGCGATCACCTGTCGCTGCTGCAAAAGGCCAAGTTGGACACCTATCTCAATCCAAAATCCACCGTGGACCTGTACGAGGCGACCATGGTGCAGCGGATGGCTAAGTCCGAGGCCGAGATCGAGATGATCCGTCAGGGCGCTGCGGTGGCGGATGTGGGTGGTTTTGCCATTCGCGATGCAATCCGCGAGGGCGTACGTGAAATCGACGTCGCAATGGCTGGTCGTGACGCGATGGAGCTGGAGATTGCCAAACGGTTCCCGGATGCCGAATACCGCGACAGCTGGGTCTGGTTCCAGTCGGGTATCAACACCGACGGCGCCCATAACCCGGTCACGGCCCGTAAATTGCAGCGTGGCGATATCCTGTCGCTGAACACTTTCCCGATGATCTCGGGCTATTACACGGCGCTGGAACGGACCCTGTTTGTGGGCGAAGTGGACGCCGACAGCCTGAAGATCTGGGAGGCCAATGTGGCGGCCCATGAATATGGCATCTCGCTGCTGAAGCCCGGTGCCAGCTGTTCCGAGATCACCCACAAGATCAACGCCTTC
Organism: Parasedimentitalea marina; assembly: GCF_004006175.1. Classification (GTDB taxonomy): domain Bacteria; phylum Pseudomonadota; class Alphaproteobacteria; order Rhodobacterales; family Rhodobacteraceae; genus Parasedimentitalea; species Parasedimentitalea marina. The sequence continues at coordinate 145,671 of NZ_CP033219.1, forward strand.
TTTGAAGAGCGCGACCTGCTGCAATACCGCACCTTTGGCTACGGCCACTCGTTTGGTGTGCTGTCGCATTATTACGGCCGCGAGGCGGGACTGGAACTGCGCGAGGACATCGACACAGTGCTGGAGCCCGGCATGGTGATCTCGATGGAGCCGATGCTGACCATTGCTGAGGGTCAACCGGGTGCTGGCGGCTACCGCGAGCATGATATCCTGGTGATCCACGAAGACGACAACGAGAATGTCACCAAGTATCCTTACGGACCTGAGTTCAACGTGGTGGGGTAAACCCCGCTGATGATGGTCTCCCGCCCGTCGAACCCGCATCAAAGATGCGTTTCCTCCCGTTGGGCGTAGCATTGCGCTAAGCGCAATGCGTTCAGAAGCAGAGGCCAGGGTGTGTCACTCAGACATGCCCTGGCCTCTTTACGATCTGTATTTGGGGTATGGTCAGGCAGTCCATATTGTGGCTTGTTTCGTTGAACAGGAGCATTGCCCGATGACCAAAAGCAACAAAGACAAAATCCGCGACTTGTTAAAGAGCATCGAGACTGGCGACCCTGGTCCGATCGCGGTTGTCAACGAAGCGAAGTACATTCAGCACAACCCGCAGACCCATGAGGGCAGCGAAGGATTGGCGCACCTGTTCCAGCGGCTGTCCAAAACAGGCCCCCGGGTCAATATGGTGCGCGCCTTTGAGGACGGGGACTATGTGTTCGCTCATATGGAATACGACTTTGCGAGCCGGAAGATCTGTTTCGAAGTCTTCCGGTTTCAGGATGGCCAAGCGGTTGAGCACTGGGACAACATTCAGGAACGACAGGATCTGAACCCATCGGGCCACAGCATGGTGGATGGGCCAGTACAGGCGACAGATCTGGGGCGGACCGAAGAAAACCGCGCGCTGGTTCGGGCATTTGTGGACACCGTCTTGGTTGCCGGACAGGTAGAGCGCCTGAGCGAATTTATCGATGAGACGTCATACATCGAGCATAATCCTCGCATTGCTGACGGAGCGGCGAGCCTCAGTTCAGCCTTAAACGCCGGCGACGGTGGCCAAAGGCATATCAATTACCAGCAGGTGCACCGTGTTCTGGCCGAAGGCAGTTTTGTCCTCTGTGTCAGCGAGGGATTGATGCACGGTGCCCATTCGGCATTCTACGATCTGTTCCGGGTCGAGAATGGAAGGATAGTGGAGCATTGGGACACCACAGAAACGGTCGTGCCGCAGAGTGAATGGAAGAACGACAACGGTAAATTCTAACGGTGCTGGGGCTTTTTGAACAGAGCGCGGCCGGATGGGCGAGGTTTCTTTTCATTTCCCAACATGGGGAACATCGAAGGTGAGTGGGTGCGGGCCAAGTCAGGTATTCCCTTGAACTGACGGTCCCTGTTTGGTCTTAGGGCGCTTTCGCAGGTCTTCATCCTTTCATTTGCCGGGCTTGTCTGCGAAACTCTGCCTGAATTTTAGAGGTTTACGGCGCCCAAGGGGATGTAAATTGAATTTACATACCTATGTTAAGAGCAAGAATTTACGTGGAGGGAAAAAGAATTATGTCGTTTTCGAATTTTGAAAGCATGGTCGAAGAGACTGAGAGCAAAGTAAAAGAGTCGCAAAGCAAGATTGCGGCGCTGACCTCTCGGATTGAAACTGCGCGCGACAAGATCTCGGCGGGCGAGGCGGCTGACATCGATATCGAAAACGCTACGCTTGAGGACGTGCACGCCCATACCGAGGTGATGAACAGCAATATTGCTGAGCTGATCATGGGTCTGGATGACGTGACCTCGGCGTTCTCGCAGGATTTTGACGAGATGCGGAACAAGACCGGCTGGGAAAGTTTTGTCGGTGTTTTCAGCGCTGGCAAGTCGGATTCTATGCGTCAGGAGCGGATGCGTACCGCCAGCATCGACGACAAGTTGCAGGATCTGATCGCCAAGTCAGACACCATCGTCAAACTGCTAGAGGGCCAGCTGGCTGTGTTGGATGAGCAAAAGGAAAAGGTTCAGGTCAACCTGACCGAAACGCTGGATGAGCGCGAGTTCACGGTGCAGGAGCTGGAGAACGTGCGGGCCGAGATCCTGGCGCTGGACCCCAAGATCATTGCGCTCGAGGGCAAGATCTCGGTCGAGCAGGACGCGGCGGCGCGCACCAAGCTGGAGACTGAACTGGCAGAGCTGAACGCGGGCTATAATGCCATGGTGCAGGATGAGCAGGTCAAGCTGGCCAAGAGCCAGACGCTGGAGCGCTATATCGAGAAGGGTAAGACCTGGGTCGATTCATTGCAAAACCAAGCGGCGACGCAGATGGTGCTGATCAACAAGTTGCAGACAGACACCCAGCAGCGGGTGGTGCTGTATGATGCGCTGACCAAGTCGTTGAAAACCGCACAGCAGCAGGACGTGGCGCACCGGATCAATGAAATTGGTGTGAAGACCGATCAAGAGGCGCAGACCGCGATGGCCTCGATCGGGACGGCGACCAACAAGAAAATGGCCGATATGCTGGACGCCCACGAGGACCACATGGTGTTTGCCCGCGACGTGCTGGAAAAGAAGGCCAAGGCCGACGAACGCTTTGCCCGCCGCTTTGCCAAGATTGTCGAGAAGCATGACAAGAACCTGTATGGGGGATGAAGCACCTATTTAGAGTACTTTGGATTTGTGTAGCATCGGTTGTTGGCACAACTCTGGCCTTGTTCTTCGGCCGTGCGCCGACATGGGGCAGTTGGAGTGTTGTTGTAGGGCTTTATGGGTTGCTGTTTCTTGTTGCGATCGCATTTTGGAATGTACCGCTGCAATCGTTGAAATACTGGGGGCTATTTGTCGGGGTCTCTGCACTTGGCGTCTTGGTTCGGCGACGTTGGCCTGAAGTGGTGGGGCGATATTGGTAGAGCGGGCAGGCGCTATCCGCGCTGCAAACGGTATGGATGAAGTCGGAGCGACCAATGTCTAAGAACAAAATTGCACTTTGCGTGTTCGGTTGCGTTCTGATTCTAGTTGGCTTGGAGAAAGTGACGCGTTTTACGCGCCTTGATTTTCTTAGTACGGGCATTTTTGAGTTAGGGATGTACTTTCAACTTTTGCTGGTTCTTGCTGGCATTGTGATTTTTGTTGGGGTTGTTTTCGACCCCATTCGGAAGTTTTTCAAAGGTCATTGTTTTCGAATTTGGAACGTATATCGGGAGAAAAAGGTCGCTAACAATGACTGATCCAGCAAAAGACCACACCGGCCTCAGCGACACCTTCGCCTCGCGCCGGTATTTCAAGAAGTTTGAGATCATCACCGAGCATCTGACCCGTGTGGCTGGCACGATGCAGGCCGAGGGGGCACTGGGCAAGCATGACGTCAAGGCGTTGACCGGCTATCTGATGCGGCTGAATTTCACCTTTCGCGCGCTCTCCATGAAATACCTGCTGGTGGGGCGCGATACCGGGCGGTTCTTTGGCTCGCTGGCGATGGACACCCGCGACAGCGGCTTTCCGGTGGCGGCTGAGCTGATGACCATGGCCAATGACGCGCAACAGGCCGAGGGGCATTTGGCCAATATGCCGTCCGAGGCGCAGCTAAAAGACGACATGGTGCGCCGGATCATTGCCGATCAAGAGGTGCCGACCAAGCTGCAATTCGCGCTGTCTCAGCGGCTGTATTATCAGGAGCTGCTAAAGGGTGATCTGTTCTGGACCCAGAACGACCCTGAATGCCAGTGGCTTGGCAAGGCCGATAGCGAGCGGCGCAAGTTCCTGCTGCATTGGGCGGCTTATGACAGTCAGGTCAACCTGCCGGTGATTTATCTGATGGAGCTGGAGGACAGCGGTAAAACCGCACTGCCCAAGGACCAGTATCGCTGGCCCGAAGTGCAGGCGCATCTGATGGCGCAGGGGTTGGCGGGGTTGAAGCTGCTGACCATTGCCAAGGGCTTTGACGAGGATTTTGACGACCTGCACCCCAAACGGCTGCGCCGCTATCACGTGGGGCCGATGTATTCCTCGGCCTATACCGAGCAGTCCGGCCCACTGCGCCGGGTGTTGGAGGACGCAGAGTCGCCCGCGGGGCAAGACTGGGCGATGGCCTGGACCGTTGAAGAATTGACCAGCGAGGATGTGCGGCAGGAACGGTCAGGCTGGTTTGGCAAGGTGGACCGCGAGGTCTTTGCGCTGGATCCCTTTGGCGGACGTGGAGCGGATACTGGTGCGACCCGGACGCAGCGGTCGATCATCCTGCCGCAGCGTCCGTTCCAGGTGCTGGCCGAGCAGGACCCGCCTGGATTTGGCGATGTACGCAAGTTTGTGGTCAGCGATGCTGGGCAGGTGTTGCGGTATTAGATTTTAGGCCTCCGGCGGGAGTATTTTTGAAAAGATGAAGTTGGGTCAGAGATTTGAGGCGCTGCTGCGCCAGGACGTGAGGGTATTATGAGTTTGACTAGCGATCAGATGGAACTGCGTGAGGATGAGATCCAGAAGCATTACGCGGCTGCGGCTTTGATGCTTGAGGGGTTTGATCACACGCCGAGAATTGCCAAAGCCAAGGTTGAGGCCGCAGCGCCGGAGCGGTCACCCGGTGTCGCGCGGGTGCGGCGGTTTCGATCTACCACTCCGGGGTTGGTGACGCGGTCTACCGCGCGGCCCGAGGGGGTGCATCTGGTGGCGCGGATCGAGGCGGCGGATGACGATGATCCGCTGACCTCGCCTTTGCAGGCCACTGCGCAGCATGTGTTGCGGCGTGCGCTGGCGATTTCCTTGGCGGTGGGCGAGGCCTATTCCGAATCCTCGGGGCTGGCAGAGCTGAAGCGGGCCAATTTGGCTGGGTCTTTGGATGCGGGCCGTAAGGGTGAGTTTGGTGAGTTGCTGGCCGCAGAGGCGCTGGCGGTGGCGCATGTGTTTGCCAATGCCTCGGCCTATTTGCTGGCACCCCATGCCAGCGAGACCCAGGTTGAGGTCGGCGATGTCGAGGAACTGTTGACGGATCATGCGCAACTGGCCTTGCACGGTGCGCTGTGGGAGCTGGATCAGAAGCTGGCGCAGTTTGCGCCGGATGATGCGGTGCTGATTGCCACGGTGGCAGCTTACGCTGAACAGTTGATGGAGAAGGTCAGCTTGCGGGCGCAGAACGCGCCGCGATTGGCTCCGTTTACCGACGCGGCCTGGCATGTGGAGGCGGACGACCTGACCATTCGCGGCTTTGAGCCTGCGGCCAAGGCGAAATCGACCACCCTGACCATGACGTTCAAAAAGCCAAACGAAGTGGTAGGCAACCATATCGCCAAGTATCAGGCGATGAAGTTGTCGAAAATGCTGATGGCCTATGACTTTGACCGTCGCCTGAACCCCTTTGCAGAACTCGGCGGGTTCATCTTTACCTTTATGGGGGATGGCAAGCCGGGCACTGGTAAGACCACGCTGATCCAGATGATGGCGGGGTTGGTAAATGACTACTGTCAGGTGGCGGGCTATCCGTTTCGCTATCAGAACCTGAGCACCGATAATATCGACAGCTATCAGGGTAAATCAGGGCAGAATGCCAAGGCGTTCATCAACTCGATCATCGACCCCAGTGCGATTGGCTTTGGCACCATTGATGACATCGACCAGCTGGCGGGTAAACGTGGCGACCGGCAGTCCTCGGCTGGGCAGTTGGAGATCACGGCGGTGCTGATGGAGAGTTTTGCCGGGGCCAATACCGTGGTGCGGGGCAATTGCACCTTTGGCATGTTCTCGAACTATCCGGAAAATGTGGACGATGCGCTGCGCCAGCGGGCCGGGGCGCGGTTCCTGGTGGATGGGCCGCAGACGCGCGACGATTATGTGGACATTCTGAACCTGCTGATGGGCAAGAACCACAATATCCCGCTGGGCGAGCACGAACCGTTTGCCGCGCAGGAGATCAAAGCGGCTGTGGCCAAATCATTTGAGGCCCATGCCAAGCCGCAGGAACCGGGGCTGATGAACGTGTTCGACCGCGCCGAGAGCCAGATCGGCGGGCTGGATACCATCGCCAAGCTGGGCAGCTATCTGAAGATGATCCAGCAGGCGGATGAGCGGTTTACCGGCCGGGCGATCAAGAACATCACCGACGCGGTCAAGGTGCGGGCGATGGATTTTGAGCTGCCGGATGAATGGATGGAGAACCCCGAGCTGTTCCTGTTCCGCGATTACGACGCCAAGAAATCGATGATCGAGGAGCTGCGGGTGCCGATCACTGTCGACATGGTGATCCAGGAGATCAACCGTTATGCCGATAGCGAGTTCCGCTATGCCGATAAATCGGACGAGGTGGCGATTGACGGCATGGTGCGCGATTTTGGACGACAAGAAGAGGCCAAGCGGCGGTATCTGGAGGGCAAGGGGTGATGGGCCTGCTCATTCTGGTCTTTGCTCTCTTTGTTGGTGTTAGCGCGTGGTGTGGTGTCGCCGTAGCTCGCCGCGCTCGTCCTGTTGGAATTTCACTGCTGCAGATTGCCTTGCTGTGTTTTGCCTTTAGCTATGTGTTTGGAGCCCAGTTCAGCATTTGGAGCATGGGAGCATCGCTTCAGGATCAGAACTCTTTACTGCACGCGTTTGGACCGGGAGGAATGCCGGGTACGTTTCTGAGCTATGCCCAAATCATGTTTATTCCCATCATAACGGTTTCATTGGTTGCTTACTTTGTTAAGCGACGGCGGTATTTGGAGGGGAAGGGGTGACGCCGCAAGAAAAATTACAAACCATACAGGCTATTAGAGAGACATTGCCGGACTGGACCAGTACGCTTGTGGGGCTCGGTTTTTTGATATTGCTACCTTCATTCTTAGCCAAAGTGGTCTATCCCAGAGTGGTTCCAATGCCTTTGTTGAGCAACCGATTGTGTAATCTTGTGTTTTCGGTCTTCTCGGCATTCATACTTTTCCAACTGTTTCTCTCAATTGGGATAGGCATTCTATTGGTTCAGCATCTGGATCTTGAGACAGGTAAGTTTTGGGAGATGTTCCCGGCCATACTGTTTGGGTTCGACAAAGTGCATTTAGTCGGAATTGGGGTGCAGGCTATGTTCGCTGCTCTGGCGGTCCATGGCTTAGGCCGAATAGAAAGTTGAATTTAGTGATGATGCGTCTCATGACACGCTGGTGGTTCTGGCTGATACTCTTCCCGTTTGTTCTAGGGTCCGCCGGAATGCTGTTCATGCCTGGTTCGGAGGTGGTGGAAAACCCTGATTTCAGTTTTTATGCTCGATGGGGGCAGTTCATTGGTGCGGCTATCCCAATGGGGATCACTGGTTTTGTTTTTGTGGTGTCGATCAAATTTGTATCGCGCTTACGTCGAGGGAATAGCTAACGTGTTTGCTACATCACGAGATGACCTGCCAAGTGTCACCCAAGCCCCCTCCCCATGGGGGGAAGGGAGGGGGCTGCGCGGCATAGCCGCGCTGGTTGGTGGGATTGAAGCGTGTTGATACGATGAACGATACTCAGGTAACGCTTTTCAACACCGGGTTGCCCATGATGGTTATTGGGATTCTGGCCGTTGTAGTGCCAAGGTTGCTTGTTCAGAAAGCAACGCGGTCGCATTTGGTTGTCGCGATTGGGATGATTTTGGCTTGTGTCACTATGGCCGTTCTGTCGGCAGGTGTATTTTTCCTTTTTGACAACCGCAGTTATGAAACTTTGATTGGGGCAGGAGGATACGTTTTGGCGCTGGAGTTTCTGATAGAAGCATCCTGGAAGGCGGTAATTTTGTGGGCTCCGCTGATATTGTTGACCTGGTTGAGTTTGGCACAACGAGTAGAACGGTTGCGTGGGCAAGATTTGGCAGAAAGGAACAGTCTATGAAACGTCTCATCCAGCATGGCCTAATGTTCGGCAACCTGTTCCATGTTGCCTCACCTGCCTTGGTAGAGCGCTATAACCGGGCGCTGCAGCATCTGACGGGCAAGACGACTGCGCTAACGGATTTTCATGTGGACATCTCGGGCTACTCACCCGAGATCGGTGATGAGCAAAGCGATGATCTATATCTGAACCATGCGGGCGTGAACCGGCAGTTTATCTTGCTGAGCACCGAGCAGAAACGCTCGCCACTGTTGAACGAAAAATTCTCGGTCAATCGCGATATTCTGCGGCGGTTCATCACCGACAATGAACGCCAGTTGTTTGCCCTGACCGCGACGGATGCGGTGGCGGGTGAGTTGGTGAACTCGGTCTTTGAGATCGACACCCCGGCACGATTGTTTGACATTCATAAGATCGAGATCGAGGCGGACACCACCAAGGGCACCCTGCGCCATGCGACGCATCTGGGCGAGCTAGTGGACCGGTTCAAGGGCGAGGATGACGCCTGGTTTGACGATGTGCTGATCGCCGAGATGATCTCTACCGCCAAGCAGACCGGTGATATCACCCGCAACCCGGTCAAGCTAAAGCACGAGGCGTTTCAGCAGGATAATTACTGGACCGCGCATTTTGGCGGGCTCTATCTGTTCCAAGCGGTCGAGCACCCGGCGATGATTGCCAGTGGTGACAAGCCTGTGGGCGAGCTGCCAATCAAATATGTTTTTGATCTGGCTGAGCGCAACCGGATTGCCAAGTTTCTGGATTACAACGGGCTGGCGGAACCTGTGGTCAAGGCGCGGGGCGTCGATGGCGCGGCGATCCTGCGGCAGAAAATGGACTTTATCGCCGCTGATGCGCTGGCCGCCAAGGGGCATGACCTGACCGGCTTACACCGCTCGAAACTGCGGCGGCTGACGGCGCAACATGCGCAGGATCTGCCACCGGAATACGAAGGGTTGGCAGCGATGGTGCGCTGGGCTGAAAGTGGCGGTCGCTGGCCCAAGATCAGCTCGGACCATCCGGCCTATTTCTATAGTTTGCGGGCGGCGGATACCCCGGATCGAAATCTGGTGAATATGCTGCTGGCCGAGCTGAGCCCGCTGGATGTGCGACAACTGTTCATCTGCCACAAGACGCTGTTTTATCAGCAGTACCGCAGCTGGTCGGAACAGAAAAAGGCCTATGTGGTGCATTTTCTGGCCAATGAATACGCGGTGGACAAGGCGGGGGCGCGTGACGCGCTATTTGGTCATGAACCTGATATGTCTGGCGAGGACGCACCTGAATTGCCACGCGGAATGCCCAAGGTCCGCAGCCGTGAGCGGATGATCGACCGGGTTGGACCCTGGGGCGCCGTGACCCGCGAGAGGAGACGCTAGATGTTCGCACCACTGCGCCTGTTATTTATCCTGCTGATCGTGCTGACGGTTGTCTATGTGCTGGTGTCGCTGTACTCGCGGGCCGTACGCAAGTCCAAGTTGAGACGGCACTGGAAGCAAAAGGGCCTGACGGTCGACCGGGACGAGTATGTCCAGCGTGGGCTGAAGAAATACGATGGCTCGATCCGGCGCAAGCTGATCCTGCTGGTCTACATCATTCCACTGGGGGCGATTGGGCTGCTAGTTTATGTCATGAATTTCATGTGAGGGGGCCGCAGATGGTCTATGCTAAATGGGTGTTCATAATCACCTTCTGGGTGCTGTTTGCTTCAGTATTACACTACACGCTGCCGCAGCACGATGTTGTACGGATTGTCGGCACGGATGTACGCCGGGTTGATTTCGGTGAGAATTCATTGTTCTGGGCACAGCAAGACACCGCGCAGGAAGGTGCGACACGGATCAATCGCGACGTGCGCTTTGTTGAAACATTCTATGAAAATGGCCGCCCAATGGTGTTTCGCAACGAAGACACTGGCTGGGGCTGGCCACCGTATTTCAAACTCGACAGTTCCAATCTACAAGCCGAACTGACTGATCTGGCTTCCAGCAAGGCAGACCCGCAGTGGGTCGTGTTGCGCCACTATGGTTGGCGCAATGAGTTCTACTCAATTTACCCGAATACGGTGGCAGTCAAACCGGTTGACGGGCCTGATTACTCGGCCACCAATTGGTTCAATATCGTGTTTCTGACCATGCTGGCGGCATTGTTCTGGGCGATCTACGTGCGCTGGCGCCGGTTCCGCAGCGCCCGGATCGATCCGATGATCGAGGACATGGAGGACAGCCTTTATGCGGCTGGCGATGCCCTGTCAGAAAAACGCAGTGGGGTTCGGCGTTGGCTGGACAGCTGGAAGAAAAAGTGATCAGGGGCTGCCGGCTAGGCAGCCCTTATTCGTTCAGGACACACCCCACGATGATACATTGCTGCGGCATATACCGCCGCAGTTAATCCTCGAACAGGTGGCGCGTCTGCGCCAGTTGCTGCGCCTGATCCTGCGACACACTGAAAAACTCCATCAGTTTGGCGGCATTGATGTCGGTGTTGTCGGATTGGCGGATGCGGACATGGGAGCTGAAGTCGGCGTCGCGAATGCGATCCGCCTCGTGGGTGATGTCATTGCGGATGGTTGGCATCAGCCGGTCCAGCGTCGCCTGCGACGTACGATCGCCCGCCAGACCCACCCGTCGCGCATGGCCACTTAGATAGTCGTCGGTGAAATCACAGTCGATCTGCAACAGGCGGGTGCGGGACCGGTCGGAAAAGAAATCATGCATCAGGTCCAGATTTGAGGGATCCATGCAGACGACCAGACGGTCGCTGTCGTGGTACTCGAACAGCATCCGCATCAGGGCGCGACGATGGCGTGTGCGTTTCCCAAGCGAGGATTGAATACCGCCCAGATCAGGCAGCGAGGTTGCCTCTTCGTCGAACAGATACTCGATGGCTGGCATGTCGGTCACCTGGCGGACGTTTTCGACCAGGCGCTTGGCCACATGCCACTTCTTGCACACCACAATCATCAGCTCGCGCTCTCGCCCCAGCGAGCTTTCGGTCTCCCAGAACCGCATCCCGAACCGGCGGCCGGCCCGACCCTGGTCGGCCAGGAATTTAAACAGACTGCGCCCTTCGTTGGAAATCTGGAACTTAACATCGCGAGAGGCATAGAGCCTGCCCAGCCGGGATTTCAATTCTTTGGCGCCGGGGCTGATTTTGCGCGCGAACAGGAAATCCTGGCTCAGCAGCAGATCATAGTGGTCGTTGTGAAAGGTCACCGGCATCCCGTAATCGGTGAACATCAAAAACGTCAGCGTGCGCGTTTCGATCTCACTTTCGTTGACCAGATGGCGAACCAATGTCTGGAAAAAGGTCTCATCCGGAATCCAGGTGGTGCGGAAAAAGCGCATCACGTCTTTTCGGGTATGAGTGAATTCTAAAATCCGCTCAATGGTTTGCCGCCGCAGGCACCACCACTGGCTGCCGATCTGGACCTGAATGTCGTTGGGGACATCCCGCTTAAGGCCCAGACGTTTTTGCAGTTCCATCGCGCCGTAAAACAGTGATTTGTTGGCCCGCTCGTTAAAGAAGTGGCGATAAATCAGCCGCTCTTCCTTCATCCCGGTTTTGATCCAGTTGCTGTCAAAGAAGTCATAGCTTTCGATGAAATCTCTGTCGTTTTGGTCCAGATAATTATGGGTGAATTCTGCGGTTTTGATTGCCATGCAATCGCCGGACAGCATGTAGAAATGGGTGGCCCGCGAGAAATTTTCTGCGGCGGCTTCGACGGCCAGAAGGGTTGCCTGAACCAGCGACCATTCTCCCCAGCCACATTTGATGCGCTTGCGGACAAAGGTGACATTGGGATTATGATCCAGCGCCGCGCGGATCAAGGCATAAGATGCAGGGTCGGCGCTGGCGTCAAAATGGATCGCCATATAATCGCCGACGGCGGTCAGCTGCTCGGCCTGCTGAATGATCGCTTCAGGATCTTTATGGCAGAGCAGAATATATGCGATTTTTGCCATATCGGAGACAATACACCTGATTTCTTTACATTGTATCCCTTGATAAGGGCGAAGTCTGATTGAATAAACCAGTTAGTTCTGGTTTTAGCATATAGATGTCTGCAATCGTCAATAAGCGCGAAAAGCAGCACGGATGGAGGTAAGAGCACATGGGATTTCCAGGCACCTGGATGACGAGCAGCGAAAGCGTTGTGTACCGTGTGGTGCCAAAATGCGCTTGCTCGACCATTGGTCAAATCATGTACTATTCCGATCACGGCGAGTTTTTCGAGGGTGATATTCATGATGCCAAATCCGGGATGCACAAATGGGCGATGGACGACAGCCAGGCGCCCATTACCCGCAATGTGCAGGGGCACCAGTCTTATGCTTTCACCTGTGTACGCAATCCCTACACCCGGGTGCTCAGCTCGTTCTTCGACAAGATCTGCGGTATTCAGCGCAACGGACGGCGGTATCGCGGCAATCTGGTGCCAAAACTGACCTACGAATACGGCATCGAGGTCGGCGGCGACGATGGCAAACAAGAGTTCGACCAGATCCGCAGTTTCCGCCGTTTCCTGCTGTTTGTGCGCGATACTGTTCGCTATCGCCGTCCGATGGATCCCGACATTCACTGGTCTGCCATGTCTGGCCATGTGTCGACGTTCATTTGGAACGGCGGCAAGTACGATAAGATCCTTTGGACCGAAAGCTTTAATGACGGGATGGCGGATGTTCTCAGTGCGATCGAGACGCCGCACCCGATTGATCTGACTGCAATCCCGCGCTTCAACGAAAGCGAGGGCCATGGCCCCAAACGGGCTCACCCGGTTGAAGATTACTTTGACGATCTGTCGATGCATCTGATCTATGAGATCTACAAACGTGATTTCGAATTGTTCAAATATGATTTTGAAGATCCGTCCAACAAGATGCCAATCGGCGAAATTGACCTCGACGAAGTTCACGCCAAACTGGGCGACTAATCCCACGTTATCTATGGGGTGCGGGCCGCCTGCGGAGCGTGACCCGCCAGGGGTGCTCCATGCGCCGAGATGGTGAACCCGCCAAAGATGGCGCGAGATTCGCGCGTTATTCTTGAACACATGCGGAGATGCCGCATATTATTATTTCTACCTGCCCAGATTGCGCGTTTTGCGCATTCGTTTTCAGCTATCACGGGAGAAAGCACGGCAGGAGTGATCACCGATGAGTACTAAAAAACATGTCTATCAAACCATAGCCGACGCGGTCAGTGACCACGGTGTGGAAACGATGTTTGGGTTGATGGGCGATGCCAACCTCTTCATGGTGGACAGCTTTGTGCGCGATTGCGGCGGGCGGTTTGTGCCGGCCGCGCACGAGGGCAGCTCGGTGTTGATGGCGCTGGCCTATGCCCATGTCGCTGGCAAGGTCGGCGTGGCCTCGGTGACCCATGGACCGGCGCTGACCAATTGCATAACAGCGCTGACCGAAGGCGTGCGGGGACATATTCCCATGGTTCTTCTGGCCGGGGATACCCCAGTGGCCAATCCGCGCCACCTGCAGGGGATTGATCAGCGTGAACTGGTCAAAGCCTCGGGGGCCGGTTTCGAACAGCTGCGCGCGCCTGACACGGTGGGCCGCGATGTGGCACGGGCCTTTTACCGGGCGCAGGTTGAACGCCGCCCCATTGTCCTGAACATGCCCGCCGACTTCATGTGGGAGGAGGCAAACCATAAGACACAGGTGCTTGATGTGTTCACCGCACCGGGTGGTGTGGCCGAAGGCGATACCCTGGACGAGGCCATTGGCATGATCGCATCGGCACGCCGTCCACTGATCCTGGCCGGCGGTGGCGCCGTCGCGGCGCGTGATCAGCTGATCCGCCTGGCTGACCGGCTAGAGGCCCCGCTGGCGACAACGCTAAAGGCCAAAGGCTTGTTTCAAGGCCATCCCTATAACATCGACATCTTCGGCACCCTTTCCACGCCCGCGGCCTATGACTTGATCGCCAAATCCGATTGCATCGTCTGTTTCGGCACCGCACTGCATGATTTCACCACCGACCGTGGCAAGTTGATGAAGGACAAGCGGATCGTTCAGGTGGATGTTGAACCCACTGCCATCGGGGGTGGGGTGCACCCAGACGCGGCGCTGGTGGCGGATGCCGGCCTGACGGCTGAAACCATTCTGTATTGGCTGGACGAGGCCGAGATCGCCGCCAGCGGGTTCACCCGCGAATTGGACGTTGATACGCTCACCATGCACCCTACCGGGTCCGACAAAACCGCCGAGGGCTGCGTGAATTATGTGCACGCGCTGGAGCAGCTGGAAACGGCGCTGCCAAAAGACCGCGTGCTGGTCACCGATGGGGGCCGCTTCATGACCGAGGTCTGGTGCCGCATTTCTGCGCCAAATCCACAAAGCTTTGTGGTGACAGCGAATTTCGGCTCTATCGGTCTTGGCCTGCAGGAAGCTGTCGGTGCCGGTCTGGCGGCTCCGGAGCGACCTGTGGTGATGTTCACGGGCGACGGTGGCTTTATGATGGGCGGCATCAACGAGTTCAACACGGCCGTGCGCCTGGGTCTCGACCTGATCGTTATCGTCGCCAATGATTCCGCCTATGGCGCCGAACATATCCAGTTTCTGGATCGCAAAATGGACCCCAGCCTGACCGAATTCCACTGGCCCTCATTTGCGGGCATCGCCACATCGCTTGGCGGTCAGGGATTTGAGGTACGCTCCAGTGAAGAGTTGGAGGTTGCGCTTGCGGCGCTGACGACCCGCAAGGGTCCAGTGCTGATCGAACTGCGGCTTGACCCGCATGATGTGCCCCGCATGCGCATTTGACCGTGGCGGATTAAAACACCGCAGGGCCAGCGTCCAAAAAGGGGGCGCTGGCCGCATATCACGTCGGGTGTCGTTATGTATTGTGTACCGCATCCGGGTGCGCAGCGGCAAAGGCGGGATGCTGCGCACAGGCCGCCTCAACCGCGACGATCCGGGGCAGGTCGGCAAAATCAACACCCCAACGCCGGGCGTTGTAAAGCTGTGGCATCAGACAGATATCCCCCAGCCCCGGCATCGCGCCGATGCAATAGGGCTGCTGCTCAAACGCCTCCACAAGGCTTTCAAAGGCCTCAAGTCCGGGCCGGATGAACCGCGCCATCCAGGCCTCGCGCGCAGCCGAAGGATCGGCCGCAGTGGAGGCGGCATAGGCAACCACCCCCAAATTGCACACAGGGTGTATATCGACCGCGATGCTCTGCGCCAAAGCTTGGGCCTGCACTCGCAGCGCAGGGTCCTTGGGCAGTAGGTCCATCTTGTGGGTTTGGTCCAGATAGTCGAGGATCGCCAGTGACTGTGTCAGCCGCAACCCGTCGATCTCCAGCACCGGCACCAGACCTTGCGGATTGCGGGCCAGATGCTCAGGCGATCTCTGTTCGCCTTTGACCAGATCAACCGAGACAGCCCGATAGGGGATACCCGCAAGGTTCAGCGCAATGCGCAGCCGGTAACTGGCGGACGAGCGCCAATAATCATACAGAACCGTCTCACTCATTCCTTGGTCTCCACCCGTGTCCCAATCAGTCATCGCAGGGTGCGTGCCGCCACGCACCCTGTCCAGAGCTTATACGTCGCTCAGTTCTTTCGAGTGCATCCACTCGGCATGTTTGGGGGCCTTCTTGGTCTTTGACCATTCTTCCAGCATATCCCACTTTACCGCGTCCAGCTTGGCCAGCATCGCCTCTTCTTTTGGATCCGGGCAAGCCAGCTCCACCCGGTGACCATTGGGGTCAAAGAAGTAGATCGAGTGGAAGATCGAGTGGTCGGTGACACCCAGAACCTCGACACCATTCCCCACAAGGTGGTCCCGGAATTCCAGCAGCGTGTCGCGGTCTTTGACCTTGAACGCGATGTGTTGCACCCAGATCGGCGTGTTGCGGTCGCGGTCCATTTCGGGCTTGGTTGGCAGCTCAAAAAACGCCAGCACGTTGCCATTGCCCGCATCCATAAAGATATGCATGTAGGGATCTGGCTCATGGGTCGAGGGCACATGGTCCTCGGCAATTGCCAGTACAAAATCCATTTTCAGGTTGGTATTGTACCACTCCACAGTCTGCTTTGCATCTTTGCAGCGATACGCAACGTGGTGGATCTGTTCGATTTTCATACGGTTAAACCTCCGGTTTCAGCGCGGCCGCAGCCAGCGCCTGTGTCAGGATCGCGCGGTTTCCTATCTGGTTGGCCAGCACCAGGATCAACCGCGCGTTCAGCGCGTCGCTGTCTTCCTTGCTGAGGCCGTCATGGGTGGCGAGCAGTTCCGCATAGAAATCGTCGGCACCGGTGATGTTCGGAGAGAGGATCAATTGGTCTGACATGAGATTACTCCTGACCACTGGCGCGGCGAATGGCGGCGCGGAACTGGTTTTCATCAAAGCTGGGGCGGCGGGCTGCGACATGCTGATCCGGGCGGATCAGATAGACACCGCTGTCGCAGTCCCCCAGGTAGCGGTCTTTCAAGGCCAGTGTCTTGTCATCCTTGACCGAGAGGGCCAGCCGGGTGACCGTGATGCCAGCCTCTTCGATCACGTCGGGGGCTTCTGCATCGATGGTCAGCAGGGTGAACTTGTCTGCCAGTTGCGGTAGCAGGTAGTCATCCCCCAGCAGCACATCAGGACAGGCCGATCCGGGACGGGACCGGGCCGGGCCATTCAGCGCATCAGCCGAGTTCAACGAGGAGCCATCATAGGTGCAGGGCACCGACAACCGACCCGAATTGACCAGCGGGCGGGCAAATTCATGATGCTCGGACAGATCCAGCACCGCATCGCGCAACAGGCGGGACATTTCCGATTTCGGGGTGATGAAATCGGTTGAGCGGCTCGAGTTCAGGATGTTCTCATCCGCACCATAGATCCGTTCGGTATCGTAGGTGTCCAGCAGGCTTTCGGGCGCGGTGCCATCGATCACCAGTTTCAGTTTCCAGCACAGGTTGTCTGTGTCCTGCAGACCCGAGTTGGCACCACGTGCACCAAAAGGGCTGACCTGATGCGCGGCATCGCCGGCAAACAAGACTCTATTATGGCGGAATTGCTCCATGCGGCGACACTGGAAAGTATAGATAGAGACCCACTCCAGCTCGAACTCCACATCATCACCCAGCATGGCCTTCAGGCGGGGGATGACGTTCTCGGGGCGCTTCTCGCGCTCCTTGTCGATGTCCCAACCCAGCTGCAGGTCAATGCGCCAAACGTTATCGGGCTGCTTGTGCAGCAGCGCGGACTGTCCCTTGTTGAAGGGCGGATCAAACCAGAACCAGCGTTCGGTTGGGAAATCGGCCTCCATCACCACATCGGCAATCAGGAAGTTGTCCTCGAACACCCGGCCGACAAAATCCTTGCCCAGCATAGAGCGCATCGGTGATCCGGCCCCATCACAGGCAATGATCCAGTCTGCTTCCAGATTATATGAGCCCTCCGGGGTGTCGATCTCGATGGTGACGTGATCGGGATGGGTGCCGATGGCCGACACCTTGTTGCGCCCTCGAAGCTCAATCGGGGCGCCCTCGGCCTGCAAGGCGCGGACCCGGTGCACCATGTATTCTTCGAAATAATACTGCTGCAGATTGATAAAGGCCGGGAACTCGTGGCCATCTTCGGGCAGCAGGTTAAAGTCATAGACCGGGCGCTCGTCAAAGAACACTTTGCCGACATTCCACTGCACACCCTTGTCGACCATCGGCGTACCGCAGCCCAGCCGGTCCAGAATTTCCAGCGGCCGTTTGGCAAAGCAAATGGCGCGCGAGCCAAAGCTGACTTTGTCGTTGTCATCCAGCACCACAACCTCGATGCCCTGCTGGGCCAGGTCGATGGCAGCGCCCAGACCGACGGGGCCGGCGCCGATAACAATAACCTTATGACGCACAGGCGCGGATGCATCCTGATCCGCATGGCGTTCATACGGATACATGGGGACTTCAAATATCTTATTCATCTGGTCTCCTCCCAAGATGGGTGTGCACAAAGCACAGGTTCTCCGGTTCCCGGCGAGGGGTCGCCGGGAGTATTCTTTTATTTTCTCATTGTTCAGGCTAGGGCGACACGATCTGGATCAATGCCTATTGCCTGTTTTATTGGGCTTTTCGCCTTGGGGTCGAACGTCCGCTGTCATCCGGCCCCAAGACTAAGCGCTAGAGAGCGCCCTTCAGCATCAGCCCTGCAGTGCAGCCCACATGTCCAGATCGCGCTGGGCGGTCCAGATGCGGGGGTGGTCGATGCCGCGGGCCTCGTCAAAGGCGCGGGCGACGTTGAAGGGCAGGCAGTGCTCGTAGATGGCGTAATCCTTGAATTTGGGATCACAGGCTTCGCGTACCGCGTCCCAGGCCTCTTTCAGGGTGCCATTGCGGGCGGCAACTTTGGCGGCGGGGAGATAGGTGCTTTCAACAAAATCACGGGTGCTTTCGATGGCGCGGGCGACGGCCTCTTTGCCGATCAGTGCGCCGCCACGACCCGGCGCAATTGCGTCCACGTCAAAGGCCGCAATGTTGTCCAATGTGCTGCCCCAGTCGCCAAAGTGACCGTCCCCACAATAGCAGGCCGAGTGATCTTCGACGATGTCGCCGGTGAACATGACGTTTTCGTCGGGCACATGGATGACGATATCGCCGGCTGTGTGGGCGCGGCCCAGATGCATCAGATCGACGCGGCGGTTGCCCAGATAGACGGTCATGTCTTCGCTGAAGGTGGTGGTGGGGTAGGTCAGGCCGGGAATGCTCTCGTGACCCTCAAACAGACGTGGGAAGCGCTGGAATTCGCTGTCCCAGTCCTCTTGGCCACGTTCCACAACCATTGAGCGGGCGGTGTCACCCATGATGATCTGGTCGGCACCAAAGGCCGAGGCGCCCAGCACGCGGACCGCGTGATAGTGGGTCAGCACAACATGGCTGATTGGCTTATCGGTGACCGAACGCACGCATTCGATGACCTTGTTGGCCAGACGCGGTGTCGCCTGCGCCTCGACGATCATGACGCTATCGTCGCCGATAATAACGCCCGAGTTAGGGTCGCCTTCGGCGGTAAAGGCATAGAGCCCTTTGCCGATCTCGTCGAAGGTGATTTTCTTTTCGGTCATGTCGCCTTGGGATGCGAATGCTTTGGCCATGGTGTTTGTCCTTATGTGTCAGCGCCTGTGGAGGGTTTGGGAGCCTCCGGCGGGAGTATTTTTAAAAAGATGAAACCGGGTCGTTGTCTTGCAGGAATTCCAGGCGGTTGCCGAAGGGGTCTGTGGCAAAGAACCGTTTTCGGCCTTCCATTGCTACGTCCCAGGTTAGGGCATGACCTGCGGTTTCAAACCGCGCAGCCAGCGCGGCAATGTTGGAGGTACGAAAGCCCGGGTGGGCTTTTTGTGCGGGTGCAAATGGATGTTCCACACCCAGATGTAATTCACTGCCCGCCAGGGCAAACCAAAGCCCGCCACGCGCCTGCAGCGGTTTGGGTTTGGCGATCTCGCGCAGACCAATCAGATCACCCCAGAAGGCGCGGCACAGGTCCTCGCCCCCTTTGGGGATCGCAATCTGGATATGGTCAAGCGCGAGGGTCATCGGTTAGCCCCCAGATCGTTGCGGGTGGATCTTTGCGGGCAGGATTTGGCCAGTGCAGTCGCCAAAGCCGATGGTGAAGCCCTTGCCGCGGGCATTGCCACGCAGGGTGAGTGTGTCACCGTCTTCGATGAAGGCACGGGTCTCGCCGGTGTCCAGGGTGAACGGTTCACGCCCGGCCCAGCTGAGTTCCATTAGCGATCCGAATTCAGAGCGCTCGGCGCCGGAAATGGTGCCCGATCCCAACAGATCACCGGCGTTCATTGCACAGCCGCCACTGGCATGGTGGGCCAGCTGTTCGGCAGCGGAATAATACATGCGGTTATAGTTGGTCTTGGACAGGGAACTGGCTCGGTCGGCGCCTTCGGGCTGCATCAGCACCTCAAGCTCGATGTCATACAGCCCGTCTTTGCTGCCGTTCAGATAGGGCAGCAGCTGTTTTTCACGCGGTGGTGTCGGGGCGCGGAAGCCCTCCAGCGCGGCCGAGGTGACAATCCACGGTGAGATTGAGGTGCCGAAAGCCTTGCCCTGAAACGGACCCAGCGGCTGGTACTCCCAGCCCTGGATGTCGCGGGCGGACCAGTCGTTCAGCAGCACATAGCCAAAGATCATTGCGTCCGCCTCGTCGACGGTGATGGGCTGGCCCAACTCGCTGTCGGTGCCAACAATCGCGCCCAGTTCCAGCTCGATATCCAGGCGTTTGCTGGGGCCGAACGACGGCATCTCGGCGTCGGGGGCTTTGGTCTGGCCATTGGGGCGGTGCAACGCGGTGCCCGAGACCACCACCGAGGAGGCGCGGCCATTGTAGCCGATGGGGATGTGCAGCCAGTTGGCGGGCAGATCGGGCGAGCCGCGCAGGATCGCGCCCATGTTTTTGGCGTGCTGCATACCGGCGTAGAAATCGGTGTATTCGCTGACCGCAAGTGGCATGTGCAGCTCGGCATCCCCCATCGGCACCAGCAGCGGTTCCACTTTGTCCTGCTCGGCAGCGCCTTTGCCCAGCAGCGCAAACAAGCGCTCACGCAGGGCGGCCCAGACAGCGGGGCCTTCCTCCATCAGGGCGTTCCAGAACGGCACGTCGAACAGGGGATCGTCGGTCAGGGTGATCAGGCCTGTTGCCTCGGCGGCCTGCATGTCCAGAACCATGTCGCCAATCGCAACACCACAGCGCGGATCGCCGTCATCGGTGGAAAAGACCCCGTAAGGCAGGTTGTTCAGCGGAAAGGGGTGGGCGGCGTCATTGGCCGAGGCAACCCAGCTTTTCATCAAAGGCATTAAAGCGTTTCCTTTTGGTCGAGGGAAATGGTCAGCCCGTCGGTTCCGATAAACAGCGGACCTGACCATTCACGGCAGGTTTCAGCCCGCCAGTCTGTTTCAGTGAAATCGGGGTCGTCACAGGGGACGAGATGGTTCAGGGCAAGGCGTTTTACGCCTGCTTGCGTGGCGATACGGCCCACCTGATCGGCAGGGCTGTGCGAGCGTTCCAAATGGTGGCGCAGGCGGTCATCGCCATTGCCAACACGGGCACATAGAGCGTCGATGCCGGCGCTTAGCATGGCCTCGTGCACCAGCAGATCCGCATCCTTGGCAAAATCGACCATTTCGGGGATCGGGGCGGTATCGCCGGACAGCACGACGCAGTGATCCTGACCAGTCAGACGCAGGGCAAAGCTGTCTTCGATCGGCGGGTGGGCATTGCGGAGCACATCCATGGTCAAGGGACCAAGCTGCATCTGGCCGGGTTCGATCACCTGAATATTTGCCAGCGGCGCAAAGTCTGGGCGGCCCTCATCGCGCAGGCGCAGGGAAATGTCGAACTCCATCGCCTGCTGAAAACTGGCCCAGTAGCGATCCAACCCCAGCGGGCCGATGACCGGAATGGGCCGGTTCAGGCCAGCAGTCCAGGCAGTGTGGAACAGGGCGCCCAACTCCAGGTAGTGGTCCGAGTGCAGGTGGGTGATCACGATCGCATCCAGATCGGTCAGTGCAACGCCAGCATCACAGATGCCGCGCGACACGCCAAGACCGGCATCAACCAAAATTGTCTGCCCATCCAGCTGCACCAGGATAGAAGTCGGCATTCGGGTGCCGGGACGTATGGCCGGGCCACCTTTGGTGCCAAGAAGGACAACTTGGTTCTTGTGCATTGATCGTTCCCTTTTCCCTTATGTCTTATCCACCATGACATCGGCCATGGTGGACAGGTTATTTCTTGCCGGGGGTGCCGTCGAACTTCTTTTCGATATCCGTCCAGCAATCAATATAGTCATCCTGCAACGGCGCGTCATTGGCTGCAAAGGATGTTAGATGTTGCGGAAAGCGGGTCTCGAACATGAAGGACATGGTATTGTCCAGCTTCTCGGGGCCAAGGTTGGAATTCGACGCGCCCTCGAACGCATTCTTGTCCGGTCCGTGCGGGATCATCATGTTGTGCAGGCTCATGCCGCCGGGAATGAAGCCCTTTGGTTTGGCATCATACTGGCCGTAAATATTGCCCATCAGTTCTGACATGATGTTCTTATGATACCACGGCGGGCGGAATGTGTCCTCGGCGACCATCCAGCGTTCGCGGAACAGCACAAAGTCGATATTGGCGGTGCCCTCTTGTCCCGAAGGCGCTGTCAGCACGGTGAAAATTGAGGGGTCCGGGTGGTCGAACAGAATTGCGCCAACCGGGCAATAGGTGCGCAGGTCGTATTTCACCGGGGCGTAATTGCCATGCCAGGCCACCACGTCCAGCGGGGATTGGTTGATTTTGGTCTGATGGAACTGACCGCACCATTTGATGGTCACGGTTGATGGAACCTCGCGGTCCTCAAAGGCAGCAACCGGCGCTTTAAAGTCACGCGGATTGGCCATGCAGTTGGCGCCAATCGGTCCCCGACCGGGCAGCTCGAACTTCTGGCCGTAGTTCTCGCAGACAAAACCGCGCGCCGGACCTTCCAGCACCTCAACCCGGTACAGTAAGCCCCGCGGAAGGATCGCGATCTCTTGCGGTTCCAGATCAATGATCCCCAATTCGGTCGAGAATCGCAGCCGCCCCTCTTGGGGGACCACCAGCATCTCGGAATCGGCGGAAAAGAAATAGCTGTCGACCATCGATTCGGTGACCAGATAGATATGCGTGGCCATGCCCACTTGCGTGTTCACATCGCCCGCCGTGGTCATGCTGTGCATGCCGGTCAGCCAGGTCAGCCCGGTGTCGCTATGCGGCAGCGGGTCCCAGCGGTACTGGCCCAGGCTGATCACATCCGGATCCACGTTGGGGGCGGATTTCCACTGCGGCAGGTCAATTTTTGTGTAGCGGTGGCTGTGCTTTACGCTGGGCCGGATGCGATAACACCAGGTGCGTTCGTTCTGGTGGCTGGGTGCGGTGAATGCGGTGCCGGACAGCTGTTCGCCGTACAGACCATACTCACACTTCTGCGGCGAATTCATGCCCTGCGGCAGCGCACCGGGCAGCGCCTCGGTCTCATAATCATTGCCAAAGCCGGACATATAGCCTTGGTGCGGGCCCGCAAGCGAGGGAGCCTGGGTCATCTCATGAGGATCAACAGATCGGGTCATCGCGCGTTCCTTCCTTTGTTAAGGACTTCGATAATAGTTGATTTTGTAACTAACAAGGGATAGGAGGCCCGAATGACAGAAAAAGATGACTTCTCGCTGCAGGATTTCCTGCCCTTCCTTTTGAACCGCGCAGCCGAAGAGTGCTCGCTTGAATTTCAAGGAGAATATAAGAATCGATATGGTATGCTGCGCACCGAGTGGCGGGTTCTGTTCCATCTTGGGGTACATGGTAGCCTGACTGCCAAAGAAATCGGCCTGCGTGCGAAGATTCATAAGACCAAGATCAGCCGGGCCGTTGCCAAGCTTGCAGCGCGCCGGTTTGTCAGCCGAAACCGGGACGAAAATGATCGCCGAGCAGAGCATTTAGCCCTGACACCGGCCGGTGAAATAGCCTATCGTGACCTTCGCGCAGTTGCGAAAGAATACGACGAAAAACTGGCCTCCCAATTCAGCGCAGATGAGACCGTGATCTTGCGGCGTCTGCTGAAGAAAATATCCGGGATGGATGTGTAGAAATTTCGAGTCGGCATGCCCATATCACGGGCTAACCCAAAGAGGCCTGAATGACGAAGACTGACAAGATTGCGGCACCCTTGATCGCTTGGATAACCGAACAGGGTCTACAGGGTCTCAGCCGCGAAGACATTCTGCGGGGCTATTGTGAACGTTTGGTTCAGGCCGGGATTCCAATGCTGCGATTCCATTTGGCACAGCGCGCCTATCATCCGAAATTTGGTGGGATCGGGTTCAGCTGGACCCGTGCCGAAGGCTTGACCCATCAGCATTTCCAGCGCCAGGAAACCCCAGTGGAGGCCTGGTTGCGGAGCCCGTTCTATCGGATGCTGGAAATGGATAACGAAGAATTCCGTTCGTCTTTTGGCCCAGTGGATGTGAACGATTTTCCAGTGTTAAAAGACCTGTCCGAAACCGGTGCGACAGACTATTTTGCCACCCGACAAATGTTTGGTGAGCCGATGAACGTGCCAACCAAT
Source organism: Parasedimentitalea marina (assembly GCF_004006175.1). GTDB lineage: Bacteria > Pseudomonadota > Alphaproteobacteria > Rhodobacterales > Rhodobacteraceae > Parasedimentitalea > Parasedimentitalea marina. The sequence continues at coordinate 169,561 of NZ_CP033219.1, forward strand.
CCGAATGAACCTTCCGAGGGGATGATGGTGTCATGGACCTCGGATCAAGAGGGCGGGTTTTCAGACGAAAACCTGTCATTGTTCCGGACCTTGTTGCCACATTTGGGGCTGGCGTTGAAATCATCATCGCACCGGCAGATGGCCAGTGACCTTCTTCAGGTCTACCTGGGGCGGGACGCAGGGCGACGGGTTCTGTCGGGCGAGATCCAGCGCGGATCTTCGCAGCAGATCAATGCGGTTATTTGCTATTTTGATCTGAAGGGCTTCACCCGTCTGGCCGAGCAGATGCCGGGTCCGGATCTGATCGACATGCTAAACGATTACTTCGGAATCGCGGTGGCGACGATCCAATGCCATGGCGGTAATATCCTGAAATTCATGGGTGATGGCATTCTGACCATGTTTGATCTTGGCAGTATCGAAGAGGACGCAAAGGCGGCGCTGGATGCAGCCAGTGAACTGCGCGCGAAAATCGGAGAGCGCAACATCGAACGGGTCACTGCGGGCCTGCCAATTGCAGATTTTACTCTGGCCGTGCATGCGGGGGAAATCCTGTATGGCAACATCGGCGCCGAGAACCGGCTCGACTTTACCGCAATTGGGCCGGCTGTGAACCTGACCTCGCGGATCTCGGGACTGCACCGCGAGGTGGGACGCAGCATTATCGTGTCCGAGGTGGTGCAGCGGGCGGCCCATCCATCGCCCCATGATCTGGTGTCACTGGGGCGATATATGCTGCGCGGCGTTTCCGAGCCAATCGAGCTGTATACGATCTTCGGCGGGGCCGAGTAACTCGCACCCGTTGGGGTGCGGTGATCTAGTTTTAGATTTCGACCTCGACGCCGGGCAGATTGACGGCCTTCATCATGTCGCGCAGCTCCTGGCGGGCGGCGATGTTGGAAATGTTCAGCTGCTTGACGCCGATGTCCTTCAGGTCCAGCAGGGTCAGCCCACGGGGGAACAGCTCGCGGAAAATCACCCGCTCTGAGAAACCGGGGGCAACCCGGAACCCGATGCGTTTGGACAACATGGTGATGGCGCGTTCCATCTTTTCCTTGTTCAGCATCCGCTGGGTGCCAACCCGGTTGCGGATCACCACCCAGTCAATCGGCTTTAGCCCAGCCTGGGCACGCAGCTGACGGGCATTCCAGACCATCTCGGAATAGACAGACGGGCCCAGGATTTTCTCGCCCTTCTGATCGATATGCGCCAACAGGTCGAAGTCAACAAAACTGTCGTTCAGCGGCGTCACCAGGGTATCGGCCAGCGAATGGGCCACCTGGCTGAGACGGGTGTGCGAGCCGGGACAGTCGATCAGGATGAAATCATTGTCCGGTTCCAGCGCCGCAACCGCAGCGGACAGCCGGTGATCATAGATGTTCTCTCCGGGCTGCAGTGAGGCCGGGTCGATCTCGGGCAGGTCATGGCACTGAACAGTTGGCAGGTCCAACTCTGACAAAGTCATGAATTCGCGACGGTTTTCCAGATATCGCGCCATCGAGCGCTGCCGCAGATCCAGATCCAACGCGGCGACCTTATGGCCAAGCCGGGCCAGCGCAGTTGCCAGATGCATCGATACGGTGGACTTGCCTGCGCCACCTTTTTCGTTCCCGACGACAATAATATGCGCCATCTGATGTCCCTTCTTTGCCGCGCCATGCTGCGCGATTGTTGACGCGACTATAGAAGCGGTTGGATTCGATGAAAAGCGCACAAACTCCTTTATTAGGGCCTGTTTTAACGCATTTTGACGGATGTGTTGCCAATAAAAAACGCCGCCCCCAAAGGAACGGCGTTTTTCGAAACTGAAAAGGAAGGGGTGCTTAGAAGCCCAGACCTTCGTATTTCTTTTTGAATTTGGATACACGGCCACCAGCGTCCATCAGACGGGTGTTGCCGCCGGTCCAGGCAGGGTGAACCGAAGGATCGATGTCCAGCGCCATTTGGTCGCCTTCTTTGCCCCAGGTCGAGCGCATTTCTAGAACGGTGCCATCGGTCATTTTGACGTTGATGGTGTGGTACTCGGGATGGATGTCTTTTTTCATGATACCACTCCTTACGCTTTTTTGGCTTTGTAGTTCGCATCTTCAGCGATACGAGCCGACTTACCGCGACGGGTGCGCAGGTAGTACAGCTTGGCGCGACGAACGCGGCCACGACGGACAACTGTGATTGCGTCGATGTTGGTCGAGTGCAGGGGGAATACGCGCTCAACGCCTTCACCGAAGGAGATCTTGCGAACAGTGAACGAACCGGCAATGCCGTGACCGTTCTTGCGCGAGATGCAAACGCCTTCGTAGTTCTGAACACGGGTGCGCGACCCTTCGGTCACTCGAAAGCCAACGCGGATAGTATCACCGGCTTTGAAATCGGGGATGTCATTCCCCAGGGCGGCAACTTGTTCCGCCTCCAGCTGTGCGATCAGGTTCATCGCAAACTCCTAATTTTTAGCTCGTGGGTTATCCCACGAAGATTTATGCAGTCCGAGAGCTCTTGGCCTTCACCGGGTCCCGCCGTAGCAGCCCGCCAGAGATCGATCTGTCCATTCCTGTGTGCCGGTTTGGGCCCGCCGCCAGGGGCCGAAGAAGGCCGGGGCAGAAGTGGTGGATCCAAAACCAAACAGCCCGGAGCCACTAAAGTGATTCCAGACCTGCGGAGCTTTAGGCTGAAGTGCGGCGAGGGGCAAGGGGTTTGTGGCGTGATTGGGCTGCTGACGAGCAGTTCTCAACTGTATTGCAAAAGACTGGCGCAAATACCGCCAGAGTGTAGGGTCGTTTCGAGAGGGTGCTAAATCTAGGAGAATGTTTTGACAGACCACGATGCAATAATGGAGACCCTTGAAGAATACGCTGAGGCCTATTGCGACAAAGACCTGGACCGGTTGATGGCACTCTTTGTCGACGGCGAAGGACTCTCGCTGATTGGCACCGGAGCCGATGAGCTGTGCTCAGGCCGGGCACAGGTGGCTTCGATCTTTGAACGCAATTTCCGCGACGCCACGGCCAAGCGGTTTGTATGGAAGTGGCAGGACATTGCGGTGCACGGCACATCTGCCACCGTAGCTGTTACCTTGGATATTCATCTGGAACTCGACGGCGACGACGTGACGGTTCCGGTCAGATGGACCGTCTCTTTGGTCAAGATTGATGACAACTGGAAATGGGTCCACCGCCACGCCTCAGCAGCAGCTGGCTCCCAGAATAAGGGCAGTGCTTATCCAACCGGGGAAAGCTAAGAGCGCTTGGTCTCTTTCGACTTTGCATAGGCCTCCCACAGATCGGGCCGCCTGTCCTGCGTTATTTCTTCGCTCTTCTCGTGGCGCCATTCTGCAACTTTGCCATGATGGCCAGACATCAACACATCCGGAATTCTACGTCCCTGCCACTCAGCAGGGCGGGTGTATTGCGGATGCTCTAATAGGCCCGAGGAAAAGCTCTCGTCTTCGGTTGAAGCAAAGTTGCCAAGCACATTGGGGATCAGCCGCACGGTGGCATCAATCAAGGCCTGGGCGGCGATCTCACCGCCGGTCATGACAAAATCACCAAGCGAGACTTCCTGGATGCCATAATGTTGCAACACCCGCTCATCGACACCCTCAAAGCGACCGCACAACAGGGTCACACCATCCGCGCGGGCCAGGTTTTGCATCATCTGTTGATCCATCGGCTTGCCGCGTGGGCTGAGATAGATCAGAGGGTGATTGCCGGTCACACCCTGCATGGCATGATCGATTGCGTCGCCCAGAACATCGGCCCGCAGAACCATGCCAGCCCCGCCACCGGCCGGCGTATCATCCACATTGCGATGCTTGCCGACTCCAAACTGCCGCAGGTCGATAGTCTCGAGCTGCCACAGACCCTCTTGCAAGGCTTTTCCAGTTAAGCTTTCTCCCAAGACTCCAGGGAAGGCCGTCGGGAACAGCGTCAGGATCTTGGCCTTCCAGACACCAACCAGATCCGGAGTGTCAGTCATCAGCGCGCGGGGTTTCAGCGTCGGGCGAATGGCTTTGCGGCCATGTGATTTATGTGGGCTCTCGGTCATGGCGCATTCATAGGTGAGGGGCGGCGGGATGGAAAGGCGGTGAAGATGCGAGGCTCTGCCTCGCGCTCCGGGATATTTGGGGCCAGATGAAGAGGCGGGTCTGTTTTCATCTGGCTTGAAATATCCTGGGGGTGAGCGCCTTTGGTGCGAGGGGGCAAAGCCCCCTTTTTAGAACCTTAATCAGAACAACCCATCTGGTGGATCGGCGATAATGCGGCGCTGGTCCATGTCGACGGTTGGCACAGCGGCCTGGGTAAAGGGAAGCAAAACAGTGTCCTTCAGTCCCGGGGCTTGGATCTCTAGCAGGTCACCGGCGCCGTGATTCATGACGGATTTTACTTGCCCCAGCAGTGTGCCGCCGGTGTCAAATACCTGCAGACCAGTCAGGTCGGAGTAATAGTATTCGTCATCAGGCAGGTGAGGCAGGGCGTCACGCGGCGCGAACAGTCGCAGGCCTTTTATCGCGTCGGCTTGCTCTTTGGTGTCGATGCCGCCTAAAATTGCAACAAAACCGTTGTTGGTCACCCGTGTCAGCGAGATCGTATACCTTTGGCTGCCATCTTCGGATTGCAGCGGCGAGTAGGTCTCTATGTCTTCAGGGATGGCGCAAAAACTTTTTAGGCGGACCTCACCGCGGACCCCAAAAGAGCCGGCGACTGCACCGATACAGATTAGATCACTCATTGTTTTCTCCTGTGCATAGGCCAGCCTTTACTGAACCGCCGACAATATGACACCGCTCTGTGTGTTTTACACGGTCAAAGCCTATTCCGGCTGCAAAAGCCAGCACCAACATTATCACTGTTCGAATGGGGCGAAAAAGCAGGTTCATCGGGTTTCAATGAACAGCGTCTCTTGGCGGGTTTCCCAGCCTTTTTGTTGCAGTTCCGGAGTGTCCTGAATCTGTTCCGGGTGGCCCAAACAGAAATAGCCAATCAACTGCCAGTCCTGCGGCACGTTCAGGTCGCGGTTCAGCTGCTGCGGATCCAGAATCGAAACCCAGCCCAGTCCTAATCCCTCGGCGCGCAATGCAAGCCAGAACAGGGTGATGGCGGTGACCACCGAATAGCGGCGCATTTCGGGCATGGTAGCGGCACCCAGCCCGTGCCCTTGGGTTGTGGCGTTGTCACAGTAGATGGCGAGTTGCACCGGAGCCTTGGCCATTCCGCTGAGTTTCAACTGGGAGTATTTCTGAGCGCGCTCACCGGAGTAGCCAGCCAATCCTTGTTCATTGGCGGCTTTAAAATTCGCCAAAGCGGCAGCGCGGGCAGCGTCGCTCTCAACGCGCAAGATGCGCCAGGGTTCGCTGAGCCCCACCGAAGGGGCCAGGCGGATGGTGTCGAGACATCGCGTTAGCACGGCCTCGTCAACCGGTGTGTCGCGGAACCGGCGCACGTCGCGCCGGAGCCGCATCAGCAGATCAAGCTGGCTGCGGAAATCATCGGAAAACTCAGATTTCCGCGCCGTCATAATCTTATTCTGCGTTGGCAGCGTCAGCAGCCTTGGCAGCTTTTTCTTCAGCGCGTGCAACAGCTTTTTTGCCCGGAGTACCCTTTTTCGGGTTGCTGCGGTCGGCCTTTTCGCGAACGCCAGCTGCTTCCAGCATACGTGCAACACGGTCGGTAGGCTGAGCGCCCTGGCTGACCCAGTACTGGATGCGCTCGACGTCCATTTTTACGCGCTCTTCGCTGTCTTTCGGCAGCAGCGGGTTGTATGTGCCCAGCTTTTCGATGAAGCGACCATCGCGTGGCATACGGCTGTCAGCTGCAACGATGCGATAGAAGGGGCGCTTTTTGGAACCGCCGCGGGCGAGACGAATTTTCATAGCCATGATAGTATTTCCTTATTTGTGTTTAGTGTGCGGTGGTCAGTCCACCGGCAGTCGGGCTTGTCGTGTGATGCGTGCAAGCACACACCATACGTTGGTTATTCCTGGTGCTTCTTGTGGTGATGGATCACCTCGGTGATGATGAAGTTCAGGAAATTCTTGGCGAACTCGGGGTCAAGATCGGCGCGGGAGGCCAGATCTTCGAGACGGGCAATCTGGTTGGCTTCGCGGGCCGGGTCCGATGGCGGCAGGTCGTGTTCTGCCTTGAGTTTGCCAACGGCCTGGGTGTGCTTGAACCGCTCGCCCAGGGTATAGACGAGGATCGCATCCAGACGGTCGATGCTTTCGCGGTGACCTTTCAGGATGTCCGCTGCGCGTGTTACGTGGTCAGTCAATGGCCCATCCTTTTGGTTTGAACAGTGGGTCGGCGTAGTGGCTGATTTCCATTTCGATGCCATGTGCGATCTGGCTGTCTTTCAGCGCCGCGGGCGTTGGATGACGATAGACAGCATCATTGCCATCGATGGTCTTGGCGGATTTGTCTTTGGTGGCGCCAAGACGTTCTGCCAGACGGATCGAGTCGAGGTTCTTGGGGTCAATATAGCTGACCGCGCCGTCCCAGCCCTGTTGAGCATAGTAATAGCTGCGCGCGGCATGGGTTGCCTCGAGCGCGTAACCGTGGCCAGCCGCGTCGGGCCAGATGATCCAGGCGATTTCCTTTTCCGGCCAGCCCGCGGGCATCCAGCCGCCAGCCATGCCATAGGTCTCGTCCGTGATCTTGTCGTGGATCATCCACATGCCAAAGCCATGGATCTGCCAGTGGCCGATCTCGGCGGCATAGAGCATCCAGGCTTCATAGGTGTTCAGCGGGCCGCCCATGAAACGGGCACGGTACGAGCTGAAGGTGGCCTTGAAGTTTGGGTAATCCGAGGCTTCGGGGCCGCGCAAAACAAGGCGGTTGGTTTCGATGGTGGGGATGTTCTGGAGGCTCATGCGTAGGCCTCCATTCCGCCAGCGGCCAGATCCTGCGGCGAGGGGTGACGCCAGATTTCCAGCGTTCCATGGCGTTCGTGGTCGAACATGCCATCAAAGGTGGCGCCCATGCGTTTGGCAACACCGCGCGAGCCGTCATTGGCGGGGGCAACAAGGCTGATCGTCGTGGTCCAGCCAAGGGTCTCATAGGCATATTCACGGGCCGCCAAGGCGGCCTCGGTTGCATAGCCTTTGCCCTCAAACCCGTTCATCAGGTCCCAGCCCAGTTCGGGCTCGGGCCAACCTTTGGGGAACCAGAGGCCGATGATGCCGGCCAGTTTGCCAGTCTCGGTTTCTTCAACAGCCCAGCGGCCATAGCCGCGCAGGGGCCAGTGGCCCAGCTCGGTTGCCAGCATGCGCCAGCTTTGCTCTTCAGTGGCAGGACCGCCCACAAATTTCGACCGCTCAGACGCAAAGAAGGCGGCGAAGTCGGGAAAATCACCGGCTTCGGGCGCGCGCAGCGTCAGGCGTGGGGTCGAAAGTGTGGGGATCAGCATCAGGCGAACCCCTCAAGCGTTTCAATCGGGGCGGCATCAAGTACCGGGCGGGTGAAACTGCGGTCATAGCGGCGGATGCAGTTTGTAGCTTTCGCAAAGGCAAAGGCCTTTTGGCACTCGGCATCTTCCATCGAGGCGATGCGATAAGCCTCATAGGCTGTCAGCGACGGGAATGAGAAATTGGCATAGGCAATATCATTGGCGCCCTCATGGGGCAGCCAATAGCCGTGGTGAGTGCCGCCCATGCGGTTGACCAACCCAATCCATACCCGGCTGTACGCCTCAAAGGCGTCGACCTGGTTGGGGTCAATTTCATATCGCAGGGTGCAGGTGATCATTTCTTTTTACCAAATCCAGACAGGCCGGGGGGCAGGCCCATGCCGCCACCCAGACCGGGCAGCTTGCCGCCCATCTGTTTGGCTGCTGCTTCCAATGCGGCTTGATCCATGCCGCCCATGTCGCCAGCGCCGGGCATGCCGCCGCCTTTGCCCATCATGCCCTTCATGGCTTGCTTGAGCATGCCACCTTTGCCCATTTTGCCCATCTTCTTCATCATGTCGCCCATCTGGCGGTGCATTTTCAGAAGCTTGTTCAGATCGGCAACTTCCATGCCAGCGCCGCGCGCAATCCGCTTTTTGCGGTTGGCCTGCAGCAGCTTGGGGTTGGCGCGTTCTTTCTTGGTCATCGACTGGATCAGCGCGATCTGGCGTTTCAGGACTTTGTCGTCAAAACCCGCCTCTTCGACCTGCTTGGCCATTTTGCCCATGCCGGGCATCATCGACATCATGCCTTCCATGCCGCCCATCTGCTGCATCTGTTCCAGCTGGGTGCGCAGGTCGTTCATGTTGAACTGACCCTTCATCATGCGCTTCATCATGCGCTCGGCCTGTTCGGCCTCGATGGTTTCCTGGGCCTTTTCAACCAGCGCGACAATGTCACCCATGCCGAGGATACGGCCGGCGATGCGCTCGGGTTCAAAGGTTTCCAGCGCGTCCATCTTTTCGCCAAGACCGACAAAGCGGATTGGCTTGCCGGTGACAGCGCGCATCGACAGAGCGGCACCGCCGCGTCCGTCGCCGTCCATCCGGGTCAGGACCACGCCAGAGACGCCGATCTTGTCATCAAATTCCTGCGCGACCTCGATCGCGACCTGACCGGTCAGCCCATCGACCACCAGCAGCGTCTCGCGCGGGGTGACGACGTTGCGAACGTCCTCGACCTCTTGCATCAGTGTCTCGTCGATGTGCAACCGGCCCGCAGTATCCAGCATGTAGACGTCATAGCCGCCCAAGCTGGCCTGCTGTTTGGCACGTTTGGCAATGTCGACAGGTTTCTGACCTGCAACAATGGGCAGGGTGTCGACACCCAGTTGCCGACCCAGAACCGCCAGCTGTTCCATCGCGGCCGGGCGATAGACATCAAGCGAGGCCATCAGGACCCGCTTGCCGTCCCGCTCTTTCAGGCGCTTGGCCAGCTTACCGGTGGTGGTGGTCTTACCCGAGCCCTGCAGACCCACCATCAGGATGGGGGCAGGCGGGTTGTCGATTTTCAGCTGGCCGGGATCGCCGTCGCCTTGCAGGGTCGAGATCAGCGCGTCGTGCACAATCTTGACGACCTGCTGGCCTGGCGTCACCGATTTGGTCACGGCCTGACCAGTGGCCTGATCCTGCACCTTCTTGATGAACTCACGCGCGACCGGCAGCGAGACGTCGGCCTCGAGCAGGGCAACGCGGACTTCGCGCAGGGCGGTCTTGACGTCTTCTTCGTTCAGGGCGCCTTGCTTAGTCAGGCGGTCGAATACACCGGATAGGCGTTCGGATAGATTTTCAAACATGCCTATCGGGCTCCTTTGCCGTTTCAGTCTTGGCACCCCTATAGATAGGGGCAAATATTCCATACACAATTGCCCCCACGGGCGTAACACGCTGGTGGAGGTCGATCCCTGGTACTAGCAAGGACCGGAAGATTCTGGTTCTTCCGGATGTTGGGAGTGGCGTTACGCGGGATCGCGGGCAGAGTCAAGCGGGGCGGCCTGTAGCCATTTGTTTACGGCGTTGACCAGCCGGGCCGGGCCACGGGTGTTGGTATAGCTGGTGACCATGGGATGCAAAGTGCCGCCGATATCCAGCGAGGGGCGGTACATGGTGCTGGCATTGCCGTTGTTCATGGATGAGACCGTGGTTTCCAGCACCGCCTTGTTCAACTGTGACAGGGGGTGGGTGTCTTCGCTATAGGCATAAAGCGATTGCTTGCGGATGGTGATCAGATTGCTGGAGCAGTCAAATATCACCTGCACCCGGCGCACAAAGGCAACAAAGCAGGCCGCCCCGATGCCGCCGCCAAACAGGGCAAAGGGAATGCCAAACTTAGGCTCTTCGATGGCGGTCAATAGTCCAGCGCCGACAAAGGCCAGAATGAACAGGATCAAGGCAATGCCAATCAGCCAGGGCTTGTTGGCTACGATCAGCTGCTGAGGTGTGTTGCGGATGATTTTCATGATGTGGGGGAGGGTAGTTGGTTCTTTGATGATTGCATACTGCCCATTGCCTGCGATTAATCGATGGAATGTTTGGGCTCAGACCTACGTCGTGGTCACCGGTATGTGAGCGGTAAAAGCAACTTGGACGTTGAGCATGTGGATGGGAAGCTAACGTCTTCATTTGGCCCATCTGACCAAGCCAAGTGCACAACGTAAGCCTCGAGGGTTTCCTTCGGATCAACTACGAGGATATCGTCAGATGCACCATCTCTCGCAATTACGTTCAGTCTTTCAACAGCTTCGTATAGTTGGTGTGCATCCCCTAGCTCCCTTCGCAACTGCTCTCCAAGCAGCGTACGTTGGTTGCCTCGGACCAATTCCCAACTCTGCCAATCTATCTCGTCACATTCTCGCATGTGAGTATTCTGGCATTTTGGTAGGTATTCGGCAACGGCAGCAAAGTCCCGCACTGCTGGCATTCACTGCTAGGTTGGAAATCGCCAAATTGGGTCGTGGCTTTGCAGGTTTCATAACTCGCGGAACAAGGCCGTAGGCCGCCGCGCGATCGCCTGCCCGTACTTGCGGGCTGGCGATTTGGTGTGTGTTGCGCCTCCGATTGATGTTGTAAGGACTTGGCCGACATAAAGTGGCCTGCAAGATTTTCGGATCGCCAACCCACGGGCAGGCAATCACGCGGCTTAGTGACCAGTCGGGAATTGGCTCTTGACGGAATCGGGGCCTTGGCAAACACTCAAATTTGTATCCGTGGGAACTACGTGCTCGAACGGGGGTGCGTTCAGGCTATCTTGCGGGTTGAGGCAGAGCTCATATTCAGACAGTCAACGCGGCTGAGACATCCGCGCTTCCCTTTCGTGCAGCCTATTTGGACGCCGAGGAAGGATGAGAGTATGAGAGTCTTTACGATTTTGGGGCCGTCGCAGTCGGGAAAGTCGACGCTTGCGACAGCTTTGGCCGCGCTGGAGGGCAGGGCCGGCAAGCGTCAGGACGTGGCGCAGGTGGCGGCGTTGCAGCCGTTCCAATTCATGAGCGAGGACTGGGCCGCAATTGATATTGCCGGCGGGCCAGAGAATTTGGCGCAGGCGGGCCCCGCCCTGGCGGCCAGTGATGCGGCGGTGCTGGTGGTGCCGGCGGATGCCGAGGCGGCGGTGCTCAGCGCACCTTATATTAGACTGATTGAAGAGGCGGGAATTCCCGCCTTTCTTTTTGTCAATCGGATGGATGTTGCCCCCCACCGCGTAGCGCGGATCGTCGAATCCCTGCAAACCTATTGCCGTCATAATCTGGTGCTGCGGCAGGTGCCGATGCGCCAGGCGGGTGAAGTGATTGGCGCGGTTGATCTGATTTCAGAACGGGCGTGGAAATACAACGAGGGTCGGCCCTCGGCGCTGGTCAAACTGCCGGGCGATATGTTGGGTCGCGAGCAAGAGGCGCGCGGCGAGATGTTGGAGGCGCTGGCGGATTTTGATGATCACCTGATGGAAGAGCTGATCGAGGATCACAAGATCCTGACCGATGAAGTTTACGATGTGGCCACCAAGGTATTGCAGCACAATGATCTGGTGCCGGTGTTGCTGGGATCGGCCAGCCACTGCAATGGCGTTCAGCGGCTGATGAAATCCCTGCGCCACGAGGTGCCCGAGGTTGGGGCGACGCTGGAGCGGCTGTCGCGTGGCGCAAAAACCGGCAGCGAAGTGGTCGCGGTGGGCTGTCTGGCGGATCTGGTCAAGCATCTGGGCAAGACAATAACGGTGCGGGCGATGGACGGTGTCATGGGCAACGGGGTCTCGGTTGCAGGTGCGACGCTGGGATCGCTGACCGGGCTGGCGGCGGGGTCGAACGGTGGCGGCTTGGCTATGGGCGATCTGGGGCAGGCGGTGAAGTCTGACCATCTGAACATGGGCTATGCCTATATGCGCGACGGCAGTGCTGCGCTGCCGCTTTGGGCGCAACCGCATCCCTCGACCTTTCGGCGGGTGGTGACGCCGGTGCGGGATCGGGATGATGCCCGGCTGTCGGTGGCGCTGGAAAAGATGCGCGAGATTGACCCGGCGCTGGTGGTCGAACATCACGCGCAGACCGGTCATGCGGTGTTGAATGCACAGGGCCCGCTGCATATGCGACGTATGCTAGGGGTGCTGAAGCAGGGGTTTGGCATCGATGTCGAGGAGGCGAAAGTGCCGCCAGCCCTGCGTGAAACGATCACCCGGTCGGTTGAGATCCAGCATCGCCACCGCAAACAATCCGGCGGCTCCGGCCAGTTTGCGGATATCAAGATAGAGCTGCGCCCGGAACCGCGCGGTTCCGGGTTTCACTTTGAAGAACACATCAAAGGTGGCGCGGTGCCCAAGAACTATATCCCCTCGGTCGAGGCGGGGGCGCGGGATGCGCTGCGCGAGGGGCTGAATGGGCATCCGGTCGATGATCTGTGTGTGATCCTGAAGGACGGCAAGCATCACTCGGTCGACAGTTCGGATTTTGCCTTTCGCACCGCCGGCAAGAATGCCGTACGCGAAGCGCTGCGCGAGGCCGGGCCGGTGTTGTTGCAACCGATCATGCGGGTGCATATCCATGTACCATCAATCTTTACCGGCGGGTTGGTGCCGGTGGTCAGCGGCATGAAGGGGCAGATTCTGGGGTTTGAAAACAACCCCGAAGCGGCGGGCTGGGATGTGTTTGAAACCCTGCTGCCAATGGCGGTTCAGGATGAGCTGTGCAGCTCGCTGGCCAGTGTGTCGCGCGGGACGGGGTGGTTCAGTACGGATTTCGACCACTACCAAGAGGCCAAGCGCGCGGATTTCGCGGACGCGTAGGGCCACAAGACACAGGAACAAAGGTGCCCGGTCCATAATGGTCGGGCACCGATCCATTCTGCCTCTTGCATTTGTCCGGAATTCCGCGTGATCTGCGCCGAAGCAACACCCTCACGACGGACGGGCCTGATATGGATAACGCACCTTTAGATCTGGACAGTATGCCGGTGTCCTCGGACGCGCTGCTGGCGCAGTTGGACGATTGGGGGCTGGGTTACATCCTACATGAACACCCTCCGCTGCATTCAGTTGGCGAGGCCAAGGAGGTTGAAGCGGCGATGGTGGTGCCGGGTGAAAACGCGCTGCGGGTCAAGAACCTTTACTTGCGCGACAAGAAAAAGCGCAATTATCTGGTGACGCTGGAGCAGGACCGCAAGATTGATCTGAAAGAGTTGGGCGCGGAACTGGGTGTGGGCAAGCTGTCGTTTGGCTCGGCGGATCGGCTGATGCAGCATTTGGGTCTGTTTCCCGGCGCTGTAACGCCCTTGTCGATGATCACCGGCGTGCAGAACGAGGTGCAGTTCTTTATGGACAGTGCTGCGCAGCAGGCGGATGTGGTCTATATGCATCCGCTGGTGAACACCCGCACCGTCGGGATGCCGCGCGCGGACCTGCTGGCGTTCTTTGAACGCATCGGCTGCGCGGTCACCTGGATCTGACAGCGCGCAGATCCGTGACCCGTCCGGGCGAGTGGCAATGGACGTGATTTGGGCAACACGGTTAAGACTAGAAATGTCACGCCTGGCGGTACGTCGGGCAGCGCCTGACCTTCCCCACGGGAAGGCGCTTTCGCACCTCCCTAAGGTCAGGTGCCGCCCTTGGATCTAACTTTCCAGCGTTTTCAACTGAGTTGGCAGACACTTCTGCCCAGCAGGAGTGACCAACCAAGCGGGGGCTACGTCGGTTGCTGTCTGTTTGTGATATTGTCTGGTCGTAAATCGTAGCAGCAAAGTTAAGAATGGCGACGTCGCCAAGGCGGAAGCGGACGGGAGATCAGTCCCGTGTGCTAAACGTTGTCTCTGCATGTCCCGTGATATGGGACCCTGTTCCAAATGCCGGGAATGTCAGGCCCGGCGGTCATCGCGATTGGGGCAATATGTTGTGTATAGGGTAAAGCCCGGTGAACTGAGCGTTCGCCCCATGTGCAACGGGTTAGCTGGTTTGTTCCTCGGTCAGGGCCAGATCCAGCGCGGCAGCGACATGGGCGGCTGATGGATTGACGAACAAAAAGCCCTCGGTCTGGAAACTGACGTCGTCCAGATGGTCGGGAAAGGCCAGCGGCAGTTCGGTGCAGGCCAGCAGGATGGCGGTGCCGGGTGTGGCGTGGCGCTTGCAGAAGGCCAGCAACCGGGTGCGGGCGCGGTCAGATCCACCTGAATAGAAATCCTCGTCGATCATGGATTGCATCTCGGCGATTTCGGTATCGGGGAGCTGGTCGTTGGCGGTAATATCGTGGGCGGCCAAGGCCTCGGCGTAGTTGCTGGCCTGCATGGTGACGGCGGTGCCCAGGACCAGCGCGGTGGTGGCGCCAGTGGCGGCGGTGGCCTTGGCGGCCTCGTCCAGGATGCTGATGATCGGCATGCTGACACCCTGTCGGATGGCATGCAGGCGGGCATGGGGCGTGTTGCTGGCCATCAGGGCAAAATCGCAACCCGCGGATTCCAGCGTCAGCATGGCGCGGCGAAATACGGCGTCAAACGCGGCCCAGCTGGCCTCGTCTCCGGCGGTGCCGCGCAGGCTGCGGGTGTGGGACTGGGTGACGGATTCGATTGTCATCGGGGGAACGGGCAGCGGAGAGAACGCGCCTCGGGCGGCAAAAAAAGCACCCGAGCCTTTGGCGATGGCGCGGTAATAATCAACGGTAGAGGCCCAGCCGACCCCGCCAAGAATGCCAATCTTCTTCATCGTCATACTCCTGCCTGCTGCGATAATCCCATATAGGTGGGGCATCGGTGTGTCAGGTGCAAGCAGGGTTAGCCGCCGACCAGGGGGAGATCGGCGGCGTTTGGTCTGTGTTTTCTAGGCGGCAAGGGCCTCGATTGCGCTGTTGGCGCGAGCCATTGCCGCTTCGGCGTCTTGGCCCATGGCATCGGCAGACACAAACTGCACATCAGTGATGCCGATAAAGCCCAATACATGGCGCAGGTATCCGGTCGCAAAATCGATGTCTGAGCCAACCTGAGTGCCGCCAGTGGCCACGGCAACAATGGCGCGTTTGCCTGTCAGCAGACCCTCGGGGCCGGCTTCGGAATACGAGAACGTCACCCCGACGCGGGCCATCAGGTCGATCCAGGCCTTAAGGCTGGCAGGCACCGAGAAGTTGTAGATTGGCATGCCAATGACCAAGGTATCTGCTGCTTTTGCTTCGTCAACCAGTTGGTCAGACAGCGACAGCAGATCGCGCTGGACGGCGTCGCGGTCATCAGCTGGGGTGAAATTGGCATTGATCCAGCCTTCGGTAATCTGCGGCAGGGCACTTGATAGATCGCGGCGGATTACGGTGTCGGCGTTCAGGCGTGCGATGATCTTTGCGGTCAGTTCGCGCGAGGTGGAGCCCTCGGTGCGGGCGGAGGCGTCGATGTGCAGAACGGTCTGTGTCATATCTATTGATCCTTGGTTTGAGTTGCTTGCCCTATACTTGGGGTCTTGCAATTTTGAACACAATCACCGACAACTCACATGAGTTGTGCAAAAATGCGCATATAAGCGCAAATGTTTGGGAGCGTGAAGATGGAGAACTGGGACGAGGTTCGCACGGCGTATCAAGTGGCACGCATGGGTACCGTTAGTGGCGCTGCCGAAGTGCTGGGTGTGCACCATGCCACCGTGATCCGACATATTGACGCCATCGAGGCCCGGCTGGGGGTGAAGCTGTTTCAACGTCACGCCCGTGGTTACACCGCAACCGAGGCCGGTGCGGACCTGCTGCGGGTGGCGCAGGCGACCGATGATCAGTTCAGCCAATTGGTCGGACGGCTAAAGGGACAGGGTGACGATGTCTCGGGCGAGCTGGTGGTGACGTCCCTCGCAACTCTGGCACCGATGATGGTGCCGGTGCTGACTGAATTTCAAAATCAGCATCCTGGGCTGGTTCTGCGTTATCTGACCGGTGACCGGTTGTTTCGGTTGGAATACGGCGAGGCCCATGTCGCAGTGCGAGCAGGCGCCGCGCCGGATCAGCCTGACAATGTTGTACAACCTTTTGTCAAACAGAAGGTCGGTTTGTATGCCTCGCAAGACTATGTGGACCGCCACGGTATGCTGAAGGGCTTTGATGATTTCAACAATCACCGGTTCATCGGGACCGATGACGACGGCAGCCGGGCCCCTTTCAACAAGTGGCTGCGCGAGCATGCAACGGACGAAGCGATCACCTTTCGCTGCACCAACGGATTTACCATGCACGAGGCCGTGCAGTGTGGTGCCGGGATTGGGTTTATGTCCATGTGGGAGGCGGCACGGCACAAAGACCTGGTGCAGATGATGGAACCGCAGCCCGAGTGGGAGGGCTCGCTGTGGCTGGTCACCCATGTGGATCTGCACCGCACCAACAAAGTACAAAGCTTTCTGACCTTCCTGAAGGAACACGCCAAGGGCTGGTGCCAATGAGCAACGCAAAGCATTTCGGGAAAAACAGGCATCACAAAAACCCTGCCAGGCAGGTATTTTCTCGGGTTTTTTGTGATGCATGATGTTCGCGGTATGCCGCAAAATGCCGCACTGCGTGGGCATCTGGCGATGCTGGCGTTCTCGGCGTTGGTGGCCGGGTCTTTCTCGCTGGGCTCGATGATTGCCAATGACATTGCCCCGGCGGCACTGAATGCGGCGCGCTTTGTCCTTGCGGCGGCCCTGGTGGGCAGCGTGGCGATGGCGACCCATGGATTGCGGCTGCAGCAGTTTCGCGCGCCCTGGCGATTTGCGCTGCTGGGCGGGTTATTTGCGGGTTATTTCGTGCTGATGTTCTACGGGCTCAAAACGGCCGCACCAGTCAGCGCCGCTGCGGTGTTCACGTTGATGCCGGTTCTGAGTGGCATTGCGGGCTGGTTCTTGCTGCGTCAGATCACGACCCCGCGGATGGCGCTGGCGCTGGCCATCGGTGGGGTCGGGGCCCTGTGGGTTATCTTTCAGGCCGATTGGGATGCTTTTCGCGCGTTTCAATTTGGTCAGGGTGAAGCGATATATTTCTGGGGTTGCGTGGCGCATGCAATCTATACGCCGCTGGTGCGCAAACTGAACCGTGGCGAACCTCCGGTGGTGTTTACCTTCGGCATGCTGGTGGCCGGCGCGGTGATCCTGCTGGTGTTCGGCTGGTCCGACATTCGCGCCACCCAGTGGCTGCAACTGCCGTTGATCGTCTGGATCGGGCTAGGCTACCTGGTTGTCTTTGCCAGCTCCGCAACCTTTGTCCTGCTGCAGTTTGCAACGCTGCATCTGCCCTCGGCCAAGGTCATGGCCTATACCTATCTGACGCCCAGTTGGGTGATCCTCTGGGAGATCGCTCTGGGGCGCCCGGCGCCTGCTGGCATGATCCTGATCGGCATTGCCCTGACGGTGATTGCGCTGCTGTTGCTGCTAAAGGACGACACCAAGCCGACAGCAGCCAAAGCATAACTGCTAAAGGCCGCCGGTGTCGCCAAACTCAGCCGCCAGAAAGCGCTCAAAGGCTTCAAGGTTCACCGGCTCAAACTGACCAAACCCCTGCATCCAGATGCTGGTGCTGCGCATGGCGTCGGGCTGCAGCTTGCACCATTTCACCCGACCACGCTTTTCCTGCACGATCAGCCCGGCACGACCCAATATCATCAGGTGCTTGGAGATCGCAGCCAGCGAAATGTCAAACGGCTCGGCCACATCACTCACCGCCATGTCATCCTCTAACAGCATGGTCAGGATCGCCCTGCGGGTGGGATCAGCCAATGCGGCAAACACGGTATCAAGGGGATCACTCATGCGCCCACCTTTAAACCGCAAGTTCTGGATCGACAATGGTGACAGGGAACAGTCATAACAGGCGCAACAGCAGGAGTTGCGCGAAATGGCACTGAAATATTGGGCGGTGATCTTTATCTTGGGTATCGGCTGGGGCATGTCTTTTATGTTCAACGCCATCCTTCTTCGCGAAATGGGTCCGCTGTCAGTGTCCATGGGACGGGTTGGTCTGGGCGCGCTGGGCTGTTGGATCTATGTGCTGGCCTCGCGCAAACCTGTCAAGCTAACGCCGCGCCGTGCTGTGGCCCTGCTTGGTTTTGGCATGCTTAGCTACGCGGCCCCATTCGCCTTCTACGCGCTGGGTCAACAGCATATCGCCAGCGGTGTGGCTGGCATTATCAATGCCATCACCCCGGCCTTTGCCGTTGTTGTGTCACATTTCTGGCCAGGCGGAGAGCGCGCCACAGTACTCAAATCTTTCGGTGTGCTCTGCGGTATTGGTGGCATCGTGGTCCTGTCGCTGCCGGTGCTGCAATCCGGCCAAACCTCAGCGTTATGGGCGGTGCTGCTGACCCTCTGTGCGCCGATCTGCTACGCCTTCTCTGTTAACCTCGCACGGGCCTTTCGCGACATGGAGGCCGTGGTGCTGGTCGCCCTCGCTCTGACCGGAGCGACCCTGGCAATCACTCCGCTGGCCCTGTGGAGCGAAGGTGTGCCGGTGATCACAAAAGCAGAGACCTGGGCCTCGCTGGCGGTGATCGGGTTCATCCTGACCTCGGCGGCCTTCATTGTCTTCTACTGGATCCTGCCCAAGGTCGGGCCGACCAATATCACCATGGTGACCTTCATCGCACCGATATCAGCCCTGGTTCTCGGGTCCTGGATTCTGGGGGAACAGCTGCTGCCAGAGCACTTGGCAGGTATGGCGGCGATCCTGATGGGGCTGCTGCTCATCGACGGCCGAATTGTGCGCGCCCTGCGCCCAGGTCATGCTGAAAAGCAAAATCAACCCAACGGTTGAATATGGAATTCATCAGCAGGCGGGGGCGGACCTGGCGCCCCGGCGACCACGCCCTGTTTCATCTTTTCTATAAATACTCAATATAACAACGGCTTGCATGAATCTCAACGCGGGCAATTGAAGAATTGACTCTGCGCCCCCATGCCCTTAGCACCACAGACAGATTTCGCGTGAGGATGGCGCAGTGACAGATGACGACCAAAAGCAGCGTATGGCGCAGCTGGAGGACAAGCTGGCAGCGGCGCGTAAGGCCCAAGAGCCCAAGCCGCGCGCGGATGAACACTACTCGATGGCCAATATGGCCTGGCGGATGGTGATAGAATTGGTGGCCGGTCTTGGGATCGGTTTTGGCATCGGATATGGGCTGGATAGCCTGTTCGGGACTCTCCCGATCTTCATGGTGCTGTTTATAATGCTGGGTCTTGCGGCCGGGGTGAAGACAATGCTTCGCAGCGCGCAGGAGATCCAGGAAAAGACAATGGCCGAACAGGCCGAAAAAAATGCGAAAGACCGGGGTGCGCCCCCGGCGACAGGAGAAGCGGACTGATGGGCAAGATTTTCTTTTACGTGGCTTTGGTTCTGGCCGTTGTTTCCGGCCTGATATTCGCGCCTGAGCAGGCCGGTCTGCAGATCCACCCGATGGAGCAGTTCATCGTTCAGCCGCTGTTCGGCCACGGCGAGATTTCCTGGTACACCCCAACAAACGCCACCCTGTGGTTGCTGCTGGCTGTAGCGGCTGTATTCGCCCTGATGGTACTGGGCTCGTCGCGCCGCGCTATCGTGCCATCGCGCAGCCAGTCGATTGCTGAACTGGCCTACGGTTTTGTTTACAAAATGGTTGAAGACGTTGCTGGCAAGGACGCCATCAAGTTCTTCCCCTATATCATGACCCTGTTCATGTTCATCGTCATGTCCAACGCACTGGGTCTGCTGCCGCAGAGCTTTGCAACCACATCGCACATCGCGGTCACCGCTGTTCTGGCGATGCTGGTCTTCCTGACCGTGACCATCGTTGGCTTCGTTAAAAACGGCGCCGGTTTCCTGGGGCTGTTCTGGGTCTCCAGCGCGCCACTGGCGCTGCGTCCGATCCTGGCGATCATCGAGCTGATCTCGTACTTTGTGCGCCCCGTGAGCCACTCCATTCGTTTGGGCGGCAACATCATGGCGGGCCACGCAGTTCTGAAAGTTTTCGCGGGTTTCGCCGGCGCACTGGGGCTGTTCAGCTTCCTGCCGATCTTTGCGATCACCGCAGTTTACGCCCTGGAGGTCCTGGTGGCCTTTATCCAGGCCTATGTCTTCACCATCCTGACTTGTGTGTACCTGAAGGATGCACTGCACCCGAGCCACTAAGGCAGGATTTGAAAGTTTACCGGGTGAGCATTCCGTTCACTTGAACCTAAATCACTAATTCCATCGTAAGGAGAATACACATGGAAGGCGATATCGCACAAATGGGTCAGTTCATCGGCGCAGGCCTGGCAGCAATCGGTTCCGGCGCAGCCGCAATCGGTGTTGGCCACGTCGCTGGTAACTTCCTGGCAGGCGCACTGCGCAACCCGTCAGCTGCTGCTGGCCAAACTGCTACTCTGTTCATCGGCATCGCCTTTGCAGAAGCCCTGGGCATCTTCTCGTTCCTGGTTGCTCTGCTGCTGATGTTTGCTGTCTAAGACTCTTCGGAACCTAAATCCTTACGGTCGGGCAGTGTGACAATCGCACTGCCCGATGTAACGGCAAGTTCCTTTGGAGGACGACATGGCATCAACTACGCAAGAGGCTGGTCACGGTGCAGCCGAGGCTGCCCAAGGCGGCGGATCTTCGATGCCGCAGCTGGACTTCTCTACTTTCGGGAACCAGATTTTCTGGCTCGCGGTCACGCTGGTCGTGATCTATCTTATCCTGTCGCGCGTTGCGCTGCCCCGTATCGCGGCAGTCCTGGCTGAGCGTCAGGGGACTATCACCAATGACATCGCAGCGGCTGAGGATCTCAAGGCCAAAGCGGTTGAGGCTGAAAACATCTATAACAAGGCGCTGGCGGATGCCCGTGCCGAAGCTCAGCGTATCGCTGCTGAAACCCGTGCCGAAATTCAGGCCGGTTTGGACGAAGCGATTGCTCAGGCGGATGTGGACATTGCTGCCAAGGCGGCTGAGTCTGAAAAAGCCATTGCAGAAATCAAAGCAGGCGCGCTGGACAGCATCACCGCTGTTGCCAACGACACTGCGGCCGAAGTTGTGGCTGCTCTGGGTGGTAAAGCTGACGCCAAGGCAATTGCTGCGGCTGTTTCCAACCGGATGAAAGGATAAGACCATGCGTACTATTATTGCTCTTGCCCTGACATTTGGCGCTGCAAGCCCGGCGCTGGCTGCATCGGGACCGTTCTTCTCGATGGCTAACACCAACTTTGTTGTGTGGCTGGCGTTCCTGTTGTTTGTTGGTATCCTGCTGCTGGTCAAAGTGCCCGGCATGCTGGGTGGTCAGTTGGACAACCGCGCGGCTGGTATTCAGTCGGAACTGGACGAAGCCCGTGCCCTGCGTGAAGAGGCCCAGACTGTTCTGGCGTCTTACGAGCGTAAGCACAAAGAGGTTCAGGAACAGGCAGACCGCATCGTTGCGGCCGCCCGTGAAGATGCCTCTGCTGCGGCGGATCAGGCCAAGGCCGATCTGGAGACCTCGATTGCGCGCCGTCTGGCCGCTGCCGAAGACCAGATCACCTCGGCCAAAGATGCTGCGGTCAAGGACGTTCGCGATCAGGCAATCACCATTGCCATTGCGGCTGCGGATCAGGTTATCGCCAAGCAGATGACCGCAACCGAAGCCAACAAGCTGATCGACGCGGCCATCACAGACGTGGACGCCAAGCTGCACTAAGCTTTGATGTCTTCTTGAATAAGAAAAACCGGTCCTTGTGGCCGGTTTTTTTATGGAAGCAACTTTCTTGCAAGGATTGTTTTCACAGATCTCACTTCCCCTTTAAGTACTTGACTCTCTTTGAGCTTACTGTTCAATAGATCAAAGTTTTGGAAAGCAATTGGCCCATATATTCTAAGAGATTTGTCGTTTTACTGTCAGCAATTGCGTGATCCAGTTTATTAAGAAACACGCCTGACGCGTGACATTATTCTATTTAGAAAATGTCCCGAAGCGTCGGCAAGGAGGCATCATGATTGGTTCATTTTCGAGAGTTGTTCTTTCCGTAATTGCACTGTGCACTATATCAACCGTGGCCCAGGCCAAAGTAGTGGCATGCACTTTCGATAAAGTGACGTCGGTTGGTATGGGCAGCAAGAAAAACACCAGAGATTTTTTGGGTGAAACCATCACTTTTGATACCACCAAAGAATTGATCAACGTCAAGTGGACCGATGGTGTCTCGGGTTGGATGTCTGCAGACAAAATTATGAAAAACGGAAGCTTCACGTCGTATATACTATTTAGTGATATTGAGTTTTCAGACGGAACCTATCCTATGAAGTTTCTCTTTCGGCTGTCAGCAGATGAAGCCGGCGCCGAAGTACGGTCGGAAATGCAAAAGAATGCAGGTGGTGGAAGAGAGTGGAAGGAAAATGCAGCACGCTACACGTGCGCGTAAATCCAATTTTGTCCTAATGCCTCTCGGCCTGTGATGAGCAACTGTTCAGGTAAGGCCTGGCGCTGGGACAAGCAGTCGCCAGTGGCTTGTGTAGAGTGCGTGCTGGCTCGGCACTGCTCTCACCCCTTCTCTGCCTCATGCTGCAGCCGCAGTTGTGCAACAGCGGCGTTGGCTTCGGCTTTTTGATGATCGGCCAATGCCTGTTTCACATAGTCTAGGTGGGTTTCAACCGCGGTACGGGCAGCCGCTGAATTGCGGGCTTGCAAAGCGGCGTTGATGTCGCGGTGTTGCCCCAGCAGGGTGTCATAGGTGATGTGTTGGCCGAACATGATGCGGCGGTTGTAGAACACGCCTTGGTGCAGCAGGTCGAACATCGACCGCATCATATGCAGCATGATCACGTTGTGGCTGGCGTCCATGATGGCGGAATGGAACTGGGCGTCCAGACTGGCGGCCTCGTCTGACAGCGACGGATCACCCGCCGCGACCATCTTATCAAATATAGTCTGGATAAGCGCTAAATCCGCATCCGAGCCAAAGCGCGCGGCCCTCTCGGCTGCCAACCCCTCCATATCACGGCGAAAGGACAGGTAGTCGAACACCGCCTCGTCATGGGTGGCGAACAGCTCGATTAATGCCGGGGAAAAGGCTGAGCCAAGCACATCAGCAATGAAAATGCCCGAGCCGGCCCTGGCCGCAAGCAGGCCTTTGTCTTGAAGGGTCGCGATCGCGTCGCGCAGCGAGGGGCGCGAGACGCCCAGCCGGTCTGCCAGATCACGCTCGGGCGGCAGACGTTCACCGGGGGATAAAATACCGCGCAGGATTAGCTGCTCTATCTGGCGCACAACCGAGGCTGAGAGTTTTTCGGGTTGGATCTTTTGAAAGGGCATGCGGCTGCTCAACTGGATTGGTCAATTCATTTGACCACGCCACAGAGGAGGCCGCAAGGGCCGGATGATGCGGGGCGCTATCACGATGATTGTAACATTAGGTCAGTATTATTGACATTATTAGGAGGAGGGCTAGCCTCGACCCCAGAGCCACAATATTGGAGCCACAGATGTCCCTGACCCAGAGTTTTGCCAGCCGTGCGTCGCGGATGACGGCCTCGGAAATTCGCGAGTTGCTGAAGCTGCTGGATAAGCCGGGGTTGATATCCTTTGCGGGGGGTATCCCCGATCCGGCCCTGTTTCCGGCCCAGGAATTTGCCGCGGCCTTTGCCCGGGGGCTGGCGCCAGAGCAGCAGGCGCAATCGTTGCAGTACTCGATCAGCGAAGGGTATTTGCCTCTGCGGGAGTGGATTGCGGGCGAGATGGCCAAGATTGGCGTGCCCTGTACTGTCGACAACATTCTGATCACCTCGGGCTCGCAGCAGGCGCTGGACTATTTGGGTAAACTGTTCCTGTCGCCCGGGGACACCGCGCTGGTGGGCTGGCCGACCTATCTGGGCGCGCTGGCAGCGTTCAATGCCTATGAGCCGCGCTATGATCAGTTGAGTGTCAGTGGCAACCGGACCGCCGCCAGCTATGTGGCGGGTGCCGAGGCTGAGGGCGGGCGGGTGAAGCTGGCCTATTTGTCGGCCGATTTCGCCAATCCGACGGGGGAAACCCTGGGTCAACAAGGACGCGAAGCGCTGTTGGACATGACCGAGGAACTGGAGTGTGCACTGATTGAAGATGCTGCGTATCAGGCCTTGCGATATGATGGCGAAGCCGTGCCGCCCATTTTGGCCACCGAGATTGCCAGGAGGGGATCAATCGAGGACTGCCGGACGATCTATTGTGGGTCCTTCTCAAAAACGCTGTCGCCTGGGTTGCGGCTGGGCTGGGTCGTTGCGGCCAAGCCGGTGATCTCGCAGCTGGTGTTGATGAAACAGGCAGCAGACCTGCATACGGCGACGCTGAACCAGATTGCGGTGCATGACGTGGCCTCGCGGGTCTTTGACAGTCATGTGGAGACCATACGCACAGCTTACCGGCAGCGGCGCGACGTCATGCTGGACGCCTTGAGCGCGCATATGCCCGACGGTGTGACCTGGACCCGCCCCGAAGGTGGCATGTTCATCTGGCTGACGTTACCCGCTGGATTGAACGGGGCGGATCTGCTGGAACGCTCGATTGACAGTGTCGGCGTTGCCTTTGTGCCGGGCAGCGCGTTTTTCGCCGATAAGAGTGGTGAGAATACCATCCGGCTTAGCTTTTCCTGTTCGGACGAGGCGCAGATCAATGAGGGGATTATGCGGTTGGGGCAGGTGATCCGCGGGGCGTAACTGCGCCGGAGCTGAAGGGAAATGTTAACCAAGATGCGGGACCCTGTGATCGAGGGATCGTAGTATGCGCGTCTGTGTTTTAATAAGTATTCTCCTGCTGGCCAATTGCGCCGACGAGACCCGGCATTTTCGCGGGGTCGATCCGCTGCGGGTGACGGTGGACAGCAGCACCTTTGACATCCGGTTGCGCGGCAACCTGGCCGAGGCCATTCGGGTTAATCCGCAATACGCGCCCCGGCTGGGTCCTCTGCGGGCGCGGGCGGGGTTTGCAATGGCAAAGGTCAGCGGCTGTCAGGTGACCGGAGTGCTGGGGGATCAATCGGTTTTGACTGGCATTCTGGACTGTAATGATGCCGTGAAGGGCCCGGTGCGGCCCGACTATGGCTGCAAAGACGTGGTGCAGTGGCTTGACGCCCAGGGACCTGAGGGCCGTATCGGCTATGTTTGCTCTCCTTAATTTTGCAATTTCCCGCAGTAGCGCAACATATGGTGGTGCGATTGTTGCTTTCTGGGGCTGGATCATTGACACAAATGGCTTGAATCGCTCAGGTTTCTGGCAGACGGAATCAAGAAGGGGCGGTTTTGCGCTTTTCCAAACTCAGGCTGACCGGCTTTAAAAGTTTTGTGGATCCAACCGACCTGATCATCTCGGACGGGTTGACGGGCGTTGTCGGGCCCAATGGCTGTGGTAAGTCCAATCTGCTTGAGGCGCTGCGCTGGGTGATGGGTGAAAACCGCCCCAAGTCGATGCGTGGCGGCGGTATGGAAGACGTGATTTTCGCCGGGGCCCATTCGCGCGGCGCGCGTAACTTTGCCGAGGTCAGTCTGCAGATCGACAATACCGAGCGTCTGGCGCCCTCGGGGTTCAATGACAGTGACAATCTGGAAATCGTACGGCGGATCACCCGCGATGTGGGCAGCGCCTATAAGGCCAACACCAAAGACGTGCGGGCCCGCGATGTGCAGATGCTGTTTGCTGATGCCTCGACCGGGGCGCATAGCCCGGCATTGGTCGGGCAGGGGCAGATTGCGATGCTGATCAATGCCAAGCCCAAAGCCCGGCGGCGCATTCTGGAAGAGGCGGCGGGGATTTCGGGTCTGTATCAGCGGCGGCACGAGGCCGAGCTGAAGCTGAAGGGGACCGAGACCAATTTGCTGCGGGTCGATGATGTGATCGAGCAACTGGCTGCGCAGCTGGCGCAATTGGCCCGACAGGCACGGCAGGCGCAGCGCTATCGTGACATTGGCGAGCAGTTGCGCCGGGCCGAGGGCATGTTGCTGTATCGGCGCTGGCGCGAGGCCGATGACACACGGCTGGCCGCCGAGCAGGTCGACCGGGCACGGGTCACGCAGGCCGCCAAAGCAGAGGCGATGGCGCGACTGGGAACCGAGGCTCGCGCGCAAGCCGAAGAAAAACTGCCTGCTCTGCGGGACGAAGAGGCTATTGCCGCGGCTGTATTGCAGCGGTTGGTGGTGCAGCGCGACGCGCTGACTGCCCAAGAGGCGCAGGCGCGCCAGGCGATAGAGACCCTATCCAACAGGATTTTGCAGCTGGGTCGTGACATCGACCGCGAAAGCGGGCTGAACCGGGACGCGGGTGAAACCATGGAACAGCTGGAGTGGGAAGCGCGTGAGCTGTCCAAGGCCAGTCAGGGGCATGAGGACCGTCTGGGTGAGGCAGTTGACCGCTCCCGCGATGCCTCGGGGGTTTTGCAGGGTCACGAGGGCCATCTGGCGCAATTGACCGAGGACGTGGCCCGGTTGGCGGCACGGCATCAGTCGGCGCAGCGACTGGTCGAAGATCATAACCGGGCCCTGATGCGGGCCATGGGCGAGGGCGATCGGGCGCGTACCGCTGTGGACGAGGCAAAAGCGGCTCTGATACGGGTTGAGGCCGAGTTTGAGGCGGCGATTGAAGCCGAAGAAGAAACCCGGGAGGCGGCCGAGCTGGCCGAAGAGGCGCTGGCGGCGGCGGATGAGATGCGCAGCGAGACGCAGGCGCGAGAGTCGGATGCGCGGGCGCAACGCTCTGAGGCGGAGGGCGAATTGGGGGCCCTGCGGGCCGAGGTGACAGCGCTGGCCAAGCTGGTCGAACGCGACACCGCCGAGGGCGGCCAGGTGCTGGATGAATTGCAGGTTGAACCGGGCTTTGAGAAGGCGCTGGGGGCCGCGCTGGCGGATGATTTGCGGATGCCATTGGTTGCGATGGACGGCCCCTCGGGCTGGGTGGACCTGCCGGGCTATGGGCGCGACCTGCCAATGCCCGAGGGATCACAACCGCTGGCGCGTCATGTGTCTGGTCCGGTTGCTTTGGGGCGGCGGATTGCGCAGATTGCGCTGGTTGACGGCGACACCGGGCCCCGTTTGCAGGCGCAGCTGCAACCGGGACAACGGCTGGTTTCTCTCGAAGGGGATCTGTGGCGGTGGGATGGCTTTCGGGCCTGGGCCGAAGACGCACCAAGTGCGGCGGCGCTGCGTTTGGAGCAGTTGAACCGGCTGGAAGCGCTGAAACAAGAAATGGAACGGGTTGG
Source organism: Parasedimentitalea marina (assembly GCF_004006175.1). Taxonomy (GTDB): domain Bacteria; phylum Pseudomonadota; class Alphaproteobacteria; order Rhodobacterales; family Rhodobacteraceae; genus Parasedimentitalea; species Parasedimentitalea marina. Next base: position 196,606 of record NZ_CP033219.1, read on the forward strand.
CGCCCGTGCCGAGGGTGCCCGGGCGGCGCATGAGGTGCTGGTGCGCAAGTTGGAACAGGTGGCCCAGGCGGATCAGGATGCCCGTCAGGCCCGCCGCGCTGCGGATCAGCGCGTGGCTGACAGTGCGCGGACGCTGAGCCGGGCCGAAGCGAACCGGAACCTGGCCGAGGGCAAGCTGGAGACGCTGGGCATCGCGGTGGCGCGCCATGACGAGGACGCCGAGGCCGCGCAGGAACACCTGTCCGAGGCCAAAGAGGGGCTGGAGGATCTGGGCGATCTGGACTCGGCCCGCATTGGTGTCGAGGACGTCAAGCAGGCAGTCGAGGCGGCCCGTGTTACCATGCTGTCGTACCGGTCAGCCCATGACGAACTGCGCCGTGAGGGCGAGGCGCGCACCAAGCGGGCGCAGCAGGTGACCAAAGAAGTCAGTGGCTGGAAACACCGGTTGGACAGCGCTGAGCGGCGGATTACCGAACTGGCCGAACGCCGCGAGGCCTCGCAGGAGGAGCTGGAAGAGGCCAATGCGGTGCCGTTTGAGATCGCCGAGACGCGCGAAGAGCTGACCGAAGCCATCGAGGATGCCGAGGCCCGCAAGGCCGATGCCAGTGACGCGCTGGTTGGGGCCGAAACCGTGCTGCGCGACGCGGTGCAGACAGAACGGGAGGCCGAGAGGCTGGCGTCAGAGGCGCGCGAGGCCCGTGCCCGTGCCGAAGCGCTGAGTGAAGCCGCGCGCGAAACCGTGGGACATGCCGCTGACCGCATTGCCGAGGATCAGCAGGTGACGCCGCAGCAGTTGCTGGAGCAGCTGGATGCCGATCCCGACGATATGCCCGCAGCCGAGGTTCTGGAGGTTGAGGTCAACCGCCATAAACGGCAGCGCGATGCGCTGGGCGCGGTCAACCTGCGTGCTGAAGAAGACGCGCGTGAGATCCAGGAAGAGCATGACACTCTGGTCAGTGAGAAATCCGATCTGGAAGAGGCGGTCAAGACCCTGCGCAACGGGATTGCCAGCCTGAACCGCGAAGGCCGCGAGCGGTTATTGACCGCGTTTGAGCAGGTCAATGGCAGTTTCTCGTCGCTGTTCCGGCATCTGTTTGGCGGCGGCGAGGCGAGCCTGGTGATGGTCGAAAGCGACGATCCACTGGACGCCGGGCTTGAGATCATGTGCCAGCCGCCGGGCAAGAAACTGTCGACCCTGTCGCTGCTGTCCGGTGGTGAGCAAACGCTGACCGCGATGGCGCTGATCTTTGCGGTGTTTCTGGCCAACCCGGCGCCGATTTGTGTGCTGGACGAGGTCGACGCGCCGCTGGATGACGCCAATGTCACCCGTTTCTGCGACTTGTTGGATGAAATGTGCCGTCAGACCGATACCCGGTTCTTGATCATCACGCACCACGCCGTAACAATGGCGCGCATGGACCGGTTGTTTGGTGTGACCATGCAGGAACAGGGGGTCAGCCAGTTGGTCTCGGTCGATTTGAAAAAAGCCGAGGCGATGGTGGCCTGATCTTCTATTGCTATTGCGGGGTTAGATCTGCCTTAACGAGCGCGAATTTATAAGTAAAAGGAAATACACATGACTATCATTACAAAACTTGCGGTTGCTGCCGCGTTTGCCTTGCCATCGCTGGCATCCGCCGAAAATCTGGTGGCGTCAGACCCTGACACTCTGCTTGAGTTCTTTGTCGAAGAAGGTGGCGATGTCGAACGCACCGTGGACAATGCCGGTGATCCGAAGCTGAAGGTCGAGTATTATGGCTCGGATTTTGTTTTGTATTTCTATGATTGCACCGACAATACCGATTGCAAATCGATCCAGTTCTTCTCGGGGTATAAAACCGAAGGCGGTGTGCGCAAGTCCAAGGTCAACAGCTGGAATGCTGATAACCGCTTTGCCCGTGCCTATATTTCCGAAAGCGGATCGGCCCGGATCGAGCATGACCTGTATCTTGGCAACGTGGGCATCGATGCGGATGATTTTGCCGCGCTGGTCGCCAAATGGACCAAAGCCGAGGCCGAGTTTGAAGAGTTCATCGACTGGTGAAACAAACGCGGCGGGGGATCGCTCCTCCTCCGCTGTTTTCCTCAGAGACTGCTAAGCAAGCTGGGCGTTGGCCAGGCATCGGCCGGCAGGCCAAGACGCTGTTGTTCAACCTGCACAGCGATGCGGGTCTTAGAGCCTAAAATCCCATCGACCTTACCCACATCATGACCCCGCGCCTGTAGCTTCTTTTGCAGTTGCTTCATCTGGGCTCCGCTGAGACCCTGATCAGGATTGCCCGCGTTATAGACGCCGGCGCCTTCCAGTCGGGTGGCGAAATAGGCGGCGGTCAGCACATAAGTAAAGCTTTGGTTCCACTCAAAATAGACATCGAAATTTGGGTAGGCCAGAAAGGCCGGCCCCTTGTGCCCCTGTGGCAGCAATAGCGAGGCCTGGAGAGAGCCGCTGGCCAGCGTTCCTGCGCGGGGCTGAACGCCCATTTTGGCCCAGTTAGAGACTGAATTCTTTTGCGAGGGGCCGGTTTTCGACAGGTCCAGCCCACGAGGAATGGTCACCTCTTGCAGCCAGGGCTGGCCGGGGGTCCATCCCAGATGTGACAGCATCTTGCCGCCGGACATCAATGCATCCGGGGGCGAGGTTTTCAGGCTGACCTGACCGTCGCCATCGCCGTCAACACCGTTTTCCAGAATGTCGCGAGGCAGCATTTGCACCATGCCGATTTCACCGGCCCAGGCGCCTGTGGTTTTGCGTGGGTCAAAATTGCCGGTCTCGTAAAGCTCCAGCGCGGCAAAGATCTGTGGCCGAAACAGTTCAGGGCGGCGACAATCATGCGACAATGTCACCAAGGCGTTCAGAGTGTTAAAGTCCCCCTGAAAGGCACCATAGTCGGTTTCAAACGCCCAGAACGCCAGCAGCACGCCGCGGTTGATGCCATAGGTGGCCTCGATCCGATCAAAAGTGGCGTTGTGTTTTCTGGCCATAGAGCGGCCACGGTCGATCCGGTTTTGCGAGATCAGGTGACGGGTGAAGTCGATAAAGGGTTTTTGGAACACCCCTTGGGCGCGATCCGCGCGCAGAACCTTTGGATCCTGTTTGACCGATTTGAAAAAGGCGTTGGTGGTCGCCGTGGCGTGGCCATTGCTGATGGCCTCGCGCTTCAGGTCTTTGACGAACCCTGAAAAACTGCCGCCGCATTGGGCAAACACAGTGGCGGGCATCAGGCAGGCGGCAAGGGCGAGGGGCAATAGGCGCATGAAAAGGGGCATCCATATATAATAAGGTTGCCCCTTGTTAGCTAGAACAGCAGGGCCAAGGCAACCGTCATGGCCAGCGCGATGCCCCAGACCCGCCACAGCTGCGATGTGCAGGCGTCGATGTCATGGGCGCTGATGGCCTTGTTTGCCGGTGCGTTGACCCATGGAAAATCACGCATCTGCCCATCGTAGGACCGCGGTCCGGCAAGGGCGAGATCCAGCGCGCGCGACATGGCCGCCTCCGGCCAGCCTGCGTTGGGCGAGCGGTGACGGCGGGCATCGCTGATAATGGCGCGCCAATCGCGCAACTGGCCGCTGCCAAGGGCGATCAGCAGGCCGGTCAGCCGGGCAGGGATCAGGTTCAGCACGTCATCCAGACGGGCGGCGGCCTTGCCAAACTCCTCGTATTTGTCGGTGCGGTAGCCGATCATGCTGTCGGCGGTATTGATCATTTTGTAGACAAGCAGACCCGGCAGGCCTGCAACCAGAAACCAAAAGGCTGGGGCGATGACACCATCCGAAAAGTTCTCGGCGCCGCTTTCGATGGCGGAGCGGGCCACTTGCGGACCGGTCATGGCAGCGGTGTCGCGGCTGACAATCAATGCCACGGCGCGTTGGCCGTCGGACAGCGAGCTGCGCAGACCGGTGGCAACGGCGGCGACGTGGTCGGTCAGCGAGCGTTGGGCGATCAGAATGGCGGCGCAGATGATTTCAACCACTGGCCCGAATAGGGACAGCAGCCAGCCAAAGATCAAAGCAATCGCGATCAGCGCCACTGCGGTGAGCCCCCCGTTGATGCGGCGGAATTCGCCTTTGTTCAGTCGCTGATCAAAGGCATCCACCAATTTACCCATCAGGACCGCCGGATGGGGCAGACGTGACCACAGCCATTTCGGCTCCCCCAAAATGGCATCCAGCAGCAGGGCCGCAACCAACAAGGGTGCGGTGCTCATAAGGCGGCCTCGACCCGGTCCCAACCATCTGCGGGCGGCAGGCCCAGACGCAGGTAGGTTTTGGAGTAGGGAAAGATGCGGCTGAGAATATGGGCACGGCCAAGGCGGTCATGCCAGGCGGCTGCGTCGTCGACCTCGTATAGTCTAAACAGCGAGGTGCCACCGGCCAGACGTCCGCCACGTGCCAGCACCAGCGCATCCAGACGGTCCGCGTCCTGTGTCAGGCGTCTGCGTGTGGCATCGGCCCAGTCGTGATCCTGCAATGCCTGTGCCCCAATTTGCAGCGCCGGGCCAGACACCGCCCAGGGACCTTGCCATGTCGCAAGTCGCGAAATCAGATCCGGGTGACCGATGGCAAAGCCAAGTCGCAAGCCAGCCAGCCCCCAGAACTTGCCAAAGCTCTTCAGCACGATCACGCCGGGGCGGTCGGCCAGTGAAATCAGACTTTGGTCTGGGCAGACATCGCAGAAGCTTTCGTCGATTACAGTCAGCGGTGCAGTGACGTCCTGCTTGGACCACAGACGCCCATCCGGATTGTTAGGATGGACCAGAACGCGCGCCTGCGCGGGGTCCTGATCGCTGACGGTCCATCCGTGGGCCCGAAACCCAGCCGCGTGTTCGTTATATGTCGGCGGGGTGATTCGCACGGTTTGAGGTGGGGTCAAAGCTGGCAAGGTGGCAATCAATGCCGAGGCCCCGGGCGCGGCGAGAATCGCAGCCTTTGCAGGGATTTGCCAAAAGATTCGGGCTGATTCGATTAAATTTTTCTGTGCATTGTGGTCGGGCAATGCGCTCCAGGCGTCTGAAGGGATGTCAGAAACGGGGAAAGGCAGTGGATTGATCCCCGTTGACAAATCCAACCAATCGGATCGGCTGCCGCCATATAGCGTCACCCCGGCATCCAGACCACCACCGTGATCTCTTTGAGTTTGCGGTATTTTTTTGGTTAATTTGGGCATGGAAACGCCTGATGAGAACGGGTGAAAGTTCAGCCGCCCGAAAAGCAGCTAAATGGATATGGAGCAAGATTGTGCTTGAGGCAACCATACTTGGTGACCAACGTAAAAAATCCGAGTAAGTGTTTTACGGTTACCGGAGTTAGGGAGTGGCGCGTTTTAAAGATTGTGCCCGGGTTTTGTATGAAAGTTTTGATTGTTGAGAGCTGTTCTGAGCTTGGGATCCTTTGGAAAAGGCATCTTCAACGGCTTAAGGCAGTGGTCACATTGGTGGAAAACCAAGAGGCAGCAATACTGGCGTTATATGCGGATGCCTACGATATCATTGTTCTGGATCTGGTGATCAGCGAGGGCAGCGCATTGGCTGTTGCCGATTTTGCCAGCTATCGTCGACCGGATGCGCGGGTGATTTTTGTCACCAACACCAGTTTCTTCTCAGACGGGTCGATATTTGCCCATAGTCCCAACGCCTGTGCCTTTGTACAAAGCGGAACGCCGCCAGATGATCTGGCGGCGATGGTCGAGCATTACGCAGGTGCCCGTTAAGGGGCAGAAGCGGCGTTAACCCGTTTGTGTGGTGCGGTCCAGTCCAACACAGGATTGGTTGGTATTATCCGGGACGGGTTAATGGTGTCATGACTGTAGTGATAGTGGCGCACGATGTGGTGCATGCCAACGGTTTCAGCCACACCGGGCCATTGGTACAGTTCGCGGGTGTAGGCCCATAGGTTGGGGTAGTCGATCAACCGTTTGCGATTGCATTTGAAATGCAGGTGATAGACGGAATCGAACCGGGCGAGGGTGGTGAACAACCGCCAGTCGGCCTCAGTCACTTGGTCGCCCAGCAGATAGCGGTGTTCCGTCAACAGGTCCTCTAGCCATTCCAGAGTGTCGAAAAGCGGGTCAATTGCAGCATCATAGGCCTCTTGCGAGGTGGCAAAACCGCATTTGTAAACACCGTTGTTCAGAGTGTCGTAGATGCGGGCGTTTATCGCTTCGATGGGTTCGCGCAACTCTTGCGGCCAATAATCGTCGGTGTTGCCGGTCAGACCGTCAAAGGCCGAGTTCAGCATCCGGATGATTTCCGAGCTTTCGTTCGACACGATGGTGTTGCGCTGTTTGTCCCAAAGGATCGGCACAGTGACACGGCCGGTGAAATCCGCATCGGCGCGGGTGTAGATCTGATGCGCGTGGGTCAGGCCAAACAGGTTGTCACCGGTCGCGCCGTATTCGTCTGTCTCAAAGGTCCAGCCCTCGCCCAGCATGTCGGGGTGCACCACTGAAACGCTGATATGGTCCTGCAGGGATTTGAGCTGGCGAAAGATCAGGGTGCGATGGGCCCATGGGCAGGCCATCGAGACATAGAGATGGTAGCGGCCGCTTTCCGCCTTGAACCCGTCACTGCCCGAAGGACCGGCCGTGCCATCTGCGGTGATCCAATTGCGAAATTTGGCTTCAGCGCGTTTAAAACTGCCGCCTGTGGTTTTGGTGTCATACCATTGGTCGTGCCATTTTCCGTCGATCAACAGTCCCATGCCGCTAGCTCCTATGTGTTTGCTGAGGCTTAGATAGTGTGGAACGGGCATCCCGCCTATCATCGGCAACGCGCATCGTCTCTGCATGGCTGCACAGATAAGGATCGACGGCGGGACTAAATTTGCGGGGGTGAGCTAAATTTTACAAAAGTTCACTTGATTTTATCAATTCTAATAGCACTGTTGGACTCGGAATAACAAAGGTCAGCCAGATGTCGACATACCTGCCGAAAGAAGTTCAAGAAGGATTGGACGCCGCCCGTTTGCTGGCGATGAAAAAGTCCAGTCGCCTGCGGGTTTGCGTCGAGGGAGAGGTCTATCGCGTGCTGCGGATGTGGAAAGACGGGTTTGCCGTTGAAGAGGGGGTTGTCCCGAATCTGCGCGGTCTGGTCGATATTTATGACGGCACAAACCACCTGTATCAGTGTCTGATTGTGGGCACCGAGGCCGAAGGTGGTGAGATGCAATATGAATTCAAACGTGCCACCGCGGTCGCGGATAAGCCCGCGCTGGATTTCTATCGTGCGCCGGATGCGCCGGTGGGGTTGTTAGGGCATGATGCGGCCTAGGCTGACGTAACCGATTAGATAGAAAAGGCCCCGAATGCGGGGCCTTTTTGATTCGGTGGCATAACTTTTATTTGGGTGGTGACTGGCTACGGGCGGATTTCAACGGTGGTTCCGATTGGTACAAGCGCCCACAATCTTTCCATTTGTTCGTTTGATACGGCGATGCATCCGTCGGTCCAGTCGCCGGGCAGAGTAACCATATCCCCCAAGGAGTTGGGCTGGCCGTGAATGAAAATATCACCGCCTGGGTCCACTCCTTCTGTTTTGGCACGAGTGATGTCTTCGGGTCTTGGATAATCAAGCCCTAGCGACAGATGGAATGAACTGCGTGGGTTTCGACGATTGATGCTGAACAGGCCTTCCGGGGTTTTCCCATCGCCTTCGTGCTGTTTGTCGCCAAGCGGGGCAAATCCCAAACTCACCTGCATTTGCAATACAGCTATACCATCGCGGCTGGCGGTCAGGCGTTTTGCAGATTTCTCTATTAGAATAAGGTCGACGTGCTGGACTGTGTCGGCCAGAGGGGGAGCCTCTGGCCGTGGTCCGTAGTTTTGCCACGCCCACCAACCGAATCCTAATGCAAGAATCAGGCCGGTCAGGAGGCTAAGGCGGCGGATCACTTACTGGAGATCCGAAAAGGCGCGGGTCATGCGTTCGCAGGCCTCGATCACCCGGCTGCGTTGGGTGGCCAGGTTGAACCGTTGGAACATCTCACCGCTGGCGCCAAAGCTGGGGCCTTGCGAGACGGCAAGTTTGGCGACGTCGCGGATGCGGGCCTTGACCTCATCGTGGCTCATGCCGGTGGCCTCAAAATCGACCCAGGCCAGATAGGTGGATTGCAGTGGCAAAGATTTCAGGCCCGGAATTGCATTGATCGCCTGATCAAAGATACGCCGGTTTTCATCGAGATGGGCTATCTGCGCATCCACCCATTTGGCGCCTTCTGGCGAATAAGCGGCGGTGATCATATTGATGGCCAGACTGCCGGCGCCGTAGTCCAGCGTGTTCAGCCGGTGCTTCATCGCGGCGCGCAGGCTGTCGTCGGGAATGATCATGTTGCCAGTACGCTGACCTGCAATGTTGAACGTCTTGGACGAGGCGGTCAGGGTGACCGTCCGGTTGCGGGCCTCGGGGGCGGCGATGTCCATAGGTACAAAGGTGGCGCCCGGGAACACCAGATCGTGGTGGATTTCATCCGAGATCAGGATCAGATCGTTGCGACTGGCAAAGGCACTGATTTCACGCAGTTCCTCGGGGGTCCAGACGCGGCCTGACGGGTTCTGCGGGGAACACCATATCAGGATTTTCTCACTGCCGGTCAGGCGGCGTTGGGCGTCGTTGAGATCCAGAACATAGGTATCGCCGTCGCGTTTCAGCGGGCATTCGGTCAGGACCCGTCCGGTCTTTGCGATTTTATGGGCAAATTCGTGGTAGACCGGTGAGAAGGTCACGACGCTGTCGCCCGGATCGCTCCAGACGTCCAGAGACAGCGCAATGGCATTGCCCAATCCCTGCGAGGTCAGAATCCAGTCCTGCTCGATTTCCCAGTTGTGACGGGTCTTCATCCACCACTGCACGGCGGCCAGATAGTCAGGGTGATCCCAGGAATAACCAAAGACGCCGTGATCGGCGGCCTTGCGGATCGCGTCGATCACGCAGGGCGCGGTGGCGTAATCCGAATCTGCCGTCCACATAGACAGACCGTCATCAGGGGAGACGCCATAGAGCGTCTCCATCTTGTCCCATTTAGTGCTGTTGGTGCCGCGACGGTCGATTGGGTCGTCAAAACTCATCCAGAATTCTCCTCGTGTTTGGGCCTGAAGCTACTGCGAAACGCAGCAGGTGCAAGGGGGGCGTTGCGGTGGCTGAGGCAATGGCCTAAATCGGGGGCATGAAACGTAATATTTTGATCCATCCCGACCCTCGCCTTAAAAAGGTTTGCGCGCCAGTCAGTGATATCACTGACGCGTTGCGCAAGCTGGCTGATGATATGCTGGAAACCATGTATGACGCGCCGGGCATTGGCCTGGCGGCGCCGCAGATTGGCGTCATGGACCGGTTGATCGTGCTGGACTGTGTCAAGGAAGAGGGCGAAGAGATGCGCCCGCTGGTGATGTTCAATCCGGTGGTTGTGGCGGCCTCGGATGAGACCAACGTCTATGACGAGGGTTGTCTGTCGATCCCGGACCAATACGGCGAAGTGACCCGCCCCGAGGTGGTGGATGTGGAATGGATGGATCGCGACGGCAAAGCGCAGCGGGAACGGTTTGACGGATTGTGGGCCACCTGCGTGCAGCACGAAATTGACCACCTGGAGGGCAAGCTGTTCATCGACTATCTGAAGCCGCTGCGCCGTCAGATGATCACTCGCAAGATGCAAAAGCTGAAACGCGAGCTGGCGCGCAAGTGAGCAAGCTAACGATCCTGACCTGGCCTGATGCCCGCCTGTCGCAGCGCTGTGCGCCTGTTGGGGCCGAACCGCTGGATGATCTGATCGCCGATATGTTCGAAACCATGTACGCCGCTGAGGGCCGCGGACTGGCGGCGCCACAAGTGGGCGTGATGAAAGGGTTGTTTGTGATGGACTGCACCTGGAAAGAGGGGCCGAAGTCGCCGATGGTGATGATCAATCCAACCATCATGGCTGCCGAGCGCAGTCCTGCCGAGATGCAGGAGGGCTGCCTGTCGATCCCGGGTGTGCTGGTCTCGGTCGCGCGCCCCAAAGCAGTGACCGTGCAGTGGACCGCCGCCGAGGGCGACATTCACATGGCTGATTTCGACGGGTTTGAAGCGCGCTGCATTCAGCATGAGTTTGATCATTTGAACGGCACCGTGACATTTGATCACCTGTCAGGCGCGGAGCGTGCCAACGCCGAGGCTGAATTTCTGGAGATAAACACGTGACCACCCGTATCTGCCTGCCCTGGCCAGACAAACATCTGCGCACCAAAGCCGCCGAGGTGAGTGAAATCACCGACGAGATCCGCGCCATCTGGGTGGACATGGTGGACACCATGGAGGCGATGCCCGGTGTGGGCCTGGGCGCTCCACAGATTGGTGTGATGCTGCGATTGGCGGTTGTCGATGGCAGTCGTGAACGCGGTAAGGCTGTAAAGATGGCCAATCCCGAGGTGCTGCATGCCTCGATTGAGCTGCGCGAACATGACGAGGCCAGCCCAAACTTGCCGGGTGTGTCAGCTAAGATCAAACGTCCCCGCGCGGTGACCGTTCGGTATATGGATGAGGCTGGCGAGACGGTAGAGCGGGATTTTGTTGGGGTTGAAGCGACAAGTGTGCAGCACCAGATCGATCACTTGAACGGCCGAATGTATTTTGACCGGTTGAGCAAGGTTAAGCGCGACATGTTGTTGCGCAAGGCCAAGAAACAAAACGGCTGATTGCCGGTATTAGTGGTGCGTATAAGCACGCAGCCTACACAGGAAGCAAAGTGATGCGCGTCATATTCATGGGTACGCCCGAGTTTTCGGTTCCGGTGCTGGAGGCCCTGGTTGAGGCCGGGCACGAGATTGCCGCGGTCTATTGTCAGCCACCACGCCCGGCGGGGCGGGGCAAGAAGGACAGGCCAACGCCGGTGCATGCGCGCGCGGTTGAGCTTGGGTTGCAGGTGCGCCACCCGGTGTCGTTGAAAACGTCCGAGGCGCAGGATGAGTTTGCCGCGCTGGGCGCCGACATTGCGGTGGTGGTGGCCTATGGCCTGATCCTGCCGCAGGTCATTCTGGATGCGCCCACCAAGGGATGTCTGAACATTCACGCCAGCCTGCTGCCACGCTGGCGCGGGGCGGCGCCGATCCACCGCGCGATCATGGCGGGGGATGCCGAGACGGGGATTTGCATCATGCAGATGGAGGCCGGGTTGGACACTGGGCCGGTACTGCTTCGGGAAGGCACAGCCATTGGCGAAGAGGAAACCACCGCGCAGCTGCATGACCGACTGTCAGAGATGGGGGCGTCATTGATCGTGACTGCGTTGCGGCATCTCGATGGGCTCTCTCCTGATGTGCAGCCTGCCGATGGCGTCACCTATGCCAGCAAGATCGACAAGGCTGAGGCCCGCATTGACTGGAGCCGCCCAGCGGTTGAAGTGGATCGCCAAATCCGTGGGTTGTCGCCGTTTCCCGGCGCCTGGAGCGAGTTGGGCGGTCAGCGGGTCAAGGTGCTGGCGTCAAAACTGGCTGAGGGACAGGGGAATCCGGGGCAAGTGTTGGCGGAAAACCTCACTGTGGCCTGCGGAAGCGGTGCGGTTGAGCTGCTGCGCTTGCAACGGGCGGGCAAGGGCGCGCAGGATCGTGACATCTTTTTGCGTGGTTTCCCGGTGACGCCGGGCGATTGTTTCTGACCGGAGAGCCTGCATGTTTTTGACCCTGATGGGGACCGTGGTGATTGCCGGGATCGTTGGCTACGCGGCCGAACGGTCCGGGTTCACCCATAATGGCTACCTGCCGTCGATTATCATCTGTGTCGGCGGTGCGTTTCTGTTTTATTTTGTGCGGCTGATGTTTGGCATCGGCTTTCATGCGGCGGGCTGGAATGCCATTGCGTCGTCTATCGGGGCGCTGATCATTGTGCCCTTTCACTGGAAGAGGTGAAGAGATGCCTATTATTGCCCTGATAATCATCGGAGCGGCGGCCGGCTTTCTGGCCACGCGGCTGATGCGAATTGACGCTAATGTTGTAACCACGGTGGTCATCGGCATGGCCGGGGCACTGATCGGCGGACTGCTGTTGCGGTTTTTGCTGACAGTGATGGGCATGATGGCCGGCTTTGTTGGGGCGGTGCTGGGGGCCTTGCTGCTGATCTGGCTGTGGCAGACCTATTTTCAGAAGTGATAACTTAGCGCGCGCCTGACCTGAGGGTCGGACAGAAAATAGGCCTTTTCCTAGCTGCGCGGCGGGCGGCTTTTGTAAACCGGCAGGTGCCAGCCAAAATGGATTGAACCAGCCCGCAGCGCCCAGCAGACGACAGCACAGGCAATCAGCGCGCTTAGGTCATCAGTCATGCCCAGCGACTTGATACTGACAGCAGTCATGGCACCGGCCATGGCGCAGGTCATGTAAAGCTCGCCCTGTTTCAACACCAAGGGCACCTCGTTGCAGACCACATCGCGCATCAACCCGCCAAATGATCCGGTGGCCATTCCCATCAGCACCACAATGACCGGGGATTTGTCCAACTCCATCGCGGCGCCGGTTCCTGCAGAGACCGCAACGGCAAGGGCAAAGCTATCCAGCCAGATCAGCCATTTTTGCCGACTTTCCACCCGGTGTGCGGTGAAAAAAATAAGCACCGCTGCAGCCGAGGCCAGCAGGATATAGGTCGGCTCGCCCACCCAGAACACCGGGTGCCGGTCCAGTAAAAGGTCGCGGATAGTGCCGCCGCCAACAGCCGTTAAACAGGCGACAAAGGCGAAACCTACAATGTCCAGCTGGGCACGGCTGGCGACCAGTGCGCCGGTCAGTGCAAAGACCAGAACCGAGGCGTAGTCTAATAGGGTCAGAAAGTTCATAGGCGGACCCTATCAGAGCTGCGTGGCGGTCACGGTTTGGATTTTTTTGGTTTGAACGGCGCCATGCCAGCACGGGCCAGCTCATCCGCGCGTTCGTTTTCTTCATGGCCGGCGTGACCCTTGATCCATTTCCAGGTCACCTGATGGCGCAGCTGCGCCTCGTCAATGCGCTGCCACAGATCGACGTTTTTAACGGGTTTCTTGGCCGAGGTTTTCCACCCGTTCTTTTTCCAGCCAAAGATCCAACCCGTAACGCCGTTTTTCACATAGGCCGAATCGGTCACTATGGTCAGCGTTGAGGGCCGGCTGAGGCTTTCAAGGGCGTTGATCGCGGCCAGTAGCTCCATCCGGTTGTTGGTGGTGTCTGGCTCGCCGCCTTTCAGCTCGCGCTCTTTGACGATCGCGCCGTCACTGTCGATGGCGCGCAGCAAGACGCCCCAGCCACCGGGGCCGGGATTGCCAGAGCAGGCGCCGTCGGTATGGGCAATCAGCTCAGGCATGAGACGTCACCGCGATCCAGTCCGAAGGTTTTCCGTCCAGCCCAACGCCGTTACCAAGTGTCCGGTCGGTGATCGTGAATCCAGCTTGTGTCATGTGGTCCTCAAGCTCCTCTTGAGAATAGTAAGTATAAAACCGGCCAATTCTGTCCGGGCCCTGGCCGCTGCCGAGTTTCATTCCGATATAGAAGGTCCCGCCGGGTTTCAACGCCTTGTGCAGTGCGGCCAGATGGGTTGGGAATTCCGCGCGCGTGGCGTGTAGCAAGCTAAAGTTGGCCCAGACCCCATCATAGGTTGCGCGGCCGGCGATATCCTCAAACACGGCCTGGGTTGCGGTCACTCCGGTGTGTTTATTCGCCAGAGATACCATTTCTGTCGAGGCATCCGTGGCCTCAACGGTCAAACCGGCCTGCGCCATTGTGGCGGCAGCATTGCCCGGGCCACATCCCAGATCCAAAGCTCGCCCCCCCGCTGGAAGGGCGTTGATAAAACGCTGGAGTTGGCGGTCGCCAAAGGTATCGGCTTTGACCATCTCGGCATATTCGGTGGCGCGTTGGTCATAGACGCGGATTGTGTCGGTCGTTTTGGTCACGGGGCCTCTCCTTAAGGGTATCAGGCGCGTTCAACAGCCAGGCGGGCGGCCAATCCGGCAAAGATGGCGGCAAAACCCCGGTTGAGCCAGGCCAGGACGCGCTCGGACCCAAGCACGTAGTCGCGGGCGGTGGCGGCAAACAATCCGTAAAGCACGAAGATCACAAAGGTCAGCGCCATAAAGACCGCGCCAAGCAGCGCCATTTCAAAACTGGCGGAATTGGCGTTACCACTTAGAAAGGGGGGCAGCAGGGCCAGAAAGAAGATCGACAGTTTCGGATTCAGAATGTTGATCAAAGCTCCGCGCTGGGCGATTTTGAGACCAGACTGGGTGGTGCGTTTCGACGTGATGGCAAGGGCTCCGCCGGACTTCAGAGCCTGCCAAGCGAGATAGAGCAGATAAAGAACACCGGCGATCTTGACGATCTGGAACAACATCGCCGAGCTGTGCAGGACCGCCGCCAGACCCAGAGTTGCGGCGGCCAAATGTGGCAGGATGCCAAAGGTGCATCCCAGCGCCGCCCAGAGCGCGGCTTGTCGTCCCTGACCCAACCCAAGCGCGAGGGTGTAAATGACACCGGTTCCGGGGGCCAAAACAACGACAAAGGCGGTCAGCAGGAAATGCAGAGAAATCATTATGGGCTCCGAAATGACGAGTGGGGCAGGGCTGCGTAACCTTGTATGACTGAGGTGGTCGCCGCAAGCCTGCGATTGCTTGGATCCCAAAGCTTCATCTGGCCTGAAATATCCCGGGGGTGAATTGGCCCAGGGCCAAGAGGGGGCAGCGCCCCCTTCTGTTACCGCTGAACGGGTTGACGCAGCACGCGGGGCACTTTGAATTCGATGTCTTCAACGGCGGTTTCGACCACTTCGACGGTCACGTCATAGCGGTTGCGGAAGGCGTCGATCACCTCGTTGACCAGCAGTTCAGGGGCCGAGGCGCCGGCGGTGATGGCGATGCTGCGAATGCCGTCCAGGGCACGCCAGTCGATGTTGGCCGCGCGTTGTACCAATTGCGAGTAATTACATCCGGCCTTGGCGCCGACCTCGACCAGGCGGCGTGAGTTCGACGAATTGGGTGCGCCGACCACCAGCAGGGCGTCGCTTTTGGGGGCCACCGCTTTCACTGCGGCCTGGCGGTTGGTGGTGGCATAGCAGATGTCTTCCTTGTGAGGGCCGATAATGGCTGGAAACCGGGCGTTCAGGGCGGCCACGATATCCTTGGTGTCATCCACCGACAGGGTGGTCTGGGTCACAAAGGCCAACTGGGCCGGATCGCGCACTGCCACAGTGGCCACATCCTCGACGGTTTCGACCAGCAAAACCTCGCCATCGGGCAGCTGGCCCATGGTGCCAATCGTTTCGGGGTGGCCTTTGTGGCCGATCATGATCATCTGCAATCCGGCACTGGCGTGACGCTGGGCCTCGATATGCACCTTGGAGACCAGCGGGCAGGTGGCATCCACATAGATCATCTGGCGCAGGGTGGCTGCGGCCGGAACGGATTTCGGCACCCCATGGGCGGAAAAGATCACCGGCCGGTCATCGGGACAGTCCTCCAGCTCTTCCACAAAGATGGCGCCCTTGTCGCGCAGGCTGTCCACTACAAATTTATTATGTACGATCTCGTGGCGGACATAGACGGGCGCGCCCCATTTCTCTATCGCCATTTCGACGATCTTGATGGCACGGTCGACACCGGCGCAGAATCCGCGCGGTGCGGCCAGATACAGGGTCAGGGCGGGCTTGGTCATGGGCGTCTCCTTGTGCTGCAGAGGTAAGGCTTTCGCGGCGTCAGGTCCAGTGGGGGTGGTGATCGCGGTTATGTGATTAGAGCCTCCAGCGCGGGAAGGGGCGAAAGGGAATTCAAAATGGGTGAAAAGGACCGGAAATGAAGATTGTTTTGGGCGGCGGTGTGTTGTTGGCCGTTGCTGCGGCAGCTTGGCTGTGGAGCCCGAGCGACGGCGTTCACGCGGCAGGGCTGCTGCCGTATCAGGATGAGGCAGCAGTAACGCGCGGGGCAGAAGTGTATCAGGACTATTGCGCCAGCTGTCATGGGGATCAGTTGCAGGGGCAGGCAAACTGGCGGGATCGTGACGCCGATGGATACTTACCGGCGCCTCCGCATGATGTGACGGGTCACACCTGGCACCATGATGATGCACAGTTGTTAGAGATCACCCGGAAAGGCACCGCGGCGTTGGTCGGCAATGGCTATCGCAGCCGGATGCAGGGATATGAAGACGTGCTGAGCGAGCAGGATATGCTGGCGGTTCTGGCCTATATCAAAAGCACCTGGCCGCCCGAGGTCATTGAGCGCCACAATGCAATGAACACGCAGGACGATGGCTAACAGGCAGATGGCTGATGTGACCGACGACGTGGCAGGTCCCAAAAGCGGCGCGCAGGACAGGGATTAAAAAAAGCAGACGCCGAAGGATACTCCGGCGCCTGCTTTTGTTGCTAACTCAAATCACTTGAGACGTGTTACTTGCCAGCGAACGCAACGTTGCGATCCTCGGCAGGAACTTCACGTGGAGGACGACCAATAACATCCTTCAGTTCTTCAAGCTCAATGAAGTTGTCAGCCTGACGCCGCAGCTCGTCCGAAATCATCGGCGGCTGGCTGCGAATGGTCGACACGACTGAAACGCGGACACCTTGACGCTGCAAGCTGGCAACCAGCGGCCGGAAATCCCCATCCCCGGAAAACAGCACAATGTGATCAACGCGCGGAGCCAGTTCCATGGCGTCCACAGCAAGTTCGATATCCATGTTGCCCTTAACCTTACGGCGGCCCATGCTATCGGTGTATTCCTTGGCGGGTTTGGTCACCATGGTAAAACCATTGTAATGCAACCAGTCTACCAGCGGGCGGATCGGCGAATATTCATCGTTCTCAAGCAGTGCGGTGTAGTAGAACGCACGCAGCATTTTGCCGCGACGCATGAATTCCTGACGCAATAACTTATAGTCGATATCAAAGCCGAGCGCCTTGGCTGCAGCATAAAGATTCGACCCATCGATGAACAGCGCTAGCCGTTCGTCTTTGTAAAACATAATAATGTCCTTCCGGTATAAGTCGCACTGTGCTGAGTGTTCCGTGAGTGAATGCTAAAATTACACACTGCGAATGTACCTAATGTAAGTTATTTGGCATCTGCTGCAAGAGTGATGGATAGATGAAATGGGGTCAAAAATGACCGAATTCCGGTCAAATTCGTTAATAGCGCTGGGTGGAAACCTGCCTTCGGCGGCTGGATCGCCAACAGCGACGTTAGTATCTGCTATTGCAGAGCTTTCCAGGCGTGGATTGTATGTACAGCTACTATCGCGATTCTTTCATACGCCGTGTTTCCCTGCCGGGGCCGGGCCTGATTACGTGAACGCGGTGATACAGGTCCGTACGGGTGTTTCGTCTGATGAATTGTTATCAATTTTGCATGATGTAGAGGAACAGTTTGCGCGGGTGCGGGATCAACGTTGGGGTATGCGGACGCTGGATTTGGATCTCATCGCCCGGGACGATCAGGTTTTGCCTGATTTGGAAATTTACGAGAAATGGTATGGTTTGGGGTTGGAGGAACAGAAGCGTCAGGCTCCTAAGTATTTGATTTTACCACATCCGCGCCTTCAGGATCGTGGGTTTGTACTGGTTCCTTTGTGCGATATCGCCCCGGATTGGGTCCATCCGGTTCTGGGCTTGTCTGCGCGCGAAATGCTGGATGCTTTGCCGAAAGCGGCAATTGCCGAGGTGCAGCCCCTATGATGTGGCAAAGGTGTCGCAATCGGCGCTTGTCAAGACAAAGATTCGGGCTTAAACACCAGCGTTCTGGATCCTTACTCATTTGGAGAGTCGCTGATGGCCCGCGTAACGGTTGAAGACTGCGTTGATAAAGTACCCAACCGCTTTGAGCTGGTGATGCTGGCAGCCCACCGGGCCCGTGAAATCGCGGCCGGTGCGCCAATCACGGTTGAGCGTGACAACGATAAGAACCCTGTGGTGTCGCTGCGTGAAATCGCAGACGAAACGCAGAGCGCTGATTCGCTGCGCGAACGCCTGATTGAGAGCAACCAAACTCAGATCGAAGTCGATGAGCCTGAAGAAGATTCGATGGCTCTGCTGATGGGTGGCGAGGCTGACAAGCCGTCCGAGGACGACATGTCCGAAGAAAAACTTCTTCGGGCCCTAATGGAAGCCCAAGGTCAGGGCTGAGCCGCACATAGAATTGAGGCTGCGGACCGGAAATGATATCAACCGAAGATCTGATTGCGCTGGTCCGCAACTACAATCCCAAGACCAACGAGGAGCGGCTCGCCGAGGCTTATGCCTATGGCGAAGCAATGCACACGGGGCAGTTCCGGCACTCAGGTGAACCCTATTTCACCCATCCGGTCGCCGTCGCTGCCATCCTGACCGAACAGCGCCTGGATGATGCCACCATCATCACCGCGCTGCTGCACGACACCATCGAAGACACCAAGGCCAACTACGAAGAGGTCTCGGAGCGGTTTGGCAAAGAGGTTGCTGAACTGGTTGATGGTGTGACCAAGCTGACCAATCTACAGTTGTCGAGCCGCGAAACCAAGCAGGCCGAGAATTTCCGCAAGCTGTTCATGGCGATGTCCAAGGACCTGCGGGTTATTCTGGTCAAGCTGGCCGACCGCTTGCATAACATGCGCACCATCAAGGCGATGCGGCCGGATAAGCAGGCCCAGAAAGCCCGCGAGACCATGGATATCTATGCGCCGTTGGCGGGCCGCATGGGGATGCAATGGATGCGCGAAGAGCTGGAGGATCTGGCCTTTCGCGTGCTAAACCCTGAAGGTCGCCAGTCAATCATTCGCCGCTTTATCACGTTGCAACGGGAAACCGGCGATGTGATTCATCGGATCACCGGTGATATGCGGTCCGAGCTTGAGAAGGCGGGGATCGAGGCCGAGGTGTTTGGCCGCGCCAAAAAGCCCTATTCGATCTGGCGTAAGATGCAGGAAAAGGATCAGGGGTTCTCGCGCTTGTCCGACATCTACGGGTTCCGCATTATCACCGCCACCGAGGAAGACAGCTATCGCACCCTGGGTGCCATTCACCAGCGTTGGCGGGCTGTGCCGGGACGGTTCAAAGATTACATCAGTCAGCCGAAATCAAACGGCTATCGCTCTATTCACACCACGGTCTCGGGCCGTGATGGCAAGCGGGTCGAGGTGCAAATCCGCACCCGGCAGATGCATGACGTGGCCGAAACCGGTGTGGCGGCCCATTGGTCATACCGGGACGGTGTGCGCACCCAAAACCCCTTTGCGGTAGATCCGGCCAAATGGATTGCCTCGCTGACCGAACAGTTCGACGCTGAAGAAGACCACGACGAGTTCCTCGAGGCGGTCAAGCTGGAGATGTATTCGGACCAGGTGTTCTGTTTTACGCCCAAGGGCGATGTGATCAAGCTGCCCAAAGGGGCGACGCCGATTGATTACGCCTATGCGATCCACACTCGTGTCGGGAATGCCTGTGTCGGCGCCAAGGTAGATGCCATTCGGGTGCCGTTGTGGACGCGGTTGCGCAATGGTCAATCGGTCGAGATTATTGCCGCCGAAGGGCAGACACCGCAGGTCAGCTGGCTTGAGATTGCCACGACAGGTAAGGCCCGGACCGCGATCCGGCGCGCATTGCGAGACGCGGACCGCCAGAGGTTTGTCAAGCTGGGCCACGAGTTGGCGCGGTCAGCGTTTGAGCATGTTGGCCGTAAGGCCACTGACAAAGCGCTGGAAACTGCAGCACGTGCGTTGCGACTGGGGGATGCACGGGAGTTGTTGGCCCGTCTTGGCTCGGCTGAAATCACCGGCCATGATGTTGTGCAAGCGGTCTATCCGGATCTGGTCCCCGACAAGAGCGATGAAATCTCTCCGCGTCGTGCGGTGATTGGTCTGGAGCCGGGACAAAGCTTTGAGCGTGCAACCTGCTGTCAGCCGCTTCCGGGTGAGCGTATTATCGGCATTACATATCGCGGTCGTGGAGTGGTGGTGCATGCTGCGGATTGCGACCACCTCAGCAGTTACGAAGACCAACCAGAGCGCTGGGTTGACGTGCATTGGCATGACGGCACTCACCCTGCGGTATATGGCGTCACCCTAAGCCTGACCATAGGGAATGATGCGGGGGTACTGGGGCGAATTTGCACATTGATTGGTGAGAAAAAGGCCAATATCTCGGACTTGGAATTTATCGATCGGAAACCAGACTTTTACCGTTTGGTGATAAACGTCGAACTACGCGATGTTGAGCAGTTGCATTCGCTGATTTTGATGCTCGAGGCCGAAAGTGATGTTGCCGCGGTTGAGCGGTTGCGAGATCATCCTGTGAAGCCCGGCGTGAACTAGAAGCCTCATCCCCTAAGTGGGGCCGGAAACTGGACCTTAATTAAGGTCAAAACTTGGAAGGACGCAATCGTTGGTATTCAGGCGCCGTGACCGACGTTCGCCGCTTCGCGCGGTTGCGGATTTTCTCTGGCCGCGGGGTGGTTGGTCGCGTGCATTTCTGTACGTGAAACACCGGGTGCGGCGACTGCCTGATTCGCCGGAACGTATTGCGCGTGGGATTGCGGCGGGGGTGTTTACGGCCTTCACTCCGTTCTATGGGCTGCATTTTGTCGTGGCGGTGTTGTTGGCGCGACTAACCAACAGCAATATTCTGGCGGCACTCAGCGGCACCTTTTTCGGCAACCCGCTGACCTATGTGCCCATTGGTGTGGCGTCGTTGCAAACCGGTCATTGGTTGCTGGGCACAGAATTTGACACCGAGGTGGACCATTCGCTGATCGGCAAGTTCTTTGGTGTCAGCAAAGATGTATGGAACAACCTGCTGGCTTTAATCTCGGACCGGGAGGCTGACTGGCATGGCTTGCAGCTGTTCTACAACGAGGTGTTTCTGCCCTATTTGATCGGTGGGGTGATTCCCGGTGTGGTTACGGCGACGGTCTGCTATGTCCTGAGTGTGCCGCTTATCCGGGTCTATCAGCAACGTCGCCGTTCTAAGATCAAAGCCAAGTTCAAGGCGATCAAGGCGCGGGCGAAGGTGGAAAACGGCCTTTCGAAGACGTCGATTTCGATCAAAGTCCCGTCGCGCAAAATGCAGTAGAGTTTTTGCGGTTTGCTCTTTTCGTCTGGCGGTCTAGTGTCAGGCAAACTGGGCATTTCAGGACTGGCATCAATGGCTAAAAACTCTTTGCGACTGGGTCTCAACATCGATCACGTAGCGACCGTGCGCAATGCACGCGGCGGGGCATATCCGGACCCGGTCCGGGCGGCGAAACTAGCAGAAGAGGCTGGTGTTGATGGCATCACCGCTCATCTGCGTGAAGACCGCCGTCATATCATGGACGCCGATATCGAGGGGTTGATGCAGGCACTAACAGTGCCGCTGAATTTTGAGATGGCCGCTACGGATGAAATGCAGGCTATTGCGCTGCGGCATCGACCGCACGCGGTCTGTATTGTTCCTGAGAAACGTGAAGAACGCACCACCGAAGGCGGGCTGGAAGTGGCGCGTGAGGAAAATAAACTGGCGCATTTCATTGCGCCGTTGCGGGATGCTGGTTGTCGCATTTCGATTTTTGTTGCGGCCGATCAAAAGCAGATCGAGGCGGCACATCGGATTGGTGCCGATATCGTCGAACTGCATGTGGGCGCCTATTGCGATGCCCATGCCGAGGGTGATTTCGCCTTGCGCGACGCCGAACTGCAGAGCCTGCGCGAGATGTCGACCTATGCCCATTCTTTGGGCCTAGAGGTCCACGCGGGTCATGGGCTGACCTATGATTGCGTGTCCCCAATCGCGGCTTTCCCCGAAGTGCAGGAATTGAACATTGGCCACTTCCTGATTGGTGAGGCAGTTTTCCTGGGCTTGACACCTGCAGTTCATGAAATGCGGCGCCTGATGGACGAGGCGCGAGGATGATGTTTGGCGCTCACAAGACTTTTCTGAAAAGTCTTGGCAAAAGTTTTGTGAAAACTTTTGGGTGAGGCATGATTCTCGGCATCGGTACTGATCTCGCTAATATTGAGCGAATTCAGCGAACGCTGGATCGATTTGGAGACCGGTTTAAAAATCGGATTTTCACAACGGTTGAACAGCGTAAGGCCGAACGGCGCCTGGATGTGGCGGGAACCTATGCCAAGCGTTGGGCCGCCAAGGAAGCCTGTTCCAAGGCATTGGGTACAGGGTTGCGCATGGGCATTGCCTGGAAAGATATGGCGGTCAGTAACCTGCGCACGGGTCAGCCGGTTATGCATGTAACCGGATGGGCGGCCAAACGCCTGCTTGAGATGACGCCGCCTGGTCACGAGGCGGTTATCCATGTGACCCTGACCGATGATCACCCTTGGGCGCAGGCATTTGTGGTGATCGAGGCGCGGGTGACCGCTGGTCTAGCTGAGGATGATAGCAGCCAAGCTTGACTTACCCCCATTCGGGCCGCATGTAGCCCCGGACCTATTTTTAGAACCGGAGAGCCTGATGGCGACCAAAGTACAAGCCGGAAATTCGATCGTCGAGACGATCAAGACCATTGTCTATGCGCTATTGATCGCCGGTGTCTTCCGCACCCTGTTTTTCCAGCCGTTCTGGATCCCGTCGGGCTCGATGAAGGAAACGTTGCTGATTGGTGATTTTTTGTTCGTCAATAAAATGGCTTATGGCTATTCTTATGCGTCGTGCCCCAGTGTGAAACTCGCGCGCTTGGGGGTTGATATCGACGCCGAGGATATCTGTGGCTTCCTGGACGGAGACAACACCCGGTTGTTTGGCGGAACGCCTGAACGCGGGGATGTGGCTGTGTTTCGGCATCCTGTAAACAATACGGACTTTATCAAACGGCTGGTCGGACTGCCCGGAGACAAAATCCAGGTGAAAAACGGTGTTCTGTTCATCAATGACAAGCCGGTCGCCTTGAAAGACGCTGCTGATTTCGAAGAAGTCATGGAGCGCCAGGGACCTCAAGGGCGGTTCCCACGCTGTCAGAATGACGCGCCGGTGGGTGACGGCGGTGTCTGTAAAAAGACGCGGCAGATCGAGACCCTGCCAAATGGTGTCGAACATACCATTCTTAACATCGGCAATCAGTCTACCGACCACACAGGTGTATATTTGGTGCCGGATGGGCATTATTTCTTTATGGGTGACAATCGCGACAACTCGACCGATAGCCGGGTTCCCCAATCAGCCGGTGGTGTTGGTTTTGTACCTTACGAAAACCTGATTGGCCGGGCCGATCGTATTATGTTCTCATCCGCGGGGCGTTCGATGTTGTACTTCTGGACCTGGCGCAGTGATCGTTTCTTCAAGGGGATCAAGTGAAGCTGTCAAAAGAAATGCGCGGCTTTCAGGATCGGATCGGGCATCAGTTTGCCCGGCCGGAACTGCTGGTGCGCGCCCTGACCCATGCCTCGATTTCATCCCCGACACGCAGCGACAATCAGCGGCTAGAGTTCCTGGGCGACCGGGTGCTGGGGCTGGTGATGGCAACGGCGTTACTGGAAGATGATAAATCAGCTTCCGAAGGTCAGCTGGCGCCGCGATTTAATGCTATGGTGCGCAAAGAAGCCTGTGCCGATGTCGCCCGCGAGATTGATCTGGGCGAGGTGCTGAAGCTGGGGCGGTCAGAAATGATGTCTGGCGGGCGGCGCAAGCTGGCGCTGCTGGGCGACGCGATGGAGGCGGTGATTGCCGCTGTCTATAAGGATGCCGGGTTCGAGGCGGCGCAGGCGATGATCCTGCGGCTTTGGGCCAGCCGGATTAATGCGGTCGAGGATGACGCGCGTGATGCCAAGACCTCGCTGCAGGAACTGGTCCAGGCCAAGCGGCAGAAACCTCCGGCCTATGAGCTGGTGTCGCGCACGGGGCCAGATCATCAGCCGGTGTTTACCATTGTGGTGCGGCTGGACGATGGCGCCGAGGCGCAGGCCACCGCTGGATCAAAACGACAGGCCGAACAGGCTGCAGCCACTGCGCTGCTAAGCAAACTGGAGCAAAAACAATGAGTACTCGTGCTGGATTCGTGGCTCTGATTGGTGAGCCGAACGCAGGCAAGTCGACGCTGCTGAACCGCATGGTCGGGGCTAAGGTTTCGATTGTAACCCATAAGGTGCAAACCACCCGCGCACGTATCCGTGGCGTGGCGATGGATGGCCAGAACCAGATTGTGTTTGTGGACACGCCGGGCCTGTTTGCGCCGCGTCGCCGGCTGGACCGCGCCATGGTTGCGGCCGCTTGGGGTGGGGCTGCGGATGCCGATGTGATCGTGCTGATGGTCGAGGCCCACCGGGGCGTCACTGAGGGCGTAGAGAAGATCCTGGAAGGCCTGGCCGAGATTGGCGAGGGCCGCACCGTGACTCTGGCCATCAACAAGATCGATAAGGTTCCAACTGAAGTTCTGTTGGGCTTGGCGCAGAAATTGAACGAGAGTTATGATTTTTCCGAGACTTTCATGATTTCGGCTGAAAAAGGTCATGGGGTTGATGATCTGCGCAAGTGGCTGGGGGGCAAACTGCCCGAAGGTCCATGGTTGTACCCCGAAGATCAGATTGCCGATCTGCCGTTGCGGATGATTGCTGCGGAAATGACGCGCGAAAAGCTGACACTGCGGCTGCATCAGGAATTGCCTTACCAGATGACCGTCGAGACTGAGACCTGGGAAGATCGAAAGGATGGCTCGGTCAAGATTGACCAGGTGGTCTATGTGGTGCGCGATGGCCATAAGGGCATTGTACTGGGCAAGGGTGGTGAAACGATCAAGTCAATTGGCCAGGCGTCCCGGACAGAGCTGGAAGAGTTTCTGGATCGCAAGGTTCATCTGTTTCTGCAGGTCAAAGTGCGGCCCAACTGGCTGGACGAAGCCGAGCGCTATTCGGAAATGGGGCTGGACTTTAAGGACGGCAACTAAGGTTTTGAACCTCAGGGTTGCATCAGGATCGGTGGCCGCCGGTGCGGGCGTCGGCTTCTTGTGCCGCCGGTCACTCCCGGCGGTCATGCCGGGCCGCGCGCGGCCCTGTGTCGGGGGGGCTGCGCCGTGACTCGTCTGACCGCTGAATTTTGGGTGCAGGCCTATTTGGCGCGGCTCAGGTTTCAGGACATCCCTGCGTTTGTGGTCTCCCATGGGGATAATACGGCCGGCGCGGTTCTGGTGAAGCTGAACACGCTGGACGGACAGGCGGTTGCGTTTCAACGTTCGTATGATCTGATGAGCGGGGAACGCCAATGGGTCGAACTGGCCAAGGGTGATGAGTGCGAGATTGACGCCTCGGTCCGCAAGCAGCGTGAGTTTGATCCCGATCTGTGGGTCATCGAGGTCGAGGATCGCCAGGGGCGGCATCTGTTGGGCGAACCGGGGTTAGAGTAATTACCAACCGTTGGTTTTGTGCAGGATGTCGTGGCCTGTCGCCGAAGGCGTGCCACCCGCAAAGTCACGGACTTTGCCAGCGAAGGTATTGAAATACTTCTGCGACTGGACATGAGCCAATGTTTCGGCGCTGTCCCAGCGACCCCAATGGAACCGGGTTTCGTCGTCGTCTGCGGTCGCCACTTGGTAGGTGAATTTGCCGACGACCTCGGGGTCACTGTCGATGGCGGCAATGAAATCAGACACGGCGGTTTGCCAGTCTTCTTCGTTGCCGTTGTATTTGTAAGTGATAGTGATGCCGCGCATGATGCAGCCCCTTTAGGTAAATGCAGCGTAAAGCAGAGGTAGCCAAATGTTGGCAGCAATCAAGGGATAGCTTGCAGTTTACCCAGGCTTGCGATCTGTTGCCGGGTGACATCAACCAGCCACGGGGAGGGCAGCCAGTGGAGTGGCGTGATCACGGCATTATGCTGAACCTGCGCCGCCATGGCGAAAGCTCGGCGATTATTGATGTCTTTACCGAGGGACACGGGCGTCATGCGGGCGTGGTGCGGGGCGGTGCCAGTCGCAAGCAGGCGCCAGTGTTGCAGCCCGGCGCGCAACTGGATCTGATCTGGCGGGCCCGGCTAGAGGATCACCTGGGACATTATCAGGCCGAGCTTTTGCGCAGCAGGGCGGCTGCGGCGTTTTCGGGGCGCTTGGCGCTGGCCGGGTTAAATGCGGTGACCGCGCTGCTGTCCTTTTGCCTGCCGGAACGAGAGCCCCATGGCGATCTGTACACTAAGTCGGAACAGCTATTGGACCTGCTGGAGCAGGAGGAGCTTTGGCCGCTGGCCTATTTGAACTGGGAACTGGCCCTGCTGGAGGAGATGGGGTTTGGGCTGGACCTAACCAGCTGTGCGGTGACAGGTGCGCGTGAGGGGCTGATCTATGTCTCCCCGAAATCTGGCCGGGCAGTGTCAGCGAAAGGCGCAGGGGACTGGGCCAGCCGGTTGTTGCCACTGCCGCCAGTGTTGCGCGGTGAGGGCGACGGTGAGGACGCCGAGATCGCGCAGGGGCTTCGCACCACGGGCTTTTTCCTTGAGGCCCGTCTGGCCCCGTCGCTTGGCCGTCATCCCCTGCCCGAAGCCAGAGGGCGTTTTGTTGATGCCTTTACTCGGCGGCTGTAAAAATCATCTCGCGGCCATCGGTGTTGCTGAGGATCAGGGTGGCACCTGACACTTCGGAGAGGGACATATCCTGCAGCGTTTGCAGGAATTGACGTTCCAAAGCGAGTGCATCGCAGGCCATCCGGGTGACGCTTACTTGCTGGACATCGAACCAGGGGTAGGGGGCCTCCATCACTGCGCCATAGGTGTTGCAGGGGGCAGACCCGGCAATGCGCCCGGGTTCGGGAAAGCGCAGGTTGGCGGTGGAGGGAAAGGGCTGCCCATCAAGTTCAATCAGCCGCCATTCAATGTTCGCCGCGCCATAGGCCGAGACAGTCTCGTCGCTTCGGCAAGCGGCCAGGCTAAGGCTGATGAGGCCAAGGGGGATCAGGATAGGTGGTAATCGCATGGCGCCACCCTACGCCAGATGGGCGGGTGTTCAAGCCGGGTGCTTTGCGGGGTGATGATCACTCGGCTTGTATGATGGCCGCAATCTTGTTGCCGATCGCGGTGCTGGCCTTGATTGAGGGGTGGATCATGTCCAGTGCATGGAAGGACCGGTCGCCGTTTGGAACCAGATCCCGCAGCGACAGAAAATAGACGCCGCTGTCAAGGTCGGCCAGACGGGATACGCGCTGTTCCAGGATGTCACCTTCGGTGCGGCAGTGTTCAATCGCAGAGCCGACGCCGGGGCTGCGCAGATATCCAACATAGATGACCTTTGCCCCGGTTTTGCGCAGGTCCGAAACCATGCCCGGAATGGCGCCCGTGGTTCCGTCTTCCGAGACCAGCCTGTCCAGTTTGGTATCGCAGGCAATACAGCCGCAGCCCAGCAACAGATCGTTGCCGCCACCGTTCACGATGATCCACTCCCAGTTGCCGGGTTTGTATTGTTTGCGGATGTTCAGACCGGCGCTGCCCGAAATCGGCAGGCGATAGATGACCCGTGCGGCAGAGACCGAGCGATCAACCACCGGTTCGTCCAGGGTTTTGGCAATGGAATTCGGGATCGACTGGCCGCTTATGTTGTTCCAGGCCATCAGGGAATCGCCCATCGCCAGGATGCGGGTGGGCTGATCATTGGGGACGGAGCCAGAGCATCCGGTCAACAGGGCCGTGACGGCAATCAAGTGGGCTAGAAAACGCATGAGGTCTTATACCGGCAAAGGTGAGATAGGATAACTGCATCGATCAGAAACAGTCTCTTTCCGCGTTCTGGCGTTGTTGGGGGGCAAAAAAGCCCGGCTCACTGGCCGGGCTGATGTGCAATGATCTGCGGAGTGTTGGGGGCGGGTCAGGCCAGCAGACGGCGGGCGATGACTTGGGCCTGAATTTCTGCGGCCCCCTCAAAGATGTTAAGGATGCGGGCATCACACAGCACCCGGCTGATTTTGTATTCCATGGCAAAGCCGTTGCCGCCGTGGATCTGCAAGCCATTGTCCGCCGCAGCCCAGGCCACGCGGGCGCCCAGCAGCTTGGCCATGCCGGCCTCTAGATCGCAGCGGTGGCCATTGTCCTTCTCCCAGGCCGAGAAATAGGTCAGCTGGCGGGCGATCATGATCTCCACAACCATCATTGCCAGCTTGCCCGACACGCGTGGGAATTCGATCAGGGATTTACCGAATTGCTTGCGGTCCACAGCATATTGCGTGGCGATATCCAGCGCTGATTGCGCCACGCCTATGGCACGGGCAGCCGTCTGAATGCGCGCGGATTCAAAGGTCTCCATCAACTGTTTGAAGCCTTTGCCCTCGGCCCCGCCCAGCAGGTTTTCACCTTTGACCTTGAACCCGTCAAAGGCCAGTTCGTATTCCTTCATACCGCGATAGCCCAGCACCTCGATCTCGCCGCCGGTCATGCCTTCGGTTGGGAATGGATCCTGCTCGGTGCCCGGGGTCTTTTCCGCCAGAAACATCGACAGCCCACGGTGATCTGTGGTGTCAGGATCGGTGCGGGCCAGCAGGGTCATTACATGGGTGCGGGCGGCATGGGTGATCCAGGTTTTGTTGCCGGTAATGGTATAGTCCCCAGCCTCACCCTTGACCGCGCGAGTGCGCAAAGAGCCAAGGTCAGAGCCTGTATTTGGCTCGGTAAACACCGCAGTTGGCAGAATTTCGGCGCTGGCGATCTTGGGCAGCCAGTTGGCTTTCTGCTCATCAGTGCCACCGCAGATGATCAGTTCGGCTGCGATCTCGCTGCGCGTGCCCAACGAACCGACACCGATGTAGCCACGTGACAGTTCTTCGGACACCACCACCATCGAGGCTTTGGACAGGCCAAAGCCGCCGAACTCTTCGGGGATGGTCAGGCCAAAGACGCCCATTTCGGCCAGCTCGTCGATGATCTCCATTGGGATCAATTCGTCCTTGAGGTGCCAATCATGGGCGTGCGGTTCGACACGGTCGATGGCGAAACGACGGAATTGCTCGCGGATCATTTCCAGTTCTTCGTCCAGCCCGGTCGCACCGGTGGTCAGATTGGCAGATTGCTCCTGCATCAGTTCGACCAAACGGCTGCGCGCGGCCTGTGTGTTGCCGGACTGGGTCAGGGTTACGACCGCAGGCTGCATCAGCGCGGCCAGCGCGTCCGGGCCGAGGCCCATATCCTGCAGGCGGACAACCTCGCCCTGGTTCATCTGAATGCCGCCGTGGATCTGACTAAGGTATTCGCCAAATGCGATCTGGTGGATCAACTGCTCCACCTCGCCGAATTTCCCATCACTCTGCAGGCGCTCGGCCCATTTCTGCATTTGCACAAGGCTTTGGTGGTAGGTGGCCAGCCAGGACAACCCATGCGCCGCAGTTTGGTTCTGTTCGATCAACCGCCCCGAGACGCGCCCGTCTTCGCTGACCAGTGCAGCCACAGAAGTGCGAGCGGATTGAAACAAGGTGTCCACGGGCGGCAGAGCAGCATTGGTCAGCGCCAGAAGATCACTAAGAAGGGTCGTTGTCATAGTCGTGTCCTGTTCGTCTTGGGCGATGGGCCATATCAAAGTGGTCCTGACAGGTGGTAGTCACTTTGCAGCTGCAGCGCAACATAAATGCGCTGCAATGCGGCATTATTGGCAATTATTGCGCGTGCATTTCCTGCGTGCAGCGCTGGCCGGATATGGTACAGGGGATCTATGGATAGCTTGTTTATGTTACTTTCGCCTGCTCAACTGGCCGCTGCCATTGGCGTTGCCCTGTTGGCCGGAGTGATCAAGGGGATGGTCGGATTTGCCATGCCGACGGTTCTTATTTCCGGGCTCAGCTTGTTTCTTAGCCCAGAACTGGCGCTGGCAGGTTTGATTCTGGCGACCGTGCTTAGCAATGGGATACAGGCGCTGCGGCAGGGCTGGTCTGCGGCCTGGCAATCGGTGCGGCGGTTTCGGGTGTTCTTGCTGGTTGGGTTGCTGTTCCTGCTGTTCAGCGCGCAGCTGGTGCGGTTGCTGCCAACGCAGGTTTTGCTATTGGTGCTGGGTGTTCCCATCACCATTTTTGCGTTCCTGCAGCTGATTGGCCTGCGGTTTCATCTGCAGAACCCATCACCCCGGATTGAGGCGGCCGTGGGCGCCTTTGCCGGCTTTATTGGCGGCTTGTCCGGTGTATGGGGCCCCCCGACGGTGGCTTATCTGACCGCACTGGACACCCCCAAGGGTGAGCAAATCCGGGTGCAGGGGGTTATCTACGGATTGGGAGCTGTGGCCCTGCTGGCGGCCCATACGGCCTCGGGTGTGTTGCGGGCCGAGACCCTGCCGCTGTCCCTGGCGCTGCTGCCTCCGGCGATGCTGGGCATGTGGGTCGGGGTGCGCTGGCATGACAGCATTGATCAGGCCACATTTCGCAAGGTGACCCTGGCGGTGCTGGCGGTTGCCGGGCTGAACCTGGTGCGGCGCGGCGTGTTTGGATGAGGGCGGCCATATGATTCGTTCACTCTCGGCTGAACGGCTGGCGCTTGGCTCCATTGTGGTGTCCCTGCTGGTCTTGGGGCTGAAATATCTGGCCTGGTGGATGACCGGATCTGTGGCGTTGTATTCCGACGCGCTGGAATCGCTGGTCAATGTTGGCGGAGCCCTGCTGGCCCTGCTTGCTGTGCGGTATGCCCAACGCCCTGCCGATCACGATCATCCCTTTGGCCATCATAAGGCCGAATATTTTTCGGCAGTAGCCGAGGGCATCATGATCGTGCTGGCGGCATTGTTGATTGTGCATCAAGCGCTGATGGCCCTTTCGGCCCCGGACCTCAGCAGCCTTGGCCCTGTTGGTATGGCGGTGAATGCTTTGGCAATGGTGATCAATCTGACCTGGGCAAGAGTTCTGATTGTCTGGGCCCGCAAGCATCACTCGCCTGCTATGGCAGCCAGTGGTCGCCATTTGATGAGCGATGTGTGGACGTCGGTTGGGGTGCTGGGGGGCTTGGGGCTGGCCGTGCTGACCGGATGGGCAGTGCTGGATCCAATTCTGGCCATCATCGTTGCCCTGAATATCCTGCGCGAAGGCCTGATGGTGATCCGCTCTTCCATCGGGGGCTTGATGGATACGGCTGCTGATCCGGCGGAACAGGCGCAGATTGAAGCGATCATTCACGCGGCAGCCATTGGCGCGTTGCAGGTGCATGACATCCGCAGCCGCCGGGCGGGGCAGGCCTTGTTCGTCGAGTTTCACATGGTGGTGTCCGGCGCCATGACCGTTGCGACCTCGCATGAGATCTGTGATCGCGTGGAGATGGCGCTGCAGGCGCAGATTCCCGGGATAAAAACCACCATCCACGTTGAACCGGACAGCAAACTGGAGCCGGATGGCTTGAACCCGGCATAGCCATTCAGCGTCCAAAACAGTGTCGGGTGGATGCTGGCGCGCAGCAGACGGTCGACAGCAAAAGGCCCCGGAAATCCGAGGCCTTCTATTTGTGTCAGATCTGTCTCAGCTGATCGCTGCGGTTTTTACGTCGTCATCAATGTAAGGCAGATACTGCTCAAAGTTTGACGAGAACATCTGAACCAGCTTGGCAGCCTGTGCGTCATAAGCCGCCTGATCGTCCCAGGTGCGGCGTGGGTCCAGCAGAACCTCGGCAACGCCGGGGACTGACACTGGCACGTCAAATCCAAAGTTGCTGTCCTTGCGGAACTCAACCTCGGCCAGTGATCCATCCAATGCCGATGTCAGCAATGCACGTGTAGCACGGATTGGCATCCGCGAACCGATACCATAGGCACCACCAGTCCAGCCGGTATTGACCAGCCAGCAAGTTGCACCATGCTCGGCAATTTTTTCACGCAGCAGGTTGCCATAGGCCTCGGGGCGACGCGGCATGAACGGGGCGCCAAAACAGGTCGAGAAGGTTGGCTCTGGTTCTGTCACACCACGTTCGGTTCCGGCCACTTTTGATGTGAACCCGGACAAGAAGTGATACATCGCCTGCGCCGGGGTTAGCCGGGCAATGGGCGGCAGTACACCAAAGGCATCACAGGTCAGCATGATGATGTTCTTGGGGTGACCACCCATCGCCGTCTTCGAGGCGTTGGCGATGTATTCAAGGGGGTAGGCGCAGCGCATGTTGGCGGTCAGGCTGTCGTCCTTGAAATCCAGCTTTTTGGTTTCCGCGTCGAACACCATGTTTTCAATCACGGTGCCAAATTTGGACGTGGTGGCATAGATCTCTGGCTCGGCTTCGGCGTTCAGGTTGATCGTCTTGGCATAGCAGCCACCTTCGAAGTTGAAGGTGCCGTTGTTGGACCAGCCGTGCTCGTCATCGCCGATCAGAGTGCGCGACGGATCCGCAGACAGGGTGGTTTTACCGGTGCCGGACAGGCCAAAGAAAATCGCCGAATCGACGGGGTTTCCAGTGGCGTGGTTGGCTGAGCAGTGCATCGGCATGATGCCTTTTTCAGGCAACAGGTAGTTCAGCAGTGTGAACACCGATTTTTTGTTTTCGCCGGCATATTCTGTACCGCCGATCAGAATCAACTTACGCTCGAAATTCATCGCGATGACGGTTTCAGACCGGCAGTTGTGGCGTTTCGGGTCGGCCTGAAAACTGGGGCAGTTGATGACCGTGTAATCCGCCAGAAAATCGTCCAGGTCCTCGCGATCCGGGCGCCGCAGCATGTGGCGGATGAACAGGTTATGCCAGGCCAGCTCGGTGACCATGCGAACATTGATCGAGGACGCAGGGTCCGAGCCGCCGATCAGATCCTGAACAAAGTACTCTTTGCCCTTCATGTGCTCCAGCATATCCGCGTAGAGAACATCGAACCCTTCGGGGCTCATCTCGGTGTTGTTCTCCCACCAGATGGTGTCGAGAACATTCGCGGTTTTCACCACGTGTTTGTCCTTGGGGGAGCGGCCTGTGAATTTACCAGTCGAGACCAAAAAGGCCCCGCCATTGCCCAAAGTTCCTTCATCACGCTTCAGCGCGGCCTCAATCAGTGCCGGTTCCATATAGTTGTAATAGACATGTCCCAGACCCTCGATGCCCTGATCCTCGAGTCTGAATTGCGGGTTCACCCGTCCAAATGTCATCAGTTCTTTCTCCTATGTCGGCGGGCTACGAATTTTGGTGCAACCGCGCCGTGGGGCTATGGAAACGATCATGCGATCGATAATTGGGGTCTTAACATGTTGATTTAGGGTGTGAACAGGAGGCTTCCCCTAGTTAGCGCAATCAAAGCAATGTTTAGCGCAACCATTCTTTTTTCGCTGAAATCTTTAGCGCTTGTTCAGGCAATACTAAGGTATTTTTGTCTCTATAAGGTCGCAACATTGCCCCTATTGGTTAATGGGGATTGATTCGAACCAGCAGAACAGCGATGAATACTGCAAAAAACAAGCAGTTCAGAGCAGATTAGGGGCACATCAGATGTCAAAGATTGCATTGGTTGACGATGACAGGAATATCCTGACGTCCGTCTCGATGACACTTGAAGCCGAGGGCTTTGAGGTTGAAACGTATAACGATGGGCAGGCGGCGTTGGACGCCTTCAACAAAAAGCTGCCGGATATGGCCGTGCTGGACATTAAGATGCCGCGCATGGACGGTATGGATCTGTTGCAGCGGCTGCGTCAGAAATCGCAGATGCCGGTGATCTTCCTGACCTCCAAGGACGATGAAATCGACGAGGTTCTTGGCCTGCGCATGGGCGCTGATGACTACGTCAAAAAACCTTTTTCGCAGCGTTTGCTGGTTGAGCGTATTCGCGCCCTGCTGCGCCGCCAGGACGCGATCAACGGTGATGCCGAAGGCAGCACGCAAGTGGCTGAAACCAAGGTCATGGAGCGCGGCTTGCTGCGGATGGACCCGCTGCGCCATTCGGTCAGCTGGAAAGACAAAGACGTCTCGCTGACAGTGACCGAATTTTTGCTGCTGCAAGCCCTGGCGCAACGCCCCGGCTTTGTCAAAAGCCGTGACCAGCTGATGGATGTGGCCTATGATGATCAAGTCTATGTAGACGATCGGACGATTGATAGTCATATCAAGCGGTTGCGTAAAAAGATGCGCAACGCGGATCCAGACTTCTCAGCGATTGAGACACTGTATGGCATCGGCTACCGGTATAACGAAGACTAAGCGACCCAGGTGGGTCTTGGTGGAAGGGCGCGGCTTATGCGCGACACGGGAACGACAGATAGCCAGCACGACGGTGACGTTGTCTTGGGCGACGATTGGGTTGCTCCAGACAACACAGTCGAGCGCGAAATGCTGGCCAAGCGGGCACGCCGCGGGCTGTTCTCGCTTAAGGGATCGCCGCTGACACGCAAGATCATCACCTTTAATCTGATTGCTCTGATCATTCTGGTCGCGGGTATTTTGTACCTCAATTCGTCTCGTCAGAGTCTGGTGCTGCAGCGCGCCGGCGCCGTTGTTGGCGAAGCCCGGCTGATTGCGGATGTGTTTGAGGCGCAATTGCCAGCCAGCGGCGCGGTTAGTCTTGCAGCTGGCGATGGCATCGATGTCGGGGCCACCCTGGAGGGGTTGAGCCTGCGGACAGGTGTCGAGGTTTTTGTTTTTGACATATCCGAAAACCTGATTGCCCAAACGTTAGGAAATTCCGAGAGCCAAGCGGTGGATCTGCTGAACGATGGCCAAACCGGACGTACGCTGATCAGCGACGGGCTTTCTGCAATATGGGGTGCAGCTGAGCGGTTGGTGTCGTCCGAACAGGTCACCGAGCATGTCTCTCTTGAACACCAATTGCGTCTGATGGTGCCGCGCGTGCTGTCCGATGGCACAAAAATCGAACCGGTTGTTGATACTGCCGGCGGCACTGTTTTTTCAGCGGTGACACCGATCATGCAAAATGGCGACCCCATTGGGGTGGTCGCTGTGGCGTCACCAACGGGCGAGATCGACGCCTTAGTTCGGGCCGAGCGCGAGCGGGTTTTGCAGATGTTCGTCATCGCACTGCTGGTGTCTGTTGGCCTGTCTCTGGTGCTGGCCTCGACCATCGCCAACCCATTGGCAGATCTCGCCGAAGCCGCCGAGTTGGGCCGTGATCGCGACACCCGCCGGGTTCAGCCGGGCCGCATCCGAATCCCGGATCTGTCGGCCCGCCCGGATGAAATTGGTCGACTGAGCCGGGCGCTGCGCGGCATGGTCAAGGCCTTGTACAGTCGCATCGACAGCAACGAGCAGTTTGCTGCGGATGTTGCGCATGAAATCAAGAACCCCTTAGCCAGCCTGCAATCAGCGGTTGGGACACTGCGCATCGTCAAGCGTGAGGATCAACGCGAAACCCTGTTGTCAGTGATCGAACATGATGTGCGGCGGCTGGACCGGCTGGTCAGCGACATTTCCAACGCCTCACGCCTGGATGCAGAATTGGTAAAAGAAGAAGAAGAGCAGTTCGACCTGCTGGAAATGATTGGCAACCTGAACCAGTATCTGGGCGAAGATGCCCGGGGTAAGGGGATCGATTATATCACAGACCTGACTGAAGGCCCGATTATGATTACCGGGCTAGAGGCGCGGTTGGCGCAGGTCTTTGTCAATCTGATCACCAATGCAATTTCGTTCTGCGACGAGGGTGACGCGATTCGTGTCTGGGCCCGACGCCGCGCGAACCGGGTGCTGATCGTGGTTGAAGATACCGGCCCGGGCATCCCGGAGCAGGCGCTCAGTAAAATCTTCAAACGGTTCTATTCACAGCGTCCCGAAGAGCATTTCGGCAATAACTCGGGTCTTGGGCTGGCGATTTCAAAACAGATCGTCGAGGCACATGGCGGCGTGGTCTGGGCCGAAAACATTCGCCCAACCGAAGTTGATATGACGTCAGAGCCATTGGGCGCCCGGTTTGTCGTCGGCCTGCCGGTCTAAACGATGGGCGGCACAGGTGACATGTGCTTGCATGCAAGTTGCGTGACCCTGGATGGAAATGGATTGCTGATCCTTGGTGGCTCGGGCAGTGGTAAATCGACACTGGCCCTCTCACTGATGGCACTGGGTGCTGTGTTGATCGCAGATGACAGGGTGCTGTTGAGCCATGAACAAGGGGATCTGATTGCCCGCTCACCAACCCAGATCAGCGGCTTGATCGAAGCGCGTGGGCTGGGCATTTTACGCGCCGACCAGTGCGATCAGACCACAGTTGGTACTGTGATCGATATGGACAGGCCAGAGGTTGAACGGCTGCCACCGGTGCGAACCATCGCGTTATTGGGGCAAACGGTAACGCTGTTACACAGACCTGACATTGCCCATTTGGCGCCAACCCTGTTACAATACCTCAAACGTGGACGACAGGACCCGGATGCAGAAACGTAGTGACTCTTTGATGCCTTTGGTGCTGGTGACTGGCCCGTCTGGTGCGGGGCGGTCCAGTGCAATCAATGTGCTTGAAGACCTGGGGTTTGAGGCGATTGATAACCTGCCGCTGCGACTGTTGCCGCGATTGGTGCTCACCGATAGGCTTGAATCCCCAATGGCGCTGGGACTGGACAGCCGAAACCGTGATTTCACCCCCGAGGCGCTGCTGGACCTGATCGCGGTGTTTGAAGGCTATCACCATGTTGCGCTGACTGTGCTATACTTGGATGCACGGCCTGACGTTTTGCTGCGGCGGTATTCGGAAACCCGCCGTCGTCATCCCTTGGCGCCTGCAGAGACACCAGAGATTGGCGTCAGCCGCGAGCTGGACCTGATGCGTCCGATTCGCGATCGGGCCGACATGTTGCTTGATACCTCGGACTTGAATGTGCACCAGCTGAAAGCGGAGATAGAACATTGGTTCGCCCCGGATGGCCGCTCACTTGCCCTGTCATTACAAAGCTTTTCGTACAAACGGGGCATCCCCCACAGTGTGGATATGGTGTTTGATTGCCGTTTTCTGACCAACCCCTATTGGCAGGAAGGCCTGCGCGGATTGGATGGGCGTGACCCGGCAGTACAGGCACATGTGAAAACGGACCCGCGATATAGTGACTTCTTTGACCGGGTGCTGGGACTAACGGAATTGTTGCTGCCCGCCTACCGCGAAGAGGGGAAATCACACCTTTCAATCGCCTTTGGCTGCACCGGTGGCCAACATAGATCAGTGACATTGGCAGAAACACTCGCCAAAGCCCTTGCAGAAGGTGGTCAGCAAGTGTCAATTAGACATCGCGAGCTGCAAGGCCAGCAGTAGAACAGAGAGGCCGGATTGATCGGAATTGTGATTGTCGCGCACGGTGGACTTGCCGGGGAATATGTGGCCGCGTTGGAGCATGTTGTCGGTGAACAACCGTCGCTAAAGGCGATATCCATTGGCCCGGAAGATGACCGGGACGTTAAGCAAAAAGAGATATGCGCTGCTGCCGAGGAGGTGGACAGCGGGTCCGGCGTTGTGGTGGTCACTGATCTGTTTGGCGGCTCACCGTCGAACCTGAGTCTGAAAGCCTGTACCCCGTCCAATCGCCGCATTCTTTACGGCGCGAACCTGCCACTGCTTATTAAGCTGGCAAAGTCCCGCCACATGCCAGTTGCGGATGCCGTCCGTCAGGCCCTGGAAGCGGGCAAGAAGTATATCAATTCCCAAAATATCAGCCCCGAGGGGGAATAATTGATTTAGATGACGCAAAAAACACTCAAAATCGTAAATCAAAAAGGGTTGCATGCCCGTGCATCGGCTAAACTGGTCGAAGTGGTCGAGGGCTTTGACGCATCGGCCGAAGTTTCACGGGATGGATTGTCCGCCTCGGGCGATAGCATCATGGGACTTTTGATGTTGGCAGCCTCAATAGGAACGACTATTGACGTCGAAACCTCGGGCCCGGACAGTGATGCTCTGGCCCAGGCTTTAGAAACATTGGTGGCTGATAAGTTTGGCGAAGGCTTTTGAGCCGGACCCGCATTCGAGAAGACAGGAATTGAGCTGTGGCGGATACCACTCAGGACAGGGACGGCAACCGCGTCACGCAGGCGGGTGAGCAAAGCGGCGAGGTTTATAACCGCCGGGCGCTGACCTATGCCAATTCCTTTGATGATCCCTGGACCTCGGGTGCGATCCGCGCCATCGAATGGGCCACTGGCAAATTCACTATCCTGCGCATGGTTAGTAAGTTTGAAAAACACAATGCCGAGTATCGCGGCCAGAAGTTCTGGCGCGGTGCCCTGGCGATTATGGGGATTGAGCTGCAAACCCCGGTCGAGCAGTTGCAGAACATTCCAACCGAGGGCCCCGTTGTCATCGTCGCAAACCATCCGCACGGCATGGTTGATGGAATGGTTTTTGCTGAATTGGTTGGGCGGGTTCGCCAGGATTACCGCATCCTGACCCGTTCGGTTCTGACTGGTTTGGACGAGGCGGCGACCTCGTTCATGATTCCGGTGCCGTTCCCGGACGATCCCGAGGCGCAGCGCAAGATGGTAGAAATGCGGGCGAAGGCGATGGCGCATTTGAAAGAGGGCGGCGTGGTTGCCCTGTTCCCATCGGGTGTGGTGATGACATCTGATACCTGGTTTGGGCCGGCGCAGGAAGCTGAGTGGAATGTTTTCACGGCGCAGATGATTCGCCGGTCCGGTGCAAAAGTTGTGCCGCTCTATTTCCCCGGTAGCAATTCACGGGCCTATCAGATTGCCAATAAGATCTCAGCGGTGTTGCGACAAGGCTTGCTGTTGCATGAGATTGTTCGGTCGTGCAATCGCCCGCAGTCGCCGATCATCGGTGAAGTTGTGACTGACGCACAGATGGAACAGCTGAAAAGCGATCCGCGTGGCTTCATGGCCTGGTTGCGGCAACACACATTGAAGCTGGGCGACAAGGGCTAGCCACGGGTTTTCAAGAAATGAGCGCCTTTGGCGCACAGGCCTATTCCCCGCAGACCCGTACGCACCGTCCCGTGAAGATTGGGCGTGTCACGGGTTGCGCGGTTTCAGGTGCCGCCCTGTGTCAGCAGAGCAGCCGTGATCCGGAAGAGACCGGGTCAGCGGGTCGGAACAGGTGTTTCGCCGCGGTAATCGTAGAATCCACGTTGAGTCTTGCGGCCAAGCCAGCCGGCCTCGACATATTTGGTCAGCAGCGGGCAGGGGCGGTATTTGGTGTCAGCAAGCCCATCATGCAACACGTTCATAATCGCCAGACAGGTGTCCAGACCAATAAAGTCAGCCAGCTCTAACGGGCCCATCGGATGGTTGGCCCCCAGTTTCAGGGATAGGTCAATGGACTGCACCGAGCCAACG
Organism: Parasedimentitalea marina; assembly: GCF_004006175.1. Classification (GTDB taxonomy): domain Bacteria; phylum Pseudomonadota; class Alphaproteobacteria; order Rhodobacterales; family Rhodobacteraceae; genus Parasedimentitalea; species Parasedimentitalea marina. The sequence continues at coordinate 235,661 of NZ_CP033219.1, forward strand.
CCCTCGTAGAGAGTATAGACCGCCTCGTTGATCATCGGCATCAGGATGCGGTTGACGATAAAGGCGGGGAAGTCCTCGGCGCTGGCAGCGGTCTTGTTCAACCGCTCGACCACGCCGTGGCAGGCTGCATATGTTTCCTTATCCGTGGCGATGCCGCGAATCAGTTCGACCAATTGCATCACCGGCACCGGGTTCATGAAGTGGAAACCCATGAATCGCTCGGGTCTGTCGGTGCGGGACGCCAGTCGGGTGATGGAGATCGACGAGGTGTTTGAGGTCAGGATGGTATGTGGCAGCAAATGTGGCAGCAACTCATCGAAAATTGCTTGTTTAATCGTTTCCCGCTCGGTTGCGGCTTCAATCACCAGATCAGTGGCCCCAACATCTGCCAGGGCTAATGTCGGGGTGATCCGGGCCATTGCAGTTGACATCGCTTCGGCCGGAATTTTGCCCTTGCTGACCTGGCGGGCCATATTTTTCTCTATGGATTCAATGGCACTGTCCAAGGCTTGTTGGCTGACGTCGTTCAGAACAACATCATAGTCCGCCAGAGCCATCACATGGGCGATGCCGTTGCCCATCTGTCCTGCTCCGATAATGCCGATTTTTTGGATGGTCATGACTTGGGCCTTTCGGGTTGCCTGCGGCGCGATCTTAACGAGCGGGTCATGCCAGGTACAAGTGGGATCGACCCGTATTTAAGCGATTTTTAACATTAGCCTTTTGGCAAGATTCTCGCGTCACAGTAGTACTCGGGTGAAAATTGGTGGAAACTATGAGCTATGAACTGACAGGCGCGTCAGCGCTATCGGACGAGCCATGCCGATATGGCAAATCAAAATTATTAGTAAGGGGGCCCCGTCGGGACCTTGAAGATCCGTATCTCGCATTTATGGGTGGAGCAGAAGTTTACGGGCGGTTTGTTGAACGCCCTTTTGTCGCTCGCCTTGAAGAAACGTTGGGGCGGCCCTGTGTGAATCTTGGCAGTGTAAATGCCGGCCTGGACAGTTTTGTTCAGGATGAAGAATTGAAACTGGTGGCACGGGGTGCTGATCTTACGGTGCTACAGGTGCTGAGCGCCCAGAATATCTCGAACCAAATGTACCGGGTGCATCCACGGCGCAATGATCGGTTCTTGCAGGCCAGTGAAGCCCTGACGGCATTGTACAGTGATGTGGATTTTACCGAGTTCCATTTCAATAAGCATTTGCTGACCGGGCTGGACGCTTGTTCGGCTGAACGATTTGTTGCGGTGCGCAGCGAGCTGGAGACGGCTTGGGTCGAGCGTATGCGCCAAATAATCGAAGAGCTGGACGGCCAGGTTGTACTGCTGTGGTTGCGCTATGATCTGGACAAAGGGGCCAGGGGAAGCAGTCTGCTGGGGCAGGAACCCACCATGGTAGAGGCCGCGATGATTGACGCTTTGCGCGGTCACGTGCAGGGGGTCATTGAATTACCAGTGCAGACTGCGGGCGCGGCTGATGATGTCGACGGCATGGTGCTGGGACAGATGGATTTGCCTGCCGCAGGGCGTACGATTGGCCCGATGGAACACATGCGCATCGCCAATGCAGCTGCTGAAGGCCTGCGTAAGGTTCTGGCCGAAGGCTGAGACGAACTGGTTTCAAACAAAAAGGCCCGCAGGTGATCGGCGGGCCTTTTGTTAACAATGTAGGGTGCGTGCTGGCACGCAGCGCTGGGACTTAGCCAAGCTTTTCGGTCAGTTCCGGCACGGCCTGGAACAGGTCTGCAACCAGACCAAAATCAGCCACCTGGAAGATCGGCGCTTCTTCGTCTTTGTTGATCGCAACGATGACCTTGGAGTCTTTCATGCCAGCCAGGTGTTGGATCGCACCTGAGATGCCAACGGCAACATAGAGGTCCGGAGCAACAACTTTACCGGTCTGGCCAACTTGCCAGTCGTTCGGGGCATAGCCTGAATCGACTGCCGCGCGGGACGCACCAACTGCGGCACCCAGTTTGTCTGCCAGGGCTTCGATCAGCTTGAAGTCGTCCTCGGAGCCAACACCACGACCACCGGAAACAACCACGCCAGCCGATGTCAGCTCGGGGCGATCGCTTGCGGCAACCTTGTCTTCAACCCATTCGGACAGGCCGGGGTTTTCAACAGCGCCGATGGTTTCAACCGATGCCGAGCCGCCGTCTGCGGCCGCGTCAAAGGTCGATGTCCGGAAGGAGATTACCTTCTTGGCGTCGGTTGATTTGATGGTCTGGATCGCATTACCAGCATAGATCGGACGCTCAAAGGTGTTGCCATCGACAACGCCAGAAACATCCGACAGAACCATCACGTCCAGAAGTGCAGCCACGCGGGGCAGAACGTTCTTGGCGTCAGTGGTGGCTGGGGCAACGATGTGCTCGTAGTCGCCTGCCAGGCTGGCGATCAGTGCCGCAGTAGGTTCCGCAAGGCGGTGACCCAGCGAGGCATCTTCGGCAACCAGAACGCGGGCAACGCCAGCGATTTTGGCGGCGTCGTCAGCAGCAGCAGCGGCGGATGCGCCGGCACAGAGCACGGTGATGTCGCCCAGAGAACCAGCAGCAGTTACTGCTTTGGCAGTGGCATCCAGCGCCAGCGCGCCGTCGGTCACTTCAGCAAGGAGAAGAACAGCCATTACACAGCCCCCGCTTCTTTGAGTTTCTCAATCAGTTCGTCAACCGAGCCAACCATGATGCCAGCCGCGCGGGCGTCGGGTTCTGTTGTCGAGACAATTTCCAGACGCGGGGTGACATCAACACCGTAATCTTCGGCGGTTTTGGCATCCATCGGCTTTTTCTTGGCCTTCATGATGTTCGGCAGCGAGGCATACCGTGGCTCGTTCAGGCGCAGGTCAACCGAGATGATAGCAGGCATTGCAACCTTGATGGTCTGCAAGCCGCCGTCAACTTCGCGGGTCACAACAGCGCTGTCGCCGTCAATGTCCAGCTCCGAGGCGAACGTACCCTGCGACCAGCCCAGCAGTGCAGATAGCATCTGGCCGGTGGCGTTCATGTCGTTGTCGATGGCTTGCTTGCCACAGAGAACCAGACCGGGCTGTTCTTCGTCGACAATCGCCTTCAGGATCTTGGCAACGGCCAGTGGCTCGATGTCGGTTTGCACGTCGTCGGCAGCGACAACCAAAATGGCACGGTCGGCGCCCATGGCCAGGGCCGTGCGCAGGGTTTCCTGCGCCTGCTTGACGCCGATCGAGACCGCGATGATCTCGTCTGCCTTGCCGGCCTCTTTCAGGCGAATGGCCTCTTCGACGGCAATCTCGTCAAAGGGGTTCATCGACATTTTGACATTGGCGAGATCGACACCGCTTCCATCCGCTTTGACACGAACTTTCACGTTATAGTCGATCACACGTTTGACAGGCACAAGTACCTTCATTTTGCGTATCTCCTTAACAAACGGCGAGCCGTCCAAGCGACTCCCCCTCTATGCTCTCGGTGCGTTGATACCGACTGCTTTGCGACTGCAACAGAGAAAAATCGTCACATTAGTGCTCGCCGACGTCGCGTTTGCTCATTTGCAGGGCTATCTTTGCAAGAATGTTTCCGATGGAAAATTGTCAGTTCCTCACATAGCCCTATCCAGCCACCGACATGGTGTGTCAGCGGCTGTCGAGAGGGAGGTGCATTAAGTGATTCGCGATTGCCCTGTGGTTGCGTGTGGGCCGACAATTAACGATTGGCGCCGGGAACCCACAGCACGTCGTCAGAGCCATTATTATTGGCCACACGGGCGGCAACAAAGAACCAGTCAGACAGCCGGTTCAGGTATTTCACCGCGGCTGGATTGACCGCTTCACTGGTGGCCAACTCGGTGGTCAGGCGCTCTGCGCGGCGCGCCACGGTGCGGCAGACATGCAGATGTGCAGAGAGTGCGGACCCCCCCGGCAGCACAAAGCTGCGCAGTGGCGACAGATCCTTGTTCATCGCGTCGATCTCGGCCTCTAGCCGGTCCACCTGCGTCGCAGCCATGCGCAGCGGCGGATATTCGGCCTTGGCGTCCTGCTCCATATCGGGGCGACAAAGATCAGCGCCAAGATCAAACAGGTCGTTTTGAATACGCGCCAAGGCGCCATCCATTGCCGTGTTCTGGGCGCTTTCAGCGTCAAGCCGGGCCACCCCAACAAAGGCGTTCAGCTCGTCCGAGGTGCCATAGGCGTTGACGCGGGCGTCGTGTTTGGCGACGCGAGTGCCATTGCCAAGCGCGGTGTCGCCCTTATCGCCGGTGCGGGTGTAGATCTTGTTCAGAACCACCATGTTACGACCCTCCCTGGCTTCGCAGGTAGACATAGGCAATGATCAGCAGCACGGCAATAAATTGGAACAACAGCCGGAACCGCATCATCTTGTTGCCGTTGCGCTTATTGAACTCGCCCCCCTTGCCATAGCCTGCAATGCCGATGACCAGTGAAACAACCACGGCAGCCATTGCCGCTACAACCAGATAGAAAAGTGTGTCAGCCATTACGCCCTCGTGACCTGTGTTTTGTTCACTCTGGTTTATCGCGCGGCCAAAGGGAATGCGACCACGAAAGCGACCCCGGCCCTTAGCGCAGCCTTGCCAGAATGCGGTCAGTGGCCCGGGTGGTCAGAATACGCTTAAGAAATCCGCCGATATGGGTTGGTGTCGTGACATAATATCGCGGGCGTGGACGGCGCGACTCGCAGGCATGGATCAGCTTGCTGGTTACGGCCGAGGCGGGCAGCTCAAAGGTATCCGGGCCTGAACTATCATAGAGCCGTTTCAGCAGGCTGCTTTCGTACTGATCGCGCAGAGCCGAGTTTTTCCAGTCAACGAAGCGCTCGAAATGCGGGATCGAATTGACCCGGATTTTAGAGGTCACCGGGCCGGGCTCAATCAGCACCACGTGGATACCAGTATCGCGCAACTCGACCCGCATGGTATCCGTCAGTCCCTCGACGGCATATTTGGTTGCAACATAGGCGCCACGCCAGGGAAAGGCGACCAAGCCCAATATCGATGAGTTCTGGATAATGCGCCCATGTCCCTGCTCTCGCATCACCGGAATCACTTGGCGTGTCAGCTCGTGCCAGCCAAAAAAATTGGACTCGAATATCACCCGCAGGGCTTCGGTCGGCAGATCTTCGACAGCGCCGGGCAAGCCGTGGGCGCCGTTGTTAAACAGCGCGTCCAGGGTGCCGCCGGTCGAGGCAAGAACCTGTTGCAGGCCTGTGGCGATGGTGTCCGGTTGAGTGTAGTCGATCAGGGGGCTTTCAAAGCCCTCGGCGCGCATCCGGTCGCAATCACGCTGTTGTCGACACGAGGCAAATACCGTCCAGCCACGCGCCCGCATGCCGCGCGCCGCATCCAGGCCAATCCCTGAGGAACAGCCTGTAATCAGAATGGTTTTTTGCATCAACGCCTCTTTACATGAACTCGACCAGGGTCAGTTGGTCTTGTTTATGGGCGTTTCTGGCTGATCAGGGAAGCAGCAATCCAACCGATTTGCGCATCGTCAACCACCCGCAGGCGCAACCAGCCGGTGCCGCTGTCATCTAAAACCTCGACCGCGGCATTGCGGCTGAGTTTATTTACGACAGGATAAAGCGTGCCAGGTCCCTCTCGCATATTAACGCGGCTGGCGGTGACGTGACGCAGATCAATGACTGGCTCCAGGGGGAGAATTGGCGCGACCGCCGCATCTGAAATAATCTCGCTCCCTGTCAGTGAGGTCAATCCGCCTGACAGCGAGGCCAATTGCACCGAGGCGTCGCCAGTTGGGGGCGAGGTCTCAGTCAGGCCATAGTCAAATGAGGACTCACCGAGGGTGGCAATCTGTGCCAGCGCAACCCTGGATCGCAGCTCGGGGTCTGCCCTTGGTCGTTCGGGTCGGGACGCATCGGTTCTGAGCGGTTGATCGACAGGCTGTAGTATCGGCTGGATGACAGGTTTGGTGACCAGCGACGCGGCTGTCACCTGATACGTGCTAACAAGCGGCGCCTTGGCAATTTCAACGGTGTCGGGCCGCTGCGGTGGCTCAAAATCGGCTCCACCGCTCACCTCGTAGAACGCCCAACCCATGAACAAAAACGAAACCATCACAAAGCGCGACATGGCACTAACCCCCCGGAAAGTGTTGATACGAAAAAAATATCACAAATGAATTCCGGCGGCAGATTACCGGTATAAGTCTAAGGTAGCGTAAATAGCCCGGTTGGAAACAGGGGAGAGTTCATGAATTTCTCCCCCAGAGCGCAATAACACCATGGGTGACGCTACAGATCGAAGGAATCTTGTCACAGCCGCTTTACCAACATCGACCGGGCAAGTATCACCAATCCATGACCGAACTGGTAGACAACTCCGACTTGCCCTCCGCTCCTGATGGAGAAGAGATCCTGGAACCGCTGCGCCGCGCGATTGGCGAGCGGTATCTGACCTATGCGCTGAGCACGATTATGCACCGGGCCCTGCCGGATGCGCGTGATGGGTTAAAGCCGGTGCACCGGCGAATCCTCTATGCGATGAGCCGCCTGCGGCTGACGTCGACCGGTGGGTTTCTGAAGTCGGCCAAGATTTCAGGCGATACGATGGGGGATTTTCACCCCCATGGCGACGCCGCGATCTATGACGCGATGGCACGCTTGGCGCAGGACTTTAACGTGCGCTACCCGCTGGTCGACGGTCAGGGTAACTTTGGCAACATCGATGGCGATAACCCGGCGGCCTCGCGCTACACCGAAGCCCGGATGACTTTCGTTGCCGAGGCGATGCTGGAAGGTCTGGCCGAGAACGCGGTTGATTTTCGCGACAACTATGACGGCCGTCTGACCGAACCTGCGGTGCTGCCGGCCACATTCCCAAATATTCTGGCCAATGGCGCTGCGGGGATTGCAGTGGGGATGGCCACCAATATCCCGCCCCATAACATTGCCGAGCTGATCGACGCCTGCCTGCATCTGATCAAGACACCGGATGCCCGCGACGATACTTTGCTGGGCTATGTGCCGGGGCCTGACTTTCCGACTGGCGGCATCATTGTTGAACCGCCCGAGAATATCGCCCAGGCTTACCGGACCGGTCGCGGCTCGTTCCGGTTGCGCTGTAAGTATGAGGTCGAAGACCTGGGTCGGGGGCAGTGGCAGATTGTGGTCACCGAGATCCCGTATCAGGTGCAGAAATCCAAGCTGATCGAGAAAGTCGCCGAGCTGATCCAGACCAAGAAGGTTCCTATACTGGGTGATATCCGGGACGAATCTGCCGAAGATATCCGGGTGGTGCTGGAGCCGCGCTCTAAGAACGTCGACCCCGAGATGCTGATGAACATGATGTACCGCAACTCGGATTTCGAGGTGCGGTTCTCGATGAACATGAATGTGCTGATTGATGGGGTCACCCCCAAGGTCTGCTCGATGAAAGAGGTGCTGCGCGCCTTTCTGGATCACCGCCGTGAGGTACTGCAACGCCGCTCGCAACACCGGATGGAAAAGATCGATCACCGGCTGGAGGTTCTGGCCGGCTTTATCATTGCCTTCCTCAATCTGGACCGGGTGATTGAAATCATCCGCTACGATGACGACCCCAAGGCAGCGCTGATGCGCGAAGACTGGGATCGCGATCACCCGCGCGCACTGACCGAGGCAGAGTTTGTCTCGCCGGCCAAGGGACCGGGCGAGTTGACCGAGGTGCAGGCCGAGGCGATTCTGAACATGCGGCTGCGGTCTTTGCGCCGTTTGGAAGAAATGGAACTGGTCCGGGAGCGCGATGAGCTGCGCGAAGAACGCGCTGGGCTGGTGGCTTTGCTGGCGTCAGAAGATCTGCAGTGGGACACCATTTCAGGCCAGCTGAAAGAGACTAAGAAAAAATTCGGCAAGACTTATGCAGGCGGTGCCCGCAGGACTCAATTTGCCGAGGCCGGTGAGGTCGAAGAGGTGCCGCTGGAGGCGATGATCGACCGTGAACCTATCACTGTGGTGTGCAGCCAGATGGGTTGGATTCGGGCGATGACTGGTCATATCGATCTGACCCGCGAGCTAAAGTTCAAAGATGGTGACGGGCCGCGGTTTGTCTTCCACGCCGAAACCACAGACCGTCTACTGGCCTTTGGCAGCAATGGCCGTTTCTATACGATCAGCGCCGCCAACCTGCCCGGTGGGCGTGGCATGGGCGAACCGCTGCGGCTGATGGTGGACCTGCCCAACGAAGTTGAAATCGTTGATCTGTTCATTCACCAGCCCGAGGGCAAACTGCTGGTGGCCTCGACGGCTGGCAATGGTTTTGTCTGTGCCGAAAAAGAGATCGTGGCCCAGACCCGCAGTGGCAAACAGGTATTGAATGTCAAGGGCGACGACCGCGCCAAGATCTGTGTGCCGGTGGTTGGGGACCACGTTGCCGTGGTCTCGGAAAACGGCAAGTTCCTGGTCTTCTCGGTCGAAGAAATGCCCGACCTGACGCGCGGCAAGGGCGTGCGATTGCAGAAGTACCAGATGGCGCGCGGCAAGCAGGGCGCGCTAGAGCTGGACGGCGGCCTGAGTGATATCACCACATTCAACTGGGATGACGGCCTGACCTGGGAGATGGGCGGTGGCAAAACCCGCCATGAACAGGACCTAAGTCAATGGCTGGGCAAGCGTGCCGGGGTTGGCAAACGTCCACCCTATGGCTTCCCGCGCAGCTATAAATTTGACTGAATACCGGGTAACATTCTGTGACCCTGGTGCCACCGGTCTCCAAACCTGGTCTGGTGGCGCTTTACTGAAGACCTGCAAGCAGTCTATCTGATCAGGATTTTTTCGAAAAAGAGACCTGATTATGATCCGAGCATTTGCCTTTCTGGCCTCCCTTACGCTGCTTACTGCCTGCGGAGAGACCCGCATGGACGAGGCCCCCGAGGATCTTGGCACGTTCAACATGCGGGTCGGCTATATCTATACCGAAAAAGCCCTGCAGTGGCCGCTGTCGCGCAAATCCGAAGGATCAGAATGGAATGCCGCGCTGCAAAACGCGCTTGATACGCGGTTGCGCCGGTATGAGGGCACGCAGGACTATGATGTTGCGATCACACTCGAGGGCTTCTTGCTGGCCCCTCCGGGCATCCCGATTTTGGTATCCCCCAAAAGTGTCGCTGTGGTGAATGTCTTTGTGTATGACGTGGCCAAGAAAAAATACTTGGTCAAGAAGCAACAGATGGAGATCTTTGAGAGCACCACCGGGGAAAGTGCGCTTTTGGGATCTGGCCACAGCCGCACCAAAGAAGAGCAGATTGCAGGCCTGTCGCTGAATATTGTCGATGCTGTCGAAGAGATGATGGCCGAGCAACATCTGGAGAATGGGTGGTTTGATGTCCGTCCCGATGGGATTGAAGATCTCCGTCCCGATGGGGTCGAAGTGGACCCAGCTGCGCCCAGCTAAAATACGGGCAGGCGTGGTGCCGGCAAAGTTTCGTTTCCGAACTGCTTGATCTTTGTGCACAAAGGAACTATGTCGCCCGCGATAATGAACGGGGTCGACGACTGACCCAACTACCAAAAGGGTGCCTGGATCATGGCTAAGGAAAAGTTCGAACGTAACAAACCACACGTCAACATCGGCACCATCGGCCACGTTGACCACGGCAAAACCACGCTGACCGCAGCGATCACCAAGTACTTTGGTGACTTCCAGGCCTACGACCAGATCGATGGCGCTCCGGAAGAAAAAGCCCGTGGTATCACCATCTCGACAGCACACGTTGAGTATGAAACCGAGACCCGTCACTATGCTCACGTTGACTGCCCCGGCCACGCCGACTACGTCAAAAACATGATCACTGGTGCGGCTCAGATGGATGGCGCCATCCTGGTTGTGAACGCAGCCGACGGCCCAATGCCGCAGACTCGTGAGCACATCCTGCTGGGTCGCCAGGTTGGCATCCCCTACATGGTTGTCTACATGAACAAAGTTGACCAGGTTGACGACGAAGAGCTGCTGGAACTGGTGGAAATGGAAATCCGCGAGCTGCTGTCTTCGTATGAATACCCTGGCGACGACATTCCTGTGATCCCTGGTTCGGCTCTGGCCGCCATGGAAGGTCGCGACAACGCAATCGGCGAAGATTCGATCAAAGCGCTGATGGCTGCTGTGGACGAGTACATCCCAACACCAGAGCGCGCTGTTGACCAGCCGTTCCTGATGCCTGTGGAAGACGTGTTCTCGATTTCCGGTCGTGGTACAGTTGTGACCGGCCGTATCGAGCGTGGCGTGATCAACGTTGGCGACGAAATTGAAATCGTTGGCATCCGCGACACCAAGAAAACCACCTGTACCGGTGTTGAAATGTTCCGCAAGCTGCTGGATCGTGGTGAGGCTGGCGACAACGTTGGCGCATTGCTGCGTGGTGTTGACCGTGACGGTGTTGAGCGCGGCCAGGTTCTGTGTGCACCTAAGTCGGTGAACCCACACACTAAGTTCGAAGCAGAGGCCTATATCCTGAACAAGGAAGAAGGCGGTCGTCACACACCATTCTTCGCCAACTACCGTCCTCAGTTCTACTTCCGGACCACAGACGTCACCGGTACCGTTGTTCTGCCCGAAGGCACAGAAATGGTCATGCCAGGCGACAACCTGAAGTTCAACGTTGAGCTGATCGCACCCATCGCGATGGAAACCGGCCTCCGCTTCGCGATCCGCGAAGGCGGCCGCACCGTCGGCGCTGGTGTTGTGTCCAAAATCGTCGAGTAATCACAGCTCTGCTGTGAGGGCGACAGGGGCTTTTGCCTAGGCAAAAGCTCCCGAGAGCCGCACCGACGAGATGATAGAAAGGGCTGCCCCAGGGCGGCCCTTTTTCTGTTTACGCTGGTAGCTGCCACCAACATTGCTTTCGCTTGAGAAGGGTCTAAAGTTTGATCAGCCTTAACGGGAGTGCGAGGAGGAAAGCATGCGAAGAATTTTCACAGTCCTGACTCTATGTTTATCAGCAATCTGGGGAACTGTTACTTGGGCTGGCACGCCTATTAACACGAAGGTTTCTTGTCCCCTAGGTGGCAAGCGAACCAAAGTAACCAAAACGGCCAGTTGTTCGTCTTTTGGAACGGATATGACGATGAGTCTTAGGAGGCCGTCTTCCTGTGATTTCGTGACGCGTTTGCCGGTCTGTGATCGTGAATCATTCCCGATTTATCGCGAATTTTCAAAGGACGAAGTGAAGCGGTTAAAGGACATTGTGAAAACGGGCTGGTATCAAGCGGCCACATCGCAGTCTAGGTATCTTCGTGCTTACTTAGTGGAACGTGAATTCGGCACCTATTCAGAAGAAGACATGTTCTGGCTGTTGCAGAGCGGACATTTTTACGACGCTAAGAACACATTCGGTAATGAAGAATTCTATTCGGAATTTCGGACAGCAGCCAACGCTTACGTCAAAGTCGCGAAGCCAGAGGATCAGAAGCTTGTTCTGCTCCTTGCTGCTTTTGCCCGGGTGCATTTCGGTGACCCTAGTAAAGCCCTGAAAATGTTGGGATCGGCTGCGCGCATTCCAACACCGGATACCCCCTTTTTTGATCAATACGCAAAGCTAGTCCGAGCCTGTGTTGGAAAGCCGGATGTGGATAAGTGTGACCCAAATTATCTTGTCACTATCGACTGAGGGCTTGCATGATTGATTGGATATCATTTCCCCCCTTGCCAGATCCCATCAACAGGCGTATAGCGCGCAAGTTCGCTTTATGTGAATAACCCACCGGCAGGATTCGTTCCTGCCGTTTGGGTTTGAAGAGGGCCGGTGGAATGAGCCATCGGTCGTCCTATCAACTCCTTAGCCTCGAAAGGCTATAGATAATGCAAAGCCAAAATATCCGTATTCGGCTCAAGGCATTTGACTATCGCGTTCTGGATTCCAGCACGCAAGAGATCGTCAATACTGCCAAGCGGACCGGCGCCTCAGTCCGTGGCCCGATCCCACTGCCGAACAAGATTGAGAAGTTCACCGTTCTGCGTGGACCTCACGTTGATAAAAAGTCCCGCGACCAGTTTGAGATCCGTACTCACAAGCGTCTGCTCGACATCATTGATCCGACCCCCCAGACCGTTGACGCGCTGATGAAGCTCGACCTCGCTGCTGGTGTGGACGTCGAAATCAAGCTTCAGTCATAAGATCGGAGGGTAAAACATATGCGCTCTGGTATTATCGCTAAAAAAGTCGGCATGACCCGGCTGTTCATGGAAGACGGCAAGCAGATTCCTGTGACCGTTCTTCAACTGGAAAACCTGCAGGTTGTTGCGCAGCGTACAGACGAGAAGGACGGCTATACTGCTGTTCAGCTTGGTGCTGGTGCTGCTAAGGCAAAACGTACGTCTCAGGCTATGCGCGGTCACTTCGCCGCTGCAAAGGTTGAGCCTAAGCGTAAAGTTGCAGAATTCCGCGTTTCCGCTGATGCCCTGATCGAAGTCGGTGCCGAAATCTCGGCCGAGCACTATCTGACAGGTCAAAAAGTTGACGTTTCCGGTACCTCGATTGGTAAAGGTTTCCAGGGTGCTATGAAGCGCTGGAACTTTGGTGGTCTGCGGGCAACGCACGGTGTGTCTATCTCACACCGTTCGCACGGTTCCACAGGTCAGTGTCAGGATCCCGGTAAGGTTTTCAAAGGCAAGAAAATGGCCGGTCACATGGGTGCTGCCCGTGTAACCACTCAGAACCTGGAAGTTGTCAAAACTGACGCCGACCGTGGTCTGGTCTTCATCAAAGGCGCCGTTCCTGGCTCCAAAGGTGGTTGGGTCACTGTCAAAGACGCTGTTAAGAAGAAGGCCCCTGAGGGTCTGCCTTTCCCAGCAGGTCTGAAATCGGCAGCTGCCGAAGCTCCAGCAGAAACCGTTTCTGCGGAAGGTGGTGAAGCATGAAACTTGATGTAATCAATCTGGACGGCAGCACTGCCGGCAACATCGAGCTGGATGCCGAACTGTTCGGTCTCGAAGCACGTGCGGACATCCTGCACCGTGTGGTCCGCTGGCAGCGTAACAACGCACAGGCCGGTACCCACAAGGTAAAGACCCGTTCGGAAGTGAACTACTCGACCAAGAAGATCTATCGTCAGAAAGGGACCGGCGGCGCACGTCACGGTGCTCGCTCTGCTCCGATCTTCCGCGGTGGTGGTGTTTACAAAGGTCCGGTCGTCCGTTCGCACGGTCACGAGCTGACTAAAAAGTTCCGCAAGCTGGGTCTGCGCCACGCACTGTCTGCCAAGGCTGCTGCTGGTGAGCTGGTTGTAATCGAGAACGCCGACACCGAGGGCAAGACTGCCGCTCTGGCCAAACAGGTTGCAAACCTGGGCTGGAAACGCGCTCTGGTCATCGATGGCGCTTCGGTTAACGAAGGCTTCCTGAAGGCCGCCAAAAACATCGAAGGTCTGGATATCCTGCCGTCGATGGGCGCAAACGTCTATGATATCCTCAAGCGTGACACCCTGGTGATCACCAAAGCAGGTATCGAAGCATTGGAGGCTCGCCTGAAATGAGCGCTAAAGCAGAACACTACGACGTAATCCGTAAGCCGATCATCACTGAAAAAGCCACCATGGCGTCCGAAAATGGCGCGGTTGTTTTTGAAGTTGCGATCGACAGCAACAAACCCACCATCAAAGCCGCTGTTGAGGCGCTGTTTGGTGTGAAGGTTAAGGCTGTGAACACAAGCATCACTAAAGGTAAAGTGAAGCGGTTCCGCGGTGGCTTGGGCCGTCGCAAGGACGTCAAAAAGGCCTATGTGACCCTCGAAGAGGGTAACACAATCGACGTGTCCACCGGACTGTAAGATTGCTAGGATGAATTGAGAAAGGCCCTCGCTGCAAAGCGGGGGCCTTTTTCGTTTGCGATGGAATTCGAAAAGATAGTTACTTGCTTCAAGCAATAAGGCTTGCCAGAGAATAATAATTTACAACTTTCAAATATTGGGAACTAGGCATTGGAACGGCATATCCTGGATTTTGAACGTGCAATCGACGCAAGGGATCCCGATGCATTTGAGGCCGCGCTTCTGGCCTTGTCCTGGGGTTCTAAGTCGTCCGAAGCCTGTGCGCTTCTTATTCGTTCACTGCCGCTGAATTGGCACTTCAAGCATGAAGATGTGGCGTTTGCCATCCAGCGTTTCAGGTGTGCAGGGGCTGAGTCAGTTCTGGAAGCAAGGGCAATGGATTGTCCCGAATACCTTGACTGGGATGATAACTATGCTTTGGCACGAAAATGCACTTGGGCATTGGCGGATATCGGCTCGGCGGAGGCCCGGGTAGCGTTGGGGCGTCTTGCCAAATGTGAAACGGAGGAAATCAGTGAGTTTGCTCAAAAACGACTTGATAGCTGGGCTTCAGAATTGTCGAGAAAGGTTGGTTCATAGAGCAGCAGGTATCTTGACGAGAAGCAAGATACCTATCGGGGTATTCCCCCGCGCGGAATCAAGGCCTCAGGCCGCCGTGCCAGCGACGGCACGGGATTTATTTGTATGAGTGGTCGCAATGCTGCAATGTACGGATCTGTTGTATTTCCCGGACATATAAGGTGAGGCGATGATTGGCGGATTTCATTCAGCAATTTGGGGGCTGGTAGGCATAGCTCTAATTTTTGCTGACTTCATGCAAGTCAGCCATCCAGTCAATCTTAGTTGGTGGCTTGCAAACATAGGTCTGTCCAATCAGGTAGCGTTTATTATTGTTATCGTTTTCTATTGGGGTCTTGCGCGTGTGATGTTGTTTTTGACCGAGAGGGCAATTGGGTACCTGTCGATGAAGGTTTTTGGCTCGAATGGTGAAGCGTAGAATGAGCGAGTATGAGGATATCTTGCACGGCCTAGGGTTGGTTCTGGTAGAGATCAGAGCGTCCGACAACATCAATAAGTCCAAAGGGCTTGCCGACATTGTTCACAATGTTCCAGCAAACATACGGCAGGGTGCAGAGCCGGATATGATACGGGAAGACATCTTGCTGCGCGCAGACAGATATAAGGTGCGAGAGATGTTTGCGCAGTATTTTAAAGTTGGCCGGGATGGTCTGTAATTCTTGATCTTATGTGGGGTGCGGTCAAATATGACGTTTTACGTTGGCAGGAAATACAATGATTTACATTCTGATCTTGCTCGCCATGGCGTTCTCAATGCTTGACATTTCGCAGCTATTATACCCGTTTAGTGTCACTTATCTCACAATATCGATGGGGCTTGACCCGCTTTTGGCATTTGTAGTTGCAATTGGATGTTACGGTTTTTTGGCAGAACTCATATTGCGGTATTTCAATGTTAGGAAGCGATAGCTGTGAAGAATTCCCTTCTTCAGCGGAACAACCTGTCCGCAGTGGTGAGTACTTTAACTCAGCTCATATCGTCTCTCCGAGTAGTTTAGGCGTGCTGGTATCCCTAGAACAGGAAACACTCAGATATAGGGTCACGTATGTCGTATACCATAGAAGGCGCAATGAAGGACATTTTGTATGCCGATGATTCCTCGGCGATTGGGGCGGAAGAAGTGTGGAAACGGCTAAAAAATTCGAACGAATCCTTTCTGAGGGAAGGTTCGTTAATAAAATTCAAGACTAACCATACTGCTGGCAATCACTATCACTACGCCTTGGCTGTTAGATTCAATCACGATGAAGACCTCTCTTTCGTTGGATTAGGGGGACGAACCTGGGGGTACGGTGTCTGCACCCTTAAAAAAGAAGCGCGATTTGAAGAAAAAAAATGCACGGTTTCCGTTCCGTGGTTGCTAAAGAATTTTAATGCGATTGTTGAGCCATTGGACATTGATGACGTTTGGTACGTCGAAGATGCTCTGGACTTCGTCTTGTCCCTTACAGAGGACCTAGAGTGAAATTGATTTTGCAGCAGGTGTGGTCTAGCGTAAGTCTTACATATCCGAAAACCTGCATCCCCCTATAGACACCCCCCTCATACCCTGCTACCTCGCACGGATCATCTAGCCTCGGATTCGTTCCGGGGCTGCTGATTTTTGGATGGGGACCTTCGGGGCCTTATATCGATGGCCACCTCAGTAGTTGGGTTTCGGATGAAACCTCACGAGCAGGGGGCTGAACATAGCCTAAGATGCCGGGAAAACTCGGTGCTTGGGCAAGCTAAACGGAAGACAGAAAGCATGGCACTCAAGTCGTATAAACCGACGACGCCGGGCCAGCGTGGGCTGGTTCTGATCGACCGTTCGGAGCTTTGGAAAGGACGTCCCGTCAAGTCTCTCACTGAGGGTTTGACGAAATCGGGCGGCCGGAACAACACCGGACGGATTACCTCGCGCCGCCGTGGTGGCGGGGCAAAGCGCCTCTACCGGATCGTTGACTTTAAGCGTAACAAATTTGATGTTGCGGCGACCGTCGAGCGGATCGAATATGACCCGAACCGGACCGCATTCATCGCGCTGATCAAATACGAAGATGGCGAACAGAACTATATCCTGGCTCCACAGCGTCTTGCTGTTGGTGACAAGGTTATCGCCTCTGCTAAGGCCGACATCAAGCCGGGCAACACAATGCCGTTTTCGGGCATGCCAATCGGTACCATCATTCACAACATCGAAATGAAGCCAGGCAAAGGCGGCCAGATCGCCCGTGCAGCTGGTACATATGCTCAGTTCGTTGGTCGTGACGGTGGCTACGCGCAGATCCGTTTGTCTTCGGGCGAACTGCGTCTGGTGCGTCAGGAATGTCTGGCAACAGTTGGTGCGGTGTCGAACCCCGACAACTCGAACCAGAACTTTGGTAAAGCTGGCCGTATGCGTCACAAGGGCGTTCGTCCCTCTGTGCGTGGTGTGGTCATGAACCCGGTCGACCACCCACACGGTGGTGGTGAAGGCCGGACCTCGGGTGGTCGTCACCCGGTGACCCCTTGGGGTAAGCCGACCAAAGGTGCACGGACCCGTAACAAGAACAAAGCGTCAAGCAAGCTGATCATCCGCTCGCGTCACGCCAAGAAGAAGGGACGCTAATCGATGTCTCGCTCTGTATGGAAAGGCCCTTTTGTTGACGCTTATGTTCTCAAGAAGGCTGAAGCTGCTCGTGAATCGGGCCGCAAAGAAGTGATCAAGATTTGGTCGCGCCGTTCCACCATTCTGCCCCAGTTCGTGGGTCTGACCTTTGGTGTTTACAACGGTCGCAAGCATATTCCTGTCAACGTCTCAGAAGACATGATCGGTCAGAAGTTTGGTGAATATTCGCCAACTCGTACTTATCACGGTCACGCTGCTGACAAAAAAGCGAAGCGGAAATAAGTCATGGGTAAGGAAAAGAATCCACGCCGCGTGGCAGACAACGAAGCAATGGCAAAACTGCGCATGCTTCGTACCAGCCCTCAGAAACTGAACCTGGTTGCTGGTCTGATCCGTGGCAAGAAAGTTGATCGCGCACTGACCGATCTGACTTTCTCGAACAAGCGCGTAGCACAGGACGTGAAAAAATGTCTTCAGTCGGCAATTGCCAATGCTGAAAACAACCACAACCTGGACGTGGACGAGCTGATCGTCGCCGAAGCCTATGTGGGCAAAAACATGACTCTGAAGCGCGGTCGCCCGCGTGCTCGTGGTCGTTTTGGCAAGATCTTGAAGCCGTTTGCTGAGATCACCATTCTGGTGCGTCAAGTTGAGGAGCAGTCCTAATGGGTAATAAAGTCAATCCAATTGGCATGCGCCTCCAGGTCAACCGTACCTGGGACAGCCGCTGGTATGCTGACACCAAGGATTTCGGTGACCTTCTTCTGGAAGACATCAAGATCCGCGCCTTCATCAACGAAGAGTGTAAGCAAGCCGGTATCTCTCGTGTGATCATCGAACGTCCGCACAAAAAGTGCCGCGTTACGATCCACACAGCACGTCCTGGCGTCATCATCGGCAAAAAAGGTGCAGACATCGAAACTCTGCGCAAGAAAATTGCAACGATGACCGATAGCGAACTGCACCTGAACATCGTTGAGGTTCGTAAGCCCGAGCTCGACGCTGCTCTGGTTGGTGAGTCGATCGCACAGCAGCTGGAACGCCGGGTTTCTTTCCGTCGCGCCATGAAGCGTGCGGTTCAGAACGCGATGCGCATGGGCGCCCTGGGTATCCGGGTCAACCTTGCTGGTCGTTTGGGTGGTGCTGAAATCGCGCGTACCGAATGGTACCGTGAGGGCCGTGTGCCTTTGCACACACTGCGTGCCGACATCGATTACGCACACGTCGAAGCAAAGACTGCTTATGGTATCATCGGGATCAAGACTTGGATCTTCAAAGGTGAAATCATGGAGCACGATCCGCAGGCACGTGACCGTAAAGCACAGGAACTCCAGGACGGCCCAGCACCTCGCGGTGCAGGCGGTCGTCGATAAGGGGGACATGACAAATGCTTCAACCAAAGCGTACTAAATTCCGCAAGATGCACAAAGGCCGGATCAAGGGTGAAACCAAAGGTGGATCCGATCTGAACTTTGGCACTTACGGTCTGAAAGCACTCCAGCCTGAGCGTGTGACTGCGCGTCAAATCGAAGCGGCTCGCCGCGCGATGACACGTCACATGAAGCGTCAGGGCCGTGTCTGGATCCGGATCTTCCCGGATACACCAGTTACTTCCAAGCCTACCGAAGTCCGTATGGGTAAAGGTAAAGGTTCGGTGGATTTCTGGGCAGCCAAGGTCAAGCCTGGCCGCGTGTTGTTCGAGATTGATGGCGTCGATGACGACATCGCCCGCGAGGCCCTGCGCCTGGCTGCGATGAAGCTGCCAATCAAGACACGTGTTGTGCTGCGCGAAGACTGGTAAACCAGTTTCCTTCATTTGAAGGATGCAGGGCCCCCGCTGAGGTATCAGCGGGGGCCTATTCTATTGTAGAGTAAAGGTTGTGGTGAAAATATACTTTGCGCGTATTGGTCGACCAATTTAATGCTAATTTTAAATCAGATAAAATTTCAAATCCAAAGCAGATGGTGTTCTCGGCACTCAATGGGTTCTTAAGAAATATGTGGTCTTACTATGCCAAATTATCGCGAGAGGATTTGTGACGTGGCCAAGAAAAACCAGTCGGTGCTAAGACGCTTTTCACTTGCCAACCTGAAGACCAAACCCAAGGTTATTTCGGTTGCGCTATTCCCACTGCTGCTGATTGTGGGTGTTGGGGTCATAACGATGACCAATCTTAGCCGAATGGATGATTCTGCCCGTTGGGTCACGCACACCCAGAACGTTCTGGGGGATTCGCAATCGATCATTGCCTCTGCAGTTGACATGGAAACCGGGCTGCGCGGGTATCTGCTGGCGGGCAAGGATGAATTTCTGGATCCCTACATAAGTGGCCAAACCGCCGCCTACCAAGCGCTGTCGGATCTGCGTGAAACGGTAAGTGATAACCCAGTACAGGTTGCCCGTCTGGAAGAGGCTGAACAGGCCCTGCGGGGTTGGCAAACCGATGTTGCTGAAACCGCGATCGCGCTGCGTCGTGAAATTGGCGACGCCTTGACCATGAACGACATGGCCGAGGAAGTGAGAAAAGCCAAAGGCAAAGTGTTTTTTGATCAGTTCAGATGGGAACTTCAGGAATTCATCGAGGCCGAACAGGCTTTGCTTGTGGAGCGAAAAGCGAAAATTAAAACCATTATCGAAAGTCCGTTTGTAAATGCAGTTGCGGTGTCCGAGGCGCTGGACCGGGTCGAGCATACTTACATAGTCATCAATACCGCCAAGGATATGTTGGCCGCCGCAGTGGATATGGAAACCGGTATGCGTGGGTTCCTGCTGTCTGGTGACATGGACTTCTTGAAGCCATACCGCGACGGTAACACCATGATGCAGCTTCTCGTAGCTGAACTTTCCGGTGCTGTCAGCGACAACCCACAGCAGCAGGCGCGGGTCATCAGTGCGGGCGACACAATTACGACGTGGCGTGCAAATATGGTCGAGCCGATCCTTGAAATGAGACGGGAAATTGGTTTCGCTGAAACCATGGATGACATGGCTGATCTTGTCGCCGAGGGACGCGGTAAGGTGTTCTTTGACGGCTTCCGTGCAGTCATGGCTGATTTCCAGGCTGAAGAGCAGGCCCTAATGGATGAACGTAAGGCCTCCAGCGACCAGATTTCATCGTCAACCCGAACCATGATTCCCAGTGCGATTGCCTTTTCAATCGTGCTCGGCGCTGCGATGGCCTGGTTCATCGGTTCAAGCATTGCCAGTTCCGTCCGTCGGATTACTGTGTCTATGCGGGGATTGGCCGATGGGGATAACGCTGTCGATATCAAAGGCCAGGAGCGCGGTGATGAAGTCGGTGAAATGGCCCGCGCCCTTGAGATATTCCGCGACGCTTTGGTCGAGATGCAGGAGCAAGAGCAGAAGAAAGCCGAAGGCCGCGACGCCGAGTTGAGCGCAATGGTTGAAGAACTTAGCAATCGTTTGGCAATGCTGTCGCAGGGTAATCTGCAGGTGCAAATCAAAGAGAATTTCCCCGAAGGATACGAGCAGTTGCGTGAGGACTTCAATGGGACCGTTACCACGTTGCACGGCATCGTCGAACAAGTTGTCGCGACCTCCAGCAGTATTCGCAACGGCGCGGATGAAATCAGCCAGGCCTCGGAAGATCTGTCCCATCGGACGGAAAGTCAGGCTGCCACGCTGGAAGAGACTGCAGCAGCGTTGGATGAGCTGACGGCTTCTGTGAAATCCGCAGCCGACGGGGCCCGCAGTGTCGAAAACACAATGGGTGAAGCTGGCGCCGAAGCGGAACGCAGTGGTGAGGTCGTGCAAAGCGCCGTGGCGGCCATGAGCGAGATTGAATCTTCGTCTCGTCATATTTCGCAGATCATCTCGGTGATTGACGACATCTCATTCCAGACCAACTTGCTGGCGTTGAATGCCGGTGTCGAAGCGGCCCGTGCAGGGGAAGCTGGTCGTGGGTTTGCGGTGGTGGCAAGTGAAGTGCGGGCGCTGGCGCAACGCTCTTCGGATGCCGCGATGGAAATCAAAGCCCTGATCAGCGATAGCTCCAAGCAGGTTGATGGTGGCGTCAAACTGGTCGGCAACGCTGGCGAGGCACTGGAAAGCATCGTTGGTCAGGTCAGTCACATTACGACACTGGTCTCGGAAATTGCCGAAGGCGCGGCTGAGCAATCAACCGGTCTCCACGAGATCAATACCGGTATGACGCAGTTGGATCAGGTGACACAACAGAACGCCGCCATGGTCGAACAGTCCACAGCCGCAAGCCATTTGTTGAAGTCAGATGCCAGCAAACTGGCCGATCTCATGGCGCACTTCCAAATTGGGCAGGGTGGGGGGGCAGCCCCCAGCCATCGCGCGCCGGCGGCACCCACTGCGCATGGCATGACAGATATGAGCGACGACTGGGCAACCGAGATCGATGACATGGTGCCAGTGGCCGCAACGGGCACCGATGGAAAGGCCCTTTGGGAAGACTTCTGATCCACCAATTCCAGTGGCCCTCCTGAACCGGGGGCCACAGGCTATTTTGCGACTGTCACACCGCGCCCTCTCGCGCTGTCGCGCGGGTTGCGATATGACCACCGCATGTCACATATTGAATCGCTTTTCGCCACCCGCCTGTACCGCGCTGCCCTGTCCGAACATGGACCATCGATTGATGCGGCAGAACTTGAAACCTCCTGTATTGTCATCGCCAATGATGACGAGGCAGGCCAGGACTGGTGCGAAGAAAACGCCTATCCCGGCTATACCTCCTATGCCTCGCTGAGTGATCTGCCCTGGCGGTTTCCAATTTTTGGCGATCTGGTCAAGGTGCTGGATCTGCATGTGGCGGAATTCGCCAAGGATCTGCAGTTTGATCTGGACGGCCGCGCGTTGGTGCTCGAGGATCTGTGGATCAATATCCTGCCCGAAGGCGGCATGCACGCCAGCCACATCCACCCACATTCGGTCATCAGCGGCACCACCTATGTTGCGATGCCCGAAGACACCAGTGCGTTGAAACTGGAAGATCCCCGGTCCGCCATGATGATGGCTTCGCCCATCCGCACCAAAGACGCCCGCCGCGAGTTGAAGCCGTTCATCTATATAAAGCCGGATGTGGGTGATGTGCTGCTCTGGGAAAGCTGGCTGCGCCACGAGGTGCCGATGAACATGTCCGAAGACGACCGCATCTCGGTCAGCTTTAATTATCGGTGGGAGTGAGGCCTGCCGACAATCAAAGAGAAAGGGTCTGTTCTTTAATGTCAATTCAAGACCACGTGCCTCTCCAGTTGGAAGAAGGCGAGCAACGTGTTCAGATTATTCGTGGCCGTGTTTCACCGACCATTTCAGATCTAGCATTGATTGTTCTTTTCTCTCCAACCCTCATGCTTGTCATATGGTTGTCTTTGCACCGTCTGTTTCGTCCCGTTGCTTATATCCTCACGACACAGCGTGTTCTTGTCATGGAACCTCAGAACGTCGTCGGTGAGATCGCTATAAAAGACATTCAACGTATCAGAACGCTGCGCAAGGCCATGATGATACAGAGCCCTTCCAGTCGTCTTTGGCTATCAAGGTTGCCAGATGCCTGGCAGTTCGAAGCGACGTTGGAAAAGATCAGGCAGCTTTAATTATCGGTGGGAGTGAGCAAGCTCTCCGGAAACGCTCCGAGGGAGCGTTTCGCTTGCGAACGGGCGGAGCCCAAGCCCGGATTGGAAATGATCCAAGGGGCCTGCTGCGGCGCCGTTTACGTAGTGATGGACTTACATTATATAGAGGCAAGTTGAATTTTACGTCGAGGTGGGCCAAAGATGGCAAAAAGGGAACCAACCAAAATTTCTGAGACCGTCAAAGGTGGGAAAATAGGGCGTGACGCAAATACCGGCCGCTTTCTTGATGTTCAAACTGCTAAGGGCAGCAGCAAGGTAACGGTGAGAACAGGCAAAGTTCTCGAGGAGGCTTCATCTAAACGCAAAGATGCGTTGAAGCGTTTGGTCAATAGGTAAGCGCCATTACAGGGTGACGCTTGCGGATGCGATCGCTGCACATGACGAAGCCCTGACATACGGCGGGCGCAAAGGAATTGGCAGTCTCGATCTTATCGAATCCGCTCTTGGACGTCCTTATTCTGGATATCACCGCCCGATAAACCGAAAAGCAGCCGCACTTCTTGAAAGCATGGTCGGCAACCATGGCTTTACCGATGGCAACAAGCGGACGGCATGGTTGGTCGTGGAGCTACTCATTGAACGTAGCGGCTACTATCTGAACATCCCTGATGATGACCCGATTGACGACATTGTGGTTGGAGTCGCGGAAAGCTCTGTTTCGTTTGACGATTTAACAGTTTGGTTCAAGGAGCGCTTGAAGAGAGCCGAGACTTGAAACATCAGGGTCACGCCTGACCTTCCCCCCGGGAAGGCGCTGTGCACCTCCCCAAGGTCAGGCGTGGCCCTACTTTTAGTCCGAACCGTTTGGGAATTTTTGAAGATGGACCTCGATGCATATGACGAATTTGTTTCCTGTACCAACAGTGGCCTAAAGGCCAACGCAAGGGAGGCGGTTCTTCGATTTGTGAACTCCTTTTCGTGTATACCTGAACGGGAAGAGTGGGTTAGGAGCTTTCTAAACGAAAAAGCGCAAGTCCAAGGGAACGGCGCGATTAGGCATGAAATCTATGCTTATATAGTCTTTCCTGTTCTCAAAGCAGGGTTTGATCAGGATGACCCTTGGGCTCTCATGTGGCTGGCTAAAACACGCAACAATTTCTCTTCAGTTAAGACACTTTCTGATCAGTTGAAGGGGGTGACCCCTCTTGAGTTACTCTTGCGTGCATTCAAAATTGAACCAGAAATGCCAGAATTGAAAGCCAAACTTCTTGCACATCTTGTATCAGGATTTGAATATGCGGGACACGAATGGCCGAGTGGCTTGTTGATTGCGCCGGGCTTAGCTGGTGTGAACGAGGAACAAGAGTTGGTTGAGTTGGCTATGTCCTTGGATGTTTCGGGCGACAACACTTCTGGACTACGAGACTATCAAGGAAAGCTTGACGAGCAGTTGTCTAGACTCAAACGTTGATATGAAAAACCACTCTTGCCCCCACCTCCACACTCCCCTATAGGAACCCATCGCTAACCCCTATTCCTATCGGAATCAGGGCGCGGTGATTCTTTTCTGCATTTCGGTGCAGGTGACATAACCCACCAGGTGCGAGGTTACCCGCTAGGGGCCTTCTGGTGCATTGGACAAGGACTAGGCTATGAACGCCAAGGATCTTCGCGAAAAATCCGCGGATGAACTCCGCGATGAACTCGCAAACCTGAAGAAAGAGAGCTTTAACCTGCGCTTTCAACAGGCCACCGGTCAGCTGGAAAACACATCAGGCATCAAAGCGGCACGCCGCAGTGCTGCCCGTGTTAAGACCATTCTGAACCAAAAAGCTGCTGAAGCAGCTGAATAAGGAGCGACACGATGCCCAAACGTATTCTCACTGGCACCGTGACCAGCGACGCCAACGCCCAGACCGTAACTGTCTCGGTTGAACGCCGCTTCACGCACCCTGTTCTGAAGAAAACCATCCGTAAGTCCAAAAAATACCGGGCCCACGATGAAAAGAACGTTTTCAAAGTAGGTGACTCAGTTCGCATCATCGAATGCGCACCTAAGTCGAAAACGAAACGCTGGGAAGTTCTGGAAGCTTAAGAGCCTTTAGAACCCTTAACCGACAGACATCCCAGTTTGTCGAAA
Organism: Parasedimentitalea marina; assembly: GCF_004006175.1. GTDB lineage: Bacteria > Pseudomonadota > Alphaproteobacteria > Rhodobacterales > Rhodobacteraceae > Parasedimentitalea > Parasedimentitalea marina. Next base: position 260,290 of record NZ_CP033219.1, read on the forward strand.
CCCTGGGAACGCCATGGCACGCATCGCCAGTTTCCATAGGTCGGGAGAAACCAAATGATCCAGATGCAAACTAACCTGGATGTTGCTGATAACTCAGGCGCTCGCCGAGTACAGTGCATCAAGGTTCTGGGTGGCTCTAAGCGTAAGTACGCATCCGTAGGTGACATCATTGTCGTCTCGGTTAAAGAAGCCATTCCACGTGGTCGTGTTAAGAAGGGTGACGTCCGCAAGGCCGTTGTTGTTCGCACCGCCAAAGAAGTTCGCCGCGCAGACGGTACTGCTATTCGTTTTGATAGCAACGCTGCTGTGATCCTGAACAACACCAATGAGCCCGTAGGTACACGTATCTTTGGCCCAGTTGTTCGTGAGCTGCGTGCCAAGAACTTCATGAAAATCATCTCGCTTGCTCCGGAGGTGCTGTAACAATGGCTGCTAAACTCCGCAAAGGCGATAAGGTTGTCGTGTTGGCTGGCAAGGATAAGGGCAAAGAGGGCGTTATCGCCTCTGTGAACCCCCAGGCTGGCAAGGCTGTTGTTGAAGGCGTGAATATCGCCATCCGCGCAACACGTCAGACACAAACCGAGCAGGGCGGCCGTCTGCCCAAAGCTCTGCCAATCCAGCTGTCAAACCTGGCATTCCTGGACGCAAACGGCAAAGCAACTCGCGTTGGCTTCCGCATGGAAGGCGACAAGAAAGTCCGCTTTGCAAAATCTACAGGGGACGTGATCGATGCTTGATACTGCTGCTTACACCCCGCGCTTGAAGACCTTTTACAAAGAGAGCGTTCGCGCCACTCTGAAAGAGGAATTCGGCTTCAAGAACGAAATGATGATCCCCAAGCTGGATAAGATCGTTCTGAACATTGGTTGTGGCCGTGCCGCAGTCCGTGACAGCAAGAAGGCAAAGTCGGCTCAGGCTGATCTGACCCTGATTTCTGGCCAGAAAGCTCTGACCACTATCGCCAAGAACTCCATTGCTGGCTTCCGCGTTCGCGAAGGCATGCCAATGGGTGCCAAGGTGACACTGCGCGGCGACCGGATGTATGACTTCCTGGATCGTCTGATCACCATCGCAATGCCTCGTATCCGCGATTTCCGCGGCGTATCAGGCAAATCTTTTGACGGTCGTGGCAACTACGCCATGGGCCTGAAAGAGCACCTTGTGTTCCCAGAAATCGATTTTGATAAAATCGACGAAAACTGGGGCATGGATATTGTGATCGCTACGACCGCGGATAACGACGCGGAAGCCAAGGCGCTGTTGAAAGCTCTCAACATGCCCTTCAATTCGTAAGCGCGGGAAGGAATAGACATGGCTAAGAAAAGCATGATCGAACGCGAGAAAAAGCGGGAGCGTCTGGTGGCTAAATTTGCCGCAAAGCGCGCCGAGCTTAAAGAGATCGCGAGTGACCAAAGCCGTCCGATGGAAGAGCGCTTTGCTGCGCGTCTGAAATTGGCGAAATTGCCGCGCAACAGCTCGGCTACACGTTTGCACAACCGTTGCCAGCTGACTGGTCGTCCTCACGCTTACTACCGTAAGCTGAAGGTAAGCCGGATCGCGCTGCGGGAACTTGGCTCGTCAGGCCAGATCCCCGGCATGGTGAAATCGAGCTGGTAAGGGAGAGACAGATATGAACGATCCTATCGCAGATATGCTCACCCGGATCCGTAACTCGTCGTTGCGCGGTAAATCCACAGTCTCGACCCCAGCTTCCAAGCTGCGGGCCTGGGTTTTGGACGTACTGTCGGACGAAGGTTACATCCGTGGCTATGAAGCAACCACTGGTGCAGATGGCCACCCGGCTATCGAAATCAGCCTGAAGTACTACGATGGCGAACCTGTCATTCGCGAGCTGAAGCGGGTTTCCAAGCCCGGTCGTCGCGTTTACATGGGCGTCAATGACATCCCGTCGGTCCGTCAGGGCCTGGGTGTGTCGATTGTCTCCACTCCTCGGGGTGTGATGTCGGACGCAAAAGCACGGGCAGCCAACGTTGGCGGCGAAGTGCTCTGCACCGTCTTCTAAGGAGGTCAATCGATGTCTCGTATTGGTAAAAAACCGGTTACGCTGCCTGCAGGTGTTTCTGCATCGGTGTCCGGTCAATCCATCGAAGTTAAGGGCCCCAAAGGGACCCGTAGCTTCAAAGCCACTGACGACGTGACCCTTGCGGTCGAAGATAACGTTGTTTCCATCACGCCACGCGGCATGTCCAAACGGGCACGTCAGCAGTGGGGCATGTCCCGCACCATGGTTGCCAACTTGGTAACCGGGGTCACCACCGGCTTCAAAAAAGAGCTGGAGATCCAGGGTGTGGGTTACCGGGCACAGATGCAGGGCAACGTCCTGAAACTGAACCTGGGCCTGTCGCACGACGTGACATACGAAGCGCCCGAAGGTGTGACTGTTACCTCTCCTAAGCCGACCATCATCATTGTCGAAGGCATTGATGATCAGGCTGTTGGTCAGGTTGCGGCTAACATTCGTGCATGGCGTAAGCCCGAGCCCTACAAGGGCAAAGGTATTCGTTACAAAGGTGAATTTGTCTTCCGTAAAGAAGGCAAGAAGAAGTAAGGACCTGCAAAATGGCAAACAGCAAAAGAACCCTGTTTCTGAAGCGCCGCTTGCGCGTCCGGAACAAACTTCGCCGCGTGAACTCGGGACGTCTTCGTCTGTCCGTTCACCGTTCGAACAAGAACATCAGCGTTCAGCTGATCGACGACGTTCGTGGCGTTACGTTGGCTTCTGCCTCGACCCTGGAAAAAGATCTGGGTTTCCTTGGCAAGAACAACATCGAAGCAGCGACCAAAGTGGGCACGGTTATTGCCGAGCGCGCTAAGAAAGCCGGTGTTGAAGAAGCATATTTTGATCGCGGTGGTTTCCTGTTCCACGGTAAAGTGAAGGCCCTGGCCGACGCTGCCCGTGAAGGTGGCCTCAAGATCTAATAATTGCGGGCGGCGCGTTTAGCGCCGCCCCGATAATCCGGGGGTATTCCGCAAGGGGCGCCCACCAGGATTGGAAATTTAGGCGCATAGCGCCGGATGAAAGGAATGCCTCATGGCAAGAGATGAGAACCGCCGCGGCGGTCGTCGTGATCGCGACGAGACACCGGAATTTGCAGATCGCTTGGTTGCGATCAACCGCGTTTCCAAAACCGTAAAAGGCGGTAAGCGCTTTGGTTTTGCAGCCCTGGTTGTTGTAGGCGACCAAAAAGGCCGCGTTGGCTTTGGTAAAGGTAAAGCGAAAGAGGTCCCTGAGGCCATTCGTAAAGCCACCGAGCAAGCCAAGCGCCAGATGATCCGCGTTCAGCTGCGTGAAGGTCGGACATTGCACCACGACATGGAAGGCCGTCACGGCGCCGGTAAAGTGGTTATGCGGACAGCTCCAGAAGGTACCGGTATCATCGCCGGTGGTCCAATGCGTGCTGTTTTCGAAATGCTCGGCATCAAGGACGTTGTGTCCAAGTCGATCGGTTCGCAGAACCCTTACAACATGATCCGCGCAACCATGGATGGCCTTCGCAAAGAGTCCAGCCCACGGTCTGTTGCTCAGCGTCGTGGTAAGAAAGTTGCCGACATCCTGCCCAAGCGGGACGAAGCACCAGCAGCGGCACCTGCCGAAGCTGAAGCTTAAGGAGATCGGAAGATGGCTAAAACTATCGTTGTAAAGCAGATCGGTTCCCCGATCCGTCGTCCCGCCAAACAGCGTGCTACGCTGGTCGGTCTGGGTCTGAACAAGATGCACAAGACACGTGAGCTGGAAGACACACCTTCCATCCGCGGCATGGTGAACAAGATTTCACACATGGTCGAGATCATCGAAGAAAAAGGCTAAGCCCTTTTCCTTGAAGACATCGAAAACGCCTCCGGTTCCGCCGGGGGCGTTTTTCGTTGCCCTTTCTGCGTCTGGCTCGGCTTGCGTTTCGCTGCCCGGCGCAATAGCGATGGTTTCTTTGGGGCGGAGCATGCGGCATGATACGATGGGCTATTCTGGGGACAGGGTTTATTTCCAACACGGTGGCAGCGGCCATCCAAGCCAGTGCCGGATCACAAGCGCACGTGGTTGCCGGTCGTCATCCTGACGCAGTGGCCAAGTTTCAACGCCAATACGACATTCCGCATCACAGCGTTGGGTATGACGCGGCGCTCGCCGATCCTGCGGTCGATGCGGTTTACATTGGCCTGCCCAACAATGTGCATCACAGCCTCACCATCCAGGCCGCCGAGCAGGGCAAGGCGGTTCTGAGTGAGAAGTCGCTGACCACGACAATGGACCAGGCGCAGGAGCTGGTCGCGTCAGTGCAGGCCCATCAGACATTCTTTGTCGAAGGGTTGATGTATCTGGCACATCCGCTGTTTCGCCGCTTGCAAGAGGTGCTGCTGGACGGTCGTTTGGGCCAGCTGCGCGGCGTTCAGGGCTTCTATGCGGCCGACATCTGGCAGGTGACCAACCCGGCAGGGCGGGGGACACTGTATAACCTGGGCTGCTACCCGGTGTCGCTGCTGCAGTTTGTGGTTCAGACGATGTGCGGGCCGCACGCTTTCGCCAGTCACCGCTTGTCGGGTTTGGGCAATGTATCCGCACGGGATGGCACCATTGTGGATGCCTCGGTCACGGCGCGGTTTGACACTGGTGTTCTGGCAACGCTGCAGTCGACCGACAGCTACGGCATGGCACATGGCTTCACCATTTCTGGCGACAAAGGTGTGCTGCGGTTTGTCACCAACCCCTGGCTGCCAGTCGCGGGCCGCAATCACATTCAATGGTGCCCTTACGGCGGCGAGGTCGAAGACATTTTTGTCGAGACTGGCAAAGACAGCTTTGCCCATCAGATCGAGATGGTCGAGACCTGTCTGGCCACTGGCCAGCTAGAGGCGCAACGCCCGTCGCCCCGTCTGCAAGACTCGCTCGAGATCATGGCGTTCCTGACCGAATGGGAGGCCCAGTGCCTGGCAAGCGAGGTGGACTAACAACCGGGGATGCGGGCGGCGGTTGACGCTTCGCCTGGCTTGGGTGTCTGATGGAGCTGTTTGTTTCATCTATTAGGAGATCCTCATGTTGGACCTGATCACGGGTTATTCACCGGCACTCATCGCTCTTTTGCTCTTTGTGTTGATTGTCCTGCTGCAGTCGGCGCTGGTGGGCGCGGCCAAGGCGCAGTCGGGGTTGGTACCGGGCTGCACCCCCGAGGCCGATTATGACAATCGGGTCTACCGGCTGAACCGCAGCCACCAAAATGCTGTCGAGATCATGCCGGCCGCTGCCATCGCCTTGTTCGCCTGTATCCTGACCGGAGTGTCGGTCTGGTGGGTGAATCTGCTGATGGTCTTGTTTCTGGTGCTGCGGGTGCTCTACGCGCTGGTCTATGCGCAGAATATTGGCAAGGCGACCCAGGGTGCCCGTACCTTTGTCTATGTGTCCGGCTGGGCAACCATCGTGGCGCTTTGTGTGATGGCGATATGGGCTGCGCTCTAGGCTCTTCCCACATCTGGGGTCAACAGAACGGAGACTGCGTATGTTCAAGGGATCCTGCCTGTGTCGGGCCGTCACCTTTACGGTGACCGGCGACCTGAAGGCACCCAACGCCTGCCATTGTCAGGCCTGTCGCAAGGCAACAGGTCACTACCTGGTCTCTACGGATGTGGCGACTGACCAGCTGCGCATCACTGGCAAGAATCATCTGCGCTGGTACCACTCCTCGGACAAGGTGCGCCGTGGGTTTTGCGCAAGCTGTGGGTCGACCCTGTTCTGGGACCCGCTGTTTCATGATTGGACAGCCATCGCCATGGGGGCCTTTGATACGCCGACCAAGACCCAAATGGACCTGCACATCCATGTGTCTAAAAAAGGCGATTACTACGACATCACCGACGGACTGCCGCAGAACCAGCAGTGACAAACCGGTTGTCATCGCGACTCGGTAACGCGCCGGCTTTGTGACTGAATTATGACTTTCTCCATGCAGCCAGTGCATAGCGGATTGACCGAACTGTCAGTTGTTAGCGCCGCCAAAACCTTTATCTAAGTGTCACCAAACAAGAACAAAACAACGCACTGGGGAATGGGTCCCAGTTTAAATAAAGGACAATATCATGGCACACGTAATCAACTCTGTCGCACCTGGTTTCAACTTGATCGCCCGTATCGGTGGCTGGATCGAAAGCACCAAAGAAGCATGGGCACTGAATAACGAATTCAAGCGCACTTTCGCCGAGCTGGACGGCCTGGACAACCGTGAACTGGCCGACATCGGTGTGCGCCGCAGCGACATCGCCGACATCGCCCGTCTGCACGTCTACGGTCACTAAGTCGGTTTCAGTTCCTTTCCGGTTCAGCCCGAACTGGAAATACTGGGAATTCATTCGACCCTTTCCTCCTCCCTGGGGTTTGAATGACCAGAAACGCCTCCGCATCGCGGGGGCGTTTTCTGTTGCGCAGGGGGCGGGCGTGCTGAGCACCGCATTTTAAGAGGTCACTGGCATTTTGCCCCTGATCGCGATCCGTTGGGTTTGGCAGCCCAGCACCACACCGGAGCCTGGCCCCCGTAAAGAAGAGGGCGCATTTGAACCGTTCATGGCACGGGGCCTGTCCCCGTCTGCATCCAATCCGGCGGCGTCGCCATTCCTATCCGGCCCACCTTTTAAACAGCAAACAGCACCATTCAAACCGACAGGGCAGGGGCCTTGGCGGACCATAGGCTTGCGCCTGTCCAGATTCCATTGACCAGCGCCTGATAGGGTGATCTGTGATGGGCTATGCAATCAGGACTCGAATATACAAAACTTGCGCTATCCGAGGATGATGGCAGTTGCCGCGACGTCAATTTTACCGCGCCTGATCCAACGCGACTATTGGATATGTTGGAAGATCTGCAGTCGCAGTTTGGAGAGGTGTACGGACATACTTGGGAAGGGGATGAATTTTCTCATGTTGGCCCCGACGGTGCCTATGGGTACTTTCAATCAACAGGGGATATTGAACTGGAACTGAGAGAAGGGCGCGACCTAATCTCGAACTTGCAGGTCTATTTGTTTAGCGAAAAAGACGGATCCCTGTTCATCGAGCTGACCTTCTTTCCCGAGGCATTACAAGGCGAGTATCAAGCAGAGCGATTAATTGCATTGGTCGCCCGCTGGAAGTCGATCTTGCGGGCTGAAAAAGTCTTTTGCCGCTACGAGAATGCGTCTTGGGCTGTTGAGAATGGGGACACTGACGATGTGTTTTGGGTGGGCTAAGTGAGATATAACTATGCCGGACGTTCTTCTTAACAGTTTTGCACAGCAAAACCACTCTTGACCTTCGCCCCGGGAAGGCGCTTTCGCACCTCCCCAAGGTCAGGCGCTGAAAGTGTTCTTTATCTAGGGAATATAATACTCCAGAAATGTATCAAAGGAATTGGAGATTTTTTCGGTTTCTCTGAAGTCATGATCCCAATAATAGATCGATGCGTCGGGTATTGACTGCTCGCTAAGTTGAACCATGTCAAAGCAGATGTTGTTGCCGAGGCTGTCATAAAGGAAGGGCAACAAATGTGTTGGCATCCCTGCATCGCGCCATCCCAACGCTTCACGAATGCCGTCCGGGGAAAGAAACTGTTGTAGATGTGGGCGGTTCACGCCAAGCAAAACATCTGCAAGAGAAACATTGTCGTCTATCCAGTCCCACAACTTCGTTGTCGGGTTTGGTAATCCTACTTCAAGAATTTGCCTTCGGTAACTTAGAGGAAAAGCTACGCCGACTTCTTCTTCCAACTGCGCTAACGATGCCTCTGTGACTTGTTCCGGCGGATAGTTCGGGTGGCTCCAGGCCTTGTGAAATCTCATTAAGGTGTTCATGCAATTCTCAGCTTTTCAGAAATTCATTTGCGAAACGTGTAGGGTATGAACTGGTAATGCAACTGCTCAAGTGTGTGTTGCGCTTGGCGCATGCGTTCTACCATGCTTCCACCCTTGATCCATCCCCCCAACAGGTTTATAGGCACCCGGTGGCCATCCGGGTCACAAGAATCAAAATCACTATATGCCGTGGTTGGCCCGAATACGCTTCGTGGGTCACATCCGGCTAAGGAGAAGCGATATGAGACTGAACGAACTGAGCGACAATCCTGGCGCAACCAAAAAACGCAAGCGCATTGGTCGTGGTCCTGGTTCCGGCACCGGTAAAATGGGTGGCCGTGGTATCAAGGGTCAAAAATCCCGTTCGGGTGTTGCCATCAATGGCTATGAAGGCGGTCAGATGCCTTTGTACCAACGTCTGCCAAAGCGTGGCTTCAGCAAGCCGAACCGCAAGGCATTCGCTGTCATCAACCTGGGCCTGATCCAGAAATTCATCGATCTCGGCAAACTTGACGCAGCGTCGATCACCGAAGACAGCCTGGTCGAATCGGGTGTTGTACGTCGCAAGCTGGACGGTATCCGCGTTCTGGCCAAAGGCGAAATCACTGCGAAAGCCAATATTGCAGTCACCGGCGCGTCAAAATCCGCCGTTGAGGCCGTAGAAAAGGCTGGCGGCGCGCTGACCTTGGTCGCAAAAGCAGCCGCAGCTGAGTAAGCGCTTGTGAGCGGCAACAATGCCGCTTACATAGTCTCCAGTTTTCCAATTAACGCCGCCCAAGCCGGAAAATGGCTTTGGGCGGCGTTTTCGCAACAAAGAGACCTTTTTCATGGTATCAGCAGCAGAACAAATGGCGGCGAACACGAGCTGGTCCGCGCTTGGCAAAGCGACAGACCTGCGTAATCGCATCCTGTTCACCCTGGCTCTATTGATTGTCTATCGTCTAGGGACATTCATTCCGGTTCCAGGCATCGACACAATCGCCCTACGTGAATTTATGGAGCAGGCAGGCCAAGGTATTGGCGGCATGGTCTCGATGTTCACTGGCGGCGCCCTAGGCCGCATGGGTATTTTTGCCCTTGGCATCATGCCCTACATCTCAGCTTCGATTATTATTCAGCTGTTGACCTCGATGGTTCCATCGCTGGAGCAATTGAAGAAAGAGGGCGAGCAGGGTCGCAAGAAGATCAACCAATATACCCGTTTCGGCACCGTGGCTCTGGCCACTGCTCAGTCCTATGGTCTGGCCGTGTCGCTGGAAGCAGGCGAATTGGCGACCGATCCCGGCATGTATTTCCGCATGGCCTGCATGATCACCCTTGTGGGCGGCACCATGTTCCTGATGTGGCTGGGCGAGCAGATCACCCAGCGTGGTCTGGGCAATGGTATCTCGCTGATCATCTTTGTTGGCATTATTGCCGAAGTTCCCGCCGCGCTGGCGCAGTTCTTTGCCTCAGGCCGCTCGGGTGCAATCAGCCCAGCGGTTATCGTGATGGTGCTGGTGATGGTGGTGACAATCATCATGTTCGTGGTCTTCATGGAGCGCGCCCTGCGCAAGATACATATCCAGTATCCCCGCCGTCAGGTGGGCATGAAGGTCTATGACGGTGGGTCTTCGCATCTGCCGGTCAAAGTGAACCCAGCAGGCGTAATCCCGGCCATCTTTGCCAGCTCGCTGTTGCTGCTGCCGACCACCATCTCGACCTTCTCGTCGGGCGCCACCAATGGTCCGGTGATGTCCTGGCTCCTGGCCAACTTTGGCCCCGGTCAGCCGCTGTACCTGCTGTTTTTCACCTCGATGATCGTGTTCTTTGCCTATTTCTACACCTTCAATGTGTCGTTCAAACCGGAAGAGGTTGCCGACAACCTGAAGAACCAGAATGGCTTTGTTCCCGGTATCCGTCCTGGCAAGAAGACAGCCGAATATCTTGAGTATGTGGTCAACCGCGTGTTGGTTCTGGGCTCGGGCTATCTGGTGCTGGTTATGCTGCTGCCGGAAATCCTGCGCGGTCAGTTTGCGATCCCGTTCTATTTTGGCGGCACCTCGGTTCTGATTGTTGTCTCGGTGACCATGGACACCATTCAGCAGGCGCAAAGCCATCTGTTGGCGCATCAGTATGAAGGTCTGATCGAGAAAAGCCAGCTGCGTGGTAAGAACAAGAAACGGAACAAGCGGGGGCCATCGCGCAAATGAATATCATTCTGTTAGGCCCCCCTGGTGCAGGTAAAGGCACCCAAGCCCGCCATCTGGTCGACACCCGTGGCATGATCCAGCTGAGCACCGGCGATATGCTGCGTGAGGCCAAGTCCAGCGGCACCGAGATGGGGCTGAAAGTCGCCGCCGTCATGGATGCCGGTAAGCTGGTCACCGATGAGATCGTCATCGGGTTGATCGAAGAGAAACTGACCGCCGAACATGGCGCTGGCTTTATCTTTGACGGCTTTCCGCGCACTCTGGCTCAGGCTGACGCGCTGGCGGCACTGCTGACCAAACTGGGTCAGTCGCTGCATACCGTGATCGAAATGCGGGTGGACGACGATGCGCTGGTTCAGCGGATCACTGGTCGTTTCACCTGTGGCGATTGCGGTGAAGTGTACCACGATGTCACGCAACCCACCGCCAAAGCGGACACCTGCGACAAATGCGGCAGCACCAATATGGTGCGGCGCGCAGATGACAACGAAGACAGCCTGCGCACGCGTTTGATGGAATACTACAAAAAGACCTCGCCGCTGATTGGCTATTACTATGCCAAGGGCGATTTGCGTCCGGTCAACGGTCTGGCCGATATCACCGAAGTGCAAAATTCGATCGAGGCCATTCTGGGCTGATCGCATAGGTGGTTTTGATAACGATTTAGGGCTAGGTTTTTCCTGGCCCTTTTTTGATTCAGGATTACACCAATGAATTTTCGCAATCTTCTCGCCCTCGCAACTGTATGCCTTGCTGTCCCAGCCTCTGCCGAGCGGATCTTTCTGAATGATCCCAGTTCCTGTGATATGTTGGAACAGGAATACGGAGATCTGGACTTTGCCGGCAGTGGTGGCCTGATCCTGAACGAATCGGGTTTCAGCTCGCTGGAGTATTTTTGCGAGTTTCAGCCTGATCTGCAGTTTCATTGGGACGGGTGGCAGGCAAGCACCCATATGGGGCATTGTCAGGAGCCTGGCCCGTTCTATACACCCACTTTGTTTACCTTCGTGATGACAGAAGAAGAGCCGGGTGTGATCATAATGTATGACGGATCCGAAGAACCGACCCGGTTCTACTCCTGCACAGACTGACCCAGCCGGTTTGGTGGCGCTAGCAGTGAACAGTAGCGTCACCCAAAAGGTGGGTTGACGATCTGTAAAATACCACATACCCAACCCCATCCCTTTAGGGAATCAATTCCTGTGGATGGGCTTGGCCTGTTTGCAGACTACCTCGAAAATACTGGGCCAAAACGGCGTCACTGCCAGGGTCAAGTGTTGTGAAAAAAGGTTCCGGAGCTACGGAATCGCAACAAAAGGAACGTATAACGTGGCACGTATTGCCGGCGTAAACATCCCGACTGCAAAGCGGGTTCCAATCGCCCTCACCTATATCACCGGAATCGGTAACACCACGGCTCAGGCCATTTGCGAAGCCGTAGGCATCGAAATGACTCGTCGTGTGAATGAACTGTCCGACTCCGAAGTCCTGCGCATCCGCGAGCACATCGACGCCAACGTCGAAGTCGAAGGCGACCTGCGCCGCGAAACAACCATGAACATCAAACGCCTGATGGATCTGGGTTGCTACCGTGGACTGCGTCACCGTCGTAATCTGCCTGTCCGTGGACAGCGGACCCACACCAACGCTCGTACTCGCAAAGGTCCTGCACGGGCTATTGCTGGTAAGAAGAAGTAAGGGAGGGTTTGATCAATGGCACGCGATAAGACTCGTACGAAGAAAAAAGAGCGCAAGAACATCGCCTCCGGCGTTGCTCACGTTAACAGCTCGTTCAACAACACCAAGATCCTCATCTCGGATGTTCAGGGCAATGCAATTGCATGGTCTTCGGCTGGCACCTGCGGCTTCAAAGGCTCGCGGAAATCCACGCCTTATGCTGCTCAGCTGGCTGCAGAAGATGCAGGCAAAAAAGCACAGGAACATGGTGTTAAAACCTTGGAAGTCGAAGTTCAGGGCCCCGGTGGCGGTCGTGAATCCGCACTGCGCGCTCTGGCCGCAATCGGCTTCAACATCACATCGATCCGTGATGTAACTCCGATGGCTCACAATGGCTGTCGTCCGCCTAAGCGCCGCCGCGTCTAAGCGACACTGAATTATCGCTGGGGTCCTGTGTTTTGTCATGGGCCCCAGTTTGTCATTAGAAACCTCGGGCGCCTGAACCTATCGGACATGGGGTACAGGCAGGAATGGAGGGAACGCATGATCCATAAGAATTGGGCAGAACTGATCAAGCCGACACAGCTTGAAGTTAAGCCGGGCAACGACCCCGCACGCCAAGCCACTGTTGTGGCCGAGCCGCTGGAACGTGGCTTTGGTCTGACCCTGGGCAACGCCCTGCGCCGCATTTTGATGAGCTCGCTGCAAGGTGCTGCCATCACAAGCGTGCAGATCGACAACGTCCTGCACGAATTCTCGAGCGTTGCTGGTGTACGTGAAGACGTCACCGACATCATCCTGAACCTCAAGGGCGTCTGCCTGCGCATGGAAGTCGAAGGGCCAAAGCGCCTGTCGATTAATGCCAAAGGCCCAGCCGTTGTCACCGCCGGTGACATCTCTGAGTCCGCAGGTATCGAAATCCTGAACCGCGACCACGTGATCTGTCACCTGGACGATGGCGCTGATCTGTTCATGGAACTGACTGTGAACACTGGCAATGGTTATGTTTCGGCTGACAAGAACAAGCCGGAAGATGCACCCATTGGTCTGATCCCGATCGACGCAATCTATTCGCCGGTCAAAAAGGTTTCGTATGACGTGCAGCCGACCCGCGAAGGTCAGGTTCTGGACTATGACAAGCTGACCATGAAAATCGATACCGATGGTTCGATCACGCCGGACGACGCCGTAGCCTTTGCTGCGCGTATCCTGCAGGACCAACTGTCGATCTTCGTGAACTTTGATGAGCCTGAGTCTGCTTCTCGTGCAGACGAAGACGATGGTCTCGAGTTCAACCCGCTTCTGCTGAAGAAAGTGGACGAGTTGGAACTGTCTGTTCGTTCGGCAAACTGCCTGAAGAACGACAACATCGTTTACATCGGCGATCTGATCCAGAAAACCGAAGCAGAAATGCTGCGCACGCCGAACTTCGGCCGCAAGTCGCTGAACGAGATCAAGGAAGTGCTTTCGGGCATGGGTCTGCATCTCGGCATGGACGTCGAGGACTGGCCACCGGACAACATCGAAGATCTGGCGAAAAAGTTCGAAGACTCGTTCTAATAGGACTGGTCAAAAGATTGGAGAGGGCGTAAAGCCCTCTCCGCAATGCCCGGAATACCGGGGAAAACCTGGGCACCAACGCCCCAAGGAGAGTAGCTGACCCGCATCGGCTGCCAGACAAAGCAAAATATAACGAAGGAATACGAAAATGCGTCACGCACGTGGTTACCGCCGCCTGAACCGTACACATGAGCACCGTAAAGCTCTGTTCTCGAACATGGCAGGCTCGCTCATCGAGCATGAGCAGATCAAAACAACTCTGCCAAAAGCAAAAGAATTGCGCCCGATCATCGAAAAGATGATCACACTGGCAAAACGCGGCGACCTGCACGCCCGCCGTCAGGCTTCGTCCAAGCTGAAGCAGGACAAGTATGTCGCGAAACTGTTCGACATTCTGGGTCCACGCTACAAAGACCGCTCCGGTGGCTATGTGCGCGTCCTGAAAGCTGGTTTCCGGTATGGTGACATGGCGCCAATGGCGATCATCGAATTTGTTGACCGCGACCGCGACGCCAAGGGCGCAGGCGACAAAGCCCGCGTTGCAGCGTTTGAAGTTGCCGACGACGAATAAGAATTTCGGACATATCGTCCGGATGTTGAAAACCCCTGGTCCTTTGGATCGGGGGTTTTTTGTTGCCTGAGGAAGGAATGCGCCCCATGGGCGCTGCCTCCGGCGGGGATATTTATGGCCAGATGAAGCGACACCTGAAATTAAAATTGCCTGCTACTCAGTTTTTTCCCCTTGCTCGGTCAGAGCAACATGCAGCATCTTCAGAATTTGATTTCCATTGTGTGATGTGGAGATCAAGCACGGGGCATCCCATTCGTCCTGAAATACAAACTGGCTGCCCCCGAAATAATATTCGGTGCACATAATATGCATTGTTTCTTCCGGAATCCCGTATCTTTCTTTGATAGCTGAAGCGACGCAGGGTCTGTCCTCCAGTTCGAATTCCAATGAAAAGTGACCGTTTTGGATATCAAGCAACCTGTAGCCCATGCAGTGTACATATTTGTGCACGCTTGCGTGGTCAACAATCTGCTCCACTTCAGGCTTCTTTTTGCAAACAACACCCTGGGGTGGGTTGGCCTTTGTCCACGAGGAGCGGCGGCTGTGATCGTCCTTTTTCCTGGAGCTGAGCTTGCATTTGCGCAGTGTCCCCCGCATATCCTAAAGACAATTCATGTTGGAGCCAAAATGATCCGCGCAGCCCTTATTGCCCTTATTGTTGTTGTCGCAGCGCCGCTGGCAGCTCAGACCAAAGTGCCCAGCTCGCAGGCTGAAATCAGTCTTGGCTTTGCGCCGCTTGTCAAAGAGGCCGCGCCGGCGGTTGTGAATATCTATGCCAAGATCGTTACCCAGGAACGCCAGCGTACGCAGTTTTCAAACGATCCGTTCTTTGACGACTTCTTTCGGGGTTTAACCAAGCCGCAGCCGAGGGTTCAAAATTCCTTGGGGTCGGGGGTGATCCTGTCGGCGGATGGCATTGTTGTGTCGAACTATCATGTTGTTGGCATGGCCACCGATATCCGGGTGGTGACCACCGACCGGCGCGAATATAATGCGCGTGTCGTGCTGGCGGATCAGGCCAGCGATCTGGCCATCCTGCAGCTGGAAGAGGCCGCCGATTTGCCCTTTCTGGACCTGCGCAACAGCGATCAGGTCGAGGTTGGTGAATTGGCGCTGGCCATTGGGAACCCGTTTGGTGTTGGGCAAACCGTAAGCAGTGGCATCATTTCCGGGTTGGCGCGAACCGGCACCGCAAGTGGCGAAGGGTTCGGCTATTACCTGCAGACGGATGCTGCGATCAACCCGGGCAACTCGGGCGGCGCGCTGATTGACGTCAATGGCGATCTGATTGGCATCAACACGCGTATTCTTAGCCGGTCTGGCGGGTCGAACGGTATTGGCTTTTCGATCCCGGCCAACTTGGTGCGCGAATTTGTGCATCAGGCGCAAAATGGTGCCGAGGAATTTCAGCGTCCCTGGGCTGGCATGTCGGGCCAGCCGGTCGATGCGGATATGGCGGCCTCGTTGGGGATGGATCGTCCCGAGGGCATGGTGATCTCGGATCTTCATGGGGCCAGTCCGTTTGCCAAGGTCGGATTCGAAGTGGGCGATGTGATCACTGCGGTCGAAGGCCAGGTGGTCAATTCTCCTTCGGAGATGGTGTTTCGCATGTCGGTTGTCGGAATGGGCGGGCAGGCGACAATCACCCGCTTGCGCGGCACTGAGGTGGATGATCTGGACGTGGAAATGATGGCTGCGCCTGATAGCCCGTCGGCGGATCTGCTGCAGATGAACGAAAGGTCGGTGCTGCCGGGTCTGGTGGTGGCGCGTATCAATCCAGTGGTCATCCTGCGTCTGGGGTTGCCGCTAAACGCCCAGGGGGTGGTGATCACCAATCCGGGATCAAGTGGCGCCCGCGTGGGGCTGCGCCCGGGAGACGTGGTGCAGGATATCAATGGGGAGGCTGTTGCCAATACCGCCGATGTTCCCACGTTGCTTGAGACTTCGGGGCGACGGGTGAAAATGAACCTGCTGCGCGGCGGCCAGCAGCTGAACCTGCAGTTCCGGTTGTAACCATGGCGGATCTGTTTGACAGCGGCACAGCACAGGGGGAGGGTCAGCCCGAACCCAACCGGCCTTTGGCCGACCGGCTGCGACCGCGGACATTGGAGCAGGTCATTGGCCAGTCACAGGTCCTGGGCCCCGAGGCTCCCTTGGGGGTGATGCTGGCCTCGGGGTCCCTGACGTCCTTGGTTTTCTGGGGACCACCCGGTGTGGGTAAAACCACCATCGCCCGTCTTCTGGCGGATGAAACAGACCTTCATTTTGTGCAGATCAGTGCGATTTTTTCCGGGGTGGCGGATCTGAAGAAGGTGTTTGAGGCTGCTAAAATCCGGCGTCAGAATGGCCGCGGCACGCTGTTGTTCGTGGACGAGGTGCACCGCTTTAACAAAGCGCAGCAGGACGGGTTTCTGCCGCATATGGAAGACGGCACCATCCTGTTGGTGGGCGCCACCACCGAGAACCCCAGTTTTGAGCTGAACGCCGCGTTGCTGAGCCGATCGCAGGTGCTGGTGCTGGAGCGGCTGTCGCTGGTGGATCTGGAGCTGCTGACGCAGCGGGCCGAAAAGGAACTGGCGCGGGCCTTACCGCTGGATGCGGATGCGCGTGATGCACTGCACGAAATGGCCGATGGCGATGGGCGCGCCTTGTTGAACCTGATCGAACAAGTGGCTGCCTGGACCGTGGGCAAGCCGTTGAACCGGGATGCGCTGGCGACGCGGTTGATGCGGCGGGCGGCGAAATTCGATAAATCCGGTGACGAGCATTACAATCTGATCTCGGCCTTGCACAAATCCATTCGGGGGTCAGACCCGGATGCGGCACTGTATTGGCTGGGGCGGATGCTGGAAGGCGGCGAGGACCCGAGGTTTCTGGCCCGTCGGCTGACCATGATGTCGACCGAGGATATCGGTCTGGCAGATCCGCAGGCAAATACCGTCTGTCTGAATGCCTGGCAAACATATGAGCGATTGGGCAGCCCGGAAGGCGAGCTGGCGCTGGCCAATGCGGCGGTCTATCTGGCCTTGGCGCCCAAATCGAATGCGGTCTATGTGGGCATCAAGGCGGCGCGTCGTCTGGCCAAACAGACCGGCAGCGCCCCGCCGCCCAAACATATCATGAATGCGCCGACTAAGCTGATGGCCGAGCAGGGCTATGGCGATGGATATGCCTATGATCATGATTCTGAGGATGGGTTCTCGGGGCAGAATTACTTTCCGGACGGTGTGAAACACCCGGTGTTGTATCAGCCGGTTGAGCGGGGGTTTGAGCGCGAGTTGAAGCGGCGGGTGGATTATTTTGCCAAATTACGCGCGCAACGCAATAGTTAGAGGCAGCGGTCGGGTTTTGGCGCGAGCCAGCACGTGCCTTGCGGCAACTACCCGGTTGCGTTTAGCCCTGCATTGGGCGCATTGCTGGCAAAACTTGACATCCGGGGCGGCACACGCGAGAGACCGCCAATGTTTTATACCGTCTTATATGTCGCTTGTGGTGGCGCAATCGGGGCTGCGTGCCGATACCTGACAGGCCTGGGCGTGATCCGGCTGCTGGGACATCATCCGTTTCCGGTTGCGGTCATCCTGGTGAATGTCATCGGATCGTTTCTGATGGGGGCCTTTGTGGTTGTCGCTGCGCATCGCGGTTTGACGCATCTTAGCCCCTTTGTGATGACCGGGCTGCTGGGTGGGTTCACCACGTTCTCGGCGTTCTCGCTCGAGACGGTTCATTTGATCGAACGCGGTGCTCTGGGGCAGGCGGCACTTTATGTGCTGCTGTCCGTTGGGCTGTCGGTGGGCGGTTTGTTTATTGGCCTGATGGTCACAAAAGGGGTGCTGACATGAGCGGCGTACAGAAAATTATCGTTGCGGACGACGACACGGACCAACGTCTGGACCGCTGGCTGCGGCGGTTGTTCCCGCATGTCAGTCAGGGTCGCATCGAAAAGATGTGCCGCAAGGGTGACCTGCGGGTTGACGGCGGTAGGGTGAAGTCCTCGACCCGGGTAATGGCTGGACAAACCGTGCGCGTGCCACCGCTGCCTGCCAGTGACCTGCGACCCAATGATACCCAGCGTCGGATTTCCGAGGCCGACATCAAGATGATCCAGTCTTGCGTAATCTACCGCGACGATCACGTCATAGCGCTGAACAAGCCGCATGGGCTGGCGGTGCAGGGCGGCAGCGGGCAAAGCCGCCATGTGGACGGTCTGGCCGCGGCACTGTGTTTCGAGCTGGACGAAAAGCCCAAGCTGGTGCACCGGCTGGACAAGGACACCTCGGGTGTATTGCTACTGGCGCGGACCCGAATGGCCGCTCAGGCGCTGACGGCAGCGTTCCGGCACCGTGAAACCCGCAAGATATACTGGGCCGTGGTCGCGGGCGTGCCGCATCCCAAAAGCGGGATGATCAAGACCGGTCTGGTCAAGGCACATGGCCACGGACCGGGCGGTGAGGGTGAAAAGATGTACAACATCCACCCGCGCGACATTGACGACACTCCTGGCGCCAAGAAGGCTGTGACCGACTATTCGCTGCTAGAGGCGGCTGGTAAACGCGCAGCCTGGATGGCGTTGAGCCCTGTAACTGGGCGCACTCACCAGTTGCGGGCGCATATGGGTGAGCTGGGACATCCGATTGTCGGCGACGGCAAGTATGGTGGTTCGGGTCAGGAAAACCTTGGTGATGGCTGGGGCTCACAGCTGGGCGATGAAATTTCGAAGAAGCTGCACCTGCACGCGCGCAGCATCAAGATCCAGCACCCTGAGAACAAGTCCGTCCTGCACATCACCGCGCCCTTGCCAAAGCATATGCAGGACACCTGGGACTATTTCCAATGGGACCCAAGAGAGGTGCCCGAAGATCCGTTTGAGGAAGAGGAATGAGCGCAGACCTGCGGCTGGTTCTGTTTGATATGGATGGGACCCTGGTGGACAGCCAGGGGGCCATCACTGGCGCCATGGCTGAGGCCTTTGCGCAGGTTGGCCATATCGCGCCATCACGCGACGCGATCTTGTCGATTGTTGGGCTCTCACTGGATCTGGCAATCGAGCAATTGACCCCGGATATGGATGCCGCAACGCGGGATGCGGTGGTCGAGGCCTATAAATCGTCGTATATGGTGTCACGTCAGGCCGCAGGTCGGTCGCATTCACCATTGTACCCCGGAACCTCTGATATGCTGGCGACGCTAAACGCTGTGCCTGAGTACCTGTTGGGGGTAGCGACTGGTAAGTCGCAGCGCGGGCTGGATGCGGTGATTGCAGCGCATGAATTGACCTGTTTTGTGACCCGGCAATCGGCGGATCATCACCCCTCAAAGCCGCACCCTTCGATGATCCACACCGCAATGGCCGAAACCGGAGTGGCGCGCGAACATACCGTGATGATTGGTGACACCAGTTATGACATCGACATGGGGCGCGCGGCCGGAGTGACAACAATCGCAGTCCCCTGGGGATATCACCCGGTGGATCAGTTAAACGCCGATTATATCATCGACAATTTCGCCCAATTGGCCCCGTTATTGCACCAGATTTGGAAAGCCTGACCTATGAGTACTTGGAAGCAAAAGCGATTCTGGAAACAGGTTTCTGTGGCCGAATCACAGGGCCGATTCGCCATTGAACTGGACGGGCGGAGGGTCAAAACTCCCGCAAAGGTAGATTTGCTCCTTCCCACACGTGCTATGGCCGAGGCAATTGCAGTGGAATGGGAGGCCCAGGTTGATGCGGTGAACCCGCATACAATGCCCTGCACGCGATCGGCCAATGCAGCGCTGGACAAAGTCCAGATGCAACATTCTGAAGTGGCTGACATGCTAGCCGAATATGGTGATTCTGACTTGTTGTGTTACCGGGCTGATAGTCCGGTTGAACTGGTTCAACGGCAATCAGAGCAGTGGGATCCGGCGCTGGACTGGGCGGCTTCGGAACTGAATGTCAGGCTACAAACCCGTCGCGGCATCCAGCATCAACCGCAGGATGTAGAGGCCCTGCAGAGCCTACGGGATAGGGTTCAGGCCCTGTCAGACTTCCAATTGGCTGCGTTTCACGATTTGGTCGGTATGTCAGGATCATTGATTCTGGGCTTCGCAGCTGCCGCTGGCTGGCGCAGCCCAGCCGAGATCTGGACCTTGTCGCGTTTGGATGAATCTTGGCAGGAAGAGCAATGGGGACCAGACGAAGAAGCCCAGGCTGAAGCTGAAATTAAGCGGCAGGCTTTTCTTCACGCCAAGCGGTTTTACGACTTTTGCTAGCTTGAAAAAATACTGTCATCGGCACAGTTTGAGTCGCAATAAGTCCAATTACTATTAAGTAAGTTTGAGAATTCGCCATCGAAATTCGTGATCCAACACTTGACGACTGTTGATGAATAAGCCCAAACTTAGCAACGAATTGGAAAGATATCCCAGTTCACTCCAATTTTCGACATTGCTGGTGTCGGAACAAAACCGTCCATAAGGACGGAAATATCAGGAAGAGGTAAAAATGAAAAAAACCGTTCTTTTGGGCGCGCTCACTGTAGCCGGTCTGGCTGCTGGCGCGGCTGCTGCTGGCACACTTGATGATGTCAAGGCTCGCGGTACACTGAACTGCGGCGTCACCACCGGTCTGGTTGGTTTTGCTGCTCCGGACGCAAACGGCGAATGGGCCGGCTTTGACGTCTCCGTCTGTCGCGCTGTTGCCGCTGCAGTACTGGGTGATTCCAAGGCTGTTGAATTCGTTCCGACCACTGGTAAGACACGCTTTACCGCGCTGGCTTCTGGCGAGATCGATGTGCTGGCCCGTAACACCACATGGACCTACTCGCGCGATGTCGATCTGAAGTTCGAATTCATTGGCGTGAACTACTATGACGGCCAAGGCTTCATGGTTCCAAAGGACCTGGGTGTTTCCTCGGCCAAGGAACTGGACGGCGCAACCGTCTGTATCCAAACTGGTACCACAACTGAGCTGAACCTGGCCGACTTCTTCCGCGCCAACAACATCAGCTACGAGCCGGTTCCGATCGAAACCAACGCTGAAGCACAGCAGCAGTACCTTGCCGGTGCTTGCGACGTGTACACCACAGACGCCTCGGGTCTGGCTGCGACACGCGCCACCTTTGACGATCCTGCTGGCCACGTTCTGCTGCCAGAAATCATCTCCAAAGAGCCTCTCGGCCCGCTGGTTCGCCACGGCGACCACGAGTGGGGCGATGTTGTTCGCTGGACACTGAATGCTCTGGTTTCGGCTGAAGAGCTGGGTGTGACTTCGGCTAACATCGGTGAGATGTCTGCTGGCACTAACAACCCTGAAATCAACCGTCTGCTGGGTACCGAAGGTACACTGGGCGAAATGATGGGTCTGGACGCTGGTTGGGCTAAAAGCGCAATCATGGCTGGTGGTAACTACGGTGAAATCTTTGCCAAGAACATCGGCGAAGAAACTCCAGTTGGTCTGGCACGCGGCCTGAACGCGCAGTGGACCAACGGCGGCCTGCTGTACTCGCCTCCGTTCCGCTAAGAACCGCAAGGTTAAGGGCGCAGGTAACCCCTGCGCCCTTTTCTTATCTGCAATACGAACTTGATCACAGGAAGCGGGGGGAAACCTCGCCCGGATAAGATCGAGGGAGTCACGGGGATCATTACATATGACAACTCTCACGGACCCACCGCAGGAGTCATTTCGGCTGTCACAGCTGATCTACGACACGCGGTACAGGTCGATGACAATCCAGATCGTTGCTCTGATCGGATTTCTCCTCCTGCTGGGCTGGCTGTTCAACAATACCGCACAGAACCTGGCGGATCTTGGCAAAGAGCCAAGCTTTCGGTTTCTAGGTGAACCAGCCGGCTACGATATCAACCAGCGTCTGCTGGAATATAACTCACAAGATACCCACCTGCGTGCTGCCTTTGTTGGCTTGCTGAACACGCTGGTGGTGGCCGTTCTTGGCTGTATTACGGCGACATTTTTGGGTGTGGCGATCGGCGTTCTGCGCTTGTCCAACAACTGGGTCATCTCAAAGCTGATGATGATCTACGTGGAAACGTTCCGCAACGTTCCAGTCTTGCTCTGGATCGTGTTTACCATGGCAATCATGATCGAAACGATGCCCGCTCCCCGGGCCTTCAAGGGCGACAATCCCGCTGCCCAGATGATGATGAATGACAGCGTGGCAGTCACCAACCGCGGTGTGTATATCCCGGAACCCCTGTTCTCGAATACGCTTGGCGATGTCCACCTGTTTGGTGCCGCCAGCATGCGGTTTGATGTCAGTCTGGACCTGTTGGCCCTGATGCTGGTACTGGGCGCAAGCCTTTGGGGGGCCAACTGGTTCCGTAAACGGGCGGATAAGATCCAGGAGGTGACGGGCGACCGTCCCAAGACCTGGCATGTTCGGCTGGGGCTTATCGTCGTTCCGACGGCAATCTTGCTGTATATCCTCGGCTTTCACCTTGGATACCCAGAACTAAAGGGCTTTAACTTTAAGGGAGGCACCCACTTCCGGAACTCGCTGATCGCCCTGTGGTTGGCATTGTCACTCTATACCGCCGCCTTTATCGCTGAAATCGTGCGGGCCGGTATTCTGGCCATCGACCACGGTCAGTCCGAAGCGGCAGCAGCCCTGGGACTGCGTCCCAAACGGATCATGAATTTGGTGATCCTGCCACAGGCCCTGCGGGTGATCATCCCGCCAATGATTTCGAATTATCTGAACCTGACCAAAAACAGCTCTCTGGCGATTGCGGTGGGGTATATGGATCTTACGGGAACATTGATGGGCATCACATTGAACCAAACTGGCCGCGAGCTGGAAACGGTTCTGCTGACTATGGCGATTTACCTGCTCATCAGTCTGAGTATTTCAGCGGTGATGAACGTGTATAACAACAGCGTCAAAATGGTGGAGCGGTAATATGAGCGATATTTCATTTGTTCGCACCGAAATGCTGCCGGAACAAGATCCGCCAGCATCCGAAGTCGGAGCCCTGGGTTGGGCAAAACACAACCTGTTTTCCGGCGTTTTCAACTCGATCCTGACCGTGGTTTCGGTGTTTGCCATCTACTTTATTCTGGCGGCACTTGTGCCCTGGGCCTGGTCGCCTACCTGGAATGCAACTTCACTGGCTGAATGTCGTGAAATCCTGAGTGGACTGGGCCGTGAGGGTCATTTCTCTGGGGCCTGCTGGGGGGTTATCAACGATCGCTGGGTTCAGTTGTTCATGGGGTTCTACCCGTCTGACTACTACTGGCGGCCCATCGCAGCCTTTATTCTGCTGGGTGTCGCGCTGTCTCCAGTGCTGTTTGCCGAACATGTTCCGGCCAAACTGGTCTGGTTTTCGGCGCTGTATCCCTTCCTGATGCCTTGGTTGCTGTGGGGCGGTTCTATCTGGGTTCCTCTGATGGTTTTGGCTGGTTTTGTCGTCAGCTACGCTGTTTACCGGTTCCTTGTCGCGCAGGTCAGTGAACTGATTTCCCTGATCGTGGCGGTGCTTGTTGCCGTCGTCTGGTGGCTGTTGCTGATGGGACCCCTTTCCGGTGTTCTGGCCAGTATTATCCCGATCGGGATCGAAGCGGTCGGCAGTCGGCAGTTCGGTGGCATGATGCTGTCACTGACCATTGGTGTGGTGGCTATTGGCTTCTCACTGCCGATTGGCATCGTGCTGGCGCTGGGGCGTCAGTCTGATTTGCTGATCGTCAAGGCGCTCTGTGTTGGGTTCATCGAATTCATCCGGGGTGTGCCGCTGATCACGCTGCTGTTTGTGGCGTCGACGCTGCTGAACATCTTCATGCCTCCGGGCACCTCGTTTGACATCATCATGCGGGTCATCATCATGGCCACCCTGTTTGCTTCCGCCTATATGGCCGAGGTTATTCGGGGCGGTTTGGCGGCTCTTCCTACTGGACAATATGAAGGGGCAGACAGTCTGGGCCTTGATTATTGGCAGGCTCAGCGGCTGATCATCATGCCGCAGGCGCTGAAAATCTCTATTCCGGGGATCGTCAGTACTTTTATCGGCTTGTTCAAAGACACCACGCTGGTGTCGGTGATTGGCTTGTTGGACCCGCTAGGACTGTCCAATGGTATCCGCGCAAATGCAGAGTGGAACGGCGTCGTGTGGGAGCTTTATGGCTTTATCGCGCTGATGTTCTTTGTCTTCTGCTTTTCCATGTCTCGTTATTCCATGTATCTGGAGCGCAAGCTTCAGACTGGCCATCGTTAAGGAGTTCAACACATGTCTGAACTTGCTACTTCACGCACTGTCGATCGTTCCAAGATGCAGGTCTCGGATGAGGTCGCGATTGATATCAATGCCATGAACAAATGGTATGGGTCGTTTCACGTGCTGCGTGACATCAACCTGACCGTTAACCAGGGTGAACGGATCGTTATCGCTGGGCCTTCGGGCTCGGGGAAATCGACCCTGATCCGCTGCCTCAATGCGCTGGAAGAACACCAGCAGGGTAAGATCACTGTGGATGGGACCGTTCTGTCGAACGATCTGAAAAACATCGACAAGATCCGTCGCGAAGTGGGGATGGTGTTCCAGCACTTCAATCTGTTCCCACATTTGACGATCCTTGAGAACCTGACGCTGGCTCCGATCTGGGTGCGTAAGACACCCCGGAAAGAAGCCGAAGAAACGGCGATGCATTTCCTGGAGAAGGTGAAGATCCCTGAGCAGGCGCTAAAGTACCCCGGACAGTTGTCCGGTGGTCAGCAGCAGCGTGTGGCGATTGCACGGTCCCTGTGCATGAAGCCGCGTATCATGCTGTTTGATGAACCGACGTCAGCGCTGGATCCAGAGATGATCAAAGAGGTGCTCGACACCATGATCGAACTGGCGGAAGAAGGCATGACCATGCTCTGCGTGACCCACGAGATGGGCTTTGCCCGTCAGGTGGCGAACCGCGTTATCTTTATGGATGCCGGTCAAATTGTGGAACAGAACGAACCAGAAGAGTTCTTCAATAACCCACAAAGCGAACGGACCAAATTGTTCCTGAGCCAGATCCTGGGTCACTGATCCACGATCATGATGTATGAATTGGCCCCCCGAGCAATCGGGGGGCCTTTTTCTTGGGTTGGTCAGTGTCAACCTGGGGTAAAGGTGAGCTCTAGTACCTGATAGCCAAATACCGGATCCGTCTTCTCTATGCCTTCTACAAAGCCATAGCTTTGGTAGAAACGCCGCCCAATGGGGTTGTCCACAAAGACCTCCAGATGCACCGCGCCCTGGGCCTCTACGGCTTTGTCCATCAGGGCCTTGCCGATCTTCTGCCCATGGTATCTGGGCCGCAAAAACAGCCCGCCAACCTCATTCCCCAAAAGCGCGACAAAGCCCACAGCTTGGCCGTCCTGCTCGGCGATATAGGTCTCAGCGATGTCGAGGAAATGGTCCCGGACCATTGTCGTTGCCTGATCCATTTGGTCATCGGTCAGAAACGGATGTGCAAGTTTGCTTGCCTCTTGCCAGATGGAAATAACGTCCGGCTTGTCACCGGCTTGATAGGATCTGATCATTGTCAGAGTGTCCTTTGGATTTTGCCACATGGGCAATATGTCTTGGAATTGGAAAAGGCACAGATATCAATTCACGTGTCGCAGATGCGCAAGTGTCGCTTTGACATGATGTGTGGGGGCCAGCCATTGGCCCGGCCTTAACAGGACATAAAATCTCCAGAACGGTCACATAAGACATAGTGAAAAAGGATGCCGGTGACAACGACGGTGATTAGGCGCTTTCCAGTTCACGCGGCACAACAAAATCCACCAGCTTACCGGTGCCCCATTCCAGCTTGGTCCAGCTGGGAATATCAAACTCCAGGATCAATGTGCTGCCAGTGGGGTAGTTGAAAAACCGAGGGTGTTCAGGATGTTCTGACGCCATGCCCTGAGCAAAGGAACCGATACCAGGATTGTGCCCCAATATCATAGTGCAGGGGCGCTCGGCCTCGCTGAGAACCTGAAAGATGATGTCAGCACTGGCGTGGTACAGGCGCTCAACAAACACCGCAGGGGATTGCAACTTCATCCGGTCATAGGTCTCGCGGGTGCGCTGCGAAGGCGAGGAGATCACCTGATCAGGCACATGGCCTTTTTCACGTAGCCAACACCCCAGCACGGAGGCTGATTGGCGGCCCCGCTTGTTCAGGGGGCGGGCGTGGTCGCTGGGTGCAGTGCTGTCCCAAGCGGATTTGGCGTGGCGGGTCAGGATCAATGTGCATGTCATATGAAATGAAAATAGCGCATATGATGAGAAGATTGCGAAAAATCTCGATTTGCCCCCAAACTAAGCGGACAAGCGCGCCTTGCGATGCAGCCATGCGCCATACATTCGGTGCCTTTGTCGCTATCCAAATGCTGGTGGCAGGGCTGCAGATTGTAGGGGCCACCATCGACAAAAGCACCGACAGGACAAGAGGTTAGGCAAGGTTTGTCGGCACAGGTATCGCAGGGTGACGGGGCAGTTGGCGCGGGTGGAATGTCGATTTCATCGGCAAAATGCAGGGCGCCGCGAAAAGAGATCATAAGCCCCACCTGATCATGCACCATCATCTGCGAGGGCGAGGAAAAGGCCCGGCCAGAGGCCAAAGCCCAGTTGATAAATGGCGCATAGGGTGGTCCGCCAAAGGGAAAATGAGCCGTCGCAGAGAATCGCTGCGCGAGGGCGCTGACCACGCGACGGGACCAGCGATCCACGGGGTCGGGGGCGCCATCAGAATATTCGGCTGACGCGGTGAACGCAGGCCAGAACGCGCCGGCGGTGCCCAACAGCACCAAGGTGCCCGTTGTCAGGCCGGTAACAGGGGAGCGGCGCGGGTGCAGGCTGCCGTGGATTTCCAACCCCTGTGCCTGAACGGCGCTGTTGACGTGCTCAAAAGTCATTTGCGTTTGAACGGCAGTAGCAGGCTCCAGCCCAACTGGGCCGGGCGATCGTCTTGCCAGTGCAAACCAACGGTCATCTGGTCTTGTCCCTTGGAGGGCTGGGCGACATAGGTGCGAAACACCCGGTCCCAGATTGACAGGGCAAAGCCATAGTTGCTGTCATGTTCCGTACGTTGGGCCGAGTGATGCACGCGGTGCATGTCCGGAGTGACCAGAACCAGCCGCACGATGCGATCAACGGCGGGCGGCAGGCGCAGGTTGGAATGGTTGAACATCGCGGTTCCGTTCAAAATGATCTCAAACAGGACCACCGCCACAGCGGAAGGGCCCAACAGGTAGATAAGTCCGACCTTTAGCAGCATGGACAGGGCAATCTCGACGGGGTGAAATCGAACGGCTGTGGTCACGTCCATGTCCCGGTCCGCGTGATGCACCCGGTGCAGACGCCACAGCAGCGGTATTTTATGGGTGATCAGGTGCTGCAACCAGATCGCCAAATCAAGAATAAGGACCGCCAGAGTCAGCTCGATGACATTTGGCAACTCTACCATGTTGAACAGGCCCCAGCCGCTGCTCTGGGCGTTGAGCGCGGCTCCGACCGCCAGTAACGGCAGTCCAATGGCCAAAGCGTTCAGGGTCACGGTGTTCAGACCTGACATCACAAGATTAGTTACCCATCGCCCCTTGCGCGGCAAGCGCCGTTCCCGGCGAGGGGCAAGATGTTCCGCATAAGCGAACAGGGCGAACAGCCCCAGAAAAATTGAAAGTCGAAGTGTGGTTTCATGCTCCATGCATTCAGAAACACGCATGTGAGGGCAAAACGCAAGCCTGCCGCAGACACGTTGTTGTCACAAAACGTCAGATGGCGGGCTTTTCGCCCGCCAAAGCACGTCAGTTTGGGTGGATCAGTCGGGGTGGTTTAGTCGGGGCGGATCATTGATCCGGCACCGTGCAGGGTGAACAGCTCGAGCAGGACCGAGTTTTGTACCCGTCCATCGACGATCGTACAGGCCCGCACACCACTGCGCACCGCTTGCAGAGCGGTTTCGGTTTTGGGAATCATTCCCCCCGCGATCACACCGCTGCGGGTCATTTCCTCGACGTCTGTCGCCTTGAGTTCGGTCACAACTTCGCCGTTGGCATTCTTGACGCCGGCAACATCGGTCAGCAGCAACAACCGGTCCGCCTGAAGGGCCGCAGCAACGGCACCGGCGGCGGTATCACCGTTGATGTTAAAGGTTTCGCCATTGCGACCCGCGCCAATCGGGGCGATCACCGGGATCATGTCTTTCTCGAACAGGTGACGCAGAGCCGAAGGGTCCATGTCGGTGGGCGTACCGACAAAGCCTAATTCCGGATTGGTCTGGTCGCAGGTGATCAGGTTGGCATCTTTGCCGGACAGACCGACACCCATACCACCCTGACGGTTGATCGCCTGAACGATGCGCTTGTTGACCAGCCCGGACAGCACCATCTCCACCACGTCCATGGTGGCCTTGTCTGTCACACGTTTGCCGTTCACGAACTCAGACTTGATTTCCAGCTTTTCCAGCATGGCGTTGATCATCGGGCCGCCACCGTGGACGATCACCGGGTTGACCCCAACCTGACGCAGCAAAACCATGTCACGGGCAAAGGTATCCATTGCCTCGTCACTGCCCATGGCGTGACCGCCGAGTTTGACCACGACAATGGCCCCATCATAGCGCTGCAAATACGGCAGAGCGCTGGATAATGTGGCGGCGGTGGCAATCCAATCGCGGTTCATTTCTTGCTTCTTCATCACTGGGGTCCCTTTGCTCGCTTCTGTTACGCGGTTCTGTCATCTGTGCCAAGTGTTGCGTTGCAGCGGCGGGCAGCGGTGATAGGGTCGCCAGCATAATCACAGGGTGAGGACCGGGTCGATGCGCCAAAAGACAATGTTGCTGACAGGGGCGAGCCGGGGCATCGGTCATGCCACCGTACGCCGGTTCAATACCGAAGGTTGGCGGGTGATCACCTGCTCACGCCATCCATTCCCCAAGGAATGCCCCTGGGGCGGCGGCCAGGAAAACCACGTGCAGGTCGATCTGGGCGATCCCGCCGGGACCATCAATGCGGTAGGTGTCATCCAAGACCTACTGGACGGGCCGCTGGATGCGCTGGTGAACAATGCCGGTATTTCCCCCAAGGGCCCGGACGGCGAACGGTTGAGCACGCTGGACACCGATCTGATGGACTGGGGTCGGGTGTTTCACGTCAATTTCTTTGCATCCGTCGTGCTGGCGCGTGGGCTAAAGGACGAACTGGCGGCGGCCAAAGGATCTGTGGTCAATGTAACCTCGATTGCGGGCAGCCGGGTGCATCCCTTTGCGGGCGCCGCTTATGCAACATCCAAGGCCGCACTGGCAGCGCTGACGCGTGAAATGGCGCATGACTTTGGCCCTCTGGGGGTACGGGTCAACGCAATTGCACCGGGCGAGGTGGAAACGGCCATTCTGTCGCCCGGCACGGACAAGATTGTCCGCAAGCTGCCGATGCAGCGGCTGGGCCAACCCGAGGAAGTGGCGGCGGCGATCTATTTCCTGTGTTCGCAGGATAGTTCCTACATTTCCGGGGCCGAGATAGAGGTGAACGGCGCCCAGCATGTCTGAGTTTAGGCAGTGATTTAATCGGGCCGAGGAGTAATCCCAAGGCCCGATTTGGGATTTACAACAGGGCGTGATTTTACCCTTAGCTACCCGGATTTTCCTCCGTCGCGCCCGTTGGCCTGGATGATCAGCATCATGGCCAGGCCAGTGAGGGCCAGCGGTTCAAGGTTTAGACAAGTCCAACGATGATGGAGCGCAGGGTTGCGATGCCGTCGCCTTTTTCGGACGAGGTCACGACCATTTCGGGATAGGCGGCCGGGTGCGTTGCCAGTTTGCTGCGCACTTGGTTCAGCATGGCGTCACGATCCTTGTCTTTGACCTTGTCCATTTTGGTCAGCACGCACTGGAAAGTCACCGCCGAGCTGTCGAGCAGCGACATGATCTCTTCGTCCACTGGTTTCACACCGTGGCGACCGTCGATCAATACAAAGGCGCGGCGCAGGGTCTGACGGCCAGACAGGTATTGTTTCAGCAGGCGCTGCCATTTTTCGACCACAGGCAGGGGCGCGTTGGCATAGCCATAGCCGGGAAGGTCGACCAGATAGTGGTCGGGGCCCTGGGTGAAGTAGTTGATTTCCTGGGTGCGGCCCGGTGTGTTTGACGCCCGTGCCAGACCCTTGGTGCCGGTCAGCGCATTGATCAGGCTGGACTTGCCCACGTTGGAGCGGCCGGCAAAGCAGACCTCCATCCGGTCGGCAGGCGGCAGGCCGGACATGGCGACCACACCTTTGACGAACTCGGACTCGCCGGCAAACAGCTTGCGGCCCTTTTCGGTTGTGAAGTCATCTGGCGATTCGGCCAGGGTAAATTGGATTTGCATCAGAGCACCTTTACTGCGTCGCCGGTTTTGATCGCACCGCCCCGGATCACTTCGGCGTAGACCGAGAAATCCTGATGGCCCCAGGTGTCTTTCAGAACCTTAAGAGTATCGGCGTCACGCACGCCGGTTTTGGGATTGGCGGTCGTGGCCAGACAGCGCACGACGCGCTCGCGTATTTTGAACACCGCTTCGCCGATTTGCACGCTGCGGTCAATCCAATCATTTTCAGCCCAGGCCTCGCCCAGATCAAACCAGATGTTGCCGCGCCAGCGCAGGGGGGACAAGTCATGCCCGATCGCCTGCTCGACTGCCCGGTGCGACGCCAGATTGCACAGCGTAACCGAGGGGTAGTCCGTGTCGGTCATGCCGCGATCCAGCACCCGGATGATCCGGGCCGAGGCCGCACGATTGGCTGGCATCAGCGGTTTCACCCAGTCCAGAAAACCGGGCAGGTCGCGTGCATCTTCAGGCCCGAAGCTGAACTCGGGACGATTTGGGTGATTTAAGGTGACACGGCCACTGGCGTCGTCCAGCCGGGTGCTGATCGCCATCAGATCCGGCGCCTTGGAGCCACGGCTGAAATTGGCACATGGCGCCCACTGGGTGCCATCGGCCTTGGCGGCCTCATGGGCAACGGCCCAAACACGATCGCCGGGCATGGTTTGCCCGGCGATCATAGTAACGGTGTCCAGCAGTTCCCGACCATGTGATTTGATCGGGTGCCGCCAGATGTCAGTAACTTGGTTTGTCATTTTTCATCCGTCTTGGGCGTTTTCTTAAAGCCTGACTTAATGTTACCGAAAATATCCGGCGTGTAGCCCTGACTACGCATGATCAGATACTGCTGGGTAAAGGTGATCGTGTTGTTGGCGATCCAGTACACCACCAGACCCGAAGCAAAGCCGCCCAGCATGAACATGAACACCCATGGCATCCAGGCAAAGATCATCTGCTGAGTTGGATCTGTTGGTGCCGGGTTCAGCTTTTGCTGCAGGAACATCGAGATGCCCAACAGAAGCGGCAAAATACCAATGAACACGGTTGCCATCAGGGTTCCTGGCTCAGGTGCGCCCCAGGGCAGCAGACCATAGACGTTCATGATCGAGGTGGGGTCCGGCATGCTGAGATCCTGGAACGGACCAAAGAAGGGCGCCTGCCGCAGTTCGAAGGTGACAAAGATCACCTTGTACAGCGAGAAGAAGATCGGGATCTGCATCAGGATCGGCAGACAACCCGCAGCGGGGTTCACCTTTTCCTTCTTGTACAGCTCCATCATGCCCTTCTGGACCGCCTGACGGTCGTCGCCAGCCTTTTTCTTCAGCTCTTCCATCTGCGGCTGCAGTTCCTTCATCTTCGCCATCGAGACGTAGGACTTATAGGCCAGCGGGAACAGAATTGCCTTGATGATCAGGGTCAGGACGATGATCGAAACGCCCATGTTGCCGATGATCTGGTTGAGATTGTGCAGCAGCCAGAAGATCGGCTTGGTCAGGAAGAAGAACCAGCCCCAGTCGATACTGTTGATGTAGCCGTCAACGCCGTCCGCTTCGTAGGCGCGGATGGTGGACCATTCCTTGGCCCCGGCAAACAACTGACTGGTGACTTCAGACGATTGGCCTGACGCGACGGTCATGGTCGGCAGCACGATGTCGGTTTGGTAGATATCGCGACGTTCGTCATATTTGGCGATCGAGCGGAAGGATTGTCCGCCAGCTGGAATCAGTGTCGACATCCAATAGTGGTCGGTAAAACCAACCCAACCGTTAGCTTCGACCTGGAACACCTCGGCCGGTACGCCCTCACGTTCGTTGACGTCGAGATCAGGCATGTTGCCGTATTTGGTCTCGCTTAGCGTGCCGTCGGTCATGCTGATGGCGCCTTCGTGCAGGATGAAGAAGTTCTTCAGGTCTGCAGGCTCGCCGTGACGCGCCAGGGTGCCGTAAGGGGCCAGTGCCACCGGGGCGCCGCTGTTGTTGGCCACCGACTGGGTGACGCTGAACATATAGTCGGTGTCGACCGCAATTGTGCGCGAGAAGGTCAGGCCAGCGCCATTGTCCCAGGTCATGGTGACCGGGGTCTCTGGGGTCAGTATGCCGGTGCCCTGGGCTTGCCAGATGGTATTGGCACCCGGAACCGCATCGGCGGACAATCCGGCCGCCGGCGCCCAGCCATAGAGCGCGTAATAGGCGCCAGGCTCACCCACGGGGGAGAGCATCTTGACGATTGCAGCCTCTGCGTCGATTGCAACGCGATAGTCCTTCAGCGACAGATCGTCGATGCGGCCACCCTGCAGCGAGATGCTGCCGGACAGGCGCGGCGTGTCGATGTCGATGCGTGGCGCGCTTGGTGCCTCGGCTTCGGCCGCCTGTGCCGTTGCAGTGGCGTCAGCTGCAGCGGTGCTGCCAACGGCCGGGGCGCCCGCGGTGCCGTTTTCGGCACTCGTTTCGGTCGCCACGGGATCCACTGTCGGAACCGGCTCTGGTGGTGGAAAAAAGGTATACCAACCGAGAATCACTAAGAAGCTGAGCACGGTCGCGAGTATTAGATTTTTGTTCTGGTCGTCCATTTGGGACCGGCACCTTGTACATGGAATGACAGGGTGTGGTTCAACAGAGATGCACCCCAAAGGTCAAGCAGATTCGGGTGCATCGGGGCGTCATTCCGCCCCAAAGGGGCATTTCAAACGCGATTAGGGGCGTTGGGTGCCGATCACCGGGGCATCCTGCAGTTTTGCCTGATGCGCGGTGATCCAGTCCAGGGTCTGATCAAAGGGCATCGGGCGGCCAATGCCAAAGCCCTGAACATGGTCACATCCCAGCTGTGCCAGCAGCGCGTGTTCGCCCACGGTTTCGACCCCTTCGGCCAGGGTTTCCAGGTCCAGTCGCTCGGCCATGGTCAGGATCGCGCCAATCAGTTTTTGCTGTTCGGGGTCGCGGTCGGCCTTCATCACAAAGGAGCGGTCGATCTTGATGCGGGAGATGTTGAAACGGCGCACCGAGGCAATAGAGGCATGGCCGGTGCCAAAGTCATCCAGATCAATCTGACAGCCGAGCGCACCAAGGCCGTAGATATTTCGCGTAATCATATCATCAGGTGAGTCGCTGACCACTGTTTCCAGAATTTCGACAGCCAGTCGTTCGGGGGGCAGCTCGAACCGTTCCATCTCCCATTTGACGCGGTCCACAAGGCCCGGGTTTTTCAGCTCGTCCGTCGCGAAGTTGACACCAACTGCCGGCACTTCGACACCGGCAGCGTCCCATGCCTTTAGGGCGGTCAGGGCGTGATACAGCATGACCTGGCTAAGTTGTTCCATCAATCCTGCTTCTTCCAGGGCGGGCAGGAAGGTTGAGGGCGGAATCATACCGTGCACCGGGTGCGACCAGCGGGCCAGCGCCTCGAAGCCGCTGACTTTGCCAGTGTCCGTCGAGATTTGAGGCTGGAACCAGGGTTGGATTTGCCCGCCTTCCAGGGCGGCTGCTGCATCTTCACGCAGATCACTACGGGCTTTGGTGCGGCGATGAATGTCGTTGGAATAGGCGCGGATACCTGAGGGCCCATTGTGCTGTGCCTCGGCCAGCGCGGCATTTGCCGCAGCAAACCAGTCGGCAGCGCTATGCCCCGGAGCGCGGCTGCGCATGCAAAAGCCAACGGAACAGGACTGATACAACGAAGCCCCGTCCAAAGAAATGGGTTGTTCCAGTGAGGCCTGCAGCCGTCCTGCCATCTGAACCGTGAGCTCCAGATCCAGGTTCTGCACCGGGGTCAGGCAAATAGCGAATTTGCTGTCACCGATTCGGGCCACTGTGTCCTTGTCTCGCAGGGCTTCGATAATCCGTTCACCGCAACGCTGCACAACAGAATCGCCGGCCGATTGGCCGTGTCGGGCAATTAGTTCTTTGTATTCGTCGATTTCCAAAACCATCACTGCGGATTTCAAACTGGTATCGTCGGTGTCATTGTGAACCTGATCCAACACCAGTTCAAAGCCTTCACGCAACAGCATACCGGTGACGCTATCACGTGGAATATAGGATCCTTTGTCCTTGCCAAAGACCCCTAAGGCGGCAAACAGCAGTGGCAACCCCAGAGCAACAGTCAATAACGCAGCCTCACCCCCCAGCCAGAAGGTGCCAAGGGTCACAGCGGGAAGAAAGGCAAGAATTGGCGGGCCAAGCAAAACCGGAGCGATTTTGCGTCGAATTCGCATCAAGCGATCTGAATCCGGATTGAGCATAAAATGACCTTTCGCCTAAACGCACACGACGCGTTGGTGTGACAATAGGCGTATGGGTCTGACTCGTCGGTTAACGCAGGACGGGAATATCGTCGAAAATTGTCTCAGATTCCGTGTTTTTGCGCTCTAATCCCAAAAAGTCGAATAATTTTGGGTCCAGCAGGTGCGATGGCCGGGCGTTCATCAGGGATCGGAACATAACCTGGCGGCGTCCGGGGCTGTTTGATTCCCAACCGTCGAGAATCTGTTTTACCTGCTGACGTTGTAACCCATCTTGGCTGCCACAAAGATCACAGGGGATAATCGGATAGTTCATCGCGCGGGCAAATTTCTCGCAGTCGGCCTCGGCTACATGGGCTAAGGGTCTGAAAACAAACAAGTCTCCTTCTTCATTGACCAGCTTTGGCGGCATGGTGGCCAAACGCCCACCGTGAAACAGGTTCATGAAAAAAGTTTCCAGAATGTCGTCGCGATGGTGGCCCAGTACGACAGCGTTACATCCCTCTTCGCGTGCAACGCGATATAGATTGCCCCGGCGCAGGCGCGAACAGAGCGAGCAAAATGTGCGCCCGGCGGGGATCTTATCCATCACCACACTATAGGTGTCTTTATATTCGATTCGGTGCGGAACCCCCATCTGTTCCAGGAATTCTGGCAGAACGGTTGCGGGGAAACCAGGCTGGCCCTGATCCAGATTGCAAGCCAGAAGGTCGACCGGCAGCAATCCACGCCACTTGAGTTCGTACAGAACCGCAAGCAGAGTATAGCTGTCCTTGCCGCCTGACAGGCACACCAGCCACTTTTGCGGTTTGGCATCAGGGTCGTGGGCCCCTTGTTCAATCATGCCGTATTGCTCGATTGCCTCACGGGTGTAGCGCACGATGCGTTTGCGCAGTTTCTTGAACTCGGTGGTCGAGGGCGCCCCGGCGAACAGCGGGTGGATGGCATTGGTGTCTGTATCAAGCATGTTGGGCCCCTAGCGGTTGCAGGGCCTTTTGCCAAGAAAAATCCAGATTGGCTAGGATTTCCTGCCTTGGGCATAGCCGTTAATCGGGCGACTTAGGAAGGCCGGTCGTCAGGGGTGTCGGGCACCGGGTCATAGCCATCACTGCCAAAGGGGTGGCAGCGGCCAATGCGTCTGGCGGCCAGCAGGCTGCCCTTTAGCGCGCCGTGTTTCTTAAGCGCTTCAAGGGCATAGGCCGAGCAGGTTGGCTGATAGCGACAGTTAAAGCCAACCCAGGGGCTAAAGATCAGCCGGTAGGCGCGCACGGGCAGGGCGATGATATGGGCCAGCGGGTTCATAACGAATAGATAGGCGCTGTACTGGGGTTGGAAAAGGTCGCAACGCTGTGACCCCAAAAATTATTTCCCATGGATCTTTTTGAGTGCCTGGATCAGGTCGGTCTGAAGCTGATCAAAGGGCCGCGCGGCGGTTTGCGTGGCGCGGCCTATCAATACGTAGTCCCAGCCGGGCTTGCCGTGACTGGCCAGCACAATCCGCGCGACCTCGCGCAGGCGGCGTTTGGCCCGGTTGCGGGCGACAGCATTGCCGACTTTCTTGGAGCAGGTAAAGCCAACGCGGATGTCCTCCGCGTCGTGGCGATTGCGGCCCTGCACCATCATGCCCTTGCTACCCTGCCTGCGGGCGCGGGCGGCGGCGAGGAATTCACTGCGTTTGGAGAGAACCTGCATATTGACCTGTGGCAACTGAGAGACGCTATAGACAAACGGAAACCGCCGGAGGTGTTTCCCAGGGGCGGCAATGCCAACCCAAGGGGGCCTCCGGCGGTTTAAAATCCGTCAGAAAACTGAGTGCGCGTTTATGCGCTCAGTTCTTTGCGACCATGTGCACGACGTGCATTCAGGATCTTGCGGCCTGCCTTGGTGGCCATGCGCGCACGAAAACCGTGGCGACGTTTACGAACCAGGTTCGAAGGCTGAAAGGTGCGTTTCATCGCTCCGGTCTCCATTCAATTGTGTCGAAGGCATACAAAAGCCCCCGAGGTGTCTATCTCGAGCTCGGTCATTAGAAGGGATTGGGCGGCGAGTCAAACCCTGTGGTGCGGGTTTTCGGCCTGAATGCGAAGTTTTTGCCTGAATCCCTGACCGGAGGGGGCTGAGGGGACCGTTTGGTGATGTTGCTCAACAGTATGCATTGGCCCGGCATCGCCGGGACGCGCCCGGCCTTGCCGTCAAACCAAAGGTTTGCCTCAGGCAAACGGAGAAGGCGCTGTGCACCTCCCCAAGGTCAGGCGCGACCTTGGTATTGAAACTATTTTCACAAATCTTTCGGTTGGGATCACTGCGGCGTGATTGACGTGCCGCTTTACTCGCCTCGCCCCTATTTTCTGCGTAGCAAGGGGTGAACTGGAGACCAAATGCCTATGACACAGACAAGTGACGACCCAAAACGCCACATATTCCGCCATCTGCCATTGTTGGTGGTGCTTTGCGTTGCGGTGATTGGCGCCTTCACCCTGCGCGATTACCTGAGTTTCGACACGTTGCGTGACAATCGCGAATCGTTGCTGGCCTACCGGGATCAGAACTTCTGGGGATTGGTTGCCCTGTTTATCGTAACCTATATCGTCATTGTGGCATTCTCGCTGCCCGGGGCTGCGGTGGCCTCGGTCACGGGTGGGTTTCTGTTCGGACTTGTCGCGGGCACGGTGTTCAACATCACCGCGGCAACCAGTGGCGCGGCGGTTATCTTTCTGGCGGCCCGCTGGGGGCTGGGCGAGATGTTGACGGCCAAGCTGGAGACTTCGACAGGGCGGATGCAGGCCTTCAAAACCGGGTTGCGTGAAAACGAGATCTCGGTGCTGTTGCTGATCCGGCTGGTGCCTGCGGTGCCGTTTTTCGTGGCCAACCTGCTGCCGGCGCTGGTGGGGGTCAGGTTTGGCACTTTCCTGTGGACCACTGCCCTGGGCATTATTCCGGGCGCCATCGTCTTTACCTGGATCGGCGTCGGCCTGGGTGCGGTGTTTGATCGCGGTGGTGACCCGGATCTGAGCCTGCTCTGGGAACCGCATATCATCGGACCTATATTGGCGCTAAGCGCGCTGGCAGCACTGCCAATTGTGATCAACTCCCTGCGTGGCAAGAAAGAGATCTGAGCATGCAACAGCTGAAATGTGATGTATTGGTCATTGGGGCCGGGTCAGGTGGGTTGTCGGTTGCGGCCGGGGCCAGCCAGATGGGCGCTGATGTGGTGCTGCTGGAAGGTCACAAGATGGGTGGTGACTGCCTGAACTATGGCTGTGTGCCGTCAAAAGCGCTGATTGCCAGCGCCAAGGTGGCGTATACTCAGGCGCAGGCATCGGGTTTTGGTGTGGCTGATCAGGTGCCGCAGGTCGATTACGCAGCGGTGATGGCGCATGTGGCGGAGACCATTGCCAGCATTGAACCCATGGACAGCCAGGAACGATTCGAGGGCTTCGGTGTGCGGGTGATCCGTGAGTTCGGCACCTTTATCTCACCCAAGCAAGTGCAGGCCGGAGACACCACCATCACCGCGCGCCGGGTCGTCATTGCCACCGGCTCTGCGCCGCTGGTGCCGCCTATTCCAGGGCTGGCGAGCCTGCCCTATCTGACCAATGAAACCCTGTTTGCGCAGCGCCAGAAGCCCTACCACCTGCTGATTATCGGCGGTGGTCCCATTGGCATGGAAATGGCGCAGGCGCATGTGCGGTTGGGTTGCAAGGTGACGGTGATCGAAGGTCAGCGGGCGCTGGGTAAGGACGATCCGGAACTGGCGCAGGTGGTGCTGGATAGTTTGCGCGATGAGGGCGTCGATATTGTCGAAGGTGCGATGGTCAGTCGGGTCGGTGGGACGGCTGGCGCGGTTGAGGTGGTGACAAAAGACGGCAGTGTCTTCAAGGGCTCGCATCTGTTGATGGCGGTGGGTCGCAAACCGGCGACTGAGCGGCTGAACCTTGAGGTCGCAGGCGTCGAGACCGGCCAGAGCGGCATTGTGGTCGACGACCAGCTGCGCAGCAGCAACAAAAAGATATATGCCATCGGAGATGTGGCCGGCGGGATGCAATTTACCCATGTGGCCGGGTATCAGGCCGGGGTGATCATCCGATCCGCTCTGTTTGGCCTGCCGTCCAAGGCCAAGACCCGTCAGATCCCATGGGCTACCTACACGGACCCGGAACTGGCGCAGGTGGGGCTGACCGAACGACAGGCGCGCGACGTTCATGGCGTTAAGCTGGAAGTGGTGCGCTTTGATTATCATCACAACGACCGAGCCCTGGCCGAGTGCAAGACAAAGGGTTTCATCAAGGTCATGGTGGTCAAAGGCCGGCCTGTTGGGGCCTCGATTGTTGGGCATCAGGCGGGAGAGCTGATCAGTACCTGGTCTTTGGCGCTGGCTAATGATCTGAAAATGAGCCAGATTGCCGCGATGGTGTCGCCCTATCCTACGATTGGCGAAATCAACAAACGTGTGGCTGGGGCCTATTTCTCGCCTCGACTTTTTGATAGTCAGTTCGTTAAACGCGCGGTTCGAAGTGTGCAGCGCTGGATTCCCTGAGCCGGAAAGGGCGGAATGCTAAACTCGCTTTCAGGCCGATTTCTAGTCCTGACCACGGTGTTCGTGATGCTGGCCGAAGTTCTGATCTTCGTGCCGTCGATTGCGCGTTTCCGCGAGGATTACCTGCTGACAAGGCTGGAACGCGCCCAGATCGCCTCGCTGGTGCTGCTTGCAGATGACATGCTGGAGACCGAGCTGGAGGCTGAACTGCTGGAAAATGCGGGCGTGTTCAACGTGGTGCTGCGGCGCGATGCGGTGCGCCAGCTGATGTTGTCATCGCCCATTCCACAGCCGATCAGAAGCACCTATGACCTGCGCATGGCCAGCCCGCTGGTGCTGGTCTCGGATGCGATGCGACGCTTGGTGACGCCGGAGAATCAGATCATCCGGGTGATTGGCGCCCCGGTGCGTGAGGCCGGATTGCTGATCGAAGTGACCATGGAGACCGCGCCGCTGCGTATGGCGATGATCGACTACGGGGTGCGCATTCTGTTGCTGTCGGCAGTGATCTCGGTGTTTACGGCGGTATTGCTGTTTGTTGCGGTGCGCATTTTCCTGGTCAAGCCGATCAAAGGTGTGGTGGGCTATATGAAGCGCTATGCCACTGCGCCGGAAGACGCCCGTGGCATTATCCAGCCATCGGCCGGTGTGACCGAGCTGCGCGAGGCCGAAGAGGCGCTGTTGCAGCTGCAGACCGAGCTGACACATGCGTTGAAGCAAAAACAACGGCTGGCCCAACTGGGCGAGGCAGTGGCCAAAGTCAGCCATGACCTGCGCAATATCCTGACCTCGGCGCAGCTGTTCACTGACCGGATTGAAATGAGCGAGGACCCTCTGGTGCGGCGTCTGGCGCCTAAGCTGGTGAACTCGATGACACGCGCGGTGTCGCTGTGCGAAGGCACATTGGCCTTTGGTCGCGCCGAAGAGCCCGCGCCAACACTGACCATGATAAAGTTATGCGACGTGATCGAAGACCTGATCGAGGCCGAACAGATGGCCTCTGGCAGTGGTCAGGTCGAAATCGTCAGTGAGGTGCCGCCAGACCTGATGCTGCGCGCCGACCCCGAGCAGTTGTACCGCATTGTGATGAATTTGGTGCGCAATGCCGGTCAGGCGATTGCCGCCACCAAAAGCAACGGCACGGTGACGATTTCGGCGCGCGAGGACACCGAGGCCTGGTGGCTGTCGATCAGCGATACCGGGCCGGGATTGCCCAAGCGGGCGCAAGAGAACCTTTTCACGCCATTTCAAGGCGGTGCCCGCAAGGGTGGTTCGGGGCTGGGGCTGGCTATTGCCGCCGAACTGGCGCGCGGTCACGGCGGATCTGTCACCCTGCGCCAGACCGGGGCTGAGGGCACAGTTTTTGACGTTTGCCTGCCCAAGGGCGATGGCACAATTTAAATTCGTTTTTGGGGTTGCTCATTTGGGCCGGTCAGACTAAATCCGGCCATAGTGCACCCGTAGCTCAGCTGGATAGAGTACCTGACTACGAATCAGGGGGTCAGAGGTTCGAATCCTCTCGGGTGCACCATTTCACAATTATGATGACGCTTGGCCCTGCTCCTGCTGGGTGAAGTGGCTGATCTCGTTCCTGCCAGTCCCCACATTTTGATCGAGTGGCAGTCCGTGATCGGGTGATGCGGTTACCATCGGTTGACAAATTTAGTCCTCAGACCGGCCCTTAGGGCCACGATCACGGTCGTACCCGAACATGTGTGGGAACTCCGGCAGCCAGGATTCGCGACGTAGCGTCCAGCTTTCGTAGGTGGGGATCAACTGGTCGGGGGCATCCAGAGCGCCGAGGTGCACTTCGATCTCGTCGTCGCTTTGGGCGAAAACGGAGGAGCCGCAGTGGGGGCAGAAGTACCGTCCGGCGTAATCGCGCAGCTCACCCTCAATGGTCACCGCGTCCTGGGGAAATACCGCCGAGGCATAAAACAGGGCCCCGTGATGCTTGCGGCAGTCCAGGCAGTGGCAAATGCCAACCCGATAGGGACGCCCCTTAGCGACAATCCGGACATTCCCGCATAGGCACCCGCCGGTGAACTGATCCATGTTGCGTCTCCTGTTGGGGCGATCTGCTGCTGTGACTGCTTTAGGGTCGGCGGCGCAGTAAACCATGCGGGTTTAAGCTAACGGGATTTGAATAATTCGGGGCGCTCGACCTCGAGAGGTTCTATATATTCGATCAGACTGCGCACATGGTTGCGTGTCGCCTCTTTGGCGGTCACTGGATCACCTGCAATGATAGCGGCGACTATGGCGGCGTGTTCCTTGATCGAGGCCTGCATGCGACCGGGTGTTGGCATATGCAGATGTCTGGCCCGGCTGACTTGTGTCCAGGTGCTGTCAGCCAGCATCGTCAGCCGCTTGAACCCGGTAAAGGACATGATCAGGTTGTGCATGTCGGCGTCTATCTGCAAAAAGCCTTCGATGTCACCATCGGCCACCAGCGCCTCTTGCATGCGCAGATTGCGGCGCAACAGGACGATTTGCGGCTCGGTTATGGTCAGGGCGACGCGTTCTGCTGCTGCCACTTCCAGGGCTTCGCGCAAAAAAGCACCTTCGCGGATATCGACCATTGAAAATCGCGACACAAATGTCCCGGCCTGCGGGACCACATCGACCAGACCTTCGGTGGCCAGCTTTGTGACAGCTTCGGAGACCGGAGAGCGGGAGACCCCAAGTGTCGCGCAGATCTCGTTTTTGCGCAGGATTTCACCGGGTTTGTAGACCAGTGACAGAATTGCGTCCTTCAGAACAAGATGCACGCGTGTCGATAGAGAGCCGCTAAATCGGTCCAGCGGAAGCAATTGGTGCGTGTTGTCCTCTTCGTTTTGCATCATGTCACCTTTACTGAATAAATTCAAAATGTTGGCCGTAGTGTCAGTCGCATCAAGGCAATATCCTTATAGCGTTTCCGCAGATAGCATGCGCCTATGGGGGGTCTCAATCGATATTCTCGGCGATGTGGCTATTCGCCTGGACACAGGTTTCAATGCACTGATTTCGCTGTGTAATATGGCCGAGGATACTTTGGACAGCTGACTGGACCGGTGGTCAGAGGCGTGACATGGGACCAGACCCCCATGAGCCGGACAAGGCGCATGGGGCGGCATGTTATTCGTCTTCGAACACGATCTGGGTTTGTTGGCCCAGCCCGTCGATCCACAGTTCCATTTTGTCACCCGTGTTCAGGTAGACCGGATGCGGCTTCTTGCCCATGCCAACGCCCGGAGGGGTGCCGGTGGAGATTACGTCACCTGGATGCAGGGTCATCAGCTGCGACAAGTGCGAGATGATCTGCGCGACAGTGAAGATCATGGTGTTGGTTTTGCCGGTCTGCATGCGCTTACCGTTCACATCCAGCGCCATGTTCAGCGATTGGGGGTCACCAACCTCGTCCCGCGTTACCAGCCAAGGGCCGGTGGGGCCAAAGGTGTCGCAGGATTTGCCCTTGGTCCACTGGCCGGTCAACTGGGTCTGGAAGTGGCGCTCGCTGACGTCGTTGACGATGCAATAACCGGCGACATGGTCCAGTGCGTCCTCTTCTGAGACGTATTTAGCCGCAGTGCCGATTACCACACCCAGCTCGACCTCCCAGTCGGTTTGGGTTGATCCACGTGGCTTCACGACCGGGTCATTGGGGCCAACCACTGCCGAGTTTGCTTTGAAAAACAGGATTGGGTGCTTGGGGATGGCAAGGCCGGTTTCGGCGGCGTGGTCTGAGTAGTTCAGACCGATGCACAGGAACTTGCCGATGTTGCCAACGCAAGGGCCGATGCGCGGGTTGCCCTGGACAACTGGCAGGCTGGCCGGGTCGAGGGCGCGAAGGGCGTCAAGTCCGGCATCCGACAGGGTGTCGCCTGCGATGTCCGCGACATGTGCAGACAGGTCACGCAGGGTGCCATCGGCATCCATCAAGCCTGGTTTTTCGGTGCCAGTATCTCCGTAACGTACTAATTTCATGACATAATATCCTAACTAGTGGTTGTCGCGCGGCAAGGTGCCATGGGCGATATCCTGGAATTCATCTGCGCCATCCAAAATCATACCTTCCGAGAAGGGACGGACCTTCTCACGGAACAGCTCTTGCCAGGGTGTTTGGCTGGGCGGAGCATAGGCATTTGCAGGCAGGGCGGCGCGGCGGTTTTCGATTTCGGTGTCGTCGACCAGCATGTTGGCCGTGCAGGCGTTCAGGTCGATGCGAATACGGTCGCCGTTTTGCACCAGACCCAGGCCACCCCCATCGGCCGCTTCGGGGGATGCATTCAGGATAGAGGGCGAGCCGGATGTGCCGGATTGACGGCCATCACCAAGGCAGGGCAACGCATGGATGCCCTTTTTCAGCAAATAGGCTGGCGGGCGCATGTTCACCACCTCGGCACCACCAGGATAGCCGATGGGACCGGCGCCGCGCATGATCAAAACGCAATGTTCATCAATGTTCAGGGCTTCGTCATCAATGGTCGCATGAAAATGCTCGGGGCCGTCGAAGACCACGGCGCGGCCCTCAAAGGCGTTTAGGTCGTCGGACGTCGACAAGTAGCGGTCGCGGAACTCTTTCGAGATCACGCTGGTTTTCATAATCGCGCTGTCGAACAGGTTGCCGCTGAGATTGATGAACCCCGCCTCGGACCCCAGTGGCGTGGCCACGGCTTTGATCACCTCGGGGGTGATGGAGCGTTTGTCATTGCAATTGTCCCCGATGGAGCTGCCGTTGGCCGTCACCGCATTTGGGTGTGGCAGCATACCGGCATCCATCAGCTCGCCAATCACAGCAGGGACACCGCCAGCGCGAAAGAAGTCCTCGCCCAGGTATTCACCGGCAGGCTGTAGGTTGACCAGCAATGGCACCTTGTGGCCAAGGTTTTGCCAGTCGTCGTTGGACAGTTCGATGTTCAGGTGTTTGGCGATGGCGTTCAAGTGAATCGGCGCGTTTGTCGAGCCGCCAATGGCCGAGTTCACAACGATTGCATTCTCAAACGCGTCGCGGGTCATGATGTCGGTGGGTTTCAGATCCTCGTGCACCATGTCAACAATGCGCTGCCCGGTGTGATAGCTGATCTGGCCACGATGGCGATAGGCGGCCGGGATCGCGGCAGAGCCGGGCAGCTGCATGCCCAGGGCCTCGGCCAGCGAATTCATCGTGCTGGCGGTGCCCATGGTGTTGCAGAACCCAACGGATGTGGCTGACGAGGACACCAGTTCGAGGAATCCATCGTCGTCAATGTCACCAGCGGCCAGCAATTCGCGGGCCTTCCAGACGATGGTGCCCGATCCGGTGCGCTCACCGCGGAACCA
The DNA here is from genome assembly GCF_004006175.1 of Parasedimentitalea marina. GTDB lineage: Bacteria > Pseudomonadota > Alphaproteobacteria > Rhodobacterales > Rhodobacteraceae > Parasedimentitalea > Parasedimentitalea marina. Next base: position 304,520 of record NZ_CP033219.1, read on the forward strand.
GCCATTCAACATGGGGCCGACCGACAGGGCAATTGCCGGAATGTTGACGGTGGCGGCTGCCATCAACAGCGCCGGGGTGGTTTTGTCGCAACCGATGTTCAGCACAACACCGTCAATCGGGTAGCCAAACAGGGTTTCCACCAGACTGAGATAGGCCAGGTTTCGGTCCAGCATTGCGGTAGGGCGCTTGCCGGTTTCCTGGATCGGATGCACCGGGATTTCAATCGGGGTGCCGCCATTGGCAATGATGCCGTCGCGCACCCGTTTGGTCAGCTCGATATGGTGACGGTTGCAGGGGCTAAGATCCGAGCCCGTCTGGGCAATTCCAATAATCGGCTTACCAGACTGCAGCTCTTCGCGGGTCAGGCCGTAGTTCAGATAGCGTTCAAGATATAGCGCCGTCATCTCTGGGTCGTCGGGGTTGTTGAACCATTTTTGTGACCGCAGTTGGGGTTTTGTGCCTGACATGTGGCAGTCCTTTGGGTTTAATCGTTACGTTAGCTGGGCCAATGGCCGCAGATGACCTGAAACTGTCCGACGGTACTTGCGTTATCATCCGCAGGAAAATCCATTACACGGGCCGTGACAATCCATTTTTGATATGCATATTTCAAAGGGAACTAAAATGCTAGTGTTCTAAGGTGCATCGTAATGCGCGGAGATATACGTCCGGCAAGGTGAAGAGAAACCTTTTTGGCTAAACCTGCAAGCGACTGTTGACTACGGCAACAATCCAAGGGAACGGTCAGGCTCATTACGGGGCAAAAGCCGGGTCTTTAGGATGGGCCAGGGGGCGCAATTTGATCGGAGAGACTATGACACAGGCGACGATTGCGTTTCTGGGCACTGGCCTGATGGGGGCGCCGATGGCGCGCAACCTGCTGGCTGCAGGGTTTGCAGTGCAGGTTTGGAACCGCAGCATCGCCAAGGCTGTGCCGCTGGCGGGATACGGAGCGCGTGTCTGCAGTTCGCCCGAAGCAGCGGTAACTGGCGCGGATTTTGTCATCACGACACTTAGCAATGGCACCGCGACGGAATCGATCATGGGCAGCGCCGCTGTCGCGGCGGCATTGAAATCCGGGGCGACCTGGATTGAGATGAGTTCGGTCAAACCAACCGAGGCCCGGTGGCAGCGGGATCACCTGCAAGAGCTTGGGGTGGCCCATCTGGACGCGCCAATTTCGGGGGGAACCCGGGGCGCAGAGACGGGCAGTCTGGCGATCATGGTTGGCGGCGAGGTCGCGGTCTTTGAGCCTGCCGTGCCGGTCTTGCAGGCCATGGGGCGACCCGTTCTTGTTGGCCCCTCAGGTAGCGGACAACTGGCAAAGCTGGCCAACCAAGCCATCGTTGGGGTGACCATCGGTGCGGTCGCCGAGGCGATGCTGTTGTTGGAAGAAGGCGGTGCAGATCCGGCGGCGGTGCGTCTGGCGTTAAAGGGCGGGTTTGCAGATAGCACCATTTTGCAGCAACACGGCGAACGGATGACAGAGCGCAATTTTGATCCGGGCGGGGCCTCTCGTACGCAGGTCAAGGACCTGGACAACCTGCTGGAAGAGGCGGCATCGTTGAAGCTGGACCTGCCGATGTCCAAGGATGTTCGCAGACGGTTTGCCCGTTTCTGTGATGAAATGGAGGGCGGGGATCGCGATCATTCAGGTCTGTATCTGGAGCTTCGCAAACATAACAACATGAAGGACGCCGGCAAATGACCAATATTCTGATCATAGGTGGCGGTGGCATGATCGGCCAGAAACTGGCGCGTCTTCTTGCCGATCAAGGCTGGCAGGGGGAACCCGCTGAAGTCACGTTGTATGATGTCGGCTTTCCGCAGAACGGGGCAGATGCCAGCCGCCGGATTGTTGGCAACCTAACCGAAAACGGAGCTGCCGTTGGTCTGGCATCGACCCGCCCCGATATCGTGTTCCACCTGGCCGCCATTGTGTCCGGCGAGGCCGAGCAGGATTTTGATACCGGCTGGCAGGTAAACATGTTTGCCGGCTGGTCGCTGCTAGAGGCGCTGCGAGAACAACATGAAGCCAGTGGTGGCACCTACCGGCCGCGGGTTGTTTTTGCGTCTTCGATTGCGGTGTTTGGGGCACCGTTCCCGGATCAGATTGGCGATGAATTCCTGACCGCACCGCTGACGTCATACGGTGCGCAAAAGGCGATCAGCGAGATGATGCTAAGCGACTTTAGCCGCAAAGGCTTTGTCGATGGGATCTCTGTCCGGCTGCCCACGATCTGTGTGCGGCCCGGTAAGGCGAACAAGGCGGCGTCGTCCTTTTTCTCGAGCATCATCCGTGAGCCGTTGAATGGCAGAAAGGTGATCTTGCCAGTGTCAGACACGGTGCGGCACTACCATGCCTCGCCCAAATCAGCGGCGGGTTTTCTGAACCATGCGGCGGGGCTGGACACAGGGCAGTTAGACGGGCGGTTAAGCCTGAACATGCCCGGGGTATCGTGCACCGTAGCCGAGCAAATCCAGGCGTTGAGTGACATTGCGGGGGCCGGCACGGTTGCATTGATCAGCCATGATGAGGATCCTGAGGTCGCCAAAATCGTAGGCGGCTGGCCGCAGGATTTTGACGCCACCCGCGCACGGGCACTGGGCTTTCAGGCGGAAACCAGCTTTCGGGATATCATCCAAACCTACATCGACGAGGACCTTGGTCACAGCTAACTTCCAGGATAAGCGAGATACCCCAATTGTGCAGGGACCGGGGTGATACTGGCGCTGAAGAGGAAACGTCTGTGTCGGCCAGTCTGGCTGAGGTATATGTGTAAAATATTGAATTTTATCAGTTAAACACTCTGTCCAAAATTTCCTCGGCGGGCGAATTTCTGTCGGCAGGCCTTTAACCCCTCTTTTTTTGAGGGTTCGGACATTTTTGCCAGCTTAGGGGGTTGCGCCTGTTGGCAGGGGACACTAAACCCCGCCAACAGTGCACCCGTAGCTCAGCTGGATAGAGTACCTGACTACGAATCAGGGGGTCAGAGGTTCGAATCCTCTCGGGTGCACCATTTCACATCTTTTGACCTGACAGGCAGACCGGTTTGGTGCATCTGAATACGGTTTTGCACGCTCCCTGATCCTGGTCAGTGGACGCATTGCGAGGTGTTGATGTGGCTTGCACTATGAAATGGACGAAGAACAGGTTGGGTGGCGGTCTTGACCGGTGTCAACCGCCCAGCTGACTGCGCATTGCCTGATAGACAACGGCCGTGGCCACATTTGCCAGGTTGAGCGAGCGGACACGTGTATCAAGCATCGGCAAATGAAAGACGCGATCCTCCATGCCGCCTAAGACCTCGGATGACAGGCCCTTGGATTCGCAGCCGAATACCAAATACCCATCGGGGTTATAGTCGGGTGCATAGAGGCTTTGGGCGCCGTGTTCTTCAAAGAAATACAGGCTTTCGCGTCGGGGCTTTTGCTCGTCCAAAAAGCTTTGCCAGCTGTCATATTCGGTGAGGTTAACATGCTTCCAGTAGTCCGTTCCGGCCCGGCGCACTGCTTTTTCATCGAGGGAGAAGCCGTAGGGCTTGATCAGGATCAGCTCTAGGTTCAGCGCCACGCAGGTCCGCCCGATTGCACCGGTGTTGTAGGGAATTTCAGGCGTCACCAATACGATTTTCAGGCGCGGATCGGACATAGGGTATCTGGGCTTTCGAAAGTCACGGGCCCAGGATTGGCCCGCTGTTGGCAGCCTGTTACCGCAACTCAGGCGACCTTAACACCGCTAACTTTGCCAGCCCATTGGCGGTTAGCGAGGGCGCCGGGGTGTTTCCGCCCCTGCGCCGACGTTTTGCTAGATCAGAGGCGACACGGTCATGGTGTCTGGGGCATCTGTGCCAATCAGGCTTAGGATTGTCGGTGCAATTGCTCGTTGGTCCAGAACAGAGCTGGCCTCGGCAGTGATCGTTTCGGAGAAGGCAAAGAAGGGGACTTCACGCAGGCAGGGTTGGTTTCCTGCGTGGTGGCCGTCTGCATTCATCCCGTGATCAGCCGTTACCAGCACATCATATCCGGCCTCACGCAGGCGCGGGATCAGACGGGACAGGGCATTGTCGCTTTTCCACGCCTGAATCCGGTACTCGGATGAATCTGCGGTGAACCAATGGCCCAGCGTATCGCAGGCGGACATGTGCAGCAGCAGATAATCCGGCGCGTGATCATCGGCTATCCGCCAGGTCTGCGCACAGAGATCAACATCCGATGGCATGCAGGAATTCTCGGGCGAGTAGCCCTCCATCGAGTAGTACCGCGCAAAAGGCACCGGTTGGTCTGGATCGTTGATTTCCGTGTGCTCAAACGGATCAAATGCCGAGCCACCATAGAGCGTATGGTAGTAGCTATGCGCGACGATGCCGGTGTTGCGGCCGGCGACTTTGAGCTGTGAGAACACGTTGGGGCGTTGCGATGGCCGGATGGCTTCATTGCTCAAAATGCCATGATCCACCGGCGCCAGTCCGGTATGGATGGTTTCATATAGCGGCGCCGAGATGGTTGGCAGGCAGGCCTGCATTTTCCACAACCTGGCAAGGCCCGCCTCAACCGAGGCAGCCAGGTAGCCACATTCTGCTACGGCCGTGTCGTAGCGCAATCCATCTACGATAATCAGGCAGGTTTTTGTCATCGTCAGAGGCTCTTGATTTTGTCAGTAGTGAGGGGGCAGGCGAGATAGACGCCAAATTCCGTGCCGATGTCTGCACTGACACGGGCGTGAACGCGACCCTGGCGATCCTGAAAGCGCTGGGTGTCGGTCACCGGGAAAACGCCTTCGTGCCAGACGCTGGGGTGAATATATAGACCCCGGCTGCCATCGCACCAAAAGGCCACCACCTTATCCGGGGACAGGTTGTCCCCGGGCAGTGCCAGCGGCACGATAAAGGGCTTGTTCTCAAGCGGATAGAAAAACTGGCCACCGTCCGGGTGGTAGTTCATATGCCACAGAAGCACGTGGTTGCGGGGCGTTTGGCTGGCTTCGGTTTTGGCCATCTGTGGGTCGGTGGACCAGCCAAGTACGTATTCGCCGTTGACGGCCTCGTTCTCGCCGTACAGGACATCGCCTTTCCAGTCGCAGCGAAAGATGCCTTCGACCCAGCCGCCTTCGTCGCCGGTGCCTTGATCAATGGGGCGCCAGCCCTGTGCGGGCCACTGTTTGATCTCGATATCAAATGTATCGGGGTCATCCACAAAACAGCCATAGCCCTCGATGCTTTGTTCCGTCGCGCGGATCAATGGCACCTCGTGCAGTGGCAGCGAGGGCTTGCTGCTGGCCTCAAAAATATACTGCGGTTCGCTCATGTGGTCGCACCGCAGTGTTGATCGACAATGCGCTGTACCATTGGAGCGAAATGCGCAAAGGGCGGGGTTTCCATATCCGCGTGCTTGCCCGCTTCGTCCAGGTAGCGCACGGCGATGATCTCTGTTAAATTCGGGTTCTGTTCGAACACCTGAACTTCGTCTTCGTTCATCGGCCCACCCTGAAGGTTCAGTGAATGGATCGAGGCCTCGGAGAGCCTGTCGAAATAGCTCGGCTTGGTTGCGCAGAGATAGCGTTTTGCCGCCACGTGATAGCGAACACAATCAGTGACGAGGGTCGGGAAATAGTCCTGCAGGACCTCGGCGCCGGCGTCCTCGTGGAACTTGTCCTGGGTGTCATCCATGCTGAACATGCCAAATTCACTGGTGAAATGACCCACATCATGCAGCAGGGCAGAGACGATGATGATCTCAGGCTGATCGTTCTGCTCGGCGATGGTCGCGCCTTGCAGCATGTGCTGTGCCATGGTTACCGGTTCGCCCAGATACTCTTCACCGCCGCGGCGCTCGAAGATATCTTCGAGAAACGCGACGATGTTGCTGCTGTTGAGTTTGGTAAAATCTGGTTTGCTCATTCGGCGGCCTCCAGTTGGGCGGCGTCTTCTGCGGCCTCGAGGACCGCCAGCTTGGAGTTCAGCGAGTCCATGTCGGCGTAGCAACCCTGGAACCAACGTGTTCCAGTTCCCGCATAGCCTTTGCGGGCGTGCAGGACGCGGCGGTTGTCCACTAGGAAGCTTTCGCCGGGTTCAAGGCGGAACGAGACCTCCATTGCCGGATCATCAATGATTTCACCCATACGGCGGTAGGCGGCGTAGTAGGTGGCCATTTCATCAAAGGGGACGTCGGTAATGGCGGCGGTCGAGCGGTTGTTAAAGCGGACGCCGATCAGCTCGCCGTCTGGGGCCAGTTCAATCATCGGCCGACGCGAGCGCAACATGACGCCGTCCGAGCCGGCATATTCAAAGTGCGCGCAGTGGCGGGCAAGAACGTTGAACCAATCTTCGTTTTCAGACCGCAGCTGCTCGGCAACACGAAAACCATCGACAACCATGTTCTCGCCACCTGCAGCCGAGCTTTCGAGGCAGTAAAGAACCTGAATGGTAGGCACTGGATCCCGGTAAGGGTTGTCCGTATGGGCCTGCAGCCCAAGGCCGGTATAGGCGAGATTTGTTGGGTTTACTTCGGTACGGACCTCGAAGTGACGGCCGTAGTTGGTTTCGCGCACATAGCCGAACAGGTCGACAACCTTCATCAGAGCCAGATCTTCGATCGGGCCATCCGCAAGCTTACCAAAGCCAAAGCGCGCGATCTGGCCAAGCCAGGTTTTCAACGCTGCAGGATCTGTACTGACAGAGGCGAAACTGGCGACGGGAATGCGTGACATCAGTTCAGCGTCCCAGGTCTCGACACTGGATTTGGTCCATCCAGGCTGTGCGGCGTCTGTGCGGTCATAGGCGTTTTGCAAAAGCCAGCTGACGTCATAGTCGACTGTTTTATCTTCAGGTGCGAAGGTGACGCTAAGGGTTGCCCCAGTCAGGGTTGCCGCGCTGATCCGTGTCTCTTGTGGGATATCGCGCAGGGCGATCAGGCGCTGGCCGTTGTCAGCCGAGCGTGTGGCGGCGTCCCAGGCATTGTCGCGCAGCCAAATGGCGTGAAATCGTGTCCGTGTCTCGCCTTCAACAAGCGTCAGGTACACGCCGTCTTCGTTCAAGATGCATTCTAACATTTTTACACTGCCTTTGAAGTCTGGGTTTATGTTGGTTGCAAATTTTCACGAGTCTTACATAATGACAATCAATATAATCTGAGTCTTAGATGCGGTTTTCCTTATGTCTAATTTGTCGCTAAGCACCATACCACTTGACTGGGTGCGGGCCTTTGAAGTGGCTGGCAGAACCGGCAGTTTCACAGCAGCGGCCAAGGAAACCAACGTGACGCAGGCGTCGATCAGCCAGCGCATCTCGAACCTGGAGCAGCGCATCGGGGCACGTTTGTTTGTTCGGAATCCGCGTGGCGTCACCTTGAGCGTCGAGGGAGAAGTCTGGCTGCCTTATGTGACGGCGGCGTTTCGCAGCCTCGACGAAAGCTATGAAGAGATTTTTGGTCTGCAGCGCGAAAAGATCACGATTTCTGCAAGTGCCTCGGTGAATGAGCTGTGGTTGTCGCCACGGTTGCGGAACTGGCAGGGCAAACACCAGCCGCAGATCGTGTTGTCGACGATGGTTTTGCAGGCCGAAGACAATCTTCTGGATGCCACAATTCGTGTGCAATACGGTGTCGGCGAAGGCAAAAATCAGCACAAGACCCCGTTATATGCAGAACAGCTTAGCCCGGTTGCGGCGCCGGAGCTACTGGCGGGGCAGGCCTCGTGGCTGGAGTTGCCACGACTGGCGGTCTCTGGTCCGCGGCCCGGCTGGCACGACTGGGCGCGCCATACCGGTGACCCGATCACCCCTGTGCCAAAGATCAGGTTTGACAGTTTTTCAGCGGCTCTGTCAGGTGCCGTATCAGGCGCCGGTGTATTGCTGGCCTCGCTGCCGCTTTGCGCGGATCTGTTAGATCAAGGTAAGCTGGTGCGGGTGTCCGATCACCTGCTGGAGCCACAAGAGACATATTGGATGATGGCCAGCAAAGACGGGCTGACCAAGTCGCAATGGACCAACGTGATCGAGAGTTTTTCGCTCGGATAGTCGGTATCCAGTTCGCATCACGCGACTTAGTTTACTGCTTGGAATAGTCGTCCATGAGCACCTGAAGCTCTTCGAGCGTTTCTGGAAAGCGCGCAAAACTGTGAACGGCAGGAACGCTTGCCCACGGCATTTTTTCGTCCGTCATCAGTTCGACGAATGGTTCAAAAGATGCGGCGTCATCGAGCACCGATGTGCGGAGGTTGATCCGTTGGTTCGCTCCGCCGATCCGGGAAAAGACGAAGTTCAAGCAGGATGTGCAGAAATAGTGTGTCCGCCCATTGGAGGCGAGACCCCCTTTGGTTAGGTCTCCAGTGCAGGAAAAACTGTTGGATGGAAACATTGTCGTCAGTGAATACGCGCTTGCGCAAAGTTTCTGACAGTCGCGACAATGGCACGCCAATGTTAGAAGTGGAGGTGCGGTCACAGTTATCTGCACTGACCCACAAAGGCAGGCGCCCTTCAAGGGTGGCTTAGGAAGTACCATCTGCGGTCTTTCATTTAATGACGATCTATCAAGGATAGTAGATTTCTGTGGGAAAGCGCCAGATGGCCGAAAAAAATGGCAGATCAATCATATAGTAATTTTGCCCCGACCGACTCCATTTCGCACTTTGGTTGGCAATGAACTCGGCGCTGAATTGGTTTCACAGGGCCTTTCCCGTGTTGACACTGCCGGACTAGCACCGCAACGCTGGCGCTGAGAAACAGGGAGCGGATATGGGCAAGGGCGGTCAGTTGGAATTTCCGGTGATACGGACAGTCGGACTGCAGGGCATGTTGGTGACGTTTGCAGATGCATTAAGCGAGCCGTCGAACCGCGCGACCCTGGCGTTTCAGGCAGATGTGGCGATGGATGGGGTGGTTGAAACCTCGACCTCGCTGGCCTCGGTTTTTGTCCGGTTTGACCCTGGATCTGTGTCGCATGATCAGGTGCGGGCGCAGCTGCAGACCCTGTTGGCCGCGCGCGACTGGTATAGTGCTGCTTTGCCAGAAGGACGGCGGTTCTGGAGGGTGCCGACAGTCTATGGCACCGATCTGGCGCCGCAACTGGCCGAAGCTGCTGATGCAGCCGGGATGAGCGAAGCACAGGCGATTGACAGTCTGGGCTCGGCACGGGTGCGGGTGTTGACCATCGGTTTTGCCGCCTCGCAACCCTATTTGGGGACCCTGGGCGAGGAATGGGATTTGCCGCGCCAGACAGCGCTGACCCCAATGGTGCCGTCGGGTGCATTGGTGCAGGCGATCCGCCAGTTTGTGCTGTTCACAGCCCCGGCACCAACCGGCTGGCGACATGTTGGCCAGACGGGAATGCGGCTGTTTCGGCCTGAGCGTGAAGACCCCTTTGCCCTGAGGGCGGGGGATGAAATGATATTTGAGCCGGTCGCGCGTGAGGCATTCTTGCGCCTGCGCGAGAGAGATCCAGACAGTGGTGGGGCCATCATGACCGAGATCGCATCATGAGCGGGTTCAGGGTGTTACAGGTTGGGCCGGTTGTTTCAGTGCAGGACATGGGCCGACCTGGCTTGCTGGAGCGTGGTATCTCGCAGGGTGGGGCCGCCGATGTGCTGGCGCTGGCCGAAGGCGCGGCGCTGTTGCGCCAGGATGCGGGTCTGGCGGCGCTGGAAATGGGCGGTCTTGGCGGTACCTTCGAGGCAACCGGTGCGATGCGCATTGCGCTGACCGGTGCGCCGATGCTGGCGACCCTGGATGGAGCGGCCCTGGCCTGGAATGCCTCGCATTTGGTTGCGGCTGGGCAGAAGCTGGTGATCGGTGCTGCGCGGCGTGGGGTCTATGGCTATCTGCATCTGGGTGGCGGCATTGAGACGGATCGCGTGTTGGGATCGCGCGCGGCGCATTTGATGGGCGGAATTGGCAGAGCGACCCAAGCAGGGGATGTTCTGCCCGCCGGACCGGACACTGGCCACGAGACCGGTTTGGGGATCGGCGCCGAAGATCGGTTCTCGGGCGGGGCGCTGCGTATCGTCGAAAGTTTTCAAACCAGTCTGTTCCCGGCCGACGTTCGGGAGCGGTTTGGCGCGACCGCATTCACGCGGGGAGGCCGCGCCAATCGCATGGGGGTCGAAATGGTCTCAGACGGGGCGGGGTTCTCGGCTGCGGGGCAGCTGAATATCCTGTCCGAGGTGATCGCACCCGGTGACGTGCAGATGACCGGCGACGGCAAACCTTTTGTTTTGCTGCGCGAGTGTCAGACCACCGGCGGCTACCCTCGGATTGGCACCGTGTTGCCCTGCGATCTGGCCCGGGTGGCGCAGGCTGGCAATGGCGCGGCGCTGCGGTTTGACTGGGTGAGCCTGCAAGAGGGTCTGGAGATACAGGCCCGGTACGAGGCTCATGTGAAATCGCTGCCGTCACGCTGCGCCTCTCTGGTCCGAGATCCTGCGGATATGGCAGATCTATTATCTTATCAGTTGATCAGCGGCGCGGTCTCGGCTGGCGCTGATCCGTTCGACATTGGAGAGAACACATGAGTAATTCGGTCGATTTGAACGCTGATATGGGCGAAAGCTTTGGGCCATGGACCATGGGGGATGATGCGGCGTTGCTGGATATCATCTCGTCTGCCAATATCGCCTGTGGCTTTCACGCGGGTGATCCGGATGTGATGGCGGCGACCATGGCGCGGGCGATGGACTGTGACGTGGGTATTGGGTCGCATCCTGGCTTCGCTGATTTGCAGGGGTTTGGACGGCGCAAGATGCAGCTGCCCAAAGAGAGTCTGAAAAACATGGTGCGGTATCAACTGGGGGCCTCGCGCGGGATGGCGGCTGCGCTGGGCGGCAACGTCCGGCACCTGAAACTGCACGGGGCGCTGTCCAACATGTGTAGCGTCGACGCCGATATGGCGCGCGCCTGTTATGAGGCGGCGCTGGAGGTGGACCCGGACATCATCATCATGGTGCTGGCGGCGACAGCAATGGAAGAGGTGGTACGGGATCTGGGCTGCAACTGGGCCGGAGAGATTTTTGCCGACCGCGCATATAACGATGACGCAACGCTGGTTGATCGCTCACTTCCGGGGGCCGTGATCCATGACCCGGCGGTGGCTGGTCCGCGTATTTTGCAGATGGTGCAAGAGGGGGCGATCATAACTGAAAGCGGCAAGCGTATCCCAACTGCCATTGATACGATTTGCCTGCATGGGGACACTCCAACCGCTGTGGCGCTGGCAGGATCGGTCCGCGACAGCCTGACGAAGGGCGGTATCGATATTGCGCAATTCACCGGACGGCAGGGCTGACTATTGGCGAAAATCTAAGGGATTTCTCGGATACCTTTTGGATTTCTGAAGATTGTTTGTTTGTATATCAACGCGTTCTGCTGATTTGGCTAAAATTGGATATTGGCTCCTATCCAAGAGCCGCCCTGTGTAGTACAAGGTCCCGACTTATCATTTGACTGTCAGGACAAACCGCAATGAGCTTTCAGTTTTTCTCGGATAAAAATCGCCCCGTGCACTTGGGGCCGTTCCCGTTAGAGCGGTTGGTTCGTGGAGAAATGCCGGATCTGACCGCGGTGCCGCGGTTCCAGCCATTGAATTTTCGTCGCCCGGGCTTGCCTGCCTCGATCGTCAACGCAATGGGCGAATACCAGGCGATGATGGATGCAATTCGCGACGGTATGGTCAACAAGGCCCGTGCCGAGTGTCCGGACGATCCAGGTGAACGTGCCGAGCATATCAAAGGGTTCGGCTATTTCTCGGATGCGGCGATGGTCGGGATCGGTCCGGTGCCAGCGACGGCCCGGCTTGATCTGCCCTATCGGAACCCTGATATCGACCGCCTCTCTGAAGATCTGAAAACCCGGCAAACCAAAACGCTGGCCGCTGGGATCGACCTGATTATGGCGGATCTGAAGGAGGCGATGGTCGCGCCGCCAACCACCATTGGTGATCACGCCCGCGCGATTGTGTTTCTCTATGAACTGTCACGTGATCCGAAACCGGATGAGGAAGGGTGCGAGTGGCTGGCAGATGCACAGGACCATCGTGCCTGCTTGCGGGCCAGTGAAACCGCCGTTGTGCTGGCAAACTATATCCGGTTGCTGGGCTGGGACGCCAAGGCCCATACTGGCACCTCGTCGGATGTGGATCTGAACCAATTGGCCGTGGCGGCAGGTCTGGCCACGGTTGAAGATGGTCACTTGGTGAACCCTTACCTGGGCAGTCGCTTTGGCGTCGCAGTGGTAACCACCGATTTCGATTTGACGATGGACATGCCTTTGGCGCCGATGGATCAGCAGCCGATGCTGCAGATCAAGGGGCCAAAATGGTGGATCGGTCTGGGCTCGCAACGTTCGGCGTTGAATGGCGATCCCTATCGTAACCGCGATTTCAAGGATGGGCCTCACCCCTTTGAGACGCTGACCCGGGTTGATGGACCAACCACATATATCGACGAAGCGCATGTGGCGCGGGTTCCCAAGCGGGCGGATATGTTTGCGCGGGCGCAGTTCGGAGACATGGGAAAAGGCAACCAAAAGGCAGCGACAGGCGGGTTTTATGTGCGCAAAGCAGCGCCCTCTATGGCGCAGCGGCGGATGCTGGGGGCTTTTGTGCTGTTGCAGGATGGCGAGTCCCTTGTCGGGCCGCGTCCGACGGATGTTGCGCGAAACGCCGCCAATATTAAGGCAGCCAGTTATTGGCTGGGCATTGACGCCGTGGGCATCAGTCGTTGCCCGGAGTGGGCCTGGTACAGCCATGACGCCACCGGCGCCGAGATTGTACCGGAACATGATCAGGCAATCAGTATGATTGTGGATCAGGGGTTTGAAACCACCGATGGCACCTCTGGTGATGATTGGATTGCGGTGGCCCAGTCGATGCGCGCCTATCTGCGGTTCTCGCTGCTGGGCGGGGTGATCGCGCGTCAGATCCGTAATCTGGGCTACAAGGCCAAAGCGCATTCGGTGATGGATGGGGAAGTGCTGCAACCGCCGCTGTTGCTGTTGTCCGGGCTGGGCGAGGTCTCGCGCATTGGCGAGGTGATCCTGAACCCGTTTTTGGGGCCACGACTGAAGTCTGGTGTGGTGACCACGGACATGCCTATGGCGCATGACAAGCCGATTGATTTTGGCCTGCAGCGGTTTTGCGAAAGTTGCAACAAATGCGCGCGGGAGTGTCCGGCGGGGGCGATTACGGCCGGGCCCAAGAAGATGTTCAACGGCTATGAGATCTGGAAGAGCGACAGTCAGAAGTGCACCACCTACCGGATCACCACACCGGGTGGCGCGATGTGCGGCCGTTGTATGAAGACATGCCCCTGGAACCTCGAGGGCTTGTTCTCTGAGAAACCATTCCGCTGGGCGGCGATGAACCTGCCACAGACGGCTCCGGCATTGGCCAAACTGGATGATCTGGTCGGCAACGGCGAGATGAACCCGGTCAAAAAATGGTGGTGGGATCTGGAGATGCAAGAGGATGGAGGTTATCGCCCAACACGTCGTCCGGTGAATGCCCGCGCCTTGCAAAAGGATCTGAAGCTTAAGTTCGAGGACCAGACGCTGGCTGTTTATCCGGCCAATCTGGCACCGCACCCCTGGCCTTATCCTTTCCCAATGGATCGTGAGGCTGGAATCCAGGCCTATCAGGCGATGATTTCCGCAGACGACTATAAGACGCGCAAGGCGCATGGAGAGAGCGGCGACTGGGAACACATTTACAACAGCAACACTGACAGCCCGGTTCTGCCGGTTGTGGTTTCAGTAGCAGAGACCATGAGCTCGGATGTGACCAAATATGAGTTCCGCAGTCTGGATGGTTCGGACCTGCCCGAATGGACGGCTGGGGCGCATCTGGATATCGTGGTCGCCCCCGAGTTCCTGCGGCAGTATTCAATGTCGGGTGATCCAGCAGACCGCAGCAAATACCAGATCGGCGTGCTGCGCGAGGATGAGGGCAGGGGGGGATCTGCGCTGCTGCACCGGATTTTCGCCGAAGGGCGCCGGATTTTCATCTCAAAGCCGATCAATCACTTCCCTCTGGATGACACCGCCAGCAAAAGCTTCCTGATGGGCGGCGGCATTGGCATTACGCCGATGATTGCCATGGCGCATCAGCTGTATGCTCAGGGCCGGGACTTTGAGGTGCATTATTCGATCTCATCGCGATCCGGGGCTGGCTATCTTGAGGATCTTGCAGCCATGCCATGGGCGGACCATGTCTCTTTGCATATCTCGGACGAGGGCACACGGGCGGACCTGGATGCGCTGCTGAGCGGATACCGCGATGGTTGGCATGTCTATTCCTGCGGCCCGGATCGCTTCATGGATGGCGTGATGCAGGCGGCGGAACGGCAGGGCTTTACCGATGAGGCCCGCCACCTTGAGTTTTTCTCGGTGCCGGACTTGCCGGAGTACGAAAATCATGACTTCACTCTGAAATTGGCACGCTCCGGGCGGGAAATTCTGATCCCAGCCGACAAGACCGCGACGGATGTATTGGCCGAGAAAGGCGTGCACATAGATGTGAAATGCTCTGACGGCATTTGTGGGGTCTGCAAATGTGGGCTGGTGTCAGGTGCGGTTGAACACAGGGATTTTGTCTTGTCCAAGGCTCAACAACAGACACAGGTGATCCTGTGCCAGTCACGGGCTGCTGATAAGGGCGGAGTGATTGTTGTCGATCTGTAGCGGTTTCGACGGTGCTCCTGTTTCGGTGCCTTCCTAACAACTCCCGCCCGCTGACACGTGCATCAAAGATGCCCGGTCTGCCGTTGGGCCGCGCGCCGCGCTTTGCGCGGCGCTGGGCCCAACTCTGAGATGTGGCCGTTAGGCCCATCTAAGGAGGCGGGAGAAATTGCTGTGTCGACAGAGACATTGGTGAGACTGGGTGACATGCCTTCCAATAGGTATCCGGCGGCAATAGCTTGCGGACTAAGTCTGTAGGTGATGCGACGATTGCGGTGCTGTCATGACCAATGATGGCATCGGCAAATTCTCACCAATAGCAGACATACCAGACTTGACAGGCAGGCCTGCGCACGGACAGTCTTAGGCGATTGTCGGCTGTTTATATTTTGAGCCCATAGAGTTTTGAGAGAATTATGGAACTATTTCCGACCGGTTCGCGACCGTCCAAGTTAGGCGACCCCAATTGGTTTACAGGCCAGGTATGGTTGGAGCCGATCCTCGCAGCGCCTGCGCCCTCTAGAAACCGATCTGTCCGGGAAAAGTTTGAGCCACGCGCCCGGACCGCTTGGCATAGTCATCCGTTGGGGCAGGTTTTGTATGTGGTCGCAGGGACTGGTCTAATTGGCACCCGGGATGCTGCGCCGCAGATCTTGCGCGCTGGTGACACGATTTGGATTCCCCCGGGGCAGGAGCACTGGCATGGTGCCGTGCCTGACTCCATTCTGGATCTTATTTCCATACAAGAAGCTGAAAGCGGCTTTGTGACCACTTGGATGGCACATGTATCTGATGAGGAGTATCAGGCGCCCCCACTTGAGGCAAAGCCCCAGGGGTGAGCGGGGCTTCCGGGGATTTTTCCAGCGTAAATGTCTTACCCACTGGCGCACTCACCGACTGCGCGCAATTGCAATGGGATCACTTGCTGTCACTTTTATGTCTATCAGTCCCGTTGGCCCGGTGGCGGCCGTTTTCGAGCTGTCTTGCCAGATGCGCCAGTTGACGGATTTCACCCCAACGCTCATCTTGTACCATCTTGGTGGGGGCCACCCAGCTGCCACCAACACAGGCAACATTTGGCAGGGCCAAATAGTCCTTGGCGCTGTCTTGTGAGATGCCGCCTGTTGGGCAGAAATGAACCTGAGACAGTGGGCCGCCAAACGATTGCAGGGCGGCTGCACCGCCCGTTGCTGCGGCCGGAAAGAATTTCATCAGGTCAAAACCGCGATCAATAAGCTGCATAATCTCTGTGGCACTGGCAGCGCCGGGCAGCAATGGCAGGCCAAGGTCTTCGCAGCAGTCAATTAAGGGATGCGTTGCACCGGGAGACACTGCGAACGTGGCACCGGCTCGGTGGGCTTCTCTGGCATTGTTGGGATTTAAGACAGTGCCTGCACCTATCGTAACACCCGGCACCCGGGCCATGAGCGATATGGCCTGCAGTGCTGCCGGGGTCCGTAGTGTTACTTCCAATACTGGCAGCCCGCCTGCAACCAATGCCTCGGCCAGCGGCACGGCATGGGCCAGATCAGTAATTGTCAGCACTGGGATGACCGGGGCCTGGTGACAAAGCATATGCATGGAGGGTGGCGTGCGGGCATTGTTCTTTGCGCCGGGCGGGGTCATGACCTTCCCTCAGGGAATAGGGGCGGCCGCCGCCCCGTTTGGAAGCAGGCAGCACGGTGGGCTGACCTGGTTGCCCATGCGTGAAGTGGCGGCGGCATACCTGCGCACGTGGCCTTCGCTCCGTGGCAACACGATAAATTCCGAGGATCTGGTGTCTGCGCCAATTGCGTCATGTTTATGTTCGCCTTTGATTCAGGAGCTAGGGCAAGCGAGCGAAAGGTAAATGCCTGATGATAACAGGGTCGGGTATATGCACGGGGCTAGGCATGGGGATGGACCGTTCTAATCGGTTATCCGCATGGGTTTGTTGCTGCTTCGGCTGCCCACGGTTCGCGCTGCGTCCTCTGGTCGGGTTCGTCGCCAGGGCGTCTAGACGGTGCCTACTTATCCTATGTCTCCGATTTCGGTTGTTGGTCACTGGAGTTGGGGTGTTGTGATTCCCGGGTTTGTTAGTGTCTGTCCGGTACCATTCCACAAGATCTGGTGGTGTTCTGTTTGTTTCAGAATTTTGGCGGTGGTTTTGGTTGGGGTAGCGCCATCAAGTTCGGCGATGATCTGAACTAATGCCTTGTTTTCAAGTGTAAATTGCTTGATTTGTGAAAAAGGTGAGTTTTCGTTGATTTATGGGTTGCGGGTTTGTTGTGATATCCCTAGAACCCCCCTTACCGGCGGCGCTGAGGTGTTGTTGGGGACGCGGTGGAGAGACACTGGGACGCTTCGGAGAGACGGGGAATGGAGGAGAGGGTTAAAGCGGGCGCGCTGAGAGATTGGCGCATCTGTTTGATTTTTGTCTCTGGGATCTAATGATCTAGGACCTTTGGTCTGTTTGCTCTTTGAAAATTTATATATCTGAAGAGATATGTGGGCGGTTTGGTTCATTCGATGGATCAACCTGTGCATATATCAACGCTGGTAGGGATTGTATGTAAATGCGGTACCGATGACCAGTGTCAGCTTCACTGTTTGGACGGCTTTTGTTTCTTTGGAAACTTGAGCACAACCAAACGGTTAAACTGTCCCATTTGAACAATGGGACGATATGTGCAGAGGTTCGACGTCAAGGATAGCATTGCAAGATGCTTTCAACTTGAGAGTTTGATCCTGGCTCAGAACGAACGCTGGCGGCAGGCCTAACACATGCAAGTCGAGCGCACTCTCAACCTTCGGGCGGGGAGCGAGCGGCGGACGGGTTAGTAACGCGTGGGAATGTACCCTTCACTAAGGAATAGCCTCTGGAAACGGAGAGTAATACCTTATACGCCCTTCGGGGAAAGATTTATCGGTGAAGGATCAGCCCGCGTAAGATTAGATAGTTGGTGGGGTAATGGCCTACCAAGTCTACGATCTTTAGCTGGTTTTAGAGGATGATCAGCAACACTGGGACTGAGACACGGCCCAGACTCCTACGGGAGGCAGCAGTGGGAATCTTGGACAATGGGCGCAAGCCTGATCCAGCCATGCCGCGTGTGTGATGAAGGCCTTAGGGTCGTAAAGCACTTTCGCTAGAGATGATAATGACAGTATCTAGTAAAGAAGTCCCGGCTAACTCCGTGCCAGCAGCCGCGGTAATACGGAGGGACTAGCGTTGTTCGGAATTACTGGGCGTAAAGCGTACGTAGGCGGATCAGAAAGTATGGGGTGAAATCCCAGGGCTCAACCCTGGAACTGCCTCATAAACTCCTGGTCTAGAGTTCGAGAGAGGTGAGTGGAATTCCGAGTGTAGAGGTGAAATTCGTAGATATTCGGAGGAACACCAGTGGCGAAGGCGGCTCACTGGCTCGATACTGACGCTGAGGTACGAAAGTGTGGGGAGCAAACAGGATTAGATACCCTGGTAGTCCACACCGTAAACGATGAATGCCAGTCGTCGGGTAGCATGCTATTCGGTGACACACCTAACGGATTAAGCATTCCGCCTGGGGAGTACGGTCGCAAGATTAAAACTCAAAGGAATTGACGGGGGCCCGCACAAGCGGTGGAGCATGTGGTTTAATTCGAAGCAACGCGCAGAACCTTACCAACCCTTGACATCCTAGGACAACCTGAGAGATCAGGCCTTCCTTCGGGACCTAGTGACAGGTGCTGCATGGCTGTCGTCAGCTCGTGTCGTGAGATGTTCGGTTAAGTCCGGCAACGAGCGCAACCCACATCCTTAGTTGCCAGCAGTTCGGCTGGGCACTCTAAGGAAACTGCCCGTGATAAGCGGGAGGAAGGTGTGGATGACGTCAAGTCCTCATGGCCCTTACGGGTTGGGCTACACACGTGCTACAATGGCAGTGACAATGGGTTAATCCCAAAAACTGTCTCAGTTCGGATTGGGGTCTGCAACTCGACCCCATGAAGTCGGAATCGCTAGTAATCGCGTAACAGCATGACGCGGTGAATACGTTCCCGGGCCTTGTACACACCGCCCGTCACACCATGGGAGTTGGGTCTACCCGAAGGCCGTGCGCCAACCTAGCAATAGGAGGCAGCGGACCACGGTGGGTTCAGCGACTGGGGTGAAGTCGTAACAAGGTAGCCGTAGGGGAACCTGCGGCTGGATCACCTCCTTTCTAAGGATGTTTCTAGCCAGATCAGCTTGCTGATCTCATGAAACACTTAGCAGATCTCCTCTTCTCACGAAGGGGCGCCCGAAATGGGTGAATGATCATAGAGACGCAAGTCTCAGTCTGGGATCGCAAGATCTTAGGCAGAGCCAGGCCGTCCTCATATCTCTTCAGACAACCGAGCCCTGATCTCAGGGTTCAGCAAGGGCCTTAGCTCAGCTGGGAGAGCGCCTGATTTGCATTCAGGAGGTCAGGAGTTCGATCCTCCTAGGCTCCACCAAGCATTGGCCCTTGTGATAACCACCACGGGTCGGCCCTGTCGGCAGATTTGCTTTGCAAATCGCCTGTCGGCAACGCGGTTTTGCGATGCAAAACCCGCTGGGTCGGTAGCTCAGGTGGTTAGAGCGCACGCCTGATAAGCGTGAGGTCGGAGGTTCAAGTCCTCCTCGACCCACCACTTCTTCTTTGCCTTCGGCAAAACGAAGAAGAACAACACCTCCTCTTGGCGGCAAGCGGCAGGGTATCTTACGCAGTAAGATGTCCCGAGAGCGGCTCACAGGATTAGGTATCGATTAGATCGAACAGCAGTTTTAGAACTTCTGTTCCGTCCAATCGGACGGTGCGAACGCGCATTCTCTTCGAGAATACGCTACATCGCATTCCGGACACTTCCTTCGGAAGTACCGGGAATTGACATCGTTTAGAGAGATACAATCAACAATACTGTTGGTCGCCCGAGTAAGGGATTGACCTCAGATTGGTGCTGATCTTCTTCGGAAGTGAAGCGAGCTTGTGAATACGTCTGTTTCCTCGGACGTCCATGAGTATGCCAGCCTGAAACGACGGTGTTGTCCAAGTCAAGTAAACTAACCCGAACACGTCTTCAGCCGCTTCCCGCACGGATAGTGGTTGCATACGGGACGTGTTCAAATTGTTCGCATCATACGTGGTGCGAGCGGGAAAGTATGCTTTTGATCCCAGGGATATGTGGGAACAGTTTCTTACCAGCTTCTGTTCTTCGATCGATTGGTTGGTTCTGCGGTCGCAAGGCGGTAGGACAAATAACCAGTCTTTCTATTTCTGGATCAAATCAAGCGCGAAAAGGGCGTTTGGTGAATGCCTTGGCAGTAAGAGGCGATGAAAGACGTGATACTCTGCGATAAGTCATGGGGAGCTGAGAATAAGCTTTGATCCATGAATTTCTGAATGGGGCAACCCACCTGATACTTTGTTATTATTATACTCTTCTGACCGTTCTGCGGTGGGACGAACCAGCTTGCTGGTGAGACTCGCCAAGGGCGAGCACGGAGTGTTCTTAATAATAAGGTAAACCAGGTATTTTTAACCTGAATACATAGGGTTAAAAGGCAAACCCGGGGAACTGAAACATCTAAGTACCCGGAGGAAAGGAAATCAATATGATACTCCCCTAGTAGCGGCGAGCGAACGGGGACCAGCCGAGCCAGATGAGTGAGAAGAACATGTTGGGAAGCATGACCATAGCGGGTGATAGTCCCGTATTCTAAGCTTTGATGGACGTATTAAGTAGGGCGGAACACGTGAAATTCTGTCTGAAGATCGGAGGACCACCTTCGAAGGCTAAGTACTCCTTACTGACCGATAGTGAACCAGTACCGTGAGGGAAAGGTGAAAAGCACCCCGACGAGGGGAGTGAAACAGTACCTGAAACCGAACGCCTACAATCAGTTGGAGGGTCCTTGCGGCCTGACAGCGTACCTTTGTATAATGGGTCATCGACTTGGTCTCACAAGCAAGCTTAAGCCGTTAGGTGTAGGCGCAGCGAAAGCGAAGTCTTAATAGGGCGAATGAGTTTGTGGGATCAGACCCGAAACCGAGTGATCTAGGCATGGCCAGGTTGAAGGTGCAGTAACATGCACTGGAGGACCGAACCCACATCTGTTGAAAAAGATCGGGATGAGCTGTGCCTAGGGGTGAAAGGCCAATCAAACTCGGAGATAGCTGGTTCTCTGCGAAATCTATTTAGGTAGAGCGTCGTCCGAATACCCCGGGGGTAGAGCACTGGATGGGCAATGGGGCATACAGCCTTACTGACCCTAACCAAACTCCGAATACCCGGGAGTACTAGACGGCAGACACACTGCGGATGCTAACGTCCGTAGTGAAGAGGGAAACAACCCTGACCTCCGGCTAAGGCCCCTAATTCATGGCTAAGTGGGAAAGCAGGTGGGACGACCAAAACAACCAGGAGGTTGGCTTAGAAGCAGCCATCCTTTAAAGATAGCGTAACAGCTCACTGGTCTAATTAAGTTGTCCTGCGGCGAAGATGTAACGGGGCTCAAGCCATGAGCCGAAGCCGAGGATGCACATAGTGCATGGTAGCAGAGCGTAGTGTGACATAGATCCTATCCTCTTTAGTGTCCCCGGACCAGTTCCGTGTGGCACCTTGGAGGACCGGATCTTTCGATGAAGCCGGGGCGTGAGCCATCTGGTGGAGAGATCACTAGTGAGAATGATGACATGAGTAGCGACAAAGAGTGTGAGAGACACTCTCGCCGAAAATCCAAGGGTTCCTGCTTAAAGCTAATCTGAGCAGGGTAAGCCGACCCCTAAGGCGAGGCCGAAAGGCGTAGTCGATGGGAACCAGGTTAATATTCCTGGGCCAGGAAGTGGTGACGGATCTCGAAGGTAGTTCATCCTTATTGGATTGAATGGGCTGCTGAGAGGTCCCTGGAAATAGCCCTTCCATGAGATCGTACCCTAAACCGACACAGGTGGATAGGTAGAGAATACCAAGGCGCTTGAGAGAACTATGTTGAAGGAACTCGGCAAAATACCTCCGTAAGTTCGCGAGAAGGAGGCCCGGTTTCTACGCAAGTGGGAGCTGGGGCACAAACCAGGGGTGGCGACTGTTTATTAAAACACAGGGCTCTGCGAAGTCGTAAGACGACGTATAGGGTCTGACGCCTGCCCGGTGCCTGAAGGTTAAAAGGAGGGTGAGAGCTCTGAATTGAAGCCCAGGTAAACGGCGGCCGTAACTATAACGGTCCTAAGGTAGCGAAATTCCTTGTCGGGTAAGTTCCGACCTGCACGAATGGCGTAACGACTTCCCCGCTGTCTCCAACATAGACTCAGCGAAATTGAATTGCCTGTCAAGATGCAGGCTTCCCGCGGTTAGACGGAAAGACCCCGTGCACCTTTACTACAGCTTCACATTGGCATTAGGCCGAGCATGTGCAGGATAGGTGGTGGGCTTCGAAACCAAAACGCTAGTTTTGGTGGAGCCTCCCTTGAGATACCACCCTTGCTCTGCTTGATGTCTAACCGCGGTCCATTATCTGGATCCGGGACCCTGTGTGGCGGGTAGTTTGACTGGGGCGGTCGCCTCCTAAAGCGTAACGGAGGCGCGCGAAGGTTGGCTCAGACCGGTCGGAAATCGGTCGTTGAGTGCAATGGCAGAAGCCAGCCTGACTGCGAGACTGACAAGTCGAGCAGAGACGAAAGTCGGTCATAGTGATCCGGTGGTCCCGAGTGGAAGGGCCATCGCTCAACGGATAAAAGGTACGCCGGGGATAACAGGCTGATACTGCCCAAGAGTCCATATCGACGGCAGTGTTTGGCACCTCGATGTCGGCTCATCTCATCCTGGGGCTGGAGCAGGTCCCAAGGGTACGGCTGTTCGCCGTTTAAAGAGGTACGTGAGCTGGGTTTAGAACGTCGTGAGACAGTTCGGTCCCTATCTGCCGTGGGTGTAGGATACTTGAGAGGAGTTGCCCCTAGTACGAGAGGACCGGGGTGAACGAACCACTGGTGGACCAGTTGTCGTGCCAACGGCAGTGCTGGGTAGCTATGTTCGGACAGGATAACCGCTGAAGGCATCTAAGCGGGAAGCCCCCCTCAAAACAAGGTATCCCTGAGGGCCGAGGTAGACCACCTCGTCGATAGGCCAGAGATGTAAGCGTGGTAACACGTTCAGTTGACTGGTACTAATTGCCCGATAGGCTTGATTTGATCCAGTAATAGACAGACTGACTATGTCAGACTTAAGTGAACGACAATCAAAGCATACATTCCAACCGTATTCGAAACGAAATCGAATACGTATCAGACGAACTGACTTGAATAACATGTTGATGTGGGAACGCGCCTTTGCTTCGCAAAGACACTGTCTCCCACTCGCCGTGATTTGCCATGCAAACACGGCGTGTATCTCAAATCGAGGATTTTCCTCGGTTTGGTGGTCATAGCGCAAGTGAAACACCCGGTCCCATCCCGAACCCGGAAGTTAAGCACTGTTGCGCCGATGGTACTGCATCTTAAGGTGTGGGAGAGTAGGGCACCGCCAAACCTAGAAAAATCCTCAAACAACGATAAATATTAAATATAACCGGTTACAAACCCTGTCGCGGGATGGAGCAGCCCGGTAGCTCGTCAGGCTCATAACCTGAAGGTCGCAGGTTCAAATCCTGCTCCCGCAACCAAATTCAAGATCGCAACAGCCCGTTCGACCTACAAACAGTCCCCCGGACTGTTTGATTAACGGTCTCACCTCATCAGGCTCATAACCTGAAGGTCGTAGGTTCAAATCCTACTCCCGCAACCAACTTAAAACAACGATACCACATCTTACGCCCCGCTCCAGCGGGGCTGTTTGCATTTGGACCCAACCACTGAAAGCTCAGACAACAAAACAACGGCAGTCGGCTCCAACAACAAAACACCGCGCGGATGCCGTCAGAGGACCTGCAGTGGAAACCTCCAGTCACTCCCCCGTCGCGGCCTGATCAAGACCACCAAGGTGAACCAAATCCAGAAATCGATCCGCGTGCAATGCATGCAAGCTCCAGCCCATTGTGGTCATTGGCGCCATTACAATGGCTTAGCGCGGCAGATTACTAAAGGGGCAGACGTCATCTTCAAATGGCACATGCCGTCGCCGGAATGTTGCGCCTGTAACGGTTTCTGGTTTGATGATCCGATCCATACGAAAATGCCGGAAGTCATCACGTGCAGAATCCCAAGCCACCAAATACCACAATGGTGCCAGGATTAGCATGGCTTGGGGTTCCACCTCGCGGCGCGTTTCGCGTCCTTGTGCGTCGCTGTATCGAAATCGGAGATGGACCTTTTGAAGAAACGCTCTCTCGAAAGCCGGAAGAAGTGCGGGATCAATCGGCCCGATGTCTGACACATCCTGCTGCGGCGACAGTTGACCAATATGCAAACACTCAAGGAAACGGCGCAGATCGCGTACTTTGTCTTGCGGCAGGGCTTTCTCGATCTTGAGAAGACCGGAATCTGCGAGGTCAGAAAAAGGCAAATTCTGAGCCGCTCTCATTGCCGCGACACTGATGAGAAGCGCGAAAACCTCGGCAACTGTTAATCGCGTAGTGGTCAATACCGATTGAGGGTCAAGTTGTACGCCGCCGCCGGGGCCGCTTTCGGAGTGGATAACAAAGCCCTGATCACGCAGCGCACAGATATCGCGCAGGACCGTCCGCCTTGATGCTCCGACCGCCTCAGCCAAAGTACTGATCGTCGAAGTTCCGTTGCGGCGAAGGCTGCGTACAATGGCATCATGGCGGAGACGAATGTTCATTTTTCTTATTTGCGTTATTTGGTGACAGAAAATGGCACCATTTATTTCTAAGCGGTTCTCATACATGTCAACAAGGAGAATCTGACAATGAAACGCGCACCTGTAAACCCTTGGAATTGGTCCCTGGGCCTTGGTTACAATCAGGCAGAAGTGATCACTGACACGTCACGTCAGTTGATTTGTGCAGGTCAAACTGCTGTCGATGCCGAGGGCAATCCACAGCATGCCGGCGATATGCGAGGTCAAATCGGCCTGGCGCTTGATAACCTGGAGGCTGTGTTGGCTGGTGCGGATATGAACTTGAGCAATATAATCCGGCTTGGAGTTTTTACCACAGACGTGGATGAGGCGTTAAAGAACTTCGACCTGCTTGCTATGCGCTTTGGGCCGATCCAGTGTGCCCCGCCGATGACGTTGCTTGGCGTGACCCGGCTTGCAATTCCGGGTTTGCTGTTCGAAATCGAAGCCACAGCCGCAGAGTAATATGTTCCACGAGATGAAGCGGTCATTCAAAATACTAGTCAGCATGGCCGCTTTGTCCACATCCCAAGCATCAAGGCAAATCACCACGATGTAAACGAAGGTCAGCTATGTTGGGACAATAATCGTGTCTCAAATTTTGTGCGCTAGCACTGGCACCTTAGCCTGGGTTGATCCCGGTGCAGAGCGGGCCTTGGAGCATGAAATATTGGGGCCATCTTAACCGTACATTCGCCAATCGGCAGGCTATGGGTCATTGTGTGTCTTCGGTGAACCAAGTGTGGGTATCCGCTTTGATCGCCTCGATATGGACCAATATTCGTGACAGGTGCTCCGTCATTGCCTGCTCCACCGCATCAGCATCGTTCGAGGTCAGTGCGGTGAAAATCTTTATATGGTCATCAAGCGCCAGTTTTTGTGACGCGGCATTCAGCGTCAGCATGCGAACACGGTCCATGTGGGCCTTGTTTTCGTGGATCAGGTTCCAGACATATCCTACGCCAGACTGCACGCAGATTTCACGGTGAAACGCATCATCCAGAGCGTGGAACTTATCTCTGTCTTTTTCCGCTATAGCCGCCTTTTGATCTTCGATAAGCGCGGCAAGTGCTGCAAGACCGTCTGCGTCCAATGAGTCTGCGGCTGTACGGGATGTTTTCACCTCAAGTGCGGTGCGAATAAACCGAGCTCGCAAAACCGCATTTTCTGAAATCAGGCTTACAGTCGTGCTGCTTTGGGGGCGAATGTAGAGAAACCCAAGTTTGGCAAGACGTTTGAATGCTTCGCGCACCGGTTGGCGGGAGACACCCATTTGCTTGGCGACCTCGGCCTCTGAAATTTTGGTACTGGGGGGGAGTTTTAATGAAAGAATTCGTTGGCTTAACGCATCAAAGATCTGGTCAGCAACGCTTGGCGTCGTGGCTTGCCGAATGACTGGCAGTGGCAGGTCTTCATCGTGTGTCTTAGGTGCATTTGCCACAGAATTTTTCATTCCCAGTGTCCCTCTATCCTGCATGACATTACATTTATTTGAGAAAGTCGCAACTGGGTTATTAGTTGACATGTTGTTTCTGAGATCCTAGGATATCAGTTGAGTTGCCAGACACAGAATGGTGTCGGGGTAAGTATTGAGGAAGAAACTTTGATGGCTTTGCTGGACGAAAATCGCCTGTTTCCAACAGATCCAACAGTGCGTGATTTGGCGCGCGTGCTATTCCAAAGCGTAAAGCAGCTGCCGATTGTCAGTCCTCACGGTCACACCGACCCGCGCTGGTTTGCTGAAAACCAAAACTTCTCCAATCCGACCGACTTGTTTGTGACGCCGGACCACTATGTTTTCCGGATGTTGCATTCCCAGGGTATCGCGCTGAGTGCCCTTGGTGTGCCACGCGCTGACGGTGGCGCAACCGAGCAAGACAAACGTAAAATTTGGCGTCTGTTCGCAGAGAACTTCTATCTGTTCAGGGGGACGCCGTCGCGCCTTTGGATCGATCATGCATTTCAAGAGGTGTTCGGCATAACCGCGCGCTTGTCGCTGGAAACTGCGGATATGATCTATGATCAGATAGCCGACTGTCTGAAACAAGACGCGTTTCGTCCACGTGCTTTGTTCAAGCGTTTCAATATTGAGGCAATTTCTACAACCGAAAGCGCGATAGACGACCTGCGTTGGCACAAAATGATCCGTGATAGCGGCTGGGACGGCAATGTTATCACCTCATACCGCCCTGATGCGGTTGTTGATCCTGAATTTGAGGGATTTACCAACAACGTACAGATCATGGGCGAAATGACGGATGAGGACACCACGACCTGGATTGGGTACATAGCTGCACATCGTAAGCGGCGCGCATTTTTCAAAACACTGGGTGCGACTTCAAGCGACCACGGTCATCCATCTGCGCGCACTGAGGATCTTCCGCAAGCCGAGGCCGCGGCGTTGTTCTCCAAAGCATTGCAGGGCAAATGCAGCGCAGACGAAGCCGACCGTTTTCGCGCACATATGTTGACGGAAATGGCACGGATGAGCATTGACGACGGGCTGGTTATGCAGATCCATCCCGGCGCATTCCGCAATCATTCCGATGATATTGCAGCTCAGTTCGGGCGCGACAAAGGCTATGACATCCCGACGCGCACCGATTACGTGGCCGCGCTGCGTCCACTACTGAACGCGGTTGGCGGGCGGTCGGACCTGACAATCATCGTGTTTACCATGGACGAGACAAGCTATTCGCGCGAATTGGCACCGCTTGCGGGGGTTTACCCCGCGCTGAAACTGGGACCGCCGTGGTGGTTCCACGACAGCTATGAGGGCATGCTCCGGTTTCGCGAAATGGCAACTGAAACTGCAGGTTTTTACAACACCGTCGGCTTTAATGACGACACTCGCGCCTTTTGCTCGATCCCGGCCCGCCATAATGTGGCGCGCCGTGTGGATTGCTCGTTTCTCGCCACATTGGTCGCCACCGGACGATTGCATGAGGATGAGGCATTCGAGGTCGCACAAGACCTTGCATATCGGCTTGCCAAACAAGCCTATCGGCTCTGAGAGCCATTTCCAGGGAGGAAAACAATGACTTACGTAAAAACTATAGGGGCGGCTTTGCTCGCCAGTGTTGCGCTGGCCTCGGCTGCTGCGGCATCTTGCGAGATCACGCTGCGCTCATCGGACACCCATCCGGATGGGTATCCCACCGTTGCGGCCGTGAACGCCATGGGTGAGATGCTGAAAGAGCGCTCGGACGGCCGGTTGTGCATCGAAGTGTTCCACTCTGCCCAGTTGGGTGAGGAAAAAGACACCATTGAGCAAACCCAGTTTGGTGTGATCGACATGAACCGTGTCTCGTTGGGACCGTTCAACAACATCATCGAAGAAACCCAAGTGCCGTCGCTGCCCTATATCTTCCGGTCGGTAGGGCACATGAACAAGGTTATGGACGGCCCTGTTGGCCAGCAAATTCTGGACGCGTTCAGTGATCATGATTTGGTGGGCTTGGCGTTCTATGACGGCGGCTCGCGCAGTTTTTATAATTCCGAAAAGCCGATTGCCTCGATCGATGATCTGGCTGGGATGAAGTTCCGCGTGATGCAGTCAGACATGTTTGTCGACATGGTCAGCGCGCTGGGTGCCAATGCCACGCCGATGCCCTATGGCGAAGTGTATTCGTCCATTCAGACGGGTGTTATCGACGGCGCCGAAAACAACTGGCCATCTTATGACAGCTCTGGTCACTTTGAGGTCGCGAAATACTACACGCTTGATCAGCACTTGATCGTGCCCGAAGTACTGGTGATGGCGAAGTCGTCGTTCGACAAGCTGAGCGTTGAAGATCAGGCGCTGGTCCGTCAGGCCGCGCGCGATTCTGTTCCGGTCATGCGGGACCTTTGGATTGCACGTGAGCAGACTTCCGAAGCCCGCGTACGTGAGGCTGGGGTCGAAATCATCACGGATATCGACAAAACACCGTTCATCGAAGCAATGGTTCCGGTCTATGAAAAATACGTCACTTCGACGGTTCTTCAGCAAATGGTCGCTGACATTCAAGCCACCAACTAAAGTGAACTGGCCTGTTCCTTTTGGTGCAGGCCTTTTTTAGTTCGATCAAGGATGTACGCGTGAAAAACACAATGAAATCAGTGGTCCTCGTCACCGGTCTACTGGCCCGTGCGGCGCTTTGGGTGGCAGGTGTGGGGTTGGTAGCGATGACAGCGCTGATCGCAGCACAGGTGTTTTGGCGCTATATCCTGAATGACAGTATCATTTGGACCGAACCCGCCTCGGTGATGATCATGGGTTGGTTCATCTTTTTGGGGGCCGCCGTCGGTATCCGCGAAGGGTATCATCTGTCCTTTGATGTGATGCTTTATCTCGTACCTGAAAGGGTCAAACTTATTCTCTATTCAATCTCTGACACGGCCGTGGCTGGTTTTGGGATCGGCATGATCTGGTTTGGCTGGCAACTGGCCGCCAAAACTGCCGCAAACAAGCTGCCGGGTCTTGGAATTTCCGGTGCCTTTGATTTTGCCCCGCTGGTCGCCGGAGGAATCCTGGTGGTTCTGTTTTCCATTGAACGGGTGGCCCGCCGGGCTGCCGGATTGCCAACCGCCCGATTTGGCGAAGACGCGGTGGAGCAATAACAATGGAACTATATGTCCTTTTTGGCACCTTTGTCTTTCTGCTTCTAATTGGCACCCCAGTGGCCTTTTGCCTAGGCGTATCCAGCTTTGCCACCATCGCCTATCTCGGCTTGCCGCCGGTGGTGGTATTTCAACGCCTGAATTCCGGGGTCTCTGTCTTTGCATTGATGGCAATCCCCTTCTTTATCTTCGCTGGTGACCTGATGGTGCGCGGCGACATCGCCCGCCGTCTGGTGGCTTTGGCTGGTGCCTTTGTGGGCCACCTTCGCGGCGGTCTGGGCCAGGTCAATGTGCTGTCATCAGTGATGTTTGGCGGCGTGTCTGGATCAGCCGCGGCTGACGCAAGTGCGGTGGGTGGCCTGATGGTGCCGCAAATGAAAGAGCGCGGATATGACGTTGACTATGCGGTCAATATCACTGTTGTCAGCTCGATCATTGCCCTGATGCTGCCGCCGTCGCACAACATGATTATCTATTCAATTGCGGCCGGAGGGCGGATCTCGATCGCTGATCTGTTCACGGCCGGCATTGTGCCGGGTTTCCTGCTGGCGTTGACGCTGATGATTGCGGCCTGGTGGGTGGCCAAGCGCAAAGGCTATCCGGTGCAGCCGTTCCAGGGGTTTCGCATGATCGGTACGCTGTTTGTCTCTGCGGCTCCGGGTTTGGTGCTTGTGGCGATCATCTTTGGCGGTGTGCGGTCCGGCATTTTTACCGCCTCGGAATCGTCGAACATCGCAGTGGTTTACGCCTTGCTGGTGACGTTCTTTGTGTACCGTAGCCTAAGCTGGAATGACTTTGTTGAGGCAACTTTGGCTGCCGTACGTACCACAGCCATGGTGTTGCTGGTTATTGGCTGTGCAGCGTCGTTTGGTTGGCTGCTGGCCTACACAAAAGTACCGGCATCGATGGTGGCGCTATTGCAGGGCGTTTCCGACAACCCAATCATCATCCTGCTGCTGCTCAACGTGGTGTTGCTGCTGCTGGGCACCTTTATGGACATGTCACCGCTGATCGTGATCACCACTCCGATCTTTTTGCCAGTGGCGACCGCCTTTGGTGTCGATCCAGTGCATTTTGGCGTCATTTTGATCCTGAACCTCGGCATCGGCCTGTGCACCCCCCCGGTCGGAGCTGTGCTGTTTGTTGGCTGTGCTGTGGGCCGAATTCCAGTCTGGGATGCGGTGCGGTCGATCTGGCCGTTCTACGGAGCAGCCTTTGGCACCCTGATGCTTGTCACCTACATTCCGGCGCTGTCGCTATGGCTGCCGTCGTTGTTTCACTGAGGTCTGGTATGAAAAATCCAATTGTCCCGACGGATCCCGGCGTGACGCGTCAGGTTCTGGCGGAAAACGCTGATCTAATGCTGGTCGCATTCCGGTTTGAGACAGGTGCCGAAGGTAAACTGCACAGCCATCCGCATGTGCAGGCTACTTATGTCGGGTCCGGGCGCTTTGTCTTTTCGATTGATGGAGCTGAACACGATTTGGGAGCTGGCGACAGTTTGATAATCCCGTCCCAAGCTCACCACGGGTGCATCTGCCTTGAGGCCGGCACCCTGATTGACACCTTCACGCCGCGCCGCGCTGATTTTCTTTGATTTGAAAGACATGACCATGCTGAAAAGCCAAACTCGATATGCCATTGATCCAGCCACGGCCAAGACGCTGGATACGGATCAACTCAGGGATCATTTCCACGTTGGCGGGTTGTTCGCCGAAGGTGAAATCAACCTTGTTTACAGTCACTATGACCGCTTGATCTTGGGATCAGCGGTGCCCGGAAACGGGACATTGATGCTGGATCACATGCCAGAAACAGGGACTGCGTCTTTCCTGGACCGTCGTGAATTGGGTGTGTTGAACGTGGGCGACACCGGTTCCATCATCGTGGGTGGTGAGGACCACATACTTGAACGCGGGGAAGTGCTGTATATTGGCATGGGCTCTGGTCCGGTAGGTTTTTCCGGGGCCGGCCGGTTCTATCTTCTGTCCGCTCCAGCGCATCGCAGCTGCCCTACCAGATTGATTAAATTGGCCGATGCACGGCGCGTTGAAATGGGCGCCCGCGAAACCGCGAACGAGAGGGTTATTCTGCAGTTCCTGCATCCCGAAGTTGCCGAGACCTGCCAGCTTGTCATGGGGTACACTCAGTTTGCCGAAGGATCCGTGTGGAACACAATGCCCGCCCACCTGCACGATCGCCGAATGGAAGCGTATCTGTATTTTGATGTTGGTGCAGATCAGCGGGTTTTCCACATCATGGGCGAGCCTGACCAAACCCGCCATATTGTGATGGCGAACGAAGAAGCGGTGATTTCACCGCCCTGGTCTGTGCACTGCGGGGCTGGCACCGGGGCCTATACATTCTGTTGGGCGATGGCCGGCGACAATGTTGATTTCACGGATATGGATATGGTTGCTATGGGGGATTTGCGGTGAACAATCCGTTCTCTCTTGCAGGGCGTCGTGCCCTGGTGACAGGGGCCAACACAGGTATCGGCCAAGCGATTGCCATTGGTCTTGCGCAGGCAGGTGCTTACGTCATCTGTGCTGGCCGCCGACCCTCTGATGAAACCTTGCTCGAAATTGAAAAGCTTGGTGGTGAGGCCACAAACCTGAGCGTGGATTTCAGTGACCCAATGGCCGGGCAAACCCTGTTCGCAGACCAAGACATCGACATTCTGATCAACAATGCAGGCATCATCCGGCGCAATGATGCGGTGGAGTTCACCGAAGACGACTGGGACGCAGTCATGGATGTAAACCTGAAGGCGCTGTTCTTTACTACGCAGGCCTTTGCCAAGGCAGTACTGACGCGCGGCGGGCAGGGTGCAGTTGTGAATATCGCATCCTTACTATCGTTTCAGGGCGGTATCCGCGTGCCGTCCTACTCGGCGTCCAAACACGGTGTGGCAGGACTGACCAAATTACTGGCCAATGAATGGGCCGAAAAGGGCATCAACGTGAACGCCGTAGCCCCCGGTTACATCGAAACCAACAATACCCAGGCGCTGCGCGAAGATCCGGCGCGAAGTCAGGCCATTCTTGATCGAATTCCCGCAGGGCACTGGGGGGCGCCGTCGGACATCGCTGGTGCTGCTGTCTATCTTTGCACGCCTGCCGCAGCCTATGTGCATGGTGCGGTATTAAACGTAGATGGAGGCTGGCTTGCCCGATAGTACTTTGAAACAACGTCCGAAAACCGGAATTGTCCATCTGGGTCTAGGCGCTTTTTTCCGGGCCTTTGGGTGCGTATATGTGGCTGATGCAATGGCTGCGTCCGGTGGTGATTGGGGCATTGTGGGTGTTTCTCTGCGCAGTCCAGCAACCCGCGACGCACTGCGGCCACAAGATTGGGCTTATACTGCTGTGTCCTTGGCGGCGGATAACGTTGTGGCGCGCCGTGTCGAAGTGCTCAACGACGTTCTGGTCGCACCAGAAGATCCGATGAGCGTGCTGACCGCTATGGCCGACCCGGCAGTCAGGATCGTGTCGCTGACGGTTACAGAGAAGGGCTATTGCCACAATCCTGCGACCGGAGCCCTGAACCCGGATCATCCTGATGTGATCCATGATCTGGCGCATGATTTACCGATCTCAGCTGTCGGTTTTTTGGTGCGTGCGTTGCAATTGCGACGCGCGGCAGGAATTGCGCCCTTTACAGTGTTGAGCTGCGATAACCTGCCTGAAAACGGGCGTGTTGTACGCGGTGTGGTCTTGGACATGGCCCGACGGATTGATCCCGATTTGGCTGACTGGATTGCAACAGAGGGCCGTTTCCCTTGTACCATGGTGGACCGCATTACACCTGCCACCACACAAGACGATATCGCTCGTGTTGCGACCCTCACCGGGGTGACCGATGCTGCCCCTGTAATGCATGAACCGTTTTCCCAATGGGCGATTGAGGATGATTTTGTAGGGGGGGAACGCCCCGATCTGGCGGCGGCTGGTGCGGAAATGGTGGTCGATGTCACTGCCCACGAGCATATGAAGCTACGAATGCTGAACGGCACACACTCTGCTCTGGCTTATACAGGGTATCTGGCAGGCCATGAAACGATTGATCAGACAATTTCTGATCCGGTTTTTGCCACCTTCGCGCGCGCGCTCTGGGCCGAGATCATCCCTGCCGTGGTCGCTCCCACCGGTGTCGCCCTTGATGCATACGCCGAGGCATTGTTTGCGCGATACGCCAACCCCGCCATTCGGCATCGGACGTGGCAAATCGCCATGGATGGCAGTCAAAAATTGCCACAACGGTTGCTGGGTACCCTGCGTGAGAACTTTGCGGCAGGT
Source organism: Parasedimentitalea marina (assembly GCF_004006175.1). GTDB lineage: Bacteria > Pseudomonadota > Alphaproteobacteria > Rhodobacterales > Rhodobacteraceae > Parasedimentitalea > Parasedimentitalea marina. Next base: position 337,852 of record NZ_CP033219.1, read on the forward strand.
CGCATGTCGCCGTGTCTGTGCCTCGCGGTGGCGGCTTGGATGCGCTACGTCAGCGGTACAGATGAGACCGGCAAGACGATTGATGTTCGCGACCCCTTGGCCCTGCAATTGCGTGATACAGCGGCGGCCCAAGACACTCCGGCTGATATCGTGGCGACCCTGCTGTCGGTGCGCGAGGTTTTCGATGAAGACCTTGCAAATCAATTGGTAGCCCCGGTAACTCAGGCAGCCCAGTTGCTTTGGACCAAGGGTGCCCGCCTTTCAGTACAAGGAACAATGACATGATCGAAAGCTGGCGGTGGTACGGTGAATTCGATTCCATTACATTGGGAGAGGTGGCCCAGACAGGCGCGCGCGATATCGTGACAGCGCTGCACGACATTCCATACGGTGAAGTTTGGCCGCGTGACGCGATTGCTGCGCGCAAAGAACAGATACAAAATGCCGGATTTGAATGGAACGTCGTCGAAAGCCTGCCGGTCCATGAACAAATTAAGCGGGGCGAAGGTAATTTGGAGCAGTTGTTTGCCAATTACCGTCAGTCCATGGCCAATCTTGCCGCCGAGGGCATCAAAACCATTTGCTATAACTTCATGCCGCTGCTGGATTGGACACGCACTGACCTGGCCGCACCTGTTGCAAATGGTGCCACTTGCCTGCGCTTTGATGCTGTGAAAATGGCCGCGTTTGAAATTCATATGCTGGGCCGCCGGGCCGCCGAGGATGACTACCCGGAAGACGTACGTCAACGGGCGGCGGCATGGTTTCAGCAAGCAACTGAAACTGAGCGCGACACCCTGTTGACCGCAATTATGGCAGGCCTGCCGGGTGCATTTGAACGCTATGACGTGGCTGGCTTGCGCAGCGTTTTGGGACGTTATGCAGGCATGGACCGCGCAGCACTGCGGGCAAATTACTCTCGTTTCTTGCAGGAGGTTGTTCCCACGGCTGAAGAGTTGGGGATGCGTCTGTGCGTGCATCAAGACGATCCACCCCGCGATATCCTTGGGCTGCCGCGGATCGTTTCAAACGCTGATGATCTGGATTGGGTGTTGAAAGCCTATGACAGCCTGGCCAATGGGGTGACTCTATGCGCAGGCTCGCTAGGGGCAAACCCTGCCAATGATGTGCCTGCGATTGCGGCCAATATTGCTGATCGCATTCATTTCGTGCACCTGCGCAATGTTCGCAAAGACCCCAATGGATCCTTTGAGGAGGCGGCCCATCTGGACGGAGATACAGATATGGTAGCCTTGGTTCGGGTGATCCTACAAGAAGAGGCCCGCCGACGCGAAACGGGACGCTGCGACCATGACATACCATTTCGCCCCGACCACGGTCACCATATGCTATCTGATCTAACCCGCGATCTGATTCCGGGATATCCACTGATCGGTCGCTTGCGGGGCTTGTCTGAATTGCGCGGTGTCATCCGCGCCCTGAGCGACTAGACTGTGTTCTCGTCATCGCCAGCCAGCCGACGAAAAAACTTTTCCCCGGTGTGTTCTTGGAGATAGTTGCGGGCGGTTTTCATATGCCCGACATCCTTTAGGTTCTGGGTATTTCGATAGTGTATCGTGTAAATTTCCCGGTCCTCTGGCAAAGGCTTCTTTTTGAGCTTACCACCCAGAATATAATGCTGTTCTTCGGGCAGAATATTCCAGTCCAAACCGGCACGACGGATGGCGGCAGGAAGGGTCATTTGATCAAGGTAAGGGCGTTTTTTCTCTAGGCCGTCAATCTTATCAACCATCTGTGCGGTCTCATACCAGATATCCGGAAACCGGCCATTGCCAGTGTCTTTTTCAGGAAAGACCACCAACCCACTGCTGAAATAGGGGATGACTGGCCCTTTGCTGCGGCGCATCAGTTTGTACCGCTCTGTTGGGATCGGCACATCCAATGCGCCGTAAATGTCGTCCCAGACAGATTGTTCAGCCCAAAGCATGGATGCGGCCATCGAACAGGAGACATGACCAGGTTTGACCAGATTTTCTGGTGTGTTGTCGTTGAGAAACAGGACATCAGAATCGACAAACATCGAATAGTCACTGTCGCGCTGTTCCAGACAGGCCAGAATTTTATTGCCGTGCGGGTAGGCAGGGTCAAACCGGTCTTGCGTCGAAAAGGTGCGAATTTCGCTGCCCATCAGCTCATGGGCACGGTGAACGCCAGGGTGTAACTCGTGGTATCTGTGTTCAGGGCAATAGCCGACAGCCTTAACGTCACCCGGAAAATGCGACCGTATCGACGCAAGCAGATAACAGGACAGAATTTCGTATTCCGGCGGCTCCACTATATAAAATATAGTCAGGTTCCGGGCGTCAGGCATATCTATCCCCATGTCCATTCCTATTTGAGCGCCAGGTTCGGATCGATGCCAATCTCGCGGCACATACGATCCGCATAAGACCCCTCGAGCGGGGCGTTCTTGCGCCACCAGGGTTTGGTGCCGTTTGTATACAGGTGGACCGACAGTGTGTTTTCGGTGAAGTGGCCTTCGACCCGGCCATGGGGGTCGTAAAAGACATCGTTCAGCTGAAACGGCACCGGATACAAAACGTCTGGTGACAGCGCTTTTTCAAAATCGCCTGACTGCTGCGCGAAATAGGTAAAGGCCTGGGGGCCAAAGGCTGTCCGCTCGGCCTTGTAGATCCGCACTGGCAGCGGGTCCGACGCATTGCGTTCCAGTTTTTTCTTCTGGTTCTTGTTGAACCAGGGTGGCGCGTCCGGAAGGTTTTCATAGTAATCCAGCAACGAGTCGATCAGATGCCCCTGCGCCGGAATGGAAACCACGCCACAATTCAACGCCCCGCGAAAGCCATGCCCGGCAAAGATGTACTCCATATCATCAGGGAACGGCTTGTGGCAAAAGGCATCGCAGTCGATCCAGATGGCCTCGGTTTTCTTGATCATTTTGTAGCGGAACACATTCGACAGGAACGAGGCGCTGGTCTGGTCAACGACGCTCATGTCGATGTCCATGATTTCCGATGCGGGGCGAATTTCCACCCCCTCGGGTGCGTTCTTTACGTCATCGGTGCAATAGAGCGTGGTGGGGTGTCCGGCCAGAATATGCGACTTCAAGCAAAGCTGATTCAAATAATGAAGGGACTCGCCGATCCAAAGCGAAGCCACTGGTCGCCGGTTCAGATTTGCCATGATTATCTCCGCTTTTGATCGCCATGTATCGGCGCGCAATCTTTAATGTAATTGTCCCGCAAGATGGGCTACTCGCCCACCTCTGTCCAGAGTCTTATAAGGCCAAATTCCTGATTTTCCTGTTATTCTGGTCCGGTTCGTGGCACGATGCCACAGGGACGATCAACCAACGGCGATCCAATTTGCTGGGTAGAGCAGTACAGATATGAGCAATGTAAATAAGGTCCGGGCCCGCGGTTCGGGCGCTGTGGTCAGCAAAGATTTTAGCACGGTTGATTTTCCTCTGAAGCAGAATATCAGCCCTCATGGCCGGGTTACGGCTGTCTCTATGATGAAGGATGAGGGCCCTTTTGTTCTGGAATGGATCGCGCATCATCTGGCGGTTGGTTTCACGGATCTGGTTGTCTTTACCAATGATTGTTCGGATGGAACCGATGATATGTTGTTTCGCCTGGAACAGCTGGGTCTGGCGCATCACCGGCGCAATGTCATCGCCGAGGGCATCCGGCCACAGCCTTCCGCGTTGAAACATGCGCAGGTCGATCCACTGGTCCAGGCCAGTGACTGGTTGCTGGTTTTTGATGCCGATGAATTCCTGTGTATTCGCCACGGTGACGGATCGATCGATGGCATGATCACCTCGGCCAAAGAGGTCGGAGCCAACGGCATTGTCATCACTTGGCGCACCTATGGCTCTAGTGGCGTACATGACTGGTCGCGCGCCCCCGTGACCGAGCAATACCTGCATGCGGCGCCAACCACCTGGAACAAGGGATGGGGCGTAAAGACGCTGTTTGCCTTTGATCCGGAGTACTGGAAGCTGGGCATCCATCGGCCCAAGATTAAGAACAAGCACCTGAAAACCGGATTTCCCGAAACAGTCAAATGGCTGAATGGCTCTGGCCAGCCAATGGAGGACTATTTCAAGTTCCGCGGCTGGCGCTCTATCGTGCGCACCGTTGGCTACGACTGGACCCAGATGAACCACTATGCGGTCAAATCCATTGACAGCTACGCCATTCGCAAATTTCGTGGCAACGTGAACCTGAAGAAAGACAAATATAACTCGGACTACTGGGCGCTGCAGGATCGCAACGAAGTCCATGACGACAGCACGCTGCGCTATAGCGCGCGCCGCGACGAGATCGTTGAAATACTGCTAAGCGATCCGGTTCTTCGCGATCTGCATTTCTCTGCGGTTGAGCGGGCAGAGGCCCGGCTGACGGAATTCAAAGGCACCGATGCCTATGCTGATCTGGTTGCTGGTCTGCAGGAGGCCTCGAAGATCCCGATAACCGAGGTCGTAGCCAAGCCGCCAAAGGCCCGCGACCCGGCCAAAATCGCCGCCCTGATGTCCGAGGTCGAAAAACAGGTGAATGCCAAGGCAAAACAAGACCGCCGCAAGGCGCAGCCGGATTGGGCTAGGGCCAGCGATTTATATGTTGGTGATCCGGTTCATTTGCCTGACACTGCGCCGGCCGAGATGTTTGAAAACAAGACCCTCAGTATTCCGGCTGATCCAAGAATTTTTACGCCCTCCGCGTTGCAGTTGATCACAGATGGAAAATTTGAACGCAACATCGCCCGTCGGCTGCTTAAAATTCTTAATCCCGGTGATACATTTCTGGATATCGGGGCCGGCGCCGGGTTTCTGGCCGGGGTGGTTGCAAAAGAGCGGCCACAGGTAAAGGTCGTGGCCCAAGAAGGCATCAACGGGCTGGCAGAAATGGCATTGGCGCTGTGGCGGCTGAATGGGCTGTCGCTGGGTCCGCAGCTTAGTCTTGATATAACTCCCATGGTGCACCCTGAGGACGGCGCCAACAGTGCGTCTGGCCTGTCTGACCTGCTGGCACAGACGGGCTGTGATATTCTGGCCGTCAACGATCCAACCCTGACCGCGCAGATGCTGGCCAGTGAGCTGCACAGTCTTGAAGGCACCCCGCCGAGGGCGATTGTTTTGGGCGGGCGGGCGCTGAAGGGCGAAATGAAAGACACCCGGGTGGTCAATCTGCTGGCCGAATTTGGCTACTGCCCCCTGACTGACAATCCGTTGTCCGCAGCATTGCTTTTGGTTCGCACTGCTTCGCAGCCTGCACCGAAAGAGATTGCCCCGTAATGGCCTGATCCGATTGAAATAGACCAAGCCCTGTCCGCGCGTTCCGGGTCACCAAAAATAATGAGACAAAACCATGCCAGAAAATGTAGAGACACCCGAGTCAGTTACCGATTTGACCAACAAGCTGGAAAAGCTGCAGCGGCGACAGGCCAGAAACGAGCGGGCCGCGCACGCCAAGGGGTTGTTGCAGGGGATATGCTCGATGCTGAAACCTGGGGACACTGTATTGGATTGTGGTGCGAATGTCGGCGAAGTGACGGTGCCACTGGCCCGGACCGGGGCCGAGGTGCATGCCTTTGAGCCGGACCCGTTTGCCTTTGAAAAGCTATCAAAGGCAACACGGGATTTGCCAAACGTTACATTACACAACGCGGCGGTAGGCGTCAGTGCCGGGTCTATCAAACTTATGCGGGCTGACAATTTCGCTGACAACCCACGTGGCGCCTCAGTTAAAAGCACCGTTATCAGTGGTGGGCGCATGATCAACGAGGACGAGGGTGACACGATTGACGTGACGCTGGTCTCGCTGCCCGATCTCGTGACTGAGCTTTACAATAAGCATGGCGAGCTGGCGTTCATCAAAATGGATATTGAAGGCGCCGAGCTGGATATTCTTGAGCTGATGCTGGAACAGGAGCTGTATGATAAGGTCCGCCTGACCGTGGCTGAAACCCATGAAAACAAGTTCAAGGCACTGCGGCCACGGTTCAAAGATCTTAGGAAAAACGTTGGTCTGAAATATCCGGCCACGCGGGTTAATCTAGACTGGATTTGACGCCTAGACGGTCACAGGTGGCCCGTGCTTGGCATTATTGATCATCTGCCTGCGCATGCGGCGGGCAAAACGATGACCGTGTTCTTTGTGCAAAACCGTGCAGGCCTGACGTGTAAGGAGGCTGTCGCCGCGGGCCGTGACGCCTGCCAAAAACGGTTTTGCCCATGTCTTGTTTTGCCGCTTGTTGCGCATCAAACGAAAGAAGGTCGCATCAACCTGCCCGGTCTCGGGGTAGGTGGTCAGAAGATGTTCCAGCGCTCCGGCTTTGACAATCACCCGGATCAGCATGTGACCGGCAAACGGAATACGAACCTGGGTCAATGACGGAGAGATCAGCCGGTCCGCGTGCAACTTGTCTTCCCGGACTTTAGGGTCAAAAAAGATATGCCCGCTGGAAATGTCTCCCACATGTTGGGACGCGTCGAGATAATCAGGGCTGACCCAGTCGAACTTGCGATGCGGGTAGGGGTATCTTTTTTCAAACGGGGCAATGTCACGGTTAAGGGTGGACTGAGGACTAAACGCCAGCACACGCGCCTTTGGCACCAAGCCCGCAAAACAAAGCGCTGCAAAACCACCCATTGACGTGCCGGTAAAGACGATGTTTTTAAAGCGGTCAAAATAGCCATTTGCCTGAAGGTCGGCAATTTGCTCTGACGGTTCTGCTGTCCGGTACCAGTCTTTTTGATGCGACTGTACGCCCAGAATACTATACCCCATGGCCTCGCACCGCGGGCCAAGCCATGACCCCCAGGGCCGGGTCTCGGGTCGCTCATTGATCGACGCCAGGTTGTCAAAGGTGACCAACAGTGTTTCCGAGCGCAGCTCAGAAACAAGATCGCAGTTTGTCCCTTTTAGCCAGAAACTCCCGGCCTTTGCGGCCTGCGAAAGGCTGTTTGTCTCACATATGGCAGCCATCTTTGCGTCCCTTTCTGCCAAAATTGGTGGGTCCTGATCCTAGTTGGATACTGCATCTGGCGATGACAGGACAGCCTCATAGATTTCATCCAGAGAGGTGTGCGGGAAGGCCGCTGAGAAGTCCATTTTCAGACGGTCTTGGAACTCAGCAGTATCATAGTCCGGGATGTTCTTGAGTTGCCGCGCTACGCGTTTGTTGTGCATCTCGCGCGTGTCGGCCGAGGCATGAGCCACGTGGATATAGGAATGCGGACGTGGTTCCATCATTGAAGGAACCCGGTGGAACGCTTTTTGGTGAGCGCTGGCATAGGGATTGCGCATGCTGTCCGGTGCGTTCACAAAAGCAAATCCGATTGCAATGAACGCTTCGACTTTTGGCAATAGATAGGGCCGTCCCTTATGGGAAAACAGATGAAAGCCACGGGGCAGTGACAACAGGGTGCCGGGTTCAGCATGTCGTGCCATTTTGCGTAAGTTGGCGATCAGATCGGCCCCAATTGCATCGTCGTCATCCATTCGGAAATGCACAGAGTTGTCCGTCAACTTAGCCGTCAGTTCTTTCACGACGGGGCGGAAGGCATGTAGAATGTTCGGGACGTCACTGTAGCAAACGCGGATTTGCGGCACCTCGGCAACGGATGCCTCTAACCTGGTCTTGTAGGGTTCTGGCATGTCTTGCGAGGCCATGATGAAAATCGTGAAATCCTGATCCGTCTGGGCCTTGATTGATGGCAGGCATATTTTTTCAAAGAAATGAAAGCGGGTTTCCATGCGAAGTGGGTCGAACAGGCGCTGAAAATAGTCATCTTGGGTCGCGCCGGGAACGCGCGACATGCGTGCATCGCTGCGGCCCAAGTAAGAAAACCGAATATAGCCAAATACCTGCATTTACTGCCCTATTACTCTAGTTTTTTGTTATCATTTAGGCATGAGGTCATCAATCCGGCTGGCCAGACCCGCATGCAACTCTATCGAATATAAGTGTTGCAGCAGACTAAAGCCGACATGCCCCAAGCAGAATGCCATTTGTTGGAAATTGCGGCAATTTTGCACTTCGATCAAGCGTCTTATACGATTTGTGGTGCGGTGCGGGCCGCTCTGCTTTTCAGATCACCCCAACTTTGACTGCACTGGTTAGTAAAATGAGCCCGGTAAGCGCCTGGGCAATGGCGCCGCCGGTGAGTATCCATATGGCTCGGCCATCGCTGTCGACCTCTGCCAAGGCATCGCGCCTGACCAGCCAATAGAAGCTGTCATTGGGCAGGATCGCAATAAAGGACCCCAGACAAATTGCAAAGACGGCCGCGACGCTGGACATGTCGCTGCCAGCGACAATCGGGCCTGCCACGGGTGCGACCGCCGCAAATGTTGCCATGCTGGACCCCTGTGCCAGCTTGAACAGGGTGGCAAGGGCGAACAGACTGACAACGCCCAGCAGTCCCGCGCCAGACGGCAACAACGCCTCAACGGAGACAAGCCGGATCAGGACCGCTCCAAAGGCTGTCGCCGCGCCAATGACCAGCAGCAGTGACCCGGTTCTGCGCACTGCGCTATCGAGACAGGCACGGCGCTGGGCGCTGGGACAATCCAGTATGGCCAGCGCTGCGGCAACCCACAGCGCGCCCTTTGGCAGGGTCACAAAGTCGAGAACCGGCAGGCCGGCAAAATTCGTTGCGCCGCCAATTGCCAGCAAAAGGGCCAGCACAGCAAAAGGGGCAAGCGGGCGCAGGCTGCGCAGATCTATTGGTTGGGGTGTGGTTGGGGCGGTTTCCCGGGCAAGCGTGTCGACACTGCGCACCCAGACCGACCCGGCAAGCCAGACCGGAAACAACAGCACCAGCCCATAGACCGGTAGCATGGGGTCAGCGACGCCCAGTCCTGTTGCGACAATCAATGGTCCCGCAGGAAACAACAGCTTGAATCCGGCATATGAACCAAAAGCCACGTCCAGTTTTTGTCGCCCGGCAATGGGGGACAAGGTGGCATAGGCCGTATCCGGGCACACCATACCCGCCCCGGCAACCGGCGACATCGCAGTTGCCAGGGCTTTTGCCGGTGTGGCGCGGTGTTGGGACAGTGCAGCCGCCAGCGCAAAGGAGGGCAGCAATATCAAGGCAAACTCACCCAGGGCACTGCCAAACCCGGTGTTGAATGTCCTGACGACCTCGGGTGCAGACATGTCGCCGACAAAGCCCATGGCGACCGTCACGAAGACCATCCAGATCACCAGCGGCACATCCGGCAGGTAGGTGGTCAAAGATCGTGATGGGGTGGTTGTGATGTCAGACATGCCGGATGGTTCCTCTAAAATTCCCTTGATTTATGATAGGTTACCGCCTTAGCTCATCAAAATGAGAAATCTAGGGGAGCCATCATGAGTTTAAAGAATGATAGATCTCCATTGCCCCTCCGGGCTCTGCAGGTGTTCGAGTCCGCTTCCCGGTTCCAGAACTTCACGACAGCAGGGGGCGAGCTGGGGATCACGCAAAGTGCGGTCAGCCGAAAAATTGCCGAACTGGAGGCCATCCTGGGGACGCAACTTTTTCGACGTTCTGGCCCCAACCTGTCGCTGACCCCGCAAGGTAAGGCCTTGGCGATGAGGGTGACATATGCTTTGGGCGACTTGAGACGTGCCTGTGCCGAGGTCCAGCCGACGAAAGGGTCCAGCATAGTCACGCTGTCGATGTTGCCTTCGGTGGCGGCCAAATGGCTGGCGCCCCGGCTTGGGCTGTTTACGGATTTGCATCCCAATATCGATCTGCGCATCAGCGCGTCGCGGGACCTCGTTGACTTGAACGCAGCGCAGATCGACGGGGCAATCCGGTATGGAACTGGCCGGTGGCCCGGGCTTGCTGCGGTCTGGCTGGGGGCTGAAACGGTGTGCCCCGTTTGTGCGTCCAGCATCGTTGAAAAATTCGCCATCACCACACCAGCTGATTTGCTCAAGGCTCCACTGTTACATGCGGACATCGCCGAAGACTGGGCGGCCTGGTTTAGCGCCGTTGGCCTGGAGGAGCCCAAAGTTCCCCGTGGCCCAAAGCTTGGTGATGACACTGCTATTTTGCAGGCGGCGCTGTCGGGGCAGGGCATTGCGCTGGGCCGATCGCAGCTTGTGGCGGACGACTTGCAAGCCGGCCGGTTGATCGCGCCCTTCGACGTTAAGCTGGACGCCAGTTTTAGCTATTGGTTTGTGTCTGCGTCAGATCCCAGCAAAAATCTGGTTACAGTCAGGGACTGGATCGTTCAGGAATTCGCCTAACTTTAGCCTTCGTAATGCACCCGAAGTTCTTCACATTCCTGCCGCGCCGCGCGCAAACCGTCCATAGCGGCGTGTAATTCGGCCTCAGTTTGGGCAAGCTGGTTGCTCAACTCGGCCTCGCGCTGCTGCAGATAGGTGATGGCCTGATCACGGGTCTCTTCTGCCTCATGCAGTTCCTGGCTCATCCGGTCCAGATCGGCCACATCGCTTTGTTTGACGCGGGTGAACCGGTGAACCAGCCAATTGGCAAACCATCCCATCATAAAAGCAGCAAACAGGATAATGGCGGTGGTGATGATGAACTCGGTTCTGTTCATTGTTCGGGGGTCTCCTGTTCGATGGGCGCATCCGTTTCCGGGGCCGTCTCACCGCTCGGCTCAATGTCGGTGTTTTCGCTCGCTGCGCTGTCCAGCGTGCTTTGCGCCTCGGGGCGTTGTTCGGGGCGGATCAGGTGAAAGGTAATACGGCGGTTTTGTTCGCGGCCTTCCTCGGTGCCGTTGTCCGCAATCGGAGTGCTTTCGCCGTAACCTTTGGCGGCAAAGCTAGAGGTCACAACCCGTCGTGCGCGCAATTCGTTCAGAACCGACTGAGCCCGTGCCTGGCTTAGGTTCTGGTTCATCTCTTCGCGGCCCTGGCTGTCGGTATGACCCTGAATTTCCAGCCGGACCTCACCGCATTGATCCAGGATAACAGCGATGGCATCCACTGTTTCCCGGCTGTCAGCGGCAACAGTGGCTGACCCAGGCTCAAAGGCGATTTTATGCACCTGCTGAATGGCCGCCAGTTCGGCTTCGCATTGCTCGGGTTCCATCGGTTTGTCTTCGGGTTCTGGCAGCGGCTCAAAGCTGATTTCCAGACCATAGCTTTCAGCCCCGCCCAGTTTGGCAGACAGCAGTTTGGATATCTCAGCGGTGGCGTTTTCCTGATGGCTCATGCCACGCAGATTGACGTGGTCCGGCGTGACAGTCAGAGATCCACGCCGCAGTTGTGACAGTGCCTCTAGCCCGGTCAGCACCCGTACTGGCCAGTTGGTGGGCAATCCAGCCACCACGCGGGTGGCCACATAGACATTGTCCGAGCCGAACCGCGCCTTGGCGTAACTGTCGGTCAGATGGCGCAGGGTTTCGTCGGTCAGCCGTCCCCGCAGTTGCACCTGCCCCTCGGGGCTCAGTGTCGCGGTGAATTCAGGTGGGCCGGCGCTTTCGGTTGCGGCCTCCGGAACGGGCAGAACCGCATGCAGGGCAAAGACCTTGGGCAGTGCGTTTTCCAATTCGCCCACCACCTGATCGAACAGCGCATGCGGGGTCTCGGCGGTGGCCACCAGAGTAATGTCCGCATTGGCGATGGTGACGGATCCAGCCCCCAATTGGGCAAGGCCGGCAATGCTCAGCTCAGCGGCTCGGGACCAGTTGGGCGAAGGCACGCCCATGCCAATCACACAGGTGGTCGGTTCGGCCAGGCCAGCCTTTTGGGCTGCGGCCAGAATTCGGTCCCGGCTGCCGTCGCTTTCAGCCGAGCAGGCGTCAAACCGGCCGCCGTTCTGGTCGATGTGATAGCGCAGTGTAAACGGCGTGATCACCGGGCGTGGCGCGGCAATGTCCAGTGCCAGTCGCAGCCCGGGCGGCGCGGTGCGGTTCAATGCCTTCTCAAGGGCCAGTTTTTCGTCGATGTTATGGGAAATCGCCGTAATAGAGACCTGCCCGGCCACCACTGAAATTTTGGCCCGTGGCAGGCTCTGCAGGGATTTGACCGCGTATGTCATCGCGTCGGTCCAGCCAGCTGGCGCATCATAATGGGCTATTTCCAGCAAGTCGGTGACCCGGTCTTCGCCAACCAGATTGGCCAGTTGCTCGACGATGGCGGCACGACCAGCACCCCTTGGGATCAGCCCGATGATAGAGATACCGCTTTCGTTGCGCAGGATTTCGACCGAGAACCGGGGGGGAGCCAGATCCGCTGTGGGCGTGATATCCATGTTGTCGATGATACGGGCGGCATCAACAGTTGTGCCAACCACCGAGATGGCGGTGAACCGGTCGGCCTCGTCGGGGGCAGTGCCGTTCAGTTCCACGCGCAGGCCGTCAGCCGTCACCTCGGCCCAGTCATGGCCTGTTTCGTCCAGAGTGCGGCGAACCGCGATTTCAGTGCTGTATTCCATTCCAGTTACGGCAAATCCTGCCGCGACCAGGCTAAGACCTGCGGCCGCCAGAAATGTGAAGCTGACAATCAATAGTGAAGAAAGGCGCATTGGCGGGCAGTATCGTCCTAGAAAAGTTTCGTCTTCTTATCGATTACGTCCCGCCAGATCAATCATGCGAACAAGGCAGCGGCAAAGAAGATAAGCGGAATCAGGCCGGTGTCACGGTTCAACCGGAACAATTGCAGCAAATTCTCGTTGTTTTCGGTGTTCAATGCCTGCAATTGCCAGGTCAGATGCCATCCCATCGCCCAGGGGGCAACCAGCGCCAGTGCCAGTGCCAGGATAGAGCCGTTGGGCATCACCGCGCCCAGTACCGCCAGCGTCATCATGCAGACCACAATTACCAGAAATCGGCGCAGCCAGACGGGAGTGTCTTTGCCAAACAGCCGGGCGGTGGATTTGACGCCAATCAGCGCGTCGTCTTCGGTGTCCTGATGGGCATAGATGGTATCGTAGAACAGCGTCCAGCTGATGCCCGCCAGATAGAGATACACGGCCGGCCAGTTCAAGGTGCCGGTATGTGCCACCCAGGCCAGCATGGCGCCCCAGTTAAAGGCCAGCCCCAGAAATACCTGCGGCCACCAGGTGAACCGCTTGGCAAAGGGATAGATCGCCACTGGGAACAGGGCCAGAATGCCCATGGCAATGGCCGCCTGGTTAAAGCTGAATAGGATCAGCGCCGAAAGGGCGATCTGCAGCACCATCCAGACAACGGCCCCTTTGACAGTGACCTGCCCAGAGGGGATCGGTCGCGAACGGGTCCTTTCAACCAGGCCGTCAAAATTGCGGTCAGTGATGTCATTCCAGGTGCATCCGGCACCGCGCATCAGCCAGGCCCCCGCTGCACAGGCGACAAAGATCCAGGCGTCCTGCCAGCGCGGGCTCTGGTCCCACAGCATGGCCAGGGCCAGACCCCACCAACAGGGAATCAGTAGCAACCATGTGCCAATGGGTCGGTCGGCCCGCGACAGCCGCAGATAGGGCCGCGTCCAGGCGGGGGCGCGGGTGTCCACCCAATTGTTGCTGACAGCATCCGAAACTTGTCCCTCGGGACCCGGAGCATCTGGTGTAGGGGCGTCGCCTTGCATATGTAGGGCCTCATGAGCGCAAAGATCAGACTGTATGTAGAGCACCCTTTGGGGGCAGGGCAATCGGTTCCTCTGGACCGGGGCCAGGCGCATTACCTTTTTGGGGTGATGCGGATGACGGTTGGCGGGCAGGTCAAGCTGTTCAATGGCACCGATGGCGAGTGGCTGGCCGATGTGGCACAGGCTGGCAAGCGCGCCGGTGTGCTGACCTGTGTGGAACAGACCAAGCCGCTGCAAATGCCGCCCGACTTGTGGTTGCTGTTTGCACCCATCAAAAAGGCCCGCACCGATTTCATCGTTGAAAAGGCCGCCGAGATGGGCGCCGCGCGCATTCTGCCGGTGCAGACTGATTTCACCAATTCTGAACGCATTCGTCAGGACCGCCTGCAGGCCCACGCAATCGAGGCCGCCGAGCAATGCGGCGGCACCTATGTGCCGCAGGTCGATGATTTGCAAAAACTCTCGCGCCTGCTGGATGACTGGCCCGAAGGCCGCCAGTTGATGTTCTGCGACGAGGCCGAGGTGGGCAATGCCTTGCAATTGATCGCTCAGGGCGGTGCTTCCCGTCCGCGGGCGGAAGCGGAGCGCCCGCCCATGGGGGCGGACGGGCGCTGCCCGGCCTATCGTCCGGGCAAAGAGACACAGCCTGGTTCCTGGGCTATCCTAATCGGCCCCGAGGGCGGTTTTTCCGAGGCTGAGCGCAAACGCCTGCACGCGCTGCCCTATTCCCACGTCGTCAGCCTCGGCCCGCGCATCCTGCGCGCCGATACGGCAGCGGTGGCGGCGATGACCCTGTGGCAACAGACGCTGGGCGACTGGTAGTGCAGGGGACACGGCGCGAATTGCATCTGTTTTTTGCTACGGAAAATTCACGTGCTGTGGTGTTGTACAGAGCAAAAAATGGGTTGTTCAGGTTGATAACCTGGGAAACAAAGGAGGATAGCTTTGAGCCGGGCCAATGGCTAAAAAGCACCATCGATGTTTCCAAATGTGCCCTGTCGCCGGTTGGCCGCCATTTTACCTTCTTTGCGCTATCGAAAGATGCCAAAGATTGGTACCAGGCGATCAGCAAACCTCCCTTCTTTACAGCTGTTGAGCTCTTTTCTGGTTTGACCCCAATAGGGTGCGGTGCTCACTTTCCTAATAGGGACACGATTTCTTTGAGATCGGCTTCCAGTAAAACCGCCAGGGCAAAATTGCCGTGTGGGTTAATGTTAGAGTTGAGGCCTTCTGAAACGCCTTTAGTTTGCGCGCATTCCAAGGGGCAAATAGCAGATACATTCGAAAGATATCACAGCGACGGTGCAAAGCTCTATCGCAAGACCGCATCGGGCAACACGTTGATTAAGGACTTTGGAGATATGCAGTTCGAAAGCATCAAAGCGCCATATGAAGGGGTTCAGAGAAGAAACCCTTAAGGCGTCCCTTCGTCTTGTTTCGAAATTGGATAAGTTCACATTCTGCGCCTCCTCCCACGGGACAGTTGACGGGCTTAGACGAAAAAGGCAGGCCTAGGGCTTGTCCAAAACCAATTGGCTCCCAAATGTGTTTAATGCAAATAGCATCCATTGGTTTAGCACCTCTGTGCGCAATCGGTTAGGAGACAGATCATGAGCTTCATCAGACCCGAGGCCCAGGCCGCCATCTGGCGCTGGCGGGAGATTATTGTGGCTGCGGTCGTTCTGCTGATGGGCTTGCGCTGGGTTCTGGGCGCCTTTGGGCTGCTGTTCTGGGGCGGATGGGTGTTGTTGATTCTTGGTACGGCGCTTGCCGTCGTCGGTGTACAGCGGATGCGGTTTCGCCTTGGGGTTGGTGGCCCCGGCGTGGTGCAGGTTGACGAAGGCCAGATCGCCTATTTCGGACCGCTGACTGGCGGCGCGGTGGCGGTGTCGGAACTGACCCAACTGGCGCTGGATCACACCGCCAAACCGCCTCATTGGGTGTTGAACCAGCCGGGACAGGATCCGCTGCATATTCCAGTCAATGCCGAAGGCACCGAGATCCTGTTCGATGTTTTTGCCAGCTTGCCGGGGCTGCGCACCGAACGGATGCTAAGTGAGCTGCGCCGGGGCGGACCTCACTCGGTCGTGATCTGGGAAAAAGACAACCTGCGTCCCCCAAGTCAAAGGCTGCATTGACAGTCGGTGGGATTCGCACCACCACTAATTTTCTAACATGATCCTACAGCAACGGAGCGCTGCTCATGTCTATTCCCCAGTCCGGTGGCGGACCAATCGAACACTACAGCCAGCTGGCTGAGTATCTGGCCGAGGGCAACAAGCCCAAGGCGGATTGGCGTATTGGTACCGAACATGAAAAATTCGGCTATTGCAAAGACAGCCTGAAGCCGCTGCCCTTTGCCGGCGACCGCTCTATCGTGGCGGTTCTGCAAGGTCTGCGCGACAGCTATGGCTGGTCCGAAGTGACAGAAGGCGGCAACCTGATCGGGTTGGAAAAGGACGGCGCTAACGTCAGTCTGGAACCGGGTGGCGCGTTGGAACTGTCCGGCGCTCCGCTGGAAACCATCCATGAAACCTGCGACGAGGTGAATGTTCACCTGCGTGAGGTCAAGGACATCGCCGACAAGATTGGCGTTGGCTTTATCGGTCTGGGTGCGGCGCCGATCTGGACCCACGACGAGATGCCATTGATGCCCAAGGGGCGTTACACCCTGATGAACGACTATATGGCCAAGGTCGGGACCATGGGCCGCGATATGATGCGGCGCACCACCACCGTGCAGGTCAATATCGACTTCGGTTCCGAGGCCGACATGGTGCAGAAGTTGCGCGTGGCGCTGGCGCTGCAGCCAGTGGCGACAGCCCTGTTTGCCAACTCGCCGTTTTTTGAAGGCAAGCCGAACGGTCATAAAAGCTGGCGCAGCCGGATCTGGCGCAGTCTGGACGACTCGCGCACGGGCATGCTGCCCTTTGTCTTTGAACAAGGCTTTGGCTTTGAGGCTTACGTTGAATACGCGCTCGATGTGCCGATGTATTTTGTCTATCGCAATGGTGAATATATCAACGCGCTGGGCATGTCGTTCCGCGATTTCCTAAAGGGCGAGCTGCCCGCACTGCCTGGCGAAAAGCCGCAGATGTCGGATTGGGCCGATCACCTGACCACTGCCTTCCCCGAGGCGCGGATTAAGAAATACATGGAGATGCGCGGCGCCGATGGTGGCCCCTGGCGTCGTCTTTGTGCGCTGCCTGCGTTCTGGGTCGGCCTGATGTATGACCAATCCTCGCTGGATGCCGCCTGGGATCTGGTCAAGGGCTGGGACGCCGAAACCCGCGAGGGCCTGCGCGTTGCCGCCTCCGAGCAGGGCTTGCAGGCACAGGTTGGCGACATCAAGATGATGGATCTGGCCCGCGACGTTGTGGCAATGTCCGAGGCTGGCCTAAAGGCGCGGGCCCGGGCCGGGGCTGGCGGTCTGGTGCCGGATGAGACCCATTTCCTGAACGCGCTGAAGGACAGCCTGGAAAGCGGTAAGGTGCCTGCCGATGAATTGCTCGATCGCTATCATGGCGACTGGAACGGCGACCTGACCAAGATCTACGGCGAATTCAGCTATTGATCAAAGCTGCGTTAGACCGGGTTTTGGGACAGCGGAAGGGCTGAACTCAGAACCCGGTAAACACCAGCGACACGTGCGCCCCATAGCGCCGCAAATAAAGCAGCTCCAGGATGGTATTGGTGTGAAACCCAGGGCCAAAGGTGCGAGTGGCCGATCTCAATTTTTACGCGAATTGATGCGACCTGAGCACATGTAGAAGTAGTATCTGCGGAAGCAACAGTCGGCGGGGTGATCTGCAAGATTTGCCAAACGCCCCTTAACTCGTGCAGTCTCGGATCATTCACATCGAAATTTGGAGAAAAATTATGCGCGACTTCTTTATCTCATCTCTCGAAAAACTGATCACTGTTGTTGTGATCCTCATGTGCATTGCGGTTGTGGTTGGTGCAGGCAGCATGATGATAAGCCCTCAGGGGGGTATCCTGCCGGCCATTGGTGTTTTGATTGCTGGCAGTCTTTATGTGGTCCTGATGGGCGGCATGATGTACCTGTTCCTGGGTATCCACGACAACACCAAACGCACCGCCGAGGCCACCGAGCGGATGGCGCAGGGCGGCTGATAACCGCAATTATTGACCCGCGGGCACAGTGATCCTAGTGCCCGCGTCGGGTCTATTTCTCGCCTATCTTTGGCTCAGTGCCTGCGCGAATGCGGGCGATATTGGCGCTGTGGCGCCAGAAAACAACCGCGGCCAGCACCGCGGCCAGCAGGACCGTGTCGGCACGGCCAAGCACCAGCGTCCAAAGCGGGGCTGATAGGGCCGCACCCAAGGCCCCCATCGACGAAATCCGGCTCAGCGCAGCCGAGGCCAGCCAGGTCAGGCAACAGGCCAGGCCCACCGGCCAGGCCAGCGCCAGCATCAGGCCCAGGAAGGTGGCTACGCCCTTGCCACCTTTGAAGTTCAACCAGACCGGAAAACAATGGCCAAGAAACGCCGCCAGTCCGGCCAGTTGCGCTGCATCTTCGCCGGCCAGAAAACGCGCCATCAGCACCGCCGCCGCGCCCTTGCCGCCATCCAAAAGCAGTGTCAGTGCCGCGGCGGCCTTGTTTCCCGTGCGCAGCACGTTGGTGGTGCCGATATTGCCGGACCCGATGTCGCGCAGATTGCCCAGCCCCATTGCGCGGGTCAGCAATAAGCCAAATGGCACTGATCCCAAGCCATAGCCAACAAGGGCCCAGAGCATCAGCAGGGCGGCAGAGGTCTCGAATATTGGCATCAGCTTCTCCGGTAGACCGGCGCACCGGCAACATAAGTCGCCAGCACCCTACCTTGCATGCGCTGGCCGTCAAATGGGGTGTTCTGCGATTTCGATTTCAGCGCAAATCGATCCATCACAAAGGGGACGTCGGCGTCAAACAGGACCAGATCCGCAGGGGATCCGACGTTTAGGCGACCGCTGTTCAGTCCCAGGCGTTTGGCCGGGTTCAGCGCCATGGCGCGAAACAGGGTTGGCAGATCCAGATGCCCCGAGTGATACAGCCGCAGGGCGGCCGGCAGCAGGGTCTCCAGCGCCACCGCGCCGGCCGCCGCCTCTTCAAAGGGCAGCCGTTTGCTTTCTTCATCCTGCGGGGTGTGCATAGAGCTGATGATATCGATCAGCCCCGTGCGCACCGCCTCGACCACC
Organism: Parasedimentitalea marina; assembly: GCF_004006175.1. Taxonomy (GTDB): domain Bacteria; phylum Pseudomonadota; class Alphaproteobacteria; order Rhodobacterales; family Rhodobacteraceae; genus Parasedimentitalea; species Parasedimentitalea marina. The sequence goes on from NZ_CP033219.1 coordinate 356,570, forward strand.
GCCAGACGGTCGTCCTCGGATCGCAGCGGCGGTTTGACCTTAAAGAAGGTCCGGTAATCAGCCGGGTCCAACTCGTTCAAAGTCAGGTGGTGAATCGAGGTGCCGGCGGTGATGTCCAGCCCATTGGCCTTGGCGCGTTCCAGTGCGGGCAGCGCGCGCGCCGTGGTGATCTGGTCGGCGTGATAACGCGCGCCGGTCATTTCCAGCAGCGCAATATCGCGATCCAGCCCCATGCGTTCTGCCATGGGCGACACAGCGGGCAACCCGCGCAGGGCGGCGAATTTACCGCTTGTGGCGGCAGCGCCCTTGGACAAAATAGGTTCTTGCGGGTGGGCAATCACCAGTGCGCCACATGAGCGGGCATAAGTCAGGGCGCGGGTATAGACCTTGGTGTCCGTGATCACCCGGTCGCAATCGGTAAAGGCCACCGCGCCGGCATCCATCAGAAAGCCGATCTCGGTCATTTCACGCCCGTCGCGGCCCTTGGTCAGCGCTGCCATTGGCAGCACGTTGACCGGGGCATCGGCCTGGGCGCGGCGGGTGACGAATTCCAGCACTTCGGGGCTGTCGATGGTGGGCGCGGTATCGGGGCGGGTGACCATGGTGGTGACCCCGCCCGCCGCCGCCGCAAGGCCCGCCGATTTGTAGCTTTCCTTGTGACGCTCGCCCGGCTCGCAAACTTTCACGCCGATATCGACGATACCGGGGGCCAGACAGCGATTGTTGCAGTCAATGATTTCAACGTCTTCTGGAGATATTTTTCGCGCGCGAAACATTGCCGCCACGTTGAGGTTTTCTGCAAAGACCTCGGTAATCGTACCATCCTGCACCAGCAGATGGCCCGGCGCGTCCGTGCCTGCTTCGGGGTCGATCAGGCGGGCATTGGTGAAAAGTAGGGTCATGTGTTTTCTCTCTTGTCCATCGCCCCGGCCTGAACAAGGCCCATAAGCTGATATACTTTTTCTCCGTCGGGAATATTCTCGAAACCAACTCCATGCGGAGAGCTTTGCCTGATAGAGATTTGTCCATACGCATCAAATTCGCTAATGGGTTTATCCAGAGAAGACGGATAACGCCATGCGAACCAGACGCTACAATGTGGAGTATAGGAAATATCTAGAACCGTGTTTTCGGTAATGGGATAGTCGCTAAGTCGCTTACCAAGCAACAAGTGGTCGCGCGCAATGAACGCGCGTTGATTGGTTAAAGTATACCATGTTCTTCGAAATACGAACCGGGCTTGCAGGTGTTTTAGGGCAAGGTATCCTAAGTTTCCACTGATCAGGATAAGTGCAAAATCACGGAAAAACAGGGCTGCGGGAGTGGTGCCGTCTGGCCAATTTGGGGCGAATTCGCGCAGGGGTAGCCATGCCGTTAGGCAGAAAAGTCCAATTTTGAAGGGTAGCAAGATTTGGTTTTTCCAGCGAAAGTCGCTGTCAGGGCGTCCTTGCCAGAGGACCTCTTCACCGGGCTTTAGGATTTCGTCCCACTCGTCAGCCCGACTCATCTGCGCGCACTCTCGATGATCCTGCTCGTCGCGGCCGGCTCCGCCTGATACTTGATCAGATGCTTGTCGCCACTCTTGGTCACCACCTGCACATAGCTGCCCATGGTGCGCACCCGCTTGATCTGGGTCAGCGGGATATTGCGCTCGGCAGGGCCGGTCAGGCCGGTGTCGGATAGGGTCCAGGTCACAGCAAGATCCTCGGACATCAAATACCAGCCGCGCAGGATGATCGCTGCCAATCCACCGATGGCGCCAGTCCAGACATGGGGATTACCCATGGCCCACAGGATCGCCATGCCCGCCGCCATAGCCAGCGCCGCCATCCAGGCGTGCGAGCGGATATAGGCCCTTCGGTCGGGGGTGAATGTTGTCATAGCCATCCCACCAGCTTGCTGAGCAGGGCGACCATCAACAGCATCACCACAGCAAAAAGACTGGCGCCGATGCGGCGGGCCTTGGCGCGCCCTTCACGGGGCGACAGGCGGGGCGCGGAATAGAGTTTGGCGCTGTCGGTCTGAATCGGAGCGCCGGTCCATTGGGTCTGATCTTCGCCATAGGCGCCAATGAATGTGATCTGCCGGGCCGGTGTCAGACGGGTTTCCTCGCCGCCAAACGCGCGTGAACGGATCAGCAGCACGTGGCCGGTCAGGCCCATCAGGCGCGCATGGTCCGGGGCCAGCTGATCAGCAGCTATGCCGCAGCCCTCGTTCAGGTAGCCCACAAGCCCCAGGTCCTCGAGATCGGTAAGTGGGAAGATCTCCACCTGATCCAGATTGATCTCGTCGATGCCCAGCACCTGCGCCAAGGCCTCGGGTTCGCGCAGGAACCGGGCCTGTTCGGGGCGCATGCCAAGGTCAAAGACCCTTATCATGTCGCGCTCGCCCGCTGGGATATGCATTGTCGGATCCATCTAAGTTACTCTGCCGGGGCCAGTTGTTCTGCGCGCAGGTTCTGCGCCAGAAGGTCCATCACCGCCATGCGCACGGCGACACCCATCTCGACCTGTTCCTGGATCACCGAGCGGTTGATGTCGTCCGCCAGTGTGCCGTCGATTTCAACGCCGCGGTTCATCGGGCCGGGGTGCATGACGATGGCGTCGGGTTTGGCCAGTGCCAGCTTGTCGGCGTCCAGCCCGTAGCGGTGATAATATTCCCGCTCCGAGGGGATGAAACCGCCGTCCATGCGTTCCTTTTGCAGGCGTAGCATCATCACCACATCGACGTCCTTCAGACCCTCGGACATGTCGTCATAGATCTCGGCGCCGAATTCAGCGAACTGGCTGGGCACCAGGGTTGGCGGACCGATCAGACGAATGCGGTTTTCCATTTTACCCAGCAGAATCAGGTTCGATCGCGCCACACGACTGTGGGCGACATCACCGCAGATGGCGATATTCAAGCGGTGCAGACGGCCCTTGGCCCGGCGAATGGTCAGCGCATCCAGCAGCGCCTGGGTTGGGTGCTCGTGGCGGCCATCGCCGGCGTTCAGCACCGCGCAGTTGACCTTTTGCGCCAGCAGATCCACCGCGCCGGAATGCGGGTGGCGGACAACCAGCAGGTCCGGGTGCATGGCGTTCAGGGTCATGGCGGTGTCGATCAGGGTCTCGCCCTTTTTGATCGAGGAGGCCTGCATCGCCATATTCATCACGTCCGCACCCAGCCGTTTGCCGGCAATCTCAAAACTGGCCTGGGTGCGGGTAGAGTTCTCGAAGAACATATTGACCTGGGTCAGCCCGGCCAAAGCGGTAGATCGTTTTTCGGTGGCGCGGTTTTGGTCGACGTATTTATCGGCCAGATCCAGGATCGCCGTGATCTCATGCGGGCGCAGCGGCTCGATGCCAAGCAGGTGTTTGTGGCCAAATTGGGTAGGGGTCATGAGCAGGCTCCGCGCTTGGGTCGGGGGTGTTATAGGCGGGCAGGGGAAGGCGGGCAAGGTGCTGTTCTGTAGGAAAACAGCTGCGCTGTCCGGGGTGTATTCCCGGGGTTTTGAGTATTTTTGGCAACGGGAAGCTGGGGTGTTTCGTCTTGGCGTCAGCCGGGGTAGTTTGGCGCATGGAATCGGCATTGGATTATCACAGCGCGCGGGCGCTCTTGCAGTGGCAAGTTGAACTGGGCGCCACCGAAAGCATCGGTGATGCGCCGGTAGATCGCTATGCGCTGGGGGCGACACTGCCAAAGGCGAAGGTGTCGCAGGCGCCTGCAGTGCAAAAGCCCAAGGAAGTGGACCCTGTTGAGCAGGCGCAAAAGGCAGCGCGGGCGGCGACCGGGCTGCCCAGTCTCCGGGCGGCTTTGGACGGCTTTGACCATTGTGCCCTGAAAAAAGGTGCGCGCAATCTGGTGTTCAGCGATGGTCAGGCCGGCGCACGCGTGATGATCATTGGCGACGCACCGGGCCGCGAGGAAGACCGCGCCGGTAAACCCTTCGCCGGTCAGGCTGGGGGATTGCTGGACAAGATGCTGGCAGCGATCGATTTGTCGCGCGACAGCTCTGTTTATCTGACTGGCGTGCTGCCATGGCGGCCACCACAGAACCAGGAGTTGCAACCGGCAGATATCGCGATGATGGTGCCGTTCCTGCAGCGTCATGTGGAATTGGCCGAGCCTGAATATCTGGTGTTGATGGGCAACGCGGCCTGCCAGGCGGTGCTAGGCAAGCGCGGCATCAACCGGTTGCGCGGCGAATGGCAGCAGGCCTGGGGCAAGGCGGTTCTGCCGATGATGCCCCCGGAACAGCTGTTGAACCAACCGCAAGGAAAGCGCGCGGCCTGGGCAGATCTCTTGTCGCTTAAGGCCCGCATGGGAGCATTATCGTGAAAATTCTAGCTTTCTCGGATCTGCATTTGGCGCGGGCGCGGGCAGCCGATCTGGTTGCGGCCAGTGCCGAGGCGGATCTGGTGATCGGTGCGGGTGATTTCTGCAATATGCGCCAGGGTCTGGATCAGGCGATGCAATTGCTGGCGGGCGTGGCAGCGCCGATGGTCCTGGTTCCGGGCAATGCTGAAAGCGCAGATGAATTGCGCGCGGCGGCCCTGCCGGACATGACTGTTCTGCATGGCACCGGTACTGAGATCGACGGGCTACGATTGTTCGGGCTGGGCTACGGCGTGCCGCCAACCCCGTTTGGCGACTGGTCCTGTGATCTGACCGAGGAACTTGCCGGGCAGATGCTGGACAATTGTTCCGCCACCGATGTCCTGATCACCCATTCCCCACCCAAAGGTCTGGGGGATTTGACCTCGGGCGGGATTTCAGTTGGGTCTGTCGCAATCCGGGAAGCGATTGAGCGGTTGCAGCCAAAACTGGCTCTGTGCGGTCATATTCACGACAGTTGGGGCCAGCGAGGGTACCTCGGCGCCACCGAAGTGGTTAATCTGGGGCCGACAGTGAACTGGTTTGAGGTAGATCATTGAACCGCCGATAAGCAGGCGGACATCATGCGGGCCCAGGCTCGCAGTCAAAAAGGAATTCACGGCCCCATGTCGCGTATTGACGAGAACAAGACATTCATCCCGGTGCGCATTGCTGTGCTGACACTGTCGGATAGCCGCACCCTGGCCGAGGATCGCTCGGGCCAGGTGCTGGTGGACCGGTTGCAGGCGGCCGGGCATGTCCTGGCGGATCGTAAAATCATGCCCGATGACCGGGCGGATATTGCAGATCAGCTGCGCGCCTGGGTGGCAGACCCGCAGGTGGATGTGGTGATTTCAACCGGGGGCACTGGATTAACTGGGCGCGACGTCACCGTCGAGGCGCACCGCGATGTCTATGAAAAGGAAATCGAGGCCTTTGGCACTGTGTTCACCATTGTCTCGATGAAAAAGATCGGCACCAGCGCGGTTCAATCACGCGCAACGGGTGGCGTGGCGGGCGGAACCTATCTGTTTGCGCTGCCCGGCAGTCCGGGTGCTTGCAAAGATGGCTGGGACGAAATTCTGTCGATGCAGCTGGATTACAGGCATCTGCCCTGTAACTTTGTTGAAATAATGCCCAGATTAGAAGAATCTCAGCGACGGAAATAATCCACCGCTGCGTGTAACCTCGCAAACCCTGCCGAAACTTGATATGTTTCGACGGGGTTCAAAGGGGCGAAATAGGCAGAAAATGCCGCCTGAAGGGGACTAAAGATGCGCTTTTTGCGTCAAAGTTTGACTGGAATTTTTCTGGCGGCAGTCACCGCAGCACTGTTGCTGTATGCGGGCCAGATGGTTTTGGGCGCTGTGCAGCAGCGGATGAGCAACGAGCGCAAGGCGCCGCCCCCCCGTGAGCGTATTTTTGCGGTCAATCTGATAACTGCCGAGCTGCAGGACATCGCGCCCGAGCTGATTGCCTTTGGTAAGGTTGACAGCCGACGCCGGTTGGAATTGCGCACTCCGGTTGCCGGGCGGGTGATTTCGCTGGCGGAAGAGTTTGAGGAGGGCGGAGCTGTCTCCATGGGTCAGTTACTTTTGCAGATCGACCCGGCGGATGCGCAGTCGGCGCTGGATCAGGCCAAGGCCGATCTGCAGGACGCCCGCGCCGAAGAGCGTGAGACCGGCCGGACTTTGATCCTGGCGATGGATGAACTGGCCGCAACGCAGGATCAGGCCCAACTGCGCCAACGCGCCTTTCAGCGCCAGCTGGATTTGAAAGACCGCGGCGTCGGGACGGCAGCGACCGTTGAGGGGGCAGAACTAGACGCGGTTCAGGCCCGGCAGACGGTTATTTCACGGCGTCAAGCAGTGTCCCAGGCCGAAGCCGGAGTGGATCAGGCCGCGTCAAACCTGGCGCGGGCGCAGATCAGTCTGGCAACAGCCCAACGGGATCTGGCTGATACCACAGTAACGGCGCAGTTCGACGGCACGCTGCAAACGGTCAGTCTGGTGCAGGGGCGTCTGGTCTCGGCCAATGAAAAACTGGCGGATCTGGTGGACCCGACCCTGCTAGAAGTGGCCTTTCGGATTTCCACAGTACAGTACGCCCGGTTGCTGGATGGCAGCGGCAGTTTGATTGCCGCACCGGTGCGGGTCTCGCTGGATGCTACAGGCGCGGATCTAAGCGCCGAGGGCGTGATCAGCCGCGACAGTGGGGGGGCGGGCGAAGGTCAGTCAGGGCGCTTGATCTATGCGCGTCTGAACACTGCTCCGGGGTTTAAGCCCGGCGATTTTGTGACGGTGTCAGTGCGCGAACCTGTGCTAAGCGCGGTCGCGCGTTTGCCGGCCACGGTGCTGGATGCCAATAGTACCGTTTTGGTGCTAGGCCCCGAGGACCGGCTGGAACAGATGCAGGTCGAGCTGGTGCGCCGTCAGGGCAATGATGTTCTGATCCGCGGCGTGGGGCTGGCGGACCGCGAGGTGGTTGCCGGACGTACGCCCCTGCTGGGGACCGGCATCAAGGTACGGGCCCTGCGCAGCGGCACCGACGGGCAGCCGCAAGCCGCGCCACAGGCCGAGTTGATCGAGCTGAGTGACGAACGACGCGCCCGGCTGACGGCCTTTGTCGAAAGCAATAATCGTATGCCAGATGAGGCCAAGAAGCGCGTATTGGGGCAATTGTCGGAACCCAAGGTGCCAGTCCAATTGGTAACCCGCATTGAAGCGCGGATGGGGGGCTAAGAATATGGGTCTAGTCTATAAGCAAAGCGCCTTCCCAAGGTCAGGCGCGGCCCGGCGATGCCGGGCCAAAATTGAACTCGCATCCAGAGCATTCCAATGATCCGAGACCTGCCCCGCTCGGCGGGTGGCTTACTAAGCTATTTCACCCGTCACCGGACAGCCGCCAACCTGCTGTTGGTGATCCTGATGGTGCTGGGCATGGCGGCCATCCCCAATATGCGGGCACAGTTCTTTCCGGATGTGATCCTTGACCGGGTGACGGTTTCGGTCACCTGGGACGGCGCCGGTCCCGAGGATGTCGACAGTGCCATCGTCCAGGCGCTGGAACCGGCGCTGTTGTCGGTGGACGGGGTGGAATCCTCGTCGGCGTCATCGCGTGAAGGGGTTGCCTCGATCAGTCTGGAGTTTGAGCCGAACTGGGATATGGCACGGGCGGCGGATGATGTGCAGTCGGCGGTGGATGCCGTGACCACGCTGCCCGATGCTGCCGACGAGCCCAAGGTCACCCGCGCTGTCTGGCGCGATCGAGTCACCGATGTGGTGATCTCGGGAGCGCTGGAGCCGGCCCAGCTGGGCCTGTTTGCGGATGAGCTGATTGTCCGCCTGTTCGAGGTCGGCGTGACCCGCACCACCATCCGGGGCGTTGCCGCGCCGCAAACATTGATCGAGGTGCCCTCGTATAGTTTGATTGCCCATGACGTCACCCTGACGCAGATCGCCGATGCCATTGCAGCCGAGGTGGCAGCGGATCCGGCGGGAGATATCTCAGGGGCCAACGCACGGGTCCGAACGGGGAGCGAAAAGCGAAAACCCGAAGAGATCGAGGCGATCGTGCTGCGCGCCAATGCGGATGGGTCAGCGCTGACCATCGGCGATGTGGCGCAGATCACCGTCGAAGGTGTGGACCGCAACCGGGCCTATTTTGTCGGCGAAGACTCGGCGATGTCGCTGCGGGTTGACCGGTCCAACAAGGGCGATGCCATTGGCATTCAGCGCAGCGTCGAGGATGTGGTGGCGCAGATGCAGCTGAGCCTGCCGCAGGGCGTCAAGGTTGAACTGATCCGCACCCGCGCCGAGGCTATTACCGGCCGTCTGAACCTGCTGGTCGACAACGGCTTGATGGGGTTAGCGCTGGTGGTGACGCTGCTGTTCTTGTTCCTCAACGCCCGGATAGCCTTCTGGGTTGCGGCGGGCATTCCTGCGGCGATGTTTGCCGCGATTGCCATCATGTATGCCGCTGGACTGACCATCAACATGATCAGCCTGTTTGGCCTGATTATCACGCTGGGTATTGTGGTCGACGACGCCATTGTGGTGGGCGAGCACGCCGATTTCCGCGCCAGACGGCTGGGGGAACACCCGGTGGTGGCCTCGGAAAACGCGGCCCGCCGCATGGCTATGCCGGTGCTGGCCGCAACCATGACCACCATCATCGCCTTCTTTGGCCTGACCATAATCGGCGGCCGGTTTGGCGATCTGATCAGCGATATCCCCTATACGGTGATCGCGGTATTGGCGGCGTCATTGGTTGAGTGTTTCCTGATCCTGCCCAACCACCTGTCCCATGCTATCGCGCATGCCGCCAAGGAGCACTGGTACGACTGGCCGAACCGGGTGGTGAACCGCGGTTTTCGCTGGGTGCGCGATCATCTGTTCCGCCGTCTGATAACCTGGGTGATCTGGGCCCGCTATGCGGTCTTGGCCGGGGCGCTGGTGCTGATGGCCAGTCAGGTTGCGCTGGTGGTGGGTGGCGATGTGAAATGGCGGTTCTTCAGCCCGCCGGAACGCAGCTCGGTCACCGGTAACTTTGCCATGGTAGAAGGCGCCAGCCGCGCCGACACGATGGCGATGATGCAGGAAATGCAACGTGCAACCCAGGCGCTGGGCCTGGAGTACGAGGAACGCTATGGTCTGAACCCGCTGTTGTTTGTCATGGCCGAGGTTGGCGGCAATGGTGGCCGTGGCTTGTCGGGTGTCGATACCAAAGACACTGATCTTTTGGGCGGCATTTCTATCGAGTTAATCGAGTCCGATCTTCGTCCCGAATATTCCAGCTATGCCTTTGTGGCCGAGTTGCAGGAGAACGTGCAGCGCCATCCTCTGGCCGAGACGGTATCGTTTCGTGGCTATCGTTCCGGTCCGGGTGGAGATGCGCTGGATGTGCAGTTCTACGGGGCTGATGTTCAGACCCTAAAGGATGCCTCGGAAGATCTGAAAAATGCAGTGCTGCGCTACCCTGAGGTCTCGGCGGTCGAGGACAATCTGGCCTATGACAAGGAAGAGGTCATTCTGGATCTGACACCGCAGGGCCAAGCGCTTAGCTTTACCATCGATTCACTGGGGCGGGCCCTGCGGGCGCGGTTGAACGGGATTGAGGCGGCAACTTATCCCGATGGCCCCCGTTCGGCCACCATCCAGGTCGAACTGCCTAAGGGAGAGCTGACGGCTGACTTCCTGGAACGCACCTTGATGCGGACACCGACCGGCAGCTACGTGCCACTCGCAGATATTGTCTCGGTGACCCAACGCACGGGGTTCTCGACCATTCGGCGCGAAAACGGCATCCGGGTGGTTTCGATCACTGGCGACATATCCGAGGACGACGCGGCGAGGGCGGAACAAATCGAGCAAGCGTTGAAAACGGAAATTCTGCCCGAAATTGCCAGTGAGCGGCAGGTCGAGTGGCGCCTTGCCGGGTTGAGCGAGCAGGAAAACGCCTTTCTGAATGATGCGCGTACCGGGCTGATCCTGTGTCTGACCGGTATCTATCTGGTGCTGGCCTGGGTGTTTTCCAGCTGGACCCGGCCAATGGTGGTGATGGCAATCATTCCGTTTGGTCTGGTGGGTACGATCTACGGTCACCATTTCCACGGTGTGCCCCTGTCGATGTTCTCGGTGGTTGGCCTGTTGGGGATGACAGGCATTATCATCAATGATTCCATCGTGCTGGTGACCACCATCGATGAATATGCCGAGGACCGTGGGCTGATCCCCTCTATCATCGAAGGTGCCGCAGACCGGTTGCGCCCTGTTATGCTGACGACCTTGACCACCGTGCTGGGGCTGGCGCCTTTGCTGGCGGAAAACTCGCAGCAGGCCAAATTCCTGAAACCAACGGTGATCACACTGGTCTATGGCCTTGGTTTTGGCATGGTTCTGGTATTGCTGGTGGTGCCCGCTCTGGTGGCGATGCAGCGTGATGTGGCGCGGCCCATGGCAGCCCTGCGGCGCGCGATGAAGGCTGCGGCGACCCGGGGGCTGATGTTGGGTGTTGGCGCTGTGCAGGCCGGATGGCTGGTCCTGACAATGGGACTGACAATTGCCACCGGAACATTGCATCCGGTTCTGGCTGAGATGCTGCCGCTGTTGACCACGATGGCGCCAATGCGCGCGGCATTGCTGGCCTTCCTGGGCGGAGCAGCAGTAATTGTTTTCGTTAGTTATGTGCTGGCGGCGCTGATCACCGGAATGCGGTCGCACAGACGGGTTTGAGGAAATAATCATCCGCATGTCTAAGGGCCTGCAGATATGCTCTGTGCTAGCGGTTTTGCATCCGGGTTTGGGCCAGCCGGGCCACCTCGGCCACTTGATCCAGTAGTGGTAACCCGCAGCTGTCCAAGTCTGCGATAGCTATCCATTGCGCCTGTTCGGCATCATCCGCCGTTTGGGGAGTGCCCTGCTGATACTCACATAATACCGCGGCCAGAAGATACTGTTGTGTAATCACGCCGTCGGTGTCGCGCAGGATAACGTCGATATTGGTGAGGTAGTCCAACGGATGGGCGGTGACGCCGGTTTCCTCAAGCAATTCACGGGCTGCGGCCTGCAGGGCGGTCTCGCCCAGTTCCAGATGACCGCCGGGAAAGCCCCACATGCCGGCGCTGGGCTGCTTGCCCCGTTGCACAAGAATGATGCGGTCGCGATGGCAGACCACGGCAATGGCTCCGACGAGGGGACGGTTCATTTTGCGGTCCTTATGTTATCCAGCGCTGCAGCCGCGAATGTCCACGGCGTGGCGTGTGCCCAGCACAGTGATCCGCAGCTTGGAGCGGTCCAGGGCAAAGCCACCCTTGGTTACGGGAAGGAACTCGGTTGTTGCAACCAACATGTTGCCGCGACGCTCGGTGGCGGTCGCACCACCATAGGCCATTGGTGTGCCGGATTCGATGATTGCAACCTCGGTGCCTCCGGCGGTCGGCATGGATATGCGGGCTTCTACCTGCATACCGTATTGTGTCGGCGATAATGTGCATTTGGCGGATTTAACTCCGGCTTCTTTGGCCGAATAGGGGCGATTGGCCATAGCCGCGACAATCGCCGGGTTGCGGTTTGCCTGCAGGTTCAACTGGTGCTGAAATGACACTTCGGAAGGCACGCAGACATCCTTGCACAATCCCAGCTGCATTTCGCCGGTCAACGTAACGGGCTGATTGGCAGCAGCTGGGGTGATTTCAATCGGCAACACCAGGCGGTCATGGTAGCCAATGGTCTGGTAACCCGAGGTCATGGTGACCTCAGGCGTCGGCCAAATGATCGACAAAGATCCAACATTGCGCGACCCACGCCAGTCAAAACTGGGGGCGATGCCAGCATCGCCAGGGCTGCGCCAATAGGTTTTCCAGCCCGGCTGCAGGGTCAGGCGCAGGGCCCCCATATAGGTGCCACGTCCCGTGGGACCACCGTCCAGCACCTCTATTTCGACAAGTGGGTCAGTGTCACTGAAAGCTGCAGCGGGAGAGGCGAGGGCAAAGAGCCCGGCGGCTAGAATATTAAAGAGCTGTTTCATGGCGCAACAGATGCGCTGCCGAAATCAAAAAGCCAAGTCACGTTGTGGTTAGCATGTCGCGTTGTGGGTTGGCTGGCATAGGAATGGGATTGGCTCTGGTTGCTTTGACAGCCACCCTTGCGCAGAACCTCTTGCCGCGTCATGATTAAAAACGGGGCCAATGCCATCCGGGTCACCCAGCGTGAAAGGGATGGTACTGCGGTCCAGTCAACGTTGGGGATATGACGCGTTGAAGCGGAAAGGTAACAGCATATGAATCTCACCGGCAAACTTCTGATTGCTATGCCTGGCATGGGTGATGAACGGTTTGAGCACACGGTGATCTTTCTGTGTTCGCATACGGAAGACGGCGCGATGGGGTTAATCGTCAACAAAACGGCGCCTGACGTGCAATTGGGTGATCTGTTGCGTCAGTTGGACATTACTCCGGATCCGGTAACGCGGGGGCAGATCCCAGTGCGCTTTGGTGGCCCTGTCGAGACCCAGCGTGGATTTGTGCTGCATACTCCGGACTATGAGGCCAGCCTGAACTCGCTGCATGTGTCAGAAACGTTTTCAATGACGGCGACGCTGGATATCCTGGAGGATATTGCGATTGGTCAGGGTCCTGATCAGGTGCTGATGATGCTGGGTTACGCGGGCTGGGGGGCAGGTCAGCTGGAGGGTGAGATTGGCCTGAACGGATGGCTGACCGTCGAAGCCACTGCGGGATTGGTGTTTGACACTGACGATGATCAAAAGTGGGGTGCCGCCCTGCAGTCGATTGGCGTTGATCCGCTGGGGCTGTCGAGTGAGGCGGGCCATGCGTGAACGTTCGATGTTCTCCCGTCCAGCCCCGACCTCCTGACGGAGGTCGTTGCCGGTTGGGCGTGGCACCGGGCCTGCGGCCCGGTGGGTCGCTGGTGCTGCTACTGCATCTTTCAGTTGAGCGCGGAAATAAACGGCAACAGGGAACGAAGGGCTCTCGGCAAGCACCGCGCGGCGCAGCCGCGCCCGGCCCAAGTCTGTCGCGACGTCCGGCGCAGCCGGGGGGCGTGCAGGCGCGGGAGCCTTTGGTTGTTAGTCCCTGGGGGCGGCGGCGCGGTTCAGGCGGTCATTGATCGCCTGACCCAACCCATGCTGGGGAACCGGTGCAACGGCGATGGGCCTGCTTAGGGCATCCAGGCGATGCAGGTGGCCAAACAGATTGCAGGCGGCCTCGGTCAGGTTGCCACTGGCCGAGAGGTTCAGATCGCAGGTCATTGCACCAAATCCCAGCATCAACTCACCGGGTTCGGCCTCAAGGGCATTCAGCCGCACCCGCTCGTTTGGGGCGTAGTGGGACAGCAGTTGCCCAGGCGCGGTCAAGGCATCCTTGACGTCCCGTTGCAGCAGCGGCTGGCCCAGCTCGCTCTCAATCTCCTCAGCCGCCAGCCCGCCGGGACGGAGCAACATGGGCTCAGGTCCAGCCAGACCGACGATGGTCGATTCCAACCCGACACCGCAGGCACCGTCATCGACAATGGCAGCCAGTCGCCCTTCCAGCCCGGCCAGAACATGGGCGGCTGTGGTGGGGCTGATCCGGCCTGACGGGTTGGCGGAAGGCGCTGCCACTGGACCATCGACCAACGCCAGCAAACGCCGTGCGGTGGGATGCGCGGGCACCCGGATTGCTAGAGTGTCCAGCCCGGCGGTGACCAGCGGTGAAAGGCCGTGTCCCTTCCGAAGCGGCAGCACCAAAGTCAGCGGTCCGGGCCAAAAAGCATCCGCCAGTTGCTGTGCGTGATCGCTCCACTGAACGTAACGTTGAGCCGCTTGGACGGATGGCAGATGCGCGATCAGCGGGTTGAATGTCGGCCGTCCCTTGGCCTCAAAAATCCCGGCAACAGCCGGGCCCAAACGGGCGTCTCCACCCAGCCCGTAAACGGTCTCGGTCGGAAAGGCGACCAACTTGCCCGCCCGCAATAATGTGGCAGCCTGTTCCAGGTCGGTCTGTTCAGATCCCAGTATTTCAGTGTGTTCTGTGTTCATATAGGTGACGCCGCGTTTTGGTTTGCTTGCGCGGCTGGCCCCGCTAGATACTCGTTCAAGCTTTGACAGTTACCGGCTGCGCACAGGGAAGCCAAGCCCATGCAGCAGCGCCACAGAAAGAGGATGCCATGAGTTTCCGCGCACCCGTTCCCGAGTATGAATTCCTGCTGAACCACATCGTTGGCTTTGGGCAGGTCGCCGCGACCGAAAAATTCGCCGAGGCCTCGGGCGACTTAACAAGCGCGATTCTGAACGAAGCTGGAAAATTATGCGACGAAGTCATGGCGCCACTGCAGCGGGCGGGCGACATGCAGCCGGCAGAATTGGTCAGTGGCGTGTTGCGCAGCTCGCCCGGCTATGCCGAAGGCTGGGCCGCCATAGCCGAGGGCGGCTGGATTGGTATGAGCGCACCGGAGGCGCATGGCGGCATGGGCTTGCCGATGGCGCTGACCTCTTGCGTGAATGAGATGATGAGTGGCGCTTGCCTGTCGTTGCAGCTGGCTCCGCTGATGTCGCAGGGCCAGATAGAAGCGCTGGCGCATCATGCCAGTGACGCGCTGAAGGACCTGTATCTGCCCAAGCTGATTTCTGGCGAATGGGCCGGCACCATGAACCTGACCGAGGCGCAGGCCGGATCGGATGTGGGCGCGCTGGCCTCCAAGGCCGAGCCCAACGGTGACGGCACCTTTGCGATCAGTGGCCAGAAGATATTCATCAGCTGGGGCGATAATGATTTCTGCAGTAATATCTGCCATCTGGTGCTGGCACGGCTGCCGGACGGCGTGCCGGGAACCAAAGGGATCTCGCTGTTTCTGGTGCCCAAGTTCCTGCCGGATGAAAACGGTGACGCCGGTGTGGCCAATGCGCTAAAGGTGGTCAGCCTGGAACATAAAATGGGCCTGCACGGCTCTCCCACCTGTGTGATGCAATACGACGGTGCCACCGGCTGGCTGGTCGGTCACGAACATGGCGGTATGGCTGCGATGTTCACCATGATGAACAACGCGCGTCTGGGTGTTGGCGGTCAGGGTATTGGTGCAGGCGAAGGTGCCTATCAGCAGGCGCTGGACTACGCGCTGGAACGCAAACAGGGCCGCAGTGAAAGCGGCACCATTGTAGATCATGCCGATGTGCGGCGGATGCTGATGACCATGAAGGCCGATCTGTTTGCCGCCCGTGCGATCATGTTGTCCTGTGCGGTATCCATCGATATGCAGGCCGCGACGGGTGAGGCAGACTGGGCGGCGCGGGCTGCGTTTTTGACCCCGATTGCCAAGAGTTTTGGCACCGACACCGGGATTTCGGTGGCGGATACCGGCGTGCAGGTGCATGGCGGTATGGGCTTTATCGAAGAAACCGGCGCGGCCCAGTTCCTGCGTGATGTGCGGGTGACCGCGATCTACGAGGGCACCAATGGCATTCAGGCGATGGATCTGGTGGCGCGCAAGATGATGGACGGCGGCGATATGGCCAACCGGCTGATGGACGAGATCGAGGAACAGGCCGAACGGGCCCGAACCACTCATCCCAATATGGCCGAAAGCGTCTGGCAGGCCTGCGAAAGCTTGCGTGAAGCCACCGATTGGCTGGTGGCGCAGGATGCGATGAATGATCGTTTTGCTGGTGCCGTTCCCTATTTGCGCGCCTTTGCCCGCGTTTTGGGCGGGCATTTCCATCTGACTGCAGCTATGGCTGATCTGGGTGGGCCACGTGAAAAACTGGCACGGTTCTATATCACCCGCCTGCTGCCCGAACATGCCGGACTGCTTGCCCATGCGCAGGCTGGCGCGGCGGGCGCCTATGCACTGACCTTAGAAGAATTGACAGGCTGAAAATATGACAAGCGTCCCCGAAGTCACCATGCGTCACCCCTGGGAAACCCCTCCAGCACCAGGCGAGGCCATCGAAGTCGCTTCGGGTGTGCTGTGGATGCGCCTGCCACTGCCGATGAAACTGGACCACGTGAATGTCTATGCGCTGGATGACGGCGACAGCTGGACGGTGATCGACACCGGGTTTTCGTCAAAAAAGACCCGTGGGATCTGGCAACAACTGATGGACGGGCCGCTTCAGGGTAAGCCGGTCAAACGGGTGGTGGTGACCCATCACCACCCCGATCACATCGGCAACGCCGGCTGGTTCCAGTCCGAACATGGGGCTGAACTGGTGACCACCCGCACTGCCTGGTTGTTTGCCCGGATGCTGACGCTGGATGTGCAAGAGGTCTGGCCGCAGGAAACTCTGGATTACTACCGCAGCGCCGGCATGGACCCCGAGGTTTATGAAGCGCGGGTTGCCGACCGGCCTTTCAACTTTTCCGATGTGGTGTATCCGATTCCGCTGGGCTTTACCCGCATCCAGCAGGATGATGTGATCCGCATGGGCGGGCGCGACTGGGATGTGCACATGGGCAACGGCCATGCGCCGGAACACGCAACATTCTGGAGCCGCGATGACAATCTGGTGATCACTGGCGATCAGATCCTGTCCTCGATCAGCCCCAATATCGGTGTCTATGCCACCGAACCCATGGCCGACCCGCTGGCCGACTGGCTTGAGGCCTGCGAACGACTGGCCCCGCTGGCCCAGCCGGATCACCTGTGTTTGGGCGGCCACAAACTGCCCTTTACCCGTCTGCCGCTGCGGATGCGGCAGTTGATCGACAACCACCACGGCGCGCTCGACCGGCTGCTGGACTTCCTCGATCAGCCCCGCACAGCGGCTGAATGCTTCGCGCCCCTGTTCAAGCGCTCGATCGGGTCTGGCGAATACGGGCTTGCCTTGGTCGAGGCGGTGGCCCATGTAAATCACCTGTATTGTGTTGGAAAACTGGATCGCAGCCGCCGCGACGATGGCGCCTGGCTGTACCAGCGTAAAGGGTAGGGACATGGGCGATCAAATCAAGACATCCGCAGAGGCAATCGAGGCAGCGGTGTTGCCCAGCCTGCATGAGGTCCACGCGGACCCTGAGGCGACAGTGGGCCTGAACACCGTGCCCGAGGCGCTGAACAAGCTGGCCGAGAAGAAAAGCGCCGCGCGCTGGGCCTACGAGCGCCTGATCCTCTATATCCAAAACTTTGAGAAGCAACTGGACGGCGAACACGAGGTCGCAATGGGCTTTGTCGGCGGTGAAACCGGCGTGCTGCGGATCGAGGGCATGGGCTATTTTGATCCCGATATCATCACCTTCTACGGCAGCGACGGCGCGCAGGGTAGAACTCAGCTGGTGCAGCATGTCACCCAATTGAACGTCATGTTGCGGGCCCTGCCGAAGCCGAAGAAAGATCAACCGGCCAATCGGATCGGCTTTAAACTGGCCTCTGATCTCGGCGACAGCTAACCTGCCTGTTGCACCGGGCCGCAGGCCCGGTGCCCGGCCCAACGGGAAGAGCGCCTCCGCCAGGAGGCCGATACCGGGCGGGAGCCCTTCGGTCAGGTCAGGTGACCCGGCGCCACCGCGCTGAAACCCCTCTTGAGGTCTGTCGCGCGTCAGCGTTTTATGGGCGGCATTGGATCAGGAGGTTTTGAGTTGAAATTTGTTTCCGACGTTTTACAGGCCTACGGCGGTGCCACACGGCGCTGGCGGTTGTTTCTGACGGTCTATGTGTCGCTGCGCCTGTTGGCCTTGGCGCTGATTGCCCCCTTGCTGGGGGTCCTGATCAATCTGGCCGTTTCGTTTTCCAGCCAATCGGCCCTGACCGATCAGGATATTGCGCTGTTCGTGCTGTCACCCATCGGATTCCTGCTGTCTCTGGTGGTTCTCAGTATCGTGTTGGTGGCCGAGGTCACCGGCTTTGCGGTGATGGCCGCTTCGCTGCGCTATGAGCAAAGCAACCGCTGGCTGACTGCCCGGGTCTCCCTGCTGGCTGTGGTCAAGAAGCTCTATGTCCTAGCAATATTCATCGCTTTGTTATTGCTGCGTATTCTGCTTTTGGCTGCCCCCTTCATCGCCGTGGCAGGTCTGGTGGCCTGGGGGCTGCTGACCGACTATGACATCAATTACTACCTGACCTATCATCCGCCGGCCTTCAAACTGGCCGCCGCCCTGATCGGTGTGATCGGGTTGGCGCTGGCGCTGGTTTTACTGCAGCGGCTCTTGGCCTGGGCGCTGGCTCTGCATTTGGTTCTGTTCGAGGATCAGTCACCGCGCAGCAGCTTTGCCGCCAGTGCCGCCCGGATGCGCGGGCATCATTTCAAGCTACAGATCGAATTGGTGATCTGGTTGCTGACCCGAACCCTGTTGGCGGCAGCACTGGCCACATTGGCGGGCGGCATTATCGCCTGGATGCCTTTGGGTGAAGGGGCCAGCCTTATTCAGGTGCTGCTGCTGTCGCTTGTGGTGCTGCTGCTCTGGGTGATCGGCGACGCGGCGCTGTCAGCCATCGCTCTGGGCGCCCTGGCGCTGATCCTGGACCGCCATTTCGGCGGCAAACAGCCGTCCTTGCCCGGCTATCTGCAAGTGCCGTCCGGGCTCCGTCCCGGTCTGCTGGGCTTTTCAGGTGTCGCCGTTGTTTTGGTCGGCCTGTCTTTCTGGTTGGGGCAGTCGCTGCTTGACGCAGTAAAGGCCGAGGATCATGTCGAAATCATCGCCCATCGCGGCGCCGCTGGCAGCAAACCGGAAAACACCAGTGCCGCAATCGAAGAGGCGCTGGTGCAGGGCGCGGACTGGGTTGAAATCGACGTGCAAGAGACCTCGGATGGTCGCATCGTGGTGATGCATGACGCGGATCTGATGAAGCTGGCCAGGGTCAATATGCAGATCCACGCCAGTACCCTGTCGCAGTTGCAACAGGTCGATATCGGCAGCTGGTTTGACCCGGTCTACGGCGATCAGCGCATCCCGCTGCTGAGCGAGGTTCTGCAGCAGGTCAAGGGCCGCGCCAAGCTGCTGATCGAGTTCAAGCATTATGGGTTTGATGTCGACCTAGAGGGCCGCACAGTGCAGCTGGTCGAGGCCGCGGATATGGCCGATCAAATCGCCTTTATGTCGCTGAAATATACGTCGGTGCAAAAGGCGAAATCCCTGCGCCCGGACTGGCAGGCGGGCATTCTGGCGGCCACCAAACTGGGCGATCTGGCCGGGTTGGATGGGGATTTTGCGGCGGTGCGCGCCGAAACGGCCAGTCCTGGGTTGATCGGCTCGGTCCATGCCGCGGGCAAGGATCTCTATGTCTGGACGGTCAACGATCCACTGCAAATGTCAAAAATGATCTCCATGGGGGTTGATGGGCTGATCACTGACGAACCAGCTCTTGCACGCGAAGTGCTGCGGGTGCGGGCACAGTTGAACACGGCCGAGCGCATGGTGTTGTGGCTGATCGAAGAACTGGGTCTGGATCTTAATCCCAAGGAGTACCGAGATGTCAGCCCCTAAGGCCAATTCAAATTCCTGCTTTGGGCGCCTTATCTGGGCCGGATTGGTGCTACTGGGTCAGTGGTCTGGCCCTGCCATGGCACAGAACTGGTTTCAGGACTGGGACCAGTTGGGGCGCGGGCTGGAACTGAAGGCGCATCAGGCATTGATCGCAAAGGTGGCAAAGGCCAACGGACCTGCGCCCTTTACCACGGATGGCTGCAGTGGTGGGTTGTCCGCCACCTGGCAGGGTGTGGCTGCCTACTGGCCGCAGTTTGCCCGCGACCATCAGCAACAGCCTCCGTTTGAAACCTGCTGCGTGACACATGACCGTGCCTACCATGATGCCGGATCCGCGCTGACGGCCAAAGACAGCTATGCCGCGCGATTGAGGGCTGATCGCGCGCTACAGACCTGTGTCGCGGACACTGGCAAGACCCGGCGGGCCGAATTGGCGGTGCTATACGGTGTCAGCGAGCCACAGGTGAGCGAAGCCTATGAGCTGCTGGCGGATAGCATGTATTACTCGGTGCGATTCGGTGGCGGGCCCTGCAGTGGGCTCAGCTGGCGCTGGGGGTATGGCTATGATCAGTGTTGGAGCGGCAACTAACGTCTTTTCTGCGCCGCTGCGCCGTAATGACGTGGTGACAGGCTTTTTCATTTGCGATATTCAAAGCGAAATCTACACGAATAGGATACACCCCATGGCAGATCATCAGCACGGTTCGATGGACACGACGGTCCAGGAAAATACATACAATGGGTTCATAACCTTCGTGACCCGTAGTTGCATCGCATCGGTTGCCATTGCGGTGTTCCTGGCCATCTTCGCAACCTGATCCGAGGTCTCCCATGCGTATTTTTACAAGCCTGGGAGCATCGCTTCTAGCGGTGACGGTATTGGCGGGCTGCGCGGACCAGCCACAACCAAATGCGACGGATGAAACCTTGGCAGCGGTAGCGTACCGCGAGCCAGGACCCAGCACCCTGACTCTTTATACGATGGTCAACAACCGCAGCGGGCAGGGGGGTCACACCTCGCTGATGATTAACGCATCCGAGCGGGTGATCTTTGATCCTGCGGGGTCATTTTATGCCGATGTGGTCCCCGAGCGTGATGACGTGTTGTATGGCATTACACCCGGAGTCGAAAAGGCCTATCGCGGCGGCCATGCCCGCAGCACGTTTCATGTGGTCATTCAAACCCTTGAAGTGACCCCGGAGCAGGCCCAGACCGCCTATCAACTGGCAATAACAAATGGTCCGGTTCCTGGTGTCTTCTGTGCCAAATCCACTGCAGCTTTGCTTGCTGGGATACCCGGGTTCGAGAATATCGACCAGACGTTCTATCCTGTGAAACTGTCCGAAAGTTTTGGCGCCCTGCCAGGTGTTGTGACCGATAAATATTACGAGAATGACAGTGAGGACCTGCAAGAAGGCCTCGCCAGAGGTAACGCCGCACTCAACGGCTGACACGGCGCCTATTTCGATGGATGCTTATTCGGAGCAAACAACTGTCCGGTGAATGCACGTTTTCAGAACGGTCAGAGCCCAAATTCTCCCGCCCCTGCGCGCTGCATTGGCCTGCGGCCAATACCGCTTGCAGCGTTGGGCGTGGCGCGACGCCATGCGTCGCGCCACGCCCAACGGGAGGACGGCATCTTGGATGCCAACGACGGGCGGGAGAACTCCATTTTCAGGAGCGGAACGTTTCGAGTTATCCGATCAGGGCTAAAAGCCCGTAAAGCGTCAAGGCGCCAGTGGCCATGGCAGCCAAAATGTTCTTACTGAGAAAACCCACTGCCAGTGCGACCAAAGCTGCCAATAAATGTGGGAGGCTGGGCATTGCGTTGGTTGCAGATGGCCAAACCACCAGTGGCGTCACCAGAGCAGGCAGAATTGCCACAGCCGTGTACCGCAGGTGCCGCATCAACCAAGCTGGCATGATGCGGTCTCCCATCAGAGCCAAAAAGGCGAACCTTAGGCCGAAACTCCCTGCCGCGAGGCCAAGGATCACAGTCCACAGGGTCATGCTGTCGAAGTGACTCATCTGACCGCCTCTTTCTGCGTCTTGTATCGCTCAAGCCAAAGTTCTGTCTGGGCCCCGACGATCATGCCGGACAACCCGGCAACAATCAGGCCAAAGTTGTAAGGCAGGCCAGCCGCCAGCAGGGCTGTGACAACTGCGGTGAAGCATGCAGCCAAATGAGCCGGCGTGCGCAACATCGGCCCGATCATTGCCAGAAAAGCCAGCGGCAGCACAAAATCCAGCCCCCAGCTGTCAGGGACCTGAGCACCGAGCTGGGCGCCCAGGATGGTGGCCCCCATCCACAATGGCGTCACGATGCCGCTGGCACCAAAGAAATAAGCCATCCGCTGTGATGTGGTTAAATCGGGTTCGGCCTCAAATTTGGCAATAGACAGAGCATAAGACTGATCCACCAGAAAATACGATGCAAAGGCGCGTTGCCACAGGGGGGCGGCCCCCAGATAGGGGGTCAGCGAGGCGGAATACATTGCCATGCGCAGGTTGACCGCCAGTGCCGAGATCAAAACTATAATGGTTGGTGCCTGCTCCTGCATCAATTGCAGCGCAGTAAACTGGGCCGCCCCGGCAAAGACGGCCAGCGAGAAGGCAAAGGCCTCAAGGACATTTAGTCCGGCTTCGGCGGCCAGAACGCCAAACAGCAGTCCAAAAGGTCCAGCAACCAAAATGAACGGTGCGCTGTCTCGAAAACCCCTCCAAAAGGCGGATTTGGTGGTGGTGAATGGCATGGCTTGATCCTAGTCTGACGCCGTAGACCTATGGCTGATCCGGGAGAGTTGCAATTGCCCAAACCTATCGACATGGCAGAGTATCTGATCGCGCCCAATCCGGGCAGCACCCGGCTGACCCGCGCGGTCAGCGGTGTGGATCATAACGGCGCGGTCAGCCAGATCTCGGTGGTCGAGGAACGGCCGCTGACGATCTATCTGAATGGTCAGGAAATCGTGACGGCGATGACCATTGGCGACTATCCAGAATATCTGGCGCTGGGGTTCCTGCGCAATCAGCGCATGCTGCGTGACGATGATGTGATCACTGGTGTTGACTACGACGAGGATCTGGACGTCGTGGTGGTGCGCACTGAAATTCAGACCAGCTACGAGGACAAGCTGAAGAAAAAGACCCGCACGTCGGGCTGTGCAGTGGGCACGGTGTTTGGCGACATGATGGAGGGGCTGGAGGACGTGCGCCTGCCCGCCACGCGCGTGAAAACCTCGTGGCTCTACGCGCTGGCCAACAAGATCAACCGCACGCCGTCCCTGTATCTTGAGGCCGGCGCCATCCACGGCTCGGTGCTGTGTCACCAGGACCGGCCGCTGGTCTATATGGAGGACGTGGGTCGTCATAACGCGGTGGACAAGATCGCTGGCTGGATGGTGTCAGAACGCGCCCCGGCTGCAGATAAGATCATGTATACCACGGGGCGTCTGACGTCTGAGATGGTGATCAAGACGGCGATGATGGGCATCCCGGTACTCGCCTCGCGCTCGGGTTTTACCGCCTGGGGCGTTGAGATCGCCCGCGAGGTGGGCCTGACCCTGATCGGCCGCATGCGGGGGCAGCGGTTTGTCTGTCTGGCAGGCGATGAGCGGCTAGAGCGGGACGTGGACCCGGCGACTGTGGTGGCGGAAGATGGCAAGCATCGGCGGAAGAGCGCGGGATGAGGTGTTTAGGGCAGCGCCTGACCCTGGGTGGGTTCAAAGCGCCCTCCAGTGGGAAGAGTCGGGCGCTGACCGGCGGTACCGCCGGGTGAAAAGGGTATATGTTGAAATGTCATTGGAAAAACCCAAGATGAGCGATTTGAATTATGAATTTGAGTATCAGCCAACCGCAGCTGAATGGAGATCAGCAAATGGAGCTGTAAATAAAGTTATTTACCGAGGACCGTGGGTTGTATTACGCTTCCTAATGTCGCTGCTTTTTGGTTGTACTTGTCTCGTAGCGGGATTTTTGTTGCTGAATATAACACTTCGCTTGTTTTCTATGAGCCTCGAGGATCTCGGCATTTTTGGAGCCATTTTCTCACCGTTTGTCGGAATGGCTATCTTGGGGCTTTATTGGGTCCACCTAGCTCGCATTTTTCGTTTTATGGAAAAAGCTCCATCGGGTGGATCACGTACGGTTACAGTAGGAGTGGGTGGTGTTAAGTGCAGTGGATCATTTGTAGATCTTCAGTTCAGCTGGAAGGCTACTGATGCTGTCGTACTTGGTAAGCGAGCGATTACGATTTCAGCCGGCAATTTGTACGTTCCGATTCCACTAAGGTGTTTCGATACGGCAGAAAAGGCACGCACGGCTTCAAAAAAAATGCAGCGCTGGCGGATGGAGGCCATTTCAAATTGAGACTGCCGTTGGGCATAATCCTCGCCGGTGGCCTCGCCACCCGCATGGGCGGCGGCGATAAGGGACTGTTGCAGCTTGGCGGCCAGTCGTTGCTGACCCGGGTGATCGAGCGGTTGGAGCCGCAGGTTGATGGCATGGCACTAAACGCCAATGGCGATGCGGCGCGGTTTGCCGAATTCGGCCTGCCGGTGCTGCCCGACAGTATCGACGGTTTTGCCGGACCTCTGGCCGGAGTACTCGCCGGGTTGGACTATGCCGCCGAACATGGTGCCGAACACATCGTCACAGCCGCCGCTGACACGCCGTTCTTTCCGCAGGATCTGGTCGAGGTGCTGCAACTGGCGGCTAAGCTGGAGGGCACGAACATGGCCCTCGCCGCAACGCCGGACCCGGATCGTGGCACCCTGCGCCAGCCGACCTTTGGTCTCTGGCCGGTGGCGCTGCGCGATGATCTGCGCGATGCCTTGAACGGTGGGTTGCGCAAGGTGGTGCTCTGGACCAGTCGCCACGGTGCCGCCGATGCCCTGTTCCCGAACTGGGACTATGACCCGTTCTTTAATATCAACCGCCCCGAGGACCTGCAAAAGGCCGAGGCAATTCTGGCAGAACAGACATGAAGATTTACGGCATCACCGGATGGAAGAACTGCGGCAAGACCGGATTGATGGAGCGTCTGGTAACCCATTTCACCGCGCAGGGATTTAGCGTTTCAACGATCAAACACGCCCATCATTCGACAGATGTGGATCAGCCGGGCACCGACAGTCACCGGCATCGCCAGGCTGGCGCCGGTGAGGTGATCCTGGCATCGCGCCAGCGGGTGGCGATCATGCAGGAACTACGCGGTGCGGTTGAACCCTCGCTGGATGCGCTGCTGTCGCGGCTGTCCCCGGTCGATCTGGTGCTGATCGAGGGCTACAAGGGCGACCAACACCCAAAAGTCGAGGCGCATCGCGAGGCGGCCAGTCAACCGCTTATTGCCTTGGGCGACAGCACGGTTCGCGCAGTGGCCAGTGACGTGCCGCTGGATTTGGACCGCCCGGTGTTCGATTTGAACGATACAGATGCAATTGCCGGTTTCATCGTTGCGGAACTGGGCCTTACACTCGGAACCTCGCGATGATCAAACCGCCCCCTTTGCGCAACGATTGCTTTGCCCTGCCAGCCGGCACCCACTGGACTCCGGTGGACGAGGCGCTGGCGAGCCTGCGCAGCCGCCTGTCGCCGGTCACCGCGGCCGAGGTGCTGCCACTGGATCGCGCACTGGGTCGGGTGCTGGCCGCGGATGTCACCGCCCTGCGATCGAACCCACCACTGCCCAATACGGCAGTGGATGGCTATGGGTTTGCCGGGCCAATAGCTGAGGGACCGCAGATCTTGCCGCTGATCCAGGGTCGGGCAGCGGCGGGCATTCCCTTTGATGGTATTGTGCCCGCAGGGTCGGCACTCCGGATGCTGACAGGCGCGCCACTGCCACAGGGTGTTGATACCGTGATCCTTGAGGAGGACGTCAATTGTGATGGCAGTCAGATTGCCTTTCATGGCCCGCTGAAGAGGGGCGCCAATGCGCGCCGCGCTGGCGAGGACGTATCAGCCTTGGATGTCGTCTTTGCGAAGGGCCGGGTGGTGACCCCCGCTGATCTGGCGCTGGCCGCCGCCACTGGATTGTCTCAACTGCAGGTGCGCCAGCAGTTGCGCGTAGGGGTGCTGTCGACCGGGGACGAGTTGGTTGAGGTGGGGCAGGAGGCGGGCCATGGCCAAATCTACGACGCCAACCGACCGATGTTACTGGCGTTACTGGGGCAGATGGGGTTCAGTGCGGTGGACCTGGGCCAGGTCGGCGACAATCGGGACGCACTTGAGGCACGATTGGACAGCGCTGCGGCGGATGTGGATGTCATAGTGACCAGTGGTGGTGCCTCGGCCGGAGATGAAGACCATGTGTCGGCATTGTTGACTGAAAAAGGCGCGATCCAGCACTGGCGCATCGCGCTGAAACCCGGTCGCCCACTGGCATTGGGTATGTGGCAGGGCACGCCGATATTTGGACTGCCCGGAAACCCGGTGGCGGCACTCATCTGCACCCTGATTTTTGCGCGCCCGGCGCTGGGGGTGATGGCCGGTGCCGGTTGGGCTGAACCACAGGGTTTTGAGGTGCCCGCTGGGTTTGAAAAACGCAAGAAACCGGGTCGCCGTGAATATCTGCGGGCCCGCATCAGGCAGGGCCGGGTCGAGACCTTTGCCTCGGAAGGGTCTGGCCGGATCAGTGGTCTCAGCTGGGCCGAAGGGCTGGTTGAGCTGGGGGATGGCGCGGCCGAGATAGCGCAAGGCGATCTGGTTCGATATTATCCATACGGCAGCTTCATTCTGTAAGCGGAAAACTCCCGCCCGTCATTGGGCCTTGCGGCCCGCTTCCCGTTGGGCCCGGCGCCGCGCTGCGCGCGGCGTTACCCCCGGATTTCCTGGTGGCCCGTCAATTTACGGCGCAGCGGCTGCAGTGGCTTTTCGACAAGATAATAAACAGCAGAAGAAAAGGCCAGAGTCAGAACGCCGGCCCATAGCACCAGTGACAGATCACCAAACTGGGCGACTCCGTTGAATACCAGTGTGTGTATGATGACGAAATGGCACAGGTACATTGTGTACGACCACTGTCCGATCCGTCGCACGAATTTGAGGTTCAAAAGATTAAACCCAGGTGCAGACCCGCGGGTTACCGCATAGTGAAACAGTGGCATCAGTGCTAAGCCCTGCACGCTATATCGCAGTGTCGACCGAAAGGCGCCATCGCGGATCACAAAGCTCAGCAGCAGTACCAGCACGGCCGCAACGATGTAGAGGAGTTGCCATTTACGGGGAAACAACCGCTCGGCTGTGGTTCCTTGCTGCAATAGCGCGAGCAGGCAGCCAAAGAGGAGGCTGTCAAATCGCGTATCGGTCAGAATGTAGATCACCCATTCCGAGTCGCCAAATCCAAAGTGCCGCACAAAGCGCCAGACCAAAATGGCAGCGATCAGCCAGACAATATGCACAAGGCCGATGGATTTGCGGCCAAACAAAATGAACAGGGCAGGCCAGATCAGGTAGAAATGCTCTTCCACCGACAACGACCACAGAATGCCGAGCCCATCAATGGCCTGGCTGCCGTCGATATAGAGGCTATAGTAGTTCCAGAAAAAGAGCAGCTGACTCAACACTGTTGCTGGATCTATCGTCCCCCCGACCAAACCTGCAAAATTTAGCGCGCAAGCCGCAGCGAGGGTGATCAGCAAAGCAGGAGCAAGCCGGATGACGCGCCGCAGATAGAAAGCGCCAAGTGCAATGCGACCATGTTGATCCCATTCCCTGCACAGCAACGTTGTGATCAGATAGCCAGACAGAAAAAAGAAGATCGTTACGCCAAAGCCGCCAGGAACGATGTGACCAAAGCCAGCATGACCCACAAACACCAGCCCAATTGATACGGCCCTGATCCCGTCGAGCGAGGGAATGAACAAACGGTCACCAGTAAGAGCCATATTTATGTGATCCATTGGTCCGTTAAAGTGGAGAAGGGCGTATTAAGCACTTTGATCAAGCGCCTGTTTATTGCAACAAAATTCTTGAAAATCTGTAACCAAAGTCGGAACCAAAGGCTCTGAAATGGCGTGCGACCTATGTCTGTCTAAAATGCCCCAAAGGGGCCCGCCGCGCGTAGCGCGGCGCCCGGCCCAACGAGAGCCACGCATCTTTGATGCGGCAGCGATGGGCGGGAGAGCTTGGTGTGGCTAGTCGAAGGTGCCAGCGACGCGACCCAGCAGCATAAATGCACGGGCGGTTCGGGTTTCACTCAGGGCGGAAACTTCGCTGTCCGAGGCTTCGCTTTCGAATTCGGAAAACATCTGGTCGAACCGGCGCAGAAAATGGTGCGCTGCGTCGCGGAAAATCGGATCTTGCTTCATGCGGGCCGCGGTCAGCGCCAGCGATGTGCGGTCACGCACCCCGCCCAGAGCGGCCACGGGACGGCCACGTCCACCCTGGGCAAACTGCCGCCAGATCTCGGGGCGGGCCATGTCAGGGCGCAGGTCATCCATATAGATGCCGTCCTGACTGAGAAGGGTCAGAACATCCTGCGCGGCCTGAATGATTTGCGCCGCCTTGCGATCCTGCAGCGCCTGGCGCAGCGCGGCAAAGCCTTCTTCGTCGTCCGTGGTTTCCGGAAAATTCAGCGCCCGGATAAAGTCGGTCATTGGCAGGGTTGCGGCGATATCTTCGGCTGTGGTTCCCAGCGCCAGCAGCCCCTGATCCTCGGCGGGTTCCTCGACCTGCGGTGTCGGAATCGCCGCGCGTGGCGTTTGGCGCCGGGTCGAATGAAAGGTCGCCAATGTGGTTTCGGTCTTGCGGGTGGCCTCGGCGATTTCGTCCAGCCGTTTGCTGACCGATGGTTCATTGCCCGCGGCACTCAGCTGTTGCTGCATGACATAGGCCGAGCGTAGCCCGTCAATCGCCGCATGCAGGCGTTGGCTTTCTTCGCGCATGGCCCTGCTGGAGCGTATGGTCGTCGCAGCCACCCAGACCATCACCACCGGCAGCAGAACCACCAGAATGGCCACTAGCTGATGCAATCCGGCCAGGCCTGTCGCCGGATCATACCCCGAGTATCCGACCCAGCCGGCCCCAAGAACCCACAGAAGGCTGATCACCAGGGCGGTGATCTCGACACGGGTGATCGCCACAGGGCGCGGCTGATTATACAGCCCCGTCGCCGTGTTGCGTTTGGTGTCGTGGTCTGAGTGGGGTCCGGTCATCGGCGAGGCTCGAAATCAAAAGGAGAGGGTCAGGAATAGACGATTTTCAACACTTCATAGGAGCGTTGACCGCCGGGGGTGCGCACCTCGACACTGTCGCCCTCATCTTTGCCAATCAAAGCGCGGGCGATGGGCGACTTGATGTTCAGCATGCCGTTTTCCACGTCTGCCTCATATTCGCCGACAATCTGCCAGGTTTTTTCCTCGTCGGTGTCTTCGTCCACCAGGGTGACCTTGGCGCCGAACTTGATGGTGCCGGACAGTTTTGCCGGGTTGATTACGTCAGCAAAGCTCAGCACGCCTTCCAGCTCTTTGACGCGGCCCTCGATGAACGAGTGCTTTTCGCGGGCCGAGTGGTATTCGGCGTTCTCGGATAGATCGCCGTGCTCACGGGCTTCGGCAATGGCCTGAATGATGGCCGGGCGCTCGACGCTCTTCAGTTGCTTCAATTCAACTTCGATGGCGGAATAACCCGCCGGGGTCATCGGAATTTTGTCCATGTGACTTGGTCCAGATATCTAAATTAGTGCGTGTCGATTCAAAACCGGCGCCCCGATGCGATAAGCAACGGGGCGCCAAGTTTGGTTGATATCCACCTGACCCAAACCTGCCCCAAAATGCAAGGGGCAGGGGCTATCTGTTCGCCGCCAAACCACCCTACGGGGTGAGTTTAGCGTAAAACTGCTCATTTCATGTGTCTAGGCGTCGTCATATTGCACCATTTCGTATTCAATGTGGTCGTTGTCGTGAAAATAGAACCGCCGGCCGGGTTCGTAATCGGCATGCATGTGAGTGGCAAAACCGGCCTTCTTCACCGCGGCCTCGCAGGTGTCCAGATCATCGACAACAAAGGCCACATGGTTCAGCCCGCCAACCGTTGTATAGCTGGACCCCTTGGGGCTCGCGGGTTTTGCTGGGCGGTACAGCGCAAGATAGCTGTTCTCCTCGCCGACATGCACGGTATAGCCGCCATCAATGCTGTCGCCGGACCAGCGGATATGCCAGCCAAAGACATCGCACATCCATGCAGCTGTCGCGTCTGGATTGGATACGGTGAAGTTAGAGTGTTCAAGAATTGCCGACATGTGATTGGCCCCTTATGCAGGTTGATTTGACTTGTGTAAGACCACCGTAATTTCTAAACCTAACTTGAGGTCAAGATATTTTTTCACCCCCAGGACGTGGAGATCAGGAACATGGCAAGCAGAGAGATATCTATTGGCTATCTTGCCGACCGAACCGGATTGGCAGTGTCGGCGATCCGCTACTACGAGGCACAGGGCCTGATTGAACCCTGGCGCAACAGCGGGGGTCAGCGGCGGTTTCATCGCGCCGACATCCGGCGGCTGAGCTTCATTATGATTGCCCAGCAGATCGGATTTTCCCTGCCCGAGATACGCGGCTTTCTAAAGGCCCTGCCGGGCGGGCGCACCCCGACGCCACAGGATTGGGCGCAGATATCCGAAGGCTTTCGCGAACATCTCGACCAGCGGATTGAAACCCTGCAAAAGCTGCGTAACAACCTGGACGGCTGCATCGGCTGTGGCTGCTTGTCGCTGCCAAACTGCGCCCTATACAACCCAAAGGATCTGGCGGCACAAAAAGGTAAGGGGCCCCGGTATTTGCTTGGGGATAGTCCGGAAACCGCTGATTAGGGAAACCGAAGCCGCAGGTTAGGCAGAAAATCACTCTAAAGTGGCGTAAACGGCCTAATAAACCCCCGAGGGATACGTGTAATAGCGTGCTGACGTCTCGTTTGCATTGACCTCAGGGGCTGGCAAACGCTAAGCACCTGCGAAACAAAGTTGCGCCCAGAGGGGCCGGTAGCGAAATATAGCCAAGGAGCGCCTGATGGCCGAGTTTGAACGCGAAGCGATGGAATATGATGTGGTGATCGTCGGGGCTGGTCCCGCCGGCCTGTCCGCTGCCATTCGCTTGAAACAGCTGGACGCCGATCTGGATGTTGTGGTGCTGGAAAAAGGCTCGGAAGTTGGCGCGCATATTCTGTCCGGCGCGGTGCTCGATCCCTGTGGCCTGGATGCGCTGATCCCGGACTGGAAGGAAAAGGGCGCACCGCTGACCGTGCCGGTCAAGGATGATAACTTCTATATGCTGGGCGAGGCCGGTCAGATCCGCATCCCCAACTTCCCGATGCCGCCGCTGATGAACAACCACGGCAACTACATCGTGTCGATGGGCAATGTCTGTCGCTGGATGGCCGAGCAAGCCGAAGAGATGGGCGTCGAGATTTTCCCCGGCATGGCCTGTTCGGAACTGATCTTTGGGGACAACGGCGAAGTCAAAGGTGTGGTTGCGGGTGAATTTGGTAAAAACGCTGATGGCACTCCGGGGTCCTCATATGAACCCGGCATGGAGCTGCACGGAAAATACGTGTTCCTCGGTGAAGGTGTACGCGGCAGCCTGTCCAAGGAAGTGATCGCCAAATACGACCTGCAGGCAGGCAAAGAACCTCAGAAGTTCGGCCTCGGCATGAAAGAGATCTGGGAGATCGATCCCGCCAAGCACAAAGAGGGCTCGGTGACCCACACCATGGGCTGGCCTTTGGGCGGCAATGCGGGCGGTGGCTCGTTCATCTATCACCTGGACAACAATCAGGTTTACATCGGCTTTGTGGTGCATCTGAACTACCGCAATCCAAACGTGTTCCCCTACATGGAATTCCAGCGCTTCAAGCATCACCCGATGGTGGCAGAGCTGCTGGAAGGCGGCAAACGCGTCGCCTATGGCGCGCGCGCGATCACCGAAGGCGGCTATCAGTCGATGCCCAAGATGGTAGCGCCGGGTGTGGCGCTGCTGGGCTGCTCGGTTGGCATGGTCAACGTGCCGCGCATCAAGGGCAACCACAATGCGATGTTCTCGGGCAAGGCCGCGGCCGAGGCCGCCTTTGCCGCGATCAAAGCCGACCGTTCCGGGGACGAGCTGACCGCATATGAAACCGAAGTGCGCGATGGTGCCATTGGTGACGATCTGAAAAAGGTCCGCAATGTCAAACCAATGTGGTCCAAGTGGGGCCTGATGGCCTCTTTGATGCTGGGTGGTCTGGATATGTGGACCAACACCCTGCTTGGCTTCTCGTTCTTTGGCACGGTCAAGCACGGCAAGAACGACGCAATGGCCACCGAAGAGGCCAGCAAGCACAAGATGATCGACTATCCCAAGCCGGATGGAAAATTGTCGTTCGACCGCCTGACCAACGTGTCGTTTGCCATGACCAACCACGAGGAAAGCCAGCCCTGCCATCTGCAACTGGCTGACCCGAAGCTGCCGGTCAGTGTGAACTTGCCCAAATACAACGAGCCGGCGCAGCGCTATTGTCCGGCTGGCGTCTACGAGATCGTCGAGAAAGACGGCAGCCCTGAGTTCGTTGTGAACTTTCAGAACTGTGTTCACTGTAAAACCTGCGACATCAAAGACCCCAGCCAGAATATCACCTGGGTGACCCCGCAGGGCGGCGACGGGCCGAACTATCCGAATATGTAACGACGACCCCAAATTACATTGCCCGGCGGCACCGCCGGGCAATCGAGACGATATTTACCATGATCAGCAAAAAACCGTGTATTGGCCCCTGGTGGCAACGCGTGCCATTGCGTCCTTGCCTTTGATTGCCTAGCTTGGTCAAAAATCCAAATAGCGAGGCAATCGATCCGGTGACTTTCCCATTCCGACGCGCCGCAACGGCAGCTATAGCTCTTTCTTTGGCATTTGGTGCGGTGGCTCCGGTCGCAGCCCAGGAACCCTCGGGTCCATATTTGGCAGGCCGTGCCGCGACATATGACAGCGACTTCGCCGCCGCCGCCGACTATTACACCCGCGCCCTGGTGCGGGATCCGCAAAACGCGGTGCTGATGGAAAGCGTAGTTTTTGCGCAGACGGCGCTGGGTCAGCTGAACAGGGCCCTTCCGGTTGCACAACGCATGTGGGACGAGGGCATCAACAGTCAGATCGCCAACATGGTGATGGTCGGCGGATTTACCCAAGCCCAAGACTACCGCGCGCTGATGGACCGTGATCTCGAAAGTCAGGGCATCGGCCCGCTGGTGGATGGATTGGTCACCGCCTGGGCCCAGATGGGCGCTGGCAACGTGACCCAGGCACTGGACGCGTTTGACACGGTCGCCGAGGACGATGGCCTGCGGTTGTTTGCCCTGTATCACCGGGCACTTGCCCTGGCCTCAATCGGCGATTTTGAAGCCTCCGAAGCGATGTTTGCTGCCAATGACAACCGACTGGCCAAAATCACCCGCCGCGCCGTGTTGGCCAGGGTGCAGGTTCTGTCGCAACTGGGTCACAACGACCAGGCGATGACCTTCCTGACCACTGTTTTTGGCAGCCACCTTGATCCGGCGCTGACCGTGATTTTCGACCGTCTGGCTGCGGATGAGACTTTGCCCTTCATTCAGGCCGCTAGTGTCACCGATGGCATCGCCGAGGTGTTCTACACGGTGGCCTCGGCCCTGAGCGGCGAAGCGGCAGATGACTATGTATTGGTCTATGCCCGCATGGCCTCTGTTCTTAGCCCTGATCACATGGATTCAGTTCTGCTCAGCGCGGAGCTGCTGGAAAAACTGGGCCGCTATGAGCTGTCGGTGGCCACCTATAAACAGGTGCAGCCGGGCCATCCTGATTTTCACGCCGCTGAAATGGGCCGCGCCGAGGCCCTGCGCCGCGCCGCCAAGCCAGACGCCGCGATCGAGGTGCTTGAACAGCTGACACGTGAATTCCCGGACCAGGCCAATGTCTATTCTTCCCTGGGCGATCTGCTGCGCCAGCAAGAGGACTATGCCCGGGCAGTCGAGGCCTATGACACCGCCCTGTCGATCCTGGATCAGGACAGCGCGTCCAACTGGTTCATTCTCTATGCCCGTGGCATCAGTCTGGAACGCCTGCAGCAATGGGACCGGGCCGAGGCTGATTTCCGCGCCGCGCTGGCGCTGAACCCCGACCGCCCCGAGGTGCTGAACTATCTGGGCTACTCGCTGGTTGAAAAGCAGATCAAGCTGGACGAAGCGCTGAGTATGATTGAGCGCGCGGTTGCCGCCCGCCCCGAGTCAGGCTTTATCCGCGACTCGCTGGGGTGGGTCTTGTATCGACTGGGTCGCTACGATGAAGCCACCGACCATATGGAGCGCGCGGTTGCGCTGATGCCGGTTGATCCGGTGGTCAACGACCATCTGGGCGACGTGTTCTGGGCTGTTGGCCGCTATCTCGAGGCCGAGTTCCAGTGGAAGCGGGCACTCTCATTTGTTGATCCCGAAGATACCGACAGCGAGGCCGACCCCGACCGCATTCGCCGCAAGCTTGAAATTGGTCTGGATCAGGTCCTGATCGAGGAAGGCGCAGATCCGCTCAAGATGGCCAATGACGGCTGAGGCATTCGCCCCGGCCAAGATCAATCTGACCCTGCATGTGACCGGCCAACGCGCGGACGGCTATCACCTGCTTGATAGTCTGGTGGTCTTTGCCGATGTCGGCGACCGCCTGCGGCTGACACCGGGCGATCAGATTTTGATCGATGTGTCGGGCGAGTTTGCCGAGGGCGTGCCCACCGATGATCGTAACCTCATCTGGCAAGCCGCCGAGGGAGCAGGTTGGTACGGACGCGTGCAGTTGGACAAGGTTCTGCCGCACGGGGCCGGGATTGGCGGTGGCTCGTCCGACGCCGCAACGGTGCTGAAAACACTTGCCGCGCAAGATCTGCCAACACCCAAAGAGTTTCAGCTCTCCTTAGGGGCAGATATCCCCGTTTGCATGGCCGCCCAAGCGTCGCGCATGCAGGGCATCGGCGACCATGTCACGCCAGTCAAACTGCCCAAACTCCCGGCGCTGCTGGTGAACCCCGGCGCCCATGTGCCAACTGGCGCTGTCTTTTCGGCGCTGGCACAGCGTGACAACCCGCCGATGCCATCGCATATCCCTGACTTCGCCACTCCACAGGAATGCGCCGCATGGCTCGCCGGGCAACGCAACGACATGCAGGGTCCAGCGGCTGGGATTGCTCCGCTGGTTGATCAGGTCCTGGCAGAGCTGAATTGCACCGGCAATATATTGCTGGCGCGCATGTCGGGTTCCGGGGCGACCTGTTTTGCGCTCTATCCCACCATGAAGGCCGCTCATCATGCGGCTTACGAAATTGAGACCGCCCATTCCGACTGGTGGTGCGTCGCAACCGAGCTGAGCTAGCGCTTTAGGTGTGCTGCCTTAGCACCCATCCGGCGAGACATCGATGCCAAGACTGCCAAGCAAATGATGCTGCTGCCCAGCTGAGATCATCATGCCGGCATGGCTTTTCAACCCGGTCAGGTCGAACCCGTCCAGATCGCTGCCGCGCAGATCAGTCCCGGCGAAATCCGCATCGGTTGTCTCAATGCCCAGCAGATTGCAGTCGCGCAGCACGGTGTTGACTAGCCGGGATCGCTGCAACGTCGCATAAGACAGATCGCAGCTGTCAAAGGTGCAGGACGACAGATCCAGCTTGCCGAAAATGGCGTCCACCAATTGACAGTCCTTGAAACGCGCCGACCCGAATCTGCGCTTGCCAGCATTTTGCACCAGTTTGGTGTTCTCGACGTCCAGACCGCGCATCTGACAGTCCTCAAATGACACCCCATAGGCCTCACAGCCGGTGATCTTGACCAGCGACATGTTGCATTTTGCAAACGTCGCACGCCCCAGATTGCAATAGCGAAAAGCTGTGGCGCTGGTGGTTGCCCCTTCAAAGAACACTGTGCTGTCAAACTGCGCATCGCGCAGGTTTGTGCCCTGGAACTCACAGTTGATGAACTTGCAATTGCGCCAACTGCTGCCGATCAGCGTGTCGCCCTTGATCCGGGTGTCGCGTATCACGCAGTCCTGAAACGACAGCTCGTCGTCGCCATTGACCCACTCAAAATCAAACCCGGACAGGTCCCGGCCCGCGCAGCCACTGTCACGTTCAATTTTATCGCAAAGGGCTGACGACAAATCCAAAACTCAAAAACTCCAAATGCGTCTACCTGCTGAATATACCTCCCGAGTAAGAGGCCAAAACCCCAATTTTGCAAGCCACTATCAACAGACATAGCCATGTTCCGCCGCTTCATCTGGCCAGAAATATCCCGGGGGTGAATTGGCCTCTTGGCCAAGAGGGGGCAGCGCCCCCGCTGACCGTTCAATTCAGTCGCGCAACCACATAATCAGCGAGATCGCTCAGCATCTGACGAATGGGGTGATCCGGCAAAACGGACAGTGCCGCTTTAGCCTTATTTGCCCATCCATTGGCATCATCCCGTGTGGCCGCCAGCGTTGCGTATTTATCCATCAGCGCCAAAGCCTGCTCAAGATCGCCGTCCTGCTGGCGACCTTTCTCGATGGTGCGCCTCCAGAATTCACGTTCCTCATCGGTGGCCTGCGCCACGGCCTTGATCACCGGCAGGGTCAATTTGCGTTCGCGAAAATCATCGCCGATGTTCTTACCGGTGACCTTGCTGTCGCCTTGATAGTCCAGCAGGTCGTCGGCAATCTGAAAGGCGATCCCCAGCGCGTCACCATAGTCGTACAGTGCCTTGATCTGGGCCTCGTCAGCGCTCGCAATAACGCCGCCCACTTCGGTTGCTGCTGAAAACAGGGCGGCCGTCTTGCCGCGCACCACTTGCAGATAGATCTCTTCGCCGGTCTTCAGGTCCTGCGCTGCGGTCATTTGCAGCACTTCGCCTTCGGCAATGGTGGCAGAGGCATTGGCAAGAATGTCCAGTACCTGCAGGTTGCCGGTTTCCACCATCAGCTGAAAGCTGCGCGAAAACAGGTAGTCGCCCACCAGAACCGATGATTTATTGTCCCACAGCAGGTTGGCAGTGGGGCGGCCACGGCGCTGGCCGCTTTCGTCAACCACGTCGTCATGCAGCAGGGTGGCGGTGTGAATGAATTCAACCGTTGCGGCCAGTTTCAGGTGATGCTCACCTTCATAGGCGCACATGCGCGCCGCAGCCAGGGTCAGCATCGGGCGCAGCCTCTTGCCGCCGGCCTCGACCAGATGCGCGGTGACCTCGGGGATGCGCGGCGCATGTTCCGAGGCCATCCGGGTGCGGATCAGCCTATTCACGGCCTCCATTTCACCGCTCAGGGCGGCGGCCAATTGATCATGCGGTTTTTGTGCCAGGCTCTGGTTCATTATATTCCCGATTGCAAGGCTCGACATCCGACCGCCCTTGCCCTTAGATCCCATCTTATGAAGGAACTTTTACGCAGCACCGATCCAACCATCATGGCCTTTGCCTCCGCCCTTCTTCAGGGGGAGGATATAGACTGCTTTCAGGTGGACGTAAATATGAGCATCCTTGAAGGAGGCATTGGAATTTTTCCGCGTCGCCTGATGGTGCGGGTTGATGATCACGCCGACGCCGAACGCGTCATGCGTGACAATGAAATTCCGTTGAAATAATGAGCGATTTCTCTGACAGCGCACTGACCTGCAACGACTTCCTTGGCGGCAAAGTCCGAATTTGGCAGCCCAAGGATGGCTATCGCGCCGGGGTGGACCCGGTGCTGCTGGCGGCCAGTGTTCCGGCCCGGCCCAAGCAGCGGGTGCTGGAACTGGGCTGTGGCGCGGGGCAGGTCTTGTTGTGCCTTGGGGCGCGGGTTCCGGATCTGGATCTGACGGGGGTCGAGCTGCAGTCCAATTATGCGCAGCTGGCCCGGCGCAATGGCACTGAAAATCAGATTGATCTTGCCGTGGTACAGGGTGACCTGGCCGGGTTACCCGAGGACCTGCGTCAACGTCAGTTCGACCATGTTCTGGCCAATCCACCCTATTATTCCCGTGGCGCGCACAGCTCGTCCCCCGATGCCGGACGGGCCACCGCCCTGGGCGAGCAGACACCTTTGGCCGATTGGATCGGGGTCGCGGCTAAACGGTTGGCACCGCAAGGCATGCTGCATATGATCCAGCGCATCGACAGGCTGCCGGAAATGCTGATCGCCTGCGAGGGTCGGCTTGGCTCGATCGAGGTGCTGCCTTTGGCCGCGCGGGTTGGTCGCGCCCCCGACCTGCTGATCCTGCGAGCCCGCAAGTCGGGCCGGGCAGCGTTTCGCCTGCACGCGCCGCTGATCCTGCACAAGGGCGCGCGGCACGAGGTGGACGGCGACAGCTATCAACCCTGTATTGCAGCCATATTGCGCAAGGGCGAAGCCTTGGAATGGCCCGGTTCCCGTTAGGGCTGCGCGACAGTCTGCCACAGGTGGCCCAATAGCAGGCAAAAACTGGCCGAAAGTTTCAATTTCTCGACAAATGAATGCGTCTGCAGCGTGACAGTTTCATTTTCTTGTGGTCCACTCTTAATACGAACTTAGCTTTTAAGGAGGATTGCCATGAGCCTCAGCTCACATCTGGTTGAACTGAAAAAGAAGCACGAGACCCTAAGCAGTGAAGTGGAAGTTGCGCAACGCGCACCTAGCACGGACGGGCTCGAAATTGCCGAGATGAAAAAACAGAAGCTGAAACTCAAGGAAGAGATCGAGCGTCTATCACATGTCGAACTGACCTAGAGAATTGTAGGTCGGGGCCTAGGCTGGCCCCGTCCTACCGTCGTACTGATCCGCTACACTTACCCAGTGGCACTGGCCCGTGCTGCAATGACCGCACCCAAAGTGACTAAGCCAGCGGCCAGCGCAAGCCCCCATGACGGGGCCGCAATTCCGGCAATCACCAAAACCAATGTCGACAGCAGCGGTGCCCCGTATGAGCTGGTGCCCAGCATCTGAATGTCGCCCTGTTTGACGCCGATATCCCAGACATAAAACGCCAGCCCCACCGGGCCCAGACCCAACAACAGGGTGGCGCTCCAGCCCCAGATCCCAATCGGCCAAACCGTGTCCTCGATTGCAAAATGCAGCCCCCATGAGGCCAGCGCCGTGGCACAGCAGAACACCGCGACCGAGCTGGTCGGGGCCGACCCCACCAGCCTGGAGATCACGGAATATCCTGACCATGTCAGTGCGCACAGCAGTGCCAGCCCATATCCGGGCAGATATTGCATCTGAAACCCAGCGCCACCGCCCGCAATGATGGTGGCCGCGCCAGCAAAACCCAAAACCGCGCCAATCAGGTGACCCCGGCGCAGGGTCTCGCCGGGCAGCAGCCCGGAAAACAGCACAATCAGCAGTGGCCAGAGATAGGCAATCAACCCGGCCTCGGCAGCTGGGGCCAGTCGCAACGCCGAGAAGTACAGCGCGTGATAGCCAAACAGCCCAACAGTGCCAAAGGCGTAGACCTTCCAGGACACCCGGCGCAATTGTCCCAACTGACCGCTGACTGCGGTCCAGATCAGCCCAAGGGTGCCGCCGATGGTAAAGCAGATGGCATTCAGTAACAGCGGTGGTGTTGGCGCCGATCCAACGGTCAACAGGGCCAGCAGCGCCCACAATAAAACGGCGATAAATCCTATCGCGGTGGCCTTGGATCTGGTCATGCTGGTGGGATGTCCTCGACTGGGATGATGGTGAACTGATCCGAGATATGTACGGTTTTTTCAATCTCGGCAAAGAACCAATCTCTGAATGCCGCGATTTGTGGCCGTGTTTCTGCGCCAGGCAAGCACAAAAACCGGAATCGCCCTTGGGTTTCTATGGCCACCTTGAATGGCGCGACCAGACGGCCCTCGGCCAGATCTTTGACGATCATCGCACGGCGGCCAAGCACCGCACCGGCGCCGGCAAGCGCAGCATCCACCGCATGATCCGCGTTCGAAAAATGCGTCCCGTGAACCGGAGTGTGGTTTATCCCCATGGCGCGAAACCAGGTCGGCCAATCGCACGATGGCCGCAAAAAGCTGATCGAGTCATCGTAGATCAACGGCGCCTTCATTAGGCTTTCGGGGGTGGGGAACTGCTCGGCCATTTCAGGTGACATGACAGGGGTCAACCATTCTTTGCGCACTGGTCTGCTGTACAGGCCATCGTCAGATCCCTCGCCAAAACGTATAGCCACATCCACATCGTCCCGTTCTAGATCCATTCGGCGCAGCGTGGCCGAAAACCGCAAGTCGATTTCAGGGTGGGCCCGGGCAAATTCGTACAATCGCGGCGCAAACCATTTCGCTGTCAGAGCCGGACCTGCCGTCACGGTTAGATTGGTATTGTCCTGCAAGCGCCGCGTTGCGTTCCAGGCTGCAGTTAATGTTTGGAACCCTTCAGCTGCGCCGGGTGCCAGGGTGCGTCCTGCCTCGGTCAGCTCTACCGCCCGATTCTTACGATGAAACAGTGGCTGGCCCAGATGGTCCTCAAGCGACTTGATCTGAAACGAAAGAGCCGCCGGCGTGACATTCAGTTCCGCTGCTGCAAGGGCAAAGGACATGTGACGGGCGGCGGCATCAAAGGCACGCAGGGCGGTGAGGGGGGGCAACCGGTTCGACATACTCACACAAGTATTACTTAACTGACCGGATGAAAAGTCTCGTTTGTGCCTTTTGTTGTCACGTACCATATTGGCCATAGATAAATATGACTGAACCGAAAGGAACGCATCATGCTGGAATATAGTGCAAACGCTGCCACCAGAGACGCCTTTGCCCGTGCCCACGCCGAGCGCGGACAGATGATGCGGGATGTCTGGAATTGGCTATGGAGTTCCCACAAGGCAGCAGCAATCAAGGCTGTGACCGCTTGATCAGGACAGGATTTCCCGCTGGGCGCAGCGCGCGCGTTCTTACGGGATACCAAAAGGGCCGGTCCACATGGGCCGGCCCTTGTTGTTTTCATGGACCTAGGGCTTAGGCAAAGAACTGTGCGCCGTTGGCCGAGATGGTCGACCCGTTGACAAACCCTGAGTCGTCCGAGGCCAGGAAGACAACGCAGCGTGCGATCTCTTCGGGCTCACCCAAGCGGCCGGTGGGGATCTGCGAGATAATGCTGTCGCGGACCTTCTCGGGCACGGCCATCACCATTTCGGTGGCGATATAGCCCGGGCAAATGGCATTGGCTGTGATGCCTGCGCGCGCGCCTTCCTGTGCCAGTGATTTCACAATGCCCAGATCACCAGCCTTGGTTGCGGCATAGTTGACCTGTGCGAACTGACCCTTCTGACCGTTGATAGAGCTGATCACGATGACGCGGCCAAACTTGCGCTCGCGCATGCCGGGCCAGATCGGGTGCACTGTGTTGAACACGCCGGTCAGATTGGTGTCGACCACCTGATGCCACTGCTCCGGGGTCATCTTGTGGAACGGTGCATCGCGGGTGATGCCGGCATTGGCGACCACAACATCAATGGGCCCCAAATCCGCCTCGACCTGGGCAATGCCTGCCTTGCTGTCATCGTAGTCGGCAACATTCCACTTGTAGGTCTTGATGCCGGTCTCTTCGGTAAAGGCTGCTGCGGCTTGGTCGTTCCCGGCATATGTGGCGGCGACGCTATAGCCTTCGGCCTTGAGCGCCTGTGAAATTGCTGCGCCGATGCCGCGTGTGCCGCCGGTGACGAGAGCTGTTCGTGCCATATGGAGAATCCTTTGATATTGGTTCACTTGGTAATCTTGCTACAGTTTTGACATCCTATACGCAACATTGTTGCGCAAGAAAATCGCCGCATTGCCGCATAAAATTGCTGCACGCGTGATTTCACAGTAATCTGAATGGGTTTTTGCGCAAGCATTTCGGGTCAACGGCGGTGAAATTGCCCGAAATATGGGCTAACGCAGAGATGGCGCGGCGCCTGACCATTAGGCACAAAAAAAGGGCGCCTAAACTGGCGCCCTCCTTGATCTGGTGTTCGAAGCTATTAGGGACGTTCAACGCACATTGCGACGCCCATACCGCCACCGATACACAGGGTTGCCAGACCCTTTTTGGCGTCACGGCGCTGCATTTCGAACAGCAATGTGTTCAGGACGCGACAGCCCGAGGCCCCAATGGGGTGACCAATGGCAATGGCACCGCCGTTGACGTTGACGATTTCAGGATCCCAGCCCATTTCCTTGTTCACAGCGCAGGCCTGGGCAGCAAAGGCTTCGTTGGCCTCAACCAGATCCAGATCGCTGGCGCTCCAGCCGGCTTTGTCCAGCGCCTTGCGTGAGGCATAAACCGGGCCCACACCCATGATCGACGGATCCAGACCAACAGTGGCATAAGATGCGATGCGCGCCAGCGGCGTGATGCCCCGCTTTTCAGCGTTGTCGGCGGACATCAGCAAGGTGGCAGCAGCGCCATCGTTCAGCCCCGAGGCATTGGCTGCAGTGACCGAGCCGTCTTTGGCAAAGGCTGGGCGCAGTTTTTGCATTGCGGCCATGGTGGCGCCGTGGCGGATGTATTCGTCTTGATCAACAACGATGTCGCCCTTGCGGTGCTTCACGGTAAAGGCGGCAATCTCGTCAGCAAACTTGCCAGCCTTTTGCGCGGCTTCAGCCTTGTTCTGGCTGGCGACGGCGAATTCGTCCTGCATATCGCGGGAGATGTCCCACTGATTAGCAACGTTTTCAGCAGTCTGGCCCATGTGGTAGCCGTTGAATGCATCCCACAGTCCATCTCGGATCATGGTGTCGATGTATTTCATGTCACCCATCTTGTGACCCGCGCGCAGATGTGCGGCATGGGGCGACAGGGTCATGTTTTCCTGACCGCCTGCCGCAACGATATCGGCGTCTCCCAACATGATGTGCTGCGCACCCAGTGCGACAGCGCGCAACCCCGAACCACAGACCTGGTTCAGGCTCCAGGCTGCGGCTTCAAGGGGAAGGCCGGCATTGACATGGGCCTGACGCGCCGGGTTCTGACCCTGTGCGGCAGTCAACACCTGGCCCAGAATGGTTTCCGAGACTTCACCGGCTTCTATGCCTGCGCGCTCGACGACGGCCTGCAAAACACTGGCGCCCAGGTCGTGGGCTGGTGTGTTGGCGAAGGCTCCGCCAAAGCTGCCAACGGCGGTGCGCGCGGCGGATGCAATTACAACATTGGTCATTGATATGGGTCCTCTGCCATCAAAGATGCGTTGGAAAATAGCACAGCGCCGGACGTCCTGTTTGCAGGTGCGGCATCTGGAATTTCCCTCCCTTACGGGGTTTCAAATAGCGAATTGCTGCAGGTGCAGCAACGGACAAGGTGTCTCAGGGGAGGGCGTCGAGTCAATTGCGTATGCAAAAAAATACCCGGTTCCAGTGAAAACGGGTATTTCTACGTAAAGTGAATTAGCTGAAAATCAGGCGCGGGTGCGCTCTTTCAGGTTTGCAATCCAGGGCGGGTTGACCGAGGGAGCGCCAAACAAATAGCCCTGCAAACAGTCAACGCCAATCGACACCAGGAATTCAGCATCCTCGCGACTTTCGACCGATTCAGCCACCACCAGCATGTCGAACTGCTTGGCCACCGACACCAAGGCCCGTGTCATTGCCTGGTTGTCATGACTGGCATGCACGCCGCGGATGAACTGGCCGTCAATTTTGACAGCATCAAAAAAGAATTCGCGAAAGTATTTGATAACCGAAGTGCCGGCGCCAAAATTATCCAGCGCAAAGGCGATGCCATGTTCCTGCATCCGTCCCATGAAATCGACAACCAGCTCGGGCGCAGCCATAGCCGAGGCCTCGGATATTTCCAGCACCAGTCGCTCGCCCAGGGTTGCGTCTTTTTTCATGAACCGATCAACCACCCGCATCCAGCGGCCATAACCAATCGAGCGGGCAGACATGTTGATCGACAGGCGGATGTCTGGGCTGCGGTTCAGTGCCTTGAAGCCATGTTCCAGCGCCAGACAATCCAGCACCCGGCCCAGCTCTTTGTCTTCGACCACCGGCATAAACTCACGCGCGGGA
Organism: Parasedimentitalea marina; assembly: GCF_004006175.1. GTDB lineage: Bacteria > Pseudomonadota > Alphaproteobacteria > Rhodobacterales > Rhodobacteraceae > Parasedimentitalea > Parasedimentitalea marina. The sequence continues at coordinate 399,788 of NZ_CP033219.1, forward strand.
ATCACCCGACCGGTGGCGTCCAGCACCCGGATATATCCTTCGTAAAAGGCGGCTTCATGGGGTGGCATCGCCTGCATCACCGGTTGATAGGCCAGCATGGTCTGGTTGTGCTTGATCGCCTCTTCGACCATGTCGAGCGTGGACCGGTCCCGACTCACCACGGCTGCGTTCAGCGGGTTTTCGGACCCTTCCGGCATATCTGCCATCACTTGTTGCCGCTTTTTCACCTTCTGGCCCTCATCGCTTACCCTGAGTCTGTCTGTTTTACGCGTCGATGGACAGGGTCCGTTAAAAGGGTGAAGGCGCGATTAAAGATCGCATTTTAGGGAATCTTGCTCAGGCATCTACTTCAGCGCCTGCCAGAGGGATCAATTGAACCCCGGTGTGCCGTCATCTTCGGGGTGACGCGCCAGATGCTTTTCCTTCAGGGTTTGCGATGTATCGCGGCTGCCATCGTGGCTGTAACCGGGCGGGGCCAGCATATAGGCAAGGCGTTGGCGCAGGGTTAACCCCGGCTGACTTGCGTCGGTCCAGATGCCCACCCATTCATGAAACGCCACCCTTAAGGGGTTGAAGCTGCCCAGATTATGCACCAGCCCATAGTCCACCGCCTCGCTGTCCTGTTCTGGCACAAAGGTGCCGAACATCTTGTCCCAAATGATAAAAACGCCGGCATAGTTGCAGTCCAGATAGCGGGCATTGCGGCCATGGTGGACCCGGTGGTGACTGGGCGTGTTCATCACCGCCTCAAACCAGCGCGGCATTTTGCCAATCGCCTCGGTGTGAATCCAGAACTGGTAGATCAGGTTGATCCCGCTGACAAACAGCACCAGCGCCGGGTGAAAGCCGATCAGCACCAGCGGTGCGCGGATGAGCATCACCAGTGAAAAGGTGCCGGTCCAGGTCTGCCGCAGCGCTGTGGTTAGATTGTAATGCTGGCTCGAGTGGTGGTTGACGTGGCTGGCCCAAACCCAGCGAATGCGGTGCCCAAACCGGTGCACCCAGTAATAGCGCAGATCATCCAGCACAAAGCAGACGATAATCGCCACCACTGATGTGCCCAGATTCATCGGAGTCAGCGCCCAAAGCCACATGAAAAACGTCCAGGCAATAAACCCAAGCAGAATGCCCGAGGCCACGCTGCCGGCCCCCATCACCAGGGACGTCACTGCGTCGCGGGTCTCATAGCGGCCACCGCGACCTTTGACCGCGATCCAGGCCAGCTCGCCCAGAATAGCTACGATAAAGAACGGCACTGCCCATTGGGTCACGTCGGGATATGAAAGTGTGTCTGTCATAGGATGCTCAGGCCGTGTTCATCAGGAGGCGCCAGTCGGTGCGCTCGGTTTCACTTAGGGTCAGGCGGGTTGAGGGGGCGGCAAATTCAGAGAAGTTCACGCGCAACCCAGTTGGGACATCACGTAAATTGCAGCCCTGCAAGGGGCGCGCGACGGTGTCGGCGCCAAAGGCCCAAACCAGTCCCATGCCCTGCGAGGTTTGCAGCAAGGCGGCATGACCGTCCTGGGCGGTCAGGATTTGACCAACCTTGTCTTCGGGAAATTGTCGCAACCAGGCATCGCGGGCCTGCTCGGCGGACATAACAGTCCTGGCGGACCGTCCGGTCAGATGTAATATCAGCGCAGTGATTGAGATCCCGCCCGCAACCAAGGCCAGTAATATTTCCAACGGCATATCATTTCCCCTCGTGACCAGAGTGGCGGTCAAAGGGGGAGACTGTCAAAGGTGGCGTTGGGTCAACACGACCTGCCGCGCTGTTCAGACAGGGCCTATACGGCCAGTTCCATCCGGCTTGGCAGGGAAAGCAATTCCTGCTGCACTACCCGTTCGACAAAGGGCACCAGCCCTTCAGGGCCAGAACTGCGGTCTTTCAGGTGAATGCAGACGTCGGGTCGCAGCGCGGCGATGACGCCGATCAGATCGCCGCGGATGCCATCATCCAGGCCGGCCCCCATGATGACGCAGGCGATGCGGGGCTCGGTCTCGAGCTGTCGCACCACCTCGGGGTGGTCATGGGCGCCTAACCACTGGATTGGCAGATGATCCAACTGTCGTGCAACATCGCCAATGACTGCTGGAAGGCGGCCTATCAATAATACAACGGGATGCATGGGGTGTCCTCTGTGACTTGTGTCGGCTCGCCCGGAAACCGGAGGGGCCACAGAGGATAAGATAGTGCGTTATTTCCCGGCGATCAGGGCCGAGAGAATCGCCTTGGCGCTATCGCTGTTCCATTCGGCATCGCCGCGCAGACGGGCGATCTCGCGGCCCTCGCGGTCCAGAATCACCGTGATTGGCAAGCCGAGCACCGCCATTTCCCGGGCCAGTGCCTGTTTCGGGTCCTGATGGCGGGGCAGGTTGGTGATGCCGGTTTCGGCAAAGAACTTGACGATCCCTGCGGGTGCGTTGCGCCCAGTCGCCAGGGTCACGACCTCAAAATCATCGCCACCCAGCTCGGCCTGCAGCTCTGACAGCATCGGCATTTCGGCCCGGCAAGGGGCACACCAGGTCGCCCAGAAGTTCAACAGGACGATTTTCCCCCGATAGTCGGCCAGGGTTCCGGTTCCGGCATCATCTGCCAGAAAGAACTCTTTGTCCGAGACTTCGGCCGGGGTGCTGTGAAAGTTCAGTTTCTTCATGTCGCCAACGCGCAGTGCCTCAAGATCCGAGATCTCAACAGCTAGGGCAGCATTTGCACCCAAGCTCAGGGCGATATAAAGGGGGATCAGACGTAACAGACGCATTTTATCTCCGGGTATCTTACCATGACAGACCAATCCTCGAACCAAATGTGGGGCGGCCGCTTTGCCGCTGGCCCGGACGCGATCATGGAGGCAATCAACGCCTCGATCGGGTACGATCAGCGAATGGCGGCGCAAGACATTGCAGGCTCGCGGGCCCATGCAGCGATGTTGGCCGCAACAGGCGTGATCACCGATAGCGATGCCGAGGCGATCAGGGAAGGGCTGCTCACCGTATTGTCAGAGATTGATAGCGGAACCTTCCAGTTTTCCACCGCGCTGGAAGACATTCACATGAATGTGGAGGCCCGCCTAAAGGAGATTATCGGTGAACCTGCGGGCCGTTTGCATACTGGCCGCTCGCGCAATGATCAGGTGGCCACCGATTTCAAACTCTGGGTGCGCGACCAGCTGGACGCTGCCGAGGCAGGTATGCTGGCGTTGATCAAAGCCTTGCTGGCACAGGCCGAGGCCGGAGCCGACTGGGTGATGCCGGGCTTTACCCACCTGCAAGTGGCGCAGCCGGTGACTTGGGGTCATCACATGATGGCCTATGTGGAGATGTTTGGCCGCGATCTGTCGCGCGTGCGTGATGCCCGGGCCCGGATGAACGAATCACCTCTGGGAGCGGCGGCGCTGGCCGGGACCTCGTTTCCCATCGATCGTGACATGACAGCCGCGGCGCTGGGCTTTGATCGTCCGACCGCAAATTCACTGGACGCGGTGTCGGATCGTGACTTTGCGCTGGAGTTCCTCAGCACTGCCTCGATCTGCGCCATGCACCTGAGCCGCTTTGCCGAAGAACTGGTGATCTGGTCGACAGCGCAGTTCCGGTTTGTCACCCTGTCGGACCGGTTTTCGACCGGATCGTCGATCATGCCACAGAAAAAGAACCCGGACGCGGCCGAGCTGATTCGCGCCAAAGTGGGCCGGATCTTTGGCGCCAACACGGCGCTGATGATGGTGATGAAGGGTCTGCCACTGGCCTATTCCAAGGATATGCAGGAAGACAAAGAACAGGTGTTCGACGCCGCCGACAACTGGATGCTGGCGCTGGCGGCGATGGAGGGCATGGTCAAGGACATGACCGCCAACCGCGACAGTCTGGCGGCGGCCGCAGGGTCGGGGTTCTCGACCGCCACAGACCTGGCTGACTGGATGGTGCGGGTGCTGAAGGTGCCGTTCCGCGATGCGCACCATGTGACCGGGACCCTTGTTGCCATGGCCGAAACCCGCGGCTGTGACCTGCCAGACCTGAGCCTTGAGGATATGCAGGGTGTCCATGCGGGCATCACCAGTGATATCTTTACTGTGCTTGGCGTTGAAAACTCGGTAGGTTCGCGCATGTCATATGGCGGCACAGCCCCGGCGCAGGTGCGCCAGCAGGTTGCCCGCTGGACTGAAATTCTTGGGGCATGACCTGCCCGCAATGGGATTGAAGGAGACTGGAAGATGCACAAATGGATGTTATCGTTAACAGCAATTGCAGTTTTGGCGGCCTGCGGCGTTGATGGCGAACCGGTGCAACCGTCGCTGAATGCCGGGATTGGGATCTCAAACAGCGGCGTGCATGCCCGTGGCGGCGTCGGAGTACACCAAGGTCCGTTGAGCCTGTATCTCGGGTTCTGAGCCCGGTGAAACCAGGGTCTCCCGTCCCTGAAGGCCCCCTTGCGGGGCCCTGTCAGGGTTGGGCGTGGCACCGCGCTGACGCGCGGTGCCCAATCGGGGGCGCGGCCCCCTCTGAGGCGCCAATATAATGGCTCCTCATTCACCCCCGGAAGTGTTTTGAACTCAATAAAATTCTGGGCCGGCTGGATCGGTGAAGCCTTTACCGGCTGCGGGCGGGCACGCTGTCTGTGAAGAAATGGTTCGGTTTACAGCGTGTTTGCGCTTGAAGTTGCGCGGAATCATTTGATTTGCCCTGCCGGTTTGGTCTATCGCGCAAGCATGGATCATTTTCTTTACCGCGACGGCGCGCTCTACGCCGAGGATGTTCCGGTGGCCGAGATTGCGGCTGCCGTGGGCACGCCGTTCTATGTCTATTCTACCGCCACGCTGCAGCGGCACTTTCGCTTGTTTGACGAGGCGCTGGAGGGGCTCGACCATCTGGTGTGCTATGCGATGAAGGCGGCCAGCAATCAGGCCATCCTGAAAACGCTGGCCCAGGTCGGTGCGGGCATGGATGTGGTCAGCCAGGGCGAATACCTGCGGGCCAAGGCCGCGGGCGTTCCCGGCGACAAGATTGTGTTCTCAGGCGTGGGCAAAACGGCCGAGGAAATTCGCGTGGCGCTGAGCGGTGGTATTCGTCAGTTCAACGTTGAATCCGAGCCGGAAATGGACGTGATCAACGCGGTTGCACAGGAGTTGGGCGTGATTGCGCCGATCACCGTGCGGGTGAACCCGGATGTGGATGCCAAGACCCATGCCAAGATCGCCACTGGTAAGTCCGAGAATAAATTCGGCATTCCCATTTCGCGGGCCTCGGCGGTTTATGCCCATGCGGCCGCGCTGCCCGGTCTGGATGTGATTGGCATCGACGTGCACATCGGATCACAGCTGACCGAGCTGGAGCCGTTCGAGAAGGCCTATCAAAAGGTGGCCGAGCTGACCGAGCAACTGCGCAGTGAGGGCCACAATATCCGTCGCCTGGATCTGGGTGGTGGATTGGGAATTCCCTATACCCGTTCCAACGATGCCCCGCCACTGCCGGTGGAATATGGCGCGCTGATCAAAAAGACGCTGGGCCATCTGGGCTGCGAGATCGAGATCGAGCCGGGCCGGTTGATCGCTGGTAATGCGGGTCTGTTGATCAGCAAAGTGATCTACGTGAAATCCGGCGAGGACCGGGATTTTCTGATCATTGACGGTGCGATGAACGACCTGATCCGTCCCGCGATGTATGAGGCGCACCATGATATCGTGCCGGTCACTGAACCCGCCGCCGGTGTGGAGAGCCAGCCCTATGACATCGTCGGCCCGGTTTGCGAAAGTGGCGATACCTTTGCCAAGCAGCGCGAAATGGCACCGCTGGCTGCTGACGATCTGATCGCGTTCCGCAGTGCCGGTGCTTACGGTGCGGTCATGGCCAGCGAATACAACTCGCGTCCATTGATCCCCGAAGTTCTGGTGCATGGCGATCAATTCGCGGTTATCCGCGCAAGGCCAAGCTTTGACGAAATGATAAATCGCGATAGCATACCAGAATGGCTCTGACGCGATCCCGCGTAGGTCTATTGGAGATGTTGAAGATATGGCCGCGAAACCGGTCCTCGCGACACAATTGAACAGCCTGCACTGGCCGATTCGGCTGACGCGGGCAGGGATGATTGCGGAAACCTGCCTGCGTGCCTTTTGGCCGCTGGCCTCGGTTGTGATGCTGGCCCTGGCCGCGCTGATGCTGGGCCTGCATGAAATGCTGCCGGTTGAGGTGGTCTGGTCCGGCGCTGTTCTGACACTGCTGGGTGGTTTGGCCACGCTGATCTGGGGCCTGCGGCAGCTGCGCTGGCCCAGCCGGGCACTGGCCCTGGCGCGGTTGGACGAGACATTACCGGGGCGGCCGATCAATGCTCTGCTGGATGCGCAGGCCATTGGCCAAGATGACACCGCCTCAACCGCTTTGTGGCAGGCGCATCAGGCCCGTATGGCGGCCCGAGCGGCCCAGGCCAAGGCGGCGCAACCAAATCTGCGGATCGCTGCTGCGGACCCTTATGCGCTGCGTTTTGTAGCGCTGCTGGCACTGGTGGTTGCCCTGTTGTTCGGTTCTATCTGGCGGGTTGGCACGGTGCGTGATCTGGGACCGGGCGCGGCCACGGCGATGGCGGGCCCCTCCTGGGAGGGCTGGCTGCAACCACCGCGCTATACCGGGCTGCCCACCCTATATCTGAACGACGTTGACGATGACGAATTCAAACTGCCGCAGGGCAGTACGGTGACGCTGCGCCTATATGGCCAGCCCGGTGCGCTGACGCTGGCCGAGACGGTATCCGGCCGCACCGGCGAACTGCCCTCGGCGGCGGATGCGCAGCAGGACTTTGTGGTGACCCAATCTGGCGAACTGTCGATCGAGGGCACCGGTGGCCAGAGCTGGCAGATCGGGGTGATCGCGGACACACCGCCGCAGATCGCCGTTGCCGGGCAACCCGAGATAGAGCCCGACGGCACCATGTCGCTGCCGTTCTCGGCAGTTGATGATTATGGGATAGCTGGCGGCGAAGTGCGGATCGCGCTGGACCTGCTGGCGCTGGACCGGCGTCATGGGTTGTCCGCGAACCCCGACCCGCGCAGCGAAATCACCCTGGATTTACCGCTGCCTCTGACTGGCGGGCGGAGTGAATTTACAGAGTACCTGATCGATGACTTCTCGCAGCACCCCTGGGCCAATCTGCCGGTAACCTACACATTTGTCGCGTGGGATGGGGCTGAACAGCGCGGCGAAGCGCCTGGATTTGGGGCCACGCTTCTGGCACGGCGGTTCTTTGATCCGCTGGCGGCAGCAGTGGTCGAACAGCGTCGTGATCTGTTGTGGGCACGCGCCAATGCCCCCCGGGTGGCGCAGATCATCCGGACGCTGACCCACCACCCCGAGGGGCAGTTTCGCAATCCCTCGGCCTATTTGCGGATGCGGATGATCCTGCGCCGGCTAGAGAGCTATACCGTTGCCGGGCTGACCAGTGAGCGCCAGAACGAGATCGCAGAGGCGATGTGGGAGCTGGCGCTGATGCTGGAAGACGGCGATGTCGGCGATGCATTGGAACGGCTGCGGCGGGCACAGGAACGGCTGAGCCAGGCGATGCGGGACGGGGCCAGCGACCAGGAGATCGCCGAACTGATGCAGGAACTGCGCGAGGCCACCGAGGACTACATGCGCCAGCTGCAGCGTCAGGCCGAGGCCAATGGCGATGTGATGGAGCAGGGCGAGATGCCCGAGAACATGATGCAACTGTCGCAGGATGACCTGCAGGCAATGATGGACCGCATCCAGGAGCTGATGGAGCAGGGCCGCATGGCCGAGGCCGAGCAGGCGCTGCAGGAATTGCAACAAATGATGGAAAACATGCGGGTCACAGAAAACCAGCAAGGCCAGGGCGGCAGCGAAGGCCAGCAGGCGATGGAGGGCCTGGCGGATACTCTGAAACAGCAGCAGGGGCTGTCGGACCAGGCATTCCGCGACCTGCAGGAACAGTTCAACCCCGGTGCCGGCAAGGGCGAGAGCGAGCAAAATCAGGGTCGCAATGGCGGTCTGGGGCAAGGTCAAAGCCATGAGGGCGGTCAGGGCGGCGACAGTGAAGAGGGCCAACCGCAAGGCGGCTCACAAGAAGGTCAGGATGGCAATGCCCAGTCCGGTCAGGGCCAGGATGGTGCACAGTCCCCTGGCGGATCCCTGGCTGAGCGTCAACAGGCGCTGCGCGAAGAACTGCAGCGTCAGCAAAACGGCCTGCCCTTGGGGGGCAGTGAAGGCGGCGACGCCGCGCGGCAGTCGCTGGAAGACGCGGGTCGCGCGATGGACGGCGCCCAAGAATCACTGGAGCAGGGCGATTTGGCCGAGGCAATCGACCAACAAGCTGAGGCTATGGAACGGCTGCGTGAAGGCATGCGCGCCTTGGGCGAGGCTTTGGCGCAGCAGCCCGGTCAGGCTGGCAGCCAGTCAGGTCGCAATACTGCCCGTCAGGGCAACCGGATGGATCCACTGGGCCGTAACCAGCCCGAGGGTCGGGATGGGGCTGGCGACGATGGCAGCCGTATCGGTGAAGGCAGCGCCTATCGCCGGGCCTGGGATCTGCTGGAAGAGATCCGCCGCCGTGCTGATGAGCGTGAGCGCAGTGAAGGCGAACGTGGCTATCTTCAGCGATTGCTGGATCAGTTCTGAACCAGGTGAGTGTCAGCCAAGTGAGCCGTGCAAACAGGCATCCCACACCGAGATTGCGCGGCACTTGGCACAGGGAGGATCGTCTTCATCTGGCCCAAAAATATCCCGGGGGTCTGGGGGCTGGCCCCCAGGTTAAAGGCTTCTACCCTAGGGACTGGATTGAAATCCGCTGACCTTGGCGTCCAGCCACAATCGGGCCTGATCAACCCAGGCCACGTAGGTGCTGAGATAGGGATCAGCCTGCGGTAGGGTGTCAGCGATCTGTGGCGCGTTTGTGTAGGTCAGAACCAGTGCAAGCACCAGCAGAATGACAACGGCAAAACCGCGCGAAAATCCACTTTTGCGGCGGGCCGGGTGCTCGGTTTCAGGGGCAATCGCTGCCGCCCCTACCGGGTCACTACTGGCTCGCAGGGTCGAATTGATCTCGTCTATGTCTGGCAGCAACCCCCGCCGCGAGCCGCTTTCGGCGGCCGCAAGAAGGGCTGGATTTTCGCCTTTCATCCGGGCCATGCGATCGCGGGCCTGAGTGGCCCGTCGCGACGGCTCGTCGGTGGTTGCCGCATCCAGACCCAAGTCCGGCTGGCTTTCCAACCCGGCGCCCTCGGCGGCGCGAAGTTTGGCCTCGCGTTCTGCTTCTTCGCGCAAAATTCCGGTGACCGAGGGGTTCATTCCACGTGCAAGACCGGTATGGGCGGGGGCCTCAACCGGGGCGTCTTCCGCTGCCAGCTCGTCCAACTCTGTCTGGGTCTCGGGCTCGGGACTGGGGTCAGCAACCGGCTCGTCATACGGTTCCGACGTCGGGGATGGATCAGGGTAGAGGTCCTGTGCTGGCTCTGGGCTGGGCTCTGCAGTTTCAGGCAAAGGTTGCGAGACCTCCTCGAGGTCCGGCTCTCTGTAATCGTCCTCAGGCTCGGCCCCGGGGTCCTCAGTAAAGGGATCGGCGGTTTGCTCTGACTGCTGTTCGGGTTGGGTCTCCTGGGGCGTTTCAGCAGTTGCGGACTGCTCCGGCCGGGAGGGTGTTGCGGCTTCGGAGGCGGCCCTGGCCACGCTGTCAGAGGCGGTTTGGTACCATGTGTCGCCGCAGTTGGAACATTGCACGTCCCGACCTTCGGGCGGAATGACCTCGTCCGGTACCTCGTATTGGGCGTCGCAGTTTGGACAAGTCAGCCGCATTCTGTGTCTCCTGAGCTAAACGCTCCTGTCGGATGGTATTTATCCAGCGACCATAAGCAGTTCCGGCGCTTCAAGAAAGAGACAATTCAAGCCAGCCCGGAGCACTGGTCAAGCCGGGGATTGCCGGCAACAGCGCGACCCATTGAAACTACCCGGCTGCTAGGGCACAACGGCTTGGATATATGCAGGGGACGGCCGTGATCGAACTGGACAACGTAGGGTACAATTACGGCGGTGGTGAGCTGCTGACCAATGTGTCGGCGCAACTGTCTCCGGGGTCGTTCCATTTTCTGACCGGGCCTTCGGGGGCGGGGAAGACGACACTGCTGAAGCTGTGTTACGGCGCGCTAAGCCCAACATCAGGGCGGGTGCGGGCCTTTAATATGGATGTTAAGGGGCTGGACCGGGATCAGATGGCAATGCTGCGGCGGCGCGTTGGGGTTGTGCATCAGGATTGCCGGTTTCTGGATCATTTGCCAGTGGTGGAAAACATAGCCTTGCCGCTAACGGTGTCGGGCAAGGACATGAGCCAGGAAGAGGCCAATCTGCGCGAGCTGATGAATTGGGTCGGCCTGTCCGAGCGGGCCCATGCAAATCCGCCAGAATTGTCAGGCGGAGAGCGGCAACGCGCGGCGCTGGCGCGGGCGGTGATCCTGTCTCCGGAGGTGGTGATAGCGGATGAACCCACTGGCAACGTCGATTGGGAAATGTCGCAGCGGTTGCTGCAGCTGCTGGTCGAGCTGAACCGAATGGGCAAAACCATATTGGTGGCGACCCATGATCTGGCGCTGATCCGCGCCGCCAAAAATCAGGTGCAAACCCGGGTGCTGCGGATTTCGGACAAGCGATTACAATTGGCGGGGGCAGATCTATGAATGGTCGGATCCGCCAGCTGATTGTTGGCGATGCGCAGGCGGACCGGGTTGTCCCGCCCAGCGGTTTTACGGCGCAGCTGACATTGTTCGTCGCGGCCGCGATGGCCTTTCTTGCGGTGTTTGCATTGGCGCTATCCCTGGCCTCGGGGCGGTTGGCGGATCGCTGGGCGGACGAGCTGGCCCGCGCGGCGACCCTGCGGATCAATGCCCCTGCGGATCAGCGGGCGGCGCAGACGGCGGCGGCCCTGACCGTGTTGGAACAGACCCCCGGCGTGGCATCGGCGCGGGCGCTGAGCGCGGATGAACAGGCGGCGTTACTGGCCCCATGGTTTGGCGCCGAGCTGCCGCTGGACAGTTTGCCGGTTCCGCAACTGATCGAGGTTCTCGAAACTGAAACAGGATATGACGAGGACGGGCTGCGGTTGCGCTTGCAGGCCGAGGTGCCGGGTGCGGTGCTGGACGACCACAGCCGCTGGCGCAAGCCACTGGTCGATGCGGCGCGCGCATTGCGGCGGCTGGGGCTGGTTTCAATCGTGTTGATTGGCGGCGCCATGGCCGGGATGATCACACTGGCCGCCAATGCGGCCCTTGCCGCCAATGCGCAGGTGATCGAGGTGCTGCGGCTGGTTGGCGCGCAGGATGGCTATATCGCGCATGCCTTTGTGCGCCGCTTCACCCTGCGGGCGCTGATCGGCTGCAGCGTTGGTGTGGCACTGGGGATGATCGGGGTCTGGCTGATGCCTGCGGCCTCGGATGAGGGCGGCTTTCTGACCGGTTTGGGATTTGTCAGCTGGGGCTGGTTGATGCCATTGGCCATTCCGGTGCTTGGCGCCTTGGTTGCGTTTATCGCCACCAGCCGGGCTGCGAATAAAAGACTAGGAGATTTGACGTGATGACACCCGTTCAGCGCCTGCGTGCGCTGCTGTTCTCTGTGCAGATGTATCCGATGATGTTTGTCATCGGCCTGCTTTTTGCCCCCTGGGCGATCTTTAGCAAAACGGGCGCGCGGGTCTGCTGCAAAACCTATTCGCGCTGGATTTTCTGGACGGCCCGCTGGATGGTCGGCATCCGGTGCGAGGTCCGCGGAACACCGCCACAGGGCGAAGTTCTGATCGCGGCCAAACATCAGTCGTTTCTGGACATTATGATGATCTTTACCGCGCTGCCCACGGCCAAGTTCATCATGAAAAAAGAGATCCTGCGCACCCCGGTGATTGGGCAATATGCCAAGCTGCTGGACTGTGTCGCGGTGGACCGGGGCAAACGCGGTGCGGCCATTGAAAAGATGGTCAGCGACGTTGATGCCGGGCGGCAGGATGCGGGCCAATTGATTATCTATGCCCAGGGCACCCGTGTTAAACCGGGGGTCAAGGCTGACTACAAAGTTGGCACTGCGGTCTTGTATGACCAGCTGAACCAAACCTGTGTGCCGGTCGCCACCAATGTTGGCGTGTTGTGGCCACGCAAGGGCATTGCCCGCTTTCCTGGTGTCGCCGTGGTTGAATTTCTGGAACCGATCAAGCCGGGGATGGACCGCAGGGACTTCATGAAAACACTGGAGCAACAGGTCGAAGGCGCATCGGACGCCTTGATGCGTGAGGCCGGTTTTGGACTGGACCCGGTCAATGAACAGGCCAGCTGAGTGAGGCGCTGTTCAGGGTAACCCATGGGTTACCCTGTGGCCTGCGCCTAGCTGATGACCTCGCCGATCAACATCTGCGGTTCCACGTTGGTGAACTTGGGAATGTCGGCCAGAACTGGTGGTGCGGCTGCCATGGCGGCGTTCAGCGCATCGTGATCTTTGAACACCAATGTCGCCACCGCAAAAATTCCGGGCGGCACGTCGGGTCCACCGGCCAATCCCTTGGTGACCAGCATGCTGTCCATGTGCTCTCCCATGTGTTCGCCCACCAGATCAAAATGTGTGGTGGTATAATAGTCAAAATCAAACGCTTTGCCTTCGCTAATCGGATAGATCACCTGAAGTGAGATGGCCATGGAAAGTCCTTTCTGAGCGGGTACGAGTTAAACAACACAGTTTGAATAGAGCGCAAACAGAGCGTTCGGCCAATTAAAAATGCGGTTCGGTTGTTGAAAACACGCGACAGCGCGTCGCTGCGCTGGCGGGCGGTCATAAAACCTATCCCTCGGAGACGTAGTCGCCGTCAAACTTTTTCAGATCATCGACGATATCATACCAATCCGGTTTTGAGGCTGTATGGATATGAAGCGTTGGGCGTATTTTGGGATCATCGTCCAGCGCAGAAGCGGCGATCACATAGGCATCACCACTGGCCATGTCACCCAGTGAGGTGCCGCAATCCTTGCAGAAACAGCGCTCAAACTTTGCATTTGATCCGGGTTTGAATTTTGCAATCGCATCCTGTCCCTGCGTGACCAGAAGATCGTCGGCCTTGCCGATCAATACCGCAGAAAACACACCCGCAGCCTTGCGACATCTGGAACAATGGCAATAGCTAAGCGAATAGGGCGCACCCGAAATCTGAAATTTCACTTTGCCACACAGGCAACTTCCCTTGATCATTCTCTGTCCTATCCTTGGTTGATTGAATGAGAACATAAAGGGAACATTTGACGTCGGCAAGAGGCAGATTTCTTCTCGCACCCCTTTTCCGACGTTGGGGAAATCTGGGCTAGTTGACGGTCAGACGGCATAGCAACGTGTTGTTGGTTTCCAGATCCGGTCCCCAGATCAGTTTGGCCCGCTGGTCCCAGCGGATGCGGTCATAGCCATCTTTTGGACGGACATCGCGTTCCGAGTATTCGCGGGCTGCGATCCATTGGGTATCGTCAAACCCCGCTGCGCTCCACCCCTGTGGTTCTGCGGTGGCTGTGAACCCGCATGCGCCTTGACCGGCCACCGGATTGCGGTCCTTGGCGCATGACTTGTCCAAGGGTGCCTCGTGGATGACCAGACAGCGCCAACCGCTGTTGCTGACAGCGACTGTCTGGCCGGATGCATCTTTGATCTGAAGGATCACGCCACCGTCGCCCATCTGCTGCCTGCGTGAGCCGATGTATTCCAGACCGGTGTCGTTCTCTTTGAAATCCTTGGCGATCAGGCCAATGGTGAACGGGGTCTGCGCCTGAAATCTGAAGCTTTCGGCATTGAACGACCGCTCGGTGGTGATCGGCACGCTGTCCTGAGCGACCTTGGTGCCGTTAACATGCATGGCAAACCAATTGTCGGCCCAGACATCAGCGGAATAGGTCTCGGCTATGGCACCGCTGCTGAGCAGGCAGGTGGCAAGCAGTGTGGCAAAGGTGCGGCGCATGAATTCATTCTCCGAATGGGGTCAATGGAGATGATACGCATCAGACGGGAGGTTCCGTCGTGAAAAGTTTATTTAGCGCGCATGTGCTAATGATAGTCCGCCGTTTGTGAAGGCGAAAAGTTGTGAATTCTGTCAGGCCTCGACCGCGAGTCGGCGGGTCAGCGTCAAAGAGCTGCCGGCCTCATTGGGGCGTGAATAGACGAATAGAACAACACCCCAGCGCTCTTTGGACCCGCGGGCACCTTGCATCCAGACTTCGAAAACATCATCAACTTGCATTTCGGCGTTGGGGTCGTGGGTGAGCATGGGAAATTTTTGCACTACGATATTTTCTATTTCCGACGCGAGGTGTTTGCCCTGTTTCAGATCCAGAGCAAAGGGGGCATAGGTCAAAATTTCGCAACTCCTACTGGTCAAACTGACTGAACTGGAAGAGATCGGGTCAACCCAGCGGTTTTGGCTGGGCAAGAAATTACGCTGAACAAGCTGAAGAGATTTAGGTGGGCCCGTGATCAAGCCGCTGTGGTGTGGAAGGCAGACTTTTTGAAACAGCTCTACAATACGCTCGACCCGACTGGGTGGGGGCGGTGACAATGCTGCACGGGCTGCCAAGCCAATAATCAGACCTGCGGCGCATATTGATGTGAGTGTTTTCCAGTTCAGGGGACTGTCCAGTAAAATGCGTTGTTGAAATAGGAAGTACCCAGCCCCTGAAAAAAGAGAGGCTGGGTCGTTTGTTTGTAACGGTTTAGCTGTGGATGGCGCCGTCGCCGCAGGCCAGGGCGGCTTCGCGGACCGCCTCGGAGAAGGTTGGGTGGGCGTGGCAGGTCAGGGCGATGTCTTCGGCTGAGGCGCCGAATTCCATTGCGACACAGATCTCGTGGATCAGATCGCCAGCACCGGGGCCGATGATGGCGCAGCCCAACACCCGGTCGGTTTCCTTGTCGGTGATGATTTTGACAAAACCGTCGCCCTGGTGCACGGCCTTGGCGCGGCCGTTGCCCATGAACATGAACTTGCCGATGTTCAACTTGCGGCCCTCGGCCTTGAGCGCGTCTTCGGTCGCACCAACGGTGGCGACCTCAGGGGTGGTGTAGACCACGCCGGGGATAACGCCATAGTTCACGTGGCCGTGTTTGCCCGCCAGTACTTCTGCGACGGCCATGCCTTCGTCCTCGGCTTTGTGCGCCAGCATCGGGCCTTCGATCACGTCACCGATGGCATGGATGCCTGGCACGTTTGTGGCCCACTTGGCATCCGTCGCGATCTGGCCGCGCTCGGTCAGTTTCACACCCAGGGCATCCAGTCCAAGGCCGTCTGCATAGGGTTTGCGCCCGGTTGCGACCAAAACGACGTCGGCGTCGATCACTACCTCGTCGCCGCCTTTTTTTGGCTGATACTTGACCTTGGCTTTAGTTTTAGAGGCATCAACCCCCTGCACAGCCGCGCCCATGATGAAGGTGAGGCCCTGCTTTTCGAGAATGCGTTTGAAGCCACGCTGGACGTCCTTGTCCATGCCGGGGCAGACCGCGTCGAGGTATTCGACCACAGTGACCTCGGACCCCAGACGGGCATAGACCGATCCCAGTTCCAGGCCAATCACGCCGGCGCCGATGACGACCAGTTTTTTTGGCACTTTAGGCAGGTCCAATGCACCGGTGGAGTCCACCACGATGCCTTTGTCATTGTCGACCTCGACACCGGGCAGGGATGAGGGCACCGAGCCAGAGGCGATGATGATGTTCTTGGCTTGGTGGGTGTCCTCGCCGACCTTGACCTGACCAGCAGCCGGGATCGAGGCCCAGCCTTTCAGCCAGTCGATCTTGTTTTTCTTCATCAGGAATTCAACACCGACAGTGTTTTGGCCGATGACCTCGTCCTTGTAGGACTTCATCTGTTTCCAGTCGACCGAGGGTGATTTGCCCTTCAGGCCCATCTTGGTGAAGTTATGTTCCGCCTCGTGCAGCATATGGGTCGCGTGCAGCAGCGCCTTGGAGGGGATACAGCCAACATTCAGGCAGGTGCCGCCCAGGGTCTCGCGGCCCTCGACGATGGCGGTTTTCAGGCCCAGTTGGGCACAGCGGATGGCCGAGACATAGCCGCCGGGGCCTGCACCGATGATGATGACGTCATAGCTTGCCATTGATGAGATCTCCTTTTGCCCATGTCAGGGCCTGGTCAATACGGTTGCGCCACAGGCGGGGCAGGTCAAGGTGCCGTGCCACGCTGGGGCGGTATCTGTTGTTCGTTCGAGCCAGGGGCCGGGGTCCAGGATCTGGACATAGGCGGCACCCTCGCCGGGTTTGGTGTTTGGGCCTTCACCTACCAACCAGACCAGCTCGGCGCGTTTGGCGCAAGAGGGGCAGGTTAGCGGTTCGGGGTCGCGGTAGGCCATAAGTGCGCTTTAGATGTTGGCGGGGAGGGGGCGCTGCCCCCGGCCCATGCGGGCCTCCCCCGGAGTATTTGGGAAAAAATGAAGGAGGCGGTTGGAATTAGTCTGCATCCGGGGTGAGAGTGTTTGAGGGAAGTTCAACAAAAATATCAAACTTCACGCGGCTCGTTGCCTCCTGTGAAGTTTTGCGGTCAACTCCTCCATCGAGGCCGACACCGAGGACCTTAAGCGAGGCTTTGCCTCCGCCAGAAGTATCAGACGATGCAACCACTGCAACATCGAACTCAACCTTTGTCACACGCGCAAATCGTTTTGCGGTGGAGCTTTTGTCGAAGGCATCTCGCTCGTTTCCAGTCAAAGCGGGATTGATAGAGACAGGCTTGGCAGAGAATTGAACTTGCAGTTCTTCTGACGCCGACATAATCGAACTGATTGTTTCTGTGATAAACTCTTTGAGTTCCACTCTACTCTCCGAACTGTACGCAAGAGGCTTTAATGTAGGTTGGCAAAACCCGAGAGCATTTTGCCAACCCTAGATGGATTATAGATCCATCAGCAAACGACGTGGATCTTCCAGCGCTTCTTTGACGCGCACCAGGAAGGTCACGGCGCCTTTGCCGTCAACAACGCGGTGGTCATAGGACAGGGCCAGATACATCATCGGACGGATCACTACCTCTCCGTTGATCGCCATCGGGCGATCCTGGATCTTGTGCATGCCAAGGATACCCGACTGTGGCGGGTTCAGGATCGGCGAGGACATCAGCGAGCCGTAGACACCACCGTTGGAGATGGTGAAGGTGCCGCCCTGCATTTCCGCCATCGACAGTTTGCCGTCACGGGCGCGCTTGCCTTTTTCTGAAATCGCTTTCTCGATTTCGGCGAATGACATCGCATCCGCGTCGCGGATTACTGGAACAACCAAGCCTGTTGGCGTACCAGCTGCGACACCCATGTGGACAAAGTTCTTGTAGACGATGTCGGAGCCGTCGATCTCGGCGTTGACCTCGGGCACTTCTTTCAGGGCGTGACAGCAGGCCTTGGTAAAGAAGGACATAAAGCCGAGACGAGCGCCGTGTTTCTTCTCAAACTGGTCTTTGTACTGTTTGCGCAGGGCCATCACCTCGGTCATGTCGACCTCGTTATAGGTGGTCAGCATGGCGGCGGTGTTTTGCGCTTCTTTCAGGCGGCGGGCGATGGTCTGACGCAGGCGGGTCATCTTTACCCGTTCTTCGCGGTCCGCATCATTGGCTGCCACAGGGGCACGTACAGCCACAGGCGCGGCTGCCGGAGCAGGTGCGGCAGGTGCAACGGCAG
Source organism: Parasedimentitalea marina (assembly GCF_004006175.1). Classification (GTDB taxonomy): domain Bacteria; phylum Pseudomonadota; class Alphaproteobacteria; order Rhodobacterales; family Rhodobacteraceae; genus Parasedimentitalea; species Parasedimentitalea marina. The sequence continues at coordinate 417,466 of NZ_CP033219.1, forward strand.
CGGCTGCAACCGCGCGCGAAACATCATCCTTCATGATGCGACCATCACGTCCCGTGCCAGTGACGGCAGCGGCACTCAGGCCGGTTTCGGCCATGGCTTTCTCCGCCGATGGCGCATTGGCGATGTCCTTGCCTGCGGCGGCAGGAGCAACAGCTGCCGCGGGGGCAGAGGTCGGCGTCGCCGCGACCGAGGCGCCTGAAATCACACCCAGTTTGGCGCTGGCATCTACGGTGGAACCTTCGGCGGCGGTGATTTCAGTCAACACACCGGCGACGGGGGCAGGGACTTCGACAGAGACCTTGTCGGTTTCCAGCTCACACAGCATTTCATCCTGCGCGACACTGTCGCCGACTTTTTTGAACCAGGTGGCAACGGCGGCTTCGGTGACTGATTCACCCAGTGTAGGCACCATCACATCTGTGCTGCCGGCACCGGCTGCGGGCGCGGCGGCAGGGGCTGGTGTGGGGGCAGCAGTGGCCGCACCACCTGCAGACAGGGTCGCCAGCAGAGCGTTGACGCCAACGGTGTCCCCTTCGGCGGCAATGATGTCGCCCATGGTGCCAGCGGCGGGACTGGGCACTTCGACGGTGACCTTGTCGGTTTCCAGCTCGCAGAGCATCTCATCAACCGCGACCGCATCGCCGGGCTTTTTAAACCAGGTGGCAACCGTGGCTTCGGTAACCGATTCACCCAGTGTGGGCACACGAATTTCGGTGGTCATGGTTCAGTTTCCTTCGATGCTTAGCGCGTCGTTCACGAGCGCAGCTTGTTGGGCTTTGTGTTGGCTGGCCAGTCCTGTCGCAGGCGAGGCCGATGTGGCGCGGCCGACATAGCGCGGCCGTGTGTGCTTGGCACCGATACGGGTCAGCACCCATTCGATGTTGGGTTCAATAAAGGTCCAGGCGCCCTGGTTCTTGGGCTCTTCCTGACACCAGACGATATCTGCCTGCTTGAAACGCTCCAGCTCTTTCACCATCGAGATGGCCGGGAACGGGTAATATTGCTCGACGCGCATCAGATAGACATCGTCGATGCCGCGCTCGTCCCGCTCGGCCAGCAGGTCATAGTAGACCTTGCCCGAACACAGAACCACGCGCTTGATCTTATCGTCAGCAACCAGCTGGGTGTCAGAGTTGCCGTGCTGGGCATCATCCCACAGCACCCGGTGGAAGCTGGACCCGGTGGTGAATTCCTCGGTCTTGCTGACGGCCAGCTTGTGGCGCAGCAGAGATTTGGGTGTCATCAGGATCAGCGGTTTGCGGAACGAGCGGTGCATCTGGCGGCGCAGAATGTGGAAGTAGTTGGCCGGTGTCGTACAGTTGGCCACAATCCAGTTGTCCTGACCACACATCTGCAGGAACCGCTCCAGACGTGCCGAGGAGTGCTCGGGGCCCTGACCCTCAAACCCGTGTGGCAACAGGACGACCAGACCGGACATCCGCAGCCATTTGCTTTCGCCGGAGGAGATGAACTGATCGAACATGATCTGAGCGCCGTTGGCAAAGTCACCAAACTGGCCCTCCCACAGGGTCAGTGCGTTGGGTTCCGCCAGCGAATAGCCGTATTCAAACCCCAGCACCGCGTATTCCGACAGGGCCGAGTCGATGACTTCGTATTGCGACTGACCTGCACGGATGTTGTTCAGCGGGTAGTAGCGTTCTTCGGTGTCCTGATTGACCAGACCCGAGTGCCGCTGAGAGAAGGTGCCACGGGTGGCATCCTGACCTGACAGACGTACAGGGTAGCCTTCGGTCAGCAAGGAGCCAAAGGCCAGTGCTTCGGCGGTGGCCCAGTCAAAGCCCTTGCCATCTGCCAACATCTGCTTCTTGGCATCCAGCAGGCGACCAACGGTTTTGTGGACGGGCACACCATCGGGGAGTTGCGACAATGCGGCCCCCACTTCGGCAAAGGTGTCCGGGCTCACCGAGGTCTTGCCGCGCTGGTAATCTTCGTCTTTGGTGTCCAGGTGCTTCCAGCGACCGTCCAGCCAATCTGCCTTATTTGGCTTATAGTCTTTGCCGGCCTCGAACTCGTCGTTCAGCTTGGCCTGAAACGAGGCCTTCATGTCTTCGATTTCGCCTTCGGGGATCAAGCCATCCTTGACCAGACGTTCGGTATAAAGCGACAGCGTGGTTTTGTGGGTTTTGATCTTCTTGTACATCACCGGGTTGGTGAACATGGGCTCGTCGCCCTCGTTGTGACCAAAGCGGCGGTAGCAGAAGATATCCAGCACAACGTCTTTGCCGAACTTCTGGCGGAATTCTGTGGCCACCTTGGCGGCGTGGACCACAGCCTCGGGGTCGTCGCCGTTGACGTGGAAGATCGGCGCCTCGACCACCAGCGCGTTGTCGGTGGGATAGGGGGATGAGCGCGAGAAGTGTGGCGCAGTGGTGAACCCAATCTGGTTATTGACCACGATATGCATGGTGCCGCCGGTCTTGTGACCGCGCAGACCCGACAGGGCGAAACATTCAGCCACAACACCCTGACCGGCAAAGGCGGCATCGCCGTGCAGCAGGATTGGCATGACTTTGGTGCGGTCCTGGTCTTTTAGCTGGTCCTGCTTGGCGCGGACCTTGCCGATCACAACCGGGTTCACCGCCTCAAGATGCGAGGGGTTGGCGGTCAGCGACAGGTGCACGATATTGCCGTTGAAATCACGGTCTGAACTGGCGCCGAGGTGATATTTCACATCGCCCGAGCCATCAACGTCTTCCGGTTTGTAGCTGCCGCCCTGAAACTCGTTGAAGATGGCGCGGTAGGGTTTCTGCATCACATTGGCCAGAACCGACAAGCGGCCCCGGTGCGGCATGCCGATGACGATGTCACGCACCCCCAGCGCGCCACCGCGCTTGATGATCTGTTCCATCGCCGGGATCAGGCTTTCGCCGCCGTCCAGACCAAAGCGCTTGGTGCCCATGTATTTCACATGCAGGAATTTCTCAAAACCCTCGGCCTCGACCATCTTATTCAGGATCGCCTTGCGGCCTTCGCGGGTGAACTGGATTTCCTTGCCCAGGCCCTCGATCCGTTCTTTCAGCCAGCTGGCCTCGGCGGGGTTGGAGATATGCATGTATTGCAGGGCAAAAGTGCCGCAATAGGTGCGTTTGACGATCTCGACGATCTGACGCATAGAGGCCAACTGCAAGCCCAGCACATTGTCGATAAAGATCGGGCGATCCATGTCCGCGTCGCTGAAACCATAGGTGCGGGGATCAAGTTCCGGATGTGGCGTGGTGGAGCGCATGCCCAGCGGGTCCAGATCTGCCACCAGATGGCCGCGAATGCGGTAGGCCCGGATCAGCATCAGGGCGCGGATAGAGTCCAGCACCGCCCGTTTGATCGCATCATCAGAGACCTTAACGCCAGTATCGGCGGCTTTGGCGGCGATCTTTTTGCCCGCAGCCTTGGTTTCCATCGGCGCAGCCCATTCGCCGGTCAGCGCCCCGGTCAGATCATCGTCCGGCTGTGGAGGCCAGTCGTTGCGCGCCCAAGAGGGACCTGCGGCCTCGGCCTTTACGTCGAGGTCTGCATCGCCCATCTGACGAAAAAACTCGCCCCAGGCGGCATCGACCGCGCCCGGATCATTGGCGTATTGCGCGTAAAGCTGCTCCAGATACTCGGCATTGTGCCCCTGCAAAAAGCTGGAAGCATGGAAGAGATCGTTGGGGCTGTGGTCGGTCATTTTGTAACCTCGAGTGGGTTGTGTCCGTGTGGGTAGAGACGAAAAGTCATTTGGGGCAGAGTTGCTGCCAGTGGTTTCAAAAAGGTGAAACGCAAGGCAGATCCTGCGGCAAAAAGGGCCTGATGGGTCCTTTTGACTGCAAGATCTGGAAAAATAGGTGAAAATTTGGAAATAGAGAGCTTCCACCCGGCATCGCCGGGCAGCAGCCGCCCGCCCCCAAGGCGGGTGCTTTTGCACCCACCCCGGTCGGGCGCTGCCCTGTGAGCATATGCTCGGGCAGACAGCATGATTAGCCGATCGCCTTCAGAACGGCTTCGCCCAGGGTTGCCGGGCTGTCAGCAACCACGATACCAGCGGCTTTCATCGCTTCGATCTTATCCTCGGCACCACCTTTGCCACCGGCGACAATTGCACCGGCGTGGCCCATGCGGCGGCCCGGAGGGGCTGTGCGACCGGCGATGAAACCAGCCGTTGGCTTCCAGCGGCCTTTCTTCTTCTGTTCAGCCAGGAATTCAGCGGCTTCTTCTTCGGCGGAGCCACCGATTTCACCGATCATGATGATCGACTGGGTTTCGTCGTCGTCCAGGAACATGTCCAGCACGTCGATGTGCTCGGTGCCCTTGATCGGGTCGCCGCCGATGCCCACAGCAGTGGACTGGCCCAGACCGATGTCAGAGGTCTGCTTGACCGCCTCATATGTCAGGGTGCCGGAACGCGACACAACACCAACCGAACCACGTTTGTGGATGTGGCCGGGCATGATGCCGATTTTGCAGGCATCAGGGGTGATTACGCCGGGGCAGTTGGGGCCGATCAGGCGGGATTTAGAGCCGTCCAGGGCGCGCTGAACGCGCATCATGTCCAGCACCGGGATGCCTTCGGTGATGCAGATGATCAGTTCCATCTCAGCGTCGATCGCCTCGAGGATTGAATCCGCTGCGAAGGGCGGCGGCACGTAGATCACCGAGGCGTTGGCCTCGGTCACATGCTTGGCCTCGTGGACCGAGTTGAACACGGGCAGGTTCAGGTGGGTCATGCCACCTTTGCCGGGTGTGACGCCGCCAACCATTTTGGTGCCATAGGCAATGGCCTGTTCCGAGTGGAATGTGCCCTGCGAGCCGGTCAGGCCCTGGCAGATAACTTTGGTGTTTTCGTCGATGAGGACAGCCATGTGATCTTGGTCCTTAGTTTGGGGATTGGGTTTTGCGCAAAAGCACCGAGATGTTGTCGTCCACCGGCAGGCTGATCGTGTTGATCAACTGACAGTCGAAGCCCGCACGCGCGGCGACATCCCGAAGGCTTTGCAATGTAAAATAGTTGACGTGATCGGGGTAGCGGAAGCCGCACCATTTGGGCCCGATCACGCGCCGGTTTAGCGATCCGTAGTTGGGCACGCGAACAAACACAGCGCCCGAAGGTTTCAAGGCGCGGTGGGCCCCGTTCAGAACCTCCATCACCTGGGTCTCGTGCTCGAGATAGGAGTTCATGATGATGCCGTCGAACATGGCCTCATCAAATTCCCAGATCGCCTGAGCCCCCGCCCCGTGCTGGCAATATCCGCCACGTTCGCGCATGATCTGATCGGCCTGTTTGTGGAGGCCGACGGACAGTTCGATGCCGTAGGGTGTCATGGGCGGGCTGATCCGATGGCCAAGGCCGCAGCCAATGTCCAGAACACTGCCGTCATTGAACCAGCGCCGGAAGGCCCCGGTTTTATCACGGTACATGCCCATCTTGTTGCGGATCCGACGGGCCATGGGGCTGAAAAAGGTTGATCCGCGGGCGGAGCCTTTTTTGGCCTCATAGGTTTTTTCCCAGGCAAATTCCTCTTCCAGGGCTTCATAATCCGGCGGGTTGCGCAGGAAGGTGAAGTTACACATATCGCAATCCGCGATCTGCCATGGATCAGGCGAATAGGCCGTCACCGGGCTTGCGTCGTTTCCGTCGCAGGCAGGGCAGTTACGATATGTGGTTTGGTTCAGCATGTGTGGGTCAGATTACCTTGGTGTTTTCGTCGATGAGGATTGCCATTTTAATTTTCTCCATAAACGAACACACCAGCACCAAAACGAGATGAATCGCCTTGTTTGCTGAGTGCTCGTACTACGATTCCCGGCGCAATCTGCCACTCAGGTCCATGGGGACCGTCTTTCATAGCTGGTTGACCGGCAGAAGCGCGGTTGATTAGTTTGTTTAAGTCGCGGGTTTCTTTAGGAAAATGACCGTCGAACCACACGCTGCAGACCGACAGGCCAGGAAGCTCTGAAACAAATGCTTCTTGGCCTTCTGGATCCATCCAACGCACATCGTTGCCCCGTTTTGATGCGACTGAGAAACCCAAGCGATCAAATTCAGTACCGACTTTTTCAAAGTCGGGTGCTGTGGCAAGACATGCTGAGATAGCTGCGGCTGCAACGTCCAACATCGCGATTAGCCCTTAACTGCTTTCACAATTTTCTCGGCACCGTCCGACAGGTTGTCGGCTGCGATCACGTCGAGACCGGAATTGTTGATGATCTCTTTGCCGGCTTCGACATTGGTGCCTTCAAGACGCACAACCAGCGGAACCTGCAACCCGACTTCTTTCACCGCGGCAACAACGCCTTGGGCAATCACATCACAGCGCATGATGCCGCCGAAGATGTTGACCAGGATGCCTTTGACCTTGGGGTCGCTGGTGATGATCTTGAAGGCCTCGGTGACTTTCTCTTTGGTGGCACCACCGCCAACATCCAAGAAGTTTGCAGGCTCAGCACCGTAGAGTTTGATGATGTCCATGGTGGCCATCGCCAGACCGGCACCATTCACCATGCAGCCGATTTCGCCGTCGAGGGTGATGTAGTTCAGGTCGTACTTCGAGGCTTCCAGCTCGTTGGCGTCTTCTTCGCTCTCGTCGCGCAGCTCGGCGATGTCGGCGTGGCGGTACAGGGCGTTGCCGTCAAAGGATACCTTGGCATCAAGCACTTTCAGATCACCCGTGTCGGTGACGATCAGCGGGTTGATCTCCAGCATCTCCATGTCTTTTTCAAGGAAGGCTGTGTAAAGCTGGCCCATCAGTTTGACGCATTGCTTGACCTGGATTCCTTCGAGACCAAGTGAAAACGCGATGCGGCGACCGTGGAAGGCCTGATAGCCAGTGGCCGGATCTACGCTGAACGACAGGATCTTTTCCGGAGTCGCTGCGGCGACCTCTTCGATGTCCATGCCGCCTTCGGTGGAGCAAACAAACGACACCTGGCTGGTCTGACGATCAACCAGCAGGGCCAGGTACAGTTCGGTCTGAATGCCGGCGCCGTCTTCGATGTAGATGCGGTTGACTTGTTTGCCGGCCGGACCAGTCTGGTGCGTGACCAGTGTGCGCCCCAGCATTTTCTTGGCTTCTTCGGCGGCTTCGGCGACCGATTTGGTCAGGCGTACGCCGCCTTTTTCACCAGCGTCGGCCTCTTTAAAGGTGCCCTTGCCGCGACCGCCTGCGTGGATCTGTGCCTTGACCACCCAAAGCGGGCCGTCCATTTCGCCTGCGGCGGTTTTGGCGTCCTCGGCTTTGAGCACGACGCGGCCCTCTGAAACCGGTGCGCCATAGCTGCGAAGAAGGGCCTTGGCCTGATATTCGTGGATGTTCATTTGAAACTGTCCCGTCTGACTGCGATTATTGTGTTTATACGCCGTGATAACCCCTGCGGTTAAAGAGTTATTTTACAGGAAGTGGTGAAATAGCTAAGATTTTTGGAATTTGTGATCACAGCTTTTGAGGGTGTGATCACAAATTAATGGATCGTTTACGGAAGTGATTCGTTTGAAACGCAGGTGGTTCGTTTTCATCGGTTTATGAGGAAACGCAACATCGCTGCCTTGGCCAGTCCGGTCGGCTCAATTCAGGAACAGCGCAAAACCACTGGCATTGCCGCGCGTCAAACGGTTGAAAGCCCGCCAGCATTGCTGTGTTAGCACCGGGCTACGAGCCGCATGATTATAGGCGCCAACACCGTGCAGCCAGTCCAGCAGGATCAGCGGCGAGGGGTTCTCAAATTAAGCTGCGGCGTTGAGACCATGGCCGTCGGGCAGGAACGGATGTTGGATCAGCAGTCTGCCATCCAGCACCGCCTGAGCGTCGGCCGAAATGCGCTGCCAATCTTATTGCGCCGCAAAGAAGTTCCGTTGATTTGGGGGTTGGTGCAGGGCGCCGATGATCATGTAAACCGTATCCAATGTGATCTGATCACCGATCTCCAAACAAAAAAGGCACGCCATTGATATGACGTGCCCCTGATGCGGATACAAGCTGACGGGTTATGCCAGCGAGTTATCGATACCTTTGCAAGCGTCGACCAAGCCTTTGACAGCGTTGACAGAATTGTCGAACATCGCCTGCTCGTCAGCATCCATTTGGATGTCGACGACACGTTCAATGCCGCCAGCTCCGATGATGGTGGGAACGCCAACATACATGCCCTCGAGACCCAGAGCACCATCAACATAAGCGGCGCAAGGCAGCAGGCGTTTCTGGTCTTTCAGGTAGGCTTCGGCCATTTCGATGGCGCTTGTGGCCGGCGCGTAGAACGCGGAACCGGTTTTCAGCAGGCCAACGATCTCGGCGCCGCCATCACGGGTGCGCTGAACGATGGCGTCCAGTTTTTCCTGTGTGGTCCAACCCATCGATACCAGATCGGGCAAAGGAATGCCGCCAACGGTGGAGTAACGGGTCAGTGGCACCATGGTGTCGCCGTGGCCGCCCAGCACAAATGCAGTGACGTCCTTCATCGAAACGTCAAATTCTTCGGCCAGGAAGTGGCGGAAGCGCGCGGAATCAAGAATGCCAGCCATGCCGCAAACCTTGGCATGGGGCAGGCCCGAGAACTCACGCAGTGCCCAAACCATGGCGTCCAGCGGGTTGGTGATGCAGATGACAAAAGCGTTGGGAGCGTGATCGCGGATGCCCTCGCCAACGGATTTCATGACTTTCAGGTTGATGCCCAGCAGGTCATCACGGCTCATGCCTGGTTTGCGCGGCACACCAGCAGTGACGATGCAGACGTCGGCGTCTGCAATATCAGCGTAGGACTGGGTGCCTTTTAGCGAGGCGTCGAAGCCTTCGGAGGGGCCGGACTGCGAGATGTCGAGCGCTTTGCCTTCCGGGGTGCCCTCGGAAATGTCGAAAAGAACGACGTCGCCAAGTTCTTTCATTGCGGCGAGATGGGCTAACGTGCCACCAATCTGACCTGCGCCGATAAGGGCGATTTTGGGTCTAGCCATGGGAATATGTCTCCGGTCCGGTTGAAATTGCCGGTTGCCTACGGCGTTCCGCGCTGTCGTGCAAGAGTTCTGCGCTGCAGCGCGGCGTTGCAGCAACCTGACCGGTTTCTGGCTGATAACGCTAAAGAACTTGTAAACTAGGGGGTTACGGGCCGGGAAAAAAGTCGGCGGACGCGAAAATGTTTTTTGATTTTGTGATCACAGGGACCACTCTGCGGGCGGCTTCAAGAGAGATTTTGCGCTAGTGAGGTCGCGCATCCTGATCGATTCTCGTCGTGGTTGATGAGAGTCGCGGACAGGACGGCGTGGTCTTTGGCGCTGCGCCAATTTGGACATAAAAGGGGGGATAGCGGACCTCAGGACCTGGGCATCAAGCCTGGCACAAAGGACATGGGCGGGCGTAGTCGCCCGCGGCCAATGTTTGTTCTTCGGCGATGGTCGTCTGGTGGCAGCGGCGACCATAGCCGGATCCTGTTCGACCTGTAAGTTGCCCATTTGCGGGGCAACACCTTGATGGTTCAGGCGTCGTTGCCCTGAGGCGGCAGTGCTTCGGCAAGTTCTTCCCAGGACTGCCCCGACGCCACCAGGCAAGTTAAGCCATTGGGGGTGGTTACAGTGATGGTCCAAGTGCCGGTATCCGACGAGGCGAAGGTTTCGATTACCATGCCACGTTCGCCTAAGCCGATGCTCTGGCGGCTTTCCCCATAAGTGCTGGCCAGACGTTCTACGACTGCCTCGCGAGGGGCGCAATTTCTGTTCTGTTCAGCAGTGGCCTGCTGAGTTGCCATTGCCATGAAGCCCAGGCTCATGGTCAGTTTGATCATCGTCTTCATCATGGGTTTTACCCTTCATTCCGGAGCGGCCTGTACTACGTAAACTTGATTACGCACTACCCTCGATAGTTCCGTAGCGAGCCGGTTTCTGACGTTTATCGAACCATAAGCCGTTCTAAACCACGATCTACGCCGTTCTGGCTGGAAGGTAATGGGTTCGATGTAACCACTGTGCCAAATAGGTGCTGATAAAGTATTAATGCGGCGTTCCTCCCCTTATTTTTATGACGTTAGCCGTTGAGAACTTTGAATAATAAAGTTGAAATGCTGCGATGCAGAATATTTTTTCTTGTAATTTTATGACCGAATCGCTATCGATTTAGCAATTTTACAACCTGGAGAGATAATATGGACATGCGTTCGCGCCCTTTTCGGTCGGTGCTGTATATTCCCGGTTCAAAACCGCGCGCCTTGGACAAAGCCCGGGGGCTGCCAGTGGATGCCGTGATCTTTGATCTTGAGGACGCGGTGACAGTTGCCGAGAAGATCACGGCACGGGATACGCTGGCGCAAGAGTTACAGCAGGGCGGGTACGGGACCCGGATGCGGATTGTTCGTATCAATGGCTTCGACACCGAATGGGGTCATGCAGATGCCAAGGCCGTGGCCCAGATGGCGTGCGATGCGGTGTTGCTGCCCAAGGTCTCGTCACTGGCGGATCTGGATGCGCTGGCCGAGATCACTGGCGAATTGCCGATTTGGGCGATGATGGAAACCCCGCGCGGCATGTTGAACGCGGCCGAGATTGCCACGCATCCGAAACTGCAGGGCATGGTCATGGGGACCAACGATCTGGCAAAAGAGCTGCAGGTGCGGTTTCGGGCGGACCGTATGCCGCTGATGGCTGGGCTGGGTCTGTGCTTGCTGGCGGCCAAGGCCGAGGGGTTGGTGATCATTGATGGCGTCTATAATGCGTTCAAAGATGCCGAGGGACTGGCAGAGGAATGCAGCCAAGGCCGCGATATGGGATTTGACGGCAAAACACTGATCCATCCGGCGCAAGTGGATGTCGCCAATACCGCCTTTGCGCCGTCAAACGATGAGGTGGATCTGGCCCGGCGCCAAATCACCGGTTTTGAAGAGGCCGAGGCTGCCGGGCAGGGGGTTGCTGTTGTTGATGGCAAAATTGTGGAAAACCTGCATGTGGTCACGGCACGCGAGATTATTGCAAAAGCGGATGCAATCGCCGCGGTTTCCGCATAGGCGTTGATCAAAATAACGTCTTGAGGAAACTGACATGACACTATTGGTCTTAGGCATCCTGCTGTGGATTGCTGCACATCTGTTCAAACGGGTTGCGCCAGATATGCGCGCATCTATGGGAGACAAGGGCAAGGGGCTGGTTGCACTGGCCCTGGTTGGGTCGATTGTGTTGATGGTGCTGGGCTATCGCAGCATGGACTTTATTCCCGTTTGGGAACCGGCGCCGTTTCTAAATCACATCAACAATCTGGCCGTGTTGATTGCGCTGTATTTCACCAGCCCCGGGCCCAGCAAAGGCGCGATTTTCTATAAGATGCGGCATCCGATGCTGATTGGTTTCAAGCTATGGGCAGCCGCGCATTTGCTGGTCAATGGCGATTTGGCGTCGATCATCCTGTTTGGCGGGTTGCTGGCCTGGGGTGTGATCGAAGTGATCGTCATCAACCGGTCCGAGCCCAACTGGACGCCAAACCCCAAGGGAACCATCGCCAAAGACGCGATGTTCTTTGCGATCTCGATCCTTTTGTTGGCTGTCATTGGCTATGTTCACGGGCTTATCGGGCCTTCACCCTTTCCAGGATAAAACACTATGAAACTCTATCGGTTCCTTAGCGAGGACGACACGTCGGCCTTTTGTCATAAGGTCACGGATGCGCTGAACAAAGGCTGGGAGCTGTATGGCAGCCCCACCGAGGCCTTTGACCCGGTCAAAGGCGTTATGCGCTGTGGCCAGTCGGTGGTGAAAGAGGTTGAGGGCACCTATACGCCCGACACCAAATTGAGCGCACATTAGGGCGGTTCCAGCCGTGTTATCCCCATCCCGGCGCAGGTGCTGTTAAACGCAGTCCTTGCCCTATCGGGGCCTTTCCGGGGTGGGCGAGTATCTAAAGTTAACTAAATGGGAAGCGCTAGGATGAGTAAGACCAGATCGGCCAAAACAAATTCGGGACGATTTTTCGAGGATTACGCCGTGGGTGATGTGTTGCGTCACGCGGTGCCGCGCACGGTATCGGGGGGCGAGCGGGCGCTGTATCATGCGCTGTATCCGGCCCGTCACGCGCTGTATTCCTCGGATGAATTTGCGCGTCGGTCAGGTCTGCCCAAATCGCCGCTGGATGATCTGGCGGCGTTCCACATTGTGTTCGGCAAGACGGTGCCGGATGTGTCACTGAATGCGGTGGCCAATCTGGGCTACGCTGAGGGGCGGTGGCTCCTGCCGGTCTATGAGGGCGACACGTTGCGGTCAGAGTCCGAGGTAATCGGGGTCAAGCAGAACTCGAATGGCAAATCGGGTGTGGTCTATGTGCGCACCCGCGGGGTGAACCAGCGGGAAGAGACCGTGATGGAGTATGTGCGCTGGGTCATGGTGCGCAAAAAGGATCTGGAGGCACCGGCACCAGAAACGGTGATCCCGGCACTGAAAAAAGTGATCCCTGTCGAAGATCTGGTGATCCCCGAGGGGCTGGATTTTTCGGGTTATGATTTTGATCAGGCGGGCGAGCCGCATCACTGGGGCGATTACGCCGTGGGCGAGACCATTGATCATGTGGATGGGGTCACCATCGAGGAGGCCGAGCATATGATCGCCACGCGGCTGTGGCAGAACACGGCCAAAGTGCATTTTGATGCTACGGCGCGGCCGGATGGATCTCGGTTGATATACGGCGGGCATGTGATCTCGATGGCGCGGGCGCTGTCGTTCAACGGGCTGGCCAATGCGCAGATGATTGTCGGGCTGAATGGGGGCGCGCATGCAAACCCCTGCGCATCAGGGATGACGGTGCGGGCCTGGTCTGAAGTGTTGGACAAGGCTGAGACTTCGGCGCCGGGGGTCGGTGCTATTCGGTTGCGGTTGGTTGCCGCCAGCGGGGCGGAGCCGTTTACCTTGAAGGGCGAGGACGGCAAGTATCTGCCGGGCGTGTTGTTGGATCTGGATTATTGGGCGTTGATGCCGGTCTGATTTGATGGCTGTTGATGGCTGTTGATGGCTGGGGGCTCTGCCCCCAGACCCCCGGGATATTTTTGGCCAGATGAAAGGCGGACCCTGTGGGCCCGGCCGGGGCTGGCGTAAAAGTGATCGGGGATTTGCGATTTGCTTGTTAAGTTATCGCCATGGTGTTTTTTCGGGTTTTGAGTTTTGCATTCTTTTTTGGTTTTCCTGTTGGTGGGCGGGCCTGCGATCTGGCGTTGGTGTTGGCGGTTGATGTGTCGGGATCGGTGGATTCTGAGGAATATCGTATTCAGATGGATGGCCTGGCAGAAGGCCTGCGCGACGGGGTGGTGGCAGAGGCCTTGGTGCGTGGCAAAGCGCAGGTGATGCTGATCCAATGGTCGGGATCCACTCGGCAAGAGGTTAGCATTCCGTGGGTGGATATCGTTGATTTTTCAGCAGTGGAGGCGCTGGCGAACCGTATCCAGCAGGTGGAGCGGCCGTGGCGCAATTATTCGACGGCAATTGGTCAGGCGCTGTTGCGCGCGGTGGCGCAATTTGACGATGTACCCGTCTGCGCCCGGCGGGTGATTGATCTTTCGGGGGATGGAACCTCGAATGAAGGCGTATCGCCAACCGGGTTGGATACGGTACTGGTTCAGGCGGAGGTGACCGTAAATGCCATAGCCATCGAAGAGAGCGATGCCGATCTGACCAGTTACTTCTATGAAAACGTGATCCATGGCGAAGGGGCTTTTGTTGCAACCGCTGAGAGCTTTGCCGATTATCCCGGGCGTATTCGCATGAAGCTGTTGCGGGAGGTGGCGCGTCAGACCGCGCAGCTTCAGCGCTTGCGGTGATTTTGAGGTAAGGGGGCTGATTCTGCGAAACTTCTACAAATTGCAATTATGTGATCACAAGCCTGAATGCTGTGATCACAACTGTGATTTTTTAGCGCCAACAGGCGAAATACCACGAATATTTACCATTCGTTCGGGTGACAGCCGGTAAAAATCCGCTAAAACACCGTCAGCCAACCGAAGAGGAGCCACCATGGCCGATGTCAATCGGGGTAATCGCCCGCTTTCGCCTCATTTGAGTATTTATCGCCCGCAGCTGACGTCTGTGTCGTCAATCATGGTTCGGATCACCGGGATTGCATCATTGGGGCTGGCCCTGCTGGTGGTCTGGTGGTTGCTGGCCGCTGCAACCTCGGCGGGATCTTTTGCTGTTATTGATGGGCTGCTGCGCAGCTGGTTTGGCAGCTTGGTTCTGCTCGGCGCTACCTGGGCACTGTGGTATCACATGCTGGGTCGACTGCGTCACGTGATCTGGGATTTTGGATATTTGGTGCAAGTTGAGGTGTCCAACAAGATGGGCCTGGGCATGTTCATTGGCGCAACCGTCCTGACGGCTATCACGGCCCTCGTGGTTTAAGGAGCGATATTATGCGATATTTGACCGACCGCAAACGAGCCGAGGGTCTGGGCGCCAGTGGTTCCGGGACGCATCATCATTGGCAGATGATGGTTAGTTCTATCCTTTTGGTGCCTTTGGTTCCGCTTTTCATCTTCACCTTCGGCTATGGGCTGGGTGGTACCCATGAAGAGGTGTTGGCCTACTTTGGCCGCCCCTTCCCGGCGCTTGTCATGGCATTGAGCCTGATTGTGATCACCCTGCATGTGATGCATGAGGCTAAAGCCGCGATCGAAGACTATATGCATGGAGTCGCAGGCAAACTGACGCTGATCTTTGCAACGGCCTTTTCTTACACCCTTATTGCGGCGGGCTTGTTTGCTATCGCACGCATCGCCCTTTGATATCGGAGCTCTGAACGAATGGCTTCTTACGAATATGAAACCCATGATTATGACGTTGTTGTCGTTGGTGCCGGTGGCGCAGGATTGCGCGCTACACTGGGAATGGCAGAGCAGGGGCTGCGCACGGCCTGTGTGACCAAAGTGTTCCCGACCCGCTCGCATACAGTTGCGGCGCAGGGCGGCATTGCGGCCTCGCTGTCGAACATGGGTCCGGACAACTGGCAGTGGCATATGTATGACACCGTCAAAGGCAGTGACTGGCTGGGCGACATGGACGCGCAGGAATATATGGTGCGTGAGGCGCCGAAAGCGGTTTATGAGCTGGAGCACTACGGTGTGCCCTTCTCGCGGACCGAAGAAGGCAAGATTTATCAGCGCCCGTTTGGTGGTCACACCACCGAGTTTGGCGATGGCCCGGCGGTTCAGCGGACCTGTGCTGCGGCAGACCGGACCGGTCACGCGATCCTGCACACGCTGTATGGCCAGTCGCTGAAGAACAACGCTGAGTTTTATGTCGAGTATTTCGCCATCGACCTGATCATGTCTGAGGATGGACGGTGTCAGGGCGTTGTCTGCTGGAAACTGGACGACGGCACCATGCATGTGTTCAACGCCAAGATGGTTGTTCTGGCCACTGGTGGTTACGGCCGTGCTTATTTCAGCGCCACATCTGCCCATACCTGTACCGGTGACGGTGGTGGTATGGTGGCCCGTGCGGGTCTGGCTTTGCAAGACATGGAATTTGTTCAGTTTCACCCGACCGGCATCTACGGCTCGGGCTGTCTGATCACCGAGGGTGCCCGCGGCGAGGGTGGTTATCTGACCAACTCGGAAGGCGAGCGGTTCATGGAGCGCTATGCGCCCCAGTACAAGGATCTTGCTCCGCGCGATTATGTGTCACGTTCGATGACCATGGAAATCCGCGAAGGTCGCGGTGTCGGCGCCGAAGGTGATCACATTCACCTGAACCTGTCGCATCTGCCAGCCGAGGCACTGGCCGAACGGCTGCCGGGTATTTCCGAGAGCGCCAAGATTTTTGCCGGTGTTGATCTGACCAAAGAGCCGATCCCGGTGATCCCGACCGTGCATTACAACATGGGCGGCATTCCGACCAACTATTGGGGCGAAGTGCTGAACCCAACCGAGAAAGATTCCAACGCGGTGGTTCCCGGCCTGATGGCCGTGGGCGAGGCCGGTTGTGCCTCGGTGCATGGGGCCAACCGTCTTGGCTCTAACTCGCTGATCGATTTGGTGGTCTTTGGCCGCGCTTCGGCCATCCGTGCCGGTAAAGTTGTCGATGCCGAAGCCCCCAATCCGGTGCTGAACCAGGCAGCGATTGATGCTGCATTTGACCGTTTTGACGGGCTGCGCCATGCCAAGGGCAATGTCGCCACAGCCGAATTGCGGTTGGAAATGCAGAAAACCATGCAGGCCGACGCAGCTGTGTTCCGGACTTCGAAAACCCTAAGCGAGGGTGTCGAGAAAATGACTGCGATTGCGGGTAAGATGGATGACCTGTCGGTCACGGATCGCTCGCTGGTATGGAACTCGGATTTGATGGAAACGCTGGAGCTGGCCAACCTGATGCCCAACGCGCTGGCCACCATCCACGGTGCCGAAGCGCGCAAGGAAAGCCGTGGCGCCCACGCGCATGAGGATTTCGCCGAACGCGACGATGCGAACTGGCGGGTACACACCATCAGCCGGGTTGATGGCGCATCGGTTGACCTGAGCCACCGCCCAGTGGTGGTCCAACCACTGACCACGGAAAAAGAAGGCGGTATCAACTTGGAGAAGGTCGCGCCCAAAGCGCGGACGTTCTGAGGCGGCTGCCGGATGGTTTTGGTGGATAAAACGACGGTAGTGCCGGGACGTGTTGCGCCCCGGTCTGCACTTGCCTGTGCCATCTGGAGCGTTATGGGCGGCGTCTGCTTTTTTCCTGAGGTGGGACAATGACCGCTATGGATCGCCAAATGGATGCTGGACAGCCCAGAGAATGGACCCGCCTTGGATTTGTTCCGGGGCAGGCGCTGCGTATGTTTGGCATGCGTCGGTCGGGCAATCATGCCATAGCCAATTGGCTGCAACGCAATGCACCTTCGGGGCATTCGGTGTTTATGAACAATTGCAAACCCACCACCGATCCGTTCAAAAGTTTTCGCTCGATCGAGTTGGATGGAAAGATTGCGCCACATCGCAAGGCGCGCAGGGACCTGGCCTCGGTCACGGCACGCGCCGAGGATGGCGCTATGTTGCTGATCTCATACGAGGATGTGACGCCTGCAAATTTCGCGCCAATGCGAATGGTGTCGGAACCGTTTGACGAGACATTGCTGACCGGTGATGTGTTGATCTATCGGAGTTTCCTGAACTGGGCCGCTTCCCTACTGAAAAAAATGCAGGCCAATGATTCCTATAGCCTGCTCAGACGCAACGCGATCCTGTTGCATGCTATAGACAATTACCGGCTGTTGTTGAAACAGGTGGAACAGGCCGATGATTTGGGCTTCACCTGTATCTGCTACGACGATTGGATGCGCAGCGAGGATTATCGCGCATCAATCCTGGCGCAGCTGGACTTGCCTGTGTGCGATAATAGCCTGGGTCAGGTGCAAAGCTATGGCGGTGGTTCATCGTTCCAAAAAGAGGCCAGTAGCGCCGACGAATTAGAGACAAGCCGGCGGTGGCAGAAAATGTCTGAAGACCCCGAGTTTGCGGCTGTACTGAATCTTGCGGCGCATGACACCAAGCTGACCCACCGACTGGAACGGGTGTTTCCACGCGACGCGGCGCTATTGGCCCGGATTGCAGGTGTGAATACCCCACCTGAGGAGGGCCGCCGTGAGTGACGTAACAGGTCCTGGTTGTGCGTCTGTAAGACTCCCAGGTTTGGAAAATCATATTGCCTGCGATGACGCTGGCGAAAATTACGCGCTCGGGATCGCCAGTACAATGGCGCGGGCATCGGAAAAAATGAACATCTGTCAGCAGTGTGCCGCAACGCACCTGTTGATAGGCGGATAAGCAAGGAGACAAATCATGGTCGAATTCGCACTCCCGAAGAACTCGAAGATCACGACGGGAAAGACCTGGCCGAAACCCAGCGGCTCCACCAATATTCGCAAGTTCCGGATTTATCGCTGGACCCCGGATGATGGCAAAAACCCACGGGTAGACACCTATTTTCTGGATATGGACACCTGTGGTCCGATGGTTCTGGACGCGCTGATCAAAATCAAGAACGAGATTGATCCCACCCTCTCGTTCCGACGGTCCTGCCGCGAGGGAATCTGTGGCTCCTGCGCGATGAACATTGATGGTATCAATACGCTGGCCTGTATCTACGGCATGGATGAGATCAAGGGGGATGTGAAAATCTACCCGTTGCCACATATGTCGGTGGTGCGTGACCTGATCCCGGATTTGACGCATTTCTATGCGCAGCACGCCAGTATCATGCCGTGGCTCGAGACCAAGACCAACCGCCCGGCCAAGGAATGGAAACAGACCATTGCGGACCGGAAGAAGTTGGACGGTCTGTATGAATGTGTGATGTGTGCCAGCTGCTCGACCTCGTGCCCCAGCTACTGGTGGAACAGTGACCGCTATCTTGGGCCCGCCGCGCTGCTGCATGCCTATCGCTGGATCATCGATAGCCGTGATGAGGCAACTGGGGAGCGTCTGGACGAGTTGGAAGATCCGTTCAAGCTGTACCGGTGTCACACCATCATGAACTGCACCAATACCTGTCCCAAGGGTCTGAACCCAGCCGAAGCGATTGCCAACATCAAGAAGATGATGGTCGAGCGGACGCTGTAGTTCACCCACTTCCCCTAGCCACAGAACCGGCTTGGAGAAACCCTATCTGTTGTACAGCGGCGCGATCCTGTCTCGCCGCTGTACAATATGTAGCTAGATCAAGAACTATGAGCATTCAGATAAAGCAAGTTTTCCTTTAATGGCAGTCTCGTTTTTGGGGCGTGCTTAACGCTCCGCTTGCGGCTTACATCGCATCCAATGTCAGCCTAAGTGAGTGTGTGAAGCAGGCTGGTATCACCGGAAACTAAGCCGTCGCTACCCCGGTGTCGGGCGGTTCCATCACGCAAGGGGTGAAACCAAAAGCTCATGTTAGTGAAGCTCAGGCAGCGTAGGTAAACTCCACCGCTGCCCCCCAGCGCTGATGAAAACAGGATCTCCCGTCCATCGTTGGTATCTTCGATACCGGCCTCTGGTTGGGCGTGGCGCCGCGCAAAGCGCGGCTAACGCCCAAGTCCGCAAGCCTGTCGGCGTTAGCCGACGGGCACAGCGGCCGCGGGAGACATTGATCTGATACCAAGAGACAGAGAAGGGGGCTGGCCGGAAATATTCAGGCTTGCGCACCAGGCTCTGTCAGGCGTTGATGGGCTCATCAAGATGGAGCTGAAAATATGTGTGACACTATCCCTGAAATCCCTTTTGAGACTGCAATGAAGTTGCCCAAGGATGCAGCGGCGCGCCGGGGTGTGGCACCGGTAATCTGTTACCCGAATGACAGCCTGCCGCCTGTGGATCTCTCTCTGTATCGTCGCGCGCGGGCCAGCGCGGTCAAGACGGATGAGGTTTTGGTCCCTGCGCGTGATGCCGCGTGCTTTGAAGTGCCAGCCGGACAATTCTTCCGCATCAGCTCGGTTGAGGGAGCGCAGGTGGGGGACCTGAACCTTTGGAACCGCAATGACCTGAGCGAGCGGTTCTACTCTGGCAAGACGCGTGCCCTGCATGGGACCCATATCACGACCGGTGAACGGATGTGGACCAGCTTTCCGTACCTGCGTCCGATGGCAACACTCACCGATGATACGCTGGGCTGGTATGGTATCGATGAATACGGTGGTTCGGTTCATGACGTGATCGGTACGCGCTGTGATCCCTACACTGGGAACCTGTTGGCGGGGAGCCAATATCACCACTGTTGTCATTCGAATCTGACCCGCGCGCTGGCGGATCACTTGGGAGTGTCGCTGGCCGAGGCTGAGCCACACGTGCATGATGTCCTGAATGTCTTTATGTGCACCGGTTTCACCCGGGACACCGGGCAGTACTTCATGAAGGCTTCGCCGGTGCGCCCTGGTGACTACCTGGAGGGTTTTGCCGAGATAGATCTGTTGGGGGCCCTCAGCGCCTGCCCCGGTGGCGATTGCAGTGCCGAGCATTCCAGTGATACCGCAGCCTGTCACCCGCTGCTGGTAGAAGTGTTTGCTCCGGCTGCGGGGACCCTAGAGGGCTGGGTCAGCCCGCAGGTCAACGGTTATGACGGCAGCCACGGACGCTAACCGCTGGCGTTGACAAGGGCGAGGTCGCTGATTTCACCCGGTGACAAAAAACGCCGTGCCGGAAAGAGATCCGGCACGGCGTTGGTGGTTTGTGGTGTTGTGCGCTGGCCCAATTGCGTTGCAGAGGTCGTCAGAGCTTAAGCAAAGGCGGCCTCGAGAGCGATTTCTACCATGTCGCCAAAGCTACGTTCACGTTGGTCAGCTGGCATGGCCTCTCCCGTAAGCAGATGGTCCGAGACCGTCAGCACTGCCAAAGCCCGGCGTCCGTGCCGGGCCGCCAGATTATACAGCTCGGCCGCTTCCATTTCGACCGCCAGAACGCCGTGACGCACCATTTGCTCATTCAGATCAGGGCGTTCGTCGTAGAACACATCCGATGAATAAATCCCGCCAACATGGGTTGGCGTGCCCTTGGCCTCGGCGGCCTGGACGGCTGCGTGCAGCAGGTCCCAGTCGGCACAGGGAGCAAAGTTGAGCTCTCTAAAGAAACCGCGTGATGGGGTGCTGAGGCTGCTCGCGGTCATCGCCACGATCACATCGCGCAGATTGACTTTATCCTGCATGCCGCCACAGGATCCGATGCGGATCAACGTTTGGGCATCGTAGTCTTTGATCAACTCGTTGACGTAAATCGACAGCGATGGCATTCCCATGCCACTGCCCTGGATGGTGACGCGATGTCCCTTCCAGGTGCCAGTAAAGCCGAGCATGCCACGGACCTCGTTTACCAGGCGCACGTCCTGAAGAAACGTTTCCGCAGCCCATTTGGCGCGATATGGATCGCCCGGCAACAGGACAGTTTCCGCAATATCTTCTTTTGCGGCACCAATATGAATGGTCATTTAAGCGCTCTCCGTATCTGGATCAGATTTCCAGATCAGAGATATCTGCACCCGATGTCAAGGCCGTGTGAATCCAATGTGGTTTGCGACCGCGGCCAGTCCAGGTTTCTTCTGGGTTTGCCGGGTTTCTGTATTTCGGAGCTGCTTTTGAACGCTTGCCGATTGAGCGACCGCCGTTGGCAATTTCCTCAAGCGAAAAACCGAATTCTGCGGCAGCTTGTTCGGCTGCCTTAAGCGCCTCAAGGCGTTCACGTTGTTCAGCGGTTTTCAGTGCTTCACTAACGTCCGTCTTGAGTTGCAGAAGATCTTTACGCGACATTTCCGCAAGATTGAGGGTCATTTTGGTCTCCAGTTTTTAGTACGTGCATATCTAATTAGCGCGTAACTGGTTATGGCCCAATTGTCAGACGTTATTTTTCGTTTTTTTTGTATTTTTGGCGAGCTCACGTATTGTTTGTTATTAACAATCAACTTTTTGGGGTGATGCCAGCTCTGTAATTTCCCTCATGATTGAATTGAGTTCAAAATCCTTTGGAGTATAAACACGCGATACCCCCATTTGTTTCAGGGAATTGGCATCGTCGTCTGGAATGATTCCTCCAACAATCACTGGAATGTGGCCCAGTCCGGCCTCGCGCATGCGGTCCATCGTTTCTTGGACCAGTGGCAGATGGCTACCCGACAGAACCGACAGGCCGACCACATGGGCCTCGTCATCAAGCGCGGCTGTGACCAGCTCGGCAGGTGTCAGGCGGATGCCATCATATGAGATGTCCATGCCGCAATCTCGGGCGCGGAAAGCAATCTGTTCGGCGCCGTTTGAATGGCCATCCAGCCCGGGTTTTCCAACCAGGAATTTTAGGCGACGGCCCAATTGATCGCTAACCGTATCGACCTGCTGGCGCAGGTCTTCCAGACCTTCAGTTTTGTTGGACACCGAGCGGGACACACCAGTGGGGCCACGGTAGGTGCCATGGACCAGACGCATCTCTTCAGCCCATTCGCCGGTGGTTACGCCGGCCTTGGCAGCCGCAATTGATGGCGGCATGATATTGTCGCCGTTCTGGGCGGCCAGACGCAATGCGGCCAACGCGGCCTGCACCTGTTCACTGTCGCGATCCCGGCGCCAGTCATTCAGACGTCCGATCTGGTCCTGTTCGACCGCAGGGTCAACCACCATGATGCCACCGTCTTCGGTCTGCAGTGGCGAGGGTTCGCCCTCGGTCCAGCGGTTGACGCCGACAACGATGGTTTCATTGCGTTCAATTCGATTCAGGCGTTCGGCATTTGAATCCACCAGGCGGGACTTCATATACTCGATCGAGGCCACAGCCCCGCCCATTCCGTCCAGATTGCTGAGTTCAGCCCGCGCACCGGCCTTTAGCTCTTCGACTTTGGCATCCACGACTGCATTGCCGTCGAACAGATCACCGTATTCCAGCAGGTCGGTCTCATAGGCCAGGATTTGCTGCATCCGCATCGACCATTGTTGGTCCCAGGGCCGGGGCAGGCCAAGGGCCTCGTTCCAGGCCGGAAGTTGTACGGCGCGGGCGCGGGCCTTTTTCGACAGGGTCACGGCCAGCATTTCGATGAGGATGCGGTAGACGTTGTTTTCAGGTTGTTGTTCGGTCAGGCCCAGTGAGTTGACCTGCACGCCATAGCGAAACCTGCGGTATTTCGGATCGGTGACGCCATAACGCGTTTCGCAGATTTCATCCCAGAGGTCGACAAAGGCGCGCATCTTGCACATTTCGGTGACAAAACGGATGCCTGCGTTGACAAAGAACGAGATCCGTCCGACCAGGGCCGGAAAATCCTCGGCGGGGACTCTGGGCCGCAATTCGTCCAGGACTGCCTGCCCGGTGGCTAAAGCAAAGGCCAGCTCTTGCTCGGGTGTCGCGCCGGCCTCTTGCAGGTGGTAGGAACAGACGTTCATCGGGTTCCATTTTGGCACGTTGGTATAGCAATACTCGGCCACATCGGCGATCATTTTAAGGCTGGGTTTCGGGGGGCAGATGTAGGTGCCCCGGCTTAGGTATTCCTTGATCAGGTCGTTTTGCACGGTGCCCTGCAGGCTGCGGACGTCTGCGCCTTGCTCTTCTGCGACCGCGATGTAAAGCGACAGCAACCAGGGGGCTGTGGCGTTGATAGTCATCGAAGTGTTCATCTGATCCAAAGGGATCTGGTCAAACAGGGCACGCATGTCGCCCAGGTGACATACCGGCACGCCGACTTTTCCGACTTCGCCGCGTGCCAGGGTATGGTCACTGTCGTATCCGGTCTGAGTTGGCAGATCAAAGGCGACTGACAGCCCGGTTTGACCCTTGGACAGATTGCTGCGGTACAGCGCGTTAGAGGCCGTGGCGGTAGAGTGGCCAGCATAGGTGCGGATCAGCCAGGGGCGGTCTTTCTGCGTCATCGGAGCCTCGTAAGTGATGCGTAATATTATTTCGTCACCAGCTTGATACGGGGAATATTATGGCGCTGTCAATTCGCTGCGTTGCGGCGAAGTCAAAAATTCGCATCAAAAAGCGCGCCAGACCAAGGTCGGCGCGCTTTTTGACGGTCTGGCGACCACGAGTATCAGTTATAAGTGTAGGTACCGATCTCACAGATATTGACACCTTTTCGGATCAGTTCGTCACCGTCGTCGAAAACTGCCTTGAAGTCGAATTTACAATAGCCGGTGCCATCGTCAAAATCGATCATTACAGATTGCCCTGAGCGCAGCACATCCCGTCCCAAAATATCCTCTTCCCAGGACGACGATCCCTTATTCGAGCCGTAGAACTCGACCAGCACATAGCCGGTGTCATTTACGATTCTCACACGCCGGTCCAATGCAAAGGCTGGAATTGCGGTGGTTACAGTGACTGCCATAGCAGCCAATGCAGTGACGAAGTTTCGTTTGGAAAACATGCTGTTCTTTTCCTGTAAACTTAAATTTCCATTAAACTCAGCAGCGCCGATGAGTGCAGTGAGCGGGTCCCATACAGTCAGAATAGTATAAAATTAGTGTGTGGCAACAAACTCTTGTTACAAAGTGGTTGTGGATGCATGTTCTCCGAAACGAATGCTGGCCGTTTCTATGGGCGTTTATTCACCCAATATCTGCCAATGCCTGGTGCATTTGATATGCACTCTGGACTGCATTTCGTGGACCCGGGATACTCTGAAATTCGGTCTGACTGGCCATCGGCCCTAAATACATTTGCCACCAGTCACCACTCCGATTGGGATCATTCTGTCTTGGCTCCGGTCAGCTGACCGTGACCTTTCGATTTATTACGCTAGCTCTGATTGGGGCTTGATCACTCGCCTGATGGGCCCGAGTTTTCTGCGATCGCAAAGGTAAATTCTGCGGTTGCGGGGTTATAAAATTACAAAATGCGAAGATTTGCGGTTGCTTTATTGCTTAACCGTTTTTATTCCGTAGTGAGAGCCGCGATTCTGCACTGCGGCGAAAAGAGGCAAAATGGAGGCTGTTATGGCTTTGGACACCAATCCCGACGTGTTGTCGTATGAGGCACCTGAAAAAGACCTGTACGAAATGGGTGAGATGCCCCCGATGGGCTACGTCCCCAAACAGATGTACGCATGGGCCATTCGCAAGGAACGTCATGGCAATCCCGACAGTGCGATGTTGCAGGAAGTGGTAGACGTACCAACCATAGACAGCCACGATGTGTTGGTTTTGGTGATGGCTGCCGGTGTCAATTACAATGGTGTTTGGGCCGCTCTGGGCAAGCCGATCAGCCCCTTTGACGGGCATAAACAGCCATACCACATTGCCGGTTCAGACGCGGCGGGTATTGTTTGGGCCGTTGGTGACAAGGTTAAGAAGTGGAAGGTCGGCGACGAGGTCGTAATCCACTGCAATCAGGATGACGGTGAAGACGAGGAATGTAACGGCGGTGATCCGATGTATTCTCCTAGTCAGCGTATTTGGGGCTATGAAACACCCGACGGATCTTTTGCACAGTTCACCAATGTTCAGTCTCAGCAGTTGATGCCACGCCCCAAGCACCTGACCTGGGAAGAAAGTGCCTGTTACACACTGACCTTGGCGACTGCCTATCGGATGCTTTTTGGCCACGAGCCACATGATCTGAAACCGGGACAAAATGTATTGGTATGGGGCGCGTCTGGCGGTTTAGGCTCCTACGCGATCCAGTTGATCAACACTGCCGGTGCCAACGCAATTGGCGTGATCTCGGACGAGAGTAAACGTGATTTTGTGATGGGACTTGGGGCCAAAGGTGTCTTGAACCGCAAGGACTTCAATTGTTGGGGTCAGATGCCAACGGTGAACACACCAGAGTATGCCGCATGGTTCAAAGAAGCCCGCAAATTCGGTGCCGCGATCTGGGCGATCACCGGCAAGGGGGTCAATGTTGACATGGTGTTCGAACATCCCGGCGAAGCAACATTCCCGGTGTCGACCTTTGTCTGCAAAAAGGGCGGCATGGTGGTGATCTGCGCAGGCACTACCGGGTTTAATCTGACCCTGGACGTACGCTATATGTGGATGCACCAGAAACGTCTGCAGGGCAGCCACTTTGCCCATCTCAAGCAGGCGGCCTCGGCCAACAAGCTGATGCTGGAGCGCCGTCTGGACCCCTGCATGTCCGAAGTGTTCGCCTGGAATGACCTTCCCCAGGCCCATATGAAAATGCTGCGGAATGAGCATAAACCAGGCAATATGTCGGTGCTGGTCCAGGCGCCCGCAACAGGCCTGCGCACGCTAGAAGACGTGCTTGAGGCCGGCTGAGCGGACCCAACGAAGGGTCCTGTGTAGCCCACATGCTGACCTGTTAGCGGTATCCCGCGAATCAATGACTTTGATTCGCGGGTTTTCCATTTTTTTCGCCTCTGGGTTTCGTTTCAGCGGCTTGCAGGTTCGGCCCTCACTGTTTTTGGGGAGGGGAAAACAGCGAGTTTCTGGAGTTCTGGTCGCATGTTAACCTTTTTTGACGCTAACTTTGCGAAAAGAGACACTGCAATGACCCAATCTCACTGGATGCTAGACGTTCTCGTTGACCTCCGGTCATTTGCTGCTGCAAATGGCTTGGGGGCACTGGCTGACCAGCTGAGCAAAACGCTTGAACTGGCTGAGTCTGAATTGGCTTCGATGAACGAACAAGCTGGTGCGCAAAAGAATGGCGAGCAGAATCAATCTGGACAGAATCCTAAAAATACTGGAGGCCACCAGTAGCCTTGAAGGTATTCAAGACGTCATTGAAAAGGTTCGGGATCTCTTTGAAATTGATCACATTGTGTATCACTGGGTCGACAGTGCCGGGGATCAATACGGGTGTGGAACGTATTCGGATGAATGGGTTCAACGCTACCTGGAACAAGAGTATTTGCGGACCGATCCGGTTATCACCGGCTGCTATCAACGTTTTCATCCGGTCGATTGGAAGCGACTGGACTGGTCCAGTAAACCAGCCCGCGTATTCCTGGCCGATGCGCTGAAGCACGGGGTTGGCAACCAGGGGTATTCTATTCCGATTCGCGGCCCAAATGGGCAATTTGCGTTGTTTTCTATCAGCCATAATTGTGACGATTTAGTCTGGGAGAAATTTACGGAAAAACACAGCCGTGATCTGATATTACTGGCACATTACTTCAACCGTAAAGCACTGGATTTCGAACCAGATCGGGCGCCAGAGCAATCGCGGACTTTGTCGCCGCGTGAGGTGGACGTGATGACCCTATTAGCTATGGGATATAGCCGCGCACAAGTCGCTGAAACACTGTCGATTTCAGAACATACATTGAGGGTATATATTGAAAGTGCCCGATTTAAATTGGGCGCGCTTAATACTACACATGCCATTGCGCGCGCAATGAGTCGGGGTCTAATTGTTGTTTAACAATTTGTTTCCAATTATTAACAAAAAACTTATAATGCATTAACCATTTTAGTCGTACGTTTTGCTCTCTTTTTACGAAACGGAGAAAGCAATGCTTCGCTACATTTACGCAAACGACCTTCACAAGTTTTCGGATCTGGCACATTCGATGTTCGTTGACCGGGCTGACCAGTTTAAAACCCGCTTGGGTTGGGATGTCGCCGTCGATTCATCCGGGGAAGAGCGTGATGAGTATGACACGCTGAACCCGCTATATGTCATCTGGGAGCAACCCGATGGCAGTCATGGCGGATCGATGCGATTTTTGCCGACGACTGGGCGGGTCATGGTGAATGACATCTTTGGGCATCTGACGGATGGTGTATCAATCTGTAGCCCATTCATTTGGGAATGCACCCGGTTCTGCCTGTCGCGCGATGCCAGTAGCAAAGTAGCCGGGGCCCTGATGCTGGGCGGTGGTGAAATCATGCGTAACTTTTCCATTGACCACTTTGTGGGCGTCTTTGACCGTCGGATGATCCGTATTTACCGCGCTATTGGGTCGTCGCCTGATGTTCTGGGAAGCGAAGGTCAGGGACGCGATCAGATTAATGTTGGACTGTGGGAATTCTCTCCGGGTGCCTATGATATTGTGGCGCAGCGGTCTGGTATTGCACCAGAAATTTCACGCATGTGGTTCGACCGGTCATTTGGTGGACCAACTGATCTGCCGATGGCATTGAGCGCTTGAAAACAATCTGGAAACGCAGGGCTGGCTCTGGTGAAGCCAGCCCCGCATCTATAGGGTCAGGGGATGACCGCACTCCCCATCCAGTTCTCTGACGACCAAGCCGCTGCCTTTGACAGCGTAACTGAAATGCTGCGCCAGGCCGGTGTCGATCTTGATGACAGCCTGCTGCAACAGCCAAAGGGCGAAAGCGGCGTGATGGCCCTGATGGGCAAGGCCGGGTCGGGCAAGACGCTGTTGCTGGCTGAGCTGTACAAGGCGCTGGAGCAATCCGGCGTTGAGGTGGTGTCAGGCGATTATGAAAGTCGCAAAAAGGGCGACCGGCGCACCTTGGCTATACTGGCCCCAACCAACAAAGCGGCATCCGTCTTGCGGCTGCGTGGCGTGCCGGCGACGACCATTCACCGTATTCTGTACACGCCGATGTATGACCCGGAATACGAGAAACTGGCCGAGTGGTTGACGGGCAAGGGGGAGCCGCCCGAGATCGAGGGCCTGACCGATGAGGCGCTGGCCCGGGCCGCGGCGTTTTTTGAAAAGAACAAATCGATTCCCGGTGCTTTGGCGTCGGCGGGCCTGCGCGGCTCTGACTTCATCACCGGTTGGAAACGGCGGGAAGAGCCGCTGGATATTGGGTTTGTAGACGAATCATCGATGCTGGATGAACGCCAGTTCAATGACCTGAAAGAGATTTTCCCAAGTCTGGTGCTGTTTGGCGATCCGGCGCAGTTAGCGCCTGTGAACCAATCCGGAGCGATGGTGTTTGACGCCTTGCCCGAAGAGCGCAAGCTGGAGCTTCACCGTATTCACCGTCAGGACGCTGACAATCCGATTCTGGATCTGGCGCATGCGCTGGCCGACCCGCAACTGTCGTTCCAAGACTTTGAACGGATGATCGAGGATGTCTCGAAACGGGATGACCGGGTGGTTTGGGGACAGCGGGTTGAGGTTGACTTGATGGCGCGCTCGCCGGTTCTGGTTTGGCGCAATGCGACGCGAATTAAGCTAATCAATGCTTTTCGCACCGTCCATGGCGCGCCAGAGGATGCGCTGATGGAGGGCGAGCCGCTAATTTGTGACGGCATAGAACTGCCGATAAAACATCGGAAAAAGCGGTTGGACCTGGAGGCGCGCGGACTGATCAAGGGGGCGCAGGTGGTCTATCTTGGACCGGGGCGCAAACCGGGATTTTCACGGTTACATGTGATGGGTGCCGAAGATCCTCAGGTCAGTGCGGCCTCGATTGTGAAGATTGAAAAACCGGACGAGGAAGAGCCCTTTATTCCCTTTGCGGCCCGTATGGGGGCGACGTTCCTGCACGGTGCTGCGGTGACCATCCACAAGGCCCAGGGCTCGCAATGGGGGACGACACAGGTGTTTGCCCCTGACCTGTATGTCGCCGCGCGCATGGGACGGGTTGAGGCGGGCCAGCCGCTGTGGAAACGGTTGGCCTATGTTGCCATCACACGGGCGCAAGAGCGATTGATCTGGGTGGTCCGCAACCGGCTGGCCAAACCAAGCGAGCCGCTACGGATTGATGATTTACGCGCAGCACCGGCGGCAACACTGAAGCTAGAGGTCGAGGGCGACTAAGGCCACTGATGGATCCCAGTACAGATTGACCGATTGGATCAGTTGTTCCGCAGCAGACGGAACGCAGCCGAAGCACCCCATCCAGCGGCGATGGCAATCGCCAGTGACATCAACCCGTATAGAAACGGTTGTTCTCGCGACATCACATAGAGAAACCGCTCTAGCCCGACTTTGCGCACGTCAATCGGAGTTTCATACTGCGAGATGACTTTGCCGTTGCGGGTCAGAAAGATACGCGCGGTATAGCTGCCCTCGGTCAGGTCGGCAGGCATATCGATCGCGGTCCGAAAAAGGGTCTGCTGGTCAACGGCGACGGTGTTTTCGCGTATAGAGTACAACTGCTCACCCTCGCGGATACGTATCACGGCGTCGGCAAAGTCTTGTGCGCCACGAATGTGCATTGCGGCACCAACCGAACGAATCGCACGCCCGATAGAAATGCGATACCGTAGGTCCTCGGTGTCTGTCAGAACCTGTGAGAATGGGGCACTGGTGGCAACGGCATAGAATGTCGGGGCAGAATCAACCAGCACCGAGTCGACATTGACCCAGATGCCCAGCTTGCGTTCCTTGCGCCGTACCAGAACCGGTTGGCCTGGCCCCGATACGGTCACGATGACCTCGAGCGGTTCGGTGTCAGGAATAGGAGTTTCCCGCTTTACGGCGCCGAAGATCAGGATTTCAGATCCATTGAAATCGGCCGTAATGGCGACGCGGTCCTGGCTGAGGCCCAGCACCACCTCTTCTTGAGCGGCCTGGGCGGAGGGGGTAAACAGCAGCAAGGCTGCAAGCAGTAGTTTGCGCATGGTCAGTGCCCCCCGCCAGCGCCGAGCGAGAATATCTCGGAGGGGGTGAGAAGCAGATCCAGGGCCAGTTTGCCGCAGACGATCAGGACCATAAGGGCCAGTAGAATGCGCAGTTGCTCGGCCTTCATGTAGACGCCAATGCGGGTGCCGATCTGGGCGCCGATGACGCCACCGATCAGCAGCAATACGGCAAGTACTATGTCCACGGTGTAGTTGGTGGTGGCATGCAGCATGGTGGTAAAGGCAGTCACGGTGATAATCTGGAACAGCGAGGTTCCGATTACGACCTTTGTGGGCATCCCTAAGATGTAGATCATCGCGGGCACCATGATGAACCCACCGCCAACACCCATGATAGCGGCAAGGATGCCAACGCAGATGCCGACCAGAATGGGTGGGATGACTGAGATATACAGGCCGGATGTGCGGAACCGGACCTTGAGTGGCAGCGCGTGAATCCAGTTGCGTTGGCGGCGAGGCGCAGGTGCACCCCCTGATTTCTTGGATTTCCTGATAGCGTTCAGGCTTTCGATGAACATCAGGCCACCGACGACACCCAGGAAGACCACGTAGCAAAGCTTGACCAGAAGATCGACCTGGCCTTGCGCCTTGAGGTAGTTAAAGACCAAGACACCCAGTGCCGCCCCGACCAGGCCACCGGCTTGCAGCACCAGGCCCATCTTGATATCGACCGTTTGCCTTCGAAAGTGGGCCAGGACGCCCGAAAACGAGGACGCCACGATCTGATTCGCCTCGGTGGCGACCGCAACGGCGGGTGGTATGCCAATAAAGAAAAGCAGCGGGGTCATTAAAAAACCGCCGCCAACCCCGAACATACCTGACAATATTCCGACCAAGCCACCTAAACCTAGCAAAAGGAAGGCGTTGACCGAGACTTCGGCGATAGGAAGATAAATCTGCATAATCTTTGTTAGACCGGGCGCATGGTTGAAATCAACCACCGATGCCGCTGCGCAGCAAATAGGACTGGGGAGAATGGAAAACTGGACTTACGCAGAAGGCAGGTTTTCCGATCGGTGGTCTCCCGCGTCTGCAGAGTGTACCGGCAAAGCCGGTAAACCCTGATCAGACTTGGGCATCGCCCAGATGCCAAGTGACGGGCGGGAGCTCCTGTTGACAATACACCGCCTGACGTGATGTCGGGCGGTGTGGAAGTTTGGACGACTTGGGCGGGCTTCAGCGTTCCTTTACGTAGGGCTCACCGCCGGCCTTTGGGGGGATGGCCTTACCGACAAAACCGGCCAGGATCACCACAGTTAGGATATAGGGAAGTGCATCCATCATTTGGACCGGGATGGTAATGCCACCCAGCTCAATATTCTGGAACCGCAAGGCGACGGCTTGCAGCAGGCCAAACAACAGGCAGGCGCCCATAGCGTGCCAGGGTCGCCACTTGGCAAAGATCAAGGCTGCGAGAGCGATATAGCCACGGCCTGCCGTCATGTCTTTGACAAAACCGGCCTGAAGCGATGTGGCAAGGTAGGCGCCTGCAATGCCACAAAGCAGCCCACAGATCCCCACGGCAGCGAACCGCAGGCCAACCACCGAAATACCAGCCGTATCCACAGCTTCGGGGTTTTCACCGACGGCGCGCAGGCGCAGACCGAACCGGGTGCGATAGAGCAGCCACCAAGAGGCGGGCACGGCTGCAAAGGCCACGTAAACTAGGATCGAATGCCCGGACAGCAGCTCGGCGTAGATTGGCCCAATCACCGGCACGCCGGCTATGGCCTCGGCAAAAGGAAAGGTGATGGGGCCAAAGCGGCCTTCGGTCAGCAAGGATGGCGTGCGCCCACCTTGCTGGAACCACCTTTGGGCAATCACTACCGTAAAGCCCTGAGCCAGCATGGTAACCGCCAGCCCGGAAATCAATTGGTTGCCACGAAAGGTAATCGAGGCCAACCCGTGCAGGGCGCTCAGCGACAGCGAGGCCGCGACCCCGGACAAAAGACCCAACCAGACGTTTCCGGTAACCGCAGCAACCGCGGCCGAGAAGAAGGCGGCGGCCAGCATCTTGCCCTCCAGGCCGATGTCGAAAATGCCTGCCCGTTCCGAAAACAGGCCAGCGAGACAGGCCAGAAGCAGCGGAGTGGCCAGACGCACTGTGCTGTCCAGGACTTGAATGAGTGTCAGGAAATCCATCAGGCTTTTCCCTTCCGAAGTGCGATAAAGATTTTTTCAAGCGGCATCCGGACCATGTTGTCCAGTGCGCCGGTGAACAAGATAACCAGCGCCTGGATCACGACGATCATTTCGCGGGGGATCTTGGTCCACAGGGCAAGTTCAGCACCACCCTGGTAGAGAAATCCAAACAGGATCGCGGCAAGAAAGACACCAAAGGGATGAGAACGTCCCATCAGCGCCACTGCGATACCAATAAAGCCTGCACCCTCGGTCGAGTTCAGCACCAGACGTTCGGCTTCACCCATGACGTTGTTGGTGGCCATCATACCAGCCAGCGCCCCTGAGAGCAGCATGGCGATCATGGTGATCTTGAAGGGCGAGATCCCGGCATAGAGCGCGCCTTGCTCGGATTTGCCATAGGCACGGATCTCGTATCCCAGTTTGGTACGCCAGATCAGCAGCCAGACAAAGACACAGGCGGCGAGCGCCACCAGAAAACTGACGTTGGCCGGGGCGGCCTTGGAAAACTCAATTCCAAGGGGCGCCAACAGATCGTGCAGGGTGGGCAGGTGTACGGCTTCCGGGAAACGTGCGGTTGCCGGGTCCATGGATCCCGCGGGGCGCAGCAAGTTGACCAGCACATAGTTCAGCACCGCTGCGGCGATAAAGTTGAACATGATGGTGGTGATCACGATGTGGCTGCCGCGTTTGGCTTGCAAATAGGCAGGAATAGCAGCCCAGGCCGCGCCAAAGATGGCCGCGCCAATCGCGCCACCGGCTAGGGCCATCGACCAGTGTGGCCACGGAATGTAGAGACAAACAAGCGCTGCTCCCAAGCCCCCCAACATCGCCTGACCTTCGCCACCAATGTTAAACATACGGGCGTGAAAGGCGACTGAAACAGCCAGGCCAGTAAACAGGAAGTTGGTGGCATAATAGAGCGTATAGCCCCAGCCATAGGTCGACCCTAAGGCGCCATCGATCATCAGTTTGACGGCTTCAACAGGGTTCTCGCCAATCGCAAGGATCACCAGGGCGGAGATAACAGCGGCCAACAGCAAGCTGATCACCGGGATCAGCACCACATCGGCCCATTTGGGCATCTTTTCCATCTTATGCGGCCTCCCCGGCGACACCGGCCATCAACAGGCCAAGTTCTTTTTCGTCAGTCTCATGCGGAAGGCGTTCGCCCATGATGTGACCATCAAACATCACCGCCACACGGTCGGCCAGTGACAGGATCTCTTCGAGTTCAACCGAGACAAGCAGGATGGCTTTGCCCTGATCACGCAGCTCGACGATTTGTTTGTGAATGAATTCGATGGCGCCAATGTCGACACCGCGCGTGGGTTGGCCGATCAGCAGCAATTCCGGATTACGCTCGATCTCGCGGGCCACAACAATCTTTTGCTGGTTGCCGCCTGAGAAGTTCTTGGCCGCAAGCCAGGGATCTGGGGGGCGTACGTCGAACTTTTCCATCTTTGCTTCGGTATCGGCGCGCAGGGCGGCGTTGTTCATCAACATGCCAGATTGATAGATCGGGTCACGGTGATAGCCGAAAGCGACGTTTTCCCAAGCGTGGAAGTCCATGATCAGGCCTTCACGCTGGCGGTCTTCGGGGACATGGGCAATATGGGCACGACGGCGGGCCTGACCGTGTGATCCGGGGCCAGAAAGCGGCAATTCGGCACCCTGCATTCGGATCGAGCCAGTGCCGCTACGCATGCCACCCAGTACCTCGAGAAGTTCCGACTGGCCGTTACCGGCAACGCCGGCAATACCCAGAATTTCGCCTGCGCGGACTTGTAAGTTGATGCCTTTGACCCGTTCAACGCCGTCCTCATCACGCACCGACAGGTTTTCGATCTCGAGCACGGGTGCGCCCGGCTTTGCCGGAGTTTTATCCACTTGCAACAAGACCTTGCGACCTACCATCAGTTCGGCAAGATGGGCTGGATTGGTTTCAGAGGTCTTGACTGTTGCCGTCATCTGGCCGCGGCGCATAACGGATACGGTGTCGGTGGTCTCCATGATTTCGCGCAGCTTGTGGGTGATCAGGATGATGGTTTTACCTTCTTCGCGCAGGCGGTGAAGAATGCGAAACAGCTGATCGGCCTCGGCTGGCGTCAACACCCCGGTGGGCTCGTCCAGAATCAGGATGTCGGCTTGACGGTATAGCGCCTTGAGGATTTCGACCCGCTGTTGTTTGCCAACACCGATTTCATCGATGCGGGCGTCAGGGTCGACGTTCAACTCATATTCGGCGGCCAGTTGTTTCAGAATGCGGCGGGCCTTGGCCAGTGAGGGTTTCAGCAGCCCTCCGTCCTCGGCTCCGAGAATGATGTTTTCCAGTACGGTGAAGTTTTCCACCAGTTTGAAATGCTGAAATACCATACCGATGCCAGCAGAAATAGCGGCCTGACTGTCGGGGATCACGGTGTTTTTGCCGTTAATCCAGATCTCACCCTTATCGGCCTTATAAAATCCATACAGGATGCTCATCAGGGTCGATTTGCCAGCGCCGTTTTCACCGATAATACCATGGATGGTACCTGGTGCTACGCTGATCGAGATGTCCTTGTTGGCCTGAACCGGGCCAAAGGCCTTGGAAATGCCTTTTAGTTCAATGGCAGGGGATATGGTCATTCACCAGTTCCTGTTCCGACAGATTTCACGTTCTGCGCGCTGGTGATGCCTTTGGACAGGTCCGCGATGTCATTGGCGGTACTGAAAAATGGATGGCATGCTCGCGCTGCTAGGGAAAAAAGGGCCGCGCATAGCTGCGCGGCCCTTATTAATGTATTGCTACAAGGCTTAGAAGTTCAGAGCCGGGCAGCTGTCGTCGGACATGTAGTTGTGCACTGACAGTTCGCCAGAAGCGATTTTTGCTGATGCAGCATCCACTGCGGCCTGCATGTCTGCACTGACCAGCGCGGCATTGTTGTCGTCCATCGCATAGCCGACGCCACCATTGGCGACACCCATGTGTACGTTGCCGCTTTCCAGATCTTCACCCTGTGAAAAGGCATCAAAGACTGCGTTGTCCACACGCTTCAGCATTGAGGTCAGAACTTTGCCTGGGTGCAGGTGGTTCTGGTTGCTGTCGACGCCGATGGACAGGATGCCTTCGTCAGCTGCAGTCTGCAGAACGCCAACACCAGTACCGCCAGCAGCTGCATAAACAACGTCAGCACCCTGGCTGATCTGTGCCTTGGTCAGCTCTGAGCCTTTAACCGGATCGTTCCATGCCGCCGGAGTGGTGCCGGTCATGTTGGCAATGATCTTGGCATCGGGATTGGCCGCCATGACGCCCTGGGCATAGCCACAGGCGAATTTGCGGATCAGTGGGATATCCATGCCACCGATGAAGCCTACGGTGCCAGACTTGGACGCCTGAGCGGCCATCATGCCAACCAGATACGATCCTTCGTGCTCCTGAAAGCCGATGCCGCGGACGTTGGGCATGTCCAGCCAGTCAACGTCGATGACGGCGAACTTGGTGTCTGGGTAATCCGGTGCGACCTGGCTTAGGGCGTCAGAGAAGGCAAAGCCAGCCATGACGATTGGGTTAGATCCAGCTTCAGCGAAACGACGCAGTGCCTGCTCGCGCTGAGCTTCGGACTGCAGTTCAACTTCGCGGAATGTGCCACCCGTTTCTTCAGCCCAACGGGTCGCACCGGCAAAGGCAGCTTCGTTGAAGCTTTTGTCGAATTTGCCGCCAAGGTCAAAAATGATGGCAGGATCAGCCAGCGACGCGCCAGCGGTCAGGGCGATCGTTGCGGCCGCTCCCATCAGAGATTTCATCAGAGTCATGTGGGTACTCCCGGTTGTTTTTTTGTTTGGGGTGACTTTGTTGTATCAGCCACCCGATCAGAGACGTATCTCAAAAGGTGCAATGATTAAGGCCGCAGCCCGGCCAAGGGGTCAACCGCTTTTTGACCATTTGGTGTGATTTCGGGGTGTTGGTTCAATATCAAAGGCTATTTATGCGCTGACAAGGCCTGTCGCATGAGTATGGCATCCACCGCCGGGCCATTTTGGCGGCGATAATAGCCGGGGCGATTCCCACAAATAGTGAAGTCACATGTTTTATACAGATCACAGGCCGGGGTGTTGTCGGCAGCCACCTCCAAAAACGCGGTTTCTGCACCCCGCTGGGCGGCTATGTCCCGCCAGGCAGTCATCACTGCACGGGCCAGACCCTGACGCTGGTGGTCCGGGTGGGTCGCAATGGTCAGCAACTCGGCCTCATCGACAACAACCCGCACCATGGCAAAGCACTGCGCGTCACCCACGACAAAGGTCAAATGGCTGTCCAGCAACGCGGTGAATTCTGCTGCGGTCCAGGGCCGGGATTGGGTGAAGGCGGCCGCATGGGTGGCTGCCATGGCAATTGGCGACAGTGGGTTAGCCATCGATCAACGCAGGGGGGACATCGCGAGAAGGGGCCGCGTCGGCGGCGCGTAAATACAGTGGCGCCGGCGGTGGCAAGGTGTTGTCATTGAACCGCAGCGCTGCGCAGCGCGCAATGGCTTCGGCAAGGTCTGCGGGCGTTGCCTCAGGCGCAAAGGTCAGCCCGGCACTGCGGGCGGCTTCGGCGGCCTCTTGGGCAGGCATCAGACGCGGTGCTTGGTCAAGAAGTGCTGCGTAGACCTGCTCGCGCGGGGCCGGGATTGCAACCAGCGCTCCGTCAGCTGCGCGGGCCTCAAATCCGGTGACGCCGACGGCGGGTATGTCTAGCCCCAGCGCCAGCCCGCGTGCGGCCGAGACGCCGATGCGGATGCCTGTGAAATTGCCCGGACCTACGCCAACGCCAATCGCCGACAAGTCTGCCCAGGCGGCACCGCCTTCGGATAAAACCTCTTCGAGCAGGACCATCAGCCGTTCGGCCTGACCGCGGGTCATTAGTTCTAACCGCTCTGCAACAATCGTATCGCCACGCAGCAAGGCGGCCGCGCAATGCGCGGCCGAGGTATCAAATCCCAATACTAGTGGCTCAGACGACACGGTTGCTCCTTTTGCGCCGATCATACGGCGACGGGCCGAACCTCGGTCACTTCGGGGATATAGTGACGCAGCAGGTTCTCGATGCCCATCTTCAGGGTCAGCGTCGAGGAGGGGCAGCCCGCGCAGGCGCCTTGCATGTGCAGGTAAACCACACCGCGTTCAAAGCCGTGAAATGTGATGTCGCCGCCATCTTGGGCCACTGCGGGGCGCACCCGGCTGTCAAGCAGCTCTTTGATCTGATCAACGATCTCAGAATCTTCACCGGTATGCTCGGCGTGGCCCGAGGCTGGCGCGGCGCCGTCATCTGCCATGACTGGCTGGCCGGATTGGTAATGCTCCATCACTGCGCCTAAAATGGCGGGTTTGATGTGATCCCATTCGATCGTCTCAGCCTTGGTCACCGTGACAAAGTCATTGCCAAAGAAGACACCAGTCACGCCGTTTACCGCAAAGATGCGCGTGGCCAGTGGCGATTTGCCAGCTGTATCGGGTGTGGGGAAGTCGGCGGTGCCAACCTCAAGCACGGCCTGACCCGGAAGGAATTTCAGCGTCGCCGGGTTGGGCGTTGATTCAGTCTGAATGAACATAACGGGTCTCCAAAAGCCATGACGAGGATATGCGCTCCGTGCCTGTGTAAGTCAAGGATTAGAACGATTCTAATATTCGACTTGATGCGAGCTGCACATCAAGTTCAAGTCCGCTATCAGGTGATCGCTTCGAGTTTTTCTTTGGAAAGATCACCTGGCACGATGGTAATTGGGATTGGCAAGCTGCCCGAAGACCGGCTGAGTTGACTGACCAGAGGGCCGGGGCCTTTGCGGTCGTTCCCCGCCCCAAGCACCAAGACTCCGATGTCCGGATTGGCGCCGATATGGTCGATAATCTCTTGCTGGGGTTCGCCTTCGCGGATCACCAAAACAGGGTCGACGCCCTGACGGTCGCGCATCCATTTGGCAAAAACTTCAAAATGCGCATGGATGCGTTCGCGGGCTTCCTCACGGATCATCTCGCCAACGCCGATCCAGTGATTGAACTCGTCTGGCGGAATGATCGACAGGATTTCAACACCCGCATCTGTATGTGCTGCGCGCATGGCAGCAAAGCGCATGGCGTTCAGGCATTCGCGGCTGTCATCCAGCACGACTAGAAATTTGCGCATATCGGTCCTCCACAATCTTGCTCAATCTGCCCGAGGGTCCCGCCGCTGTCCATCAGATTCCTCAGCGGCCAAGCGGTGGATGTGTGTGGCATAGAGTGTAAGGACGAATGCAAGGATGAGCAGGCGAAACACATGGGCTGCCGCAACAAAGCTGGGATCAGCCCCCATTGCGGCCGCCACAATGACCATCGTCTCCAGTCCGCCGGGTGCAAACCCAAGCAGAACATCCATAACGGGTAGCCCCGAAATCTGGGCGGCAGGAACTGCAAACAGAGCCGCCAGACCGGAGGTCAGGACAACAATTGCCAGACCGGCTAACAGACTGTGACTCAAATCATGCCAAGACATGCCACTGAACCGGGTGCCGATCAGGCTGCCCATCAAGACCAATGCGCCCTGTGCCAGCCAATCCGGAAGTGTCCCGGTGGTCATAGAGGACAGGTGGGTACTTGCAGCCACCAAAATACCGGCAAGCAATGTTGGGGCCGGCAGTTTTAGCCAGTGCAGAATGGGAGACAGGGCCAAGGCCGCCACAATTTGCAGCAAAAGCCAGGCCCAGGATGTGGACACATAGCCGCGTGGCAGGCCTGCTCCGATGTCCATTCCAACCGCTTGTGCCGCCAAAGGCACCACTAGGGTTAATGCCATAAGGCGGATCGATGCCAGAACCACTGGTCTCGTCAAGGACAGGGATAAACTGTCCGCCAGTGCAATAACCAGAGACAAATGCCCCGGAGCAGAGCCCAGAAAGGCCTCATCGCGGTCAAATGTCAAAATGCGTGGAAGCAGCCAACGGCCAATCCATGGCGTTATCAGTGTCAAAATGGCCAGCAGGAAAAAGGCAATGGGCCATCGCATCATGGCCTGAATGCTGTCCGGACCTATCATCGAGCCAATGCTGAGCCCGACCAGTAGAAACCCTGCGTTCCGAAATCCTGCTGCAATGGCAGTCTGAACGCCGCACAGCCCTGCAATAGCAACGGCGACGGCTGGGCCAGCCAGCAAACCCATTGGCATGTTGAAAACCAGTGCCACCAAAGCGCCAATCCCCCCGATAACCAGGGTGATGGCGCTCTGGCGGGGGTCAGCCATTTGACTGTGCCCAGTCCCAATACAGGTCGCGGACGCGTTTTGTGACGGGTCCAATCTGGTATTGGCGGTTGTCAAAGGCGGTTACCGGTGTGACTTTGCTCATGTTACCAGACAGGAATATCTCATCTGCGGCCTCAAAGTCAGCGTAGCCCAGCACCGTTTCATGCACAGTGACGCCATCAGCGCGCAGGTTGGCGATGTGGCGTGCCCGGGTGATGCCGCTTAGGAATGTGCCATTGGCGATTGGGGTAAACACTGCGCCGTCGCGCACCATGAAGATATTGGTGGTGGCGGTTTCGGCGACATTGCCCAAAGGATCCAGAACCATCGCATTCGAGAAACCCTTTGACCGGGCCTCGCGAAGCATTCGCGCGTTGTTGGGGTACAGACAACCGGCCTTGGCATTGACCACGGCGCTGTCCAGCGTCGGGCGGCGGAACCGGGTCCGGGTCAAGGTTGCACTGGCGTTTGCGGCGGCCATCGGGATTTGCTCTAGGCAGAGGGCAAATCCGGTGGCGTCAGCCGAGGGAGCGATGGTCGTTTCATCCCCGTCCAGGC
Source organism: Parasedimentitalea marina (assembly GCF_004006175.1). Classification (GTDB taxonomy): domain Bacteria; phylum Pseudomonadota; class Alphaproteobacteria; order Rhodobacterales; family Rhodobacteraceae; genus Parasedimentitalea; species Parasedimentitalea marina. Next base: position 457,307 of record NZ_CP033219.1, read on the forward strand.
CCCAGTAGATGGGCCGGATATAGACCGCAGCGCCTTTGTCATACAGCGCCAGACCCTCGCGGGCGATGGCGACCATATCGGCTGTTGAGACGGTTGGTGTCAGCATCAATGCCTTGGCCGACTGGTTGACACGCTCACAATGCAGATCCAGATCCGGCGTCATACCGTCAAACAGCCGTGCGCCGTCAAACACGGACGAGCCAAGCCAGGTCGCGTGATCGGCAGCCCGCATAATCGGTACGTTGCCGTCCTGCCAGCTGCCGTTGAAAAATGTGCGGATATTGCTACCGGTTGCCATCAGGATGCCTCAACAATGAATTGGAGATGGGCGAAACCTAAGTAGAAATGGGTCAGCCGTCCAGACCTTTTGTGACTTCGCTTGCCACGCGCGGAGAGTTGGACTGCTCTCTCCTTAATTCTGATCGCCGCAGCTATAGTCGGGTTTGATGTACGTCTATCACCACTGATCTGAGGCTCTGCTGTCCAATTCTCCGTGGCTGGGCCGTCAGGGAGTTTCCTTTGACCTTTGAGGAAAGATTTTCAATTGCAGTGGCCGATCAGATTGCAGGCGGATTACTCTGATTGCACCTTGCCTTTTGCATCGCCGACCTTGGCACAGGCGGGTGGGGCCTGGGGGGCGATGCTTAGCAGTTGGAACAGCCGTTTTATCAATGTGATCGAGATTACAGATAGATTGAGCCTTTATCGCTAGGCTTAAAATTTCAACGACCGCATAGTTCAAGGCCGGAGGTGAAATTGGACGTTCTTGCTCTAATGATTTTTGCTCACGCCCTAGCAGACTATCCCTTGCAAGGTGATTTTCTAGCGCGCGCCAAGAACCATACAGCTCCGATATGCGGAGTGCCCTGGTATCACGCCCTTGCGGCCCACTGTACGATCCACGGTGGTTTTGTCGGCATTATCACTGGTTCGCTTGCCTTAGGTCTCGCCGAATTCGTTATTCATGCCGCCACAGATTACGCCAAGTGCTCCGGCCGGATTTCATACAATACCGACCAGGCCATTCATATTGGATGCAAAGTGGTTTGGGCTTCAATCCTCGTGATCTGATCAGCTAAACTCTTTTGGCGCGCCTCTTGGCGCGCCACGCCCAACGGGATTTGGGGCATCTTTGATGCTCCAAATCCGGGCGGGAGATCATCGCGCTTTGCGGTCAGGTCGCAGGCATCAACCCATGTTTTTCGAGTTTCGCGGCGGAAATTTCCTGCCATTGCGCTTTTAAGGCGGCGTTGCTGTTCCTGCGCAGCCCCATGGCTTTGAGACCGTCAAACTTCTGCGAGCTTTCGTCGCCAAAGCTGGCGGCGACACGGGGCCACCAATAGTTTACCAGGCTTTGTAACTCAGCCGATGCATCTTGCTCGGCAAGGGAGCCTAGCCCCTTGTCAGCCAAGTCGGTGTGTTGGGCCTCGATGGGGGTGATGATGCGAAAGGCCTCGGCCAGTGGCTGGTACGAAACCTGCTGAAGTTCGTCCAATTGCACTGCCACGGCAAGTCCCATTAGCAGGTTCATCACAACCGCATCACCCCAACTTATCAGGGGATAGTTGAACACGGCCAGCCGCATGTCGTGATCGCTGCGCCGCTGGGTGATATCCGCGTCGCGGGGCAGGCGGGCGGTCCAGGGATGATGGTTGGCATAGCGCCCGGTATCAGCGCCGAACTCTCCCATCAGGGTTAAAACGCGATCCGCGTTGGCGGTCTTTTCATGCACGATCTGGGCCGCCGACATCCGTTCGCGGACACCCGGACCGGCGTTGATCATTTCGGCAAAGCCTGCTGCGCCGGCCAGTTCGCTGTCCACAAAGATCGCCATGATCTTCATCAGTTCGGCGCGATAGCGCGGCGTTACATTGCTGGGGCTGGTCAACATGCCGCCAGCAGCGAGGTAGGTTTCAATGCTCATGTCATCGGCCATGGTGGTCTCTCCATCCATCGTATTATTGATCGTAGTCTACCACCACGGTGTCGGTCACCGGATAGGATTGGCAGGACAGGATATAGCCCTTTTCGACCTCGTAATCCTCAAGCGCATGGTTGACGGCCATGTCCACTTCGCCCTCAATCACCTTGCAGCGACAGGTCGAACAGACCCCCGCTTTGCAGGCATAGGGCACGTCCATCGCATTGCCCAATGCGGCATCCAGGATCGACAGGTCTTTGGGCATTTCGATGGTGCGGGTGGCACCGTCCAGGGTGATTGCGGCGCGAGTCAGATTGGCGCTGCTGGCCGCATCAGCCGAGACCGCTTTGCGCGCGGCGCGGCCCGGTTGGGCGCTGGCAAACAGCTCGAATTTGATCTGAGTGTCGTTCAGCCCCGCCGTGCGCAGGGCCGCAGCGATACCCAGCATCATCGGTTCCGGGCCACAGATGAAGGCGGTATCGACGTTATGAATGTCGATCCAATGCTGGAACAGCTGTGCACATTTCTCTTCTGTCACCAGACCGGTGAACAGGTCGATGTCTTGCGCGTCGCTTTCCAGGATGTGGATCACGCTCAGTCGACCCATATACAGGTTCTTCAGATCCTCCAGTTCCTCGCGGAACATGATCGTGTTCACGCTCTTGTTGGCGTAGACCAGTGTGAAACGCGAGTGGGGCTCGGCTGCGAGGGTGGTCTTCAGGATCGACAGCACCGGCGTGACACCTGACCCACCGGCAAAGCCGAGGTAGTGTTTGCGCGCATCCGCTGCAACCGGGGTAAAAAAGCTGCCCATTGGCGGCATTGCCTGCAGGGTGTCGCCCACCTGTAGGTCTTGGTTGGCCCAGGTCGAAAAGGCACCGCCGTCGACGCGTTTGATGCCCACTTGCAAGATACCCTCGTCCTTGCCCGCGCAGATCGAATAGGACCGGCGCAGTTCTTCGCCATCAAAGTCGCGGCGAAAGGTCAGGTACTGGCCTTGGGTAAAGTCAAATTCCGACGCGGCACCATTGACGGGCTTTAGCGTCACCACCACGGCGTCGCGGATGGTTTTGTGGATGTTGGTAACAGTCAGGTCATGAAAGCGCGCCATGGGTGTCTCCTCAGATGCACTTGAAATAATCAAAAGGTTCAAGGCAGTCCTGGCAGCGCCAGTGGGCCTTACACGGGGTCGAGCCAAATTGGCTGACTTTGGTCACGTTGGTGCTGCGGCAGTTGGGGCAGCGTTCGGGTCCGCCTGCGGGCTGCGGGGGGGCGATGCCGTAGTCCTCCAGCTTGGCGCGGCCCTTGTCGGACATCCAGTCGGTGGTCCAGGCCGGTGAAATTTGGGTTTTCAACTCGAGATGTTCGATGCCGTGATCACGCAGTGCCGTGTCGATATCGAGATTTATGATCGAGGTTGCCGGGCAGCCCGAATAGGTTGGCGTGACCGAGACGGTCAGGGTGTCATCGATCCATTCAACGCCGCGAATGATGCCAAGATCCACCAGCGAGATCACCGGGATTTCCGGATCAGGCACGGCGTCCAGCCACTCCCAGATCTGGTCAACACTTGGCTTGTTATGCAGTTGGCTCATGTGCTGTGCTTTCCAATCGAAATAGTCCGGACGATAGGCCGAGCAGCCCCCGACCTCCCCCACGGGAGGGGGCTTTACCCCCACCCGAGGCCGGGGTTGCCCTTTGCTCTAATGTCCTGACGCCTTACCAGTTAGACCCCGGATAGGCGCGTTGCAGCCATTGCATCTGTGTCAGCAAATGCCCCAGATGTTCGGTGTGCATTTTACCGGTGCGCCCGCCCCTGTGGCCAAAACGGCTGTCTGGGATGGTCAGCGTCGCGTCAGCCAGAATGCGTTCGATCAGGGCATCATATTCGCCGCGCAATGATGCTGGGTCAGGAGCGATACCTGCTGCAACCATCTCGGCGTCTACAGCGTCTGACTGGAACATCTCACCCACATAGGGCCACAGATAATCCAGCGCCTCTTGCATGCGGCGATGGCTTTCTTCGGTGCCATCACCGAGGCCAACCACGGTGTCAGCCGAGCGTTCCAGATGATAGGCGACTTCCTTGCTGGTTTTCTCGGCAATCGCTGCAACGCGCGTGTCCGAGGAGGTCATCAACCGGCCCAGCTGGATTGCGTGCCAGGCGTCAAACAGGAACTGGCGCATCAGAGTGCGGCCAAAGTCGCCGTTTGGCACCTCGACCAGCAGGATATTGCGGAAATCCCAAACGTCGCGCAAAAAAGCCAGATCATCGGCGCTTTGGCCGTTGCCCTGCACCTCGCCTGCCAGCCCCAGCCAGAACTGCGTCTGGCCGATCAGATCCAGCGCAGTATTGGCCAGTGCAATGTCTTCTTCCAGAACCGGAGAATGGCCGCACCACTCAGATACCCGGTGCCCCAGGATCAGGGTGTTGTCGCCCATCCTGAGGAGGAACTGCAAAAATGCCTCGTCCCTTGTGATCGGTGTGCTCATTACAGGGCCCCCACTTCGTCAGGGATGTCGAAAAAGGTCGGGTGGCGGTAGACCTTGGATTCCGAGGGCTCATACAGCGGACCTTTGTCGCTGGGCGAGGAGGCGGCGATGTGATTGGCCTCGACCACCCAGATCGACTGTCCTTCGTTGCGACGGGTGTAGACGTCGCGGGCGTTTTTAATCGCCATTTCCGCATCTGGCGCGTGCAGGCTGCCGACATGGCGGTGGCTCATGCCGTGCTGACCGCGGATAAAGACTTCCCAAAGGGGCCATTCGTTCGTCATGTTCTGTTCCTCCTTGAGAGATTATTCAGCTGCAACCTTGGCGGCGGCTTTCTTTCTGGCGTGGGCCAGCAAGCCGTCGCGAACCCATTTGCCATCGTCCCAGGCCTTGTTGCGGGCGGCGAGGCGGTCCACGTTGCAGGGGCCATTGCCTTTGATCACATCAAAGAACTCGGACCAGTCGGGATCGGTGTAGTCATAGTGGCCACGCTCTTCGTTCCACTTGGTGCCGGGGTCGGGCAGGTCCAAGCCGAGGAATTCGATTTGCGGCACGGTCTGATCCACGAACTTCTGACGCAATTCGTCGTTGGTGTTCATCTTGATCTTCCAGGCCATCGATTGCTCTGAATGCACCGAATCCTTGTCGGAGGGGCCGAACATCATCAGCGCCGGGAACCACAGGCGGTTGACTGAATCCTGCGCCATCTTCTTTTGCGCCGGTGTGCCTTCAGCCATCTTGCGGATGGCGTCAAACCCCTGCCGCGCATGAAAGCTTTCTTCTTTGCAGACCCGGACCATGGCACGGGCATAGGGGCCGAACGAGGTCCGCTGCAGCGGCACCTGGTTGATGATCGCTGCGCCATCCACCAGCCAGCCGACGGCGCCGATGTCCGACCAGTTCAGGGTTGGGTAGTTGAAGATCGACGAGTATTTCATGCGACCGTCCAGCAGCATCTCGGTCATCTCATCGCGGGTGACGCCCAGCGTTTCAGCGGCACAATACAGATACAACCCGTGGCCGGCCTCGTCCTGGACCTTGGCCAGCAGGATTGCCTTGCGCTCCAGCGTTGGGGCGCGGGTAATCCAGTTGCCTTCGGGCAGTTGGCCAACGATTTCACTATGCGCGTGCTGGCCGATTTGGCGGATCAGGGTCTTGCGATAGGCCGCAGGCATCCAGTCCTTGGGCTCGATCTTTTCGCCCGCATCGATACGCGCCTGAAAAGCGGCTAGCTTTTCGGGGTCGTCTTGGGCCGCTTCGGTTTTCACCATCTGTGCATACATAGTCAGATCTCCAAATTCCCTGTCGCGCAATGGGGGCCGAAAACCGGTCCCCACTTTCGGATTGCGCTTTAAACGCGTTCCAGGATCAGGGCGGTGCCCTGTCCAACGCCAACACACATGGTGCACAGCGCATAGCGCCCACCGGTGCGTTGCAATTGATAGGCGGCGGTCAGCACCAGCCGAGCGCCGGACATGCCCAGCGGATGGCCAAGTGCGATTGCGCCGCCATTGGGGTTAACATGGGGTGCGTCATCGGCAACACCAAGCTCCCGCAGTGTGGCCAGTCCCTGTGCGGCAAAGGCCTCGTTCAATTCTATCACATCCATCTGCTCGATGCTCAGGCCTGTGCGGGCCAACACTTTGCGGGTGGCTGGAACTGGGCCAATCCCCATGATGCGGGGCTCAACCCCGGCGGCGGCCATGCCGACTATCCGCGCCATCGGTTTCAACCCGTTCTTGGTGGCGGCAGCCTCATTCGCCATCAGGATGGCGGCGGCGCCGTCGTTGACACCCGATGCATTGCCAGCAGTCACGCTTAGGTTGGGACCATTCACGCCGCGCAGTTTCGCCAGTTTGTCAGCGCCGGTCCCGGGGCGGGGGTGTTCGTCGGTGTCGACAATAACCGGCTCGCCCTTGCGTTGTGGCACGGGAACAGGGGTGATCTCGTCGCCGAAAGCACCAGCCTCTTGCGCTGCGGCCCAACGGGCCTGTGATCGCGCCGCAAAGGCATCCTGATCTTCGCGGGAGATGTTGTAATCGGCTGCCACATTGTCAGCCGTCTGTGGCATCGAGTCGGTGCCGTACATTTTGTCCATCTTGGGGTTCACGAACCGCCAGCCGATGGTGGTGTCGTAAACCGCGTTGGCGCGTCCGAAAGCTGATGTTTGCTTGGGCATCACAAAAGGCGCGCGGCTCATGCTTTCCACACCACCTGCGATGGCCATGTCATAGTCGCCCGCCTTGATCCCGCGTGAGGCCATGCCCACCGCGTCCATCCCCGAGGCACAAAGGCGGTTTACCGTGGTGCCGGGTACCTGCGTAGGCAATCCGGCCAGCAACGCCGCCATGCGGGCCACATTGCGGTTGCTTTCTCCGGCCTGATTGGCGTCGCCAAAGATTACATCGTCAATCCTGGCCCAATCCACCTGAGGGTTGCGGGCGATCAGCGCGGAGATTGGCGAGGCGGCAAGGTCATCGGTGCGTACCGATGACAACGCGCCGCCGTAGCGACCAATGGGTGTCCGGGTGGCGTCACAGATGAATGCGTCCATGGTCTTTGCGTCTCCTCGATTGGTCATAAATAATCCGACCGGTAGGTCGGTTGTAGTGATTGGCGCGATTCGTGGCAAGGTAAATGTAACAGTAAGTTGTCATCTTGCATAATTCGGTAACATGTTCTGCCTGTGACCTCTTTGTCTAGGGGTCATATTGCAGGACTTCATTTAGATAGTTTGTGTCCTGAATTTTGAAATGCGTCTGGCCAACTGGGGTGAACCCATGGCGCTGGTAGAACGTGATGGCTTTTGTGTTTTCAGAATTCACAGCCAGCCAGGGTGGCGCCCAATGGCTGGATTGGCAGTGATCCAACGCTGCGCGTAAAAGGCAAAGGCCGATACCTTTACCCTGATGGCGGGGCTGTACGTAAAGTGTGGCGATTTCGGTTTCCGAGTGACTTCCTGCTGGCGATTTTTGGCCGACCCGCACCCGGATAAAACCGTCTATGCCGATGCAGTTTTGCGAGACCAAGAGCAGTTCCGAGGGCTGGCTCAGTATCCGGCGAAATTTATCTGCAGTGAATTCAGCAAGGGCGTAGTCGGCAAAGAAGCTGCTAATCCCTTCGCGAATGTAGCTGTTGAGCCAAACTTCGATCGAGAGGGCAGCGAGGCTGGAGCAATCCGTTTCTAAAGCGGGACGCAGTGATATGGTGGGCGTGGGCATCGTAAATCCAGTCAATCATATAAAGGCCAATCAGTGAAGGCAGCGGAAAGTCGGGTAGGACAAAAGCAAAATTCGGTTGATCAGAATTGTACGGAACGTTGGCTTGGATTGTCGGGTAAATTCAAGTGAATTGCTGGAATGAAGCAGGTCAACAGTGTTCCGCTGTAACCGTGCAGAGAAACGCCACCGCGCCGCGCAGCGGCGCCACCGAAGGCGCGGGCCCGAAGCCTTGCTTCGGGCCCGCCATGGTAACTGGTGGCGCCCGACCTGCGGCCGGGCGCGGGCGTGGCGTTCTTAGAAGGCAGGTCACGGCTGCAATGTTTATTTTCACTACAGGAGCAGAAATTGCATATTAGAGCAGCGCATCGAGCAGGGCAGTGATAATACTGCTCATTATAATCGCGTTAATACCCTCTTTGACCTTGGGATCTGATAGGAGGTTCAAGCCTTGAATTCAGAGGGATAGCTGCTCGGCGACACACCGCCGGTGTGATGAGTAAGGATCTGTCCTGCCTGGTGCAGGGCCGTTGGGATTAACGCTCGCTGCAAGGCATTCATCCGGGACACAGGAGCGGCTACGGCCAGGGCGCCTATGGGTTGGCAGTCGGGCCCGAATATGGGCACCGCATGGGAATGTACTTCCGCCTCAAACCCACCAATCGATTCCGCCACACCACAGGTACGTATCTTTTCCAGAAGTGCCCGGATAGCAGCGGGTTTGGTTTCTGTGCTGGAGGTGTGGCTGTTCAGTGGCATCGACAGGATAGTGTCGGTGAATGTGGTCTCTGCATGGGCCAGAATAGACAAGCCTGAGGCGGTGGCGTGAAACGTCAGAACTTTGGCGTCTTCAAGCATCACCTTGGTGGCGTGACGGGGTGAGTAGCTATGTGACAGAGAGTTCAGCTGCAATCCCTGTACCAGCGACAGGTGGCAGGTCTCGCCAGTTTCATCGCTGAGTTCCCGAAGCACCTGGCGTGCTGCTGACAGGATTGGGACCGCTGCTTCACGTAGAGACGCCAGCCGCAGCACTTGTGGCCCAAGTCGGTAGGAGCGGTCGTTGCCTGTCTGTTCGACGAACCCGGATTGCTGCAGCTCGCTCATCAACCGAAAAACCGTAGCTTTGTTCATACCAGATAGGCGCGTCAGATCACTGAGCCCGATCTCAATCCTGTTATGGCTAAAATGGGTGAGTAGCGACAGGGCTTTGGACACAGTTCCCATGGTGCGACTTGAACTCCGTTCCGAATGGCAAAGGCGATCTTCTAGAGGCAACAGACTCCAGTTATGTAATTGTGTTGACAGATTAGGGTTTACAGGTCAAATTGAAATCAAACCAATGGTTCATATAATGAACCGACATGCTACTTGGATGCCTATGGTGGATCAGGATCAAATCGACAGGTCACAGCGGGCAGACGTCGCGTCGCAACAGCTTTTTGTTGATGGGCGTGGCGGTCGGGGACCGGTGGGTCGCTTGATGTCTTTTCACCCATTGATTGGATCTCTTCTGACCGCGCTGGTGGCGGCCTCTGCAACAGATGTTGAAAACGCTGTCGGCGCGGCGCGGCGGGCATTCGACGAAGGCCAAGATAAATCCCTGAATGCACGGGGTAATTACATCAACCTGAAAACTGCGTGGATTCAACTGTGAGCAAAACCATTCTGATCGCGGGCACCTATGATACCAAAGATGCCGAACTGAGTTACCTGTCACAGGTCATCGAGCATCAGGGCGGCAGCGTTCTGACGATGGATGTCAGCGTGTTGGGCGACCCCAGCAAGCCAATGGATATAAGTAAGCATCAGGTGGCCGAGGCGGCGGGCAGCTCGATCCAGGCTGCCATCGACACCGGCGATGAAAACGGGGCGATGCAGATCATGGGGCGGGGGGCTGCGGCTGCGGCATTGGCGCTGTACCGCGATGGTCGTATCGACGGGGTGATTGTTCTGGGCGGGACCATGGGCACAGATCTGGCGCTGGACCTGTGTTCGGCACTGCCGGTGGGCGTGCCCAAATATGTTGTCTCCACAGTTGCCTTTTCGCCGCTGTTGCCGCCTGAGCGGATCCCAAGCGATGTACAGATGATCCTTTGGGCCGGAGGCCTTTATGGGCTGAATTCCATTTGCAAGGCCGCGCTGTCGCAGGCGGCGGGTGCTGTGCTGGGGGCCGCGCGCGCGGTTGAGCCGCCAAAGCGCGACAAGCCACTGATTGGTATGACCTCGTTCGGCAAAACCGTCCTGCGCTATATGGTGACCCTGAAGCCGGCCTTGGAAGAGCGCGGGTTTGAGGTGGTGGTATTCCATGCAACCGGTATGGGGGGGCGGGCGTTTGAAAGTCTGGCCTCCGAGGGGGCTTTTGCAGCGGTGTTCGACTTTGCCCCGCAAGAGGTCTCAAACCATATGTTTGGTGGGTTGTCCGCGGGGGCAGACAGAATGACCAATGCAGGCCGCGCAGGTATCCCGCAACTGGTGGCGCCAGGGTGTTATGACCTGGTTGATTTCGTGGGCTGGCAACCGGTGCCAGAGGCGCTGTCAGATCGTCCCAGCCATGCCCATAACCGGTTGTTGACCTCCGCCTCGCTGACCGCAGATGAACGGCGCCAAGTGGCGGGTGCAATTTGTGAAAAACTGTCCCAGGCCACTGCGCCAGTGGCGATGTTGTTGCCCCAGCAGGGCTGCAATGAATGGGACCGGCCGGGCGGTGATCTGCACGACGCCGAGGGTCTGGCCGCCTTTTGTGACGAAGTAATATCCGGCTGTCCGGGCACTGTGGATCTGCATGTTCTGGAGTGTCACATCAATGATCCAGCGTTCTCTGCCGCTGCGCTACAAGTATTTGACGCATGGCTAGAAAACGGCACCGTAGCGGCAAGGTAGAAAAAGGGATGTAACCGACCGCATAGGGGAACCCGTCGTCACAGAGCTTGCCAAACCGTGCCGTTTCGATACAGCTTGCGGGCAAGATCTCTAACACCGGATTCCCCCATGCAAATTGACACCACTCCGAAGCAGTCCTCGTATGATGTTGTGATTATCGGAGGCGCCATGATGGGCGCCTCGGTGGCCTGGTTTCTGGCCGATCATCCTGGATTTGACGGCTCGGTTCTGGTGGTTGAACGCGATCCGGGATACGAGCAAAGCTCGACAGCCCATAGCAACAGTTGTCTTCGCCAACAGTTCACCCAGTCGATCAATGTGCAGGTCAGCCAGTTTGGCGCGGATTACGTGCGGAATTTCCGGAATTATATGGGCGGCGACCCGGATGTGCCTATGCTTCATATGCAAAGTTTCGGGTATATGTATCTGGCCTCTACGGCTGAGGGCGAGCAGGTGCTGCGGGCGGCGCAGATGATGCAGGCTGCCGAGGGCGCAGGAACGCAGATTCTGACGCCAGAACTACTGGCCGAAAGATTCCCGTTTTACAATCTGGATGGTATCCGGGTCGGTAGCCACAATCCGGTGGATGAGGGCTATTTTGACGGCGGCAGTATGTTTGACTGGTGGCGGCGCAAAGCCAGGGCCGCTGGCGTCGAATTCATTCGCAACGAGGTGACAGAGATATCACGCACGGCGGGTGTTATCACCGGTGTGACGCTGGCCGATGGCACGCGGGCAAGCGCTGGGCATGTGGTGAATGCTGCGGGTCCGCGTGCCGGCATTGTTGCGCAAATGGCCGGGGTTTCATTGCCGGTAGAACCCCGCAAGCGCTATACCTTTGTGTTTGAGGCGGCCCGGCCTTTGCCGGTGGATCTGCCGCTGACGGTGGATCCCTCGGGTGTGCATGTACGCAGCGACGGAAAATACTACATGGCCGGTTGCCCACCACATGAGGACCCGGCAGTTGCGCCTGATGATTTCATTGCCGATCACTCCCTATGGGAAGAAAAGGTCTGGCCAGCCATTGCTGAGCGTATTCCGCAGTTCGATGCGCTGAAATTGATGCAAAGCTGGGTCGGGCATTATGCCTATAACACGCTGGACCAAAATGCGATTATCGGGCCGCACCCTGAAGTCAAAAACTTTATGCTGATCAACGGATTTTCGGGGCACGGCTTACAGCAGGCGCCGGCAATGGGGCGGGGCCTGGCCGAATGGATTGCCTCGGGCCGGTATGAGACACTGGATCTGTCGCCCTTTGCTTATGATCGCATTCCGGCGGGTCGGCCACTGCTGGAGCAGGCCGTTATCTGATACCGACCGGCCTTAGGTCGGGGTCTGCCAAGTGACGTGAGGTTCGCCCGTGATGCCAAGGCAATAGGCTTGGCGTGACTGGCGGAACCGTGGCTAGATCAGGTTTAACAGGGACAGGTCGCGCAAGCGCTGCATTATTGAGACAAAGGAACGACAGATGAGCGACGTCATTAGATATGAGCGGGTTGGCGATATTGCGGTGCTGACGGCGCAGAACCCGCCGGTCAATGCACTGGGTCTTGATGTGCGTCGGGGCCTGCTGTCTGGATTTGAACGGGCCGAGGCCGAAGGTGCCAAGGCGGTGCTGATCTATGGTGACGGGCGCACTTATTTTGCTGGCGCCGACATTCGCGAATTCGGCAAACCGATGCAAGCGCCCAGCTTTCCGGATCTATGTTCGCGCGTCGAAGCCTCGCCGCTGATGGTGGTCTCATCGTTGCATGGCACAGCGCTGGGCGGCGGGCTGGAGGTGGCGCTCAGCTCGCATTATCGCATCGCTGTGCCAAGCGCCAAAATGGGACTGCCCGAGGTCCATCTGGGTATCTTGCCCGGCGCAGGGGGCACCCAGCGGTTGCCTCGGGTTGCCGGGGTTGAAATTGCGCTCGATATGATCACCACGGGCCGACCGATATGCGCTGCCAAGGCATTGGAGGCCGGGATCATTGACCGCGTTGCCGAAGGGGAGCCGCGCGACATTGGTCTTGCCTACACCCAAGAACTGCTGGATGCAGGGGCTCCACGCCGTCCGGTTTGTGACCTGCCTGCACCCCAAAGTGTGGATTTCGACTCTCGCTATGATGAGCTGCTAAAGAAAAGCCGGGGTCAGTTGTCGCCTGCCACGGCACTGCGTGCAGTCCAGGCGGCCTGCGAAGCAGACAGTTTCGACGCCGGGCTCCGCCGCGAACGCGAGCTTTTCATGGAGCTGATGAACTCGGATCAGCGGCTGGGGCTGGTTCATGCGTTTTTCTCGGAACGTGCGGTGTCGAAGTTGCCCGAACTGAAAGGTGTTGCGCCGCGCGCACTGGCCGAAATCGGCGTCATTGGCGGCGGCACCATGGGGGCGGGGATTGCCACTGCAGCGCTGTTGTCCGGGCTGAATGTCACCCTGCTGGAAATGACTGATACAGCCGCTGATGCAGCCCGTGGTCGGATTGAGGGCAACCTGCAGGGGGCGCTGAAACGTGGCAAGATCAGTGCTGAACAGTTCACGGTTCTGACCACTCAGTCGCTGTCACTGGCCGTGGATTACAGTGCATTGGCGCAGGCGGATCTGGTGATCGAAGCGGTGTTCGAGGACATGGCGGTCAAGAAAACTGTGTTTACGCAACTTGATGCCGTTTGTAAGCCCGGCGCCATACTGGCCAGCAACACCTCATATCTGGATGTGGATGACATCGCCGCCTGTACCACGCGCCCTGAAGATGTGATTGGGCTGCATTTCTTTTCACCTGCACATGTGATGAAGCTGCTTGAAGTGGTCGTCGCAGACAAAACCGCGATTGACGTGGTCGCCACCGGGTTTGCACTGGGCAAGATGCTGGGCAAAATTACAGTGCGCGCCGGGGTCTGCGATGGCTTTATCGGTAATCGCATTCTGGCCACGTATCGTGCCTGCGCTGATCACATGATCCTGGACGGGGCCAGCCCCTATCAGATTGACGCTGCGCTGACTGATTTTGGCTTTGCCATGGGGCCATTTGCTGTGGCCGATCTGGCGGGGCTCGATATCGGCTGGGCGTCACGCAAACGGCTGGCGCCAACCCGAGACCCGCGTGCACGGGTGCCCAGCTTTCCCGATAAGCTGTGTGAAGATGGCCATTTCGGCCAGAAAACGGGCAAAGGCTACTATATCTACGAGGCCGGAAAACGGGGCGGAACTGCGAACCCGGATGTACCGGGACTGATTGACGCCAATCGTGCAGAACTGGGCCTGACCCCGCGCGCCTTCACGGACGCGGAGATCATCCGCCGTTATATGTGTGCCATGGTCAACGAAGCCGCCAAGGTGGTGGGCGAGGGCATCGCCCGGCGACCGTTGGACGTGGACATGACACTGTTGTTTGGCTACGGCTTCCCGCGGTACCGGGGTGGACCGTTGAAATGGGCGGATATTCAGGGGCTGGATGGTATCCTGGCTGATATCAAATCCTATGCCGAAGAAGATGATTTCTTCTGGCAACCAGCGCCTTTGCTGCAGCAATTGGTGGCAGAAGGCCGGAGTTTTGAGGATCTGAACAAAGCGAACAGTTGATATGAGATAGGTGGTCGAACCGGATCTGCCGAGGAATGCCGACCCTCAGAGGAAACATGCAGCGACCACCGGAGGTTTTGAAATTCCATGCCAGGTGTTCGGTCGAAGGCGAGCAGCCTAGACAGGCTCACAATTAGAGAGGCTTGAGCAATTTATGTAGGGTGCGTGCAAGTACACACCCTACACTGAACGCTTAGGCCCAGACGCCTTCAGCGGCGGCGCGGATGGTGCGGATGTTGTCGCCGTAAGGTGTTGGGTTGCTGACCGAGCCGCCTTTGAAAACGGCTGAGCCAGCCACCAGCACATCTGCTCCGGCCTGAGCGACCAGCGGAGCGGTAACAGGGTCGACACCGCCATCAATCTCAATGTGGATCGGGCGATCACCGATCATGGCGCGCAGTTGCTTTACCTTGTCGATCTGAGAGTGGATGAATTTCTGACCGCCAAACCCGGGGTTCACTGTCATCACGCAGATCAAATCAACCATATCGAGGTAATATTCGACCTCAGACGCGGGGGTGCCAGGGTTCAAGGCAAGGCCTGCTTTGGCGCCTGCCGCGCGTATGGCTTGCAGGGTCCGGTGGGTATGCGGTCCAGCCTCGGCATGGGCGGTGATGACGTCGGCGCCAGCCTTGGCAAAGGCTTCGATATAGGGATCGACGGGTGCGATCATCAGATGCACATCCATAACACCCTTGATATGCGGGCGGATCGCGGCGCAGGTGGCTGGGCCGAACGTGATGTTGGGCACAAAATGCCCGTCCATCACGTCGACATGCACCCAGTCGGCGCCCTGGGCTTCGATGGCCTCACATTCGGCGCCAAAATTGGCGAAGTCGGCGGCAAGGATGGAGGGTGCGATTTTGATCTTGCGGTCAAAGGACATGGGGCGGTTTCCTTCAGCATGGGGATTCGAGTTGCGTATAGCCCGTTTGATCTGAGAGCGGTAGGAGGGTTTATGTCACGGTAAATGTCCGGCAGAACCAAGCGGGCTACACGCGATAGAACATATAGCGACCCGGAGCGATGCCTTCGGGACCGTCCAGCTCTTCGAAGCCGACCAATGGCTGTCCGGAAACTATCAGGCCTCCGGATGCCATGACGGAGCCGATGATGGGCGACAGGCGGGCAGCCTCGGCGACGTCCTTCTCTTTTACGCCAAAGCCAAAGTCATAATGGGCCAGTGCGATTTTGTGCCCCTGTTCGACCAGTTGATGGATCATCGGCTCGGCCTCGCCCTGTAAAAAATCGGCCTCGGGGGGCACACATGAGGGGTGGCACTGCAGGATCCGGTCAATTACCCAGACCCGGCGATTGGGCAGGACCTCGCGCAGGTGATCATAGGTGCGGCCATTGCCCAACCCCATGTCCAGCACATCCCCTGCCACCGGTGCGATCTGCTCGGCGGCCCAGTTAAGCCCGTCGCGTTGGGCGGTAAAGCGGCGGAGCATGGAATCCAATCGGCTCATGAAATAGTCCTTTGTGGGTGTGTCCAAGAGATGGCAGGGCCAGCAAGTAAGCGGCTGAGCAGGGACGCGGTGAAGTCCCAGATTGCAGCGTCGTGGACCAAGTGATGGGTCAGAATACCATAGGGTTCAACAGCATCTGCTGCGCCGGTCCGGCGGGCGTTCAATTGGCGGGTGACCTGATCCAACAGCTGTTGGGGTGGCACCAGCGAGCGGCTGCCCTTCCAGTGGATTGGATCGAGATGGGTGTTGATCTGGGCCAAACCGGGGGCCGTTTCGGGGCTGCTGCGTGGTTTGAAGGTCGACAGGCTGGTGTAGCCAAGCTTGGCCAGTCCCAGTGTCGCATCATCCGAGATCCGGTTCCATGGCGGCACAAACATTGGGGTCACGGTCTTACCAAGCAATGTACGCAGGGTATCGAGACCACGGCCAGCATCCGCCAGCACCCGCTCGACCGGACGATGGGCTTCAAATTCAGCCTTCTTGTCGCCCTGGGGTGCGTGGTTCTGGTGCGCCCAGCCGTGAACAATTGGGATAAGCTGCGCCGAGGTGGCGATGTAGAGGGCCAGGGCCGCTGTGGCATCGCGCGGGATGACAGCCAGATGCACCGGTAGGTCTAGTTTCTCTGACAGGCGGGTAAGCTGATTCAGCTGCGGGGTTGGTTCAATGGCATCATCGTCGCGCCACCATAGTGGCAGCGTCAGGCCCTGATCCATCCAAACTTGCAGTTCTTGCTCTAGGGGGTGCCAATCGGTGGTCATGGTCGTCGCCCAGCCAAGTCCACGGCAATTTCAACCGCCTGCGAGGCGCCGTCGAATTGCAGAACGTTGGTTGCGCGGCGTGGGGCAGCCATTGCCCTGCGCATAGCGGCGCGCAGGGTTTCAGGGGTCAGGTCGGCGTTGCTGAGAACTTGGATGCCGTCCAGCGGTGCAAGGCTGTCGGCGCGCAGCCCTTGCTCGACCTCATTGCCGGCGTCAAAAGGGATCAAAACCGAGGGGGTGCCGCATTGCAGCAGGTCCAGCGCAGTGTTGTATCCACACATGCTGACCGAGGCCGCTGCGAGCGGCAGCATTTGGCGGAAATCGGGGCGGGTGGCTTCGATGATCGCCGGGGCGCTTTGGGATTGTAGGCGCGCGATCCGTTCGGTCTTGTCGCTGCCGCCCACCAGCAAACGCCAAGTGGTGTCAGGCATCAGTTCTGCAGTTTTCAGGGCGGTTTCAAACAATGCGTCGCCGACACTGCCGCCGCCGGCACTGACAAGGATCTCACCCTGGCCTGCGCCTTGCGGATGTGGGTTGGCAGCGGTTGGGGCGACATAGCCAGTGTAGCGTAGTTTGGAGGCCAGCAGTGCTGACACCGGCCAACTGACTTCAAGTCGGGTGGTTGTAGGGTCGGAATGCACCAGCACCGCGTCGTAAAACTCGGCAATCATGGCGTCGGCTTGGGTGGCCTTTTTCGGTTTCGACGGCGGCGCAAGGATGTCCCGGATCGAGGCCAGAATAACCGGGCGGTGTGGCAGTTTCTGGGCGGACGACAGCAGGGCCTGGAATTCCGCTGCCAGACTGCGGCGCCCAAAGGGGTAGAGTTCCGTGATCAGGATATCCGGTTGCACATTTTCGAGAGCTGCGCAAAGTGCAGTGTGTCTTTCACTGTAATAGTCGGCATCGGCGATTTCGCCGGTGGCGGTGAGAAGGCGGGTGAAATCCACCCCATCCGAGCGCAGCGGTGGCAGTTGCAGCAGGTCAATGCCAGCCGTGTTCAGTTGTGGTGCCGCAAAGCCACCCGAAGCGATACAGACCTTATGGCCTGCAGCACTGAACGCACGACCCAGCGTCAGCGCGCGGCTAAGATGACCGGTCCCCAGCAGGTGGGTGACTGCGATCAGGACTTTCATGCAGCGCCTGCACGTTTGGCAAGTCGCACTGGTTCTGGTTGTGGGGTCAATTTATCCCCATCGAAATCAACCACGAATAGTCGGTTGCGTTTGATGCGAAACGGGGCGGGGCCTTTAAATCCCCAGTCATAAGCGCGTGCAAGGATCATCCGCATGATGCCGATATGGCAAACTGCGACTGTGTCCCGTTGCAAAGTTGCCAACCAGGGTTCAATGCGGGCCCAGACCTGTGCCGGGGTCTCGCCACCGGGTGGTTGATAGTCCCAGCCCCAGTTTTCAATGTCGCGAAAGCCGCTGTCAGGGTCCGCTTTTAGATCGAGACCATGCAGCCCCTCCCAGTCACCCCAGAACATCTCGGTCAGTTCAGGGGCGGTTTGCGGCGGGCGGTGGGCGACGATCTCGGCGGTCTCGACCGCGCGTTTCAGCGGGCTGGACCACAGATCAGCCTGATCCCAGGGTGTGGGCAGGGTGAAACCTGACAAGTCAGCGCGGGCCCCATCGTCCAGCGGTATGTCACTGCGGCCCTGGATGCGGCCCGCCCGGTTCCAGTGGGTGTGCCCATGGCGCAAGAGAGCAAGACGGATCATGTGGAAATCTCCAGATATGGGGTCACGGTGGACCAGAACCGTTGCGTGGCCGCTGGTGCAAGATGGGTGGTCGCAATCATTGTGCGGGCGTCGGTGCCGCGTTTGGCGCGCAGGTCTCGATCGTCCAGAAGGCGGCAAATTTTCGTGGCCAGCACCTGCGGGCCCAAGTCAGGAGAAGGGTATTGCGCTGGGCTTAGAATATCGCGCAGGCCGGGACGGTCTTGGGCCACCACCGGCAACCCGTGGCTTTGGGCTTCGAGATAGACCATGCCAAAGGCCTCGTTGACGCCGGGCCAGAAGAACAAACTGGCCTGACCATAGGCCTCGGCCATTTGGTCACGGGTCAATTGCCCCAGAAAAACAACGCGCTCGCCAAACGGAGCCATCAGTGACTCGACCTGGCCGCGTGCCGGTCCATCGCCAGCAATGTGCAGCTGCCAGTCGCCAGCCAGATGCGGCAGGACCTCGGCAATCAGGCGGTATGAGGCGAGTTTGTCGCCCTCGCGCATCATACCGGCGGCCAGCATCGGGCCATTCAGAGTAGACCGCGCAGGAAGGGTTTCAACAGGTAGAAACGGCGGAAGGTGGACGAGCGCCTGGCGACCGTGCCGCTCACGTTCCAGCGTAATCAGGTCATTGGCTGTCAGATAGAAAATTACATCTGCGGCATCGCAGGCGTCATGGGCGGATTGGGCAAAATCAGCCCAACAGCCAGCTAGACGGCTATAGGCGCGGGTGCTTTCGATTTGCACATAGGGAATGCCGCGCGCGCTCGCCACAGTGGGGCCAATCAAGTCCGGCGCTTTGTAATAATTGTGATAGGTCACCCAGACATCAGCACTGGGCATTTCGCGGATCAGCTGGGCCGCTTCGGCCTGAGCGCGGTCGCGTAAGTCCTGTTGGACGAGCGTATCACCTTGCTTGTCATAGATCTTAAGCTCGGACACCAAATCCACCTGGGCGCCGCCAGCGCCAATCACTGCGATCAGGTTACGCGCCATCTCGCGATCCCCCGAAGGAACAGGGTGATGCGGTGATTTCATTGGCGCATAAAAGGCAACTCGTTTGCCTTGGCCCAGCGTCATTTGCCTGCCAGCATGGCGGTCAGGCGGTCCGACAACCGGGCGATGCCAGGGGGCATGCCAAAGTCGGATTTCAGACGCGCCAGTGCGGCCTCTGCCATATCGGCCGCAGTGTCGGGATGGTTGGCGATCTGCGTGATGGCAAGGGCCAGAGCCTCGGGTGCATCATCCGCCAACACCCCATGGGTGCCGCTGGTGATAAATTCGGGGATTGCGGACACGGCAGTGGACAGGATTGGCAGACGCTGCGAGGCGGCCTCCATCAAAACATTGGGCAAGCCGTCACGATCGCCGTCGGCGGCGATACGGCTGGGCAGGACAAACAGATCAGCGGCGCGCATGGCAGCGATGACCTCGGGTTGATCACAGGCCCCGCGCCAAGTGATCCGGTGATCTATCCCAGCCTCCTTGGCCATCTTGCTGAGCTTGTCCTGCAGGGCACCGCCACCAATTTGGGTCCAGTGCCAGTCAATATCGGCAGGCAACAACGCCAGCGCCGCGATCAGGTTGTCAAATCCCTTCTTCTCGACCAGACGGCCAACCGACATCAGATGCAGGGGATCATTGGTCTGACGCCAGACCCGGTCAGGGGCCGCCGGAAAGCGGCTAAGATCCAGCCCGTGGTAGATTAGGTCAACCCGCGCGGGATCATCTGACATCTGTTGCAAATGCTTGGCACCAAAGCCCGTGCAAGTGGCGCCAAAGGACGCCCCGTGATGGGCGCTGGACAGTTTCTCGGAAATCTCCCAATCGGGGGAGGTCCAGATGTCTTTGGCGTGGGCTGAAAAACTCCATGGTAGCCCGCGCATGATGGCCGCGTAGCGGGCAACCGAGGAAGGGGTGTGCAGAAAATGCGCATAGAGCCCCAGCACCGCATCGGGCATTTCAGCGGCCAGCACGCAGGCCTGACCAAAACGACGGATACGATTATGCGACGGATCGCGTTTCAAATCCGCACGCCATATTCGGTAGGCCTCGGCGTAGCCCGGTAGAGATTGGGCAATGCCACGGGCCTGCCAAACCCGATCCGGTTCCTGGTATAGGTATTCCGGCAGGTACTTTACCTGCGCCTGCAATTGATCATGCAGCGGGTGGCGTTTGACGTCCGTGGGATGGCGCAAGGACCAGATTTCAAAGGCATGGCCCGCGGCTTCAAGAGCCACCAGTTCTTGGGCTATAAACGTCTCGGATAACCGTGGCCAACCCTTGACCAGAACCGCCAGTGGCGGTGACGTATCACTCATTCCGCGGCCTCGGACTTGGTTCCACTTAGCAGCTTGGCCACCCGGTGTGTGACGTAGTCCAACCCATCAAGCAGGCCCGGAGTAAAGGCCGCAGAGGGCGGTTTTTGCTGTGCCAGTGAGCGGATCGCCCGAATCATGGTTTCGGGTGTCATTCCGTCGCGGTTTTCGTCCAGCATGGCAATCAAGCCCAGCTGTTCGGCCCGGCTGGCCCGGATCCATTGTTCCAGACGTGGCGTGGTGCGGGGCACGATCACCGCTGGTTTGTCAAATGACAGAACTTCGCAGAACGTATTATAGCCTCCCATGCAGACCACACCCTGCGCACCGGCAAACAGGGTTTCGATCTCGGATTCGAACCCAACGGCTGTGACCCGGCCATTCAACTGTTCGACGCGGGCCTCAAAGGCCACCCGGGTCTCGCCGGACAAAAACGGTCCGTAAACAAGCACCGCCCTCGGGGTAAGATCCGGATCGCGTTCATAGGCCGCTAACACAAGATCGACCATGGCAGCGCCGTCGCCGCCGCCGCCTGGGGTAATCAGGACATAAGGCGGCTCGGGGGCCTCGCCAACAGATCCAAGATCGCGCCGCAGGTAGCCCGTCCAATGGGTGCGGGCCTGCACCGCAGGGCTAAGGTCAAGTCCGGACGTTGGATCATAGATCGAGCGCAGCCCGTAGACCCAGAGTTCATCATAAAAGCTCTCGGTGGCATGAATGGCACCCTTGCGCTTCCACTCGGCAGCCAGCACTTCGGGTTCGTCCAGCACATCGCGCAGCCCCAAAACCAATCGTGCCCGACCACGCGATTTCAACATGTCCAGCGTCGGCATCAATTCGCCGCGAAAGCCGGTGGGCTCCTTGTCGACGATCAGCACATCAGGATCATATTGTTCAGCAGTCGAGCGGATCAGGCCTGCCCGCAGATTGGCGGTTTCATCAATGCTCATCCCCATGGTGCGCGAGGCATAAGATCCGTCCGAGCGTTTGATAACGCCGGGTAGCCGCACATGATCCACCCGCGATGGAAAGGCGAAGCGGCCGGCGACTGGTGATCCGGTCAAGATAAGGGCCGATGCAGTGGGATCGGCGGCGGTAATGGCGCCGGCCAAAGCCCGCGAGCGACGCAAATGGCCAAGGCCAAAGGTGTCGTGACTGTATAGCATCACGCGCGGCGCGCGAGAGGTCTCGTCCGCAGTGGTATTGGAAATGGTGTGGACTGTCATGATTGAGCCTGAGCGAATGGGTCGAGGACATGCGGGATAGCGGGGTAAGAAGTAAAGAATGTATTCAATCGAAAGGTTTGAAATGGGCGCACTAAGAGAGATCGCACAGGTCGATTCACCGACGAAAACGGCGCCAAAAGAGGTGTCGGGAAAATCCCTATCTGCTCGACCATCGTCCGCCTCAGGTTGCGCAGCCAGATCCAAAATCGGGGTCTGGCACGGTCCATGTTTTTTTCGCGGTTCACCGTGGATATTCCGGCTGCCAGATTCTTTGCTGGCAGGTGTCCCGTCACGGAGCTTAGCGAACAGGAAGTGTATAGCCTGCGTGAAAAAAACATGCAATCGGGCGAGGCTCACGTCCGCGCAAACTTGTGTGCGGTCAAGGGGTTTGCGCTATTGCCTGGAGTCGGGTAATTTTGCGCAAATCATCCGAGGACTTCCTTTCCCATGACGCATCTGTTTTTTCGGTTTCTATTGAGTGGCTTGTTGGCCCTGATGTTGGCGATACCCATGGCCTCTCCACTGGCGGCGCAAAGCGAAGATAGCGCTGGCGCCGAGGCGCTGGCCAATGCCATTGAGCAGGCCGCGGACAGTGGTGTTGGGGTTATCGTCCTGAATGGACGTGGTCAGTTGGTCGGCGACGCAGCTGATTCAGATCCCGCCGAAGGGTCGGTTGACCCGATGGGGGGGCCGTCGGCCCTGATGCAAGCGCAGTCTGAAGTGGATAAGTTTCGCAAGGAATTGAGCAGTCGGTTGGCGGCTTTGCCTTATTCAGTGTTCGAAGTGAAGTACATCCTGCGGCAGACCAGCCCGGATGGGCGCATTCAGACTTACCTCGAGATCCTTGGTTGGAATGTTCTTCTGCTGCTGATTGGTCGTTGGTTGTCAGTAGAGATCTACGGCAAGCGCATTGCAAAAGGGCTGGTGACCGCGCGGATAATGGTCGCGCCAAAGGGCTATCGAGAGAAAATGCCATTTTTGGTGCTCCGCTTCTTTATGGGCCTTGGCGCGACAGTTTTTGCAATGATCTTTGCTGCGCTGGCGGGCTATTTAATTTTTGGACCGGCCGAAGACGACTCGGTGAAGTTTACCATTACAGCAGTTTTCACTGCGTATTTTTTGGCGAGCACGGTGTCGGACCTGTGGCGGATGGTGCTCTCACCCTATCTAAGCCAATACCGAATTCCTGCGTTCTCGGATCGCGATGCCAAGCGTTTGTATCTCTGGGCGTCACTACTGGCGACCTATGATATTAGTTCGATCCTCTTTGCCACCTGGGTTGGAGATTTCGGCCTGAATTACAATGTCTATGCCATGGTCCATGGCGTCCTGACCTTGGTCGCGACCATTGGTAATCTGGCAATGGTGTTATTCAATGCCCGGGCGATAACCAATGCCATTCGTGCTGGAAAGGGAAAGTCAGAGTGCAGTTGGTTGGTGCAGGGGCTAAGCACGATCTGGGCGCCATTGGTGATGGCTTATATGGCATTTGGCTGGTTGAATCTGGCCTTTGACCTGGTGCTGGAGCGAGAGGCGTCGATTCCGCTGATGGCTGGTACCTATATGGTACTGACCTCTGTCCTGATAGTTTACGGGGTCATCAATTATGTCATTGAGCGTTTCTTTGACCGCTCACGCCGGGTGATGCAGCTGAACGAAGAGATGGCGGAAACTGAACCGGGGACGGAGGCAGGCGAGCAGGAACTGTCTTTGCAGAGCCGGCAATCCATTATCACATTTGAAGACCTGGCACGCCGGGTCGCCGGATTACTGGCCTTTGTTGTGGGGGCGTATTCGCTGATCATTATCTGGAATCCGGACGCGGCATGGATGGACAGTGTTGCCTCGGAGCGGGTGATTGATGTCATTTCGATTCTGTTCATTGGCTATGTTGTCTATCACCTGTTCCGAATTTGGATCGACAGCAAGATTGCCGAAGAAACGGGTGACGTTGACGAAGGCGAGTTGGGCGACGAAGGCGGGGCCAATGGGGCCAGCCGTTTGGCGACGCTATTGCCTCTGTTCCGCGGCGCTATCCTGGCGGTGGTAGTGGTGTCGATTGGTTTGATCGTGTTGCTGGAACTGGGGATCAACGTCAGCCCCTTGTTCGCGGGCGCCGGTGTCGTTGGATTAGCGATTGGGTTTGGCTCGCAAACACTGGTGCGCGACATTTTTTCAGGCGCGTTTTTTCTGGTGGATGATGCATTTCGCAAAGGGGAATATATCGACATTGGCGACGTCAAGGGAACTGTCGAGAAGATCTCGGTGCGGTCGTTTCAGTTGCGCCACCACCTTGGCGCGCTTCAGACGATCCCCTTTGGAGAGATCCGGGTGCTGACCAATTATTCGCGCGACTGGGTGATTATGAAGCTGCCATTGCGGGTGACCTATGACACCGATGTGGAAAAGGTGCGCAAGATGATCAAGAACCTGGGCAAGGAGCTTCTGAAAGATCCGGTGATTGGTGATAATTTCATCCAGCCGCTGAAGTCTCAGGGTGTCATAGAGATGCAGGATTCGGCGATGATTATCCGGGTCAAATTCATGACAAAACCGGGCGATCAATGGCTGGTGCGCAAGAAGGTATACGAGGAAATCCGGCAATTGTTTGAGCGTGAGGGCATTCGTTTTGCGCACCGCGAAGTGACGGTGCGACTGGCTGACGGGAAAAGTGAAGATCTGAACCCGCAGCAAAAGGAAGCGGTTACCGGTGCCGTGCAGGCGGCGATTGATGAGGACTTTTTGGAAGAGAGTGGCGGTGGTGACGATCGCTAGAACTTAAAGACGGGGCTCTCCCGTCCCCGCGTCAGACCGCTGGCGCGGCCTGCTTGGGGTTGGGCGCGGCACCGCGCGCGGGCGCGGTGGAAAAATCTTGTCAGATTTTTTTGTGCATTTGAGACTGCATCTGTGTCAGGTGGCCCAGGTGGCGTGTGCACTGCCGCAGGTTTGGGCAGGTCGATCCCAGGTCATTGATGTTGACGGGATGTGCAATACTGGCCGTAAGCGTTGACCTGGCCCCCAGCCGCTGTGTTCGACCAAGTCGGAAAAATCGGAGTCTTTGGCTGATGAGATATCAGGGCCTGTGGCCGTTTTGTGTAGACCGTCAAGCAGTGCGGCGCTGCGGGCCAGAGAGAGGCGGGCCTGTGGGACCATATTGCCCCGGGCTGCAACGCTGAGGGCCGAGAGGGTTGCTGCGGCCATCAGGTAGCCAGTGGCATGGTCCAGGGCTTGGACGGGGAGCGGGGTTGGATGATCTGTCCCGGCCCAGGCGCGGCCAGTGTCGGCGATGCCGCAGCTCATCTGGACCAAGCTGTCAAAGCCGCGTCGGCTGGCCCAGGGGCCGGACCAGCCGTAGGCATTCAGGGTCACTTCGATCAGGTTTGGTGCCAGTTGCCAGCGAGATTTCAGGTCATAGCCCAACCCGTCCAAGGCGCCTGGACGATAGCCATGGACCAAGACGTCGGCCGTGCTGAGCAGGGCCTCGAAACGGTGTCGGTCATTGGGGCTGCGCAGGTCGAGATAGGCGCAGCGTTTGCCAAGCGAGATATCGGGGATCACGCCGGGTTCATCCCAGCCGGGTGGATCAAGACGCAGGACCTCGGCGCCGAATCCGGCCAGGGTACGGGTTGCAATAGGACCTGCCAACACGCGGGTCAGATCTAACACCCGTAGACCTGCCAAGGGGCGGGCCAGGCTGGCCTGCGGACGATCACGCAGCGTGATTGAACGCGGCTCGGTCCAGCCGATCAGCGGTTCACTGGCCACCGCTGCGCCCTGGGGATGTGCCAGCCAGTCGGATCGCGAGCGCAGTGCGGCGGCAACACCGCCCTGGTTCACAATTGCGCTTTCCAATGCGGTGCCCGGCCATTTTTTGACGGCGGCGGTGACGGCGTCGCGGTTATTGGCGCAGTCCAATACTTGCAAGGCTGCAGCGCGGTGGTGGGGCAGGTTGGTATGCAGGCGTATCCAGCCATCCGCACAGTCGTAAACGCCGGCAATCGCGTCCCACAGGCTGGGCATTTCCCAACCACTGGGGCGAAAACTGTAGCCGTACCAAAGCGAGGCCAAGCGCTGATCCACTGTGACCTCGGCCCGGTTAGCCGAGAGGTTCAGAGCCTGTATCAACGAGGAGAGTTCAGTTCCTACGGCGGCAAGAGAGGCGGTGGCCAGCTCGGTTACCGCATAGGCGCTGGGGAGCTGGCCGGACCCCGTTACCCCATAGGCGCCGGGATCTGGAAGAGTGCGGAACAGGGTCAATGTTGATAAGGGTCAAGACTGTCGCGCAGGCCATCGCCAAGGAAGTTGAAAGCCAGTACCACGATGATGATTGGCAGCATTGGGATCGCCGTCCAGGGGTAGATCTCGATCGAGGCAAGGTTCTGGGCGTCGTTCAGCATGACGCCCCAACTGACTGCAGGCGCGCGCAGACCGAGGCCAAGGAAGGACAGTGCGGTCTCGCCCAGGATCATAGCCGGGATCGACAGCGTGGCCGAGGCGATCAGGTGGGACATGAAATTGGGCAACATGTGTTTACGGATCACCCGACCGGGACTGGCCCCCATCATTTCGGCGGCACGGACGTATTCCTCTTCGCGCAGAGACAGGAACTTGGCGCGCACCGATCGTGCCAGGCCGGGCCAGTCCAGGATGCCAAGGATTACAGAAATGATGAAGAACACCGCCACCGGCCCCCAGTTTGACGGCACCGCCGCTGACAGCGCCAGCCAAAGAGGCAGTTCAGGAAGCGACCGCAAGATCTCGATCACCCGGTTGATGCACCAGTCGATACGGCCACCGAAATAACCGGCAATCGAGCCAAAGGTGATGCCCAGCAGGAAGGATACTGTGATACCGATGATGCCCACTGTCAGCGACAGCTGGGCACCGTAGAAGATGCGACTGAAGACGTCTCGACCCAATCGGTCCGAACCCCAAAGGAACACGGTGGCGTCTTTGGGGGCACAAAACAGGTGGGTTTTGGTTGGGATCAGGCCAGCCAACCGATATTTCTTACCGGTGCAGAAAAACTCAAGCGGGGCAGGGTTGTCGGTATCGGGGACAAATTCCCACTGAAATGTCTCTAGGTTGGCCTCAGAGGTCATGGGGTAGACATAGGGCCCGATGAAGGTGCCCTCGTGGAACCAGTTCACCGATTGAGGTGGCGAGTAAAGGTGATCGGGGTGGCGCTCATTAGGGGTATAGGGGGCGATAAAGCCGGCGAAGGGCAACATCAGATAGCTGATCAGCAGGAAAACCCCCGAAATCAGCCCCAGTTTGTGGGTCTTGAACTTACGCCAGATCAGCACCCAATTGGGGGCGTCCAGATCGCCTCTTTCCAGTTGCTGCAAAGAGGCCTGAGCATCAAAGGGAGCGTCGTTGACATAACGGCCGTCGGGCAATTGGGTCATGTTTCACGCCCCTCGTATCGAATGCGGGGATCGAGCAGAACCAGCAACACATCGGAAATCATCGTACCGATGAGCGTCAGCAAGGCGACGAACATCAGAACAAAGGCGGACAGGAACAGGTCCTGGGTTTTCAGGGCAGTCAACAGGGTGGGGCCGATGGTTTGCAGGCCCAGCACAACTGAGACCAGAACTGAACCCGAGACCATAGAGGGCAACAGGTTGCCGATGTCAGCAACAAAGGGGTTAAAGGCCATGCGCAGGGGGTATTTGGTCAGCATGCGGGCCGGGGCCATGCCCTTGGCTACCGCAGTTTCCACATAGGGCTTGCCCAACTCATCCAGCAGGTTGGCGCGCAGACGTTGCATCATGGCCGCCGCACCCGAGGTGCCGATCACAAAGGTCGGCACGATCAGATGGATGAGGATCGATTTGACCTTGTCCCAGGACATTGGCTCGCCCTCGTAGATCGGGTCCATCAACCCGCCGATGGGGAGGTCGAAATATTTGTGGCCATAGTAGAACAGGATCAGCGCCAGCAGAAAGTTGGGCGTCGCCAGTCCCAGATAGCCAACAAAGGCCGAGGTATAGTCGACCCAGGTGCGAGACCGGGCCGCCGCGATGACACCCAGTGGAAGGGCAACCAGATAGACAAACAGCACCGCCGCAAGATTGACCAAAACGGTCAGCCACAGCGTATCCCCAACGATATCGGCAACCGGCTGATCAAATTCAAACGACCAGCCATAGTTGCCTTGGATCAGACCTGAAAACCCGTGTGGACCGGGCATAAAGCCAACCCAGATCAGATATTGCTGGTACAAAGGACGGTCGAGTGAATATTCGCTGCGCAAAAACTCGGCCTTGGCGACGCCGGCTGATTGCCCCGAGGCACGCAGCTCGGCGATCTGGTTACTAAGATAATCACCCGGTGGCAGGTTGATGATGGCAAAGACCATCACCGAGACCACCAGCAGGGTCAGCAAC
Organism: Parasedimentitalea marina; assembly: GCF_004006175.1. Lineage (GTDB taxonomy): Bacteria > Pseudomonadota > Alphaproteobacteria > Rhodobacterales > Rhodobacteraceae > Parasedimentitalea > Parasedimentitalea marina. The sequence continues at coordinate 485,272 of NZ_CP033219.1, forward strand.
ATGGTGCCAAATCGGTAGACTGCGTAGCGCAGGATTTCCATCAGCCGTCACCACCTTCAAAGAAGAACTCATCCGGGCGGTGGATGCCAAAGTGGGCCCCGGGATCCCAGGCCCAGATACCCTTGACCGGAACATTGCGCAGGGATTTATTGACCACCACAGGCTGTGGCGCCCCGGCGAGGATGCCGATGCCGTAAACCTGATCGGCGTGTATTTTCAGCATTTCAGTCCAGGCTGCCGTGCGTTCGGTATCCGAGGCGGCGGCCTCCCAGTTTTTCACCAGCTCCATCAGGCGCTGGGCTTCTGGCATGTCGGGGGCCTCGCCTGCCTCGCCGCTGGTTTGGTGGAACTGGCCCCACTTGGGCCAGGCCAGAAAGACCTGATCGGTCGGTGCCAGATAGGCGGGCGAAGTATAGGGGCGGGGCAAGCCGTTGTCCCAGCCATACCAGACCGAGGCCATGGAGGTGCCAGAGAAAACCCGGTTGCGCAGGATGTCGCGATCCAACGGGCGCATGACCAGTTTGACACCAATCTCGCGCCAGTCATCGGTGATGATCTGCATTGCGTTCTCGACCTCTTGACGCTCGCCCGCGGTTTCGATCACCAGTTCCATCGGACGGCCATCAGGCAATTTGCGGATGCCATAACCGTCTTTTTGGTCCAGGCCTGCTGCGTCCAGCAGCTCATTGGCCATATCAGGGTCCCAGCTGGCCCAGGCTTCGCGCAATTCAGGATCAAAGAACGGGCTGGGTTCCAACACGGTCATGGCGCCGGGTTTGGCCAGTTTGAAGTACAGTGCCTTGTTGATCGAGTCGCGGTTTATGGCCAGTGATAAGGCACGGCGCACCCGTACGTCGCGCAGAACACCACGCCAGACATCATCATTGACGTTCAGGTTTGGAAAAATTGCAATCTGCGATGCGGTGCCTGTGCCCCAAAGGTAGGTCTTATAGTTGCCGCCGTCGGCCTCGCCCTTGCGCAGGATTGCAATGTCGCGAAAGCCCAGCCCACGGGCCTGAAGGTCAGCCTCGCCTGCATTGGATTTTGCCGCAACCAGCCCGCCCGAGACGATTTCCATCTCGATGATGTCAATATAGGGCAGCTGCACACCGTTCTCGTCGATGCGGTGGTAATAGGGGTTGCGCACAAACAAGTGGCGGATCTTCTTGCCCGAAGTCGAGTTGATCCAGGGCTGAAGGGTTGGCAGTTCGTGGTTGTCGAACTTGTACATGTTGTCGCGTTTGTTGTGCAGCGCGGCCCAGCTTTTGACCCGGGCATCGTTGACCTCAAAGGCAAGATCATCGGGGTCGGCATAGGCAATGTGATACTTTTTCAGAAACTCTGCGGGGCGGAAGATAAACGGGGGCCGTGCCTGTGCCAGGCTTTGCAAAAAATTGGGGTTTGGCTTGGACCATTCGTAGATGACTGTCTGTGGGTCTGGAAAGCTGACAGTGGGCAGTTCCCCTTCGACCCGCAGAAAGTCTGGCGGTCCGGTCGGGTTGAGCAATTCATTATTGGCGACATCATCCCACCAGTACTTGAAATCATCCGAGGTAAACGGAGCCCCGTTTGACCATCGGTGTCCGGGCCGCAGATTTAAGGTGAAACGGCGGTTGTCCTGATTTTCAAACGACATCAGCAGGTCAGGGCGCAGTTCATAATCTGCGTCATAGCCAACCAAACGGGCATAACCGTAGACCACCATCTGGCGAATATCTTTGGAGCGAGTGATCATAGTATTCAAGGTGCCACCCTGGACCCCAGGCGTACGCCCGCGCGCGGTCAGGTCCACGGTCAGCGGGACATCCGGAATGCGGTCAGCGACGGGTGGTAAATTGCCTGCCTCAACCTCGGCGCGCCAGAAATCGCTTTCCTGCACTGGCGGGGAGGCAAAGGCTGCGAGCGGTGTGAAGAGCGCTGTGATGGACAGAGCGAAAATGAATTTTGGGGTCTTAAACATGGCAACGTACCTTATGACCTGGTTCCACTTGCACCAGTGAAGGTACCATGGTGTTTGAAAAACGAAAATCCTCGGGCCAGCTGTCCGGGGAGCCGGCACCAGATGCGACCAGCTTTAGATCAATTGGCCGATCCACATCGGGCTCGGGCTGGGCCGCTATCAGTGCTTTGGTGTAGGGATGTTTTGGGTTGTGAAAAAGAGTGTCCGGGGGCGCCTGTTCAACGACCAGACCACCACGCATAACCGCCACTTCATCGGCAATCCGTGCGACCACGGCAAGGTCATGGCTGATGAACAAATAGGATAGATTCTTGCGGTCCTGGATCTCTTCCAGCAGGCGCAGGATTTGTTCTTGTACCGAAACATCCAGCGCCGAGGTAGGCTCGTCACAAACAAGGAGCGAGGGGTCCAGCATCAAGGCGCGGGCAATCGACAGGCGCTGACGCTGACCGCCGGAAAATGCATGCGGATAGCGCAGCAGCATATCTGGCCCCAATCCAACCAGGCGCAACATCTGTTCCGCCTGCTCTCGGCGTTCATGTTTGGAGCCAATACCGTGGATCTCTAGCGGTTCACACAGAGCATCCAGAATGCGCATTCTCGGAGATAGCGAGGAATAGGGATCCTGAAACACCATCTGTGCCTCGCGCTGGAACGCAGTGCGGGCGGCGCGTGACATATGATGCACCGCGATGGCCTCGGATTGTGGTGTTGTGCGAAACAGCACCTCGCCGCCCTCGTCGGGCAGTTCAGCCCCCAGCGCAATGCGTGCCGCTGTCGTTTTGCCCGAGCCACTTTCACCAACGATCGCAAGTGTTCTGCCACGTTGTAGCGCAAAGTCGACGCCTCGGCAGGCAAGGATCTTGGACTCTGGCTGCCACGATTTTCCTGCCCGCATTGTATAGGTCTTAGAGACGGATTTTAATTCTAAAATCAAATCATCCTGCGGCAGTTCTGGTGCTGTCTGCGGGTGGGCAGGAATGGCCGGCGCGGCATCAAACAGCTGCTGGGTATAGGCATGGGCCGGGGCGCGCAGCAGCGGCTCGGCGGCGCCGGCCTCCATGACCTGACCCTTGTGCATAACAACCACCTGTTCGGCCATATTGGCCACAACCCCCAGATCATGGGTGACAAGGATCATGGCCATGCCAGTGTCGCGCTGGAGCTCTTTCATCAGTCCCAGAACCTGCGCCTGAGTGGTGACATCCAGTGCTGTGGTCGGTTCATCCGCGATCAGCAGGTCAGGCTTGGCGACCATTGCCATTGCAATCATCGCCCGCTGACGCATACCACCGGACAGCTCAAACGGATAAGACCGATAGGCGCGGTCAGGGTCCGGAAACCCAACCCTCTCAAAACACTCCAGCACATCTTTTTTGGCAGCGGCTTCGCGCGTGCGCCCATGGAGCCATAATACTTCGGAAATTTGATTGCCAATCCGGTGCAGCGGAGACAGAGAATGCATAGGCTCTTGAAAAATCATCGAGATCGCATTGCCGCGCACATTTCGCATTTGACGTTCGTTCAACGCGGTCAGGTCTTGCGTGCCCGCACTGCCGTTCAATCGGATGGTGCCCGAATGGAGACGCGCAGCGCGCGGCAGGATGCGCAGGACGGACCGGCAGGTAACAGTTTTGCCTGATCCACTTTCGCCGACCAGAGCAAGGGTCTCACCGGGCATCACTTCAAAACTGACATTGCGGACCACTGGGGTGCCATTGCCAAATCCAATGCTAAGGTTGTCCACCGACAGCAAAGGCCGCATTCAGGTCCACCCAACCAGCTTTGGTGCCGCTGTCATCATTTTCTCCCTTATTTTTTGACACCATCGCGTGACCGGACCTGTCTAGTCAAACCCATTTAGTCGTTGAGGCACCTCGAAAAGTCGGAAATCGAGTGTGAAGTGTTGTAAAATCGCTGGTTAGACAGGTGAGCATACTGTTTTGAGGGGCGCTACACATTCACCGCAATCTCTGTCACACGGGTTAGTAAATGCCCGGAGTGGATTGTTGGGCGAAAAGGAGTTGATCTATGCTGTCCCGTCTTGATTTGTTTATCGACCGAATGGTGTCCCAGCGCGCCTGCCTGGATTTTGCAATTGCGCAAACCGCAGCGATGACTGGTCCGGTGTTTGAACTGGGGTTGGGCAATGGCCGAACCTATCACCACATGCGGAGTTATGTTGAAGATCGCGACATCTACGTTTTTGAGCGCGCGGTTGCCTCGCATCCGGACAGCACACCGCCCGAGGATCGTGTGATTTTGGGGGATGTACGCCAAACGCTCCCGGCATCGTTGGACCGGTTTGGCCCGACTGCCAGTTTAGTGCATGCGGATCTGGGCGGTCACAATCGTGAGAAGAACGACGTGTTTGCACGGTTTGTCTCGCCGCTGGTCGAGCCGCTACTGGCACCGGGCGGACTGATGGTGTCGTCTGACCGAATGTACTTTGACTCCCTGACAGAGTTGAGCTTGCCAGAAGGGGCCGTAGAGGGCCGGTGCTTTATCTACTGTCGGGATGGGGATATTCGCTAACCAGATCTCCCGCCCGTCCTCGTCCTCTTGACAGAGATACTCGGCCCGTTGGGCGTGGCGCCGCGCAAAGCGCGGCGCCACGCCCAAGACCGCAAGGACCATCGGCACTAGCCGATGGTTCGCGTGGGCGCGGGAGCATGCCGTGCTGTGGGGGGACTGATCAGAGATGTGGAAGCGGGAGCGTTATTTTATTTGATGTTCTGGTGCACCGAGCGACTTGGATGCCTCAACCCGCTATTTACGCGCTTTTCTGTGGTTGATGGACAGTAGGTCTGCCGTCTAGGCTGCATCAAAGGCGTTTGCGACAGGATACTTTGATCAATGATTTTTTACGACTGCTCTACTGCTCCTAACCCTCGTCGGGCGCGGATGTTCATTGCTGAAAAGGGACTTGCACTAGAATGCCACGACATTTCTATCGCCAAAGGGGAACAGTTGGGCGACGCGTTTAAATCGGTGAACCCACATGCCACAGTGCCAGTGTTGATCACTGACGAGGGGACGGCTCTGACAGAAAACCTAGGCATCGCGGCCTATTTGGAGGCAACCCACCCAAACCCTCCTTTGATGGGCCGGACAGCTGAGGAAAAAGGTCTGGTTCTCATGTGGAACGCAATTGCCGAGCAGCAGGGTGGAGTGCCCATCGCTGAAGCTCTGCGCAATGGCCATCCGTTCTTTGCAGACCGTGCGATCCCTGGTCCATCGGATTATGGCCAGATACCGGAATTGGTTTCGCGCGGCCTGGACCGCACCGAGAAATTCTTTGACCGGCTTGAACAGCGATTGCAGGCCAGCCGCTATCTGGCCACAAATGATTTCACTCTCGCTGATATCAGTGCTTTTGTGTTTGTTGAGTTTGCCCGGGTGATAAAAATGCGTATTCCAGATGCGAACGACGCCACATTGGCTTGGCACGCTGGGATCAAGGCGCGTCCGAGTGCTGTTTTATAAGACCGTCAAAACCTGTATTGCCATAACGGTGTTTGACAGTTTGACCAAAGGCGAAAAAGATGACCCAAAAAACAATCCTGCAGCGCGATGACCCCAAAGCCGAACCGTTAATCGGCAATGTCAGAGTGACCCGTGCAGATTGGCTGAATGTGGCCATGGACGTGTTGATCTCGCATGGGGTCGAGCAGGTCAAAGTGCTGGCACTGGCAGAGAGAATGGCCGTCTCTAGGTCTTCGTTTTATTGGTATTTCAAATCCCGCCAGGATCTTCTTGATGCTCTGCTGAAAACATGGGAGCAGACCAACACTGCGGGGATGGTTGGCCAGGCAACGGTTGCTGCTGAGACGATAACTGCCGCAGTGTTGAATGTTTGGCGCTGTACTGCTGATCCGGAATTGTTCAACACAGCATTGGATTTCGCAGTGCGAGACTGGGCCCGCCGGTCTGGGCCTGTGCGTCATCTGTTAGATCAATCTGACGCGCGTCGGGTTGAGGCGCTGACGCAGATGTTTCAGCGCTATGATTTCCCTGATGTCGAGGCGCTGGCCCGTGCCAAAGCATTGTATTACATGCAATTGGGTTATGACATGGCAGGGCTGAACGAAAGTGGTGACTATCGACTTAGGATGACGGCAGAATATTTGAAAGTCTTCACAGGGTGCGAAGCTCTCCCCGAAGAACTGGAAGAGTTCACCACCTATTCTTTGAAATTCTGGACCTCCTAAAGAGCAGCAAGCATTGACGTGGTGTTGGATTTTATCTTTTCGGCGGCCAGCTGGCGGACAGGGCCATAGCCGCGGATCTCCATCGGCGCAGTCAGGATGGCGAGGCAGCTGTCGTGACAGGCCGCGTTATAGCGCCGTTCGACCTGCTTTAGGGCGTCTTCGTACCATGCCAATAAATCACGGTGCAGCCGGGCCTCGGCGTGATATCCAAAAACGTTGAAACGGCTGCCGCGAAGGCGTTTACCTTTGGTCAGTAGGGTCAGAACGGGCCGTAACCACGGCCCAAAGGCGCGTTTCATCGGGCGACCCCGGGCGTCTTTTCCTCGGCTTAGAAGTGGCGGGGCAAGGTGATGGTGAACCGTGAAGTCGCCCTCAAACTCCGCGTCCATTTGATGCTTGAAGGCGGCGCTGGTCAAAAGACGGGCCACTTCGAATTCGTCTTTATAAGCCATCAGTTTGAACAGCGATTTGGCGGCCGCAATGGTCAGTTCCTCAGTACTGTCAGCCGGAACTGCGTTGCGAAAGCGGGCCAGTGTTTCGGTATATCGTTTGGCATACCCCACATCTTGATATCCGGTGAGAAAACTTGCCCGTCGCTCTATCACATCTTCCAGCGTTTCCGGCGCATCCGTAGTCTCTGTGTACCAATCGCTTACCAGACCTGGATCCACCGCCAGTGCGCGACCGATGGCAAACGCCAGACGGTTTCGCTCTACCGCCACTGCGTTAAGTTCAATGGCCTGGTCCAGCGCACCAGCTGAAACTGGCACAAGCCTTTTTTGCCAGGCAAATCCAAGCATTATCATATTGGCGAGGACCGTATCGCCGAGGATTGCCTCGGCAACCTCGTTGGCATTTATCGCGCTTAAATTTTCGGCGCCGACGACACTGCTTATCGCCTGCTCGCGCTGACCTGCATTAAGATCAGCATCACGTTGCAGCACCAGATCACCGGTGGGCATTTCTGCCCGGTTCAGAACGATCCGTGTGTTGGACCCGTAATGTGCCGAGGCCTTGGGGGCTGAGCTGACCACGACATCGCAGCCAATCACCGCATCCGCCGCGCCTGTGTCAATGCGCACCTGATTCACGTCTTCCGGGTTAGACGACAGCCGAATATAGCTGAGCACGGTCCCGAATTTCTGCGCAAATCCAGTGAAATCCAACACACTGGAGCCTTTCCCCTCAAGATGGGCGGCCATGGTGATCAATGCGCCAATGGTCACCACGCCGGTGCCGCCAACCCCGGTGACCAATAAATCAAAGGGTGTGTCCAGCGCGGCAATGTTCGGGGTGGGCAGGGCCGCCACCAATTGCGCCGCGTCCAGACCCGGGGCCTGTTTCTTACGTCGGGTGGCGCCCTCGACGGTAACAAAGCTGGGGCAAAATCCATTCAGGCAGGAAAAATCTTTATTGCAGCTGGACAGGTTGATTTTACGTTTGCGACCCAGCGGTGTCTCAATGGGCTCCACGCTCAGGCAGTTGGATTCAGTTGAACAATCGCCGCATCCTTCGCAGACCAGATCATTGATGATTGCAAATCGTTTAGGGTCGTCCAGGGTGCCGCGTTTGCGACGGCGGCGCTTTTCGGTGGCGCAGGCCTGCTCATAGATCAGCACGGAAACACCCGGGATATCGCGCAGTTCGCGCTGGACCGTGTCCAATTCTGCGCGGTCATGAAATGTGGTGTCGCTGGGGAACTCTGATCGGATGAACTTGGTGATGTCATCCGACACCAGTGCAATTCGCGACACGCCTTCAGCCCGGCAAGTCTGGGCAATTCCGACCACGCTGACAGGGCCATCCACCGGCTGCCCGCCGGTCATGGCGACGGCGTCATTATAGAGGATCTTGTAGGTGATATTGGTCTGTGCCGCCACCGCCTGACGGATCGCCAGCGATCCAGAGTGATACCAGGTTCCTTCGCCGAGGTTCTGAAACACATGTTTGCCGCCGTTGAACATGGAGGCGGCAACCCAGGGCACACCTTCGCCGCCCATTTGCGCATATCCAGCGGTCTCGCGGTCCATCCAGCTGGCCATCACATGGCAGCCGATACCTGAATTGGCCTTGCTGCCATCGGGCACTTTGGTCGAGGTGTTATGCGGGCAGCCTGAACAGAAATAGGGGGTGCGAGTGGCGCCAGAGATGTTCAACAGGATGGGCGGCGTATCCGTCAGCGCCAGCGCCTTGGCCGATAGCCCTTCCTCAGGAAAAAACGGATCAAGCCGCTGGGCTATGATAGGCACCAGTTGCAGTGGGCTTAACTCTCCAGTCCAGGGGATCAGCGGCTCACCGTGACTGTCGTATTTGCCAACCATCTTTTCGGGCTTGTTGCCGGGCCAATCATAGAAATACTCTTTGAACTGGCTTTCGATAATGCCACGCTTTTCCTCGACCACCAGCACCTCTTTTTTGCCATGCACAAACCGCAAGGCGCTGCGACGGGCCAGTGGCCAGACCATTCCAACCTTGTATATATCGATGCCCAGCCGACGACAGGCCGCCTCGTCCAGCCCCAACAGGCGCAGTGCCTCCATCAGATCAAGATGGCCTTTTCCGGTGGTGACAAAGCCAAAACTGGCATCAGGCAAGTCATAGATGCGCCGATCAATCGGGTTCGCCTCGGCAAAGGCGCGCACCGCTTTCAACTTGGCCCGCATGCGAACCTCGATCTCGGGGCTGGGCAAATCCGAGCGCCGCACATGCAACCCGCCGGGGTAGGGGGGCAGGTCAGGCAAAATAAATTCCCGGTCTGGCGGCAAGGCGACAGAACGGCCACTTTCCACCGTTTCCGAGATGGCCTTGAAGCCAACCCAGGCGCCGGAATAGCGTGACAGGGCAAAGCCGTATTCGCCAAAACTCAGGAATTCGCTGACCGAGGCCGGATTTAGAACGGGCATAAACCAAGCCAGAAAACCCGCGTCGGACTGATGCGGCATCGACGAGCTGACGCAGCCGTGGTCATCGCCCGCAACCACCAGAACCCCGCCCTTGGTCGACGACCCATAGGCATTGCCATGTTTCAGCGCATCGCCTGACCGATCCACCCCGGGGCCTTTGCCGTACCACATTGAAAATACGCCCTCGACCTGACACTGGGGATCCAGCACGGCCTGTTGCGCCCCCAAAACCGCAGTTGCCCCCAGGTCTTCATTCACTGCAGGCATGAACTTGATACCATTCTCGCGCATCCGGTCAGCGGATCGCCAGAACTCCAAATCGACCCCACCCAGCGGCGAGCCACGATAGCCGGATACAAAACCAGCAGTGTTCAGACCTGCCTGTTGATCGCGGCGCGCCTGATCCAGCATGATCCGCGCCAACGCCTGAGTACCAGTGAGAAAAACCCGGCCTCTGGTCAGGTCGTACCGGTCACTCAGGTGATACTTCTGAAAATCATGTGTCTGCTGGGTCATGGCTGGCATCTCTTGCTTGATCGGCATTGTAAGCGGTAGAGTAGACCATATTGAGTGAAAATTTTCGTCAAACCGCTTGCAATACGGTGTAATGTTGGGTGAATTGACCGACAATTGCGACACTTTAGAAAAGTTTGACCGTATTATGGAAATCACTGATCGTGACCGCAGCATCTTGTCTCTGTTGCAACAAGATGCACGGATGTCCAATGCCGACATGGCCGAAACCATAGGAATGTCGGCCTCCGCACTGTGGCGACGGGTCCGGGCATTGGAAGATGCGGGCGCGATTGTGCGATATGGGGCCATCGTGAACCCGGCTGTCCTGGGGTTAGAGTTTCAGGCGATTGTTCATGTACACCTGACCCGCCATGACCCTGAAAAACTGGTCGAATTCATTCGCGCAATCGAGGGAAATACACTGGTTCAGGAATGTTATGCCACAACCGGGCAGGCCGATTATCACCTGCGCGTGCTGGCTCCGGATCTGGACGCCTACAACAATTTTCTTGAACAATTCTTGTTTCGCTTACCTGCCGTTGCCAGCGCCCAGACCAATATGGTTCTGCGCACTATAAAGCAAAACAAACCAGTGCTTCCCTAATCCGGATCCATTTTCATCTGGCCAGAAATATCCCGGGGTTTGGGGCAGAGCCCCAAGGGGTAAATGAAAGTATGCCCAAGCATATCCATTTGGTAGCAGGCTCTAAATTACAGTGTATTCCATCCAGGCCCATACCATAGCCAGATAGGTGAAATGATGCAGCGCCTGATCTGTCCCCATGGCACGCCAGAATTCTGCCATGTTCGGCATCAACTGCTTTGACTCGGAATAGCAGGCTTTGCAGTAATCAATGTTGAAATGGATAAACCATTCAAGCGCGCAAATAACCAGTATGAACCACATCGGGGTATGAAATATCAGGAAGACCAGAAAGGACCCTATTACATGTACTCCGGCATGTTGGGCCCGACCCATGTGAAAGTATATTCCCCGTCCACTTAGCATTTTCTGCGTCTGCATATAAAAGTCGGCAAACATGTGCTTGAACTGCAGTAAGCCCAGCAGCAGCAAAATAGATCCGACATAGTCCGGCAAGACGGGAACTCCTGTTAATCGCTCGTTACTGGAGCTTACGGATTTTTTCGCCGCAAGCAATCGTCAGCGAAACATCTTCCGCAAAGGGGCATCTGACGCTAAGGCATTGCCTGTGATGGTGGAACCGCGCTAGGCATTGGGGTGTACTTGTTTGTCCTTGCTATTTTGGAGGCCTTCCATCGAACGCTCTCTTTTTCGCTTCATTTGGAAATACTCCAAACGGGATCAGTTGATTCTGCTGCTGGTCACCACCACGCTATTCCCGTTGTTATTCCTGACGCTTGAACTGCCCAAGCGGATTATCAACGATGCCATTGGCGCGCAGACTTCGACCATTGACGTGCTGGGGCGCCCGGTGGATCAGCTGACTTTCTTGTGGCTTTTGTGCTCGGGGTTCTTGTTGGCTGTGACAGCGCATGGCTTGATGAAAATGCGCATCAACACCATGAAAGGCATACTCGCCGAACGCATGTTGCGTCGGTTTCGCTATCAGTTGATAGCCCGGGTGCTGCGCTTTCCACAGCCCTACTTTGAACGGGTCAGCCAGGGTGAACTGGTGTCGATGATCACAGCTGAAAGCGAGCCGATGGGCGGCCTGATGGGCGATGCGATTAGCCAGCCAGTTTTGCAAGCCGGGCAGATGATCACCATTCTGTCTTTCCTGTTTCTGCAGAATGTCTGGTTTGGCATTGCGGCTGTGGCTTTGATACCTCTGCAGGGTTGGTTGATCCCGATGTTGCAGCGGCGCATCAACCTATTGAACAAAAAGCGCATCAAGCAGGTGCGCGCGCTTGCGGCTGAAATCGGGGAAAGCGCCGTTGGCGCCTCGACATTGCGGATCAACGGCGGCTGGCGCTATCGCATGGCGGTTATCACGACACGCTTGGGGCGCCTGTATGATATTCGCCTCGATATCTATCAGAAAAAGTTCTTTATGAAGTTTATCAATAACTTCATTACCCAGCTGACGCCGTTTTTGTTTTATGCGATTGGTGGCTATCTGGTGCTGCAAGGCTCTGTCTCACTGGGCGCGCTTGTGGCGGCTTTGGCAGCCTATAAGGACCTCGCATCTCCGTGGAAGGAGCTATTGGCCTATTACAACCAGACCCAGGACATGAGCCTGCGCTGGGACGTGATCATGGAGCGTTTTGCGCCAACTGGTATGGTCGACGAAACCTTGATGGAAGGTGAACCCAAGGAGTTGGTACGTCTTGAGGGCGACGTGATTTTGACCAATGTCAACGTGCGGGACGCTGACGGGAATCTGGTGCTGGAGGATCTGAGTGCCCGCCTGCCTGCCGGCAAAGTCGTCGGGATCGCCGCCCCGTCAGAAGAAGACAGACGCGCCATGGCTGAACTTCTGACCCGCGAGTTGCTGCCCTCGGCGGGCAGTGTTTCCATTGCGGGGCATGATTTGACCAAGCTGCATCAGGCGGTAATCGCTGCTCGGGTTGGTCATGCGACATCGCGGCCCGTGCTGTTTCAGGGGTCGTTTGGCGACAACGTGATGATGCCGATGCGACCGCGCCCCACCGGGACGGCAAGGGACGCCGATCAGTTCGAAAAGGCCCTGAAGGCCGGCAACAGCCCAGACCCGCTTGATGCACCCTGGCTTGACCCGTCCGTGGCCGGGTTTTCGAACAAGGATGACTTGCGTGATTGGTGGCTGAAGCTGGTCGAAGGCATCGGCTCGGACACCGCCTTGTTTCGGCGCGGTATGGAGCAGAATTTTGATCCGAAAACTCACCCTGTTCTGGCAACGCATCTGGTGCAGTTGCGTGATCAGGTGCAGCAGGCTGTACGCGACGCCGGGCTTCGTCAGCATGCGTTCTTTTTGAAAACGGATGAGTATAATCCGGCATTGCCTGTGGCAGAAAACTTGTTGTACGCGACGCCACATGAGCCAATCACTGAAGTCGTTTTGGCAGAGCAGACCGAGTTTCTGGACCTGATCAAAGAATTGAACCTGGATGAAGACCTGGTAGCGCTGACCCAGGACGTGGTGGATATGCTGCGCCAGATTTTTGGGCTCGACGGCACTGATCACCCATTGTTCCGTAAACTGGGGCTGGAGCCCTCTGCATACGAAGTTGCGCTTGATCTGGTTGAAAAGACCCGGTCCAACGGCGCCGATGTTTTGGATCACAAAGAGTTGGCAGAGCTGTTGATTGTTCCGTTCCGGATCTCAGCCGAACAAATCGGCCCAGCCTTTAGCGAGGACATGCAAAGCCGTATTCTGGCCTTCAGGCAAAGCCATTCTACCCGGTTGATGGCCACTTTAGGTGATCTGTTTGTGCCGCTGAGTATCGAAAGTTTTGCACCGGGATTGACGGTTCTGGAGAATGCTCTGTTTGGCAAGATTTCGGACCTGGCCGGCGCCAAGGGAGACGAACTGCGCAAACTGGTCTCTGAGTTGCTGGTGCAAAACGGGGTTCGTGATCTGGTGGTTGAGCTGATCTTTGAACTGCCAATTGCATTGGGCGGGCAGGGTCTGGCCGCCAGCTTTGCTGAACCATTGGCCTTTTCTCGCGCTACAATCAAACGGCCTGATATTCTGATCATGGACACGGCGATGGCCAGTTATGATTTGGAAACCCGCATTTCGGTACATAAAAACCTGCGCAAACTGCTGCCGGATACGACGGTGATTTATCTGGGCGACAGTTTTGAAAGCCCAGATGTGTTTGATGTTTACTACGAGCTGCGACAGGGACGACTTGTCAGTGACGAGGCGCAAAAGGTGGCGGTTGAAGATGGAGCGGCCAGTGCAGATCTGGCGCGCAAACTCAGGGCGCTGGAACAGACGGAACTGTTTTCCGGGTTGAATCGTCGCCAATTGCGCCTGCTGGCTTTTAGTGCCCGTTGGTATCAGGCCGCTGCCGGTGAAGTGGTCTTTTTGAAAGACGATGAAGCCAGTGATGGTGCCTATATGATCCTGGAAGGTGAGGCTGGCCTGTACTTGCCCATTGATGGGCAGGACGACAAGTTGATCGCCAGCGTGGGGCAGGGTCGTCTGGTCGGTGAATTGGGCTTGATCCGGAAAGAACCGCGCTCGCTTAGCATGATTGCGCAGAGTGAATTGACCTGCCTGCGTATCGGTGAGGAAGAGTTTTTTGCGGTGGTAGAAAACGATGCGGCAACGGCGTTTAAACTGTTGCAGGTTGTTGCCGGCTACGTATCCAACTGATTATTGATGCGCACCGGTCATGCGGCCCAATTCCAAACAAGGCTCTTCCGCCCATTTGCGGTTTCCTGACGGAAGCCCGCCTCTGGTTGGGCGTGGCGCCGCCGAATTGTGTCAGTCTCGAAATTTGACCACTGGCGCTATTCGGACGTCTTCAATGGCGGTGACCCTCCGGCAAAGCCATTTGGCGTTACATAGTCACAAGGAGCGTCCCGCATGTTGAGGTGCAAGTCGTTGCCGGTAAAGGGATGTGCACGGGCCAGCGCCTCGTTCACCTCAATGCCAAGGCCGGCTGCCGTAGGGGGCGTTACGAATCCGTCTTCCACCTGGATTGCCCCGTTGATCAGCGCATCATGAAACGGTGTCTCGATGGTTTCGGCCATCAAAATATTGGGGATCGAGGCTGCAAACTGGATATTCGCTGCCCATTCAATTGGCCCCGCGTACAAATGAGGTGCCATCTGCGCGTTGTAGACTTCGGCGATTGCTGCGATTTTCTTGGTCTCCCAAATGCCACCGGACCGACCCAAAGCAGGTTGCAGGATGGTGGCAGCGCCGGCCTGCAGAGCGGCAGCAAACTCGCTTTTGGTTGTCAGCCTTTCGCCTGTGGCAACAGGAATGCGAACGGCCTGAGCAACTTTGGCCATCTCGGCGGTGTTGTCGGGCGGGACCGGCTCTTCGAACCAGAGCGGCGAGTAGGGTTCCAGGGCCTGGCCCAGGCGAATGGCCCCAGCTGTGGTGAATTGACCGTGAGTTCCAAACAGCAAGTCTGCCTTGTCGCCCACGGCCTCGCGGATGGCTTTGCAAAACGCCACTGAGATTGAAATGTCATTCATGGCAGGCATGTGGCCGCCCCGAGACGTATAGGGGCCTGCAGGGTCGAATTTGACAGCTGTGTAGCCTTGCCTGACCATCTGCGCGGCACTTTCTGCGGCCATATCAGGCGAGGCCCAGAAGCTTTCGGTGTCGTGTTCGGCGAGCGGGTAGAGGTAGGTATAGGCGCGAATGCGGTCATTCATTCGGCCTCCGATCAGGGCGTGAACCGGGCGATCACGGTCTTTGCCCAGAATATCCCAGCAGGCGATTTCCAACCCGGAAAAGGCGCCCATTGCCGTTAAATCTGGCCGCTGTGTGAAGCCGGAAGAATATGCGCGCCGGAACATCAGCTCGATGTTCTCGGGGTTCTCATCTGCCATATGCCGGTCAAACACATCGCGAATAACGTGGGTCATCGCCTCTGGTCCGACCGAGGCCGCATAGCATTCGCCCCAACCGGTTATACCGGTGTCGGTGGTCAGTTTGACAAGTATCCAATAGCGCCCGCCCCATCCGGGAGCTGGGGGGGCGGTAACGATCACGTCGAGGTCTTGCAGTTTCATGGGTGATCTCTTGTTTGTGTGGATGCGTTCAGCCACGCATTTCTGTGGCAATTGGTGCGAGATAGCACGCACCCTACGACAGGGGGATTAACGTGGAAACAGGATCACATTGCGTTTGGCACTGCCGGTTTTGGTGTCGGCGATGGCTTCGTTGATTTGCTCCAGGCTCCAGCGACCAGAAATCAGTTCGTCCAGTTTCAACCGGCCCTGACTGTACAGATCAATCATCCAGGGAATGTCACGTTGGATCACCACATCGCCCATTTTTGATCCGATAAGACCCTGGCCTGTAGCTGCCAGCATCACGGGCTCGTAGCTGGCCATGGCGCCAGAATGCGGCATACCGATCATGATCGCTTTGCCGCTGGGTGCCAGATAGCGCGGCGCCTGCTCGTAGGCAGGAATGGCGCCAACTGTGATCAGCACGGCATCCGCCCCGCGTCCGCCAAGCGCCTTGTAGGCAGAGCGCCAGGGTTTATCGAGCGTCGCCAGCACCCCGTGCGTGGCGCCAAATTCTTTGGCGATTTCCAGCTTTTCCTCACTCATGTCGACGGCAACGACGCGGCGTGCACCGGCAATGCGGGCACCTTGAATGGCATTAAGGCCGACACCGCCAGCGCCGATGACCACAACATCCTGACCCGCGCGCAGCTGTGCTGCATTGACGACAGCGCCGACGCCGGTAATCACGCCGCAGGACACCAATGAGGCGACATCCTTGGCGATGGTTTCGGGAATTTTGACGATTTGGCGCTGATCCACCACCACTTTTTCAGCAAAGGCACCACAGGCCATGGCCTGCTGCAAAGGGCTGCCATCCGCAGCCTTAAGGGGGCCGTTCACGGTGTCATAGGGCGTTTCGCAGGTTGTCGGCTTGCCACCCGCGCAACTGGGGCAGTTTCCACAGGCGCGGATCAGCGTCACCACAACCGAGTCGCCCTCGGTAAAGCCTGCAACACCAGCGCCCAGTTTGGTAATCACCCCGGCGGCCTCGTGGCCATAGACTGCAGGGAGGTGACCGCCCCAGGCGCCCTCGGCATAGGAGATATCACTGTGGCAGATCGCGACCGCCTCAAGTGTGACTTCGACTTCACCCATGCGGGGATCTGCAAGCAGAACATCCTCGATGATCAATGGTGCGCCGAACTCGCGACAGACTGCTGCCTTAATGGTTTGCATGGACGTTCCCCCGTATTGCCGACCTCACGGTGACCGTCAGTCATCATTGCTGCAAGCCGAAAACCGTCAATGAGGGGTCGTTTTTACGTGACGGAATGTCGTGTGCGTAAGAATATTACCAGTCCGATAATCATCAGCCCCAGCGCAACCAGGAACGGGGCGCCAGGCAGATAAATAGGCGCGTCCTCGCGGCTGAATTGGGCAAAGACCGAGGCCATTAACATCGGAGAAATAATCATCGATAAGGCCTGAACCGATGTCATGACGCCCTGCAACTCACCCTGTTGGTTGTCGGCCACCGATTTTGACATGATGGCCTGCAGTGCTGGTGTCACCACCCCGCCTAGGGCGGCAATTGGCGTCAGGATCAGGGCAAGGGTTCCGCTGGTGACAAAGGCTAACAATGAAAAGCCAAAGAAGTCGAAAAGCTGACCGTAAATCACGGTGTTACGCTCGCCAAATCGCCGAACCACATGGCGGAGGGCACCACCCTGAACAAGGGCCATAGTCAAGCCAAAGACGGCCAGCGACACACCAATTGTCTGCGGCGACCAGTTAAAACGCTCTTCGGTGAAATAGGCCCAGATGGCCGGATATACGTAGATCGCCACCGAGTAGAGAAAGTAGACCCAGAGCAGCCGTTGAATGCCCGGAACGCGGGCCATGGTGCGAAAGGCGCCAAAGGGATGGGCGCGACGCCAGTCAAAGGACCGCCGGTTTTCGTCGGTGACGGTTTCCTTCATCACAAACCAGCCCAGCCCGAAATTGAGTGCGGATAGAATTGCAGCGGCATAAAATGGCGCCCTGGTGCCCAGCTCTCCGAGCAAGCCGCCGATGAGGGGGCCCATAATAAAGCCAACTCCAAACGCCGCCCCGAGGAGGCCAAAATTCGCGGCCTTTTCAGTCGATTTTGAGATGTCCGCCATATAGGCGCCAGCGGTGCCGTGGGTTGCGGCGGTGACGCCGCCGACAAGTCGCCCCAGCAGCAGCAACCAGAGCGACCCGGCCAGGGCCATTACCAGATAGTCGAGCACCATAATAAACAATGACAACAGCAATACGGGACGGCGACCATAGGCATCTGACAGACCGCCAAGCACCGGGCTGAACAGGAACTGCATCACCGCAAAGGCAGTTGCAAGGATGCCACCCCAAAGCGCTGCGTCAGCCAGGCTGCCGCCCTGAACCTCGACGATGAGCCCCGGCATGATGGGCATGATCAGTCCAATGCCCATGGCGTCAATCATCACGGTGGTCAGAATAAAGAGGATAGGAAGGCGCATGGACATAGACACTCAGATTGAAAACGCCTGCACCGTAGCTGCCGGGTTTTAAAAGGGAAAGCGGACAAATCGCCTGATTTCGCAGGTGTTCCGCAACGTCGGCAGCAAAACGCCGAGCCTGGATCCGGGGCGGCATTTCGACGTTACCGGTGCACAGGCGCCCAGCATCGCCGCTGGGACGCGATCGCTATACTGTTGGCAGTCGCAAACCGACGCGGCCATTACATATCCCTTGCGATACGGGTGATGACATCTGCCAACCATCTGGGGTCGGCAAAGAAAGGCGAGTGCGAGAGGGGCATGTCATGAACATGGTTGCGCGGCCAGTCGGCGACCATCTCGGCTTGATATTCGGGCGGAATGACGCGATCGTTTGCACAGCGAATATAGGCCTTGGACACTTTACGCCAACGATCTGACACAAACAAAGGCGTGTCTTGTGGCCTGATGGGCTGAGGGCAAAGGTGGGACAAGGCATAGTCCACAGCCTCTGCCGGGCAGTCGTGATAGAAAAGGTCGGGGGCGCGGTTGGGGTCGATTTTATAGCTGGCACCACCTGGGTCTTTGATGACGGCATCGGTCAATGTCTGGCGCGGGCCATTGCGGCGCATGTCGATCAGTGACAGACCCGACACTGGCACATAGGCACAGAGATAGATAAGTCCGCGCACTGCGTCGGGTGCTTTCTCGGCGGCGGCTGAAATCGGGTAGCCGGCCCAGGAATGTCCCAACACTATGGTGTCCGGGGTTGTGGCAGCCAGTATCGCATCTGCCGACTGGTCCAGCGTCACCGAGGCCAGATCGCGTGCGTCACCATGACCTGGCAGGTCTATCGCGCGCGCAGTGTGACCCTGTGCCTGCAAGGCGGGGATCAGATCGCGCCAACACCAGGCTCCGTGGCAAGAGCCGTGAACGAGGAGTATATCAGCCATAGTGTCCGATCTTTTGCAGGAAGGTGTCGAGCAGGGTCGCATAGTCCCGTGGCTGTTCTACGCAGGGCAGGTGACCCGCCTTGCGCATCAATGCGAACGAAGACCCGGGGATCAGGTCAATGGTTTCGCGTACCAAATCAGGGGGCGTGTCGCCGTCCTCGGACCCGGCAATGCCCAGGGTGGGCAGCCGTAACCCGCTGGTGGGGGTATAAAAATCCGTCCCGGCAATGGCAGCACAGCAACCGGTATAGCCGACGGGTGACTGCTGCACCAACTTTGACCGCCAAAGGGCCATTTCGGGCAGGGTGCGGAAGCCGCGCGAAAACCAGCGCTGCATCACCTCATCAGCGATGGATTCAAGGCCCGCGGTGTTCACCGTCTCAATGCGTTGCTGCCATTTAGCAGCGGTGCCGATCTTGGCGGCGGTGTTTGACAGAACTAGTCCACGGATTTGATCCAACCGTTTCACAGCCAACCCCTGTGCGATCATGCCGCCGATCGACAAGCCGACAAAAATACAGTCGCGGATGTCCAGCAGCTCCAGCAGCCGCTCGGCGTCGCGGATTAACGCGCCCATGGAATAGGGCGCAGCTGGGGCCGAGGACAGCCCGTGACCGCGCAGGTCATAGCGGATCAGTTTCAACCCGGCAGGAAGATGCGGCAGCATGGCGTCCCAAAGCTGCAGATCCGTGCCCAGCGCGTTGGCAAAAACCACCGGAGGGCCATCCGGATCGCCATCGATCCGATAGTGCAGCTGGACATCTTCTAGGTCTGCAAACGGCATCGTCTACCTTTCGGGCTGGGGCTTTGCCTCTGTAACCGGGATGACGCACAGGGGTAAAGATGCCCCCTGATCTAAGTCGCGCGGTCAGCTGAAACGCTGCAGGGCCTGCTGGAAGACCTCGGGATCGACATTGCCACCGGTGGCGACGACGATTGCGACCTCGCTGGTCAGCGCATGCCCGTGGAATAACGCAGCCGCCAGTGACACAGCACCGCCAGGCTCCAGCACGATTTTGAGCCGCAGAAAGGCCAATGCCATAGCGTGCAGGGCTTCGTCTTCACTGACCACAAGGCCAGCGCCGCACAGCCGCTTCACGATTGGAAAGGTTATTTGCCCCGGTGACGGCGTCAGGATGGCGTCACAGATGGACCCCGAGGTCTGGTCATTGCGCTCTATCTGTCCTGAGATCAGCGAGCGTGTCACATCGTCAAAGCCTTTTGGCTCACAAGGCCTGACCTGCATCTGTGGGGCCTGGGCCTCCAACGCCAGCGCGATGCCAGAGGTCAACCCGCCGCCGCCACAATTGACCAAGACCTCGCCAGTTGTGACACCCAGATCTGCGGCCTGGGTGGCGATCTCTAGCCCCACCGTGCCTTGCCCCGCGATCACTTGCGGCTCGTCAAAAGGTTTTATCAATGTCAGATCGCGTTCAGTTGCGATGGCCTGACCAATGGCGTCCCGGTCCTCGTTGGCGCGGTCGTACAGGATCACCTCGGCCCCCAATGCGCGGGTGTTTTCAATCTTCAGCTGTGGGGCATCTGCGGGCATCACGATCACCGAGGGTACGCCGTGCAGGGTGGCGGCATGGGCAATGCCCTGTGCATGATTGCCACTGGAATAGGCGATCACGCCTTTTGCGCGCGCGGATGGGTCCAGGGCTGACAGAGCCGACCAGGCACCGCGAAATTTGAACGATCCAGTGTGTTGCAAGCACTCGGGTTTGATCAGAATACGGCGCTGGGCGATGTCGTCCAGAAACGGGGAAGACAACAATGGTGTCACCCGGGCGTGTCCATCCAGCCGCTGGGCGGCGGCGTTGATCATGGCAAGCGAAGTCATGTGGTGGTCTTTCTATATATGGGTTTTGGCGGTCAATTGCCTGCGAGATCAGGAATGGGTGTCAGGTCGGTCAGCACATGCTGTGGTGTCCAGGGCAAGCGATCCATGGGTTCGCCTGCGCGATTGACCCAGGCGGTGGCAAAGCCATAGCCCGCAGCCCCTGCCGCGTCCCAGCCATTGGACGAGACAAACAGCACCTCGTTGCGATGGCAATTGAACCGGGCGCCAACCAGATCATAGACACGGGCATTTGGTTTAAAGATGCCAACACTCTCGACGGACAGCACATCATCCAGTACATCGCCCAGACCGGCAGATTGGACCGCGCCGTCCAACATGTCGGGCGACCCATTCGACAGGATCGCGGTGTTCAACCCAGCCGCTTTCAAGGCCTGCAGCATCGCGGGAACCTCAGGGTAGGCCTGTAGCTCCCAATAAAGGTCCAATAATCGCTGGCGCAACCTGGCGTCGCCGTCCAGACCTGTGGCTTCCAGCGCCCAATCCAGCCCGTTCTGAGTGACCTCCCAGAAATCGGTATGGGCGATCGTGATTGCGCGCAGCCAGGTGTATTGGAGCTGCTTGAGGCGCCAGTGATTTGCCAGTTCAACCCAGCTGTCGCGCAATAGCGGAAACTCTGGTTCGGCGGCGGCCTGTCTGGCCGCTGCAGCGACGTCGAACAGGGTGCCATAGGCGTCGAAAATACAGGTTGTGATTGGCATGCGGATCTCCCTTACCGGAACAGTGGCACAGGGCCGCGCAAGGGGGAAGCGGGATATTGTATGGCACACAAAGCGGTGGCTGCGTTTGGTCCTGCTTTACATTTTAAGGTCAATGTATAATTTAGCGCCGTTTGAAAACCCTGACAGATTGGACCCCCAATGACCGAGGTCAAAGCCGGCGACATCGTTCGCATCCATTACACCGGAACTCTGCTGGACGGCAGCGTGTTCGACAGTTCAGAAGGCCGTGATCCGCTGGAGTTCACAGTGGGCGCCGGTCAGGTGATCGAAGGCATGGACACTGAGATGCCGGGCATGACGGTGGGTGAGAAAAAGACCATCGAGATCCCCTGTGCCAAAGCCTATGGCCCAATCAATCCAGGCGCTCGTCAGGCTATCCCGCGTGAGGGAATTCCCGATGATATCCCACTGGAAATTGGCACTCAGCTGCAGATGCAATCACCAGAAGGGCATGCACTGCCAGTCACCGTGGTTGAGGTCGATGATGCAACAGTCACACTGGATGCCAATCACCCGCTGGCGGGCAAAGATCTGACATTTGCGCTCGAGCTGGTTTCGATCGCCTGATAAAACCGGATTGCTTTCATAGCGGTCCGGACCCTGCTCGCCACATCGATGTGGCGAGTGGATGATCGAACAGGGATGCGACGATCACCGAGAAAACCTGTAGTTCAGCCTGCTTTGTGTCGTTGACCCTTGGCCGGGGGAGAGACTGGCGGCCCGGCAAAGCATTGCGCGTGGTTCATCCAATGATGCGCAACGTCGCCACTGGCTTGTAACGCCGTATCGGCAATGCTTCGTGTCTGGGTCACTACTTGTGCA
Organism: Parasedimentitalea marina; assembly: GCF_004006175.1. Classification (GTDB taxonomy): domain Bacteria; phylum Pseudomonadota; class Alphaproteobacteria; order Rhodobacterales; family Rhodobacteraceae; genus Parasedimentitalea; species Parasedimentitalea marina. Next base: position 507,323 of record NZ_CP033219.1, read on the forward strand.
AACTCGACCGCCTGGCCGCGCACAAAATTATCCTTTTGCGGCTCATTCCACTGCCATACCGCGCCAGATGGCCCAGTTAGCTCGACATAAGGGGCAGGGGCGGGCACTTCTTCTTGGCGATTGAGAAATGTCCATCCAAAGGTCGCAACTCCCAGATGGGCAATGTTGCGGATACGGTCCAGATCCCTGCGTTCCAATCCCAACAGATCAAACACGGCCTGCCCATGTGCCCAGGTCTCCATTTGCCTGGCAGTGATAGAGCTGAGCGTGCTCATATCTGGCCCGATCCATTTTACGCGGTCTTTTGGGTCGGCCTGGGCGAATGAGTCTGCGCAGACTTCGGCCCCATTGCGCCACGCCTCAAACAGGGCCCGCCCGGACAGTCCATCCAGCCAGGGGAACTGACAGTCCAAAATGGATTTGCCCATTTGCATGTCTGTGACGACCGGACTTATGAAGTTGGCAAAAGAGTCAGGCCCTTTGAGCGATGCGACTGCGGCGACATTAAAGAGGTGTAGGTGGCCCAAAATATGATCAATCGACCACTCCTTAAACAGAGTTGGCTGGTGAAACTCCGCTTCGGGTAGGTCCTCTAGTATACCTGCCAGCGCAAGGCTCTCTGCCCGGAAATCTTCTGCCTGCTGCATGTGCGCATCCTTGTCTTTAACGCCAGAAGGTGATGATTCAGCCCCGGGAGTGTTTTTTACATTTCGGCCTACATAGTTTCTGTGATCAGATTGGACCGTTTCGTCAATGATAACGGTGACCAAAGTGGCGTTAAAGACGAGTGACGTCAGGACAGTGTAGCCCGGCGCCAGATATCCCCATAGGGCGTTGTTGGAGTTAAGGGCGCCTTGCCATCACAGGCATAGGATGTACCGACACCTGATTGGTCGCTGTCAGTGTCGCACTGGCTGAACGCTTCCCTTGGTCATTCAGCAGCCACCAAAGCTATATGATGCATAAATGCCAATTTTCTGCAGCAGGGCCCAATCGGCCAATCCCGTAACCGGGTCACCATATTCAGCTTGAAACGCTCGTACCGCCTGGGCCGTTTCCTCGGTGTAATACCAATCGGCCACATCATTGAAGTAACCACCTTCAAAAAGGTATCTCTCCAGGCGTTCAACAGCCGGGTAAAGATCTCCGGGTTCAAGCAAAAGCGGTTGGCGCTGGTTTGCGGCGGCTTTACACACTGTGGCGGCAGCGGGGGTGAGTTGAAATAGCCCGCTTATCACTTCTCCATCAGCCTCCATTGCGCCAATCTGTGTTGCGATGCTTTCGATACGGGCGCTTTCCACGCGCAGGTGGCTGAAGTCAGCCAGCACAGTTTCAGGAAAGCGGATTAGGGTCAGCGCGCCACCGTCGCAATCGACCGAACAATAGGCCACAGTATTGTCGTCAAAAAAGGCGCAGGAAAATTCGTAAGTCACATAAGGGCTGCCGATCAGCGTGTAATTGACCTCGCCATCGTCACTAAGGGTCAAGGTATTGACCCCGTGCGTTTCAGAGGGTGTTTCAAGGGCATAACATGCTGGCTCTTGCGCCAGCCCCAAAGTGGCGCTGGCAGCGAAGAAACTCGATAAAATAATGGTGTTTCGCATTATTCTGCTCCTTCCAGGACCACGATTAGAGCCCAGTAATAAGGATGGGAGGCGCCAGAGTAGCGTTCGTTTGGATCTGCGCCACCTCTTAGGATATCACCGCCAGCTAAAAAGGCGCGCTGCGCTGAAGCGAGGGCCTGCGCTGGGGTGGTTTGCTTGTTGATCAGATGGTCGTACATACGCTCCATGAGCAGGGCATTTGAGATGTCGCCGACTTGCCAAAGGGTTGCCACAACGGCACCCGCACCTTTTTGCTGAGCAACGGCGGCAAAGCTTTCCAGCTCACGACCATCATTGTCGGTACCGCCAAAGGCCGTGTTACAGGCCGACAAGGTCAAAAGACCAACACCATTGAAATTCAACCCGATGCCAAGCCCCTGCCTGATCTCGGATACAGACAGCTTGGTACCGTCTCCCATCATCAGAAACGACTCGTCCTGTGTGGGGCCAAGTACGAAATGAGACGCAAGATGCACGATGCCCAGATCCGTTTTCTTGCGGTCCGGCGCGGACAGAGCGTTGGTAAAGCTGGTGAGGGTAAAGTCGTCGTCAAAAAAGGTGTCACCGGGCACCACCCCATTGTCGCCCTCTTCCGAGATGACAAGCCGGTCGAGCTCAATAGCGACCCCTGGCAATGCGCCAAGGTTTTCCCAGTTGCGGGTCGCTCCAAAAGCAGAAATTCGCCCCATTTCGCCATCAATCGACCCAGCAAGCCGGGCCTCAGTGGCATGTGTCAGTGTGAAACGCTCGATCAGATAGCCGTTGTCATCGCGCAGAGCCGCGAAAGGCAGAAAGCGCAATTGACCATCCAGGGACAGAACCAGGGTATCACCGCCGGCTTTTTGGATTTCTTCGGTCAACTCTGGTGGGAACAGGATCTCAAAGAGCTCAGCCCCCAGTGGGTCGGGGTCGCCGTTCTGATGGCTGAGAGATCCGCGGAAGGCATTGATTTTGGCGTTCAACGCAACCTCTGAAAACGGCTGTCCGTTAGGCAGATGATCCCGCACAAAGGATCGCTGGCTGTCCTTGGTTGTCAAAACGATTCCAAGACGGTCCGGCAACACCAAATATTGCAGAACCATTGCACTTTGACCGTAGACAGTTTCGCGCAATAGACGGCGGATTGTCAGGTCTGGTTCAATGCCTGCCGCCGTGTCCAGGGCCCGCACCTGTGCTGTGGACCGTTGCATATTTTCAAGTGCTCTACGGCGGGAGTGTTCAAGTTCCACATTCAGCTGCTCACGGCGTAATGTCTCTTCGTTAGTGATATTGGCAACCGATTGCCGCAAATTTAAATCACGCCGCTGCTGCATACTATTGGCGGCCAGGGCAGCCACCTGGGTCGCTGCCTCGATCAGCGCGTTTTCTTCGGGGATAAGTGCCAGCACCTTAAATCCAGCTTGTCCATAATCGGTGTCGCGGCCGACATATTCGAATGTCTCGAAAGATTTCAGCATGTTGAGCACAGCGGCGGCCTCAGACGGGCGGTTCTGCCGGATGAACAGATCGGCCAGCCATCGGTAGTGGTTGCTCATATGATCCCGGAAACACAACTGCAGGTGTTCCGGTAATTCGATAAGGTCGGCGCGCAACGCCTGTAGCTCGTTAACGGCCTGTTTGGCCAAGGCAAGGGCAAGAGGCTTTTGGTCCAGTTCGAACAATCGTTCCGAGCCGCGAGACAGGGTGCAGACCCGTGCCAGTGCCGATGGGACAGGCCCCAGCCAGACCTGTGCGACGCTGTGCCGAGAAAAGTCACCTCGCATCGCAATCAGTTCCAGTTCGACCGCGCGCTCGATGTTGCCTGCTGTGCCTTCAAGCTGTGACAAGCGACGGGCCGAAAAACTGAACGAAGGCGTTGCTGCGCCCCGTTCTTCGACTTTATCAAACCGGGTTCTTGCAGTGTCCAGATCCAGTCGAACAGGCTGTAGTATTCCGGTAGAGCTAGCGGCGAGCGACTGGAATTCTCTGGCGGTGCTGTCGCCCCGTTCGGCAAGCGCCCGCAAAAGACGGGCAACAGGGCGCCATGCCTCGGCGTCGCCGTTTTCAAGATACCTGCGAAGGGATTGACGCAGGGCGATATCCCTGGCGGCAGATGCGGTGGAGCCATCAGAAGTCATCAGGGATTTGAGGGGCAGCAGGGCGGACCGCGCGCCGTCGAAATCGCCGTAGAACGCCAGAACGTCGACCAACGCCGCGTTGGCTGGCAGCGCGCTTTGATTGCTGTTCAAGATGTAACTCTTGTCACTGTAGGGATCAGCTGCGACCAGGGAGCGATATCTTTGGGCTGCGGCTGCCTCTTGAACCAGCCAGTCATAGGCCGGGGATATCAAGGCGGTATCAAAACTGCCAATGGCGGCCTGACGCAGGAATTCGGCACAGTCCGTGTAATCAGGGTCGGTGAATTTACAGCGCCCTGACAACGCGGCGCGAAAGCCTTGTGGGTCCGGGTTGTCAAGCCAAAGCGCAAGAAGGTGACCCTCGGCCAGGTCGCGCAGTTCCCGCGTGGTTCGGGCGAGATTTGGCCGGGCCCATAGCAGACGTAGGAGCCGTTGTTCTGCCTCTATTGAAGTGGACGCCCGATACCAATCCGCTGCGCGCTGCAGGTCAACCGAATGGCTTTGTCGCAGGCCTGCAAACATGTCACCCATGGCAAGCCCCACATCCCCCGACCACGGCAGATAGCTGGGCCCGGTGTTGCCCGATGCTGCCAACAAGTCGTCCAGCAGATCGCGTCCTAGCCCGTCATCGAAAAAGCGGCTGCCCGCCATGAGACGGCGGCCAATGGCAATCTCAACACCCTGAATAGGCGAGGCGGGATTGCTGGCCAAGCCCAGTCCGCGCTGGTACAGATCCAGTGCCTTATCCCAATCCTGTGCCACTTTGTGGCTAGTTTCATAGGCTTCAGCAAGTGCCAGCATCGCAGCGGGTTGTCCTGCGTCAGCGGCTTGCTGATAAAACAAAATGGCTTTATCGGGATTGCGTGTCACGCCATAGCCCTGCTCATGCATCTGCGCCAGTCGAAGCATCGCATAGCTGTTGCCCTTGTCAGCGGCCGACTGGAAATGGAGCAGGGCCAGATCAACCTGTTTGCCGCCAGAGACGAAACCTTCGATCAGTAACGTTGCTATCCGGGCATTCTGCGCGGCACTGCCATGCACCCGGATGAGGTCAGCCCAGGTGGGATCTTCTGCGGCGCGTCGGGCCTGGCTGACAGCGTCATGTATTTCGGACAGCGGAGTGTTAAAGTCCAATCCGATGGTGGCGAAGGTTGGTATCGCATCACCTTCCGGCAGCCACCAAGGTGGTGTTTCGGGTGCGGCGTCGGGAAAGACCGATTTTCTGTCTTGGGCGTCCGGGTCGGTGTATTCAAGCTCCGAAAGTTCATTTGGTGAAAACACTGGGCTAAGCAGGCGGTTAAGCGCCGGGGCTACGGATGGCGACATGTCTACCGGCAGAATACCGTCAAGATAGGCACTGGCGATCGTTGTTGGCGAGCCGCGTAGAAAGTCACTTTGGTTCGACGAGACGGCAATAAGCCAAAGACCAAATTCCGGTTGTGGAGCGATATTCTGACCGAGCACAAGCGCGACGCCTACTTCGCGCAATATATCGGCGCTGTCGCGTGGTTTCTCCCAACTGCCAACCGCGGGGTCCGAAATCGCACGCAGCAAGGCACGTGCCGTCTTGTCAAGTTCAGCAACTGTAACCGGAACGGGATCATGTGCGCCAATAAAGGCCAGCAATAGGACCTCTCCAGCATAAGAGGCGTCTTTGAAAAAGGCATCCGGGCCAGACTGTAGTTTGCCTTCGCAGGTCTGCCAGAATGGCGACAATATCCGCTCGAATGCATCACTGCGCCAGCGCTTGTCCGGGCCCGTTATGTCCGCCAGTTTCTTGCCCAGACTGGCAGGATCTTTCAGTGGCTTTGCCCCGGATTTGCAAGCCGACAAAGTTGATAGAAACTGTGCCAGATTTTCGGGTGAATTCTTACATAGTCCGGGAGTCGCCGGAGCATGCGCCAGCGCAACAACATCAGCAGGGCCCGGAACTTCGCCATCGCGCAGGCTGCGCACCCGATCAGAGTTCGCGGCCGCTAGATTCCAGGCCAGTCTGCTACCGGGGCCAAACAACCCGTCCATTTGACCGGCGTCGCAGCCATGCATATTTAGCAGAAACTGCGCCAGTTCAGATTGTGGTTGATAATAGCTCCGGACATTGACCTGAGTTTCTAAAATTTCAAACAGGCCCTTGCCTGCAATGTACTCCAGCACCGGGCACAGCGCTTGCTGGTGGGTTTCGATGGCTGCGCGCAGCGCATCACCGCTGTCGGAATTGGCCGCCAGAAACCGCTCGGCGTGAATGTCACCTTGATTGGCATCGCGGATCCGGTTGCCGTTTAGGATGTATTCGGTAAGCGAGAAATTGGCAGCTTCGGCCATGGTTGGAACATCCCGCCGGGCAAACGCCGCGCTTAAGGCAATCACTGTATCAAGATCGAATGGGGTTGGTGCCTGCCCATCGCAGGACAGGTTGGCCAAGCTTGTCTGCCATTCGGCAAGGAATGGGTGTTGCTGAGCACGTGCATCAGGCACGGGCAGCAATGAAACCGACAGCATCAAAACGAAGAGGCGAAAAAACAAACTCATAACGCTAATCCCTCAATTGCGCTGAGCCTATTGAACGGATGTATTCCTGTAAATGAATCTATCTGGCACAGATGTAGTCAGGTGCAGGTCTAATCAAGCCCGCAAAATTTCACTATATTTCAGAGAGTCTTGCGGGGCAGGCGACCATTGGAATGACTTGAACGTTGAGACTTGAATGTACTCTTCACAGCCCTGATCACCGGGTAACGGCGTCAATTTCAGCTGCAACAATCAGCTGAAATCAAAGAGAACGTCAGACTTTGATCCAAAACCCTGCTTCGACCTCTGTCGTTGCATTAAAGGGCATATTTTCTGTTCCAATCGCCATGCGAGTATGGGCCCCACTGACCTCGCCAAACACGTCCAACAGCAGCTTCGATGCTCCGTTTGCATGGGTCAATACATACAGAGCACATAGAGCGGTGGCGTTTTGCCCGCCCGCCAAACCAATACTGCTGACGACCTTCCCGGTATATTCAAGTTGGCCATTTTTTCTTGGCGTTGATTATCCGAATCCCCCCCCACGATGACGACTTAGAAATGCGTCGATCTCCTGTTGTGTTGGACGTTCGCCAGCAAAAACCTCAACATAGTGACACCCTGCAAGTGCGCGGTCCATCCGGGTCTCGATGACTTGCTTCGTGTAGTAACCACTTTGCGTCAGAATAGTTGTCAGTGCCCGATAATGCGCGGCCTCAGGCGGTTTGCCAAAACGTAGGAATATGCCCCGGACCGCGTCCAACCGGGCCTGATCCGAAGCATCCACCAATTTTTGCAGTTTTGCATCGTTTCGGGCCCAATTGTGGATTGCCAGGTCCAACGGAGCATCAAAAAGGTCAGGATCTATCCAGCAATCTGTCAGATTAAACAGGGCGGAACACAGACTGTCCGCCGGAAGAGCGCATCGCTCAAGTATACTGCCGGTGTTGCGCGATTGCCAAAGATCAACAAGCCCACTGAGCAACTCTGCCAGGTCTTTGAAATGCCAGTAAAACCCGGTTCTGGTTAGATTCAGCTTCTTCGCAAGTGGCATGATTTTGACGGCCTCTATGCCATCTTGCACAAACAGATCATATGCCGCGTCAAGCCAAATGCTTCGGGTCGCGCGTGCGCGGGGTTGTGGGGCGGTTTCCATGGCATGACTCTATTATTCTTGACACAGGTGTCAATTCCAGAAAGCATGAACTGACACATATGTCAGGTTTTGTGTTTCTGGTAACGTCCCAAGGATGCCCTATGTCAAATGACCCTTTGCTTCAGCCATTCCAACTCAAGCATCTAACCCTGCGCAACCGGATCATGACAACCAGCCATGAACCCGCCTATCCTGAAGACGGGATGCCCAAGGAGCGCTATGCGGCCTATCATGCAGAACGCGCCAAAGCTGGCGTGGCATTGGTTATGACGGCAGGGTCGGCGGCAGTCAGCAAAGACAGCCCGCCGGTTTTCAACAATATCCTTGCCTATCGCGACGACGTGGTGCCTTGGATCCAAGACCTGACGGATGCAGTGCATGAGCATGGTTGCGCTGCGATGATACAGCTGACCCACCTCGGTCGCCGCACCACCTGGAACAAAGGGCATTGGCTGCCCTCTGTATCCTCCTCCAGACATCGCGAACCGGCACACCGCGCCTTTCCGAAATTGATCGAAGACTGGGATATCGAGCGGATCATTAGTGATTTTGCTGACGCGGCAGAGCGCATGCAGGCAGGCGGAATGGACGGCATTGAATTGCAGGTCTACGGTCACCTGCTGGATCAATTCTGGTCGCCGCTGACCAACGATCTGACTGGGCCCTATGGCGCTGACACTCTTGAAAACCGCATGCGGTTCCCGATGGATGTTTTGGACGCAATTCGCAAGCGGGTGGGCGCTGAGTTCATTGTGGGCCTGCGCTACACGGCAGATGAAGCGCAAAAGGGCGGCATTTCCCCCGAAGAGGGATTGGAGATCTCCAAACGGCTGGCCGCCACCGGTAAGATTGACTTTCTCAATGTGATCCGGGGCCGTATCCACACCGATCCGGCCATGACCGATGTGATCCCGGTACAGGGGATGAAAAACGCACCGCATCTTGATTTTGCAGGCGACGTGAAGAAGGCAACTGGCATGCCGACGTTTCATGCGGCCAAGATCCCCGATGTTGCCACTGCCCGTCATGCGGTGCAGGCCGGGTTGCTGGATATGGTCGGAATGACCCGTGCACATATGGCCGACCCTCATATCGTGCGCAAAATAATTGGGGGCCGTGAAGAGGACATCCGCCCCTGTGTTGGCGCTACTTATTGTCTCGATCGGATCTATCAGGCTGGCGACGCACTTTGCATCCACAACGCAGCCACCGGTCGCGAGCTATCCATGCCGCATGAGATTGCGCGGGCCGATAATAAGAAAAAGGTTGTGATTGTCGGTGCGGGTCCGGCCGGATTGGAGGCGGCCCGCGTCGCATCAGAACGTGGGCATGATGTTACGGTTTTTGAGGCCGCTGCTGACCCTGGAGGACAAATTCATCTGACTGCGCAAAACCCACGGCGGCGTGAAATGATGTCGATCATCGACTGGCGCATGTCACAGTGTGCCGCCCGCGATGTTACATTTCAGTTTAACACCTGGGCCGAACTTGAAGACGTCACTTCGCTTGATCCCGATGTAGTGATTGTAGCGACGGGGGGGATGCCCAACATCGCACTGTTTGAACAATCCGACGAACAGCCCAATGTGGTGACAACCTGGGATATCATTTCGGGCGATGTAAAACCTGCAGGTACCGTCCTGATCTATGACGAAAGCGGTGACCACCCGGCATTGCAGGCAGCGGAGGTAGCGGCAAAGGCTGGGGCCGCCGTTGAAATTATGACACCTGATCGCACCTTTGCACCTGACGTAATGGCAATGAACCTCGTGCCCTACATGCGATCACTCCAAGACAAGGACGTGACGTTCACCCTCGCCCGTCGCCTGCTCGATGTGAAACGCGATGGCAACAGGCTGATTGCAACGGTGGGCACAGACTACAGTGACCACACATATGAGGCGACGTTTGAGCAGGTCGTCGTCAACTATGGTACCTTGCCGTTGGACGACCTTTACTTTGATCTCAAGCCGCTATCAACGAACCAAGGTGCTGTGGATCACGAGGCGCTTATCGCTGGCAATCCGCAAACGGTTACGCGCAACGCAGGCGGGCAGTTCCAGCTGTTCCGCATTGGTGATGCGGTCTCGGCCCGTAACACACATGCAGCGATTTTTGACGCTTTGCGTTTGATGAAGGATATCTAATTTTTGACACCTAACAATGTTTGATGTGATCTCTTGATGTGCCGAGGGCGATGGTTTGGCTGAAACCATTGCGGTGCAGCCCGAAACCGGCGCACCTCTGCCAACTTGCTCACCGTCAAGAGGCCGCGGCCGCAATAATGGCCTCTGCGATGTACAGATCCTGCAGCGCTATGCCAGAGCTGTCGAAGATTGTCGTTTCCTCAGATGTTTGGCGTCCTTTGGCGGGATCGGTCAGGACGGCCCCGATCGCCGTCAAAGGTGTTTCGCTGTCCGCGTGTTGGAACTCGCCAATACGGGCCGATTGTTCTGGCAGGTCGCAAAACAGCCGACTTTCAGCAAATAACTCAGGCGGCAGTTCTTGCTTGCCAATAGCATCCGATCCCATGCTGGATATATGGGTGCCCGGGCGAACCCAATCGGCCTGAAATAATGGCTTTGTTGCGGTTGTGGCCGTCGCTATAATATCAGCGGCGCGGCAGGCGGTTTCAGCCTGTGACACTTCAGCAGGGAGGCCCTTTCGTCGTAATTGGCTTACAAAAGCGCGAGTCCGGTCTGCATTTCGGCCCACAACCATGATTTTGGTGAGCGGTCGAATACGGGCAATGGCCTGTGCTTCATAGGCCGCTTGGTGGCCGGTGCCGAACAGGCCAAGCACCTGGGCATCAGCACGCGCCAAAGCATCAGTTGCGACGGCATCAGCAGCTGCTGTGCGATAGGCATTCAGCTTGCCCCCTTCGACAATGGCACCGATCCTGCCCTTGGCCTGATCAAACAGCAAGATAATCGAGTTGTGCCGCGGCAGACCCGCAGCGTCATTGGTTGGGAAGTAGGATCCGACCTTCAACCCTGTCAGGCTGCCATCGGCAGCGGATTTGACAGTAAACTTGTTTTGCGGGTCACTGGCGGTGCCATGCACCACTGGAAAGGTAGCGGCCTCCGAAGAGGTGGCGGCGATCAACGCGCTCCGCACCGCTTTGAAGGCCAGTTCATGGGATATTGCGGCGCCGGATTGTGCTTCGGTTATATGGATCATGTCGTGTCTCCTTACCAGCCGCCGAAACGTGGCCATTCCACTATGGCGTTGTCGGGCTTGGCTGGTATGACTGTGAAATGGGCATGTTGAGCAGCTGTGGCACAAGCATGGTTTGGCAGAATGCGCAGGTGGGTGCCCACAGGCAGGTCGGGCATGGATGCGGGCGCGCCGGAACGACGTGTGATGATCCCATGTTCCTGATTGGCTGACGACAAGACCAAGTCATGCAATATATTCCCGGCATCATCGCAGACGACCCCATATCCTTGATCCAGTGCTTGGCTTGAGGTGCCCCTGTCACGCGACATCGCCATCCATCCGGCATCCACCAGGATCCAGCCCCGGTCATTCTGGTGCCCGATGACAGTGGTCAATACCGATAGCGCGATATCATCCTGTCGGCAGACGCCAATCCCAGCCATCACCAGATCAAAAAAGACATAGACCCCCGCACGCAATTCGGTCACCCCGGTCAAATCACGGGCCGCATGAGCGGTCGGAGTAGAGCCTACACTAACCACAGGGCACGGCAGATTAGCCTCTCGGAGGGCCTCTGCACCAGCGACGGCCGCCGCGCGCTCAATCTCGGCAAATTTTGCATGTGCCTCGTTGCCTGCAACTGTATAACTCTCGCCAGCATGGGTCATCACCCCTCGCAGCTCTGCCCCACCTTCATGAAGGATACGCCCAATTTGGATCAGAAGCGGATCATCGGGCCGCAGGCCGCCACGATGACCGTCGCTGTCGATCTCGATAAGCACCGGAACGGGGTCTCCCGTCTCACGCGAAGCCTTGGCCACTTCCTTGGCCTGGGCCGCATTGTCCAGAATAACACTTAGATCACAGCCAGAGGCCCGAAGCGCCAACACACGTGGCAGTTTCTGCGGGGCGATCCCGACCGCGTAGAGAATATCGGATACACCTGCAGCAAAGAAGGCCTCGGCCTCGGCCAGTGTAGAGACAGTGGCGGGGCCATCCCCGCCGGGCAAAAGTCGGCGCGCCACATCAATAGATTTGGCAGTCTTCAAATGTGGTCGTAGTGACACCCCCAGCGCCCTTGCATGATCGGCAAGCCGGTCGATATTCCGCATCATTTTCGCTTCATCCAAGAGCAAGGACGGCGTTGTCAAATCGGCAAAACGGGAATCTGCGGTCATGGGTAGGGTCTCCTGGTAGCTATTCTGCCGAGGCTATCGACTGTAAGAGTGATTGCACATTTACCCTTTCTAACAATCACATTAAGTTGTTGGTTAATGCTCAGCATAACCGATCTTCGTTTCTTTCAGGCCGTTGCGGCGGCTCCGTCGCTTGCGGCAGCTGCACGGGCGCTGAATGTCACGCCACCAGCGGTGACACAACGCTTGGCCCAAATTGAACAAAAATTGCAACTCAAGCTAGCCGAGCGTGGGCCCGCAGGCTTACGGTTGACGGCCGAAGGAGGGCTGCTGGCCGAACGTGGCGCTGTCATTTTGACCGACCTCGATGGATTGGCGGATCAGTTGGCAGAGCGCCGCGGAGCAATAGCAGGCCCCCTTCGGGTCATAGCTCCCTTTGGGTATGGGCGATTGAAGATCGCACCTTTCTTGGCCGCATTTGCCTTAGAGCATCCTGAGCTTGCGCCGTCTCTGACCCTGACCGAGGATCCACGTGGCGCAATGCGAACTGACCTTTGGGACGTACTCATTCATGTCGGACGATTGCCAGATTTGGGCCTGGTGCAGAAAAAACTTGCCTCGAACCGTCGCTTTCTGTGTGCGGCTCCGCGTTATGCTTCCCGGCATGGCCTGCCTGAAACGCCAGATGATCTGTCCGCGCATCGCGTTGGCGTGGTGAGGGAAGATCAAGCCGACGTAACGCTCTGGTCGTTGGTTAGTCCAAAGGGTGACATCAAAGCGGTCCGCATTCACCCAAGCTTTGACAGTAACGATGGTGAAGTCATCCGAAGCTGGGCTCTGGACGGTCTTGGCATCATCGAACGGTCAGAATGGAGCATTTGTGATGACGTGCGGGAAGGCCGGTTACTGCCCGTCCTGCCAAACTGGAGGCTGCCGGACGCTGATGTTGTTGCCCTTATGAACCCCCGTTCGGTTCGGGCCGCCCGTATCGAAGCGTTTGTGTCGCATTTGGCGGCCAAGCTCCACGAAACAGCCTGCTCTTCGGAACAATAATCGCGTCAATCAACTTTTCGTTGGGACCGCGGTTTGAGAAGAAGGCCAACAATCAGCGTGAATAATTGCAACAAGCGATACAAGTATGTTGCCGAGTGACAGGTGCGTCATGCCGTTACCGAAGATTTTTCCTGCCGTGGTGTGACGCCGAATTTCCGGGTGTACTCCCTGCTGAATTGGGTCGGGCTTTCGTAACCAACCTCAAAGGCTACACTGGAGACCGGTTTGGCCTCAGCTCTCAATAGGCGCTGTGCCTCCAGAAGACGCAGCTCTTTTTGATACTGCAGGGGCGTTGACGAGGTCACCGTTTTGAAATGTTCATGAAAGGTGGACTGGCTCATACCGGCAGTGGCCGCAAGTTCTGCAACTGGAATCTGCAGATTGTAGTCAGAGCGAATGCGTGCAATCGCCTTGGATACCCGGCTGGCCGGACTGTCATGCAAGAGCAGTTGCCGCAGCATCCCTCCGTGTTGAGCCCGGAGTAGGCGAAAATGGATCTCTTTCACAACCAGCGGCGCCAGAGCGCGTACCTCTACCGGGTTGTGAGACAGTCGAAACAGTCGGGTCATTGCGTCCACAAGACCCGCGTCTGTTTTGGCAACGCTCATGGACTGTAAATCTCCGGCTGATACGTCAGGTTCGCCAATTTCATCATACAGGCTGCGGGCCAATGCCAGGTCCAGGCGAATGGCCAGCGACACATAGGGTTTCGCAGCCGAGGCCTGAATGACCCCAGAAATCGCTGGCATCGTGTGGCTTACGATCAACGAGTCACCCTGGCCATATCGGACATGTTTTTCTCCAAGGTGGGCCTCTTTCACGCCTTGAAGAACCAGGCACATGATGGGTTCATAAAGTGTGGCTTCATAAGCGGTTGTATTTGGTTTGCTCAATGCAAAGAGGCAATCGACACCTGTCGGGCAGCCCGTACCAAAGGCGTCGTGGCGTTGAACATGGTCAAAAACCTCGGAAATCAGTTCATTTGATACCATCGAATCCTGCCTTTCTGCTTTGCTTACATATAGGGCCTTGCCCCAGGTCGCAGAATAGAAAAGCCGGGATGCCGGAGGAATAGGCAGGTTTCTCGGAGGATGAGGCAGGGAGAACGGGGCGGGCGTTGCTATCTAAAGCGCAATACCAAAAAACTGACCAAGCCAACGGGAGGCCCCCAAGCCATGGCAATTACACTAAATCTAAACGGCCAAACCCACGAGGTGGACGCTGAACCAGGAACCCCATTGCTGTGGGTGATCCGGGATGAATTAAAGCTAACCGGCACAAAATTTGGCTGCGGCGTTGCGTCCTGCGGGGCCTGCACAGTGCAATTGGATGGGGAACCGGTTCGCTCGTGCCAGACCTTTATAGAAGATGTCGAAGGATCCGAAATCACCACAATTGAAGGCGTGAACTCTGCGGTTTCTGCTGCGGTGCAAGCGGCCTGGATTGAACTGGACGTTGTGCAATGCGGGTACTGCCAGTCGGGTCAGATCATGTCGGCCGTGGGATTGCTTAGCGAAACCCCCAAACCTTCGGTGGCAGAGATCGACGACTACATGAATGGCAACGCCTGCCGCTGTGCCACCTACCAACGCATCCGCGCCGCTATCCAGCGCGCATCCGAAATCCTGGAGGTCTGATATGACTATGAATACGTCTCGCCGCGGGTTCCTGAAAAGTGCCGCCGCCGCTGCTGCGGTCTTATATGTCGGGACAGGTGTTGATGGCGCCATGGCCGCTGGATCAGAACCTGCCCAGTTGAACCCATTTGTCCGGATTGATGCAGATGGCACCGTCACGGCCATCATCAAACATTTTGAGACCGGGCAGGGCCCTGCGACCGGTTTGTCGACTTTGATCGCCGAGGAACTTGGCGTGAGCATGGATGATATTCAGTACGAATTCGCCCCCTCAGACGCCAGCAGGTACAACAACCTGTTCTTTGGTCAGATGCAGGGAACCGGTGGGTCCACTGCGATGGCAAATTCGTTCATGCAGTATCGCCAGGCAGGTGCTGCGGCGCGTGACATGTTGATCAATGCAGCGGCGCAGGCATGGGGGGTGGATCCGCAAACGCTTAGGTTGGACAATGGTGTGATTTCCGGCGCAGGTCAGTCGGCTCCGATCGCTGAATTCGTTGCTGCCGCCGCGCAGATGGCGGCCCCGGTAGAGCCGCGTTTGAAAGATCCCAGCGCGTTCCGGGTGATCGGAGACGCATCGATCCGCCGCAAGGATTCTCGGCCGAAAACCAACGGGACTGCCAAATATGCCATGGATGTTCATCTGCCAAACCAGATGGTGGTGGTTATTGCCCGCAGCCCGCGCATGGGGGGGCTTGTAACGGGGTTTGACGACACGCAAGCCAAAGGGATCAAAGGGTTTATCCGCGCCGCTGTCCTGCCAAACCAAGCGGGTGTCGCGGTTTATGCCGAGCAAACCTGGGCCGCCTTTCAGGCCCGCGAAGCTTTGTCGATTGAGTGGGATTTCTCGGCAGCTGAGATGCGCAGCTCGGACCAGATCCGTGACCAGTTGATTGCTGCGGTCAATGCTGATCCAGAATACGTGGTCAACAGCGCGGAATTACCGACAGTTGCTGCTCTGATCGACGGATCTGATAAGATTGTGGAACAGACCTTCTACTTTCCACTGCTGGCCCATGCCCCGATGGAACCACTGACCTGCACCATCGAAGCCACCGCGGACGGAGGTATCCTGCTGCATGACGGCTGCCAGTTCCCAACTGGACCACACATGGCGATGGCCCAGATCTTTGACCTGCCGATGGAAAAGATCCGCATCAACACCATGTTTGCCGGTGGCTCCTTTGGGCGGCGCGCGACACCGTCAGCAGATTACCAGGTCGAGGCTGCGCTGGCCTTTGTGATCACTGACCGCAGCCGTCCCGTGAAACTTGTCTGGTCCCGTGAGGATGACATCACAGGGGGCTACTATCGCCCAGCCGTGGCGCACCGGGTGCGTGTAGGTCTGGATGCGACCGGGGCGATCACCGGCTGGGATCACCGTGTGGCGGCGCAGTCGATCATGAAGGGAACTGCCTTCGAAAACTTCTCGGTACATGGTGGGGTTGACCACAGTTCAGTGGAAGGTGTGGCCGACGGACCCTATCAAATTCCCGGCCAGTTTGTTGGCTTGACGGATGTGGCCAAAGCAACAACCGTTCTTTGGTGGCGGTCGGTTGGACATACCCACACTGCCTATGTGATGGAAAGCATGATGGATGTCGCCGCCAAAGCGGCGGGCCGCGACCCGGTCGAGTTCCGGCTGGCCCTGCTGGAGGGGGGCGACGTTGATCAGCTCCGCACTGCTAACACACTGAAACTGGCCGCACAGACGGGCAACTGGGGAAAGGTCCGCGAGGGTCACAGCCAAGGCATCGCGGTGCATAAAAGCTTTGGCAGCTACGTGGCCGAGGTGGTCGAGATTTCGGGTGATGCAGAAAGCGGGATCAAGATCGAAAAAGTCACCTGCGCAGTGGATTGCGGTATTGCGGTGAATCCGGATGTCATCAAGGCCCAGATGGAAGGCGGGATTGGCTATGGTGTTGGCCACGCGATGCGCGACGCGGTCACTTTGACCGAAGGCATCGTGGATCAGTCCAATTTCCCAGATTACGCGCCACTGCGGATCAGCGATATTGGCGCAATCGAGGTTCACATTGTTCCGTCGACCGAGGCCCCCACTGGCGTAGGCGAGCCGGGCACGCCGCCATCGGCACCAGCTTTAGCCAATGCCATCGCAGCATCAGGCCCACGCGTCACCCACCTGCCCATGGCAGAGAATGGGGTGGAATTCGTCTGAAATCCTGCCTGCACCAGGTGAAAGTCACTTGGTGCAGGCCATCCCGGCGGCTGAAAAATTACCCGCGTCTGCAGGCGGGGTTGGGTCGGTCCGTGATACAGGTCTATGTGCCTTAGCCCAAAGCGACCCGCGGGCGACCACTGGCTTCGACGGTCAATACAGCCTCGACAAACACCTGCCGGGATTCGATGGATGCCGTGCGGATGTCGCGCTCCACACGCACATGGATATCCTCGGCTCCGGCCTCTCCGGCGGCTTCCTGGGCCTGTTTTGACAATACCTGTTCCAGCATGTCCAAGGCTGAATCAGCGTCGTTAAAATCTTCGGGCCCATTTTCCAAGAATACCCGAAACCGCCCTTCGGCTGGCGAACTGACAGTGCCGCTGCGCCGCATAGAGATGCGGCCAACAACGGCCCCAATGGCATTGGCCACACCCGCATGCTGCGGCAAGATCATCCGGCAATGCAGGTGCTCGCCCACAGCCGGGTAATAACCCGGCGCCGAGGCGCCCAGCCCAACCACATCAATGTTCAGCGCCGCATCCAAGGCCAGCAACCCACGATGCCCTGCCAAACCACGTTGCATCAAAATGTGACGTGCGAGCTGCGCAGATGGCAGACCAAAATCCTCTGCGTCTTCCTCAATTGCGGTCTCTAACAAGGTCAAAGCCGTTTGCCTGGTCAACTGGTCGATAATCATTTGCGCCAAGCGGTGCGGTCCAGATGCCACCACCTCTCCACTGCCAATCCGACGGCGCGCCAATAGCGTCAACGCTTTTTTAGCAGCGTCCCGGTCCCAGCACTCCAGCCGTCGTAACACATGGCTTGCATCCGAAGGCGTGATCCCGGCTACTTGTACCATCCCGCGATCCCATAGCCGGTTCAGTGCCCCTTGCTCCATCCTATTACGCAACACATCACCAATCGGATGCACCTGACCCTCAATACGATGTAACATCTGTTGTTCACGGTCGGTCAGGCCAGTGGCGTCAATCCCTTGCTGCGCAAACACAAACCGCCCATCATGTTCGCTGGGCACCGATGCTTTCAATTGTTTGTCCAGGGCTGTATGCACCACCTCTGCAGCGTCAACTGCAATCAGAGAAACAGGCAGCACCCGTCGCGGGCCCAGCACGAGTCCACCAGTCAACCCTTCAGTATCGACGTGGACCTGGCTGTCTCCACCGAGCCCTGTCGTTCGCATGGCCACCGCCTCGACCATGGTCCGAAAACCTCCAACCCGTGCGCCGCTCGGATCGATTGCTGGCTTTCCACCACGCAACACTGCCACATCGGTGGTGGTTCCACCAATGTCTGACACCAGTGCGTCGTCGACCCCGGTCAGCCAGCGCGCACCCACAATCGACGCCGCCGGTCCGGACAGGATCGTTTCTATCGGCCGTTCCCGCGCCTGTCCGGCTGACATCAGCGCGCCGTCGCCACGTACCACCATCATCGGCGCAGAGATGCCGAGATCCACCAGGCTGTCCTGCGCCCGCCCGATCAGCCTGTCGATCATGCCGATCAGCCGCGCATTGAGCACGGCTGTTAACGCCCGCTTTGGGCCGTTCAGTTTGGCTGACAACTGATGAGAGCAGGTCACCGGAGCACCGGTGCGCGCCTTGATAACTTTAGCCACTTCCAACTCATGGGCCGGATTTCGGGTGGCGAACAAGCCTGCCACCGCAAAACCAGTTACCCCTTCCGCTTCTTTTGAGAGGAAATCCTCCAGAGCCTCGACTTCCAATGCCGCGCCTTCGACCCCTGCATGGTCGTGCCCCCCGGCTAGGATCAAAGCCGGATCGCCTTTTAATGCCTCGGACAACCCATGCCGATCCAAATCGCTATCTTTAAAGCCAATATAGATCAGCGCCACCCGGCCACCTTGACCCTCGACCAGTGCATTGGTGGCCAATGTGGTCGACAAGGCGGCCATCGACACGTCATGAGGGGAGGTGGCGGATTGCTGCAGCACGATCCGAATAGCTTCGCTAATGCCCATAGCCAGATCCTGTCGTGTTGTCAGGGCCTTGGCCGAGGCCACCACGGTCTGTTCATCGCGGATCAAGACCGCATCCGTATAGGTGCCGCCAGTATCTACGCCCAAAAGCAATGCCACGTATAAATCTCCGATCCAGTTTCAGCAGACATTTTCCCATATGCCCGAAGTTGGCAACAAGTCATATCTTGGAACCGACATTTTCCTGCATGAGTTCTGAATGGACTTCGAAATCACAGCCTAGGCATTTCGTTTCGACACTTCAATTTGCGCGCTGACATCGCTACACCCTTTGCGTGTAGGGCCACTAAATGCAGGGGCATTCTGAGCCACTGAAGGCCAGTAATCCGGTTTCTGCCTGGTGTTAGAAAACACTGGATGGGGTGGTGGAATTTTTAACTAATATATTGATAATTAAATAAATATAGTAGTTTTGGATCGCTGAAGCATTTGGAGAAATGGGATTGTGTTGCGTGTGTGTTACGATCGCGAACTTCGGCTGGCCCGTGCCCGACTATTCGACCCTATGCCGCTGACAGAAGACATTGGCTGTCCAAAACCCCTGCCGCACCGCCATCATCCAGCGAAGCGCTGAAGCAATCATCCCAGACAAACGAAATGGACGATTTTAGAAGGGGGCTGGCCAAACCGCCAAGGCACCTCGGACGAGCGTTTTGGAAGCGATGGAGCGGCTGTCACAACCAAGTTGTTTGCCTCTCAGCAAAGCGCAAGGCAGACAATTCAAATTTTAGTGCGTAAAGTTCCAACTAACCATCCATCTCCAACCGCACAAAGTGATACGAAGGTTCAAATTCATGCTTCGAGATAATTACGGCAATGAGACTTCTGTGGCATCCCAAGCGGCGTTGGACCAATATGATATTGGTATTCGCTTGTTTTTAGGGGCAAACTTCGGCGCCACTGCAGCATTTCAATCTTCAATTGATTTGGACAGCGGATTTGCGCTTGGACACGTGGCTTTAGCAAGGGCACTGATGATGTCTGGCCAAATGCCGCAGGCAAAGGCTGCGATCAACCGTGCTCAAGACCTCTCGCTCAAACTAAACACCCGCCAACGTCAGCACATCGAATGTTTTGCGCTGCTTTTTTCCGGGCAACCGCACAAGGCGCGTGCGTTGGTTAAGCGTCACGTCCAGGATTACCCCCGCGATGCGCTTGTTGCGCAACTCTGCTCTAATGTATTTGGACTGATTGGGTTTTCAGGCGAAGTTGGGCGGGAAGCAGAATTGCTGGCCTACACATCAGCGTTGCTGCCTCACTACGGTGATGACTGGTGGATGATGTCGATGCACGCTCTTTCGCTGTGTGAAACAGGACAGATCGCGGCTTCAAGTATTCTGATGGACAAATCTCTTGCTTTGAATGCGCGCAATGCAAATGCTGCGCATTTCAAATCCCATGCCCAATATGAGGCTGGTGAAACGGCAGCAGGTCGCAGCTATCTGACCAGTTGGCTTACTGATTATGACGATCGTGCAGTCTTGCATGGGCATTTGAGTTGGCATGCTGCCCTTTGGGCCCTCCACGAAAGTGACGAAATTGCAATGTGGAGTGCAATAGATTCTGGCGTTGGACCGGGTGCAGCAAAAGGGCTGCCCATTAATGTTTTGACCGACACCGCTGCAATCTTATATCGCGCCGAACTTGCCGGTGTTTCAGTGGCCCCAGAAAGATGGGCGGAATTGAGTGATTATGCCCGCCGCTTTTTCCCTGAAACTGGGCAAAGCTTCGCGGACCTTCATGCTGCCTTGGCGCATGCCATGGCTGGGAATGGAGATCACTTGGCGCATATTTCCGACACTGCCAAAGGATTTGCAGGCGACCTTGTGCGACCTGTCGCATGTGCTTGGCGGGCGATTGCGCGTCAGGATTGGGGCACTGCTCTCACTGAACTCGTCCAGGTCATGGGATCTACAGAACGTCTTGGAGGGAGCCGTGCTCAGCGTGACCTTTTGGAATTGACCTATGCGAATGTCCTCCTGAAACTCGGACAGACAGCAGAAGCGCTCCGAAGTCTGACGACGCGCAGACCCGTTTTGGCGCACGCGCCGCCATTGGCGGCTTTCCATTCTTAGGTAGGAGACCACACTAAAATGGAAACCAGTTTCGAATTTGTCTCTTCATTGCCCGATCCGGCAGCGTTCGAAGTTATGATGACTGAGTATTGGCATCATATGTCCGGACTGTTGATAGGTGCAGGCGGCCCGAAGTACACAGCCCACGATTTGACTGCGAACACGATGGCAAATCTGGATTATATGGCTCCACCACACGGGCGTTTATTGTTGGCGACAGCCTCTAGCGGAGAATTGCTCGGTTGCGGGGTCATAAGGCAAGTTCGACCGGACGCAGCAGAGTTCAAACGCATGTATGTCCGTCCCAAAGCGCGAGGCCTCGGCCTTGGGCGGCTTTTGTTTGAGTACAGGGTGGAAGAAGCGCGGCGTATGGGGTGCGCCACCCTTTACGCGGATACCGTCAAGGGAAACACACCGATGTTATCAATGTATGAGAAATTCGGGTTCTCTTACATTCCGCGATATCCAGAGAACGCAAACGGTCCTGAATTGGAACCCTTTCTAGTCTACCTCAAGCGCGCTCTCTAATCAAAATTCTTGCTCGTGGTGTAGCCTTTAGCGGTTATGAAATTGGGCCTTTGCTACCCGAACCCCTTTGAACGCCCGAGGGGCAGGCTAAGGTGTTGGGGAGTAAGTATAATTAGTGAATAGAAGGCGGAGGGCGAAGATCCAGGTTCTTCCTTCCTAACCAGAACAAAGAGAAGTCGTGGGGATATTGAGATCTGCTGGCACTCCCGCCCAATCGACGTCCACAGCTGCTCGGACCATCCTCTGCTGGCTCAGCTATGTGATTGGATCTGGGACGGGTACCCATCGAGAGATAAGATGTCCGGGCCAAAGCATATGACTGCCAGGCCATTTCCGCCGCTCAAAAGCCAACGCTAATCAGTGTGGGCTCAGGGTCAACTAGCGTTCAGAACAGATCCTGACGTATGGGGTTCAGTGCCCAATGAATCTGAGCCGCAAACCTAAGCCGGTCAATGGCATTCTCCGGTGACTTGAGAGACAGTCCTGCTTTGATCGCAGCGTTGTTTAAAGCCCGGCGTGAGGCGGGTCCAAATTGCCCGTCTCGGGTGACATTGCTTCCTAGGCTCTGCAATATTGCCTGGGTTCCGGCATTGATATCACTGTCAGTCAATTCGCCCAGCAATTTTTGGGCCGCAGCGCCCGCCTCTGGGTTATTGAGCGCAAGAACCTTACCCGCGCGGGAAACCACAGAGTGGGTTGGAATACGTGAGGATAGTTTATTGAGGGCAATCCATGCTCCATTGGCTCCGGCCCAGGCATCACCCCGCTGCAATCCCATATCATTCCAAGACAGTGCCTCTACCGCATCGCTGTCGGGCAGATCGCCCTGCATGATCATTCGGGCGATCTCGGCCGGCGCAGTAGGGTGGCCCAGTTCGGCGGCCTGAGCCCAGAGATCTCTGGCCGCAGCGGGATCTTTGCTCAGACCAGCGATACCATCACGATACACATAACCCAGATTTGCCATGCCGTAGATGTCGCCGCGTTCGGCCGAGGCGTTAAGGTAAGATAACCCGCGTTTTGGTTGGGTCAGTTCTTTTGGCCCCCACAAATAGAAAACACCCAATTCGTTCAGAGAATAGGTATGACCCAATTCAACCGCGCGGCTAAGCAATTCGAACCCGCGTCTGTGGTCATCCAGGCTGGTGGAGCTGTGCAACAGCCGCTTTCCGCGTGCGTGCATCGAAAATGGGTCGCCCGCAGTGATACCCTTGTCCCACAAGTCGTTGGCCGACTGTTGGTCAAACGGAATGGCAACGACGTTGCGGTCAAGGTTGGGTGAAATCATGAGATAGGCCAAGGCGTTATAGGCACGCACATGGCCCAGATCGGCGGCAGTTTGAAATGCGGCAAAGGCCTCGGTCAACCGCCCCTGACCCTGAAGGGCCCGGCCCAGTTGATAATGAAATCTGCCAATTTCAGGGGCTTGCACAGTGGCCGCGCGGCAGGCGGTTTCTGCTGCCGCTACATCGATTTCATTTGGAAACCGGTACAGTCCGACGCCTTGCAGATCCAACAGATCTCCGGCCTCCAGATCGCAGGGGGATGCAACCATTTCCAGATTCAAGGTAATATTTCTTTCGTCTTCGCCCTGTGCCAATCGCAAAACCATACTGTCCACACGGTTCACATTCGGGGTGTTGTTTGATGCGATTTCGTCCAGTTTTGGAGTGTAGCTTAGGCTGAGCGCCTTACCGGTGGATTGCTCAATTGAGGAGACACCGGATTGCGGGCGCGTCGTGATCGACACTTCCGTTCCGGGTGACAAGAAAGGCAGGATTTCCGGGGCCAGCTCCAAGGACCGTCCCAGTGGTGCGGAAATCGTCATGAATTGGGGAGTTTCAACCAAGGACAAGCCACGGTTACCACCGTCATTTGGCTGAATATCAATTGCTTGAGTGCTGGGGCGCACAAACAGCTTTTCAGTCAAAGTCGAGCTTTCCCAAGTGACCTGTGTGCTGTCGGTCAGCTTGTATACTTCTCCGCGTACAGCCGACAGAATTGTGATTGCATCGTCCTGGGGACGCGCGGGAAACTGCCGGATGACGGAGGCGGTGTAGGGGCTGTTGAAACCCGGCTCACCATCCAGCGCGGTGGCACCGGGAGAGGTTGAGAAGGCCACTAACGTGTTCAGCGGCGGGCGAAAGACATCAAATCCCTCGCGGGCCTCAAACAGCTCAGCCCCGATATCTGCGGTGACTTTAATATCCGGCACCGGGTTGTCTCGGCAGGAATCCAGCATCAGGATCTGACTGTTGGCTTTGCCTCCCAGAATGGCTGACACCCGGTCCAGAGTGACCGACTGGAACGGCAGATCGTGAATGTCGGTCAGCGCAGCATCACTGGTAAGCAGATAATTGCGCCGCCCGAGCTGGATGCCGTGTCCGGCATAATAGAAAAACACCTGTCCACCAACCCGGATGTTTAGCGCGGCCTGACGCAGCAGCGTTTCAAAACCGCGTTTGTCCAAGTCATAGCCTTCGTAAACCGTGTAGCCGAAGGATTTGAGCATGGCAGACATTGCCTGTGCGTCGTTCAGTGTGTTGGTCAGGTCGGTTACATGAGTATAGTTTTGGATTCCAACAACAACGGCAATTTCCGTTGCACCCGTTGATTTGGGCTTTTCAAAAGCCGTGGTTGAGAGAGCAGGCGCGGTGGTGTCAGTTGTTGCTGCAAGGCCCTGAGGCGATATTGCTAATGTTATAATTGCCAGATTGAGTGCTGCAAATGTGGATTGGTTGGGCCGACGAGTCATCCCCAACTGCCTCCACCACCTCCACCGCCGCCGCCTCCACCGTCGCCGCCACCGCCTCCACCGTCGCCGCCACCGCTATCACCGCCGCCGTTGTCACCACCAGAAGAGCCACCGGAAGAGCCAGAGCCGCCGGATCCACTACTTGGAACGCTGTTGGATACTTCTGGAGAGACCGGTGCCGGGTCTGAATTCACTTCATAGTTTTCAATCGGCGGGCATCCACCAAGCAAAGCTGTCGTAGAAAATAGAAAAAGAACCAATGAGACACGCATGAGCAATCCCCTCTGCGTTAAAACCAACTACCATGTCATCTAGGACTAATAGTTTAGACGACTGGGGGGATTTTGGCAAATTTCGACCTTATTCGGAGAACCAGTCTATTTCCGGGCACAATGTCAGGACTGTTCAGTCGTGAACTCAGCTACCATTCCAAAAGAAGAGTGCTTTCCCCCCGCATGATGAGCTTGTATTAGGGTCGTCTCATGCTTTGGCCCGAATTTCTTGCCGCCCGGCAGGTACCCGTCCCTTATCGTAGACCCTTAGTACAGTGCCTCTGCATCCCGACAACTGCACCAACCCCAGTCCAGGATCCACCAGTACTTCCCGTAGGTCTCACTCTAGTTTCGAGGAAAAGGCCCCCAGAAATACCCCATTTCCGAGGTCACACTGACTAATCCGATGAAAGGGATCACCCCGCTGGTTTTCCCACCACCCCAGCCATTACTTCCTGACATGATGCAATAAATGCTATCAAAGGAGCGGCATCAAACCGCGACTGGTCCATCATGCAGGAGAGTGGCTGAGAGGAACACTAAAGCTTACACACTGCCTGAATGGCGGTGGATACAATGCTTCAATAAGTCGGTGGGCGTATAATGGCGCGAGCCCGGATCGGTACGCCCGAAAGGGACATCCGTTCCATGCATGTTTCAGCACCCCTTTTCTAATCTGAGCCCACTTTCAAATCCTTCTCGGTCCGCTTCAATTTTCTTGAGGACCTCGGTTAAAGCAAATGAACGCTTGTCGTGTTCACCACTCCAGATGATGATCTCCAGTAGGATTGGCGCCAGATCACGGCCTTTCTTGGTCAGTGAATACAGAAAACTCCGACGGTTTTCTGGATCACGTTCCTTATTCACCAGTCCTTCAGCTTCCAGGGATTTCAGCCTGTCGATCAGGATATTGGTGGCAATTTCTTCTTCCATCTCCATGAACTCGCTGTAGGTCCGTTTACCGCGCAGCATGATTTCGCGAATGACCAGCAGCGTCCACCGGTCACCAAAGATATCCAGACCAAAAGCGACGGGGCACCCTGTCTGTCTGATTTTTGCTTTATTTTTTGTCATGCGAACTTTTTAAAAAAACATCTTGCAAAACGCAAGGTGTAAAGTTAGGAAGAATTACGCCTTGTAAAACGCAAGCTAATTAACTGCCTATCCGGAAAGGCCCGACGATCGGGTCACCTTCGGAAAAACCAACACCGTAAGTCGATCCCGCCCAGAGAGATATTCTCTCTGACCCAAGAAACATGTGCATCGGGAATCCTCCTGAGCAAACCAATAGGAATATGAAAATGAACACTTTCTTCACCAAAACCCGCACTTTCACTGCCGTTGCTGCTCTTGCCACAGCAGGGTTTCTCGCCACTGCACCGTCGGCTGAAACACAAGCCAGCTCGGTTAAATTGCTGACCGCCAACTTTGAGACACGCCGAGTTGTTCAGGTAGAAGCAGGTGACTTCCACTTTGCCCCTGGCCAGGTTGCTCCGGTCCACACCCATGATGCACCTGCAGTTGGCTATGTCGCCAAAGGTTCGATCATTTATCAGGTTGAAGGTGAAAAGCCGCAGGTTCTGAACGCAGGCGATGCCTTCTTTGAACCCGTGGATCAGCGGATCCTGCGCTTTGACAACGCATCGGCCACTGAAGAAGCCATCTTCATTGACTTCAATCTGGAGCAGGAAGGCGAGCCGTTCATTGTCTTTGAGGAGGCGCCCACCGAAGCCATCGACCGCCGCACTCTGCCAACCTTTGATCTGAAGGACACAGACATCAACCGGGTCGACGTTCACGAAGCTAACATTCCCGCAGCCGACACAATTGTTATCGAGAGTGATGTGGCAACAGTGGGCATTGTTGCCGAGGGGGTTGTTGTCATCGAGGCCCCAGGCGTTGAGACGCAGCGCATTGTGGCAGGCCAGAGCTTCTCGCTGCTGGAAAGCGTATCTGAAACAAAGATCAGCAACGGCTCAACCGAAGTCCCCGCAAAGGTAATCTCGTTTCGCCTGATCCCATCCCAGACAGCCACCAACTGATCCATTGGCACGCCTTAGCCCCGGAAAACTGGGGCTAAGGTCCCTCCCTACAGGAGATTTCAAGATGACACTTCACAGCACAATATTGCCCAGCCGCATCCTGTACACAATGATCCGGGTTGGTGATCTGGATCGGTCCTTGCGTTTTTACCGCGATGCTTTGGGATTGCGTGAGCTTCGCCGGGAAACCTTTACCGACGCGCGTTTTACCTTGGTGTTCATTGGATATGACGACGGTAATGCGCTGATCGAACTGACCCATAATTGGGATGATGATGGCTATTCACATGGCTCTGGTTACGGGCACATTGCGCTTGAGGTCAGCGACATTGAGGCAACCTGTAGTCACCTTGTTGATTTAGGCGTCAACATCGTGCGTGCGCCCGGTCCCATGAAGATGGCCCCTGACGAAACAGGCCACCGCGAGATCATCGCATTTATCGAAGACCCCGATGGCTACAGGATCGAACTGATCGAAGCCGACTAAGCCCATTAGGTCACTGACCATCTCCACACATTGAAAAGGACAGGACATGCCCCCCGCAGCCTTTGTCTACGCAGAACTTCATGGCCCAGATCCAGTTAACTCCACCCTTGGCCAGCCTGGCCCAGAAATTGATCTTCAGGGCTTAGGATTGCTGGATATCACTTTGTTATCGGACAACCGTAACAACACTTCAGCTGGTTTCTACACCTTTGCGGACGCAGGTGACGCTACACTGTTCGCAACAAAAACACTGTCCGACAAAGCGCGATCGCTTGGTGTTACATATGTCTCACGTCTGTTCGATGCCCCATCGGTTCGATGCGCCAGTCTTGAGATGAACTCACCTCATTTTGCTGGAGTATTGGCCAAACCAGTCAAAGCGTTTGTCTATGCGGAAATGCAGGTGTCCGTGCCGTTTGAAAACGCGCCATGGCGGGACCGCAACCCGGTTCTGAAGACCCAGCCTGGGTTGCTGGCAAAGACCTGGCTCAGCGGTCTGCGGACCAACACCCTGGGTGGGTTTTACGCCTTCGACTCGGTTGAAACCGCTTGGGCCTATGCCTTGGACGTGGTGCCTAAAACGGCAATTGCCGTGCAGGCCGCCCCCTATACCCGTGTCTTTAACGCATCCCAGTCGGAGGAGGCGAACCGATACTCGAATTCTCCATACTTCGACTAATTCCCACCAATCCCTTCGTCATCAACAGCGAAAACACTTACCCTCATCAAAGGAATAAAAAATGACACATTACATCTTGGTACACGGCGCTTGGGAAGGCGCATGGAGCTGGAACGAAACCCGCCCAACATTGGAGCAAAATGGTCATAAGGTGACTGCCGTAGCCCTACCTGGTAGCCCGGAAAACGAGCAGAACCTGTCACAGGTGACGATGAATAGCTATGTTCAGGCTGTAGTTGAAGCCATCAATCAAGCCGATGGGCAGGTCAAACTGGTCGGACACAGTTTGGCAGGGGCGATCATTTCGCAAGCAGCCGAACAGGTGCCCGATAAAGTTGAAAAGCTGTACTATGTGGCTGCATTTCTATTGCAGAGCGGCGACAGCATCCTTGAGGCTATGCAGCGTGATCCGGATGGGGAGTTCCTACCAGAGCTCACCTTTGCCGAGGACCAAAGTTATGCGACAGCGTCAGAGACCACATGGCGCAGCAAGGCGTTTCACGATGTGAGCGAGAAGGACATTCAGGGCGCGCTGTCCTATGTCAAAGACCTTCCTCAGTCGACAGAGCCCTTTGTCACCAAGGTGGTCGTAACAGATGAAAACTTCGGTCGCGTGCCGAAGGCCTATATTCGCACGTCACTGGACAAAATGGTGTCTCCGAAGTTGCAGGACGAAATGCTGGGCAATTGGAAAGTGGATCAAATCCATACTCTTGAAGCCGGGCATTTCCCAACACTCTCTCTCCCCACGCAACTGGCAGAGCTACTACTCTGATCAGACTTGATGTTCTCTGCATGTCTACGATGTGCAGAGAGTTTCTTGCAAATCTCTGTCCGGATCAACGAATGAATGATTTTTGTATCTGCGTTGATCGCGGGTTCGGTACTAATTGCTACCTGTTAGAACATTAGCGTGAGCGGCAATCCGGGATTTGATGAAGTCGGAAAATACTCTGACCCGTTTGGTCTTACGTGTATCGTCCAGTGTTAACAGCCAGATTGTTCCATAGTATTCCGTGATGCTGCCGGGAACACGTACAAGACAGGGGTCGAGGTCACCAATGAAGCAAGCCAAAATCGTGGCGCCCATCCCGGCTTTTGCCGCAGCAACTTGAGATGCAAGATCATTGACGATTACTGGAGGCTGTTCTGCTCCTATCTCCGGAATGGCCGCCCAACTTGGCGCGGCTCCATCTTCCTCTTTCAGGATCCATCGAACATTGGACAAATCACCCGTTTGAATATTGTCGAGCAGTTCTGTCGAAATATAGACTCCACGATGGACATCCTGCAGTCTCGATCCGATCAAATGCTGCGGCAGTGTCATCTGGTCAAACACCAGCCGCACTGCAACATCTGCCTGTCGAAGGGTCAGGTTCACGGTGTCGTAAGATGAGATGATTTGCAGTTCGATCGCTGGATGCTGTTTAGCGAATTCAGCAAGGTCCGGCATCAACAGGTCTGTTGCCAATGATGGCGGCATCGCCACGCGCAACGTACCGGACAGACTTTGGTCGCGGGCAAAAACCTGTGTCTGTAATTTGGATGAGGCATTTTCCATATCCGCGGCCAGTTCAAGGATCTCCTCACCAGCTGGGGTCAATGCATAGCCTGATGGCAGCTTTTCAAACAGCCGTGCGCTCAGCTGGGCCTCTAATTGCGACACCCGTCGCAGCACCGTTGAATGGTTCACACCCAGTGCAGAGGCTGCCGCCCTTACAGACCCTGATCGCGCCACGGCCAGAAAGAATCGAATATCGTCCCAATTGTCCATTGGTTGATATTTGCACCACCCTTCCGGAAAAATCCAGAATAGTTTCGGTTCACATAGGCTCTTAACTAAGAGCCATCGGCGTAAGCGACTGGTTTGCGCACCACTTACGGAGCAAAACAATGCTTAATCTCTATACGGATGCCACACCCAACGGATTGAAAATTTCCATCGCGCTTGAGGAAATGGGCCTCGAGTACGCGACGCACCAGGTGTTCCTGGGCGGCGAACAGCAGACCCCAGACTTTACATCTCTTAACCCAAATCAAAAAATCCCGGTTCTTGTGGATGATGGGCAGGTTGTCACGGAATCCGGTGCGATCCTTATCCACCTTGCGGAAAAAACCGGTAAGTTCCTTCCTTCTGATCCAAAACAACGCACCGCTACAATCGAAGCTTTGATGTTTCAGATGGCCTCGGTAGGGCCCATGTTTGGGCAATATCTGGTTTTTGCCGCAGCCTGGGGCAACAAATTTCCGGACGTCACAGGCCGATACTTCACCGAGGTCAGCCGTCTTATGGGCGTGCTCAATACACGACTTGAGGGTCAGGACTACTTGGCAGGGGATGAGTTTACCATCGCTGACATGGCGGTGGCACCATGGATCCGTCTTTGCGGACTTCATCCAGCCTGTAGCGACCTGCCGCTGGCGGCCAATGCAAACCTGAATAACTGGTGGGATCGCGTTGCAGCCCGCCCTGCCGTTCAGCGCGGGTTCGACAATCCAGCCCCCTTTGCGCCCGAAAAGCAGTTTCAGGGCTTTGTCGATGCCGTTGTTGGCCTCGGCGGGCTGCACAAGGCCGCGTAGTACCAGCAAATTCCCAAAAACATTTCGCAGTTGGATCGCTAGTCAATGACAGCCGGTGATCCAACCTCTCCTAAAGGATGACACTCATGACAATCCAATATCCCCTTGTTTCAACGGCCCCAACCACCACGCGTCTGTTGGAATTCACCGAATACGGCGGCCCCGAAGTGCTGGACAAGGCGACCATCGACATTGCAGAACCCGCTGCTGGAGAGGTTCGGGTGCGAATGAAGGCGCTGGCGCTAAACCGATCCAATGCGCTGTTTCGCAGCGGCACGTATGTGTTCGAGGCCAGATTCCCTTCTCGGATCGGGACCGAAGGCGTGGGCGAAGTTGACGCCATTGGCGCTGATGTCACCGAGTATGTCATTGGTCAGCGGGTCAATCTGTTGCCGCCGGACAACGAGAGCACGCATGGCTATGCCGCCGACTATAACAACGTGCCACAGGAAAAGCTGCTACTTGCACCTGAGGGGCTGACCGATAGGAAGGCTGCAACCGCATGGGTGCCGTTTTTGACCATCTACCATCATTTCGTCGAAAAGGGGCTTGCTGCACCCGGGCGCTGGATCGTGCTTCCAGCGGCCAGCAGCAGTGTCTCGCTTGCAGCAAATAGCCTGTCGCATCACCTTGGGGCTAAAACGATTGGTATTACCCGAACCGTCGCCAAAAAAGCCGCGCTTGAGGCGGCAGGCTATGACGCTGTTATCATTTCCGAGGACGAGGATATCTCCGCGCGCTTGTTAGAAATCACTGGTGAAGGCGCTGATTTTGTTTTTGACCCGGTCGGCGGGCCACAACTCGAAAAGATCATTGGCGGCTTGAAGCAGGGCGCAGAGATCAACGTCTATGGGGTACTTGATGCTGCCGAGACACCTCTGCCAGTGTTTGCACTGATGCACAGCGGTGCAACTATTGGGTGCTACATGGTTTATGAGCTATTGGTCGATCTAACCAGACTGCGCGCAGCTGTCGACTATTACTTGCCATTGTTCAAATCAGGCCAGATTGCTCCCGTCGCAGATGATAAGTTGTTTACCTTCGATCAGAGCGTTGAGGCCTTCCAGCACATGGAGTCCAACACACAACTGGGAAAGGTTATCGTGAGCTTTTGATCTGATTGGCTGCTGAACTGTCATTCTTGCCTGCGCCGTCAAAAACCTTTTTACGGCGCAGGCAAGAAGAATTGATCTCTGGTTATGTAACTTGACTCCGGATCACCAGTTGAAGTGCGCCGAGGCTCCTTTGTTGGCCGTAAAAGGCGATCCATTTTACGATTGTATCACAGGTCAAGAACAAGGCTGGTGCTGCCCTCTGCTGGAACAGAACAACAGATTAGAACCTCGCCCTCTGCAACATCTGCGGTTGGTGGGGTGCGATAGGCTACCTCGCCTGACAGTTTTTTGACTGCGCAACTCCCGCAGGACCCTGCGCGGCAGGAAAAATCAGGAGTCAGCCCGTGTGCCTCAGCTGTTTCAAGCAAGGTACCATCACCTTTTTCCCAATTCTGCTCAAAGCCTGATGCCTCAAATTTGACAACTGCCAGTTCAGCCTCTGGTTCGAGAGCATCAGGGGCCGTGCCTTCGTCGGCTGTCCGGGCCAGAGCGGCAGGGCCAAACGCTTCTGCATAAATGCGCGCGTCGCGAACGCCAAGCCCGCGCAGGCTATCGTATACTCCCTGCATAAAGGGCGGTGGGCCACAAAGGTAGAAGTCATAGTCATCCAGAGCCAAATGCTGGCGAAAGATATCGGCATTGATATGGCCGGTTGCATCGAAATCTGTGCCCAAGGTTTCGTGGCCTGCAGGGTTTCCAATCACCGAAATATAGCGAATTTTTCCGCCGGTATCAGTTTTTGCAGCGCGGAATGCTTCGGTGAAAGCCCTTTGATCCGTGGCATGTGCGGCGTGAAAAACAGTAAGTGGCCGCGTGAATCGCTTACGGACAGTTTCGTTGAGCACATGGCGTGTCATTGCCATTATTGGGGTTATCCCAACTCCGCCAGCGATCAGCACGGCGGGACGTTTTTCGAGCGCGTCTATGAAAAACGAACCTTTGGGGGCTTTGGCCTCGATCGTGTCGCCGACATTGAGGCTATCGTGAAGGTGGTTTGAGACGATACCACCCGGCTCGCGCTTTACGGAAATTCGGTAGGTCGGATCGCCGGGAGCGGAGGAAAGCGTGTAGGTGCGGACCTGCGGCCCATTTCCCTCAGGAGTGACCCTGACGGTCAGAAATTGCCCAGCTTCGAACGAAAACAAGGGATTGCTGTCGGTGGGTTCAAAATAGAATGAGCGGATAACGCTGCTTTCGTCTACGATTTTGGTCACACGCAATGTCCGCCAAGTGTTACGCTGCTCTTCGACCTCTTGGCGCGCAATGGATGTGGCCCAATCGTCGGCCATCAAGGAATTAGGAGACCATTCGCCAAACTCTGCTCGAAATGGCAACGCATCATGAACGCGTAATCCATGGTCGAGGGTAAAGCGCCAGCCACGCTCGGCGCCTTTGAAAGCGGTGACTTCAGGGTGATCTTCCCACAGCATTTCAACAGTACCGGTAAGCATTAGTACATCGCCGGTTTCAAAATCCGGGAAAATGAGACCGGCTTTGGGGTTCACCAAGAAGTTGCCAATTGTATTGAAGAAGTTGTTGCCGGAATAGTCAGGGATGGTCAGCGTGTTACCATCAACTTTCACAAACCCAGACCGTCCGCCACGGTGAGAGACATCAACGCCTTCGGCGACCAGCCCATTGTCCGGGTTGATGAAGCTGGTCACAAAAAACGTATCAGAACGTTCGATAAAGGCAGTGGCCTCACTATCAAGCGTTGTAAACCGATCAGCGGCGGGGCGGTCGATCTTAGCAGCGGGGTCGCGAATGAATTCAATGTCACGTGTTTGAATGTATTGTGGGCAATTTCCAAAAGATTGCGCCACACCCAGAGAAAACCCAGTCTCGCTTGTGGCGATCACATTGGCGTTCATTCGGTTGCGGCGGCGCGTGGGGATCTCAATACCCAACATGCCAATTGGTGCACCGTTTTTTATGGACCCCAGCAGCGGATCCTCGGCCACTGGCATAGCAGCAAGGTCAAGGCGGGTATCGCTTGGGGAGGTAATAAAGTCATTTCCCCCTGTCACGATAGAGGCCCAAGGCCAACCGCCTTCATCGACACTCCCGAGAACGACAAAGGGAATTTTCTCAAAAAACGCACGGTGTTGGTCCGGCATAAAAGGGCGGATTGCGATTTTGCCAAAGGCCTCCATCGCATCGCGCTTGCCGACACGGGCTTGGGCGTCTTGTTCGCCTGAGTGAAAGGGCGATTGCTGGAGTAGAGCTTGATCGGCCATGGCGAACCTCATTTAAAAAATCAAAGAAATGGTTTGCCCAACCTTTATGGAACGGTTGGGCAAATGGCTCAGGCGGCAGTGTCTGCGCGCAAACCAACGGGTGTTACCTGCATTGGAACAAAGCCATCAAGCGCCTCGATGTTGGTCAGCAGGCGGCGCACATTCGGATAAGGCTCCAGCGAAACGTCTCCTTCGGGAGCATGCGCTGTGTAGCTATAGATCGCAACATCAGCGATTGTGGGGGTATCACCGACAAGATAATCGCGGCCTTCCAAATGCGCCTCGATTTTCCCCAAAACCTTGGCTGCTGTAGCGTGGGTAAAGTCCACATCCAAGGGCGCCTTAAAGACGTTGATCAAACGGGCCGCGGCGGGGCCAAAGGCCAATTCACCAGCCGCCAGCGTTAGAAATTTTTGCACAGCGGCCTCTTCAGCTGGATCAGTTGGGATGTACGATGGCGCATACTTCCGGGCCAGATAAACCAAAATCGCATTGCTGTCGCTGATCACGGTCTCACCGTCCTCGATCACGGGCACCTGACCAAAGGGGTTCTTGGCAAGGAAATCGTCCTTCTTGTGGGCACCGTTTGCAAGGTCAACGGTCAGGACCTCGTGGTTGATACCTGCAAGGCTGGCGAACAGTTCAACACGGTGTGAGTGGCCGGAAAGTGGGAAGCCGTGAATGCGGATGGCGTTAGACATGTGTGTTTTCCTTTGACGGTGCCAGGGTCAGTCCCCGGCGATGCCTTAAGAATAGCTTGAGCTGTCACCGGCGATAATGTACCTATTTGTTCAAATATTATGAATGGATTGAACATAATGGACACGATCCAGGGCATGCGTACCTTTGCTGCTGTCGCGGCACATCAGTCTTTTACCGACGGTGCCAAAAGGGTTGGGATCAGCACCAAACTGGCCAGCAAATATGTGGGGCAGCTTGAGGAACGGCTTGGTGCGCAGCTGTTCAATCGAACCACCCGTAGCGTAGCACTGACCGAGACAGGCCGGTCTTATTATGACCGTTGCCTACCCCTGTTGGAGCAGTTTGATGAGCTCGAAGGACTGGTTCACGACAGGCAGTCAGAGTTGGCGGGGCGTATCCGGATCACCGCACCTACGGGGTTCGGATCGTCACATCTGGTCCGGATGTTGAAACCCTTTCAGGCGGCCCACCCAAAGGTCTCCATCGAACTACACCTATCTGACCATCATGTATCTATCATTGAAGAAGGTTTTGACCTTGCCGTTCGTTTTGGAATTCTGAAGGATTCCAGCCTTGTCGCACGCAAGTTGATGGACATGAGAATTGTCTGCTGCGCCTCCCCCGACTACCTGAGAGAACATGGCGAGCCAAAGAACCCAGCCGCACTGACCACCCACAATTGCCTTCTTCGGACGATTTCCGGGTATGGTGACAGTTGGGATTTCAAAACCCCCAATGGTGTTGGGTCGGTTCCGGTGTCTGGCAACTTTCGCGCCAATTCACCGTTGGCCGTTGCAAATATGGCTGCGGACGGGCTTGGGATTGGGCGTATCCCTTATTATACAGTACAGCCATTTTTGAAGTCTGGGCAGCTTAAGTTGCTTTTTGAGGATGAGGAGGCCAGGGTTATCGGGCTTTATGCCGTCTATCCCCCGAGCAGACATTTGACGGCCCGTATCCGCGCACTGATAGAACATTTGGCGGATCAGACTTGAACTTGTTATTTTGCTTAGGGACCCACTATTAAAACTACATTGCCAAAGCGTGCCCCTGCGCGTGTTCGCCAAAACTCATCACGACATCTTGGTACCTCAGGATATCAGGCTCTCAAGCGGTTGCGTGTTTCAGGCTTGTGAGCGCATTCTCCGCGGCTTCCAAAGCCCCTTCGAGGTATCCGCCGAACTGGGGTGCTACTTCGGTTCCACTAAAGATAAGGTCCCCTTGCCAGACGTCGCTCAAGGCATGCGGCATCCCATACTCCGGATGGGACTGCAGCGGCACTTGGTCCGCAGATGTTGCAGTCAAAGGATCAAAAGCCCAATCCTTGATCAAAAGCGCAACCGGGTCTGCCGCATCTGGCCCGAACATACGGACAAACTGTGCCTGAATGCGCTGTCTCAACTCATGTTCATCCAGACGAGACCGCGGCGGCACACCGATGAAGCCAAACAAGGCATAAGGACCGCCTTGCGCAGGACTCGCATCGTGGATTTCGACCATCGGTCCATGGTGGCTCATCGCGTCGCCAGACAGGCCAGCTTCTGTCCAGAAGGATTTTTCATAGACCGCAACTACTTTAGCATGCCCTGCCATCCAGGTGGCGACGCTTTTCATGGCGTTATGGGCCTGAGCTGGCAGCGATGGCGAGAAGTCGATCTGGTCGGCTATCCGCAAAGGTAGAGCTAAAACAACGCGTTGTGCCAGTATCGCCTGGCCGTTACCCTCGATTGCGGTGATACCCTCTGGGCGCCGCTCAAGTGCAATGATCGGTGTGGATCGTAGTAATCGACCTTCGGGGATGGCACCGGCCAGCTTGGCAATTAGTGCACCGAGCCCGCCTTTCAGCCGATACGCTCCCTGCATGGATGCAAATCCCTGGCCCCGCTGCACATGGCCCTGTTCGGTTTCGAAAAGCAGATCTCCTTGGTAGGACTGATCAAAGCGGGTAAGCCCCAGACGGTCCACCAATTTGGCCATTCGCGGTTGCCCCGGCCAGAACCACGCAGGCCCCAGGTCAAATGCACCTCCGCCAACGTGCTCCGTCAGGATGCGGCCACCCAAGCGGTCGCGGGCCTCAACCAGCAGGAAGTCCTGTTGCTGCTCGGCAAGCTGTGACGCAAGGTTCAGGCCGGCCAGGCCGCCACCGATGATCAGAGTTTCTGTCTTCATGTCTCACTTGCTTTCATGGGAAGCTACCACTCCAATCGCGTGGAGCAGGGGGTGACACAGGCCACCCCTGCCTTGGCGAGTTGCGCCACGGGCCATTCGGCACACAGGCTTCAAACGGCTGGTTTCTCTGCAAAGGGCAAATGCCCGGTCTTCATCCAGATTTTTGCTCCATCGGCACCTGCAATGGCCGAAAGAGCCTTTCCTTCGGGCAGGCGCAGCCAAGCATGCTTTGCCAGTACAGTGCCATCCACCGTAACTGAGCCGTCGATAACCAGCATCTCGATCCCACCTATCGCACCAGAGGTCAGGATCGCACCCGCCTCAAGTTGGCTGTATGTCACCGTTTCGCGATCATCTTCATGTAGTTTGGCCGTGGCAATGCCATCCTCCGGAGCAGCCAGTTCCTCGGCCATGGTTTTGCGAAACTGGGTGCGATCCGCCATGTCGAACTGCCACAGTTTGACAAATATGGTGCAGCCTTCATCCGAACCCGGCGTATGGGCGCTGGTCGGCGGATTACGCACATAAGTGCCTTCGGGAAAGTCGCCGTGTTCGTCCTGGAATACGCCGTCAAGAACGATGAATTCTTCACCACCCGTATGGGTATGGGCCGAAAACTTGCTTCCGGGTGCATAGCGCACGATGGTCGTGGCACGAGCTACTTCGCCACCTATGCGATCCAACATCCGCCGATCGACGCCTTTCATCGGAGAGGCTTGCCACTCGAGCTGATCAGAATGGACCAGTACGCGGGTCGAAAAATCGGAATTGAGTTCCATATCTCTTGTCCTTTTAGGTCAGGCGGTTGTTTCAGTCTGGCCAACAATGGAGGGACGGGACGCAAACCTTGTGCGTCAATCCCGCAGGTTCTTCATGGTTTCGGGAAGCCTTCGACGTCGTGGGTTTTCATGGCCATACCTGTCCGTGAGCTGCAAGATGAATTCTATCTACCGATAGGTAGGTGAGCTGTCAACACCCGTTTGCATTGAGAGCTGATGAAGCAAAGAGGCAGGCGATTGATCGACCGCGCCTAAAACGAATATTCCCGCCCAAGCGATCGTTGTGGGGACTTACTGTCAGGCTGCTACTGTAACATCGGCCTGTCCGCCGCCGTTACTATAGGGCAAGTAGAAATCCACCAGCCGTTCAACATAGGTTTCTCTGTCCCCCTCTGTGCCGCTAAGCAGGCCAGATTGCTGTACCGCCCGCAACCACTTTGCGTATCGTTGCCAGACATCTCCTGACAGCGGCACAGAATAGGTACGGTAGTGTGACAGGATGATAGCAATCCGTGACGCAAACGGTGCAAATGCAATATCAACCGCATTGATGTCAGACCCGGAGAAAAACGGCCCCTGTGGTGACATCGCAGTACTGAATGCCGCCAATCCATCTTCCATCTCCTGAAGAGCGGCTGCGCCGTCTGCACTGCCCGTCGGGGCCTTCAATGCGCGATACATGTACGGGATAATCTTGCGACCAGGGAAATCAATCCAGTACAGCGTGTCCGCCCGGGCTGCCGGGGACCGGGGAAACAGGTCAGGTCCCTGTCCCCGAAAAGCCTCGTCGATATATTCCAACACCCGCAGAGAGTCTGGCACCGTGACTGCCGCATCCGGACCTTCCTCCTGCACCTGAAACACAGGAACTTGTCCGGTCCCGCGCGATACACGCATCCAGTCTACTGTTTTTGCGTATGGATCGGTCTCTACATAGTCAAAGGAGACCTTTTTGTGTGCCAACCCTATCCAGGCTCGTTGTGCAAATGGGCAGTACCAAGCAGAATAAAGTGTAGCCATAAAAGGCCTCCTTCCTTTTTGTGAACGAATTCAGACCGCGTAGTCGCTAAACGCTGCATCCAGAGGGGTCTCAGCCAAATGGTTGGTGTAGTTCGAAAGCGTCTTAACGGATATTGCCAAGACCACAGCCAAAACGTGTTCTTGGGTGAAGCCGGCACTCAGAAAATCATCCATCAGCGACGGATCTACCTTGCCGCGTGTCTCGGTCATGCCAAAGGCAAATCGCGCCAATGCATCCAACCGAGGGTCAGATATCGGTGTACCTGAACGAAGGCTCTGCAACACATCTGCCGGAACGCCCGACATCTTGTCCGCCACCATTGAATGAGCCGCAGTACAGTAGTCACAGCCATTGGCGCGGCTGATCGCCAGAAAAACCACCTCTTGTTCGACCGAGGAAAACCCCGCCTCACTCCGAAAGGCCGCGTATCCGGCGTTATAAGTGCTGAACACTGCGGGTAGGTTGGCCATGTACCCGTACATGTTGGGTACAAATCCCATGGCCTTTTTGGTTGTGGCCAGTTGCTCGGCCGCAGCAGGCAATACAGAGTTTTCATCAAGAAGCGGCAGGGTCGGCAAAACTGCGTGGGTCATCATCTGTAATCCTTGGCTCGGAAACCGGAGATCAGTTTCTCGTGTTCAAAGGATGTAATCGATTGCCGAAAATAAATAAGACTGGCAGGTTGGATATGATTTATCCAAATTTGGCATGCATCAAATGGACAATGAACTGGCTTTGCGACTGTTCGTAACCGTGGTTGAGGAAAACAGCGTCTCCAAAGGCGGGGCGCGACTAAACGTGCCACAGTCCTCAGCTTCGCGCCTGCTTAGCCGGCTTGAGGAGAACCTGGGCACCCGCCTATTACAGCGTTCGACCCGCAGCTTACAACTGACAGAGGCAGGCAGGATCTACTTCGAACGTGCCCGCCAGATCGTGACCGCCCTGGACGAGGCCAGCGCCGCCGTCCGGGACCTCAGCGGTACACCCTCTGGGCTGCTCAGGGTGACTGCGCCTGCTGGATTTGCACGTCAATACATCGCACCGCATCTAGTTGAATTTTCATCGCTCTACCCTGAAATCAACCTGGGCCTTTCACTGCAGGACACGGTCGAGGATCTTGTCAGTCTCGGCTATGATATCGCAATCCGGTTCGGGGCACTGCCAGACTCTGGACTCGTCGCTCGCAACCTTGCAGGCAGCACCCTTGTCGCTTGCGCAAGCCCTGCCTATCTGGATCAACACGGAGCACCAGAACAGGTCGCGGATCTGGCGGCACGCAATTGCCTGTGCTTTCGCTCCAACCCCGGCAAGAACAGTTGGAGTTTTACGCTTGGGGACCAATCTCAGTCTGTGAAGGTCGGTGGCTCGATGTACAGCAACAATGGCGATGCGCTGATGGCGGCGGCCCTGTCTGGTTACGGAATTATCATGCAGCCGTCATGGACAGTTCAGATCGCACTGGACAGTGGCCAGCTTGTCCGGATCTTACCCGATCACCAACACGGCCCTTCCAGCATCCCTATTCACGCGGTCTTTGCCCATAAACAACATTTACCGCCCAAGACCCGCGTTTTTGTAGAGTTTATGACCCGGAAGATCAGAGCAAACACCTGGGCCATATTCTGAGGCCAATTCCCTTTCCCTTCCCTCTGAGCCTCACACGGGGCTTCCTACTACCCGACATCCTCTCCCGGAGGGTGTAGCCATGGATCAGACATGGCACGACAAACACACTCTAACCCCAGGAATGCACGTCGTCATTCATGCCTTCGACGATATTCCTGAACATGAGTTCGAAATATCCGAGGTCTTCGGCGACTGCGTTGGCAGTTATTCTCTCACAGGGCCACTGGCTGGCGAATACGGCGAGCCTGATTTCGAGATGATCCTACGGGTCCTCGACTGAACCATCCTCACAATCTAACAAGAAACGAACAGGCTATGTCGTCTGCTCGAATTCGCTATGCCTGCCTGAAAGGTCAGACTGGGCTTTATCGTAGAAACTACCCCAAGGACGTTGCTGCATTCCTTGGCCAACAAGCCCAGTAATGGTACAGTCAAGATTACCGGGCGTACCCAGCGTCGCATTCCGCGCACCACCCAAAAACTGCATTTATCACACCGACCGTGGCAGCCAATATTGTTCACACGACTATCAGAAGATCCTGCGCCAACACGGCTTCAAGGTATCCATGAGCAGAAAGGGTAATTGCAGCGACAAAGCGGCCGTCGAAACATTCTTTAAAACCATCAAGGCAGAATTGCTCTGGTGGCATTCATGGGAAACGAGGCGGAAGGTTGAGATGGACATCTTCGAATACATAAACGGGTTCTACAATCCCCGGCGCCGCCACTCAGCATTGGGCTGGAAAAGCCCCACCGCCTTTGAACGGAAGGTGGCTTAAACGAGCACTTGGGGCGGCACGAAAGCGGGACAGGTCCAGAGATCACTTCCCCTTGAGATGGCCGCGTACTCATTTCCGGCCCTTCGTTGCTGTTCGTGATCATTGCAGCGAATGGCGAGTCAGGAGCCGTTTCAAAATAATGTGAATTGTGCCCTGTCCAGAAGTTAGCGATGTTGCCCTAATTATTTTTAGCTTTCCCAAGGTGCGATCACTCATGAAAAAGCAGCCGAAAAAACTTCGCAAAAAACGCGTCGGTATGCCGATCGACCCAGCGGCGGTTGCTGAGAAAGCTAAAATCGAAGGGCGACGACGGTTTCTGCGCATTGTCCGCAATGGGGCGATTTCGCTTCCCGTTCTTGCAGGGGTTGGTTATTTTTCAGTCCAGTCTGTTCAAGCCTCTATTTGCGAGGCGGACCTAACCAAAATCGGGCAAGGCAAGCCGTCAATAGTTCAAGTCCATGACCCCCAATGCCCGTTATGTCGAACGCTTCAACGTCAAACCCGTAAAGCTTTGAAATCCTTCGATAGTGATTCCTTTACGTTTCTGGTTGCGAATATCAAAACTCCCGATGGCAGCTCGTTTGCTGCACGATATGGCGTACCGCATGTCACGCTGTTGTTGTTTGATGCGAGTGGCGAGATGGTGCAAATTGTTAGAGGGCCAAGTGACACGGAGAGCTTACGCGCCATTTTTGAGACTCACTTGAAGACCTACAGCTAATGGCAAGTTGAGCTCATATTGCAGTTTTTATAGTACGCGAGATGCTTAGTCATGGTAAGAGGCGTCGAGCTGGTTTTGAGGCGAAGTAATGATTATCGAACTCCGCCCTTATTTCTATTCAGATGTAATCAGCACAACCACCAATCACACCTGTCCGGGCATCCTTTCAGTGCGTCAGGGCGGGCTCCCCATCCCCTTATTTTTGCCTCAGCATCCCTAACCCTACTCATTGACCCCGATATACAGACCACTTGTGAGCATCATTACTCAGGATGACTACGAGCATTGACCGCTTCCATGCCCTTCTAGGGAAAGCTAGTAAGGGTCCTAGTAGGTCTTCTTCTTAGGAGCTTTGGTTAGGATCTCTAGTAGAGGGCTAGTACTTAGATACCTAAGTAATACCAGCACTCTACACTAGAGACTTTCCTGACCAAGGCCTTTGACAATGAGCAAGATAGCAGATCCATAGCAATCCC
This sequence comes from Parasedimentitalea marina, assembly GCF_004006175.1. Lineage (GTDB taxonomy): Bacteria > Pseudomonadota > Alphaproteobacteria > Rhodobacterales > Rhodobacteraceae > Parasedimentitalea > Parasedimentitalea marina. The sequence goes on from NZ_CP033219.1 coordinate 548,935, forward strand.
GGCCCATAGACGTTCATAGGTGGTCTGATCATCCTGAGCGGTCGTTATCATCCCGGAAGGGCTTCATTCACTTCTACAGTCGTACAATTGAACTGAGCAAGCCCAGTTTTGGACTAAGGCACTGGCTAGATTGAGCGCTATGCACTGCCTACATACTGGCTAGATGAGAGCCATAGCGCACCCAAGATTCGAACGATTCCAACATCAGATATATTCTCCAAAATCTGCAATGAACGGGCAGATCTAACCGAAGTCGTGGAATAATCGATGTAGGATTTTTACAATACGTGGTATGGTAAAAATGGAGGGCCTTTCATGTTACGCGTTGGCCTATCGACCTTTGCTCTAGCTCTGATATCCGGTTTTGCTGAAGCCGGTGCGCTCTATGATGCCGCAAAGATGGGTGACCAGGGGTCAGTCGAACATCTTATTTCGACTGGTGAGAATGTTGACGCATTAGGCCCAAACAAGGAAACGCCACTAACAGCAGCTACGCTGCGCGACGATGTCGAAATTGCTGAAATCCTAATTGACCGTGGCGCTAATGTAATGGCGCGCAACACTGGCGGGTTCACACCTTTGCATGCAGCTGCCTATGCTGGAAGTGCGAAAGTCGCAGCGTTATTGCTAGCCAATGGAGCTGGTCTTGAAGACGTCCGGAACGTTTCTGGCGCGACACCCTTGATCGTAGCGGCAGAGGAAAACAGAGTGGATGTTGCTCAGCTGTTGATCGCGCGTGGGGTAAATATAAGTATCTTAGACAGAGACGGATTTTCTGCGCTAACCGGGGCATGGTCAAAAAACCGGATTGAGATGGTGCGGCTGCTAAAGCAAAACGGCGCGGTCTGCCAACCTAGTGAGGTGCTGGGGACAGAAGAATATTACAGGAAATGCGTTGAATATGGCAAATAGCAGGAGGGTCGAAAATGTATGTTTTTCTCCGATTTTGGTTCGCAGTGCTGGTGGCATTCGGCGGCCCTGCTTTTGCGGCCGACCCGGTAAACACCGGTCTTTTTGGCGGGGTGGCAATAAAGGGGTATGACACGGTCGCGTATTTTTCTGAGGGTCGAGCAATGAAAGGTTCGGAAGAGTTCTCTTACAACTGGCTCGGCACACCGTGGCATTTCGCCAACGCAAAGCATCGAAACTTGTTCGCGGATGATCCCGGCAAGTACGCGCCACAATATGGCGGTTACTGTACACTTGGTGTTGGTCTGGACGGACACGCCGCAGAAAACATTGATCCTGAAACGTCCTGGCGGATCATCGATGACAAACTCTATTTCGTCTACGCTGCAGAATATGTTGGTGAGCTTGATGGGCCTTCAAGGGACGAATGGCTGGCAAAAGCCGAGGCCAATTGGCCTGAAGTGAAAGCGCGTGTGGAGCAGGAACTGAGCAACTGAAGCAGGATCAGTCGACTGGCGAAAAATGAAAGACTTTTGTCGCGTTTACGTAGGTGTACATGTACTCCCCCTCGACCAAAGAGGCGGCGTTGCGGTAGATCGGACCACAGACGGTTCGACCGAGTGACAGTGACTCTACACGTTCGCACAACATGTCGCCCGAAATGGTCACTTCACCCGTTGCAATGTAAGCCATTGTACGAAATGCCAATGAACCATCTGCACCGATCTGCGTAACACCGGGGCCGATCCCTTCGACATTGCCTTGCCATATGCTCCCAAATGTAACGTGCCTGATTTCATCTGCGGTCAGGGGCTCGCGGGTTCCGGCATCGAAGCCCCATGGCCATTTTTGCAATCCACCTTTGGCGAGTGCGCCAAGAAATGTCGTCAAATCTTCCGCTCTGCGGAGATGTCCAAACTTCATCCGGTATAGTTCCACGGACATGTTTGCTTCCAGACGCTCTGCCTCTGCGGCTGCAGCGTGAGCAAGTTCTATGCGACCTGCCAATGTGTAGGCCGCAACGAGATAAGTGTAAATTTCATCGACGTTCGGTGCCGCGTCGCGAGCCTGTTCGAGTATGCTGACCGCACGCTCTGGCTGGCCATTAAGCATGTAGGCCAAACTGGCGTCGAGGCGGGTTCCGTTGGGAAGGCTTGGGTTCAGCTTTTGTGCGGTTTCGATGGCTGCAACCGCGTCGGCATGGCGGCCGCTAAAGGTATGTACGAGGTTCAGTGCCGCATAAGCTTCTGCCTCGTTCGGTCCTAAGGCGACAGCCCGTTCAGCAGAGATTAGAGCGTCCTCATAGCGACTGTCGATCACCTGTAATTCCGCAAGCACGGAATAGGTCAACGAGAGTTCTGCGTCAATCTTCAGTGCTTTGCTGGCGTGTTCATAGGCTCGTTTTCGAGCAACCGGGAATGCCAAAATATCGTCGTAGTTGCTACGCATGACATAGGCCTCGGTCCTCGCTGTCGCGGCAAAAGCCCGAGCAAACTCAGGATCGAGTTCCGTCGACTTTGTGTAAAGAGCCAGTGCCTCGTTCAGCTGTGGACGAAAGCCTGTCCGGGCTGCATGTTCGGCGCGTAGATAATAGTCGTATGCTTCGAGATTTTGGGTCGGCAGGCGTTCGAGACGCTTCTGCTCAGACAGTGAGAGCCGGACCGAAAGAGTTTCGACAATGTGGCGGATTACCTCGTCTTGAACCGCAAAAATATCTGAAGCGTTGCGCTCAATCCGGTCAGCCCAGAGGCTGTCGCCTGTTTGACTATCAATCAGCTGGGCGTTGATACGGATACGATCACCGGCGCGGCGCACACTACCATCTAGTACATAGCGGACGCCAAGCTTACGTCCCACGTCGCGAATGTCGACAGGTTGGTCTGTCAGGGTGAACGCCGTGTTACGGGCAATGACCAGAAGCCCGGAGAGGCCTGAAAGATCCGTAATCAGATCGTCCGTCAATCCGTCTGCGAAATAGTCGTCGCTGGCATCAGCGCTCAGGTTGTCGAACGGAAGTACAACAAGCGAAGGCCGATCCACGGGAGCCTGAAACTCTTGAGGGGGAAACGGCGAAGAGGTCGGAAGCCAGGGCAAAAACCAGAGCACAAGTCCCGCCACCATGGCAGCGATTCCACCACCCCCGAGTGTAAGCCACCGCATCATGGTCCGTGGCGTGCGCGGAGGTTTACCGACTGTATTCTGCATGGCCACGCGATAGACGTCGATGGGATCGGGGATATTCTTGACTTGATGCTCGCCCATCGCCTCGAACGGATGATCGACCTTTCCGCGCGTGTATTCGAAAACTGCGCGCGAAACACAGATGCCCCCGGGGTGTGCCAGCGCCTCGAGCCGGGCGGCGACATTTACTCCGTCGCCATAAATGTCTCCCTCCTCTACGATCACATCACCAACATTGACGCCGATGCGAAACAGAATTCGTTGATCGGGCGGAACATCGACCTGACGTTTCGCGACGCTCTCCTGAATTGTAATGGCACAGGAAACGGCATCGACCACGCTGGGAAATTCGATAAGGGCACCATCGCCCATCAGCTTAATAATGTGCCCGTTGTGTGTGGCAACAGTAGGCTCGAGGAAGTTATTTCGTTCAGCCCGCAACCTAACATAGGTGTCCGCTTCGTCCTTCGCCATCAGACCGCTGTAGCCGACAACGTCTATGGTAAGAATTGCTGTGAGGCGACGCTCCATTTTCCCTCGCTGATTACGAAAACAGTCATACTTGTCTAAAACACTACAGCATCAGCAGCCCAAAACGGAAATGCCCTTACAAGTGTAGACAGGAACCTCAGCCCACTAGTCCAGCCCCTTCCGCGCCACTAGATACCCCACTCACTGCCTGAATGCTTCACGTGGGTATCACCACCAGCGCTCCACTAAGAGGCCCTGTAACAGCCGAATTGCACCACCAAACCGCAGGGGCATAAATAGGGGCATTCTGAGCCACTGAGGTCGAGCAATCGGTCTGCTACATCATGTTAGAAAGTACTGGCTGGGGTGGTAGGATTCGAACCTACGATCTTCAGTACCAAAAACTGTTGCCTTACCACTTGGCCACACCCCATCAGTGAGCGGCTGTCTAATGTTACTTGCCGGTGCGCGCAAGAGGGTGATGGAAAAAAAGCAGTTCTTTTTTCACCTGTTTAGCACGGCGGCCCAAGACAAGCGTTTGGCGGCTTTAACGCGGCTGCTAAATGGTGGTCCTAAAAGCGTTCAAAGCTCGGTCTGGAGGCTCATTTTCGCCTGTGGTGTCACGTCTCTACGTGTTGATGAATTGTCTGTAACCTAAGTCAGATTCGCGACCTCAATTCTGCTGTTGCACGGCAGAAGCGCATCCGGAGATCCCAAGATGCTTGGAAGTGTCTCTCTGTGAGGGTAGGCGGCCCCTATACAAATTCGGATTCTACGGAAACTTTCGAATTGGGATAGAAGTCTTCTCTGGCCAATTCACACTAGGACTCTGCGGAGCGTTTGGAGCCGGGCTCCGTCATAGGGAACTGCGAAACAGTCACCATGTTTCGTAAGAATCACGTATTCCATTGACCTGTGTCACCGATCACTTTTGCCAGAATGGCAAATTTCAGCCTAATCGGGGATGGATGGTGCTGTGAGGGAGGATTGAACTCCCGACCTCACCCTTACCAAGGGTGTGCTCTACCACTGAGCTACCACAGCGCACTGTCTTCCAGATGGTCACTTGGTAACTAGCGGGCTCTGGAAGGACCCATAGTGATCAGCTACCTAAGTGTTGGAGCCAATGTGCTGTCGAAAACGATTGTCTTCTGCAACACAGCAGCGCCGGTGAGGGGGCTTTTAGGGGCAATTTCAAAACTGTGCAAGGGCAATCTGGACGGTTTTTCCACACTAAGTTACACAGGGTTTATGGCAGATAAGAAAACACCCAAAAGCAACGGTAATTCCGCTGCACGCGAAGACCGGCTTAAGGCCGCGTTGAAGGTCAATATGGCACGGCGCAAGGCGCAGGCCAGGGCACGTGCGGACACAAGCGCTGATGGCAAACAGACAGGCAAGTCAGAAGGATAACGGCAGATGGACTCAATTTTGGTAACCGGTGGCGGTGAGCTGAGCGGTCAAATCCCCATAGCAGGGGCTAAAAACGCCTGTTTGACACTGATGCCGGCGACATTGCTAAGCGACGAACCGCTGACGCTGACAAATGCGCCACGGCTGAGCGATATCAAAACCATGACCGAGTTGTTGCAGTCGCTTGGAGCCGAAGTGACGTCCTTGCAAGATGGAAAAGTACTGGCAATGTCCAGTCACACAATCAGCAATCACACTGCTGACTATGACATCGTGCGCAAGATGCGGGCCTCTATACTTGTTCTGGGCCCAATGCTGGCACGGGATGGCCATGCCGTGGTATCACTGCCCGGTGGCTGCGCCATTGGTGCGCGGCCGGTGGATCTGCACCTCAAAGCACTCGAGGCGCTGGGGGCTGAGCTGGAGCTCAAGGACGGTTATGTGCACGCCAAGGCGCCGGGCGGCCTGAAGGGCGGTATCGTCGATTTCCCGCTGGTTTCGGTGGGGGCGACCGAAAATGTGCTGATGGCGGCCACTTTGGCAAAGGGCACAACAGTGATCAACAACGCCGCGCGCGAGCCCGAGATTGTGGATCTGGCAGATTGTCTGCGTAAGATGGGTGCCCAGATTGATGGCGATGGCACATCGACCATCACGGTTCAGGGCGTTGACCGGCTGCATGGCGCGACTCACCCGGTTGTGACCGACCGAATCGAATTGGGTACGTATATGCTCGCCCCTGCAATTTGCGGCGGAGAGGTTGAATTGCTTGGTGGTCGGCTGGATCTGGTCGCTGCGTTTTGTGAAAAACTGGATGCTGCGGGGATCTCAGTAGAAGAGACCGACAAGGGCCTGAAGGTCGCGCGCCGAAACGGCCGGATCACTGCGGTAGACGTTGTAACCGAACCCTTCCCCGGATTTCCGACGGACCTGCAGGCGCAGATGATGGCGCTCTTGTGCACAGCAAACGGCACCTCGGTTCTGGAAGAGAAGATTTTTGAAAACCGTTTTATGCATGCCCCAGAGCTGATCCGCATGGGCGCACAGATTGAGGTGCACGGCGGAACGGCCACTGTGACCGGCGTTGATCAGCTGAAGGGCGCACCGGTGATGGCCACGGATCTACGTGCTTCGGTCTCGCTGATTCTGGCAGGCCTTGCCGCCGAAGGCGAAACTGTGGTGAGTCGGGTCTATCACCTGGATCGCGGTTATGAGCACGTGGTGGGCAAACTGTCAGCTGTTGGCGCCAAAATTGAACGGATTAAGGGGCAGTAATGGCTGACGCAACATTTGAAGAGGGCAACGAGGCGCCGTTGAACCTTGGCGCATTGTCGGGTGAAGATCTGCAAATTATCTCGTCCCTGACGCAGGACGCGGTTTTTCCAGTGACCGAAATGAAGTGGCAGGCAAAGCAATATCGCTTTGCCTTGCTGCTGAACCGGTTTCGCTGGGAAGACAGCGATACCGCCACGGCGCGGGGGCGGGCCTATGAACGGGTGCAATCGCTACTGGTCATCGACAATGTGCTGTCTGTGGCCTCGCAGGGAATCGACCGCAGTGACCGGGATGTGATTTTGTCGCTACTAGAGGTCAGCTTTGAGTCGGGCGAAGATGGCACTGGCCATGTGTTGCTGACCCTTGCAGGCGACGGTGTTTTGCGATTGTCGGTTGAGGCGCTTGAGGTTTCATTGCGTGATGTCACCCGGCCATATCAGGCACCATCGGGCAAGGTGCCGGGACACGGCGATTAATTGGACCAATTCGCTTGAGCCTGCGCACGGGCAAAGCTATTTAGCGCCAAAAGGAGAGCCCGATGCCGCAGTTTCTGGATACGACCGCTGATGATTTTGAGCTGGCGTTTGCCGCGCTGCTGGGGGCCAAGCGCGAGGATAGCCCGGACGTTGATGCCGTGGTCGCGGATATCATTGCAGATGTGCGCAGTCGTGGCGACACAGCGGTGCTGGAGCTGACTGCAAAGTTCGACCGCCTTGATCTGACATCGGATCAGCTCGCCTTTTCAAGCGACGAGATTGACGCGGCAATTGCCGAGGTCGGTGAAACTGACCGCTTGGCACTGGAATTGGCAGCCGAGCGTATCCGTGACTACCACGTCCGACAGATGCCGAGTGACGACAGCTGGACAGACAAGACGGGGGCAACCCTAGGCTGGCGTTGGACTGCGGTGTCTGCGGCGGGACTTTATGTGCCCGGTGGACTGGCCACCTATCCATCCTCGGTGTTGATGAATGCCATACCGGCCAAAGTTGCCGGTGTGCAGCGGTTGGCGATTACGGTGCCTACGCCCGATGGCAAGGTTAACCCGCTGGTTCTACTGGCGGCTCGGATCGCAGGCGTGGACGAGATCTACCGTATCGGCGGGGCTCAGGCCATTGCTGCGCTAGCCTATGGCACCAAGTCCATTGCTCCGGTTGATAAAATCACGGGTCCCGGAAATGCCTTTGTTGCCGCTGCCAAGCGTCGGGTGTTTGGTAAGGTGGGGATCGACATGATTGCCGGGCCATCGGAAATTCTGGTGATTGCTGACAAAGATAACAACCCGGATTGGATTGCACTGGATTTGTTGAGCCAGGCCGAACACGATGAAAATGCCCAATCGATCCTGATTACGGATGACGTTGAATTTGGTCGCGCAGTGGCGGACGCGGTGGACGCTCGGCTGGAAACCCTAGAGCGGCGCGCAATTGCAGGACCAAGCTGGCGCGATTACGGAGCCGTGATTACCGTCACGGACTTTGACCAGGCCGCGGAACTGTCCAACCGCATAGCTCCAGAGCATCTGGAACTATGCGTCGCCGATCCAGACGCATTAAGCCTGAAAACAGTCCACGCAGGCGCCATTTTCCTGGGTCAGTATACGCCTGAGGCGATTGGCGATTACGTAGGTGGCCCAAATCACGTGCTTCCTACCGCTCGTTCAGCCCGGTTTTCGTCCGGGTTGTCGGTCATGGATTTTCTTAAACGCACGACACTTAGCCAAATGACCCCAGCAGCGTTGCAAGCCATTGGTCCAGCAGCCGAAACACTAGCAAACAGTGAAAGTTTACAGGCGCATGGATTATCCGTACGTGCCAGGCTTGATACGTTGAACGAGTAGAGCTGAACATAAAAAAACAGGGGCTCTGCCCCTCTTGGCCTGCGGCCAATTCACCCTGGGATATTTATGGCCAGATGAAGCGGGGATCCGCTTCCCGAGCAGGCCGGGAAGCTTCACCTGGCGCGGCCATCGGCGTCCCCGCCTGTACCGCCCAAACAGGCTCGGCTTAGAAGGTTAAAGATCCGTTACTTCATCTGGCCGAAAATATCCCCGCCGGAGGCTCAAAATCGTTTTTGATGATAGATTGCCGCAAGTCGGCCTTAAACGGTTGAGCGATCGCTTTCAAAGCCATGCATTGCCCTAACCTGCGGGTTACGATACCTCTGGGCAAACGCCTACGTTCAGTGAGATCAAAGACAATGAACCGCATTAGCCAAATCGAATTGGACGACCATAACCTGCCGCCGCCGACACCTGAGATCGAGCAGGAGCGCCGGGTGGCGATTTTTGATCTCATTGAGGAGAACTCGTTCCAGTTACCTCCTCGGGAGGATCGGGCTGTTCCACAGGGGCCGTATCATCTGGGGTTGGCAATCCGTGATAAACGGTTGGTGTTTGACGTCGGGACCGAAGGGGGCGACAAGGCGGCGGAATTCCACTTGTCACTGTCACCGTTCCGGCAGGTGGTCAAAGATTACTACCAGATCTGCGAAAGCTACTTTACTGCTGTAAAAACGCTGCCGCCCAGCCAAATTGAAACCATCGATATGGCGCGCCGGGGCATCCACAATGAGGGTAGCCGCGTATTGCAAGAGCGGTTGGAGGGGAAAGCTGATATCGACACCGACACGGCCCGACGCCTGTTCACGTTGATCTGCGTGCTGCATTTCGGAGGCTGATGGGTTGAGCGAACTGCCGCAATCGGTTTTGTTTTGTTGTGACCACAATTCTGTGCGCTCGCCGATGGCCGAAGGCATCATGAAGAAATTCTATGGCACGGGAACCTATGTTCAGTCAGCTGGGGTCAAGACTGACATGGAAATTGATGGATTTTCTATTTCGGTGTGTCAGGAAATCGATGTCGAGTTGTCTCGCCATCGCTCCCGGTCGTTTGATGAGATGGAGCGCTGGGGCGATGATCTATCCTCGTTCGATTTGGTGATCGCACTGTCACCAGCCAGCCAGCGCCGGGCGCTGGAGTTGACCCGGTTCTTTCATTTGGATGTGGAGTACTGGCCGATTATGGATCCAACCGGATTGGGCGAAAGTCGCTCTGCCAAGTTGGACAGTTATCGCCAGTCCCGTGACCAGATCATCCAGCAATTGACCGACCGTTGGGGGGCTCCGAGGTGACCTCCTTAGAACGGACCTCGCTTTTTTGACCTATAGCAGAGGGCTTTCCAGTGTCGCAGCAGCGATGGATAGGCCCCTAAAGGGATGCTTATGAAAATTGCCACTGCAGCGTATCCGCTAGACTGGATCGACAGTTGGGCACAATACGAGGACAAAATCGCGTCCTGGGTTGCAGATGCAGCCGGGCAGGGGGCGGATTTGCTGGTGTTTCCTGAATATGGTGCGATGGAGTTGGCGGCTTTGGATGGAGCTGCGGTGGCGGCAGATCTTGAACGGTCCATCCATGCAGTTTCGGACCGGATGAAGGCGGCAGCCGCGGTGCACATGCGGCTGGCGATAGAGCACAGGGTTCATATCCTTGGGGCCTCGGCGCCTGTCCACTGTGGGTACTCAAGGCCGGTGAACCGGGCTGAGTTCTACACCGCGACCGGGGGGCGTGATCATCAGGATAAACAGATCATGACCCGGTCAGAGCGCGACAATTGGGATGTGATCCCAGGTGGGCCGTTGAAACTGTTTGAAACAGCACTTGGTAAAATTGGTGTTCTCACCTGTTATGACAGTGAATTTCCATTGCTGGGCCGTGCCCTGAAAGCGGCGGATATTATCTTGGTCCCATCTTGCACCGCGGCTTTGGCGGGATACTGGCGTGTACGTATCGGAGCCATGGCGCGGGCCTTGGAAGGGCAATGCGTGACTGCCATGGCCTCGCTTGTTGGGCCGGCAAAATGGTCGGGTGCGGTGGACATGAATGTGGGGATGGGCGGTATCTTTGGGCCACCTGATTCTGGGTTTCCGGGGACAGGTGTTCTGGCCGAGGGCAGGCTGAACACGCCGGGGTGGACAGTGGCCGAAGTTGATCTTGCGGACATTGCACGGGTGCGGGCTGACGGGGATGTTTTGCACCGTAGCCATTGGGACGAGCAGGAGGATCGGGTGAAATCGGTCACAATTAGCCAACTGAAGTGATTGTGCCCTTGAAAACCTACCCAAAAGCCCTCATTTAAGCGCACGTCCCGCATCTGAGCGGGGGTAACCAAAAATGGAGACAACATGGCCAAGGAAGATACGCTCGAATTTCCCGGTGTCGTAAAGGAACTCCTGCCCAATGCGACGTTTCGGGTCGAGCTGGAAAACGGCCATGAGATCATCGCACATACTGCAGGCAAGATGCGCAAGAACCGCATCCGTGTTCTCGCTGGCGATAAGGTCCAGGTGGAAATGACACCTTATGACCTGACCAAGGGACGGATCAATTATCGCTTTAAGTAAGCGAGATCCTGATTGACGACCAAAGCCCGGCCCAGTCGCCGGGCTTTTGTTATTCGGCTTTGCGATGCTCCGGCGGGGGTCCGTTGGACATCGATAAGACGGCTGCCTTGTAAGGTGGTTTTTGGCATGGGCTGATCCCATTGGAGCAAGCCCGATTTGGATAAGAGGGCCGGTGATGGCATTCATTCTGGGATCAGGCAGCCCAAGGCGGCTGGAACTGTTGGCACAGCTGGGGGTCGCCCCGGATGATGTGCGTGCACCTGATATTGATGAGACCCCACAAAAAGCAGAATTGCCACGGGACTACTGCAACCGGATTGCACGTGAAAAAGTCCGGGCTGTAGAGGCCGGGGATAACGATCTGGTGCTCTGTGCTGATACGACTGTGGCGCTGGGGCGCCGCATTTTGGGCAAGCCAGAAAATGCAGGTGAAGCGGCCGAATTTTTGCTGGCCCTCTCTGGTCGCCGCCATCGGGTGATCACGGCAATCGCGCTACGGCGAGGAGACAAGATCTGGGCGCGGGATGTGGTGTCGCAGGTCCGGATGAAACGCCTGTCAGATCCCGAATTAAACGCATATCTTGCCAGTAATGACTGGCAGGGCAAGGCCGGAGGCTATGGTATTCAGGGCCCGGCAGGGGCTCTGATCCCTTGGATCAGTGGCTCGTATACCGGCATTGTTGGCCTGCCACTGGCCGAAACCGCAAACATGTTACTCGCAGCGGGTTATCCCCTGCATAAGGAGGCAGCCGAATGAAGGGCCGCACGATCATCCTCGACCACCTTGGCGACCGCGAAGCTGCGGCACTGATGGTGGATGGTAAGCTGGACGACTTTCTGATCGAAAGCGACCTGCCATCACCTGGTACGATCTACCGGGCCCGTGCCGACCGCCCGGTCAAGGGGCAGGGCGGCATGTTCCTGAGTACTCCGGATGGTCCCGCGTTTCTGCGACAGGTCAAAGGGCTGGCACCAGGGCAGATGCTGCTGGTTCAGGTCACCGGTTACGCCGAAGATGGCAAGGCAATACCTGTCACCCAGAAAATCCTGTTTAAAAGCCGCTATGCGATTGTCACGCCCGAAGCACCGGGTCTGAACATCTCGCGTTCGATCCGTGACGAGGGTGAGCGGGACCGGCTGCTGGAAATTGCACATGAGGTTATGGGTGACAGCGCCCATGGGCTGATTCTTCGCTCGGCCTGCGACGGGGCTGAGGCTGATGCCATTGCCGAGGATATCGCTGCAATGGCCGATATGGCCGCCGCAGTCATGTCAGATGACGGCAGCGAGCCCCAGGCTTTGACCGAGGGCGACACTCCGCATCTGCTGGCCTGGCGGGATTGGTCAGAATCGGCAGATGTCGAGCGCGAAGTCGGTAGCTTTGAGCATCATGGTGTTTTGGACGCACTGGAGGCGGTAAGGGGCATTCATGTGCCGTTGTCCGGCGGTGCATTTTTATACATTGAACCAACGCGTGCTCTGGTTGCCGTAGATGTGAACACCGGATCTGACGTCTCGCTGGCGGCTGGGGTCAAGGCAAACATGGCCTGTGCCAAAGCTCTGCCACGGGCATTGCGTGTGCGGGGCCTGGGAGGGCAAATCGTACTGGACCTGGCGCCGATGCCCAAAAAGGACCGCCGTGCTTTTGAAACATCTCTGCGCGCGGCCTTCCGGTCTGACGGTGAAGAAACATTGCTGGTCGGCTGGACGCCGCTGGGCCACTATGAGCTTCAGCGCAAGCGCGGTCGGGTGGCCGTGACGGGGATTCTGAACGAGGTGCTGGGATGAGCTGTCCAATTTGCGACGGTAAGACGATTGCCTCTTACCGTCCGTTTTGCAGTAAACGCTGTGCTGACATTGATCTGGGGAAGTGGCTTAACGAGGCATATGCGGTGCCCAGTCAGGACCCCGAAGACATTGAAAATGCACTAGATCAAATCGAAAGAAACCCGCCGATCAAACATTAATTTATTTCTTCGAAAAAGCCTCTGGACACCGTCGCGCCCACGTCATAGAACGCCCACACCCAAGGCGAACAGCCTTCCCGTGCCCGGGTAGCTCAGGGGTAGAGCAGTGGATTGAAAATCCTCGTGTCGGTGGTTCGATTCCGCCCCTGGGCACCATTATCCACACGGATAATGCACGTAATATATTGATTACTATGAATACTTATGTTGATAGGCACTTCCTGAGGGAGGTGACTGTATCACATTTTGTATCACATTTCGGGGCTTGCCCGTGTTGCGCTGGCGCTACTGTGCAAGTGTTTTTGAATAGGAGTTTTCTTCGTTCGATTTGGCTTGTGAGGCATAAATAGCCAGCACGAGTTCATTCTGTCTTGTTCTGTTGGACCACATTGTTCGTGACTGAGTTAGAGCGGCGCCAAGCATACGCCTCAAGAAGATGGCCGCCTCAAAAATCTGAAAGCGGCCTCAATGAATTGTCTAAGTGAAATAGTCAGTCAGGTGGAAATTCTCGCCCCAGCTGCGGGCATATTTTAGGCGTTTGCAAGTCTCCGGATACGCGCCATTGTATCTGTTTCGGCTTTTAAAGCTGTCAGTTCTGACTCTATCCTCTCGAATAGTGGCACATACAAGCTACCGTCGGATCGGCTCGCAATCGCCTTAGCCAAGTAAACTTGATATTCTTCCATTTTTTTTATTGTTATTTTCAAAGATCTTCGCCTGATAATTGTTATGCGACATATTTCCCAGAGCTCAGTTAATCTGATGTTAAAGAATTTGACGATCCGGCTCTGCGCCAGGCTTGGGTAAGTCGTCTGGTGCCCTCCTCAAGCAGTCCCGGTATTGGTAAAGCCGCCTAGTATGGCCGCATTGCAGCTCACTGGCCTCGATAGTCCGAACAACTGAGGGTCAGAAGTAGAAGTTCAGGTACGTTCTACATGGAATATCGCATCTGAGGAGATTGGATGGCTTTCACGTTGGCACAAAAGGCATCTCAAAAATGCGGAACAGGCAAGCATTATCCATAATGTATCCCAATTATTACGTAATTTTCTTAAAGCGGGTAATCCCCCTAAAATTAGTGGAGTTCAAAAGTAGAATTTTCTCGGTAGGATATCTGAGGAGATTTTTGATGAAGACAACACGATATAGCGATGCACAGATCATGGGCATCTTGAAGCAGGCAAACGGTGGTGTCCCGGTGTCTGAACTGTGCCGCGAACACGGAATGAGCAGCGCGAGCTTCTACAAATGGCGAGCTAAGTTTGGCGGCATGGACGCGTCCTTGATCGCTGAGATGAAGGACATGGCCGAGTAAAACCGCCGCCTGAAGAAGATGTATGCTGAGATGAGCATGCAGAACGATCTGTTGAAAGAGGCGCTTGGAAAAAAGCGTTAAGGCCGTCTCTGAGGCGAGAGATGGCCATGAACGCGGTTGCACGACACGGGGTCAGCATTGCGCTGGCCTGCCGTGCGTTTCAGATCAGTGAGACGTGCTATCGCTACAGCCCGGTTCTGAGTGACGAGAACGAGGAGATTGCTGATTGGTTGGAACGTCTGACGGCGAACAAGCGGAGCTGGGGCTTTGGCCTGTGCTTTTTGTATCTGCGCAACGTGCAGGGCTATGGCTGGAACCACAAACGGGTCTACCGGATCTATTGCGAGCTGGAGCTGAACCTTCGGATCAAGCCCAAGAAACGGCTGAAGCGGGACAAGCCGGAGCCGCTGGCGGTGCCTGATCGACCCAATGAGACCTGGTCGATGGATTTCATGGCAGATCAGCTTGCAGATGGGCGGTCGATCCGGACCTTGAATGTGCTGGATGATTTCAATCGCGAAGGTTTGGCCATCGAGGTCGACTTCTCGTTGCCTGCTGAACGGGTCGTGCGCAGCCTAAACCAAATTATCGAATGGCGCGGCAAACCGCAGGCGATACGGGTCGATAATGGCCCCGAATATGTCAGCGGAAAGCTCATGGAATGGGCCGAGAAGCGCAACGTGCGGCTTGAATACATCCAGCCAGGCAAGCCACAGAAAAACGCCTATATAGAGCGCTACAACCGCACGGTTCGCGGCGAATGGCTGGGGCAATACATCTTCGAAACGATTGAGGAGGCACAAGATCAGGCAACTGAATGGCTATGGACTTACAACAACGAGCGACCCAACATGGGCATTGGCGGCATCACACCCGCCATGAAACTAAAAATGGCCGCGTGAATTCTACGGCTGGACCCCATTAAAAATGGGGGGATTACCGAAGTAATGGCGGGTTGCGCAGTAGTTTAAAGTACCGATGCCATTAGTTAGGCTCTTTATCTTTTTGTTGAGGCATTCGTGCGCAGTTAGAAGTAAATCAGAAAGGCTCCGTGTGTTAGCACGGAGCCTTCTGGGTATCCCCACTAAAGCGGGGTGATCGTACAATTGTCAAATAGCGGCAATTATACGTTCTGGTCTACCCCCAGTGTACTGGGGGAGTGGAGCCATTTCGCCACATTCAGATACTGACCAGTATCCAATATGAATTTTATAATATTTTCAATAGAGGTTGGTCAACAGGAAATTGGTCCTATGGTGTTGTTTTTTAATCCTTAATGTTGACACGCACACTTTTAAATTGTTCAATGACGTCCATTTTTGAGCTGGGTTCTTGATTGCCCCATGCTACGTTGACTTCACGCTATCAGCCTTACCAGATTAAGTTGAATTAAAGTTCTTGAAATAGTGGGCCAAATGGAGATGTTCTCATTGTTTGAATTAGAATTACTCCTTTAAATTGGTAGATTGTGATTAAAGGGAGGAGCGTTTCCACGTCGATTTCCTTGAGGCTGAAGGCGTCGGCCAAAAAAAGAGAATCGCTGACTGATCGTTCAACAAAAACATCCAGCGGGACCAATTGGAATACA
This sequence comes from Parasedimentitalea marina, assembly GCF_004006175.1. Taxonomy (GTDB): domain Bacteria; phylum Pseudomonadota; class Alphaproteobacteria; order Rhodobacterales; family Rhodobacteraceae; genus Parasedimentitalea; species Parasedimentitalea marina. Next base: position 564,459 of record NZ_CP033219.1, read on the forward strand.
CACTGTTCTCTATTTTCGGCTTCAAATGTTTTCAAGCCCAACTTGACTAGTTCACGGGTCACTTTGGTGCGCGCGAATTTCATTACTAGAATCCCAATCATCAATCTGCTCGGCCTCTTTTGAGGCAGATAGGTAATCCTCCATTTTTGGCAGGGGTTATCGATGTAATGTTTGCGGCAATGACTGTATTCTGACTTGGGCTTGGAAATCTTGGGAGTGCCAGGTGATGACACTCCCAAGATGAACATGGTGTTTGCGGCGAGTTACTCGCCAGCTTTGGCCTCGCGCAGACGCTTCATCACCTGCTCGGTTGTCACTACTTCATGAGCTAGAAACTCGAAGTTAGTCATGGCTGCGTCATGTGCTGCATCCCCGGCAGCAGCAGTGGCGTCGGCAACGAGCATTACGTCAAATCCGTTTTCGATTGCGTCGCGGGCATGTGATTCAACACACATGTTGGCTGACATACCGTACATGATCACGGTTTCGATGCCATACTGGCGCAGTTGGATTGCAGCATCGCCGGACCAGAAGTTGCTCAGGCCTTTGTGCGGGTTCATGACAATGGTGTTGTCGTCAGGACGTAACTCTGGGTGATAATCGTGCCCCCAGGTGCCCTGCGCGAACATTTTGTTGTCGAACATAACCTTGTCGATGCCATTTAGGCTTTCCCAGTTGTCAAAGTCTTGTGGTGTGTACATGTGGGTCGAGTATGCCAGACGAAGGTCCCGATGCTTGGGTTGCGCCAATAAACATCGGAGAACCAGACTCAGCATTTGTTCCAGCAAACACACTGGTTGACGATGGTCAGGAGATGACCGTGCTTGGTCAACGGATGCAGTTCTTCACCAAGTACGGAACCGACGACAAGTTTCATACTACGGTCTGGCTTCCAGACCGCGAAATCCTATTAACCACAATGCTTTGGTCCTCTCCACCGCAACTCTATTCGCTGAGAGGTGATTCATTTCGGGACCCACGCGAATGGATTGCCGGTCTGCGCCAAAACCTCGATCTGGAACCGGAAGTGCTTGTTTCCGCGGCCGCTAGACCTTTAGTCGGGAAAGAGAAAAATCCTAACCAAGGATCCGACTGTTCCGCCAATAACAACAGCGCGCCTTAACAGTCACTTCCTATGATAAATGAAGCCTGTCGTTCCTGTTGCATTACTGTAGACACAGCATTTGATGACATCATGAGGTCCGGCAATCAATATTACCGTTAAATATGCAATTAATAAATCAAATCGTATAATTAGTGATTTTCGATATAAAAATTAAATCACCCCCGTCAAAAACGACCAGCCCAGCCCTTGGCTTTTGAACGAATAACCGCATAAGTGTATTATATGAACGCTTTAGACCCCGACAGGTCCATTTTGACTAGAGAAGACTTATATGAGCAAGCCAACTGCGAGAGAACTAATCGAGGAGGAGCTTCAGAAGGAGACTCCTGACTGGCGATTGGTTGAAAGCTTAAGTCGTGAGGAGGTTTCACAGGACGAGGAAAACGTACGGTTTTCCGTCGATGCGGGACATATCCAACGCCTAGGGGTTGAGCTGGTGGGGAAGAAAGATACCGCCTTGTCTGAATTGATCAAAAACGCCTTTGACGCAGATGCAACGGAGGTAAACCTGAATTTTAAGAAGAGCCAAGCTAAGGGTGGTACTCTAATCATTTCAGATAATGGATCTGGAATGTCGCTTGAAACCATTCGCAACAGCTGGATGCGAATTTCTACTGACAGCAAGGCTGAAACCCCTTTTTCACCCAAATACCAACGACGTCGAGCCGGTCGCAAGGGGATAGGCCGTTTTGCTGTGCAAAGGCTCGCGAAGAGGCTTGAGTTTAGTACTTATCCCGAAGGAGATTCGAAGGGCTATCTGGTTACATTCAACTGGGACGAAGAATTTCGCCCAGGACTGGATTTGAATGAAGTGTTTAACCAAGTTCATGTCATTCCAAACGCCGAAGGCCGAAGTGGTACTGAACTCAAAATGATTTCGCTACGGGACGCATGGACGCCTCCGGCAATTTCAAAGGTGTGGAAAACGGTTCTCCTTCTCCAGCCTCCATTCCAGATCGCTAGCATTTCCGGGATAGCCGACGGCAAGAAAGGTGATCCTGGGTTCAAAGTTCGAGTAGACGGTAAAGAAGATGATCAGAGCGTGGAGTTCTTTTCCATTGAAAACTCTTTCCTTAGTCAGGCTGTTGCAGATATCGAAGCGAGGATTGACGAAGACGGGAATGCTAGCGTTCGGGTGAAGTCAAAAAAGCTCGACCTTGATGACACCCAAGATTTTGATGAAAAATTCTCATTGGTAGGCGCTCTCACTCTCACTTCAAAATACTTCATTTATCATTCTAGCATTTTGTCAGGAATGACTCAGAAAAATGCGACAAGCATGGGGCATAGATATGGAGGCATCAGGGTCTACAAAAATGGATTTCGTGTGCTCCCTTACGGTGAACCATCAGACGATTGGATGGGAATGGATTCAGCAGCGGGTCGCCGTGAGTTCTTGGCACCTGGTAACAACAGTAATTTTTTCGGACAAGTTTTTGTAGGCGACGACGACAACCCACTCCTTGAAGAAACTGCTAGCCGTGAAGGGCTCCAGGAAAACGAAGCCTTTGAAGAGCTGCAAACTTTTGCAAAACAAGCTCTTGTCTGGGCAATTACACGAGTAGCGGCCCATCGGGGAAGAAAACAGACATCTTCTCAACCAGGCTTTATTTCCAAGATACGCCCTCCCTCTGAATCTATTCAGGATGCTATCGAGGTCTTTGAAAAACGCGTTGCGACGAAGAATAAAGAGACCAAGCAGAAGGATACTAATAACATCAAAGGCGACGTAGCAGACAAGTCGTCTGAGCAAGATGCTCTCGTAGTTCTAAAGTCAGTGCAACATGACGTGCTGGAAGCCGAAGAAGAGTGGGAACGCGAACGTCAGGCATTCTTGCAGTATGAGGCAATGCTTCGGCTACTTGCATCTTTAGGGCTCTCGATCAGTGTATTCGGACACGAAATCAAAGGTTCTCGCGAAGCAATCAGAGCACGTCTAAAACTAATTGAAGACGAGATAAGTTACTTGGCGGAAAGTGAAGAAAAAACGGAGTTAGAGCAAGAACTCGAACAGTTAAATTCCGCTACTCAACGTTTGTTTGACATTGGCGGATACATTTCTGGTCTAATGTCAAAAACAGAAAGTCGAGAACTGACGGAACTATCAGTCCAAGGGTCACTTGAGCGTTTTAAGAAGCAATTCGCCATATATATGGCAAGGCAAAAAATTGAATTTGCTCCCATCGTTACCTCACCTTCGAACCTTCGCACCTGTGAGATGCATGCCAGTGAACTGGACACAGTGCTCCTGAACTTTCTGACCAATTCCATAAAATCTATGAAGAAGGCAAAAACTTTTAAACGCCGCATTCGAATGGACGCCAGGAAGGAAGCTCGGCACATCGTCATTGGCTTCGAAGACAATGGTTTTGGTATCCCTGAGGAACAAAAAAACCTCATTTTCGATGCGTTTTTTACGACTACACTGACGGCGGAAGAAGACGAATTAGCTGGTCCGGGCACCGGGTTGGGTCTAAAAATCGTCTCCGACATAGCTCAAAGTTATGGTGGAAACGTATCTGTGGTGGAGCCGAGCGAAGGATACAACTGCCGCATTGAATTTAGAATTTTGAACAGCGAGGCTGAATAATGAGCTTTTCAGGTTTCTTCATCGACGATAACGAGACAGAAAACGTTTACGCCAAAACGATGTCTACCAAAGGGGCGCTTAAGCTTGCGTATGAGGCCCCAGAACAGGTTAGCCGCCACGCGAAGTCCGTTTTCGCGCGAAAGCCGGATTTGTTGGTCCTGGACTTCCGGCTGGACGAAGATAGCGATTTAGACCCTAATGAAACATATAAGGGAAGCGTTTTGGCGCAGCAGGTTCGTGACTGCTCTACAGCTACGCCCGAACACGATTTCCCAATTGTACTAGTTTCTTCAGAAGACAAAATCCGGGAGCAATTTGCCCCTGATCTCACCTCACACGACCTATTTGACAAGGTATATTCAAAGGAAGAGGTCAATGATCGAAGGGACGAAATTCGCGTTGAACTTTTGAGTTTGTGTGATGGATATCAAATATTGCGGAGGAGTGTTGGATCATATGATTTGTTTAAACTCACAAAGCTTGATGCAGAAGAAGACTATATACTTGATCATCAAGAGTTAGAGCTTGCAATTCGTCGAGCGTCAGCTCCGCACCAGATTGCTTCTATATTTCTGAATCAACTGATTGGACAAACCGGCCTTTTGTTAGATGTGGACGAGGCTTGCGCGCGGCTCGGCGTCGCTCAGAGCGAGCGAGATGAGGTCGAAATTTATCTAGACGAATGTGGAGCAAGATATAGTGGACTGTTTTCAAATGGTTGGCCCAGATTTTGGGCCCACAGATTAGATCAAATTTCTGGCGAAGTTTTTGGCCAAAGAGCTACTGGTGTTCCTGCGGACCAGCGCGCGGCCAAGCTCTCCGAAGTTTTGAAGCGCGAGCTGCAACCCGCCAAGTCACCCTGGACTGGAAAGAATGACGCTTTAATTGCGTTTGCATGTGCCTGTTGTTCCGATGGAACGGAGTTGCGACATTCAGTTGGAGTTTTTGAAACGAATATGCCGAGTTTTTCTGTTCGTCGCCGTGTTTGCTGGCGATGCATTCATACCGATAGGTATTTGAATAGTCAGCCTAGTTTTGAAATCGATGCATCGGACAAACGTTTAGTTGGCGAAGTAAAGACACTTCAGATCCCCGGATAAAACTCATGACGGATATTAAGGCTGAAGCCGCGGGTGAAGCTTTGAAAGCTATTGCTCAAAAATTAGATGATACTGGAGTAATTGCACCTGAAGGTCGCAGCACCCTTCTGAGGGTTGCTAGTGAACTAAAGGGAAAGAAACGGAGTAAACAGTGGCCTCAGGAAGTGGACCGTGGTTCTCCGGTTCGGTTTAATGTGGGGAAAACCGCTGACAACAAGCCAGTTCGCCCAATAATTGATTTTGCAAAAATACATGTAAATCAAAATCATAAATCGCGCCCTCCCTTCGATTGTTTTGATTTGGCAATCGTTTTGGAAAGTGACACAGGTGATCTGCTATCACGATGGCACATCGATCAAGCAAATAGCGAAGGTGGCTCTTACCAGGCGGGACCTCTATTTCACCTTCAGTTCGGGGGCCGGAACAACGGCTATGACCGCTCGGTTGATCATCCGATTAAGGAACCAAGATGGTGCCATCCACCAATGGACCTAGCTCTTTCAACTGAGATGATTGTTGCCAACTTCTTTGAAGACGCTTGGCACGGCCTTCGGGAAGATCCCAGCTGGTGTCTTAATATAGGTTTGTTTCAGAAGCTCTGCTATGAAGCATACTTGGAACACCTGCAAAAATGTATAAGCGCGCCTAGAGGCTCTACTATCTTGAATGATGTTTGGGCCGCCAACTGGAAATAAACCACGCTGGAATAAGTCAGCGTTGCCTGTTTTGCCGAAGCTGAGCCAGACCGGATTTCAAAATGGCAGCCTGGGTGGGAGCACAATCAACATCAAGCGACTCCAGAATAACATGGTCGGCTACTTGGGTTGCTTCATTGAAATCGCCAGCTCTCAGGAATGCATCCGCTCTTCGAAAAGCTGAACTGATTTTGGTGTGATGTATCGGTGGCAACAATAGTCCGATGGCCTCAGCCTCACGTGGTTCATGTTTTAGCGCGCCCGAGCCATAAGAGCGCCCTGCGATTTCAGCAGATATTTGGGAGAATGTGGACAAGGAGGCCAAAGAAATAAACTTTTTTCTGGTTTCCGAAACGTCTTGAATGAAATAACCACGATGGATCGAGTTGGTGCAGTTCAAGCCCGCTGTGTTCAAGACAACACGCGGTCCGTTATGCTGCATGACTGGAAAGAACAAGTCAGGTATCGCCCCATCATCAGTTTGAGACCATGACGACCTTTTTTTGAAGGTCGAACATTTAGCTTTGGCATCCTCAGGATAGGAGGCCAAGTATTCTCCAATTTTTTGTGGTGCATTTTCCATGCTCTTTGCACTGACAAGGAATGTTTTTGCCGCATTTTCACGCATCACATCGACATCATTAAGCGTAAGGTGAGAGCCTTTTACAAATGAGAACCTAGGAAGGATATCAACGAGGTCTCGGGTACTGATACCCGCTTCTTGCCTCTCATCATCAGTTCTCAGGAAAAATCTGTTATTTCCTGTAACCAGCCCGATTTGAATTCTTACATATTCCCCTAAAGTGTGGTGATGCTTGCTAGCTTTGAGTTGTTCGAAGAGTTCCAGCGGTGCGCGTGAAAGACAATCAAGAACGGCAGACCCACAAGAGGACGTTCCGCTGCTAGAACCATCCTTCCATTTTTGGATCTCATCAGCCAAGTCGCGAACTCCTGCGCAACGGGCTAGCTGAATGTCCCCAACAAGATTATCTGATGCCTTGGAGCGCTTTCCTTCAGCGAGAACAACAATTGTTTTTTCTTCCGTCCCTTCAAGTAAAAACTGTCGCTCTTGCATTTCAAATGCGCGAACGTCTTCAAAGCTATTATAAATGAATTTTCTTAACGATTGCGAATAATTGGCGTAAAGAAAGCTGCTTGGCAGGACCCAAGCCATTCGTCCCCCCTCGGTTATGAATCGTGATGAAAGCCCAACAAAGTAGGCCCAAAGGCTTGCACGGCGACCAAGGTCAAGCCCTTCATCACGCAAGTATGCCAAAGCAATTTCGCGTACTGATGGATGAATTTTTTGATAAGATAAATAGGGAGGATTTCCAATGACCGCATCGAAGCTACCCAGCCACGAACGTGGGAATTCTTGGAGCAAGAAATCTCCCTGGTGAAACCGTTCTAAGTCGATAGGGCGCTCAAGTAGGTCAGCCAAGAAACCGAACGCCTCTGGGTCGATGTCACAACCAAAAATCTGCTCAGTTGCTGCACTTCCTTCGAAGTCGGTGAACCGATCATGAGCGGAACGCAAAAATCCACACCCGCCAAAGCTCGGTTCAAAAACACGACAATTGCTTGATCGAATTGCCCACTCGCATATGATATCGGTAAGGCCCTTGTGGGTATAATATGCCCCAAGCTCCTTTTTCCGATCATTGGCTCTTTTTTGCAAGGTGTTCATCTAGCCTAAATGAGATTTCGGTCTTGGGATGACCTCTACACTCAATCCGATCTTGGTGAAACGACGAAGTTTCTTCAGCACCCTATAGTAGCCAGAAATGGCCCCTTACTTGATCAGTCATTCAGAACTGGATCTCTTCTCACCGCCTATGTGACCTCAGTACGATGTGAAGCTGGCCTAGCCCCCAAGGGACAGGCAGACAGTGTCTTTCTTCCCCATTTCCCTAGACATTGGGCGACCTGGCAATGAGGTTAAGTCAAGCCGACCCTACCATCTCTTTAATGAAACAACGGCACTTGGTCTAACCGATGCAATTCATCGATCAGCCTAACAGCCATACGAATACTATTCCCCATCTGATATTGCCTCGCGCAGCACATCAGCTGTTGTACGTTCCTCACAACGCACTCAGACATGCCACGTTTCAGAACTTCTCTTTTGATAAACTCTGTCATCTGCTTATCGGTCGGTGGAACGATGTAAACAGTACGAACACGTGTCCTCAATGGTTCCGGCAAGCGGCTAGCATCGTTGCAACTCATAATCCAATTGATGTGGCTCATATCAAAAGTCGTCTGAAAAAACGGACAAGTCCAACTTTCCGCAGAGATGGGTTCCAACAGCCCCAATAGAGCATGGTGTAGCGAAGTACTTAAGCCGCTTGTACTTTCTGCAACACCGGCCTTGTCGATCTCGTCAATACAAACGATGGGGTTTGCCACTGCTCTTGAGAGCATGACTTTAAGGGGGCGCCCACATTCTGCTGATCCCCAACCCCTGCCCACGCCGGACAATGGAAACCCCTCAGAGCCACTACCTCCATCAATCTGAACTGTTGGCAGCTTACATAGTTCTGACAACCGCTTAATCAGGTGCGATTTCCCCAAACCTGGAGGGCTTTGCAATAAGGTTGGCCGGAACTTCAAGCCAGTGCCACCTTGCTGGATGTGGTGCCTCATATCCAGCCACAAGGTATGGATCACCGATTGAAGCCATGGCATTTCCTCAAACAATTTGGCTGCGATTTCATCTACCTCATGAACTGACTTCGGCCCCTCTAAGGTAACCCCTTCCATGATTGGCTTAAGAAGTTTTCGCTCATCCCGCTTCAGGTGCCCTCCTTGATCGAACCGTGATCGGGCTTTGATAAGCTGGTCGGCCCGACGCGAAATTTTGGCTCGGTCATCTAGGAAGACCCGATGTCGTGAATAGCTTTCGTCACCATCTGGCAACCCTGTCGACCTGAGTGTTCTAAGGTGTTCGATCAAGTGATCTTCAATTTGAGAGTCATCAATTCTGAAGAGCCGTAACTCTTTCAGCAAGGGAATACGCTGAGCCATAATGTTTCTCTGTATGTAAGTACGCCCGATACGCCAAACTAAGTATAGGTGGTTTCGAGCTTACGGAATTGGAATGGGTGACCGGCTTATCAGCAGGTCATATGAGACAGCAAAATGTCGAAGTGTTCCAATCCATTGAACAAACATAAGTACTTCCCTGAGATATTTCAATCTTACTGATCCAGAAACCTGTGCACCCATTTTTCCTATAACCTCTGATCGGCCCCAAATAGTGATCGGTGAATTTTCATTACTGCCACTTTGGCTTTCTCCCAAAGTCTTGACAGTACAGAATAGGACTCAACTATATTTTGAGGTTCGCTTTTGGGATCCCGAAATTCTGGATCCTTTGGTTTTCTTTCAGCCATAATTTCAGCTAAGGCTTCCTTAATCCCTAAGCTGAGAGTTATCGTGTAATAGGGTACATTACCTCCTTCCAATGTACGCGCGAGTTCTTCGGCAAAAGGCTCCAAAAATTTCTTCAGCGAATACTCCTGCCCAGTATTGTTCTCCCATGCCGTCAGAGCTTCCCCATTCGCCTCATCATAATTGAATTGGCCTGAACAGCGGTTACGCTTTCGGAATTCTGAAGGCCTAAAGTTCTTCACAACGCTATATGAGATCAACCTATCGCCAGGAGCTGGCGCCGGAGTGCTTACGCCGCAAAATACATTGGCTTCTTCCACACGCTCATGAGATTCATCATGTTGGTCACAAATCCGTTCCTCCGCACCGAGCCCACCAAGAGCATCAGTACCTTCCACCTCAGTGGCCCCATTCGAATTATCTGGCAAGTTTTTCGGGCCATCCTGACGCCTCGTTTCTTTGTCCACCAACTTGAGCGTCGATACATCCCCCTTGCCATATACCCTTCCCGGCTTTTGGCCATTCCTGTCAGCGGTTGATTTGTACCTCTGGAAACCACCCATACTTCTGGTCATGCGCCTCTTGCTAACACGGCTTATGTATTCTTCAAATTCTGCAGGGTGGTCAGCTTCAGCAAGCTGAAATGCTGTTTGGGAGGGTTTGGTGCAGTAATACGCAACGGCCGAAAACTTCTCTTTAGAAACCGGCTTCAACGAAACGCTAGACCACATTAGGCTAAGCCCAGCAGCATACCCAACAAGCAACTCGTTGATTTCTTTTGCGATCTGATCTTCTGAACTCGTTTCAAGAATTATGTGAAAATGAGGATAAAACGTCCGGTCACCTTCTCTGTATGGTGTTTCCAGCTGAGCATACAGAATGTCGATCCAACCATGCTCTGCATCGCTCAAAACCTCTGTCAGGATCTTTAATTGTTTAAAGGCTTCACCCACTGCATCGTGCAATTCATTCAAGCCGCAGCGGCCGTTACCAGCAGGCAGGGTAAGCATCCAAAACTTGCTGCCTTCACCATATCTCTCGTTTGCATAACAAGTAAGAAACTGAGCAGTTTTGCTGGTGTCGATCAGAGAAACTGACGGAAGATTTTTGTTGTGTTTATATGCCAACGTATCTGCGATTGAGAGAAATTCTCCGGCCGGCAGCGGCATCATTAAATGGCTAGTTGTTCCACCAGTCTTTCGCAGCAGATTGATCCCGTGTCGAAGACCATAGTCAGCAACCGCCCAACTCATCCTCCTATATTTTTGACTACCTTCATGAAGCTTGAACCCACCCCGATATCGTGCCTTCTTCCCAACGTTCTTCAGCTGTTTATGGACAAACTCATATCCAGTTTCAGTCTCTGGCCCCCCATTGGGTTCTGGGCCAGTCGCACCTTCAATTTCGGCTTGGGTGTTATCGCCTTCGTTCTGCGCTTTGAAGTCTTCCATCATTCACCTTCGGTCTGCACCGAGGGCTCAGGAATGATGATAGAGAGTACAGCTCTCTCTTCAGTTCTTCAGGCGTTCATCGGCTTTTCAATGTTAAGCGCCATCAACGAGTTCCCATGATTTCGTCGAATTAGGCGCAATATGAACCTGCGGTCTCGCAGTTTAACTGAAATTAAAATTTTAGGGATTTGCCGATCACAGAAGGTCAAATTGCTCAACTTTCGCAAATGGAGACTTTTGAGTTGAAAACTATTTTCTGTCTCCTCCCCCCATTACTCCATACTTTTGAATACATTTTCTGTGAGTTTGGTAACCATTTTCCACAGCCTTTTTTTGGCAGAAAATATCGTGATCCTTCTGCATTACGGCGGCCAACAGCTTTCTGGGCTGCACCTCTCCTTTGGGTTGATTAAGGGCTTCCGCTGCAGTCAGCGCCATCGACGGCAATGCGCAAGAAAGCGAACTTTACAAAGTTTCGCCAACGGCACTGAGTTACAGTGTGTGTCCTTTCTGGTTGCTGCTGCGCAGCTTCCCCGAACCAGACCTTCGCCACACGCAATTTTCACAACCGGATACTAACTGTTCTGCGGACTGCACCGCCGCAGTTTCGAGCGGCGCATTGACTAAATGGCCTACCGCATTCATCATGCTATGGAATAGTTGGTATCCCATCATTTCTCCGGAGGTTGAATAATGTTCCTTGGACTACAAGAGGTCTCGCGAGCCTTTTTTTCAAAGCCGGAGCAAAATGATGCCCACACTCAGCATGCTATCGACATTCTGAAAACCGCCAAGGACCAACCGCTGAGATTTTTTGGTAGAGATGAGACTGATGCTATCGAAACAGCTGTGCGGATTTTGGCGGAACATGGAACAGAATTAGGGGGAGAGGAAAGACTGAAAGTGGTCACAGCGTTGAAGGAGATGGATGACGTGCGTCGGCTCAGACAGCGGGTGGTAGTGCAAGTGGCCATTACAATTGTATTGTTGGCATTTTCTCTCACTGTTGCTTTTGGTGCGATCTCAGCCTCAGACCAACTCCAGAAATTATCCTTCGGTTTAATCGGAACGGTTGTGGGCTTTTGGTTAAAGTAGCTCGCGTACCGCCGTCTATTCAATCGGCATCCAGCTTGTTGCTGGTCTCGTTAGCAATGCTGGTTGCATCGGTATTTTTGTTTCTAACTCCCTATGAATCCATTTTGAGCTGGTGGTCTCAGGGAGAAAATTTTGACAGGAAACTCGAAACTGCGTTGGAGATGTTTTCTCCTGTTATTGCATGGGTATTGTTCACCTTGCATCGCAGGTTCTCCGACCGACGCCAACGCAGAGTTCTCCATGGTTGCCATCCAATCCCCTGGACACAGATTGGCGAATGGCCTCTTCTAGATGAAAACTTCCATGACACCCGTGCTCGACTATTGGTTCTCGGCACTATTGCTCGAATTCGAGATCCGGGTGGGCCTGTGCTGGCTTCGCCCTTTGCTTGGGTGCCGACACGCTGGAATGAGCCACCCGCCATTATTTTTCCCGCTCTTGCTTGGAGCCGCCTTAGTTCGAACGTTGGCGCACTGGCAGCAGTAACTGCTCATGAACTTGGGCATATAGTGAATCGTGACACGCGTTGGATAGTGAATTTGGAACTTGCGCTAAAGTGCAGCTTGTTAACAGCAGCAGCTCTGGTGCTTAAAGGCTTTCTAATTTCCGGCTACGTCGACCTAAGAAATGGCGAGGGATTTTTTGCCGTTATTCAGGCCAATGTTGCGGGTAAATCCTCCGGTTTCGCTCTGCTAGTGATAGTTGTTTTGGGTGTCTGGTTGGTACGAATTAGTCAGTCGCATCGCGAGTACATGGCTGATCAGTTTGCCATCTACGCAGTTGGATTAGAGCACCTCAACGCAGCGGAGATCCTTCTTGGGGGGGCTGACGAAATACATGCACGGCGCCATTGGCGATCCTGGACCGTCGATAGAACGTTGATGTCTTTTCCGATGCTGATTGCATTTGGCGCAGTGTGCTCGGTGCTAGCGGCGTACCTAATCAGCCCATTCGCATATCTTTGCCAGGTAACATTGAGTGAATCCCTACAATGCAGTTCAAACGCGCTCGCATCCTCGATCCAATCGACTGTCGCATATGTGGCACTGCTACTGTTATTGATGTCAGCTACCACATCTTCGAAATCCGCCGAAGGTCAAGCACCGAGTTTATTGTCCATGTTCATCATCGGTTGGGTGGCTGGGTTTCTGGTGAGCCAGTCCATTCCGCTCAGCCTTTCTGCGCTCCCAATCTTCGACGACTTCACAAACGTCCATCGCCATGAACCTGCCGCACTGTTTCTTGGGACGACGATGGATCGGTTAGCGGTGATAACAACCGCTACACTGGTGGCCTTTCCAATTGTGTGCATCTGGCGCGCCAAGGGGCGAATGACGCTATTGGCCCCAATTGGATTTGTGATTGTTACCCTCGGTTACTGGGAACCAATTGTTCCCAATAGCCCCACACTTGGCATGCTGGCTCCGCTAGTTGTCACAGTTGTCTTTCTTGCGGCTTTGTTTTTCTTTGGACATCCGAGCTTGAAATTCAGTTCGCAGAAAGCGGTGCTAACACTTATTGCAGTATTAACAATCGGGTCTTGGATTGGTCTGGGCGGACCGTCATCACCGGCAATTGGGTTTCAACATTCTGCATGGCGGTACTTGGATCAAGGTGACCTCGTGCGTGGGTTATCAAGAATGGAGACTGCAGCGCACTTAGCTCCCTTTAGCCCTAGCGGATGGCAAACACTGGCAGAAACACGTTACAGCCAAGGCGGAAACCCAGCTGAGATCATTGCGGCATCAACTCGCGCATATCAGGCGCCGTATTTGAGTGATTGGGGGGAGATTGCACGAATTGAGGCCTTCGCAGGTGCCGTCAGACTTGAGTTCAGTAAGTCTGACGAAGATCTATTTGATGCCAGGCAACTCCTCTTTTCAGCTCTTGAGAAGTGGCGCTTGAACGCCAGAATCTCAGACGACATCGGCGTCCTTGCACTCTACAATCTAGCAGCACTCGAAATGCGACTTGGACAGTCGCGATTGCTCGCCCTTTCACAGCTCTTTGAAGCCTCGTCGATGCAACCTGACATCGCCTCAATTGCGATTGAGGATCCCGATTTTTCCGAGCTGAATATCGCTGGGGCTCCCAATCCGGATTTAAATTTCACTCGACAGTTCATGACTGACCAGGCGGATCTCAACGCCATCTTGCAGAAGGCAACCAATTCGAGTTTCTTTGAGGAGCAGGCAATCTTGGTGGTAACACTTGCACTACGCTGCCGTGCTGCTGAAACACTCGACAGTTCATGACTGACCAGGCGGATCTCAACGCCATCTTGCAGAAGGCAACCAATTCGAGTTTCTTTGAGGAGCAGGCAATCTTGGTGGTAACACTTGCACTACGCTGCCGTGCTGCTGAAACAAACCTAAACCTGCGTTGCGAAACTCAATGAATTTTACTTCTAGGTCGGTAAGCTCCTGGTATGATAAAGCGGACAAAAGACGGGGACTTTCAGGTCCTGTAGCCCAACACCTACATTCGGTCGACCATCAGTGGATGACAGTATAGAGTATGGGAAATGAGGTGCTGCCATGCGTTTCCGGTCTCCTTTTAAGATCATCGGAACTAGTCAGATAAAGCTCAACCACTTACCTTCAAAGCCAAAACTTCGAGCGAACTAATGTGCCTGTGCGAAGAATTCAACTTGCTGCGGCGGACCGACGACCCATAATTGCCCGGTCTGGCGGATGCTATAACGAATGCAGGAATCGGTTGTTTTTGGAAAACGAATTAGGTGAGAAAGCGCGTCTCGTGGACGATGCCCATAGCGGCTATGCGAAAGCAGCGTTCAGACAGTCCGCGGACGGTGGCTTTGGACCGCCCTCCCGGTTAATGATTTAAGCGCACGGCCTCTAACCCTTCATTTTGTCGCATAGGCTTTGCACGGCCGAAGCCACCGAATATGCAGGTGCGCGAATGCGTCTGAGCGCACGGGACAGCCCATGTTTTCCTTCCCCAGGACTGGTCTCGGCCTCGAATCTTGCGGTTTCGCCGATCTGCATGACTTTCTGATGCGTCAGGACTAGGTTCAGAATATTTTGCTCAAGCCCGCTAAGACTCTGGCCCTCCCGCATTTCTTTGGCCCGCGCCAACAGCTCGTCTGCGCCGATGCTCAACAGATTGTTGAACAGCGCCTCGGAATCGCGCAGCGACAGGCGGACCGGTCCCTGCGTTGGTTCGTCGGGTAGACGATGCAATAGCCAAGGCGCGCTGCTCGCCACGTTATGTGCGATCTGCCCTGGCACGCTGGCCGGATGGATTAGGCTGGCACGGGCGCGGGTTGCGCGCACCATGAAGTCCCAACTGGCCAAGAACATCGGCGGCCGGCTCAGCTCAAATGACCGCCCATAGCCTGAAGTACGCAACCCAAGCTCCAGCGCTTCGAGGTCCGGATGATCAACAGTCATGCATTTAAGGTTGCACAGAACCGTATCCAGCAGTTCATAGTTTCTCTTGGGTCGCCTCATCAACAAATGCGCTACTGCAAAACCCAGCATCGGGTTCTTGAATTTCTCGTCCAAGAAACTGTTGATCACCTCGCGCGACACGACGTTGCGCCCTTGGCTGATCGCGTGTTTCGCAAGCTCGCCTAGCCTGAGATTGGGGTTGTAAGGATCAAATCCCTCGTGGGTTCGCGCCATGAAGATCGAGGATCGGCGCAGCGACACCGCCGTGACGCGTTCGTTGTTGCGCTCAAAAACGTCGGGGGTCAGGAACACCTGGGTCTGCCAACCATCACATAAGCTGACGAACATTTCATAGGTGCCCAGCACAGGATTGACGACCCTCACCCGGTAGGTCCCCGGTGGCAGGGCTCGCGTCAGCCCCGCGCAGCGCGCTGCTTCATCCCACATCCCCTCGTTCAATCCAGCAATCAGCTCGCCCGCCAAGTCCAGTACCTGAACCTCCACCGGTTCGATTTGTCGCTCCTCGTCCTCTTGGCGAAGGAACAAGAACAAGCTGCAATACGGGACGCCCTGCATATGGGACCATTCCTGCGCTCGGTTCAGTTGAGCCACATTGGCGGTCGCCGTATAGGCCAGGGGCGCAGCGGACCGAAAGGCTATGGGTTCGGCGTGCACGGCATGGCGTTCTGTCTCACCGGTGACTTCGATCAACTCATCCACCTGCGTTGCGGCCGACCGATAGCGTAGCTTATAGAACCCCGGTGCCACATCATGCCCGAGCCACCCCACCCCCTTGGCAATACGCCGCAGTCGCCCGTCAATCAGGAAGATCTCGGTCGCCGCATCAGCCGCGTTGACCTCAAGCGTCACCAAATTTGAGTTCGATGATGATTGCATCGCCTCGTACCTCGATTAGATCATTTTCTTCGGTTTCAAGAATCAGTACCTTGTAGAACTCTGGTTCGATCCGCAGCCCAAACTTCAGCTCGACAATAGTGTGGCGGATGACCTCCACCCCGCCAAAGCTCTCGAAGATCAACGTTTGCCCGAGGTATTGGTCCCGTATCTGAAACATCGTCTCGGGCCCAACGGCTTCTGCAGCTTCGCGCTGCAGAAACAGCACCTCTTTGTCGCTATCAACTTTAATCGTCGGAGCGGTAACCACAAGGTCACCTGCAACTTCACCAAAAATATTGTGGACGCGATCTTTAATGATACTGCCGGTGACGCGGCCCAGCCGGTTCGGGGTCGCGCTTTCAAGCGCGGCGATCATTGTTTTAGTGAAAACCCCGTGCGCAACCCCGTCAAACTTCCTTTCGCGCGCTGCGCTACCGAAACCGGTGGCATAGCCATAGAACATCTTGACCTTGTTCGTGTTCGCATGCGCCTGAAGTTCGGGCAGAGGGGGGGAACTGATCCGCTGAAAGGGCAGGTTCGTTCGGCAGGCGTCAAAGATCAGGAAAATCTCGTTAAAGGTCCATAGGCGGCGAAAATAGCTCGCATAGAGCTCGACAGCCACATGGGTATGAAACTCGTCTGTGGCGTCCGCCGCATAAAGCGCCGCCGAGTCCATGTCTTGCGGATCGGCGAACCCGTGCCCCGCCACAAATAGGAACAGCCGTCCGTCGATGTGCTCTCCATGGGCCGCGCGCGTGCTGAGCGGGCGAAACAGCCTCTCGATTTCTGATTGAAGTGGATGGGCGTCCTCCAACCCATCCGGTGGATCAAACTCCGACGAAAGACACATCTTCACATTGGCCGGGTCCAAGCTGCCGCCCGCCGGATTGATCAGCCATTCGCGGAACAACTGGGCGTCGTTGCACGGCCCCTGCAGGTCCGAAATTCCGGGATAACGGTCGATGCCAATGACAATCGCGTGGTCCGGCACCGTCAAAACCCGTGTTTCAGGATATGTTTCAGGCTCGTCAGCGTAGTTTCATCATTGTCGAAATCCCCGTGGCATAGCGATTGTGAATTCAGTCCCGGCCCCGCCCCCGTCGTCACCGACCAGACAACGCTGTGTTCGATGCTTACCAGGTGGTTGCGCAGCGATGCCACCTTGGGAAACTCGTCGTCCGGAAAAGCCTCTGTCTCATAAAACCGCTGCATCCCCACCAAGGGCGCGTCCGGTTCGAATTCGACTACCCCCGAAACGAAATAGAGCAAAGAATGCGGATAGAGGAACTTCACCAGAACATCCTCTTGCTCGTTCTCGTCGGTCATGGTGAAAATCCGGAAATTCCGCATCTGGCCACCGTGATTCTGGAACGCCGTTGCGGCCAGATCAAAGGTAACCGCAGGAGCCAGAAAGACGACGTCAAAATTAAACCCTTGGGGCCTGATTTCATCGGCTTTTTCCAACATGTGCGCAATATAGACCGCGCCGGTGCTGTGCCCGACCAGCGTGATACGTAAGTCGGGGTCAGCCTCCATCAGGTCGTTCAGAACGGTCAGAACAGCGGTCCCACCGTGACGTTCCGGGTTGTCGCCAAAACTGTCCGCCGTGTCCTGTTTCATGTGTTTCCACACGAGGCCACCCACGTTCGCCACGTAAAATTCGCGCAGGATCTCTTCGACCACCGTCGCATGCAGCCCGTGAGCCCGTCCGTCCAGCGCCCGGCTAATACAGCGTTTAGCCACGGCGATCACCGCTTTGGCGACCCGGATCACCGAAAGGACGCCGCGCGACGCGGGGTCTGGGCGGTCCACCATGCGCTCGATACTGCCGGGGTCCATCAGGGTTTCGGCCGAACCACGTACCGAATTGGCCGACCGGGAACTGAGCTCATTGGCGATATCGTCGGCGTCGCGCAGACCATTTGTAACCTCGCCTACCGCCCGGCGCAGCGTGAAATCGCGATTCAGCTCTTCTCGCAGCTGCAACTCTTCCAGTGGTGTCAACTGCGCAAGCCCCGAGACATCCACAATATCGGACAACAGCTCGCCGCTCGCATCTTCGCCAACCGCCAGCGCATCCAAGGCTTCTTCCAGCTTAGCCTCTACGCCGCTGAGGTTCACATTGGGAAGCGCCCCCGTCGCGCGATCTCCGTCGGTCTGGGTCAGTTTACGCGCCAGAATACCCGTGACGCGTTTGACCACTGTGCGGAAAATCAATTCCTTCGCGATCTGACCAAGATTGTTCTGGATCGTTTCAAGCAGACCCGCCTCCCAGACAAAGAAAACTGGATAGGCGTCGCCTTCATCATATTGACGAGTCAGAAACTCGGCGATGTCGCGCCCGCGCGCTTCGGATACAAGACCGCCGTGAAAATGCAGCACGATGTTCTTGCTTGCCGCGGCTTGGGCTAGGATTTCGTCGACCTTCGATTTCGGGGTGTCGGACTGAAGTTCACCGTTCGCGAGGTGGATAATGTGATTAGACAATGGGCTTCTCCTAATGCGGAAAATTATAATTTCCAATTCTACCAAAGCTTGAATGTTTGTCAAAATTTGAATAGCGGGACAAGTGCTCTCAGCGACGTTGGTGGAGTTCTATTCAGGGGGGCAACAGGGGCAAATCCCATGAGCGATATAGTCTCACGAACTGGAGCGAACTCTTGTGCACACACTGATTTAGCTCGATCAATGGGTCGTAGGCGGTAAATGTTGTGCTTTGCTAATTGCTACCGGACCATGTCGACCTATGCCCTAAAGGGCCAGATAGTAAGCATCCGCTGCCATCTTGAGCCCGCGCACCCCTCGGTCCAAATCGACGGGCCCATAAAAAGAACGAACCCCGCCAAGATTTCCGTCGGCCATGCCAACAGCGCTGGCGATGAACTCTCCCAAGCGACTTTTCACCTCTACGTACCCATCGCGATATTCAAGAACGATGACGCCCGGAGGCAAGTTCCTTTGTAACGTTTCTACGTTTTCCATGATCGTTTCCAATGTTTGATTCGATACAATGAATGTAGCGGCACACATCCCAGTTGCGCGGCGAACCTTCGGCAAACTGAAAGGCCACTTAGGGCTCGTCAGAGAGTCATAGCCTAAGCATATTGTAGATTTTGCGTGGGTACTAAGATTGCCCCCTTGCTTTGGGCGCCACCTTATGAATCGTCGGCCTTATCTATTTCAGATCTATGTTGGGCCAGGCCTTTCTCGATCAAGGACCTGATCGCCGCAGACCGAGTGCGTATCTGTACAGAAGGATGAAACGAGTAATCATCAACTTCTTTGAGCTCATCATCGTCCATCAAGATGTGGATCCGGTGGGCGTCCTTACTGGTTCTTTTAGGCGGCATAAATCATCTCCATTTCACAAAATGTAACATAACGCACACGATGTGTCAAAAACCACTTTACTGCACATAGGGCACATGATACACATTGCACACAAATTGACGAGGTATTCCCATGAACTTGATTTTCAAAAAGAGCTGGCACGGTTTGCATGAAGTTGCAGTCGTAATTCACGTGACCTTGGTTTTCGGTGAAATGGCTCACCAGATGCACATCTTCTAAGAACGGAACGTGATGTTGATCTATCAGTTGAAGATACCGCAGCACCCTTCCAGCCGAACGAATTAGGAACATACAGTAGCGACCTGTACGGGATTTGTACGGATCATACGCGGTTTTGGACCGTTTGTTCTTGTTCTGGGCCAACGCGATTGAAGAGATTTCAAATCGAGTCCGCATAAATCACTGATAAATAAAAAGAATTGGTGACCCCGGTTGGACTTGAACCAACAACCTGCCCCTTGGGGGGGCAGGCTTGAGCCGCGAAGGGCTCGACACCTCAACTGAAGAAGGGCAGAGCCTTTATGAATGGTCAAAAGAGAATATCTTTGAAATTGAATCTTGCCCCTTTGACTGGTTGTTTCCCCAATGTGCTGCCGTTGTGCATCATGGCGGTGCTGGCACGCTTGCCGCAGGTATACTTGCCGGTCGTCCAACAATTGTTTGCGCAACACAAGGTGATCAACCTTTTCACGGGTCACTTGCAGAAACGCGAGGGATTGGCAGGTATCTTGGGATGGTCGGTTCTAAAGCTTTAACAGCTGAACGTGTTGCTGCAGGAATTAAGACCGTGACAACTGATCAGACAATCCTAGCTGCAGCGCAGTCTCTCAGCGCTCAAGTTCACAAGGAAGATGGAGTCGGGAACGCCATCAAGTTCATGGACGACATGGCTGCCTCGTATTCATATCCATGGCCAACGTTAAATGTGGCCTAGCAAATTCTCCATGTATGATTTTTAGCTGGGATCTAAAAACAGTCCGCTACCATATTTAGTTTCAGTTCGCGCAACCTTTCATGGCATTCCCATCTCGGATTCCATCAAGGATTAAGGTGAACCATAAGTTCCCGCTTCGCAAAACAGCCCGAGCTGCTTCAACGGCTATGACGGGGTACACGTGTGCCTTCTTCTGCATCAGTGCCAACTAATAGCTGGAAGTTAGCGGTGAGCCTTCCGTAGGAGAGACTAGGCTCGTCGGAATTAGGCCTGTCTGACGCGAGACATTGGGCCGCTGACTTGGGGGGGCTCCAGACATTTAGCGCAGCAAGGAGGTATGACGATGCCCCTGCTGCACTTACAAATATTTCTTATTACTCTTCTCAGTTTGTGGGAGGAGAGCCTTAATCGACCAGTTCGAGGTCGCTCGGACGCCATGTATTGTCAAACCAGGGCTCAAGCGGGCCGTAGAGCCTGAGGATAGTTGAAAAGCCTTTGCCGGGCATAGTTTGGATCCAATTGCCTTCCTTACCTTCTGGCGCTTCAGGGCCAAACCAGATTGTGAAAGAACCATCTTCGTTGGCAACTACATCTTTTAAAGTGCTGTCGAGCCCTGCAAGCCGCTGGTCTGTTTCCAGCATTGAGCGGTGTTGGTTGTCGTAAACCACGAAAGACCAGAAATCGTTGGCAGGAACAGGCCCCGGAAGCGTTACACTGTACGTCTTGCCTCCATCTAGGTACATTCCATCACTGTCATGCGGCGTAAAAGCGTAGACTGAACCTGTGCCTACAGAAGGCGCGGACATGGCAGGTGTAATACCCGTCGCCATGTAGTGGAACATCGTCCGATAATTGAGGTTCAAGCTTCCTGCATCTATAAACTCGTGGCTACCGCCCACAAACGAAGTGTACCAGCCCCGATCCTCCCAGAAGAATAAGTCGCGGTCCCTCGGCTGATAGGCCATCGCTCTGGCAGTAGCGTTGCTGTCCGCAAAATCACAAAGCTGGACGAGTTGATGCCATCG
The DNA here is from genome assembly GCF_004006175.1 of Parasedimentitalea marina. Taxonomy (GTDB): domain Bacteria; phylum Pseudomonadota; class Alphaproteobacteria; order Rhodobacterales; family Rhodobacteraceae; genus Parasedimentitalea; species Parasedimentitalea marina. Next base: position 585,529 of record NZ_CP033219.1, read on the forward strand.
ATAGAACGTCCGAGATCAGTCGCTGGCCCGTCGATATGGCCACCAAGGGTGACGCTGACTACTTCCTTTTCATTGAACGGGGCCTTCGGACGTTGGAGCCGGCCTTCTACTTACTTAGCAGCGCCCAAGCAAAGGCTGCACACAAGGACTACAGCGGAAGTGGGAATTGCCTGCCAAACAGGGTTCGCGCCACCGTCGACGTCAATGACTTCAGCATACTGACAGGTGAACCGCCGGAACCCATTTTTGCACCAGAGCCCCGACCTGTCATCTCGCAACCCAAGCCCAAATACGAGACGAGTGATTTGCGGCGAACGATTGCCCAAAAGGCCGAGTTCAATGGCAGCCGGCCACGTGCCAATTGCCACATAACGCCGCCATTTAGAGACTTTCCGTGAAAGACCGGATTGTTAAAGGTTTGTGGCTGCTAGGTGTGTTTCATCCAGCGGCGATAAACCTGACAAGGAGGAAAGCGCGGGCAAACTGCGATGCAATGGGGATTGTTCATTAACAGACCTCGCTTGTTGCTGATGTTTGCTTCAGACATCAACTAGTAGAGGCAAGTGTCCTCAGTCGGTCCAATCCAATGAAATGCCATGGTATCGGCATGTTTCACGAAAGAGCCATTTCTATTGAAAAGGTTCGCGCTATGGTCTGGATATCAAGTCAAGTCAAGGCAAGGCAAGGCAAGGCAAGGCAATTGATTGTGTAACTGCCGCACTGCCTACGATTGTTCAATCCTTGACCCGAAACCCTTCGGCAATAAGAAGATTATCTACAATCTGTAAAATTTCAGTGGGGCTTCTCGGCTTCCAATAGGGAGTTTGAAATGACACCATCTCCGCAAATAGCGCCCTGATTTTCAGGCTAGTTTCATCACCATAAACTTCACGACCCCTGATTTTTTTCATGGAATGTCCCATCATATAGCCGCGGTCTTCATTACTGACACTGGCATGCCTCATCCGAGACTCAAACCTGTGCCGCAAGCCACTGATTTTGTGATCAGGTGAAGGCAGCAAGCTGTTATCCTTGAAGAATTTCATCACCGTATCGCTGAAGCCCTCCTTTCCGCGGTAGCGGTCGAAGCCTAATGGGTTTCGCTGCAGGGCTCTTAATGCTGATCCAACTAATGGAACGGTCCTTCGAGAGGATTGGTTTTTGATCTCACGCTTATGTTCTCCATCTTCCTCGATCCTAACCAAGATGTGGGGAATTTCTGCATCCAACCTGATGGCCGAGGCGGGAAGGTCGAAAATTTCAGTTTGCCGACAACCAGTTTCCGCACAAATAGTCAAAATGTCTCTTGCCTGAGAGTTCAAGTGACCAAGAAGGTCGCCATTGATGATGGTGCTTCGGATCCAGTTAGGAGTGAATTCAGGCTTTCTATTTGGGTCCTGGGTTTTCTCCCAAGCAGCTTTCTCAGAAAGCTTTAAGCCCAAAAATGGATTGACGTATTTGTTGACTTCCAGGTCGCTATAAAAAGTATCAATCATGGTGCGAATGTAGCCAAAGTGCTTGTTTGCATATTCGGTGCTTACTTCTCGCTGCTTCACACGGTCTTGCCAAACTCGGCGATAATCGTGCGCATCATCTTCACTGATGTCTTTCAAAGGTTTGTCGCCAATTGTCGTCGAAAAAGTCTCCGCGGCGCGCTTGTAGCGATTGTGCCAATTTCGTGCTTGCCTATAGTTCTTGCTAACTACTTTATCGGGGCACAGATCGGGCATTTTGCCAGCCACCTGGAGGAGTGTCATTTCTGGTAGCTCAAAACCTCCCAAGTCTGCGGCAAATCTGGCCGAAACCCCATTTGGGTCCAGTTGAACTAATTTTTCGATCCGTTTGATCAGGTCATTGAGTGGCCCTTGAGCCAGCTCACTAGCCGTTTGTGGCGCGACATCGTTGGCAACAGCTAGACCAATTGTCGACTTGTATGCTGCATCGCTGCGGGGTGAGTGCCCTTGGAATGCTCTCGCTTGGAGCTCGTTTAGCCAGTCCAATCGAACTTTCTGCGCCAAGTTCTGAGCTAATGAACGGCTGTCTGTATTGAGCGATTGAGTGATATATTCCCTCTCGTGAACACTACTATATTTCTTCGGGCATCTCATCCGGAACCAATATACATTCCCCCGCAACCATAGATAACTCATCAACTCGTCCCATCGACTGTTTCACAATTTGTATCACACAGGGCCTTCTGCGTTCCATTCAGGACGCTTAGACGCCAGTGGTTTTGTGAATAGCATCAATAGCTTGGGAGGTTGTTAAACTGGAGTTAACGTATCATTGGATCCCGCCCCTGGGCACCATTTGCTTGCTGAAAACCATGTATTTTCATATGGTTGTAAGTTTTCTATGAGTTTGCATCCACCCCTGTACCCGCCCTGCTGCGTTTGATGCCAAAGGGGTTGCGCGCAATAAGTGAGCTCTACACTTCTAAGAAATTGGAGCGAGCAGATCATTGGTTTGTGAGTTCAGCGCATTTGAAATCTTGTAAGTCTTGTCGGAAGATATGTTTTGCTCACAAAGCGCCGTCACGTTCGAGTAGGCGCGCCTCACTCCAAAGACGTTTCCAGGGCTTCCTGGCAGTATACTGTTTTGGCTCAAAAGATTTGCGCACCGGGTTCAAAGATGCTTCGGTTGAAAATACTCGTTTCCCAGTGATTTGGACAGTTTCCAATTTGTCCTGCACTTGCACGAACCTGTCACGCAGGTATTCCCGAAACCGTCATTTAGGAAGCGACGCAATCGTATCATCGTCTCGCGCTGTCGACGTTCCGCGGTGAGCCATTGCGGTCAATACTGCCACAAGCACATTTCGGCGTGAAAGCTGGCAAGCCAAGTTTCGCTGCAATTGCGTACCTAAGAACAGAGTTCTAAGAAGCGGACTTTCGATACAGGTGCGAGCTAAAAGGAGTGTCCTTGGAATCCGTGTCTGACATGGAAGTCTCCGTTGATTGGCTAGGGGAAGGGGTAACCCCGTTTGCCGCGGGACCAGACGGAGGAAGAGATGACATCGACGGGCGCTTTTTTGAATGCACTAGAACCTTCGTTCCACGTCTGAGATGTGAGAGCCCTTTTAGACAATACCGCCACCCGCTCCGGTGATTGCTGGCCGTTTCTGGGCGACCTTTGCCCGATACTGGGACGCGCGATAGGCCGTCACGGGGCATATTGCACCACGAGCCTCACAACGCGCCATGGCGAGAATGGGTTCAACATCGGTGCGGAACCCGTGTTTGAGTGTTGTTGTTGCCATCAGGGGATCGTTGTCGTCCTGAAAACCAGCCAGCGCCGCACGGTCCACAAGCAATGCCTGCGCATAGGCGCGCTGCACCTCCATCGCGGATACCATCAGGCTCTCAATAGGGTCGGTGACATTGTGACTTTGGTCCAGCATGTGCATGGGGTTGAAATCGGGGTTCACTTCGGCCTCGACCAGCTCGTTGAACACCAGGAACAAACGGTAAGGATCGATGCTGCCGGTATCCAAATCATCGTCTCCGTATTTGCTGTCGTTAAAATGGAACCCGCCGAGTTTACCGAACTGTGTAAGTCGCGCGACTATCATTTCAACATTTGCATTTGGCGCGTGGTGGCCCAGATCGACCAGACATTTTGCTCTGTCGCCCGTTTGCTGCGCGATCAGCAGGTTGGTGCCCCAATCCTGCACCACGGTGGAATAGAAGGCTGGCTCGTACATTTTGTGCTCGGTTAGCAGCGTCCAGTCGTCGGGCAGGGCGTTATAGACCTGCTTAGTGGCGTCGAGATAGCGTTCAAACTGGCGGGTGAAGTTGGTCTGACCTGGAAAGTTTGACCCGTCGCCCACCCAGATGGTCAGTGCCTTGGAACCGAGCTGCCCGCCCAGCTCGATGCATTCGATGTTGTGGTCCACGGCCTGCTGGCGGGTCGCCGCGTCGGTATGCGAAAGTGAGCCGTATTTGTAGCTGTGGGGCTGATCGGGCTGATCCTGAAAGGTGTTTGAGTTCATCGCATCAAAGGTAAGTCCAACTTCCTCGGCCTTAGCGAGGAGATCACTGGCTGGGGCTTTATCCCAGGGAATGTGCAGCGAAACTGAGGGCGTAGCGCGGGTCAATTGTTGGATCACGCCGCAATCGTCAAGTTTGTCAAAGATATCGCGGGGTTCGCCACTGCCGGGGAAGCGCGCAAAACGGGTGCCGCCGGTGCCGACGCCCCAACTGGGCACGGCAACGCCGTAGTTGCTAACTTTGGCTTTGATCTGGGCAATGTCGATGCCGCGCCGGTCCAAATGTTCACCCAAGGCGTCATAGTCGGCCTTGAGGGTGGCGTGGAAACGGTCGTTGTCTTGGGCAATGATAGTATCGTTAATCATGATCCGTTTCCTTAGCGGGTAAAAGACTGTACGTTGCCGGCGTCCACGTTGATTATATTGCCGGTGGATTTTGCCGACAGGTCCGAGGCCAGAAAATAGGCCGCTTCGGCGATGTCTTCGGGCAGGACCGAGCGTTTCAACAAGGATCGCTGGCGGTAGTGCTCTTCCAGTCCTTCTTTGTCTTTACCATAAGTCGAGGCGCGTTCCTTAAGCCAGTCACCGGACCAGATTTTTGAACCTTTCAGTACTGCGTCGGGGTTCACCACATTGACGCGGATGCCCTTAGGCGCGCCCTCCAGCGCCAAGCAGCGGGCCAGGTGGATTTCTGAGGCTTTGGCAGTGCAATAGGCGGAGGCATTGGGCGAGGCAGCAAGGCCGTTTTTGGACGCGACAAAAACCAGAGCACCGCCCATATCCTGCACATTCATCACTTTGAAGGCCTCGCGACTGACGAGGAAATAGCCTGTGGACAGGATATCCATGTTCTTGTTCCACAAATCCAGACTGGTGTCTTCGATTGGGGCCGAGCTGGCGATGCCGGCGTTTGACACAAGGATGTCGACACCGCCGAATTCTGCAGCGGCCTTGTCGAAAGCGGCGATGACAGCTGTTTCATCAGTGACGTTCATGTTCACCGTACGCACCACGTCGGCCGAGTAGCGACTGGTCAGGTTTTCAGCGGTATCTGCAAGTGCTGCGTCATCGATATCGGCCAGCACCACACAGGCCCCATCGCGCAGGTAACGTTCAGCGGTGGCCGAGCCAATTCCGCCTGCGCCGCCGGTGACCAGCGCGACGCGGCCTGCCAGTGATTTTGGCTTGGGCATGCGTTGTAGCTTGGCCTCTTCCAGAAGCCAATATTCGATATCAAAAGCTTCCTGCTCGGGCAGTCCCTGGTATTCGGACACCGCATCGGCACCGCGCATCACGTTGATTGCGTTGACATAGAACTCGCCCGAGATGCGGGCGGTTGCCTTGTCTTTGGCAAAGGTGATCATACCAACGCCAGGAATCAGGTAAACCACAGCATTGGGGTCGCGAATGGCCGGGCTGTCGTCTCTCTTGCAGCGTTCGAAATAGGCTTTGTATCCCTCTCGGTAATCCGCGACAGCATCAGCCAGACTCGCCAGCGTGGCGTCGATGTCGGGTTTGGCCGGGTCAAAACTCACCACCAGTGGACAAATTTTTGTGCGCAGGAAATGGTCGGGGCAGGAGGTGCCGAGGGCCGCGAGCCGTTTCATATCCTGTGCGTTGACGAATTCAAGTACTGTGTCATTGTCAGTGAAGTGGCCGACCGTATGCTGGTCGCCGGAAACCATGCCGCGAATGGCGGGCATCAACCGAGCTGCTGCGGCGCGACGGTCATCTGCTGGCAAGCTGGAATGGAGTGCGCCACCAAAAGCCTCCTTGCCTTCGGTTTTGTGTGCAAACCAATCCATTGCTGTCTGGATGATGTCCAGCGTCAGATCATAACAGTCCTGCGCATCATCAGCCCATGTGAACAAGCCGTGGCTTTCGAGCACAACGCCTTTGGCATCTGGGTTCTCGGCGCAAAAGTCCGACAGCCACAGACCCAATTCATAGCCTGGTCTTTTCCATGGTAACCAACCGATGCTATCGCCGAAGATCTTCTTGGTCAGTGCCTTGCTGTCTTTGGCGGCTGCAATCGCAATGATCGCGTCAGGGTGCATGTGATCGACGTGTTTTTTTGGCACATAGGCGTGCAGGGGCGTGTCGATGGAGGCTGCGCGTGGGTTCAGGTTGAAAGTGCAGTGAGGCAGGTAAGCGACCATCTCATCCTCAAACTCTACTCCACGATAGATGTCACGCAATGCGTTCAGTTTGTTCATGTATAGGGTCGAAAAGCCATCCATCTTGATCGAGCCAACATCGCCGCCTGATCCCTTTACCCAAAGCACTTCGACAGCTTGTCCCGTGAGCGGGTCGTCTTGCATCACCTTGGCTGATGTATTGCCGCCACCATAGTTCGTGATTCGTTTGTCCGACCCCAGAAGGTTGGATCGATAGAGCAGTTTTTCAGGTTCGTTCATACCTTTGGCTCGGGTCGCATCCCACTTGTTTTCAAGGCGTTGGCTTTGGGTGGCGTCGGGCATCATCGTCTCCATCAACAGCAATTTGTCTTCATTTGCTTGCGACTAGGCTGGCTTGCAGATTTGATTAAGTCAATCACAAACGCTCAAAATCAATCAGGTTAAGCTAATGAATGACTGAAAATGACATTTAGTGATTGACAGGTAGCGACGACTCGCTCCACCTTATGAAAACCAAAACGGAGAATTACCGATGCACGAGAAAGACAGACACAGGGTTATTTTATCGGCAGTGCAAGACCGGTCAGTGGTGACGGTTGCCGATCTGTGTGTGCTGACAAGCGCGTCCGAGGCAACGGTGCGCCGTGATATCGGGACGCTGGATGGGCAGGGCAAGTTGCGCCGTGTGCGTGGCGGGGCTGAGGCGTTAATGACAACGCCGTTTGTCGGTCTAGCCGGTCGGCCGTTTTCCTATAACGAAACAATCAACAGTGTTGAAAAGCAGGCCATAGCCAAGGCCGCTGTTGAGCTGTGCTCGGATGGGGAGCCGATCATCATCAACGGCGGTACGACGACGTTTCAGATGGTGCATCCGTTAGCGTCGCTGCAGATGCAGGTCTTTACCAACTCGTTCCCGATTGCCGAACATCTTCTGAAAAACAGCCGTAACACAGTGTTGCTATCCGGCGGTGTGATCTACCGCGAGCAGAACATCATCCTGTCGCCGTTCGACAATGATGTGACGCGCAACTTTTATGCCAAGCGCATGTTCATGGGCGCGCAGGGGATTGGTCCGCTGGGACTGATGGAGCAGGACCCACTGTTGATACAGGCAGAGCAAAAACTGATTGGCCAGGCCGAGGAACTGGTGGTGCTGGTCGATAGTTCAAAATTCGCCAACCGATCCAGCCTGATCCTATGCCCACTGAACCGGATTACCACGATCATTACGGATGACGGCATCGATGACCGCACGGCGGCGATGCTTGAAGCAGCGGATGTGAACCTGATCATCGCGCCGACCAACGGGGCGCAAAAAGAAGGGGCAGTGTCTTAAGCGTTGTCCAAAATGCAACCACTCCAGGGAGGAAACCATGAGTGTATTCAAGAAAGCAATGGCATCTGCGGCCATTGCAGCAACCATGTTCGCAGCGCCAGTTATGGCGGAAGACAACATGCGCATTGCGCTGGTGGTCAAGGCTCTGGGCATTGGCTTCTTCGAAGCCGCCGCTAAGGGGGCTGAAGAAGCTGCTACTGAACTGGGCGGTGTCGAAATTATTTATACCGGTCCAACGGATACAACGGCCGAAGGGCAGATCGAGGTGATCAATGCTCTGATTGCGCAGAATGTAGATGCAATTGCAATCTCGGCCAACGACACCGACGCATTGGTGCCAGCGCTGAAGAAGGCGATGAGCCGTGGCATTACTGTGATCAGTTGGGACAGTGGCGTAGCTTCAGATGGCCGTCAGATGCACCTGAACCCATCGTCCAATCCGTTGATCGGTAACATGATCATCAAACTTGCTGCTGATCACTTGCCGGATGGTGGTGATGTTGCAGTTCTGTCCGCCACGGCCACTGCAACAAACCAGAATATCTGGATCGACGAAATGAACAAAGTGACAGGTGAATACTCAGGGATCAACGTCGTCGCGACGGTATATGGTGATGACTTGGCAGATAAATCTTACCGCGAAGCACAAGGCCTCATGGCCAGCTATCCTAACCTGAAAGCAATCATTGCCCCTACAACAGTGGGCATCGTTGCTGCGGCACAAGCCGTGACTGACGCCGGTAAAATCGGTGAGATCAATGTGACTGGTCTGGCCCTGCCGTCAGAAATGGCGGGTCATATCGAGAGCGGTGCGTCTAAATCCTTCGCGATCTGGAACCCGATCGATCTGGGCTATGCGGCAACGATGATCGCCTACAATCTGGCCAAAGGCACTGCAACAGCAGAAGCTGGAAAGTCCATTCCGATGGGCCGCATGGGCGAAGTTGCGTTAGACGGTAACAGTGAAGGTGCTATGGCGGACCCGTTTGTCTATGACGCCAGCAATATCGACGCCTTCAAGTCGATCTTCTAAGCTCTCATGTGTGGTCCGGTAAGCTACCTTGTGCTGGGCCACACACTTTATGATCCAATTACAAAGCCGAGAAGAGCTGAAATGACCGACCACGCAACGCCCGTTGTGTCGATGGACGCGATCACCAAGACCTTTCCCGGTGTCAAAGCACTGGATGCTGTTCAGCTGGACCTTTACGCAGGCCAAGTGACTGCGTTGGTTGGAGAGAATGGCGCGGGAAAGTCCACCACAGTCAAAATTCTGACCGGGATTTATTTCCCCGATGGCGGCACTATTCGCATTGATGGAGAGCCCGTCACCTTTGCAAATGCAAATGCGGCGGCAGACGCGGGTATTACAGCAATCCATCAGGAAACAGTATTGTTTGACGAATTGTCGGTGGCCGAGAACATCTTTATTGGCCATGCGCCGCGCACCCGCTGGGGACTGATAGACAAGGCTGCAATGCAGCGTGCCGCGTCTAAGTTGTTGCACGACATCGGCGCGACGTTTGATCCACGCGCCCTGTTGCGGAATCTTGGTATTGCAAACAAGCACCTTGTCGCAGTCGCGCGTGCTTTGTCTGTCGATGCGCGTGTGGTGATCATGGATGAGCCAACTGCAGCCCTGTCTCACAAAGAGATTGAAGAGCTGTATGAGCTGGTAGAGACGCTGAAAAAGCAGGGTAAGGCGATCCTGTTCATCAGTCACAAATTTGATGAGATTTTCCGGATTGCTGACCGCTATACCGTCTTTCGCGATGGCGGATTGGTTGGCACGGGTTTGATTTCTGAGATTAACGAAGATGCACTGATTCAGTTGATGGTTGGCCGCACCGTTGATCACATCTTTCCCCAGCGCACTCCGAATGTTGCCGAAGACGTGTTGCAGGTGGTGGGCTATGCGCATCCGACCGAATTTGCAGACATCAACTTCACTCTGAAACGCGGTGAGATATTGGGGTTTTATGGATTGGTTGGAGCCGGTCGGTCAGAATTCATGCAATCGCTGTTTGGTATCACCAAACCATCCAAGGGGGTCTGTAAGATCAACGGAAGCATTCGCGTGATCCGCTCACCTGCGGATGCAGTGGCCAATGGTATCGTTTATGTGCCCGAGGATCGCGGCAAGCAGGGGACTATTATCGGTCTGCCAATTTTTCAAAACATCACTCTACCGTCACTGGGACGTACTTCGAAATCCGGTTTTTTGAGACTAGTTGAAGAGTTCAAACTGGCGCGCGAGTATTCCGAGCGTCTGGACTTGCGCGCGGCCTCGCTGGATCAGGACGTGGGCAATCTTTCGGGCGGCAACCAGCAAAAGGTGGTCATTGCCAAATGGTTGGCGACGCAGCCCCAGGTGATCATTCTGGACGAGCCGACCAAGGGCATCGACATCGGGTCCAAGGCGGCAGTCCATGAGTTCATGGCTGAATTGGCAGCGCAGGGGTTGTCAGTGATCATGGTCAGCTCAGAAATCCCTGAAGTGATCGGTATGTCGGATCGTGTCATCGTGATGCGTGACGGTCGGATTGAGGCCGAGCTGGAGGGCGATGCATTGAGCCCAGAAACTTTGGTGCGCCATGCTGCTGGCATTTCAGCCACCCTGATGGAAGAGGCTTAGGCTATGGTTTTGCGACACATTCCAATCCGTGAGGCGATCCTTGGCGCGGCCATCCTGGTGCTGTTGGGAGTGGTTTCCACCCGGTATTCTGGTTTCATCGCTCCGGCAAACCTTGCCAATGTGTTCAACGACACGGCGCCATTGATTATTCTGGCGTTAGGGCAAATGGTGGTTATCCTGACCCGCTGTATTGATCTGTCAGTGGCGGCAAACCTGGCGTTGACTGGCATGGTGGTGGCCATGTTGAATGTGGCCATGCCAGGCCTGCCAATCCCGGTCATCCTTGCCATTGCCATCCTGCTCGGCGCAGTGATGGGGGCGATCAACGGACTGTTGGTCTGGAAACTGGCAATTCCACCTATCGTGGTGACACTGGGCACCATGACAATCTTTCGAGGCATCATCTTTTTGATTTCCGAGGGTAAATGGATCAATGCCCACGAGATGAGTGCGGCCTTTACTGGGTTCTCGCGCGCGGCTTTTCTGGGTTTGCCGGTTTTGTCCTGGATCGCAATTGTGACTGTGATTGTGTTTGGCATGATGATGTCACGCACCGCTTTGGGGCGGTCGATATTTGCTGTCGGCGGCAACCCGCATGCGGCGGTCTATACAGGTATCAATGTCGGAAAGACCCAGTTTCTGGCCTTTGTCTTGTCTGGTGCCCTTGCGGGTCTAACAGGTTATCTTTGGGTTGCTCGCTATGCTGTGGCCTACGTTGATATTGCAAGGGGGTTCGAACTTGAAGTGGTGGCGGCCTGTGTCATTGGCGGCATCTCAATCGCGGGAGGCATCGGGTCTGTTGGCGGAGCAGTGCTGGGGGCTCTCTTCCTGGGCGTGGTCAAGAACGCGCTTCCCGTGGTGAATATTTCACCCTTCTGGCAATTGGCGATTTCCGGCAGCGCGATCCTGATTGCTGTGGCCTTTAACGCCCGCGCTGGCCGCTCACAGGGCAGGGTTATCCTCAAATCAGCCGAGGGTTCAGTATGAGTGATACCACCATGACAGCGCGTTATGTACCTAATCGGCTGAACAACCGTGCTCATCGCGTTCTGCGCAGTTGGGAGGCCTTGCTGCTGGTTGTTGCCGTTGGGGTCTTTGTGCTAAACAGTTTCGCCTCGCCCTATTTCCTGAATGTCTGGAACCTAAGCGATGCGACGTATAACTTTACAGAAAAGGGGATGATTGCCTTTGCCATGGCCCTGTTGATCATCTCGGGAGAGATCGATCTCTCCGTTGCGTCGATAATCGCGCTGGCTAGCACGGCAATGGGGCTGGCAGCGCAATACGGGGCAGGGACACCGGAACTGGTGATGATTGGCCTTACCGTCGGTTTGCTCTGCGGTGCTTTCAACGCATTTTTTGTCACGGTTCTGGGCCTGCCCTCCATCGTGGTCACTATTGGCACCATGAGCCTGTTTCGCGGCATCAGTTACATCGTTCTGGGGGATGGAGCATATGGCGGCTATCCAGACAGCTTTGCCTGGTTTGGGCAGGGTTACATCTACTGGGTGTTCACGGCCGAAATTGCCATATTTGCCGTGATTGCTGTGATCTATGGCGTGGTACTGCACAAAACCAACTTTGGCCGGGCGGTCTATGCCATTGGTAACAACCCCACCGGCGCGCTGTTCAGCGGTATTCGGGTGCAACGGGTTAAATTCATTCTGTTCCTTTTGACCGGATTGATGTCCGGAGTGGCGGCTATTTGCTTAACCTCACGCCTTGGCTCAACCCGTCCCAGTATTGCAGCAGGTATGGAATTGAGTGTGGTGACCATGGTGGTGCTTGGTGGGATAAACATTCTCGGCGGCTCTGGCTCGATCCCTGGTGTTGTGATCGCTGCTTTTGTCATGGGGCTGGTCACCTTTGGTCTGGGCCTGCTCAACGTTCCGGGCATCGTGATGTCGATTTTCATTGGCTTGCTTTTGATTGGGGTGATTGCTTTGCCGCGGCTCTGGTTGATGATTGCAGCCAAGAAGCGCTCAGCATGACTAGGCGTTTTGTCTTTCGGATGCGTCTGGATCCCGGCATGGGCGAAGAATACCAACGCCGCCATGACGAAATCTGGCCTGAACTGGTTAGGTTATTGGGTGAGGCGGGTGTCAGTGATTACGGCATCTACCTGGACGAAGAGAGCGGGGTGCTGATCGGTGTACTGACCCGTACCGAGGATCACACAATGGACAGTCTGCCGGATCACCCGGTGATGCGGAAATGGTGGGCGCATATGGCTGACATCATGGAGGCCTATCCAAACAATGAACCTGTCGTGGTGCCACTGACGCGCCTGTTTCACATGCCATGACAGTCTTTCGCCACATCGCTGTCATCGATATCGGCAAAACCAACGTCAAATTGGCGCTGGTTGATCTGGTGACGATGAAAGAAATCGCTGTTGATACGCGCCCCAATGCGGTTCTTCCGGGGCCTCCGTGGCCACATTTTGACGTTGATACGCATTGGGTGTTCTTACTTGATGCGCTGAAGCAGTTTCATCGCGATCATGGCGTCGATGCCATCTCGGTTACCACGCACGGGGCCAGCGTCGCGTTACTGGATAAAAACGGCGAGTTGGCGGCTCCAATCCTAGACTATGAATGCACTGGGCCAGCGGAGACAGCTGCGCAGTATGATGTGATCCGGCCCCCGTTCGAACAGACGGGGTCGCCACGGCTAGGAGGAGGTTTGAATGTCGGTGCGCAGTTGCACTGGCAGTTTCAAGCTGATCCAGGATTGCACGCCCGCACAGCACATATTCTGACCTACCCCCAGTATTGGGGCTACCGTTTAACAGGTGTTGCGGCCAGCGATGTGACCTCAATCGGGTGTCATACAGACCTGTGGCAACCACATAAGGGAGAGTTTTCTGATTTGGTTGAGGTTCTCGACATCGCAGACAAGATCGCGCCGGTGCGCAAATCGACAGACATTCTGGGGACTGTGTTGCCCGAAATCGCAAATGCCACTGGGTTGAACAGGGGCACACCTGTGGTCTGCGGCATCCACGATTCCAATGCCTCTCTCTATCCCCACATAGTGAACCAAAAACCGCCGTTTTCTGTCGTGTCGACAGGGACATGGGTGGTGGTGATGGCGATGGGTGGGGCCGAGCTCGTTTTGGATCCGTCTCGAGACACTCTGGTCAATGTAAATGCGCTGGGCGAGGCAGTGGCGTCAGCCCGCTTTATGGGTGGACGAGAGTTTGAGACGGTCCAGAAGGGGCGTCGGGTATCGGTTGAATATGTGGACGTTGAACAGGTTTTGAAGCAAGAGATCATGCTGTTGCCTGCGGTTGATCCCCTTTCTGGCCCATACCAAGGAAAGGAGATGCGATGGCATGGGGATTGTCCCTCGGAGGGGTCTGGTTCTCGTGCAGTGGCGCTTGCCTACTATTTGGCTATGATGACAGATACCTGCCTGCGACTAACAGGAGCGGACGGGCCGATAATTGTTGAAGGCCCCTTTGCCCACAATGCGCAATACCTTGCTATGTTGCAGGCTGCGACTGGGCGCCCGGTTCTTCAGAGACAATCTTCCACTGGAACCAGTATTGGGGCGGCGTTGTTGTTTGGATCCGATATCGTTGCCTCAAAATCGAAGGTTATTGATGCGCCAGAGAATTTTTTGCAAATGGAAGCATACGCGGTGCAATGGCGTTTGAAAGTTGAACGCGACTTGGCATGAGCGCGGGGTTTTTCGGTGGGTGTTTGTGGGTACTATCAGACGAACCATGGGGGGAAGGTGGATTACCTAGAGTTTCCGAGTGAAAAAACGCAGCCCATTTCATTGTTTTATAACGCCGCACAACATCCTCCTCCTTGTGGTGATGTTCTACTTCCGGTTCCCTTTGCCGTTCAGGAATGTGGAAGATTTGCTGAATGAGCGCGGGATTGAAATCAGTCGTGAGACTGTTTGGTTTTGGTGTATCGGTTTGAGTTGCTGTTCGCCGCAGAGATCCGAAGAGAACGGGCTCAGCAACTTCTGTCCGTCGTCATATAAAATGGGACATCAGAGCGGTTTGGACGACCCATTGCTACCGCTTATTTATGGTGCGGAGAATGCCCAATCCCCCAATAACAGACCTTGCTTTTGAGTTAATCGGCAAGGCCACCAACAAGGGTTCCATACGCCTCGTGATGCCGCTAGCTGTAGTAGGGCGCTCGTCTCAGTCTATCGTCAATTGAGTAAGCCGAATTTGCATTATGTCATGAGGAGCATTTGATTGCGGACTTCACAACTAAGGTCCGAGCTTTTTCTGCGTGCGGTCAGTGCGAAGTCTCCTCGGCTTTCGTCACCTTTCGCAAAGAACTTCAAGAGAGATGAGTGGTCCAACGCTCTAATAAATGCACCTTGAAGCGCGAGCGAAAGGGACAAGAAACTGAGCGTGGCAGCACTTTTCTTTGGCAGAAATGTTGCGTCGCTCAGAAAACACTATCACGGCCGATTTTTTGGCACGCTCAGCAAAAAGTCCGTCTTAATTTTGGCTGTCGGATCCGCAAACCGGAACTTCGTCGCAGTGCGGAACGACTTCAAGAAAAGACTAGCTCAGTCAAAAGGCGATGATGAGCTATATAATTTTTTGGAGTTCGCGAAAAAAACCGATTCAGAATGGTCAGCAAGCCGAAATGTCCTCAGATGATGCCGTGATGGCAATCATCGACACAATGCCACTTTGGTTTTTGTGGCAAAGGGCAGACCCGATAAACGAGAGCCGCTATCAACTGTTTTTTTTATCTCGAAAATAAAATTGGAATGATGCTTTCAGTTGAAGCTGGTCTGAGGGACCTGTGGAATGCCGCATTATGGGAGGGATCGGAACTTAGCCAAAATGGAGATCAGTTATATTTTGGGCCGCCGGATAAGGGTGATGCATTCTTTTGGTACGCGTGCCAAATGCGATCAGAAGCGGCGCAGATCGGGCTTCTTGCAACGTTTTATGATGTTCCTGCGGACACCAGCAACATAGGTCATCTCTTTGCTGCACAAGTACGAGTTCTTAGAGGTGGGCGCAGAAGGTTTGAGACGAAAAAACTCTCCAAGGCGATCCTAAGAAGGCTTGCCGATACACTACAAACTCTTGAAAATTCGTATCTTTCGGATTTTTTGGACATCCCTATTTCTGGCGGGAGGGTGGAACTCACAATGCGCCAGCTAATTCAGGCATTGTGGGTTTTGGATACTTTGACGGCCAGTATGGAAACGTCGGTTAGCCGGGGTTACATACGCAGCTACCGCGATGCATCTGAATACTCATTCCGTATTCCGAAGGGGCGCTGTCTCAAAATTTTGGAAGAGTGTCTTGGTGTTGAACCAGAACAGGCAACTGCATTGTTTGCACAGTTGCTATTGGACCCTGACAATACCACAAAGTGCTTCAATGAGGGCGTTTGGCTGCACCCAATCATCGAATTGGATGACGACGAAGTCGTGCTCGTTCGTCCTTCAATCGCGGTTGGATCGAAGGTCCGGTTTGTCGAGCGTACGCTGACCGAGTTGCTTGGAAACGACCTTTCAGGGTCGGACAGTTTTGGAGGAAATTTCGAGCGCAAAGTTCGAACCTCCGTGTCAGAAGCTTTGAAAGACAATGAGCTGATATCGGACTTTTGTGTACTTCCACATGCGTTGAAGAGGGAAGAGGAGAACGGAGAGGAGATCGATCTTTTGCTTCGGATCGGTGCTGTGGTGCTTGTGTGTGAGTTAAAGTGCCTTCTTGTTCCGACTGAGCCGATAGATCGTTATAACCTCCAAAAAAAGCTGGAAGAAGCTGCCGAACAAGCCTCTCGAAAGCTTCTTGGCAGAAAAAATTCAAAAACTATCGAAAAGTGCCTCGGCGCTGTAAACGATGCTGAAAGACTTCAAGTCCTTCCTCTTGTGGTATTAAATCACAAAATTGGACCGGGCTTGACGATAGATGATGTCGTGATCACTGATCAAAACATGCTGAACCTGTTTCTGGGGAGCGGAAGCTACAATTCAGGTGTTGCTATCCACAAAGGCAAAAAGGCTATTTCTTCCAGCCAACTCTATAAGTCACAAAGTGAGGCTGAAAGGGCTCTGCTGCAAATACTTTCCGAGCCGCCGCCGCTCAAGTCATTTTTGAAGGCGGAGCATTGGGTGAGCTTTGGTTTCCCAGTCAGTGACCGAGAGTTACAAGTCATGAAGCCAAGTTTGAAGCCGGATGCCCTAGGTGACGACGAAATGATCTCGACGGCTGCTTTGCTTTCAAATTGAAGTCGCAGTTGCAAATGGCGCATTCCGGATTTACGCGGAATGCGTGTTTGAGCGAATGCACCCCCACCTGCGCAAAACGCAAGCGAAATTGGTGCTTCCTTACCGCATGACGCGCTTCGTGTGCCTGTGCGAAGCTAAATGTCTCCTTCGGGCTGGGAGCATGCGCAATTGGGCTGCCTCTGTTCTGAGGTCGAGCTCCCGATGAGATTACAGAGTGTCTGTGACCAAGGGAGATAGATGATGGAATACTTTGCTGGATTGGATATTTCGCTGCGCTCTTGTGCGCTATGCATTGTCGTCACGAACGGAAAGGTGATCCTTGAACGTGAGCTGGCTTGCGAAGTCGATGACATCTCCGAGTGCCTTTCTCAATTTCAATATCCGATAGAACGGGTTGGCTTTGAAGCTGGAACGATGAGCCAGCATCTCTTCTTTGGGCTGACCAACAAAAGGTTTGATGTCGTTTGCATTGAAGCCCGACAAGTGAATGCCGCGCTGTCTGCGATGAGGAATAAGACCGACAAGAATGATGCAGGGGCATCGCTCAGCTTCTGCGCACCGGATGGTTCAGCCCGGTTCACATGAAGAGCCGCGAGGCGCATGGCCTTCGTGCGTTGCTGAGTACCTGCAAGGCATTGCTCAAGAAGACGATGGATCTGGCCAATGAGGCCCGTGGTCTGCTGATGATATTCGGTATCCGTCTGCCTAGAACCGTGAAGCATGGTAGTTTCGACGGTGTTGCTAGGCCAATGATCGAGATGGATGATGTTCTTGCACATGCTTTGGTGCCCCTGCTCGATGCGCGAATGGTACTGTATCAATATTTTCTGGAGCTTGATCGGCGGGTTAAACGGGCCGCCAGCCAAGACGAGGTCTGCGTGCGATTGATGACGGTTCCCGGAGTTGGGCCAATCGCTGCGCTTACGTTCAAGGGAGCTATTGACGATCCTGCGCGATTCAAACGATCCCGCACAGTTGCTGCGCACTTTGGGCTCACACCGCGACGATACCAGTCAGGGGAGCACGATAATCCAGGTCGCATATCGAAAGCGGGTGATAAAGATGTCCGAGCAACCCTATATGCTGCCGCAAATGCGTTGCTCATGCGAACGATGGCAAGTTCGCTGATCAAATCATGGGGCATGCGGCTGGTGCGTACAAAAGGCCGCGGCAGGGCTGTTGTCGCCGTTGCACGCAACCTCGCAGTTCTACTGCATTGCATGTGGATAGATGGCACGGAATTCCGTCAGGACCAGGTGGGAGGCAGGGTATGATCTAAAACGCTAACCACCCAATCCTAAAGCTGTGATCAAAGCTCTAAACACTGATTTCGATGAGTTTTGGAAGAAAACTTGACATCGCATGCATACAAGAATGAGCATGAACGCGATGCTTTGGTTTGTGCCCTGCGTTGTAAGTTTGGGGTTGAAGGCATCTGGAAAAAAGACCTGAGCCTAATCAGACCACAATCGAAAAAGGTCCACCAACCTTTTGCCTTTGAAGCTCGCTACTATTGGCCTGCCGCTCCGGGGAGTGAATGTGATGACTAGCGTCGAACTAAGCCTGCTGGCCGTCAACTGATACCGGGCCGGGCCTCCGGATCACCAGTTCTAACGTATTCGGCCCCTCCATATTTTCTAGCCTCTCGTTTCACAAAGCGATGCCACTCGGCAGTTGAGCTAAGCGAGCCGCGTCAATTGCGGTTCAGTCCAGTCTCGGCATGTCTGGTATCAAGGACCTGCTTCCAGAACGTTTCTCTGTCCAGAATGACTGCATCGTCTGTTCGTGCGTCGCGATGTTCCAACAAAATCGGCTCAGCTTTTTGGCATCAAGGCCAACAGCCTGTCCCGAATGCCCTTTTCCTCGTCCCACAGGTTGGTCAATTCGTGGGGGTCTTTTTGTAGATCATAGAGTTTTCCGGGCTCAGGCAGGCTGTGATCGAATTGCCCAAATTGAATCTCTACCTGAGGAACAGTTTCATCAAGACCAACAATCAGTTTGTAGCGCCCGTCGGTGACAGCCCGCCAGGATCCCAGCCCAGTTTGCGTGTCCTGACGCGGCATCTGTTCATCTCCGCAAAGGAACGGGCCCAGATCATATCCGCTGTATTCCTTTGGCACTGTAACTCCGGCCATTCGCAGATAGGTCGCGGGCAGGTCAATAAGGTTGGCGGGGGTATCGGGCAGGTTTCCGCGCGCCACGATGCCGGCGCCTGAGATTACCAGCGGCACCTGTACAGCGGGTTCAAAGGGGACTTCTTTTTGCCACAGATTTCTGTCGCCCAGCATTTCACCGTGGTCGCTGGCAAATACTATCACCGTGTTGTCATACTGGCCTTGGGCCTTTAGCTGATCGACAAAGGCGCCAATCCAGCGATCAATATTTTCGATCATCGCGGCGTAGTGGCGCCGGATGTTGCGAACGAGCGTTTCGTCCGGGTGGTGGCATCCGACGGGATAGGGCAGCTCTGCGTCTCTCCACGCGTCTGCCATTTCAGGAGTGATGTCCATCGGCTCGTGCGGGCCGGGGAAGTTCACGATTGTGAACCAGGGGTCCTCACCGTCAAATTTCTTGAGGATATCGAGGGCGGCTTGCCCGATGAAGTTATCGCTATATGCGTCTTTTGGTATCTCGACAGGTTCGATGTTTGTATAGGCCTGTACCGGTTCGACCCATTGCCCCTCAAGCCAGTCCGACAGTGGCACTGGTTCATGCGAGGTCAATGACCTGCCCTCAAAGTCACGCACATAGTCATCGATCAGGCCCTGAGATTTGAGCATGTCCGTATAGGGATCAATACAGCCTCTTTCGGCGGCGTTGATGGAATCATGCTTGCCCGCGCTGTCGAACCCATCGCTGAATCCAATCTCGGCCATCCCATCGCGGTCGTCTACAATGTGCCGCCCGTCTGCGCCCCAGCTGTGTGCCTGTTTGAGCAGGTCGGATTTGCCAAGGTTGGCAACCCGATATCCGCTGTCGAGCAATAGCCGATAGAAGGTTTTCTGGTCTAGCGGCAGGTTGTCTTTGTTGTGACGCACTGGCGAGGCATCATAGCTGCGCCCCAAGGCCAGACAGGCCCGGGCCGGGGCGCAAATCGGGCATGGGGTCCATGTGCGGCCAAAGCTGACGCCGCGGGCCACCATGTCATCGATATTTGGGGTGCGAACAGGAATGCCGGAAATCGCATGAACCCAGTCACCGCGCCATTGGTCGGGAAAAATCATCAGAATATTAGGGCGTTTTTCCAACGGGTCGGGTCCGGCTTCCATGGGGTATCTTTCGTTATTTTGGGGCAGCCTGTTCAGGCGGTCAATTTGCGTTTTTTCAGTTCCTGACTGGCCGCCCACAACACGGCAAGCAGGCTCAGACTTAGAAGAACAAGGGGGACAGGACGGGTGACAAAGGGCATGAGACTGCCTCTGGATTCCATCATCGCTGCCCGCACGGCCTCTTCACCGATCGGGGTCAGAACAAAGCCGATAATGAAGGCGGGCAAGGGGATCCCGCTAGACAGAAAGATCAGACCGACAGCGGCAAACCCAAAGAACACCCACAGCTCGAATGGATTGTTCGAATAGGTCAGCGTTCCGACCATGCAGAAAAACAAGATGGTCGGAGTCAGAATGTACTTGGGCATTTTCAAGACAATCAGCAGGTGGCGGCTGGCCAGCACCATAAAGAACAACATGGCAAAGTTGGCAATCAAGGCGGCAGAGATGATGCCGTAGAATTCTTTCGGATGATCGATAATCATCAGCGGCCCCAGCTGAACATTCTGCAATGTAAGGGCGGCGATCAGGATAACGTCGGCCGCACTGCCCGGAATGCCAAGCGCGATCATTGGGATCAGCGCGCCCATGACGGTGGCGTTGTTGGCGGCCTCTGCCGCGACAATGCCTTCGGGCTCACCCGAGCCAAAGGTCTCGGGCTTTTTCGATGTGATGCGGGCGATCGAATAGGAGACAATCGCCCCGATGGCAGCGCCAACTCCGGGCAACGCGCCGATCGCGGTGCCGATCACTGACGATCTGATAAGGTTCCCTGGAAAGGTCAGCACCGCGAAGAAATGGCGCCTCAGGCTTGTTGTTGTCGACACCTGTTGCGGCGCGGCGGTCCGGTTTGTCAGAAGGTCATGCAGGATGGGGGCAAAGGCAAATATACCCAGAATGACCGGAATCAGACCAAACCCACTTTGCATATCCGCGATGCCCAATGTCAGACGCGGCGTGGCATCAATCGGGTCGAGGCCCGGAATGGAGCACAGGGCCCCCAAAGCGC
Source organism: Parasedimentitalea marina (assembly GCF_004006175.1). Lineage (GTDB taxonomy): Bacteria > Pseudomonadota > Alphaproteobacteria > Rhodobacterales > Rhodobacteraceae > Parasedimentitalea > Parasedimentitalea marina. Next base: position 606,135 of record NZ_CP033219.1, read on the forward strand.
CGGCAAGCAGTGCTTTGGACAATGAGCCCGAACCCACGGCGGCGATCAGCAGAATGCCGGTAATCACCAGCGCCGTCGTTTCAAAATTGCCAAATTTCAACGCCACCGCAGCCAGCGGCGCGGACAGAAAGGCCAGCACCAGCCAGCCCAGCATACCCCCAACAAATGACGCGCCGATACCAAGCGCGAGCGCGCGCGACGCCTGACCTTTTTTGGCCATGGCATGGCCGTCCAGCGTCGTCATGACGGCCGTGGGTGAGCCGGGTATGCCAATCAGAATTCCTGATATCAGGCCACCGCTGACACCGCCCACATACATGCCGATCAATAGGCCCTGCGCCGAAACCGGATCCATGTAAAAAGTCAGAGGAAGCGTCAGCGCCATGGCCATGCCGCCATTCAGGCCGGGGATTGCACCCGCCACCACACCAACCAACATTCCGGTCATCGAAAAGACAACCAGCGCCATTGTGATCGTGCTCAGGAAAATTTCCATAGTATATTATCTCACTCGAATTCCGGCCGTTTTGTCCGGCAGCGTTGCAGACCCACTGATCACGATTATGGAAGTGGCAGGCCCAGCACGTTTTTGAACAGCTGCGCCACGCCCAGCGTTAAAACAACGCCCGATATGCACAGATACCCCAGAGTTTTGCCGGTTGGCTTGTGATCTGGCGAAACCTTGATCACCAATAAACCGATCAGGGCAAAGATCGCTATCAGAACCAACTCTGTCGAAAATAGCCGTTTAACGATAAGAACCGACATTGCGGCTGGAACGGCGACAAAAATCAAACCCGTCTTAAGCGTGTCGAGCGATTTTCCGGTCTCTTCCGCCCCCGCTTGTCGTGCCCGCCTGACAGCAGAGGCGGTGCACAAAGCGGCTAGGAATGTTGCAAGCGCGCCAATGACACCCATGATGTTCTGCGTGCCCACTGGATCAAAGCGGGAGGGTGGCGTCGCTATTGCGGTCGCCACCACCCCCAGTCCCATCAGTGTGATCAGGGCGAAAAGCACGGCTTGATCTCTATTGTTCATGACAAGCCTTGCTCCTTTCGCCAGACTGATCTCAGATTACGACAGGTCGGTCAGTTGCCGGATATCGCAGATACTGATGCTGCATAGTTGGCCATTTGCTCGTCCAGTGAGGCCGAAGTCTCGGCGGCATTCAAGTGCAGAGGCGCATCGATGCCACGCTCGACAAATTCGGCCTGCACGGATTCTTTGGCCATGATATCGCCAAGGGCCTGTTCGATGACCGATTTTGCTTCGGCGGGAACGCCTTTGCCCATCATCCACCAGAATGCGAGTTGGAAGCGTGCTGGAAAGTCTTCCTCGCCAGCCGAGGCGGTATCAGGCACAGCGGCGCTGCGCTCGTCGGCAAGAACGGCCAATGGCACAAGTTCGTCACGACCCGCAAATTTGCCTTTCCCGAGTATCGCGACATGAGTGAATTCACCCAGCAATGACTTCAGCTTGGCGGCACCGCCACCGGGCACATTGACATAGTTGAAATCGGCGCCCAGACCATCGGCGATTTGCAGCATCACAAGGTGGCCAAGACCACCAATATTTACCCCGGCATTAACCTCGCCTGGGTTCGCAGCCGCATAGGCCTTTAGCTCGGGGATGTTTGAAAAAGGTGCGCCCTTGTAGGAGACCAGATAGTTTTCCATCAGACCGGTTTGTCCGACACCGTCAAATTTATCCAGCGGGTTGAAACCCAGCAATCCCGACGCTCCGATGACCAGCATCTGCTGATGGGTGACTAGCATGGTATAGCCATCCTGATCGGCGTCGTCAGCCTGACGAATACCAATGGCGGACGCTCCGCCTTTTACATTCACGACCGGAAAGGGAACGCCGAGCGTTTCCTCAAGTTGCACGGAAATCAAACGTGCGACTGTATCCAGCGCACCTCCGGCTTTGGCCGGTACGATCAGTTTTACTGGTTTTTCGGGGTAACCGGCAGCAACCACACTGGTCGCCGAGGCCATCATGGCAGCGCAGATCAAAGTTAGAAATCTTTTCATTTCACTCTCCTGAGATTGGATGTTGTTGCAACTTCGCGTAATTTCCTACGTCTTCTTTTTGATTTTCGTGAGCGGTGGATGCCGTTTGAATGTTTCGCTTTGAGACAGGCCTGCCTGCATAGTTCTGTGAGCCTGGCCGACAGCTCTTTTCCAAGATGGCAATCGGATCAGGCACGCCAATTTCCGCCAAATCGGCCCATAATTCCGACGGAATTTTCATCTGCATGTCGACCATGTTGCAGCGCAGGTCATCAGGTTCGACAAGTCCCAGGATAAGCCGTTCGACTGCTGGGTGGCGTGCACAATATTGCAGCGCAGCACGTTTGAGAGGCACACCGTAGGCGTCGCAGATCGCTGCAATCCGACGTGTTCGATCCAGAATTTCAGGATCGGGAGTGGCATAGCGATACGTTGTCGTCATGTCGCCTGGACCGGTGGCCAGAATGCCGGAATTGAATGGGGCAGCCAGTTCAACCGAGATGTTGTTTCGTAAGCAGAAAGGCAACAATCGTGCACCCGCGTCTTGAGTGAGCAGGCTGTAACTGTTGGCCACCATCAGCACATCCAGATCAACGCGATTCAGTATTGCTTCATGGGTTCTTGCGGTGTTGCTTGCGCAGCCAATGCTGCCAATCACGCCTTGATCCCGCAACCGGCACAAGGCAGGGAATGCCCCTGCCACTGCTTCTTTTACAAAACGATCGCAATCGTGAATGAAGACGATGTCAAACCTGTCCACCCCCAACCGTTCCAGGCTCTTCTCTATGGATCGCAGGCATGCGTCGGCCGAATAGTCGTAGATGTCAGTTGGATTGTTGCGCTGGTCTGCAAGCACTGCGCCATAAGGCCGGTACCGTCCAACTTTTGTTGACAAAATGTAGCTGTCACGCGGTTGCCCTTTAAGCAATTTCCCCAATCGGTCTTCCGATTGACCACCACCATACAGCGGTGACGTGTCAAACCGGGTGATGTTCAATGCCAAAGCGGCCTCGAAAATATTCTCCGCGACATCATCCGAAAGCGGCAGTTGCTGGGACGCCCCCAAGGACGCAAATCCAAGACCGATGGACATCGCGCCGATCATGCGCGCTTGCTTTCAAGGTTATGCACATGAACCCATGCGCCGCGTTTGATTGCCCTCGTTGCTCGACCGATAACATAGCCATCCCGTACGACATCGGTGCCGGATGCGATATCAATAAGCGCGACCTTGTGAAAACAACGAATGTTTTCAAGAGCCTCGACGGAATCTTCCGACTGATGCCCGCTAACGGAAAGACAATCATTCTTGATGACCGCTTCAAGAACATTGGCAACATTGTCGTTGGCTTGCAGTTGAACACAGGGTTTCACAGTGAGGCTCCAAATCTGGAGATCGTTTCAGAGCCCTCGGCAAGGATTTCACCAAATGTAAGGCTTCCCGAGGCGACGTCTGCGACATGCTCGGCCAGTCTCGCAGTTGCTTCGTCCCACGGCCCACCAGACAAAAGACGACTACAGTCGAAATCTATTTGTTGGGGGAGGGCTTGTGATGTGAACTTGTTGGCAGACACCTTGATGGTCGGCGCCAATGCGCTGACATAACTGTTTCCCAGCCCTGTGCTGAAGATCATCAACTGCGCGCCTGCTGCAACAAATCCCGTCAGAGATTCCGGCGAATACGAAGGTGCATCCATTAGGTAAAGCCCGCGCCCCGATGGTCGTTCGGCATACTTTAAGACACCGGATATTTGTTGGGTCCCGGTCTTGGCAGATGAACCGCTTGCCTTTTCCTCAATCGTTGTGAGGCCGCTCTCTATGTTTGCGTGATTGGGGTTGTTTCCCGTCAAATTGATGCCGGCGTCTTGTGCAATACGCTCGCGGCGTAAGACGGCTTGGCGAATGTCTTCGGCGATCTTTGGCGTCCTGGCACGGGCAGCCAACCGATCTTCAACGCCAAGCCATTCCAGTGTCTCCCCGACGATGACTGTTCCGCCTGCCGCGACCATCTGATCGGAAAACCGCCCCATTAGCGGGTTCGCGCCAAGCCCTGAGGTTGGATCGGAAAGACCGCATTCCAGACCAATAACCAAGTCTGACAGAGGCTGGGACGTAGGGCGGTGACGTGACATGTCTCGGCTCAGCACCGCGCCAGCTCGAATACCCTGATCGGTCATGCGCAGCGTATCGTGACCAACATCATCATATGCGATCGCGTGAAATGGTTTTCCGCTTTTTGCAAGTGAGTTGCTGATGATATCGCAGCGTGGCCGATCTGCGCTCAGGATAAGCACAGCCCCTGCGTTGGGGTGGTTTGCCAGACCGAGAATTGAATCAACATGCACCTGTGCATCCTCACCCAGCATGCCACCGCCAAACGGTGTTGAGGCAAATAAGGAACCTGGCAGAGCAGCATGAATTCGCCGGGCGGTCAGCTCGCTCAGACCCGTTGTATTCAAAATCAACAACCTGTTGCGAATGCCAGCTGAACCTGTTGCGCGCGCATAACCCTGAAATGTTCGTTCCGAAATGTTGATCACATGCGCCCCTTGAACAGATCGTGCCTCTTGCTTACTACATAGGGTGCTCAGGTGGGGAACCAGAAAGAATCTTAACTGAGCGCTCAGTTGGAATTTGTGTTAGACTACAGCCGGGGCTCAACGTGTCAACATACTATTATTGGAAAATTGAAGTAGCGCATATTGACGTATCAGCGGTAGACAGCTCTGGCATATAACGGGCAACGAGGCGTCTGCCACAGGTCAAGAAAGTAAAGGGGTAATTGTCGGAAAATGGATGTGAGAAAAAGCCAACATACACAAGAAGACGCATACAACACTTTGCGTGAAGAAGCTTATCGACAATTCATGAATGCGATGCTGGACCGAAAATTTCGCCCGGGCCGCATGCTCAGCCAACGTGAGCTGGCCAAGTGGACAGGAAGCTCTTTGGCCTCGATGCGCGAAGCCCTGAAACGGCTCGAAGGCGAAGGTGTTGTGAAGCTCATCCCTCAACGCGGAGTGCTCATTACCGAGGTGACTCGAAAAGATATCGCTGATGCCTATGACTTCAGAATTCTGATCGAAACGCATGCAATTCGACACTATGTTGCCAATTGTGACCCAGCCGAAGTAGAGCGCATACGTGCGCAAACCAAAGAAATTCTGGCCGCGATTCCCGACGAAAAAGGGATCGAGCATTTCAACAGATGTCTGGAAATCGATCGCGAACTTCACCGACAAATTGTAGCAGCTCTTGATAACTCGGCCATGAGCGATACGCATCAGAAAATCGAAACGACGATGATGCTGGCACGCTTGAACTTACCTGCAAAACTTAACGCTGGCACCGCTGCTTTCGAGGAACATCTTGATCTATTGAACGCGATAAATAGCGGCGATCCGGAAGACGCCGCCGCATCACTTCGCAATCACCTAATAAAGGCAAGAGAGCGCGCGATGGAGTTTGCCGAGTTGTGAATGTTGCAGCCATCGGCTGTCCAGACATTCTTTGGAACTTTTTTGCTCGTCGGCCGAGACAATGACACTGTCTCGGCTCCGTGAGAAGCCGCTGAGTGTAAGGCCGCCGATGTGGTGTTTGTGCGTCGGCAGAGTTTTTGGAACCAATGGCAGCCTAAACTCAGAGAGTGTTTGGGTCACTTGGTTGCTGTGATTCTGCGGTGTGGTTGCACTGATGTAAGAGTTTGATTTTGCCCTGAATTTACGGATGTTACGGGGCATTGTACGCCGATGGTTTGCAGATTTGGATGACAGTAGAAATTACCTGCTTTAAATCGGCATTGAACTTTCTGAAACAGGCCTCTGAAGTCGGTCAGCCGATATTTGATGCCAGGAGAATTTGTTACAATAAATCAACTGTGCAGCGGATCGAAGCCTACGACACCCCGTTGGTGGCAGCAAACTGGAAATTGAGGTCGTTTTCAAGTACTCTTTGAGCACAGTTTGTTCCGTAAAAAACGGAGAGTGCAATTGTCGGGACTTAAAGTTGAAGGCGAAGAGCTTAAGAAACTAATTTTACTCGGCAAGAAAGGGCCCCTTCCATTTGGCTTTAGCCCAGGAGCCAAGGACGCGGACCACACGATTGCCATTCACCGGACAAAGAAACCCTCTCTGTTAGGCAAGGCAGCGAAAGCTGAGGGATCGGGGAATAAGTTTGCTTTTGGAACGTTTCAAGTCGACGGTAAGATCATCACGCTGACTTGCGAAAAAGAGCTTCCGGCGATCGCCAAGAAGTTAAAAAAATACCTCAAGCTCCAGAAAATTTCACTCAATGTCATTGTATTGGATACCAATGGTGACGAACTCAGCCGGGATGTTGAGGAGCCCACAGAACCTCCTGTGCCCGGTAATGTTAGCAGTGACCAAGCCAAACCCATTGAAGAACCTGCAAGAAGTGACCCTGATCCGCAGGAAGAGGTCGAAGAAGAAGATATTGTCAGCGAAAAAACTGCTGGCGACGCTCTCAAGAAATTTATCAAGCTTGGAAAAAAGGGCCCCCTACCTTTTGGCTACAATCCGGGGAAGCAAGACGATGACCATGCCATTGTCATTCACCGCAAGAAGAAACCCGCCTTGTTGGGAAAGGCCGCAAAAAAACTGGGTGAGGGCAGCAAGGTCGCATTTGGCACCTTCACCGTTAGCGGCAAGGTGATCACCTTGACGTGTGAACGTGTGCTTCCAGCCATGGCGAAGAAGCTCAAGAAATATCTGGTGACCCAAAAAATCCATATGAACGTTGTCATTCTGGATGCCACGGGTGCGGAAATTGACAGCGATGTTGGTGGCCTTCCTGATGATGAACAGTTGAGCGATAAGGCACCTGAGGGCGCGGTTCAAAACGCTCGGAGGATGTTGGAATCCTTTGTTATTCCCAAATCACTCTCTGACGAAGAGGCACAAAAGTTATCAGCCGTTCTCACCAAGTTACGGGCTATGCTGGAGGCTGATGCTTCACAAAAAACAGTTCATCAAATTATCTCTGCAACACATGTAATTCTTGAAAAATCTGCAAGCTTGATTGGTAAACTTCCCGCAGGACAACCGGGTGATGACCCTGCGGATAATCTAAAACGAAACAATGCCCAAAAGGCAGATTTAAAGGCGCTTTTGGATGCGGTCCAGCTGCCCAGCGATGGGGCATCGGACAAAGCTAAAAGCGTCAGGGCCGCCATCGCGATGCTGCATGCCAAAATTGATGGGGCAAAACCCGATGCAGATTTGGGGGAAATTGCTGCTGCCACAAGCCTTGTTATCGGCAAGGTCGCAACGATTAACGCAGCGGCCCCAACAAAGGCAGGTGCCAATCCGCCCCCCAAATCAACCAAAGCGCCAAAAGGCAGCGACCCAGAGCCAAAAACCATCGATTTCGAAGACGGCGATACGGTGGATGGGCTGAATGCAAAGGTATTGTTAAAGAAATACTCCGACGTGTTCACAGCGCTGAAACCGTCTTTCCTGCCGGGTGAGAAAAAGGCGATCAAGAAGCTGCATTTGAAGTTTTCGCTGGCCTTGAAGAATGGCTACTTAGATTTGGCCGATTCCATTTTGCATGCCTTTCAAGAGCGCGCGAAGGGAAATTTGATACCGTTAGCACAGCTGAAAATGCCGGATATCACAGACCCGGAACACCGGGCCCTTATGGGCGCCGCTATGGCGATACAGCCCGAAGAGGTTGAGAAGCTCGAAACCTGGATTGAAGCCAATTATATGGCAGAAAAGACGGAACTGAATGTTGGTATTACCACTGGCGTTTCGATGACCGACGAACAGGGTGGGGAGCGCCTTGCAGAAGCGCTCAAGGGTAAAAGTGCTCTTGGGGAATTAACCGAAGACCAGATGCAGTATCTGGCCGCGCGAGTTGTGCGTAAATGGATACACTCCCCGGATACCGGCGAAGACGGTGCCAAGGAAAATATCGCGGAATGGACCGCCGAGATGGTCAAAGACCCCAAATTGTCTCGCAAGATGGCGATCCTGCTATGGCAGACTTACCAGGCCAATAACCAGTTCGACGAAGGTCCCAATAAGGAAGGGTTTGAAAAGCGCGATCTGTCTCTGTTCATGCTTGAAAATGCTATCGACCTTGCCCCAGAGGGAATGACCAAGGAACTGGCAATTCATATCGGCGGTAAGGGGGTTGCGGAATGGGCCACGGGCTGGCGCAAGAAAAAACCCTTTAGAGGGCGGCCGATGGCGCGCGAGGACATTGACGAGCCCTATTTCGATAAGATTTCATTGGAACGTCGATATACGTTGATGGATCAGGTCGCAGAAGGGGCATTGTCCACCGAGGAAACTGATCAGTTTGTTTCATTCATGTTTGGCGCAACTTCTGAGTATGAACTTGAAGATAACAAGGCTGCCCAAAAAAGCTGGGCGAAATTGCTTGCCTCGACTGTTGGGCGCAGCAATTGTCTGGTCGAGAAATCGACGAAGGAGCTCGAAGCTACTTTAGGCGAAGTTCTAAAAACCGAGGGTGGCCAGAACTTATTGTTCCGGCACAATGTCGACGCGCCAATGCGCAATTGGGCATTAAGCCAACTGGCCCCCTCCAATGATCCGCTGCACAAACCCTTGGACCCGAGCAAGCTTGCTGAAGGTTGGGAAAGTGATGTCGTGGGCAAGGCATTTGCCAAAGAAAGTCTGGATCAAGCGGAAAAGCAGTTTCCAACACCAATCAGCTTTTCAGTGAAGGACAATAAAGAGGCCTTGGCCAATACGTTTGGTCAGGCTTTTGGGATGCCCGGTACCGTTGCCTTAGATCCGAACGAAACGCCAAAGCAGATGCAGGCGCGACTGGATGCGGGCTTTGATCATGCTTACTACGATACCGAAAAGGCGCCGATGAAGGCTTTCTTCAAGTATTTGGAGGAGGAAAAGATCGATCCGGCGGGAATTACACCGATCCCGATTACTTTTATGAGCAACGAACTGGGAACCGCCGTTTTCAAGGTGATGCGCCTTGAAACTGCAAAGGGACCGATTTTTTTCGACCACAGGAACAACACCTTCGATTCCGTCAAAGAATGGGAGGAAGACAACAAGCTGCCGCCCGGCAAGATGACCTATCCTGAAGATCTTATGTTAGGTAATCCGGCGAAATCGAAAACCACGCCTGCCGATTCAACCGAGGCCTGGATCTGGGACAAACTGGATATGGCTGCGATGATCGCAGGTACCATTGCCGGGATTGTTGTCCTGGTTGGGTCGGGTGGCCTTGCGGCGCCCTTGGTTGCGGGGGCTGCTGCGGCCTACGGTGGTGTGCGAGCAGGCATGGCACTGGATGAAAAATCCGATCTTGGCCATGACATTTCCGATCTGGGGGATCCGGAAATTCGTGCTTTGTGGCTTGAAGCAGGGTCAAGCGTTCTGAGCATCGGTGCAATTGGCGGCGGCATCCGGGCCGCGCGACTGATAAAACAAGGCGGCAAGATGAGCCGTGCGGGTGCCAATATTGTGGCTGGCATGACCCATACCGGCAATTTGGTTGATGCGGTGGCTATGGGCGATACCGTCAATACACTGTCCAACAATTGGGACAAGATGACGCCCGAGCAAAAATCTCAGGCTCTTTTGTCGTTGTCGTTCCAATTTGGCATGAATGCGGCATCGAACAAGGCCAACGGCGGCCGATTCAGCGACAATTTCAACTTTAAAAAAACCCGGAACCAATTGGAGTTCGGAACCCCGTTCGATGTGGTTAAAAACCCCAAGCTCAAACCCGGTGAAGTCGCTGTCACATACGACAAGCCAACGGCTGAAAACCCATACCCCAGCAAGTTCAAGATCACCTACAACGGAGACAAACCACCCAGCCGCGCGATGATTGACTTGCACAGTCAGGCCGCTAGCGCGATGGAGGCCTCGGTGGGACTGCAAAAACGCTATAAGTCCATGGTCGCAGATGGGCAGGAACCCAAGGCAGGCACTGCGGCATGGGAAGCGAAGTTTGAGCTCACCAAAATCTCAGCCGAGGCGGAACTGGTTTTAAAGCGCCTATCAAGCGGCGATTTGTCCCCCGAAGAAACCGGCAGGCTAAAAGCGCGGATGGACGAACTGAATGCCGCCCTGATTGAAGAGCGTGGACGGCTGGATGCTTGGGAAAAAGACAAAAGCATAACAACCCCTGGAAAAGGCAAAGTGGCGGCTCCAGTAACTGGAGAAACGCAACGAGATGCGCTGAAATGGCCTGACGCGCCTGACGATCATATTTGGGTGGCTGGGCCCGGTGAGCGCCCGTATTTGAGGCGAAAGGACGGCAGCGGCGTACGCATGTTCTATGACGAGTCAAAAAAGGCGTTTGTCAAACATTCAGAACGACCAGACGCAGATATGCGGGTGGTTGGGTCCGGCGACAACGAGATGACATTTCTGGTTCGCGGTGACGGAAAAACCGCCGAGACCCATGCAACCCTGCGCAAGTATCACGTCGGAGCCGAACGATCGTCTCAAGAACTGTCCGCACAAAACAGAGTAGGAAAACAGGGGCATGATACCGACGAAGGTGGTCATATGGTCGGCCACAGGTTTGGATTGGATCACGGCGCAGACAACATGTTCCCGCAAGACGCCAATTTCAACAAAGGCGCATACAAGGCCATGGAGAATGAATTTGCGGCCTGGATAGACGCAGGTTGCGAGGTTCAGTTAAGCGTGACACTCAGTAAGTATTCTGGGGATCGGCCTCAAACAGTTACAGTACGGTACAAAGTAGTCGATAAGACTACCGGCAAAGTTGTGCACGCACCACAAAAAAGATTTGCCAATGACGGCAATCAAACCTTTAAGCGACTTGACCGGGCGGAGATTGCCGCCAAGGTCGCGGCAGCAAATTAGACAGGGTAACGACGATGGCAAACTCAACTCAATCTGCATTGGTCTTCGAAATCGGAGAAATGATAGTAGAAGATCCATCGGTCGACGCCCAACCTTGGGAGGCCATTTCATTGGTCGCCACCTACGAGGATGATGGTGAGGAACTGTTAGGGTATCGGTATTTGGGCGGTGGAGGCTACGAGGCAGTGGCCCCGCAAAACTTTGACGATCTCATGGATAAGCTGTTGGAACTGCGTCAAGTGATGAGTGAAGAAGTCGAAGGGCTTTGGGTGCAGTGCCTGTTGCAAGTCAGCAAACCAAACTACGATTTTCGTGTGCAATATGAATATGATGATGTGCAACGTTGGGCCCCCAAAAGTATGAGTTCCACAATGGCGGATTTTGCTGAAACACTGCGGCCGACAATCCCGTAGTCTTGTACTGCAGTTCCTTTGCTGTGGCACATTAACGGCGCCCTTCCCACGAAATTGAATGCTTTTGATCCGTAGAATCAAAATCTGTGATGTCTTTTGTCTTCGATGTTACCACCCTCCGATCACTTGCGGTCCTTCCTGCAGCAACAGACTTTTGGGTCACACTGGGGTCGCAAAGTCACCATAATCGAACGTTTCAACCTTAGACGAGATGAGACGGTTTGGCGTGGTTGTTTGCTTTGCAGTCAGTGACTTATGGTGCAGTTTGAGACAGGTTGAGATGATCTGTTTAGCTAGTAAGGTATTCCCGAAACCGTCATTTAGGAAGCGACGCAATCGTATCATCGTCTCGCGCTGTCGACGTTCCGCGGTGAGCCATTGCGGTCAATACTGCCACAAGCACATTTCGGCGTGAAAGCTGGCAAGCCAAGTTTCGCTGCAATTGCGTACCTAAGAACAGAGTTCTAAGAAGCGAATTTTCGATACAGGTGCGGGCTAAAAGGAGTGTCCTTGGAATCCGTGTCTGACATGGACGTAAGAAGACCGACCTAATTAGACCGTTGCAGGTTACTCATCGTCAGACTGCCACGCTGAGACGATCACTCGAAATGCTGTAAGCGTTGTCCATCAATATTGTAGGAACTTACCACTTACAAAACCGACCTGTCCATTTTCGGTTTCCACTTCATACCAGAAGCGGTTCGCGTCATAGCATTGGGATATTTCTTCAAAATCATATTGTTCAGAAATGAGTGAAGTTAGGCCGAAAGCGCTATATTCACACAGGGTTTCACATCGCTCGCCCGCTTGGGTGTTCCATAAGTGAACCTGACCATTTATCGGTTTTACGATTCCTCCAAGTTCTACTTGGCCTATGGCAGCCGCTTCCAAACCTGGTTGAGAGCGAAGATTTGTAAACGAGCTAACTCCTCTGACTCGCGCTGACATCCCGAGATTGTTGCACCGTCGGCGCAGTGATTTGACCGGCGATGAGACTACCTTTGCGAGCGCACGGCCTTTCCTTTGCACCTCCCGTGCGGCATTTTGCACCGAACTCAGCGGGGTTGATGGTTCAAAGATTACGTTCATTTCAAAACGGGGGGCGATGCTTTGCAAAGGCGATGCCCAGCGTTCAATATTTGGGTCAGCCGCTGCGATACTGCGGCAGTCACCGTTGCCGACAAAACGTTCATCACTTGGGAAAGAGCCGCATACCTCTAATATAGGTGCTTCTTCACCTGTTACTCGCACAAGGCATTCGTTGCCGCTGCTTTCGGTCAGAAAGTTACCAAGAACAGCAAAGACGATTTCATTATTATTTCGGGTCAGAATATCGACATGGCGATCTGCATCTATTTCGTTCATCAGCACTTCTGAGTACCGTGATTGCCACTCACCTAGATTGTCGCAGGCATGGATTGCTGAGCGTTTGTCAATTGCGTCCGGCCAGCGCACCCCATCGATTCCAATGTTCCAGCGGCCAGCCTTTCCAATTGTATCAATGTAGAAAAAATCACTGCCACGGTGGGCATACATTGACTGGATCAGATCCGATGGGATCATCGTTTCCCGGTAAGATCCAAAATTTGCCAAAACGATAAATTGCAGCGATGCTTCAATGGCTAAGTCAAAGGCTTCTCCTAAGAGAGCTGAATCATTTCTGTCTGCCACAGAAGATACCAGTTCGGGTCGATGGAAACCCAGAACTGAGGACGTGTGCATCCGTCGGTCTGCGTTATGACCGTCACCTGGGGCGTGGTCTCCGTATGTGTTGCCCATCATAAACGCGATAGCGCAGGAAGACAGGCACTCCGCCTCTGCTTCCAATCGCGTGGGGATGCCTCGATCATAAAGTAACTGCCCGATGCGCAGGCCCTCAGTAATCGACCCTCCAGGGCTGTCGAGGCAAAGTTTTTGGCCGTGGATACCGCCTTCCAAGGCTCCATTCTCGTCAAATACCTTGCGGAGGGTATCAGCGTCTCCTTTGAGGATCTGGCCAGAAAAGCGGGTTTGGCAAAGATCATCTCGTCCGACGTCAACCGTGCCCGCCCAAAGAGGAGATCCGAATAGGAGCCCGATGGTGGCGAGAGAAATGGCGCTTTTCATCACAATTTATCCTTCCGGGCGGCTCAAGACACTTCCGGTAAGAAGGATGCCTTTCGCTTAGCGGTTTCGTCCAGCAAAAAGTAGAAAGTTGGCTGCGATATCGTTTTATGGGGGACCAAGCCAACACTATGTATAGCGGGGCTTGAAATCCTGTGCTTTCAGCGCGTGCCAGAACGTCACTGATATTCACACCATCGTAAGCGGTATCAGGCCTGCTTGCCAAAGTTCCAGGGCATGAGTTCTTCGATGCGCGTGTTTGGATGGCCAGCTGCGATAGCTTCGATTGTGCCTTGAGATAAGCGTATGGCTCGGTGCCATTTAACTTGTGGGTCTCGATGAGAGACACAATGCGGGCCCAGGTTCTGCCACGTTCGTTATGGCCCGCAAACAGCGCGTTTTTCCTTTTGAAGTCAATCGCCACGTTCTGATACTCACCCGCTAATTCAAAGACCGACGTCCAACACAGATTGGCAAGCAGGCTCTCATTCTCAAACTTTGCTACAGAACGCCCATCACGATAGCGAATAGGTTAATTTGTCAGGTTCTTGATTTCTCAAATTCTGACCAAGCGGTTTCAAACGCGGCGAAATCAAAACCGTCCTTCACCGCAGCATCCAGAACGATGCGCTCGGTCTGAAGTAATTTGCGGATTGCGGCCTCCAGATCTTCGATGATCTCAGCCGGAATGACCAAGGCACCGTGACGGTCGGCGTGGATCAAATCTCCGGGACTTATATTCAGACCGAAAACTAACACCGGAGTGTCGATCTCTTTGACGTGGACAAAGCCGTGGCTGGGGCCAATGGATCCGGCAACAACCGGGAACCTGTCGGGCAGATCGCCTAAGTCTCGCATGACGCCATTGGTCAGTGCACCGGACATTCCAAGGCCTTTGTGTATTGTGGTGTTGATCTCTCCCCAATAGGCGCCAATGCAATTGGGGTAGTCGGTGTCTTCAATCACAGCAACCGAAGGGGTAGGGCCTTGCGCCATGTATTTGTAGTAGGACATCCGTCGTTCACGGATCACATCGGGTGCTTCGGTTGGCGGTGACACAGCCGCGATTTTGGCAGTGCGTGCATAGCCGACAATGGCGGGTTCATCTGGGGCAGAGCAGAGCATGGTGCCGCGGGTGAAGGCATCAAATCCGCGTTTGCCTTGGGCGACTTCGATGGCGTTGCAGACCGTCGGCGTGTCGACGCTGCGCAGGAGTTCTAGCAGAGAAGGTGTCATGTGTCCTCGAGCCAGCGGATCAGGGCCGCCGTTGTGATTTCGGGTTGTTCAAGAGTGGGCAGGTGGCCTGCTCCGTCAATGATTTGAAGTCGACTGTTGGGCAGTAGTTCGTGCATCAATTCATGGCGCTCAACTGGGCATAGCCTGTCTTCTTCCCCACACAGGACAAGAGCGGAACCATCGAACTGGCGCAGGGTTTCACACTGGTCCGGGCGGTCACGTAAAGCAATGGATTGATTCACAAAAACCTCTGGTCCCAGATCTGTGGCCATTGTCATGCAAAGGTCCAGGATCGCGCCCATGTTGGGACCATCGGCCAAATAATTTGGTTTCATTTCATCGCGCATGATACGGCTTAATTCACCTTTTTTGGCGGCCTCAATCTGGGGTGCGCGGCGTTCCTGAACTTCGGGCAATTCGGCACGCGGGTTGGTGTCGAGCAGGGCAACCCGATCCACCCTGTCCGGCGCCTGGCGCAGGATTTCCATTGCCAGAATGCCACCCATGGAAAGGCCGGCAAGGGCAAAGCGTGGTGGCGCGTAGTTCAGGATTTCTGCAGCCAGGGCCTGCATGCTATCGTGGCCGCCGATTGGAGCTGTGACCAAAGGAAGGCGCCCGGAAAGCGCGTTGATTTGTGGCTGGAAAAGCCGGGCATCACACATCATTCCGGGCAGCAAGAGGAGAGGGAGCCTCTGTTGAAAGTTCAATTTGATATCCTCTTTGTCATCGGTCACAGGTGGTCAGCCTGGGTCATCTGGCGCGCTGTTAGCCAGCCGTCCAGACGCCACAACCCCCAGGCAAGTGGAATGGCGGCCAGTCCACCAATCACATAGGCGAGCGGTTCGTCATGGAAACTTTCCAGGGCCTGTGTGTAGGCGTGGATGCAGGCAAAGGTGACAGCCGTGTTAAACAAGCCGCGCTGGTTCGAATGGGCGAACCAACCGATTGATCCAGCCAACCCGATCGCCCACAAAACGGAATATAAATTGGCCGAGATGAACATCGCGGTTTCGCGAAATGCATCGCGGGCCTCGTACCAACTGCTGTAAGCGATGCTATCCCAGTCTTCGTATCTGCTGGCTCCCCACAGTGTTTCACCCAAATAATCGCCCCACAGGCTGCCAACCAGCGCACAAAGATTGGCAACAATGAAGGCCATCACTGCCAGGGTCATTGCATGTCTGGACACATGAGTGGATTGAGTGCGCGCTATAAACAGCAGTGCAAGTACAAGCAGCAGCATCTGCAAAATGGACAGTGTCGATTCTGGCGAATAGAACACATATGCCGCATGGAAGTAGAAGGTGCTGGTGTCCAGTGCCTGCGCAAACGGCACAATGGCCAATGCTGTTACCAGGCGGACATCAATGAACCAGCCTGCGCCCGCGATCGCCAATGTTGCATAGAGATAGAATAGGGAAATCATGGCTCCGTCAATTTCGGCTTGGTTCAGTAAAAAGCCAAGACCGATCAAGTGAAGCGCCAGCCCCATCAGCAGGATTGAACCGGCAACAAAGCGCCCGGTTGTCTTTCGTTTGTTCAGGACAAACACACATAGGGCGGCCACCAGTGCCCCAGTTGGTGCCATAATCCAGCCGGCAATGTCTGAATACTTGTCGATCAGTTCTATGCCGGCGCCACCAATCAACATCCCCGCCCCAATCAGGGCCGAGGCATTGCCAAAAAAGGTGAAGTCAGAATGGTCTGCCCGCAAGATCAGTATGCCGACCCCAAGAAACAGCATGCCAACGATGGCGACGGACAGCGCAGATGCCAGCCAGAAGATAAAACCACCCGTCGCAGATAATATGCCAAAGCAGAGAATGGCGTTGATGGCCAGTGCGACCATCAATTTGCGTGATCGGAACTCGATTTCCGCCTGCGCGGTCTGGGGAATGATGGCGTCTGCCACCAGTTCGTCGGTATTAGCTAGAACAATCATCGTCACCTCCATGAACGTCGTTCACAGATGTGATCGCACAAATATGAACGTCGTTCAAGAAAATTCTTCCGAGATTGCCTTGCATCACCTTAGGCGGTCCAGGTTGCGCCAGCGGGATCATCTGTCGAGGTGATCCGGTACAGGCTCGATTCCCCGGTCATCGACGGCGCTAGGGCATAAGATTCACCGGGATTGATCAAGCAGGTGTCGCCGGGGTTGATGACGCTTTCACCACCGTTCCAACGCAGTTTCCAATGGCCGCGCATCGGCATCAGCACAGTGTGTTGATCCGAGGTGATCATTTCATCCGCGATAGAGCCACGGGTCAGGAAATCGATCTCGAAACCGGGGCGGTCTTTGAGCAGGGCGTCGGGGCCGATTACCTTGGCGGGTTTCTTGCCTGCCAGCGCCATCAAATCCCAATACCGGGCGACATATCCGGGAATGACATCTTCAGCAGGGACCTCGGGAATGTCTTTCAGTTGCTCTTCGGTCAACAGGGGCATCGGGTTGACGTTGTGGGGCAGGGTGTCGCCCTTTTTGCTATCGTAGAGTACGCCATTTTCGCCAAGGATCAGCCCATGTGCCTGCGCATCTTCGATCACTTGGGGGGCCCAGGTTACGCCGCCGCCAGCATCATCGCCGCCCAGAACAGCCATGATCATACCGTAGTCGGTGCCGATGTTCTCAAACCCGCGGAAGATGCCGGTTGGGATGTTGAAGATATCACCTTCTTCGGCAACGAACTCGCCAGCGGTGCCATAACGGCCCCAGAAAAACCGCCAACGGCCCTTGAGCACAAAGAACACCTCGGCGGTGGTGTGCGTGTGCAGGCTGTTGCGGCATTTTGGGGGCTGGCCAGCAGCGCCGATGTTGAAGCCGACCTTGTCGGACAGGTGCACGTGCTGGTCTGGGCTCTCAGAAACGCCGCCACCGATGATGGTGAAGTTTTCCTTTTGATCGCTGCCCGGTGTATGGGCATCGATAAAGGCGGTTTTGCAGGGCTGAAGGTCACCGTAACGAACGATGCGGTCGGTGATGGATGATGCTGACATAACAGGTGTCCTAAATGGGGTTTCAATCTGAATGGGCCAGAGCCTGGCCCGCTTGGATCAGATTGCCTGCCCGGGCGGTCGCAGGTTCAGTCGCTGCGCGCGCAGACTTTGCCGGTGCACGTGATACCGCCGCAAAGCCACGCTTTGGTGCAGGCCAGTGGCCAAGGTCTGATATGACCGGGCAGGGTTCAATTATAGATTCCCAGATTGCAGCAGCAGTTGCTTCCAGACTGAGGTTTCATCGAAGATGGTGAATTCACGTCGTAGACCCCACGGGCCGAACTCGGCGTGGGAAATGCCCAAAACATAGACGTCAGCGCCGGTTGGTGTGCCAAAGACGCCCCAGCCATCGTGTTTGCCGTGTATTGACCAACGGATCGCGGCGCGTGGCGGCATCAGTGGATCATCGCGGCCGATCTGGTGTTCGATCTTGAACTTGGCATTCGGGAAAGAGGCGCGCAGGCCCATCCAGAAGCCATCAACCGAGGCAAAGGAGTGACCAGTGACGCCGCCGGGGTATTCGGTTTGAACGGCGCGGTCGTATTCCTGCTCAACAACGCCAAAGTCAGCATTCATGATGCGGGTCAGAATATCGGCGTATTTCTGGCCCCATTCATTGTCGTTGCCGTGCCCCTTGTAGGGCCCTTCCATATCATTGGCGGGGGTTAGGGGCTGCACGCAGTTTTCCGGGCCGCCTTCGCTGGCGATCAGGTTGGCGGCGTATTCCTGTGGGTCCCAACCCATTTGGCGCACGATCGCGCCCTGATCGCGGATCAGCCATTCGTCATCAATCGCATTATTCTTTGCGTGGCAGTCGGCCATGATCCGGTAGACCAGCTTTTTGCCCGTGGCCTTGCCATAGACACCGTCACCAAGGTGGGTGGCAGTGGACAGCAAGCGGTGCGAGCTGAGCATGCCTTCTTCGGGAGTGCCGGACCAGATCACGTCCTCGCCCAGCAGGGTGCGGTCGGGGAATTCGGCCAGGGTGGCCATAGTGGCGCCGATCACATTCTGGTTGCCGGTGACAACCGACGCAGGGGATCGCACAACAATTTCATCACTATAGTAGTGATGCAGCGTGGCGATGCCGCGGTCTTCCCAGATTTCCTTGGTGATGCCGATGATGTAATCGGGGAAATCCTTGAATTTGGGATCGAAGCCTTGCATGGGTCTTATCCTTTGGGTGTCCAGCCTTCGGGCAATCGTGCCGAACCGCGCAGAATGAACGGTCCGTCGATGGCCACGCGTTTGGGGCTGGCGGTCGTGGGGTTATTGATGTGCTCCATCAGAGCGGAGACGGTTTCAGCAACCATCAGATTGGCGCGTTGGCGCATGGTGGTTAGGTTGTAAGCGGGCCAGCTGGCGGGGGGCACGTCGTCATAGCCCACAACCGATACATCCTCGGGGATGCGCAGGCCAAGTTCGAAGCGAATGACATCCATCACGGTTAGCGCCATGTGGTCATTGGCGACAAAGACCGCGTCGGGTCGCTGGTCGGCGGACACGTCAAACATTCTGCGCCCGGCATCACGGGCGCGTTCGGTGTGGAAATCACCGACCTCACGGGCAAAGAGTTCGACACCGGCCTCTTTCAGGGCTTCGCGAAATCCAGCCTCGCGGTCGCGCTGGGTCGATGCGCCTTCCCAGCCAGCGATGTAGCCGATGCGCTGGTGGTCTCCGGCAATCAGGAACTCGGCCACCTGCCGCCCACCAGCGTGGTTGTCGGATGTGACCGACGAGATGCCTTCGATATCTTGTGACCGGTTGAACAGGACAATCGGAACTCCGGCCTGTTGGCATCGGGTCGCAATATCTGACGACATCGCAACCGATGCCATGACGATGCCATCAACCTGATAATCCAGGATTTCATCCATCACTTTGTCGATATTGCCTGCTGTTTGCGAGGCCATGAAGACAAGCACGTGGTAGCCCTGTTCCTGTAGAGTGTTGGAGAAAATTTCAAGCGCTTCGGGGTAGAAGTGGTTTTCCAGATAGGCAACCACCAGTCCGATGATACGGCTTTTACCCGACACCATAGCGCGCGCCAGAACATTGGGGCGATAGCCCAGCTCTTCGGCGGCTTTGCGCACTTTGTCGGCGGTCTTTTTCGACACCGATGCACCGGGGGTGAAGACACGGCTGACAGCAGACTGGCTGACGCCGGCCTTTTCGGCAACCTGAAGGGAAGTGACTTTCTCGGCCATCAGTCTGCTGTCCAACCCCCATCGATCATCAGGGCGGTGCCTGTCACCATGGCCGAGGCGTCGGAAGCGAGGTATTGCACTGCGCCCATGATGTCTTCGACCTCGCCCACGCGGTCCAGTTTGATCTTATCCATGATCCAGGCGGCGCGTTCGGGGTTGTCGAACGTGGATTGGGTCAGGGGCGTACGGATGAAAGTGGGGCAGATGGTGTTGATGCGAATGCTCTGTTTTCCCCATTCAACCGCCATGGATTTCACCATGCCCTCTAGCCCGTGTTTTGTGGCGCAATATACCGCACGATCAACGCCGCCGACATGGCCCATCTGGCTGGAGATATGGATGATGGACCCGGGTTTGCCTGCCTTGACCATGGATTTGGCAGCATAAGACGATAAGAAATAGGCCGACCGCAGGTTAACGCTGACCACGGCGTCAAAGTCCTCGGGTGTTGTTTCGGTGGCAGGACCATGGCGGGCCAGCCCGGCAGAGTTGACCACGATGTCAAAATTCCCGGCTTCCATGATTTCTTGCAAAGCAGGAAGGTCATTTTGATCCAGCTGCAGGGCTTCGGCGCTCCAGCCTTTGGCCTGCATTGCTGCAACCGTATCGGCCAGACGATCTGCCCCGCGTGCTGCACAGACCACATGGGCACCGGCGTCGGCCAGCGCTACGGCACAGCCCTGACCGATGCCAGAGGAGGCTCCGGTCACAAGGGCGGTTTTGCCACTAAGGGTCAGTGAAGGGGGGCGGGGCAGGTCAGTCATCAGCTCATTCCATCCGGGATATCAATGCGCCCTATGTTGCGGGCTTTGTTGAACTCCCGCAAGCGGGCAAAGACATCAACGCCCAGCTGGCGATAGGCGTCTAGAATGTCGACAAGTACCCAGTTTTCCCGGATTTTTCCGTTTTCCAGCCGCCAGAAATCGAGCGAGCGCATGGTGATCTTCTTGCCCGCAGGCGCAATCCCCAGCCAGCCGTCATGGGTCACGGTCTGGACCATGTTTGGCCAGCCAGTGACGGCGGCATATTCACCGTCGCCAAAGAAGTGATAAGTGATTTCATCCAGATACTGACCCCGATCCGGCATGCCGCCCAGAAACGGGATCTGGTGCCAATTGCGAAAGCCTGCAAACCCGCGCCCGGTACCAATGCCAGATGGGCCGTACCAGTTCATGCGCTGGTGCCAGAACCGATCCATCTCCATCACTTCCGGGCCACCTTCGCTGGGGTGCTTTTTCAAATGTTCCAACATGTCGATGATATGCTGACAGGTGGCTTTGCCTTTTTCGGCGTCATAAGGACCGGGCACAAACCCGTCCTGCGTTGCCGGTCCGGGCACATGCCATTCGTGCCCCAAGCTGGGTGACATCGGCCAGGCATTGGCCTGCATCATGACTTCGGGGATGTCCCAAAGGGCCTGAAACTCGACAACCTGACCATCAACAACACGAAAGAACTCATGAAAGCGCATCACCACCTGATGACCGCTGGGCGGGATGTCCAGCCAAGGGCCGGTGAAGACACCGGTATAATAACCGCCGCATCCAACCCAGTCGTTGCCGTGCTCGTCTGGTCCTGCCATGACAATGTAATCGCGGCGTTCCAGATCGGGCCAGGCGGTTTTCAGATCCGCATAAGCGGTGTCGTAGAACGCGTCGCTTCCGGTGCTGTCGCCAAAGGGGTGGCAGTGGTGAAACACCGCGTCCGGTGCCGAGATCTCGTTGAGAGCAGCGCGCACGGCTGTTTCGTCAAAGTCATACATCGCCGCACGAAGGGGGGCGATCAGGGCCTTGTTTTCTGTGTGGACGTCGCTCATTCTGCGGGCTCGCGGTAGGCGGCGGCTTCACCGTAGGGAACGTTGATGCCACCGTAACGACGAACCCGGACGTTGCACTGTTCAGCGTGGCCGACAAAACCTTCGAGCATGCACAGGCGCGAGCCGTATTCACCGATCAAGGTTGCGGCCTCATCGGTGGTGACTTTTTGATAGCTGTGGGTTTTCAGATATTTGCCGACCCAGAGGCCACCGGTATAACGGCCCGCCTTTTTGGTGGGCAGGGTGTGATTGGTGCCGATGACCTTGTCACCGTTGGACACATTTGTACGAGGACCAAGGAACAGTGCGCCATAGCAGGTCATGTTTTCCAGGAACCAATCATCGCGATCTGTCATCACCTGCACGTGCTCGGATGCGATATCATCGGCCACCTGCAGCATTTCGTCATAAGTATCGCAGACAATGACTTCGCCGTAGGTTTCCCAACTGACCTTGGCGGTGCCAGCGGTGGGCAGGATGCCAAGAATGCGGTCAACTTCGGCCAGGGTGTCGTCGGCCAGTTTGCGGCTGTTGGTCAACAACACGCAGGGGCTGTTATAGCCATGTTCGGCCTGGCCCAGCAGGTCGGTTGCACAGAGTTCAGCATCTGCAGCCGATTCATCGGCAATCACCATGGTCTCTGTCGGGCCTGCAAACAGGTCGATGCCGACGCGACCAAACAGCTGGCGCTTGGCTTCGGCAACAAAGGCGTTGCCGGGACCGACCAGCATATGGACGGGATCAATGGTTTCAGTACCAAGCGCCATGGCACCAATGGCCTGAATGCCACCCATCACATAGATCTCATGTGCGCCGCCCAGGTGCATGGCGGCAATCACCGCAGCATTGGGCTTGCCATTGAAGGGCGGGGTGCAGGCGATGATACGTGGTACACCCGCGACCGAGGCTGTGGCGACAGACATATGCGCCGAGGCGACCATCGGGAATTTACCGCCGGGAATGTAGCAACCCGCGGATTGCACTGGGATATTTTTATGACCCAGAATCACGCCCGGCATGGTTTCCACTTCGATGTCCAGCATCGAATCCCGCTGTGCCTGCGCAAAATTGCGCACTTGTGCTTGGGCAAACTTGATGTCGGCCAGTTCGCGATCTGTGAGCGAGGCAATCAGCTCGTCAATCTCGGCTTGGCTCAGCCGGAACGAGGCAGGTGAATAATTGTCAAACTTCTCGGACAGGTCGCGAACCGCCGCATCGCCACGGGTCTCGATGTCCTTCAGCGTTGCTTCGACCACCGCGCGGGTTTTGGCGTCATCTTCAGCCCGGTCTGCTTCGGGTTTGCCGCGTTTTAGATATTCGATGGTCATGTGACTTGTCCTTGGTTGGTCGGGCGCGGAGCAGTTTTCTCTCCACGATCAAATGCTTCCCAGCCCTGGCCGTTGAAAAGATCAACGCCAAGCTGGGCGGCGACATGGGCAAAATCCACGTTCACCCAATTGTCGACGATCTTGCCGTCGACGACTTTCCAGAAATCCATGTAACGGATCTCCACCCGCTTGCCGGTGGGCGCTATGCCGAGAAATTCGCCTGTGTGGGTGGCTTCCTGACGGCCAAAGGCAGCAGCCCATTCGCCCATATACATCCGGGCCTCATCAATGCAGGTCTTGTCGGAAAACGCCGCCTGAAATGGGCGTTGCCAGTTGTCCTGAAATTCCTGCAGGCCAGTTTTGGTGCCGCAGCCCTGGTTGCCCATCCAACGAAACCCATCTGAGAAGAACTCGCCGATGTCGTTGATGCGGTGGTCGTTTAATCCGTCCACCATGTTTTCGATAACCGCGCGGGTGGCGTCGGTTTGGCTAAGGTCTGTGTCGCGGGTCAGGACCGCTTGTTCGGGGCGAGAACCTTTCATGAGGTTTTCCTTTTTCAAGATACCAAGGGGATTTCTGGGCAAACGGGGAGAATTAGTCGGCTGTCAGAAAGTCCCTTGGCATCCTGTTCAGCGCCGGGTGGCGCCCAACAGCGTTATGGCGAGCAGATTTGCTCATCAGCCTTTCACCGCGCCGGCTGTCAGGCCGCTGACGATTTGACGCTGGAAGAACAGGATCAATATGAAGAGGGGTGCGGTTGCTGAAACCACCGCGGCGACGGCAAACATTACATTGCCCTGGACTTGTGTAGTGCCCAGGAAGCTGGCGATGGCCGGAACCATTGTCTCGTTCTCAGCGCTGAGCAGCATCGAAGTGACCGCAAAGTCGTTATAGGCCAGCAGGAAGGAGAACAGGCCGGTGGTGACAACGCCAGGCCACATAACCGGAATGATCACATGGCGGAAGGCTTGAAATCGGGTGCAGCCGTCGACCATGGCACTTTCGTCCATATCTTTGGGAATGTTTAGGAAAAACGAGTGCAACATCCACAGGGTGAACGGCTGATTGATCGCTACCAGAACGATAATAGTGGTGGGCAACAGGCCCCAGATGTTCCACTCGAAAAAGGGCAGCATATAGCCTGAAACCAGGGTGATATGCGGCATCGCGCGAAACACCAGTGCCGCCATCAGGATCCAGAAGGCATAGCGGAAACCCGAGCGTGCTAATGCGTAGCCACCCAGCGTGCCGAAGGTGAGCGAGATCACCACGGTGAAGAAGACCACGATGCCAGTGTTGAGCACGTTGCGCCAGAATTCCTCTTGAACCCATGCGCCATGGTACCCTGCACCTGTGAAGGCGCTGCCGGTTTCTTTGATTGTATTGATGCCATAGAAGGCGTTGCGCCAGTCCGCCTTAGAGAAGAAGTCGGATTGGACCTTGAACGATCCCCAGAGTGTCCAGAGGAACGGGAAGGCTGCAATAATCAGCCAGATCGCCACCAGCGTAAAGGAGATTATGGTGAGCGGAGTAATGCGGTTTTGTGCTTTGGTCGCCATGATCGCCTCCTCAGTGAGCTTTACGGTTGAAGTCGCGCCAGGTGCGGATCAGCACAGGGGTCAGCAGGATGACAACACCGATAACAGTCAGTATCGAGGTTGCACCGGCGGATCCGTAGAGCGGATTACCACTTTCGCGCAGGTCGTTGAAAATGATCCAGCTGAGCGACGTCGCATGGGCCTCGGCTGAGAAACTTACAATCGGTTCGAAGACGCGGAAATTGTCCATCAGCATCATCAGCGTCACAAAAGACATGAGCGGCGCCAGATGCGGCACGATCACATGGATCAGGCTCTGCCACTTGCTGGCACCATCTATCTGGGCTGCTTCCATTGTGTCCTCGGGGACGGTCTGAAGCCCGGCGTAAAAGGTGATGAAGCTGAACGGCAGCATGTGCCAGACGCCATAGACAATCAGCATGACCCAGGTGAGTGCAGTTGATGCCTTTAGGCTGAGTGAGGGGTCGTCAAAGATATTCTGCAATGTTGCACCGATGACGCCATCTGCATCGACCATCCAGTACAGGATCAGCGAGCCAACCAAAGGCGTCACCAGGAACGGCAGGAGTGATATGAATATCGACGGTCCCTTGAGAAATTTTGGCAGGTTGTTGACGCCGACCGCAATCGCCAGACCAAGCGCAATAACCATGGGCGTAACGACAGCCGTGTAGGTTAATGTAAAGATCAGGGCGCGGTAGAAGGGCAAGTTGAAAACCTGGTCCCAGAACTCACCAAATGTCTGCGTTGTCCGCCAGGCCTCAGCCAGTTCCTGAAAGGCAAGATGTGAGCGGTTTGTATATGTCGACAGCCCATTAAACTTGCCAAGCGGCTGCTCTTCCTGAAGCTTGGCCGTGGCTTCGAGGTCAATCGATGTTGTTGGTGTGCAACCAAATGGTCCGCAGCTTTCCGAGACAACAATGACTTGTTCATGCCCAACATGGAGCGACTGGATAAAGACCGAAACAATGGGCAACGCAATGAACAAGATCATCGCGGAGAGCGTCGGCAGGATGAACCAGAGAAATGTGCGATGCTTCATTGCAGTCGTCCCGGTCAAAAATCGAAAGGAAAGGAAGGGAGAGGGCCTCGAGAGCCCTCTCTTTTCTTGATGGATTACTGGAGGAAACCAGCTTCTTTAGCAGCTGTGACGTAAGCGGCTTCGACATCTGCCAAGGCCTGTTCAGCGCTTTCTGATCCTTTTAGGAAATCGGACAGCTCAGCGCCCAGGGCGCCATGCATGATGCCGATATAGGGGATCATTGGATAAGGCTTGGCACCACCTCGTGCGGTAGCGGCTACGCCTGCCGCTGCCGGACCCGGCTTGAATCCTTCAAGCAGCCAGACTGCGTCGTCATTGTGCGCCGCAACCAATTCCGGTGTCAGCGCACTGGCCAGCGCGGCAAAGGTTGCTTCTGCTTCTTCATCAGAGACGTTTGCCGAGATGGTGATACCATCCCACCACAACGTCGCAGACGGGATCGAACCACCGCCAACGGCTGGTGCGGCAGCTAGAACGGTATTGGAAGTGATCTCTTTGGTCGACCCTTCGTCATCTAGGATTGGGCTACCGCGAGAGCCCCACATGATACCCAAAGCTGCTTCACCTGCTTCCCAGGCCCCCTGTGTTTCGTTTGACGCATAAGTGAGAATGTCGGGATTGGCGTATTCCGTCAGGGCCTTCAGCATGTTCAGCGTGGCAATGCCTTGTGCATTGTTCACATTGGGTTCAGCGGAACCCGGTTTGAACAGGTCGCCACCGTGGCCAAGATAAACCATATTGAACATCTCACCGATGTTCCAACCCATCTTCATGTTCATGGTGACCGGGTAGTCCATGATACCAGCGGCGCGGATTTTTTCGGCAGCTGACAGAACTTCTTCGTAAGTGGCCGGGATTGTCCCGACACCGGCTTCTTCAAGCACGTCCTTACGCGCAAAAAGGTGCTGCGAATTTGCCATGAAGGCAATGGCCATCACTTTTCCATCGATAGTGATCAGCTGGTTCGGTTTGATGTGCTCGCCATATTTCTCAACGAGATCGTTCAGTGGGCGGACCAGACCGTCATTCATCAACTGTGTCAGTGTCGAGTTGGCGACAATTACTGATGTGTATTCTGCCGGGTTCGGAGTGAGCGCTGCATTCATGATCTGACGCGCTTCGGTGGTGTGGTTTGGCTTAAACTCTGCCGCCGCTGCGCCACAGTTGGCTTGAGCGGCACCAACAACAGCGTGAATTGCCGGGAAATCACTGGCGAGGATGCGGATGGATTGCCCTTCGGGACCGCAGCCAGCAGCGTATGCCGCCGAGCCCATCAATCCCATAAAGGCTGTAGTAGCTGCGATTTTTCTAAGAAACATGATTTTCTCCCTGTTTTCCTGAGTTTGGATGCACACTCCCCATGTGCCCCTTGATTGCCTCAAAGGTCTCGTTTGAGGGCTTGATGTGTTCAGGTCTTAATCCGCTCACCCGTTTGACCGTCGAACAAGTGGCAGATTTCAGGCGGCACAGTGATGGACACCATGTCACCGATTTCGGCGCGGAAATTTTTGTCGGCCTTAACCGAGACAAGCGCGCCGCCAACGCGGACCGAAATCATTGTCGCGTCGCCTAACAGCTCCATTGTGTAGATTGGTGCGTTGATCTGTCCGCTGCCGTCTGCCGCAAGGGAGGCATCTTCGGCGCGAAAACCAAGTGTTAGCGAACCATCAGGGATTGCCAGACCAGTGATTTCGACAAGCTCGGTGCGGAAGGTGCCATTCGTGACTTCACCTTCCATAAGGTTCATTGCGGGGCTGCCGATAAAGCTGGCGACAAAGGTATTCGCTGGCGTGTCGTAGATGTCGGTTGGGCTACCGACTTGCTGAACCACGCCCTTTTTCATCACCACAACACGGTCGGCCAAGGTCATGGCTTCGATTTGGTCATGGGTCACATAGATTGTTGTAACGGCCAGTTCATGCGACAGATTTTTGATCTGCGCACGGGTTGATACACGCAGCTTGGCGTCGAGGTTCGACAGCGGTTCGTCCATTAGGAAAACATTTGGTTCCCGTACAATAGCACGCGCCAATGCAACACGCTGGCGCTGACCGCCGGACAGTTCCGCAGGTTTGCGGTGCAGAAAGTCATCCAGTTCCACCATAGCGCTGGCGCGACGTACTTTTTGATCGTGGGTAGAGGCGTCGACACCGCGGACCTTGAGAGGGAAACGGATGTTTTCATAGACGTTCATGTTGGGATAAAGCGCATAGCTCTGGAACACCATTGCGACATCGCGGTCTTTGGGCTCAAGATCGTTGACGGTCTTTCCGTCGATCAGGATTTCCCCCTCCGAGGCGTCCTCGAGCCCGGCGATCATACGCATTGTCGTCGTCTTGCCACATCCTGATGGTCCAAGAAGAACAAGGAACTCTTTGTCGGCAATGGTCAGGTCAAAGTTCTCGACCCCAACAAAAGATCCCCAGCGCTTTCCTACATTACGCAGTTGAATTTCGGCCATTGTTCCCCCCAGTGGAATCAAATTGCATACGCATGCAAAAACGTTAGCCGGCAAAAGATGTATCACGCAAGAGTTTTTTGCATACGTATGCAAAAATGCTGGCAGAAAGGAAAAACACCCTGTATATCTGTCCTCAGACATTGAGTGTATCGGAAAATCCATGGGTAACTTTCAGACAGAAAAACAGTTGGTACGCGATTTTTACGCGGCGCTAGACGGAGCCGATTCGACAGTGTTGCCGGAAACAATGCAGCGGTATTGCTCGGCAGATTTGAAATGGCACGGCTTTCACCCGTTTGATGAAATTCAGGGGCCAGAGGCCGTGGCAGATCAATTCTGGACACCGCTTCGACAAAGTCTGACCCGCCTTCAAAGGCGGATGGATATCTTTATGGCAGGCACCAACATGCTTGGCGCCGACGATGGAGTCTGGGTCAGCTCAACAGGGCACCTGATGGGGCTGTTTGATCAGTCTTGGCTGGGAATACAGCCGACAGGCAAGATGGCGTTCCTGCGCTACAGCGCCTTTCACAAGGTTGAGAATGGCAAGATCACTGAAACAGCAATGTACTTTGATATTCCGCACCTGATGATGCAGGCAGGGCTGCAACCCTTTCCACCACAAACGGCGGCGCATCTGGTGCAACCTGGCCCGGCAACGCACGACGGCTTGTTGTTTGATGCGCAGCCCGCCGGAGAGGGAGAGAAAACCCTCGCTGCGATCAACGCCATGATCTCGGATCTGGGGCAATGGGACAGTGGCCTGACGCTCGAACAGGAGCTGGCACAGACTTGGTGTGACGATATGATATGGTGGGGGCCAGCCGGTATTGGTGCCACTTATACGATCGAGCGCTATGCAAAGCAGCACTCGGGTCCGTTTCGCGCTTCATTCACCGATAGGTCAAAAACCAAACATATCTGCCGAATGGCCGAGGGCCACTATGGCGGTTTCTTTGGCTGGCCGAATTTCACGGCTGTGCCGTCGGGCGGGTTTATGGGAATGCCAGCAACGCAAAAGGCCGGTGAGTTTCGGGTTATCGATATTTATCGCCGTGCCGGAGACAAACTTGCTGAGAACTGGATTTTTATAGATCTGCTGCATTTCTGGAAGCAGCAGGGTGTTGATATACTTGCCCGGATGGCGGAAGTTCCAAGGACTTGAAATCTTGATCAGCAAAGAACGCTGATAGGGTAGGGGGATCTCCCATGGCTGTCCTTTACATAGTCAAAATGATCGACCCGGCGCGGGCTCCGGTAGCGATAATGTCATGGGCCTGCGCGCAGTCTTCTAGAGGTAAAGTCTGCGAAATACGTAAATCCAGCGCATTCTGGTCCAACATGGCAGTTAAATGTTCTATGGCCGTAGCCCGTTCTTGTGCCGTGAGCAGGTAGACCAGCACCAAATCGATCGAGACTGCTTTGAACAGTAGCGGGTAATAGGGCAGTGTTGGCGCCATCGCCTGCGCGGACCCATAAGTCACAATTCGGCCCCGGCTGGCGATGATCGCGGTATTGGTGTCGATGTTTTTGCCGAACTCGACCTCGACAATGTGATCAATCGGCTGCCCCCCAGTAGCGGCCAGAATAAGGTCTGCCAGATCCCGCGCTGAATAATCAAAGACGTCCGTTGCCCCAGCCCGGCGGGCGGCGTCCAATTGAGCCTCACCCCGAGCGGTGGCAATGACCCGCGCGCCCGCGGCCACTGCGATCTGAACTGCCAGACGGCCCACGGTTCCGGCACCGCCACTGATTAAGATTGTCTTTCCAGCAACCGGACCATAGCCAAGAACCGCATGTGTCGCGGTCAGCGCGGGAATGCCCAGTACAGCCCCTTGCTCGAATGTAGTGTTATCCGGCAGATGCACCGCCTGATCCTGTGGTAGCGCGATGTATTCCGCCGCTGTGCCATAAGCGCGCTGCCACTGTCCGTTCCAGATCCACACCCGTTCACCGATCCGGTCAGGCGACACACCATCCCCAACGGCCTCGATAATACCGGCCCCGTCGCTGTGCGGGACAATCTGCGCAAACGGCGGCTTGGTTATGCCGGGCCGCCCCCCTGCGCGCGCCCGGACATCAGACGGGTTGACCCCAGTGGCCTTCAAGCGAACCAGAACTTCGCCTTTGGCTGGTTCCGGGGTGGGGAGGTCCTCAAGACTCAGCACATCGGTTGCAGGACCGAATTCGGAATAGACGATGGCGCGCATGGGTGTTCTCCTCGGGTTGGTGAAGACATAGATCAGTCATGCAAATTTGAAAAATGATTTGATTGCATTTCGTGCATTCAATTATCAAATCCATAAATTGCTCAGTTTCGTAACCGTCGCCGATGCCTTGATCGTGGTGCGGGGGGGTGCGGAATTTAGCTCAATCCCGGTTACGGGGATCCGGACACCCTCACTGTATACTTGTTTTGCATAGGCAATTTGAAATTGGCATTGGCCCGCGACTGGCTTGATGCCTTAGACAGCTGGCACAGATTATGGAAGCCAACATGGGCATCCGAAATGGAGGGAACAATGAACAAATTTATCCGCATTGCTGCGGCAGGTATGATGTCACTCACATTTGGTGCAGTGGCTCAGGCCGATGTCACAGTCAAAGTCGCATACGACGCAGATCCCGTTTCGCTGGACCCGCACGAACAATTGTCTGGCGGCACGCTCCAGTTTTCGCATATGTCATTCGACCCGCTTGTGCGCTGGACCCAGGACCTTCAGTTCGAACCTCGTTTGGCAGAGAGCTGGGAGCAGATCGACGCCACCACCACACGCTTTCACCTGCGGAGTGGTGTTAAATTCCATTCTGGCAACGTGATGACTGCGGCTGATGTCGATTGGACCTTTGATCGCCTGAAAGAAAGCCCTGACTTTAAGGGTATTTTCAGCCTGTTCACCGATGTGAACGTGATCGACGATCATACCTTCGACCTGATCACATCCGAGCCTTATCCGCTGGTATTACACACGGTAACGTACATCTTCCCGATGGACAGCAAATTCTATTCCGGCACCACCGACGACGGCAAGGACCGCTCCGAGCTGGTTAAGCATGGTGATAGTTTTGCGTCGCGCAATGTTTCGGGTACTGGTCCGTTCGTCGTCAGCGAGCGTGAGCAGGGTGTTAAGATGGTGTTTGACCGTTTTGACGGTTACTGGGACACTGAAACCGCTGGTAACGTCGACCAGATTATCCTGACCCCGATCAAGGAAAGCCCCACCCGTGTGGCTGCCCTGTTGTCTGGTGATGTTGACTTCATCGCACCGGTTCCGCCAACCGATCTGGCGCGGGTTGATGAAAACGCAAGCACTGACTTGATCACAATGCCCGGAACCCGGATCATCACCTTCCAGATGAACCAGGACCGTGTCGAAGCGCTTAAAGATGCCCGTGTGCGTCAGGCCATTGATTATGCTGTGAACAATGCAGGTATCGTTGACCGCATCATGCGCGGATTTGGTACTGTCGGCGCCCAAGCAAGCCCAGCTGGTTACCTTGGTCACAATCCTGACTTGGCCCCACGTTTCGACGTTGAAAAAGCCAAGGCTCTGATGGCCGAAGCTGGCTATGCGGATGGGTTCGAACTCACCATGATGGCGCCAAACAACCGCTATGTGAACGATGACAAAATCGCTCAGGCTGTTGCGTCAATGCTGGCAAAAATCAATATCAAGGTTGATCTGCAAACAATGCCCAAGGCCCAGTACTGGCCTGCATTTGATGAGCGCGCAGCAGACATGATGATGATCGGCTGGCATTCGGACACCGAAGATTCGGCTAACTTCCACCAGTTCCTGAGCCATTGCGTCGACGCAGAAACCGGCAATGGTCAGTACAACTCTGGTAACTTCTGTAACGCCGAGGCGGACATGCTGATGGCTAAGGCCAACGCTGAAACAGATTCCGGTAAGCGCGCCGAATTGCTGCAGCAGATGGAAACTATCCTTTACAATGAGGCCGCTTTCATTCCGCTGCATTGGCAGAACCTCGCTTGGGGTGCCCGCAAAGGCGTTCACGCCGACAAGATCGTGAACGCACTCAACTTCCCTTACTTCGGTGACCTTGTCGTCGACTAAGGATCTCTTTAACCGGGGCGGGTTTGTTTGACCTGCTCCGGTTTTTTTCTACAAGACATCTTAATGGCTATGCTTCCTGCTCGCTGGGGAGGAAGGCATGATGCCCAATAACAATACCCCCGGAAAGGTATGAAAGCATGTTCGCTTACCTTGTGAAACGCGTGTTTCAGGCCATCGCGGTGATGTTCGTCATCTCGTTGATCGGCTTTGCAATTCAGGACAATCTCGGCGACCCGCTGCGTGAGCTTGTCGGGCAATCCGTAAGCGAAGAGGTTCGCCAAGAGCTACGCGACGAACTGGGACTGAATGACAGTTTCCTGACACAGTATCTGCGATTTGCGGGCAACGCATTGCAGGGTGACCTGGGGACCAGCTATTTTTTTAAAGAGCCAGCGCTTGATGTGATCCTCAAAAAGCTCCCGGCTACGATGGAGCTGGTTCTGGGGGCAACAATCATTATTATCGGCCTGTCGATTCCAGTTGGTGTTTATACTGCCATCTACCCTAACACGATCCTCAGTCGGCTTATCATGGGCGTGTCGATCATTGGCATTTCAATTCCAGTGTTTCTGACTGCGATCTTGATGATTTACGTCTTTTCCGTAGAGTATGGCTGGTTTCCTTCCTATGGGCGTGGCGAAATTGTACATGTCTTTGGGCCATGGGAAACAAACTTTGCCACTGTGGATGGCTGGATGCATATTCTGCTGCCCTCCGTAGCACTTGCCTCGATCATGTTGCCGCTGTTCGTGCGTTTGATCCGGGCTGAAATGATGGAAGTGCTGCAAAGCGAATACGTTAAATATGCCAAGGCTAAGGGCATCAGACCTTGGCGTATCTACTTTGTTCATGCGCTCAAAAATACCTTACTGCCGGTGATTACCGTCGGTGGTGTGCAGATCGGAACGATGGTGGCTTATACTATCCTGACCGAAACCGTGTTTCAGTGGCCCGGCATGGGCTTCATGTTCCTGGAAGCCGTGAACCGCGTCGATACGCCCCTCATTGTGGCCTACCTGATTGTCGTCGGGTTCATTTTTGTCATCACCAATACAGTCGTTGACCTGATCTATGGGCTGGTCAATCCCACTGTCAATCTTGCGAGGATGGGCGCATGAGCAGCCTGAGCACCCCAACGGAACCGTCGCGCTGGTCGCGGGTCTGGAATTCGAACATTGGCTACAGCTTCCGGCGCAACCCGGTCGCGATTGTGTCGCTGATGATCTTTCTGTTGATCGCGATCATGTCCATTTTCGCCCCGCTGATTGCACCATTCGATCCCTATGACCTCGGGCAGATCGACATTATGAATAGTGAATACCCTCCTCTCTGGGTGGATGGGGCCGATGCGCAGTTTATCTTTGGCACCGATGATCAGGGACGTGATCTGTGGTCAACGATCCTCTACGGGACACGGCTTTCGTTGTTGATCGGTATTTGCGCCGTCGCATTGCAAGCATTTCTGGGTATTTCGATTGGTCTGATTGCCGGCTATGTCGGTGGACGGACTGACAGCCTTCTGATGCGACTGGCTGATATTCAACTTTCGTTTTCGACGCTGATGGTGGCGATTATCTTCCTTGCCGTCACGCAGGCCATGTTTGGTTCTGAGACTTTCAACCAATATGCGATCTACTTCTTGATCGCAGTCATTGGCGTTGCCGAGTGGCCGCAGTATGCGCGTACTGTGCGCGCCACGGTGCTGGCTGAGAAAAAGAAAGAGTATGTCGACAGCGCCCGGGTGCTGGGGTTTGGCCCCGGCCGTATCATGGTTCGCCATATCCTTCCCAATTCGCTGTCACCAATCTTTGTGATTTCCACCGTTCAAGTGGCCAATGCGATCATTTCTGAGGCTTCGCTGTCTTTTCTGGGGCTGGGCATGCCGCCGAGCCAACCATCCCTTGGATCGCTGATTTCCTCGGGGTTTGACTACATCTTTTCGGGAAGCTGGTGGATCACTGCCATCCCCGGCATCGTGCTGGTGGTTCTGGTTCTGGTGATCAATCTACTGGGTGACTGGCTGCGTGATGCCTTGAACCCCAAACTGTATAAAGGATAAGCACGATGTCCTTGCTTTCTGTACGCGACCTGAGCGTAAAATTCGCCATGCGCGACAATACTGTGACTGCCCTGAATCAGATCAGTTTTGATCTGGCCAAGGGCGAACGCCTGGGCATTGTCGGAGAATCCGGCGCCGGTAAATCCATCACTGGGTTTGCACTGATGAACCTGCTTAGCCGTCCTGGGTTTATAGATTCAGGCAAGATCACGTTTCTGGGCGAGGACATCGTCCAGATGCCCGAGGCCAAGATGCGCAACATCCGCGGCAACAAGATGGCGATGATTTTTCAGGATCCGATGGTTACTCTGAACCCGGTTTTGACCATCGGTCAGCAGATGGTCGAAACCTTGATGGCTCACCGCAAGTTGAGTAAGGCTGAGGCCAAGCAGATTGCGATTGTTAAGTTGCGCGAAGTCTATATTCCGTCGCCCGAGGATCGTCTCGACCAATACCCGCACGAGTTATCAGGCGGGATGCGGCAACGGATTGTCATTGCCATTGCCCTGTTGCTGGATCCACAATTGATCATCGCGGATGAACCAACCACAGCCTTGGATGTGACCATTCAGGCCGACATCATGGAGCTGTTGTTGGAGTTATGCCAATCCAATAAGGTCGGGTTGATTTTGATCACCCACGACCTGGGCGTTGTCAGTCAGATGACCGAACGCACTCTGGTGATGTATGCGGGCCGAATTATCGAAGCCGGACGCACGCGTGAGATCATTAATGATCCACAGCACCCCTATACTCAGGGGTTGATCAATGCCCTGCCTCAACAGACCAAACCTGGTCAGCGGTTGAAACAGATTCCCGGCAGCATGCCCTCCCTGACAGCCATTCCCAAGGGCTGCCCATTCAGCCCACGTTGTGAATTCGTACAAGACCATTGCCTCATCGACGCACCCGAGACAGTGCAGTATGCCAATGTCGAGGTTGCCTGCCATGAAGTTAACCGGCTGCACAATGACAAAGCCGAGGAGATCAAGGCATGAAGACCCCTCAGCCTTTGTTAGAAATTCGCAACCTTGAAAAACGCTTCGAACTTGACCGCGGATTTCTTGAAACGCTTAAATTCCGTGGCGGCAAGTTCGTGCAGGAAAAGCGCGCGGTTCATGCGGTCAACAATATCTCTCTGCAAGTGGCAGCCGGAGAGGCCCTCTGTGTTGTTGGCGAGAGTGGTTGCGGAAAATCTACGGTTGCGCGGCTGATCGCCGGGTTGTTAAGCCCAAGCGCCGGCGAAATTCATTATGATGGTCAACGTATCGACAACCGATCACGTCGGGCCCTGATGCCGCTGCGCAAAAAGATGCAGATGATTTTTCAGAATCCATATGCATCTTTGAACCCTCGCATGACCATCCAGCAGGCGCTTGAAGAGCCCGTGCGATATCATAATCCGTCCCTGTCACGTGGTGAATTGCGCGATAAAGTTGCCGAGGTTATGCGGGCCGTTGGGGTGGATCCTAGCTGGTCCAGCCGTTACCCGCATGAATTCTCTGGCGGTCAACGACAACGGATTGCAATTGCGCGTGCGCTGACAGTAGATCCTGAATTCATCATTGCGGATGAGCCGATCTCAGCACTGGATGTTTCGATTCAAGCACAGGTTCTGAATCTGATGCTGGAGGCCAAGGATCAGCGCGGCCTTACCTATCTGTTCATCACCCATGACCTGAGTGTTGTGCAGCATTTTGGTACAAAAGTTGCGGTGCTCTATTTGGGGTCGGTTTGCGAGTTGTCCGACACGGCGACGTTGTTTGAAAATCCCAAGCATCCCTATACACGTGCCTTGCTTTCGGCAGTGCCACAGTTGAAAGATGATCACCCAAATCATATAAGATTGCGGGGCGAAATTCCGACACCGATCAACATGCCGAAAGGGTGCCCGTTTGAAAGCCGTTGTGCGCATGCCAATAGCCGTTGCTCGGCCGAGCAGCCACGCCCCCTACAACAGCCTGATGGGGCGCTGGTTGCTTGCCACGCGGTCGAAGAAGGGCGTTTGGACGGGTAATCGCCTGGACATGTGGAACGGAATGACAAATTGGATATAGCCTGGCTTAGAGACTTTGAGGCTTTGGTCGCGCAGAAGAATTTCTCGCGGGCGGCGGAGGAACGCAATGTCAGCCAACCTGCGTTCTCGCGACGTATACGCTCGCTTGAAGAGGAGTTTGGTGTCAAGCTGATCAACCGCCAAACCTTGCCCTTGTCTCTGACACCTGCGGGCGAGGTTTTCCTGGCTCAATCTCGCATCATGTTGCGCACCTACGAAGAAACGCTTGAGCGCTGTCAGATCATTGATGCAGCGGGCGAAAATGTCATTCGGTTTGCGACCTCCCAATCGCTTTATATGACCCATTTCAAAACTCATATCGCCCCGCTGGTGGAAAGAGGTGGCCTTGAGATCGACCTGAACTCTACAGGCTGGGCCGCTGATCAATTCGTTTCCGCATTGCAGCAGCGGTATTGCGATGTGATCTTGACCTATTGGCACCCTTCGATGGATGCGCTCGCCCCATTGGGGCTGGGCAATTGCGACTTCATCACCTTGACCGAAGATTCCTTCTTGCCGGTATCAAAAAATGGGGCAAACGGGCCTCTGCACACACTGAAGAGTGACAATAAAAAACCAATTTCGCTTTTGTCTTACGGCACGGTTTCGGCGCTGCGTTCTGTGGTTGAGTATGCATTGCGGCAGCAAATCGACGGCCCCAAAATGCTGGTGGTAAACCAAAGCGCTCTGGCCATTTCGGTCAAAGCGATGATCATGGAGGGATTTGGTCTGGGCTGGCTGCCGCAAGAATTATGCAAGACTGAGCTGGCGGATGGGCGGATGAAAGTTGTCGGCGGGAAAGAGTATGCCCATCATCTGGAAATCCGTCTGTACCGGGACAAAGAAAACACAAAACCGACCCTGAACAGGCTGTGGCGTGACATGCAGGCCCTGTCACACAAAAGCACAGATTGACCATCAGCCTCGCCCTTACGGGCAAGGCCAGGTCTTTCCTACCGAACACCCCGAGGGCGCCGAATGAAGCGGGGCATTTGACCTGCCATGATGCAACCGTATGGGTCGATCCAGTCCTCAACTTCGGCCAAGCCGTAGCTCTCGATTTGCGCGACCACGGCCTGCGCTGGTTTATAGCTGGACGGCAGCTCTGATGCATCCACCTGGCCGCTGTAAAACCGTACATCAAGCCCCTTTGTTTCTGCGATCAACGCTTCGTCCGCAGTGGTCGTTCCAAGCCTGCGCATATGTTCGGTGCGTGACCAGTTACGCCCTGCACCATGAGGGCTGAATCCCAAGGCATGTGGCGCATCTGTCCCGCGCACAATCAGGATCGGCTCCGCCATGTTAAGCGGGATGATCGTGCGGCCCGCCGCGTCCGCATCTGATGCGAAATCGCTCCAAGCGGGTGTCGCGCCTTTGCCATGCAGATAGGTCTCCCCGCGACGAAACACAAAGTTATGCTCATTCCAGAAGCGCTCACCGGAGCTGGCTCCTGCGGCCTCCATCGTCGCCTGGTGAATGGAATTGTGGTTGGTCTTGGTCCACTTTCGGATCAACTGCAAGGCCTGCCAATAGGCGCGCCCGTCCTCGCTGTCAGCTGGAATCCATGCATTCTGCTTGAGCGTTTTTCGCGAATGAAGTCGACGATATTTTTCGGCAACCTCCATCCCGGCCTTGTAAAGCTTTGCACCTGGGCCACGTGATCCGTGATGCGTGACAAGCATCGTTTTCCCCGTGCGCCGGGATGTGCCCACGAACAGGAAATGGTTTCCGTCGCCCTGCGTGCCCATATGCTCCTGTACTGCGCGGATGGTTTTGGCATTGTTCAAAAACGGGTTGGCACGCATTGCATCAAGCAAGTCCAGTGACACCGTAAAACGTTGGCCTTGTTTACGCCCTCCTGGCCCGAAATGCGTGACCTTTTGGGCCGCATCAAGAATGGTTTTCGGGTCAGTATCGCCAAGATCGGTGAGCATAAGTGAACAACAAATATCCGCCGAATGCATGCCGGGATGA
Organism: Parasedimentitalea marina; assembly: GCF_004006175.1. Classification (GTDB taxonomy): domain Bacteria; phylum Pseudomonadota; class Alphaproteobacteria; order Rhodobacterales; family Rhodobacteraceae; genus Parasedimentitalea; species Parasedimentitalea marina. Next base: position 644,332 of record NZ_CP033219.1, read on the forward strand.
ATGGCATTATGCGCAGCGACGACACCGCCGACCGGGATCGTCCCAATGGGCCCTGCCGGGCAGGCATCGGGCATGATGGCACCGCCGATAACAGTGGGCGTACGCATCACAGCGCGCATAGTTTCGCGTACCTTTTCAAGGTTAGCCACTTCGTCGTCATCGGCAGGCGTCAGATTTTCATGGAACCCAATTGCGCCCTCTTCATGCAGTTCAATCTGTGGTGGCCGCACTGGAATTTCGGACGCCAACTCAGCACGGATCGCGCTCATGTCGTGCCCCGCTACGTGCAGCTCGTTTGCGCGGTTCAACAGCGCTGGAAATTGAGCCCCTGGGGTGTGCCCCCACTGTTTCAATTCTCTACCTGTAATCGGTTTGATTGCGAGGTCTTCCATTTAATTTCCTTTGGTCAATAGTCCCACGAAGAGTGACAATATGTGGTGGCGAGACGGCGGAGGTTTGAACACCACATTGCCGTCTCGCCGTTTCTCCGGACGCGTATTCGTCCGTTTCCTTCGCTTTATCAGTGCGATGAGACAGGTTTAGCGAAGGTTTCTCTGCCGCTCAAAATTTTCGAAAAATCCACCAAGTGATTGATAACCAATTACTTATCTGGGCGTTGCATAAAGATTGAAGGTAAAATACGATACAAAAATATCGTAAGTTATTATTATGGATCGCACGGATGAGAAATGTTGTTCTCGGCTTCCTCGGTACCCAGCTCGACAGTGGAAAACGTCGCGGCTGGAAACCCACAGTCAGTCTTTGCCAAGAAGACGGGTTCGAGGTGGATCGATATGAATTGATCTTTGACTCCAAATTTTCGCGCCTCGCCCACAATGTCAAAGCAGATATTGAAGCCGTTTCCCCTGAAACAGAAGTTGTCCTAAACCGAATGGATATGGACGATCCGTGGGATCTTGGTGAAACCTACGCCAAGCTTTTTGACTTTGCCAAAGACTATGGCTTCGATGAAGACCGCGAACGGTATCATATCCACCTCACCACAGGGACGCACATCGGACAAATCTGTTGGTTTCTACTTTCAGAATCGCGTCACATCCCAGCTGCCTTGATCCAGACCGGCCCTCCGCGCGACAAAGGCGGACGTGGCACGTTTGATTTAATTGACTTGGATCTGCGCCAGTTCGACGCCCTGCAGCAGCGGTTTGATCAACAGTCGCGTGAATACGGTGAGATTTTGAAAGGCGGGATCGAAACCAAAAATGAAACCTACAACCAAATTATCGACCAAATCGAACAGGTCTCCAGCGTATCTGATGAACCCATTTTACTTCAGGGGGAAACCGGCACCGGAAAAACCGAGCTCGCGCAGCGGATTTACGAACTGAAGCTCCAGCGCCATCGTATCAAAGGTCGACTTGTTCACGTGAACTGCGCGACGCTTATCGGCGGCACCGCGACGGCAACCCTTTTTGGGCAACGGCGCAGTTTTACGGGTCAGGCAGGAACCGAACGGACGGGCCTTCTACGCGAGGCCGACGGCGGTGTGCTGTTCCTTGATGAAATCGACATGTTGGGCCTAGAAGAACAGGCGTTGCTGCTCCATGCGATAGAAACAGGGCGCTATTATCCGCTTGGATCAGATAGTGAGATTACAAGCCGTTTTCATATCATCGCTGGGGCCTCGAGTAATCTTACCGAGCGTGTGGCGGCGGGTGAATTTCGTTTGGATCTTTTGGTGCGTCTGAATTTCTGGTCTTTTCAGTTGCCTCCACTGCGGGCACGCCGGGAAGACATCCAAGACAACCTACGGTACGAACTACGACGTGCTGAAAAGAGACTTGGCATTCGGGTCGGATTTAATGCCGATGCGGCAGAGGCCTGGTTGCGGTTTGCCCGCGCTCCCAGCACGTTGTGGCCAGGTAATTTTCGCGACTTTGGCGGCGCTGTCCTGCGTTTGTGTACCCTCGCTCCACGAGGGCGTATCACGCGCGCGCAAGTCCAAGAGGAAATAGATCGGCTACTGCACCGCTGGCAATCGTCGAACACGGACCCCAATGCTCAATTGATCGCGCAGTACGTAACCAAGCCTTTGGATTCATTTGATATCCCGCAGCTGGCGCAGGTCATTCGAACATGCAAAACCTCCTCTTCCATAAGTGAGGCCGGAAGGACTTTGTTTGCCGTATCTCGGGAAGAGCGAGCAAGCCGGAATGACGCAGATCGCCTTCGCAAGTATTTGGCGAAGTTCGATTTGAAGTGGACGGATTTTTCCAGTTCCTAAGACAGGGGCTCGATGAAGGACGTTCCGGAAAACACTGGTAACGCCAAAGGCTACGCATGGACTATCAGGCCGCTTTGGCACGACCACTAAACCGTTGTTTTGAACCTGCCCATACTTTGTCTTCACTTGAAAAAGTTGGGGGTGATGGTGGCTTGAACTGCTGCAATTTATGGGTGTTCTCAGATGGCCTTGATCCCAGCGACCCATCTCCCAGCGGCTTCACTCCTTTGGAAACTTGGGGAGAATGAGGGGCAGGGGACTTCAGGGTCGTTAAGGCGGGTCGGTTTCTAAAAGCGCTGATTTATTCTCAGCTTGGCGGATCAGCCCCGCTTTAGTGTTCCGGGCATTGTATCAGAATGTTTTGTGGAAACGGAAAACCATGCCAGACTGCCTGCATTGGATCAAAAGGAGATTGGCAAATGGCACTTTTTTTCTCGCGCCGTACTTACAATTCACAAAAGAAAAAATTCACCAACAACCCGTCCGCAGTCACGCGCTACGTCAATATCACAGAGCAAACCCCCGATGGAGATATCCGAAAAGGGAGTATTGTAAGTCAGGATGATTGGCTGGAACTTGTGCGCCAAGACGGTGGCGACAATGGTGTTCTCATTTATGTTCATGGGTTTAATACCTCGCAAAAAGATATGTTGGACCGTATGGCCAAGATCGAGGCAGGGTTGAAGTCCAATGGCTACAAGGGGGCTGTGATCGCCTTTGACTGGCCAAGCGACGGTACAATTTTCACCTATGACAGAGACCGTTCAGATGCCAAAAAGGTTGCACCGCACCTTGTGGGAGATGGGATTTTGCCGCTGTTGAGCATGTCTCCAAAACCCAAAATTAACCTCATTGCCCACTCAATGGGGGCCCTTGTTGTTTTGCGTGCGTTTTCCGATTTCGGGGATTCTGCTGGTTCAGGCAATGAAGTCTGGGGCACAGAGCAGGTCATGTTTGCCTCGGGTGATGTGGATTCAACTTGGCTTGAAAAAGGGGCCTGGGGCAGTTTGGTTCTGAAGCAACGCAGCAAACGCTTCACTAACTATTACAGTGGCCGGGACCGGGTACTGGCGCTTTCAGACGGTGTAATCAATGGCGGCCGCGATCGGGTGGGGCATGAAGGTATGCCGAAACTCACCGCAAAGGGACATTGGGATATCTACTGCAACGAGCAATATCTGCGCGATGTCCCTAAGGCCAAGCAGACGATCACGTATTCACATCGCTGGTGGTTCGACAACGATGGGTTTTACGAAGATCTGGCGCTGACTATCGGCGGCGATGATGATGCGCAGGATATGCCCACCAGACGTAAAACCAATATTACCGATCTGGCGCTGCTGACTTAGGGTGCTTCGCCAGTTGTCGCCAAGTCTTTTGGGTCCCATCCAACAGGCGTATGGCTGCAATTAGAAACGTCTGGATGAGCTGTTTCCAACAGCTTGAAAATGGTCTGAAACTTGATGGAAAATTACATTTCCAAGCACATAATTCGAGTGGCGTTCTTAGTATTGAGTGTTCTGGTCACCCTTGGCGGATGTTCGGAGCCGATCAAGAAATACCACAGCAAAAGACTGTTCTTGGCCCCAGATGCCGAGAGCAGTAATGCCGGTCTCCGATTGTTTTGGTCGGGCGCCGCATCCGTTGTTATTGACGACGGAACACACTCGGTTCTGATTGATCCCTTTGTTTCGCGCCAGGAAAACAGTGTCTTTGATATTGTATTCCGGCGTGACGCTGTTGTTGCAGAGTGTCGCATCAATGAAAGAGTCAAACGGCCTGAAATCGCGCGAGCCAAGACAATACTTGTTGGTCATTCGCATTACGACCACAGCCTTGATGTCGCTGAATTTGCCAGGCTTACAAAGGCGCAAGTCTTCGGATCACTCAGCACACAGCGTATTCTAAGGGCCCATGATCATACGACGGCCACCAGAGTAACCGCCAACGATGTGCTGGAAAAAGACGACGTCGATGGCCGTTTCAAAATCACCGTTTTTGCCAGCAAGCACGGCAACCCCCCAGTCTGCCTAGAGCCTTTTGGTTGTCTCAATCCGCTTGCAGATACGGTGCCAGACTCATTTGAACTGCCTGCCGCTGTGACTGAATACGGCGAGGGCGAAGTCTATGCGTTTTTTGTTGAGCATAAGTTTGGCAATGTTCTTCATGTCGGAAGTGCCGGCGTGATGTCCGGGACGCTGGACCACCTCAAAGGCCAAGTTGATGTCGTGTTATTGTCTCTGGTGGGCCGTGGCCCTACCGAGGCGTTTCTTAAAAACATCGTCGCAGCCGTCAATCCGGACTACGTCATCCCCATACATTTCGACAACCTCTTCCGGTCGCTAGACGCAGAAACACGCGTTGCCAAAATCGCAAAGCTTAGCGAGTTTTTTGAAGTGATGGAGCGTGATTACCCCAATGTAAACACAGGGGTAATTCCGTTTGATGAGCCTTGGAACCTGCCACATCGTGGGGCCAGTGACGGCTGATCAATAATTGGGCCACCTCGCCATTTTCACAGTTCCAGATGGCTCTGAATGGTCAAATTGACGGTGTAAATCCTAGGATCAATTGTCGCAGACCCAGTGCGGCGCCGCCCATGATGCATATCAACGTGAGGGGTGCGCTGTAAGACAACACAGAAAATGCAGACAGTCCTTGGCCGACGCTGCAGCCAACCGCGACTACGGCCCCTATACCCATTAAGGCAGCCCCAAGGATTTGTCGGCGCAGCTCGCGGGGGTCATCGCAGGCTTCCCATCTGAAATGGCCCTTATACAGGCTGCCGATCAAAGCACCGATCAACACACCAGCAACGGACCCTGTCCCAAAGCTGATAGAGTTGCCTGACGAGGTCATGAGATACAGCATTGTCTCGCCAATAGGCGCTGAGAATGTGTGGGTGACGACAGGGGTGGCGTCAAACCCGTTGCTGGCAATCCAATGCGTTCCGGCCCACCCGGATACAATGGCCAAACCAGCAACGGCCCCCCAAAACATATGGCTGGCTGAATGCCGCAATGCTTTGTTCGCAAGCGTCAATACAAGAATAATAGCCCCGATCGCTATGCCTGTTACCTCGGTTGAAGCTCCTGTCAGCGGGGCTGCCAGATGGGCGAGTGTTGGGAAATTGGTTGCCTGCTCTGACGCGCCAAACAGCCAGATGCGCAGGGTGGATAATGGCCCACCCAAGGTCACGTAAGCGGAAATACCCATCACCAAAACAATCAGCAGCGAGCGCAAATCACCGCCGCCGACCCGGGCCAAAGCGCCGTAACCGCAGTTGCCGGCAAGCGCCATGCCATAGCCAAACAAAAGCCCGCCAACTATGCTTTCCAGCGGGTTCCAGTCTCGCGAAAGATACAGTGTTTGGCTGAGATCCAGCAGACCCGCGGCAGACAGTGCGAATGTACCCATAACAGACAGGCCAATCGCGATCCCCCACATCCGCAGACGCAGGGTATTCTCGCCGTAAAAAAGATCCTCTATTGCACCTAATGTGCAGAACCGGCCAATGCGCGCAGCAAGGCCCAGTAGGACGCCGCCCACCAGACCGACAAGGGCGACAAGTACAGGTTCAGAGATCAGATCAAGCATCGTCGCGTACCATTCCGTCCTTTGCGACAGCACTGAGCGTTGTGTTTAGTCGCCGCGACAGAACAAATCGTAGACCACTTCCATGATTTTCTTTGGGCGGTCATCTGTCAAGCTGTAGTAGATGACCTTGCCGTCGCGCCGAGGCGTCACCAGCCCTTCCAGCCGCAGCCGGGACAGCTGTTGTGATACCGCAGCCTGTCGGGCTGAAAGAAGGTTTTCAAGCTCGGTCACCGACTTCTCGCCCGAGGCGAGATGGCACAAAATCATAAGCCGTCCCTCGTGACTGATCGCCTTGAGGAAATAAGAGGCTTTCATGGCATTGTCTGCCATCTTGTCCATGTCTTCGGCACACATGTTGCCGTCAAATACTGGCAGGCCCATCTGGTTCTCTTTCTCTAGAAATGTATCAGCTGACACCGTCACATCGTTCATATTCATATACGAAGGTTATTCTGATACATCAATGTTTGCATCCGACAGCATTTGTCCCAACAACCCCCAGAAGAAATCCTCTCCGGGATACCCTTCGATCCTGGAGGCCTCTTGCCCGTCCACCATCAGGACAAAGGTCGGCGTGAAATTTAACGACCGGCTAAAGGTCAAATCATCGGGTCTTGCAGCATGTATATCCATGCGCCGAAGCGGGGCGGTTTTGCCCTCAGTGGTCTTTGGATAGATATGTGCGATTTCGTCGTTCCACCGGGCGCACCAGACACAACCTTTTTCTTCTACCATCACCAAAACGGTATCAGCGGCAGCGACAAATGCCGAGGAAACAAGCAGCGCCGTGCTGAAAATGATGAGACGGAGTGACATGCGAAATTGACCTTTGCTTAACAAACAACGTAATATGAATATTTGAATTATACAAGGGAGGCTGCCGGATATGATGGAAATTACGCTGGCAGGTGCTGCCTTTGCAGGCATTCTGTCTTTTTTGTCGCCCTGCATCCTGCCCATCGTACCGTTCTATCTCAGTTACCTAGCGGGTGTGGGCATGAATCAGATCTCTGCCGAGGCGCAGATTGACGGCAAAACGCGCAGGCGTGCAGTGCTTGCGGCCTGTTTCTTTGCGGCTGGCGTGATCACGATTTTCATGGGTCTAGGGGCAGCGGCAACTGCGTTCGGACAGGTTGTCCGAGAATACTTCGACATTTTGCGATGGGTTGCGGCGGCCATCATCATTGCGATGGGCCTGCATTTTCTAGGGATCATTCGGATCGGCATTCTATATCGGCAATTGCGGGCTGATGCGGGCAACACCTCAAACGTCAGCCTCATGGGGGCCTATGTTATTGGCCTGGCTTTTGCATTCGGCTGGACCCCCTGCGTCGGACCGGTTCTGGCGGCGATCCTGTTCACCGCAGCAGGTGCCGAGACGGCCTCGACCGGGGCGGGGCTGCTGTTTGTCTATGGATTGGGAATGACTGCGCCGTTTGTGCTGGCTGCGTTTTTCATCGGTCCCTTTATGCGGTGGATGTCAAAATTCCGCAGGCATCTTGGGACCATCGAAAAGATCATGGGGGCCATGCTGATCATTTTCGGGCTGCTGATAGCCACAAATTCAATGAACTACATTGCGCTATGGATGCTGGCTATCGCGCCGGATATTGGTGTTCTGCGCTAATTTGGAGCGCACAATATGAGAGGTCATCAATGGGGCGCGCCTTGGGTTTTGAGTATTTGTAGAAAAAGTGAAGCCTTCAGTTCGGTGAGCTGTTATTCTCGTTGTGCCAATTACACATAATGCAACGCGCTCAGGGAAACTGACGGTCCGGCACAGGTGTTGCGCAGGCAGCGCTCGGTTGGTTTACGCAGAAGTCGTGCCGCTGTGGCAGAGTGATCTGTAATCGCGATTATCGCCTGGACTGACACCCCAGGCACTTGAAGCAGGGCTCCGGCAGAACCGGGGCGCGCAGAGACAACGTTTAGCACACGGGACTGATCTCCCGTCCGATTTCGCTTTGGCGGTACCGCCTCTTGTAACACGTCTTAGTTTACACTGCCGAACAACCCTCAATGGAACTGCCAAAACTGGCAAGGCAACAGTCTTGGCGGTGGCTTTGCCTGCGCGCCTTTCCGCGGGGGAGGGAGGGTTTACACGGTTTGGGTTGCGCCAGTTTGGTCCACCAGCCAATCGGTCACCACTGCGCCAATCCACATGCAGAACAAGGCCAGCCAGGCGGTGCCGACAAAGATCGATCCTCCGGTGACGCCCGCTCCAATGGCGCAGCCGCCCGCCAGCATCCCGCCAAAGCCCATCAGCGCTGCACCGGTCATTGCCTTGCGCATGGTCGGAGCATCGTCAAAGGCCTGAAATTTCAGCTCCCCCGCCAGAGCGGCGGCAACAAGGGCTCCGACAAATACGCCGAACACCAGGCCCACGTCAAATTCCAACACCGCACCGCGTTCGAGAAAGAACATCAGTGTATTGGCCGAGGGGCCGGTGAAAGTGGCGCTTTCGACCTGCACCGGATCAAAGGCCACCAAGCTTAGCGAATAGGTCAGCACCCATCCCATGGCCACTGCAAAGCCAACACCTGAGGCAAACATCAGGCGTGCGGCGCCGATGTTGTTGCGACGGGCAAGGACCAGGGCCAGTGCCGCAATACCCATACCGATGAGCAGGCCAGAATGGTCAGGCAACCCAATTGCCGCAAGCAGATCCATATTGCGGCCGCCGCTGGTAACCCAGAGCCCGGCCAGTTGGTTTCGTACCGGGGTCAGGATGCCGGACAGGCTCATCTGTGCCACCACCGCAAAGATCAATCCCGACACCACCGAGCGCAGATTGCCAGTGGCCGCAAGCACCAACAGCCGCCCCGAGCACCCCCGCGCGAGCACCATGCCGATGCCAAAAACCAAACCGCCAATCACCGCCCCTGACCAACTGCCGGGCACTGCCATCATCCGGGCGCTGTCAGCATCCATCAGCCCCATCATTTGCGCGCCCTGCACCCAGACCAGCGCCGTCGAGAAGGTCAGCAGCCAAACGGCGACGCTGCCTTGCATTTTGCGACGGGCAAATTCCACAGTTGCCGCGCGCAGGCAAAACCGAGAGCGTTGGGCCGAGGCTCCAAAAAACACGCCGGTGAGCACTCCGAACAGGGCAGCGGTAGGGGCCTCGCCGATTCGCTCAACCAAGGTTATCAGGTCCATGATATGCTCCAGTAAATTCACACATTGCGATATGTACTGCGCAAATGCCAGATCAACATTGATGCAGATCACATGCACATCAGCATCTGGTTTTGCTCCATCCCGGACGCAGGCCCAGGGGCGAGAGAGGCCCAATGGGCCAGTATATTGCGGGCTGTTTTGGATGGAAAATCTACGGGCAAATCCTGGGTCTGAACAAATACAATAATTCATGTAAGTGAATTTGTTGTTGCGTCATCACAGTTTCGTGCGCTACGGTATGCCGAAATGCAGTGTTTGGGAGGACGCATGAGGATCATCGGTATATCAATCGCAGTGGCGGGTTTGCTGGCAAATCCATTGGCCGCTGAGCCCGTGGCTCCAAACGACGTCAAATACGAAGACGGCGTGGTTTCGGCCTCTTTGACAGGCGTTCCCGGGGACCCGGCAAACGGCCGTGACGTTTTCAAGAACAGAAAACAGGGCAATTGTCTGGCCTGCCATGTCAACGCAGACATGCCTGAGGAATCGTTCCACGGCGAGGTCGGTCCTGAAATGACCGGCGTTGCAGATCGTTGGGAAGCGCAAGAGCTTCGTGCGATCGTGGCCAATTCCAAAATGGTGTTCGAAGACAGCATCATGCCGGCGTTCTATAAGGACACGGGATTCGAACGCACGCTCGAAAAATTTGAAGGTCAGAGCATTCTGACCGCACAGCAGGTCGAAGATGTCATCGCCTATCTCCAGACCCTAACAGAATAATAATTGACCCAGACTCCATGGGAGGAATTGAAATGGACCTAACACGTCGAAAAGCGCTTGCGCTGGGCACTGGTACACTTGCCGCGGCTATGCTGGCTGGCCTTCCGGCATTTGCGTCACTGACAGATGATGCGATTGCCGCCATGACCGGCGGAGCGGATATCACTGAGGGTGGTATCGATCTGACCGCACCAGAAATTGCGGAAAACGGCAACACTGTCCCGGTCGAAGTATCGGCCCCCGGTGCGGTTGAAATCGCCCTGTTCGCATCCGGTAACCCAACACCGGCTGTTGCGACCTTTAAATTCGGGCCGCTTGCTGGGTCTCGTTCCGGATCAACCCGTATCCGTTTGGCGAAGACACAGGATGTCGTTGCGATTGCCAAAATGGAAGACGGTTCATTCCGCAAGGCAAGCGCCACCGTAAAAGTAACAATCGGCGGCTGCGGCGGCTAACTCAAACGAGGAGAACAACTATGGCTTCTGGTGTAAAACCTCGTGTCAAAGTTCCAAAAACGGCTGCGGCCGGTGATGTCATCACCATCAAAACTCTGATCAGCCACAAGATGGAATCTGGTCAGCGCAAAGGCGATGACGGCAACCTTATTCCGCGCTCGATCATCAACCGTTTCACGGCGGATTTTAATGGGCAGAATGTCATTGACGTGACCATTGAACCTGCCGTTTCGACAAACCCGTACTTCGAATTCGAAGCCTTGGTCCCCGAGGCCGGCGAATTCCAGTTTACCTGGTACGACGATGACGGGTCAGTCTACGAAACAGCGAAAAAAATCGCAATCGGCTGAGGTCGGACAGTTTAGGGAGGACGACCGAATGAAAGCGATAAAAGTACTGGTAAGTACGGCATGTTTCATGGGGATGGCAGTCAGTACCCATGCGGATGAAACCGCGGCACTATCTATTGAGGGGCAGGATTTCACAATCCAGGCTGCAGCCCCGGCACATGCGGAAAACCTTGATGAAGTGACATCAGGCTGGATCTATCGTGCAAGGGAAACGCAGGCTCTGCAGCTTGATGATTTTGACAATCCTGGATTTGTCTTTGTCGATCAGGCCATTGATTCCTGGAACGAAGTCGACGGGACCGAAGATAAATCCTGCGCGTCGTGCCATGAAAATGTCGAGGACTTTGCAGGCCTGCGGACCACATTGCCGCGTGTCGAAGACGGTAAGGTAGTCACCATGGAGGATCTGGTGAACAGCTGCCGTACCGAGCAGATGGGGGCCGAACCTTGGAAGTATTCAGGCGCTCAGATGATTGGCATGACAGCCTTGATCGGGTTGCAGTCACGTGGCCTGCCGATGAACGTCGCAATTGACGGCGAAGCTGCGGAATTCTGGGAACAGGGCAAAGAGCTTTATTACACCCGCGTTGGGCAGCTGGATATGTCCTGTTCCAATTGTCATGAAGACAATTATGACACCATGATCCGCGCGGATCACCTTAGCCAGGGTCAGACCAATGGGTTTCCGACCTACCGTCTAAAGAACGCCAAGCTGAATTCTACTCATGGTCGTTTCAAGGGCTGTATGAAGAATATCCGGGCGCAGCCTTACAAGGTTGGTGGTGACGAATTCAAATCGCTCGAGCTGTATATTGCATCGCGCGGTCAGGGGCTTTCTGTTGAAACGCCTTCGGTTCGGAACTAAAAACAATTCAAGGCCCCAATGCCGATTGGCGTTGGGGCTTTTCCACATCAAAACGAATTCATATATGCGTATATGTCTGATAAGCTAGGGACCACTATGATATCTCGCCGCGATTTTATGCAAACCAGCATGGCAGCAGCTGCGCTTTATGGGGCATCCGGGTTTGGAAATTGGGCGCGGGTCGCCGCGCAACAATCGCTGACACAAGATAAACTGTTAGAGTTTGACACCTTCGGCAACGTATCCCTGATCCACATCACCGACATCCATGCGCAGCTAAAGCCGATCTATTTCCGCGAGCCCTCGGTCAACATCGGGGTTGGGGGAAACAAAGGCGCGGTGCCCCATGTTACCGGTGCCGACTTTCGCAAGCTCTATGGCATCGATGACGGCAGCCCATCGGCCTATGCGCTAAGCCACAGTGATTTCTCGTCGCTTGCGCAGGCCTATGGCCGCGTGGGTGGACTAGACCGTGTCGCGACCGTCATCAACTCGATCCGTGCCGCGCGTCCGGACGCCTTGCTGTTGGACGGCGGCGATACATGGCATGGCAGCTATACCTGCCATCAGACGGCCGGTCAGGACATGGTCAACGTTATGAACGCGCTAAAGCCTGACGCGATGACGTTCCACTGGGAATTCACGCTTGGCTCAGAGCGGGTGAACGAGATTGTCGAAGGTCTGCCATTCGCGGCGCTGGGCCAGAACATCTTTGACGCCGAATGGGACGAGCCAACCGAGCTGTTCCCGCCGTATAAATTCTTTGAAAGCGGTGGCGTGAAGGTCGCTGTGATTGGCCAGGCCTTTCCCTATATGCCAATCGCCAACCCCGGCTGGATGTTCCCCGAATACTCGTTTGGTATTCGCGACGAGCGGATGCAGGAAATGGTCGATGAAGTCCGTGCCAAAGGGGCCGAGCTGGTGGTTTGCCTAAGCCATAACGGCTTTGACGTTGATAAGCAGATGGCAGGTAAGGTGAGCGGGATTGACGTGATCCTGTCTGGCCACACCCATGACGCACTGCCGGAACCTGTTTTGGTCGGCGACACCATTATTGTGGCGTCCGGCTCAAACGGGAAATTTGTCAGCCGTGTCGATCTCGATGTGCGCAACGGCCGTATGATGGGCTTTCGTCATAAACTGATCCCGATCTTCTCGGATGTGATCACTCCCGACCCTGAGGTGGCACAGCTGATCGATGATCAACGCGCGCCTTACATGGACACGCTAAGCGAAGTCATTGGCCAGACGGCAGATGACCAGACCCTGTACCGTCGTGGCAACTTTAACGGCACATGGGATGATCTGATCTGCGACGCGCTGATTTCTGAACGTGACGCGGATATTGCCCTGTCGCCCGGTGTGCGCTGGGGGCCGTCTATCTTGCCGGGACAGGACATCACCCGTGAAGACATCTGGAACGTCACTTCGATGAGTTATGGCGAGGCCTACAGGACTGAAATGACAGGTGAGTTCCTGCATGTGGTGCTGGAAGACGTTGCCGACAACCTGTTCAATCCCGACCCCTATTATCAGCAGGGCGGCGATATGGTGCGCGTTGGTGGTCTTGGCTACCGGATCGATGTCACCAAGCCGCAGGGCAGCCGCATCACCGAGATGACATTGCTCAAAACCGGAGAGGTCATTGATCCGTCCAAGACCTATCAGGTTGCCGGCTGGGCCTCGGTCAATCAAGGCACCGAAGGTCCGAAAATCTGGGACGTGGTCGAGGCGCATATCGCCAAACAAGGCACCATTTCGCTTGATCCAAACAACAGTGTGAACGTGGTCGGAGCCTAGGCTCGGCACTCACAAGTAAGAGGCATCTGATATGTCAGATAAAGACAACGAATTGGTCAGCTCCCGGCGCGCCTTCCTTGGGGGGGCGGTGGCGGCCGGGGCAGGGGCTCTGACAACTGGCGCTGCAAAGGCGCAAACAGCTGATCCACTGATCACCGAGATCCAGCCCTGGGCACAGGGGTTCGGCGATGGTGTGGATGCGGTGCGCTATGGGTTGCCAACCGAACACGAAGGCGACGTGATCCGCCGCAACGTGGAATGGCTGACCGCCGATACCGTCAGCTCTATCAACTTCACCCCGATCCACGCCTTGGATGGCACCATCACCCCGCAAGGTTGCGCGTTTGAGCGGCATCACTCGGGTGCGATTGATCTGAAGAAGGACGATTACCGCCTGATGATCAACGGCTTGGTGGATACTCCGCTGGTGTTTAGCTACGCTGATCTGGAGCGGTTCCCGCGTGAAAACCACGTCTATTTCTGCGAATGTGCGGCCAATACCGGTATGGAATGGGCCGGCGCACAGCTGAACGGCGCACAGTTCACCCACGGTATGATCCACAACATGGAATATACCGGCGTGCCACTGCGCACGCTGCTGGAAGAGGCCGGCCTTGATACGACCGGCGACCTGTCGGGCAAGTGGGTCTTTGTCGAAGGCGCTGATGCCTCGTCAAACGGGCGTTCGATCCCGATGGAAAAGGCGCTGGATGACGTGTTGGTCGCCTTCAAGGCCAATGGCGAGGCGCTGCGCAAGGAACATGGTTATCCGGTACGGCTGGTTGTTCCCGGTTGGGAGGGCAACATGTGGGTCAAATGGATCCGCCGTATCGAGGTGATGGACGGCCCTGTTGAGAGCCGCGAAGAGACCAGCAAATACACCGATACACTGGAAGACGGCACCAGCCGCAAGTGGACCTGGGAGATGGACGCGAAATCAGTTGTGACCAGCCCCAGCCCACAGGCGCCGATCAAACATGGCACCGGGCCTTTGGTGATCACCGGTTTGGCATGGTCCGGCCGCGGCGCGATCACCCGTGTGGATGTGTCCAAAGACGGCGGCAAGAACTGGGAAACGGCGCGGCTAGCGAAGCCGGGCGAGAAGATGGCGCTGACGCGGTTCTATCTTGATACCGACTGGGACGGTTCCGAGATGATGCTGCAATCGCGCGCCATGGATGACACCGGATATGTGCAACCCACCAAGACGCAATTGCGCGAAGTGCGTGGGCTGAACTCGATCTATCATAACAACTGTATCCAAACCTGGCTGGTGCGATCTAACGGTGAGGCAGAAAATGTCGAAGTTTCTTAAATCAACAGCTTTGGCTTTGGCGGTTTCACTGATCGCAGCCCCGGCGATTGCGGGTAAGTTTGGTCTGGGTCGCACGGCGCTGCCAGAGGAAATTGCCGCATGGGATGGCGACATCAGCCCCAATGGCACCGGGTTGCCGGTTGGATCAGGCGATGCGCTGGTCGGCGAAGAGATCTTTGCCGATAAATGCGCATCCTGCCACGGTGATTTTGCCGAAGGCATCGGCAACTGGCCCAAGCTGGCAGGCGGGGCAGATACGCTGAACCATGATGACCCGCTAAAGACCGTTGGCTCCTATTGGCCGTATCTGACAACCACCTTTGACTACATCAAACGCTCTATGCCCTATGGCGATGCCGGTAGCCTGCCGGATGATGAAGTCTATGCCATTGTGGCCTATATCCTGTATTCCAATGATCTGATTGAGGATGATTTCGTTCTTTCAAACGAGACGTTTTTTGACGTTGAGATGCCGAATGCGAACGGGTTCATCGTCGATAACCGGGCTGAAACGGAATATGTCCAATGGACGGGTGAGCCCTGTATGCAGGACTGCAAAGACGTGGTCGAAGTGACCATGCGGGCGCTGGTCTTGGATGTGACTCCTGATCAAGCTGGAGCTGCCGAGGAAGAGGTCGCTGAAACAACTGAAGTTGAAGTGGATGAGGTGGCGATTGATGCAATCGACGCTGAACTGGCTGCTGCCGGTGCAAAGGTATTTAAGAAATGCAAAGCCTGCCATCAGGTTGGTGACGGCGCCAAGAACCGCACAGGGCCAATTCTGACCGGCATCGTCAATGGTGCGGCTGGCGCGGTTGACGGCTTTAGATACTCAAAACCACTGACCAAGGCGGCCGAAGGTGGATTGATCTGGACCGAGGCAGAGCTGGCGGCCTTTCTGGCGAAACCAAAAGCCTACCTGAAGGGTACAAAAATGTCCTTTTCTGGTCTAAAGAAAGAGACCGATCAGGCCGCAATCATCGAATACCTCCGGTCGTTCGGAAGTTAAACAGGGGGCGGACTATGCTGCCCCAGACCCTTGCAGTGGGCATTGCGGCAAGGGTTTCACGATCACATAATCGCAGCACATGCGCTGGCAATAAGGGAGTGAAACTATGAAATCATTTTTGTTTGGCGGCGTGTTGGCTGTGGCGGCGATAGCGACCACGGCGGGGCTTGCGATCGCGGATGGTACGTCGACGGTCCATACATACGACGGCAGCTTTGACGATGCAGCATTCAGCCTGGAAAGCGCGATAATCGGCAAAGGCCTGAATATCGATTACGTCAGTCATGTCGGGGATATGTTAAGCCGGACAAAGCAGGATGTGGGCAGCGATATCACGCTGTTTGACAATGCCGAGATCTACATTTTTTGCTCTGCGGTTCTGTCACGCAAGATGATGGAGGCCGACCCCATGAATATTGCCCATTGTCCCTACGGTATATTTGTTGCGGATCGCGAAGGTCAGGTCATGGTCGGATACCGAAACTACCCTGAGGGCCCGATGCAAGAAGTCCAGTCCCTGCTGGCTGAGATCGTTGAAGAGGCGCTGGAGGAGTAATGGATTACCAAGGGTTTTTCAAAGACGCGCTGGACGATTTGCGCGAGCAAGGCAACTATCGCATTTTTGCAGAGCTTGAACGCCATTGTGGCGCCTTCCCAAAGGCAACATCACGTGGTGCCAATTCTGCCGGCGAGAATGCACTGGATGATGTGACGATCTGGTGTTCGAATGACTATCTGGGGATGGGGCAAAACCCCAAAGTTCTGGCCGCAATGCATGCTGCGCTGGATCGCTGTGGCGCGGGGTCTGGTGGCACCCGGAACATCTCGGGCACCACCCATGATCACGTGTTGCTTGAAGCGGAACTGGCGGACCTGCATGGCAAAGAGTCTGCGCTGTTGTTCACCTCGGGCTATGTGTCGAACTGGGCTGCATTGGGGACGATTGCGGGCCGCATTCCGGGCTGTGTCGTGCTGTCGGACGCCCTGAATCATGCGTCGATGATAGAGGGTATCCGCCATTCAAAAGCCGAGCGGATGGTCTGGAAACATAACGACCTCGAGGATCTGGAGGCAAAGCTGGCCGCACTGCCGCTGGACTGTCCAAAACTGATAGCCTTTGAAAGCGTCTATTCCATGGACGGGGATATCGCGCCAATCGCGCAGATTTGCGATCTGGCGGACAAGTATAACGCCATGACCTATCTGGATGAGGTTCACGCGGTCGGCCTGTATGGTCCAAGGGGGGGCGGTATTGCCGAACGCGACGGTCTGATGGATCGATTGACGGTGATTGAGGGCACCTTGGGCAAGGCCTATGGTGTTGTTGGTGGCTACATCGCCGCCTCGGATGAGCTGTGCGATTTTGTGCGTAGCTTTGCCAGCGGGTTCATTTTCACCACGGCGTTGCCACCGGCGATAGCCGCGGGGGCCGCGGCCTCTGTTCGTCATCTCAAGCAAAGCACTGTTGAACGCGACATGCAAAAATCCAACGTTGCAAAAGTGCGGGCGAAACTTGAGCAGGTGGGCATTCCACATGTGACCAACGCCAGCCACATCATTCCGGTGATGGTCGGCGATCCGGTTAAATGCAAATTCATCTCGGATGTTTTGCTAAAAGACTATGGTGTCTACATTCAGCCCATCAATTATCCCACTGTTCCCAAAGGGACCGAGCGGCTGCGCATCACGCCCTCTCCGGTGCATTCGGATCGCGACATCGACCACCTGATCACCGCGCTTGGTGAATTGTGGGAGCAGTGCCGGCTTGCACGGCAACCGATCGCCGCACAGTAGCCACTGGCTAAACGGTAAAACCGCCAATCAGAAAAGGATCTGATTGGCGGTTTTATCAAACGGCTTATTCGAACTCCATCTGCTCATAGACCCGGCCTGCGTTTTTGGTTGCAAGCTCTTCGAAGGTATCCAGATTGGCATAAGGCGACTGATCGACATAATAGGCATCCGCCAGGTCGCCATCATTTTCCAGATGGGCGCCGATCTGGGCGCGCAAATAGACCAAGTAGTCACGGGTGTAACGGCGCACCTGATCCATATTGGTGGGATGCCCGTGTCCGGGAATGACATAGGTGGCGTTTAGCGGTTCAAATGCGCTGTCCCATGTCTCGATCCAATCGGCGGTCATTGTATGCTCAAAAATCGGCAGCATACGTTCGTGGAAGGCCATATCCCCGGCAACGACCAGGCTTTTCTCGGGCAGCCAGACGACAATGTCTCCGGGACTATGCGATGGGCCAAGGTAGCGGGCTTCGATCTGCACGCCGCCCATTTCAACCACATATGCGTCTTCAAATGTCTGAGTTGGAAGAGCGACAGTGGTTTTGTCCGCCTTCTCCATGACCCGTGCTTGCGCTGCCCGCAGGGATTGGCCGCCGTGGTTTTCGAATTCAGCGGCGGCGTCTGTGTGGGCTACAATTTCAACACCCTGATCCGCCCAGTATGAGTTGCCAAGCATGGCGTGGCCCTGACCGTTTTCGTTGAACACCAGCTTTACCGGTTGATCCGTCACAGCCCTGATTTCACGGTGCAGCGCCTCGGCCAGTTGGTAAGAGGCCCCGCCGTTGATCACCACAACACCGTCACTGGTGACGATGAAGCTTAGGTTATTGTTGTGACCGGCATTTTCATAGGTTGGTGGCGCTGTTGCGCCAATCGCCGAGAACACACCCGGGATCACTTCGTAGGGTTTGGAATACAGGACCGAGCCGGGATACTGATCGGCGATGTCTTCGCTGGCAAAGGCAGGGGAGGCGAGCAGGGCAAGCGCAAGGATGGAGTGTTTCATTATTATGCCTCCGCCACAAAGGCATAGCCGTCAGACATCTTGTCAACATAGCCGATGCCATTGCCTGTCAGGTGATATCCGATCACCCGGGTTTTTTCATGTGACAGCTGATCCATCAATCGGGTACGGGTTGCGGCCGCTGTTTCGGGGGCCTGATCTGAGCCCGATGCCCAACCGGGTTTCGCAAAGGCGATATGGTCGTTGCCGATGCTGTCGCCAAGGATCATCACCGCCTCAGTTCCATTGCGGATTTCCAGCGCCATGTGACCTGGCGTGTGTCCAACTGAAGCGCGCGCGGCGATGCCCGGCATGATTTCCTCGCCGTCGCCAAACATGGTGATCTGATCTTCGATCATCGACAACCTGCGTTGTGCGCCAACCGCGAAAGAGGCCCGCGATTCACCAACCGCATCTATGGTGTTCGGATCCATCCAGTAGTCCCATTCTTTCTTGCCGATCATGTAGCTGGCGTCCGGAAAGAGGGGATCGTCAAAATCATCCAGCAGCCCCCACAAATGATCCGGATGTGCATGAGTAAAGATGATGTCGGTCACATCTTCCGGTGTCACACCCAGGGCCGCTAGTGAGGTCAAGAGAATACCGGAATTTGGTGAGAAATCCGGACCGGAACCAACATCAAACAGAACCGTCCGATCCCCTTGCCGCAGTAAGGTGACATTACAGGGCGGGGTCAGAACCTCGGCAGACTGCCCGTATCGGTCGAGAATGGGCAATAATTCATCCCTGGGCATCGGATCAAAAATAAAGCCGCCCGGAAGTGTCAGTGATCCATCGCTGACAACATCAATCTTGATGTCGCCCATAGCGATTTCTGCGTGAGCCGATCCGGATTGCAAGCCGAGTGCAGCGCCAGCCGTCAATGCAGCGCTGCCCGCAAGAAAATTTCTTCTGGGTAACTTCATCACTCTCTCCATTTATTCTTCTATTCGAATATGTATTATTGTTCCCTCTGGGGCAAGGCTTTCGGTCTGTGCCAGACACTGCGGCACGGTCGTGCCTTTCGGACCCGTCAGCCCTCCGACCGGATGCAGTTACGGATATTGCCCATCCCTGTCCGTTTTGGAAAAATCACCAAAACGAGTCATTTAGGTTTGTGGGTTAGATCTGGTGCAAGCCATTGGAGAAATAGAGACATCTGCAACGATGATCCAACCGGTGAAGGCCCGACGCCAATCCTGCCAAGTGTTACGGTTTGGGGAACAATGGAAAGTGCCCGTTTGAATCCACGTTCACGGGTTGGCCTGAAAGAGCTGACTGCTGGGCAGCCATTCCCATTGCCACAGCTTTCCAACCGTCGCTTAGGCTGACCTCTGGGTCTGGCTGGAGGCCACGGACAAGTGCAAGAAAGCCTTTGTGCTGGTAGAATGTCGATCCGTTGTGATCCCCGGCCTCTAACAGGGTGGCGTCCACGGGGATTTCGCGCAGTTCCGGCCCCTTGGGTGACCTTGGGCTGATGATCAACTTCGGAGTAGGCGCCGCACCCAGATGATCTGGCCAGAACCGACCCGGGCCGGGAACCAGGGCTTCGACTTTACCATGTGGTCCAACAGCCGAAATTTCTTCCTGATAGCGCGCGCCTTCGGCAAACATGCAGAGTTCCAGCATTGCTCGCGACCCGTTGGCGAAGTCGACGATGACATAGCCATTGTCCAGAATGTCTGGGGTCCTGTCGTCATAGGTTTCATCCAGATGGTTCACCGACTGGCTTGCAGAGGCCATGATCCGGACCGGTTCTGATTTCAGGACCAGACGCATCAGGTCGAAGAAGTGGCAGCATTTTTCGACGAAGGTGCCACCAGTCTTGGCATTAAAGCGATTCCAGTCGCCGACTTTCTCGAGAAATGGAAAGCGATGCTCGCGAATGGTCAGCATCGCAACACCTCCGGTCGCCACATCCGCTTCCTTCAGCAGGGCCGCGATGGGCGGCATATAGCGATACTCCATCGCTACCCAGACAGGGGCAGAATACTCTGCGCGGAACTGTTCCAGGCGGGCGGCATCCTTGGGATCAGTGAACAGTGGTTTTTCCACCAGGATCGGTAAGGGCCGCAGTGCCTTGATGTGTTCCAGCTGTTCCATGTGGCAAAAGTTGGGGCTTACAATGAGCAGGCAATCCAGCTCGGGCACAGCCAGGAGCGCGGCAAGAGACGAAACAAACACCGCATCAGGGGCCAGCACATGGGCCTTGGCTGCCATTTCAGAATCAGGCTCGTATATGGCGGCCACCCGGGTGTTGGGCAGCAGGGCGATATTGCGCAGGTGTTCCTGGCCCATCATACCGCAACCGATAATGCCATAGTTGATAGTGTCGGGCATGCCCAATTCCTTATTTCAGGCGCTGCACATAGAGCGCATTGTCTGTGTCAAACCAAGTGCGGGAAAATTCGACGGGATTCGGTCTGTCTGACCAGCTCAACCGTTCGATGTAACCCGTGACGGTGCCGGGTTGCAGAGGGAAAGCCCTGGGTGACCAGTCGGGGACAGATCCGATCCCGACACGGTCTTCGGCGCGTGATATCCAGAACCCGAGCTGCTTCTGATAATAGTGATATAGCGAATCTGATATCGCTTCGAGGCGTACTTCGCCAGAGTCGGCATCAAGCCAGATCTCTTCCACGGCAATGATTGTATTATTGAGATAGCGCAAACGGCGGATGCGTGCGCCACTGGAAGAGGTGCCAAATTCGGGCAGATCTGCGGGTTTCTCGACTGTTTCCAGCTCCAGGATATCAGCCCTTGGCAATCCGCCGCCTGCCAGGAGTTCCAGCCGGAACATTGCGTAGACGCTGGCCTCAACATTGCCGTGGCGGATGTAGTTACCTGATCCGTGTACCCGCTCTAATAGCCCTTTGTTTGTTAGCTCTTTCAGCGATTTCCGCAGGGTTCCAACGGATATCCCCAGCTGATTGGCCATGTCTCGTTCGGGGGGCAGTCGCTCTCCGTCCAATAGGCGGCCGGCAGCAATGTCGCGGATCAGCAACTCGCTGATCTGCACGTATTTTGGCAGTGCGGTTGTTGTCTGATTTGTCGGGGACATTTTATGCGTCAGCCTGTCACAGGGAAAATTGATACACTATTGATCTACATCATTGTGGGTGCTACGCAAGATGAAAGTGGAAGTGAGTGCAGGAGAATTTGGATGACCGTCGTTCCAGTAACATCAGCTGATTTGGATGCCGCAGAGGTTTCGTGGTTTGCTGCGCTGTGTTCCGATGATTACCAATTTCTGGGCGTTCCTGAGGGCGATCTGCGATCCTCGTGGGAGCATTGTTCGGACATCGTAAAAACCGCCGAGTCGCAGGGCTTTCGCAATGTCCTTTGCCCGTCTTCCTATCAGGTGGGGCAGGATACGTTGTCCTTTGTGGCGGGCTGTGCGCCGATCACGGATAAGATCAACATGTTGGCCGCCGTGCGCTGTGGAGAGGTGCAGCCGATCATGCTGGCGCGCACCCTTGCCACGCTGGATCACATGCTGAAGGGGCGGTTGACGGTGAATATCATCAGCTCGGACTTTCCCGGTGAAAAGGCTGACAGTGCCTATCGCTATCAGCGGTCCCGCGAAGTTGTCGAAGTGCTAAAGCAAGCCTGGACGCGTGATGAGATCAATCATCAGGGCGAGGTCTATACCTTTCAGGGCCTGACCACAGATCCGGTGCGCCCATATCAAACAGGCGGCCCGTTGCTGTATTTTGGTGGCTACTCTCCCTCAGCGCTGGAACTCTGTGGTGAACATTGTGATGTTTATCTGATGTGGCCGGAAAAAGAAGACGAGCTGGCCGGCCGGATGAAAGCGGTCCACGCAGTTGCCGAGAAATACGGCCGGACACTGGATTATGGTCTGCGTGTGCACATGATCGTTCGGGATACCGAAAAAGAAGCGCAGGAATACGCTGAGTATATCGTGTCAAAACTGGACGACGACTATGGCCGGAAGATCCGCGAGCGGGCTTTGGATGCGACCTCGCTGGGGGTTAGCCATCAGTCCAAGAACCGCGACGTTGCGGATGAGTATGGCTATATCGAGCCGAACCTCTGGACTGGGGTTGGCCGGGCGCGGTCTGGATGCGGCGCGGCGCTGGTTGGATCAACTGATCAGGTGATGTCCAAGATAGAAACCTATCAGAAAATGGGCATGCGGGCGTTTATCTTTTCGGGATACCCCCACATCGAAGAGGCCAAGCATTTTGGGGCTCGTATCCTGCCAAATCTGAAAACCTGTTCGCTGCCGCATGAGTACGGCCGCGTCCCAACTGATATGCCTGCGACACCGCTGGGCAATGGAGTACGTCGCTGATGGAACGCGTAAAATTCTCGTCTGATTTGTCGATGAGCCGTCTGGTTTACGGCATGTGGCGTATTGGTGATGATGCCGATACATCACCCGCCCATGTCCAAGCGAAAATCCAGTCTTGTCTGGATCAGGGCATCACCAGTTTTGATCAGGCCGATATCTATGGCGACTACAGTGCCGAGGCTGTTCTGGGGGGCGCGCTGCGCAACAACCCGGGTCTGCGCAATCAAATGGAAATCGTGACCAAATGCGCGATTGTCGCACCCTGCGGCCGTTACTCGGATGTTGCGGTTAAACACTACGACACTTCGCGCCTGCATATTGAAAAATCTGTCGAGCTGTCGCTGCGCGAGATGGCCATTGATCACGTTGATGTGCTGTTGATCCACCGCCCCGATCCCTTCATGGACCACCATGAAACCGGTGCCGCCCTGGACGGGCTGGTGACCAGCGGCAAGGTTCGGGCCATCGGCGTTTCGAATTTTCGCCCGTGGGATTTCGAGCTGCTGCAATCGGCGATGTCTGCTCCGCTGGTGACCAACCAGATCGAAGTCAGCCTGGGTGAGATTTCATCCTTCACCAACGGTGATCTGGCGTTCCACCAAAGGCTGGGACAGCATCTGATGGCCTGGTCACCGCTGGGTGGCGGGGCCTTGATTGGGGCCGAAGGGGCGATGGGCGCGCTGCTGGACGAAATCGCCGGTGAGAACGGTGTCGATCGCAGTGCAGTGGCAGTGGCCTGGCTGCTGGCGCACCCCGCGAAATTGCTGCCGGTTCTTGGAACCAATAATCTGGAGCGCATTGGCCGAATTTCCGATGCGCTGAAGGTCAATATGGACCGTGTCACCTGGTTCCGCCTTTATGAGGCCGCTTTAGGTGGTGAGGTCGCCTGATGCCGGATGGGGCGATGGATATGCCGGTGACGTTTGCACCTGAAGCGGGCAACGCACGTCAGTTGCGGGATGCTTTTGGCCGGTTCGCCACTGGCGTCACCGTGGTGACAGCCCCAAGCGAGGACGGCCCTGTTGGGATTGTCGTCAACAGTTTCTCTTCTGTCTCATTGGACCCGGCGCTGGTGCTTTGGGCACCAGCCAAAACGTCGCGCCGGTTTCGGTATTTCGCGGCAGCGAAACACTACGCCATTCATGTTCTAAGCGCCGACCAGACCGAATTGTGCCAGGGTTTTGGCAAAAACGCCCATGCGTTTGACGACATTATACATCACCTCAACGCGCAGGGCGTGCCGTTGATCGAGGACTGCCTGGCCCGTTTCGAATGTACCAAAACAGCCGCATATGACGGCGGCGATCACATGATTGTGGTCGGCAGAGTTGATCAGGCCGAAATGCGGGATGGGGATGCACTGACATTTTACGCAGGGAAGTTTGGGCAAGCAGCACAGACGTAAACACGGACACTGGGAAGAGGATCCCGGTGTATTAAAGGGAGAGCCAAATGGGAGGACTGTTGGCGGTGCTAGCGCCGATTAGCATGGTAAACGCTCAGCTGTTAAAGCTTGGGCGTGCAATCGGCATTGTGGCCGTGGCGCTGATGGTTGTGTCGATCCTGGTGCAGGTCTTTTTCCGTTATATCTTGAACAGCGCGTTACCCTGGCCGGACGAAGCGGCGCGCTTTTGCATGTTGTGGATGACGGGCCTGATGGCGCCAACTGCATTTCGGCAAGGTGGGTTTGTGGCCATTGATATGTTGGCCGTCGCACTGCCGCGCATCGCCAGTCAGATATTGTCACTTGTACTGCTGACAGTGACGCTGCTGGTGCTGGTTGTCGCCGTGAAAATCGGCTGGGGCGAGGTCACTGGATTTGGCGGTCGCTTTGCCACTGCCTCGCTATATGTTCCAATCTCATTTGGCTTTGACGACTGGCTGCGGGTTCCCCGGTCGTGGATGATGGCCTCGTTGTTGGTCGGGGTGATCCTGTTGGTCATGGTCAATGTCGAGCTTATCTTGCGCGCGATCGTAAGACTTCTTGGTGGTGGCGATCATTTGCCGGACCTTTCAGACCCCTCTAGCGCAGTAGGAGCTGACTGATGCTGATATGGTTTCTGCCTGTCTTTCTGATCTTCCTGATGATTGGCCTGCCGGTGTTTTTTGGCCTGCTGGCCGCGCCGGGCCTGCTGCTGTATCTCAACGGTCAGGAACGCGACATCACGTTGCTGTACCGCAATGTTTACAATGGCATGGACAGCTTTCCGCTGATGGCGATCCCGTTTTTCATGCTGGCCGGCGAGCTGATGAACAAAGGCGGCATCACCATGCGTCTGGTCGAGTTTGCCCAGGCATTGATGGGGCACTTACGTGGCGGTTTGGCGCATGTGAACATCCTGTCGTCGATGCTGTTTGCCGGGCTGTCCGGCTCGGCAGTGGCCGATACCTCGGCCTTGGGCAGCATGTTGATCCCGGCGATGGAGAAACAGGGGTACAGCCGAAAGTTCTCGGCTGCGATCACTGCGGCCAGCTCGGTTATTGGGCCGATCATTCCGCCATCGGGCATCATGATCATCTATGCCTATGTCATGGGCGAAAGCGTCGCGGCGCTGTTTCTGGCGGGCATCGTTCCGGGTATTCTGGTTGGTGTTGGTCTGATGCTGGTGGTCAAAGTGATGGCCGACAAATACGACTTTCCGGTTGCCAGCAAGAAATCCACCTGGCCGGAACGGGGCAGGGCGTCGCTAAAGGCGTTTTTCCCTTTGATGACCCCAGTGATCATTCTGGGCGGTATTCTGGTCGGCGTCTTCACCCCAACAGAGGCCGCCGCTGTCGCCGTTGCCTATGCATTGTTCATTGGTTTCTTTGTGATGCGCACCCTGACGATCAGCGAGATTCCTGCAATTCTAAGCAAAGCCGGGCTGATCTCCTCTGTGGTGCTGCTGTTGGTCGGCGCGGCGATGGCATTTAAAACTGTTGTCAGCCTGAGCCATGCGCCGGAACAGCTGGCCTCGTTCATTTTGTCCCTGTCCGAGAACCCCCTGATCTTGTTGTTCCTGATAAATCTTTTGTTGTTTGTCGTGGGGATGTTCCTGGATGCCGGCCCGGCGATCATCATTCTGGGGCCGATCCTGGGGCCAATCTTTGTCGATCTGGGTGTTGATCCGATCCACTTTGCCATCATCATGAGCGTCAACCTAACGGTCGGTCTCGCAACGCCGCCGATGGGCTTGGTGCTGTTTGTTGCCTCGGCGGTGTCCGGAGAACGGGTCGAGGCCATTGCCAAAGCCATTCTGCCGTTTCTGCTGGTTGAAATTCTGGTGATCTTTTTGATCACCTACGTCCCCGCCATTTCCATGACAATCCCGCGCCTGACCGGGTTTGCGAACTAACTAAGTATAATAAGTATAAAAGGGAGGAACCACCTATGCTTAAGACGACCCTCAAGACGCTGACTGTAGCGGCCATGTTGGCTGGCTCCGCGATCAGTGCTTCGGCTGCGGATTACACAATCCGCGCAACGGCCAACTCCAATGAAAACGACGAGGACTATGATGGTCTTGTTGTGTTCAAAAACTACGTCGAGGCGGCGTCAAACGGTGCCATCGAAGTGGAACTGTTTATCGGCACACAGCTGTGTTCAAACGGCGCCGAATGCCTGCAGGGTGTGGCTGACGGATCGATCGATGTCTATATCTCCACTTCGGGTGGCGCTTCGGGCATTTTCCCATATGTGCAAGTTCTGGACCTGCCCTACCTGATGGCCGATGACAGGATTGCCGAGCATGTGCTGTCGGGTGATTTCACCCGCAAAATGCGCGCCATGGCACTGGCAGATTCCGATGATATGATCCGTCTGATGACCATCGGGAACACCGGCGGCTGGCGCAATTTTGCCAACACCAAACGCCGTGTTGCAGAGCCTGCGGATATGGAAGGGCTAAAGATCCGGACCGTGGTGGCTGACCTGCCGCAGGAATTGGTCAAAGCACTGGGCGCTTCGCCAACACCGATCCCATGGCCCGAGCTTTTCACATCGTTCCAGACCGGTGTTGTTGAAGGGTCGAAAAACGGTATCACCGACATTATGGGCATGAAGTTCCCCGATGCTGGTCTTCAATATGTGACCCTGGACGGCCATGCCTACATGGGCGCGTTGTGGTGGATGTCGAACCAGAAATTCCAAGCGATGCCAGAAGATATGCGTCGGGTTGTTGTGGATGGGTTTAATGCACTGCAGCAGGCAACGTTTGCCTCGCCCAAGCGCAAATCGATCCAGGCCTATGCAGATTTTGTCGCCGGTGGTGGTGATCTATACGTGCCAACACCAGAGCAAAAGGCGGCCTTCAAGGCCTCTGCTGCCCCGGTTTATGACTGGTTCAAGGGCAATGTAGCAAATGGCGAAGAAATCTTTACCGCACTGACCGATGCCGTTGCTGCGGCCGAAGCAGACGTTAATGCTGCGCGCGCGGCTGATCTGAAATGATCACTCGGCCAGGGAGGGCGACCCTTCCCTGGCCCCTGAACAATTGTGTTGCAGGCAGGAATAGCTTGCTTGCGATGCAAACCGTTTAGCGGAACGGATACATCCAAACCTTGTAATCATTGACCAGGATATGAGACTTATCAATTTCTTCCTTAGTCATCTTCTTGACCACCTCCTCCAGCGAGATAGCTGCATCCGGGTCACCGCCAATGGCGCTGAGCGTGTACCACATATAGGCCCGGACCAAGTCCGGTGCGGGCATGCCGCGGCCAACTTCGTAGTACCAGCCGACCCCGGATTGCGCCCCCGGATGTCCTTTCATGGCGCTGCGCAGATACCAGTCAAAGGCGCGTTGATCGTCGCGGGTGACACCCAAACCCATGGCATACATTACCCCAATCAGCTCTTCGGCGTCGGCGTTGCCAGATCGGGCCGCGGGCCACAATTCGGTATATGCGGCTTGAAACTGACCGGCCTCCATCAAGTCGCGCGCTTTTTCAATTTCCGCAAAGGCGGGCGAAACGATCAGGAACAGGGCCATCAAAGAGTAGCGCATTTATGGGGTCTCCGGTCTGTTGTTGCGGGCTTGATCCTGACAGCAGGGACAGCCCAGGGAGGCGAGTTTCCCGCGCCATTGACGGCGGCGGATTTTTTGAGTTTCAACCGTGATCAGGCTGCGCTCGGTCAGTTGTTATTCTACGATAAAATACTGTCGGGGAACAGAAATATCAGCTGTTCGACCTGCCATCACCCTGACTTGGGCACTGGCGATGGGTTGTCGCTTGGCATTGGTGAGGGCGGCACCGGGCTTGGGCCGGAGCGGACAGCGGGACGTGGTGAAAACCGCATTCGAAAACGAATCCCCCGGAACGCGCCAGGGCTGTGGAACCTGGGCGCGCGCGACATCGATACTTTGTTCCATGACGGGCGACTGAGCCGATCTGATAGTTATGGCAACGGCTTCAACTCACCAGCCGAAGAGTGGTTGCCCAAGGGGTTCAATTCTATTCTTGCGGCCCAGGCGGTGTTTCCATTGGTGGCCCAATTTGAAATGGCCGGGAACCCAAGGGAAAATGAAGTTGCAGGTGCATTGCACGACCGGATCGATACGGCTTGGCCGATCTTGGCCAAACGGGTGCGGGTTATTCCTGAGTATGGAGATCGATTTGTTGCGGCCTTTGATCACATCACCGCAGCGAAGCAGGTTACCATTGTGGAGATTGCCAATGCATTGGCGGCCTTTATGGCTGTTGAATGGCAAAGCATCGACAGCCCGTTTGATCAGTTTTTAGCTGGTGATACATCGGCGCTTACCGAGACGCAGATCGCTGGTGCTGACATCTTTTACGGCAAGGGCAAGTGTGCGTCGTGTCATTCCGGCCGCCTGCTGAGCGACCAAAGCTTTCATGCGCTGGGCCTGCCGCCGTTTGGACCCGGTCGCACGCGGCGGTTTGATCCAATGGCGCGCGACGTCGGCCGTATGGCGGAAAGTGATGCCCTGGAAGATGCTTACAAGTTTCGCACACCGATGTTGCGCAACGTGGCGCTGACGGCACCATATGGTCACAATGGCGCCTACCCGGATCTTGAAGGTATGATACGGCATCACCTGGACCCCCGCGCAGCAATGGTGAAATGGCGTCCGGCGATGGCAGCACTGCCGCTGGCTCCTTGGTTTAGCGATATTGATTTTGTTGTCTGGCAGGATCAGCGCGAAATGCATCGTCAGCAACAGGCCTTGGATATCGACAGTGTTTGGTTGAGCGATGATGACATTCGCAGGCTTGTAGACTTCCTCGGCAGCCTGACCGGTAGCAGTGTTTCCGCGCCGCCATTTGGGGAGCCGACAGCGGTGCCAAGCGGTCTGCCATTGGATTAGGATTACGTCGGTTTGTCAGTATGTTGGACGATCAGATTGCGATCTGTATCGGGTAAGGCGCAAGTGCAATGGCCTATCTGGGCAGGGTGGTGGTGCGAGGTGCCACGGCTGAGAACTGCGGGCCGGGATGCGGGGGTGAATCCGGAGCGATGGGTACTCCTGGCGGTGGACCCATCTCAGCCAGGTTGAGGCATGGGGTTGGACGAGAGTACACCAACCCCATGAATATTCGGTGCGTGTTGGTGACGTCAAAACAACATACGTTTCATTCCGCTGCTTGCAGTGCTGGAAACTCGTGCAAAGCCGGTGTGTTGACCAACACCTTGGCCTTTTTAGGCTTCGGCAAAAGCAGGGCAAACATGGCCGGGGTGAAGTAGAATGAGACGACCATCGACAGCCAGACGCCACCCGCGATGGCCATTGCAAACGGCGGCCAGAAGCTCCCTTCGGCAAGGATAAGAGGGATAAATCCGCCGACAGTCGTCAGGGTGGTGGACAGGATATGGCGCGCGGAGCGGGTGACCACGGCCCGGATGGCGTTGGGGTCCCCAGTCATCGCTCCCTTGTCCTCCTGCAGGCCGGTCAGGATAACGATGCAAGCATTGACCGACACGCCGATGGAGCCAATGGTTCCGATCAGGGCCTGAATGCCAAACGGGTATTTGAAGACGGCCAGTGACAACAGGCTCAGGCCCATCGAGAGCACGGCAACAATAAGCGTCACGGCGGTTAGTCGATAAGACCCATATGTCAGGAAAATCGTGATGAAGGTCAGAATGCCCACAAGACCACCCGACTTGGCCAGATTTCCGGCCGTTTCAGCCCGCGCGTCCGCATCGCCGCCAAGTTCCAGACGATAGCCTGCCGGCAAAGAGAATTGAGCGTCCTGTAACAGCGATTGCACCTTGGTCAGGGCTTCTTGAGGCAGAACCCCCAGAGTGACAAACCCTTGAACGGTGTTAACCCGTTCGCCATTGCGCCGGGCAATGGGGCTGTCAGAGGGCACAAGTTCGAGGTCGCCAAGGGCAGAGAGAGGCAGAGCGGGAAAGTGATAACCCGTTGCGTTATTAGAATTATTTGGCGGTATAATCAGCATCGAGCTGATGTCTGCGATCGAGTCCCGGCTTGTCTGGTGCAGGCGAATGCGCACCTTTAGTTCCTCGGTCGCCTCAACCAGTGAGCCGCCAATTACTCCCGACAGGTTTGCATCCATCTGCTGGGCCACGGCATTCAGGGTCAGCCCGGCCAAGCGGACCTTTTCCTCGTCAAGGTTGAAGACCAGTTTGGGATCGGCACCAATTAAATTTGCCCGGGTATGGGTGATCTCGGGAACCTCTGTCATCACGTGCCGGATGGCCGTGCCATAATCGCGAAGGGTTTCAAGGTCAGGGCCAACCAACCTGAGTTCGACAGGCGCATCAACCGGCGGGCCCTGAACCAGGCCGCGCACCAGAATTTGGGCTTCGGGAAACAACCGATCAAGGGTTTGTTGCAGGTGCGGAATAAGCTGCGCTGTGGCCTCGGCAGAGGTGGTTGTAATCAACGCTTCGGCGAAACTGGCCACGCCGTCCTGATCCATTTTCAAGTTGTAATAGAAAGACGGCGCGCTTTCGCCAACCACCCAGTAGACTCTCTTTATGTCGCTGTTTTGTCGAAGGTTTTGATCGATACGCTCTGCGAGGTTTTCAGTGGCGGCAAAGGATGTATCACCCGGCAGTTTGACCTGAATATAGAGTTGGTCGCGATCTACGCCCGGAAAGAACTGCGCGGTCAGTGTCGGGAAGGACACAAAGCCCATGACGGGCAGCACCAAGGCACCCAATATGGCCAGACCTTTGTTGTTCAAGGACCAACGGATCGAGCCGTCAAAGGTTCTGGCAAGCCAGGGCAGGGAAATGCCTGTCTGCCAAAAATGCGCCGCGCCGGGTTTTTCGACCTTAAGAAGGTGGCCTGCGATGGCGGGTGCGACGGTCATGGCCAGACCAAAGGACACCGCAAGCATGATGATCACGCTAAGGGCGATAGAGCCAATAAAGTCGCCTGGAGGTCCGGGCAGCAGGGCCATGGGCAGATAGGCCAGGATCGTGGTGATTGTTGAGGCCAGCAATGGAATCATGAGCCGCTGCACGGAGTCGGCCACCGCGTTGACCGCCGTCATGCCAGCTTCTATCCGGCGTTTTATCTCATCTGACATGACGATGGCCGCGTCGACAAGAAGGCCAAGCGCGACGATCAGGCCAGAGACGGACATTTGCTGAATCTGCAATCCCAGCGCGTTCATGATTGTGGCTGACATAATCGTTGCCAGCGGAATAATCGTGGCGACAACCAGCGCAGAACGCCAGCCAAGCGAGACGAAGAGCACCAGAATGACCAGTCCAACCCCAAGGGCCATGTTCAGGGCAAGACCTTCAAAACGTTTGTAGGTATATTGGCTTTGGTCGAATAAAAGCTGATGAGAGATCCCGTCCGGGAGAGAGTTTTCAAACTCGGCCAGAACCTGTTGGACAGCGTTTGACCAGGTGTCGACTTGCTGGCCGCTTTCAATTTGAACCGCGACCAGAACCGCTTGATCTCCGTTGGCAAACGCGCGTTCGCGTGGCGGGTCTGCGACCACCCGTTCGACTGTTGCGATGTCCCCCAGCCGCACCGTCGCTGCGTTGGCATCGGTGTTGATCGGGATATCCCTAACCCGTTGAAGGCTCTCAATTTCACCGGAGATCTCAAGCAAGAGATTAAAGGCATCGCCGTATAGTTTGCCAGCACGGACCTTTGCATCCGCCGCCTGGATAAGCTGCGCGAGGGTGCCGACCCGAATGCCCAAGGAGGCCAACCGTTCCGGCATGATGGTGACCCGGATTTCTTCGCTTTGGTCGCCAAACAGCCTGACCAGTTTGGTGTTGGGCACACTGCGCAGACGGTCCCGCAATATTTCAGCATATCGGCGTTGAATGCCGGGGTTTACGAGGTGTCCGTTGTTCATGGTGATCGCACTGATTGCGGTGAAGGCGCCAAACCGGTCAGTGTCTATGATCGGTTCAGGTATGCCTGCGGGGAACTGAGAATGGGACTCGGCGACGGCATCGCGGATTTCAGACCAGACCTGTTCGATCTGATCTTTTGGCAGATAGATTGAGAGTTTGACCGATACCACCGATACACCAACCTTCGACGTTGAGTTGATTTCATCAATTTCAGGAATTTCCCGCAGCTTTTGTTCAATTTTTTCGGTCACCAGGGCCTCGACCCGGGACGGATTGGCCCCGGGGTAGGGGGTTACGATTGTTGCGAAAATGCCGGTGATCGTCGGGTCTTCCTGGCGTCCGATATTGGTAATGGCTGACAGGGCCAGCGCCACGATGACCGAGAGGACAAGGAACAAAAGACGGGGATTGCGATAAAGAAGCGTGTTCATGTCTGACCTCATTCGGTTTCAGCAAGGGAGACAGTTTGGCCCGGGATCACCCGATTTCGGCCAGACGTGATGATGCGCTGACCATCGGTTAGGGTGCCGCGGACAAAGGCTTGCTGGCCGTTGGTGTGTATGATCTCTACCGCTTCCTGACCGACCTGATACTGGCCGTCTGTATCGGTCGGCTTGAGGGTAAGTGTGGTCCAGGTTCCTTTGTAGCCCTCGGACAGGGCAGAGATCTGCAGCCAGGCGCCGGTTTCCGGGATGTCGCGGGCCAATCGGAAGCGGATGGTATTGCCAAATTGTACGTTTTTTCTGGCCTCTAGATCCACGAGAACGGATACCGATCTGGTCTGCGTGGACATGTCCAGGCGAATTGCAGAGATGCGTCCGGCCAGCGAGCTGCCGTCGGCAGAGAGGTCTATTTGTTGGCCAATGTGCAGTGCTTTTGCGGCCTCGGGGGCAATGCCTATCCTTGCCCGAGGGGCGCTGGTTTCCAGGATTTCAAGGACCGGAGTGCCGCCCTGAACAACCGTACCAACATCCACATGCCTGCGCCCGACAATGCCCGAGAACGGAGCCCGCAGAAGCGATTTTTCCAGATCCAGTTCGATGCGGTGAACAGAGGCGAGCAGCGCAATCCTCTGGCCGTCAAACGCCTTGGTCTTGAGCCTGGCTTCGTCGGCGCGTTGATCAGAAACATGGCCTTTGACCTGCAAATTGATCTGGCGCTGCTCGGTCAGCCGGGCAAGTTCCACCTGGGCGGTCACGTGCTGTAACTGTCCGTGCAGGCGGTCAAGCTCGGTCTGCAAAATCTGAATGTCCAAACGGGCTATGATCGCCCCTTTTTCGACGTGCTGGCCTTCATCCGTGAAAATGTCAGTGATCAGGCCGCCATGCTCAAAGGATGTATCCGCGCGCTGGGCTGGCTCCAGGCGACCTACAAAGTGCTCGAAGACCTGATAGTGATCAATGATTTGGATCCGGGCGCTGGTTACCGGAATAGCGGCTGCCCCGGTTATATCCTGGGTGCGGCCTTCGGCTGCCCGCTGGTGGATCACAGTGGTGCCAAGTACCAGCGTGCCTATAAAAAACAGTGCTAGGAGGCTCCGGCGTGCCAGTGGAAGGATGCGTTTCATGCTTCAAGGCCTTTCGTAGGGGTAAACTTGCGATTTAAAGTGCATATGCACCTAATTGTTCGAACATCCATCTTCAGAGTTGAGGCGGACTTAGGGGGCGAGTGTATCCAGCACGGATCTGACCTCTGTCCAATCGGCATCGCCGATCTTTTCAAGAGAAGAGATTTGCGCCGCTTCCCAAAGCGGGTGCGCTTGCCGCAACAGGTCTTTACCATTTTCGGACAGTTTCAAGTCCCTGACCCGGCGGTCGGACTTGTTTGGGATTGAACTGACCAGGTTTCGACGCTCCAACGGGGCTAAGTCTTTTGTCAGCGTGGTTCGATCCATGCCAATTTCATCCGCAAGTGTGCTGAGCTTTACCGGCTTGTTGCGGGACAACGCTGCCAGAATAGTAAACTGCCCGGCCGTCAGATTGACCGGCTTCAGTGCCGCTGCATAGCGCTGGGTGACTTTGCGGGTCACGCGTCGCAGCACCTGACAAATGCAGGCGCGTTCAACCGTCGCCGCGTCGAGGATAGGGTCATCGGGCATCTTGTATACTCGGGTCGATTTCACTGGCTGGAACATTTACGGTCATATGCACCTATATTGTTGTCCGGGCCGAAATGTCAAGGTTTCCCGTCCAGAGGACCAGTTCTTTGTGTTTGGCGGTGGCACAGGAACGACGGCATAACGCAGTCAGCTTTAAAACTGCGGCGCGATTAAGAACCTTTGCTGTCGGTTTTACGGCTTGGCCGGAATTGAGGCAAGTAATTGGGCCCAAACGCCTTTCTTTTTGGCGCAATACACGCGACAGAGGATCATGGCGATTCTTGCTTTTCTACGTGAAAATATACGCTGGCTTAGCGCCGGGGTGCTGCTGACATTTCTCAGCAGTTTTGGACAGACCTATTTCATCTCGCTTTTCGCCGGTGAAATTCGCGAGGTCTTTCAAATTTCACATGGTCAATGGGGCGGAATATATGCTGTCGGAACCACAGCATCGGCCATTGCCATGGTTTGGGCCGGGGGGCTGACGGACCGGTTTCGAGCGCGCAGCATTGGCGCAATCATCCTGGGTCTGCTGGCCGGCGCTTGCCTTTTCATGGCTTTAAACCCGGTGTGGTGGTTGTTGCCGCTGGTCATTTTTTGTCTGCGTTTTACCGGCCAGGGTATGACCAGCCATGTTGCCTTGGTCGCCATGTCACGGTGGTTCATCGCGTCCCGGGGTAAGGCCCTGTCTGTGGCTACGCTTGGCTTTGCTGTGGGACAGGCTGTGCTGCCGCTGATTTTTGTGGCTCTTATGGCAGTCTATGACTGGCGCCTGCTTTGGGGAAGTGCCGCAGTGCTGGTGGTGTGCGGCGTTCCCATATTGCGAACGCTTCTGCGGACAGAGCGCACACCGCATTCAATGGCACAGTCTAACCAATCACTGGGCATGCTGGCCCAGCACTGGACCCGCAATCAAACGTTTCGTCATCCGCTTTTCTGGTTCATGGTGCCCGCGCTTCTGGGGCCGTCAGCATTTGGAACCGCGTTTTTCTTTCACCAAGTTCATTTCGCGGACGTTAAGCAGTTGCCTCATGTGGAGTTGGTGTCGATGTTTCCTTTTTTCATCCTGGTCGGCACTGTCGCGATGGTCCTGTCGGGCTGGGCGTTGGACAAGATTGGCACATCCCGGCTGATCCCTTGGTACCAACTGCCCCTGGTGGTGGCTTTTGTCATTTTTGCATTTGCCGATACCTATTCGGATATGTTGCTTGGTTTCTTCTTCCTGGCACTGACAACTGGGGCCAACTCGACCTTACCTAATGCCTTTTGGGCAGAGTTCTTCGGGACGCGACATCTGGGCTCGATCAAGGCGATGGCGGCGGCTGTCATGGTGTTGGGCTCGGCTATTGGGCCAGGCATCACCGGGTTGGGCATCGACCTTGGGGTTGGCATTGAGACACAGTTTCTTTGGGTTGCCGGCTATTTCGTATGTGCCACATTCATGATGGTGATCGGTGTGGCACGGTATCGGTCGGCCTTGGGTTAAGTCCGGGACAACAAGGCAGTTTCTGCGGGCAACCAAAGGTGAGATGTGATCGGCAACTGGGGGGACGCCTGTGTTTCACTGGCATGCCGCAGGGTTTCTGAAGTTTACATATTTGGCCAAAAATGTACTTGTGCGGCCATGAACGCATCTGACACTGATATCTTTGACCTGCTTATTCTGGTCACGCCACATTTTAATCTGGCCGCCACCACGGCCTTTCTCGATCCGTTTCGGGTGGCCAATTACCTGACGGGAACATCACGGTTCCGATGGCAGTTGGTGTCGTCCACCGGCGCCGAGACACCGACAAATTCTGGGCTGTCCGTTTCCACCGGCTCTATCGCCAATGCCCTGAGCACCAAGCCAAAATTGGTTGTCGTGTCGTCAAGCTGGGTGCCGGAAATCCACCATACGGTGGAGGTGACCAAAGCCCTGGTTCACTGGTCACGCGGCGGCGCGAAAATGGCGGCTTTGGATACAGGTACGTTCATTCTTGCCAGGGCGGGGTTGCTAAAGAACAGACGTGCGACGGTGCATTATGAACATATCGACGCTCTGATTGAGCTGTTTCCGGAGGTGACGGTCACCGAGGATCTCTTTGTGGCGGATGGCAACAGATTGACCTGTTGCGGGGGGCTGGCTGCGGTTGATCTGGCCCTGCATATCTTGCGGGACCTTGGTGGAGAAAGTCTGGCGAATGCCACCGCCCGGTACCTGTTTCACCACCATGTGCGCGGGCCTGAGGCATCGCAGAACCCAAGCAATCTGGAACCTTTTGGGCAAGTGACGCCCAGCGTTGTGCGCCGCGCTATCGATCTGATGGAGGCCAATTTAGAGACCCCGCCTTCGATCCCTGATATTTGTGCGCAATTGAACGTCTCGCAGCGGCATCTGGGCCGATTGTTCAAACAATACGTCCGCAAGACCCCGGTGCTGTACTTTCGCGATATCAGGTTGGACCGCGCCCGGGGGCTGGTGACCCAGACAGAAATGAAGCTGAGTGAGGTTGCGGTGGCGTCGGGGTTTGCCAGTCAGGTTCATTTCAGCCGTGCCTACCGGGCCCGGTTTGGGTTGCCGCCAAAACAGGACCGGATTGACGGTCGGGTCCCGTTTGAGTTCCGGGCCTGGCCGATGCACAGCCCCAAGGTGATCTAACGCAGCTTGGCGGTTGCCACTTGCATGGCGGCCAGCATCGCATCACGTTTCGCGGATAGATCTGCAGGGGACACGCCGCCGGCCTCTTGTGTCACACCGGCAACCAGTTGGTCTGCCAGCGCAGGGGTCAGGTGAAGCGCGCCCAGGTCATCCCACCAGCGATTGAAGCTGTCGGAATAGCGTTCGCAGAATTCGCCTAAGCCGCCATCGCCGGCGCCCAGGTGGAACAGCATCGTCGGCCCCATGGCGGCCCATCGCAGCCCCGGACCCGCCCACATGGCGGTATCGACATCCTCGACCGAGGCGACCCCGGTTGAGATTAAATGAATGGCCTCGCGCCACACAGCCGCCTGCAGGCGGTTGGCGACATGGCCGGGGACCTCGCGGTTGACGCGAATGGTGACCTTGCCCACGGCCCGATAGAAGTCTTCGGCGCTGGACACGACGCCCTCGGTTGTGTGGCTGTTGCCCATAACCTCGACCAGAGGGATCAGATGCGGCGGATTGAACGGGTGTCCCAGGACCAGGCGGCTTGGATCGGCCCAGCCCGCCTGCATTTCAGATAAGGTCAGACCCGAGGCCGAGGAAGCTATAATAGCGTCGCAGGCCAGGGCGTCTTCAATTTCAGCATAAAGGGCGTGTTTGATGGGCAGCTGCTCGGGGACGCTTTCCTGAATGAAACTGGCGCCGTCAACGGCGTCTTTTGCCGAGGCATGAAAGCTGATTGCGTCCGGGTTGCCGTGGTCAGTCAGCCCCAGTTGCGCCAGAATGGGCCATGACTGTTCCACATAGTCGCGTACCATTTTTTCGGCCTTGGGCGAGGGGTCAAAGACGGCGACACTGCGCCCCGAGGCCAGAAATAATGCCGACCAGCTTGCGCCGATCACTCCGGCGCCAAGGGTGGCTGTATGTGCGAAAGTACTCATCAGAATAGTCCTGGATTAAGCGGCGAAGCGGCGGTCATGCCGCCGTCGATTGTAAACAGCTGCCCGGTTGCAAATGCGGCATCATCCGATGCCAGCCAGACGGCCATGGAGGCAATGTCGGCAGGTTTGCCAAAGCGGCGGGTTGCGTGCCGGGCAAGTGCATCTGCGCGCGCCTGGTCCGGATCACTGGCCAGATCAAACCCCGCATCCAGCATTCCGGTTTCGATCCAGCCGGGGCAGATCGCATTGCAGCGTATGGTGGGGCCATGGTCGACGGCAATCGAGCGGGTGAGCCCATGAACAAAGGCCTTGGATGCATTGTACAGCGCCATCGACGGATCAGCGACAGTGCCGGAAATCGACCCGATATTGATGATCGATCCCCCGGTCGCCATCTGTGGAATTAGGCTGCGACAGACATTGAACACACCACGGGCGTTGACGCCCATCACCAGATCCCAGTCCGCATCGGTGCTGTCTACAACCGTCTTTTCGACCTGCACACCGGCGTTGTTCACCACGATGTCCAACACTCCCAAGGACTGCGCCGCCGCCGCGACAGTCGCCGCATCGGACACATCCAGCGACAGCCACTCGGCGTTCAGGCCATCAGGTTTGGGCCCGCGCCCACAGGTCATGACCTCTGCCCCTTCGGAGGCAAAGGCATCGACGATACCACGGCCAATTCCCTGACGCCCGCCGGTGATAAACGCCCGTTTTCCTGCCAATCGTTGCATGGTGCCGCCTCCGCTAGAATCCAACCTGATCACCGCCCTTGAGCGCCAGTCGCTGTCGGGCCTCTGCAGGCGTAGCGACACTCAGCCCAAGGTTTTCAATGGCCCCGCGAATTCGACGCATCTGTGGGCGCCCGGCGGCCAGCATTGGCACTGGCACTGATGGTGTGTGAATGCCGCCTGTTGGGGCGCAGGTGAGGATGGTGGATTTTGACATTATAGTTTCATCTGTTGCACTTGTGCGGACAGCCCCCCATCCAGAACCCAGAGTTGGCCGGATGCATAACGTGCTTCGTCGGATGCAAGCCAGTTCACCAGATTTGCGATATCTTCGGGTGTTCCGTAGGTCCGCATCGGGTGCACGTCTCGCACAGCTTTTTGCAGGGTTTCGATATTGCCACCACCGGCGCCTGATCCATCGCCCTCAAAGAAGCTTTGCAGCATGGGCGTGTCGATGTAGCCGGGGCAAATCGCATTGACCCGGATGCCTTCGGGACCGTGATCACAGGCCATCGCACGGGTCAGCGCATGGACTGCACCTTTGGTGGCGCAATAGGCTGCCAAACCGGGATCGGCGATAAAACCATCGTAAGAGCCAAAATTGATAAGGCTGGCCGTGACCCCTGATTTTACCGCTTCGCGCATCAGGGGCAGGGCGTATTTGGAGGTCAGGAAGGTGCCGGTTGCGTTGACCGCAAAGCTTTGGTTCCACTCAACCAGCGATGTCTCCTCCACGGTTTTTTCGATTTCAATACCGGCTGCATTGACCAGGATGTCCAGTTTGCCCTGTTCGGCCATCACGCGATCCATCGCGGCTATGGCGTCCGGCTCGCGCGTGACATCCAGCTTGACGAAGATACTGCCATCATCGTCATGATCTGCCAGTGATCCCTGCGGGGTCAGATCTGCGGCATAGACTGTCGCACCTTCCGTCAGGAACCGGCTGACAATCGCCCGCCCGATGCCACCTCGGCCACCTGTCACCAAGGCGATTTTACCTTCAAGTCTCATCACGGTCTCCGTTCTGTGGGGTCTTGGTATAGGCATCCAGCACCAATCCGTGGAAGTGGTGTACGGCGTGTTCTGATTTTCCCGATCCTTCGGGGTCATTGACAATGCGGCCCTGGGTGAAGGCAGGCGTGTTCATGCCGCGCTGCACGCTTTCGACCAGCCCAATATCCTCCACCTGCAAAACCTCATCCAGATAGCGGATCGCGTCCAGTTCGGTTGCGTCGGGTTCAGGGGTTTCAAGGTAGAAATCGTAGGTTTCCAAGGTGCGGTCCGGACCGATGGGGATGATATTCAGCACGATCATGCTGGACCGTCCCGGATATCGCATCAGGCAGGTGGTCGGCCACAGCCACCAAACCGCATGGGTTTTCACGGTTGCATTCGACACGTCATAGGCGCTGTTGGGACCGTTGCCCGCATCCGCCATATGGCTTGAGTAAATACCGTAGGTGGTCACCTTGTAGGTATCCATATCGACCAGATCACAAAAGTCCTTATGGGCGGTCGGGCAATGATAACACTCAAGAAAGTTATCAACGACGTTCTTCCAGTTCGACTTGATCTCGTAGGTTAGCCGGTGGCCAAACGTCAGTTGATCAACGTCCGGGGCCCAGTGGCGGATCTCTGTTTCCAATTGACCGGACAGCGATGACAGCGAGGCGGCGAGGGGGTCGAGGTTGACAAAGACGAAGCCGCAGAACTCCTCAACCCTGATCTGGTCCAGGCAAATGTCGCCGGTGTCAAAGTCTTTCAGGTTTTCGGTGTGAGGGGCGCGGGCCAATTGACCGTCGAGCTTGTAGACCCAGGCGTGATAGGGGCACATGATCCGGGTGGTATTGCCCTCGCCCGAGAGCAGTTCGTGGGCGCGGTGTTTGCAGACGTTGTAGAAGGCCCGCAGCGTGCCATCCCGGTCGCGCACAACGGCAATAGGTTGCCCCGCAATTTCAACCGTGACGTAAGATCCGGGTTCCCTCGTTTTTTCAACATGGCACACCCATTGCCAGGTTTTGCCAAGGATCTGTTTCAGGTCCGCATCGAACCATTTGTCTTGGGTATAGGCATCGGATCTCAGGGATTTGGATTGAGATGGATCCGGATCATAGCCCAGGGCAATGTTTGATAGATCGGACACAAGGCGGTCTCCCCATTGATGTGCAAAGTGATAGTCTGCCGTTGCCCTGAATTCTCTCTTACCATTTTTGGCCTCGTTCATCACATTAGTGGCCATGGATCGGCGATTGTGTCTGAGTTTCCCACGAGAACCGTGCACAGGTGATTTTGATCACCCTTTGTGGCTGGCCCATTCAGGTTTCCCAAATCTTGTGATGCGTGGAAAATAATTTTTCATCACAGGGCTTGATTTTAAACATGATGGTCCTCATGTTTGGTGGCTTGCGGACCTCGCGGGTCACAGCTGCAAAACGGACACTAGGAAGAGAGACACCTACGATGACAAATAACACTGCATATGCCACCACCCCAACCCAAAAACTGGCCGTTGCTGGCGAGACATTTGCTTATCGTGAAATCGGGCCCAGTGACGGTACGCCGATTGTTATGCTGCACCATTTTACTGCCGTCATTGACGACTGGGATCCCGCGGTTCTGGATGGGCTTGCCACGCAATACCGTATTCTGGCGTTTGACAACCGGGGCGTCGGTGGGTCCACAGGTACAGTCCCTGCCAGTATTGACGACATGGCCAAAGACGCCGTTGCCTTCATCCAAGCGCTTGGTTTAACCAAGGTCCACTTGCTTGGGTTTTCAATGGGTGGGTTTGTCGCCCAGGCCATCACGTTGGCGCATCCTGAACTGGTTGAAAAGCTTCTCCTTACTGGAACAGGACCATCTGGCCTTGGTGGTGACATGAATGGCTTGGTGCCACTCGTGCAAAACAGCATGGCCCGCGCCGAAAAAGAGAACAAGCATCCTAAGCATTTTCTCTTCTTCGCTGAAACAGTGACAAGCCAGTCTGCTGGTACTGATTTTATCGCGCGTCTGGACACGCGGACACCGGATGACCGGGTTCCAGCCATTAGTGAAGAGGGCATGGGGGCTCATGTTGGCGCAATCACGGCTTGGGCCGCGACTGACGATGCACGGACAGCGGAAATTCAGAACACTACATTCATTGCCAACGGTGACAATGATGTAATGATCCCAACGAAATATGCGTTCCGGCTTCACGAGTTGATCCCGAATTCCCATCTCAGCATCTATCCAGACGCCGGTCACGGGGGGATCTTCCAGTATCACGAATTGTTTGTCGCGCAAGCGCTGGAATTCCTGGAGGGAACTCCCGCCTAAAGAGGTTTCCGTCTACCCTTGTGGCGCGCATAGATCTCCTGCGCGCCACTTTTAGAACAGCTCAGAACATTTTCTTGATCTATCATTCCCTTGGATTGCCAATCTTGATTTCTGGGGTAAGGATGGCGGCCGGAATAACTCGATGAGGTCCCGATATGCGATATCCTGCCGCCGAAACGGCGGAGAAACATGCACGAATACTCGATGAAGCCGCAAAGTTGTTTCGCAAGAACGGATTTTCTGGTGCGGGCGTTTCGGAGATCATGAAAGCTGCCGGGCTTACCCACGGGGGTTTTTATTCACATTTCGCCTCCAAAACCGATCTTTCAAGCGAGGTTCTGGGACATGTCATGGAAAAAACGCTGAAACATTCCGTCGATGGAATTCCGGCATCAGAGACCCCAAGTCAGGCCAAACAAACGTTTATCACAGACTATCTTAGCGCCGGGCACTGTGACTCGCCCGAAACGGGATGCGCAATGCCGACCTTGGCGACCGAGGTTGGCCGTAATCCGGCGCTGCGTCCGATGTTTTCCAAGCATTTGAAACGTCTTATCAGCCGGGTGACATCTCGGTTTGGTTGGAAAGCGGGGATTGATCAGGAACAGCAGGCAATTGCCCTTTTGTCTTCGATTGTCGGAGCCTTGGTTCTGGCACGAGCTGTCGAGGACAAGGCCCTCTCGGACAAAATTTTGCAGTCAGTCCGTGACGTCTTGACTGAAGACACCTCTTCTACCAGAGGCGCTTAGGACAGGGGAGTGGAGGCATTTCCTATTGTTGGAGCGCTTCGTTTTGGTCAGCTCAAATTTTCGAGTATCCGGAAATGACGTTTGCAACGTTGGTGCCAAGTGCCTCCATTGCATAGCCGCCCTCCATCACGAAATGGGTCGGCAGGCCCGCTTGGGCAATGGCCTGTCCGATGGCGACAAAGTCCGGGCTTTGCAGTTCAAAGCCTCCGACGGGGTCGCCCGCAAAACTGTCGACGCCTAAGGACACCACCAGGACATCCGGTGCATAGCTGTGTATCCGGGCCAGAGCGATGGCCAGCGCCGGCCCCCAGACGCCGTAGTCTGTACCCCGTGGCATGGGTAGGTTCACATTGTAACCTCTGCCGGGGCCTTTCCCAACCTCGCGCGCATAGCCCATCAGGAAGG
Organism: Parasedimentitalea marina; assembly: GCF_004006175.1. Lineage (GTDB taxonomy): Bacteria > Pseudomonadota > Alphaproteobacteria > Rhodobacterales > Rhodobacteraceae > Parasedimentitalea > Parasedimentitalea marina. The sequence continues at coordinate 687,149 of NZ_CP033219.1, forward strand.
GATATTCGTCTTCTGGTCGGCAATGCAGCGATGCAAACAACACATCAGAGCGGTCATAAAAAATGGACTGGGTTCCGTTGCCGTGGTGATAGTCGATGTCCAGAATGGCCACCCGTTTTGCGCCCGTGTTCAAATGGGCCTGGGCGGCGATGGCGGCGTTGTTAAGATAGCAATACCCGCCGGCCATGTCCCGTGATGCGTGATGCCCCGGCGGGCGGCAGAGCGAAAACACCGATCTTTCACCCTGGTGAATCAGATCAACCCCGGTCAGCGCCACATCTTTGGCTGACCGTATCGCCTGCCAGGTGCCCTGAACAAAGGGAACACAGACATCAAAGGTGTAACAGCTTAGCATTGAATGCACGGATGGGTTGGGCTGCTGATCCATTCCGCGCATGCCAAAGGTATAGGCGGTGGCAAAGCCTCCGGGGCCAAATTCGGCCTCCCACAGGGGGTAGCACCGCTCAAGGAAGCTGACAAATGCCGGGTCATGTACCTGATGCGCAACCTCTAGCCCGTGGGCGTTTGGGGCAACCGCGTCTGAAAACCCAGCCTCGGCAAGGGCCGTCATGATCATGTCCATCCGCTCGGGGCTTTCAGACATGGGGATCATCTGATCATAGCGCATTTCTTTGGCGCCAGCGTGATCGCGGTGGTCGTTGGAATAGATGAGTTTCATTGTGGAGCGTCCGTCAGGTGGGATTGATGGTTGCGTTGCCAGGCCTGGCAAAACCGATCGGCGGTGATGGCAAGGATCGCCATGCCGATACCAGCGACAAAACCCTGGCCAAAGTTCCCGGCCGAAAGCCCGACATAGACCTCTTGGCCCAGGCCGGTGGTGCCGACCAATGCGGCAATAACCAGCATCGCAATGCCATACATGATTGATTGGTTCAGCCCCAGCATGATGTTGGGCAGGGCCAGTGGCATCTTGACCAGAAACAACATCTGGGCCCGGGTGGTGCCCAGACTCGAAGCGGCCTCGACCACGGTCCTGGACACGTGCCGCAGCCCGTGTTCGGTATAACGAAAGGCGGGCACATAGGCATAGGCGATGATCGCCAACAGGGCGCTGAACTCGCCGATTTTGAAGATCATCACGATGGGGATCAGGAGCACAAATGGCGGCATGGTTTGCATGGCGTCGTTGATTGGCCGCATGAACCGCGAGAACCATTTGTATTGCGCGGCGACTGTGCCCAGTGACGCGCCAATGACAAAGGACAGACTGACCGCAATCGCACAGAGATAGAGCGACAGCATTGCCTTGTCCCAACTGCCGGAAAGCAGCAAGAACAGCAGCCCCAGTGCGGTGCCGGTTGCCAGTTCCCTGCCGCCATGGCGATAGGCGAAATAGATCAGGATCGCCAAGATGGACATCCAAGGCATATCGGTTAGGCCGATAAATAAGATCAACCCGACCAACAGTATGGTGACGGTCAAACCGGGGCGGGTTTTGCGCCAAGCCGTCAGTGCAGCCATGGCAACAAGTGCTGCGTATCCCGCGATATGCCAGGTGGTCAGAGCAAACCCCCAGGTGTAGGGACTGACCGTCTTATCCAGCCCGATCTTAAGCGGCAGCATTGCAAAGAACAGGCAGGTGATCTTGATGGCGTCCACCACCGGCTTGAAAGTGATAACAAACCAGGTGCTTGCCTGGTTCAGCGGGGTGGCCAAATCAAGCTGCCATGCCGTGGGCCACTGACCCAAGGCCGGCATGATTGTGGCCAGCAGCAAAGACAGGGCGATGAGCGCCACCAGTGACAAGGGAAAGCCATAGCGTTGCAGCAGGGTCTTGCGGGCGAGGGAGCTGCCTTGCCGCTCGGCGATGCCAAACGTGATCCGGTCCAATATCATCGCCATCAGGGCAATCACGATCCCGGCCGTCAGGCTTTCGCCAAACTGTGCCTTGCGCATGGTTGACAGAACTTCCCAGCCGATGTCAGCCGTTCCGCCAATAATAGAGGCGATAATCACCATCGACAGCGAGGCCATGGTGGTTTGATTGATCCCGATCAGGATCTGTTTCAGGGCGGCGGGAAAGCGGACGAACCAGAACAATTGCGCAGGCGTTGCGCCGGACATCAGCCCGGCTTCGACGATATCCGACGGGACCCCGCGCAGCCCCAGAACAGTGTTGCGCACCATGGGGGGAAATGAAAACAGGATCGATGCCACCAGCCCGACAACCGGTCCAAATCCAAACAGCAGAAGGATCGGCAGAAGATAGGCAAAGGCCGGAATGGTTTGCGAGAGATCCAACAGCGGCATGAGCATCCGATTGGCCCGATCCGAAGCATAGCCCCAGACGCCCAACAGAAATCCAACCAGAACAGCCAGCGGCACCGAGATGAAAATCAGTGCAAAGGAATTCATCGCCTCGGACCACAGGCCGACACTCAGCACGTAGAGCAGGCTAAGCCCGGTGAACACGGCCAGTTTTACCCCGCCCGCGCGATATCCGATTGCGGCAAGTACAGCGATAAAGGCGCTCCATGGCAGGGAGTGCAGCAGCTCGCGCATCCAGCGCATGGGATAACTGAGCACAGCCGTGACACCCTTGAAGAACGGCGCGAAATTTTGAACGATCCACTCCATGGTTATGTTCAGATAACCAGCAATCGGCAGTTGCAGGGTTTTCGGGAAACGCGCGATCCAGTCGACCTGTCCCATTAGAAACACGCAGAGCAATGAAAAGGTGATGACCGTCGGCCAACCCAGGTGCAGCATGGGATTTTGATCCCTGACGGCAGTTTTGGTCTTTCGGGCCATGTTAGGCACTAACGCTGGGTTGGGGCGCGTCCAAAGCGGCGAGTGTTTTGATCAGCGAGACCGGTGTGACAACGCCCAGCGGCTGGCCATCCGCCCCGTCGACCACGACGCCGGATGGGTTATGGGACAGCTCTGAAATCAGGGCCTCTACCACCAGGTCCCCAGAGACATGCACCATGGCGCTGGTGTCCCCTTCGGCGGGCACGACGCAGGCCTTGGCGCGCAGAACACGGATGCGGGGCACCTCGGAGGTGAACTGGGCGACATAGTCATCCACAGGATTGAGGATCAGATCCTCAGGCGTGCCGATCTGCACCACCTTGCCGTCGCGCATGATTGCCATGCGGTCTGCAATGCGCAGGGCCTCGAGAAAATCATGGGTGATGAACACGATGGATTTGTGCAGGACCTGCTGGATGCGCAGAAATTCGTCCTGCATCTGGCGTCGGATCAAGGGGTCAAGCGCCGAAAACGGCTCATCCAGAAACCATACATCCGGTTCCACAGCCAAGGAGCGGGCAATGCCAACCCGTTGTTGCTGACCACCGGACAACTGGCCAGGGAAGGCATCTTCGCGGCCCGTCAGGTCGACCAGATTGATGACACGCTCGGCGCGCTCTCGCTGTTCGGCCTGCGACAGCCCCTGAAGCCTAAGCGGAAAGGCCACGTTCTCTAAGACTGTCAGATGGGGGAGTAATCCGAAATTCTGGAACACCATTCCCATCTTGTGACGGCGAATGTCGATCAGTTCCTTGTCGCTTTTGTCCAGCAGGTTTTCGCCGTCCAAAAGCACTTGGCCATAGCTGGCATCGACCAGTCGTGACAGGCAGCGAACGACCGTGGACTTGCCGGAACCCGACAGGCCCATGATCACGAAAATCTCGCCGACATGCACATCAAAACTGACATCAATCGCGGCCGGGATATGGGCCTCGGAACGCATCCGCTTTGCCAGATTTTCGGTGTCGATCTGATACCCGGCCGCGTCAAAATAGTACTCCGGGTTGGCACCGTAGACTTTCCATAGATTGCGGCAGGATAGTTTGACCGCGCGTGGGCTATCTGTTGTGTCTTGTTCCAAAACGGTCCTTCCCGATCCCTGATGGGCAAACGTCCGGCGGCGACCGCCGGACGTGTTAGTTGTACTGGTTTAGTTGATCCAGCTGGTCCATTTGGCTTCGTTGGCGGTGATCCAGTCCTGAACCACCTCTTCCAGTGGGCGGCCACCCTGATCGACCTCCAGGATCATGGCGTTCTGCTCGGCATTGGTCAGGGTGAACTGCTCAATGAACTTGGCAGCCTTCGGCCAGTTTTCCGGCAGTGACTTGGACACGATCTTGTTGACCGAGGCCTGAGCAAATCCGCAGGCGGTGTCGCGCTGCTGGTCTTCTTCGACACATTCGCCCTGTGCCGGGTTCCACTCGACCCAGTTCATATCAACTTCGGCGAACACCCAGTGCGGCTGCCAGAACATCATCAAAATCGGTTCTTTCGAGGCCAGCGCGCTTTTCAACTCGGCGACCATGGCGCCCTCGGATCCGCCGGGGACCGGATTGAAGGGCAGACCGGTGCCTTCGACCACGGATTTAGAGCGCGTGCCCCAATCCGCGGGGTAGGTGATCAGGCGACCATTGGGAAAGGATTCAGCATTGGCGAATGCCTGAGCGCAATCGTAAAGCGCCTGATAGCTGGGCAAGCCGGGGCATTGCTCGGCCATGTAGTCGGGATAGATCCAGCCTTCGCGCGGTTCCAGCCCCAGTTGCCCCATGTCGACAATCGCACCCGATGTCAGGCCGTTGGTGTAGGCATCTGTGATTGAATTGTCCCAGACTTCGGGGTTGAAATGCAGCTCGCCCTGCTCCAGCGCGGTGAACTGTGGCAAGCCACCGGCGGTGACCATTTCCACGCTGTAGCCCATTTTCTTTAGCAGCTCTGCGGCGATGTTTGCAGACAGGTGCTGGCCGGTCCATTCGTTGACCGCAATCTTGATCGGGTCTTGTGACTCGGCTTGCGCCATCGGCGCGGTCACGGTTGCAACCGAAATGGCAAGGGCCGCTACGGCAGTGTTAAGGTTCATCTTCATCATTTCCTCCCTGAGTTTCATTATCGTCTGGCATTCGCCAGTAGTGCGGCGCGCAAGCTGTCCCGGTCGCCGGCATAGTCGTGACTGATGTCCCGCGACCGTTGGCTGAGCGCCCAGTCAGGCGCTGCCAGCAGCGGCGCATCCTGCGCGGCAGGCAAGGCACGGCCCCGGATCAGGTCCGAAGCCCGCTCTGCCAGCATCAGTGTTGGTGCATTCAGGTCGCCGGCCGTTGCCTGCGGCATGACCGAGCTATCGACAACTAGAAGACCCTGGACCCCCTTAACGCGCATGGTTTTTGGGTCGACCACGGCGGCGGCGTCATCCCCCATCCGGCAGGTGCCACAGGGGTGATAGGCGCTTTCGACTTTGTCGGTGATGAATTGATCGATGCTGTCATCGCTTTGGCAGGCATCCCCTGGTGCCAGCTCTTTACCGCGGTAGGGGGCAAAGGCTGGTTGGGCAAAAATCTCGCGCGTCAACCGGATGCAGGCGCGCATCTCCGGCCTGTCCTCGGGATGGGTCATGTAGTTGAACCGGACCCGAGGCAGATCGCAAGAATCTGCGCTGCGCAGCCGCACCCAGCCGCGACTTTTGGAGCGTTTAGTGCCCACATGCACCTGAAACCCGTGACCTTTGGCCAGTGTTTTTCCGTCATAGGAAATAGCAAGCGGCAGAAAGTGGTACTGGATGTCCGGATAGACAATGCCGGCGCGGCTGCGAATATGGCCGCCGCTTTCGAAATGGTTCGTCGCGCCCAATCCGCCTTTGGTCAGCAGCCACCGGGCGCCAATCATTGCTTTGCCAATAAGGTTCATGTGTGAAAACAATGACACCGGTTGGGTGCATTCCTGCTGCACATAGACCTCTAGGTGGTCCATCAGGTTTTCACCCACTTCAGCCCGGTCAGCCTGAACCTCGATCTGATGCGCCTGCAACTCTTTGGCCGGCCCGATGCCTGACCGCTTGAGGATAACCGGCGACATGATCGCACCAGCACTGAGGATGATTTCCTGATCGGCCCGGGCCAGCTGTGGCCTACCATTTTGGGTGAACAAAACACCCGAGGCGCGACCCTGATCAAACAGGATCCGGTCCACCAGCGCCTGCGAGATCACCCGAACGTTGCCGCGCTTGATCGCCGGGCGCAGATAACCGACCGCCGCGCTTGATCGTTTGCCGCCGCCGACCGACATCTCCATCGGGCCCATGCCTTCGTGCTGACGCTGGTTCATGTTGGGACTGGCCGCATACCCGGCCTGCGACCCGGCCTGAACAAAGGTCTGGTACAGCGGGTTGGTTTCCGGCCCTCGCGTCACCGAGATCGGCCCATGGATGCCGCGCAATGGGCCGCCACCTTTGACATTCTCAAGACGTTGGAAATAGGGCAGCACATTTGCCCAGTGCCATCCACCAGCCCCCAATGCGGACCAAAGCTCATAGTCCATCGGATTGCCACGCACATAACACATGCCGTTGATTGACGAGGACCCGCCGAGCCCCTTGCCGCGGGGCAGGTTCATGACCCGGTTGTCCAACCCGGGCTCGGGCTCTGTCACCATGCCCCAGTTGAATCGCTTGGTGTTCATTGGGATCGACAGTGCCGTTGGCATCTCGACATATATCGATTTGTCGCTGCCGCCGGCCTCGAGCACCAAAATACGAGCTTTTGGGTCCTCGCCCAAGCGGTTGGCCAGCACACAGCCGGCCGATCCGGCACCAATGATGATGTAATCATAGGCTCCGATGTCAGTCGCTGTGGCGGAAGATACAGAATGTGACATGCGAAAATCCAGGCTCAGCTATGGGATCAATCGATCATCACGTAGTATTTCAACATCGGCTCTGTCTGCTTCCAGTAGCCGCGAAAGCCTTTGGGGACGAGAAAGGCATCGCCCTTGGTATAGGTTTCCGAGAAGTCTTCATTCTCGAGCGTCACGGAGCCTTCCAGCAGGTACATAAATTCACTGCAGGGATAGTTCTCGTAGAATTCGGTATAAGGAGAGGAGCGCCAAATACCGGCGCGAACGCCGGGTTCGTCCTTTTGAAAGTAGATGTGATCCAACCCCATCGGCTGACCCTCGATCAACTCTGCTGTTTCCAACGCGATATCGGCTGCATCTTTCCAGCCATCAGGGCCATTTGCTGCGAATTTCATGGGTTTGGTCATGGTGTATTTCCTGTTGGGTCGCCGATTTGCCGACGAAAGTTGGCAAATAGTTACGAAACAAATCTGGAAACACGAAATTATTACGGTTACACTATCGTAACTTGAGGTTACTATAAACCTATGTCTCACTCACCCTCTCTGACAGCCCTGCGTGCCTTTGACCTTGTTGCCCGACTGGGGTCGTTCACCGAGGCAGCGCGAAAGCAGAATGTGACACGCCCGGCGATCAGCAAGCAGGTCAAGGGCCTGGAGGTCCTGATGGGGTGCCAATTGATCGTTCGATCAGGCCCCAAAGTCACACTGACGACGCAGGGCACTGAACTTGCGGCCGGGCTGCGCCAGGGCTTTGATATAATTTCTGCCAGTACCCAAAAGGTAATCGAGCATTCCAATCACCCCAAAACGGTCCGAATCCTCGTGGAACGGGATTTCGCATCATCCTGGCTGGCAGAACGCATTGGGGCCTTTTTGGTGGCGCACCCCGGCATATCCATCGAGGTCAACGCCGAACACAATGGCCAGCTGCGTGAAGGCGAGGATTTCAGCTTTCGGATCTTTTACGGACCTAAAGGGTGCTATGAGACTGAAACACTCGTCGAGGATTTTCTGTGTGACTGGGTCGATATCCCAGTCTGTACGCCAGACTATCAGGTCGCGCATATCACCGAGCATGGCCGCTATCATAACGCCCATTTTCTGATCGACAAAAATTACAATCCCTGGTCCGAGTGGTTTGATAAGGCGGATCTGGAAAATCCGGGCGCGCAGGCGTCCTATACAAGCTTTAATGAAACCACATTATGTCTGTCAGCCGCTTTGGCGGGCTCTGGTATCACAATCGGAGACAGTTTCCTGTGCTTGCCTGCGATTGACAGTGGCCGTCTTGTTGCGCCGTTCAAAATCGGGTTGCGCAGCTCGGAACGGTATTCAATCTGCTACCCGTCTGGGCGAACCCTGTCGAAATCTGAGAGATATTTTCAAAATTGGCTGACCCAAACAATCAAAGAATATGATCAGACCGTTGGGCAAGTCCTGAGCGGGATTGGCATCAATGTGATAGCATCGCATACCTAGCGCGCTGATATTCCCCGAAGGCCCGCATTTTGGTCCATATCTGTGCTTGGGGGCAGGCGGGTGCCCTGCCACCCACGCGTGAGAACGCGAAAAGCGACGCATCCTTCAAGCGACGCTTGCCACGGTCTGTGGTGGCCATCACGCCGGTCAAATATCTCAACTTCGCGAAACATGCTGAATAAGCAGGGAAGCAAATAATTCGGGCAATTTGCCTGGGGATATCCTTCGAGGGGTGCTGTCAGCGGGTTTCGCAATCGCTGCCTTTCTGTCCTTCGATCTGTCCCAATTGCGAGGGTCCAAAACGCGGCACTATATCATTTTGTAACTGGCCTACTCGACGTGGGCCCATCAACCAAAGGGCGAAAGCTTTTTGGATTTGGGCTTCGGTGTAGGCATCGGTTGAAATGCCGAGAGTTCCAGGCCCGCGAGGGGCATCGGTTGGTAAAGTGGCTGTGCAGAGGCTGGACCCTGAATGCATCTGGACATGACGAAAGGGTGGTCAGACCCCCAACAGTATCTGATGCATGGAAAGTGGCACTTTTTACAATGGATTTCTGTGATCACATTTGATCCGCAGAACGCAAATCTGAGTCGGGGGACTGCAAAATCGAACCGGTGTGACGGGTAGCTGCGGGGCCGATGACAGGCAATGCATCGTTCGAAAAATGGAAATGACCACGTGGCTGGAGCAGCGGAGTTTCACCTGGTTTTCAGGAGAGCCTTCTAAGTTTAACAGAGTGGTGCTCTTGTGGAATGCGTTGAGGAAGAACAACCATAGGTAGTTGTATCGCCTTGTCCTGCTGGTTTGTTGGGCTTATCCACAGGTGTAGGCACTGGTCCAGCGCCCTTGGTGAACGGGGCTAGGTTCGAGCTGCCGATCGCGCATATTTTGTTAAGAAATTTGGTGTCATATATTCTAAGTTTTGAAATAGGAGGCACCCAGATGGCCAAGGTGACACTCAGCTTCGCAGTACAGGTTGGCGCAACGGTTGCAGCGTTGTTTTCGGGAAGCATTGCCTGTGCTGATACTTTGCGGATTGGCGGGACGGGTGCAGCCCTTGGTAGTATGTCGGTTCTTGCCGAAGCTTTTGAAGACCGTAATCCGGGTAATACGATTCAAGTGCTTCCCAGCCTGGGAAGCAGTGGCGGCGTTAAAGCGTTGGTTGCTCAGGCGATAGATCTCAGCGTGAGTGCCCGGCCACTGAAAGATAAGGAAACTGCGGCTGGTGCGTCGGCAAAAGCTTATGCCAGAACACAATTGGTATTTGCGACAACCCGTGGCAATGATGTGACCGGGGTTACGACCGAACAGCTTGAGCAAGTCTATAACGGTACGATTTCCCACTGGGCTGATGGCAGGCCCATTCGTCTGGTTATGCGTCCCGCCGCAGAATCTGACACGCGTATTCTGCGGGGACTGTCTGTCGAATTGGATCGTGCGGTTGGCATCGCACTGGACCGCCCCGGCCTGGTCAGTGCGACCAACGATCAGGAAAATGCTGCATTGTTGGAGCGTTTGGAAGGGTCATTGGGTATGATCCCCATGGGCCAGATCGCAACCGAAAATCGCCGTCTGAACATTCTATCGCTTGATGGCCATGATCCGACTGACACTTCTGAAAATGCCCCTGACGGGCCACTCACCAAAACGTTCTACCTGGTTTCGACTGACAACATTTCCCCCCTTGCATCGGACTTCCGTGACTTTGTCTACTCAGACGAAGGCCGCGCGCTGCTGTCTGACTATGCGTTCACACCGGCCGGATAGGAAATCCAATGTTTGAGGAAAACAGTCAGTCCGATTTGGTAGATCCGAGTATCGTACGCCTGACAACGGCATTTGCGTTTGCTGTTTCTCTGGCGATATCGATCCTTGTGCCGGTATCGTATTTTTACTTTGGGCTGCAGTTCGTTCACGGAAAAACCACTGCTCAAGCAGACATGAATTCTGAGGATATAAGCCAGCTTGTCGGCCGCAATCCGCTAATGTGGCACTTTGAGACGCTCAGAATTACTGAATTTCTGGGCGGCTATGAGGACACCGAGATATGGAAAGTTTTCGATGTCGACGGGCAACTTGTCGCCCAGGTTGGAATGGCCTCCATACCCAGCCCGGTAATCCTGACGTCTCATGCATTTTTTGACTCGGGCATTGAGGCCGGGCGCCTTGAAGTCACGTACAGTATTCGCCCCTTGGCCTATCGCAGCTTGGCAGTCTTCTTCCTTTCAACCCTTCTTGGGGGGCTCGTTTTCATTGGGATGCGAACGCTTCCGCTTAGAGTGTTACGCCAAGCGATTGAGCATGCTTCCTTTTTGGCCAGTCATGATCCGCTTACGGAATTACCGAACAGATCCCTGTTCAATAATTGGTTGATCAACGCCATTGCAGACGTTGATCGGCAACAAACTCCCTTGGCGGTTCTTTGTTTGGATCTTGATCACTTTAAGGACGTCAATGATCTATTGGGGCATGCGGCGGGGGATGACCTTCTTAAGCAGGCGACAGAACGGCTAATAGCGTTGCTGGACAGTAATGATTTACTAGCGCGGCTAGGGGGCGACGAATTTGCCATTGTCCAAAAGTCGGCTGATCAACCAAGTGGCGCGACCCAGCTTGCAAACTTGATCACGGCCGAATTGTCACGGCCCTTTGATCTGGATGGCAACGAGGCAATCATTGGGACCAGCGTCGGAATTACCGTTTTGACCGATGGTAGCCATATCAAGGCTACAACACTGCTGCAGCAGGCAGATCTGGCCCTATACCGTGCAAAAAACGAGTGTCGTGGGTCCATTCAGTTTTACGCCGAGGAGATGAACCAGCAACTGTTGATCCGCAAAAAGCTTGAATCCGATCTTCGGATCGCTTTGACTTCGGATCAACTTGATCTGGAATTTCAGCCGCAGATTGACCTGGCCACTGGCAAAATTGTGGGTGTCGAGGCCCTGTTGCGCTGGAACCATCCCACCGAAGGGCGCATTCCGCCTGATCAGTTTATCGGTTTGGCCGAGGAAACCGGTTTGATTATCCCGATTGGTGAATGGGTCATCCGTAGTGCCTGCGCTCACGCGCGGGATTGGCCTGAATTGAAATTTGCCGTCAATGTTTCGCCGGTGCAATTCCGGTCACCAAACCTTTTGGAATTGATCCGGAGCTCGCTTGCAGACGAGAACGTAGAGCCGGGTCGATTGGAAATTGAGATCACGGAAGGCATCTTGATCCAGAACACCGAAGAAACCATAGCGATCCTGACCCAGTTAAAAGATATGGGCGTGCGCATCGCAATGGATGACTTTGGGACCGGCTATTCAAGCCTGAACTACCTGCGCCGGTTTGACTTTGACAAGATTAAGATAGACCAATCCTTTACAGCCGGTCTTGGCCATAGCCCCGAAGCTGACAGCATCATTCAGGCTGTGATTGATCTGGGAGCATCCCTAGGCATGACGTCCAATGCCGAAGGTGTTGAAACCATGGAACAAGCCCGCATCTTGAAGGATCAGGGCTGTAAGGAAGTGCAGGGATATTATTTTGGTCGGCCTATGGCATCGTCCAGCATCCAGGAACTATTGGCGGATCAGGACTGGATGTCTGTTGAAGCCAAAGCGGGTGGGACTGACGAGGCGACGATTACAGATATATCAACTGCCCGCATGGGAACCAGAAGCAACTGATATTGCCTTTTCAACAGGAAACCATCTTCGAGCGGACCTCTGTCCGGCCCTGTCACAACAGGCCCATCAGTGATTAATCAAGGTGGAATACTGGTTCCATAGGGGCCCACCACTCTCCATCAGAGCGGGATTCAAGTGGTTTTTGCATTGGCCCGCACAGTTTCCACCAATCCTGCGTCACCGGGTCGGCGGCTATTGCAGCGTCATCAGCAGCAAAATCTGATCCGGTGTACTCCCAGTAGCTGAACAGAAGGTTTTCTGGTTGCCGCAGGAAGATTGAGTAGTTGGTGATGTTAGATCGGCGCAACCGATCCAGCACCTGTGGCCAGACGGCGGCATGCAAACGCCTATACTCTGTGAGTGTCTCGGGATGCAGCCCGATGACCATTCCCATTCTCTCAACCATTTTGGGTCTCCAACTGGGTCATTACTGTAGCGATAGCTTGGCGACTGGGTCGTGCGAGGTGGGTCACTGACTATCTGCCAAGCCGTAGAATATGTGCGCGGTTTGCGAGAATAACTGATCTTGTTGATCCTGTGTCAGGTCAGCCGCCAGCGTCTGCGCGACCTTGACCCAGGTAGCATAGTCCCCCGCGAGGTTCAGCACTGGCCAATCGCTGCCCCACATCATCCGGTCCGGGCCGAAACACTGATAGACGTGATCAAAAACCGGTTGCAATGTCTGGGCCGACCACCCGCTGCCGTATTCATTGGCCAGGCCGGACAGCTTGCAAAACACATTGGGATGGCCGCCCAGCTGCTTCATGCCGGCGCGCCAGTTCTCCCCGGCGTCCTGACCGCCTTGGATCACTGGTTTGGCGCAATGATCGATCACAATCGGCAAGGCCGGGATGCCCTCGGCGATTTGAGAAATCGCGTCCAAATGGCGCGGTGTCACCAATGCGTCCAGCCGCAGCCCAAGATCAGCCGCAAGTTTAAGAGCCTTTTGGACCTTGGGTTGCAGAATCCACTTGGTATTTTCGATATCCTGCAACATCGGGCGAATGCCTTTGAACCATTTGTTCTGCGCCAACTCCCGCAGCGTTGCCTCGGCGTCTTCCGCCTCTAGATCGACCCATCCGACCACCCCACAAATCAATGGGGACCCGGCTGCCAGGCTAAGAAGAAATTGAGTTTCCGCCACTGTCGGCGCCGCCTGGACGACAATTGTACCTGTTACGCCAGATGCCGCCGCGATCTGGGTCAGGTCTGCGGGCAGGAAATCACGTCGGATGGGGGCTACGCTGTCATCCATCCATGCGTAGTCACCGCGGGCGATGTGCCAGAAATGCTGATGGGCGTCGATGATCATGGTTTTGGTCCGTATTTGGAGTTGCTTGACTTTATGTTTGTAATAATTAAAAACACAATGCAAGAAGGAGACCGCAATGTCAATCACTCCGATCATCCAGTTTGGGACCAGCCGTTTCCTGCAGGCGCATGCTGATCTGTTCATTTCAGAAGCATTGCAGTGCGGCGAGGCGCTGGGCCCAATTTGCGTTGTGCAGTCCAGTGGCGAGGCGACGCGCGCCCGTCGGTTGGCGGCCTTAAGTGACCCTGCGGGATATCCAGTCCAGGTTCAGGGCCTGCAAAATGGTGAACAGGTCTCGTTTGAGACCCGCGTACAGAGCGTGACCCGGACGCTGTCGACAGCGACTGATATTGCTGAGGTGAAGCGCATTGTGGCGTTTGAGGCGGAAATCATCCTGTCCAACACCGGGGATGCCGGCTGGGTGCCACAAGCCGCTGACACCAAACTGGATTTTAGTCAGGACATGTCTTATCCGGCCAAGCTGACGCATCTTTTGTTAGGTCGGTTCCAGGCTGGTGGACAGCCTATTCAGGTGATGCCAACGGAGTTGGTGGCGCAGAATGGTACTGCACTAAGGCACCGTGTTCTGGAGATTGCCGCACCCCTGTCTGCCAAGTTTGCGGCCTGGATTGAAGCAGAGGTACGGTTCGTCAACTCGCTGGTGGATCGCATCGTGTCCGAACCCCTGCACCCTGCCGGTGCTGTGGCTGAGCCCTATGCCTTGTGGGCAATAGAAGACTGCCCGGGGCTGCGTTTGCCCTGCGCGCATCCCGCAATCACGGTGGTGGCTACGTTGGAACAGACCGAGGCGCTAAAGCTGTACATCCTTAATCTTGGTCACAGTTACCTTGTTGAGGGATGGTTGCAACGCGGTCGACAGGGGGCGGAATTCGTCCGTGATCTGCTGTCAGATCCCGCCGTGCGCGGCGATCTGGAGAACCTGTATGCCCAGGAGGTCTTGCCTGCATTTGCAGCCCGAGGGTTGGGGCCAGAGGCGCAGGCCTATGTTGCGACCACTCTGGACCGGTTTTCAAACCCGTATCTAGACCACCGCCTGGCAGATATTGCCCAGAACCATCCCGAGAAAGTGCATCGGCGCATCGGCGCATTTCTGGACTGGTCTGCTACGCAAGACAACGCCACCGCGCGCCCAAGGCTCACCGCCATTGTGGATCACATTCGTAAATCAAAGGATCGGACATGAAGCGAAATCAAATCGGCAAAACGGCTGTAGAGGTATCTGAGTTGTCCTTTGGCTGCGCAAGCATTGGCAATCTGTACCGCGAGGTGTCCGATCATGACGTGACCGCGCTTCTCAACTGCACCTGGGACCGGGGCATTCGCTATTTTGACACTGCCCCGCATTATGGACGCGGATTGTCGGAGATGCGGTTGGGGGCATTTCTACGTGGGAAAAATCGGGACGATTATGTGGTGTCGACAAAGGTGGGCCGACGTCTATCCCCGGGTGGGGCACTGGATGAGGCGGACGGGTTCGTGCATCCGCTGCCCAATGATGTGCGATATGACTATTCCGGCGATGGTATCGAGGCCGCGTTTGAGCAAAGTTGTGAGCGGCTTGGGACCTCTCGCATTGATATCCTGTATGTCCACGATATCGGCAGCTACACCCATGGCGCTGCCAATGTGGCGCATTTTGCCGATCTGATGGACAGCGGGGTGGATCGTTTGCAGGCCCTGAAAAACGCGGGCCGGATTGGGGCCTTTGGGCTTGGTGTGAATGAGAATGCGGTCTGCCTGGAGGTGATGCGCGAGGTTGATATTGATGTCATCCTGCTGGCAGGGCGGTTGACGCTGCTGGATCGCAGCGGGGAAGAGGAGCTTGTAGACCTGTGCCGGGCCAAAGGAACAAGCCTAGTTCTGGGTGGGATTTTCAATTCCGGCATCCTGGCCACCGGGCCAGTACCCGGAGCACATTTTGACTATGCCCCGCCCTCGGCTGGGGTACTGGCCAAAGTCACCGAACTTCAACGGCGTGCGGACGCCGTCGGGGTGCCGCTGGCAACCGCAGCTTTGCGGTTCGCGGTACGCCATCCTGCTGCGGCTTCTGTTTTGCTGGGCACTGCCAAATCAAAATCCCTGACACGAAACCTGGATGCTCTGGATGCCCCGTGGCCGGATGGGGCAGATGGTATTTTTACGCCCATGGAAGATCGGTAACTATTGGGCGCGGCCATGGATGCGCAAAGCCGAAAGCAGCGTTTGCTTGGATGTCTTAAGGTGATCGCGGGCGGCGTCTAAGGCGGCGGCCTCATCACGGGTGCGAATGGCATCCAGTATTCTCAGATGCTCCTGAATGGCGGCCTCATTCCTATCGCGTTCATCTTTCTTGTCCCATTGGTAGTGGTAGTGAAACACTAGCGATATGACCTTTTGAAATTCCTCAACAAACCGGTTTTGCACGATTTTCCCAATGGTCGTGTGGAACCGTTCGTCAAGCAACGAGAAGTCGTGGTAGCGGCTGTCGATCTGTTCAGCGAGTTGTTTGTGATCGGCTTCAAGTGCGTCCAGTTGCGGCCAGATTTCGTGATCATCGGGCAGTGATACAAGCTGTGAAATCGCATTCAATTCGAGCATATTGCGAAAATCCGAAAGCTCGACCGCAAAGTCAGTGGTAAACCCGACCAGCTCCCATCCACCCTTTTGCCGTCTTTGAACCAGCCCAAAGCGGCTGAGGGAGGCAAGGAATTCCTGGAGGGAATGGGGGGGTACGTTAAATTTACGGGCCATATCGGTGACGTTCAGGGCGGTGCCGGGGGGGACGTCAAATCGCAAGATCCAGTCGAGGAACTGGCTTTCCAGTTCGTCCTCTGAAACCTGCTCAGTTCTGACATCCAATCGATCCGACTTGCGCGGTTTGCGCAGCAGCGTTTTGTCGCGGCCGTTCCAGTCGATGATACCCTCGCCATCCAGACGTTGCAGGGCTGAACGGACAACGGTTCGACTGACATCCAACCTGTCGGCCAGACTGAGTTCCGAGGGAAGTTTGTCGGTGCGGGCCAGATTCGAACAGACGTCTAGCAGCGCATTATAGGCCGTTCTGAAGCGTTCGTCGGTTCTCGCCATTTCTAAACCTCATATTTAACAGCTTATATATACTACCAAAATTCCCATGCGGTCGACAATAATAAAAAACAATTGACAGCGCGGCCTGTTGTTGAGCAATATGGTTTTCAATTATTAAATACCAATCCACGGGAGATGTGGGATGTATGAAGTCATCGCAAGGGCACGGGCCGAGGGCGCGCGTTTTAGGCTACAGCCCGAGATGTTCCACAAGCTATCAGCGGCACTCACGCTTTTAATTCTGGTCGCAATTTTTGCCTTCGGGAATCCGGCATTTCTGTCTGTGAACAATGGCTTGACCATTATGCTTCAGACGTCGGTGATAGGGTTGCTTGGGATTGGCATGACAATGGTCATCATCACTGGTGGCATCGATCTGAGTGTGGGGTCGGTTCTGGCGCTGTCGGGAACGGTAACCGGCATGTTGGTCAAATCGGGCATGCCGGTACTTCCCGCCATGTTTTGTGGCGTTATCGTTGGTGCCCTATGCGGGTTGTTCAACGGGTTTGTCATCACAAAGATGCGGATCACACCCTTTGTTGCAACGCTTGGAATGATGCTGATTGCGCGCGGTATCGCCTTGCAGCTTACAGGTGCCGCGCCAATTTCCCGCCTGGGAGAAGCGTTTGGGGTTCTTGGCAATGGGGCCTTGTTCCGCATTGTTGAAATGGGCGCCAATGGGTTTCCCAAAGTCGTCTTCCCTGGCATCCCATATCCGGTGATCCTACTCGTGGTCGTCGCAATTTTGGGCTCGTATATGCTGCGCCGTCGTCAGATCGGACGCCATATCTATGCCACTGGATCCAATGAAGAGGCCGCACGTCTGGCAGGTGTCGAAGTCGACCGGACCAAGATGATTGCCTACTCACTGTCCGGTGCCCTTGCGGGCCTGTCCGGGATTGTCCTGATGTCCCGGCTTGTCACTGCCCAGCCCAATGAGGGCGTCATGTATGAGCTCGACGCCATCGCCGCAGCCGTTATCGGCGGTGCATCTCTAATGGGAGGGGTGGGGGCAATATCGGGCACATTGATCGGCGCCTTCATCATCGGCGTCCTGCGCAATGGCCTGAATATGGCCGGAGTGTCTGCCTTTATCCAACAGATTGTAATCGGTTTTGTCGTCATCTTTGCCGTCTACATCGATCAGATCCGTAGCCGCCGGTAAGCGGTCGAATACCAAACTTCAACGGGAGGAAAATACCATGAAAACATCTTTGAAAGCTGTACTTACTGCGACAACGATTGCGATGTTGCCAGTAACGGCAATGGCGGGGGAGATCGCTGTTATTGTGAAAACGACGAACTCAAATTTCTGGCAGAACGTCAATAAAGGCGCAAGCGCAGCCATCGAGGCGCAGTCTGACCATACTTTCACATTCAATGGCCCGGCGTCTGAATCCGCGATCGCGGACCAGGTCAACCTTGTTGAAAACGCGATCAACCGGGGTGTTTCGGGTATTGTTCTGGCCCCATCCGACCCTGATGCCCTGACACCGGCGGTCAAACGTGCCTATGAGTCAGGTATTCCAGTCGTCATCATCGACTCCGGCCTGTCTGACGGGGCAAAAGGCACTTTCCAGGCGTTCCTGTCGACAGACAACTGTGCCGCAGGCAAACTGGTGGCAGATCAGATGATTGAAAAAGTAGGCACCGAAGGCAAAGTTGCCGTCATGTCCTATGTTGCAGGTGTGGGATCCGAAATTGGCCGTGTTGGTTGTTTTGTCGAACAGCTTGGTGCTCACTCCAATCTTGAAGTTGTCGGTCCGTTCTACTCGCAGTCGCAAATGGCGACGGCACTGAACCAAACCACGGATATTTTGGCCGCAAACGGGGATCTGGTTGGGATCTTTGGCGCGAATGAGCCAACCGCTGTTGGCATGGGCCGTGCCCTGGTGCAAGCGGGCAAAGCTGGGACCGTGACGGCCATCGGTTTCGACGGCAACGGCGATCTGCAAGATTTCGTGCGCGATGGAACTCTGCTTGGAACTGCCGTTCAGGGCTCGTTTCAAATGGGTGAATTGGGTGTGAATGCAGTGATCGACGTCCTGAACGGGAAGTCCGTCGAGTCCTTCATCGACACTGGCGTTGTTCTTGTCACCAAGGGCAACATTGACGATCCGGTCGCCCAAAACGTCCTGTACTAACCTCCCCTGGCCAGCCGTTGCCCGTTTGTATCTTTGGGCGCTGGCTGGCCCTTTTACTTAAGACCCGGAGCCGGTTCTATGAATATGCACAGACAGACCCCCACACCGCTTGTCGAAATGGTCGGCATCGAAAAACACTTTGGCGGTGTGCGTGCGGTGGATGGAGTATCGGTCGATCTTTACCCCGGCGAGGTTGTTGGTGTTCTGGGCCATAACGGGGCAGGAAAATCCTGTCTGATGCGGATCCTGTCCGGGGCCATGATGCCCAGCAACGGTGAAATTCGGGTGCGTGGCGAACGTGCCCAAATTCAGTCCCCCCACGAGGCCCGCGAGTTCGGGGTCGAGACGATCTATCAAACACTGGCCCTTGCGGATCATTTGGATGCGCCTGCCAACCTTTTCCTTGGGCGTGAGTTGAAAACACCCTTAGGCAATCTGGATGACAAGCGGATGATGAAAGAGGCGCGGGCAGTGCTGCATCGCCTGAACCCCAATTTCAAGAATCTGAGTGATCCTGTTTCAAGCCTGTCGGGTGGTCAGCGTCAGGTCATCGCAATTGCTCGAGCCATCTATTTCAATGTAAATATCCTGATCATGGATGAACCAACAGCCGCACTGGGACCATCCGAGACGGCCATGGTTGCCGAGTTGATCAAGAAACTGAGCGCGGCGGGCATTGGGATCTTTCTGGTCAGCCACGATATGGCGGATGTCTTTGAACTGTGTGACCGGGTGATGGTCATGAACAAGGGTCGCAATGTCGGGTCCTACAAAATTGACGAAGTATCAAAGGATGACGTGTTGAGCCTTATTATCAAAGGTGATTTGCCCGACGGCTGGACGCCTCGTAACGGTGAGGTGGCGCAGTGAATATCGTTCAAGATGCCCCGGCTGCTACGACCAAAATGCTGTGTGGAACCTGTGTGGAACCCGGCCAGTTTACCCTTAGGGAATATGATTTGCCCACCTCGGCGCCACAGGGATGGGCGCTGATCGATATCAGCGCGGTTGGGATCTGTGGCACAGACTATCACATATTCGAGGGTAAGCACCCATTCCTGCAGTACCCGCGCGTCATCGGCCATGAATTGAGCGGTATCGTGCATCAGGATGCAGGTGAGCTAAAAGCGGGAACGCTGGTTGCTGTGAACCCCTATCTGTCGTGCGGTGACTGTCGTGCCTGCCAGCGTGGAAAGCCGAACTGTTGCAGTAAGATAGAGGTACTGGGCGTGCACCGTGACGGTGGGCTTTGTGCCCGGATTGCAGTGCCCATTGGCAACCTATACCCCGCCGATGGTTTGACAGAGATACAGGCGGCGATGGTCGAATTCCTGGCCATCGGAGCACATGCCGTGCGGCGTTCGGACGTGACCAAAGGGGATCGTGTGCTGGTGACGGGGGCAGGGCCCATCGGGTTGGGCGCTGCGTTGTTTGCGCGGCTTGCCGGGGCCGAGGTCCATTTGTTGGATCTAAGCGCTGCGCGGCTGCAATTGGCCAGAGAGAAATTTGGCTTTACAAATCTGCATCAGGACGTGGATTCTGCTGCACAGGGGCCGCTTGCCGATGGGTTTGACGTGATTTTTGATGCGACGGGCAATGCCCAGGCCATTGAGGCCGGATTTCCGCTGCTGGCGCATGGCAGCAGTTATGTTTTGGTGAGTGTGGTGAAGGATAAGATTTCATTTGAAGACGCTGAGTTTCACAAACGCGAGACCCGGATCATCGGCAGCCGGAACGCCTTGAAGGGTGATTTTGATCAGGTCATGCAGGCGATGCGTGCCGGGGATATTGATACAGAGGCACTGTGTTCCGAGATCCTTGCGCTGGATGCGCTGCCCGACCGGTTCAGATCACTTGCAAATAACCGGGAAACCCTGATCAAGGTGGTGGTGAAATTATGAGTGTAACCAGTGACACCCATCCAGTGCTTGTCTTGAACGCAGAGGATAATGTTGCCGTTGCCCTTGCACCACTGGCCCCCGGTGACGACCTTGGCAAGGGGCAGGGTAAAGTTACTCAGCCGGTGCCTGCCGGACATAAGGTGTCCAGAACGCCGATCTCTGCGGGGACCAACGTTCTGAAGTACGGCCAGATTATCGGTCGCGCAACCGAGGACATTCCAGCGGGCGCGCATGTCCACAGCCACAATCTTGGGATGGGCGACCATAAGCAATCACATGCCTTGGCTACAGAGCTGCCACAGATCGTGCCGAGTGAGAGCGCGGACCAATTTATGGGATATCACCGGCCCTCTGGCCGTGTGGGGACGCGCAATTACATTGGTATTTTGACCTCGGTCAATTGTGCCGGCTCGGTCGCAAAGTTCGTGGCCGAGGTCGCTGAGAAAACGGAGTTGCTGAAAGAATTTGGAAATGTTGACGGGATCATCCCGATCACTCATGGGTCTGGTTGCGGGATGTCTTCTAAAGGTGAAGGCTATGAAACACTGTTTCGCACGCTGACAGGCTATGCACAGAATCCAAATTTCGGTGCCATCCTGATGATTGGGCTGGGATGTGAGGTCATGCAGATCTCGACACTGGTTGGCCATGAGGGGATCCGCGATGAGACCCGGTTTCGGTTCATGACCATTCAGCAATCCGGTGGCACGCGGGCCACGGTTGAGGCCGCACAACCCATCTTGCGAGAGCTTGCTGTTGAGGCAAACAAGGCACAGCGCGCGCCTGCGCCAGCCTCGGCACTGACAGTGGGGCTGCAATGTGGTGGCTCGGACGGGCTGTCTGGTATTACCGCCAATCCCGCCTTGGGGGTGGCCTCGGACTTGTTGGTGGCCCAGGGCGGCACGTCAATTTTATCCGAAACGTCAGAGATCTACGGTGCCGAACATCTGTTGACCAGCCGCGCCGCTACGCCAGATATTGCCGCGGCATTGCTGGATCGTATTGCCTGGTGGGAAGATTACACAGCCCGCAATTTTGGTGAGATGGACAACAACCCGTCGCCGGGCAACAAACGTGGCGGCCTGACCACCATTTTGGAAAAATCCCTCGGCGCGGTGGCCAAGGCGGGGGCGGCGCCTATGAATGGTGTCTTCCGATACGCAGAGCCGATCGACAGGCCGGGTTTTGTATTCATGGACAGCCCCGGATACGACCCGTGTTCGGTAACCGGGCAGGTGGCATCTGGCGCAAATCTGATAGTGTTCACAACGGGTCGTGGATCGGCGTCGGGGTACAAGCCTACGCCCTGTATCAAGCTGGCGTCGAATAGCGATATGTATCAGCGCATGGAAGAAGACATGGATGTGAACTGCGGGGACATCGTGACCGGCACGACGCTTGAGGCGAAGGGGCAAGAGATCTACCGCTTGATGCTTGAGATTGCCTCGGGTCGCCCATCCAAAAGCGAGATGCTGGGCTATGGTGCAGTTGAATTTGTCCCGTGGCAGATTGGTGCGGTGATGTAGGCGCCAAAGCAGCGGGCGTTCCAGATCGCCCTTTCGGTGAGGACAGGTATTCGCCGAAAGGGCAGGGAGGGTTGACCCTGCTCACGTTTGGAAATCAGAATGGCAACCCGACATAGTTCTCCGCCAGCGAGCTAAGCGCCGCCTCGGAGGAGAACAGATAATCCATGTCGGTTTGCTGCAATTTGTTTTCATAGCTTGTATTGTCCGGAAGCTTATGAAGAAGCGTGGTCATCCACCAGCTGAAGCGCTGTGCCTTCCAAATGCGGGCCAGGGCTTTTTCACTGTAGCTGTCCAGCCCGGTGTCATCACCATCTTTGTAGTGATCCATCAAGGCGTGATACAAATAATAGATGTCACTGCCAGCTGAATTCAGCCCCCGGGCACCGGTCGGAGGGAAGATATGAGCCGCGTCACCGGCCAGGAACAGGCTGCCATAACGCATCGGCTCGGCCACAAAACTGCGCAGCGGGGCAATGCTTTTTTCAATCGACGGGCCTGTTTCCAATCCGTCGGCGACATCCTTAGGCAAACGGGCCTTTAGTTCAGTCCAAAAGGCATCATCAGACCAGTCAGCAGCTGTTTCCGTTAGGGGCACCTGTATGTAATAGCGGCTTAAAACCTGGCTGCGCAGCGAGCAGAGAGCAAAACCGCGATCGCTTTTGGCATAGATCAATTCTGGTGACACAGGTTTTGTGCGGCTCAGAACGCCAAGCCAACCAAACGGGTACACCTTCTCGTGCTCTACCAGGACATCGGCGGGGATCGATTTTCGGCTGACACCGTGAAATCCATCTGCGCCGATGATGTAGTCACAATCGATGCGGATGGTGTCAGTGCCATCGCTGTAGGTAATATGCGGTGCGTCGCTTTTCAGGTCGTGCAGCTTCACGTCCTCGACGTTATGGATGATATTGCCGTCCATCTTTTCACGGGCTTCATAGAGATCGCGGGTCAGCTCGGTCTGACCGTAAACCATGACCGAGTTGCCACCGGTATGCCCGGCCAGATCAACACGCCGCTTGTTGCCGCCTTCGGCAATATAAAACCCATCGTGAATTTCGCCCTCGGCATCCATGCGGTCACCACATTGGGCTTCGCGCATCAATTCGGCAAACCCGTGTTCCAGAACACCTGCGCGAATCCGGCCAAGAACGTATTCCCGGCTGTGTTTCTCGAGCACAATATTGTCGATCCCTATCAGATCGAGCAGTTGACCTAACAAGAGACCTGAGGGCCCGCCACCGATGATTCCGACTTTGGTTTTCATGTTCATTTCGCAGTCCTCCAGACCTTTTGCCGATATTGAGCGGAAACGACGGCCAAGTGAATGGATTCATCCGGCATAAACTGGTATGATTCGAACATGTCAGTTATCGAAAACTTCAACCTGTTTGGGGAACGTCAGGATCTGCCAGACGTCGTCCACTGCGAGACCATCGAGGCGCGGTCCCTGGTGCACAATTGGGAGTTCTCGCCGCATCGGCATGGTCACCTACATCAATTTCTATTGTTGGATTCGGGGTCCGGGCAGGTCCAGATCGAAGAGAATCGCCATCCGATTACATCCGGTGATCTGGTGAATATCCCCATGGGGACGGTGCACGGATTCACGTTTGAACCTGGAACGCAGGGGTGGGTGGTGACTGTGGCATCTGAACTTCTGGCCGAGAATCTAAATGATACAGAAGGCCTGAGACCGGTGTTGCAACAGCCTGATTTAGTTAAATACTCCAGTGAGATACGGGGCATTGTTGCCTATATCTTTGCTGAGTACCCAGGTCGGGGATTTGCCCGTGCCCATGTCTTGCGGGCACTGTCCGCCGTTCTGGCCGGGTTGGTGGCACGGGCAATCGCTGGCAAGGAACCGATTGTGTCCCACGCTGATCATGGGTTGCAGCGGCGATTTGAGATGCTGGTGGAAGAGCACCATTTGAAACACCTTGGTGTTGCGGGTTATGCCGATCTTCTGGCGGTGACACCAACCCACCTTAGCCGCGTGATGCGCCAGGCAACCGGACAGCCTGCTTCGGCTGCGATCGAGTTGCGATTGATGCGAGAGGCAAGAAGAAACTTGGCTTTTTCCAACCTGGGGATTTCAGAAATTGCCTATCAGCTGGGGTTTGGTGACCCGGCCTATTTCAGCCGGGTTTTCAAGCGGGCAACTGGCCTGTCCCCGCGTGCATTTCGCCAAAACCTGGGAGGCTAAGGCGCATTGGGTTCAGCAAAGCCCGCCTTGCGACGGGCCTTGTTGATTACGCCATGGTTTGTTCGATACGATCCAGTGTTTCCATCGCGGCCAGAACGTCAGTTACGCAGCCATTGGGCGTGCGACCTTCTTGAATCGCCGAGATGAATTCGCGATCGATGAGCTCGATGCCGTTATTCGAGACGGCAACGTCACTGAGATCGATCTGGTTTTCATTGCCGTCATAGAGGTCGTCGTAGCGGGCAATGTAGGTTCCGGTGTCGCAGATATAACGGAAGAAGGTGCCAAACGGTCCGTCGTTATTGAACGATAGCGACAGATTGCAGATCGCGCCGTCCTCGGATTTCAAGCCGATTGCCATGTCCATGGCAATGCCCAGATCGGGATGCGCTGGGCCCTGAAGACCAAAGGCTTTGACCGCTTTGCCGCCAGTTTGGTATTGGAACAGATCAACCGTGTGGCAGGCGTGATGCCATAGCAGGTGATCCGTCCACGAGCGCGGCTCGCCCTTGGCATTGGTGTTGGTGCGGCGGAAGAAATAGGTCTGCACATCCATCTGCTGGATTTTCAGCTCGCCGGCGTCGATCTTATTTTTGATCCACTGGTGGCTTGGATTGAAACGGCGCACTTGACCCGCCATGGCAACCAGCCCGGTTTCCTTTTGCTTGGCGACCACGGCCAGACTGTCCTCAAGCGTGTCGGCCATTGGGATTTCGACCAGCACGTGCTTTCCGGCCTCCATGCAAGCAATAGCCTGAGCGGCGTGCATTTGTGTTGGGGTTGACAGGATCACCGCGTCAACGTCATCACGTGTCAGGCAGTCCCCGAGGGTGGTGCCAGCGTGTCCGATGCCACGCGCAGCTGCCAGCGCCTCGATCTTGGCTTTGGTTGGCCCCATCACCGAGGTCACTTCGACACCTTCGATTTGAGCCAATGCGTCCAGATGTTTCAGTCCAAACGCGCCGTAGGCACCCGCTACGCAAATTCTCATTTTTCGTTTCCCTGTGTTGGTTCTGTGCCTCTTGGGGCGAAAAAGCTGCAAAAGGCGCCGGGGTCGCTATAATCTGACGCCAGATGTACGACCGCTGCCCATTGCCATCCCTTACAGTCGCAGCAAGAGTCAAAAGACGGTTGGGGCCGTATATACACCTGACGGGCCCATTATGGAATTTGAATGCATTCAACGATATTTGTTTTTGTTAGTCTGCGCGCAAATTCGACGTCTTGCCCGTCATTCGGTTGCGGCCTTCTGACGAATGATTTCCAGAAACCGCTGTTGAACCGGTGTCGGCGTCCATCCGGTTCTGAAGGTAAATCCAATCGCCCGCTCGCTCTCGGGCAGGTCAATTGGCAGTTGGACCAGTGTTCCGTTTTGCTCTTCGACTTGGATCTGCCGTTTAGAGGCAATCGAAATGTAATCTCCACGTGACAGCAACCCGCGCAGTAACACCAATGAACTAGAGACGATGCGCACCGGGGTATTGGTCATATCCTGAATGTGTAGACGATCTGATAGATATGCACCGGACGGTGTTTCGCGGGGGGGCGCTATCCAGGGAAAGTCGAGGGTATCCTGCAGGGCGACAGTTTTTCTTTTGGTCAGGGGGTGATCGGGGGCTACCACCACCGCAAGGCGGTCGACAAAAAGCTCTTCCTGCTCAATATCACTGGACGATTGCGGCGGGCGCAGGGCCCCCAGCAGAAAGTCCAGCTCGCCAAACCGCAAATCTTTTAGCAGGGCGTGGTATCTTGCATCCACGCAGTTGATCTGTACGCCGCCGCCAACTTCGCTGAGCAGATCGTCAATGGCTGCAGGCAGTATGGTTGTGCGGGACAGGGGCAGGGACCCCAGATTGATGCGCGTGACATCCAGGCCCAGATGTTCATTGATTTCAAACACTGCCTGCTGGAATTCGCTCATGGCCAGCCGGACCTGATGAGTGAAAACTTCGGCAGCTGCGGTGAGCGTAACACCGCCTCGGGTCTGGTCGAATAATGTCAGACCAGACAGAGACGCCAGCTCACGAATGGCGCGGTGTACTCCGGGTTGGCTGACTCCCAATTCAAATGCGGCCTGACTGAAGCTGCCTGTCTTTGCGATGGCGATTAAGGCCCTGAGCTGAACTGGCGAGCAGAATTTGTGAAAGGCTGACCGGGGGGCGTGGACGCCCTTTCGCGCCGCCTTCTTTCGGGCCAAGCTGTCGCCGCGCCGAAGGTGTTCAAGAATGCGGTTCAGACGGCCTTCGAATATCTTGCCGATCTCGGTGGGAAACATGCCCTTTGGCTGGCGCGTGAACAATTGCGCCCCCAAAAGCTCTTCCACTCTGGCCAGCGACTGGGTGGCTGCCGGTTGTGACAGATGGACGATTTCGGCAGCGGCACTGATCCGTTGATGGCGATAGACTTCCCGGACCACGTAGAGATATCGGATATGGGGAAAGTCTGACATCGATCTGTACTATTCTCGTTTCACGTCGCGCCAAGTTGTCATTTGTCTACCAAATTCAAATAGGCTTGTCAGGATTCAAAGTGGTCATCAGGGTGGATTATTACTAGATTTAAGACACCCTGTAGAAACCGTGGAAGACGTTGACAAATGGCTGACAAGAAAAACGCTTTGGTAATTTCCGCGCATGCGGCAGACTTTGTTTGGCGTTGTGGCGGCGCAATCGCCCTGCATCAGGAGCTTGGCTATGAGGTGACCGTCGCCTGCCTGTCGTTTGGGGAGCGCGGTGAAAGTGCCAAGCTGTGGAAGCAGGATGGCATGACCTTGGATACGGTTAAGAAAGTCCGTCAGGAAGAGGCTAAGGCTGCCGCTGACGCACTGGGTGTCAATGATATTCGGTTTCTGGATCTGGGAGATTATCCGCTGCGTCTGGACCGCGATGCCCAGGACCAGATGGTTGATATCATCCGTGAAGTTCAGCCCAAGTGGATGATGAGCCACTCGAAGTGGGATCCCTATAATACCGACCACATGAACACGACGCAGTTTGCGCTGGAATGCCGGATGATTGCCCAGGCCTGGGGGCACAACCCGGGCGAAAAGGTGCTGGGTGCACCGCAACTTTATCTGTTTGAACCGCATCAGACGGAACAGATGGGCTGGAAGCCGAATGTCTTCCTCGACATTACCCCGGTCTGGGACAAGAAGCGTGCCGCCATTGAATGCATGCAGGGTCAGGAACACTTGTGGGATTTCTATACCAATGTGGCTGAAAACCGGGGCAACCATTTCCGCCGCAACTCGGGCGGGATGGCTGGCGGTCGCAAGGCGGAATACGCCGAAGGTTTTGAAATGATATTCCCGCAGACCGTGGATGAATTGGCATGAGCTATCCTGTCGGAACCCAAGGTATTGTTGTTCAGAACATCCAGCGCGCGGATCAATCCGTGATTGATGGGCTGGCGGATTGTGGCGTTGCCACCGTGCACGAGGCACAGGGGCGCAAGGGGTTGCTGGCCTCCTATATGCGGCCAATTTATACTGGCGCGCGGGTTGCTGCCAGCGCGGTGACAATTTCGGCTCCGCCCTGTGATAACTGGATGCTGCATGTGGCGATCGAGCAGCTGCAGCCGGGCGATATCATGGTGCTGGCACCGACTTCGCCCAGCATTGCAGGCTACTTTGGCGATCTCTTGGCGTCCTCAGCCAAAGCACATTGCTGTAAAGGTTTGATTATTGACGCTGGTGTGCGCGATGTACGCGATCTAACCGAGATGGATTTTCCGGTCTGGTCCAAGGCCGTTTTTGCCCAAGGTACGATCAAAGAAACCCTTGGCTCGGTCAATGTGCCAGTGGTCTGTGCCGGTGCGCTGGTAAATCCGGGTGATGTTATCGTGGCCGACGACGACGGTGTCTGTGTGGTGCGCCGCGAGGAGGCCGCTGAGGTTCTGGAAAAGGCGCGTGCCCGTGAAGCCAATGAAACGGCCAAGCGCGCCCGGTTTGAGGCTGGCGAGCTGGGGCTTGATATCTACGACATGCGGGGACGGCTGGCCGAAAAGGGTTTGAAATATGTCTGATGGCATTCGGGCCATGTGGATGCGGGGCGGCACGTCGAAAGGCGGTTTTTTCCTGGCCGGTGATCTGCCCGACGATGTTCAAGCGCGCGATGACCTGTTGCTTGGGCTTATGGGGTCGCCGGACCTGCGTCAGATCAACGGAATGGGCGGCGCTGATCCTTTGACCTCGAAGGTTGCCGTGGTCCGCAAATCAAATCGCGCGGGCGTGGATGTTGAGTACCTGTTTTTGCAGGTGGTCACCGATCAGCCCATCGTGACGGATGCGCAGAACTGCGGCAATATGCTGGCTGGTGTCGCCCCCTTCGCCATTGAACGCGGTCTTGTCGCAGCACAGAACGGTGAAACTCCGGTGACCATCTACATGGAAAACACCGGTCAGGTTGCCGTTGCGCAGGTCCAGACACCGGACGGTGTGGTCAGCTATAGGGGTGACGCGCAAATTGACGGTGTGCCCGGAACCTCGGCAGGTGTTCCGATTGAATTCAAGGACACTGTGGGGTCCAGCTGTGGTTCTTTGTTGCCAACCGGGCAAGTGGTCGACGTTATCGAAGGTGTCGAGTTGACGATGATCGACAACGGCATGCCCTGCGTGGTGATGCGAGCCTCAGACATGGGTATAAGTGGTCAGGAAAGCCCGGAGGAGCTTGAGGCCAACGCGCCTCTGCGTGCGAAACTTGAGGCTATCCGCCTGACCTGTGGCCGCTTGATGAACCTGGGTGATGTGACGGAAAAGACGGTGCCAAAAATGACAATGGTCAGTGCGCCGCGTGCGGGTGGGGCGATTGCCACGCGCACCTTTATTCCGCACCGCTGTCATAAAACAATCGGTGTATTGGGGGCCGTCAGTGTCGCCACGGCTTGCCTGATTGAGGGCACGCCGGCGCATAAGCTGGCAGAGGTCGGCCAAGGCGATACGCGAAGGCTGTCGATCGAACATCCCGCTGGTGAGATGACAGTCGTTGCCAAACTGGACCCAAACGGAAGCGTCACCTCGGCGGCGATCCTACGGACGGCCCGAAAACTAATGGACGGAGAGGTCTATCCATGACCGAAATACAGAAAATGGACCCGGATTGGCTGGTGTATCATCCCGCGCCAAAGGCACCGGATTTTCAACTGCCCGAAGGGGCCGTGGACGCGCATTGCCATGTGTTTGGCCCGGCGGCAGAGTTCCCTTTTGCGCCAGAGCGGAAATACACGCCCTGTGACGCCGGTAAGGCCGAGCTTTATGCGCTGCGCGACCATCTGGGGTTTTCACGCAATGTCATCGTGCAGGCCACCTGTCACGGCAAAGACAACAGCGCCATGATTGACGCTTGCCGCGCGGCCGGCGATCTGGCGCGGGGCATTGCCTCGGTTGGGCCTGAAATCACCGAGGCTGAGATCCGCGATATGCACGAGGCCGGCGTGCGCGGCGTGCGGTTTAACTTTGTCAAACGCCTGGTGGATGCGACCCCCAAAGAAGTGTTTCTGGACATTGCAGAAAAGATCAAAGGTTTTGGCTGGCACATTGTTGTCTATTTCGAGGCTCAGGATCTGGAAGAGATTGAGCCGTTTCTAAAGCAGCTTCCGACCACTGTTGTGGTAGATCACATGGGGCGACCGGATGTCTCTAAGGGGGTGGATCATCCTGACTTTCAGCGGTTTATCCGCCTGATGGATGAAAATCAAAACATCTGGTCCAAGGTGACCTGCCCGGAACGCCTTTCACAGCAAGGCCCGCCTTACAGTGACGTGGTGCCCTACTGTGCCGAGATCGTCGAGCGGTTCCCGGATCGGGTTCTGTGGGGCACAGATTGGCCGCATCCGAATATGAAATCTCATATGCCTGATGACGGTGCGCTGGTGGATTTCATCCAAAAGATTGCACCCACAAAAGAGCAGCAGAAAATGCTGTTAGTAGACAATCCGATGCGCCTTTACTGGGCGTGAACAGTGCAGTTGCCTGACCTAAGGCGTGCTAAAGAAAGCAGAGGATACCCGATGGACCAGCCGGGATTTGATCATCATACCCACATTCCAGGAACGACACTGTTTGACGGCAAGCAGGCCATGAAGGGCTATGCGCTGAACAAGATGTGTTACGCGTTCAACAAGCAAGAACACCGCGAGGCGTTTGCGGCCGACGAAGAAGGATTCATGGAGCAATACGGGCTCAACGAGGATCATAAGCAGGCTATTCGTGATCGCGACGTCCTTGCCATGATCGCGGCAGGTGGCAATATTTATTACCTCGCCAAGCTGACCGGAATTTTCAAACTGTCTGTTCAGGACGTAGGCGGTATGCAGACGGGCATGACCACTGAAGAGTTCAAGCAACATTTGCTAGATCAGGCGTAAGGGACATAAAATGGCAAAAATTCTCGGTGGTATCACAACCTCGCACATTCCGGCCGTGGGCCACGCAGTCAAGAATGAACTGCATGAAGATCCCTATTGGAAGCCGTTTTTTGACGGCTACACCAAGATTCACAAGTGGATCGGTGAGAACAAGCCGGACGTAGTGATAAACATCTACAACGACCATGGTTTGGGCTTTTTCCTGGATCAGATGCCGACATTCGCCATTGGTGCTGCGCATGAATATCGCAACGAGGACGAAGGCTGGGGGCTGCCGTCGCTGGATCCGTTCCCCGGTCACCCTGAGTTGAGTTGGCACATTATTGAGAGCATGGTCGCCGACGAATTCGACATCACATCCTGTCAGGAGCTGGCGGTCGATCACGGTTTTGTTGTGCCGATGCAATTGTTCTGGCCGGGCGCACCTCATAACCCGGATATGCCACGGGCAATTCCGATTTCGGCCAACACCGTGCAGCACCCGATCCCAACGCTGAAACGTGCGCTGGACTTCGGTAAGGCCCTGCGCAAAGGCATTGAAAGCTTCCCCGAAGATCTGAAAGTTGTTGTGCTTGGCACTGGCGGTTTAAGCCATCAGCTGGAAGGTGAACGTGCCGGTTTCATCAACAAGGACTTCGATAAGTATTGCCTTGATAACATCGTTCATAATCCCGAAGTGCTGACCAAGATTACCAGGCATGAACTGGTTGAAAAGGCCGGCGCACAGGGCACGGAATTCCTGATGTGGATGATGATGCGAGGGGCGCTGGGCGACGACGTGACACAGATTACGCGGAACTACCACATTCCGATCTCAAACACCGCGTCTGGCACGCTTCTTATTGAGTGTGCGCAATAGAAAACAGTTCTGCGACCACCGGTTAAGGTGGTCGCGAGGCATCAGGTCAGGGGCTGCAAGGCTTCGATCCGGGTGCCGGGGATCTGGTCCAGCGCAGCTTGAATGTGCTGGTCCGAAAGCAGGCAGCAAGCTGTCGAAAGACCATCGGCAATAGCGGCTGTTGGGGCCGATACGGAGACAAAGGCCTGTTGCAAGTGATGAGTAGCGGTTGGCGGGAAGATATGCGGGTTTGGTTGAGTGCTGTCACCCAGGGGCATAACAGGCGCAGAACTGGCCAGCGCGCGGTTGGTCAGGGTCATTTGCTTCACCCGTTGACCGCTGGGCGTTTCAATGCCGACGCGCCAGATCTGGCCGGTGCTGCGTTGACCGTTGGCCATGATTTCGCCGAAATCCACCAGAACGTCGGTTAAGCCTTTCCTGCGAAGAAGGTGGGCAATTTTATCGGTGATGTAGCCCTGGGCAATTCCGTTCAGCGTCAGGCCCATGGTGGCCGCCTTTGGAGGGGTGAATTCAACCCGTTGGCTGTTAAAATCAAGATAGCGCCACCCGGTTACAGGGCTTGTATTCTCCGTCGTTACAGTGGCCTGCCACAGCGGCTGAACCGTAGGATCAAATGCACCACCTGTGGCGGTGTTCAACATGTTTGAAATGCTAAGAACCTCTAGCAGTTCATGCGAGGGGGCTTCCAGCCGTCCGGTTGCATTCAATCGCGAGATTTCGGATGTGTCTCTGTACAGGCTGAAAATGCTCTCCAGTCGGGAGAGCTCGTTCTCGACGGCCATGAAAATGGGATTGGCCTGTGTCTGGGTCAAACCGGCCAGTTGAAGCGTCGCCCGAGCGCCCAATGCAATGCCGCGCCAGCGGGCGGGGGTGGCTGCCACTGCCTGCATCGGCAGGCTAAAGGCGGCAGCTGAAATGGTCAGAAACCGGCGGCGGTTCAAATGCGTCATGACGGGGTTTCCAAAAACTGTGACAGATCGACGGGGGCCAGGGCGGCCTCATCTGGAATTGCGGTGAACGGCAGAAGTGTTCCGCCGTATTTATCTAGAAACGGCGCGGCCGTGGCTTCGTCGCCGAATGGGACAATTTCGGGCGCGCCCATGCCGCCCGCCACATTGGCACCGATGATGAACTGGGCCTCCTTGGCCAATATCCAGTTATTGGGCCCCAAATCATTCCAACCGGCGGCTTTGCCCATGTCACTGACGTAGACCGCGGTGATCCGGGCATCGCGCTCGGGGCTTTTCATATAGGCGACAAGGTCGCGGACCTGGGCGAAGAACAACGGGGCCGGATAGCCCTCCAGGTGGATCTGCCCCTTTGGCCCGCCATGTTCCAGCACGTTCATCTGGCAGAAAAAGCTTAGCGCGGCGGTGGTCAGCTCAACCGGTGGCGGCGGAGCTTTGGCTTGGTCTTCCTTGCAGGCGGTCAGCGCAAGAAGTGCCAGAATGAGGGCTGCTGTCTTCATGGTTCGACGCGTCCAAATGCAATGCGGGCCAGAGCCAATCCAAGGATTGGCCACAGCAACAGGGAAACGGGTGCAGCCCAGCCAGGAAGCGCGCTTGCCGCGCCGGTCATGCCACTGGTGAGGGCCACGGCATCCGAGGCAGCGACATTCCACACACGGAATGCATCAGCTGGATTGGCGACCATCACCCATGGAAATATCGTCTGGGTGAAATATCCACTTTGATCCATGACAACAGCGCCCAGTAATCCAAGATCAAAAAGCACCACAAAGATAAGCCAGAGCGCCGCGGACATTCCGGCCGCAGCAGTGGAACTGCCAGCAAAGGCTGATACCATGTACCCCAGCGCAAGGAAGACTGCCCCCAACAGGATTGATGTGGCAATAAGCCGGGCCAGGGCCAGCAGGCTGTCGGATCCAGCGCCACCTGACCACGTTGCCAGGGCTCCGGCGGTGCCAAACCCGATGATCATCGCAAAACTCAGCGCCGCGAGATGTGACAGGAATTTGCCCAGTAGGATTTCGCCCCGGCTGGGCGGATAGGACAGCATCAGCGACAGGCTGCCACGGTCGACATCGCCGGAAATGGCATCAAACGACATCATCAGCCCCAGCAGGGGGGCCAGATATACCGACAACGTGGTCATTGACGCCACTGATATGGTCAGCATGTCAACGCCCAGACTGCCGGTCGGGGCACTGCCCGCAAACGTCAGGGCCAGGGCAAACAGCACCATGATCAGTGTGGCCATGAACAGCCAGCGATTGCGGCGCAGGATCAACAGTTCAGTCTGAGCAATAGCAAGGGCGCGCGGGGTCATCATTGACCGTCCTCCTTTGAGAAATGGCGGTACAGGTCTTCCAGTCGCGGGGGCGTCATGGAGATGTCGACGACGGCGTCGCCCAGGGCGGCAATACGGCGGAGCTGCTCCATCTTCTGGTCAGCACTGCAGGTGATTTCCAGCGCGGCACCATTGATGCGTTTGCCGCCAACATGGGCAGCCAGTTGTTCGATCTGATCGCTTTTGGCGGTTATGCGCATTCGGGTGGGCAGGTCAGCCTGTTGCGACAGAGAAGCCAGCGTATTGTCGGCCACTTTCACACCCTTGCGCAGGATGGCAATACGGTCGGTGCGGGCCTCGACCTCGGTCAAGGCGTGGCTGGCGATCAGAACGGCGGTGCCCTGTGCCGCCAATTCGTCGATGATAGCATAAAGGTCCTGCCGTGAGATCGGGTCCAGCCCGCTGGTGGGTTCGTCCAGCAGCGCCAGTTTGGGTTTGCCGAGCAAAACCTGAGCCAGGCCCAATCGCTGCCGCATGCCTTTGGAATAGGTGCCAATGCGGCGATCCAGTGCGTCGCTTAGGCCGACACGATCCAGCAGTCCAACCACATCGGCGCCAGCCCCGGACAGGCGGGCAAACAATGTCAGCTGCTCACGTCCGGTGATGGCAGGGTGAAAGCTGACGGATTCAGGCAGAAAGGCGGTGGCGGCGCGGGCGGCGGCGGAACCGGGCACTGCGCCGCAAATGCTGATCTTGCCGCCGTGCACCGGTGTCAGACCCAGGATCGACTTGATCAGGGTCGATTTACCGGCCCCATTGTGGCCCAGAAGCGCCAGCCGTTCACCGGGGGCAATTGACAGGACAACGTCCCGCAAAACCTGGGTGTCGCCGCGAAATTTGCAGACCGATTTTATGGTCAGGCTGTCATCCATCCTGAAGTACCTTCTTGCTTGCCGCCGGTCGAACCGGGGCCATCAGTGCGTTGCTGTCCATCACACCGCCCGGCAACAGGGCGGGAAAGGTGGACTGCGACCAGCGCACCAATTGTACAGCTGGAGAGCCCAGCAATAGTTTGGCTGCGGGCTGGGTCCACAAGACGTGATCCATACTGTCATTTGGGCGATAGGGCGCATCAGCGATCCCATTTCCGTCGACGTCGAAGGCGGCAAAGTCGCTCCAGTAGTTGCCACGCCCGTTCTCGGACCATTCGACCCATTTGGTCGATACGTATTTCACCTGGGTCCGGTTGCGGACAAAGCTGTTGCCGACCATCCGGTTGTTGTCGGACCCGGCAGTGAAATGAATGCCGATGCCACAGCCTTCAAACCAGTTGCCGCTGAAATCATTCTTGTGTGAGTTATAGAGAAAGGTGCATTTCCCCGAAGTGTTCTTGACGTAATTGCCGGTGATCACGCTTTTGTTGGCGTAGTTCAACATCACGCCGTGGTCGCGATCATTCAGGGAGACGTTATCCGTGATCCGAACCCGGGTAGAGAACATCATCGCATAGCCAAGGTGGTTGCCGATTGACACATTGCCCGAGACCTCGGAGTTGTCGGCATACATATAGTGCACGGCAAAGCGCAGGTCCCGGAAGGTGTTGTTTCGGAATATGTTTTTCTTTGAACTGTTGACAAAAATACCGTCGCGGCCCCAGCGGACTGTATTGTCCTCGACGATGGTGCCGGGCGCGTTCCAGACATAGATGCCATTGCCGCGCGCGTTCATCTTGTGGTCTTGGCGGCCTTCGATGTGGTTGCCTGCAACCAGCGCATTGCGGGCACCATGTATGTCGATACCGTATAGATTTCCAATTAGGGTGTTGCCTGTCACGATCGGGGCGGTTGCTGTCTTTGTCAGCTTGATGCCGCTGTCGATTGTTTCATGGTCCGACCCGGATCCAGATACCGTGATCCCAGATATAGCGACATCTGCTCCGGTAACAGTAATCACGGTCCCTGCATCGCCGCCGTTAATTTCAGCATGGCCTTGCCCATCTAAGGTGACAGGTCGATCCAGCGTCAGTGTTTCAGAGTAAATGCCAGGGGCGAGGCGGAGGGTGTCACCATCCGCCGCCTGCGCCAATGTTTCTGCAATGGCTCCCGCCCGGTTTGGAACGTCCCAATCAGCGGCCACAGCCGGAGAACAAAACAGTGCAATCAAGAGAAGGAGCCAGCGCATGTCTTAAGCCTCGCGAGGGTTAACCATCATCCGACCGCGCATCTCCATGTGGAGCGCGTGGCAGAACCATTGGCAATAGTACCAGTGTACACCCGGACGTTCGGCGACAAAGGTAACCGATGCGGTTGCCATAGGGCCAATTTCCATGGCGACACCAAAGTTGGCCATACACAGACCGTGGGTCACGTCATCCACGTCATCTAGGTTGGTGACGTAGATGGTCACTTCGTCACCTTGATTGACGGTGAATTTCTCCATCGAGAACATAGGTGCCTGGCTGGTCATGTAGACGCGAACCTTGGTTGAATCATCCTTGTCGCGGATGATGTCCTCGGCACCTTCTTCCAGATCGATGCCATCAGCCGCCGCCTGAATGCGGGCATCTTCCCACATTGGGTCGTTGCGGTCCCAGACGTTGACCGGATTCACGATGTCACGGCGAACAATGATGCTATCGTGTGGCTCGGCAAAGGTTGGGCCATCATGGACAACCTTCATCTTGTCACCCGAGATGTCGATCAACTGCTCGTTCTCTGGTTTCAGCGGGCCAACGTTCAGGAAGCGGTCTTTCGAGAACTTGTTCATCGAAATCAGCCACTGACCATCTGCGTCAGCTGTTTCACCCATTGAGGTCGAGTTGTGACCTGGCTGGTAATGTACATCGACTTTGTCGAGAACTGGATCAACATCCTTGCCAGCATATAGATCGATGGCTTTCTGGATGTCCCACTTCACTACCTGGCTGTCCAGGAACAGAGTGGTGTAGGCGTTGCCTTTGTTGTCGAACGCAGTGTGGAGAGGACCTAGGCCCAGCTCTGGTTCTGCTACAATGCACGAGCGTTCATCAGCGTTGTCTGTGAACAATGCGTCCAGCTTTTCGACGTCGATGACAGATACGGTTGGCGACAGCTTACCGTTGATCATGATGTGCTTTTTGTCTGGAGCGGCGTTCACGCCGTGTGGCGAGTTCGGGATCGGAACGTAACGGGTGTAGTTTTTGTTCTGACCTTTACGGCCATCAACAACTTTAACGCCGTTCAGTTCCTGGTAATCGCCAGCAGCAATACCTGCTTCGATTTCAGCCAGATTGAAGACAACAACGTGGTCCATTTCTGCTTCGGTCATCTCGGCCAGGTTCATACCCATTTCCGAGTTGTAAGAAGTCGAGATTGCGTATTTGCCTTGATAGTCGCAGTCAGTGTTGTCCAAGTTGCCCGATACGATTACCTGCCAGGACACTTCCATCTCGTCGCCGTCGATGGCGGTAAAGATGTTCACGTACTCCGAAGGCTCGTCCAGGATTTTGCCGTCGTTGACCAGTGGTGCTTCGTGCTCACCGTTGGCAAAGATGTAACCAGTACGTGGGTACTTCTGTGGACGCATGCCGTGGATGTCCATGGCATTTGGGATCTCGATGATCTTGTCGCACTTCATCACGTCACAGCGCACACGGGCTACGCGGGTGTTTGCTTTGTCGTTCATAAAGATAAAGCGACCGTCATAGACGCCATCGGTGAACGACATGTGTGGGTGGTGAAGGTCACCGTTGTCGTACATTTCCTTGCCGTTGGCAGCCAAGAACGCTTTGGTTTCCGGCAACAACCCCTCGGTCAGGATTTTTTTGGATTCGTTGGTCTGACCCCAGCCAGTGGCCGAGCAGCGGTTGAACACTGGAACGCGCATGAATTCACGCATGGATGGAACACCCATGATGCGCAATTCGCCGGTCTGGCCTGAGGACCAGAAGCCATAATAATCGTCCAGTTCACCTGGCTCAAGCGCGGATTTGGCAGCAGCGCTGGCCTCTTTCGCGGACATCAAAGTTGCGCCAACACCGGTTGTGGCCAAGACGGCTCCGGTTGCTGTCGCGCTCAATAGGCCGCGGCGGGTGACATTCAGTGTCTTGTCTTGTTCCGACATAATATTCCTCCTTCAGGAAACGGGT
This sequence comes from Parasedimentitalea marina, assembly GCF_004006175.1. Taxonomy (GTDB): domain Bacteria; phylum Pseudomonadota; class Alphaproteobacteria; order Rhodobacterales; family Rhodobacteraceae; genus Parasedimentitalea; species Parasedimentitalea marina. The sequence continues at coordinate 724,694 of NZ_CP033219.1, forward strand.
GAAGTTTTGGCGTTTGGATGGTTCGCCGGGGGCTGTCCAAGTGGCATCTTCAGATCAGCGCTGCCGGTTTTTGCACGGCGCTTAAGCTGCTTGATGACCACGGGGCATTTGGTTTCGGATTGATACAGAACCTGGCAATGCATGCAGTCGACGCATTCGTTTGGGTTGATCTCTCCGGTGGGATGGATGGCCTGAACTGGGCATTCATTGGCACAGGTCTGACAGGGGCTGCCACATTCCTTGTAGCGACGTAGCCAGTCGAACATGCGGATGCGGGCGGGGATCGCCAAGGCGCCACCAAGTGGGCATAAGTAGCGACAGTAGAAGCGTTCGATGAACAGGCCGGCGATCAGCAGTGAGACGGCAAAGATGACAAAGGGCCAGTCGCGCAGGAACTTCAGGATGATGGCGGTCTTGAACGGTTCAACCTCGGCGTAGGTCTCGGCAAGTGTCATAGACACCATCGACAGACCAAACAGACCAAGGAAGATCATGTACTTCAGCGGCCACAGGCGTTCGTGCAGGCCCCAGGGCAGGGTCCATTGCGGAACCTTCAGCGCCCGCGCGGCCTTGTTCAACAGCTCTTGCAGCGCGCCAAACGGGCACAACCAGCCACAGTATGCACCACGCCCCCAGAACAGCAGAGCGGCGGCAATGGCGAACCATTGGATGAAGACCAGCGGATCCATCAGGAAGGCATCCCAGGTGAAACCGCTGCGCAGGGATCCGGCTAGGGCCAATAGGTTGACGACGGACAATTGTGCGTTTGCGTACCAACCTAGGAAAACAAGAGTGAAGCTGAGGTAGCCAATGCGGAACCAGTAGAATACGCGGGCATTGGCGGTCGCCTGAAACTGGAAGAAGAAGACGCCGGTCAGGACCAAGAGCATGGCACCCAGGATGCCGATCTCAACGGCTTTATCTTTCCAGATGCGTTGCCAGAGCGCGGTTTTGGCCGCGGCCTCGTCAGTAGCGCTGTTGATCACCACGGGGGCGGCAACTGGCAGCAGATATTGTTCGGGCAATTTGTATCCCAAGTCAAACGTCAGGAACGTTTTCTCAACAGCACCAACAGCACGCTGGGCCAGCAATTGCAGGCGGAACGGTTCAGCGGGGTCAAATTCGGCGTCCGCAGGGATCTTGAAGATGTCGAGTTCAGTAAAGCTGGGGCTGTCGCTGGTGGCCAGATCGCCCAGACGGCGCTGTTGCTTGTCAAAGAACCGGACTGAGTTATCGCCCTGGATCAGCTGAATGCGGTCAAAGATACCGCCGCGCACATACCCGGACCCTTTGAAGCTATAGACGCCGCGACCAAGCACCAGAATGGCCTGCTCGCCGTCTTTCAGCCATTTGGTCAGATTGTTGTATTCCGCCTCACCCAGCAGGCTTTTGCCAATGGACGGCACCGAAACCAGTGCCAGGTGCATGTCGATGAAGGTGTCATCGGGTTCCCCCGGTTCAGGCCGTTTTGCGGCGCGGGCATCGGCGGTGTCCTCAAAGGCGGCGTTGATCTGACCAATGTCCAGCGTCAAACGCCGAACCGAACCGTCCCCAGCCAGTGTGCCCCAATCATGGGTCTGTGTCCGGGTCATATCGATTTCACGCTTTGGGCCTTGATCAAGGTGCGGTGCCAGACCGCCCAGACCCAAGGCGCGGGCCACTTTGATGCCTGCACGCACAAGGCTGTCGTCGATGATCATGATGGTTACGGTGGCACCTGAAATGATATCAAGATCATGGGCCTCGCCACCTGTGGCAGCTTCGGCCTTTAGGTCCAGACCCTTGTACCCTTCGGTCAGGGCGATCATTTTTGAGTTTGGAATGCCAATCAGAATAATGGGTTCTGAGTGTTTGACCAGTTTTACACCCGTCAAAACCGCATCCGTGTCGATGGCGGCGACAACGTGAATGGGCTTGCCCGAGTACCCGGTGGTGCCAACAAAATCAGAGGTCAGAAAGGCCCAGGCAATGGTCTCGCGACCCTTTAGAACCGGGGCGACCCTGGTCTCGTTTGAGACGGGGCCATAGGCATCAGCGCCGGGGGCCAGTTCGGATGGGGGAATGTCAGACAGGAAAGAGGGCAGGTCGTCTGCCTGGACCGATGACGCAAACAGGAACAGACAGGTGGCGAAGAGATAAGCAGTGGCAGTTGCCAGGCTTGGAATTGCGCGTCTTACGTCCATGGCGCATCTCCTTGGCTAAGGGTTGCGGCATGAGACAGACGATAAAGGCTGTCGCTAATCAAAGACTGCACTAAAGGAGGCCCGCGGTTCTCATGCCAAAATTGCGCCGGGTTGGCAGCGATCGCCCCGTCAATCAGGCCATGCACAGTTTTGATCATGGGATGATCGCGCAATGTCAGTGAAAGAGGTAGAATGCCACCCGTCGAGATGGCCAGTTGGCAGGCTTTGCATTCGCCGCATTTTGGGCAGGGGGTTGGGTCATTTTCCGACAGCTGTACCTGCATCAGCACAGGCCCGTCCGCGCCACAGATGACCATCCACTCGCCCGAGTTTGCAGAATGGGCCGCAACAGGGGCCAGCATCTGCAGTATGAGGGCACAGATCCCCATCAGCGCCCGCAGCCTTTTCAGGAATGCTGAGCGGTGTGCGATCATAGGAAGAGAAAGGCCAAAAGGAGACATCGGTGAGCCAAGGTTGTGCGTTGGCGCCTTCATAACGTTTGTCTATCATTGGGTTCTTTGATCTGGCGCAAGGTTGAGACGTATTCGTGCCACCGAACGGTCCAATGTCATCGGCCTCGCAAAAATCGCAAAAAAGTTCACCTATTGAACAATCCACAAATTTCCACAATTCCCCATGAATGAAATTCGACTATCGCGACTGATTGCGCCAACAAAATGCTTGCTGCATGAGTTTTTGGCGCTAGGCTTTGTCCAATTAAAAATAAAAAGGGAGAAGGAAATGTTGGATTTTTCAAAACTGATGTCTACCGCCGCATTTGTTGCAGGTATGACATTAGCCGGTGCTGCTGCGGCAGATTGTGAACGCGGAACCCTGGATGACCGTTTCTGTGACGTTGATGGGGATCTGGTTGCAGATATTCCCACCGATGCCAGCGAACTGGTTGATCCGGATACATTGATTTTCACCTACACCCCGGTCGAAGACCCGGCGGTCTATGTGTCGGTCTGGGCTGAGTTCATGGACCACCTGGCCGCAAAGACCGGCAAAAAGGTTCAGTTCTTCCCCGTACAGTCTAACGCTGCCCAGATCGAGGCGATGCGCTCGGGTCGTTTGCACATTGCGGGCTTCAACACCGGTTCTAACCCATTGGCTGTGAACTGTGCAGGCTTCCGTCCGTTCACCATCATGGCGTCGCTGGACGGCAATTTCGGCTATGAGATGGAGATCCTTACGTATCCGGGCTCGGGCATTGAAAAAGTCGAGGATATCAAAGGCGGTCAGCTGGCCTTTACCTCGCCGACATCAAATTCAGGGTTCAAAGCGCCCAGCGCTATTCTGAAAGGGGACTATGACATGATCCCCGATCGGGATTTTGAGCCGGTCTATTCGGGCAAGCACGATAACTCGATCATGGGCGTGGCCAACCAGGACTATATGGCAGCTTCGATTGCCAACTCGGTTCTGCACCGGATGATCAGCCGGGGTGAACTGAAAGCCGATGATGTTGTGTCGATCTATAAGTCGCAGACCTTCCCGACCACTGGCTTTGGCACCGCACACAACCTGACACCCGAGCTGCAGGCACAGATCCAGGACGCGTTCTTTAGCTTTGATTGGGAAGGCACCGCCTTGCAGGAAGAGTTTGAGAAGTCCAACGAGGGCCAGTTCCTGCAGATGAACTATAAAGAGTTCTGGGACGTGATTCGTAAAATCGATACTGCCAACGGTGTAAGCTACGCCTGTAGCTAATCCGTTGATTGAACTTGATCTTGGTGCGCCCCGACCTTTCGGGGCGTATGCCTTTTTGCCCACTGCGAGGCCCTGATGCTGCGTCTAGAAAAACTAACTAAAGTCTACAAAACCGGCGACAAGGCGTTGAACGCCGTCGATCTGGATGTGCCCAAGGGCCAGGTTCTGGCCCTGATCGGCCCGTCCGGAGCCGGGAAATCCACTATGATCCGCTGTATCAACCGACTTGTCGAACCGACGTCGGGAACGGTGACGCTTGACGGGGTTGAGCTCACCAGCTTGGGACTAGGCGGCTTGCGCAAAGAGCGTCGCCGCATGGGGATGATTTTCCAGGAATATGCTTTGGTTGAACGGCTGACCGTGATGGAAAACGTACTGTCCGGACGGTTGGGCTATGTTGGGTTCTGGCGCAGTTTCCTGCGCAAATACCCGCAAAGCGACGTGGACGAGGCGTTTCGCTTGCTGGACCGGGTTGGTCTGGTCGAAATGGCGGATAAGCGGGCAGATGAACTGTCTGGCGGTCAACGCCAGCGGGTTGGCATCTGTCGTGCACTGATCCAAAATCCATCGGTGTTGTTGGTGGATGAACCCACTGCGTCACTGGATCCAAAAACCTCGCGCCAAATCATGCGGCTGATTGTCGAGTTGTGTGAAGAACGCGAATTGGCGGCCATTGTGAACATTCACGATGTGGCCCTGGCGCAGATGTTTGTGTCACGGATTGTCGGGTTGAAGCTGGGCACCATGGTGTTTGACGGATCACCCGCGGACCTGACCGAAGATGTTCTGACCACAATTTATGGCGACGAAGATTGGTCAGAGACCATTCAGAAAGTCGACGAAGACGATGAAGTGGATGCCGCATAATGAGCGCAGCACTTGATGAACGGCTGGGAAAGCCGTGGAAAAAGCCTCCCCTTATCAGCTCTTCCGGGTTGCGCTGGGCGTTGTTGATCGGCTCGGTGATCTATCTGATCCTTGCGATTTACTCGATTGATGTGAACTGGTCGCGGGTCTATCGCGGATTGGATCGGGGCTGGCAGTTTGTCATGGCCTTTGCTTATCCGGACTTCATATCCCGCGCGGGTGAAATCAAAGACGGGATGATTGAAAGCGCCGTGATGGCGCTGGCGTCGACTGTTGTGGGCATTGCGGTCTCCATTCCGATTGGGCTGGGCGCGGCGCGCAATATCTCGATCCTGCCGGTCTATCTGGTGTGCCGGTCTATTGTGGCGGTGTCTCGTGCCCTGAACGAGATCGTGGTGGCGATCTTACTGGTTGCGATCTTTGGATTTGGGCCATTGGCCGGCTTCCTGACCCTTAGCTTTGCCACGATCGGCTTTTTGTCGAAACTGCTGGCCGAAGAAATTGAGGACATGGATAAGGTCCAGGCCGAGGCTGTGCGTGCCACTGGGGCATCCTGGTTGCAGCGCTATGTTTACGGCGTCCATCCACAGGTTGTGCCGCGTCTTATTGGTCTGTCGATCTATCGACTGGATATCAATTTCCGCGAAAGTGCAGTGTTGGGAATTGTCGGGGCCGGGGGCATCGGCGCGACCTTGAACACTGCGTTTGACCGATATGAATTCGACACCGCAGCGGCGATCCTGCTGGTGATCATCGTTGTTGTGATGGGGCTTGAGTACCTATCCGGCATTATCCGCGCGAGGGTCCAGTAATGGCTATTTCTACAATTGATGGCCAGAAAGTCTGGCAACGGCGTGATCGCAATACTCAGCTGAAAATCTGGGCGCTCTGGATGGTCGGTACTGCGGTATTCATGTGGTGCTGGCAGCAGATATCGGCGGCGACAACCTGGCCGTTCTTTTGGGATGCACCACGTATTGCCGCAGACATTGGTGGCCGTGCCGTGCCGCCGCGTTGGTCCTATATGGACAAACTGTGGGAGCCGCTGTGGGATACATTGAATATTGCCACTTTGGGCACTGTGATGGCCCTGATGATGGCGGTGCCAGTGGCCTTTATGGCAGCACGCAACACCACCCCTTCGGCGCTGTTCGTGCGCCCTGTTGCGCTGCTGATCATTGTTTCCAGCCGCTCGATCAATTCGCTGATCTGGGCACTGCTGCTGGTCAAGATACTTGGACCAGGTGTGTTTGCCGGGCTGATTGCTATCTCGATCCGCTCAATCGGGTTCTGCGCCAAACTGCTGTATGAGGCGATCGAAGAGATTGATGAGACACAGGTCGAGGCAATCACCGCAACCGGTGCCAGTCGCTGGCAAGTGATGGCCTATGGGATCTTGCCGCAGATCATGCCTGCTTTTGCCGGTATTGCGGTGTTCCGCTGGGACATCAATCTGCGTGAATCCACGGTTCTGGGACTGGTCGGCGCCGGAGGCATTGGTTTGCAGCTAAAAGGCTCGCTGGATACGCTGGCCTGGCCGCAGGTCAGTCTGATCCTGTTGGTGATCTTGCTGGCCGTGGTGGTCAGCGAATGGGTCTCGGCCAAGGTGCGTGGCGCGATTATCTGAGCAATCGCGTTTTTGGGCTTGCTGTTCCGGCGCTGGCATATTCTGTCTGGGGCCGGACGGACCAAGTGATTTTTGAAAGGGTGCCCAATGGCGCGCATAGTATTTGACCTTGATGGAACGCTGATTGACAGCGCACCGGATATTCACGGCATCGCCAACGAGGTGCTGGAGCAAGAGGGGCACGAGGGCCTCTCGCTTGCGCAGACACATGATTTTATTGGCAACGGCGCTGCCGTGTTTGTCACAAAAATGCGCGGTGCGCGGGGGATCGACGAGTGTGAACAAGCACGTTTGCTGGCCGATTTCATCGCGCGCTATGACAATGCGGTCGGCCTGACATTGCCCTATCCCGGCGTCTTGGCAGCTTTGGATGCGCTTAAGGCGGGTGGTCATACCCTGGGGATTTGCACTAATAAGCCAATCCGCCCCTGTCGTTTGGTGTTAGAGCATCTGGGGATGGATCATTACTTTGATACCATGTGGGGCGGCGACAGTTTACCGGTACACAAACCGGACCCAGCGCCACTGCATGCTGCTTTTGCCGCACTGGGCGAGGGGCCGCAGCTCTATGTCGGAGACAGCGATGTTGACGCCGAGACGGGGCATCGGGCCGGGGTGCCGTTTCTGCTGTTCACCGAAGGCTACCGGAAATGTGCGGTTGAGGATCTGCACCATGCAGTGGCATTTGATGATTTCGCCGATCTGCCGAGGCTTGTTCAAGAGTTGCTCGTCGTGGCGTAGGAATTAAGAGTTCCTTGACCAGGCAGATGACCCGCTCAAGGGTGTTGTTGATCAGCGCGTCAGTTGACTGGCAGCGCGAGCTAGTTCTTCGATTTTGCCCCATTCGCCATTGTTGACCAGATCACTGGGCGCCACCCAGCTGCCGCCCGCGCAGATAACGTTGGAGAGGGACAGGTAAGAGGCCGCATTGGATGGGCTGACGCCACCTGTCGGACAGAACGAGACCTGTGGTAGTGGTGCACCGATGGCTTTTAGCGCAGGAACCCCGCCTGAGGCCTCGGCTGGGAAAAACTTTAGCATGTCATAGCCACGTTCCAGCAGACGCATTGCCTCGCTGGCGGTGGCCGCGCCGGCCAGCATGGGCAAGCCAATGTCTTCGCAGGCATCCAGCAGATTGTCAGTCGCCCCGGGTGAGACACCGAATTGTGCACCGGCTTCGACCGCTGCCGTGACATCATCCGGGGTGATCAGGGTGCCGGCACCAACAATGCCGCCCTCGACCTTTGACATTTCGCGGATCACATCCAAAGCGACTGGAGTACGCAGGGTGACTTCTAGTGCGGGCAGACCGCCACGCACCAGGGCTTCGGCCAAAGGGCGGGCATGGGCAACGTCATGCACCACCAGAACCGGGATAATAGGGGCCATGCGGCAGATTTCGCGATTGCGGGCGCTGGCGGCCTGGGGGGAGATCGACATATCTTATACTCCAAATACACTGGCGCCGGTGTCGGCAGATCCGACGGCCTGGCGGAAAGGGGAGAACAGCTCGCGTCCCATGCCATAGGCATTGGCCGAAAGGTCCGCAGTTGCAGGTGCGCGGTCGGTGACATCGGGGGTCACTATGTCCAGTGTCCCGGCTATTGCATCGACCCGCAGAATATCACCGTCCTGAATATAGGCGATTGGGCCGCCGTCAAGCGCTTCGGGAACCACATGGATTGCGGCAGGTATTTTGCCGCTGGCCCCGGACATGCGTCCATCCGTTACCAGTGCCACTTTGTGGCCACGACCTTGCAGGATCGACAGCATTGGCGTCAGGCTGTGCAGCTCGGGCATGCCATTGGCCTTGGGCCCCTGAAACCGCACCACGATGATGGTGTCACCGGTAAATTCACCGGCTTTGAACGCCGCCTTGGCCTCGTCCTGATCGTGGAAGACACGAACTGGAGCCTCGACGATACGGTGCTCTTCAGCCACGGCCGAAATTTTCATGACACCAGTGCCAAGCGAGCCAGTCAGGCGGCTTAGCCCGCCAGTGGGCTGGAAGGGATCAGAGGCGGGGCGGACAATTTTGTCATTCAGGCTTGTGTCTGTGCCCTTGCGCCAGGTCAGACCATCGTCACCTAAGAAGGGTTCGGTGGTATAGTTGACCAGCCCGTCGCCAGCGACGGTTTTGGTATCCGGATGGAGCAGGCCAGCCGAGAGCATTTCACCGATCATGTAGCCCAGACCACCTGCGGCGTGGAAGTGGTTCACGTCGGCCATCCCATTAGGGTAAACCCGCGCCAGCAGGGGCACGACTTCGGACAGCTCCGCAAAGTCCTGCCAGTCCAGAATGATGCCACCGGCACGGGCCATGGCAATCAGGTGAATCAACAGGTTGGTCGACCCGCCCGTGGCCATCAGGCCGGCGATGCCGTTGGCATAGGCCTTTTCGTCCAGAATATCGCAAACTGGTGTATAGGCATTGCCCAGAGCGCTGAGAGACAGAGCACGACGGCCGCCCTCTTTGGTCAGCGCATCACGCAGCGGCGTGTTTGGATTGACAAAGCTGGAACCCGGCAGGTGCAGCCCCATGAATTCCATCAGCATCTGGTTGGTATTGGCGGTGCCATAAAATGTGCAGGTGCCCGGCCCGTGGTATGCGGCCATCTCTGCCTTTAACAACTCTTCGCGGCTGACTTCACCCAGAGCGTATTTTTGGCGGATCTTGGCCTTGTCGTCGTTGGCCAAGCCACTGGTCATGGGGCCTGCGGGCAGAAACACGGCGGGCAGGTGGCCAAAGACCTGGGCGCCGATAATCAGGCCCGGTACGATCTTGTCACAGACGCCCAGAAAAACCGCCGCGTCAAAAGTGTTGTGGCTCAGTGCGACGGCGGTGGCCATGGCAATGGTATCCCGCGAAAACAGGCTCAGCTCCATGCCGGCCTCACCCTGGGTGACGCCGTCACACATGGCGGGAACACCGCCGGCAACCTGCGCCGTGCCGCCGGCCTCACGCGCGGCATCGCGGATCAGCTGCGGGTAGGTCTCAAACGGTTGATGCGCCGAGAGCATATCGTTGTAAGCGGTGATAATGCCAATGTGACCGGTCGAGGCCTTGGCCAGGGTGTCCTGATCCGCGCCAGCAGCGGCATAGGCATGCGCCTGTCCGCTACAGCTGAGATGCGCCCGCGCCGGGCCTTTGCTTTGAGCCGCGCGCATCCGGCCAAGATAGGCCTGCCGGGTGGGGGCGCTGCGGCTGATAATGCGTTCGGTGACCGAGGCCAGAGTTGTATTCAAAGTCATTGGGTGCCGCTTTTCTGTTGGGTGCCTTGGATCATTTGCCGATACTGCGCCAGCTACGTTCGTCGCGATGCAGCAGCCGAAGTGAGTCTTCGGGCCCGGAGCTGCCGATATCATAGGGCAGCGGAGCATGCCGGGTGCCGTCCCAGCCTGCGATGATGGGATCGGCCCAGGCCCAGGCGGCCTCGACTTCGTCACCGCGCATGAACAGGGTCTGGTTGCCACGGATCACATCCATGATCAGCCGTTCATAGGCATCTTGCGGTCGTTCATCATGGGGCAGGCTGTCGGCAAAGGTCATGTCCAGCGCGGCCTGGGTCAGGCGCATGCCACCGGGACCGGGGTCCTTGATGGTGGTGTGCAGGGTGATGCCTTCGTCGGGTTGCAGGCGGATCACCAGCACATTGCCCTTGGCCGGGTCACTGCCCTGAAAGATGTTATGCGGCGGATCGCGAAAGAAGACCGCGATTTCTGATGCCCGCTCGCGCAGGCATTTGCCGGTGCGCAGATAGAACGGAGTTCCGGCCCACCGCCAATTGGCAACCTGCACCTTCATGGCGATGAAGCTTTCGGTCTGGCTGTCCGGATCTCCGGCATGATCGCGGTAACTGGCCTGACCATCGTGGCCGCGATACTGGCCGCGGGCGATGTCCGAGTTCTCGACCGGTTCCAGCGCCTCGATCACCTTGACCTTCTCGTTGCGCACCGCGTCCGGGGTAAAGTTGCCGGGCGGTTCCATGGCGGTCAGGCACAGCAGCTGCATCAGGTGGTTTTGCACCATGTCGCGCATCGCGCCTGAGCGGTCATAGTATTCGCCGCGCCCTTCAACCCCGATGCTTTCGGCAACGGTGATCTGTACGTGATCGATATGCGAGGAATTCCACAGGGGTTCAAACAGCGAGTTGGCAAAGCGCAGCGCCATCAGGTTCTGCACAGTTTCTTTGCCCAGATAATGGTCGATCCGATAGATCTGACTTTCCTCAAAGTTGGCCCGCAGTGCCTTGTTCAAGGCCTGAGCACTGGCCAGATCGTGGCCAAAGGGCTTTTCCACCACAATGCGGCTGTCATCTGTGGCGATGCCGGTACTGCGCAGACGCGTTGCAATGTCGCCAAACAGGCTGGGCGCAACCGAAAGATAGAAGGCGCGCACCATGTCCGGGCGCATGTGCGTGGCAAGCTCATCCCAGCCGCGATCGCCTTTGGCATCAATGGCCACATAATCCAGCAGGGTGACAAAGGCAGCGATGTCTTTGTCGTTCACCTCGTCCTGCTGGCCAAATTCACGCACGGCTTCGGCCACCCGCTCGCGGAAACTGTCGACGTCCATGTCACTGCGGGACGCGCCGATGATACGTGAGCTGTCGCTGAATTGGCCCAGTTGGAAGCGGTGGAACAGACTGGGCAGAATTTTGCGCCGGGCAAGGTCGCCGGTAGCGCCGAAAAGCACCAGATCAAAGGATTGGACGGGTATGACTCGGGAAACCATGGTTCTCTCTGACGTTCGTGGCTGAAGTTAGGATTGGGTGGCGGCGGGCGGGGTCAATTTAGACAGCAATCCGCTGGTGGAGCCGTCTTTGTGGTCGGTGGGCGCTCCTTGGACCAGAGGCAGCAAGGCGACGGCAAGTTCTTTGCCCAACTCAACCCCCCATTGGTCGAACGGGTTGAGGCCCCAAATCGTACCTTCGGTGAACACACGGTGCTCATACAGGGCGATAGTCTGACCCAGCACAAAGGGCGTGAGTTTGGGGTAGGCGATGGTGATCGACGGGCGGTCACCTGGGAAGCTGAGATGCGCCGCCATGCGGTCCTGCTCGGCGCCAGTAAGGCCGCGCTTGGCGGCAACCTCGCTGGCCTCGGCCAATGAACGCCCGCGCATAAGCGCCTCGGACTGGGCTAGGCAATTGGCCTTTAGCAGGTCGTGGTGGTGGCGCAGGTCTGGCTCGTGGGCCTCGGCGGCAATCAGGAATTCGGCGGGGACAACTGCCGTGCCCTGGTGCAGTAACTGGTAAAACGCATGCTGGCCGTTGGTGCCGGGTTCGCCCCAGACCACCGGCCCCGAGGCGCGGGGCAGGGTGCTGCCGTCCTGCGCCACCCGCTTGCCGTTGCTCTCCATGTCGAGCTGTTGAAGATAGGCCGGCAGGCGTTGCAGGTGCTGGTCATAGGGCAGGACAGCGCGGCTGCCGTAGTCGCAGATATTGTTGTGCCAGATACCAACCAGTCCCAGCAGAACCGGCAGGTTCTTGTGTAGGGGTGCGGTTTTGAAATGGTTGTCCATGGCATCTGCGCCACGCAGGAAGTCTTTGAAGTTCTTAGATCCGATGGCCAGCATGATGGGCAGACCCACAGGGCCCCACAGGGAATACCGTCCGCCAACCCAGTTCTCAAACCCAAATACCCGTTCGGGGGCAATCCCCAAGGCGGCGGTTTTGTCGTGCGCGGTTGAAACGGCTGCCAGATGGTCTCCTGCCTTGTCGCCCAGGGCGGCCCGCAGCCAGACCAGCGCGGTTTCAGCGTTGGTCATGGTCTCAATCGTGGTGAATGTTTTGGAGGCGATGATGACCAATGTCCGCCTGGGGTCCAGAGTGGCCAGCGTGTCGTGGATATGGGCACCGTCTACATTCGAGACAAAATGGCAGCAGGGGCCATCGTGATAGGGGGTCAGTGCCAGCGTTGCCATCGCCGGACCCAGGTCCGAACCGCCAATGCCGATGTTGACGACATCGGTAAAGTGGCCGCCGTCAGCCGTCTGGATGTCGCCGTTGCGAACCGCCTCTGCAAACTGTTCCATCTGACTTCGGATGGTACGGACTTCCGGCAGGACATCGGCGCCATCAACCTCAATTGGGGTGTCAGCCTGGGCGCGCAGGGCTGTGTGCAATACAGCGCGATCCTCGGTGGTATTGATCGCTTCACCGCGGAACATTGCGGCGATCTTGGCTTCCAGATCTTCGCCTTGGGCCAGCTGAACCAGAAGATCCATCGCAGTGGCATCCAGACTGGTCTTCGAGACGTCGAGAAGCATCCCGTCTGTTTCAGCTGAAAACCTATCAAAGCGGGTGGTGTCATCGAACAGCGACAAAATAGAGGTGTCAGCTGTTTGACTGCGGTGTGCTGCAAGTTGCTGCCAAATATCGCTCATCGTTGTACCCTTTGTGCTGCTCGGCAGATCAAATCAGTTAGCGCTAACGAAAGTCTAACGAGAGTGCTAATGGACTCATTGGCATCCAGAGTAAACAGTTTGCTGCAATTTCAGCCTGTAGATGGCGAAAATGCAGGGTATTTGTGAAATGAAACGCGCTTTTTGATCAATCCGACCCGAATATCGGCACTATACACGCTGGCCATCGGAATCAAAAGTCAGGCACTTCGAATCATCAAAGTCGATGGCGACCCGATCACCGATTGCAATGTCGTATTGTCCGAACTCACGTGACGTAAAGGATAGGCCACCGCCCAGATCGATCAGGATATTGGTGTCACCACCCAGCTTTTCCACATGAATGACGGTGCCCGGAAGGCGGCCATTATCGGTGATCCGGGCGTATTCGGGGCGAATGCCGATATGTTTGCCGGGGGCACCACCCAGCTGTTCCGCCGGAACGAAATTCATCGACGGCGAGCCGATAAATTCGGCGACAAAGCGGTTGGCGGGGTTGTTGTAGATCTCCATCGGGGAGCCGACCTGTTCTACGCGCCCATCGCGCAGCACCACGATTTTGTCGGCCAATGTCATTGCCTCGACCTGATCATGGGTGACGTAGATCATGCTGGCCCCAAGCTGGCGGTGCAGCCGGGCGATTTCCAGCCGGGTGTTCATGCGCAGGGCCGCATCCAGGTTCGACAGGGGTTCGTCGAACAAGAACAGATCCGGCTCGCGCACTACGGCGCGGCCAATGGCGACCCGCTGACGCTGGCCACCCGACAGTTCTGCGGGACGCCGATCCAGGTAATCTTCCAGCGACAGCATCCGGCTGGCCTCGGCAACTCGCCCGGCAATATCGTCTTTGGGCATGCGGGCCTGTTTCAGCGCCAGCGCCATGTTGTCGCGCACCGTCAAATGCGGGTACAGCGCATAGGACTGGAACACCATGGCGATGCCACGTTTGGCAGGGGGGATGTCATTGACCAGGGTGCCGCAGATCTCAATATCGCCCGAAGTGGCCTCTTCGAGGCCGGAAATCACTCGCAGCAGGGTTGATTTTCCACAGCCCGAGGGACCGACGAAGACCACGAACTCGCCGTCTTCGACATGCAGGTTGATGTCTTTCAACACCTGGACCTGGCCAAAAGATTTGCAGACATTGCTAAGAAGAAGAGCGGTCATGATCAGGATCCAGTCAGGTCAACAGGGCGGCCCGAGCGAATGCTCTGGTCGGCGGCCAAACAGATTTCAAGCGACGAAACGGCGTCACTCATATGGCGGGTCAGGTCTATGTTTTCCGAGATTGCACGCAAAACATAGGACTGTTCGGCATCGCATAGTTGCTGATGGCCGGGTTCTCCGGGTAGATCGATGAGGCTGTCACCGTCGGGGCGATGCACCAGCAAGGCTCCGACGGCGGTATGGCCGTCCACATCATCGGACCCGGATTTGTCTTTTTCGGTAATTGAAACGGATCCGTTGGGTGAGATCACGTCTTTCACAAAGAAGGCTGTTTCAGACATCATCGGGCCCCAGCCGGCCTCGTACCAGGCAAGCGAGCCATCATCGAACACCACCTGAAACTGGCCGTAGTTATACATGTCCTCGGCAATCTCATCAGACAGACGCAGGCCCATGCCATTGACCCGTACGGGTTTCGCATCGGTGATCTGGCACATGACGTCGACATAATGTACGCCACAGTCCACGATGGGCGACGTGGTTTGCATCAGTGCCTTGTGGGTTTCCCAGGTCTCGCCGCTGGATTGCTGGTTCAGGTTCATCCGAAACACAAATGGCCCTCCCAACCCGCGCGCCTCTGTGATCAGCCGCATCCACGAGGGATGGTGGCGCAGGATGTATCCGACCACCAGTTTGCGGTTCAGCTCGGCCGCCTTTGCCGTCACGCGGCGGGCATCGGCAAGGGTTGTGGCCAAGGGTTTTTCGACAAAGATATCCGCGCCTGCCTCCATCGCGGCAATAGCATAATTTGCGTGGCTGTCGGAGTAGGTGGCGATCACCACGAGGTCCGGTTTGGCCTCGGCCAGGGCGCTGTGGAAATCGGTGAATACCGGATAGCCTTGCAAGTCGGCGTTGGTGACAACGCCGGATCGGTTGACCAACCCGACAATCTGCGCGTCCGGATGGTTGTGATGGGCCAGCGCATGGGACAGGCCCATATTGCCAAGACCGGCGATCAGAACACGGATCATTTGACGGCTCCTGACGTGATACCCCGGATCAACTGGCGTGAGAAGATCACATAGAGGATCATCACAGGTAGGATCGCCAGCGACAGGGCCGACAGAACCGCATTCCAGTCGGTGACGAACTGACCGATGAATACCTGGCTGCCCAGTGTCAGGGTCTTGGTCTCTTCAGCGGGGGCCAGGATCAGCGGGAACCACAGGTCGTTCCAGATCGGGATCATATTGAACACCGCCACCGTTGCCATCGCCGGGCGCACCAGGGGCAGGACCAGCCGGAAGAAAATGGTATATTCGCTGAGCCCGTCAATGCGGCCGGCATTCTTAAGGTCTTCGCTGACCTGCCGCATGAACTCGGACAGGATAAACACCGCCAGTGGCAGGCCCTGTGCTGTGTAGACCAGGATCAGCGCCCATAGCGAGTTGACCAGTCCAGTGCTGACCATCATCTCCAGGATGGCGACGGTGCCGATGCGGATCGGGATCATGATCCCTAGCGCCAGATACAGGCCCATCAACAAATTGCCCTTGAACCGGTATTCGGCCAGCGCAAAGGCGGCCATGGCGCCAAACAGCAGTACAAAGAACAATGTGGCCACGGTGACGATCATTGAGTTCTGAAAGTAGAGGAAGAAATCCCCCTGCTTCATCACCGTCTGATAGCCGATCATGGTGAATGTATCACCATCGGGCAGGGCCAGTGGGTCGCGAAAGATCGCTTTGCGGGTTTTGAAGCTGTTGATCAGGATCACAAACACCGGGAACAACGCAATAAGGGTATAGGTGATCAGCGCAACATGGGCGGCCATGCTGTTGAGCGGATTGGCGCGGGCTGTAGACATCTTGAGCCTCCTTAAAACTGATAGCGGCGTAGGCGGGTCTGGATACCAAACAGGTAGATACAAACACCCACCAGAATGATGCCAAACATGCCGCTGGCGATGGCAGATCCCATGTGTGGATCCCCCAGTTGCAGCTGGAAGCCAAAGAACGTGCGATACATAAAGGTGCCCAGAATATCGGTTGAGAAGGCCGGGCCGGCAAGGGCGCCCTGGGTGGTATAGATCAGGTCAAAGGCGTTGAAATTGCCAACAAAGGTCAGGATCGAAATGATCCCGATTGACGGTAGGATCAGTGGTAGTTTGATCTTCCAGAAGGCCGAGAACCCGGTGATCCCATCCACTTCTCCGGCCTCGAGCACCTCTTCGGGGATCGACAGCAGGGCGGCGTATATCAACATCATCGGGATGCCGACAAATTGCCAGACTGAGATCAGCGCCAGTGTCGTCAGCGCGTATTCCTCTTTGCCCAGATAGGGCGCATAGAGCCACTTCAGGCCGACGGCATTCAGCATGTCCGGGGTGATGCCCCAAATGGGTGACAGGATCAGTTTCCAGGCAAAGCCGACGATGACAAATGACAGGATCGTGGGCACAAAGATCGCGGTGCGATAGATCGCGGCAAACCGCAGCCGAGGGTGGCTCAAGATAGCAGCAAGGGCGATGCCAATCGGGTTCTGCACAATCATGTGGATGAAGAAAAACCAGAAGTTATTGCCCAAGGCGTTCCAAAACTGTTCCGACCAATGAGGGTTACCAAACAGAGTGCGGAAATTGTCCAACCCGACAAACTGACGAACCTGATCGACTTCGGTGAACAGGGCCAGTCGCAATGTGTTGAACAATGGGACGATCATGATGGCTGTGTAGACCAGCACAGCAGGGGCCAAGAATATAACGATGTGCCATTTGATGCCTGAAATCTTCATGCTCGCCTCTTCCCGTTGAATGTTCCGGGCCAACAAGGGGCCCGGAACTTTGGTGCGTGAGTGGTCTTATTTCTGCGGTGCGTACCAGCTGGCCAGACCGTCCTGCAGTTCCATGCCCAGATCTGTGGCTGACTTGCTGCCTTTGATCGCGGCGACCGAAGCGCCCCAGGTCTCGTTCTCCAGGTTTGGTGTGCCGCGTGACAGAACCTGATAGGTCGACCGGATGGTGGACTCACACTCGCCACGCCAGCTGACGAATTCTTGTGCCAGCGGGTCTTCCATCGCCACATCGTGGTTCGACAGCGAGAAGAAACCAGGCAGCGCGTTGGCATAGATCGAGGCGAACTCGGATGTGCCCATCCAGTTAAGGAAGGTTTTGGCGGCCTCGGCATTAGGAGAGGCTGCGTTCATACCCAATGCGATATCGGTGTGATCCGAGATATAGCAGGTGTCACCCGATGCCTGTACAGGTGGCTTGAATGCGCCCATGGCGAAATCGGCCTGTGCGTTGAAGCCAGTGATTTCCCAGCTGCCTGCCGGATAGATCGCAGCGCGACCCAGGGTAAAGATGTTCTGGCTGTCCGGGTAAGTTTGCGCTTCATATCCATCGCCCAGATATTCGCCCCATTTGGCCAGCGCTTCGTAGGGTGCAACCCACTGTGGATCGGTCAGCTTTTGATCGCCTGCGATCAATGCCAGACGGCCTTCTTCACCTTTCCAGTAGTTCGGGCCAATGTTGTTATAACCCATAGTGGCGGCTTCCCACTGGTCGTTGGTGCCCATCGCCATCGGGATATAGTTACCGTCTTCTTTGATCGTCTCAAGCGCCGCAAAGAACTCGGCTTCAGTTTCCGGGATTTCCAGGCCCAATTCTGCAAAGGCGTCTTTGTTGTAGATAAAGCCGTGGATCACCGACGCCATCGGCATGCAGAACGAGGCTGCAGCGTCATCAGTCTGCCAGGCAGATTTAGCAACGCTGGAGAAGTTGGACATGCCATCAAGGTCAGACAGGTCAGCCAGGTGGCCGGCATCATACAGGGCCAGCGAGGCGTCAAAGGGGCGGCAGGTGATCAGATCGCCGGCGCTGCCCGCGTCCAGTTTTGAATTCAGCACCGCGTTGTACTCGGCAGGGGCTGATGGGGTAAATTTTACTTTGATGTCGGGGTTAGCTGCCTCGAACGCGGGAATGATTGTGTCCTGCCACAGCGTCAGGTCATCATTGCGCCAGCTTTCGATTGTCAGCGTCACTTCGGCGGCGGCAGCGCCGCCCAGAATAGTTGAGCCCAAAAGTGCCAAGCTAAGAATTTTACGTGTCATTGATAGTCCTCCCAAGATTATTGATTTTCAGCCCAGTGGCCGAGGTCGTAAGTGCCGCAAAGCGGCGCGTAGGTCTCCGTTGGTTTCGTCAAGAATTTGGTTCGCCTGTTCCAGCGACAGGGTATCCGACGCCATAATCACGGCCGGTTTTACAGCGCCATGCGCCCGTAGCAGGCACTCGGCGGCGAGGGTCGGCGTCACATCCGCGATCTGGCGGACGATACCTTCGGCGCGGCTGCGCAGTTTGTCGTTGTCGGCCACAACGTTGACCATCATCCCGTCAAAGACGTGACCCAAGCGGATACCCATCAAAGTAGAGAGCATGTTCAAAGTGGCCTTTTGCGCAGTGGCGGCACCCAGTCTGGTTGACCCCGCAATCAGTTCCGGCGGTGTGTCCAGGTGAATCGCGACGTCTGCATAGGCAAACATAGGTGCATTGGCCGTGTTGGCGATGCAAATCACCGAGGCCCCGTTGTCTTGCGCTACCTTGGCAAATGCGAGTGGGTAAGGGGTGGAGCCACTGGCGGAAATGGCGATGACCGCGTCTTCCGGCTTAACTTCGGCTGCCGCGGTGATAGCGCTGGCTGTGTCATCTTCGGTATGTCCAGGCATCTTGCCGTCGTGTGGCACGCCTCCGGCCATGTGGATGGCGATGCGATCCGCGGTCAGTCCAAAGGTGCCAGGAATTTCAGCGCCATCCGCCAGCCCCATCAAAGCAGAGGAACCCGCTGCCGCATAGTGAAGGCGACCACCCGCGCGAATGGATTGCACCATTAACCCGGCGGCAGCGGCAAGTTCGGACGCGGCGCTTGCGGTCGCCTGCAAAGCCTGCAGCTGGCTTGCCAATAGTTGCTCTAAAATCGCGCCGTCTGGCTGCAGATCAAGGCCCTTGGCGTTGCCATGTAGCGTTTCTGTTTGTCGAGAGCTGGTCGTGCTCATGTGATTCCCCCTGCGGATGCACTATTTAATACCTATGCAATACCTTTTGTCTACCATTTATTCATGAATGGTGAGTTTTCCGCGATTTCCGACGTATTGCGCTGGGTATGGGTCTTTCATTTGGGTTAAAGGTATTGTATAGGTATCGAATGACTGACTCGCAGCACACCTTTTGTATTGCCATTGATGGCGGCGGCACCTCGTGCCGCCTTGCCCTGAAGACGCCTACCGGCGTGGTTTCGGTCAGGCGCGGCAGCGCAAATGTATTTTCCGATTATGAAACTGCATTGGAAACGATGCGGGATGGTTTGGCTGAGTTGTGTTCAAAGGCTGGCCTGGATGTGCGGCAATTGGTTGATATTCCGTTGTATGCGGGGCTTGCCGGAGTGGTGGATGGCGCCGTCGCGCGCTCTGTTGCTGAGGGGTTGCCATCGCGCCATGCGCTGATCGAGGATGACCGCCATGCGGCAGTGATTGGTGCGCTGGGCGCGCGATCCGGCAGCTTGATCGGTATTGGAACCGGTTCATTTTTGGCGCGGCAATCGCAAGGTAATATTGCTTTCATCGGCGGTTACGGCCCTGTTCTTGGGGACGAAGCCTCGGGGAGTTGGCTGGGCCGGGGGCTGCTGCGCCGGGCACTGTTGGTGCTGGATGGGCTGGAGGATACCAGCGATCTGGTTGAGTCCTGCTTGAGTGAGTTCCAGCATGATGTAGCTCGGATCGTGAGATTTACCATTGCGGCACAGCCCGCCGATTATGGTGTTTATGCACCGCGCGTGGTGCAGGCCGCAAAAACTGGTGATGTCACGGGGCGCGTTTTGATGGAGGCCGGCGCGGATTATATCTGCAAGGCATTGGCGGCGCTGGGCCGTGAACCGGACGAGCCTGTATGTGGGATTGGTGGCGTTGCAGCGCATTACGCGGATTTCCTGCCACCGGAAATTGCGGCCAGCCTGGTTGACCCTCAGGGTGAGGCTTTGGACGGGGCGTTGGAATTGGCGCGTCGCTTTGCGGTGCAGATCCGGCAGGAGCAAACATGACAGCTGATGAACTCTTTAAGCCCGGAGAGTGGCTGGATGACGTGACCGGCCCCCGGTATGTCCGCCTGCGCTCTAGGATCGAGGTGGCTATTCGCGATGGAATGTTGCCCAAAAGCGCTCCACTGCCGGCCGAACGGGAAATTGCCAGTTTGACTGGTCTGTCGCGCGTGACTGTGCGTCGTGCGATGCAGGATTTGGTGGATCGCGGCATTGTTGTTCAGCGTCAGGGGTCCGGCAGCTTCGTTTCCGATGCACCTCCACGGGTGGAACAAACACTGTCGCTGCTGACATCCTTTACCGAGGATATGCTTCGGCGCGGGTTGAGTTCGTCCAGTGAGTGGCTGGGGCGTGGCATTCACATGGCATCCCCCGAAGAGGTGATGGTGTTGGCCTTGTCCTCGGGTGAATCGGTGGCGCGGGTCGAACGCCTGCGCCGGGCCGATAACCGCCCCATGGCGATCGAGCGGGCCTCGTTACCGATCGATATATTGCCCAACCCCTTGCAGGTGGAAACGTCGTTGTATGCGGTTCTGGAGGCCGGTGGAAACCGTCCTGTGCGTGCCCTGCAGCGGATTTCGGCTGTGAACTTGACGGATGAGGATGCCGACTTGCTGGGTGTGGAACCGGGCGCTGCCGGTTTGCGCATCTCGCGCACCTCGTATCTGCCCAACCGACGCGTGGTCGAATTCACCCGTTCTATCTACCGTGGCGATGCATATGACTTTGTGGCTGAGTTGCGGCTCGCCGACCAATAGGAGCTAACAGTATGATCCAGAGCACCAAAATGCGCCGCGAGATCGATGAGATCCCCGAGGCCGTCGAGCGGCTGCTGACCGAGGGCGCAGTGGACATCGCGCGGGTTGCAAGCGCAGTGCGGGATCGGGACCCGGCGTTTATCATGACTGTTGCACGCGGATCGTCGGACCATGTGTGCACCTATACGAAATACGTCTCGGAATTGTTGCTGGGGGTGCCGGTGGCCTCGGTTGGGCCATCGGTCGCCTCGGTTTATGATGCCCCGCTGAAACTGAGCAAAGGGTTAGGCCTGGCGGTGTCACAATCGGGGCAAAGCCCGGACATTGTCGCGATGGCACGCAACGCCGGCCGGGACGGCGCCTTGACCGTGGCGCTGACCAACGAGGCGCGCTCACCCCTGGCGAAAGTCAGCGCCCATTCTATCGATATTCAGGCTGGCCCCGAGCTGAGCGTTGCAGCAACCAAGACTTTTGTCACCTCGGCGGTTGCCGGATTGTGGCTGCTGGCCGAATGGCGTCAAGACAGGGCGTTGCTTGCGGCGATCCGGGCGCTGCCAGAGCAGCTGGCATCTGCGGCAAGGATCGACTGGCCCGAAGTGCGGGACGCCATAGGGGTGCAGCAATCCTTGTTCACTTTGGGGCGGGGGCCGGTTCTGGCGGTGTCAAACGAAGCCGCGTTGAAGTTCAAAGAGACCTGTCAGCTACACGCGGAAAGCTATTCCTCGGCTGAGGTGCTGCACGGGCCAGTGTCGATTGTGGGTGAGCGGTTCCCGGTGCTGGGGTTTGCGGCAGGTGATGCGGCTGAAAACGCGCTTGCTGAGGTTTCTGATCAAATGGCCGCCAAAGGCGCACGGGTTTTTGCCACCACCACCAAGGTGCAGGGCGCCACCTGTATTGACCACATCCGAACGGATCATGGATTGGCCGACCCGCTGAGCCTGATCGTCTCGTTCTATTCAATGGTCGAGGCCTTTGCCACTTCGCGTGGGGTAGATCCCGATGCGCCCCGACATCTGAAGAAAGTTACGGAAACGGTATGAGCCAACAGCTGACAGCACTGAAGGGCGCCTTGGTTCTAGAGGGCGGGCGGTTTTGCCAAGACAAAGTGCTGCTGCTGCGCGGGGCGCATATCGAGGGCATAGTGTCGAACCAGCAGGTTCCCTCTGACGCCCATGTAGTAGATCTGGATGGTGGCTACCTGGTGCCCGGATTTGTTGACCTGCAGGTCAATGGTGGCGGTGGGGTGATGCTGAATGATCAGCAGGATGTGGCTACTTTGCGCAGAATTGCGCAGGCCCATGCCCGCATTGGGGCTACTTCAATTCTGCCCACCTTAATCACCGATACTCCAAGTCATTTATCTGCATCCATTAAGGCGGTCGAGGCAGCATTGGCAGACGGCGTGCCGGGGATTTTGGGGCTTCATCTTGAGGGGCCACATTTGTCAAAGGCCCGCAAAGGCGCACATGATGCAGGCTTGATCCGGCGCATGAGCGATGCGGATATGGTTGTATTGCTGGATGCGGCAAAACGGATACCGGTCTTAAAGATCACTGTTGCGCCTGAAAACGTCAGCAATGATCAGATCACGGCGCTGAGCGCCGCCGGTATCTTGGTGTCTCTGGGTCACACAGAGGCGGATTTTGACACTTGCAAGGCAGCGGTCCAGGCTGGTGCACGCTGTGTCACCCATTTGTTCAACGCCCAAAGTCAGATCAACGGGCGCGAACCTGGCACTGTGGGCGCGGCGCTTGCGCTGGGTGCTTTGTCTGCCGGTCTGATTGCCGACGGTGTTCATGTGCATCCCACCAGTATGTCACTGGCGCTGCGCGCCAAGCAGGGACCAGGGCAGATCTTTCTGGTGAGTGACGCCATGGCCACCGCCGGGGCTGACACTGAGTGTTTTACCTTGAACGGACGTGACATTCACCGCAGTGGCAATCGGCTGACCCTTGCGGATGGCACCCTAGCCGGGGCGCATCTGGAATTGGCAACCGCAGTTGGAAACCTTGTTGAAATGTGCGGGGTCTCTCTGGAAATGGCGCTTGCTATGGCCTGCGAGTTTCCTGCCGCATTGATTGGGGCAAGCGATATAGGGACTTTAGCCGAGGGCCGACAGGCCGATGTCTTGCACCTGAACGAAGCGCTGCAGATCGAGAAGGTTTGGCAACGCGGCGATCTGGTCTAATTTGTGTGACGCTTGGCACCGGGCTGCTGCTGATTCCTGTCGAATCTGCGATTAACTCGTCAAAAAAGGTCGAATAGTGGCACTTAGGGCATCATTGCCACGTCAATGCCATAGTTTGTGGCTGAAACCACACAAGCCGTTAACCATTGTGTCCGACAATGCCGGACCATCCGGCAAATGTTGGCGTGATGCCATGCAATGGGTCAGTATCTGCGCCATCGAGTAAACAAAACAAATGTGGGGACGTGTAAGGTGTACCTTTCCGTTGTTGTACCCTGCTTTAACGAGGATGAGTCGATCCCGCTGCTGGTTGAGCGGCTGGCACAGGCGATTGCACCTTGGGCAGATAGGGCCGAAATCATCCTGGTGGATGACGGCTCAGATGATGAAACCTGGGCGGCCATGGAAGTGGCCAGCGCGCAGGTGCCGCAATTGCGCGGGCTGCGTCTGTCGGCCAACCGTGGTCATCAGGTGGCGCTGACCGCCGGGCTGGAAGCGGCGCGTGGTGAACGTATCTTCATGCTGGACGCGGATCTGCAAGATCCACCCGAGATTCTTCCGGATATGATGGCAATGATGGATCGCGGTTATGACGTGGTCTACGGCCGTCGCGCTGAACGCAAGGGCGAGACCCTGTTCAAAAGGCTGACCGCCCATCTTTTCTATCGGTTCCTGAATGTCTTGTCGGATGTGGCCATTCCGAAAGATACAGGTGATTTTCGATTGGTAAGCCGTCGCTCTCTGGATGCTGTTTTGGGTATGCCGGAACGGTCCAGATTTATTCGTGGTATGTTCGCCTGGGCTGGCTATCGTCAGGTCGGGCTGGAATATGTCCGAGATGCCAGGGTGGCAGGTGTAACCAAATACCCATTCCGGGCCATGCTGCGATTTGCCACCGATGCACTCACGGGGTTTTCGACCAAACCGTTGAAAATAGCCACACGCCTGTCGTTTGTCAGTCTGCTGGTGACAGTGTTCATGTCAGTCTATGTGTTTGGGTCTCTGGTGATGTTCAATACTGCGCCTGGTTGGGCATCAATGTTGCTGGCGATTTCGTTCTTCTCGGGTATCCAACTGCTGACACTTGGGATCCTGGGCGAATACGTTGGCCGTCTATACATGGAGAGCAAGCAGCGGCCGTTGTACTTCCTGTCTCAGGAGACAGGTGTGCCAACGCAATTGCAACAAGGATCAGATCCGGTTGTCACCAGCGTGGTGACTGAGCCCTCCAGCACCTCAAAAGCATCATGATCAGTGCAGCACAGGCCCAGTTCCTGCGATTTGCGACCGTGGGAACGGTTGTCGCTGGGCTATACGTGTCCATTTATCTGCTTTTCCTGGCCCTGTCGTTAGATCAGGCTTGGGCAAACTTCCTGGCTTTTCTGATCGCCGTCTCGATCCAGTATGTCGGGCAAACCTGGTGGACGTTTCGAAAGCCATTGGGGCGACCGGACCAAATTGTTCGGTTCTCGTGTACGATTGGGCTGGGGTATCTGGTGTCTGCGGGCATTACCGGAGCCTTGGGTCCGGCACTGGGCTGGCCTGAAGCTGTTTCGGCAAGTGTCGTGGCCATCGTTTTACCAATACAGAATTACCTCATTTTCCGCATCTGGGTTTTTGCAGAAGCAGACGAACAAAGGAAAGGGCGGGAGATGCCTCATATATATTCTAACCAGTTTTATGACTACATTGACGCTGGCGCCCGCACATCGGCACAGGCGATGATAAGTGTAGTGCAGCCTTGGCTGAACGCAAAAAGTGTGGTGGATCTGGGGTCAGGGCGTGGTGTCTGGACGGACGAGTGGACCAAGGCTGGCGTGCTTGATGTGGCGGCAGTGGATGGCGATTATGTCGACCGGGATCGATTGGCAGTGCCCAAAGACAAATTCCATGCCGCCGACCTGACCAAAACTGTAGATCTGGGTCGCCGGTTCGATCTGGCCCAAAGTCTGGAAGTTGGCGAGCATTTAGCCGAGAACGCGTCTAAGGCGCTGGTGGAAAGCCTAACCCGGCATGCCGACAGGGTGTTGTTTTCAGCCGCGGTTCCTGGACAAGGCGGCGAATTTCATATCAACGAAAAACCACTGTCGTTTTGGCAGGATCTGTTTGCGTCTCACGGATACACTCCGTTTGATTGTGTCCGCCCTCAACTCAAAGGCACTGCCGGTGTCGAACCCTGGTATCGTTACAATACAGTGCTTTATGCCAATGCAGCGGGCCGCGATGGGCTCCCAGCCGAGGTGATAGCTTGTGAAATCCCGGTCGGGCAAAAAGTGCCTTTGGCTGGGAGCTTGGGCTGGCGAATGCGCCGGGGAATTGTGTCCTTGATGCCGCGCGGTTTGGTGACAAAATTTGCCCAGGTGCGCGCCGCATATTTGACGAATAGGGCCCGAAAGGCAAATGGATGAGCGATGCGCCTCTTGCTGTTGTCGGCGGTCGCCTAGGTCACATCTCAGTTTTGACGGCTACAATTGTGCTGACCTGTCTTGGTTTGTTGCTGGCGTCCGGGTTGCAGGTGCTGGACCCAATGGTGCGGCACGATGACTTTGCCGCCTTATTGGCCGAGCCGAGTTGGTATTATACCAAAACCCTATATGAGGGGCGCTGGCTCAATTATCTGTGGCACTTTCGTGGGGTGGTGACGCCATCCTGGCTTAGCTATCTGGCCTATCAGTTTTTCTGGGCTGTCTTTGCGGCCTGTCTGGCAAACCTTGCTTTGAGCAACAAAGCCGAGCTTTGGCATCGTGTTGCCCTGGCGCTGCTGGTGACGCTGGTGCCATCGGCCCTGCTGATTTCACTTTGGTTCAACACCTTGATGCCCGGGATGGGGTTGGTTGCACTGTATGCATGGATCTCCACTCGGGTTACCGAGAGCACCGCACGTAGGTTACTGGTGGTGTTCGTGCCGCTCACATTGCTGACCTACACGACATACCCGCTCTTTTTGTTAGCTCTTTGCCTGAGCCGCGCGGATACCCAGCGATCGCTTCGTGATCTTGGTAGTTTGATGACTGTGTTTATTGCCAGTTTTGCGCTGGGGATGTTGGTGATTTATACGCTCAACTCCTTCGAACACGGCATCTTTGGTGTACCTATGGCACCTTGGCGCAATGCCACACCGGCGCATGATCTGGCGTCAGTACTGGAAAACGCCAAGCAGATTGGTACGTTTTTGTATGAAAGCGGGCGTGTTCTGGGGTTTGGATATTTCCCAATGACACTGGCGCATCTGGCCTTGATGGCTACGGCTGTTGTGGTCTGTGGCAGACGGGACCCCTTGCGTGTCGGCTATATCCTGTGCGGAATTTCTGCCGGGTTGGGGCTGATCTTTCTGCAAACAGTGAAATCTGGAATTTCACTGCCTGTGCGTGTCATCGGTTTCGCCTGGGCCATGTATGCTGTGTTACTGGTCCTATTGGTCCTTCAACTGTGTGAAAAAGGCGGGTTGCGCGAACGGCTAAGCCGTAATGTGCTGATTTTCTTTGTGATGGCCTATGCAGCCGGAACGTTTCAACAGTCACTGATCTATGGGGCCTGGCAAAAAGAGACCCGCGCCATGGCCGCAAGTATAGGTTCAGGACATGAACCGGTGTATGTGACTGGAACTTACAAATCACTGTTGAATGCCGATCGCTCTGGAATCCAGAACCCGCGGGGGCTGCGATTGCGCTTAGCCTATCTGACTGGTCGATCAGTCATCACTTGTGAAGTGCATCCAGAACAATGTGGCGACCTGCCACCTGAGATGCTTGCGGACCGGCCACCGGGTGAGGCAGAAGTGCACCGCTTGGATGGCAAAATAGTGGTTCGATTGTCCAAGCAGGTTGTTTCGGCGCGGCATTAAATGGCGCCTGCTGGGTGAAAGGCTGAGAAGTTTGAGCACCAGCTGGCTATTTGATCTGGGAACAATGTGACCCGCTGCCTGTTCACGGACATTTTTTGACGGACAATCTGTCCTTTTCGGGACCGCCGGTCGTTTTTGCCTATTTCTAGGTCTGCAGCTGTGATTTGGATCTGGCAACACCCGTGCTACGGTGTCGAAAACCATGGCCCTGCAGGAGAGATCTATATTCTATGTCTGACTTGTGGGGCGGATTGACACAGGCTTTTTGGCTACTGGCGACTTTGGATGCTGATCTGGTAGAGATCAGTCTGCGGTCGCTGCAGGTAACGTTCACTGCTTTGCTGATTGCCTCGGCAATCGCGCTGCCCTTTGCGGCGCTGCTGGTCGTGCGCCGGTTTAGGTTGCGCCGCCCGACAATTGCCGTGCTGAACGCATTGATGGGCCTGCCGCCGGTTGTCGTTGGTCTGGTGGTCTATGTCTTTTTGTCCCGCTCGGGGCCATTTGGGGTTTTTGGGCTGCTGTTTACACCAAGTGCAATGATTATTGCCCAGGTGATTATCATTGTGCCGTTGATTGCTTCGATTGCCCATCAATCGCTTCGGGAATTGTGGGGCGATTATCACGACCTGCTGATCTCTTTGAACACCACGCAATTTCAGCGCATTCAGGCGCTGTTATGGGATGGACGCAGGGCGCTGCTGACCGCGGCGCTGGCGGGGTTTGGTCGTGCCATTGGCGAGGTTGGGGCGATTATGATCGTGGGTGGCAATATCGACCATGCAACACGGGTTCTGACAACGGCGATTGCCTTGGAAACCGGCAAAGGTGAATTTGCCTTGGCTTTGGCGCTTGGCTTTGTGCTGATCGGCCTTGCGGTTACGGTCAACTTGTTGATCCACCGGCTGAGCCACACCGAGAGCGAGGGGCGTTGGTGATGCAATTGTTCCCGCTTCAGGCAAAGCAGGCCATCGTGCGCCGCAAAGGCAAGGTGCTGGCCGGGCCCATTGATCTGATCCTGCAGGGGCAGGGTGTCACCATGGTGATTGGTCCCAACGGCGCCGGAAAAACCACGTTGCTGAAGATGTTGCACGGAATTGTCCGACTGAATGGCGGTAGTCTGAATTGGGCCTGCTCAACGGATGAGGCGCAGAAACGGCAGGGGTTTGTGTTCCAGTCACCGGTGATGATGCGGCGCTCGGTTCTTGAAAATATTGCCTATCCACTGCACCTGATTGGCGTTGCAAAAGCCGAGGCCAGACAGCGCGCGCAGAATTGGGCCGAGCAGGTGGGTCTGGGACACGCTCTGAAACAACAGGCCACATTGCTGTCCGGCGGGGAGCGGCAAAAGCTGGCCCTGGCGCGCGCCCTGATCCGCGATCCGGCAGTGCTGTTCCTGGACGAGCCCTGTGCCTCGTTGGATGGCCGCGCCACGCGCGAAATTGAAGAAATCCTGATCCGGGCCGCGGCGAATGGCACCCGGCTGATCATGTCGACCCATAATATGGGGCAGGCGCAGCGATTGGCGGATGAGGTCATTTTTGTCCTGCATGGTACGATACAGGAATTTTCACCGGCAGAGGTCTTCTTTGCCGAACCCGAGACCAAACAGGGCCGCGCGTTCCTGAGAGGGGATATTGTCGAATGAAATTGAATTTGTTTGCGACGGCTGCTGCCGTCCTGCTAGCCACGTCTTCCGTCGCGCAAGAGATCAAGATGGCCGTGACCACCTCGTTCCACAACTCGGGTCTGTCGGATGTGTTGTTGCCTGCTATTCAGGATGATCTGGGCCTTGAGGTTCAGCTACTGGTGGTGGGAACAGGGCAGGCGCTAAAACTGGGCGAAGCTGGTGATGTGGATGCAATTCTGGTCCACTCAAAAGCAGCGGAAGAGGCGTTTCTGGCGGCTGGTCACGGGACGCACCGGCGTGAAATCATGTACAATGACTTTGTCTTTATTGGCCCCAAGGCGGACGCCGCAGGCGTTGGGGCAGCGGGCAGTGCAGCCGAAGCCTTGCAAAAGATTGCCGAGGCCAAGGCCGTATTTGTAAGCCGTGGCGACAACAGTGGGACCCATAAGAAAGAGCTTAGCCTTTGGTCCTCAGCCGGTCTGGACGCTGAAGGGTTTGGCGGTTGGTATACCTCTGTTGGGGCTGGAATGGGGGCGGCGCTGAACACGGCTTCGGGGTTGAATGCTTATATCATGGCGGACCGGGCCAGTTGGCTGAATTTTGGCAACAAAGCAGATCTGGCACTGTTGTTTGCTGGCGATCCGGTTCTGTTCAATCAGTATGCCTTCATCCCGGTGAACCCTGAAAAACATGCCCATGTGAAACAGGCCCTGGCAGAGACACTGGAGGCCTGGTTGGTGTCGGATCGCGCCAAGGCGCTTATTGACGGATACCAGATCAGCGGAGAGACGCTGTTTGTGTTCAATGCCGGGCGAGATTGAGAGACCGGATAGGTTTTTTACGGGGGCTCTGCCCCCATACCCCCGGGATATTTGGAGCCAGATGAAGGATCCATCAGGAGTTCATATCGGCGTGAATGGCGAATTGGGTCAGGTCGGCCTCTGGTGGCTCTATGATCCGGTAGCTTTCTTTGACACCGGATGAGGTGAGCTCGCGGGCGAGGGTCAGGAGCGTATTGGTGGGGTGATCGGCGCAGAGGGCCTGCATCTGGGTCAGTTCCTCGGCAGCGACGGGCCGGGCTGCGTCACGGTCTGGTGCGCCGTACACGTCCACAAAATGCTGGGCCAGCATATCGGTCAGGCGGGCGATCTCGTCCGGTTCGATCTGGGTGACCGCGACAAAAGTCGCCCGGCCTGCAGTCTCTAGGCCCATCCAGCCATTGGCAAATGCCTGGCGCGGTTTGCCGACCAGGTCAGCCTCGCCCCAGTTGGAAAATTCAAAGCCGCCCGAGATGCACCATTCACCGGTACGGGCCGGGCTGGCAAAGACTCGTTGGTCACTTTCATCAAGGTGGATGGCACGGGCGAGCTGCATTAGGGGGTCTCCAGTAGGGACGTAAGAGGGATCAGGTGAGTGGTGTCCCCAGCACGCAAAAGCATGCCAAAGTTTTCGTCTATACCCAGAAATGTACCGGACAGCCCGGCTTGCCTTGTGTCTTCTCCGGTGCCGTGGGCAATACCGCGCCATTCTGTATGCAGGGCTTTGGTGTCGCCGTCTTCCCAGCGGGTGATCCAGTGAAGACTGTGGCGGGCCCAGCTTTCCAGCAGCGCCGGGGCCTCGACATCTGAGCAGCCTTCGGCATAGAGCGCGGTCTCATCGGGGGTATCGCCACTGTCCTGTGAGGCGGGCCAGAGCGGAATGTTCAGACCGACGACCAGCCAGTCGGGGATGGTGTCAGGGTCGGTGCTGCTGGCGGCGCAGCGAAGGCCGCCGCAGCGTGCGCCGTTGACGCGTATTTGCCCTTGCCATTCCAGATGCACTGCCACTTCGGGCGGGGCCAGCGCGCCAAGGGCGTTCTGCAGACCCACGCCGCAGGTGGGCAGCATTGCCATGGCCTGGCGCAGGGGGACCTCGGGGGCGAAGACCAGTGCGGCTCGGAGGCTGTCGGGGGCCAGATTGTAGGTGACTAGCCCAGCATCGCAGCCGATGATTGCCTTTTTGCAGGCCGTATCAAACGGGTCTTCGGGACCAGTGACGGCGTGGCCGGACAATAATGGAGGAAAGGAGACCTCGCTCATGCGGCGCCCCGTTCAATCAATGTCTGGGCGATGTCCTGGAACACCTGCGCTTGCGGGCTGTCGGGCTTGCTGACCACAATCGGCGCCCCACCGTCCGACGTCAGTCGAATATCCAGGTGAAGCGGTACTTCTGCCAGCAGCGGCACGTTGAGCTTGGCGGCCTCGGCGGCGACGCCACCGTGGCCAAAGAGATGCTCTTCGTGGCCACAGTTAGAACAGATGTGAGTAGACATGTTTTCAATCATACCGAGGATCGGCACATGCAGCTGATTGAACATGTCGATGCCTTTACGGGCGTCAATCAAGGCGATGTCCTGGGGTGTGGATACCACTATTGCGCCGTCGACTTCGGCCTTTTGCGCCAGTGTCATTTGTACGTCACCGGTTCCCGGCGGCAGGTCAACGATAAGCACATCCAGAGCGCCCCATTGCACCTGCATCATCATCTGCTGCAGCGCCCCCATCAACATCGGACCCCGCCAGACAACGGCCTGATCTTCGTTGGTCATAAGCCCCATGGACATCATGGTGACGCCGTGGTTGCGCATGGGCAGAATGGTTTTGCCATCGGGACTGGCCGGGCGTCCCGAGATGCCCAGCATGCGGGGTTGCGATGGTCCGTAGACATCTGCATCCAGCAATCCGACGCGACGACCCTGCGCGGCCAGTGCGCAGGCCAGATTGGCCGAGACGGTGGATTTCCCAACGCCGCCCTTGCCCGAGGCCACCGCAATGATGCGATCGACGCCGGGGATCTTTTGTGGCCCCGCAGGCTGGGCTGGCTTGGAGGGTTTCAGATCCGGCGGCGGTGTTTTGGCGGCATGTCCGGTTAGCAAAGCTGATACCTTGTCGACGCCTGCAAGCACTGTGACGACCTGTTCAGCGGCATCACGCACGGGGCTATAGGCATCGGCCTGGGCTGGATCAATTTCGAGGACAAAACGCACTTCGGCCCCCTCGACGGTAAGGGCGCGCATGACGCCAGCGCTGACGATGTCGGTGCCGCTGATCGGATCAGTGATGGTTTTCAGTGCGGCGAGGACGGTTTCACGGGTGAGAGACACTTGGGCCTTACTCCTTGGGATGTGGGGGTGCTTGACGAAAGGGCTTGGGGTTTTTACCGTTTCGCATGACCCGTCTGATTGTTCTAATTTATGTCTGCCTGAGTTTTGCCCCGATTGCACGGGCGGATGACAGGCTGGTGCGATTGGCAGCACCGGCTGAGCTGGTCGAGAGTGGTTTTCTAAAACATCTGCTGCCGCGGTTCTCGTTGAAGACCCAGGTGCGGGTCCAGATTGTGTCTGCAGGCCAGATGCATGACATTGCGCTTGGACCTGATGGGACGCCAGTTTTCACCGGGTCGGATGTGACCTGGCACCTGTTGGTTCTGGCGCCGCAGCATCCGGGTGTTCAGCGGTTTACCAAATGGTTGGATTCCGAGGTCGGTCAACGCACCATCACCAGCTATGCGCCGGATGAGGTACAGATGTTTACCCTGCCGCAGGATACAGGCGCGGTTGTGGCTGATCTGCAGTTTACCGGAGACGCAGTCGAGGGAAGGGCAGTGTCGCGGCAGATGTGTGGACGCTGCCATGTTGTGACCCAGACCGAGCGAATGAATGCCATCGGTTCGACACCGTCTTTTTTCGTGTTGCGGACACTGGGCAATTGGGCTGACCGGTTTCAGGCCTTTTACGTGCTCAACCCGCATCCGTCCTTTACCCAGGTCGAAGGGGTGACTGCGCCCTTTGCCCAAAACCGGCCACCGCCGATTGTGCCCATCGAGATAACACTGGATCAGCTGGAGGCCATCCTTGCCTATGTCGCCGGGTTGGAGCCAGCTGATTTGGGCGCACCATTGCAACATCAGTGATCGCGACGCTTGCTGAGGTAGTCGTCGGTGGTGCGCACCTTTGGTCGGTCGCCGCCTTGAAAGGGCGAGTTTACCTGGTGGTGTTGGGCATTGACGCGGCAATTGTCACACATCTGGATCATGCGCGCGGCCTGGGGATTCTGGAACATGGCATGTTTGCCGGCCAGTTTCTCGATGATCTTGTCGACGGTGGATTTCACCCCGAATAGGGCACCGCATTCGATGCAGGCGCATGGCTCTTCCTCATGCAACACGGTCTGTGACAGGGCGCTGTCAGCCAGGTTCAAACGTGGTTCATAGGTGATTGCGTCCTCAGGGCAGATATTGGCACAGAGACCGCACTGCAGGCAGGCGTCCTCTTGGAACCGAAGCTGCGGCAAATCTGGGTTGTCTCCTAAGGCGCCGGTGGGGCACAGCGAGACACAGGACAGGCACAGGCTGCAGGCGCTGGTATCGACCAAGACTGCTCCATATGGCACGTCTGCGGGCAGGGGCAGCACCTGACCTTCGGGTGCCAGGGCCTTGGCTGCCTGACGGGTAATCTGGCGGCGAGTGCCCATGGGGCGCACTGGTGTCGTCAGCGAAGCCGGAACCAACGCGCCAAACAATGCATCACTGAGGGCGTCAGGATCAGAGTGGTCCAGCAGTGCGGATTTCTCGCCACCAATCGCATTGGCCAGTGCCAATTCGCGGTCCAGTACGTCCTGTTCAGCACCGGGAGCCATCAGGATATCCACCCAGGCAAACCCCGCCGCAAGGGCCGCCAGGATTTCGGCATGGCCAAAGGTATTCAGGGCCTCAAGCTCCAGCGGCACAACATCCGCGGGCAGCCCGCGACCAAAGCGTGCGGCATAGCTGATCATTTTGCCGCCATGGTCATTCACCACCAGCAACCGGGGCGCAGCGCCACCTGCAGTCAAAAAGGTCGAGGCGAGCGTCTGAATGCGGCGCATCAGGCTGTCGGTGGGTGGGGCATCATAAGTCAGCGCACCAGAAGGGCACAGCGACGAGCACGAGCCGCAGCCAGCACAGATCATCGGGTCAATTGTGACATGATCGCCATTGGGGCTGATGGCGCTGGTGGGGCAGATGTCCAGGCAATTGGTGCAGCCCGTCTGCCCTGCACGCGAGTGGGCGCACAGCAGGGGTTCGTTGCGAATAAACAGTGGTTTTTCAAATGTTCCAACCAGTTGCGAGGCTTGCAGCACTGCGTCGGCGACTGATGGTGCATGTTTTGGATCGGCCCGCAAATAGCCCTCGCGTTTTTCTGGCGCCGGGAACAGGGGGACATCGCCGGTCAGATCCAGAATGATGTCGCAGTTTGATTGGCCACCATCACGTGGCGCGCTCCAGCTCCACTGTCGGCCAGTCGGGTCCAGTTGTTGAAAAGCGTCAAGGGTCACTTCGAATTGGCCCAACGCCCCCGAGGCCCGTTTCAGGTCTCCGCGCACGGTCTCAAACGCCCGGGTCATTGGCGGCGATGTTTCGTCGTTCAGAAGAACGGTGACGGCCAGTATGTCCTGAAGTTTCTCTGCGGCAGACAGTGCAACGTCAGCGGGTCCCAGGATCAGGCACAGGCCTTCAGAGACCACATCCAAACTTTTGGCTGCGGGGACAGAAAGACCGGCCTCGGCAATCAGTGCGGACATTTTGGGTAGTGTTTGACCTGTATCACTGGTCCATCCAGCCCGGTCCCGCAGGTCCAGACAGGGGGGCATTGGGGCGCCGATTTCACCGGCCAGCTCCTCAAAAAGGCTCTGCTCTTGGGTGCAACAAATTGTTGCCTCACCCCCGGCAATGGCCTTGGCTGCTGCCTCGATCTCGGTGGTGCAAAGTGCGCTGTGCAGCTTTGAGCAGCTGATCCCCGTGGCCTGCGAAAGACCCGTGGCGTCAATCTGTTGTGACCCTGAACAATCACATATAATCAGTTGCTTAGCCATATAATCCTCGCTTGCAAACAGGCTGGCGAAAGAGGCGGTTTTACCCCTGTTCGGGCTTCAAACTAGCCACGATTCGGTACCCTCGTAAACCTGTTTTACGGTCAAGCCATCGGCTGGGAATGGCCGAATCATTGGGGATGATTCGCATTTGCGGGCGGGTTTCAATTTGTTGAGTGATTTAGTCGAAATAGACAAAACGACCGGGGCGTTACGCTACAGTAAAACGGGCGACCCAATTTGTCCCGATCTGACGAATTCCCGGAAAACTTGAATTTCCAGCTTTGGAAACAGGGTTCGATTGCTGCAACCTGACAGTGAAATTCAGTTCAACGGGGCCGTCGACGGGTGATCCACAATCCAGATAAATTCGACGTCATGCCGATGGGCATCGTTCTGCGCCGCATGCCGGGTGTGACCCGGTGGGCCAAATGGTCCTGGAAGGCGATTGCCGTTTTGCCCGGAGCGGGCGATGCCAGCTGGCAAATGTTGCAAAGCGATGCAGGGGTTAGCGATTATCACGCCGCGACGCTGCCGCTTGAACTGCACGGCTCTGATGCCGAGGCCTATCTGCATGGGCTAAGCACCGAAGTTCCCTGTGTCTATGTGGTGCTGCGTGACAGCGACGAGGGGGAGCATCCGCTTGACGTGACCCTGGTCACTGCCTCGCCCTATGAGGCGCAGGATTACGCGGACAGCAGCGAAGAGATCGTTGAGAAGGTACCGATGCCGGATGGGCTGATCGCCTGGGTGCGGGACTTTGCGCAAAAGCACTATCACGAAGAGCGTTTCAAGAAACGGCGCCGCGACAAGACGGACATTGGTGCGGTCGAGGACGGCATAGGCGATGCGCGGATTGCACAGATGGCGGATGTTTACCGCTCGCCCGTGAAGGCCAAAAAGGAACGGTTGCAATGAGCGGGGGCAATTTCTGGGCCCGCCGCAAGGCAGGTGTCGAGGCTGAGCTTGCCGCTGATGCGCAGGCCGAATTGGCAGTGCTTGCAGAACAGCGGGACGCTGAAGTGGCTGACAAGAGTGACGCCGAGCTATTGGCCGAGCTGGAGTTGCCCGACCCGGACAGTCTGGGCGAAGGCGATGATTTCACCGTGTTCCTGACCGAGACAATTCCCGCCCGCATCCGCACCCGTGCGTTGCGTCGGCTTTGGCTGACCAATCCGGTCCTGGCCAATGTGGACGGCTTGGTCGACTACGGCGAGGATTTTACCGATGCCTCTTGTGTAATTGAGAACATTCAGACTGCCTATCAAGTCGGCAAAGGTATGACTGCGCATGTGGACGAGATGGCCCGCCAGGCTGCTGAAGAAGAGGCCGAAGCAGTAGACCTTACCGCAGATGACGCTGCGGACGCGCTTGACGAAGCTCCGGCGGCCGACGCCGGTGAAGAGATCCCCACAGAACAACCAGAACACATTGATGTCCTCGCGACAGCGGATGCCGGCTTTGTGCCGGACCAATCCGATGTGGACGATATGCCCGCCTATACCCCTCCGCGCCGGATGCGTTTTGCGTTCGAGGACGCGACGGCCAAGACATGACACAGGAGATGCCAATGACAGCCCAAACCGCACAGGTTACCGTGACGCAGGAAGATCGCCTGCGGGCGGATCTGTATAATTTCCTGGGCCTATTGCTGTCGACCCCGCCGGATCAAATGCTACTGGAGCAAACCGCAGGACTGACCGGGGATGAAGGCGAGTTGGGCACTGCCATTAATGCCTTGGCCAAACTGGCACATTTGTCCAAGCCGGCCGCAGTGGAAAGCGAGTTCAATAAGCTTTTCATTGGTCTGGGACGCGGCGAGTTGCTGCCCTATGCCAGTTATTATCTGACTGGGTTCTTGAACGAAAAACCACTGGCGGCGCTGCGCCGTGACATGGCGGTGCGTGGTATGACCCGCGCTGAAAACGTCTATGAGCCCGAAGACAACATCGCCTCGTTGATGGAGATGATGGGCGCGCTGATTGTTGGCCGCTTTGGCGAACCTGCCAGTCTGACAGACCAGAAAACTTTCTTTAACAAACACATCGGCTCTTGGGGCGGTCATTTCTTCTCGGATCTGGAGGCCGCGCAAAATTCGGTTCTTTATGCCGCCGTTGGCGCGGTTGGCCGGGTCTTCATGGAGATCGAGGCCGAAGGAAACAGGATGAGTGCAGAGTGACCTGCACAGCCGGACGGGGCCACCGTCCACACCAATGAGAGGGAGATTTCTCATGACAAGAAAGACCGAGGAGGCAAGCAGCCGCCGCGACTTTCTAAAACTGGCCGCAACCACGGCACCGCTGGCTGCGGTTGCTGTTGCGACCACCGGGGGCACGGCAGAAGCCGCAGAACCCGACCTGTCATCGAACAAGATGCAGGATACGGCGCATACCCGCGCTTACCTTGACAGCGTGCGGTTCTAAACACCGCGCGACGTTATTCACTGCAGGCAACTGGTTGCGAGACGCCCGACCGCCTGCTGAATTTTTGTTAACCTAGCGAGCCCGAATTAACGGGTAGCAAGGGAGGTTATAATGCTTAGGAAAAAGACCAACGGGGTTGCGAGACGCCCCCAGCGGACAAGTATCCTCTCCAAGGTCGCGGATAGTTCCGTTGACCGTCGCGCGTTTCTGCGCGGTTCTGGTCTGGCCATTGGTGGTCTGACCGCTATCGCCGCTACAGGCGGGTCGGTGACCCAGGCCAATGCGCAATCGGCAGCTGCCAGTGCAGTTGAAACCGTGAAATCGGTCTGCACCCACTGTTCGGTTGGGTGTACCGTGATTGCCGAAGTCCAAAATGGTGTTTGGGTTGGACAAGAGCCCGGCTGGGACAGCCCGTTCAACCTGGGCGCCCATTGCGCCAAAGGGGCCGCGGTTCGCGAACATGCCCACGGCGAGCGCCGCCTGAAGTACCCGATGAAAAAAGAGGGTGGTGAATGGAAGCGGATCAGTTGGGAACAGGCGATCGACGAGATCGGCGGCGGCATGATGGATATCCGCGAGGAAAGCGGACCTGACAGCGTTTACTGGCTCGGCTCGGCCAAACACAGCAACGAACAGGCCTATCTGTTCCGCAAGTTCGCCGCGTATTGGGGCACCAATAACGTCGACCATCAGGCCCGGATCTGTCACTCGACCACTGTTGCTGGCGTCGCCAACACATGGGGCTACGGCGCCATGACCAACAGTTATAACGACATCCATAACTCCAAGGCGATCTTCATTATTGGCGGCAATCCAGCCGAGGCACACCCCGTCTCGCTGCTGCACATTCTGAAAGCCAAGGAACAAAACAACGCACCACTGATCGTTTGTGATCCACGCTTCACGCGGACTGCGGCCCATGCTGACGAATATGTGCGTTTGCGTCCAGGTACCGATGTCGCATTGGTCTGGGGTATTTTGTACCACATCTTTGAAAATGGTTGGGAGGACAAAGAGTTCATCCGCACCCGTGTTTGGGGCATGGACCAGATCAGGGAAGAGGTCAAAAAGTGGAACCCTGAAGAGGTTGAGCGGGTCACGGGTGTTCCCGGATCGCAGCTGCACCGGGTTGCCAAGACATTGGCCAACAACCGTCCCGGCACCGTGATCTGGTGTATGGGTGGTACGCAGCACACCACTGGTAACAACAACACCCGCGCCTATTGCATCCTGCAGCTGGCGCTGGGCAACATGGGCACAAGCGGCGGCGGCACCAATATTTTCCGTGGCCACGACAACGTGCAGGGCGCCACCGATTTGGGTGTGCTGAGCCACACTCTGCCGGGCTACTACGGGCTGTCGAAAGGCGCCTGGGCACATTGGGCCCGCGTTTGGGACGAAGATCCCGACTGGCTGACCAGTCAGTTCGACATGCTGAAGGGTGCTGATGGCAAAGATAAGTCGCTGCAGAACCTGAAAGGCATTCCGGTCAGTCGCTGGATTGACGGGGTTCTGGAGGACAAGGACAACATCGACCAGCCCAACAATGTTCGGGCGATGGTTCTTTGGGGTCACGCGCCGAATTCGCAGACCCGTGGTCCGGAAATGAAAACCGCGATGGAGAAGCTGGACATGCTGGTCGTGATTGACCCGTATCCCACTGTCTCGGCTGTTTTGCATGACCGGACGGATGGCTGCTATTTGCTGCCAGCCTGTACGCAGTACGAGACCTATGGCTCGGTCACCGCATCGAACCGGTCGCTTCAATGGCGCGACAAGATCATTGATCCAATGTTCGAGAGCAAAACGGACCATGAAATCATGGGCTTGTTTGCGAACAAATTTGGTTGGGGTGATCGTTTCTTCCGCAACATCGAAATGGACGATGAAAACACGCCAAATGTTGAGAGCGTTACCCGTGAGTTGAACAGTGGCTTGTGGACCATCGGCTATACCGGGCAAAGCCCAGAGCGGATGAAACTGCACATGGCCAATCAGCACACCTTTGACCGCACCACCTTGCGGGCTGTTGGTGGACCGGCTGATGGGGACTATTATGGTTTGCCATGGCCATGCTGGGGTACGGCTGAGATGGGTCATCCCGGAACGCCGAACCTCTATGACATGTCCAAGCCGGTATCTGAGGGTGGCCTGACCTTCCGGGCCCGATTTGGTGTTGAACGGGACGGTGACAACCTACTGGCGGACGGTGTCTATTCAGCGAATTCCGAGATCCAGGACGGATATCCGGAATTCACCATGCAGATGCTGATGGATCTGGGTTGGGATAGTGATCTCACGGACGAGGAACGCGCATCCATTGATGCCGTTGCAGGTCCAAAGACCAACTGGAAAACCGACCTTTCTGGCGGCATCCAGCGGGTTGCGATCAAGCACGAGTGTGCTCCGTTTGGTAATGCCAAGGCCCGTGCTGTTGTGTGGACTTTCCCGGATCCGGTCCCTGTTCACCGCGAGCCGCTTTACACCAACCGTCGTGATCTGGTCGAAGACTATCCAACATATGAGGACCGTCAGGCGTACCGTCTGCCGACTTTGTATGCCTCGATCCAGAAGAAAGACGTGTCCAAGGACTTCCCGATTATCCTCACCTCTGGCCGCTTGGTCGAATATGAGGGCGGTGGCGATGAAAGCCGGTCTAATCCATGGCTGGCCGAGTTGCAGCAGGACATGTTCGTCGAGATCAACACCCGGGACGCCAACAATATCGGCGTGCGTGACGGTGCTCAGGTCTGGGTCGAAAGTCCCGAAGGCGGCAAGGTGAAAGTCATGGCAATGGTGACCGAGCGGGTCGGCGAGGGCGTAGCCTTTATGCCGTTCCACTTTGGTGGGCACTTCCAGGGCAAGGACCTGCGGGACAAATATCCCGATGGGGCTGACCCCTATGTGTTGGGCGAAAGCTCAAATACGGCGCAGACCTATGGCTATGACTCAGTCACGCAAATGCAGGAGTCAAAATGTACTCTCTGCAGCATCAGCGCAGCATAAGGAGAAAGAAAGATGGCAAGAGCTAAGTTCCTCTGCGACGCCGACCGCTGCATTGAATGCAACGCCTGCGTCACCGCCTGTAAGAACGAGCACGAGGTGCCCTGGGGCATCAACCGTCGCCGTGTAGTCACCATCCAAGATGGGCAACCCGGCGAACGGTCGATCTCGGTCGCCTGTATGCATTGTTCTGATGCGCCCTGTATGGCCGTCTGCCCGGTGGATTGTTTCTACCAGACCGACGATGGCGTGGTCCTGCACTCCAAGGATCTGTGCATCGGCTGTGGGTACTGTTTCTACGCGTGCCCGTTTGGTGCGCCGCAGTATCCGCAGGCAGGCAACTTCGGCAGCCGTGGCAAGATGGACAAATGTACATTCTGTGCCGGTGGCCCGGAAGAGAACCATTCCACCGCTGAGTTCGCCAAGTACGGCCGCAACCGGATCGCCGAAGGCAAACTGCCGATCTGCGCCGAGATGTGTTCAACCAAGGCGCTGTTGGCAGGTGACGGCGACGTCGTTTCTGCTGTGTATCGTGAGCGGATCGTTTCGCGCGGCTTTGGTGCTGGTGCCTGGGGTTGGGGCACTGCCTATGACCAAAAGGGCGAGTAAGCCAGTTTAGAAGCGCCGGCGGCTGTGATGGCCGCCGGCACCACACTTGCCGGAGTTTCAAAAACTCCTGCCCGTTTTCTGCTCGGAAAGCGGATGATTTTCAATTTACAGAATGTCGAGGACCCGATGCGCGTTCTTCTTTGGCTCTTGGTTTGTTTGACCTTGGCTTTGCCTGCGACGGCACAAACTGCACCTGACCGCACTGCCACTGGCGGTGCCCAAACTCTTGCCGATATTATGGCGCGCCAATCCAACCAGGTCGTCGATGATAGCTTCAGGCGCGATAATGTCGGGGACCCCAATCAGGCTGCCGCCGCTGATCAGCAATTGGGCACCCTGGGCGGCGTTTCAGACCCAGAGTTCTGGCGCGCGCTGCGCTATGGTACGGCCGATGTGCGGGTCTCGGCAGGTGGTGATGTTGCCACGGTTCTGATGCAGGACGGTGGTATGCACTGGCTTGATTTCCGGCGTGGGCCGCTGCGTCAATATGGTGGCTGGCTGTTACTGGGAACTATTGCAGCACTGGTTGTGTTTTATCTGTTGAGGGGCAAAATAGCCATTGATGGCGAAAAGACTGGCCGCACGGTGACGCGGTTCAAAGCCTTTGAGCGATTTGGCCACTGGATGATGGGTGGCTCGTTCATCCTGCTGGGAATCACCGGATTGATCACTTTGTTTGGCCGCGTTCTTATTGCTCCGTATCTGGGCAAAGAGGTGAACGCGACGTTTCTGGAACTGGGTAAATGGGTGCATAACAACGTCGCTTGGGCGTTTATGGCCGGGTTGGTGATCATCTTTGTGATGTGGGTCGTGCACAACCTGCCGGATCGCACCGATTTGGTCTGGATCAGTCAGGCTGGCGGTATCGTCGGCAGCAAGCACCCGCCGGCCAAAAAGTTCAACGCTGGGCAAAAGGTAATCTTTTGGTCCGTTGTTTTGTTTGGCACTTCGATCTCAATCACCGGTGTCTCGCTACTGTTCCCATATGAACTGCCAATGTTCGCAAAAACCTTTGCACTGGCAAATGATATTGGGTTGTCGAGCCTGCTGGGGCTTGGCGAGTTGTCAGAAACCATGGCGCCGCAGGAAGAAATGCAATTGGCGCAACTGTGGCACGCCATCCTGGCCTTTGTGCTGATGGCAATTGTCATAGCGCATATCTACATTGGATCGGTCGGCATGGAAGGCGCTTATGATGCCATGGGCAGCGGTGAGGTAGATGAGGCCTGGGCGAAACAACATCACAGCCTATGGTTGGAAGAGGTGCAGCAAGGGCAAAGCTCAGGATCAAAGACAGAGTGATCTGCTGTGGTTGATTGGCTGTTCGTCTAATTGAACCAGACCTGATACACTCCCTTCATCGGGTGTGTTGGGTCTGGTTGTTCACATATATTTCCAAGTCGGAGAAAAGAAACGATGAAATCCATGTTGGCAGGCTTTGCTGCAATTCTGGTGATTGCCCTTGGCGCCAACCTGCTGTTGCAGCAGGCTGGATTTGCCTCAGATGAAATGCGGTCAGGCCCCTCCGTACGGCTGGACGCAAAGACGTGATGCAAAAAACCGCTGCGCCCGACGAATATGGAGAGAACCTCGCTGGCGCTTCGATCCTGGTCATCGATGATGAGCCGGGGATGCGCAATTTCATGACCAAGATCCTGATGCCGCGGTGTAAACGGGTCGAACAGGCGGCCTCGGCGATGGAAGCCAGCGCAATTCTGGATCAGACTCATTTTGATCTGATCATTCTGGACAATATCATGCCGGGTAAAACGGGTTTGCAGTGGGTGCAGGAACAGCGCCGGGTGGGGTTGTTTGCCGATACGATCCTTGTCACTGCCTATGCTGATCTGGAAACCGCCATTCAGGCCCTGCGTATCGGCGTTGCCGATTTTGTGTTGAAACCGTTTCGTGCCAATCAGATCCTGAATTCGGTGGCGCGGGCGCTGGACCGCAAATATCTGCGGCGTGAAAACTATCTGTTAAAACACGAGCTATCCTCCGAAGGCACCGCGGCGCGGGGCCGGTTGCTGGGTAAATCGACAGCAATTTGTCAAGCGCGTGAAATGCTGACGCGGCTGGCACCACTGCCGACGCCGGTGTTGTTCACCGGTGCCAGTGGCACCGGCAAGGAAATCGCCGCGCGTACCCTGCACGCGCAGTCCGAGCGTGCGGGCAAGCCGTTTGTTGCAGTCAATTGTGCTGCCATCGCGCCGGATCGAATTGCGCATGAGCTGTTTGGACTGGTGGATGAGCAGGACCGTCGCAAGGACGGGCTGTTTTTGCACGCCGATGGGGGCACTTTGTTTCTGGATGAAGTGGCGCAGATGCCAGATCAGGTGCAGGCGGCGTTATTGCGGGTGCTGGAGGATCAGCGCATCCGTCCTGTTGGGGCAGAACGCGACATTCCTTTGAACTTGCGGTTCCTGTTTGCCACCAATGCGGATCTGAAGCAGGCCGTGGCCGAAGGGCGGTTTCGCGCTGATTTGTACCATCGGATCAATGTGGTGGAGATTGCAATGCCGCCGCTGCGTGACAGGGTCGAAGATATTGTCGAATTGGCGGCCCTGTTCATGGAACAGTTTTCTGTCCGGCTGGGCATGCCGGCGTTGGAGTTGAATGAAGAGACGCTTTTGAAATTCAGTCGCTACGATTGGCCCGGCAATGTGCGAGAGCTGCGAAATCTGATAGAGCGTTCGGTTATCCTGGGCGAAATTCCCGAAGAGTTTTCCGGTACGGGTGCCATCACTGGCACAGCAGCTATCGA
The DNA here is from genome assembly GCF_004006175.1 of Parasedimentitalea marina. Taxonomy (GTDB): domain Bacteria; phylum Pseudomonadota; class Alphaproteobacteria; order Rhodobacterales; family Rhodobacteraceae; genus Parasedimentitalea; species Parasedimentitalea marina. The sequence goes on from NZ_CP033219.1 coordinate 767,847, forward strand.
GACGTTGGACTTGGTGACCCAGCGTCATATTATGCATGTTCTGGACGCCTGCGATGGCAATCGTGCTGAGGCGTCGCGTCGGCTTGGTGTGTCTCGTAAGACCATTGATCGCAAATGCGCCTCTTGGGGGTTTTGAGCTGAGCGATGCCTGGTTGATGGGGCGCTGCCCCTCTTGCCCGTTCCGGGCAATTCACCCCGGGATATTTTTAGCCAGATGAAGTTTGGATCGCCGGTTTGGGTCGCCGGTGGGGCAGGGTGCTATTGGACGCTAAGTGGTCTCCCTCTGTTGCAGGTAGCCAAATGCTGAACTCTGCGCCGGTCTGAGCGCGGTTGCGCACCGAGATCAACCCGCCGGCCCGTTGGATGAGGGTTTGGGAGATCGAAAGTCCCAGGCCGGTGCCTTCGCCGGGTTTGGTGGTGAAAAACGGGTTGAACACAGCCGTGATGTCCTGATCCGTGATGCCGGGACCAGTGTCGCAGACCGAAAGTAGGGTTCCTGGCTGGTCATCGCGGGTCATGGGAGCCAAGCGTAGACTCAAGTCTCCTGCTCCGTCCATGGCCTGAGCCGCATTCATGACAAGATTTATGACCACTTGCTGCAACTCGCCCGGGTTGATAGCGACGGGCGGACTGTGTTCAAAGGCCCGGTGTATGGTGATGCTTTGTTTGGACAAGACGTGATCGACCAAAACCAGGCAATCCTCGACCAAGGGGGCAATGTCGACGTTTTCCTCGAAGGTGCCAAATTCGGTTGGGCGGGCAAATTGCAAGAGTTTGCCGACGATGGCATCGATCCGCAGTACTTGGTTGTCGATCAGGTTCAGTTCCGTTTCAATTTCGCCGGTGTGACCGGCGAGGGTCATGCGGATCACATCGACGTTGCCCTGGATCACCGCCACCGGATTGTTTATTTCATGCGCAACCCCGGCGGTGATTTCGCCGATGGAGGCCAGCTTCTCACTCATCGCGAGTTGTCTAAAAGTGTCTTCGAGTTTGCTGTTTGCGGTGCGCAATTCGGCAGTGCGTTTGTCGACACGGGTGTTCAACTCGTCCGCCCAATCGCGCAGCGCCTGGTCACGGTCCTGAACCTGGTTCAGCAGGGTATCCAGATGAGCCGCCACCTGGCCGATTTCATCGCGGCTGCCGACGGCACCGTTCCGGGCGGCCAGGTCACCGCGCTCGACTCGCTTCATGGTTCGGGTCATCTGTTCCAGGGGGGAAAATATACCCTTGGCCAGCCATAAAAACAGCGGCGCGGAAATGGCAATTACACCAATGAACACCGCCACAATGGTCCAGTAGGCCGCCCGTTTGGCAGCTTGATAGGGCGCCTCGAGAAAGCCGACATAGAGCATTCCAACCCGTTTGCCAAAGCTGTCAGTCAGGGGGAGGTATCCGGATATATACCAGTCATTGACCACAAAGGCGCGATCCAGCCAGGTTTGTCCCTGGGTTAAGACCCGGTCGCGAACACTGGCAGACACCCGGGTGCCAAGCGCGCGGACCTCTTCGAACAGGCGGACATTGGTTGAAATGCGGGTGTCATCCAGAAACAGGGTGGCTGTCCCCTGTCGGCTTTTGCCGGCACTGTCGCTGAGGTAGACAAGCGCATTGATGGTATCGATAAAATCAAGATTTCGGTTCAGCAGGATACCACCAACCAGTACGCCCTCCTGGCCCAATACGGTCACCGGAGCGGCCGAGTGAACAACCATGCCCCGGTCTTCGACGGTGCGGGTTGTTGGGACGGCGGCTTCGGTCTCTATCAACGGAATGCGGGCGCGTTGCTGCAGTTCGGGGGACAGTGCAGCCAGATCCTGGGCTGTGAAAATATCGATTTGTGAGCTGAGGGTCCCAGCTGCGGCAGCGGTAATCACCGGCCATTTTGAGGGTGCGGTGGGCAGGACATCACGGGGTAGAAAATACAGAAAATCAAGTTGCAATGCGATGCGGCGTTGGTTCAGGAAACGCTGCCTTTCGCGGCTGGGGGCGCGTAGGACATCACCGAACAGGCTTGATTCCGCGATGCTGCGAATGTCAGTGCCAGTGCTTGTCAGAATACGTCCAAGATATTGTTCCGCAATGCGCAGATCACTGTCGACATTGGCAATCAGCATGTCGTCATAGTCCGCATTCCAGCGGGTCATTGCCAGCACCAGAAGCAATGGCATCAGCACGCTAAGAGGCAGCAGCGCAAGGAAAAGAAGGCGGAGGCGGACGGATCTCAAAGTGAATTCCCAAGGTTATCGGGCTTGTTCAAAAGGCATGCCCTGTGTGAGGGCCAGTGTGGCATTGCAGCTAAGGGCAAGCAAGTTTTTGGGCGCTTATTCTTGGGCAGCGCGTGCAAGGATCGCAGTGTAACCCGCCCAGGTTTTGCAACAAAAACGCCCGCATGCAGAAGCAAACGGGCGGTTTCTTTCTCATAAGGTTTTACTGTGCGCTTGGGGCGCTTTAGTCCTTAGCTGGCGAGCGACAGTTGCTGGGCCTGCATCAGTTCACCAATTTTACGACCAGTGTCGACCATACGGTTGGAGAAGCCCCATTCGTTGTCGTACCAGGACACAACCCGAACCATACCGCCCTCGGTCACTTTGGTCTGTGCTGCTGCAAAGCACGAGGAATGCGGATCGTGATTGAAATCGATAGAGACCATGGGATCTTCTTCATAGGACAAAACGCCTGCCAGTTCGCCGTTTACAGCTGTTTGAATCGCTTGGTTAACGGCGTCGGCGGTAGTTGGACGCTCAGGTATGAAGCTGAGATCCACCAGCGACACGTTAGGCGTCGGGACACGAACTGCTGAGCCTTCCAGACGGCCCTTCAGATGCGGCAGAACTTCGGAAATTGCCTTGGCTGCGCCAGTCGAGGTCGGGATCATCGACACTGATGCGGCACGAGCCCGGTACAGGTCCTTGTGGCTGGTGTCGTGTGATGGCTGATCACCGGTGAACGAGTGGATAGTGGTCATGTAGCCGGTTTTGATGCCAAAGGCTGTGTCCAGAACCTTGGCCACTGGGGCAAGGCAATTGGTGGTGCAAGAGGCATTTGAAACAATGATGTCATCGGCCGTCAGGTCGTTATGGTTGACGCCAAAGACCACGGTGCGGTCGACGTCTGTGCCCGGAGCGGAAATCAAGACGCGCTTAGAGCCGTTCTTTAGGTGTTTGCCAGCCGTCTCACGGGAGGTGAACAGCCCGGTACATTCATAGGCGACATCAACGTCCTGCCATGGCAGCTCTTCTGGATTGCGAATAGCCGTCAGGTTAATGGTGTGGCGACCAACCGTCATCTTGCCGTCGGACAGTGTGATCGGCGACCTTAAGCGGCCATGCACACTGTCATACTTCAGCAGGTGAACCAGGGTTTCCGGTGGTGACAGATCGTTGATGGCAATCACTTCGATGTCGCTGGTGTCATTCTCGATCATTGCGCGCAAAACGCCGCGGCCGATCCGGCCAAATCCATTAATCGCGATTTTAAGGGGCATAGGGTCAACTCCGCAGGGATTCCGAAACTGGTATCGGTATTTCGATAACGACAGTATTTGCCGCATCGTTATCGCTAACGGTGGCGGAAATCAACCCCCTGCTGCGCGGCAATGTGACCTATCGAAGTGGGTGACCGTTCAACTTTTTGCGGGTCAGTGGGGCGTGTAGCGCGCGCCTGATCTGGTCGGAGATCGGTACAAAGCAAAAAAGGCCGCCCGTTCAGTTTTGCAACGGGCGGCCTTGGACGTTGTTTGGTCGGCGCTTAGAGGGCTGCTTTGAACAATCCTGTCAGGTTTTCCGTCGTCAGCTCAATTGGGTTGCCACCGCAGCTTGGGTCGATGATCGCGCCTTTGACCAGCTCGGGAATGCTGGCCTCGGTGACGCCCAGTTCGGATAGCTTGTGTGGAATGGCCATACTGTCGTTCAGCTGGTCCACATAAGCGCAGAAACCGTCAAAGCCGCCGTCGATGCCCAGATAGGCAGCCGCTTTGCCAAAGCGGTCAGCGATCACACTTGAGTTGAACTTCAACACTTCGGGCATACAGACCGCATTGGTGGTGCCATGGTGGGTGTTGAAATGCGCCCCGATTGGGTGGCTCATGGCGTGAATGGCGCCCAGCCCCTTTTGGAAACCAGTGGCCCCCATGGCAGCGGCTGACATCATTTGCGCACGCGCCTCGATGTCGGTGCCATCGGCATAAGCGCGCGGCAGGTAGTCCTTGACCAGGCGCATACCTTCCAATGCAATGCCCTGCGACATTGGGTGGTAATGCGGGGACGAGAACGCCTCGACGCAATGGGCAAAGGCATCCAACCCAGTACCGGCTGTAATGAATTTGGGCATGCCCACGGTCAGTTCCGGATCACAGATCACCACTGCCGGCAGCACCTTGGGGTGAAAGATGATCTTTTTGGCGTGGGTAACGCTGTCGGTGATGACGCTGGCGCGGCCAACCTCGGATCCGGTGCCAGCCGTTGTGGGCACCGCAATGATCGGCGCGATCACGTCAGCGTCGGCGCGGGTCCACCAGTCGCCAACATCCTCAAAATCCCAAAGTGGACGGGTCTGGCCCGCCATAAAGGCAACCATTTTACCCAGATCCAGACCTGAGCCACCGCCAAAGGCGATCACACCGTCATGGCCACCTGCGTTGTACGCAGTAACACCCGCCTCCAGGTTCTTTTCATTTGGGTTTGGGTCAACTTCGCTGAAGATGCCCCGGCCAAGGCCAGCAGCCTCGAGGATGTCCAGCGTGGCGCTGGTGATCGGCAGGTCGGCCAACCCCTTGTCAGTGACCAGAAGCGGTTTTTTGATACCAGCGGCTGCGCAGGCTTCAGGAAGTTCTTTGATCCGGCCAGCGCCGAACTTGATTGCGGTCGGGTAGGACCAGTTTCCAACAAGGCTCATCAGCTTGTCACCTTCTTTAGATGGTAAGATTTGGGGCGGGTCAGGTTGTGGAACCCGATAACAGACAGGCCGCCGCCGCGACCTGTATCTTTACAACCGGTCCAGCACAGGCCCGGATCCAGATAATCTGCCCGGTTCATGAATACAGTGCCGGTCTCAATCTGATCGCCGATACGAACGGCCCGGTCAACATCTTGGGTCCACAGCGATGCGGTCAGGCCAAACTGGCTGTCGTTCATCAGCGCAATGGCTTCTTCGTCAGACGAAACTTTCATGATGCCCACAACCGGGCCAAAGCTTTCGTCCTGCATGACACGCATGTCGTGGGTCACGTTGGTCAGGATCTGCGGCGTCAGATAGGCGCCACCATCATCCGCAGCCATGGTCTCTATATGCGCAATCGCCCCGGCCTCTACGGCCTCGGCGATTTGATCGCGCACCTCTTGCGCGAACCGCACATTGGCCATCGGTCCAATGGTGGTGTCTTGCTCCATCGGATTGCCCAGTGTGTATCCCTTGACGATCGCCACGGCCTTTTCAAGAAAGGCGTCATACTGGCTTTCATGTACATAGATGCGCTCGATCCCGCAGCAACACTGGCCCGAGTTGAACATGGCGCCATCAATCAGCGTATCAACAGCTGCATCCAGATCGGCGTCTTCCATGACATAGCCGGGATCTTTGCCGCCCAATTCGGTGCCAACACCGGTGAATGTACCCGCCGCCGCGCGTTCCATGGCTTTGCCACCACCAACCGAGCCGGTAAAGTTCACAAAGTTAAACGCCTTCTTCGCAATCAGCGCTGAGGTGGTGTCGTGATCCAGAAACATGTTCTGAAAGACATCTGCAGGCACGCCAGCTGAGTGGAAGGCTGCTGCCATGCGTTCACCGACCAACAGGGTTTGAGTGGCATGTTTCAACACGACGGTGTTGCCGGCAATCAGGGCAGGGGCGACAGTGTTGATTGCAGTCATATAGGGGTAGTTCCAAGGCGCAACCACCAGTACCACACCATGTGGTATATGCTTGATATAACGCTTGAATGTAGCGTCTTCACTGACTTTGATATCCGCCAATGCCTCGTCGGCGATCTCAGCCATATGGCTGGCGCGTTCGTTGAAACCGCCAAACTCACCGCCAAACCGCACTGGGCGCCCCATCATATGGGCCAGCTCCGGCACGATCTCGTCATTCATCGCCCCAACAGCCGCCACGCCTGCCATCACCAGGCGGATGCGCTCAGCCAGCGGTCGCGCGGCCCAGGCTGCCTGTGCCGCACGGGCGCGAGCGGCAGCGTCAAACGCCGCTTCAGGCGAAAGCACATCCCGCTCGGCAAATACCGACCCATCAATCGGTGAGATACATTTCAATGTCTGGCCCATGCCATTTACTCCAGGTTCACAAGGCGCTCAGGCCCCTTGCTTCATCTTTTCCAAAATACTCCCGCCGGAGGCTCCCATCCGCGCCCCGCAGACAGGCGGCGCGGTCAGGGCAGCTCAGGCGCGTTCAAACCCGCGTGCAACCTCATAGTCAGTGACCGCGCGTTCGAATTCTTCGATTTCCCATTCGGCAGCGCGGGCATAGTGCACCACGACATCTTCACCCAATGCGGCCTTCAGCATGTCCGATCCCTGCAGTGCCGCGCCTGCATCGCGCAGGTTTGATGGGATCATACCGGTCTCGCCCTGATAGACATCACCGGTGCTTGGAGCCTGCAACTCCAGTTTTTCCTCAATGCCGGCAATACCAGCTGCCAGCTGAACGGCGCAGGCCAGATAGGGGTTCAGGTCAGACCCACCGATGCGACATTCCACGCGGATACCTTTGGTTCCAGCGCCGCACAACCGATAGCCTGCAGTGCGATTGTCCACGGACCAGATGATCCGCGTGGGGGCAAAGGTGCCCTTCATGAACCGTTTATAGCTGTTGATATAGGGGGCCAGGAAATAGGTATAGTCAGGCGCATATTTCAGCATACCAGCCAGATAGTGTTTCATCAGCTGCGACATGCCCAATGGATCACTTTCGTCAAAGAAGGCGGGCTTGCCGTCCTGCCACAGGGACTGGTGCACATGGCTGGAGGAGCCAACCTTGTTTTGATCCCATTTCGGCATAAAGGTCACCGCGTGACCCTGTTGCCAGGCGATCTCTTTGGTGGCGTGTTTGGCGATGGTGTGAAAGTCGGCTGTGTTCAGGGCAGCATCGTATTTAATGTTCAGCTCTTCCTGACCTGCCTCGGCCTCGCCCTTGGTGCACTCCACCGGAATGCCAGCGTCCCACAGATGATTGCGCAGCGGTCGCATCACGTGTTCCTCACGGGTGGTCTGAAGGATGTTGTAATCTTCGTTGTAACCGGAAATCGGAGCCAGCTCACGGAAACTGCCTTTGCGTATCTCATCAAAGCTTTTCTCGAACAGGAAGAATTCCAGTTCGGTCGCCATGATCGCATCCAGCCCCAATGCCTCAAGCCGCTTCAACTGTTTTTTCAACACAGCGCGCGGCGAGTGGGGGATCTCTTGGTGGGTATTGTGGTCCAAAACATCACAGAGCACCATCACCGTGCCCTCCAGCCATGGCATTGGCCGCAGTGTGGTCAGGTCCGGTTTCATCACATAATCGCCATAGCCCGACTCCCAGCTGGTCGAGGCATAGCCATCTGGCGTGGCCATCTCCAGGTCGGTGGCCAGCAGATAATTACAGCAATGGGTCTCTTCCCAGGCGCCGTTCAGGAAGTGCTGGGCATGAAAGCGTTTGCCCATCAGGCGGCCCTGCATGTCCACAAGGCAGACCAGAACGGTATCAACAGTGCCATCGGCAACTTGTTCTTTGAGCGTGTCGAAGGAGAGCATGAGCGACCTTTGTTCTGTTGCGCATAAGACTTTTACTAAAAAGTCTTAGCAAATTTCTTAGGAAGAAATTTGGCCCGCGTGGGGCAGGCCAAATTCGTTTTTTGTTTATTGATCAGCCGTAACGGTACGGACGGCCAGCCGCCTGCATATCCGAGTTGTACTTCTTGAAGATCTCGACAACTTTGGCCTTCGTTGGGCTTTCAGCAGCGATTTCATCCCAGAACTTGACCGCTGCGTCTTCGACGGTCTTCCATTCTTCATCAGGGATCGAAGTCAGTTCCATCTTTGGACCATTAACCCGCAGCGATGCTTCACCACCCCAGTACCACCACTGACGATAGTAGTGTGATTGGTCACAGCAGGCCCGGAACAGAGTCTGCATGTCTTCTGGCAACTCGTTCCAACGATCCATATTGGCAAAGAACGAACCAGCCCAGGCACCGGAGATGTTGTTGGTCAGGAAGTAGTTGGTCACGTCAGCCCAACCAACAGTATAGTCTTCGGTGATGCCGGACCAAGCAATACCGTCCAGCTCGCCTGTTTGTACCGCAACTTCGATGTCTTCCCATGGCAGTGTTACCGGAACAACGCCGAACTGGCTCAGGAAACGACCGGCTGTTGGGAAGGTAAAGACGCGCTTGCCCTTCAGGTCAGCCAGGCTGCGGATTGGATCTTTGGTGGCAAAGTGGCAAGGATCCCATGCACCAGCCGAGATGTGCTTGACGCCCACCTTGGAATACTCTTCGTCCCAGATTTCGTTCAGGCCATACTGGTTGAACAGCACAGGCACGTCGAGCGAGTAGCGCGAGCCAAACGGGAAGTAGCCGCCAAAGACGGTGACCTCAGTAGGCGACGCCATCGAGTCATCGTCGGACTGAACCGCGTCAATGGTGCCGCGCTGCATGGCGCGAAACAGCTCACCCGTTGGGACCAGCTGATCCGCGTAAAACAGTTCGATCTGCATGCGGTCGCCTGCGATCTTGTTGAACATGTCAACGGCAGGCTTGATAACGTGCTCACCCAGAGCCGCACCAGCATAGGTCTGCATCCGCCACTTGATTGTGGTCGCTGCAATCGCAGGTGTTGCCAATGGAGCAGCAACGGCTCCGGCACCAGCTGCGGCCAAAAACTTACGTCTTGTGGTCATTTTCTATCTCCTAGTTAAAATTGTGGCCCCCTGACGGGGCTCTTATTGCGATTATCTTCCGTAAACGTAGTCGGGTAGCCAGGTGGCAATCTGTGGAAAGGCCATCACAAGCGACAGGGCCAGAACCATGATCAGTGCAAAGGGGATGATCGAGACATAGATGTCGCGCAGCCCGATTTCCGGCGGCGCCATCGCGCGCATCAAGAACAGATTGTAGCCAAACGGCGGTGTCATATAGGCGATCTGCGTGGTGATCGTGTACAACACCCCGTACCAGATCAGGTCGAACCCAAGCTCGCCAACCAAAGGAACGTAGAGGGGGGCCACGATTACCAGCATGGCGGTGTCATCCAGAAAGGTGCCCATCAGCAGGAAACTGACCTGCATCAGGATCAGGATCATCCAGGGGCTGAGACCCAGCTGACTGGTGAACAGGTCCTTGATGGCATTGACCGCACCAAGCCCGTCAAAGATCGCGCCAAATCCAAGGGCCGCCAGGATGATCCACATGAACATGCAGGAAATGCCCAGCGTTGACCGCACCGAGATTTCAAAGACCTCTTTGTTCATCCGGCCCTTCAGGACAGCAGCGACAAAGGCGGTCATTGCGCCAATCGCCGAGCTTTCCACCAGCGAGGTCCAGCCATTGATGAAGGGCACCATCATGGCCGCAAAGATCGCCAGTGGAAGCACGCCCGAGAACAGCAACCGGTGCTTTTCCTTCATATAGACGTCAGTATAGAACATCGGGTTATGGCGCAGGGCAAACGAGGCCACCGAGGCAACAATGGCAATCCCCAGAGTGGCTTTTGGTCCGGCTAGACCAGCCATTATCAGCAGGGGCAGCATGACCAGCGTTGCCAGAACAATGTAGTTCAACCGCAGTGGGTGATCCGAGACCTGCTCGTACTCAGCCAGGTCTTCGGGTGTCATCGCAGGGCCCAGATTAGGTTGCAGGCGGGCGCGGATGTATATGTAGACGATGAACATCACCGCCATCATCAGGCCCGGTAGCACGCCTGCCAGCCACAGCTGACCCACCGGCTGGCGAGCGATCATTGCGTAAAGCACCAGAACAACCGAGGGGGGCACAAGAATGCCCAAGGATGAGCCGGCTTGGACAACGCCAGTGACCAGGATCTTGTCATAGCCACGGCGCAGTAGTTCGGGCAGGGCGATGGTGGCGCCAATGGCCATACCAGCCACCGACAGACCGTTCATCGCCGACACCAAGACCATCAGGCCGATGGTGCCGATGGCCAGACCACCTTTGACGGGGCCCATCCAGACGTGAAACATCTTATACAGGTCGTCGGCGATTTTTGATTCCGACAGCACATAGCCCATGAAGATAAACATCGGCAGGGTCAGCATCGGGTACCATTTCATCAGCTTCATCGCAGCTGCAAATGGAATGTCCGAGCCCCCAACACCCCATAGGGCCATGCCAGCAACAGCACCGATAAAGCCGATGGCACCAAACACCCGCTGGCCGGTCATCAGCATCAGCATCATGCCGCTGAACATCAGGATGGCAATCATTTCATAAGACATCAGAGGTCTACTCCGCGAAGACGTCCGATATCCCGGAACAGTTCTGCAAGACTTTGCGCCAGCATCAAAAGGACGCCAATGCACAACATGGATTTCACCGGCCACAGGTAGGGTCGCCAGGCGGTTGGGCTGCGTTCCATATGCCCGATTTTTTCTGTTACACCTGACACACCATCAGTGAACAGAGTGAGGAACAGGTCCCAGAAGAACGAGAATGGCTCGACCCCGAAATAGCCCAGTGAATAGGCGGTCGATCCCACCGCGCCAAACAGCAGCACGCCGAGATAGAATATCAGGAACAGCACGGTGAAGGCATCGATCCAGGCTTTGGTCCGCGTTGACCAGCCGCCATAAAACAGATCCATCCGGACGTTTGATCCCATCTGGATCGAGTAGGGGCCGCCCAGAATGTAATAGGCAACCATCACAAATTGTGCGGTTTCCAGTGTCCAGATCGATGGATAGAAAAACGTTTTGGAAATTGAGGACCACAGCAGCACACCAACCAATACAAAGATCAGGTACATGGCAATCCGGCCAATAAAGCGGTTCATCGCATCCACGTAGCGGATATATCCGGTTATCACTTTAGGCATTGTCGCCCCCTTGTTGCGCCAATGTGGCCATTGCTGGCCGGATCAAGGTCAAAAGCTCCTCGGCCATCGTGGTCTCTTCTTGCGGGCTGCGCAGCAGGTCATTGCGCACCTCAATCATCACATTGGCCAGACCATGGGCCAGGCCGTGCAACCGCAATGAGTGGGTGACACCATCTTGCGGCCCATAGGGCTGATTGCGCTCGACGCGGCGATGCGGCAGGGCCGGAGCATTGGCCAACATGGCATCGGCCATGGCTGTGTCATCATCGTGCAGAATGCCGATTTCAACAGCGCGGTGCTGGCCGTAGTAAACGGGTGTAAAACTATGGATGGTGATCAGTACGGTTTGCAGTCCTGCGGCGTTGCGGGCCTTGATCACGTCACTGACCGCGTCACAGAACGGGCGATAGACCATGTCCACTCGCTGGTGTCGCTGGTCATCGGTCAGATCTCGGTTGCCCGGAACCTCGATCAGTTCTGATACTGCAGGCATCGCCGAGGCGACCTCAGGGGGGCGATTGCAATCGTAGACCAGTCGCGACACTTGACTGGCCACCATCGGTGCATCCAGCGCTTGGCTTAGGTGCAGCGAAATGGCCCGTGCGCCGGGATCCCAGGCTGCATGGCTGTTCTGGTCGGCAGGCTGAAGGCCTAAGTCGCCAAACTGGGCAGGGAAGTGATTGCTGGCATGTTCGCATAGAATCAGCGCCGCCCCGGATCCCTCCGGGTTGCTGACCTCTACGGCCTGTATAAGAGCGTTGGAATCGCTCAGTGACATTCACGTTCTCCCCATTTTGGAAAAATCTTTTCATGAGAGCACGGTTGTGTCAATATCTTTTCAGTCGCCCGAAAATCTTGAGGGTATCGGACTGCTCGTGAAACAGGGTATGTGCTAAAGGTGCGGCAGAACGAAGGGACCGGAAATTTGACCAAACCAGCGGCCACTGTTCGAGAACTGATGCGTGAGCAGTATTCCTCGCTCACGCAATCAGAGCGTAAGTTCGCGAATTCATTGCTGGAAAACTATCCGTCAGCTGGACTCGCCTCGATTACCATTGTTGCTGCAAATGCCGAGGTTTCCACACCGACCGTGGCCCGAATGGTGCAGAAACTGGGCTTCAAAGGGTATCCGCAGTTCCATCAAGCCCTGTTAAAAGAGTTGCAGGCGCAGGTGTCGGGGCCGACTCAGCGACGCGCCAATTGGGTCACCGAGGCCCCCGAAGGCCATCTGCTGAACAGATTTTCCCAAGCGGTAACTGAAAACCTGGAGCAAACATTTTCTAATATCGATTCGGAAAAATTTGACGCGGCGGTGCGTCAATTGGCCAATACAGATGGGCGGCTGTACGTAGTCGGGGGGCGGATCACACGGGCGTTGGCCGACTATGCATTCACCCATTTTCAGGCGATCCGGCAGCGGGTGACCACGATGACATCGTCCGCCGCAACCTGGCCACATTATGTGTTGGATATGGTCGAGGGCGACACCCTGTTGTTGTTTGATGTGCGGCGCTACGAGACCAATTTGCAACGTCTGGCCGAATTGGCAGCAGAGCGTGGCGTGAAGGTTATTCTGATCACGGATCAATGGGCCAGCCCAATTGCCTCTGTGGCTCAGCACAGCTTTAGCTGCTGGGTCGAAATCCCCTCGGCCTGGGATTCCAATATTTCGACCATGATGCTGCTTGAAGCGATGATTGCTGCCACTCAAGAAGAAAGCTGGACCGAAACACGGGACCGCTATGAGCGTCTGGATGAATTGTTCGACATGACACGGTTGTTCCGGAAGTTTTCCTGACGATCTGGGCGGTTATCTGTCGACGACTTTTAAATACACGTTGGAAACATGGCGCCTCTTTGACTGGATCAAGGGGGTTTTTGTGGGTTTTCAATTTGAAGCTGGCGGCTGGCATGTGTTGACATTGGGCCAAATATTGTTTTATTTTTATTTCTAAAATAAATAAGCTTGTGTCCGAACTGCGGCCAAGTGAAGGGAGTAAATGCAGATGTATATCGGGTTGGACCTGGGCACCTCTGGCTTGCGGGCATTGCTGACCGACGAGGGCGGCGCAATTGTCGCAACTGCTGATGCGGCTTACGGGGTGTCGAACCCCTATCCAGGATGGAGCGAACAAGATCCAGCGGATTGGATCGAGGCCTGCAACACGGTGATGGCTGCACTTAAGGAGGCGCACCCACGGGATTTCAGCGCGGTGCGCGGAATTGGGTTGAGCGGCCATATGCATGGCGCAACGCTGGTCGGGGCCGAAGGGCAGGTGCTGCGGCCTTGTATCTTGTGGAATGACACCCGCTCGGCTGCGCAGGCGGCTGTGCTTGACGAAACCCCCAATGTGCGGGACCTGTCGGGCAATATCGTATTCCCCGGCTTTACTGCCCCTAAACTGAGATGGGTTGAGGAAAACGAACCAAAGATATTTGCTCAAGTCGCCAAGGTTCTGCTACCCAAGGATTACCTGCGGTATTGGCTGACCGGCGAATTTGTTGGTGATATGTCTGACAGCGCTGGCACTTCCTGGTTGGACGTGGGCAAGCGCGACTGGTCTGAAGAATTACTGGAGGCCGGACATATGCGTCTGGACCAGATGCCAAGATTGGTCGAAGGTTCGGACAGTTCGGGCATGGTGCGGGCGCAATTGCGGGCGGATTGGGGGATGTCTGGGCCGGTCACCGTTGCAGGCGGAGGCGGCGATAATGCCGTTGCTGCCTGTGGTGTGGGTTGTTTTCGCGATGGCGACGGGTTTGTGTCGCTGGGCACGTCCGGTGTGTTGCTTGCTGCCAAAAACAGTTTTGCGCCGGACCCGGAAACGGCCGTTCATACCTTCTGCCACGCAGTGCCAGACACCTGGTACCAGATGGGCGTTATCCTTGCTGCGACAGACTGCCTGAACTGGCTGTCCCGCATTGTGGGGCGCACTCCGGCCGACTTGGCCGGGGCGTTGAAAACAGGGGTTTCCGGACCATCAAAGACCCTGTTTCTTCCGTATCTGTCCGGCGAACGTACACCCCATAATGACAGCACCATTCGTGGGTCCTTTATTGGGTTGGACGTAGCAACCACGCCCGAAGATATGACCCAATCAGTCATGGAGGGCGTTTCATTTGCTCTGCGTGATAATCTTGACGCGCTAAAGGCCACGGGAACCAACCTGTCACGGGTCTTGGCGATAGGGGGCGGCACAAAATCCCGCTTCTGGCTGGAAACCTTGGCGACCACATTGAATCTGCCGCTGGACCTACCGGAAAAAGGCGACTTTGGTGCCGCTCTGGGTGCGGCCCGACTGGCGATCGCGGCAGATACCAGGGCTGACCTGTCCACAATTATGACGGCGCCCAAGGTGGCTGAGACCATCGAACCATGCGCTGATCTGGTTGACCGATATTCTGAAACTCATGCGCGGTATCGCGCGCTTTACCCCCATCTGAAGGCTGCACTGAAATGACCACTGGATTTTTTCGCGACATCACCGAAATCCCATATGAGGGTGCAGACAGCACCAATCCTTTGGCGTTTCGTCACTACAATCCGGATGAGATTGTTATGGGCAAACGGATGGAGGACCATCTGCGGTTTGCTACCTGTTATTGGCACAATTTCGTCTGGCCCGGGAACGACCCATTTGGCGGCCAAACGTTTGACCGTCCCTGGTTCAATGACACCATGGAGGCGGCAAAGCTGAAGGCCGATGTTGCCTTTGAAATGTTCCAGCTGCTCAAATCGCCCTATTACTGTTTTCACGACTTGGACGTGCGCCCAGAAGGTGCGGATTTCGCCGAGAACACCCGTAACCTGAACGAGATCGTCGACTATTTCGCCGAAAAGCAGGCACAGACTGGTGTCAAGCTGCTCTGGGGTACTGCTAACCTGTTCTCAAATGCCAAATACATGTCCGGTGCGTCGACAAACCCGGACCCTGATGTTTTCGCCTTCAGTGCAGCAACCATCAAGACCTGTATGGATGCCACCCATCGTCTGGGCGGTGAAAACTATGTGTTGTGGGGTGGTCGCGAAGGCTATGAAACACTGCTGAACACCGACCTCGGTCAGGAAGATCAGCAAATGGGCCGCATGCTGAACCTTGTTGTCGAGTATAAGCACAAAATTGGCTTCAAGGGGGCCATTCTGGTTGAGCCCAAGCCACAAGAGCCCACCAAGCATCAATATGACTATGATACAGCCACCGTTTATGGTTTTTTGAAACGTCACGGGCTGGAGAATGAGGTCAAGATGAACCTGGAGCAGGGGCATGCAATCCTTGCTGGCCACTCGTTCGAGCACGAGATCGCCACCGCCTCGGCGTTGGGCATTTTTGGCTCGGTTGATATGAACCGCAATGATTATCAGTCCGGCTGGGACACCGATCAGTTCCCGAACAATGTGCCCGAAGTGGCACTGGCCTATTATCACATTCTGAAAGCGGGCGGTTTTACCACAGGTGGCACCAACTTTGATGCCAAACTGCGGCGCCAGTCGCTGGATGCTGAAGATATGCTGATGGCGCATGTTGGCGGCATGGATGTTTGTGCGCGTGGGCTGAAGGCGGCAGCGGCAATGATCGAGGATGGCACGATGGATCAGTTTGTCACGGATCGCTATGCCGGTTGGCAGCAGCCCGAGGCACAGGCGATGTTGCAGGGCAAACGGTCTCTGGATGAGATCGCCGCCCATGTTGAGGCCACAGGCCTGAACCCAAAACCGCGCTCGGGTCGTCAGGAATATCTGGAAAATGTCGTCAACCGCTTCGTGTGACTGAGATGACAAGCGTTCGGGACTGCGGGCGATTTAACGGTCAGACCCTGCGGGAGGTCACCCTCCGTGATGGCGATGTCTCGCTGGCGATCCTGAATTACGGTGCGACCACGCGGGACTGGCGGGTGCCTTTGAACGGGCGCCCTGTTCCGGTGGTGCTGGGCTACGCGGATCCAGTGCAGTACCTGCACGGCACCGTCTTTTTCGGTGCCATTGTTGGGCGGGTGTCCAACCGGATTGGCGGTGCGCAATTCTCAATGAATGGTCAGACACTTAGGTTATCCCCGAATGACGGGGGTAACCAGTTGCACGGCGGACCTGTTGGCCTGTCCAATGTCTTTTGGGAGATCGAGCCCGATGGGCCGTCGGCGGTGCGCTTGCGCTATGTCTCACCTGCCGGAGAAAACGGATTTCCTGGTCAGGCTAAGGTGACGGTGGACGTTCAGTTGACCGGATCTTGTGTGACCTATGATATGCGCGCCGAGGTCGATTGCGTCACTCCGATTAGTCTGGCCCAACATAACTACTACAATCTTGCGGGCACCGGGTCCATTTGGGACCACAAATTGCGCTGCACGGCGGACCTGATGCTTGCGATGGATGATCAGGGCATCATGAGTGGTGACATCACATCGGTTGATGGCACCCGGTTTGATTTTCGCGACATGCGCACTTTTGCACAGGCAGATCCAAAACGTCTGGGGATTGACCATAACCTGGTGTTTAAGGCCGACCAGGATGTGGCCCAACCTGTGTGTGAGGTGATGGCCCCCAATGGGATGCGTTTGAAAGCCTGGAGCGATCAGCCGGGCGCGCAGTTGTATACGGCGGCGCACATGCCGATGCAGGAGGGCGGATTGGACGGGCAAAATTATGGCCCTGCTGCAGGTTTTTGTTTCGAGCCACAGGGGTTCCCCAATGCGGTCAATATCCCATCATTCCCGTCGGTTCTTGTTTCACCGGAAATACCATATGCTCAGAAACTGCGGGTCGAAATCAAAGGAGACTAACGGATGAAGTGGTTGATTGTCGGCGCACTACTGGCAACCGGAGCCGAGGCTCAGGAATTGGGGCCCCGACCTGTGTTTCCCGAAATGGATCCGGCCCGTGTCGAGCTGGGGCAATTGCTGTTTTATGATCCGATACTTTCCGGCAACCGCAATATCAGTTGTGGCACCTGTCATCATCCGCGATTTGGAACCTCTGACGGGATGTCGCTATCCATTGGCGAGGGTGGGCTAGGGCTTGGCCCAGATCGGCGCATTGACCCAAGCAATCCACCCGAGCATCGCTTGCCCCGCAACGCACCTGCATTGTGGAATCTTGGGGCAACTGAGTTTACCTCGTTTTTTCACGATGGTCGCTTGGAAGTGGACCCTGACAAGCCGGGCGGCATCCGCACACCGTTGGGGGCTGAAATGGTAGTGGGCTTTGATAGCGTGCTGGCCGCCCAGGCGATGTTTCCGGTTCTGGCGGGGGACGAAATGGCGGGGCATTACTCGGAAAACGAAGTATCACAGGCCGTGCGTCTGGGACATCTGAGTATCAAGGGTGGGGCCTGGGACAGGATCGCAGCCCGGGTTGAGGCGATCCCAGAATATCGGCGTGCATTTGATGCGGTTCTGGGCGACCAAACACCGATCCAGTTCACCGATATTGCCAATGTCATTGCCGATTTTACGCGGGTAGAATGGCGGGCCGATGATAGTCCGTTTGACCGCGCCATGCTGGGCGGCGACCCTTTGTCAGCGCAGGCCTCTCGGGGGCAAGACCTGTTTTATGGCACGGCGGGATGTTCCACCTGTCATTCGGGTTGGCTGCAGACGGATCATAACTTTCATGCCATCGCCATGCCGCAGATCGGTCCGGGTAAGGCAGCGCCTTTTGAAACCCATGCACGTGACACCGGGCGCATGCGTGTTACCGGTGAGATCTCAGATCAATACAAGTTCCTGACGCCCTCGCTGCGCAATGTTTCTCAAAGCGGTCCCTATGGCCATGACGGAGCCTATGCCAGCCTGCAGGCCGTGGTGCGCCACCACTTTGATCCGATTGCCGCGTTAAATGCCTATGACCCCACACAGGCGGTGTTTCACGACATCCAGTCCCCCGATGATTGGCGTGTTGTGGCCGACAGCGAAGAACTGGCGCGGATCTCGGCAGCAAACGAGCTGACACCCATCGCGCTGGGCGATGATGACCTGTCTGATCTGGTCGCCTTTTTGCACAGTCTGACGGATACGGGCGCAACGGCAGGGCGGCTGGGCGTTCCGTTTAAGGTGCCCAGCGGTTTGCCCGTCGATCAGTGACTTAATGTGATGATCTGATTGGCGTCGACCTGCTGCCAGTCTGATGCGCTTTGGTTTGGCAGAATGACCCTGACCTCGGCCATGGTGTTCTGGCCCATGCCAAAATGGAGAAGCCCTGCCTGTCCGCTGGCATGGCCTCCACCGACCGTGATTTCGCGCGTTTGAACCCGGTCCCCGGTGCGCAGCTCTACATGGGCGCCAATGGACCCAGTGTTGGGGGCCGCAGCCGTAATCTGCACGGCTAGCCAGTTCCCAGGTGCGGACGTGTTTTGATACAGCTCCATCTGTGCGCGGCGGTTTACAACAGCCAGATCCAGTAGGCCATCAAGGTTCAGATCCATCAAGGCCGCCCCGCGCGAGCGTGCCAAATTCGAAATTCCGGCCTCTAGCCCGCGTTCGGTGAAGGTACCATCTGGCAATTGGATCAACAGGTTGTTCGGATCGTCCATTGCGGCACCGGGCATCTGTTCGACGTTGCCCTTGGCCACAAAGATGTCGTCCAACCCGTCGTTGTTCACATCCCCAAAAGCCGCGTGCCACCCGGTCGAGGGGCGTCCGTCGCCACCTGTGTAGGGGCGGTGCGCCGTTGTTCCGCGCTCGTAAGTTGCATCACGATAGGCCGGTCCTCCCAAGGCCGGGTCGAAGTACTGAAATTTCTGATCCCCCATCGAGGTCAGGTAGACATCGGAATAGCCGTCCCCGTTCAAGTCGCGCGAGGCAATGCCCATGCCCCACAGCATATAGGGCTGCCAGCCTTCGTCTTGTGCATAGAGACGCGGTGTGTCTTCCATTGCCCACATCTGTTCCTGGCCGCCACGCACATAGTAATGCCGATCATTGCTGGTCCGCAGATCGGCGCGGCCAGTGCGTGACCAGTCGGTGAACAACATGGACAAGGCGCAAAATCCCGGCTCCAGGCGTGTGACAGGGGCATAAGATTGGCCGTTGGGGCGATACAGCAGGGTCGCATCACAGGTCTCAAATGGGCCATCAGGATTGCTGCGGTCGACATAGGTGCCAAAAGCCAGCGTCGGCAGAGAATTCCCGGTCTCCCAAGTCGCAGAAAATGCAGTGGTCCAGTGGTCGCCGCTGACAAATCCCAGATCAGTGAAGGGTTCGAACGTGCAGTTCCCCTGTCCCTGCATCAAAAGATCCGGACCATTGCGCAGGATAGCCAGGTCCAGAATGGAATCACCGTCGATATCCAGCGGATAAGCTCCGATGACCCCAGTCACAGCAAGGGCCCCGGGGGTGTCCGCCGTAAATGCCAGATCTCCGCCTGCGCCTGCAGTTACATTGCGCATCAGTTGCGCTGGGTTTTCGCCGCCCGCCGCATAGAGTTCGGGGAGCTGATCCCCGTTGCAGTCAAAGGCTGCCACGCCGCCGCCGACGTAATGTTCCCACCCGCCCGCATAAGTGTGGTCGGGCAAAGTGCGCGGGGCATAGCTTATGTCGGCAAAAGCCGAAGGGGCAATCAGTGCAAAGGCGAGCGTATGTTTAGGTATCACCGGCGGCAAGCTCCCGAATGGCCAAGGCTGAGACTTCTTCGATGGCATAGGCAGCGGCGCCTTTTGCCCACATCAGGTCACCCCAATTGTGCACACGAACTTTTGGTGGAGGCGCATCGATCTGTACCACCCAGCGCTGCATCTCTTCGATCACCTGATCAGAATAGAGATAATCAAAGGACAATCGCGCACCGGACAAAATGATCAGTTTTGGGTCAAAGATATTGACGACATTGGCCAGACCCATGGCAAACATACGCCCAGCACGATCAAAAATGGAGCCAGCCATCTGGTCGCCTGACTTTGCGGCCTCGACCAACTGACCCAAATCCCTGTGCCCTGCACCTCCATTGGTGATGTTGGCCTCACGCAGCAGGGCATAGTCGCCGACATAAGCCTCTAGGCAACCGCGTTGCCCGCATTGGCACAGCGCGCCCTCTAACTGGACCTTGGTGTGGCCAAATTCAGCCCCGCAACCCCGTGTGCCACGGTAAATCTGATTGTCGATGACAATGCCCATACCAACACCATGTTCGATTGTGATGACAACGAAATTGCTAACATTGCGGCCTTTGCCAAACAGATGTTCGGCCTTGGCCACCAGGTTTGCATCGTTATCGATGAAAATCGGGCAGGGGGCATGTTGGGCCAGATGGGTGCCAAAATCGACATTGCGTTCGACCAGGGACGAGGACCAGTAGACGAAATTTCGCTTGGCATCGACCATGCCAGCCATCCCGACACCCATGCCTGAAATGGTGCTGACATCAAATCCGCCTTTGTCGCAGGCCTGACCCAGTGCGACCATGATCGTCTTACACAGGTCCTCTACTGGCATTCGTCCCCGCGTCAGGGGGAGTTCATGGTCTACGATGTCGTTGCCTTCAAAGTCGAGAATCACCACGGAAATCACCCCGTGGGAAACCTTGATGCCGGCGATCCTATGTGCGTCCCCCCGAATTTTCAGGGCAACACGCGGGCGCCCGCGCTTGGCGTCTTGCCTTGGGGCCTCTGGGATAATCTCTTCGATTAGTCCAACATCAATCAGCTCGGCCGTGATCGCGGTGACTGTCGCGGGGCTGACTCGTGTTGTGGTTGAAATATCAATGCGCGCAATGCGCCCAGCAGCCCGAATCGTATCAATGACCTGTTGCTTTCCGCTTTCTCGTTGTTCGTCCGAATGCGAAAGACGGCTCGCTTTTTCCAAAATTATCACTCCTTGCGAGGCTGTTAGCTACCTATGTGGTCTTAGTCGTGGCGGCCTCATTTTCATAGGGTACATGATTTAATTTGAAACTCAAAAAAAATATGCTAGTCTTGTGTCACACGGAGGACTCGGCCCCACGAGTCCCTGGGATAGGGAGGACTAAAATGAAGTTTCTAAGTGGAATTTCGCTGGCCGCAGTTGTGGCTATGACTGGTTCGGTTGCTTTTGCGGCTGATCTGACCGTTGGCGTCAGCTGGTCAAACTTTCAGGAAGAACGCTGGAAGACAGACGAGGCCGCCATCAAGGGCGCCTTGGAAGCCGGAGGTGCTGATTACATCTCTGCTGACGCACAGTCGTCATCGTCCAAGCAATTGTCGGACATCGAAAACCTGATCGCCCAGGGTGTTGATGTGCTGATTGTGCTGGCACAGGATACCCAGGCTATTGGCCCGGCAATTCAAGCCGCTGCAGATGAAGGCATTCCGGTAATCGCCTACGACCGTCTGATCGAAGACAGCCGCGCCTTCTACCTGACGTTCGACAATGTCGAAGTTGGTCGTATGCAGGCCCGTGCCGTTTTTGAGGCTCTGCCAGCTGGCAACTATGTCATGATCAAGGGCTCGCCGACCGATCCGAACGCAGACTTCCTGCGTGGTGGTCAGCAAGAGATCATTCAGGCTGGCATTGACAGCGGTGACATCAAAATCGTTGCCGAAGCCTATACTGATGGTTGGTTGCCTGCGAATGCGCAACGCAACATGGAGCAGATCCTGACGGCCAATGACAACAAAGTAGATGCTGTCATTGCGTCCAACGATGGCACTGCCGGCGGTGTTGTTGCAGCCTTGACTGCTCAGGGTATGGAAGGTCTTCCAGTGTCTGGCCAGGATGGTGACCACGCTGCGCTGAACCGCGTTGCATTGGGTACTCAGACTGTTTCGGTTTGGAAAGACGCCCGTGACCTGGGTAAAACTGCAGGCGAAGTTGCTGTTGCATTGGCCGGTGGCGCTGCTCTGGCAGACGTTGCAGGCTCGGCTGACTGGACGTCACCAGCGGGCACATCCATGACATCCATGTTCCTGGCGCCGGTTCCTGTGACGGCCGCGAACCTGAGTGTTGTTGTTGATGCAGGCTGGATCAGCAAAGACAAGCTGTGCCAGGGTGTAACCAACGGTCCCGCACCTTGTAACTAAGATCACGACCTGAAAACCGGTGCGTCCCCGTTCAATTGGGGCGCACCCATGAAAACCTTTGCTGTAACTGGAGTTCGGACATGACCGAAACCACGTCTCAGCCGATCCCGTCCCAACCAAAACGCAGCCTGTTCCAGCAACTGGAACTGGACGTGCGGCTATTGGGCATGATCGGCGCTTTTGTAATTCTTTGTATCGGGTTCAATATTCTGACGGATGGCCGCTTTTTAAGTCCGCGGAACCTGTTCAACCTGACGATCCAAACGGTATCCGTTGCGATCATGGCGACCGGCATGGTGTTTGTCATCGTGATGCGCCACATTGATCTGTCGGTTGGTGGTATACTTGCCGTTAGCTCGGCCGTTATGGCATTGGTGCAAACAAAATTCCTGCCGACCTATCTGGGTCTTGGATTTGACAATCCTTTGACTTGGGTCATTGCCATTGCAATCGGGCTAAGCGTCGGAACGTTGATCGGCGCCTTTCAGGGCTGGCTTATCGGGTATCAAAGTGTGCCGGCCTTTATCGTGACCCTTGGTGGGTTCCTGATCTGGAGAAACTACGGTTGGCTGTTCACTTCGGGGCAAACGATTGGTCCGCTTGATAAGAACTTCCTTGTCCTTGGAGGGGTAAGTGGCACCATGGGTGAGGCGACAAGTTGGGCCATAGGCATTGTGGCTGTCGCGGTGTCCCTATGGGCCCTGACCACGTCTCGCCGTGGACGTATTCAGCATGGGTTCCCTGCCAAACCCGCCTGGGCCGAAGGCGTTGTCATGGGACTAGTGACCTGTGCGATCCTCGGTTTCGTCTGGATTTTGAATTCCTACGACGTCCCGACCCGCAAGCTGGAGCGTATATTTGAAGCCAAAGGCGAGGTGATGCCCGAGGGGCTGGAAGTCGGTTATGGTCTGCCAATCTCGGTTCTGATCCTGATTGTGACAGCCATTGTCATGACCCTTGTGGCGCGGCGGACCCGGTTGGGCCGCTATATCTTCGCAACGGGTGGCAACCCGGACGCTGCTGAACTGTCGGGGATCAACACACGCCTTCTGACGGTAAAAGTCTTTGCGATCATGGGGTTCCTTTGTGCCTTGTCCGCAGTTGTTGCCTCGGCCCGGTTGCAGAACCACACCAATGACATCGGAACCCTGGACGAGTTGCGGGTGATTGCCGCTGCCGTTATCGGCGGCACAGCTTTGGCTGGTGGGGCAGGGACGATCTATGGCGCGATCCTCGGCGCCCTGGTCATGCAAAGCCTGCAGTCCGGAATGGCGATGGTCGGCGTTGACGCGCCGCTGCAAAACATCGTGGTCGGTTCGGTTCTGGTTCTGGCCGTCTGGCTGGACATTCAATATCGCAAGCGTATGGGAGCAAAACTATGACGGCTTCACACATGAAAAGTGCGAAACAATGCCGTGCCGATGGGGATACGCCGCTGGTCGAGCTAAAAGACATCTGTGTGTCTTTTGGCGGTATCCATGCGGTCGACCATGTCAGCGTTGATCTGCATCCGGGTGAAGTTGTTGGCCTGCTGGGCCACAACGGCGCTGGGAAATCGACGCTGATCAAGGTTTTGTCTGGTGCCTATCAGATGGACAGCGGCGAGATCCGCATCAACGGCGACAAGGCAGTGATCACCAACCCACGGGATGCGCGGACATATAACGTCGAGACCATCTACCAGACGCTGGCGCTGGCTGACAATCTTGATGCCGCCTCGAACCTGTTTTTAGGCCGGGAATTGACCACTCCGGTTGGACTGGTTGATGATGCCGCGATGGAGGCCGAGTGTCGCAAGATCATGGGTGGTTTGAACCCGAACTTCCGCAAATTTTCAGAACCGGTCAGTGCCCTGTCCGGTGGTCAGCGGCAGTCGGTCGCCATCGCGCGGGCGGTCTATTTCAATGCCAAGATCCTGATCATGGACGAACCAACCGCCGCACTGGGGCCGCAAGAGACCCAAATGGTGGCCGAATTGATCCAGAAGCTAAAGGCGCAGGGCATCGGGATCTTCCTGATCGACCACGACGTTCACGCGGTGATGGAACTGTGCGATAGGGCCAGTGTGATGAAAAACGGCCAACTGGTTGGGACCGTTAATATTGATGAGGTCACAGATGATGATCTATTGTCGATGATCATTCTGGGCAAGAAACCTGGTCAGGCAGCGGCCTAAGCAAACGACAGGGCTCCGGTTTTCGGGGCCCTTTCTGTGTCTTAGGACAGGGTCTGCCGTTATCAGCGCTCTTGGCTGAACTTTGCTCCAAGGCGGTACTTTTCTATGTCCTTTTGGGTTTTGTTTGTGCCTTGGAAAAAAAGTGCAACGACGTCAAAAATGGTCTTGTATTATTATCGCTTGCGCTGATAGACGGGTCAACGGAGACGTGGCCGAGTGGTCGAAGGCGCTCCCCTGCTAAGGGAGTAACGTGCAAGCGTTCGAGGGTTCGAATCCCTTCGTCTCCGCCATCAACCCAACATCATCAATGATTGCTGTATGTTAAAGCATACACGGGTTTTTGGCGGATTGCTTTGCTACAATTGGCTGCTACAGTAGATGCATGCAGCCACGAGTTTCAGTTCCAAAAATTTTTAGGCGTGGAAGCCGCTGGTACGTTCGTGTGCAGGTGCCAACACACATGCAAAAAGGCTGATTAGAAAAGAATACTGGGTATCATTGAGGACATCTGATCGCGGTGAAGCCATAAGGCTTGCTGGTGTAGCCACAGAGCAGAAGCGCCAAGACATTTCCGCGACGTTCCATCGTTTAGAGGGCATCACAACAACAATAAGTCAGATGACAGGTGATCTGCGTTTGGCACTGAAATCAGATGCATTCCGTGAATTTTGCTCAGCAAACTCCAACCTTTTGAGTGAGTTCAACACCAGCGGCTTGAAGGATGTCACAAAGTTTATCGAAGTCCGGGAAACAACAATCCGAAATTTGGTCTATAGACTGAAGTCGGAAGGATTTGCCAACGAACACATCAAGCTCTGTGCATTAAGGCTAACCGTAGAGAATGGCATCCGGATACCGCAAGAATCAGTTGCGTACCCAGAATTGCTGTAAATTGTTGGCGAAGCATTGATAGAAGCTAAGCGACACGAACTGGCTCAATTTGAAGGCCAATTGGTTCATCATGGTGCCGACCCGAATCTCATCGATGCTGGGACAGGTCAATTGAAAGTTGTCTCATCACCGCGTGAGATAATCGCAAAACCAAGCCCAATAAAAGTTAGTCTGACGGAATTATCAGAAACGTTCCTTTCCAACCCAAACAAAATTAGGGCTGAAAAAACTAAAGCATCTATTCGTGGATACTTGAATGTGGTGTTCAGCATACTTGGTGATGACACACCGCCGGATCGCATTACTGAATCTGATTGTGAACATGTCAGAGATTTGATTGCTCAGCTTCCACCCAATTTCAAAAAACTGGCTGCGCTCAAAGACCGACCAGTCGATGAAATGGTTCGCATTGAACGCCAGAAAAACATGGCGTACCTGTCCCCAACCGGCGTCAACAACTATCTGAAATTTCTCCTGTCATTTCTATCGTGGTGTCATCGCAAGGGTAAGATTGATCGAATGCCAACAGCCTTTTCTGAAATCAAGGTGGCTGACCCCGTTCGCAAGGAAGACAAGCGCCTACCATTTTCAAATGATCAGTTGGCCACCATATTCCACAGTGAAGTTTTTCTTGACGAAAAAAGAGACGATTGCATGTTTTGGGTGCCACTCATCGCCCTGTGGAATGGCATGCGTTCAAACGAAATCTGCCAGCTTGATACTGTTGACGTAAAGATGGTCGATGGAATTTGGGGATTTGATGTAACGTATATTAGTTCATCAGGTGATGACGACAAGCACCTCAAAACAGGTAGTTCGATCCGGATGATCCCAATCCATCCACGTCTCATAGAATTCGGTTTTATCGATTTTCACAAATCACGACCCAAGAACCAGAAGCTGTTTGGAGATATCACACGAGGGCATGATGGGTATTACTCAACTACTTTTAGCAAACGTGCCAATCGATATCTAAAATCCATTGGCACTCATGGCCCCAGACACAAATTTCATTCATTTAGGCATACGTTTCGTGATGCACTTCGCCGTGGACGGGTGGATCGAGAAATTGGGAAGGCGTTGGGCGGCTGGCAACGGGGCAATACCGACGCGTTCGATATCTATGGCAGTGGTTATCCACTGGATGAACTGTACGCAGAAATACGGCTTGTGGATTATTCAAACGTTGAATGGTCACATCTAGTTATCACTGGATAACCCTTACTCCACCATCAAGACCTCAACCAAAGTATCCAACTCCGTTTTAGCCTTTTGCCATTGGGGGTAATGCCTATCGACTAACATCCAAAATTCTGCACCATGATCATGGTGTTTTAGGTGGGCCAACTCATGCAGGATCACGTACTCGATGCACTCACGTGGCGCTTTGATCAAATGTGGGTTTAGGACGATGTAACCATCCGGTGAGCAACTGCCCCATTGCTTGGCCATTTCCATCAACCTGAACTGCGGAACGTCATCAATCCACGGTAGCTGACCAGCGGCACTGGTTATTCTCTTCACAAAATAATCCCGGGCCTTCACTCGATACCAAGCTCGTACTCGGCCTTTAATGTCATCGGGATCATCAGACCGGGTTTCAACTTCCAACCGGTTACCCTTCAGCCTTACCGGCCTAGGCTTTTCATTCGTTGGTATCACTTTCAATACATACCGACGCCCCAGATAGATCACTTGTTCACCAGACACGTATTCTCGAGGCCGTACATGAGCGAAACGGGTCAATGCCTCACCAACATGGCCAACCACCCACCGGGCACGTTTCTGGACCGCTATGTGGACTGTAGCTGGATCGAACTCTGGTGGCGCATCGACAGTGACCGAACCATCAGGATCGACGTGAATTGCTATTCGGGCACTACGTTTCGGGTCGGGATTAATCTGGTATGGAATTATGTAATCACCATAGGTGATCTGATGGAGTGGCATCAACGCTCACCCTTGGCTGCACCCGAACGTACGATGCTGATCACACGCTCAATCATATCATTGGCATGGTCTAGGCCACCAAAAAAGCTGAAATAACGCGGCAACATTGTCTTTCGGATTTCCGTTTCGATATTGGTCGGATTGATAGAGTGTGATTGCACTGCGTTATTCACCGTGTCATCGATCCAGTATGCTTCGTCAACCAAGCTGTCTTCCGAGTGATGCGAAGTTTGGTCATCCAACTGGTCGAGAAATGCTCCAAAGTATGCCTGAGCACGGGGGCGATCAGCAAATCGATCCGGCACACCGGGTGTGGCACGCTTGGCGACCATTTCTTCAAGGTCCTTGAACAATGTATACTGTTTGTTGGGGTGACCAAATAGTGCTTCGGCACCAGCTATTGCTTCCTTCAACATATCCGAAAAAATTTTCTGAGCATGGGGATCATCGATCAGATCTTGTTCAATGGTTTTCCTCATACGTGTTTTAATAACGTCGGCCTCTGATCGGGTTTTCTCATCTGACCAGTTATCCGGATCATCGCCTTCGCCCAATGATCCAACTAGGATCACACCTTCCGGATCAATGATTTCCTGACCGACAACTTGCTTGTCTACCAGCCGTCTAATCTGTTCTTCATAAACAGTGAAATCCACCGTTTCTTGGGCATCTTGTTTGGCCTGTGCACGTAGCTGGGTAAAGAACTTAAGATCATTCTTATACTTCTTGATGGTCCCTTCATCGAACGATCCATCTTCGAAAAACGCACGTGATGATAGTGCTAACTTCAAGCACATACCAAAGGTCGTCAGAGCTTCGTAGAAGTCCTCCCGGATCTTCTGATGGTCGTCTATGGCAGCACCGTGATCATCCTGCCGGAACGAAGGAATCAACACCTGACGGTACTGCTCCATGTCTGCCTTATTTTTTACATCCGTAAATATCGCCCACAGCCCATCATGCAGCGATGGAAGGCGCTTATACTCGGTGGATACATTGGCAACGGTTCCGGCCAGATCTTCGATCTCGAACCCGGCCTGCGTTTGCTCAGCAAGATCTTGGTAGTCTTTGATGGAGGTATCAAGTTCAGCAAGAATACCACGGTAATCGATCAAGAACCCATGCTGTTTTGCTTCATGCAGTCGGTTCACACGTGCGATGGCCTGCAGCAGGTTGTGGCTCTTCAGATGCTTATCGATATACAAAACGGCGTTTCTGGGTTCATCAAATCCAGTGAGCAATTTATCCACGACAATCAGGATATCCGGATCACCATCAGTACCAAATCCATCGATAAGATTGGTTAGATAGCCTTCTTCATCAGCACCAACATTTGCTTTCCACCATGCCTGCACTTCGGGCAATTTGGTCTCATCGGTATCTTCATGGCCCTCACGGGTATCCGGTGCCGAGATCACAACTGCACTGGTCACCAAACCGGTTGCATCCAGCGCTTTTTTGTAGCGGATGGCTGAGAGTTTGCTATCGGTGGCCAACTGCCCCTTCAGGCCAAGATCAAGCGATTTGAAATTGGTGTTGAAGTGTTCGGCAATATCCCAAGCAATCAAATCGATCCGGTTGGCTGCACCATAGATCTGGCCACGGGTGGAGTACTTTGCCTTCAGATCTGCTTTTTGCTTATCGCTTAACCCAGCAGTAATTTTATCAAACCATGCGTCGATGGCTTTGTCGTTGATATCAACCACCGGTTTTCGTTCTTCATAAACGAGTGGTGTGACTGCGCCATCCTCAACAGCACGTTGCATCGTATAGGCATGCAGGATTGGGCCAAATTTATTACGGGTCTTATCTTCCTTCAGCAGTGGTGTACCGGTGAATGCCACAAATGCTGCGTTGGGCAATGCCTTGCGCATTCGTTCATGGTTTTCACCGCCTTGGGATCGATGGCCCTCATCGACCAGCACCAGCAGTTTGTCCGATGGGTTGTGGCACTCTGGTAACTTGGTGGCTGAATTGAATTTCTGCAGCAGGGTAAAGATGATCCGGTCATTGCCCTGCCCAATCCGTTCAGCCAAATCACGACCTGACTGCACCTTGGCTTTTTCACCATCTTTCTTGGTCGCAACCGCCGAGCCGAATGCACCACCGGTCAGGAATGTCCCTGCCAGTTGTTTTTCCAAGTCCACACGATCCGTCACGATGATGATCCGAAAATCCGCCAATTGCGGTTCCAGCAACAGCGCCTTGGTCAGCAGCACCATCAAATTTGATTTTCCGGAGCCAGTGGTGTGCCAGATGACACCTCCTTCACGGCTACCATCCGGCTTTTGTTGCGATACCTGGTCAACAATCGCTTTGGTGCCCTGCACCTGCTGATACCGGGCCACCAGTTTACCAGTTTTCTGGTCAAAGAATATGAACCGGTGGGTCATATCCAACAATCGATCCGGCCGCAGCAGTCCGATGATCAACCTATCCTGCTCTGTCAGCGCCACAGGGGCGCTGTGGAGCGTTTCATAGCCATCTCGCTCACTGGGTGCCCTATCGGCAAACAGGGCGTCCTTATGGGCGTCTGGCAGCGGTGTATTGCGTATGGTGGCCATCTGCGCATCGGATAGCTCTTCTTCACGCCAGATCGACCAGAACTTTTTCGGTGTATTCGTCGTGGCATAGCGCCCATCAGATGCTGAGATTGATAGCAACAGTTGCGAATAGGCGTAGAGGTCTTGGATGCCGTCCGTCATCTGATTGCGTAAATGCTGGCTGATACCCTCTTCAACCATGGCTTTGTCCTTGGTCGATGATATCGGGCGTTTGGATTCGATCACCGTTAGGGGTAGACCGTTCACAAATCCAACAATGTCTGGGCGGAATGTGCCTTTGCCAGCAGGGCGTTCAACCGACATTTCTTCGGTTACATGAAATGCGTTGTTGGCGGTATCTACCCAATCAACCAGTGGCACGGTGACCGATGTTTTGTGACCATCGACAAATTCAGTGACGGTAACACCTTTGGTCAGATGCATATAGATCGCCCGGTTTGCTGGAACCAATCCTTCGCTTAACCCAGTAGACGTGACCTCACGGATCACCGCATCGATACCGGCAGTGGACAGTGGGTAGGTCTGGCCCTTGTAGCTGAACCTGTGCTTTTGCAACCATGCGCGCAATACCGGCACCAGCAGTACACCCCGTTCTGATCCCCGCATGCCCAGCGCCTTGGCAGGTGGCAAATAGGCCCAGCCCATCACCATCATCACATGCAGTGCTGGTACTTTGGCGGCGGCTTCTTCGCGGGTATCGGGCGTGTCACGCATAGTGGTGGTCCACAAATGGATTGTACAATGCGTTCACCCTAAACGGGAAAATGGCAAAGGAACAGTCTCGCCAGTCCCTTGCCGCTGCATGTACAAACCGATCAGACTGTGACCCGTCGCTTACCGGTGAGCAGCTTCTGCATTAGGGCTTTTTTCTCGGTGCGGAGTTTTTGGGTAAACTTGTCCATAGCGTCGATCTCACCTTCGCAGGCAAATAGAACACTACCAATTTTGATTTGCTCACTGAGGCTTGGAGTTGAGATAGGTAAGGGTCGCAGCCGTGCTAGATTAATATTCTTTTGAGCTAATTTCGGTGCTGAACGATCTAGCCCTTCTTTTTCCATTTCCAACATGTGAAGCAGCCACATAGGATCAGCCACCCCTGACTTGGCTGTGATCCCAACAACGCTGTCTGGACATGCTACAGGGTATTTGGACAAGGCTACGTCGCCAATGTTCGCGGCGATTGTCATCAAAATTGTCCCTGATGGAAACATTCGACTCACACTGAGGCCAAGATCATTCAAGGTTTGGCTATGAGACGCCAAGAATAACGATGACCGAGATACATCGCCGGTTTGCACAAATGGATGTTCACCGCCATAAAATTGCGGATCGTTGCGGGGGCGAGCCGAAAACTTTCCACGCTCAACATCTGCAAGCTCCCCTAACCGCACCTCTTTCCACTCTTGCCCCGCAAACTCAGGGAATCGGCGTTTGCCGGTGAGCAGTTGCTGCATGAGGGCGCGTTTTTGAATGCGGACGCAGTCTAACTGCGCCTCGGCCACCTCTATCGCTCGATCCCAGGTGGACAGGATTTCAGCGATTTTCTTTTGTTCGGGTAGTGGGGGGATATGGATTGGCTGGTTTTCAATGTCTGCTTTTTTGACATGTACCAAAGTCGTCTTGAAGCCATGCGCTTTAGTCTCGATCCGGTCTGTAACATGCCTCAAAAGCAAGTATAGCCAAGTGTGATCTACGCCGTCTGCGTCGAACACTTTGAAGATGTGTTGGTTCAATACACCGGTTTCGCCTTGCCAGATTGTTGGCCCAAAGGACGCTCCCTTGGTACCAGCCCATGCGAATAGCATTTGACCGGGCTTGACGATCCACTTTGGGTTAGGTTCACCAGAAAAGTAATTGAAATTTTTGCTACCGTTTAAGTTTTGAATTCGAATGATCGGCAGTCCGTGTGTGTCCCATACTGGGGGCGTAAAGCCATAACCATTTTGGAAACGACAGACATCAGAGACTTGCCCAAGCTCCCACCCATCAGGCACCATAACCCAACTCCTTCAGGTAGGCGTCCATACGGGATTCCAATTCACTCATTTCTGATTGCAATGCCTGGCGTTCAGCCCGCACTGCCATCAGATCAATCTCAGCCTCTTCCTCAAAGGTATCCACATATCGGGGGATATTGAGGTTGAAATCATTCTCTTTGATTTCATCCAATGTGGCGTGATAGGCATATTTGTCGATGGTTTCCCGTGCGGTGACCGTGGCGGTGATCTTATCCAGTTGTGCCTCGGTCAGGGCGTTCTGGTTGGTGCCCGGTTCGAACTCACGAGATGCATCGACAAACAGCACGCTGTCATCCGTTTTGGATTTGTTGAACATCAGGATAGCCGCTGGGATACCGGTGCCAAAAAACAGTTTTTCCGGCAGGCCAATCACCACATCCAGAAGGTTTTCTTCGATCAGTTTTTGGCGAATTTTTCCTTCAGACGATCCCCTGAACAGCACCCCGTGCGGTACCACCACCGCCATACGACCGGTGCGCGGTTTCAGCGTTTCGATCATATGCAGGATGAATGCATAATCACCCTTGGTTTTGGGTGGTGTACCCCGACGGAACCGGGCGAATTTATCCGTCTCGGCAGCTTCAATACCCCATTTGTCCAGACTGAACGGCGGATTGGCCACCACCACATCAAAGTGCCGCAGCATGTCATCACTGGTGCGCAATTTCGGATTGCGAATGGTATCGCCCCACTCGATTTGATGATTGGTTTCACCGTGCAGGAACAGGTTCATTTTCGCTAGTGCCCAAGTCGAGCCAATCGCTTCTTGACCAAATAACGCGTACCGCTTGGTACCGGTAGCTTTACGCACCTGACGCCCACATTTCATCAGTAGCGATGCAGAGCCACATGTGGGGTCACAGATGTCGTCACCGGCCTGTGGATGGACCAGACGGGCCATCAGGTCGGACACTTCAGCAGGGGTATAGAACTCACCCGCTTTTTTGCCCGCAGTGGCAGCAAACCGCGAGATCAGGTATTCATATGCCCCACCGATGATATCAAGATTGCCAACACGGGATGGCCGTAGATCGAGTGCTGATTTGGCAAAGTCCTCCATCACATGGCGCAGGATATCGTTTTTCTGTTCTTCATCACCAAGTTTGTTGGAATTGAAGCTGATGTCTTGGAACACATCCCGGAGCTTATCACCGTTGGATTCTTCGACGGCATGCAGAGCCTTGTCGATACGTTCACCATTACCAGCTTCATGGCGACGGGCATGCAGGGCATCAAAGGATGCACCTTCGGGCAATACAAAGCTTTCCTGCTTCATCATGGCAATGACCAGATCCGGATTATCCGGGTACTGCTCTTCATAGCCAGCCTTATGATCCTTCCATACGTCACTGACATATTTCAAGAACAGCATAGTCAGGACGTAATCCTTGTAGATCGACGGATCGACCACACCACGGAAGGTGTCACAAACAGACCAAGCGGCCTTGTTGATCTCGGTCTGGGTGATTGTGTTCATGAACGGTTGCCACGACGGCGGTGCTGCCATCGGCCTTTTCAAATCAAATGATCATTTGAACCGGACAATGCTGCAATACCGGGTGATGCGCAATCAGTGTTCATAGCAACCAACCATCAATCACCGGATGGCCATCTATAGTGGTCCATGGATGCACACCAACCTATTGGGGTAGATAGGCATCCAGAGAGTGCCCATCGGCTTCGTATGCGGCCCACAGGTCCTCTATGGCGTCATCAATCAGGCTGCCGTTTGATAGCCGTGTCACATGCCGCAGAACCCGCAATTTTTGCACGGTTTCATCGGTCACTGAACGGATGGAAAGTCTTTGTTTTTGGTCTTCAGTCATAGCTGCACCTCCACCTTTATTTAGGGTCTGAAACCGCTAATTTCACTATTTGACTGATCCGGAACCCATTGCTGATCTAAATATATCGAGTGAACGCCCCGGCAGCCGAGTGGCGGGCAAGGATACTACATGAATAGACGCGCAAACCCATTTCGACATGACCGGACCGTTGGCCACAATTTGGTCCCAACGATATCGCTCACCTCATTGCAGGTCGGCTTGCAAAACAAGCGGGTAGCCCAACACTCCATAGGTACAGACAAATGGTTGGATCGACTGGGTCGGACCCTATGGGACAATCAGTATGGAGAATTGGGCAACTTGACTTGGAAAGGTAGTCGACCCTGTTTCGCCATTCAAGAGCGAGGTAAGAGCCTTCAAGAATTACAATCAGTGGTTAGGAACAACCCAGACCAAATGAATGAATACCTATCTAAACTCCCCGGGCGTGAACACCGGGCGTTGCTAAAGATGCTTCAGCAAGACCATTCAGATGTCTATTTTCTTACTGTGATATGCACCGTGAAACGGGCTGATGAAGCGGCTCTGTCCAGTTTTAAAAGGGAAGCCCGCAAACTGGAACGTGTCATCAGAAATCGGTTTGACAACGCATTTTGTATAATGTTCCCGGAGGCGGATTTAGTCCGGGCCGGTGACATCACCGCCAGCCTATTACCAGTTCCACAATGGAAAGATGAGTTCCAGAGTAACCAGCAGGTTTTCAAGCTGCACTACCATGGAATATTCTGCGCAAAAGGTTTGGATCGCAAACGCGTTGAACAGCTTATCCAAACAACGCCAACTGGTCGAAGAAGCAAGTCGTATTCCGGAAGCAATCAGGTACGCGCTCTTCCTATCGACTATGTTGAGACTGAGGATGGTAAGAAGCCGGATGTGTTTGGCGTGGCTGGATATGCTAACAAGTGTCACTATCGCCCAACATGCAAGCAGCGTCCTTTTGAAGGATACCCAATTTGGGCAAAGCTGATGGATCAGATCGGCAATACACCATCACTAACCATAATTGTGGGCACCAATGGCAAGTACCGTTAAAGTACTGGTGATGAAGCAAAATCGGATCATCCAAGAGATTTTAGTCTAGATGCAGTTATGATGTCTACATATGGCAGTTCTTATGTTGTGCAACATGGGCACACCCGTGAATATTTTACTCATGAGGAAAAAGTCATTCCACTTGTTGATCAGGCAAGGTTAGCATTAAACTGCAAAACCGTAAGTGGTTGCGACAACAAAGCAATATCAACTCTTGTAAAAAGAACACCAGACAAGACCAAGATCAATAATCTGGCGGATATTCCGAGAAATATTGACCATCGACCGCCTGTTCCTTGAAGGAATATGCCAGATTATTAAATATTATTGTGTGTCATCCACGTTGCGACCCCCGGAAACCGTAACGAATGGAAATCCGTGCGTTGTGAACTGAAATAGGCATTCGTTCGGATGCCGATTGCTAAATACTCATGACCAACGTCGGGGTATAGAAAATGAAATTTTACCATCATGAAATTGAACAACCTTTTTTGATTGAGCCTATCATGTTGGCACGTGATTTAGCGCTATTTGCATCTATTCGGTTTGTGTCCAGAACCTATCCACCCGCAGAACCACTCAATATTTCAACGACCGCTGATGCAGTGCTGGATCGGGGTGTAGAAGGTCTCCTATTGGTCGATATCTGGGCTGACCCGAATGGCGAGACAAATTGTGGTGCCGCAGTATTCGACATCGGCAGAGAAGTCATGAATTTGGGTGGTCATAAGATCTCAGGAGATTGGACTGGTGCTGGATTGTTGTTTTTGATGATCGCCATGGCCCAAAACGTGATGGGCTGGAACCGTTACCTCGTGGGTGTAAATGAACTAGGAGGATGGTGACATGACGATACCACAAAATCCGAACCCACCGGGCCTGCTGCGCAAACTGTCACCTAAACTGAATTCGATCTTAGATGAGCTTAACCAAATGACAGTTGACCCGAAACAGTCGGACACTGAATATCTTGAACCGCTGTTCAGATATTCCTCAAGAACAAAATCTGACAGCTAGCAAGCCGCCGACTATGTTGGCGTCTTAGTGATCATTAATCATTCATCGCATTCGCACCGGTAGTTTTGACTTATCCGCTAGAGTATACCCGACCGGATAAATCCAAGTTCTGTAGAAATGCGGCCAGTACGTATCCGTTAGGGTTGATTTTTTAATCGGACATCCATTTATATGGACGGAACCCTTACGGATAGGATAATTGATTGAAAACGATCTTGTATGTACGCACTTCCACTGCCGAACAAACAATCGAACATCAGGAGACACAGGCCATTGATGCTGGCTACCAAATTGATCAGGTGATTTCTGATTTTGCGGTTAGTGGCGTTACTGTACGTTTTGCAGAACGGCCACAGGCACCAAGGCTATTCGACATGCTGCGCCCGGGCGATGTCTTGATTGTACGATGGGTAGATCGACTTGGCCGGGATTACGATGATGTGACCAACACTATTCGTACATTCATGTCTATGGGCGTAGTCATCCGCACAATCATCAATGGGTTTGTGTTTGATGGTGCATCCACTGACCCAGTACAAAAGGCAATACGTGATAGCCTGATCGCCTTCATGGCTGCTACTGCACAAGCCCAGTCAGAGGCTACCAAGTCGGCCCAATTGGCGGGTATCAAGCACGCCCTGCAATCAGATAGTGCCGGGCATAAGTATAAAGGCAAGAAGCCCAGCTACACACGAGAAATCTATGTTGGCGTTCAATCGATGTTAGGGTTGAACTCAGGCACGGTTAGTGATGTTGCCCGTGAATTTGGACTGTCTCGCCAAGTCGTCCTCCGCATTAGGGACACACCGGACGCCGCAGAGCGAGCATTGACCCGGTGGGGGATGTGACAATAGATCCAGCGGTGACTCAATTATTGAATGCCTATAAGCTCTATAAGCGATTTCAGGGACGACCTCCTGCCGGAGCGGCCTAACGGCGCATTACGATATCCTGTGGTGAGTGCGCCTACCTCAGAGAATGCGCCAGCAAACCAGTGTACAACCTAGCCAATGGAACGGGAACATCTCTCCATCTTTCCGCCTACAACTCGCTCCACGTGAATGATCTGTTAGGCCCTGTGGTATTGTTTGTTTCCACACTAGACAGTATCGATACACACGTCCGCATTGGGACTATCAGCTTGATGTTTGGATTTATGCCTGAACAAAAAATCATTTTTTAGATTAGTTAAATCATACAGGTGGAAATATGAGAAAAAGCAATCTAGCGGAATGGACACTGGCCCACCGGCGGTTGGTCGTTACGTTGTTGGTACTGGTGTTTGCAGTTTTGATTGGCATCAGGATTTTAGTCTTCCCAACCTTGGATCTTAATAACGAAATCGACTGGCCAGCGATGGGCACAAGCAGTCTTGATGCATTGATCGCTACAATCGTCGTCAGCTTTGTAGTTGCCGTTACTCTTTGGTGGACGAAACCACCATTAGACCGAATACCCCCGGGTTTTGAAATTCCACCCACTAGCATCTCTAACACGCTTGAAGCAGAGGCCACACTCACTAACGAGTGGGAGTACCTTGGACACACAGGCAGGTACGTACGCAACAGGATTTTCCCCATCGTTCAAAAGCACTCACATCAAAACAACCGTCGTGTGAATGTCAGAATG
Source organism: Parasedimentitalea marina (assembly GCF_004006175.1). GTDB lineage: Bacteria > Pseudomonadota > Alphaproteobacteria > Rhodobacterales > Rhodobacteraceae > Parasedimentitalea > Parasedimentitalea marina. The sequence goes on from NZ_CP033219.1 coordinate 804,998, forward strand.
ATGGTTCTCGATCCGAGGAATGATGCCCTTTGTGGTCAGTATGCAAAATATCGAAACCGCAGTCGTTCAAGTGAAATGTTCAAAGAAGATTGGACAATGCAGAAAGTGCAAGAGGAGTTGATCGCAACTGTGGCCCGAACCGTTTTGCTCAATGCTGTGGAAAATCATGTGCATTGCGAACTACGGTTTAGGAATTTTCTGTCACAATTTCGCTTCGATGTTTCCAGTGATCAGGTCATGGTTACTCAGGAAGACCCTCAAGAACCTGCCTTTTCCTATCCACGGGGTTCCAGATTTTTTGAATATTATAAGCGAGAAAACCAGTTAATTTGGGACCAATCGCCATCCTTCGATATTCACTCGATAACCCCGGAACCGGACCAAATGGAGAACGGAATGGCTGCAATGCTCTCTGAGTTTCTGGGCCGTGACACCGCTGATAAAACGGTTGAACGAGCACTTGAACTCCTAGCAGCGGATCGGAGTCCGTATGCGTGATCTACTTCTAAAATTCGGCGAATCCGTGGTTGGCCCGAAGCGTGCCAAAAGAATGTTCAGCCATCTACTCAATCAAAATAATTTTGGCCCAGCTACCATTCACCCGTACGGGTTTTACATCTGGAAACTTCCTTCAATAACTCCTGATTTCACCCTCAGAGTTCACGCTTGGCTTCCGGGCATCAGAAATAGACAGCAGCCTGATTGGCCACCGCATACTCACAACTCCGACTTGCACAGCTTTCTTTTGTCGGGAACCATAGTCAATCAAACATGGGATTTGAAAACCGGTGAAAAAGGCGATGCCCAAGTCTACGAAGTAGGGTACAGTGGCGGGCTATCGACGTTGGTCAAGACACCAATAGTCGGAGATTTGATGCCAACTGGTGAGGCAACCTACTCAGCGAGCGCGAACTACCTTGTACCAGCCGGAAAATACCATGCTTCAGAAGTTCAAGTGCAATCTTCGGCTGTCACTGTTGTACTACTCGGCAATCAAACTCAAGGAGCTGCAAAAGTCGCAGGCTCCCCCGGTGGTGAGAAAAATTACGTGTTTGACCGTCAAGATGCCTCACATGCAGAGCAAGAAACAGCGCGCGAGATTGTCATAGAGGCACTCAAGAAAATTCGTTAGATTGGCCATCATTGCAGCAAGTCAACCGGAAATCACCGCTGGATTTAGTGGTGTTTAGAAGTCGCGTTTTCTTGACATGATATCTAAGAATATGTGCTGGCGTGTTCCATCCTGTTGTAACCCTAACAATGATAGCCAAGCGGAACACAGGCATCCTTCCAATTACCTTCCCTACCCAGCTAGTAAATTAATTTTTCCCTGCTGTATTCCATAAATGAGCTTTCTGGAGATCCCAATTTGAAAACGACCACCCACCCACTCAATCTCTATGCTAATCTGCTTACTGTATTTATGCGGGACTGCTAATACTATCAGCGCTCAATCGCTCGGCAAACCAATCTACAAAACGACCCGAATTGAGAATGAAGTGGGTGCAAACCGCAACTATGGCTTTGCTCGCATCCGCAACCACGCCCGCTTAGGGCGCCGGGCACAACGCTTCGAACTCCGCCATGGTGATTGTGGTGGGAACAAGTACTGGAGTGACTGTAGCAACGACAGACAGCGTGTGGAACGCAAGGAAGATCCCAAAAATCGCATTCAACGGGTTGGTGATCAGGTTTGGTATGGTTGGTCGTTTTATCTACCATCAAACTTCCGGGACATTGGGCCAGCGAACACAACCCTAGGTCAGATGAAAATGCGGGGTTGGCGGACACCGCTTTGGCATTTCAACATGCGCGATGGAAGCGCGATGATGTGGTTTGGATCAGAGGGTGGCTGCACTGTGGCTCGCATCGCGAAACTGCGTGGGCAGTGGTTGGATGTCACCATATTTGCAGATTACAGCCTGTCACCAAAGGGGCCAAGTTTCATCATGTATCTCAATGGGCAGCAGGTGTGTTCTAGACGAAAGCCCATGGTGACGCAGAAGATGGTGAATGAGAGTGAAGGTGAACTTTATCTCAAATATGGCATTTACAACAGTTATGTCAGTCGATGGCTGAGTCAGCACAAGACGCAGGCAGTAGCGGCCCAGCCGTTCACTGACGCTTACCAAGTCAGTACTGGTGGCAGCAAAGCATCGCGCAGCGCAACTGCTGCTCCGTTCAATTATGACTGGGGCGTTCAGCTACCGGCACAAATCGTGTTCTATGATGAAATGCGGTACGGGAACAGTCGTGAACAAGTGGACGTGCGCATAATTGAGGCTGTCGGTGGCAAGCCAGTAGATTAACGGCAAGGTTGCGCCCACAGCCGAAATCGATGTCGAGCTACATGATTGTGAACTAGTCCAAGCAGGATGGGGACTAATACTGGATCTAATACTCTCATTAGCAGACTCCATTTATTTTTCATTACACCTTGGAATGTTTTGCAAAGTAACCATCATTTCTTCAATGAGATTTGCACTGTTAGATAATCAACGTATCGAAGCAACGCCAAGAGCTGTTGGCTCTTGCCCTAGTTGCAAGGCTGATATGGTAGCTCGCTGTGGAACTAAAAAGAATTGGCATTGGGCACATAGGGGGCGGCGACACTGTGATCATTGGTGGGAAAACGAGACCGAATGGCATCGGACTTGGAAAAACCAATTTTCTTCAGACTGGCAAGAAGTGTCTGCCCGTGACGAGACAGGCGAACTGCACATTGCTGACATCAAGACACCGAATGGCCTTACAATCGAATTCCAACATTCCGCTATCAAACTGGGCGAGGTGGTAAAACGCACCAATTTCTATGGTCAAGTGATATGGATCATTGATGCCACACGCCGCCCTACAGATGCTATTCAGTACGAACGCATGCTTGAAGATAACTACCCGGAACGGTTCGATGGGGTAGATATTTACACCGTATACTACGAAGAAACTCGGCTTCTTAAAGAATGGGGAGCACTGGGTGTGATTGTTGGATTTGACTATGGCGGCGATAATCTATGTTTGCTCACAGCCGCCCAAGGTTACAGTAGATACCTGTTTGATTTCCCTAAAGCTGAGTTTGTTCGACGGGTAATCGAGGGCAAACCCTTACCCGTTGTCCAGTTCGCGAAGCCGGTTCAGCGCCGCTATCGCCGCCGCAGACTGTAGCAAGTAAGTACGTCCAGCCCGACCGCTAGGCGGCACATAGGCACGTCTTGTGGTCGTTGTGAGCGGCTCTATGGGCGTCCGATAAAACCTAGTTGAATTCCGGCCTATCAACCTCGGTAGATGCTTCCTCATGGAAGAAGCTGTTGCATCCCATTTCGTCAAAAAATCTTGACCTGACCTTACCATCATACAACTGAAGAGTTGTGTGTTTGCGCTGACACGAACGCAACCCCACTTTCCCAAACTCCTTCAGTATCGCAAACGATGTGATGCAGTGATACAGTATCAATAGGTTGATTTGCCCCACTTATGGTACCAACTAACCGTGAGTGTCCAAGTATCAATACGCTCGCCCCATGTGAGACCATTGGTTCTCAAATCTCATGCCCAGCAGGCGAACGATCAAATTAGTTCTGAGACCGGCTTTCGAGAACCAACGCAGGACCAATCGCCAGCCTATGCTCATCACCTGTGATCCCCTAGAAACGACCGTTTTGACGTGACTAGGAGGAGGTTAGAAAAAACTGGACAATCCTTCGATATCGAGCATTCTTCCGAAGCACAGTAGGGAGAGTTGAATGAGTGGCACTTATGTAGAGCTTGCCGAAGAGTGCATTAAGCAACAGAGAAAGTCCTATCTGTTAAGAAAGGCGCATCCAGACCACGGGGAACCAATACGAAGCGCCATCGCACTCACTAAGTCCGATCAAGACTTTAACGACATCACCCAATATGTTTTCGGACATCACGAGCTAAGCGACTTTCGTCCGATTAGATCCGATAATGTCGATGTTAACAACGAATTGGCAGTATCGAAGTATTTTCATTCTTACCACTTTCGCGATGTTACGCTGCATCAAGGTGCGCGTGATACCAATCCTCCGCTGAGCGACGATGAAATCTTTGATCTATTTACTGATGCAACCTGGGGGCAAGGGAACAACCCAGTCAGGTTTTTTGTCGGAGGCATTGGTTCAGGAAAAACGACCTATCTTTGCAACTATGTCTACAACAGGTTTGGACAGTTTACACATAAGAGGGTCATTCCCGTTCGCGTGAATTTAGATGTTGAGGATGATCACAGTGCACGAAGCTTATCAGAGAACCTGCGCGTTATTATCAACACTACAATCACCCAACTTGAGATAAATAAACATATTACCGCCTCACAAGCGTCCGCCTTAAAGCGGGAGTGTCGAATACCAAAGGACGCGGACGAAAAAGAACTCGATATTATCCTGAGTCACTTACTTGAGACTCTTCACGCAAGGCACTCGTATCGGGCAACGTATATAATTGATAATATTGACTTTCTTTACCATCTTGGTGATCGTGGATTTTTCTCAAAGACGGTTCATGAAGACCAGGACACGGCATACTCTGCAATACTCGACCTAATCAGCTTCTTTTGGCGTAAAAAAGGGGAGTTCCGAACTGCAAGCCTTGGGATAAACATCATATTTTCTGTTCGAAAGGATACGCTGGAATTTATTAGATCACGACAGAAGGAGGTGCCAATTCCAGGGATGGATGGGCTTTCTTTTTGCATTGAGGGGTCAGATAAAGCGGTGGCGCTGGAGATCATTGAGTCTCGCTTTGAGATGCTGAGCGAATTGATCGAAAAAGTCCCTGAACAAGGAAAACGGCTTCAGTTCCTTAACACCGCGAGAACGCTCAGGGATGCCTACCGTAAGCCGACGACCGCCGGATTGATACTTTTTGATGATCTATGGAGATTGTGTCGTCGAGGCTTGCGAGACATTATTGACCAGATGGCCGATTACTCTTGGCTTGAATTTCATGATGAACGTAGACAATCCGCTACGTTGCGTTTCGCAACGCAATACTACCCCTCTATTATTGCGTATGGCACTGATGGTTGTCGTCGCTACACTCAATTTTCGGGTAACCTGCCGAACCTGTTCCTGATCAATGCATCTGTTGATAACAATGAATACGCAGTGGACCCCAACTTTAAATCAAAACACTTTTACACACTGTGGTTAAAGTGGATGATGCTCTCATATGTCCAGGCTCGACAGGACGAAACCACGACTAGCGACGAATTGATTGCAGCAATGTGTGGCGGCAATGGTCGAGCATATTCGGAGAATTTGGTGAGATATGTTCTAGGAGCACTGACCGAAACCCCGTCATCTGAACTCATTGAGGTTGATATTGGCGCCGATGGTGATGGAGGTAGAACTGGATTTGTACGTGATATGAGCCTCACAAGGCGTGGGGAATACCTACTGTCTGATTTCTCCAAAACGTTTTCATACTTTCAAATGGTTGTGGATGACTGGCGGTTGCTTCTGCCTAGGGAACTGAAGAAAGATTTTGGGTACCTAGACCCTGACTATAGTTATTTGGTTGCACCCGATGAAGAATACGGCTCAAAGGTCCGCACCGTAGTTGAGCGGAAAGGTCAGCAGTCACTGAAGCTTGCAATCCTCTTGGATGAGTGCCTTGGCTATGAGAGAGGCCTTTACCCTAACGTATTCTCCAGGCTGGAACATGCCGGTGTTGATTGTGGCGACGGGGTTGGGTATTTCGCCCCACTCCAGAAAGATGTTTTACGCGCTGGTCGCGCCGTAAGAGCGGATATTTCGAACTTTTCAACAGACGCGGAGTGGTATTCTGACTTCAGAGAAACCTGCCGCAGATGTTTGGATGAGATATTTGAAACACCTCTAGCCCTTCATGAGTTATTCTATGATGAGAGCATCGTTTAAGACCCTATGTTTACTTTTCTTTGGCTTGGCTTTTGGGACTTCTTTGGGCGCTCAGGTGGCGCTACCTCGAACAGGTGAAGTTGGCTTTGTCCGCATTTGCAACACTTCCGATGAGATCGCTGGCCTAGAACTCATCACGGCTGATCACACCCAAACAGTAGCCGAAGTCGCTAGTGGCACGTGTTACAGCGGCCAGTTTGATAAAGATGAACTGCGGCATAGCACCTTTGTTTTACGAGGCCCCGCAATCTTGGAGGTAGTGGAGGCTCCGCCTGCTGAAGAGAAAGCGGGTATCGACTGGGAAAAAATTCTCTACCTTTTTGTCGGTGCAGTCATAGGTGCGATATCGGGTCTGATGAGGTGGGTAGTTAGCCCTCTGGTTGCGCATTTTTCTAGTAAATCATTGGTTTTTGGGTTCAGAAACCGTTTTTTGTTGGACCTGAAATCGGCTGGTATAAGGATTCAGATGCATCCCGATATCACTAAGCTACTTTCAGGAGAGAACCACGGTTTTGTAGGTGGCAAGGTATTGTCAGAGGCTCAACTTCTGGACAGCATACACAAACAAGTTTCATCTGGGGAGATTTCGAATATTGAAGCGATTAAAGCTCTTGGTGGTAAGGTTTAATACTCGTTGCCGCTGCTTTGTAACGGCATCTTGCACTCGTTTGCTGCACCTTCATTATCACTTGGTGTGATCTTAGGGCACCTGATTGTTGTAACTTACATGTAAGCAGAGCAGTTAGGGCTTCAGGAGACGCGGACCTTCTAAACCCATTCTTTTGCTTAATTGACTCACGTTTCGGTCTAGGCGCTCGTTGGAATGCAAATCCCTCCAAGTCCCAAACACAACAGAGCGCGACCCATTCAAAAGCCTGAAATCAGTCTAGCTAATCAGCAATGCGACAGTTCAACGGATCGACTTTGCAGACTGAAAGAAAAGTTCGAATGCTTATTGAGTATTCGAACTTAAAATCTCGATATACATGGAGCAAATTGCTACAATATAGTGCTACGCCTTGTCAGACAATGCAGCATTAACTCGTTATAAAATATCACAGAATTGAGACCAGGGTAATATCCCTTCGTCTCCGCCATCAACCCAAAATTATCAATGATTGCTTGTTGTTAAAGCATACAAGGGTTTTTGGCGGATTGTCCTGCCACAGTAACCGCATGCCGCCACGAGTTTCAGTTCCCAAGATCTTCTTACGTGGAAACCGTTAGTGCCGTCGCGTGCATGTGCTTACACACATGCACGTTGGGCTGGGCAAGATGGAATACTGGGCATCACTGGGGACGTCAGGCCTCGGATCTCGGTGAAGCCATAAGGCTTGCATGAGTAGCTACAGAGCAAAAACGACAAGTCATATCCGCCGCACTTCATCGCCTTGAGGGCATTGCAACAACAGTACCTTCAAGGCCTACCACTACGGATCGCGAGTACAAGCGGGTTATGATGGCAGCATTGGAGTGCGACAAGCGCTGGATCAAGATCCGAGTCGTTCAGACTACCGGCTGTTTTTAAACTACAATTTGGGGGTTCGATGCGAAGGACGAGTAAACGTTGAGGATGAGCATTGTTTTACCCGATCCCAATTTTTGGACGTAATGTAGAGCGCGCCACGGTGAAAAATGGCGTCCTCATCTGTTACGACGGTCAGGCTTTTGCCAGAAATTGAATCCTGTATTGTCGTGCCATTTTCAACAATTTCTATTTTTGCAGCACCAAATTGCTTCATCTCAGGCATTGTCCTTGCTGGGGTAAGTTCACGATATTTGTTTAAGTGTATGCGGGCGCAATTGGGGATGCGACGAGGGTCACATGCGTGCTCAGATCAAAATCAGAGCCTACATTTTGCAACATCATGACTGATGTGCCGTCGGCAAAGATTTCCACATTGACGGAGCCATCGGAGGCGACAACAGAACTGGTGGTCATCTCGGGTTCTGTGCCGGTTTCGTCGTAACGATAGGCAATCATGTCTTCGCTTGTGTCGAAATCCGTGACCGTTGTAGCAAAGCCGCTGGTTGACCAGGCACCAGCGACAAACTCGTCACTACCGTCTCCGCCTGTCAGAACGTCAAAAGCTCCGCCTACCAAAGTGTCTTGGCCTTCACCGCCGTCAAGCTGGTCGCCCATGTAGTCATCAATAATGACGCTGTGTTCGTCACCCAAACTGGTCGTTGCTTGGCCGGAGTTGAAATTGTCCAACCACTCTTCCAGAAGCGCGTCGTCGATGCCAAGTGAGGCACCGTTCAAAAGGTCGTCACCGCTACCGCCATTGAGGATGTCTGCACCGTTTCCGCCATGCAGACCGTCATTCCCAGCGCCACCATCCAGGGTGTCATGGTTGGACTCTCCCTGTAGGAAATCGTCTTCTGAGCCGCCGACCAGAACATCATTGCCATACCCGCCCTGAAGCACGTCGTTTCCGGCTCCGCCGTCTAAATTGTCGTCGCCATCTTCACCATCCAGGCCATCACTGCCTGCACCGCCGGACAGGGTGTCATTACCACCACCACCGTACAGAGTGTCATTTCCTTCGCCCCCTTCGACATCGTCGTCGTCGAGTTGACCAAAGAAGGACATGGAGGTGTCGGTTCCGGTGTCAGAGGAACCGCCGCCTGTTCCATTCTCTTCGACATTGTCATCGTCATCTGACATCGAAACGATGGCTCCAATGGCAAACGTCATTCCTAGTGCAGCAAATAGAAGCATCGATGGAATCCTTAAATTATCTTAAGATTGCCTTAATTTTGCCCTAACCCCACATTGGATCAATGCTCTGATCCCTGAAAAAATGCCATTTTTGTCCGGATCTGGTTGACAGTGATGGGGAAACTTTCGGATTGGTTCGAAGTTTTCAAGAATGAGGTGGAAAAGACTATTTCGTACAATTCCGACCCCGACCGAGTAGGCTGCCTGTTTCCGGCTATTTGGAAATGGCAAAGTCCCCGGGGGCCCCACTCCCTATCCACGGCTAGGACAGGCATCTCTTAGGTTACCAACATTTGGCAGAAAGCATCGCCATTTTGACTGGTTGCTTTGATCTTACCACGATTATTTTAGTCTACTTGGGTTCCACCGGAGCCCCACGAATATCAATCGATAAACAGTGCACCTGTTAACTAAATATACTGGGCCTTAAGCAGGTGTGATGGCTATGTGTAAGTCTGGCGAGCTCTGTATTGGGAGCAGAAAACCCCTAATTTTTGGTGCTGAGATCCATAGAATCTCGGCCCAATGCAGAAACATAAGCGCCGGTTTGGCAACATTATATAGGGCTGCTTGCTACTGTTTCTCCGCAGCCATTAGTTAACAAGCTATTTTTGCTAAAATTAACGATAAGTTAAGCAATAAATTGACTCAGCCCGTTTCGGCAGGGGAAAATAGCTCAGCAACTTCAAAAATTGCTCAAGTCTAGCTGCCCTCTTCAGATGCTCGGGTTCGGGCCGGTTCTCTGCCCTCAACCCAGCTGCTGATTGCTCGTAAAGGAAATTGTGACGTTGCCCTGGATGACTTTTTTCATTTTGAAAATGTCGAACTTACCGGTTTTCGGTGAGTGCCGGGGTGGCGTACTGTGATGAAGGGCTCGCGATTTCAGCACCACGCAGACCATTTGCAATCGGAATCAGATGCTCGCAAGGTGTTCGCGGATCCATCACAACGTCGTCGGCGCTGGATGCGTTGGGCTGTGCTGTTCCTGTTGTTGTTTATTCCAGTCTGGGGCGGTGCATTTCTGCAGGATACCGTTTCATGGTCTAGTCTGAAGCAGGATTTTCACGCCTACTTTCCACGTGCAGTGCAAGATCTCGACCACGAAAATGATCATCTGCATGGCAACTCTCGTCACGATCAGATGTTGATGTCGGCCAATGCTTCTACTGTAGATGGCCCTGCAACGACCTGCGGGCAGGTCGAGGCACCTCCCTATGCTGCAATGGCGGACAGTTCTATTCCACGGCGGGTGTTCGCCCATGTTCCGTCGGATTTGGCATGGGCTCATCTATCACTGGATGAGAGCTGTGACACTGTTGGCGTGATCGTTCCTGACTGGATTACGGTAAACCAAAAAGGCAGCGATTTCTCGGTTGCCGTTATGTCCGAAGACAGTCGGATGGGCGTTACCGACTACTCACAAGGCCTCGCTGAGGCACCGGCCTTCTTGCCAACGATCAAATTCAATACAGATGACAATATCGATTACTTCACCGATGTTCTCTTGCAACCTGGGTCTCAAGCAGAGCTTGTGAGTGAGATCCGCCGTGCACTGATCGAACTAAACGCAATAGGTGGCTGTTTTGACTTCAACCACTTGAATGAAGAAGTGCTACTTCGTTTGAACCCACTTTTTGACGCTGCCCAAGAGGATTTTTCCCAAGCGGGTCTGCAATCCTGTATTGTTCTGCAAGGTGATGGGAACGTTTGGAAGAACCGTGTTTTTGTGCAGGGTTTTGATAAAGTGGTGCTCAAGCTGTTCCAGCAGCCTTGGGTGGGCTCGTCACCTGGTCCGCTGGCCTCGGATATTTGGTTTGCCGAAACAGCCACCCAGGCCAGAGACATCATTGGCGCCAACAGATTGGTGGCTGCAATCGGCAATTTTGCGGTTGATTGGGTTTCGGGGCAACCTACGCCACAAACCATTCCATACCCTGAAGCGATGCACCGAATTTCGCGCGCCGAGGCCGACCTTCGGTTCAGTGCCAATACATCCAACAGTTATAGCAGTTTTCGCGATGACCAAGGCGCGCTGCATAAACTCTGGATGTTGGACGCTGCGTCGGCGCGCAATCAGCTTATCATGCTACAAAATTTGGGAATTCAGGATGTTGCGGTCTGGTCTGCCGGTCGGGAGGATCCTGGCATCTGGAACGTGTTTGCCAGCAACTCGAATGACTTCGATACCCTGGCTGCAGATTTGGCGATTGTTCGTTTCGATAATTATGTCCAGTACTACGGCGACGGCGCGTTCTTGAAAATTCAGGACGAGCTGAAAGCGGGCCTGCGGACCGTAGAATTTGATCCGCTGTCAGGACGAGTCACTAACCAGTTTTTCAGTGTTTATCCCAATCCCTATTCCATCACGCGTTATGGCAAGCCGGAGGCCAAGAAATTGGTTCTCACTTTTGATGATGGCCCTGATCGTGAGACAACCCTGCCTATCTTGGACACCCTACGAGATATGGGGGTTCCAGCCGCTTTCTTTATCGTCGGTTCCAGTGTCATGAATGAGCCCGATTTGGTGGAGCGCATGGTGGACGAGGGACATGAAATTGGGTCTCATACGTTCTCGCATCCCGAGATGCAGCTGGTATCCGCAGCGCGAGCAGAACTGGAACTATCCCTGTTGAGCAAAGCTGTCGCCGGGATCACGGGCCTGGGCATGACGCTTTACCGAGAGCCATTCCAGCGCAGCGGTGGACCGATAAGGGCGGACCGCGTGACCTCTCTGAAAGCTGCGCAGGATGCAGGGTACCACATCACCGGCATGGATGTTTCCTCACATGATTGGGAGGGGCTGTCAGCGCAACAGATCGTAGATACCATAATCGAACAAGTGGAATCCGGTGCTGGGAATATCGTTCTGCTGCATGATGGCGGCCTGGATCGCTCTGCGACGGTGGCGGCTGTTCCAATGCTAATCACCGAACTCAGAGCGCGCGGTTATGAATTCACGTCTTTGTCTGATCTGCTTGGGTTGAGCCGTGAAACACTGATGCCCGCTTCTAACCATACAGCGCGTGTATTGGACCGGATTTCCTTCGCCGCTGTTTCAACCACACAGAAATCGGTAATGTGGATATTCTGGATTGTGTTGAGCATTGGCCTTCTTCGCTCGGGCGGCGTTCTTGTGCTTTCATTTCTGAGACGACCAAACAGACCGATAATGACATCAAACCAGCCCAAAGTTTCAGTCATCATTCCTGCGTTCAACGAAGAAAAAGTCATCGAACAGTGTATCAATAGCGTTCTGCGCAGTGACTACCCGAACTTTGAAGTGATTATTGTGGATGATGGGTCTACCGACAATACGCTGAACAAAGTGCTGAAATTCAAACATAAGCCTAACGTCCGGCTTGTGATGCAGCCCAATCAGGGGAAGTGGGCTGCGTTGAATCGGGCAATTCTGGGACTGGATACAGATATTGCAGTTTGTATCGACGCCGATACACAGATCTGCAGAAATTCGATCACGCGTCTTGTTGGGCATTTCTCAAATCCAAAAGTTGGCGCTGTAGCTGGCAAAATCATTGTGGGTAATCGGCATAAGCTGCTGACACGGTTGCAGTCCCTGGAATATTCCATTTCGCAAAACATGGATCGCAAGGCTTATGATTTGTTCAACGGAATGCTTGTTGTACCGGGTGCACTGGGTGCCTGGCGTGTCCAGGCGCTGCGTGACGGTGGCCTGTTCCGTAAAGATACAATGACAGAAGACTCGGATCTAACGATTTCGGTCAACCGGGCTGGATATCGGATTATTTATGATGAATATGCACGTGCCTATACCGAGGCTCCAGAACGTGTTCACCAATTGCTAACACAGCGCCTGCGTTGGTCACTGGGTATGCTTCAAAGTGCCTGGAAGCACAAAAACTCAGTGCTTGAGCGGCGCTCGATCGGGCTCGTGTCGATCCCGGATATGTTCATTTTTGGGTACATCTTTCCGATCTTGGCCCCGATTGCTGATATTCTTGTGCTGGCGTTAATGGTTCGGTTCTATCTGGAAGGCGCCAGTGCAGCTTCGCCTGAACTTCTGTGGGCTTATCTAACGTTGCCGATTTTAGAACTAGCTTTGGCCTTCATTGCCTTGCTTCGAGATCGCGACGAAAGCCTCTGGAGTTTATGCCTATGGCCGGCATATCGTGTTTTATACCGTCCACTTCTTTATTATTCGGTGATCCGATCCATCACACGTGCTGTTAGTGGTCGGTTGGCCAATTGGGGTAAGTTGAACCGGCAAGGGCGAGATTACAGTCAGGTCACGCAGGTAAGATGAAGCGCAGAGCATTTTTGCAAGGTTCGGTAGCCAGTTTTGGTGCACTGGCGTTCCCGTTCAGTAGGGCGGCCAGTGCCAGTGGCAGAGGTCTTGCAATGGTGGTGGTTGACGACATCGATATGTCCTCTTCTCTCCCTCATCTTATCGCTCTACTGGACGCTTTGAATGCACGCTTGATTCCAGTTACATGCTGTATTTCTCCCTATCATGAAAATGGCAGTCCCATTGATTTGGACACCCCATTGGCACAATTGATCCTTGCTTATATGTTGGGCAATCGCGGAGTGGAGGTCGCAGCATTTGTTCCCGAGCTTTCCCGGCAGTCCGAGTATTTTCAAGGCCGTTCCGTGCAGAAGGCGATCAAGGTATTTCGCGAAATTTTGCAGCCTGCTAAGGGAGCAAGGCAATATACTCCTTTGGTTCAATCTGTTGCATGTCTTGATGTCACGTCTCCGTTGTCTCCCACCGGGGTGAGGAGCGGTGGTTGTCATAACGTACTGGCTATTCCGACTGTTGATGGTCCTGTTCGGTCTGAAACCTGGCCCGATGGCACAGTGCGGCTTTTTGGGGGGCGTCGCATTGATTTTGGTGCCTATGACAGTTCTATGGTGGAAAAAGGCGCGGAAGAAAGTCAGCTGATCTATTACCTGTCGGCTCAAAAGCTTGAGACGCTGTCGGTAGAAGAGCTTGCCAAAGTGGCTAAGCGATTTACAGATGATTTGGTTGCACAGGAAATCGAGGGGAACTATTCCGTTCAGCCTTTGTCTGATTTGCAGTTTAGAGACAGCTATGGCTTCACTCGTCGCGTTGTTTTGCAACTTTTAGACCCGGCGCCGCTGGGCAGCACCGGGGGCAGGGCGATGGCCGAGTTTGCAACCTTGCTGGATGATCTGAACTTGCCCCACACACTAGGCCTGGCCGAGGCTGAAGGAACACGAGAGCAAAAGAGCGGATTTTGGTTGAGCACCGAAGATGTACCCTCTTTGAATATGGTGCGATTTCAATCCGGGATAGCAAACCAGCCTTCGGTAGTGGAGACTGTCCGGCCATTGGGCGCCGGAGTCGGGGTTGTGTTCGATCCTGTAGAAGAAGGGCAGGGCGGACTGGATGAAAATGGATATCTCCACCTGGTTAAGGTGGATATTCGCAACGCCAATGATATTCGGCACTTGGGAAATATGTTCAGTCGGACGCAAGACGTCGTGCTGACAGTCCACGCCAGTGCTGTCCAAGATCCCTTTGACAGGCAGGATCTTCTTGCTTTTCTCAAAACGTTGAGCGGCGATGGTGTTAGTCGTATTGTCCCACTGTCCAAATTGGCTATGGGCCTTGTTTCCAAAGATCCGATCGATATTCGTCAGCGCCGTACATTGGCCGCGCTTCCCAGCCTAAGACAAGTACCGATTGTTCGAAGCCGGGCGGATAAAGACGCATTGCTAGAAGATGCACGGACGGCCTGGCGGTACTTTGAACGGTTCACGCATCCCCAAACCGGCCTATGCCCTGCGACCGTCAATTTCGCCCCCGGTGGTGGAAATATTCATAAAGCAGTTACGATGTGGGACGTGGGCAGCCAGATCAACGGCTTGATTTCGGCTGCGCGAATTGGATTGATTGATCAAAAGGAGTTCCGCCAGGCGATTACCAAGCTTCTTCCGCAAATTCGCGGGCGAGTTTCGCAGGATCGGCTTTTGCCCCAAGGTTGGATCGTGACGGATCGTCACAAATGGGGGAACAAAAATTTTGACGGCAGCGACGCTGGCCGCCTGATGTCAGCGCTTGATTGCCTGCGCCGCTATGACGACAGCTTTGCGGTACAACTCGACAAGATCACCTCTGCTTGGGATTTGGACAAAGTTATTCTAAATGGTGAAATGCATTCAGTCACAGACGGGGTTTTACATAGCAGTTACGTGTCCCACAGTGCTCACTATTCTGCGCTTGCGTTCCGCCGCTGGGGGCTGACTGTGAAATCTCCTTACGAATTTTCTGCTGGTCAGTCGGTTCATGATAGTCAGATGGGTTTGCTGGAAGCGGTGGCCAAAATCGGTCCAATCGGTGCAGAGCCGTTGCTTCTGGAGGCAATGGAACTGGGAATGTCGCCTGAAAGTAAACATTTGGCTGACATGCTATTTACCGCTCAGTTTGAAGAGTTTCAGGAGACGGGGCAACTTGTCTGCGTGTCCGAGGGGCCGTTGGATGTCGAACCTTGGTTTTCCTACCAAGGGTTGCAGCTTGACGCCCAGAAACGGACATGGGCAATTGATACGGTTGGACAGGAAACCGAATACAGACAGCCTGAATTCTGGCGATCTCATCACGTGATAAGTTGTAAGGCGGCTTTTCTTTGGGGGGCCTACCGGCCGCACAACTACTCTGACAGGCTGGTCAATTATGTCCGTACACGTGCGCGTACCAAGAATGGTTTTGCGGCAAGTATCTTTAGTCAAAGCCAGCGTGCAACCGAGTATTATACAGATATCAACACCAATGCAGTTATATTGCAGGCTGTTGCGCATTCCCTGGGAGCAGACTGAAAAATGCGCAACGCCATATTGTCTTAAAAGACTTGGCAACCACTTGCCGCAAGTTCCCCGGGGCTGACAGGTAGACCGGGGCTGGGGTTAATAATGGCATTTTGCAATCCGGTTATGCGGTACATGCAGCTGGTCGTAAACGTTTTGTCAGAATGCCGTCCTCCAACATAGATATCGATCCAAGGATGCCCATTGTATCCTGAATGGCAAGGCCCGTCCTGAGGGTTGTTTCCATCACCACATAGATCTTCAACGATCGCGTATTTTCTGATCCTTTCGATATAAAACCGAGTGCCAGCTTGGAAGTCCATTGTACTTCGGCCCCCATTTTTGACATGACCAACTGCAAGCGTGACAGGGTCTTCGTACGTGCCTGTACCACCAGCGCGATTGTGAATGACTGGACGGGCGATTTGTGCGGATCCTGGCGGGGTATTGTCCCAGTAACTGTATCCTGTCAGATAAACCTGCGTTGTTTGTCCGCCGTAACTATCAGGCACAGCAAGTCGGCTAACAGTACCACTGGCGTGCGCTTGCTCGGTTCCTGAAAAGGCCAGGGATCGACTAGTGGCGTTTGTGCTGCTGCAAGCACCAGTTAGGGCCAAAAGGGCAACAACAATTCCTGTATTCGTTTTAAACTTGGTCATGGTTACATCCCGCTTCAAGTGACTGGAGCCGTCAGAGCGGAACAGATGTCACTGGCACCACCCGGCTGAGAACAAGGCTGAACCGAAGTGGTTTCCAAGTGGTAAAAATCACCGTGAACATACAGTGAACATAATGTACAATTTTATTTAAAAACAATGCATTGAACGTAGCTTGTTAAGTGCGTGATCACCTTGTCATGAGGCTGAGAAAAATTCGAGATGTGGATCAACCACAACCCGCGCGCCTCCGCACGCCAGCGTTTCAGATCCTTGCCTTCCAGACATGGCTTCTACTCCTTCGCTGGCTTCGGGTCCTGTACGCAAATTTGCTCTTTGGTCGGGGCGTCGATGACGAAGGCAGCGTTGAGGCCCCTATTTGATACCGTAGTGCAGGGCTGGGCGTTCCGCGCTGATCTTGTCTCACAATGCCCTCAGAGCTGCATTCTCAAGCCGGAATCCAGCGCCGTCAGAGGTCAAGGCCCTGCAGCGCGCTCTCATGTGGTCAGGAAGTTGTTTTCTGGCAGGCTATTGACCTTCAAGAATTGAAGCTCATATCCCTTGGCAAGTGCCTCCTGACTCATAGTCAGGTTGGCCCGGTAAGTCGTCACCCCTTCGAACACCTGGTGGTCGCCAAAGTCCACCACGCTTTCGATTGTCGCCTCTCTCAGGAAGTATTCCAGTCTGCCACTGTAGCCACAGCAACAGTCATTCTCTGGTTATGGGGCCCGAGCTGAGGCAAAACGATTCCAGGTGAATTTCAAATGTGTGATTGAGGGAATTCATTTCTTTTGTAGAAATATATATAAGTGCGTGCCAAAATTACGTGGCAAGATCCAATTGTAGAACTTGAATACCCTTGCAAGAAACATAAATCGCCCAGCATAACCTTCGGGCCCGGAATAGACGTAGCTGTAGTTGTTGAATAAATCTTCACCAAAGTACTTTTTGACGCTCCCAACCGTATTCAGTTTATAATGAGTTGGAAAAACATCCTCCGCGCCTCTTTTCCCGCTTTCTTTCGCAATCATTCCCAGCATCCCCAGAACACATACATGCAACCTGTTAGGAATCAGCGATGATGCAACAGCAACATATCCAAATCTATTTGTTGTCCAAGCGCATATCCAGCCTCCAGGTTTTAGTATGCGGTTAAGCTCAGCCGCAGCCAGTGACGGGTCTTCCAAATGCTCAAAAACCGCATAGCTAAATATTAGATCAATGCTATTATCCGGCAAAGGAATTTTTCCGTCTGTCCCCAAGACATAAGTTTCGTCCATACGCTGGTTGCTCTCGACAGCGTTATCTACATCCACACCGATAATTTTAGTGACGATCCCACTATTCTTGAAGTCCTGAAGCGATGTAATATATTTATTATGGCCGTCGGCCCATTCACCACGACCCGCACCGAAATCAAGAACAACCATGTCTTCTAGTGCCAGTGATCGGACTCTATTAAAAAACTGGACTTTGTGATCGAATCTAGAAAATCCGCCAGCAAAAAATTCAGGGTACAATTTGTCAATTGCTCTATTGGCCATTAGGTCAACTTTCGAAATTAGAAGGGCGAAATGTCGTCCGGAATTTTATACATTAATTTTGCATGTCGCAGACCTAACGGATCAATCGACTGCGGTTTTAGTAATAATGCAAGTCAACACTTTTATGCGGACTCTTAAGTTATACTCAACTTAAAGCTTATTCGCTATTTTCTACTGAACAATGCAAGGCTGTCAACACTCTAACTGACATTCCCAAATGCTGTGCCATGTATCCAAAGCGAAGCAAAACAGCAGGCTCAGGGCCCAAAACCAAAAACTGTTACTTTCCACTTATTTTTTCATCGCCTAATCGACGGCTGTGCTGGTAGCTCCATAGCTCAACAGGATAGAGCAATCGGCTTCTAATCGGTTGGCCGGGGGCGGGAAAATTGATTTATTTCAATGAGTAATGCTTTTGAGGGCTGGGGCGAACTGTTTTCCGAACTGTTTTCGCTTTATCGCCAAACAACTGGGTAGGATGTCGGCCTTCCGAACAGTTGAACGAAAACTGATTTTGCCTTTGAACTCAGTTGAGATGGAGGATAGACAAAACGCAAGACAGTCATTTTGATTTGCCTTTATGCGGCTCCGTAGCTCAACTGGATAGAGCAAGGACCTTCTAAGTCCGAGGTTGAGGGTTCAAGTCCTTCCGGGGCCGCCATTTCTTAAGAACATTTGTCCAATGGAGTTTGGGACGAAGCGCGGGTTGGTGTCACGGGTGGTAGGAGTATCCAAACCCTCGAACGGTTCGCACCAGTTCTGGTTCTCCAGCTTTTTTGAGGGTCCGCCGTAATCGACCGACGTGAACATCCACCGTTCGGGTTTCAACATTGGCGCTTATGCCCCAGACCATGTCCAAAAGTTGCTCGCGCGAGAACACCCGTTCCGGGCTTTGGATCAGAGTCGTCAGAAGTCTAAATTCAATTCCGGTAATTGTTACGGGTTTAGCGTGGCAGGTGACAATGTGCTTTTCCAGATCAATTTCGATCGGACCTGCTGAAAGTTTCTTGTCAAACACTCTGGCGGCGGGGCGTCTTAACGCCGCCCGGACACGTGCGATCAGTTCTTTCACGGAATAGGGCTTGGTCACGTAGTCATCGGCCCCAACATCCAGTCCACGCACCTTGTCACGCTCTTCTGATTTTGCTGTCAGCATGATGATCGGAATTTCACGTGTTATCTTGTTGCGGCGCAACAGGCGGCAGACTTCGACGCCAGACAGGCTGGGCAGCATCCAGTCCAGCAAGATCAGATCGGGTGGATCTTCGCGGGCCGCATGCAACCCATCCTCGCCATCCATCGCCACCTCAACGGTGAAGCCCTGTCTCGACAGATTGAAACGGAGCACTTCGACTTGCGAAGGCTCGTCTTCGATCACAAGGATTTTAGGGTCTGACAGGCTCACGCTACTCTACTTTCTTCCAAGGGTCTTGATGCCATTTCTATGGCCAGTACGGTCCAATCGCAACGCATCTAGTCGGCCGCCTTTAGGTCTTCGCCAGTGACAATCTGGTGGACGTACCGGGCGATGTTGACCACGTGGTCGCCCACCCGCTCAAAGCCCCGGGCCAAGACGATAATATGAATATAGGCTGCTGCCTGGTCCGGGGCATTTTCAATTGCCGACACTGCGGCGGTAAAAACATCTTTGTTTATCTGGTCCACTTCCCTGTCACGATCCCGGATCTCGGCGGCGAGCTTTGTGTCGCTGTCGTCATAGGCACTCAGAACGCCTGACAGCATGATCTGAACCAAGCCGCTCATTTTCTCAACGTCGCCCAGAAGTGCAGGATCAGGAGAGAGCGCGGCCAAAAGGCGGGCCCGTTTGGCGGTTGATTTCGCGTGATCCCCGATGCGCTCCAGGTTGCTGGCAATGTTGATCGGGGACAGGGCCTGACGCAGATCAAGGGCCATGGGTTGGCGCAGGGCGATCAGACGCTCGGCGCGGGCATAGGTATCTTTATGCATGCCATTAATGGTGCGATCCGTCGCGATCAGATGCGTTACAGCGTCTTCATCAAAGTTGCTTAATGCATGGGTGGCCTGTTCCAGCTGCGAGATCACCAGGTCGCCCATGTCCAAAATTCCGGATTGGATGCGGCGCATGGATGTGTCGTGACGCGATACGATATGTGAATTTTCCATAGTAAAGTCCTAACCTATGCGGCCTGTGATGTAGTTTTGCGTCTGCTCGTGGCGTGGGGTGGTAAAGACGTCTTGGGTGGCGCCGACCTCGATCAGTTTGCCCAGGTGAAAGAACGCTGTGCGTTGTGAAATGCGGGCGGCCTGTTGCATCGAATGGGTGACAATCACGATGGTGTAATCCTTGCGCAACCCGTCGATCAGGTCCTCAACCACGGCTGTGGCGATTGGATCCAACGCCGAGCAGGGCTCGTCCATCAAAATCACCTTTGGCTCAACCGCAATAGTGCGTGCGATGCAAAGGCGCTGTTGCTGCCCCCCGGACAAGCTGTTGCCGGGCTGATCCAACCGATCCGCGACCTCATCCCACAGACCTGCACTTTTAAGGCTCCATTCAACCCGATCAGCAAGTTCAACTTTTGACCCGGCCAATCCATGGATACGCAGCCCGTAGGCGACATTTTCAAAGATCGATTTTGGAAACGGGTTGGGTTTCTGGAACACCATTCCCACCTGTGCGCGCAAAGCCACGACATCGACTGCGGCGTCATAAACCTCATGGCCTGCGATTTGCAGGGAGCCGTCAAAACGGCAGTTCTGGATTAGGTCATTCATCCGATTGATCGACCGCAGAAATGTGGATTTGCCACAGCCCGAGGGACCAATCAATGCGGTGACCTGATTGGCTTCGATATCCAGATCGATCCCAAACAGGGCCTGTTTTTCGCCGTAAAAGACACGGGCATTGCGAGCAGTGATAAAAGCATGTTCCATTGTCAGAACCTTTGTTCAAGTTTACGGCGCAACACGATCGCGACCATGTTCATCACAATCAGAAACGTCAGCAGAACGATGATCGCAGCGGCGGTTTTTTCGGTAAAGGCGCGCTCGGGCGCATCCGCCCAAAGGAAGATTTGCACCGGCAGGGCAGTGGCTGGCTCAAGTATCGACTGCGGCACATCAACGATAAAGGCCACCATGCCGATCATCAGCAGTGGCGCGGTTTCGCCCAGGGCCTGCGCCATGCCAACAATGGCGCCCGTAAGCATGCCGGGCATGGCCACCGGTAACACATGATGAAACACCGCCTGCACAGGCGTAGCCCCAAGCGCCAGCGCCGCTTCTTTGAAAGATGGGGGCACCGCCCTAAGGGCTGCGCGTGACGCAATGATGATTGTCGGCAGGGTCATCAGTGCCAGCACCATGCCACCCACCAAAGGCGAAGAGCGTGGCATGCCGAGGTAGCCCAGCAATATCGCCAGCCCCAACAGGCCAAAGACAATCGAAGGCACGGCCGCCAGGTTGTTGATATTGACCTCGATTAGGTCAGATATCCGGTTCTTTGGGGTGAATTCTTCAAGGTAGATCGCCGCAGCGATGCCAATCGGGAAGGACAGCACAAAGCAGACAGACAGCGTCAATAGCGAGCCGACAAAGGCGCTTAGGATACCGGCGATTTCAGGCTCGCGGCTGTCGCCACTGGTAAAGAACCCCCAGTTGAAGACGCGGCGAATTTGACCACTGTCCTGCAAGTCAGTGGCCCAGTTGATTTCGGCGTCCGATATACGGCGGCGGGTTTCGGACAACTTGGTATCAACGCGGCCCTTAATCAGCATGTCCAGATCATCCGATGCCGTCAGCCACAGGGTGTGCACTCCGCCCACCAGGTTTGGGTTTTCGGCAACCGCGCGCTTGATCTCAAATCCAGCCTCAGGGCTGGCGAGATTATACAGCTTTTTCTTGTCCTTGCGTTTGCTCACATCGGGAAACCGGTCGCGCAGGCCGGATTTCAGAATTTTACCATAGCTGGCCCCAGCCAGATCCTGCGGATCAATCACGCTCAGATCCACGGTCACAGCAATCTGTGTCTGCCGGATCACGCCGGTGCCATCGCGCAGGATTGTGAAGAACATCAGCGCCAGAAAAGCCAGTGATATCAGGATGGCGAAACGCCCGGCCCATTGAAACCGCCGCTCGGCCCGGTGCCGGCGGTTTAAGTTAAACCCGGCCTTATTGGTGAAATTAATCATACTGTTCCCGATATTTCTTGACGATGTGCAGGGCGACAACGTTCAGGCAAAGAGTGAGGACAAACAACAGCAGCCCCAATGCAAAGGCGGACAATGTTTTGGCGCTGTCAAATTCCTGGTCGCCGGTCAGAAGGGTCACGATCTGCACGGTGATGGTGGTGACTGCCTCAAGCGGGTTTAGTGTCATTTGCGCTGCCAAGCCGGCCGCCATTAGCACAATCATTGTCTCGCCAATGGCGCGCGACGTGGCCAGCAGCAGCGACCCGGTGATCCCCGGTAAGGCGGCGGGCAGAACCACTCGGCGTATGGTTTCCGATTGGGTCGCCCCCAACCCCAATGAGGCGTCACGCAAAGA
Organism: Parasedimentitalea marina; assembly: GCF_004006175.1. Taxonomy (GTDB): domain Bacteria; phylum Pseudomonadota; class Alphaproteobacteria; order Rhodobacterales; family Rhodobacteraceae; genus Parasedimentitalea; species Parasedimentitalea marina. Next base: position 827,151 of record NZ_CP033219.1, read on the forward strand.
CTGCGGCACTGCATTTATCACATCATCTGACAGCGACGAGATCAGCGGCACGATCATCATGCCCATGACGGCGCCTGCCGCCAGTGCGCTTTCGGATGCAATCTCAAGCCCGAACTGGCCACCGGTCATGCGGATGAAAGGTGCCACCGTCAGGGCCGCGAAGAACCCGTAAACCACCGTCGGGATACCAGCCAGGATTTCCAGTGCGGGCTTAATCCAGTCCCGGGCGCGCTTGCTGGCATATTCAGAAAGGTAAATCGCCGAGATCAGGCCGAGTGGTGTTGCAACCACCATGGCGATGGCACTGACCAGCAAAGTCCCATTGATCAGCGGGATGGCCCCAAAGCTGCCCTCGGTCCCAATTTGATCCGACCGGATGGCGGTTTGGGGGCTCCATTTCAGGCCAAATAGAAAGTCGGTGATTGGGACTTTTTCAAAAAACCGTAGGGTTTCGAAGACCAGTGACAGAACGATGCCGGCGGTGACCAGAATGGCCATGCCGGCAGCAGCTGCCATCAGGGATATGACCAACCGATCACGCCATGTCGATCTGTTGGAATTGGTGATGTTTAACATCTGATCCGCCATGTCAGTGGTATTCCCGGCAAGAATGCCCTGAACCGACGCTTTGCCGGTTCAGGGCGCATTGGTTTACATCGAAAGCGGGCTAAGAGCGTTGATTTCGTCAGACCATTGCTGACGCTCGTCCTCGCTCAGTGGGATCAGACCCTTGTCAGTCAGGTAACCTTCTTCGCCCCAGGCATCTTCCGAGGTGAACTCGGTCAGGAATTCAGCCATTCCCGGAACCACACCAACATGGGAGGCCTTGACGTAGAAATACAGGGACCGGGCGATGGGATAATCGCCAGCCGCGATGTCTTCGAACTCCGGCGCGACGCCGTCAATGATGGAGCCCTGAACCAGATCGCTGTTCTGCTCAAGGAAACTGTACCCAAACACACCGAAGGCGGTCGGGTTGGCCTCTAGTTTCTGAACAATCAGGTTGTCGTTTTCGCCGGCTTCAACATAGGCGCCATCTTCGCGAAGAGTGTGGCACAGCGCCTTGTAAGCAGGCTTGTCGGACTTTTTCAGCGCCTTGACCCAATCAAAGGTCTTACAGCCACCTTCCATCGCCAGTTCGACAAAGGCATCACGGGTGCCAGAGGTGGGCGGTGGCCCCAGAACCTCGATCTTCACAGCTGGCAGGCTGGGATTGATCTGGTCCCAGGTTTTGTAGGTGTTGGGCTGCGTGGTGCCATCTGCCATTGGAACATCTTTGGCCAGGGCAAGGAAAATGTCGCGCAGGCTCAACTCGACTTGTTCGGCAGCGGTAGAGTTTGCCATCACGATACCGTCGAACCCAATTTTGGCTTCAACAATATCCGTAACGCCGTTTGTTTCGCAAAGCGCAACTTCCGAGGCTTTGATCCGGCGTGAGGCGTTGGTGATGTCGGGTGTGTTGATCCCGTCACCGGCGCAGAACAGTTTCAAACCGCCGCCAGATCCGGTGCTTTCCACAATTGGTGTTTTGAAGTCGGTTGATTTGCCAAAACGTTCGGCAACGGTGGTTGAAAACGGAAACACCGTAGACGAGCCAACGATGTTGATTTGATCACGGGCAAGTGCGGGGGCAGCAGCGGCCAAAGCTATAATTGCTGTGGTGGCCATAGGCATCAGACGAACAGACATGTCATGTCTCCTTGAATATCAAACCGTTCCTTAGGGAACGCCGCCTTATGGCGCGGCTAATGATTCAGGAGTACGACAGTTATGTAACAGTTCTATGACATGCGATCGGCCTGATGGACCGGCAGATAAACGGTGAAAACCGATCCTTTTCCCGGCGTGCTTTCAATCACCATTTTGCCCAGGTGGCGCACCAGAATATGCTTTACGATTGCCAGCCCCAACCCGGTTCCGCCGACATTGCGCGAGCGGCTTTTATCAACCCGGTAAAACCGCTCTGTCAGGCGGGAAATTTCAGCCTCGGGAATGCCGTCCCCTTGGTCCGTGACCGCAACACAAATGGCTTTGGCGCCCAGCGGGCTATCATTGTCCGTGACCGCAGCCGTCAAATTAATCGTGCTGTTTTCCCTGCTATAGTTGATCGCATTCTCAAGCAGGTTGATAAAAACGCGCAGCAGATCATCGTGCTTACCCAAGACAACAGGCAGTGCGTCTGCTATCTGCAGCTCGAGTGTTTTATGCCGTTCACGGGCAAGCCCGGCCACGGTTTCACAGGCCTGTTGTAAGACCTGAGTGCTGTCCACCTGCTTCTTTAATGCCCGGCTTTCCTTGGCCTCGACTTTGGACAAAGACAGTAAATCCGTCACCAGATGGGTCATCCGTGTGACCTCTTTCGCCATCATCCCCAGAAAAAAGCTGCGAGTTTCGGCGTCAATATCCTCGGCATCCTGAAGCGATTCCACAAAGCCGGAAATGGCCGTCAGCGGTGATTTGATCTCGTGCGATACATTGGCTACAAAATCGCTGCGCATGGATTTTGCGGCGCGAAATGGGGTCCGATCCTCAAAGGTCAGGACGAACAAAAGATCCTCTTCCTTCACTGTTCGGTCCAGAATTTTAGCCACCACTTTGTATTCACGCTGAACGGGTCCCGCCGCAAACATGTTTGCGGACCGTTCGGACCCGGTTTTTATCGTTTTGCGCAGCAATTTACTGAGACCGGACTCTTTCAACCATAATGGGTTGGCATCCTCTCCGACCTGGATCGACGGGAAGCTATGCAATGTTTTCTTGTTGGCAAGAATGACGGTCCCGGTGGTGTCCACGACAAGAATAGGAACAGAGACCTGTTCGATTATCTCAGCAAAATTGATCACATGCGCCTCAAATCATTTGTTCCATACCCTATGCCTGCAAAAAGGAAGAAACTAAAGCGGGCTGATAATTCGAAGACCTCCCAATCGCTGATTGGGACGAAGACCAGAGGGAGGGCGCGGAACGAAGACATTGGGCGAGACAAGTTAATCCAAGGTTGGACAGTCCTGTCTCGCCCCATGCAAAGGGTGGTCAGTTAATGACAAAGGCCGGATTACAGGTCAAATCCGGATTACAGACCGATTGAAACGCCGTCTTGGATAACGGCTGGGTCATAGGCCTTGCGGGCGAAGACGTCCCGCAGCATCGGTTCGAAATACTCCAGCGTTTTGGTGGGGTAGTCTGGATCAAACGATGACTGGTCCCAGCGTTCGCAAAAGGTGGCGCAGGTGTCAAAACAGGGGTGATCTTTATAGCGATCACGGGCGTTTTCGTCCCAGCCGTAGTGGCGCGCGAAATACAGCATCTGGAACAATCCATGATGTTCGACCACCCAGGACACTTCCCAGCGGACAAACGGACGGATCACCTCGGCTGAAAACCGATCGTGGTTCTGCGGTGCCAGCCCGTCGCCGACATCATGCAGCAGCGCGCCGATGATCCAGTCGATATCAGCGCCATCCGCCTCGGCACGGGTGGCCGATTGCAACCCGTGTTGCAGCCGGGTGATCTGATAGCCTTCCAGCGTGGCTTCGCTCTGACGGCGCAACTCGTCCATGATGCGGTCAACGGTCAGGCCCAGATAGGGCTTTTCCAACTCGTGCAACATCAGGAATTCTTCTTGGGTACCGTCCTTCATCTGCGTAAAAGAGACTTTCTGGGAGGCCTTATTGTCGATGACTTGATCGCTCATGTGTTCGTATTCCCGCTGTCGTAAAGGGCCACAGTTTGTTCCGCACCTTCTGACAAAACGGCTTGCTGGTCACGCAAAATCGTCTTGTAAAGTGCCATATCTGACGGAGTGAACAATCCCTGAGGGCCTGCGATGTTTATCCATCCCTGCACGTCATCAATACCGCGTACCAGCATGGCGTAGTCCCGTCCAGACAGACCTTTGCGCACCTCAGGTGTTACATAGCGGATTGCCAGCCCAATGCGGCGGTCCGCTGATCTGTTTGGTCCTGACGCGTGGAAGCACCGGCCGTGGTGCAATGACATCTCCCCGGGCCGAAGTGGCCCATGGCGGGCATCGGATTCGTTGATGCCTTGGATTTCCTGACCGCGTGACAACAGATTGCTTTCGCTGAAGGTATCGGTGTGATCAACGATACCAGAATTGTGGCTGCCAGGAATAAAGCGCATGCAGCCGGCTTCGACTGAAACATCGCTTAAGGCGACCCAGGCCGTGACCTCATCATTTGTCTCGCCCATGCCCCAGTAGGTGATGTCCTGATGCCAGGATACGGTTTTCTCCGAGCCCGGCTCTTTGATGAACAATTCGACAGCCCAGGCCAACAGATTGTCACCAAGTACGGATTGCACAGCATCCAGGATGGCCGGGGTCGATGCCAATTGAGACAACAGCGGGATCACCACATGGCCGTTGACGCGAAAGTATTGCGCAAGGCTACTGCCGGCAACGCCCTCGCTATGCTCTGCCTCCAGGGTTTCAATGGCTTGGCGCAGATCAGACACGGTCTGACTGTCAAACACGTCTAGACCGCTGATATATCCATCGGCATTATACTGGTTCAGTTGCGCAGCAGTCAGGCTGCCGCTTGTGTTCATCGCGCTGTCTTTTGGCATTTCGTGTCCTTGCAATGTCCCAAAGGGGTGTTCGGGGCTGCGTCATTGTGATGTGAAGCCGGGCATCTGAGCCAGAAAGACTTCTTGCGGCTGAGGATAAGTTATACTTATCCTACGGGCATGGCTCAGACACGAATCCCATCTCTCAATTGGCTACGCGTCTTTGAGGCCGCAGCGCGGGCGCAAAGTTTTGCACGTGCAGCGGAAACCCTGAACATGAGCGCCCCAGCCGTCAGTCAGCAAATTCGCGCCTTAGAGGAACATCTGGGCCGTCAGTTATTTCAGCGCGCACCGCAGCGGGTCATTTTGACCCCTGCAGGAGCGGCCTTTCTCCCGGTTGTCCAGCATTCATTGGCGTCAGTGGAAACCACCGCAGCCTCGCTGTTCGGTGGCGTAGGGCAGACAACAATTACCCTGCAAGCGGTGACCCTATTGGCGATGAGCTGGCTTCCTGCGCGACTGGCAGCATTTGAGGCGGCACATCCGCGTTTGCGGGTCAACGTCATCTGCGGCGAGACCCTTTCGGATTTTCGCACGATCCTGCCAGGCCGCGAGCCGGATCTGCAAATCGCCTTTGGGTCGGTGACTGATTTTGCAGACACGGCCGAACCCTTTCTCCACGAAACCCTGAAAGTGGTGGCTGCCCCTGAAGTCGCGGGCACAATAGCGACACCCGGCGACCTGGCGAACTATGCGTTGTTCGAAGTGGCCGAGCACAGGTCTGGTTGGCACCAGATCCTGTCGTCTGCTTCGGATGTTGACATGCGCTCGATGGACTTTCGCATGATGGATACCACACCCTACGCATTGACCATGGCGGCGCAGGGCAGGGGGGTGGCCCTTGCGCGCTCACCTGCCAGTGACGAGCTGGTGCAGGTTCTTGGCCTTCAGTATTGTGATACCCTTCCGGATGTTCGTGGTTTACAGCGCTATTTTGTCCTGCAGCCCGGCGGCGGAGCACTGTCGCGCCATGCCGCGCTCCTTAGGGATTGGTTGCTTGTGTGTCAGGGCTAAGTGCGGGCTAGCTATCCTAGCTTAATGCCGACGTGGCAGTCAGGCCCGTTCTGTCCATTTCAGGAAACAGTAAAACAGCTCCTGCTGGGTAGAGATACCCAGTTTGACATAGGCATTTTTTCGATGGGTTTTCACGGTTGGGACTGTGATGCCCAACGTCAGACTGATCGAACGGTTTGAATGCCCCTTAAGCACCATCTGCAAGATTTCCGCCTCACGCGGGGATAGACGGTCCCGTCCGAAATCTTCAAGGGACTGCAGGTTGCTGTGGTGTGGCCGGGGCGACTGGGCAGTCCATATTACGGATTGCGCCGCGTCTATCAAAGGTTTCAGGCTGGTCAGAATGTCGACCATAGCATCGGAAAAACCACCCTCGGCGCTGGGCCTGGCAAGGCTCATTTCCGCCATCGCCCCGTCGGGCAACTGGGTCAAAACTGAGATTTCGGCCTGTCCGCGAGGCCAGCCAGGGGTCAAATACCCAATTTCCTCGCTCAATTCTGTGGTGACGCCGATTTCGCCGTCAGATACGCCCCAGTGATCGGGGGCCAGGTCCGCCATACGGTAGACGCCTGCCGTCAGGCCTTGGCGAATGGCATTGCTGACGGGGTTTAGCAGATAGGTGCCGCTGACGTAACGCTGCACTGCGGATTTTGCCATTGGGGTGGCATAGCTGTCGGCCAGATAAACCGGTGGCGCATTGCGCAGATTTACCACTGCAAACCCGGCTGTGATTGGCAATACAGCTGCCGCTGCCTGCAACAACGACTCAGCCCCTTCAACACCGGAAAACACAGCGGCAAAGGCGGTATTGGCTTTGGTCAGATCGCTCAGGGGCAGGTGTGTCATCTCCCATCCTTAGCAGGGCCGCAGAGCCGCCGCATCCTCCTTTGGGTGGATAGTGCGCAATTTTACCCTGCTGCATATAGGGGTAAATAAGAAAGGCCTATTCAGATGATCACCCTTGATACCGGCGCCGTACAGAGACTTTTGCCAAAGGTCGATGCGCTGGCGGAAATGCGTGCCATGTTCGGCGCGCTCAGTGAACAGCAAGCGGTGCAGCCGCCACAAACCCTGACCTTGTTCCCGGATGGGGGCGGGGATTTCATCACCTATCTGGGTGCGCTGGCCAAGGCAGGTGTGTTTGGCGCCAAACTGTCACCCTATTTGCCCACTGACGGCGCGCCGATCATCACTGCATGGACGGTTTTGATGTCGATGCAAACGGGCCAACCCTTAGTGATGTGCGATGCGTCAAGGCTGACAACCCTGCGCACAGCGGCGACCACGGCGCTTGCTGTTGATCTGTTGGCGCAGCCAGATGCGGCGAAGCTGACGATCATCGGCAGCGGTGCTGTGGCGATGGAGCATTGGCGGCAGGTGCGTGGAGTGCGAGGTTGGTCCGAAGTCCGGCTGTTCTCGCCCAGCTTGTCAGGCAATGACGCCCGACAAGCCGAATGGCAGGCTCAGTGTCCTGGCGTCATTTTGGCAGATACAGCCGATGATGCAGTATCGGGTGCGGATGGTGTGATGCTGTGTACCTCGTCCGGGACGCCAGTGATCGATCCGGCGCAGCTGTTGCCGCATGCTCTGGTGACCTCGATCAGTACCAATGTGGCCAACGCCCACGAGGTGCCACCGGCGTTTTTGACCGGCGCTGATGTCTATTGTGACTACCGCGTCACGACACCATCGACTGCTGGGGACATGGTGCTGGCCGCGCGCGATCATGGCTGGCTGCCCTCAATGATCCGGGGTGATTTGGCCGATCTTGTCTCTGGCATTGCCTCGCGCCCCAGCGGTGATCGGCCTGCCTTTTTCCGGTCCGTTGGACTTGGCCTCGAAGACATCGCCATGGCCCACGCCATTTACCGCGCCGCAACGGCCTGAAATAGACGGCCTGAAATAGAAAGGACCTTTGTTATGAATATCGAACCCTTTGGCGTCGAAATCTGGATGAATGAGTTTGAGACGAAATGCGATTTGAACCTTGCAGAAACCTGTGTGGAAAGCCTGACCATCGCAGAGCTGCTAGACATCACCGGCCGCAATGCCAACGATTTGTCGGCGCTGCTCGACATGAAGATGACCTATGGCGCGATCGAGGGATCGGATCGGTTGCGCACGGCGATTTCTGCGCTCTATGCCGCACAGCCCGCCCAGAACATCATCGTGACGCATGGCACCATTGGCGCCAATATGCTGGTGCACCGTGCAATGGTGGAACGCGGCGACCGCGTGGTGTCAATTGTGCCGACCTATCAACAGCACCATTCCATTCCTGCCAGCATTGGAGCCGATGTCCATATGCTGCAACTGCGCGAAGATCAGAACTGGCTGCCAGACCTGGACGCGTTGCGGCAGTTGGTACAGCCCGGCACCAAATTGATCGCGCTGACCAACCCCAACAACCCAACCGGCGCGTTGATCCCGCGTGAGATGCTGCTAGACATCGCCGAGATCGCCCGCTCAGTGGGTGCATGGGTTCTGTGTGACGAGGTCTATCGCGGCACCGATCAAGAGGGGTCTGGCACAACCGAGGCCATGGCTGATCTGTATGAGCGGGGCATCAGCACGGCGGGCATGTCCAAGGCCTATAGTTTGGCTGGTCTGCGCCTGGGATGGGTGGCCGCACCGCGCGAGGTGATCGAGGCGGTGTCCATTCAGCGTGACTATGACACCATCAGCGTCGGGATGATTGACGACCATTTTGCCGCCTTGGCCCTGGAAAACTCGGATCGTGTGCTGGCCCGGTCCCGCGCGATCACCCGTGGCAATCTTGCCCTGCTGGACGAATGGATCGCGGGCGAGCCGAAACTATCCTGGGTGCGGCCCCGTTCCGGGACTACGGCCTTGGTGAAATTCGACCTGCCGATGTCATCGCGGGATTTCTGCGTCGCGTTGTTGCAGGACACCGGCGTGATGTTCACCCCCGGCTCGGCCTTGGGGATGGAGGGCTATGTGCGGATCGGTTACGCCAATGCGCCGGACATCTTGAAAGAGGGCCTGAATTTGGTGTCAGAATTTCTAGCCTAGGCTATCTTGTCAGTTGCTAGACTTCCCCGTCGTCCTGCGGTATCTGCTGGTGAAATTGCACCTGAGCGTCTCGTTACCCGCATCCCATTGCGTCGCGAAACCTTCATAAGCCAAGGATGTCCGGCCTGTGTTGCCCGCTAACGACATTATACGAATTATGTCCCCGGCTCTCTAACCTATGAGACGCCGGGCCAAGGTGTTTGAGACCTCGCACCGTACGCTTCGACATTCCGAACAGATTACCGATAAGGACGCCCCTCATGTGCGCCGATACAGCCGAAACACCCGATTACAAATCCACGCTGAACCTGCCCAAAACTGATTTCCCAATGCGCGCAGGCCTGCCCAAGCGCGAGCCACAATGGCTGGATCGCTGGGCTAAAATCGGCGTCTATGACCGGTTGCGGGAAAAGGCCCTCGCCAGCCAGGGCGAAGACCAAACCACCCGTGAGCCCTTTACTCTGCACGATGGCCCACCCTATGCGAACGGCCATTTACACATCGGTCACGCCTTGAACAAGACGATCAAGGACATGATCGTGCGCTCGCATCAGATGATGGGATTTGACGCGCGTTACGTGCCGGGCTGGGACTGCCACGGTCTGCCGATCGAGTGGAAGATCGAAGAGAAATACCGCAAGAAGGGCAAGAACAAGGACGACGTCGATGTGGTCGACTTCCGTCAGGAATGCCGCAAGTTCGCCGAGGGCTGGGTGGATATCCAGCGTGAAGAATTCAAACGCCTGGGCATCACTGGCAACTGGGATGATCCCTATCTGACCATGGCCTATCACGCCGAGGCGGTGATTGCTGGTGAATTCCAGAAGTTCCTGATGAACGGAACGCTCTATCAGGGCTCAAAACCCGTCATGTGGTCGCCGGTTGAAAAAACCGCCCTGGCCGAGGCCGAGGTCGAATACCACGACAAAGAGAGCCACACTATCTGGGTGAAGTTTAAGGTGGCTGGCGGTGATCAAATACTGGCATTTGGTGACGAAAAGGTAGAACTTTACGAAAAGCCGGAAGGCAAAGCGGCTGTTGATGCTCTTGCCGGTGCCTATGTAGTGATCTGGACCACGACCCCGTGGACGATCCCGTCGAATAAGGCCGTCGTGTTTGGTAAGGACATTGCCTACGGCCTGTACGAGGTCACCGGGACGCCTGAGGAATCTTGGGTCAAGGTTGGCGACAAATACCTTCTGGCCGATAATCTGGCCACTGAAGTGATGAAGCGCGCCCGTCTGTCCGAAGATCAGTACACTCGGTTGCGTGATGTTCGGACGGGTGAGTTGAAAGCTATTTGCCTCAACCATCCCCTTGCAGGTGCCGAAGGTGGCAGCGGCGAATGGGACGATATCCGTGATTTCCGTGAGGCTGACTTTGTCACCGACACCGAGGGCACCGGTTTTGTGCACTGTGCACCAAGCCACGGTATGGAGGAATTCGAACTCTACCGTGATCTCGGGATGCTAGAGCAGGTCATCACCTACAATGTGATGGACGATGGCGGTTTTCGCGCTGAACTGCCATTCTTTGGCGGCAGCTATATCCTCAACCGCAAAGGCGGTGAGGGCGACGCCAACAAAAAGATCATCGACAAACTGGTCGAGGTTGGTGGGCTGCTGGCGCGTGGCAAGATCAAGCACAGCTATCCGCATTCCTGGCGCTCGAAAGCGCCGATCATCTATCGCAACACACCCCAGTGGTTTGCTGCCGTAGACCGCGAGATCGGCGACGGTCAGGACACCCACGGCAAGACCATCCGTGACCGGGCCCTGACCTCGATTGATGAACTGGTGAAATGGACCCCGCAAAAGGGCCGCAATCGACTGCACTCGATGATCGAAGCGCGCCCCGATTGGGTTCTGTCGCGCCAGCGCGCCTGGGGCGTGCCGCTGACCTGCTTTGTCAAAAAGGGTCTGCTGCCCACTGATCCCGGTTTCCTATTGCGTGATGATGCGGTCAACGCCCGCGTTGTTGCCGCGTTCGAGGCCGAAGGTGCCGATGCCTGGTATATGGACGGCGCCAAGGAACGCTTCTTGGGCAGTGACTACAATGCGGATGAATGGGAGCAGGTCTTTGACGTGCTCGACGTCTGGTTCGACTCCGGTTCGACCCACGCCTTTGTGCTGCGCGACCGCGAAGATGGCACCAAGGACGGCATCGCTGATGTCTATATGGAGGGCACCGACCAGCACCGCGGTTGGTTCCACTCATCGCTGTTACAGGCCTGCGGCACCTTGGGCCGCGCGCCCTATCGCAACGTGGTGACACACGGGTTCACCCTGGACGCCAAGGGCATGAAAATGTCCAAATCGCTGGGCAATACCATCGTGCCGGAAACCGTGGTCAAACAATACGGCGCTGATATCCTGCGTCTCTGGGTGGCCCAGACCGACTATACCGCCGATCAGCGGATCGGACCCGAGATCCTGAAAGGCGTGGCCGACAGCTATCGTCGCCTGCGCAATACCATGCGGTATATTCTTGGCTCTTTGGGTGATTTCTCAGAGGATCAGCGGGTTGACCCGGCGGACATGCCCGAGTTGGAGCAATGGGTGCTGCACCGGATGGCCGAGCTGGACCACAAGGTGCGCACTGGCTACCAGTCGTTTGACTTCCAGGGCGTGTTCTCGGCTGTGTTCAACTTTGCCACAGTGGATATGTCGGCCTTTTACTTCGACGTCCGCAAGGATGCGTTGTATTGTGATGGCGATACGCTGAATGCCCGCGCCGCGCGTACCGTGCTGGATCTGCTGTTCCACCGTCTCACCGCATGGCTGGCACCGGTTCTGGTGTTCACAATGGAGGAAGTCTGGCTCGAACGGTATCCCGGTGATGACAGCTCAATCCACCTGACCGATATGCCTGATACACCAGCAGATTGGCTGAACGAGCCGCTGGCCGCGAAATGGGCAGGCATCCGCCAGGCCCGTCGTGTGGTCACCGCAGCGCTGGAAATCCAGCGGATCGACAAGGTCATCGGTGCCTCGCTTGAGGCCTCACCGGTGGTGCATGTCCGGGACGAGACGGTGCGTGACGCGCTGAATTCAGTCAATTTTGCTGATATCTGCATCACCTCAGATGTGGCCCTCAGCGGCGACCCGGCCCCAGCCGAGGCCTTCCGTATGCCTGAAGTGGATGGCATCTCGGTGGTGTTTGAAAAAGCTGACGGCGAAAAATGCCAGCGTTGCTGGAAGATCTTGCCAGATGTTGGTCAACACAGTCACACCGATGTTTGCGGCCGTTGTGATGACGCGCTGGGCTAAGCAATAAGACCTGCAGGCCTGTCAGGGTCCTGCGCGCCGCTCTTCCCCTCGATGGGGGAGGGCGGCGCATTTTGATTCAGGACTGCCTGGGCCGCTTTACATGAAAAGGGCGGCGACATCATATTCGGCAGTTGCGACCTGATCCGTGACCTCCACGGTGCTGGCGGACAGTCCCAGTATAATCGATTCCATATCTGCCTCGCTGGGCGGGGGCAGGGTGGTTGCTGCGTCCTGAGACGTCTCGTCGACGACACCCACAGCTTGGACCGCAGTATCGGTTTCCACTGGAACAGCTGGTTCGGTGGTCGCCGCAGCCTGAGTCTCTTCTGCGGATGCCGCCTGTTTTGCACGCCAGCCCCAGGCCTTGGCGTGGTCTGGTGGGCCAACCTGCTTGTTGGCTGCGGGCGAGTTGAGGGCGGTGTTGAGGCCGCCAACGGCTGAAACTGATTGCATGGTGTTTCTCCAAAAGATCTGGGGGCAGAGTGTGTGCGGCCTTGATCCTGAGGGCAATTTATTGAAACTTCGCTGAAATAGGGGACGACCTGTGATCAGAATTGATTAGATTTTTTACGGTATTTTCAAAGTGTGGTTTTGTTTGAAAAATAACATCTGTTGTGGGCTCTTAAATAGGTAAGGTTTTAATGTTCGGGCCGCTTTGGTCGCAGCCTTGTCCTGAATACTCGTTGAAAAAGTCACAGAAAATTCAGGCTGACCGGTCAGCCTCCCGATAAAGCTCCCCTTGGGCATTTTAGTCCATGTAATGATACAGGTTGCGCCTTGTACTGGCTGCTGAAATGAATGCATGGTGCAATCCATGCATATAGCCTCGTTAGATACACCCGTTGGCATTCTCTCGGTCTACGAACAGGACGGCGCAATTGTGCGACTGGACTGGTCGGCCGGGGGCGCTGATCGGTCGGGTCTGCTGGATGCGGCATTGGATCAGTTGCGGGCCTATTTCGCCGGTGAGTTGAAGGATTTTGACTTACCGCTACAGGTGGGCGGCTCTGATTTTCAGCGCGCTGTCTGTGACGCCATGTCAGCGATCCCTTTTGGCGAGACCCGCACTTATGGTGATATAGCCCGTGATCTGGGCGGGGCCGCGCAGCCAGTGGGCAATGCCTGTGGCGCCAATCCGATCCCGGTGATTATCCCCTGTCACAGGGTGCTGGGGGCCAATGGGCTGGGCGGGTTCTCCGGCGCCGGCGGGGTCGAGACCAAGGTGGCGCTGTTAAAGCACGAAGGTGCCGCAGGTCTTTTGATTTGAGGATTACATGAGCGCGACACTATTTCTGGCGGTGCTGTTTGCCGCCTTTTTACATGCGGGTTGGAACGCGCTGGTCAAAACTGGCGGCGATAAATTTCAGGCAATGTTCATTCTGTCGACCTCGCAGGGGGCGATGGGGCTGGTGATGACCTTGGTCTTACCGCTCCCTCAAGGACAGGTCTGGCTGTGGTTACTGGCATCGGGCTTGGTGCATTCGCTGTACAAGTTTTTCCTGACCTCAGCCTATGAACACGGCGATCTAAGCCGGGTTTATCCAATTGCCCGCGGGTTGGCGCCGATGCTGGTGGCGCTGGTTGGTGTGTTTTTCCTGGCTGACCAATTGTCCGCACTGGAGTATTTTGGCATTGCCGCGCTGGGTGCAGGTATCATTGCGATGGCGCGCGGAGTGTTCAGCAATGGTGAAAGCCAACACATGCTGCGCTTTGCTTTTGGATCTGCCCTGATGACGGCCTGCTACTCGCTGATCGACGGCCTGGGCGCGCGCGCGGCAGGGGACGCGACATTGTTTGTCGCCTGGATGTTCTTGATTGATGGAGTGATTTTTGGCTCTTGGGCGTTGTGGCGTAGGGGAGGCTCAGGGCTGGTGGCGGGGCGTCGCGACTGGTTGCGCGGCTGCATGGCCGGTGGGGCCTCATTGGGGGCCTATTGGATCGCCGTTTGGGCGATGACACAGGCGCCAATTGCGCTGGTGACGGCGCTGCGCGAGACTTCAATCCTGTTTGCGGTGCTGATCGGCGTGGTGGTCTTCCGCGAGAGGTTTGATCGCACCAAAGCCGTGGCGACAGTGCTGATCGTCGGCGGTGTGGTGCTGACGCGGATTTAGGCCAGGGGCCGAATGACCTCAGCTGTCCTGAGGTTTGCGCTGAACCGGAACAATCTGTTGAACAACGCCAACAAACAGCAGGTAGATCGACGTCACCACCAGACCCCAATGCGCCCAGCTTTGGGGATGGAAATCCACCCAGGCGGCCCATCCGGCAAAGAATGTCCAGGCAAGGGCTACTGGCAATGTTACCAAACGCCAGCGCTCGGTACGGACTGGATGAACGAATTTCAAAGGTAAGAACATTGCAACAGACAACAAGGTGACCAAGGCCAGGCTGGTCCAGTGGCTGGGCTGCAGTGCAAAGATCACCAGCACCAGCATGTTCCAGCAACCAGGAAAGCCCGAAAACGAGTTATCCTTGGTCTTCATCCGCGTATCTGCGAAATACATTGCACTGGCAAAGGTGATGACGATGATCGCAAACCAGCCGGTCCAACCTGCCATCAGCCCCGAATTGAACAGGGCAAAGGCCGGGATGAAGACATAGGTCAGGTAGTCGATGATCATATCCAACAGCACGCCATCAAACTGTGGCGCATAGCGCTTAACGTCGAAACGTCGCGCCAACGGTCCGTCGATGCCATCAACAACAAAGGCCACCACCAGCCATAGGAACATCAGGTCCCACTTGGCATCGACGGCAGCAAGCATTGCCAGCATCGCCAATACGGCGCCAGTGGCGGTGAAAAGGTGGACACAAAGGGCGCGGATCTGAGGAGTCATTTGACCGTGATGCCGAATTTCCCCTCAGCCTGCAAGGGTTCAGCTGTCGATCACGTCATTTTCCATCGCTTTGCGGAACAGGGTTTCGGTCATATCGCTGGCAGCACTCCGCCCGGCTCCCTGATTGCCCGGGCCGTCGGCGGGAATAAATTCCCCGCGTGCAGCCTTGGTTGTACGGTAAGCATCAAATTCTTGATCTGAGATCTGGCCGTCACCATCAAGGTCTAGGTCTTTCAGAATTTGGCTAAAGTCGAGCCGACCCAGCTGATCCTTTAACGCGACGGGCGAGGGATCTGGCGCTGTGTTGTTGGGTAGCTGTGTTGCAGCAGACACAATCATCTTGGCATCCTTTCTGGAAAAATACGAAACCAAGACACCAGAAAACACTTAACTATAGGTTGATTTGTTGACTCGAAATACACCGTTGGCAGTCTGTGCTCTGGCGGCCTTACCCGATAACGGGCAAAGCCATTGCGATGTCAGTTGCTGACGCGGACGTCTTCCAGAGGATAGGCTAGGTAATCCTGTTCTTCCCAACTCATGTGGCAGTCATGGCAAAAAGACTGTTTGAATTTCATTGGTTTTCCGTTGGGTTGAATACCCCCATAAAGCCAATCTGCGGTTTCTGGCGAGGCACCGGCTGCTAGCTTGGTCATTAAAAACAGCGGTCCAACCACAGCGGCGTTCTTCTTTTTATTGATCTTGATGCTTTCTTTGGCCAAGCGTGCGCCAACGGACATCACCACGTCTTCTTCGGCGAATTTCAGATATTGCTCGGCTGCGATATCGTTGGCATAGGTCAGCAGCAACCGGTTGCCATGGGCGCCTGCCACGCCGTGGCGAGTGCCTGAGACGGTCCAGTTTCGATAGTTTTTGGCGACCATATCGCCACCCTTGGTATAGCCCTCGACCATCCGGTCGCCAATGCAGGCGTAAATGCTGTCAATGTCTGCTTCGGTCAAATCAAAGGGCTCAGTGGTTGAAACCGGGCAGTCCTGCGCCTGTGCGCCTGTGCTCGCGAGCAGGGCAAAGGATACGACAGCTGCAAATTTCACTAGGTGGTTCATGGTCATGGCTCCCGTTGTTTTGCTATCACCGGCTTGGCTTCACAAGGTTACAGGTTTCCGGCCAGTCCACATTGCACGATGCTACACAAGCCCGTGACGAGGTTAAGCCTTGGGGTGAGCGTTGTTGTAGACGTCCATCAAATGCGCAGTATCGACGGCCGTATAGGCCTGGGTGGTCGACAGCGAGGCATGCCCCAAAAGTTCTTGGATAGAGCGCAGGTCGCCGCCGGCTTCCAGCAAATGGGTGGCAAAGCTGTGGCGCAGGGCATGTGGGGTGGCGGTTGCGGGCAGGCCCAACTGGGCGCGTGTGCGGGCCATCACACTTTGGATAAGCCGGGGGTTCAGCGCACCACCCCGCACGCCGTAAAACAATGGCGAATGTGCACCTTGGGGGTAGGGGCACAGGGTCAGATAGCGATCAACAGCATCGCGCGCTGCACGGATAACCGGAACGACACGTTCTTTGCCGCCTTTGCCGGTGATCCGCAGAACGTCTGCAATTGGCGCGTCGCTGCCTTTCAGCCCCAAGGCCTCAGAGATGCGCAGCCCGCAGCCGTATAGCAAAGTCACCACCGCGACGTCGCGCGCAGCGACCCAATCCGTGGTGGATTGTAACTCAACAGTGTCCAAAACTGCCTTTGCCGCCTCTGCAGCCAATGGGCGAGGCAGTTTTTTCTGAAATTTGGGGGCGCGCGCCATCAGGACGGCACTTGGCTCAAACCCTTCTCGGTCGGCCAGCCAGCGGTAGAAACTTTTGACCGCTGATAATTTACGCGCCAACGACCGCGCCCCGGTGCCCGCTTTGCGGGTCTCAGCCATCCACGCGCGCATGTCGCCGATGGTGATCTTTTGCAAGGCGCCCAACCCCTGCGGGCTGGAGAAATGCAGCGTCATAAAGGAAAGAAACTCTCCGACGTCACTGCGATAGGCTGTCAGGGTGTTTTCAGCGGCACCTTTTAGCGCGCTTTGGCTGGCCAGCCAGTTTTGCAGGGCGTCACGACAGGCTGGGGAAATCAGGCTCAAGACAACCAGTGGCGCATTGACCGTTCAAAGACGTCAGCAAAGAACGTCAGCAGATCGGTGCCATGCTGCGGCGTGAATTGATGTGGGTCTTCGGCGCCCAGTACCAGCAGGCCAGGTAGGCGGCCGTTGCCAAGGTCCAGTTTCAGGCAGGCCTCGGACTGGATCCAGCTGGCCTTGTCGCCATAGATCTGCTGTGCGCCGCCCTGCACCTGTCGCAAAGAGACCTGCCGGACGATGCCGCCGCGTCCCTGGCTGACATAGTCATCGATAAAGCCCGGTTCGACGATATTGAGAACTTCACCCATGCGTTTAACAGCAGGATTTTTGTCGTCTTGCACGGTTTCCAGCACTAGCGTCACCGCTTCGAGCCGTAGAATTTCAGCAATGTCACCGCGCAGGTTCTGCAGAAAATCCTCAAAATTGGTGGGATCCATCAAGGCCAAAATAGCGCGATGAATTTGATTGGTGCCGGCTAGATTGTCATAGGCCGCTGCAATGACCGAGCGATGGGTGTCTTCCAGCCGATCCAGCCGCGCCTCCATCCGCTCCATTGCGATGCCGCGCAAATCAACAATATTGGCGCCCATGGCACGTTCATTGGCCGAGACCAGCGCGTTCATCGCGGTTTGATCGTCAAGCACGGCGTCGGGTTTGGCGACGATGGCCTGACGGAGGGATTCTTCTAGGACGGGGCTGCTGCTCATAGTGTGACCTCTGGTGGGTTTGGCGCAGGGTATAACATGGGTTTTAACGAAAAGTGGGGAAAAATTGCCCAAGCGCAGTTTTTTGCGCAGCAAAGCAAAAACTAGGGCTCTCGCCGGGTCCGTGGGACACGGTATTGATCCGGGCGTTGGGTCCCCAAGGGATCAATCAGCCCACGCGTGTTGAAAAAGGCGGCTTCCGGTCGTGGGTGGTACAGGGCATCCGAGCCAATTGTGAGCAGAACGCTCTAGGTGGAATGGCGCCAGTGAAGGACAATAAGGCAACAGTCTGGCGGGAGTGAAGTTTGAAAGCTCTAATTAAAACCCTATCTCGCCTGTTGTATCTAGCAATCTCGTAGACCGGTTACTATGTGGCCATCCGTATCGTAGGCGCAAGGCAGCGACAATATACGTGAAGGATCTGTTTCGTGGCGATAGGCAAGTTATTAAAAGACCGAAAGACCGGGGACTCGTCTTCGGATCATGCTCACCGACTTCTTTTTGTCATGGCTGAACTTATTTTCTTGGTCATCCTACTGGCAGTCGCGAATATTTCTATTTTCGTCGACGCAACGATCCTTCAAAATAGTTTGTCGGAGAGATCGATTTCCCAATATTTGCAAAGTTCAATTATTCTGGTGTCATCAACCATCTTCGCTCTGGGTGCGGTCAAGTATCCTAACAAAAGAGGGTACCTGGCGCTGGTGGCTGCACTTTTCACCTGTATGTTCATTCGCGAAAATGACTCTTTATTTGATAATATCCGACATGGCTTT
The DNA here is from genome assembly GCF_004006175.1 of Parasedimentitalea marina. GTDB lineage: Bacteria > Pseudomonadota > Alphaproteobacteria > Rhodobacterales > Rhodobacteraceae > Parasedimentitalea > Parasedimentitalea marina. The sequence goes on from NZ_CP033219.1 coordinate 845,458, forward strand.
TGGGTCGTTCCAGTCCTCTGTGTCTTGATCGTGAGTGGTTGGTTTACTGCGCGAAATCGGGACACTGTAACGGAGCCCTTTTTATACCACCTGGAAGGCAGGCACTCTACTCTCGTCTACGCTGGATTTATTATTGTCGTCGTTTTCAGCAGGCTCTTTGGAACCGGATCCTTTTGGGAAGCGGTAATGGGAAACAACTATAACTCAAGTTATAAGTCCATTATTCAGGAGGGGTTGGAGCTATTGGGTTATGTGTTGATCTTACATGGGTCCTGCATGTCATTCTTAGGCCGGTTCGGCGATCACATAGCCGGAACGCAGCGCTCCCGCGAATGATGGTTTCGAATAATCTTCCGAGACGAAAAGCACGTCAGTAAGCTAACGCGACCCGAGGAACTCGTAAGCAGATATGCAGCAAATTTGAACTCAACGGGCGATGCAATTGCTTCCCCGGTGCTGAATTTGACCCTTTGTTGCCTGATGACTTGAAGGTCCGAATGGGGCCGCTCGCGTGATTGTGAAAGATTGATCTGCCGGATCCCAAACGAAAAGGGAGGCACCATTTGGCGCCTCCCTCAATCCGTGAGTTGGTAATGTGCTTACAGGATCTTGATATCAGCCGCTTTGATATCAGCCAGGAATGTTGCCAGGCCCTTGTCCGTCAGCGGGTGGTTGACCAGCGATTTGATCACAGCAGGTGGCGCGGTGATTACGTCAGCGCCCAAACGGGCCGAGTCGAGGATATGGTTGGCCGAGCGGATAGAGGCGGCCAGGATCTGGGTGTCGAAACCGTAGTTGTCATAGATGGTGCGGATGTCTTCGATCAGCTCCATGCCGTCCAGGTTGATGTCATCCAGACGACCGATGAAGGGCGAGATGAATGTTGCACCGGCTTTGGCCGCCAGCAGCGCCTGGTTGGCCGAGAAGCACAGGGTGACGTTGACCATGTGTCCGTCGTCGGTCAGGGTTTTACAGGCTTTCAGACCATCCCATGTCAGGGGCACTTTGACGGCGATGTTTTCGGCGATCTCGACCAGCTTGCGGCCTTCGGCGATCATAGTGTCCGCATCAACCGCAGTGACCTCGGCCGAAACTGGACCGTCGACCAGCGCGCAGATTTCCTTGGTGACTTCGATGATGTCCCGCCCGGATTTCTTGATCAGCGAGGGGTTGGTGGTGACGCCGTCAACCATCCCGAGATCGTTCAGCTCGGCAATGGCGTCAATCTCGGCGGTGTCTACGAAGAATTTCATGTCAGGGATCCTTTGGATGGGTTGGCCAATGTTTGCGCTAACCTTTTACGCAGCGTCGAAGGTTTGCGCTAGCCTTTAACGCAATAGAGAGGCATTAAAAACCCCTGAGGCAGAAAGGCAGCAGCATGAGCACACAGACGTAATTCATACAGGTCTGCCAGTTTGGATTTGATAACGCACCACTTGGACCTCATCCGGAAAAAGTTCCCGGTGCAATGCAGCACTTTGCTCTACCCAGGTTCGACCAGATCAACGACGGCGAGTTTGCGTTTGCGACCCGGTTTTTCAGCAGCGCTTTTTAGTTGCTCGCCTTGCGTCGCTGCGACGGAAAGGTCTTTTTGCAAGGTGGCAAGCCGATCCAGAACCGCGTTGCGGCGAGCATCCAAATCAGCCTTAAGCCGGTCAATATGGGCAAGCTTGTCCGTCATTTTCGCAATGCCGCCCTCGCATGGGACCGCACCTTCGTCAGAAAGGCAGGCGCTCATTGCGCGAATTTCGCGGGTGGAAAACCCAGTGGCGATAAAGTCGCGGATACGTCCGGCTCGCCGTAGATCCGCTTTGGTATAGTGGCGATATCCGTTGTGCCTGCGGTCCACGACCATAAGCCCGGTCTTTTCATAATGGCGCAACATGCGTTGTGTAATCCCCAACCGTTGGGCGGCCTCCTTCGCATCCATTTCATATCCTTTCTTGCTAACCCTGACATAGGTGTGAATGTTTTTGCCGAAGACAAGGGGGGCATGGGCGGATGACAGGCAGCCGCCCAATTGATTATAGTCTTAAGTCCGAAGCGACCAACCGCCATCGACAGTCAAGATCTGCCCCGTAAGCCACGCGTTTTGCGAACTCCCTAGGCGAAGAATCCAGGGCACGATATCTGCTGGCACCCCGCGACGTCCCAAGGGAACCTGCGCCGCCTCTTGGTCTTCGATTTGCAGCGCCAGTTCTGGCGGCATTCCCATCATGCCTGTCAACGCGCCGCTCTTGACTGGACCGGGCGCAATGGCGTTCACTCGAATGCCATCTTTTGCCAGTTCCATCGCCCAAGACTGGGTCAAATGTTCCAGCGCGGCCTTGGTCGCAGCGTAATGCGCAATCATCGGCACCGCATTGCGGGACACCGCCGTGCCGATATTGACAATGGCCCCTTTGGTTTCGCGCAGGGCTGCACGACCGGCCTGAACCAGTTGGGATGGCGCAATAATATTGACTGCCGACATATTGGCCATAATTTCAGCGTCATATCCCTCCATTGGCATTGGCTGGCCGGCACCTGAGTTGTTGACGATCAGGTCAAGACGGCCCCAGTGGTCCAGGGCTGCCTGAACAATTTGCATGCCGCTGTCGCGGGCAGCACTGTCGGCCTGCAGCGTTTTGATCGCATCATTGGCCGCAGCCATTTCGGACAGTTTTTCGGCATTGCGCCCGGTGACAAGCACCCGCGCGCCCTGATCGGCAAGGGCCCGAGCCGTGGCCTTTCCTATGCCAGAACTGCCTCCGGTCACGATTGCGACTTTGCCCTGCCACGTGTTTGTCTGTGTCATCTCACGCTTTCTCCTGTTTGCGAATTGATGTGCACATGGGGTTAGCAGGTGGACACTAGTGTCAGGGTCAAGCGGTTTTTGTGGACCTAGATCCATTGGGCAGGGCATCTTGTTTAGACTGGCCTTTGTCTGGATAGCGGGGCATTAAATCCACGAGGCAGAAAAGGCAGCGGTGTGAGCGATCAGGAGTTTTTTCATGCAGGCGAGCGGGTCGGGGTTTTGACCACGCAACCGCTTGATCGGGTTCTGGATTACCGTGCGCCTGAGGGCGGCTGTTTTCTTGGAGCCTATGTCGAGGTGCCTTTGGGGCCGCGCCGGGTTTTGGGCGTGATTTGGGGGCCGGGGCAGGGCGATTTCGATTCGGCCAAGCTGCGATCGGTGAACCGGGTGCTGGATGTGGCACCGATGCGGATCGAGATGCGCCAGTTTCTGAGCCGCGCGGCAGACTACACCCTGACACCGATGTCATCAATGCTGCGGCTGGCGACGCGGGCGCCGGGCCTTTCAGACCCGGTATCGATGCGCAAGATCCTGCGACGCGGCGCGTCCGAGCCTGAGCGGATGACCGATGCGCGTGCGCGTGTTCTGGCGGCGCTGGACGAATACGGCGGTCTGGCCTTCACCCCCAAAGAGCTGTCCGATCTGGCCGGGGTGACGCCCTCGGTGCTCAAGGGTTTGGTCAAACAGGGTGCCCTGCGCGAGGAAGAGGCACCGCGCGATCTGCCCTATCCACATTTGGACCCCGAATTACCCAGTAAGACCCTGACCGAGGACCAGGCCGAAGCCGCCAATGTCTTGGCGCAGGCGGTGCAAAATGGCGCTTATGGCACCACGCTGTTAAAAGGGGTGACTGGATCGGGCAAAACCGAGGTCTATCTTGAGGCGGTCGCCGCCTGTCTGCGGGCGGGCCGACAGGCCTTGGTGCTGTTGCCGGAAATCGCGCTGACGGCCGAGTTTCTGACCCGGGTCGAGGCCCGGTTTGGCGCCACACCGGCAGAATGGCATTCCGGTGCCACGATGACCGAACGCCGCCGGGTCTGGCGCATGGTTGGGCAAGGCAATGCGCAACTGGTGATCGGTGCGCGCTCGTCTTTGTTTTTGCCGTTCCGGGATCTGGGTCTGATCATTGTCGATGAAGAACACGATACCTCGTATAAACAGGAAGACGGAGTCCTGTATAATGCCCGCGACATGGCGGTGCTACGTGCGGTGATGTGCTCGGCGCAGGTGGTGCTGGCTTCGGCCACACCCAGCCTGGAAAGCTGGGCCAATGCCGAGGCAGGCAAATACCGCCGGCTGGATCTGGCCGCGCGCTATGGCGCGGCGGTACTGCCCGAAATGCGCGCCATTGACATGCGGGTTGAAAAACTGCCCTCGGCAACCTGGATCTCGCCGACCCTGCGCAGCGCCATGAGTAAAAGGCTGGAGCGAGGCGAGCAGTCGCTGCTGTTCCTGAACCGCCGTGGCTTTGCGCCGGTGACGATCTGCCGGGCCTGCGGCAATCAAGTGGCCTGTGATCATTGCGATGCGCGCATGGTCGAGCACCGATTTCAGAACCGATTGATGTGCCACCAATGCGGCGAAACCAAACCGCTTCCGACGGTGTGCCCCTCCTGTGAAGTCGAAGGCAAGATGGCCCCGGTCGGCCCCGGCATCGAACGGCTGGGCGAAGAGGCAGCACTGGCATTCCCAGAGGCGCGGATTGCGGTGCTCAGCTCGGATCTGTTTGGATCAGCACGGGCACTAAAGGAACGCATCTCCGAGATCGTAAAGGGCGAGGCGGATATCATTCTGGGCACCCAACTGGTGGCCAAAGGACACAATTTTCCACTGCTGACACTGGTCGGCGTGATCGACGCGGATCTGGGGCTGCAAGGATCAGACTTGCGCGCCGCCGAGCGAACGTTTCAATTGATGCGACAGGTTGCGGGGCGCGCTGGCCGTGCTGAAAAACCGGGTGAGGCGCTTTTGCAAAGTTTCCAACCTGAACACCCGGTGATCCGCGCTATTCTGTCCGGTGACGAGGAAGGCTTCTGGAAAGCCGAAGCCGCTGAACGCCAAGCCGCCGGTGTACCGCCCTATGGCCGCATGGCAGGGATCATCCTGTCTGGATCGGACCTGCCTGCGGTATTTGATCTGGGCAACGCACTAGCCCGCAACGATGGGCCGTTGCGCGCAATTGGCGCACAGGTTTACGGTCCGGCCCCAGCGCCAATCGCCCGCATTCGCGGTCGTCATCGAGTACGTTTGTTGGTCAAAGCCGCAAAAGGAGTACCGCTACAAGAGGCAATTTCACGCTGGATTGCACCTTGTCGGCTCAAGGGCGATCTAAGGTTGAATGTTGACATCGATCCGCAGAACTTTTTCTAGCCACAATTTTGAAGCGTCAGGGTGAGTATTTAAGAAAAAGATGAAGCCAGAGAGGCTCTCTCTTCCACAATTCACCTTTTTCTAAATACTCACGGCGCAACTTCTGCAGGGAAAATTAACACTCCAATAGAAATGTTGCGCGCGTAGCGCACGGCCTGGTTACGCAGGGTTTCGATTCTCATGTCAGACTATCGACCAATCGCGATTTCCGCTGGGCCTGACACCCCCGGCACTTGGAACAGGGCCCGCTAGGATTGGGGCGCGCAGAGACAACGTTTAGCACGCGGGACTGATCTCCCGTCCACATCCGCTTTGGCGGTACCGCCTTCTCTACCATATTTTTGCCTTTGGAACGATGGGCATGACACTGCTGAGATAAGCAACCAACAAGGCATGGCCTTGGGGGAAAAGATCTGTGTGGGGCGCAATTGTGGTGAACTCTGCAGAGATGCAGACCCTTATGTGCATGGCTTCATTGCCTCTACCGCCGACGGTAAAACAGGCGTATGAGCGATGTATGTTCAAACCAGTCTCCCTTACCGACTCCTCGCATCTGCCGTTCTGGCGGCGTCCTGTAACCCTGCTGTTCGTGATGTCGGGGGCGATGCCGATCGCCTTTTTCACGTGGTATGCCCTGCTGAATAATTTCGTGATTGAGGTCGCTGGATTTGAGGGTTCAGACATAGGTCTGCTGCACACGATCCGTGAAATTCCGGGATTTTTCGCCATCGGAGTGATTGCCATCATCCTGTTCGTGCGTGAGCAGGTTTTAGGCATGGTGTCGCTGGTCCTGCTGGGGGTGGCGACCGCCTTTACAGCATGGTTTCCCAGTCTGACGGGAATCCTGACACTGACCTTCCTCAGCAGTCTTGGATTTCACTATTACGAGACGGTGAACCAGTCGTTGCAGTTGCAATGGCTGCCCAAGGACCGGGCGCCGCAAATTCTGGGCTGGTTGATGGGCATGGGGTCGGCGGTGACACTGGTGGTGTTTGTGCTGATCGTGCTGATGTGGGACACGCTGAATCTCAGCTATAATGTGGTGTTCATGGTGGCTGGTTTTGCCACCGCTGGGTTGGCGCTGTTTGCCATGTTTGCCTATCCACAGTTTGAATCCCCGACGCCGCAGAACAAAACCATGGTGCTGCGCAAACGCTATTGGCTGTATTACGCGCTGCAATTCATGGCCGGAGCACGGCGGCAGATCTTCATGGTTTTTGCCGGTTTCATGATGGTTGAGAGGTTTGGTTTTGATGTGCATGAGCTGACCGGTCTGTATCTGATCAATCTGGTGGTCAAAATGCTGGTCGCGCCGTTTTTGGGCAAAGCCATTGGGCATTTTGGCGAACGCCGCACGCTGATCTGGGAGTATGTCGGGCTGACCGTGGTGTTCATGGCCTATGGTGGCATCTATTGGTTTGGTTGGGGCGTGCTGTTTGCCTCGGTATTGTATGTGGTCGACAATATCTTGTTTGGACTGGCACTAGCGCTAAAGACCTATTTCCAAAAGATCGCAGACCCAGCAGATATTGCACCGACGGCCGCAGTGGCCTTTACCATCAACCATATTGCGGCGGTGTTTTTGCCAGTGCTACTGGGATTGTTGTGGATGGTGTCGCCGACGGCAGTGTTTGGTCTGGCCTCGCTTATGGCGCTGACCTCACTGGGGCTGTCGCTATTGATACCACGTCACCCCGAGCCCGGAAATGAGACCGTGCTGAGCAAGCACCACATACCTGCACCTGCAGAGTAAGGCGACCTTGGGAGCCACGCCATTTTGAAAGGCCATAGCCCTTTCTCTTGACCTATTGGCACAGCCAGCCTAGGCGCTTGTGATCAGTTTCAGGAGTTCGTGATGCCCACTTTTACCGCCCTTACCACCCTGTCCGGAAAAGCCGCCGCCGAGGCGCTGGGCGAGGCGATGGAGAGCCTGATGCCGGAACCCACGGGTGTTGGCATCCTCGACCTCGAAGACGACTCCGGTCTGTGGGAGGTCGGTGGCTATTTCACCGAGGCCCCGGATGAGGCCGGTCTGGCGCTGCTGGCAACCCTGCATGGCGCGCGTGCCTTTGCGGTGTCGGAACTGCCGGACACCGATTGGGTGGCGCATGTGCGGCGTGAACTGGCGCCGGTCAACGCGGGCCGGTTCTTTGTCTATGGCAGCCATGACGCTGACAAATTGCCCGGCGACAAGATCCCACTGCTGATCGAGGCGGCGATGGCCTTTGGCACCGGCCACCACGGCACCACGCTGGGCTGTTTGCGTGCCCTGGATCACTTGATCACCGAGGGATTTGAGGCCGCTAAAGTTGCCGATATCGGTTGCGGCACGGCGGTGCTGGCGATGGCAGCGGCGCGGGTCTGGGATGGCGAAATTCTGGCCAGCGATATTGATCAGGTCGCGGTTGACGTCGCCGAAGCGAACCTGGCCGCCAACGGCATGGCCGGGCGGGTCGGCTGTGTCGAGGCCGCCGGTTTTGACCATGCCGATCTGCTCGCCGCAGCACCCTATGATCTGATCTTTGCCAATATCCTGAAAGGCCCACTGGTGGCCTTGGCACCTGAGATGGCCACACACCTGCGCCCCGGAGGCTATGCGATTCTGTCCGGGATCCTCAATGAACAAGCCGAAAATGTGTCAGAGGTTTATGCACGAAATGGCATCAATCAGGTCCGCCGGGATGAGATTGGTGACTGGAGCACGTTATTGTTGCAGCGTCAGGGCTGATTAGGACGCATTTGTAACGCATTTTAACGAGCCGCCTCACAATAGCCACATTTCCGACGCATGATGCCCTATCCGCTGGTGGGGGCCAGTTCGGGGTCTGCCATGAGTAATGAACATCAGCAGTTTTTGTCGCGTGTGCGCCATCTTGAGCGCAAGCACGGTGCCATGAATAACGGCTATTCGGCGCAAATGCGGTCGGATGGCTTGATTGTCGTTGAGCCAAAGAGACGAATTGAATCGCGTATTTCTGCTCGGTCGATCTTCCTGTTTCTTGCAGCTTTCCTCCTTTTCAAGGGTTTCCTGATCGCTTCGATCGGTGTGGATGGCTATCAGGACAGAGTGTCCAAGTTGCAGGCCGGATCCATGTTGGAGCAAGGCGGGGCCTTGATCATGATTGCAGATCCGCTGTCGCTGGGGATTGCCAGGAAAATCGGACCTATTCTGCGCTAAAGGCAGTCGCTTAGCCTGATGGCGCCGGTCTTTGAAATTTGACGGCAGCCTAGGTTTGTAGTGCGGTTTGACTGCCCAACATGCATTTGGTCTTTGAGATCAAAAAAAACGCCGCATCCCGAAAGGGTGCGGCGTTTGAAGTTTCTGCCCCGAGGGAGGAGGCGAAGCAGAAAATTCTAATTACAGATTTTTGCCAGTCGCGATGACTTCGATGTCGCCGCGGCACAGGCCGATATCGGACAGCTCACGATCAGAAAGCGTCGACAGGGAATTGCGGGTGACGCGGGCGTCATTCCACTGCGAGATACCTGCCGCAGTTGCGGCGATAATCGCGCCGATACGGCCGGTCAGGCCAGTTGCGCCATAGGTGGTGCGGGTGGTGTCAAAAGCAGCCATATCTTTGTCCTTTGATTGAAGTTGCTGATTGTCGTTGTTCAGATGATCGGCATTTAGGGATGAGATCTGGATTGAGCAAGATGGAAAATTGCAACTGTCCTATGCGGAAAATGCATAGCTACTGACTATATAAACAAGGCCTATGGGCCACCTGCGACAGGCTGTCCTGAAATGTCGGTTTCAGTCTCAGAAACGGTCGTTTCCAGTCCACATTCCGGTCATTTTGACAATGGGTGTTAACGGAAAGGGTTTGGACATGTTCGCGGTTTGTGCTAATCGAAAAGAAAATAATTTTAGTCATTGGGCAAGGGCCGGTCGAAACATGCGGATTTTGGGGATTGATCCGGGGTTGCGGAACCTTGGTTGGGGTGTGATCGAATCACATGGTTCAAAACTGAGCCACGTTGCCAACGGAGTTTGCCACTCGGATGGGGACGATCTTGGCGAACGGCTGCTGTCCCTGCACAACCAGGTCACCGAAGTGATCGAAGCCCACGCACCAGATCAGGCGGCGATTGAGCAGACCTTTGTGAATAAGGATGGCGCCGGGACGTTGAAACTGGGGCAGGCGCGCGGAGTGGCCCTGCTGACTTTGGCCAAGGCCGGATTGGCAGTGGGAGAGTATGCGCCGAACCGGGTCAAGAAAACGGTTGTTGGGGTTGGCCATGCTGACAAGACACAGGTGATGCATATGGTGAAGCTGCAATTGCCCGGCTGTAACCCAGAAAACGCGGATGCGGCGGATGCTTTGGCGATTGCAATCTGCCATGCGTTCTATCGCGGCACAGCGGACCGGCAACTGCGCGAGGTGCGGGTATGATTGGCAAGCTGACCGGGCGGCTGGACTACCGCGCCGAGGATCACGTGCTGATCGATGTGCGCGGCGTTGGCTATATTGTCTATTGTTCCAGTCGCACCATGATGGCGCTACCCGGTGTGGGCGAGGCGGTATCACTCTATACCGCGATGCTGGTGCGCGAGGATCTGCTGCAATTGTTCGGCTTTACCACATTGGTGGAAAAGGAATGGCACCGGTTGCTGACCTCGGTGCAGGGGGTTGGTGCTAAGGCGTCGATGGCGATCCTGGGCACATTGGGACCTGATGCAGTTGGTCGTGCAATTGCCTTGGGCGATTGGGCCAGTGTTAAAGCGGCTAAGGGCATTGGCCCCAAGACTGCGCAACGTATTGTTCTTGATCTGAAGGACAAGGCGCCAAGTGTGATGGCGATGGGCGGCACCATATCTGAGGCCATGGAGGGACCGGATCTGGAGGTGGTTGAAAGTAGTGAAGCTGCTCCCAAACCAAAGCCCAAAAAGAAAACCAGTAAGCCCAATACGGACGCCGCAGCACAAGCTGGCGCATTGTCGGCCCTGTCCAATCTCGGCTACAGCCCGAGTGACGCGGCGGCGGCCGTAGCCAAAGCGGCCGGGAACGAGGCTGGTCTGGGTGAAGCCGGTTTGATCAGGGCTGCGCTGAAACTGTTGGCGCCAAAGGGGTAGCGGATGCGAGTGCACGTACATCTGGGTCTTGTCCGGCCGATAGATCGGACAGTGCCTGACCTGAGTGAAAATCAACCGACTGCCTACAAGAGCAAGCTTCGCCATGATTGATGCCGACCCAGACCTGCGCCCCGAACAGCGGCCCGAGGACAACGACCGCGCCTTGCGGCCACAGGGATTGACTGAATTCATCGGTCAGGCCGAAGCCCGCGCCAACCTGAAGGTGTTTATTCAGTCCGCCAAACAGCGGGACGAGGCGATGGATCACACGCTGTTTCACGGCCCTCCGGGACTTGGGAAAACCACGCTGGCGCAAATTATCGCGCGCGAGTTGGGGGTGAATTTTCGCATGACCAGCGGGCCGGTTCTGGCCAAGGCGGGAGATCTGGCAGCCATCCTGACCAATCTGGAAGCGCGCGATGTGTTGTTCATCGACGAGATCCACCGGTTGAACCCGGTCGTTGAGGAAATATTGTATCCGGCGCTGGAAGATTTCGAGTTGGATCTGGTGATCGGCGAGGGGCCGGCAGCGCGTACGGTACGGATCGAGTTGCAGCCCTTTACGCTGGTGGGGGCCACTACACGCATGGGGCTGCTGACCACACCACTGCGCGATCGTTTTGGTATTCCAACACGGTTGCAGTTTTACACGGTGGACGAACTGCATGAGATTGTCAGCCGAAATGCGCGCAAATTGGGAGTGCCTGCGGATGATCAGGGGGCTCGCGAAATTGCCCGCCGTGCCCGTGGAACACCTCGGATTGCCGGCCGGCTATTACGCCGGGTTGTGGATTTTGCCGTGGTCGAAGGTGACGGGACAATTACCCGCGCATTGGCAGATAGTTCGCTGACCCGGCTGGGAGTGGACCATCTGGGGCTCGATGGGGCGGACCGACGGTACCTGAAGTTGATTGCCGAGAACTATGGTGGTGGCCCGGTTGGGATTGAAACCCTGTCAGCGGCGCTGTCGGAAAGCCGCGATTCGTTAGAGGACGTGATCGAGCCCTATTTGCTGCAGCAGGGGCTGATCCAGCGTACGCCGCGTGGGCGGATGTTGGCGCAAAAAGCCTGGACCCATTTGGGGCTGGATGCGCCCAGAACCGCCGACGATCTGTTTTCCTGAACATTTGGGAGCCTCCGGCGGGAGTATTTTGAAAAAGATGAAAACGTCAGGCCTTGTGAGGTTCAGGCCCAGGCGGCATAGAGCCGGTAGTTTGGAATGAGGATGCCTAAGATGACGCCGAAACAAATCGAACAGCTTTTTACCCGAAACGATGGGTCTTATGCCTTTGCGCGTTGGGGGCGACCGATTGTTCCAGTGGTGTTTGGGGTAGAGGAAGAGACCCTGAAAGTGGTCAAGGGTGCGGTAGAGGCGGTTGCGACGCTGGCTGGGGCACAGATGGACGAGCTGGATGGTGAATTGGGCGCCAACCTGATGTTCTTTTTTTTTAAGGACTGGGATGAGCTGTTGGCGGTTCCGGATTTGGGTCGGTTGATCCCAGACTTGGAGTCTTTGGTAGAGCGATTGAAGGCGGCGGATGCCAGCCAGTACAGGGCGTTCCGCTTTGATGATGTCGCAGCGATTCAGGCCGCCTTTGTGTTCCTGCGGATGTCCGGTGACATGGTGGATATCCCGGCTGAAACACTGGCATTGACCCAGTCGGTGCAGGTGATGTTGATGTGGGGCGACCGCGCTTTTTCCGAGGTGTCTCCTCTGGCGGTGCTACCAGAGACCGGCGCGACCATCTTGCGGCCTGAAATTGCCGGGGTGATTGCGGCAGCTTATGATCGGATGATGCCGCCCTCGGCGGATGACAAGTCTCATGCGCTGCGGCTGTTTGCGCGGTTGCAGGGATAAGTTCCGCAGCGTTGGGCCGCAGAAAATTATGAATTTTCTGGACAAAATTCTTCTAAGAATTTTTTGTGAGCTCGTTCAGGTGAGGCATTAGAGTGAGGCTGTGGATGCACAGATTTCCAATCCGGGTATATTATGAAGACACTGACATGGGCGGCGTGGTGTATTATGCCAACTATCTGCGGTACATAGAACGCGCACGCAGCGATTGGGTGCGCAAACTGGGCAACGATCAGAACGCCATGCGCGAGGCGGGGCTGATCTGGGTGGTGCAGCGTGTCGAGGCGGACTATCGCGTTCCGGCGCGGTTCGATGATGAGTTGTTGATCGAGACCGAAGTGCTGAAAGTTAGTCCGGCGCGGCTGATCATGGGCCAGCGGGTGATGCGCGATAAGGTCGAGTTGTTTCGGGCTAAGGTCACTGTTGCCTGTGTCACGGCCGAAGGAAAACCGCAGCGGCTTCCGGCAGAGATCCGCGCATTATCGTAAGATTTTGACCGTAACGCCTGTTTGATTGGATTTTACCGCGCATCTAGGTTAAATTGCGTCCAGATAAGGTCAGAAAACTGGCCACAAATATAGCGAGCAGGCTAATGGAAGCAGAAACTCTGGCGTTGGCGCAGGAGATTGATTTCTCCATGTGGGGACTTTTCGCGCGGGCTACTCTCACCGTGAAACTGGTGATGATGATGCTTGTGGGGGCCTCTATTTGGTCTTGGGCCATCATTATACAAAAACATATCTCTTATCGGTTGGCACGCGGTGGCGCGGATAAGTTTGACCAGGCGTTCTGGTCGGGCGAGCCGTTGGATGTGCTGTTTGAACAGATCGGCACCCAGCCCGAGGAATCCTCGGAGAAGATATTTGTATCCGGCATGACCGAATGGCGGCGCAGTCATCGCAGTGATGGCGGCTTGATCGCGGGAGCGCAGGCGCGGATTGACCGGTCCATGGACGTGGCCATCGCCAAAGAGGCCGAGGCCCTACAAAAGGGGCTGCCGGTGCTGGCAACGGTGGGGTCCACGGCGCCGTTTGTGGGCCTGTTCGGCACCGTTTGGGGCATCATGACTGCCTTCATCGAGATTGCAGAACAACAAAACAGCAACCTGGCTGTTGTGGCGCCGGGGATTGCCGAGGCGCTGATGGCCACGGGTCTGGGTCTGCTGGCGGCGGTTCCGGCGGTGATTTTCTATAACAAGCTCAGTGCGGACAGTGACCGGATCATCGGCGGCTACGAGGCTTTTGCCGATGAATTCGCAACGATCCTTAGCCGCCAGCTGGACTCCTGAACGATGGGGGCCGCAGTACAACAATCCTCGGATGGCGGACGCCGCCGGGGACGTCGGCGGGGTCGTTCGCGGCCCATGGCTGAAATCAATGTGACACCCTTTGTCGATGTCATGCTGGTGTTGCTGATCATCTTCATGGTGGCAGCCCCTCTGATGACAGTTGGTGTCCCGGTTGAGCTGCCCAAAACGGCGGCCAGTGCCTTGCCGGGGGATCAGGACGAGCCACTGACAGTGACCCTGACGCTGTCGGGCGAAGTGCAGATCATGACCACCCCGGTGACCCCAAGCGAGCTGGTGGGAAAACTGCGGGCGATTGCGGCAGAGCGCACCTCTGACCGGGTGTTTTTACGCGCGGACGGCGGGCTGCCTTATGAACAGGTGATGAAAGTCATGGGCGCACTGAATGCTGGTGGGTTTTCGAACGTCGGGCTGGTCACAGACATTGGCGGGCCTGCGCTGGAAGATCCGGCTGCGGCCGGGCAATAGCGGAGCGGCAGATTGCAAACCGGGACCAAAATATCTCTGACGGCGCATGTCGGGCTGATGGGGTGGGTGGTGTTTGGCGCCTGGTTCCCGTCCGAGCCGCTGCCGTTTCAGGTGCAAGAGGTCACCATGATCAGCACGGCGGAATTCGCGCTGTTGAACCAGCAGCATACCGCCCCGATCATTGCAGAAGAACCAGCTGTTTTACCTGTCCCGCAAGACGACACGCCGGTGCCCGAGGTGGCTCCGGTGAGTGACGTCGAGCCCGAGGCGGTCGTGCCGGAGCCCATCGCTCCCCCAGCGCCAGATCCCGAAGTGGCCGAGCGGCCCGAGCCAGAACCCGCGCCCCTGCCGATCGCTCCTGCGCCGGTCGTTCCATCGCTGCCCGATATCGCACCCGAATTGCCGCAAACGGCTGAGCCTCAAGTGGCGCAACCTGCGGACCGGGTGGCCCCGGTTCCAATTGCGCCGCCCGCCCCGGATACAGCAGTGGACGAGGTGGTCCAGCCCGAAGTCGCCCCCGACGAAGGCTCGGAGACCCAACAAGAGGTGCAAGAGGCGACCGCGCCCGAGGCCGCCAATGACCGTATCGTGACGGAAGCTGAAGAGCAGGACGAGCAGGCCAGCGCTGCGCCCACGCTGTCGCTGCGGCCTAAGACACGGCCACGTCGCCCGACACCGCCCGAGGCTCCAGTTGAAACTGCAGCAGCGGATGCGCCGGAAAATCAGCCAGAAGATCAGCCGGCAGACCAGCCCGTCGAAGAGCCAAGTGACGCCGTGGCGGATGCGGTTGCTGAGGCCATTGCCGGCGGTGCAGATGTGATCACGCCCGAGCCTTCGGGACCGCCTTTGACCTCGGGTGAAAAGGATGCACTGCGTATTTCGGTGTCCAATTGCTGGAATGTGGGCTCGCTTTCGACCGATGCGCTGGGGACCACCGTCGTTGTGGGCGTATCGTTAAGTCAGGATGGTAAGCCGGACGTTGGCTCCATCCGGATGCTGTCCAGCACTGGCGGGTCTAGCACGGCGGCAAAACAAGCGTTCGAGGCAGCGCGGCGGGCGATTATCCGCTGCGGGGCAAAGGGGTTCCAACTTCCCCCTGAAAAATATGGCCAATGGCGTGATATTGAGATGACATTCAATCCTGAAAGGATGCGGATCAAATGAGAGTTTTTCTGACAGGTGTTCTGCTGGCGGCGGCCGTGCTGACCCAGACTGGGGCGGCTGTAGCGCAAAACGGGCCGCTGCGGATTGAAATCACCGACGGTGTGATCGAGCCGCTGCCCTATGCGGTGCCCAGCTTTATTGCCGAGACCGCTGCTGCAAATGAGATGTCAGCGCAGATCGCACGGGTGATTGCCTCGGATCTGAGCGGCACTGGGTTGTTCCGCGAGATCCCGGCCTCGGCCCATATTTCAAAAGTCACCGATTTCAACGCCTCCGTCCAATATGCCGACTGGAAAGCCGTCAACGCGCAGGCGCTGATCACGGGCGCTGTCAGCGTCAATGGCAACCGGCTGACGGTGCGGTTCCGTGGCTATGATGTGTTTGCCGACAAAGAGCTGGATGGCGGTGGCCTGCAGTTCACCGGCACCACCGACGGCTGGCGGCGTATGGCCCATAAAGTGGCGGACAGTATATATAGCCGGATCACCGGCGAGGGCGGGTATTTCGACAGCCGGGTGGTCTATGTCTCGGAAACCGGCCCCAAGAATGACCGTCGTAAGCGGTTGGCGATCATGGATTATGATGGCGCCAATGTGCAGTTCCTGACCAACAGCGCCTCTATTGTTTTGGCGCCGCGGTTTTCGCCCAGTGGCGACCGGGTGCTCTATACCAGTTATGAAAGCGGCTTTCCGCAGATCCATGTAATGGATATTGGCAAGGTCCAGCGCCGGGTGTTGTCAACTGACGATGGCATCATGAGCTTTGCGCCCCGGTTCTCGCCGGATGGGCGCACCGTGGTGTTTTCGCAATCTCAGGGCGGTAACACCGATCTTTTCACCATGGATATCAACACTGGCAGCCTGACCCGGCTGACCAGTGCGCCGTCAATTGAAACGGCACCGTCGTTTTCGCCGGATGGCAGCCAGATTGTGTTTGAAAGCGACCGTTCAGGCGGTCAGCAACTCTATGTGATGGCCGCCAGTGGCGGGGATGCGCGCCGGATCAGTCATGGCAAGGGGCGCTACGGCACCCCGGTGTGGTCGCCGCGGGGGGATCTGCTGGCCTTTACCAAGCAAAACAAGGGCCGATTCCATATCGGCGTGATGCGCACCGATGGCAGCGAGGAGCGTCTGCTGACAGCCTCGTTCCTGGACGAGGGGCCGACCTGGTCGCCAAATGGTCGGGTCATTATGTTCACCCGCGAAACCCAAGGGGCCAGTGGTCGCTCTCTGTTGTATTCGGTGGACATCTCGGGGCGTAACCTTAGACCGGTACGGACCCCGGATGGCGGATCAGATCCGGCCTGGTCGCCCTTGCAGAATTAAGAATAAAATCACCCCCATAGCGTGGTCAATTGGCCTGTGATAGGGTTCACGAAGCATAAGGCAAAAGCATGAGGCTGACAGCATGAGCGGTTTGACAAAAGTAATTCTGGTTATTTCAGCATTGGGCCTCGCGGCGTGCGATAATGTGACCGGCGGAAATTCTAACACGGGTTCGCTAACCGGCGGTGGCGCGGGCGGAGTGGCGGATCAAACCAGCCCGGCCTATTTCCAGCAAGAGATCGGCGATCGGGTTTTGTTTGTGGTGGACCAGTCGACGCTGACGACCGAAGCAAAAGGCATCCTGTTGTCGCAAGCAAACTGGTTGCTGGCCAACACTGATTACACTGCCACCATCGAGGGTCACGCGGATGAGCAGGGCACCCGGGAATATAACCTGGCCCTGGGCGCCCGTCGTGCCAGCGAGGCAAGGGAGTATCTGGTGTCGCAGGGTGTCGCCAGCAACCGCCTCAAAGTGGTGAGCTATGGCAAGGAACGCCCGCTTGAGATTTGCTCGAATGAAAGCTGCTATTCGCAGAACCGGCGGGCTGTGACTATTCTGACTGGTGGGTTAACGGGGTAAATGATGCGTCTTTATTCTCTTGCCGTGATCGCGGCTGTTGCGTTTGTTCCGGCAGGCCTAAGGGCGCAGGATCAGCAAACCCTGGCTGATATCCGTCAGGAACTAACGGTTCTGCACGTGGAAATTCAACGCCTAAAGCGTGAGTTGTCGACCACGGGTGCTCCCGGCACCAGCCTTGGTGGCGATTCCGTTCTGGACCGTGTTGGCGCGATTGAGATTGCCCTGCAGGGGTTGACCTCGCAGACGGAACGGTTGGAACACCGGATTGAAAATGTGGTGGCAGATGGCACCAATCGCATCGGCGATCTGGAATTCCGACTGGTCGAACTGGAAGGCGGCGACATCAGCCAGCTGGGAGAAACCTCGACGCTGGGTGGTGACGTTGAAACAGCGCAGCCAATTGGGCAGCCTCCGGTTGATACTTCGGATGAGCTGGCAGTGGGTGAGCTGGCAGATTTTGACGGCGCAAAAAAGGCACTGGGTGAGGGTAATTATCAGGACGCGGCGGCCCGGTTTGCCAGTTTTGATGTGGCCTATCCCGGCAGTCCCCTGGCCGCCGAAGCCCATTTTAATCGTGGTAAGGCACTGGATGGACTGGGCGACACCCGCGAGGCGGCGCGGGCCTATTTGGCGGCCTTCACCGGCAATTCAACCGGAATCATCGCCCCCGAGGCGCTGTTTGAACTGGGCGCTGCTTTGGGACGTTTGGGGCAATCCAGTCAGGCCTGTGTGACCCTGTCCGAGGTCAAGGCGCGCTTTCCCGATACGGCGGCGGTGCTGGCAGCGGAACAGGAAATGGCCTCGCTGAGCTGTTCTTGACCGGCCGACAATGAATATTCTGACAGAGGTCCAGGGTCATTTCCAAGGGTCGTTGCCGTCCCGGATAGGCGTGGCCCTGTCGGGTGGTGGCGATTCGGTGGCCTTGCTGCATATTCTGACGCAGTGTTTTCAGGGGCAGGACGTACAAATTCTGGCTGCGACCGTAGATCACGGGTTGCGCCGTGAATCCGCCGATGAAGCCCGGCAGGTTGCCGCTCTGGCCCGTCACATGGGTGTCGATCACGAGATTTTGCACTGGCAGGGATGGCAGGGGGACGGCAATCTTCAGGATCAGGCCCGCCGGGCCAGGTATCAGCTGCTGAGTGACTGGGCCAAGCGCCGCGAGATCGAAATCATCACGCTGGGGCATACTGCGGATGATCAGGCTGAAACTGTTTTGATGCGATTGGCGCGTTCGGCCGGGGTCAACGGATTGGCGGCGATGCCGGTGCGTCGCCAGCTGAACGGGATCACATTGTTGCGCCCATTGCTGCGGGTGACACGTGCCCAGCTGCGCAATCACCTGACCCAACATGACCTGACATGGGTCGAGGACCCCTCTAATCAGGATCGTCGGTTTGAGCGGGTGCGGATGCGTCAGGCGATGAAAACCCTGGAGCCACTGGGCCTCACCATCGCGTCCCTCTCTGCGGTGGCCGAGAATATGGGTAAGGCAAAGGAAGCGCTTGATCGTAATGCTCTTTTGGTCGGCAAGGATCTGGCCAAAACGGTCTCTGGCGCTGTGGTTATTGATGAAAAAGGGCTGCGTGATCAGCCCGACGAGATCATTCACCGTTTGCTGGCGGGGGCACTGCGCTGGGTCTCGGGGGGTGAATATCCGCTGCGACGAGGCGTCATGGCCGAGGCTTTGGTCTGTGTCCGCACGGGTGGCGGGGTGACGCTGGGTGGATGTCGCATCTTGTCGCGCCGCGGGCAGGTCTGGATCTGTCGGGAATACAATGCGGTGCGCGATGAGGTGGCACTGCCAGATGCGATCTGGGACAAGCGATGGGTGCTGCAAGGGGCGGACGTTTCAGGGCTCGAGGTGCGGCCCTTGGGCAGGGCGGGGCTGTTGTTGTGCCCGGATTGGCGCGATTCTGGTTGTCCCCATGAAGTTCTGGAAGCGACCCCTGCTGTTTGGAGAAAACAGGACTTGGTTGCCGCTCCTATGGCTGAAATGGCCAACGGATGGACCGCAAAAGCAGTAAATTCGGACGAAGAGTTCTATAGAAGCCTTTTATCGCATTGAACCTGACCGAATGATCCTTATTTTAGGGTCAAAGCAGGTGTACCGAATGGTATGCTTCGAAAACTAGGAGAGCTGCCTTGGGCAACGCACGTAATATCGCCTTCTGGGTCATTCTGTTTCTGCTGGTCTTGGCGCTGTTCAATATGTTCAGCGGTTCGGGCAGTTCGATGCAGAGCCAGGAAAGAACCTTTTCTGATTTTGTGACCGCAGTTGAAGGCGGAGGGGTGAGCAATGTCATCCTGGATGGTGAACAAATTCGCTTTACCGCGTCTGATGGCAACGCCTACATGACCATCAAACCTTCAGATGCTGAAGTCACACGGTTGCTCATCGAGAACAATATTCCGGTGCGGGCTGAAAAACAGGCGCAATCCGGGTTTCAGGCGTTTTTGCTGACGCTGCTACCATTCCTGTTACTGATCGGTGTCTGGGTCTATTTCATGAACCGGATGCAGGGTGGCGGCAAAGGTGGCGCGATGGGTTTTGGCAAGTCCAAGGCCAAGATGCTGACCGAGAAACACGGTCGGGTGACGTTTGACGACGTGGCCGGTATCGACGAAGCCAAGGAAGAACTGGAAGAGATCGTCGAATTCCTGCGCAATCCGCAGAAATTCAGCCGTCTGGGCGGTAAGATCCCCAAGGGTGCGCTGCTGGTGGGCCCTCCGGGTACTGGTAAGACACTACTGGCCCGTGCGATTGCTGGCGAAGCAGGCGTTCCGTTCTTCACCATTTCGGGTTCTGATTTTGTTGAAATGTTCGTCGGTGTGGGTGCCTCCCGCGTGCGTGACATGTTTGAACAGGCCAAAAAGAATGCGCCATGTATCGTGTTCATCGATGAGATCGACGCTGTGGGTCGCCATCGTGGTGCCGGCTATGGCGGTGGTAATGACGAACGTGAGCAGACATTGAACCAGCTGCTGGTTGAGATGGACGGCTTTGAGGCCAACGAGGGTGTGATCATCCTGGCCGCGACCAACCGTAAAGATGTGTTGGACCCTGCCTTGCTGCGTCCGGGTCGTTTTGACCGCAACGTGACTGTTGGTAATCCTGACATCAAAGGCCGTGAGAAGATCCTGGGCGTGCATGCCCGCAAAACGCCGCTGGGTCCGGATGTTGATCTGCGGATCATCGCACGGGGTACACCCGGTTTCTCGGGTGCGGATCTGGCCAACCTGGTCAACGAATCTGCCCTGATGGCCGCCCGTATTGGCCGTCGCTTTGTCACCATGGACGATTTTGAAAGTGCCAAAGACAAGGTGATGATGGGGGCCGAACGCCGCTCTATGGTGATGACCCAAGAGCAAAAGGAAATGACCGCCTACCACGAAGCGGGACACGCGGTTGTCGGGATTTCGCTGCCGAAATGTGATCCGGTCTATAAGGCGACTATCATTCCGCGCGGTGGTGCATTGGGCATGGTGATGAGCTTGCCGGAATTTGACCGGTTGAACATGTTCAAAGAAGAGTGCCATCAGCGCCTGGCGATGACCATGGCCGGTAAGGCTGCGGAAATCATCAAATACGGCGAAGACGAAGTCTCTAACGGACCTGCGGGCGATATCCAGCAGGCTTCGGGACTGGCGCGGGCCATGGTGATGCAATGGGGCATGTCCGACAAGGTCGGCAACATTGACTACCAAGAGGCTGCGGCTGGCTATCAGAACAATGGCGGCGCTGGCGGCTTTTCGGTATCAGCGGCCACCAAAGAGCTGATCGAAGATGAAGTGAAGCGTCTGATCGACGAAGGCTATCAGCGGGCGCATAAGATCCTGTCCGAGAACAGCGACGGGTTCGAACGTCTGGCGCAGGGTCTGCTGGAATATGAGACACTGACCGGCGAAGAGATCAAGCGCGTCATGAACGGCGAACTTCCCAATGCGGGCGATGATGAGGATGACGATGCGGATCAGGGCAATGCCTCGGTCACCGCGATTCCAAAAGCCAAGCCAAAGAAATCGCCACCCGAAGGCGACATGGAGCCGGAACCCTCGGCCTGATAGATAAGTGACAATGGCCCGGATACCGAAATAGGTGTCCGGGCCTTTTTTATTGCTTTGGTCCTGTTGGCCAGCGCGACATTGAGAATTTTAGTAAAAAAGCCCCCGAGATGGCGGCTGACTTGCAGGAGAGCACTGTGCCGACATTACGCGAAGTTGAATTTCAGGGCGAAATCACATGGCTGGGACATGTGCCAGCCGAGGGCGGGCTGCGGGCGCGGTCCGTGGATCGGCTGGATCTTGGTTTTGATGGCGACGCAGGTGCGCGTCATGCTGGGGCCAATCGGGCGTCCTGCGTGCGGGTCAGGGATCTGTACCCGGAGGGCACCGAAATCCGCAATGCCCGTCAGGTGACAATTCTGTCCGAGGAAGAACTGGCCTTGATTGCTGCCGATATGGGGATGGAGGCGGTAGACCCGTCGCATCTGGGCGTATCGATTGTGGTGCGTGGCATTCCGGACTTTACCTTTATCCCGCCATCGTCGCGGCTGCAGGGGCCGGATGGGGTGACGCTGGTGGCGGACACAGAAAACCGCCCCTGCATTTTTCCGGGTCGCGAAATAGAGAAGGATCACACCGGCTTTGGCCCCAAGTTCAAACCCGCAGCCAAGAATCGCCGGGGAATCACTGCCTGGGTCGAACGGCCGGGGGGCATGGTGATTGGCGATGCGCTGCGACTTTTTATTCCAGACCAACGGCCCTGGGCGCCATAATAGTAGGGGGACGCACCCAGAGTTTCCGATTTGAAACCGATACCCGGGCCGACGCCGTTTCGCGGCATGAAAATGTCGGAAAACATGCGCTCAATCTTATATTGGCCGGGTAAGGCTAGCTTAGTATTGGCGCAAAAGCGTCTTCTTCTATGTGCATATGAGATCAGGGATCAGTGTCATGAGCTATAAGAGTGATATCGAGATTGCCCGCGAGGCAAACAAGCAGCCGATCCAGGAGATTGGCAAAAAACTGGGCATCTCAAGTGATGACCTGGTGCCTTATGGCCATGACAAAGCCAAGATTAGCCAGTCGTTCATCAAGTCGGTTCAAGACCGTACCGATGGCAAGCTGATTCTGGTGACAGCGATCAACCCAACACCTGCGGGTGAAGGCAAGACTACCACTACTGTGGGTCTGGGTGACGGTCTGAACCGCATCGGCAAAAACGCGATGGTTTGTATCCGCGAGGCCTCTTTGGGTCCGAACTTTGGTATGAAGGGTGGCGCTGCTGGTGGCGGCTACGCACAGATCGTGCCGATGGAAGACATGAACCTGCACTTTACAGGTGACTTCCACGCAATTACCTCAGCCCACTCGTTGCTGTCTGCGATGATCGACAACCACATCTATTGGGGCAACGATCTGGAAATCGACACCCGGCGTGTTGCTTGGCGCCGTGTGGTTGACATGAACGACCGCGCCCTGCGTCAGATCACTGCGTCCTTGGGCGGTGTTGCCAATGGCTTCCCACGTGAAACCGGTTTTGACATCACCGTTGCATCCGAAGTGATGGCGATCTTGTGCCTGGCCAACGATCTGGAAGATCTGGAAAAGCGCCTGGGCGACATCATCGTGGCCTATCGCCGCGACCGGACTCCGGTCTATTGCCGCGACATCGAGGCTGATGGCGCCATGACCGTGCTGCTGAAAGATGCAATGCAGCCGAACCTGGTGCAGACACTGGAAAACAACCCGGCGTTTGTTCACGGTGGCCCATTCGCCAACATCGCACATGGCTGTAACTCGGTTATTGCGACCACAACGGCGCTGAAACTGACCGACTATGTCGTCACCGAGGCTGGCTTTGGTGCTGACTTGGGCGCTGAGAAGTTCATGAACATCAAGTGCCGCAAAGCGGGCCTGGCCCCGTCAGTAGTGGTTCTGGTTGCGACTGTGCGCGCGATGAAAATGAACGGCGGCGTTGCCAAGGCTGATCTGGCCGGCGAAAACATCGAGGCTGTGCAGTCCGGCTGTGCCAACCTGGGTCGTCACATCGAGAACCTGAAATCCTTTGGTGTCCCGGTTGTTGTCGCAATCAACCACTTTGTCACCGATACCGATGCCGAAGTGCAGGCGATCAAGGACTTTGTGGTCTCGCAGGGCTCCGAAGCAATCCTGTCGCGTCACTGGGAACTGGGCTCTGAGGGCTCGGCTGATCTGGCAACGCGCGTCGCCGAGATTGCAGATGCGGATATGGCCAACTTTGCGCCAATCTATCCTGACGACATGCCACTGTTTGAAAAGATCGAAACCGTCGCCAAGCGCATCTACCGCGCTGACGAAGTTCTGGCAGATGCCAAGATCCGCAAGCAGCTGCATGAGTGGGAAGAGCAGGGCTATGGCAATCTGCCGGTCTGCATGGCCAAGACGCAGTATTCCTTCTCGACTGATCCGACATTGCGCGGTGCGCCGGTTGGCCATTCAGTGCCAGTACGCGAAGTGCGCCTGTCAGCAGGGGCCGGATTTATCGTCGCAGTTTGCGGTGATATCATGACAATGCCGGGTCTGCCCCGCAATCCAGCGGCAAAAAGCATCCATCTGAATGAGACCGGTGAAATCCAAGGCTTGTTCTAAAGCTGAATATGCGCTTTCTGCGGCCCCGGGACACCCCGGGGCCGCAGGAGTTTTAGACATGACCCAATTGACACCACCGCAGGATTGCCGGGACATGGACGCGCTAAGGGCTGAAATCGACGCTCTTGATGCGCGTCTTGTTGCGCTTTTGGCGACACGGGCCGATTATATCGACCGGGCGATTGCGCTAAAACAAACCAATGGCTGGCCAGCACGGATACCTGAAAGGGTGGAAGACGTGGTCAGTAAGGTTCGTAGCGCTGCCAATGTCGGGGGATTGGACCCTGAACTGGCAGAAACCCTGTGGCGGCAGTTGATAGATTGGTCGATTGCGCGAGAGGCGCAGGTTATTCGGGAAACGTGAGCGGGTTTTGACCTCAGCTCGGGGAAAAGGAAGAGATTTATGGCAGCAAGTATCATCGACGGTAAGGCCTTTGCCGCGACTGTGCGCGAAAAAGTGGCTGGTCACGTTGCCCGTCTGAAGGAAGAAAACGACATCACGCCTGGATTGGCTGTGGTGCTGGTCGGTGAAGACCCGGCGTCCGAGGTCTACGTGGCCGCCAAGCACAAGAACACGGTAGCGGCTGGTATGGCCTCTTTCGAGCACAAGCTGCCTGCTGATGCGTCCGAAGAGGAACTGTTCGCGCTGATCGACCAACTGAATGCGGACCCGAAGGTGCATGGTATCCTTTGCCAGTTCCCAGTGCCGGACCACCTGAATGAGCGCCGCGTGGTGGCCCGCATCGACCCGTCCAAGGATGTGGACGGGTTGAGCGTGGTGAACGCAGGTTTGCTGGCAAGTGGTGAGAAAGGCCTCGTGTCCTGCACCCCTCTGGGGTGCCTGATGCTGTTGCGCGATCAGGTCGGCAACATGTCCGGCAAGAATGCTGTGGTGATTGGACGTTCGAACCTTTTTGGCAAGCCGATGGCCCAACTTCTGCTGCAGGAAAGCTGCACCGTGACCATCGCTCATTCGCGTACGCAGGACTTGGCCGCGGTTTGCCGCCGCGCCGACATTCTGGTTGCTGCTGTTGGCCGGGCCGAGATGGTCAAAGGCGATTGGGTGAAGCCTGGCGCAACGGTAATCGATGTAGGCATCTCTCGCATCCCGCATCCGGAAAAGCCCGGTAAGACAAAACTGCTGGGGGACGTCGACTTTGCTGAGGCTGCCGAGGTCGCGAGCGCCATCACCCCTGTGCCTGGCGGCGTTGGCCCGATGACCATCGCTTGCCTGCTGGCCAATACCGTGACCGCCTGTTGCCGCGCCAATGGACTGACTGAACCGGAAGGTTTGACCGCCTGATCCTGCGCTTGGTGCGGCGTTGGATTTGAGTATTTGTGAAAAGATGAAATGCGGGCGGTCCGAAAGGGCCGCCTTTGGTGTGTTTAGGGTCAGATTTGAATTGGGACCATGGTGCCCTGGAGAATGGCGACCAGTGTTTCAGTGCCGTCTGTGATGGCATGGACCTCAGCGGAGACCACCACCAACCGGCGACCGGGTTTGATGACTTTGCCACTGGCGCGCAGGAGGTCGCCGTTGGCGGGGGCCAGCAGGTTGATTTTGATCTCTGCGGTCATCACCTCTTGGTCGGCGGGCAGTTTGGTCAGGGCGGAATAGCCCGCGGCGGTGTCGCCGATGGCGAAGGTCAGCGCGGCATGGGCGACACCGTGCTGCTGGCGGCTGCCGGGCAGGATCGGAGCGGTGATGATGACCTCTCCGTCAGTGATGTGGTCGATTTCGGCGCCGAGGGTCTGCATCATGGATTGGCGGGCAAAACTGTCGCGAATGCGGGTTTCCATTTCGGTCATCTGAGGCTCCTGTTCCAGTGCGGGCAGTATAGGCCTGATGTGCCTGACAGGGGGAATAACGTGGCGGCGTTTGGGGTTAGCGCGGCATTGGGATCGGGACGGGGTGCGGGCCGGTCAGGATTGCGCGGGCGCGTGGCCCCATTAAGGCGGTGAGGGCGGGATCGGTGCTGCGCAGCCCGCCGGTATAGGTGCCATAGGCGGGCAGGATAAGCCTGTGTTCATCGACAAGAAAGGCGGGACGCGAGGTGCTGCGCAGCCGGGCCTTGGGGTGGTAATGGCCGGAGACCTCGGATTGCGCCTGTGGCTGGGCAATATGACGGAAGGTTAGTGGGCCAATGGTGATGTCGCGATGCTGTTCCCCGGCCAGATCCAGCGGGGCCGGGTCATGGTTGCCGGATATCCAGATCCAGCGCCGGCCTGTGGTGAGATGGGTGATTGTGTCCTGTTCTGCCTGGGGCAGGGCCCGGGCGGCGGCATCGTCATCAAAGCTGTCGCCAAGGCAGATGACCGTTGTGGCCTGAGTGTCCCGCAGGTCTGCCGCCAGTCGACCTAGGGTATCGCGGGTCTCGTAGGGGGGCAGGACCGGGCCACCGCGACGGGCCTGGCGTTCGGACTTGCCCAGATGTAGGTCTGAGATGCACAACAGGTTCTGGTCAGGCCAGTGCAGCGCGCCGGAGCCAAGCGCCGTCAGTCTTGCACTGGACAGGAAAAAATCAAATCCGCTCATGGTGTTGAGATTGCCGATCTGGCGGCGGCTGGCAAGGGTCAATCGGGCAGGCTGGACAGACCGGATTTTTGCATCAGATCGGCGGCCTCTTGCTGCAACAGCTTTTCCATCGCGGCACCCTTGATTGGAACTTTGCCCATTTCGAGTAGCAGCGGGGCGGCAAGCGGGGTGATTGCGGGCAGGTGCCGCAGGTCGATGCGGGGGCCGATGCGGTCAATCATCTCTTCTATGCGGCCGAAGTCGACCAGCCCGCGCAGGGCCTCGGTGCGGGTGATTTGCAAAAGCAGATGGTCGGGATCATATTTGCGCAGGGTGTCGTAAAGTATGTCCGAGGAGAAGGTCGCCTGACGACCGCTTTTGCGAGCTGTGGGTGAGTTACGCTCGATCAACCCGGCGATGGTGGCACAGGCGCGAAAGCTGCGCTTCATCACCGCGTTTTCACCCAGCCAACTGTCCAAACCGTCGCGCAGAGCCGCCAACTCGAACAGCGGAGCTGGATCGTTCACCGTCTTGAGACCCCAGATCATGGTGGCGTAATCTGTGGCAACAAACCCAAGTGGATCTAGGCCCATTTCCTCCATGCGTTTGGTAAGCAACAACCCGAGTGTCTGCTGGGCGTTGCGTCCGGCAAACCCATAGATGCAGAGATGAGGGCGTGATTGATGTGGGAAGCTTTCGATCAACAGGCGGCCTGGCTCGGGCAGCTGCGACACCTGCTGCTGCAGGGTCAGCCAGGAGGAGGTATGATCCGGCAGGTTGAGCCAGTTACCCTGTTGTAAGAGCGCCAGAATACGCGCGTTGAGCTGGGTGGACGTGGCGAATTTTGTGCCGGTGAAGGTGGCTATCTTGGGCCTCTTGCCGCTGCGTCGGGTGACCTCAACTGTCATCTCACGCAGACCTTCGTAGCGCACGGTCTGGCCGCCAATCAGGAAGGTGTCGCCGGGGGTGAGCGAGGCGGCGAAGGCTTCCTCAATCTCGCCCAGGGGTTTGCCACCGCGGCTGCGTTTCAGGCGAACCTTTAGGGTATCACTGTCCTGAATAGTGCCCAGGTTCATCCGGATACGTTGGCTGGCGCGGGGGTCGCGCAGCTGCCAGCACCCGTCAGGGCGTTGTAACAGGCGTTGCCATTTATCATAGGCTTGAAGGGCATAGCCGCCGGTTGCACAAAAACCTAAGCAGGCGTCGAACTCGGGACGGGTCAGAGTGGCGTAGGCGCCAGCCGTTATCATCTCGGCAAAAAGATCATTGGCCTCAAAGGGGCCAGCGCAGGCGGCGATCAGGATGTGTTGGCACAGCACGTCGCGGGGGCCGGGACCACGGGGCTCGCCGTCCAGATCCCCTTGGCGCACGGCTTCAAGCGCGGCGCGGCATTCGAGGACTTCAAACCGGTTGGCAGGCACCAGCAGCGCCTTGGAGGGGGTGTTGTAGCTGTGATTGGCGCGGCCGATGCGCTGCACCAGACGTTTGACATTCTTGGGGGCGCCGATCTGGATTACCAGATCAACGTCGCCCCAATCCAACCCCAGATCCAGCGAGCCAGTGCAGACGATCGCGCACAGATCGCCGCGCACCATTGCCGTTTCAACCCGGTTGCGTTGTTCACGGTCCAATGATCCGTGATGGATGCCGATGGGCAGGGAGTCGTCATTGGCGAGCCAGAGATTGTGAAAGAAGATCTCGGCCTGGGCGCGGGTGTTGTGAAAGATCAACGTGGTGTTATGCGCCTTGATTTGCTGCATCACGGCGGGGATTGCATAGGCCGCACCGCCGCCGGCCCAGGGTGGGGCCTCGGTGGTTTGCAGCATCTGGATGTCGGGCGTGGGGCCGGGGTCGGCCTGCAGGACCTCGCAGGGGTCTGGATGGCGGGCAAGGAACTGCGCGATGGCCTGTGGATCATCCACTGTGGCGGAAAGTCCGACCCGGCGCATATTTGGACACAGTGTTTGCAGCCGGGCCAGCGCCAGCATCAGCTGATCGCCGCGTTTGCTTTCGGCCAGGGCGTGGATTTCGTCGACCACCACCCGTTGCAATCCGGCAAAGGTACGGGCTGCATCCGGGTAGGAGATGAGCAAGGCCAGGCTTTCGGGGGTTGTCAGTAGGATATGAGGCGGATCCGCACGCTGCCGTTTCTTGCGCGACTGCGGCGTGTCGCCGGTGCGATCATCAATGCGGATCGGTAAACTCATCTCGTCGACAGGGGTGCGCAGGTTACGTTTGATATCCGCCGCCAGCGCCTTGAGCGGCGAGATATAGAGCGTGTGCAGCCCTTGATGATTGCCGTCGGCCAGTTCAGCAAGGGTTGGCAGGAAACCCGCCATGGTTTTGCCACCACCGGTGGGGGCGATAAGCAAGGTTGCAGGGTGATCGGCACGGTCCAACATCACCTGCTGATGCGGATGGATTGTCCAGTTCCGTGTGGTGAACCAGTTGAGTATCTGCTCGGGAAGATGCAACATGCGCGCAGTTTCAAACATTTAAGTCGAGACATTCAACATGGAACATGATTTTGAAAAACAACGATCTGAATCAATTTGGGTTTTAGAGGAATTGGAATCTAAGCAGGGCCTACCAGCAATCGCGGATTTTGACTTCTATCTGGTGCCCGCGTCAGACCTGAGTGATCCAGAAAAAGCGGTTTCAGAATTGAAGGCGGAGGGCTATGCCGCTGCATTCGATGAGGAAACCAAGGATATATGGATTCCGATTTATGCATTGACTGTGGCAATCGACGCCATATGGCTCCACGAGGAGCTGATCACTAAAATCGGATTGGCATCTGGGTATCGCCCGGATGGATGGGGTTTTACTGATGCAAGCAAGATGAACGAGGCCTGAGAAAAGTTTTCCAAGGCTTCAGTTCATTATTTGACAATCACCTCGTCCTTGACGAACATATTGGCCCAGGCGCGGTCGATCAGGTCGGGGGACATCTGATAGGGGATGCCCTCAAATTCGCAGATGGCGATCATCTGGTCGATCAGGAACACCGGCTGATAGTTGGCGTAGATATTGTCGATGGTCGGGTATTTGTTTTTCAGCAAGTGGACCAAGGTTGCTTCGTCCAGCGCCATGCCTTTCTTGCGGGCCACCAGGGCAAAGATCTTCAGGAAGTTTTCCTGGCTTGGGCCGTCAATTTTGATCTTGAAGAAGATCCGGCGCAGGGCGGCGGTGTCGAAGATCTCGTTTGGGTGAAAGTTGGTGGAAAAAATAACCAGAGTGTCAAAAGGCACTTCGAATTTTTCACCTGACTGCAGCGCCAGGATGTCTTTGCTTTCCTCGAGCGGCACGATCCAGCGGTTGATCAGCGATTGCGGCGATTCAGCCTGACGGCCAAGGTCATCAACGATGAAAATACCACCGGTCGATTTCAGCTGCAGCGGCGCCTGATAGGTGCGGGCAGTGGGGTTATAGACCAGATCCAGCATCGATAGCGATAGTTCGCCGCCGGTGACCACAGTGGGGCGCTGACAGCAGACATAACGGCTGTCAAAACGGCGTGAGCGGCGTAGCGCATTTGGATCATCCTGCTCTTGTTCCACCTCGGTATGAACGATGGGGTCATAGACGGTGATCACCTGACCGGCGTATTCAATCGCAAAAGGCACATAGACCTGATCGCCCAGTGCGTCGCGAATACCGTTTGAGATTGAGGACTTACCGTTGCCGGGAGGGCCATACATCAGGATAGAACGTCCCGCGCTGACGGCTGGTCCAAGGTGGTCAAGCAGGCTGCTTGGCAGCACCAGATGGCCCATTGCATTGGTCAACTGGTCGCGGGTGACCTGGATATTGCGGATCGACTGGCGTTTCACCTGCTCGCGGTAGACATCTAGCGGCACTGGCATGGCACCAAAGTATTCCGACTGGTTCAGGGCGTCCAAGGCGCGGGCCTTGCCTGCATCTGTCAACTGATAGCCCATCTCATTGCCGCTGTTGGCATTCAACGTACCAGTGGCTTCCAGCAGTTTTTGTTCGCGGGCCGCGTCAACCAGCTCTTGGGTGACAGAGATCGGTAGGCAGATCGCTGCCGCGATTTCGGTGACCATATTGACGGTTTTGCGAAAGATGGTTTTCAGCAGGATGTCGCGCATCATCACCGCCGGCAACTTCATTTGCTCCACCCCTTTTGGGGCAGGGGGGGCCATCACGTGAGAGGTCTGCATGTTCATGGGTAAAGAGCCTGTTGCTGGTCGCTGTGTCGATGCTGACCCATCCAGATTGGACGGGCGCGGTTACGGAACAGTTTATTCAGCAGTGTGGCAATAGCGGGGCAAAGCTGCAGCAATTCGGCGGTTGTTGCGGCTGCATAGGTTTAAGGTGCCCCTCAAAAAGTCAGCCGGTCGGTCCCAAGGTCGCGCCAAGAATCAGATAGATTGCCAGTGTTCCGCCTAAGCACAGCCCCATGGGGAACTTTTTCCCGACGTTCCAGCTTTGCCACTCCGGAGCTAGTTTGCGAAGGGGGGTGTGTTTGGCAATGCGGTGGGTGGCAAAACCGGCCAAAAGATTTGCAGCAAAAATCAGCATAATTAGCCGTAAATCGCCAAAGGCAACCAATGGTGCAGCGGCCCCGGCAAACTTGGCATCGCCGGCGCCGACCAATCCGCCGCTATAGAACAGGAACCCCAGGCCGATACCGACGGGCAGGTGTAGCAATTGCCAACCGTAGTCGGTCCATGACATCAGAAAAGGGCCGACGACGATGAATATCACCGCAGTCAGATCCACTGCCCAATTGGGAATTCTCATTCCACGTAAATCGGTTAGCATGATGGCATAGCAGATCGGCAAGACAAATGGCAGGAACCACAGCGCTACATGTGCCGGAATTACCGGGAGTGCCAACATGTGTTAGGCGCCTTCCAATGCGCGCAAGCTGCGTACCGCTTCTTCAAAGTGTTGGGGGTGGGTACTGATGGCTTCGCGAAGCAAGCCTTCACCTGTTGCCACATCGCCCTGCTTGACTGCAGCCAGGGCCATGGTGTGGAGCAACTGGGCCCGTTCCGTCTGTCCCATCTGGATCACCGGCAGGCTGTAGTTGCGCTGTGCACCGCGTGCCAGAACTAGGTTGTTCTTGGCCGTGAACAGCGCCTGATCCTGGCGGATGGCCTCGCCGAACAGACGCTCGGCTTCGGCATAGTCACCGCGGGTCAGTTTTGAATAGCCCCAATTGTTCATCACACCAGCCGGGCGGGTGGTCAGCGAAACTGCAATCTCATAGAAACTGTCAGCCTTTTTCCATTCTTTGTTGGCATCCGCGACCATGGCTTCAAGCCGATATCGCTTAAAGGTCTCGTGGGTCGGTGGCACCTCGTCCAGAGCAGCCTCGGCAGCGTCCCAATTGCCAGTGCGGATCAGGGCGTCGGCCAGATCGACCCGGTCGTCATTGGTCGCCCCGTCCAGAGTGATGACTTTCTTCCAGCTGGCGACGGCCTCGACATTGCGCTTGGCGCGCACCAGAGATCTAGCCAGACCGCGCTGCAAATCAATCCGGTCCGGGTTGCCCTGCAGTGAGCGCGAGAAATAACTCGCGGCCTCATTCGGATCCGCAGCGGTGAGCATCACATCGTTGAGATCTGTTTCATCCACCACATTGACGTCCTGAAAGGCGCGTTCAACGGTTGCGGCGTCGTCATTGGCGCAGGCCGACAAGAGGAAACCCCCGGCCAGACATGCCGATACAAGAATTGCTTGGCGCATTTTTGCGTCCTTTACTGCTCTGCCTCGTCATGGTGTCAGGCGGATCAGAATATTCCCACTGCCGCGCTGCACCAATTCATATTCTTGGTTTTGTCCAGTATTATTAGCAGGTTTTTCCAAATTTGCGAGGGCCATGCGCAAATTCTCACGGATTGGGTCACTTTGGCCATTGTCCAAAGCATAAGCACGCCGCAAAACCTGCTCGGCCTCGGCGTATTTGCCCTGTTCCATAAGCACAACGCCAAGATTGTTCATCGCTTCGGGCCATTCCGGCTCTTTCTCGATGGCACGCTGCAACAGGATTTCGGCCTGACCCAGGCGTCCCAGCCCAAGATTGGCAGTGCCCAAGCTGGACAGCACCTCGCCGGTCATGCCGTGATCCAGCGCTGCGCGGGTAAAGGCCTCTAACGCCAGTTCATATTCCTGCGCCACCATCAGGCGGTGGCCAACCTCTAGCCCGTCTTCGGCGGTGCCGCGATGATCTACACCCGGCGCCCATGCGTTGTTGGGATCAATGGTCTGGGATGCGCAAGACGCCATCACGGCAAGGGCAGCAATGGCGATCAGGATCTTGCGAAATGGTGTGGGCAGGGCCTCACCAGTTGGTTTCATGTTTAGTTGCCTGTATTGCCCAGATTCGAGATGTTCTTCATCGACGGGCCGACCAGAATGATCAGCAGCGGCGGAAGTGTCAGTCCCATTGTGGCAAGGGTCATTTTCGTTGGCAACTTGTTTGCGGCCTCTTCTGCCCGCATCACGCGTTTATCTCGCATTTCTGCAGCATAAACACGCAGAGCATCGGCGATAGAGGTACCAAACGTGGCCGATTGGATCATCACCGTCACAAAGGAGGACAAATCCTGGACATCGCAGCGTGTGGACATATCCCGCAGAACCTTGTCCTTTTCCTTACCCGCCTTCATTTCATAGGCAACGATATCAAATTCATCCGCCAGTTCAGGATAAGAGGCGTGCAGCTCTTTGGCGACGCGAACGATGGCCTGATCCAACGATTGCCCTGCCTCGACGCAGACCAACATAAGATCCAGCGCGTCGGGAAAGCCGGCAGTGATATTATCCTTGCGCTCGGCTATGCGCCGTGTAATCCAGTATTTGGGCAGCATATAGCCTGCGCCACCAGGACCAATGATGCGGATCATCATTTGCTGACCGTCATATTCAGTGTCGGCATTCAGCACATAGACGAAGACCAACCCCAGAATGAGGCCAATGATGCCAAGAGCAAACTGGGCAAAGTGGAAGAACCGAACTGAATCCTTGGACTGATAGCCCGCCTGACGCAGTGTCAGTTCCATCGCCGACAGTTCCTCGGCGTTTTGCGGTTCCAGGAAATTTGCGAACTTCTTGAGCTGTTCGTTGCGGCTGCCTTGACGCAGGCGATCTTTTTGCTGTTTGTCCTTCGGCTCGGGTTTGCTGTTTTTCTTGAGCTTCGACAGTGGATCTTCGCGTTGGTTCAGCAACAGAGGCACAGTCAGCAGGATCATGAAAAGACCCAGGAGACCAATCACCAGCAACGGGCCAAAGTCGCCCAGCTGTTCCGTTATGAAGTCGTTGATATTTGTTAGAAAATCCATATCCCGAGCTCTCTATACTTTGATATTTGTCAGCGCGCGCATGACGAAAAGATTGACGGTCAACAGGGTTCCGACAATGAAACAACTAGGAATAAAATATGGGTGGTCCAGCACCTCGTCATAAAAGTGCGGATCCTTGGCCAGAGTGGCCGCCAGCGCCAATAGGGGAAAAGCAGACAGAAATTTTCCGGACCACTGGGCCTCGGCGGTGATGGCTTTGACCCGGCGAAACAGGCGGAACCGGGCCCGGATCACTTTGGCGAGACCTGCCAGAACTTCGGCCAGGTTACCACCAGATTGGGCTTGGATGGTCACCGCAACGGCCAGGAAACGCATGTCCTGCATATCTAGCCGTTCCGCCATTTCCTTTAGCGCTTCGCCAATGTCCCGGCCATAGGCACTTTCGTCAGAGATCATGCCAAACTCAGTGCCCAGCGGGTCGCTGACTTCTTTGGCAACCATCTGGATCGCGGCCATAAACGGGTGGCCGACCCGCAAACTACGGACAATCAGTTCCACAGCATCAGGTAGCTGTTCTTCGATCAGGGCCATACGTTTCTTGGCCTTATTATTGACCCAGAAGAAAACTGCGCCCACGCCGATGATGACGGATGCCAAGATGCGAAGCGGCAATTGGGTGTCGGTGCCGATGCTTAGGCCAACAAATGCCAGCGCACCAAGGCCTGCCATGACCATGATCAGCTGACGGGGTGTAAAGGCAATCGCAGCTTTCTGTGCTTTCTCTGCCAACAGGGAATACAGCGGAATCGACTGCGATTTCATGTGCTGCTGCATTTCCTTGCGCAGCTGGTCCAGCACCTGTTCGCGGTTGCTGCCTTTGTCCAGCATCTCTAA
Organism: Parasedimentitalea marina; assembly: GCF_004006175.1. GTDB lineage: Bacteria > Pseudomonadota > Alphaproteobacteria > Rhodobacterales > Rhodobacteraceae > Parasedimentitalea > Parasedimentitalea marina. The sequence goes on from NZ_CP033219.1 coordinate 879,713, forward strand.
CCGGCGGTTGACGCGGCTGTTCAGACTGATGGATTTTCCAAAGACCACCAGATACAGGCCTTCGACCAGTACCAGAACGCCGACAAAAATCAGACCATAAATGATTGGTTCTGCGCTGAGTTCCATCAGTGTGTCTCCATCGTGGTGGGTTCGTAAACCGAGGCGGGTAAATCATACCCCCACATGCGGAACCGTTCAGAAAAGTGGCTGCGCACGCCTGTGGCCGTGAAGTGGCCGATAATTTTGTTTTCCGGTGTCAGGCCAACGCGCTGATAGCGAAAGATTTCCTGCATAGAGATCACATCGCCCTCCATACCGGTGATTTCGGTGATAGAGGTCATGCGGCGCGATCCATCCTGCAAGCGGGATGCCTGCACAATCAGGTTTACCGCTGATGAAATCTGACTGCGCACCGCCTTGAGCGGCATTTCAATACCGGACATAGCAATCATGTTTTCCAGACGGCTGACACCATCGCGGGCCGAGTTGGCGTGAATGGTGGTCATTGAACCGTCGTGGCCGGTGTTCATCGCCTGCAACATATCGATGACTTCTTCGCCGCGGGTCTCGCCCACGATGATCCGGTCGGGGCGCATCCGAAGGGCGTTTTTCAAACAGTCGCGGGGCGAGACTTCGCCTTTGCCTTCAACATTGGGCGGGCGGCTTTCCATCCGGCCGACGTGGGTCTGTTGCAGCTGAAGTTCGGCAGTGTCTTCGATGGTCAGAATACGTTCGGCATTGTCAATAAAGCTGGATAGGGCATTCAACGTCGTTGTTTTACCTGAACCCGTACCGCCCGAGACGATGATATTCAGGCGCGTGGCCACTGCCGCTTGTAGATATGCAGCCATTTCCTCGTTGAAGGCCCCGAAAGTCACCAGGTCATCGATGCCCAATTTGTCTTTTTTAAACTTCCGGATTGAAACCAGCGATCCGTCAACTGCAATCGGCGGCACCATCGCGTTGAAGCGTGATCCGTCGGCCAGACGCGCATCGACATAAGGGTTGGATTCATCAACGCGGCGACCCACAGCAGACACGATTTTATCAATGATCCGAAGAAGGTGCTTTTCATCCTTAAAGGTCACATCGCTGAGCTGCAGTTTGCCGTCGCGTTCGACAAATACCTGTTGCGGACCATTGACCAGAATATCGTTGACCGACTCGTCGCGCAGCAGTGTTTCCAGCGGACCCAGGCCGGTGACTTCGTCGTACAGTTCTTTGGTCAGGGTCTGGCGGTCTTCGCGGTTAAGAACAATGCCTTTTTCTTCCAGGATCTCACCGGCAATTGTGGTTATTTCGGCACGAAGTTCTGTCTCGTTGGCGTTTTCCAGGGCGGCAAGGTTCAACTGTTCCAACAATTCCTTGTGCAGTTGGATCTTGATCTCAGAAAGCCGTTCCTTGCGCTTGCGTTCCTTGTCCTGGGGGGCCGCTTTGGCGCCGGTTTCGGGCATCGGGCGACGCAGGGACGCGCTTTGATTTGCCGCTGCTTTTGGGGCAGGTACTTCTGCCAGTTTGGCGGCTTTCGGCTTGGCGATAATGCCTGCTGGCGTCGCGGCTGCTGATTTCTTGTATTTGGAAAACATTTAATACCCCCAAGGGACGAATTTAATCAGGCTGCGGCAACGTCTTGCTGACCCAACTCGTGAAGTGACAACGCCAGTTTGGCAATTTCCTTGCGGAGCGGATTCTTGGCTGCAGACAGCGCCAGAGGCAGGCCATGATCACAACATTGGGTCACGGGCTTGCCACCGTCGGGCAGTTGCAGATCTATCGAGATGCCGAGAGATTCAGCCATTCGCTTAACCCGGCTCTTGCCGCTCAGGTCGGTGAACTTCGGCGCCCGATTCAATGTGAACCGCAGTTTCTCAAACGGCAGTTCTTCGGACTGTAGCGCCCGTTTCATACGCAGAGCGTTCTGAGCCGAGCGCATGTCGAGCTCAATCAGGGCAAAGTAGACATGGGCGGTGCTGAGAACGCATTCCGACCACTGCACCAGGGTGCGAGGCAAATCGATAATGACAAAATCAAAGTGGCTGCGCGCCATGGCAATAAGGCGTTCGATGTCCTCGGATGAAAAGAAATCGAGGGGGACCATTTCGGACGGCGCGGTCAGAACCTGAAGCTTGTCCTGGAAAGACAAAAGTGCCTGACCAAACATTTCGGCGTCCATTTCATCAATTTGGCCCAGCGTCTCCATGACGATTTCACGGCGCGGCAGGTCCAGGTATGTGGCCACAGAGCCGTGCTGCAAATCGAGATCCAACAGGCAGACACTTGGTTCGTCGTGTTGGCTCAATTCGGCCAGCTCCCAGGCCAGATTGACGGCCAGCGTTGTCGATCCAGATCCACCAGCAAGGCCCTGACACACAATCACGGCCCCTTCGCGGGCACTGCCGGACTGCAATTGATGCGGGTTGGGCTTGGCGAGATCGGGTTCCGGTTCTGGGGTGGTTACACGCTCTATCGCGGCCTGCAGTTCCTGTTCCGGAAGCGGGTAGGGGACGAATTCGTCGGCGCCTTGGCGGAGCAGTTGATGCAGAGACGCCGGTGTGACGTCTTCGGCAATCAGGATCACTTTGATATCGCGGGATTTTGCCTGAGAGATGATTTCCCCCATAAGGACCAGATTGTCCTCGTCGTTGCCATCGATGGCCAATGCGACAAATTCCAAAGCTTCTGCTTCGGGCTGATTGAAAAATGCCAATGCTTCGGCAAAGCCCAGGTCGCCCCAGTTTTCGCCCATTGTTGTTTCCATGTCTTCGATCAGGAGATCAAAGTTCTGCACGTCGCGGCTGACTGTGCAGGCCACAATTGCGTTGGTCTCTGGTTGCGGCGTTACACTGCTCATGGCCATAATCCTCGTTGCGGGTAACGGCAGGTTTCACCTGCCCGTTCCTGCGTGCGACTCACTCGGCGCACGCCACCTCTTGAAGATAATGTCGTGGGTAAATCAGGCAATAATTGGGCCAAAATGCCCCAATAGTTGGGAAATTCTAAACAGTCGTGTGCTGGCCGGACTACTCAATCGAAGTGGAAAGAGACTGATCTTCCGTCAATGTCGTTCCCGGAACCGCACTTTGGATATATTCACGGTAGACGACCTGTGCGTATTTCCCGTCCAGCAGCGATGGGTGGTTTTCCAAGAATCCTGAGACCTCGGTTACTGTGCGCCGGTTTTGACGTTCTCGACCTTGTGTGACGATCAAAGGTTGTGTTTCTCCAAAGGAAACAACTGCTTCCAGGCGTGATCGGCTGATGCCACGGGACGAAAGATATCTGACCGCTGCACGGGCACGGCGCAGGCCAAGGGACTTATTATATCCCGTAGATCCTACAGAATCCGTGTGTCCGTAGACACGAAAGCGAACTTCGGGAAACTGTCTGATCCAAGTTGCCTGTTGGTCCAAAACCGCACGAGCCTGGGGATCAAGGGTGGCGCTGTCGAAGTCAAAGTTGATTGTTGGCGGAACTTCTTGCGCAAAACGGTTGGCCAGTTGCACAGCATAGGACCGATCGCCACTCATCACGAGCGCGTTGTTCAAAGTGGAGTTGCCAAAGCTGCCGCGATCCAACTCACGTCCAGCTTCATAGTCACAACCGGCTGCCGTCAGGCAAAGCCCTAATATCGCTGCATTCTTAATCATCTGTGCCATCCTTCAATTAGTCCAACACATAGCCATATGAGCCGCTGAAATCTTGCCTGGCAATTTCGCCGGCTGGGCCGTTCTGCGTCTGCGACACCCGGCCAAACAGGAATAGGTCATTCTCGCTGGGTGGTTTGACACGATCTGTCGGCAGGCTAAGCGCCTCGCCCCGGGTCGGTGTGACCAGATGCGCGCTGATAATGACCACCAGTTCTGTCTGGCTGCGCTGATAGTCGGCGCTTCGGAAAAGGGCACCCAGAATGGGGACATCGCCAATCCATGGAACCTGACCCGTGTTGTCCAGGAAATCATCCTGGATCAGGCCAGCAATGGCAAAGCTTTCACCATCGCGCATTTCAACCGTGGTCGATGCCTCGCGGCGCGAGAATGCAGCAACCGACAGGCCGCTTACAGTTATCGAATTGGTTGTGTCGATCGCCGAGACTGAGGTCTTTAGCTCTAAGTTAATCAAGTCGCCGTCGATGACACGCGGAATAAAGTTCATTTCAATGCCAAAAGGCTTGAACTCGATTGTTGTCACGCCATCTGCTTGCGCCACGGGAACCGGGTATTCGCCGCCCGCCAGGAACTTGGCTTCTTGTCCGGAAAGGGCAGCCAGGTTTGGTTCAGCAAGGGTGCGGACCATGCCTTTTTGTTCCAGTGCTTCCAAAAGCAGACCAACTTGGGTCGATCCGATATCAAAGCCGAACAACACCGCACCCAAAGTACCGTCCTGTGTGACCACAGGGTTGGTCGTGGGTAGGCTATTGCCGTTTTGCAGCCAGGTGCCGGTTTCCACCCCAAAGCTGCTACCGCCCAATGCGACAGAGGAGCTGAGTGATTTGGAGACTGAGCGCTGCATTTCAGCAAAGCGGACCTTTAGCATAACCTGCTGTACGCCACCAACGGACATCAGGTTTGAAACCCGTTCTGGTGCATAACGTTCAGCAAGATCCATCGCCCGTTGCAGGCGTGCAGCGCTGGACACTGTCCCAGACAACACGATGCCATCGTTGGCTGTGCGAACTTCTATTTTTTCATTGGGAAGGATCTGACGCAGCCGTTCTTTGAACTCGCTGACGTCAGCAGCAACGCGCACATCAACATTGGTGATCAGGCGGCCAGTTGCGTCCAATAAGGTCAGAGTGGTCAAGCCTGGGGATTTACCCAGCACATAGATTGTACGGTCCGACAGGGACGAGATATCTGCAATTCCCGGGTTCGCAATACTGAGTTCGGAAAACGGTACGTCGCTTTCCACCACAACTGCCCTGTTCATCGGAACATCAAGTTGTGCAGCGGTGCCTTTTTTGACAACGCGCAAACCTTCGGCCCACGCGGAATCTGCTACCGGTGTGCAAATCAAAGCAACCCCGGTTAGGGCTGCTGCTAGTGTAGTTCTAAATGCCATGTGACCTGCCTCTCGGATCACGCCTCGTTGTCGGGTCTTTTGCCCGTCTTTTGATGTACTGTGGATCAGCTTGCGCATTAATGCAAGAATCATTGGCTATTATGCCAACCGCGTTGTGTGACCTAAGCAACAGCAACATCGAAAAGCCGCCCAGAATGAGCGGCTTTCGATAGGGGGGTTTCGCAATGCAAATGGTCAGTTCGGCGATCCTAGTTGGTACAGGGGATCGGGATTTCTACTACTTCGGCACCACGGCGGGTACGGATCGTACAGACCTTTTCAGACTCACGTTCAGGCGCAGAAACGCGTTCACCCAATCCCAACAGAGAGCGTTGATCTACCTCAACAAATGAGGCAATGGTGTCATCTCCGGCACCAACCAGTGACAGGCTTAACCGCCCGGTGGTCTGGGCTTGCGCCAAGGCGGCCACGTGTTTGGGGAGGGCGGACACTGTGACCGTGCGTGCAATCGAGGCGCTGTCGATGTCACCGCCAGCGCTTTGGTCGATGGCAATCAGTTCCATATTGGTCTGGATCAAACGGGTCAATTCGCCGCGACGAAGCTCATCAGCATCGCCAAGGTTGCCTGTCCAATAGACGTCGACCCGGTCACCGGGGCGTAAAAAGCCGGAAACGCCAGAGGATACGTCGACCTTGATCGCAAAGGCGCGCATGCCACGTTTCAGACGCGAGGTAATGCCTGCATCCTCGCCGGGCTTGGTGATTTTCACGGCCAGAACAGCCTCGTTGGCCTCGACTGTTCGCAATACAACCCTGAACTCGCCTTTGAATTCTGGTGGAAAAAGTGCATCTAGAGAGGAATATGTGCCCTCGGGAACGCTGTCTTGTGGCCATTGGACAAGGCGTACGGCATCTTGGGTCAGCCGCTCTCCGTATTTCAATGCGCGGTTTGCAACAAAGACATCGACGGTTTCGATGTTTACGACTTTTTGTGCGTTTGCTTGGGCCAGGGCATACTGGTATTTGGCAATGTAGTTCTTTGCCATCATCACCGCGCCGCCAGCCAAGGCGACACCGACAATCAAAACCAGCCCGAAAACTGCACGCATTGTGTTACCTCTCTTGGATCTTGCTGTGATACCGGGATGAACCCGAGATCTTTATCACCCGAACCTGAGAATTTAGTTTAGATGACGTTTGTTATATTTGAGCGGCGCTGAACCGCAGGGCGTCGTTAGGTAATGGTCCAGTTTGACATGTAGCTCGCCAATCCATCGGCCAGCCCAAGTGCACCGTCTTCCATTGCAGCGGCGATCAGAACCACCAGGCCAACGATTGCGGCCGTAAGGACCACCCAATCGACGGTCACTGCACCATCGTCGTCCATATAAAAGGATTTTAGTTTATTCATTGTGAACCTCGATTTGTGAGAGTTCTTGGGAAAAGGGCCGCGCCTTTGGATAAAAGACGCGGCCCCAAACTTATGCCACTAAGACTGGCAAACTAAGCAGTCGATTAGGTTGGAGCCTGGTTCGACAGGAATGTGCCGGTTGTGGTTGTCAGGTCAGATGCGCCATCTTCGATCGACGTGTAAACAACGCCAGCCAGAGCAGCGACAGCAGCTGTCAAAACAACCCAGTCAACAGTCACGGCGCCAGCTTCGTCTTTGCGGAAGTTTTTGAAGAATTTGATCATTGTGTGTCCCTCCAAAGGATCTAATAGTTTGTTTCGACCTTGTCGTCCGTTGTGAGCCTGCTCTCTCCTGCGAAGCTCTGTTCGACTTGGTATGAACACTTATACCCCTGTGAGCGTGGCAGCATTTGGGCCAAAACCCGGAATGTGGCGCCTTAGTTTAACTTTTTGGAAGGAAGTTGAGTAAGTCGTTGAGGTATAACAGATAAATTATTTAGAAATCATAAATACCCAAGGCAAAGGCGGGGCAGGGCGTGGCAAATGTGGCGGTATCGCCAGAATTCGGCCTCTGGATCTGGATTTTTGGCCACAAACCTTAGTATTTTATTAAAAATTTCATCAAGGTAGGCCCATGTTTCTCCGAATTGCGTCCCTAGCTGTGTTTTCTGTTTGTATGCCTGTGTGGGCACTTGGAGAGACGCCACCGCCATTTCCGGACTTTGAGGCAAAACGGGTGCGGCCACCGCAGCCGGGCACCCGTGAGAGAATAACGATACAGATAGAGGAGCCGCAGATCTTGCCTGGCACGACGGCTGATCCGGGCGGTACTGAGAATAGTGAACCCTCGGAGCAACCGATGGGGCGGTATGGCTGGTTCTGGGAGCAGGTCTCGCCTGACTTGTCCGCGTCTGGGCCGGGGCGACTGGAGCAGGCCTTGATGGTTCTGGCTGGCGGTGAGGGTGTGACGGCACCGCGCTTACAATTGATGCAGGACATTTCGCAGGCTCAGGGTGTTTCGATTCTGACGGCCAGTATTGGCACTGAGGTCTCGCCTGCGCTGATCTTGGCAGTGATTGCAGTGGAATCGGCAGGCCAGGTGGATGCTGTCAGTTCCGCTGGGGCGCAGGGGTTGATGCAATTGATGCCGGAGACCGCGGTGCGATTTGATGTTGAAGATGCCCTGGCCGCGCAGCAGAATATCCAGGGTGGCGCAAAGTATCTGGACTGGTTGATGGAGAAGTTCAGCGGAGACCCAGTATTGGTATTGGCTGGGTACAACGCGGGCGAGGGCAGTATACGCGACCATCAGGGAGTGCCACCCTTTCCGGAAACCAGAGATTATGTGCCCAAGGTGCTGGCCGCGTTTCAGGTGGCCAAAGGGTTGTGTCTAACGCCACCTCAGTTGATCTCTGATGGCTGCGTGTTTCGGACGATGAAGTGACGTGGACGTAGCAGCCAACCCGTTTGTCCGTTCACTGATTAGAGTGCGGGGGTTATTTTTCGCGACTACTGCGAAGGGTGATATTCTGGACACCGCTGTTGTGCAGAATATTGAGGAGCTCGGTGAGGGCTGAAACAGGGGCGGTGCCAAAGTCGACATGAATTTGATCGGGTTCAATGATTACGGAGTGTAATATCTGAGAAACGACAACATCCTGTTTTTGTCTCGTCGCATCTAGATCAATCCAGTAATCAAACCATGCATCAATACCTTCAAGGGCAACAGGAGCAGTGTCCAAATAGAACGACACACCATCCCAGGAGATATTGCCAACTGAGATTTGCAGATCGTGACTCTTAAACTCTCCGTTGCCACCGTAGGCAAATGATGTCGGGCTGACCTCGATAGCTGTACCAGCATCCTGTGAAGTTGTGTCCCTTTTTACAAAATCTACAACGTAGAGATTTTTATAAGTTGCACCTGAAATTTCAAAAGCGATTTCGGGGTGTATGCCAGCATCTTGGCCGCCGTGTCGTTCGTACACGGCCTCAAACTGAGTAATATAGGTGCTTCTGAGGGCGTCTAATACTTCAACAAAATCCATTTGGCCTCGCAGGAAGGTTTTGGACGAGATGAACACATAGTCTTAGGTAGGCAGGCAAATCTCAACTTCGGGGCGCAAATTTTCTGGTGCGCGCGAAAAGGCCGCCTCATGAGGCGACCTTTCATCCTAATACGACTGGTGACCTTAGTCGACAATCGTTGCCTCGGTGGCGGCACGCAGGTCGGCCTCGGTTACACCTTCGGCGGTCTCTACGATCTTCAACCCACCTTCGACGACATCAAGAACACCAAGATTGGTGATGATGCGGTCGACAACGCCTTTGCCGGTCAGCGGCAGGGTGCATTCCTTTAGCACTTTGGACACACCATGCTTGTTGGCGTGGTCCATGACCACAACCACACGGCCAACACCAGCGACCAGATCCATGGCGCCGCCCATGCCTTTGACCAGCTTGCCCGGAATCATCCAGTTTGCCAGATCGCCGTTTTCGGCCACTTCCATGGCGCCCAGGATCGCCATGGCGATCTTGCCGCCACGGATCATCGCAAAGGACTGCGCACTATCGAAATAGGCGGTTTGCGGCAGCTCGGTGATGGTTTGCTTACCAGCGTTGATCAGGTCGGCGTCTTCTGTGCCTTCGACCGGGAAGGGGCCCATGCCCAGCATGCCGTTTTCCGACTGCAGGGTGACTTCCACGCCCTCGGGGATATAGTTGCTGACCAGCGTCGGAATACCGATGCCAAGGTTCACATACCAGCCGTCTTGGAGCTCTTGAGCGGCCCGCGCCGCCATTTGGTTACGATCCCACATGTTCGCTCTCCTTTATGCCGCTGGCCGGGTGGTGCGCTGTTCGATGCGCTTTTCGTGGGTGCCCTGAATGATACGGTGCACATAGATGCCGGGCAGGTGGATGGCGTCCGGGTCCAGTGAGCCCGTTGGCACGATCTCTTCGACCTCGACCACGCAGACCTTGCCGCAGGTGGCAGCAGGGGCGTTGAAGTTGCGGGCGGTTTTGCGGAACATCAGATTGCCGGTCTCGTCGGCTTTCCAGGCTTTGATGATGGCCAGATCGGCAACCATGCCCTCTTCCATGATGTAGGTCTCACCGTTGAAGTCGCGGTGGTCCTTACCTTCGGCAATCACGGTGCCAACACCTGTCTTGGTGAAAAAGCCAGGAATGCCGGCGCCGCCAGCGCGCATGCGTTCGGCCAAGGTGCCCTGTGGGTTGAATTCCAGCTCCAGCTCACCCGAGAGATACTGACGCATGAATTCGGCGTTTTCGCCCACATAGGAGGAGATCATCTTTTTAACCTGTTTGGTCTGCAGCAGAATGCCGATGCCAAAATCATCGACGCCTGCGTTGTTGGAGGCAAAGGTCAGATCCTTGGTGCCGGCCTCTTTGATCGCGCCCAGCAGCAATTCCGGAATACCGCAGAGGCCAAAGCCGCCTGCCGCAATGAACATGCCATCGTGAAGCAACCCGTCGAGCGCCTCGCTGGCATTGGTGAAGATCTTTTTCATCGAAAACTCCCTGCAACAGTCCTGTTGCATGGGTTCTGACGCTGGGGCGGAGGTGAGTCAAGAATACTGAGCGTCGTGAGTATTACTACGGATATGGTCGGCCGGGGCGTCTGCTGGAAAAGAGCGAGGGGCCAGCCCCTCGCACTCCCCGGGATATTTGGGGCCAGATGAAATGGGATCTGGCGCGGTTTTCTAGTCTTTGGCGGAAGTCTTTTTAGCCGGCGCCTTTTTCTTGGCTGCCGGTTTCTTTTTTGCGGCTGGTTTTTTCTTGGGTGCGGCTTTTTTCTTGGCGCCGCTCTTGCCCGCCTTTTCAGTGATCAACTGAACCGCCATGTCCATGGTGACATCCTTGACCTCGACATCCTTGGGCAGGGTGGCGTTGACCTTTTCCCATTTGATGTAGGCGCCATATTTACCGTCCATGATATTGACGGCGCCACCACCATCGGGATGTTCACCCAGTTCTTTGAGCGCCTTGGCCGCGCCGCGACGACCACGACCTGGATTGGCGCGCTTCTCGGCCAGCATCTCCATCGCGTGGTTCATGCCGATTTCAAAAACGTCCAGGGTATTCTTGAGGTTCACGTAGGTCGGTTTTTCCTCATCTGCCAGTTGGTGCATGATGTAGGGGCCGAAGCGGCCCAGGTTGGAGGCAATGGCGCCCCCTTCCGGGTGTTGGCCAATTTCGCGGGGCAGGGTCAGCAGAGTGACGGCCTGTTCCAGTGTGACATCGTTTGGACCCCAGCCGGGCAGGTAGTCTTTGTTCTGTTTCGGCAGCGAAGAGCGCGGCGGCTTTTTGTTGTCCGGGGTTGGTTCGCCCCGTTGGACATAAGGGCCAAAACGACCGGACTTCAGGTGAATTTCATCACCGGCATCCTCGCCCAATATGCGTTCATAGCCTTCGGCACCTTCGCCGGAAATGGGTCGGGTGTAGTTGCATTCTGGGTAGTTGCCGCAGCCGACGAAGCCGCCGGTGCGCGAGGATTTCAGGTGCAATTGGCCCAAGCCACATTTTGGGCAGGCACGTGGATCCGTGCCATCTTCGCGCGGTGGGTAGAGCTGTGGGGCCAAAGCATCATCAAGCACGTCCAGAACTTCGGAAATGCGCAGGTCGGAGGTTTCGGCAATGGCTGCGGAGAAATCACGCCAGAAGCTGGCGAGCAGATCTTTATAGTCGCCATTGCCGGCGCTGACCTCATCCAGTTGGTTTTCCAGATCGGCAGTGAAATTATAGCCGACGTAGTTTCGAAAGAAGTTCAGCAGGAAGATGGTAACAATGCGCCCCTTATCTTCGGGGTGCAGCCGGTTCTGATCTTTGCGGACATATTCGCGGTCCTGAATGGTGGTGATCACAGAGGCATAGGTGGAGGGGCGACCGATGCCCAGCTCTTCCATCTTTTTAACCAGCGTTGCCTCGGTATAGCGGGGCGGTGGGGCGGTGTGGTGTTGCAGCGCCAGCACCGATTCATTCTGGGACAGCAGTGCCGAGCCATTGCTGCGCAGATCGCCGCTTTTGGTGGCTTGCGCACCGGCTTTGGCGGCCTTGTCAAATTGAGGCGTCAGTGCAGCAGCGGCGAATTTGGTGGGTTCCCCCTGCATGATTTGCGGCAGGCGTTTGTCGTCGTCGTCCTGCACCACGTCATCGCGGCCTTCCTCATAGACGCGCATGAAGCCGTCGAACAACACAACCTGACCGGTGGCGCGCAGCATCACTTGCTGATCGTTTGAGCCGATGTCGACCGTGGTGCGCTCTAGCTTGGCGCTGGCCATCTGGCAGGCCAGGGTGCGTTTCCAGATCAGGTCATAGAGTTTACGCTGGTCGGGCTCGGTCACTTTCAGGCTGGCCGCATCACGACCCATGTCAGTGGGGCGGATACATTCGTGGGCTTCCTGCGCGTTCTTGGCTTTGTTTTTGTAAACCCGTGGGCTGCTGGGCACATAGGTGCCGCCATAGCGTTTGTCGATTTCAGCGCGGGCTTCGGTCACCGCCTCGGGGGCCATGTCGATGCCATCGGTCCGCATGTAGGTAATGTAGCCTGCCTCATAAAGGCGCTGGGCGGTGCTCATGGTTTGCTTGGCGCCCATGCCGAATTTGCGGCTGGCCTCTTGCTGCAGGGTCGAGGTCATGAAGGGGGCCGAGGGGTTGCGCGCGGCTGGTTTGGCTTCGACCGATTGGACCAGCAATTCGCGGCTGGCGACGGCCTGTACAGCCATTTCAGCGGCGGTTGAATTACCGAGGCTGAACTTGTCCAGCTTATCGCCGCCTAAAATTGTCAGGCGGGCCTCAAAATCCTGGCCGCGCGGTGTGGTCAGCAAGGCACGTACCGACCAGTATTCCTGCGGATTAAACGCCTCAATCTCTAGCTCGCGCTCGACGATCAGGCGCAGACAGACCGATTGCACCCGGCCGGCCGATTTTGCGCCGGGCAGTTTGCGCCACAGAACGGGCGACAGATTAAAGCCCACCAGGTAGTCGAGCGCGCGCCGGGCCAGATAGGCCTCGACCAGGGGCATGTCGACCTGCCGCGGATTGGCCATGGCCTCGAGCACGGCGTCTTTGGTGATGGCGTTAAAGGTGACCCGGCTGACCGGTGTGGTTTTTTTGATCGATCGGCGTTTGGTCAGCGCCTCTTGCAGGTGCCAGCTGATGGCCTCGCCTTCGCGGTCGGGGTCAGTCGCGAGGATCAGTGCGTTGTCTTCTTTCAGGGCGTCGGCGATGGCCTTCATATGTTTGCGGCTGTCGGTCCCGACTTCCCAGGTCATTTCGAAATTATTGTCGGTATCGACCGATCCATTCTTCGGCGGAAGGTCGCGTACGTGGCCATAAGATGCCAGAACCGTGTAGTCTGAGCCGAGATATTTATTGATTGTTTTTGCTTTGGCAGGGGATTCTACAACAACTACGGGCATTTAAGCTTAACCTTATGGGGCGGACACGGCACGGTCTATGGCTGGGCAAGATGTGGGGTGCAAGAGGGGATTGTCAATCCGCGAGTTTTGGACGCAGGTTTGATGGCAATTTTGACGCTCAGATTTGAGAGTTGAACTGCAATTGGAGTTGTGGGAGCCCAAAATTGGTGGGCCCTGCTAATGACCAGTACCCCGAGACACCATGCCGCCGGGTTGGCGAATGATTTCGCCCTCTAGCTCAAGGTCGGTCAGGGCTGGTGAAATCTCGCGGGCGGGTGCGGATAGATCGCGAATCAATTGATCTTCGGCAGTGGGCGAGGGGCCAAGGCGCGATAGGATTTCCTGATGCAGCGCGGCCGTGTCACGCAGGCTGCGTCGTGGCGGCGGTGCCGGGGGCTCGTCCAACTGAAGCTGATGTTGCGCCGTCGGTGAGTGCCGGGGATGTGCGGGCAGCGCTGCGATGACATCGTCAGCATTGCGGATCAGGTGCGCCCCATCGCGGATCAACATGTTGCAGCCACTGGCACGGGCGTCAAAGGGGTGACCGGGCACCGCCAGTACCTCGCGGCCCTGATCCAAGGCATCGCGAGCGGTGATGAGGCTGCCGGACTTTGCCGCTGCCTCGACCACAACGACGGCACTGGCCAACCCGGAGATGATCCGGTTACGGCGTGGGAAATGGCGGGCCTGCGGTGCCAGCCCCATGGGTTGTTCGGACAATAACAGGCCCTGTTGGGCAATGTCGTTTGCCAGATCATTGTTTTCCGTAGGGTAAATCACATCTACCCCCCCGGCCATGACGGCGATGGTGCCGGTGTTCAATGCAGCAAGGTGGGCTGCAGTGTCGACGCCGCGCGCCAGACCTGACACTACGATATATCCTTGCTCCCCCAGCTCATGCGCCAAGGCACGGGCCATCCGGGTGCCCAGAGACGAGGCATTTCTGGCCCCAACCAGGGCAACAACTGGCTTATGCAATATCCTGGGATCGCCCAGCGACCAGAGCACAGGTGGGGCATCCTTGAGGTCGGCCAATTGTGAGGGGTAGTCGACGTCGCCAAGGCACAAAAGTCGCGCTTTGGCGACTTTTGCGGCCTTGATTTCGGCGTCTATCACAGAGGTGGGGCATATTTTATACCCTGATACTCCTGCGTCGCGTGCCACTTCTGGCAACGCATCCAGCGCGTTCTGCGCTGAACTATACTCGGCGATCAGACGGTGAAATGTCACCGGACCAACCCTGCGAGAACGCAACAGACGGAGCCAAGAAAAACGAATATCTTCCGTGGTGGGTGGGAGTGGGGGGTGAGTGGAAGAAGTGTATTCTTCGGTCATCCTCTGCTCCGCCTGGTTGCAATATCAGGTTTAACGTTAAGTCGGTTAACAGGGCGTAAACAAGATTGGATTTTCAGAAGATTTTCCAAAAACTATTCAAAACAGTTTGGGTGACGGCGCCTGCGTCAAGCATCACTGCGTCTCTTTGATGAAGGGATGCCAATTCCGGGCTATATGATTTGCAATCTGCTGTTCGTCTGGTCCGCAGGTTGTCGTGTTTTTATGTTGCACCCAAGCTATCCATGTTCCGTATTTCGCGCGTTATCCTTACGGTACATCTTGATATGCTCAATGACTTTAAGTCGTTGCTCCGGAAGCAGCTTCAATTGCTCGCTTGTTGGAAAGTCCCTGATGAATGTCTTTGGGTCTGAAAACTCGAGGAGTTGTAAGCTGTCGTATTTATAAGCCCACCACTGTAACCCAATCAGATCGCAGATAATTTCATCACTGAATCTGCTTTTGATGACAGTTGCAGGATTTCCCCCCACTATCGAATAAGGCTCAACATCTTTAGTGACGACCGGGCCTGCAGCGATGACGGCCCCGTCACCGATGGAGATGCCGCCCTTTAGCAAGACGTTTTGCCCAATCCAAACATCGTGCCCAATGGATAGTGGGGCAACAGTTTCGTCAAAAGACAAACCTCTGTTCTCACCCTGCACGCCAAAATGTCGCCGCCGCCTTGGTCTATATGTAATCGGGCGCACGTTTCGAGTTCTAAGTCCGGAGGGCCATCGCGTAAATCTGATTAGAGGGCACCGCGTTAGCATCTTTGTGCAGGGTTTCTGGTTTTAGTTAAGGTCGTGACCCTATGCGGCGGCTCCGCCGACTGTCAGCCCATCCATCAACACTGTAGGTTGGCCAACGCCGACCGGGACCCATTGCCCCGCTTTGCCGCAATTGCCCATGCCCGGGTCCAGTGACATGTCATTGCCCAGGGCCCGGATCCGATGCAGGGCGGTGGCCCCGTCGCCAATCAAGGTGGCGCCTTTCACGGGTGCGCCGATTTTGCCGTTCACGACCCGGTAGGCCTCGGTGCAGGAAAACACGAACTTACCATTGGTAATGTCGACTTGACCGCCGCCAAACCCAACCGCCCAGATGCCATCCTTTATATCTGCCACCAGATCCGAGGGATCCGCCTCGCCGCCCATCATATAGGTGTTGGTCATCCGCGGCATCGGTGCGTGGGCATAGCTTTGGCGCCGTCCATTGCCGGTTGGAGTGACCCCCATCAGGCGGGCGTTTTGGCGGTCTTGCATATAGCCGACAAGGATACCGTCCTCGATCAATGTTGTGGCCTGCGAGGGGGTGCCCTCGTCGTCGATGGTGATCGAGCCGCGACGGTCGGGCAGGGTGCCGTCATCCAAAACGGTGACGCCCTTTGCAGCGATGCGTTGGCCCATCAAGCCGGCAAAGGCAGAGCTGCCCTTGCGGTTAAAGTCGCCCTCTAGCCCGTGGCCGATGGCCTCGTGCAGCAAAATGCCGGGCCAGCCAGGTCCAAGCGCCACTTCCATGACGCCTGCAGGCGCGGGGACGGCCTCCAGATTGACCAGGGCAATCCGCAAAGCTTCGCGGGCTTTGGCTTGCCAGTCGACGGGATCAACCAGCCCATCCAGCCCTACCCGACCGCCGCCACCGGCCGAGCCACTTTCGCGGCGGCCGTTTTGTTCGACGATGACCGAGACATTCAATCGCGTCATGGGGCGCACATCACGCACCAATACTCCGTCGGCGCGCAAAATTTCTACCTCTTGTAGCGAGGCCGCCAAGACCGCTGAGACCTGCACCACTCTTTGATCCAGATCACGTGCAAAGGCGTCGATGTCGCGCAGAGTTTCGATTTTGACCGCAAAGGGCATCGCGCCGATTGGGTCCGCGTCGGTATACAGCTTGCGATTGGTGGCGCTGGGTGCATCGGCCAGGGTGCCGCCGCCATCGCCGACAGCCAGACGCGCGGTTTCAGCAGCCCGCTTGAGCGCGCCCATGGAGACATCGGTTGAATGGGCATAGCCGGCGACTTCGCCGTTGATGGCGCGTAGCCCAAAACCTTCGGCAGCATCATAGCTGGCACTGCGCAGGCGGCCGTCGTCAAAGACCAGCGACTCTGACTTGCGGCGCTCGGCAAAAATCTCGCCATCGTCGGCGCCGGCGAGGGCAGATTTCAACACGTTTAACGCATCGTCCGCCGGTAATGCGGCTTCAAATGGTCGAAAGGCTGCGTTTTCCATGGTGTGGACCTCATTTTTTTTGATCTAAATCAAGAAAGCGCCCATTTGACGCAAGCATCACTCTTTATCTGCTGCAAGGAATATGATTTCTACAGCCAACAAAGACAACGGGGCCGATGCGTTTTTTGGAATCAACGATTCCTGACTGAATGTGGCGGCGCGAGGAACAACGCGATCAAACGATCAGGACATAAACATGAAGAACGCTTTTAAGCTTGCGGGCCTTTTTGCAGGCCTATCCAGTCTGCCAGCTGTGGCACAAGACGGTCTGGAAACTATCGGCAAACCCATTCCCGGGGGCCTTAATTTTCAACCGGCAGTGACCGAGCTGGCCCGTGGTGCGCAGTCACTCGATTGGCTGATTCTGGTTGTCATCACATTGGTCTGCGTCTTTGTCGGCGGCTTGCTTTTGTATGCAATCGTACGGTTTAACCGCAAGGCTAACCCAACTCCTGCGACCTTTACCCACCACACTTCGATCGAGATTGCCTGGACTTTGGCGCCGATTGTTATTCTGGTGTTCATCGGTTCCTTCTCGCTGCCGCAGCTGTTCAATCAGCAGGAAATCCCCAAGGCAGACATCACGATCAAAGTAACAGGCTACCAGTGGTACTGGGGCTATGAGTATGTAGATCACGAATTCGGCTTTGAAAGCTTCCTGTTGGGACGTGATGAGCTGGAAGCAAACGGTTATGCTGCGGATGAATACCTGCTGGCGACAGACACTGCAGTGGTTGTGCCCGTTGGCAAAACCATTGTGATGCAAGTGACCGGTGCAGACGTGATCCACTCGTGGGCGATGCCTGCCTTTGCTGTTAAGCAAGATGGCGTGCCGGGTCGTTTGGCAGAGCTGTGGTTCAATGCTGAGAAAGAAGGCGTGTACTTTGGTCAGTGTTCCGAGCTTTGTGGTAAAGACCACGCCTATATGCCAATCACAGTAAAAGTTGTGAGCCAAGAGGTCTATGACGCCTGGCTGACAGGTGCGATTGAAGAATATGCCGGTCTGCCGCAAAGCTTTCAGGTTGCCTCTAACTGATCGAGCAAGACGGGCGACCGCGCCCAAAGTAACAGACCCATGGCAGGGCGCGATCTGATCCGCGCCTTGCCTGACTTTTCGACGGCCCCGGGTTGTGTGTCTATTATGCAGCCAGAAAACAAATGGACCAAAAATGAGCGACGCAAGCATTCAGGCCAGCATAATCCACGAGGATGAGGCCAGCTTTGGTGATTATTTTGCCCTGCTAAAGCCGCGGGTGATGTCACTTGTGGTGTTTACGGCGCTGGTCGGCCTGCTGGCTGCTCCGGTATCCGTACACCCGGTCATTGGTTTTTGTGCGGTGCTGTTTATCGCGATTGGCGGCGGCGCTTCGGGCGCGCTGAATATGTGGTGGGACGCTGATATTGACGCGGTGATGAAACGGACCAAAACGCGTCCGATTCCGGCCGGTAAAGTCGAAGCGGGCGAAGCCATGAGGCTGGGCTTGGCGCTGTCGGGCATGTCGGTGATCATGCTGGCGCTGGCGACCAATGTCCTGGCCGGAGCCTTTCTGGCCTTTACCATCTTCTTTTACGTTGTCGTCTACACCATGTGGCTGAAACGCCTGACGCCGCAGAACATCGTGATCGGTGGCGCTGCCGGTGCCTTTCCACCGGTGATCGGATGGATTGCGGCCACTGGGTCCCTGTCGATTGAGCCCTGGCTGATGTTTGCCCTGACATTCATGTGGACACCGCCGCATTTCTGGGCGCTGGCGCTGTTCATGCGCAAAGACTACGACGATGCCGGTGTGCCGATGTTGACGGTGACCCATGGTCGGCGCTCTACCCGCGTGCATATCCTGGTTTATACCATCTTGCTGGCTGTTCTGGCCGTTGGCACCTCGTTCTCGGGCGTTGGTGGACCGGTTTACCTGGCTGTGGCGGTGGTCCTGAATGCCCTGTTCCTGCAGGGTGCCTGGAAGATCTGGCGCCGTGACGAGGATGATTCCGAAGGCGACAACTTCAAAGTCGAGCGGAGCTTCTTCAAGCTGTCGTTGCTCTATCTTTTCTTACACTTTGGGGCGATCCTAATCGAAGCCCTGCTGAAACCTTTTGGACTGGGAGGCTGGTAACATGAGCTTCAAACCACCGCATGAATTGCATCGGCGCCGTTTTGGCCGCAACATGGGCGTTGGCGTCTCGCTGGCCGCATTTGTGGTGCTGGTGCTGGCGCTGACCATCGTCAAAGTCACATCCGATGATTTCAAATTCCCAAACACCAGCGCGGCAGAGCAAAACTGATGGCCTTGAGTGCGCCTCAAAAGACCGCTGCCCAGCTGGTAGGTGTCGTCGTTGTTATGGGTGCTTTGGCCTGGGCCTCGGTGCCGTTCTACGACTGGTTCTGCCGGGTCACCGGTTTTGGTGGCGTCACGGGCGTTGCCCTGACTGATTCCGACACGGTTCTGGACGAGACCATTACCATTCGTTTTGACGCCTCTAAAGAGCGTGACATGCCATGGGAGTTCAAGCCCGTGGTACGCGAAATGGAACTGAAGATCGGTGAAACCGGTCTGGCCTTTTACGAGGCCTATAATCCAACCAACCGCCCCATCGCCGGAGCGGCCTCTTATAACGTTACGCCATACTCGGCCGGTGCGTTTTTTGAAAAGATTCAGTGTTTCTGCTTTGACGAGCAGATCCTGCAACCAGGTGAGCGGGTCGAGATGCCCGTGACCTTTTTTGTCGATCCGGAAATCGTTGATGACCGGGACGGTAAGTATGTGCACACGATTACGCTGTCATACACATTCTACGAAGTCGATCTGCCCGAGGGTTATGCCGCCCTTGAACCCGGTGAAAACACCGGGGCAGTATCAAACATGAACTAGGCCGGCAGGTGAGGGACACTTAAATGGCGCACGCAAAAAATCACGATTATCATATTCTTCCGCCGTCAATCCTCCCGTTTCTGGGGGCGTTGTTTGGCTTTGTCATGCTGTTCGGGGCGGTGCTTTGGATGCACGGTATCACGGCCTGGATGTTCTGGGGCGGTCTGTTGGGTGTGCTTTACACCATGTTCGCCTGGTGGTCCGAAGTGACCGTAGAAAGCAATATTGGCGATCACACCTCAGTGGTGCGTATCGGTCTTCGCTACGGGTTCATCCTGTTTGTGACGTCCGAAGTCATGTTCTTCTTTGCCTGGTTCTGGTCGTTCTTCAAACACGCGATCTATCCGATGCAGGATTATATCGGCACGGACTATGTGCAGCCAGCAATCCATATTGTTGATCCACTGCACCTGCCGCTGATCAACACTCTGATCCTGCTGTTGTCGGGCTGTGCCGTCACCTGGGCGCACCACGCGCTGGTGCATGACAATGACCGCAAGTCGCTGATCCAGGGTCTGGCCATCGGTATCGCCTTTGGCGTCGCCTTCACCGGCCTGCAGGGTTTTGAGTATTACGAGCTGCTGGCCCATGATGGCTGGGAGTTTGGTGGCGATATCTTCTACTCGAACTTCTTCATGGCCACTGGCTTTCACGGGTTCCACGTGTTGCTGGGTACCGTTTTCCTGATCGTGTGTCTGATCCGCGCCATGAAGGGGGCCTTTACCCCAGAACAGCACGTCGGGTTTGAGACCGCTGCCTGGTACTGGCACTTTGTGGATGTTGTTTGGCTGTTCCTGTTTTTCGCCGTGTACCTTTGGGGTACAGCGGGAATGTAATGGGTACATGTTTGCAGTTGAAAAACTGCAGACACAGCGTATCAATCACAGCGCGCGGGGGATGCTCCGCGCGCTTTTGTGTTGGCAGAGGGCTGTGATGCGGCATCTGATATTTCTACTGGTGATCGGCCTGGCCGGACTTGCAGTTCTGCTAAGCCTGGGCGCGTGGCAGGTGCAGCGCATGGTCTGGAAGCAGCAGATCCTGGATGTCATCGACTCGCGCATTTACGCCGACCCGGTGGGTTTACCAGAAAGCCCGGATCCCATTGCCGACAAATACATGCCGGTTCGCTTGGTCGGGCAACTGACTGCGGGTGAGCTGCATGTGCTGATCTCGACCCGCAATCTGGGACCGGGTTATCGCGTCATCGCCCCCTTTGAGACCGCAGATGGCCGCCGTATTCTGGTGGACCGCGGCTTTATCCGAACTGCCGCAAAAGCGCATGAGCGCAACACTGGCAAGGTCGAACTGATCGGTAACCTGCACTGGCCGGATGAGGTCGACAGTTACACGCCACCGGCTGATCTGGATAAGAATATCTGGTATGCACGGGATGTGGATGCCATGGCTGCAGCGTTGGACACTTTACCGATCATGGTGGTTCTGAACGAACACCCGATCAATGGTAGCCATGTTAGACCGCTGCCAATCAACACTGCCTCTATCCCGAACGATCACTTGCAATATGCGGTGACCTGGTTTTCGCTGGCCCTGATCTGGGCCGCGATGACCGCCTACTTCCTGTGGCGCTCACGCGCAAAAACTGAAAGCTGAAGCGATGAAATACATCTCCACCCGTGGGCAGGCGCCCGAGCTGACATTTGAAGAGGCGATGCTGAGTGGGCTGGCCCGTGACGGAGGCCTGTATGTGCCTGCCGAGATCCCACAGATGAGCCATGACGAGATCGCGGCACTGTCTGGGCTTAGCTATGAAGAGACCACGTTCCGAGTGATGCGGCCCTTCCTGGGTGACAGTTTCACCGATCAGGAATTTCGGGACATTATCGCCAAGGCCTATGCCAATTTCGACCATGCCGCGCAGGCGCCACTGAAACAACTGGCGCCGAATCATTTCCTGCTGGAGCTGTTCCACGGCCCGACGCTGGCGTTCAAGGATTTTGCCATGCAGCTGATCGGTCAGCTGTTCCAGACTGCACTGGCCAAACGGGGCGAGCGGGTGACCATTGTCGGGGCGACCTCGGGTGATACCGGATCCGCCGCGATTGAGGCCTTTAAGGGGCTGAGCAATGTGGATGTGTTCATCCTGTACCCGCATGGCCGGGTGTCTGAAGTGCAGCGCCGCCAGATGAGCACGCCGCCTGAGTCTAACGTGCATGCGCTGGCGCTGGATGGAGATTTTGACGATTGTCAGGCCCGCGTCAAAGACATGTTCAACGATTTCGATTTTCGCGATGGCGTGAAACTGGCTGGAGTCAACTCGATCAACATCGCCCGGGTTTTGGCGCAGGTGGTTTACTACTTCTCGTCCGCTGTGTCGCTGGGCGCGCCGCATCGCAAGGTGAGCTTTACCGTGCCAACGGGGAACTTTGGCGACATCTTTGCCGGTTACATTGCGCAGCAAATGGGCCTGCCAATCGATCAGCTGGTGGTCGCCACCAATCAGAATGACATCCTGCATCGCTGTCTGGACGGCAAAGGCTATTACAAAGGCGAAACCATCCCGTCGATCTCGCCCTCGATGGATATTCAGGTATCGTCGAATTTTGAGCGCGCCTTGTATTTTGCCTATGGCCGCGACAGCAGTGCCGTGGCGCAGTTGATGGACGAACTGGCGTCGGGCGGCTTTGATGTCTCGCAGGGGGCACAGCAAGCGCTCGGCGAGACCTATAACTCGGGGCGCTGTTCCGAGGACGAAACGCTGGCCACCATCAAGAGCCAACTGACGGCCAGTGGTGACCTGCTGTGTCCGCATGGGGCAGTCGGGGTCAAAGTGGCCGAGGAGCACCGCAACCCAAGTGTGCCCATGGTGACGCTGGCCACTGCGCATCCGGCCAAATTCCCAGCTGCGGTGAAAGATGCCTGTGGCATTCATCCGCCTCTTCCCACACAGATGTCAGATCTGTATGACAGACCGGAACGGGTGACCCGGATCGCCAACGACCTAACGACTCTCGAAGAGCACATTAGAAAGAACATCTGAAATTGACTGTTCAACAAGACCAGCTGGCCAACGGCTTTCGTATCGTTTCTGAAAATATGCCAGGGCTGCAATCGGCGTCCATTGGTATTTGGGTAACCGCAGGGGGACGTCATGAGCGGCTTGAGCAAAATGGCATTGCCCATTTTCTTGAGCACATGGCGTTCAAGGGCACGGCCACGCGGTCTGCATTGCAAATCGCCGAGGCGATCGAGGACGTTGGCGGCTATATCAATGCCTATACCAGCCGCGAAGTGACGGCCTATTATGCCCGGGTGCTGCAGGACGATGTGCCGCTGGCACTGGATGTGATTGGCGATATCGTGTTGAACCCGGTGTTCGATCCCAAAGAGATCGAAATCGAGCGTGGGGTGATTTTGCAGGAAATCGGTCAGTCGCTGGACACGCCGGATGATGTGATCTTTGACTGGCTGCAGGAAGAGAGCTATCACAACCAGCCGCTGGGCCGTACCATTCTGGGCCCGACGGAACGGGTCAGCGCCTTCAATCGCGATGATCTGGCGGGGTTCGTCGCTGAACATTACGGCCCCGGTCAGATGATTCTGTCAGCTGCCGGTGCGGTGGATCACGATGCCTTGGTCAAGGCTGCCGAGAGGTTGTTTGGTCATATGCAGGCGCGCCCCAGCATGGTGGTCGAACCGGCGCGGTTTACCGGCGGCGAGGCGCGGCAAGAGAAAGCGCTGGAGCAGGCGCATTTTGCGCTGGCGCTGGAAAGTCCTGGTTACCGCGACGATGCAATTTATACCGCACAGATCTATTCCAGTGCTTTGGGTGGCGGCATGTCCAGCCGGTTGTTCCAGGAAGTGCGCGAGAAGCGCGGGCTGTGTTATTCAATCTTTGCGCAGACCGGGGCTTATGCTGACACCGGATCAGTCACCATCTATGCAGGCACTTCGGCGTCGCAACTGGGCGAGCTGGCCGAGATCACCATCGATGAGATGAAGCGCGCCGCCGAGGACATGGGACCTGAAGAAGTGGCCCGGGCGCGCGCACAGATGAAAGCCGGGATGCTGATGGGGCTGGAAAGCCCGTCGAACCGGGCCGAACGCCTGGCGCGTCTGGTGCAGATTTGGGACAAGGTCCCACCGCTGGCGGACACTGTGGCGCGTATCGATGCGGTCACCACCGGCGATGTCCGCGAGTTTGCCGAAACCATGGCGACGCAGGCTCCGGCGGCTTTGGCCTTATACGGGCCCGTCTCAGAGGCGCCCAGCCTGACCCGTTTGCAGGAGAGGCGCGCCGCTTGATGCTGCTGTCCAAACGGAAAGTTCGGATTGAGACCGAGCGGCTGACTCTGCGGCCGCCGGTGCATTCTGATTTTCACGCCTGGGCCAGATTGCGACAGGACAGCCAGCCCTATCTTATGCCCTGGGAGCCCAGCTGGGCACCCGATCATCTGAGCCGCAAGTCCTTTACCAACCGGGTGTACTGGGCCCAGCGGTCAATCAATGGCGGCACTGCTTTGCCACTGTTTCTATGTCGCCGCGAAGATCAGGTGCTGGTTGGAGCGATCACGCTGGATAACATTCGTCGCGGACCGGCGCAGGCCGGGACACTGGGTTATTGGACCGGTCTACCCTTTGCCCGTCGGGGATACATGCACGAGGCGATTGGTGCGGTGGTGCATTATGCGTTTACCAAGCTGGATCTGAGCCGTATCGAGGCCGCTTGTCTGCCGGAGAACACCGCGTCTCGCGGGTTGCTGGAGCGCAGCGGTTTCAAATATGAAGGCGTGGCGCAGTCCTATCTGCAGATCAACGGCCGCTGGCGGTCACATGTATTGTATGCGTCGTTGCGCAGTGATCGGCGTGGGCGAACGGAAGCGGGATAATTGTGGCCAGTGTCTCGGGCCAGTGTCTTGGGCCAGAGTCTTGGGCCAGTGTTTTGAGGCTGTATTTTGGGGGTGCGTCTTGGGGCTCTGCCCCAAACCCCGGGATATTTTCAGCCAGATGAAAAGCGGATCTTGTGAGCTTATTTGGCCGCAGACCTGCTTGCATCATGGGGTGCATGTGTTGGTTTCGCTGCTGACAACGGTGGCTGGCTGTCAAGATTTGGAGAGGGCTTGATTATGAATTTGAACTCTGTCGACGGTGGCTTCATTGCCGGGCTGGAAGCACAATTGCCTGAGGGCGTCTTGCGCAAGGTTGAGGCGCGGTATCTTGAGGAACCCCGTGGGCGCTACCGTGGTCAGGCCGGGGTGATGGCGTTGCCGCAGACTACTGAGCAGGTTTCGGTATTGCTGCGCGCCGCGAATGTCGCCCGGGTGCCGGTGGTACCCTATGGCGGCGGCACTGGGCTGGTTGGTGGCCAGGTGATGGTTGAGGGGCCCCTGCCACTGGTGATTTCGATGGAGAGGATGAGGGCTGTACGTGCGGTTTACCCTCAGGAGAATGTGCTGGTGGCCGAGGCCGGGGCAATTCTGGCTGATGTGCAAGCCGCCGCACAGGAGGCGGGGCGGTTGTTTCCACTGTCACTGGCCTCGGAAGGGTCGGCGCAGGTCGGTGGTAACCTGTCAACCAATGCGGGCGGGGTGAATGTACTGAGATATGGCAATGCCCGTGAGTTATGTCTTGGACTGGAGGCCGTGTTGCCCAGCGGAGACATCTGGCAGGGGTTGAGCCGGTTGCGTAAGGACAACACCGGGTATGATTTGCGGGGATTGCTGATTGGTGCCGAGGGCACATTGGGGATCATCACTGCAGCGGCGTTGAAACTGTCGCCCATTCCGGCGGCGCGCGGGACGGCTATCTTTGTGGTGAAGTCACCGCAGGCCGCGCTGGCCATACTGTCATTGGCGCGGGACCGGTTGGGCGAAGGCATCAGTGCATTTGAACTTATTCATCGTCAGGGGTTGGAGTTTCTGAGCGAGACGCTGCCGCAGCTGCGCCAGCCATTTGCGGCGCCACCTGAATGGAGTGTTCTGGTCGAGCTGGGACTGGCCGGGGGGATCGATCCCGAGGCCGAGCTGGCGGACCTGTTTGAGGTGGCGCTAGAGGCAGGTCATGCCCTGGACGGGGTGATCGCGCAATCCGAAGCTCAGCGGCAAGAGCTATGGACGGTGCGGGAGCAGATCCCCGAGGCGAACCGGCTGGTTGGCTCGGTGGTGAGTCATGACATCTCGGTGCCACTGTCAGCGATCCCCGAGTTTATCGTGCGGGCAGGGGAGCGGATCGCGCAGTTGGGAGATTTCCGGATCAATTGCTTTGGCCATCTTGGCGATGGAAATTTGCATTACAACGTGTTTCCCGCTGTTGGCCGGAGGCGTGAGGACTATGAGTCTCAGCGTGGCGAGGTGCAGCAGGTGGTGCATGATCTGGTGCATGAGATGAGCGGCTCTATCAGTGCCGAACATGGTGTGGGGCGCATGAAGGCGGATGATATAGAACGCTACGGTGATCCGGTTCGGCTGGCAGCGATGCGGGCGATCAAGCAGGCCTTGGACCCCAATGGCATCCTGAATCCCGGCGCTGTGTTGAAAGCCTAGTCTGGATGCCACCCGCATCCTTTTCTGAGCAAAGCCGCTGTTGCGGATGAAGGCTGAAAACCGCAATCGTTCAGTAGCAGGTACAACAGGATATCGCCGACAACGGCAGGCAGGATTATGGTCAAGGCCCACATGCCGGAACATGCCATAATAACAATGGCCAGTGCGAGTGTCAGGGGGACCCAGGATTAGCGGCGTTCATGTATGGGAGCGGTGTTCCTTGCCACAAACGCAACCAGACGCGAAACAGTGCCATATTGTTTCGCGTCAAATCAGAGCAGCTATTCGCCTTCAAATTCACACAGGACATGCACATCCATACCCATGCTTTCCAACACTTTGCCGCCACCCAGTTCCGGAAGGTCGATGATGAACGAGCACGAGACAATCTCGCCTCCCAGCCTCTCGATCAATTTGATACCCGCGGCAGCGGTACCGCCGGTTGCCAATAGGTCGTCGACCACCAGGATTTTCTCGCCAGGCTGAATTGCATCGTCGTGAATCTCGACGGTGGCCTCGCCGTATTCCAGTTTGTAGTCTTGGCTTAGGGTGGCGCCGGGCAGTTTACCCTGTTTGCGGATAGGTACAAAACCGGTGCCCAGTTGGTGCGCAATGGCGCCGCCAAGGATAAAGCCGCGGGCTTCTAACCCCACCACCTTGTCGATGCGCATACCGGCATAGGGATGCAGCATTTGGTCGATCGCCATACGAAAACCGCGCGGATCGGCAAACAAAGTGGTGACATCGCGGAACATGATCCCTTGGTGCGGGAAGTCCGGGATGGTCCGGATGTAATCTTTGACGGCGGTGTGCTTTGGCATGGCGGGGCCTCTTTGATGGTCGGCTCTAATGGCGCAGGGCTGACCCACGCGGCCAAACCAAACACGGTTTGGCCGAAGTCCGCCGGTCATGCAAGCCGGAACCTAGGCCGGGCGGCGCAGAAATGCCGTGGCCAGCCCCATTCCGATCAGGGCAATACCGCCGCCACGGGTCAGGTTGGCCACAACGGCAGGGCGGGCGATCCAACCGCGCAGGCGATCCGCCAGCATTGCATAGGCCAGTGCGTTCAACCCGGCGAGGATCACAAATGTGGCAATCAGAATGGCAAACTGCGGTGCCAGATTGCCTTCGGGGCGGATGAACTGCGGCACAAAGGCGATGAAGAAACCAATGGATTTAGGGTTCAGTGCGGTCACGATGGCGGTATGGCCTAAGATACCTTTGGCCTGCACGTCGCGGGTGTTGGCAAGTTCAGTTACTCCCTCTGTTGAGGTGCTGCGCCACAGCTTGATCCCGAGCCAGACCAGATAGACCGCCCCCGCCCATTTCAGTGCAATAAATAATGTCGCCGAGGCCATCACCAAAGCGCCCAATCCGACCAGCGACGCGGTCATTGCGATGAAATCTCCCAGCGCCACGCCCAATGCTGCGGCAACAGCCACCTGGCGCCCCTTGGACAGGGCATAACTCAGCACCAACAACACAGTCGGGCCGGGGATCAGCAGCAATGCCATCGAGGCAGCCACAAAGGCCAGCCAGAGGTTCATGTCCATAATAATTCATCCTGTAAAAACGGTACAGCGGAAGCAAAGACAGCACTTTGCATCCGCGTCAACGTCCAATTTCAGTGAGCCGCCGCATCATCATCTCCAGCGGTCCGCGCTTGAATTTCAACCCCCACAGACAGGTATAGATCAGACATGCGAGGCAAAAAACCAGACTGATCCATAAAATCTGCGGCGCGGTCAGCGATCCGTCTAACCACCCCAGCGCCTCAAGTGTGCCCATGCCCAACAGGATATGGGCGGCATACAGGGTTAGGCTTTGCCGCCCAGCGGGCGCCAGCCATTGCGCCATCCGCAGGCGGTTTAAAATGGGATGCAAAAGCAGGATCAGACCAATAACAGCTGCTGCGCTGCCGCAGCCAGCGATGATGTAAAACGGGCCCGGTGGGATCGAGGTTGTATTAATGAGATCAATCACCTCAGGGTCGTCGATCAGCCATCCAGGTATCAGTGCTAAGGCCGCAGCAACAGTGCCCCAGATTGCCAGATGTAGTTGCACCCCCTTCGTAGAGAGCGCCAGCCGTCCGATCCACATGCCAAACAGTAGAAAAGACAGCCAGGGGAACACCGGATGCCAACCGTTGTAGAGCGCGTGTCGCAAAAATCCGGATATGGTCCAGAAATCCGCATAGTGCAATGTGTCCCAATTCCATCCGGCTTCATAGTTCAAGATGAGCTGGGCACAGAGGCTCAGGGCCATTACCACAGCTATGCCCGCCCATAGCCATCGGTTTGGCGCGGAGACAAAGGGGATGGCTGCAGCAAAATACAGCGCATAGAAATGCAGGATATCAGCCTCGAATATTGTCAGATTGGCCAGGCCGAGCACAAATAGAAATGCCACCCGGCGCAGCATCAGGCTGGCTGGCGCTTTGGCCAGGGCAACCCCAATCCCCGCCAGTACCACAAACAGCGCCGCCGCCCGCCCCTCTAGCGCCGTAGTTAGCAGCGACGGCCAATCGTCACCGGGGGTGACCTGCGCGGCCAGTCTGAAATTAACCAGAACCATGCCGCAAAAGGCCAAAAATCGCACAATATCGAGCCCCTGCAGGCGCATGAAAATCCTAATGTGGTCTTAAATGGCCCATGGCTGGGCAGTTTTCAGGAACTCAATACACATCTTTTGGTCTGTGTATGCGTCAGCTCAGAACCCGCCCCGCCACAGCGTCCAGCTTTGCCAGCAAGACAGGGTCGCGTTTTTCCGGCGCGGTCATAATGGCGTATTGCAGCGCAGTGTCGCAGCCATGGGGGCAGAGGGCGCGTTCAGGTCCTAATAGCGCGGGAAGGCGGCGCACCAACTCGGCCCCATTGCTCGAATTGCCCTGAAGTGTTGCAATGATGGCGGTGATGTCGACCGCGCCGTGATCGGGATGCCAGCTGTCAAAATCGGTGACCATCGCAACCGAGGCATAACAAAGCTCGGCCTCGCGCGCCAGTTTGGCTTCGGGCATATTGGTCATGCCTATGACATCAGCGCCCCACTGCTCGCGGTACAGTCTGGACTCGGCCAAGGTGGAAAATTGTGGTCCCTCCATCGCCAGATAAGTGCCGCCCCGATGCACCGTGATGCCGGCGGCGCGCGCGGCGGCCTCACAGGCATCCCCCAACCGGGGACAGGTCGGGTGGGCAAGGCTGACATGGGCGACACAGCCAGACCCAAAGAAGCTCTTGTCGCGCGCAAAAGTGCGATCAATAAACTGATCAACAACAACAAAATCACCCGGAGCCAAGTCCTCGCGAAACGAGCCGCAGGCCGAAACAGAAATAACGTCCGTTGCCCCCAGCCGTTTCAGAGCATCAATATTGGCGCGATACGGCACGTCCGTTGGCGCATGGACATGGCCGCGGCCGTGACGCGGCAAAAAGGTCATTTTAACTCCGTCCAGATCCCCTGTCAGGATCTGGTCCGACGGCGCCCCCCAGGGCGTTTCAACGGTAACCCACTGGGCATTAAGCAACCCGTCGATCTCATACAGGCCTGAGCCGCCGATCACGGCAATCATGGTGGGTTTGGTCATGGTCTGTGTCCTGCGTTATAAAGTCTGTCCACAGTTGTGCAGCGCAACCTGCAGCTTGGCAAGCAAGGCTGGGGATACAGAACCAGCAAAACGACCCGCGAGGGATCCCATTTTCATCTGGCTTTAAATATCCCGGGGCTTGGGGCAGCGCCCCAATCTTCATCAAAAGACCGCTCAAACGGATCTGGCTGGGCCGGGCCGTCGCACCGCAGCCTTGTATCATAGGCGATTTATCGCTAGGGCCGGTCTGCGACCCCACATTCCCCAAGACATAGGTAACACGATGAAACGCGCCGCTCTGGCATTATTGGCCAATCACATGTCCCCGCCCAATCTTTCTATCATGCAAGACGAAGGCTGGTCTGTGGCCCGAGTGCGCACCGAATTGCTGTCGGGATTGACCGTCGCGCTGGCCCTGGTACCCGAGGCTGTGGCCTTTGCATTTGTTGCGGGGGTTCACCCACTGGTGGGTCTTTATGCGGCCTTTATGGTTGGTCTGATTACAGCTGTGTTCGGGGGGCGCCCGGGGATGATCTCAGGTGCAACCGGGGCACTGGCCGTGGTGATGGTGGCTTTGGTCGCAGAACACGGGGTGGAATATCTGTTTGCAACTGTGGTTCTCATGGGCGCCTTGCAGATCTTCGCGGGCGTAATGCACTGGGGTAAGTTCATCCGTCTGGTACCACATCCGGTGATGCTGGGATTTGTGAATGGGCTGGCCATTGTGATTTTTCTGGCACAGCTGACTCAATTCAAAGTGCCAGGAACGAGCGGCACCGAATGGTTGACCGGGTTGCCTTTGTTTTTGATGTTGGGGCTGGTTGGGCTGACTATGGTGATCATTTGGGGCACGCCCAAGATCACGTCGGTGATACCAGCGCCACTGGCGGGAATCGGCATTGTCGCTGCCATCGTCATTGTCTTTGGCCTGGATGTGCCGCGGGTCGGCGATCTTGCGTCAATTCAAGGGGGGCTGCCAACGTTCCACAATCCCTTTGGCGAAGGTATTGGGATTTACGGCACAGCGCTGGCGCCCTTTAACTGGGAGACACTCCAGATCATTCTGCCCTATTCTGTTATTCTGGCAGCGATTGGCCTGATCGAAAGTCTGCTGACGCTGAACCTGGTAGGGGAAATTACCGGCAAACGGGGTGGCGGTGCCAGTCAGGAATGTATCGCACAGGGGGCCTCAAATATGGTGACCGGTTTCTTCGGTGGCATGGGCGGCTGCGCAATGATCGGCCAGTCGATGATCAACGTGAAATCCGGAGGCCGTACCCGCATCGCCGGCATTGCTGCCGCGCTGTTCCTGCTGCTGTTCATTGTTGCGGCGTCTGGTTTGATCGAGCAGATCCCACTGGCGGCATTGGTTGGTGTGATGTTCATGGTGGTGATCGGTACCTTTGCCTGGAACTCGTTGAATATCCTGCGCCGGGTGCCGATGATGGATGCCTTTGTTATCGTTCTGGTCACCGTGGTGACCGTGGCATCCGATCTGGCGATAGCTGTGGTTGTCGGCGTGATCGTCTCGGCGCTGGCCTATGCTTGGAACAACGCACGACGTATCCACGCGGTGATCCGCGACTCGGAAAGTGACAAGGGTGCGCGGGTCTATGAAATCGAAGGTCCACTGTTCTTTGGTTCGACCGATGGGTTTACCGAATTGTTTGACGTGACAGCAGATCCGGACAGTGTGATCGTTGATTTCGCCCGCAGCCGGGTGGTTGATCAGTCGGCTTTGCAGGCGATTGAGGCACTGGCAGGGCGGTACGAGGACGCGGGCAAGAAGTTGACCCTGCGCCATCTGAGCCGGGATTGTCACCAGTTACTGTCCAAAGCCGGCCATCTGATGGTCGACAGTGACGATGACCCTGATTATGAAATCGCCGCTGATTACTCGGTTAAAACGGGCATTCTGGGTGGGCATTGACCCCTCGCAAAACGGAGTGCGCCTGACGGCGCACACTGGCTTGTTTGATTGGAATATGTGGAGGGGCCATCCTGTTTGTTCAGGTGGCCCCTTTCCTTTTGACGGTCAGGGGGCTTGGGCTCACCAAAACAGCGATACGCTGTGTCAGATCCGCCATCACCTGAGCTCTGGCTGCCAGTTCTGCCACCCCGCGCCAAGTGAAATAGCCGTCTCCCCGCAGGGCGGGGCCCCTCGGCGATTTAACCTGTCCCGGTGCCGCAGAGCTGGCGCTGCGCTATCAGGTGACGGCGGCTCCGAAACAGCGATTTTATCTTAGGCCAGCCACGTCTCCGGTCTGGAGGGCTTTTTGAGCAGCGGCGACGCGCTCGGCAGGCCAGTCCCACCATTGCAGCTCTAGCAGTTGGTCGATTTTAGCTTGCTCAAAGCGTTTTTTGACTACAGTGCCGGGGTTGCCAGTCACAATGGCATAAGGCGGCACGGTGCCGCGCACCACTGCGCCGGCGCCAATGATGGCCCCGTTGCCGATTTGGGCGCCGGGCAGGATCATGGCTCCGTAGCCGATCCAGACATCATGGCCGATCACTGTGTCGCGGGTGTCAGGTTGAAAACCGATCATCTGTTCTGGATCGAACACCGGGAAGGGATAGCAGGTCAACCCCTCCATGGCGTGATTGGCACTGGAGGTGATGAAGCGAACCCCATGGGCGATCTGACAGTACCGCCCGATCTTCAGTGTTTCTTGCGACATCGGGAATAGATAGGGGGCCAGATGGTTGGCCCAGCCACTGGGTGATGGCGGATCAAAGTCTGAGGCGTAGGTGTAATCGCCGACCTCGAGCTTTGGGTGATCCACGACATTGCGCAGAAAAACGGTGCCGAGGTGGGGTTGGCCATCGGGCAGGGTGATGGGATGGACGCGGTTGGCGTCGGGCAGGGCGTAAGGCATGAAGCCTCCTGTACTGGAAAATGTGGGGGTTTTCGTGGGTTACAGGTGCTGGTCCATCATGCCCTCCATTTTGTGTACAGTCACTCGTCCATTTGCCGAATTCTGAGCTGCCCCGCCATCAACAATTGTATGATCCAGGTTGAAGAAGACGCTGCCCGACGTGAGACATTGCCTTCTGGTTATCTGTTTGGAGAATGCCTGGTAAAATATCTAGTCACACTGGTTTTAAACTAGCTCGAAGTCTACACAGCTTCTCACTTCTTACCACAAGCTTTTTTCTGCTTCCAAAACTCATAAACACACGCAACAAAACCGAAAGGCATTAGAACAAATATTGATAGCTCACCCAACATAGTAAACCGCGTTCCGTAATAACTCTCCGGAAAGTAGTTTCTCCAGACAATCATCAACGGAAACATACAGCAGAGAATTTGCAAGGCGGGGTCGCCGAACACCCAGAACTCTTTTAGCAGGTTTGTAATCCCATTTTTCTTCATTTTAGGACTGTCCTATCCTCATACTTTTTCTAAGGTTTGTGTTCAATTCTGTCTTGCAGTTCGATCCCTCATGCGAACTTCGAAACTCTCACTTTCAAAGTATGTTGATACAAATCCAGCTCTATTGGCCCGCCCTTCTGTGAGCGGGAAGTCCGGTGAATACAAGATATCCAGAAACAAAAAATCTACCAACGTGGGTGAACTGTACCCCATTTTATCATTGGTGACGCTAGGGAGGTAGCCATGGGTCGCGCCCAACCCCGCCGCCCGTACGAAATAGCCAGGAAGACATCTATCCATGTCACCAGGGTGCAGAAGTATAAAAACTTGCCCTTTGGTTCTTCGTTGTGCCAACGAAAGAAAACATGATTCTCCGGTGTACACTTGGCCATTGAAACCCCAGTTCTCTGTACTTTGGTACTGCTCCGAAGGGGGGCTAGAGTAATATTCCACAGCACAAGGATCATTCGTAAACCCAACCACTTCTTTCAGATATTTATGACTGCCAATGAGGATTATAACATCGGCTTCTTTTGCATTTACGGCCGGATGTGTAGAAAATCCAGCGGCGTCCAGCGTTTTCCTTAACTGTTGAGTGATCTTCCAGATCTCTCGAATTTTCGTGCCGCCGGGTTCAGGAAGTATTCTGATTGTCAGTTCTTTACTCGGCCATTTGAACACGCTGTTCTCACAGGAAGAACACTCCATTACCGAAGTCAGGAATTCCTTTTTGATGTAGTCATCGCTAAGGAGTAGCGAATAGTCGACAGGGCCGTCTTTTGATTGTCGTGGCCCATCTGAAAGGGTGCCGTCCACATCAAATGTAAAAAGGTCCCCGCTCAGTCCCTTAATCTTGTTGGCGTCAAAGACCGCAGGCATTGAGCCGGGTTTGATCTGCCCGGTATCACTCCAAGCGACGGCCGCAATGAAACCTAAAAAAATGCTCAGAAAAACGCTCCGCATAATGTCGCCTCTAGTTGAACAACTGCTGTGGTGACGCAGCAAAAAATTGATAACTATCCTCATTGGCGAAATTGTGACACCCTTTCCGCATTGGTCTGATCAGGAGTTTCCCATGAATGCATTTCATCTCGCTGCCATCTTCTCCCTTTTGTCTGTGCCGGTATTGGCTGACGAAGTCTGGGACAGTGACATGGGGCAAATCGTCTATGAGGCAGAGGAGGGCGGTGCGGCCATTTTCTCTTTTACCAATGTGGATGCCTACCCTGCCAAACTGATCATTCCAGGCTTGGCTGGGAACTACTCTAACCGCAGCAGCCACGATGCATTCTGGATCGGTCAGGGTGCAGGCGCGTGCACTGCGTTCATGTCACACGGTGACGCGCCCGCGAGTAGCCAGTGGGGGCGGGCTCAGGTGGTGTTTGACAGTCCCGAATTTCCTACATCGGTAACTGTCATTCTTGGGTTTTGTCTGGACGAACCGAATATTGTGATCCGTGGAGAATAAGTCTTTCCGTTAGGACTCGTCCGGGCGGGTCAGGCTGAAGACCTCGCGCACGGCCGAATAGTCACGGTAGCCCATGCGGGCCAGCGGTACATAGCGGGTGACGTCAAAACTGCCATCCACCAGACAGTCATCGCGCATATGCACGCCGACCACTTCGCCAAACACCACACGGTTGGCCTCGCCGGGCAGGGTGACAACCTTGGTCAGCTTGCATTCCAGAGCGGCCGGGGCGGCAGCGACGCGGGCGCAGGCGATGGTGCTGCATTCCGCAGTTTCCAGACCTGCGTGGGCGAACTCGTCGACCTCGCGGGGCAGGGCGGCGGATGAGGCGTTCATGGCATCGCGCATGGCGTATTCGACGATATTGATGCAGAATACGCCCGTTTCAAGAATGTTGGCCACACTGTCCTTGGTGCCCTCTTGGTCGGGCTTGGCGCTGGTCGAGGCGAACATCACCTGCGGCGGGTCATAGGCGACGGCGTTGAAGAAAGAATAGGGGGCCAGATTGTTGGTGCCATCAGCCGACCGGGATGAGATCCAGCCGATGGGGCGCGGGGTGACGATGGCGTTGAAGGGGTTATGCGGCAGGCCGTGGCCCTGCTCGGGGCGATAGAACATGGGTGACTCCAATTGTTTGCCCAAGGCTTAGACCCGTGCTAGGGCGATTGCCAGTCTGAGTTGGGATGCGGGAGGCCATGTGCCGTGATCGAGCTGATAGCGGAACTGCCGCAAGACCGCTGGGAGGTCGAGGCGCTGTATGATCTGTGCTTTGCGCCGGGCCGCGAGGCGCTGTCGTCGTACCGGTTGCGCGATGATGTGGCGCCCGTTCCTGGGTTGAGCCAGGTGGCGCGAGACGAATTGGGCATTGTGGCGGGCGCGATCAGATTCTGGCCGGTGCATATCGGTGACAAGGATGCGCTATTGCTGGGCCCCGTCGCGGTTCATCCCACCCACCAGGGTGAGGGGCTGGGCGGCTCGCTGATCCGTGATTCGCTGGCCAAGGCGGAAAGCAGCGGCTGGGCGCGGGTGTTGCTGGTGGGTGATGCCCCGTATTATCAGCGCTTCGGGTTTGAGCGACTGTCTGGGGTTGAAATGCCGCCGCCCACAAACCCGTTACGCGTGTTGGGATTTGCGTTGAAACCCGGGGCGTGGGATGATGTTTCTGGCACGGTGCGGCGCTGGCAGGGTTGAAATTCACCCCCGTCTGTCCAATGTTTAAGGGATAGAGGAGGCTGATTTGACCGAAATTCTATCCCCCGCACGCGCCCTTACCCCACAAGAAACCGAGACCGAACTGGATGCTTTGGCTGATCGCTATCGCAATGCCTCGGGCTTGGGCCTGCAAATGTTGAACCTGGTGGGTGGTAAGGCTGAAAACCTATTGGAACGCCTGCCTGAACCAGTGCGGGCGGGTTTGGGAAGTGCGACGGAACAGGCGCTGAAACTGGCTATGGGGGCTGCCGTGCGCTCGCGGCGTGTGGTGCCGGACCAAAAGCCCGGTGTGAACCAGGTGATGAGTGCCGCGATGGGGGCCGCCGGGGGGATGGGTGGCCTGCCGGGCGCGCTGGTGGAACTGCCCACCACAACAGCCTTTTTACTGCGGATCATCCAGGGGGTCGCGGCCGAGCATGGCTTCGATCCCGAAGCAGAAAGTGTCACTTTTGACTGTATCCGGGTGTTTTCCGCCGCAGGCCCGCTGGCGCATGATGATGGTGCGGATCTGGGTTTTTTGACCCTGCGTCTTAGTTTGTCCGGGGGGGCAATGCAGAAGCTGATTGCTCAGGTTGCACCCAAGTTGGGTGTGGTAATGGGGCAGAAGCTGGCGAGCCAGGCAGTCCCAGTGTTGGGAGCGGTGGCTGGGGCAACAACGAATTATGTCTTTTCCGGCTACTATCAGAAAATGGCCCAGGTCCACTTTGGGCTGCGGCGGTTGGCGATTGATGCGGATGTTCCGCATCGGGACTTGGTGCAGTTATTGCAGGCGCGGTTGCAGCCGGCGGTGGCTGAAGGGTGAGACATATGTGTTTCTATAGGTCTGCACTGGAAATTGGCGCCATAATATTTTACCTGATGTCATCGCCAGTCAGGCTAAGTATGTGATGACTAAAATGAGGCCGAATTCTTGATCACCCAATTGCCGATTTCCACAAATACGTCGGATAAAAGGGACGTGCGCACGCAGTTTGCTGCGCTGTGTTACCGGGTCAACAAAAAGGGCAAGCACAAAATCCTGCTGGTCACTTCGCGCAGGTCCGGCCGTTGGATCATTCCAAAAGGCTGGCCTATGAATGGGCAAACACCCGCCGCAGCGGCGGTCCAAGAGGCCTGGGAAGAAGCTGGGGTGCGGGGGACGACAACGGGGCAATGCCTGGGTTTGTATTCCTACCAAAAACGGCATCGCCGCGCAGCTCCGCTGCCGATTGTTGTAATGGTCTATCCACTGGCGGTTACTGAAATGGAAGATGACTTTCCAGAGCAGGGCCAGCGGGAGCGAAAATGGTTTTCACCGAAAAAAGCTGCAGGCAAAGTGCAAGAGCCAGAATTGGCGCGCATTTTGCAGGAGTTTTGCCCCGCAGCACTCTAGCATTGGTGCATTGCACTTGATCTTAATCTGATCTGGGCTTTAATCAGGCTGCGCAACGCGAGAACCCTAGATGATACAATACTCCCTGAAATGCGATGATGGACATACCTTTGACAGCTGGTTCCAGTCGGCGGCGGCCTATGACAAATTGGCGGCCAACGATCTGATATCCTGCGCTATCTGTGGCAACGGATCGGTTGAAAAGGCCATCATGACGCCAAGGGTTCGCCCCGGGCGTAAAGCGGTGTCCGGGCGTGGTGAACCGGAAGTGCTGCCAGTGGACAAGGCGGACAACGCACAACCAGCGCAGGCCGGCACAGTGGAACAACTGGCGCATAACCCATCGACACAGGGCGCGTTAAGCAGGCCTGCCAATGAGGCTGAGCAGGCGATGGCTGATTTACGACGCAAGGTCGAAGATAACTCGGACTATGTGGGCAAGGATTTCGTGACCCAGGCGCGGGCGATGCATGACGGGGATGCACCTGGCCGGGCCATTTACGGCGAGGCGAAATTAGATGAGGCCAAGGCCCTGATAGAAGAGGGCATTCCGGTTCTGCCATTGCCCTTTATGCCCAACCGCAAGACCAACTAAAGAGCAGAATAAATAAGGAATTTGGGACATGCGTGCTGTTGTGACAGGATCCAGCCGGGGCATTGGCCGCGAAATTGTGATGCGCCTGCGGGAGGCGGGGCATGAGGTCACCGGCACGGCACGGGATCATTCCACCGACACCCAGCTGAACGTCACCGATCCGGGTCAGCAAGCGCGGTTTGCCGCGCAGATGAAGGGCCAGCCAGTGGATTTACTGGTCTGCAATGCCGGGGTCTACCTGGATAAAAACATGGCGCTAGAGGCGTATAGTGCCGAAGTCTGGGCCACCACCCTGGCCACCAATGTCACCGGGGTTTTCTTGACCGTTCAGGCGCTGCTGCCAAGCCTGCGGCTGGCAGCTGAGCCCAAAATTGCAATTATTTCCTCGCAGATGGCCAGTCATGCACGGGCACCGGGCGGCAGTTATGCCTATCGCGCCTCCAAGGCGGCGGCGCTGAGCATCGGACGCAATCTGGCAGCGGACTTGCAGCCTGAAGGCATCGCGGTTGGGATTTATCACCCCGGCTGGGTGCGCACGGATATGGGCGGCGAGGAGGGTGAAATCACAGTGCAGGACTCTGCGGAGGGACTGATAAACGAGTTCGACGTTTTGAATGTTGCAACCAGCGGCTGCTTCCACACCTGGGACGGCCGCATACAGGCGTTTTAAGTTTAACCGGCGCGTATCAGCACGCATCCTATGATCATTTGAAAAGGCGCGTTAAAACAAAAACGCCGATACTCTGGGTATCGGCGTTTCCGGTGTAGTTTGGTTAGATTTAGACTTAGTTCCAGCAGCTGACCAGGACAGTCATACCGTTGATCAGACGGTTCATCGCTGAATTTGTTAAAGTCGTCGTTTCGGCGCTGCGATCGCTTGAGGTGAGGCCTGCATCGGTCAGAACCACACGGATTGCCTCGGCGTTGGCAGCAAAGCTGACACCTTGCGGCAATTGCTGAGTACCGATTGCCTGAGGCAACAACATACCCAAAACCGCGCCGCTTCCGTCCAGGACTGGCCCGCCCACATCGCCGGTCTGGGCCGCGAGATCCAAACGGGCGATACCGGACTTTCCGTCCAGGCTTTTGATATCAGCCAAGGTGCCCCAGGTCAGGGTCGGTGCGCCGAGGATGCCCTCGTAGGAGTAGCCGGAGACCGCCACTTCAGACTGCAGGCGTGGTGAGGCGGCGCTTAGTTCCGCCACCGCCATGGGCGCCAACGGGGTTTGGGGACGCAGCACGGCCAGACCATTTGCAGCATCGTTACTGAGCAACTCGGCTGTGTAATCATGATCCAGCGTTATCCGGGTACATTCGGCCACAACGTCCGAGGTGGTCAGGACTGCCCCTTGGCTGTCCACATAGAACCCGGACCGGGACATCCTTGGCTGGCGGATCTGCAAGCCGGACAGCAGGTCGATGCTTTGTTCGGCATCGCCACCGGCAGCAGGGTCCAGAACACCATCGATGCGGGTAAAGCTGGCGCGCATTTCGGCGAGCACCCGGGCGCGGCGATCTTCATCACCGGCTGGCCAGATCAGGGTGAATCCTTTGATCTCGCCGTTTTTCAGGCTGGCCTGAGTGAAAGAGACGATACCGTTGCCACGGCCCTCGATGGTGAAACTGTCCGAACCGCGTTCACGGGGCCCAACCAGGGGGACGATCTCCAGCGTTTGCAGAATATCATACAGTCCATACAAGGTGCGCTTGTCGCCGGGTTGCGAAATCAACAGAACCCGAATTCCAGTGTCGCCTTTGTTGTCATAATGCGCAAAGGGGGGCTCGAAGCGGGAGAATGCAACTTCGCGGGTCGGGAGTTGCATTGTAATGCCTGCATCGCTGTTGGTCATCGCAGCCATGCCAACCGAGATCAGCGGCGCGTTGTATTCATCCAACAATGCCTGACGCTGCAGAGTTGTCAGAATGCCGGTCAACTCATAGCCATTGGCAGCTTGCCAGTCATTCATCGAACCCCGGGTGCCACGGCCAAACGACCCGTCAATGGCCGAGCTGTAAAAACCAGCCGCTTTAAGTGCAATTTGCAAGGCCTTGCGCTCATCTGCGCTTAGCAGGCGTTCGCTGCGGCGGGCCTGGGCCGGAGTTTCATCGGCAGGAACTGGCGTCGGGATCACCTCTGTTACCTGGGCCGGAGCTTCGGTTGGCTCAAGTGTTGCGGGCAGGGTGGTTACAGGGACGGTGGACGGGGTGACGCCGTCGGGCCAGAATTGCTGGCGCAGGTTGCGGCCAAAAGCAATAAAGCTGTCGCGTGGGATCTGACCCTGGCTGCGATAGACCTGCATCGCGCGCTCGGCATCGGCACGGCTATAAGGGCCCAGCACAACGCCATACCATCCGCCCCCCAGGGTAAAGCCACTTACATCGGGCAATTGGGCTGAAAGAGAGGCCGCGCGGGTTTTGGCATCGTTCAGCGACGGGTGGGCTGCGACCTGAATCCAGACCGAGTCCGGTGAGACTTGCTGAGCCAGCGCCGCTCCCGGTAGAGTTGCGGCCAGTGCCATCAGTGTCAGCACCAGTGAAGCAAAGAAAGTTCTCATTGCGGTTCCTTTATCCCTGAGGAGTCAAATTTTTAGCGCAATTAAGCATTTTACCGCCTCAAAGGGAATGCCCCTTGCTAGGGGGAATTCATGTCTTGACGCTTCAAACTGGGTTGTTTTGACTTGAGATGAAATATTCTGGCCTTTTTATGTGTCTTAGCGAGATCATCTGACATGTGGCGTTGACCCTGACCGGGGGCTTGCATAGGAAAGACCGCGCATTTGCAGCCCCAATAGGGAAACAGACATGACCCAGACCAATGGCGCTCCGCGCTCGTTCCAAGAGATCCTCCTGCGGCTTCAGAGCTATTGGGCCAGCAAGGGCTGTGCGATGTTGCAGCCTTATGACATGGAAGTGGGCGCCGGTACCTTTCACCCGGCAACGGCGCTGCGCTCGCTGGGATCAAAACCCTGGGCTGCCGCCTATGTTCAGCCGTCACGCCGTCCCACCGACGGCCGCTATGGGGAAAATCCCAACCGCTTGCAGCACTTTTATCAGTATCAGGTGCTGATCAAACCCAGCCCGCCCAATCTGCAAGAGCTGTATCTTGGCTCGCTTGCGGCCATTGGCATCAATATGGAGCTGCACGACATCCGGTTCGTCGAGGATGACTGGGAAAGCCCGACACTGGGAGCCTGGGGTCTGGGTTGGGAAGTTTGGTGTGACGGTATGGAAGTCAGCCAGTTCACCTATTTCCAGCAGATTGGTGGTTATGATTGCAGCCCTGTCTCAGGCGAGCTGACTTATGGGCTGGAACGTCTGGCGATGTATGTTCTGGGTGTCGATCACGTCATGGACATGCCGTTCAACGACCCGGATGCACCAATTCCGCTGACCTATGGCGATGTGTTCAAGCAGACCGAGGAAGAATACGCCCGGTGGAACTTTGACACCGCCA
This sequence comes from Parasedimentitalea marina, assembly GCF_004006175.1. Lineage (GTDB taxonomy): Bacteria > Pseudomonadota > Alphaproteobacteria > Rhodobacterales > Rhodobacteraceae > Parasedimentitalea > Parasedimentitalea marina. The sequence goes on from NZ_CP033219.1 coordinate 920,572, forward strand.
ATACCGAAGTGCTGCTGCGCCAGTTTGAGGAGGCCGAGGTCGAATGTGCTACGATCCTGTCGCAGCCCGCCGAAGACCCCAAGACTGGCAAACGCATTGTCATGGCGCACCCAGCCTATGACCAGTGCATCAAGGCCAGCCACATCTTTAACCTGCTGGATGCGCGCGGCGTGATTTCGGTCACCGAACGTCAGGCCTATATTGGCCGGGTACGTGCACTGGCCAAGCAATGTGCCGATGCTTTTGTGCAGACTACAGCAGGTGGCTGGGCGGCGTGATGACCGCTGTCGCGATGACCTTTGGTTTTGCTCGGCCGGTCGGCCGGGCCGCGACAGATCTTACTTTTACAACCCGTTTTGGGTCAGGCCAAACCCGGCAGTAGAGCTTTCAGTCCGTCCGTCATCATTGCAACCGCAATCGCGGTCAGGAACAGTCCTTTGGACTGGACAAGACAAAAAGGGGCGATGCCCCGCAATACCAGCCAAAAGGACAACACTCATAATGGCCAAGTTTCTTGCCGCATTTATCGTCATCTGTGCAGTGGGCGCAGGCGCGGCCATCTATTATCTGCAGGTCTATGCCTATTATGAAGAGGTCAAACTGCGCCCGGGGCTGGATGTGGTGCTGGTGCCGCAAACTGGCGACGACAGCCGGGCCATAGCCTATGGCGATTTCCAGGCCATTGACGCCAGCAGCTCTCCGATCCGCTATCGTGCCTGCTTTACAACTGAACTGACCCGCGATGAACTGGCCCAGTCCTATACTGTGTTGCAGGGGCAAAAACCCCGTATCGCACCGGGTTGGTTTGACTGTTTCGATGCCCAGGCCCTGGGCGCTGAACTGGAAGCGGGAACTGCTACGGCATTCTTGTCGGTCAAGAATATCTCATACGGTGTAGATCGCGTTGTCGCCGTGACGGATGACGGCAAAGGCTACGTCTGGCATGAGCTGAACAATTGCGGCAAAAAGGCCTATGACGGCACAGTCGTGGGCGAGACCTGTCCGGACCTGCCGGTAGCAAGCCAGTAACCCAGAGCCCGCAGGCGGACGGAGTGTGATATGACCATGGCCCTTATCATTCCTGAATTTCTCACCGTGACCCTTGGGTTCGCGGTGTTTCTGCTGGGCGCGCGGTTGAACGCGCAGGTCGAGATCCTGCGCCGGTTCAATATTCCCGAACCGGTGACCGGCGGCTTGCTGGCGGCGCTGGTGGTGCTGGTTATCTACCTGGGATTCGGTCGCGCTGTTGAGTTTGAGATGGCCAGCCGTGATTTCTTTCTGGTGCTGTTCTTTGCCGGTATTGGCCTGAATGCACGGCTGAGTGACCTGATCGCCGGCGGTAAGCCCTTGCTGATCCTGTTGGTGCTGACCCTGATGACCATTATTGCCCAGAACATTATCGGGGCAGCTGGCGCCGTGCTGTTTGGCTATCCAGCGCAGGCCGGAGTGCTGTTTGGCTCGGCGTCACTGATCGGCGGTCACGGCACGGCAATTGCCTGGGCTCCGGACGTGGCAGCGGCCACGGGCCTGGCAGGCGCAACCGAACTGGGTGTAGCTGTGGCCACACTGGGCTTGGTTCTGGCGGCGCTGGTGGGTGGACCGGTGGCGCGCATTCTGATCACCCGCAACAATTTGGCCCCGGCGCGACCGGATGAGGGGGCCACGGTTGGCCTGCCCGACGAAGACCGCGCCCCGGCCGCTCAGATCGACCATCTTAGCCTGATGCGGGTGATGTTGTACCTGAACCTTGCCATTATACTGGGCTATGCCGGATCGGCGCTGATTGAGGCGGCAGGATTAAAGCTGCCGTTGTTTGTGCCCTGCCTGATCGCAGGCATTCTGATCGCCAATATCCGCAGCTTCATGTTTCCAAAGGCCGCCGCGGTCTCGCGTACGCCAGCCCTGGCGCTGGTCTCGGAGTTTTCGCTGGGCGCGTTTCTGGCGATGTCGCTGATGGCGTTGCAGCTGTGGACCATTGCCGAACTGGGGCTGGCGATAGTGGTGATCATGACTGCCCAGACCTCCTTTGCCGTTGCCTTTGTGCTTTATGTGCTGTTTCCAATGCTGGGCAGTGGCTACCGCGCCGCCGTTCTGGCCGCTGGATTTGGTGGCTTTGCGCTGGGCGCAACCCCCACGGCCATTGCCAATATGACCGCGGTCACCAAGCGCTATGGCCCATCGCCTATTGCCTTTGTGGTGCTGCCCCTTGTATCCGCTTTCTTTGTTGATATCGCCAATGCCATCGTCATCCAGATGATTGTGAACTTCTGAGGACCCCAGATGCCCGACCTGCTGATTGAACTGTTTTCCGAGGAAATCCCGGCTCGTATGCAACGCCGTGCCGCCGATGATCTGAAAAAGCGGATGAGTGATGGCCTGGTCGAAGCAGGTCTGACCTATGCGGGCGCCCATGCTCTGTCGACGCCACGCCGCCTGACTTTGGCGATTGACGGTCTACTGGCCGCATCACCCACCGTGCATGAAGAGCGCAAAGGGCCGAAGGTCGGTGCACCTGACAAAGCGATCGAGGGCTTCTTGCGTGGGGCTGGTCTGACCCGTGACCAACTTGTGGAACGTGACACCCCCAAGGGCGCGATCTATTTCGCCAGCATTGAAAAGCCCGGCCGCCCGGCGGCAGATATCATCGCCGAAGTGCTGGACGCCACCATTCGCAACTTCCCATGGCCCAAGTCCATGCGCTGGGGGACCGGTTCGCTGAAATGGGTGCGTCCGCTTCATTCTATCCTGTGTATGTTGTCGGATGAGGTCGGCAGCGAGGTTGTCGCGCTGGATGTCGACGGTATTGTCGCGGGCAATAGCACCCGTGGGCACCGGTTCATGGCGCCGGACGCCTTCACCGTCACCGGTTTTGACGATTACGCCGCCAAACTAAAACGCGCCTTTGTGGTGCTGGACCCGGAAGAGCGGGCCGAGGCGATTTGGCAGGACGCAAGCAATCAGGCCTTTGCCAACGGGTTGGAACTGGTCGAAGACAAAGGCCTTCTGGCTGAGGTCGCCGGTCTGGTCGAACACCCCGTGGTGTTGATGGGCGCAATCGACGAGGAGTTCCTGTCGCTGCCTGCGGAAGTGTTGCAAACCTCTATGCGCGAGCACCAGAAGTTCTTCTCGGTGCGCAATCCAAAAACCAACCGGATCGAGCGCTTTGTCACCGTCGCCAACCGCGACACTGAGGACAATGGCGCCACCATTCTGGCTGGCAATCAAAAGGTGCTGAGTGCGCGTCTGGCCGATGCCAAGTTTTTCTGGGAAAACGACCTGCGCGTCGCCAAGGATGGCATGGAGACTTGGACCGAGGCCCTGTCCAATGTGACCTTCCACAACAAGCTGGGCACCCAGGCGGACCGGATCGCCCGCATCGCCGCTCTGGCGCGTGAGATTGCCCCGGCCGTGGGCGCTGACCCCGACCTGGCCGAGCAGGCCGCAAAGGTGGCCAAGGCCGATCTGTCATCCGAAATGGTCTATGAATTCCCCGAGTTGCAGGGCCTGATGGGCCGCTACTACGCCGAGGCTGCAGGCCTGCCGCAAGAGGTGGCCAATGCCTGCGAAGCGCATTATTCGCCACAGGGCCCATCGGATGACGTGCCAACCGAGCCGGGTTCGGTTGCCGTGGCGCTGGCAGATAAGCTGGACACGCTGACCGGGTTCTGGGCGATTGATGAACTTCCTACTGGTTCGAAAGATCCATTTGCACTTCGCCGCGCCGCATTGGGGGTTATTCGGTTGGTGTTGGAGAATGATGTACGCGCGAAACTGTCGATGCTGTTTTTCGACGGAGTGCGTAGCTTTCCTGAGCAATCTTTCTTTGAAAGGGAAAAGTATCAGGGAACCGACGCCGAGCGTTCGGACGCTTATCACCGCGAGCTGTCCGATAACCTCCTCTCCTTCTTCCACGATCGCCTCAAAGTCTTCTTGCGCGATCAGGGTATCCGCCATGACGTCATTGACGCCTGTATCGCCATGGATGGCAATGATGATCTGACCCTGCTGGTCAAACGCGCCCGCGCGCTTGAGAATTTCATGAAATCCGACGACGGCACCAACCTGCTACAAGGCTATAAACGCGCCAACAACATCCTGACCCAGGCCGAAACCAAAGACGGGGTCGAGTACTCCTATGGGGGTGATGTGAAATTCGCCAAGGATGCAACCGAAATTGCTCTGTTCGAAGCACTTGCCTTGAACGAGGGGGCGATCTCTTCAGCCATCGAGGCCGAAGATTTCGCGGCTGCCATGGGCAGCATGGCGGCGCTGCGCGCGCCGATCGATGCGTTCTTTGAGGCAGTGCAGGTGAATGACGACAATGAGGTGGTGCGCCGCAACCGCTTGAACTTGCTGCATCAGATTCGTCAGATCTGTGGTCAGGTCGCCGATTTGACGAAGGTTGAAGGTTGAATTCGCCGGACCGGGGCCAGCCCCGGACCCCGGAGTAGTTAAATAAAGGTGAACAACTGGGCGCACCAAGGGGCCCCTTCACTTTTTCAAAAATACTCCCGCCGGAGGCAAAGACATTGCGCGACCCCTGGTCGTGCAATGTCGGCTGCGTGCTTGCACGCAGCACTCGGCGCTTGCACCATGGGCGCACCGCTTTATGCTGCAGGGCAAAGGAAAGGTGCTGCAGTGCAGAAACAATTGCCAGAGATCCCGTTTGCGGCGCTGATCACGTCAGATGCCCCGATTGCCGCCAATGCCCATGGCGGGCGAGCCAAGTGCCTTCAGCGGTTGGTGCGGCTGGACCTGCCGGTGCCTTGTACCGTAGCCCTGTCGTTTGATGCTGTGAGGGGCATAGCCGAGGGGCAGATGCCGGAACTGGCGACGATCCTGGGTGAGTTTCCTGACGATGCTTTGCTTTGTGTGCGACCTTCATCCGAGGATCCCGATTGGGGGGGGCCTGGGGCGGTTCTGAATGTGGGCATGAATGACGCCCGCTATGTGGATCTGTGTGACAGCATGGGGGCGCAGGCCGCGGCGGCGCTGTATTTGCGGTTTGTGCAGTCTTATGCGGTGCATGTGGCGCGGTTGGACCCGGATGTGTTTGACGCGGTTTCAGAAGACGGACCCGAGGCATTGGGCCTTATTCTGCAGGCCTATGAAGCCGAAACGGATGAGGCATTTCCACAGGATCGTGGCGAACAACTGGCGGCGGTGTTGCGCTCTATGGCGCGGGCCTGGGATGGGACCACAGCACGGTTGTTGCGCCAGGCCAAGGGGGCCCCGGTAGATGCGGGGCTGGGGCTGGTGGTGCAGGAAATGGTGCCGGGGCTGGGGCAGGGTGAATGTGGATCAGGTGTGTTGCAGCTGATCAACTCACAAACCGGCAAGCCGCAGATTACCGGCCGCTATCTCAGCCAATCGCAAGGTCGTGATGCTTTGGGCGCTGGCGCTGCGGCATTATATCTTGAGCAGGATCCGCGCGGACCGGCCTTGGCAGATGTGGCACCTGCGGCCTTTGCGGATTTGAAATCGCATGCGGCGCTGATGCGGCAGCGTCTGCGGGAAGCGATGCAAGTCGAGTTTGTTATTGAGAATGGCCATGTGCATATTCTGGATGGCGTACGGGTGGCGCGCTCGGCGCGTGCGGCAGTGCGAATTGCCGTGGCTTTGGCCGAGGATGGCATCATCTCGCCGCAAGAGGCGGTGATGCGCATTGACGCGCATTCGCTGAATGAATTGCTGCACCGCCAGGTGGACCCATTGGCCACGCGCGAAGTGATTGGCACTGGAATTGCTGCCAGTCCCGGCGCTGCGACAGGCCGGTTGGTCTTTACTGCTGCCGAGGCTCAGGCCAGCGCGTCGCGGCGGGAGCCCTGTATTCTGGTGCGCCGCGAGACTTCGCCTGAGGATATTCGTGGCATGCATGCGGCAGTGGCGGTGCTGACTGAAAAGGGCGGCATCACCAGCCATGCGGCAGTGATTGGCCGTGGCCTGGGGCTGCCCTGTATCGTTGGGGCCTCAAGCTTGAAGTTTCTCAGCAAGGAAAAGCAGCTGGTCACCACTGAGGGCCGGGTATTCAAAGCGGGGGATATTGTCACCATCGATGGCAGCTCGGGAGAGGTTCTGGCTGGGCAACCTGCCATGCTGGAGGCGGCTCTGGATGATGCGTTTCAGACCCTGATGGGCTGGGCAGATGCCGAGCGCGACATTGGCATTCGGGCCAATGCTGATACCCCGGCGGATGCGCAACTGGCGCGCAATTTCGATGCGCAGGGTATTGGCCTGTGCCGTACCGAGCACATGTTCTTTGAACCGGGTCGCCTGACGGTGATGCGCGAGATGATTTTTGCCGAGACCTCGTTCGGGCGAGCGGCAGTACTGGCGCGATTGTTGCCGATGCAGCGTGGCGATTTTTATGAGCTGTTCCGCATTATGGCCGGAATGCCGGTCTGTATTCGCTTGTTTGATCCGCCGTTGCATGAATTCCTGCCCACCACCCGGACTGGCCAGCGAGAGCTGTCCGAGGCACTGGGGATTCCAGTCCGTGATGTCACCCGCCGGGTCGAGGAAATGGGTGAGTACAACCCAATGCTGGGTCTGCGCGGTGTGCGGCTGGGGGTCACGGTCCCCGAGATCTATGACATGCAGGCCCGGGCTATTTTCGAAGCTGCGCTGGATGCCTCGAAAGAGGGGGCGCCGGTGGTGCCGGAAATCATGATCCCATTGGTATCAGCCAAGCGTGAGGTGGAACTGGTCAAGGCCCGCATTGATGCCGTGGCGGCGGCGGTGAAATCTGAACGTGGAGTGGAATTCGATTTTCGGCTTGGTGTTATGGTCGAAACACCGCGCGCGGCGTTGCGGGCTGCGGATATCGCACCGCACACGGCGTTTCTGAGTTTTGGGACCAATGACCTTACTCAGATGACCTATGGATTGTCGCGCGATGATGCTGGTCGTTTCATGTCCGATTATGTACGCCAAGAGGTGTTTGCCGAAGACCCGTTCCATGTTCTGGACGTTGAAGGGGTCGGCGAATTGTTGAAGCTTGGAGTGCAACGGGGCCGCGAGAGCAACCCCGGCGTGACCCTGTCAATCTGCGGCGAACATGGCGGTAACCCCGAATCGATTGCCTTCTGCCGGGCTGCTGGATTCGATTATGTGTCCTGTTCACCCTTTCGGGTGCCAGTGGCGCGATTGGCCGCAGCTCAATTGGCGATTGCACATATGTTAGCGGGAGAGCTCCCAGCCTCCGCCTAGATTTAGTGAAATCAGGGCTGTTTCGAATACGTGCTAGAGGGGTTAATCTCTTGTTAGATCTCTGTTCTGAGTTGCATATTTTAGGAAAACTGGACCTTTTCCAGACATTAGGGTAGGTGAACCCCGCGCATGAATGGACGGTTGGCGCGACCATCCGGTACCTGGGGGTATCTCAAAATGAGATCTTTTGTATTGGCCGCCTGTGTTGCGGTGACTTTGGCTTCGCCCGGTGCGGCCATTGCTGAGACTGCGCTGGGGCGCCTGTTCCAACGCGATCAATCGACTCAAACGTCAACCTCCAGGCAGCGTTCGGGTGGTTTTTTGTTCTTTGGACGCAAGCCCGCCAAAACAAAGCAGATGAGTTATTCCACAACCTGGCTGGATGCCCAGCCTGCAGCCGCCGGTGACGCAAATTTTGAGTGTCTTGCGCAGGCGCTTTACTTTGAGGCACGCGGCGAGGCTGTAAAGGGACAATTTGCCGTGGCCGAAGTGATCCTGAACCGGGTCAAAAGCGCTCAATTTCCGAACTCTGTCTGCGGCGTTGTCAAGCAGGGCACGGGGCGTCTTAATCAATGTCAGTTCAGTTATAACTGTGATGGGCGGACCGAGGTAATTGGTGAACGTCAGGCCTATGCGCGGGTTGCCAAAGTTGCGCGTGCGGTTTTGGATGGCGTCCAGGAAGAGCTGACGGATGGGGCCACTTATTATCATACCACGGCTGTACGGCCGCGCTGGAGCCGGGTGTTTACAAACACGGCCCAAATTGGCGTGCATCTGTTCTACCGTGACGAGCGGTATCGCACGGCGTCTAGCGAATAAAGCGCTACGGTTACCTCAACAAAGATTGCAGTGTAACTTCCCGGGTGACGCATTTCACCAGAGTCAGGACGCAAGTGGGGCTGTTTTTCAGCCCCGCATCGCCTAATGTGTATTACCATCTTCTGCTATTGATAGCCAAAGGCACGATCCCATGAGTTCAGAAATACGTCTTGCGTTTGAACATCCATCCGAACGTGCAGCCGCAATGGCAACCGGTCGGGTCTTGGATCGTATTTCGCTGCGCAACCATATCGTTGACGTTGAAATAGGTGCGTTCCAAGCTGAGCGCGGTACCACCCAGCGGATCTGTTTTAACGTGGTGGTCGAAGTCGAACCGCTGCCCGATGATGTGGACGATGATGTGGATCGCATTCTGTCCTATGACCGCGTCACCGAGGCCATTGCACATGAGCTGGCGGATGAGCGGCTGAACCTGCTGGAAACGCTGGCTGACCGGGTCGCTGAGCGTATCCTGCTGGAGCCGCAGGCCGTGCGGGCCTTTGTGCGGATCGAAAAACTGGATCGTGGTCCCGGCGCGCTTGGAGTTGAGATTGTCCGCTCACGCGATCAAGTTGACCATGATGCGGAAGTGGAAGAGCCGCCGCATCCGCGGCTTCTTTATCTCAGCAATGGGGCAATCGACAGCGACAATTTTTCCGGCTGGATCGACCAGATGCAATGTCGCCAACGGCCGTTGATTCTGTGCGTCGGGGCGCACGGATTGGAGGTGCCACGGACTGGTCACAAAATGACCGAACGGCGGATCGATTTGCTGGCGATTGAACAAAACGCCTGGCGTCTGGCCGCGCATGACGATCGCTGCGTGGTCGTTTCCACCCGGACCGAGCTGGATTGGGCAATGAAAAACGGCCAGATCAGTGTTTGGGCTCCGTCCAAAATTGTTCTCGATGCGGTTGATGGCCCTTCGGCGGCACCGTCCCAACCGGTGGAACTGGCAGTTTGGTTCGCAGCGACCCTAGGGGCCGGAGAGCTGATTGTAATTGGCGCTGACCTGCCAGAAAATCCAAGTGTACCCTTGCGCGCTGTGTCTGTGGATCAAGCTACGATATGACCTATTACCGCCCTCTTCTTCAGCAGGGCGATGCCCGTCCTGAGGGGGCGGTTGAACTGGCTGGTGGATCGTTGTGGTTTACCCATGTCGAGGCTCTTGACCGGCGCTCTCCGTCGCGCATCATTCCTGCAGGGCTGGTGCCCGAGCAGACCCTGCGCCGTCTGTCTGGGCACCGACCGACCATAGCAGGTCTGGATCTGGGCCAACCACAGCTGATGGGGATTTTAAACGTTACGCCGGACAGTTTTTCCGATGGCGGTCAGTATGATGAACTGGGCGCGGCGGTCGCTGCGGCCCGGCAAATGATATCGGATGGCGCCAGTCTTATCGATATTGGCGGTGAATCCACGCGTCCTGGGGCTGCCTATGTCTCAGAAGACGACGAGATTTCGCGCACGGCGCCGGTTATTGCTGCACTCAGCGCTGCCACTGGGGTTGCCATTTCGATTGATACCCGCAAGGCGCCCGTCGCCGCCGAGGCTCTGTCTTCGGGGGCAAATCTGGTCAATGACGTCTCGGGATTTACCTTTGACACGGCGCTGGCGCCTTTGGTGGCACAGGCCGGTGTGCCTGTATGTATCATGCATGCCCAGGGTGATCCGGCCACGATGCAGGACGAACCCATCTACGAAGATGTACTTCTGGATGTCTATGATTTCCTTGCTGCCCAGATCGACCGGCTTGAGGCGGTGGGCGTGTTGCGCGATCAGATTGTTATCGATCCGGGCATTGGGTTTGGTAAAACACTTGACCACAATCTGGCGCTGTTGCGTGGCATAGCAATATTTCACGCGCTGGGCTGCCCGATCCTGCTGGGTGTCTCCCGCAAGGGTTTCATCGGGACAATCGGCAAAGAACCGCAGGCTACAGCGCGGGCTCCGGGGTCAATCGCCGTAGGCCTTGCGGCCCTGGCCCAAGGCGTGCAATTCCTTAGGGTACATGATGTCGCCGCAACGGCGCAGGCGGTGCGGCTTTGGCAGGCAGCCCGTTAAGGCCCGACAAGAAAGACTACAATGCGCAAACTATTCGGTACAGACGGCGTGCGGGGCACGGCCAATATTCATCCTATGACGGCAGAAATGGCCCTGCGCATTGGTGCAGCTGTGGGACGGTATTTCCGGCGAGATGCCTCGGGTGTGCACCGGGTGGTGATTGGCAAGGACACCCGCTTGTCTGGCTATATGTTTGAAAATGCGCTGACTGCGGGGCTGACATCCACGGGCATGAACGTGCTTCTGATGGGGCCAGTGCCGACGCCTGCCGTAGGTCTGATGACCCGCTCTATGCGCGCGGATTTGGGGGTGATGATCTCGGCCAGCCACAATCCAGCCGAGGACAACGGTATCAAGTTTTTCGGACCTGACGGTTTTAAACTGTCAGATAGCGCCGAGATGGAACTGGAAGCTCTGATAGAAGCCGGCGTTGAACCTGCCCAGACGGCCAACATTGGCCGGGCCAAGCGGATCGATGACGCGCGGTTCCGCTATGGTGAGCGGGTCAAAAGCTCACTGCCCCGGGATATCCGGTTTGACGGATTGAAAGTGGTTGTCGACTGCGCCAATGGGGCCGCCTATCGTGCCGCACCGGAAATTCTGTGGGAACTGGGCGCCGAGGTGGTGCCAATTGGCGTGTCGCCGGACGGCGTCAATATCAACCGGGGATGTGGCTCGACCCATCCGCAAACCGCAGCCGAGGCCGTTGTGGCCCACGGTGCCCATGTGGGGATTTGCCTGGATGGCGATGCGGACCGGGTGATCCTGATTGATGAAACGGGTGCCGTTGCCGACGGCGATCAGTTGATGGGGCTGCTGGCCTCACGCTGGGCAGAGAAGGGTCTGCTGGCCGGCAATGCGCTGGTGTCCACCGTTATGTCTAACCTGGGTCTGGAACGGTTTCTGAATGATCGCAACATCGGGTTGGAACGCACCGCCGTTGGCGACCGTTACGTGGTCGAACGGATGCGCAGCGGTGGCTATAATCTGGGTGGCGAACAGTCCGGCCATATTGTGATGTCAGACCATGCCACCACCGGTGATGGCTTGATGGCCGGGCTGCACTTCCTGGCCGAGATGGTCCGCACCGAACAGCCTGCGTCGCATTTGGCGCGGCAGTTCCAACCGGTGCCGCAACTGTTGAAAAATGTACGCTTTAAAGCGGGTCAGACACCGCTGGAGGTGGAGGCCGTTCAGCAGGCGATCCACTCGGCGGAGCGGGCTTTGAACGGTCACGGTCGTTTGCTGATCCGCAAGTCAGGCACCGAACCTTTGATCCGGGTGATGGCCGAATGCGAGGACGAGGGATTGCTTAACGTCTCTGTTGGTTCGGTGGTTGATGCAGTTACGGAAGCCGTAAGCGTCTAGGCGTCTGTATTCTGTTTTGTTTTCCTGTGTTGCCTTGATGCGTTTCAAACTGACCTTTGAACTGTCAGCCTGGTAAGGCCTGACGGCGTTTGCCACTTAGAAGCAGGCCACCCAGGATCAGAACGAGGGAGAGGTAAAGCTGCGGCGGCAATAGCTCGTTCAGCAGGACAACGCCAAACAACACCGACCAAACCGGGACCTGGTAATTGACCAGCGACATAAAGCTGGGGCCAGCATCGCGAATGACCTGAACCAGCAGCACCTGCGCCAGGGCTGTTGGGAACAGTCCCAGATAGACAATAGCCGCCAGTGACATTGCCGATGGCATCGCGGGAAGGCCTTCTATCGCCAGTGCAAAAGGCAGGATAATGACTGTCGCCGACAGCAAGGCCGCTGCGGACAAGGATAGCATATCGGTTTTGGGACACAGTCGGGTGATAATTGCTCCGGCGGCATAACAGAGCGACGCGCCAAGGCAGGCAATCCGGGCCAGAGCCTCGTAGTCGCTGCCGATCAGTTTGAGGGCATCAAAGCCGATCAATACTACAACGCCGGCAAATCCGATTAGAAAACAAATGCCACGTCGCAGGGTCAACCGCTCGCCGGGAACCAGAAAATGGGCCAGCGGTAAAACAAATAGCGGTACGACGGCCATGCTGACTCCGGCAAAGCCACTGGCGACGTATTTCTGACCCCAGCTGAGCATGGCAAAGGGCAGGGCGCTGGAAAAAAATCCCATTGCGACGGCTGACGCCCAGACAAGACGCCCGTTGCTGTCGCTTAGGCTTGGCAGGCCAATGCGCCGCATCCGGATGATGACCAGCAGTATCAATGCGCCCAACCCGACACGTCCGGCCACGATGGTCAGCGGCCCCAGATCGCGCAAAGCAACTGAGATGAACATGAAAGACGCGCCCCAGATCAGGCCTAGGGCCAGCAGCTTGATCCAGTTCAATGTTCCCGCAGATGCACTCATGTCGTCGCCTCAAGATGAAAAGGGTGCCCCGATCCGGGGCACCCTAGGAATAGTATCGGTTGGGCGACAGGGCCGCCCGCGCGTTTTAGTTCTTGGCTTTGTCGACCATTTTTCCGGCCGAGATCCAAGGCATCATGGCGCGTAGTTTGCCACCAACCTGTTCGATCTGGTGCTCGTCGTTGGCGCGACGCGATGCCTTGATTGTTGGCTGACCTACAGCGTTTTCCAGCATGAAATCGCGGACAAACTTGCCGGACTGAATGTCGTTCAGAACGGCTTTCATGTTTGCCTTTGTTTCGTCGTAAGGCAAAATGCGCGGACCGGAAACGTATTGACCGTATTCGGCTGTGTTGGAGATTGAGTAGTCCATGTTGGCAATGCCGCCTTCATAGATCAGGTCCACGATCAGTTTGGTTTCGTGCAGGCACTCGAAATAGGCCATTTCTGGCTCGTAACCGGCTTCGACCAGGGTCTCAAAACCCATGCGGATCAGCTCAACGATACCACCACACAGAACAGCCTGTTCACCGAACAGATCGGTTTCACACTCTTCGCGGAAGTTGGTTTCGATGATGCCGGAACGACCGCCACCGATGGCGGAACAGTAGGACAGGCCAATTTCCAGCGCTTTGCCGGTTGCATCTTTGTCAACGGCAACCAGGCAAGGCACGCCGCCGCCTTTGGTGTATTCGCCGCGCACGGTGTGACCTGGGCCCTTTGGCGCCATCATGATCACGTCGACGCCTTCTTTTGGCTCAATCAAGCCAAAGTGGACGTTCAGGCCATGGGCAAATGCGATGGCCGAGCCGGGCTTGATGTTGTCGTGGACGTATTTCTTGTAGGTTTCAGCCTGCAGCTCATCAGGCATGGTGAACATGATCACGTCACACCAGGCAGCAGCTTCTGCAATGCCCATAACTTTCAGGCCTTCGCCTTCGGCTTTCTTGGCCGATGCAGAGCCTTCGCGCAGCGCGACAACAAGGTTCTTGGCGCCGGAATCGCGCAGGTTCAGTGCGTGCGCGTGACCCTGCGAGCCATAGCCCAGGATTGCCACTTTTTTGTCTTTGATCAGGTTGATGTCGCAATCGCGATCGTAATAAACGCGCATGTTCACGTCCTCTTTGTTTGATGACAGGTTTTGATGCCTGCTTTTGATACCTGTGGCGATCATAGCGATGCGGTTCAAAGGTTCGAGAGGAAATTCCGGGATTTCCAGAGAATATTCGGACTATTCATGCGCAGTATTTTCATTTATCGACTAAATCATGCTTGATGATCTTGACCGGCGCATACTGCGCCACTTGCAAAGTGACCCCGCCCAATCGGTTCCGGATCTTGGTGATCGTTTAGGGGTATCTGTATCGCGCCTGACCCGGCGGCTGGACAAGCTGCGCGACAGCGCTGTGCTGCGTGGTCAACATGCGGTGATCAATTGGCGCGCACTTGGCTATGCGGTCGAGGTCAGCCTGCGGGTGACATTGGACAAGACCCAGACCCGCGCCTTTGACGACTTCATCGAGGCCGCGCGGGACATTCCCGAGGTGATCGAAATTCAGACCTTTCTGGGCCGGGTCGATGTCCGATTGTCAGTGATCGCCCGCGATATGGCTCATTATCAGCAGATTTACCGGGCTGGCATCCTGACCCTGCCACATATCGCCGACATCGAAGCGCTGATGCATGTCGCGCGGATCAAAAGCGATGAAGGGTTACCATTGTGAATGAACTCGATGATACCGACCGCCAACTGCTGCTGGCCCTCAGCCAGGATGCCACCCTCTCTGCGGGGGCGTTGGGGCGCAAGTTGGGGCTAAGCCAGCCCGCCACCTGGCGGCGCATAAAACGGTTACAAGACAGCGGCATTATTGCGGGCCGCCGCCTTGATCTGGACCGTGAGAAACTGGGATTTGGTGTTACCGTTTTTCTGGGTGTCAAACTGGCGACCAAAGGGCGAGTCAGCCTGGATGACTTTGAACGCGCGGTCAGCGCTATCCCCGAAGTGCAGACGGTCGAGCATGTGTTGGGCATGTATGACTATCGCCTGCGGGTGACCGCCCGCGATATCGCGGATTTTGAGCGGGTTCTGCGCCGCCGGGTCATGACCTTGCCCGGTGTGGGCGATGTCGAGGCAAATGTGTTACTAAGTGAAGAACGCCGCCCCGGACCATTGGGCTGACAGGTCCGGCTTCATCTGGCCAAAAATATCCCCGCCGGAGGCTCCTGTTCTTTGCCACGGGCGCTGAAATCTGATCGAATAAAGAACCCTTTACCAAGTGGGCCCAGAGAGGTTAGCCGTAGGGCAACACATTTATTGGAGGACCAGAAATGGCACTTTTGCAAACCGTCGACCCAGATGGGATGGATGAATTTTCAGTGGTCTTCACCGACCGCTCGCTGAATCATATGTCCAAGGCGTTTCAGCAGGTGATGCTGGACATCAATGCGATGCTAAAGGACGTCTACAAAGCCGAGGCGGTTGCGCTGATCCCCGGTGGTGGCACCTACGCGATGGAGGCTGTAGCCCGTCAGTTCGCCCGTGGCGAAGATGTGCTGGTGGTGCGCAACGGCTGGTTCTCGTACCGTTGGAGCCAGATTTTTGAAACCGGTGGGTTGACCGCATCGGCCACCGTGATGAAGGCCCGTCAAACTGGCAATGCCAACCCGGCGCCCTTTGCGCCCGCCCCAATTGACGAGGTGGTCGCCGCCATCCGCGAGCAAAAGCCAGGTATCGTCTTTGCACCGCATGTGGAAACCGCAGCCGGAGTGATCCTGCCGGATGAGTATGTGACGGCAATGGCCGCTGCTGCGCATGAGGTTGGGGCGCTGATGGTGCTGGACTGTATCGCCTCGGGCTGTGCCTGGATCGATATGCAGGCAACCGGGGTTGATGTGCTGATTTCAGCGCCGCAAAAAGGCTGGAGCGCCTCTCCCTGTGCGGGCCTGGTGATGTTGTCCGGGCGCGGCGCAGCGCGGTTGGAGACAACCAGTTCTGACAGTTTCTCTATCGATCTGAAGAAATGGCGCCAGATTATGGTGGCCTATGAAAACGGCGGTCATGCCTATCACGCGACCATGCCAACAGATTCCCTGCGCGCCTTTCGCGATACCATGGCCGAGACCCGCGACTATGGATTTGCCAAGCTGCGCGACGCGCAATGGGCATTGGGCGACGGCGTGCGGGCCCTGCTAAAGGCCAAAGGTGTGACCTCGGTTGCGGCTGATGGATTTGGTGCTCCGGGCGTGGTGGTCAGCTACACCTCTGATGGCGAGATCAGCAGTGGCAAGAAATTTGCCGCTCAGGGTATGCAGATTGCTGCCGGTGTGCCGCTGCAATGCGACGAGCCCGACGATTTTCAGACCTTCCGTCTGGGGTTGTTTGGTCTGGACAAGCTGTACGATGTGGATGGCACGATCGCTCGGCTTAAGGCGACACTGGATCAGGTTCTCTGATTTTTTGGCGGGCCGCGACGCAATTTTATGTTGCTGTCGTGGCCCAACCCGTGACGCAAACACAGGCCGATAACGGCCAAAGCGATCGCGAACCAGGCGCCGCCCCAAAACAAAGTGGGGCCGCCGAATTCTTCGGCAAGCATCCGGGCGTCTGATCGCAGATAGGATCGGGCAATGGTGTCGCTGAAGATGTCATAGGGCACAAAAATCATACTGCTGAGCCCGATGACCCGTAAAACCAGATCATTCAGGCTGAGTGGCATGTACTTGGCAGAGCCGATCATCAGCCCTCCGGTCACTATCCCAAAAGCAAAGGCAAACAACTCGCGCACGTATAGGGCGGTTGCGACCAATATCACCCCGGCCAACAGGGTCATGACATATCGGTCCCAGTTGGTGCGCAGGGCCAGCACAAACAGTGTCACGCCGATCATCAGCGACCCGCAGTAGCCGGCGCTGAGGGTCAAAAAACGATTGCCGCCCCGCGACAGAACCTCGCCGCCCTGTTGCGGATTGATCGACAGGCTTTCAACCGCACCGCCGGTCAGCAGGGTCATTCCCGCATGAGACAGCTCGTGCAGCAACACGATCAGGATTTTCAGCGGGATCACCACAGGGGTCGACCACAGCGCAAAAATCAGCCCGGTCAGTAGCATCAATTGCCAGTGTCCGACACAAAATCGTTTGATCTGTTGCAGGGTCAACTGGAGCCCAACCCGGTTCGCATCAATGTTTTGCGAATGGGCCCAATGGAATAGAACGCGTTCAGCGCCGCCGCCCGCATATCACGCAGCGGTCGTGCCTCAAGCATCGAGGTCCGGTTCAGCAGGTCGATGCCCTTGACCCGCAGTTTGATCTCACTGTGGCGAGCCTTGTTATAGGCCTCGAGCATCTGCGCATCGCCCAAGCCCTCGCGGCGTGCCTCGGCCAGATCCAACAGGCAGGCCAAATCACCCAGCGACATGTTCAACCCCTGCGCACCGATGGGCGGCACCACATGGGCGGCTTCGGCCATCAGGGCCAGACGTTCGCCATTCAGCCGCTCGGCGCACTGGCTGATAATCGGCCAGATGCTGCGGCGTGAGGCCAGTTTCAGATCCCCCAGCACCCCACATGAGCGCCGGTTCATGGCGGCCTCAAACTCTTCGGTTGGCAGCGCCATAAGGTCCAGCGCCTTTGGGCCCCGGTCCATCCAGACAATCGCCGAACTGGGACTGCCGTTATGATCGGGCAGGGGCACCATGGTGAACGGCCCGCCGGTGCGATGCACCTCGGTTGATACGTTGTCATGCGGCACCGTATGGGTGACGGCAAAGGCCAGCGCCTTTTGACCGTATCTGGTGGTGCTGACGGATATCCCTGCCGCCTCGCGCATGGGCGAGGTGCGGCCGTCCGCGGCCACCACAAGCGTGGCGGTGACACGGGTGTCATCACTTAGCCCGATGCGGGCTTGGGCGGTGCGTGTGAACAGGCTGGTGGTGGCAACACCAGGGCGGAAGTCGACATTGGGCAGTTCTGCCAGTCGGGCCAGCAACTCGCGCCGCAGCAACCAGTTGGGCAGGTTCCAGCCAAAGGGATTTTCGGACAGATCCGAAGCATTGAAATCCTTGATAACACGGGGCTCGGGCAGTTCACCGCCGGCATCGACGATCCGCATGATCTGCAGCGCGGCGGCGTGGTCGGCCAGCTTGGTCCACAGCCCACATCGCTGCAACAACAACTGGGCGGGCTGCAAAAATGCGGTGGTCCGCAGATCTGCACCTTCAGCATCGCGCTCGGTCACCGGGGCGGTCGGGTCAACGCAGATCACGTCAAAGCCAGCCGAGGCAAAGGCGCAGGCCGCGGTCAGGCCTGCAATGCCGCCGCCGGAAATCAGGATGTCGCAGGTATCGGCCATGTGTCAGCTCTCCAGTGTTCCGTCTGATCTAGGCCGTCGAGCACAGGAATGGCAAGGCGCAAGCCGTCGCAGAGGCGCGGCGTCGCCGAGTGCTGTCAGGTAACGTGCTGCAAGAACCCTGCCAGGTCATCTGTGTGGTATTCGATGTGGTCGGCATCATGTGGATCTGGAGCAACATGCACGGTGCGCATGCCCATCAGATGTGGCGCGGCCAGATTGCGCGGGTCGTCTTCGAACATCGCAGCGCTTGCAGGGGCTACTCCGGCTTGGGCAAAGACCTGCTCAAAGGCTGCTTGTTCAGGTTTGGGCAGATAATCGGCGTGTTCAACGCCATAGATGCCATCAAACAACCCGCTGAGCCCGCGTGCCTCGAGCACCCGTTCCGCATAAGGGGCGCTGCCGTTGGTATAGACAATTTTATGTCCGGGCAGGGCGCGAATACCGGCGGCTAGCAGGGTATCTGTTTGCAGGTGATCCAACGAAATATCATGGACCTCAATCATATAGGGCACCGGATCCAAATCATGCTCGCGCATCAATCCCGCCAGGGTGGTGCCGTGCTGCTGCCAGTACAGATTGCGCAAACGGTTGGCCTCGGCCTGATCGACGTTGAGGGCGTCCATGACATAGCGTGTCATCTTGACCTCGATCTGATCGAACAGACGGGCCGAGGGGTGATAGAGGGTGTTGTCCAGATCGAACACCCAATGATTTACGTGAGAAAAACTGTCTTTGACCATGGCTCTGCTTTAGGCAGCGATGGCTGGATTTGCAAACAAAAGCGTATCTTAGCGCGCCGAATTGACCCACAAGCCCGCGCAAGGCTTGATTGCAAGGGGATCTGCCCTGTAGAGAGACAGGGCCTAAGGTGAGAGTGATCATGAGCCAGAGCCGACCGAACCAGAAAGACGCCTATAGCCTGATCCTAGAAGCGATCGACGTTGGTGTTTACAAACCCAATGACCGACTGGTGGAAAGCGATCTGGCGGAACGCTTTGGTGTGTCACGCACTCCCATCCGCGAGGCCCTGCAACGGCTTGAGACGCAATCGCTGCTGGAGCGGGACGGCCGCTCGTTGATCGTGGCCTCGCTGGACCACAACCAGATGGCCGAGCTGTATATTGTTCGCCGTGAGCTGGAAGGGTTGGCGGCCAAACTGGCCGCGCGCCATGCCACCGAGGAAGAGATCAGCGTGTTGCGGGATATGGTAAGCGCCGATGATGCCTTGGTGGACGATCCGATTGCCCTGTCCAAGGCAAACCGGCGTTTTCATGAGCAAATCCATCTGGCGTCGCACAACCGGTATTTGGTGCAGCAGCTAAACCTGGTGCACCGCACAATGGCGTTGATGGCCACAACATCCTTGGCGGCGAAGGGACGGGGCGAAATTGCTCAAAGCGAACACAAGAATATCGTCAGCGCCATTGAGCGCCGCGATGAAGCCGCTGCAGGGCAGGCGTTGAATGATCACATTTCGACGGCCTTCATGACCCGATTGAAGCAAGACGCAGGCCAGCGGGGCGGCAACGGTGCCTGACATGAATTCAGGATTGCGGCGCCTGTGGGTTTTCGGGTTCTGCAGTATTGTGACCATGGGCGGTCTTGTCCCAGAAGAACGGGTGCCAGATCAGTTCGTGTAGGGCCTTGTAGGCTGCCATCGCGCCAAGCGGAAAATAGAGTATCATCGTGGGCGCCCAAAGTGCCAGGCTACGTCTATTGCAGGCAAAAGCCGCAGTCACCGAAATGCAGATTGCAAGGCATTCGAAAACAACCAGCATTATAGCGGTGCCGAACAGCACGCCTGTGGGCATCAGCACTGCGCTGGGATGCGGCAGACCCAGGAGGATCAGCCAGAACGACCACAGAAATGGTGCCAGCAGAAATTGGCCGACACTGCCCAGAAAAAAGGCCTGAAACCCCAGAAAACGTTTCCAGCCCAGCTGTGCCAGCAGCAATCTAGGCTGCCGCATGTGGACCAGATAGGTCACCATAAAACCTTTCAGCCAGCGAGATCTCTGGCGGATCCAGGGCCAGGGGCGGCAATTGGCCTCTTCGTGGGTCGTGGTGGTGATCATTTTGGTTCTGTAGCCTGCCCGATACAGCCGGACCCCAAGATCAGCGTCTTCGGTGACGTTATGGGCATCCCATCCGCCCATCCGTTCCAGGGCGTCGCGTTTCACAAACAGGGTTGTGCCACCCAGCGGTATCACCAGCCCCAGCCGTGCAAGCCCCGGCAGGACAATGCGAAACCAGCTGGCATATTCCAGGGTGAAACAGCGAGACAGCCAATTGGTGCGTGGATTGTAATAGTCCAATACGCCCTGCAAACAGGCAACATTGTCAGCGGCGGTTTCAAATGTGCGGGCAACCTGTTCCAGCTGTCCGCGCGCCGGTGCATCCTCGGCATCCCAGACTCCGATGATGTCCCCATGGCAAAAGTCGAGCGCATAGTTCATGGCACGGGGTTTGGTGGTCAAAGAACCGCATTGCGGCACGGTTACGATTTTTATCCAAGACGGCAGCGTGGCTTTGGCCAGTGCAGCCCGGGTGATCTCGTCGTGTTCCTCGAGCACCAGGATCACTTCTAGCAAGGATCGCGGGTATGTTAGCCGTTTAAGGCGTCGCAGCAGGGCCTTGCTGATCTCGGACTCGTGGAACAGGGGAACCAGCATCGAAATGCGCGGCAGGCGGAGGGGCTTCTGTGGAGCGCGTTGTGCCAGAGGCGGTTTTTTGTCAGGAGCCTTCGTTGCCAGATGCACTAGAAATCCGATCATTTTCAATGCAACGAACAGGCTTAACGTCAGCACCGCCAAGACACAACATAGGGTAAAACCTATCCGCGGAGAGTAAGCAGTTAGCCCGGCGAGTGTGGCAAGCATCATCAAGGGCAGCAGGCTGCTGGGTCTGTGTCGCCGTCGGCTGCTGCTGTGCAGGGGGACACGTGTGCTGGCGGCCAAGGCCAGGTCCCTGCGAAAATGCGTGGTCAGGAATGTGGTGATCTGATCCTCGGCGGCGAGTACTGGCCGGATGGTTTCAAAGCTACCGTGCAACGCCTTCTTTAGGGTGTCAAAATGCTCAGGGTGGGCAATGGCGACGACAAGTTGAGTGCCGGAGTACAACCACGGTACAGCCCGATGCTTGAGCCAGAATTGCGCAGGTTTGCGGTTTAACAGTCGGGTATGTGCCGTGATGTTTGAGAGATCGACCCGTTGCAGACCGTGCTGTTGCGACAGGGCCTCTAGCACCTGATCCTGATTGGCCCAGCCCTGGCTTATCAAAATATGGCCGAGGGGCGCATTCTGGTGGCGTTGCAGCACCAGAGCCCGCAATAAATCGGTGTCCCGGACTGCATGATTGTCAACAAGGTGACGGCCCAGCAATTGTTGGGGGCGCGGCGTCGGGTATACGCGCTGGGATTTGCGAAATTGAACCGACTGATCCCGCATTAAATCACCACTCCCCCCTATTGCTGTCTGGCAGCCTGGGCAATGGTGGTTAACGGCCAGTTAACTGATCTGGCCATTAACGGCGGTTTTACTTTTGGCTTACGCCTCGACCGTGTTGCTCGCCGCCATGGCTTCGGCAAAGCGTTCAAACAGGTAGAAGCTATCTTGTGGACCGGGGCTGGCCTCGGGGTGCTGTTGAACGGAGAATACCGGACGGCCATCCAGGCGGATGCCGCAGTTTGACCCATCGAACAGTGACACATGAGTTTCCACGACACCTTCAGGCAGCGTTTGCGCATCAACGGCGAATCCATGGTTCATCGAAGTGATCTCGACCTTGCCAGTCTGGATTTCTTTGACCGGGTGGTTGGCGCCATGGTGGCCGTGGTTCATTTTTATGGTCTTTGCACCCAGCGCCAGTGCCAGCATCTGGTGGCCAAGGCAGATACCAAAGACCGGCAGTTCAGTCGTATCAAGGATCGTCTTGATCATTGGAACGGCGTATTCGCCGGTTGCGGCGGGGTCGCCAGGGCCATTGGACAGAAAGACACCATCCGGGTTATGCGCCAAGACTTCTTCGGCGGTGGCAGTGGCGGGCAACACGGTGACATCACATCCAGCCGAAGCCAGGCACCGCAGGATGTTGCGCTTGGCGCCATAGTCGATCGCGACAACTTTGTGTGCTGGGTTCGTCTGCTTGGGGTAGCCATCAGGCCAAGCCCACCGCATCTCATTCCAGCGATAGCTTTGCGCGCAGGTGACCTCTTTTGCCAGATCCATGCCTTCCAGCCCAGCCCAAGCGCGGGCGGAAGCCACCAGAGCCTCGACATCGAAATTTCCGTCAGGATCATGTGCCAGTGCCACATGCGGCGCCCCTTGCCGCCGGATCTCGCGGGTCAGGCGGCGGGTGTCGATACCGCCGATGGCAATGCGCCCTGTCCGGGTCAGCCAGTCTTTCAATTCTTCAGTGCTGCGCCAGTTGCTGGCCAAGGTCGGATCCCACTTGACCACCATGCCTGCAGCCACTGGATTGCCGGTTTCGTCATCTTCCGGCGTCACACCTGTGTTACCGATATGAGGGAAAGTGAAGGTGACGATTTGACCAGCATATGACGGATCCGTCATGATCTCTTGGTAGCCGGTCATTGCGGTGTTAAAGCAGAGCTCGGCAACGGTTTGTCCAGTGGCGCCAAAACCAGCGCCATAAAACACTGTACCATCAGCCATAGCCAGGCATGCGGTGGGCTTGAACGAGGCAGTATCGGCCATTGCGCGAGTCTCCATGTGGGATAAATTCATGGGTTCTTAAGGGCAGGGCCCAGTCGGGTCAAGCCCGGCCTAAGGCACCATCGCAAAGCGTTCCATGGCGTCAGCTTTAACTGGGCGGTCTTGTCTAGGGACAGATGTTTGGTTATGGCTATGGGTTCCAACGCCATGGGGATGGAATACACAATGGATATGCGCACACGAGTCAACACGGCTCTGAAGCAAGCAATGAAAGACCGGGCAGCAAGCCGCCTGGCGACGTTGCGCCTGATCAATGCTGCGATCAAGGACATGGAAATTGCCGCACGTGGTGATGGCGAAGAGATCACCATTGCCGATAGTGATATCTTGGCGATTCTCAGCAAGATGACCAAACAGCGCAACGAAAGTGCGCGCGCCTACGAAGAGGGCGGCCGTTTGGATCTGGCCGAGCGAGAGCTTGAGGAAATTGCCATCATCGAGGAATTCCTGCCCAAGCAATTGGCCGAGGATGAGGTGGTTGACGCCATTCGCGCCGCTGTCGCCGGAACCGGTGCCAATTCGATCCGCGACATGGGCAAAGTCATGGGCGCCCTAAAGTCGAAATACACCGGCCAGATGGATTTTGGCAAAGTCGGTCCATTGGTCAAGGATCAGCTGTGCTCGGGCGGCGACTGCTGAACCCAGGTGGTGTTTAAACCAGCCGGAGCTTAACAAGGGGCTGATCCAGAGTGGATCAGCCTGTTGAAAAACCGCCGATCTCTGCCAGTGCATCGATAATGTCCGAGACCCCTTTGTTGTGTTTCAGGCTGGCAAAGAAAAACGGCCCGTCACCGCGCATCCGCTTTGCATCTCTGTCCATGACGTCTAGCGAAGCGCCGACATACGGGGCAAGGTCTATTTTGTTGATCACCAGCACATCTGACCGGGTAATGGCGGGGCCACCTTTGCGTGGGATTTCCTCGCCTGCGGCAACGTCGATGACATAGAGGGTTACATCCGCCAGTTCCGGACTAAAAGTCGCTGACAGATTGTCACCGCCGCTTTCGATCAGCACGATCTCAAGGTCGGGATGCCTGCGCTGCATCTCGGCAATGGCGGCCAGATTGATCGAGGCATCCTCGCGAATCGCGGTATGCGGACAGCCGCCGGTCTCCACGCCAATCACCCGGTCCTGCGGCAGCACCTGCATGCGCATCAGCGCCTCGGCGTCTTCCTGCGTGTAAATGTCATTGGTGATGACCCCGACTGAGTGGGTCTGTGTCAAAACGCGCGCCAGTGCGGCGGTCAGGGTGGTCTTGCCAGCCCCGACAGGGCCGCCGATGCCAATGCGCAATGGGCCGTTGAAAGTGCTCATGAGCGGAACATCCTTGAGTATTGAGTTTCGTGTTGCATCGATGCGATATCGGCCAGAAAGCAGGACCCGCTGAGATCGGTGTTTTCCGACGTAAGTGCATCCTGTGCCGACTGTTCTATCATCGGCGCCATCTCAGCCAGAATGCGCTGTCCTTCGACTTGACCGACTGGCATCAATCGCTGCGCTGCAGCCACCAGGTTGGAAATGAATGAGTGCACAAACATATGCGTGGTCATGTCCAGTGGCAGTTTGTGCAACTGGGCAGCATAGCCAATTCCGACCGGGTAGGTCAGGTCGGGCATATCATGGCCGGATATCGCCGCTGTCGTTTGGCAAAATGCCGTGCCTTGTTGCGCAGTCTCGGCCAGCCGCTCTTTGGAGGGGGCAAAGACCCGCGCCAGCTGATCGATGTCCAGCAGCGTCTCGGCATCTTCGCTGTGATAGGCTGCGACCAGCAGGATCGGATCACTATTGCCGGCCCCATGGGTCAGCAGGTCCTGTAGCCAGACCCTTAGATCATTCGCCCCTTCAATAGCCCCGGATGCCACTGCGGCCTCGAAACCATGGGAATAAGCGAAAGCCCCCACCGGGTAGGCGGGCGACAGCCATTGCTGCAACAAGGTTAGGTTTGGATCAATGCGCATGCGAATGGGTGCGCCCATGCCCATAGGCGCCACCTTCGGGGGTAAAGGCCTCGGTCACTTGGGTAAGAGATGCGTCCAATAGTTTCAGCATGACGTGGATGACGTGGTCATACTGGATAAGCAGGCGGTTGGGCTCTATCTGACAGGGGGTGTGGCGGTTGCCAATGTGCCAGGCCAGCCGGATCAAATCGTCACCGGTTATCTGCAACAGCTTTTCTGGCGCTGCGATCACCTCGATCTCGCCACCGTTTTCCAGCAGCAGCACCCCACTGTGATCCAGCGAAGTGGTTTGGGGCAGGTCGACCAGCACCGTCTCGCCACCCTCGGTGGTCAGCACTTTGCGGCGCAAAAAACGGGCGTTGTAGTCTAGCACGACCCGATCAACCGGGGCCGGGTCATGCGCATGGCCGTGATAGACACGGCAGGTCATCGACGGGGCGCTCATGATGGCGCCCCTTGATGAGAGCTTACATCCAGTGACCAAACACGTGCATGACGATGTCGTCGCGCTTCAGGCCTTTTTTCGCCAGTTGCTCGTCGCTCATCGCCTGCAGGTTTTGAACTTCGTGATACCGCGAGTTGGCTTCGGCGACATTGACGAGACCGGTAAAGATGGCCGACAGGCTGCGTTTGAGAACAGCGAGTGGGGACCAGGTTGATAGGGTCTGTGCTGTTACTGCGATGGACATTGGAGCTTACTCCTGAATTTGTGATCATGTTCCGTTGATCACAGGAGTATGCTGCATGTGCAGCATGCACCAGTGTTGACTTGGAAGCCCCGCCATGCGCTGAGCACATGCCACGTTTAAAATTATGCATATTCAATCTCTTAGAATAGGAAGTAGCGCTGTGCCATTGGCAGCACTTTGGCGGGCTGACAGGTGAGTAGCTCTCCATCGGCGCGCACTTCATAGGTTTCAGGGTTCACTTCCATCTCAGGTGTGGCATTGTTCAGGATCAGATCTGATTTGCCGATATTGCGGGTGTTGCGCACTGCCACGGTCTGCTTGGCTAGGCCCAGCTTGTCGCGGATACCGTCCGCCTGCGCCGCCGCTGAGACAAAGGTCACGGCGCTGTTTTCCAGCGAGCGCCCATAGGCGCCAAACATCGGGCGGCTGTAGACCGGTTGTGGCGTCGGGATCGATGCATTCGGGTCACCCATCTGTGCGCAGATGATGGTGCCAGCCATCAGCACCATATCTGGCTTTACCCCAAAGAATGCCGGGTTCCACAGCACCAGATCGGCGCGTTTGCCTTCGGCGATACTGCCGATCTCATGGGCAATGCCATGGGCGATGGCCGGGTTGATGGTATATTTGGCAATATAACGGCGGACCCGAAAATTGTCGTTCTCGCCGATCTCGTCAGGTAGTCGGCCGCGCTGTTTCTTCATCTTGTCGGCGGTCTGCCAGGTGCGGATCAGCACCTCGCCCACACGGCCCATCGCCTGACTGTCCGACGCAATGATAGAGAACGCGCCCATGTCGTGCAGGATGTCCTCGGCGGCAATGGTTTCGCGCCGGATGCGGCTTTCGGCAAAGGCAACATCCTCGGGGATCGACTTGTCCAGGTGGTGGCAGACCATCAACATGTCCAGATGTTCTTCCAGCGTGTTGACGGTGAAGGGCCGTGTTGGGTTGGTGGACGAAGGCAACACGTGTTCTTCGCCACAGATCTTGATGATGTCCGGCGCATGCCCGCCACCCGCGCCCTCGGTGTGAAAGGCATGGATGGTGCGGCCCTTCATGGCGTTGAGCGTATGTTCGACAAAACCGGACTCGTTCAGGGTGTCGGTGTGGATCATCACCTGCACGTCCATCGCATCAGCCACGCCCAGGCAGCAATCGATACTCGCAGGTGTGGTGCCCCAATCCTCGTGCAGTTTCAGCGCACAGGCGCCGGCCTTCACTTGTTCTTCCAGTGCAAAAGGCAGGCTGGCGTTGCCCTTGCCAGCAAAGGCCAGGTTCATCGGCAACGCATCTGCGGCTTGCATCATACGACCAAGGTGCCAGGCACCGGGAGTGCAGGTGGTAGCCAAAGTGCCATGGGCCGGCCCGGTGCCACCGCCCAGCATGGTGGTCAGGCCTGAATGCAGCGCGTCGTCGATTTGTTGCGGGCAGATGAAATGGATGTGGCTGTCAAAGCCGCCTGCGGTCAGGATTTTGCCTTCACCGGCAATGATCTCGGTGCCGGGACCGATGATGATATCCACACCGGGCTGGGTATCCGGGTTGCCAGCCTTGCCCAACTTGGCAATCCGCCCGTCCTTTAGCCCCACATCAGCCTTGAAGATACCCGAGTGATCAACAATCAGTGCATTGGTAATCACCGTATCCATCGCCCCATCGGCGCGCGTGATCTGCGACTGCCCCATGCCATCGCGGATCACCTTGCCGCCGCCAAATTTGACCTCTTCGCCGTAAGTGGTCAGGTCGTGTTCAACCTCGATGATCAGGTCGGTATCGGCAAGGCGCAAACGGTCGCCGGTTGTCGGCCCATACATCGCGGCATAGTCAGAACGTTTGATCTTGGTGGGCATTGAGATCTCCTGAGCGGCGGCATAACGCCAAGAATTGCTATTTATGTCTGCAATCTAAGGGCCAGTGCCCCTAAAGCGCCCCCATGACTTTTTGATTAAACCCATACACGCGGCGTGCCCCTGAAATAGGGATCAGGTTCACCTCGCGGCGCTGACCGGGCTCAAACCGCACTGCAGTGCCAGCTGCGATGTCCAATCGCGTGCCATGGGCGGCCTCACGGTCAAACGCCAACGACGGGTTGCTTTCGGCGAAATGATAGTGACTGCCCACCTGCACCGGCCGATCGCCGGTATTGGCCACCATCAAGGCCATAGATTTGGCGCCCTCGTTCAGGACCAACTCGCCGTCAGCCGTCAGCAGCTCTCCGGGAATCACGGGCGGTTTCTCTGGATGTAAGCCAGTGTCGCAGCACCGAGAATGACGGCCAGACCCAGCACCACCGGCAGCCAGCTATTGGCTGCGTGCGGATGGAGATGTGCGCCGCCATGCGCCAGAGCAGGGGAGGCAAAAGCAAGCAGGGGTAGAAGTGAAAGAGTTTTCATCGCAGTGTCCTTATCGAATGGGGTTGTGAACGGTGACCAGTTTGGTGCCGTCGGGAAAGGTGGCCTCGATCTGAACATCGGGGATCATTTCGGCGATGCCGTCCATGCATTGCTCGAGTGTGATGATTTCGGCACCGGCCTCCATCATGTCGGCTACGGACCGCCCATCACGCGCGCCTTCGACGACGGCGTCGGTGATCAGCGCAATTGCCTCGGGGTAGTTCAGCTTGACACCACGGGCCAATCGCTTGCGGGCCACCTCGGCAGCCATGGCGATCAGCAGCTTGTCTTTTTCGCGAGGGGTCAGGTTCATGTCAAAGTCTCCAGCAGCGCGGCAGCCCGTTGTCGGTCAGCCGCTCAAGAATGGGTAAAAGCGATTTGCGCAGTTCATAGCTGTCCACAGCCAGCAGCCGCATCACCAGCAGGTCATCGCCAATCAGTGACACGCCTCCGGTGTTGGGCAGGGCGGCGCGGATAAAGGCCAGGTGGCGTGCAGCATCCGGTGCGCAGAATATCAGGTTGGCCATGGATTGGGCCCCATTGGCCACTGCCGGGCGGGCCAGTTTGGCAGCGATGTCACCGTCCAGCCGCACAGCATCATAATACAGACGCCGTCCGTTGCGGCGAATATCGATGCGGTCCAGGAAATGCGCGTCGCTTAGGACCTCGCCCATGGCAATGCGACCAAAGACCAGCGGCTCGACCAGCAGCAACTCGCTGTCTGTTGCCAGATCTGCCGTTAGACTGCGCCGATAGGCAGAGGTGTTATACAGAATGGTTTCCTGCGGCATCCAGTTCAGACGCGCGCCCGCGCCGACCCGCAGGCGGGTGTCCATTTGCCCGATTTGCCCCGGCAGGGCGCGATAGATCCGCTCGGCTGCCTGGGTGGTCAGGGTCAAATGGCAGGCCTCGCCAGCCTCGGCCGTCAGGGAAAAGCGGTCGCCGCCGGTTATGCCGCCGGCCGTGTTGATCATGACCGCCTCAAGCCCCGGGGTCTTTTGCGGAAACAACAGTTTCAGCGCGCCGGCTTGGCGCAGGTTGGCCAGACGAGTCTGGCCCCTCTGGCGCTGCGCAACAACCCGCGCCGCGCCAATGGCACGGGGTTGATCGCTGATCGCTTCGGCTGGGGTTATGTCCTGACGGATGGTGATACCCGTGTCCTCAATTCCTTGGTTCTTGACAGGATATTGAGCACATCAAATCGGCGATCACTAGAAATCGAGTGGTGCGGATGGGGTCGTAAAAGGCGAGTGGGCAATAATTGAGCGCAACTAGAATTATTCGCCTACTTATTGGTCATTTGTAATTTTGCCTGCGAATTTAAGATTGCTGCAGTTGCCAATCGCCCGGTCAAACGGAACCTCTGGTGCGACCGAGGGCACAGCGATGTTTGTGATCTTGGCCAATAGGTGTGTGACGACCAAACGAATTGGACCTCGAGGCGGCCGCCACACGATTTGCAACAAACGTTGCAGGGTTGACGTAGTGGTGCCGCCTGAAAAAGGCAAGCATAGCTGCGCGCTCTGCCCGGGGAGATACTATGACTTTTCTAAAGAAAACCGCCGCCAGCGTGTTGGCCCTTAGCGTGATGTCTGGCGCTGCACTGGCCGGTGACACCATCAAAGTTGGCGTTCTGCACTCGCTGTCCGGCACCATGGCGATTTCGGAAACGACGCTGAAAGACACCATGCTGATGTTAATCGAAGAGCAAAACGCCAAAGGTGGCTTGCTGGGCAAGCAGCTGGAAGCGGTGGTTGTCGATCCGGCCTCGGATTGGCCGCTGTTCGCTGAAAAGGCTCGCGAACTGATCTCGGTACACGAGGTTGATGTTATCTTCGGCAACTGGACTTCGGTGTCGCGTAAATCGGTTCTGCCGGTGATCGAAGAGTTGAACGGGTTGCTGTTCTACCCGGTTCAATACGAAGGCGAAGAAAGCTCGAAGAACGTATTCTATACCGGCGCTGCGCCAAATCAGCAGGCAATCCCGGCCACGGATTACTTCCTCGAGGAACTGGGCGTGGAAAAATTCGCACTGCTGGGCACTGACTACGTCTATCCGCGTACCACCAACAATATTCTTGAGGCCTATCTGCAGGAAAAAGGCGTCGCCGACAGTGATATCTTCGTCAACTACACGCCGTTTGGACACTCGGACTGGTCCAAGATCGTTGCTGACGTTGTGGCGCTGGGCGCTGATGGCAAGAAGGTCGGGGTGATCTCGACTATCAACGGTGACGCCAACATCGGTTTCTACAAAGAACTGGCCGCTGCTGGCATCTCGGCGGACGATATTCCGGTCATTGCCTTCTCGGTGGGTGAAGAAGAACTGTCGGGACTGGACACATCCAACCTGGTGGGTCACCTGGCAGCCTGGAACTACTTTCAGTCAGCAGACACCGAAGTCAACGAAGCCTTTGTCGCCAAGTGGAAACAGACCATGGGCGAAGAGCGTGTGACCAACGATCCAATGGAGGCGCATTATATCGGCTTCAACATGTGGGTGAATGCTGCAACGGCTGCTGCGACCGTAGATGTCGATGCTGTGCGCAGCGCGATGTATGGCCAGGAGTTCGGGAACCTGACTGGCGGCACTGCCGTTATGCTGCCCAATCACCACCTGGCCAAGCCAGTTCTGATTGGTGAAATTCAGGACGATGGTCAATTCGACATCATCAGCCAGACCGACGAAGTTGCAGGCGATGCCTGGACCGACTTCCTGCCGGAATCTTCGGTGCTGAAGTCCGATTGGAACGAGCTGGGCTGTGGAATGTACAACACCACAACCAAGACCTGCGTTCAGACATTGTCGAACTACTAAGCGTCCTTAGACCCTGACGAGAGCCACGCGGCTCTCGTCTCTTCCTGTGCGGATACAATACCATGATACGACTACTCTTTGCGTGCATTGCACTGACGTGCTGGGGCCAGATTGGGCCTGCTCAAGGCCTGTCGGTGCAGCAGATCCTGCAGCAGAATAAAACCCTGGTCGAGACAGCCTCGCGTAAGACCATCGGGCCGGTGATCGACGCCATCGCCGTTAGTAACCTACCGCAAGCGCAAGGGTTCCTTGAGGCTTGGGGGCGCAAAGCGATTTGGCAGAGACGCTCGGATGGTTTGTTTTTTATTGGAACGGAGGTGGCCAAGCGGCAATATGCGCTGAGAGACCCGGACAGTGGCGACGGCGTCGGAGACTTTGCCAAGGCGGACCTGAAACAGCTGAAACCCAACAGCGGCGTGCGAGCACTGATTGCCACTGCGCTGGTACAGTTTCAGCTGAGTGACGCAGATCCGGCCAAACGGGCCGAGGCCCTGCTGGCCATAGAACGCGCACCATCGGGTGACCATCTGACCCCTCTGCGTGCCTCTCTTGCGGATGAACCGGATGCTGTTCTAAAGGCGCGAAAGTCGCGGTTGGAACGGTTGTTGACCATTGCCTTTGATCCGGACCCTGCCACCCGTGTTGCCGCAATCCAGTCATTTGACGGTGATCTGGGGGTGGACCTGCGAGCGACGCTTAATCCACTGGTGGTCAGAACCCTGAACGCCACCGCGGGTGAGTTGCCCAAGGGCGTCAATATCGCCAGAATTCTAACCCCTGGAGGCGAGGATCTGGACCGTACCCGCGCCTATGATCTGCTGATTGAAGCCAAATTGGCCGCCGCGCCCACAACCCCCAGCGATATCCGGGCTGCCTTGGTTGAACATTTCGACACTGGCTTCGTTGCCCAGATCGCTATCGATCAGCTTGCCGATCCGGGCCTGCGCCGTCGGGCCTATGATCGACTTGCTGCGCAATCCCTGGTGCCCGTATTCATCGGTGACGATGACATTACCCGGTCGCTGAACACCTATATTTTCTATGAGGTCTTTTCCGAGGCATCAGCAACAGTCACAACAGCCGCCGAATTAGCGCTGGCAGATATCGCGCTAAAGGTTGGTATGAACCAGGCGTTGGATCTGGGGCTGGACGCGGTCTCGCTGGCCTCAATCTACTTTCTGGCCGCCATCGGGCTGGCCATCACCTT
This sequence comes from Parasedimentitalea marina, assembly GCF_004006175.1. Classification (GTDB taxonomy): domain Bacteria; phylum Pseudomonadota; class Alphaproteobacteria; order Rhodobacterales; family Rhodobacteraceae; genus Parasedimentitalea; species Parasedimentitalea marina. The sequence goes on from NZ_CP033219.1 coordinate 952,154, forward strand.
TGGGGTGATGGGCGTGATCAACATGGCCCATGGTGAGTTCATCATGATGGGGGCCTACACCGGCTACGTGGTGCAACAGGTCATTCCCAACCACACCGCATCCATCCTTGTCGCCCTGCCGCTGGCCTTTGCGGTGACCTTTGCCGCCGGCGTCGCGATGGAGCGCCTGGTGATCCGGTATCTCTATAACCGCCCGCTGGAAACCCTGCTGGCCACCTTTGGAATCTCGATTGCCCTGCAACAGCTGGCCAAGAACATCTTTGGTACCCAGGCGCGTCCATTGACCGCTCCGAGCTGGCTGGATGGGGCCTGGGTGATGAATGATGTGGTGTCGATCAGTTACATCCGCATCGCCATCTTCATTCTGGCGATGCTCTTTCTGGGGGTGTTTCTGTTCATCATGAAGCGCACCCGTCTGGGGCTGGAAACCCGCACCGTAACCCAAAACCCGCGCATGGCGGCGTCGATGGGCATCAACCCTGAGCGCGTCAACATGTTGACCTTTGGTCTGGGCTCGGGGATTGCGGGCGTGGCTGGAGTTGCCATCGGGTTGTTCGCCAAGGTCACGTCTGAGCTGGGCAACGATTACATCGTGCAAAGCTTTATGACCGTAGTTGTCGGCGGTGTTGGCAATATCTGGGGCGCGCTAGCTGGTGCCACCATGATTGGCTTCCTGCAAAAAGGCATCGAGTGGGGCAACCCGTCCAACACCCTGGCCGCGCAGACCTACATGATCATCTTCATCATCATTTTCATCCAGTTCAGACCCCGCGGCATCATCGCGCTTAAGGGTCGTGCGGCAGGAGACTAACCCATGCGAACATCCTTTATCGCGAAAAACCCGTCGGTGCTGTTCTTCCTGCTTGCTTTGGCCGCCTTTACCATCACGGTCACCATTCTGTCCGAAGGCTTTGGCATCGGGGTGATCTCGACCAGCTTCATCAAGACGCTGGGTAAGACGCTGTGCCTGTGCCTGATCGCCGTTGCAATGGATCTGGTCTGGGGCTTTACGGGTATCCTAAGCCTTGGCCATTTCGCCTTTTTTGGACTGGGTGGTTATATGATCGGCATGTGGCTGATGTATGAGCGCACCCGCCTGATCGTGACCGAGGCGCTGATGCAGGGGCAGATCCCGCCAACCGAGGTTGAGATTATCGATGGTATCGGCAGCCAGATCTTTGGCGTGGTTGGCAGCAATGAGTTCCCACTGATCTGGAGTTTCGCCGACAGTCTGGGCCTGCAACTGCTGCTGGTGCTGTTGGTGCCGGGCATCCTTGCATTGGTGTTTGGCTGGCTGGCCTTTCGCAGTCGCGTGACTGGCGTGTACCTGTCAATTCTGACCCAGGCGATGACATTGGCCTTGGCGCTGTACCTGTTCCAGAATGACAGCGGCTTGCGCGGCAACAACGGTTTGTCCGGCTTGCAAAACCTGCCGGGCGTCGGGGCGTCGCAGGCTGTCGTGTCGATGTGGTTCTTCCTTGCCTCTGCCCTTGCGTTGGCGCTGGGCTATATGCTGGCGGCCTGGATTGTGTCGGGCAAGTTCGGCTCGGTCATTCGCGGTATCCGCGACAACGAAACGCGGGTGCGGTTCCTTGGCTATTCGGTTGAGGCTTTCAAGCTGGCCGTGTTCACCCTGACCGCCTGTATCGCGGCGATTGCCGGCGCGCTGTACTATCCGCAGGCGGGTATTATCAACCCGGCGGAAATCGTGCCGATTGCCTCGATCTATCTGGCGGTCTGGGTCGCCATCGGCGGGCGTGGCCGTTTGTACGGCGCGGTGATCGGTGCGGGTTTTGTCAGCCTGATATCGACCTGGTTTACCGGCGGGCAGGCGCCTGACATCGCGTTGGGCATTTATACCATCAAATGGGTGGACTGGTGGCTGGTGCTGCTGGGCCTGTCCTTTGTCGGTGTCACCCTCTTCGCGCCGAAAGGCATTGGTGGGCTGTTTGACCTGTTCAAGAAAGGTAGCAAAACATGAGCACTCTTCTTGAAGTGTCCGGCGTTTCGGTCAGTTTTGATGGCTTTAAGGCGATCAACAACCTGTCATTTCAGATCGCCGAGACCGAGCTGCGCGCGGTGATCGGCCCCAATGGAGCGGGCAAGACCACATTTATGGACATTGTCACCGGCAAGACCCGCCCGAATGAGGGCAGGGTAATCTGGGGCGAGAAGTCGATCTCGTTGCTGCGCATGAGCGAAGCCCAAATTGCCCGTGCAGGGATCGGGCGCAAATTCCAGAAACCCACGGTGTTTGAGGATCAGACCGTACGCGATAACCTTCTGATGGCGCTGAAAAAAGAGCGCGGTGTTCTGGCGGTGCTGCTGTTTCGCCCCAGCCCGGCAGATCTGGCGCGTGTCGATGAGCTGGCCGAAGAGGTTGGACTGGCATGCGAGTTGGACCGCCTGGCTGGCGAGTTGAGCCATGGTCAGAAACAATGGCTGGAGATTGGCATGTTACTGGCGCAGGAGCCGCGTCTGTTGCTGGTGGATGAACCGGCAGCTGGCATGACCCCTGAGGAACGTGAGCATACCTCGGCACTCTTGGTGGCAGCGGCCAAAACCCGTGCGGTGGTGGTGGTGGAACACGACATGGAGTTCGTGCGTCGCCTTGATTGCAAGGTCACAGTTCTGCACGAAGGTGCGGTTCTGGCTGAGGGGTCATTGGATCACGTGACCGCAAATTCTGACGTCATCGACGTCTATCTGGGGCGATAAAAATGCTGAAACTTCAAGATCTCACGCTACACTATGGCCATTCGCAAATCCTGCGTGACATCACGATGCAGGCCCACGCGGGCGAAATCACCTGTGTGATGGGGTGCAACGGGGTCGGGAAAACCAGCCTGATGAAAGCGATCACCGGCACGCATCTGCGCTCGGGTGGGCAGATGTGGTTGGACGGCCAGCAATATGGCACCGAGCCCGCCCATGTTCTGGCCCGGGCTGGCATTGCCTCGGTGCCGCAGGGCAGGGATATCTTTCCCTTGCTGACCGTGCGCGAAAACCTGGAAACTGGCTTTGCCTGTCTGCCCCGGGATCAGCACCAAATTCCCGACCATATCTTTGACCTGTTCCCGGTGCTGCGTGATATGATCAACCGGCGAGGCGGGGATCTGTCTGGCGGCCAGCAACAACAGCTTGCTATCGCCCGCGCCCTGATTACCCGGCCGAAATTGCTGATCCTGGACGAACCAACCGAGGGTATTCAGCCCAATATCATCCAGCATATTGGCGAGGTCATCCGCCTGCTGCGCGATCAGGGTGATATGGCCATCATCCTGGTCGAGCAGTTCTTTGACTTTGCCTATGGGCTTGCCGATCACTGCATTGTGCTGCGCCGGGGCGAGATCATTCTGGAAGGTGCTAAAGACACACTGTCACGCGAAGAACTGCTTGCCGGTGTGTCGGTTTGAAAAGCACACTTTTCGTCAGAAGGTAAGTATGCAAAGTCTTGGTGCATGACCACATGCATTAAAACCCCCGCAGGCGACCCTGTCTCACGCTTTTGCTTTGGCACCATGCAATTTGGTGGCAAGGCTGACATTGCGAACAGTCAGGCGCTATATGAGGCCTGCCGGGCCGTTGGTCTAAATTTCTTCGACACAGCAGATGTTTACACCGATGGCACCTCTGAGACGCTGTTGGGAGGATTTGTCAAAGCCGAGCGGGATAAGGTGATCATAGCCACCAAGGTTGGTGCCGAGGGGGGCTGCAGCCGGGACAATATCCTGTCCCGGTTCGACGGATGCCGGCAGCGGTTGGATATGGATTATGTTGATATCCTGTATTTGCACCGCTGGGATGCGAACACGCCGCTAGAGGAAAGTTTTGAAACTCTGGCCGAGCTGCAGCAAGCGGGCAAGATCGGCGCAATTGGGGTGTCCAACTATGCGGCCTGGCAGATCATGAAAGCGCAGGCGGTCGCGGTGGGTTTGGGAACAAAGATCGACATTCTGCAGCCAATGTATAGCCTGGTCAAACGTCAGGCCGAGGTTGAAATGTTGCCAATGGCCGAAAGCGAGGGCTTTGCTGTGGCGTCTTATTCGCCGCTTGGCGGTGGGTTGCTGACTGGCAAATACGGCCCGGGCGACAGCGACAGGAATGGGGCTGACGACAAGGGGCGGCTGGTTGATAACTTGATGTACAAAGCCCGATATGGCGTCGACTGGATGCATCAGGCCGCTCAGGATCTGTCGGCTTTGGCAAGGGATCACGCTGTTGATCCAGCTACCCTGGCCGTGGCTTGGGTCGCGGCGCATTCGGGGATTACCAGCCCGATCATCAGTGCCCGGTCTGTGACGCAGCTTGCGCCCTCTCTGGCGGCGCTTGATTATGATTTGAGTGACGCACTTAAGGCCCAACTGACTGCGCTTACGCCAACCCCGGCCCCAGCAACAGATCGGTTGGAAGAAGTGTAGAAAGGGTGGGCGTTAGGTCAACCCATCCCAGATCAGTTTGAGGCCTGTGCAGGTGAGAAAAACATATGTCATGGAAAAGAAGAATTTTTCGGGAATTTTATCGTGCAGGCTGATACCAATCCATGCGCCGAGCAGCGCAAAAGGTGCCAGCATCAGATCCAGTTTCAGGGTTTCCAGGGTGAACAGCCCAAGAAACGCATAGGGGATGAACTTGGCGGAGTTGAGTATCCCAAAAACCAGCACGGACGAAGCCTGATATTCGGTTTTGCTCATCCGGCGGCCCAACATATATACGGCTGCCGGCGGGCCGCCCGCATGGCTGACGAAGCTGGTGAATCCCGCCACCCCACCGGCCAGGGCGCCGGCCCATTCTGGCATTGGCGGGCGGTCAGCCAGTCGTTTGCGCAGCGCAGTTGACATTTGCCAGGCCACAAATCCAACTGAAATAACACCGATCAGCACCCGCATGGCATCGGCATCTACTGAACGATACAGCAGCGTTCCCATTGCCAGACCAGGCAGCCCACCGGCCAATAACAAGAGCGACTCCCGTAGTTTCCACCGGCCCCAATAAGGCCGGAGCGAGGCAAGATCGATCAGCATCAGCAATGGCAACATCAGCGCCAGTGCAAAACCGGGATCAAGAATGATGGCCAGGAACGATGACGAGGCAAAAGCTGCACCAGATCCAAATCCGCCCTTACTGATGCCCGCAAACATCACTGCGGGTATCGTAAAGACGAAGAAATACTCGCTTATTTCCATCTGAAATCTGCCTGCTCAATCCTAATATGCTAGGGTTCTAGCGCCATCTGATGATGGCTTGCAAGTTGGCAGGGTGGATTGGCGCATTGATGAGAGGGCCGGTTAAACGCCCAGATAGTGATGGATTTTCTGCGGGTCCGCGCGCAGCTCGGCGGCGTCAAGCATTTCGCGGGTCTGGCCGTGTTCTATAAAAGCGACGGTGTCGGCGATCGACAGCACCGCATCCACCCGCTGTTCTACCAGAATTACCGCGACACCTTCGTCGCGCATGCGCACCACAACTTGCCGGATCTGATCGATCATCGACGGTTGCAGCCCCTCAGTTGGTTCGTCCAGCAGCAGCACCTTGGGCCGCAGGCACAGGGCGCGGGCGGTTGCCAGCATTTGCTGCTCGCCACCTGATAGGGTATTGGCCTGTTGCTGCAACCGTTCACGCAGGCGGGGGAAGATGTCCAAGACCCACTCGCGGGTGTCTTCGCCCGATTTGCAGGTCATCATGCCCATCTCGATGTTCTCGGCCACAGTCAGCTCTGCAAACAACCGGCGTCCCTGCGGTACATAGCCAACCCGGCGGGTGGGGATTTTGTGGGCGGGCAGGGCGCTCAGGACCTCACCATCCAGCGCGATTGAGCCTGACATCAGCGGCAGCAACCCCATGATGGATTTCATGATGGTTGTTTTACCGGCGCCATTGCGGCCCAGAATACACAGGATCTCGCCCGGCTTGGCCGTCAGCGTGACGCCAAACAGCGCCTGAACGCGGCCATAGGCAACCTGAATGTCATTGATTTCAAGCATCACTTGTTCCCAGATAAGCGGCCTGTACAGCCGTGTTGGCACGGATTTCATCCGGAGTGCCGGCGGCCAGTACCTCGCCTGCGTTCAGCACTGTGATATGAGTCGCAGTCTGCATCACCACATCCATGTTGTGCTCGATCAGCAGGATTGTGGTCTCGCCGGCCAATGTGTTGATCAGGGTGATGAAATCCGCCACCTCGGAATCCGCCAACCCCTGGGTGGGCTCGTCCAGAATGAACAATCGCGGATCCTGCGCCAATCCCATGGCGATTTCCAGCAGGCGCTGGTGCCCATAGCTAAGATCGCCAGCGTTTTGATCTGTGCGCTCAGCCAGGCCAACCCGGGCCAATACGTCGGCCACTTTGGCGTCCACAGCCGCCACATCCGCACCCAACCGTCGCCGCGCCGCCAGTGCAACGTTTTCATGCAGCGATAGCCCGGCAAACACCGAGGTGATCTGGAAGGTATAGGCGATCCCCAACGAGATCCGCTGGTGGGCGGGCAGGGCATTGATATTCTCACCCTCAAAGAACACATCGCCGCTGGTTGCCGGAATTCGACCACAGAGCATCCCGACGAAGGTCGACTTCCCCGCACCATTGGGCCCGATCAGTGCCATGGTCTTACCGCGTGGCAGGGCAAAATCGATGTCTGTATTCGCCTTGATGCCGCCATAGGACTTGGTCAGCCCCTTGGTCGAGAGGATCGTCATGGCATCCATTTGAACACTCGCTTTCTGAGTTCACCGGCCAGTCCTTGCGGGGCGAATAAGGTCAACAGAACTAGAACCACGCCAGCAATCAGCATATAGGCTGAGGTGATAGAGCTGCTAAGGTCGATCAGGTAGAACATGAAGATGACGCCGATCAGGGGGCCGATGGTGGTGCCTGCGCCGCCCAACAGCACCCAAAGCAGCGGAAAGATCGAATATTGCACGGTGGCAAAGGTCGCCCCGGCATAGCCAAACAGCAGCGCATAAGCCGCGCCTGCCAGACCTGAAATGGTGCCGGAAATCACTACGGCCTTTAATTTGTGGGCGACGGTGTTGTAGCCCAACATCCGGGCCCGCTCCTCGTTTTCGCGGATCGCGATCAGGGTGCGCCCGAATGGCGATTGCACCAGTCGGGCAATGGCCAGAAAACAGATCGAGAACAGCACCAGGGCTGCGAAATAGCGGGCTGTGTCGTTGCTCAGATCCAGCCCAAACATTACCCGGTCGGCTTGCTGAATGACAAAGCCCTCATCGCCGCGGGTATAGGTGCCAAAATACAGGATCGACAGATAGCCCGCCTGAGCAAACATCAGTGTCACGATCATGAAGGATACACCACTGGTGCGCAGCGCCAGAAAGCCGATCACAGCCGAGATTGTCAGTGCCGAGGCTAGTCCAATCGCCAAGGCCGGGGCCGAGGTCAGGTCGAACAGCTCCATCGACAGGCCGAGCCCGTACATGCCGGCCGCAAAGAACAGCGCGTGGCCAAGGCTAAGTAAGCCGGTATAGCCGAACAGAAAATTATAGCCGATGGCATAGACCGCCAGCACCATGATGCGGGACAGGTTGCCGACGTGATAGGTGGGCAGGATAAAGAATGCGACTGCCAGCAGGGCAATCACACCCAGATGCAGCACATTGGAACGTTGGCTATCGGTCAATGTGCCGACCTCCCCAACAGGCCTTGCGGGCGAAACGCCAGCACCATGGCCACCACCAGTGTGGCGATAATCTTAGCCAGTGTCGGCGAGAAAAAGACCGAGATGATGCCATCGCTCATGCCGATCAGGATGGCGGCAATCACGGTGCCGGGCAGACTGCCAAGGCCGCCGATGATCACGGTGATAAAGGCCAGCAACAGCGGGTCATGACCCATCAGATAATGCGCTTGCTGGATTGGCACCACCAGCACGGCGCCGACGGCGGCCAGACCAGCGCCCAGTCCGAAGACCCACATATAGACCCGTTCAACTGGCACACCAAAGGCCAGTGCGGTTTCACTGTCCAACTGGGTGGCGCGCATGATCAGCCCGATCTTGCTGCGGGTAATCACCAGCCACAGGGCTGTCAGAATGCCGATTGCGGCTATGATCACAAACAGTTTGTAACTGGTGATGCTCAGCCCCCAGGGCCAGAACATCGCAAACCCGTTCTCGCCATACTCGAACCAGGGCAAGGCAAGGCGCGTGTTGAACGGCGGTTGCACCGGGCGGGCATCGGGTCCGAATGTCATCAGAGTTGTTTGCTGGATGATATACAGCAGTCCGATGGTCGCCACGATAGTCCGGTCCGGATCATAGTTAATCTTTTGCAGGATGAGCTTGTCTGCGGTGGCGGCAAGAAGGCCCACCACCAGAGGTGCAATCCCCAACGCCAGTATGAAGCCAATCGCCGGGTGTCCGCCGATCAACGAAGTAACCCACCAGGCGATCACTGCGCCCAGCATGTAGAATTCGCCATGAGCCACATTGACGACGCGCATCACGCCAAAAACAATGCTCAGACCCATGGCCGTCAGGGCCAGAATGGCCGCCGTTACAGCACCCTCAAGTGAGGCCAAGAGTAAGTGAGGACCAAAGTCCATGAGTATTATAACCTCGGATTGAATATGCATTTAGCCTGTGCGTAGCTCGGGCCGCGCCTGACCTTTCCCCCGGGAGTGAACACCGGACCGCAAAGCGGCAAACAGTCCGGGGGACTGTTTGAGGTGGGTACGGGCGGAGCCCTGCGCTTTTGAAGACCCCGCCCTAGTTGTCTAGGCTTTAGAAAGACTGCGTGGTGTAGTCCACCTCGTCCTCATAGAGACCATCATCGATAGATGTTGTATGCTCGACCACCAACTTACCGTCTGTGACTTTCGAGATGTACTGATGCCCAAACGTCTGGTGTGTCTTGCCGTTGAAGCGCTTGGCACCTTGCGGATGATCGTCCGACAGCGGCATATCCGACATCGCTTCGACCGCCTCGATCAGTTTGGCCCGATCAGCAGGCCCTTGGTATCCGGCGGTCTCCATACCGCGTTTGATGATGTTTAGGGTCTCCCAGCAGCCAAACATATGCGAGTAGGTCGACACATCCTGCGCATCATCGGTCGAGGCACCATTGTCATCAACCCCCACAGCCGCGCGATAGGCCTTGTCGTGGCTGCTTTGGTCGGCCTGCGCATTGCGCGGGTTGCCCTCCCAGAAATAGGTGCCTTCCAGGAATTCAAGTCCAGGACTTTTGATGTCCACGGCTTCAAGACTGTCGATGAAGCCAAAGATCTCGGGGCTGTTGGGGCCAAAGAACTCACCCAGTTCTTTCACAAAGGTCAGCACAGCGGGGCCAACCATCACGTGATAGATTACCTCAGTCTCACGCGGGATACGTGGGAAATACTTGCTGAACGAGGTTTCAGTTGGCGGAATGGCGATGCTCTCTACCACCTGGCCACCCTGGGCCTCGATGGCAGCGGTAAAGAAGTCGCGGTGATCGTGGCCAAAGGCGAAATCGGGGAAGATCATGGTGACCTTCTTGCCCAGATTATCAGCGACGAATGGTGCCATTGCCTGAACCTGGCTTTTCACGTCGGTGATGCCGGGCTGCAATGTATAGCGGTTCAATTTGCCGCTGGCGACGTGGTGTCCTTCGGAGACCACAAAATACGGTAACTTCAACTCACCCGCACGTGGGGCCGAGCCATATACAACGTGGCTGAACAGGGTGCCAAAGGCGATATCGCACCCGTGCTGGGTTGCGAATTTCTCGACAACCTCGGCGCCGCGTTTAGGGTCGGTGCCGTCATCCTCGGCGACCAGTTCCACAGGGCGGCCATTGATCCCACCCATGTCATTGATGCGTTTGACCGCAGCCTCGGTGGTGCGGTTGTACCAGCGGCCATAGGCAGCGCCGATGCCGGTGCGGTGCACCTGAAAGCCGATTTTGATCGGAGCCGAGCTTTGCGCCTGGGCAAAACCGGACAGACCGGGTAAGGCGCTGGTGGCCGCAATGGCGCCGGTTCCGGCGGCCAGTGTTCTCAGCACGCCACGACGTGTAAATTTGGATTCGGGTTTCGTTACCATGACTTTTCACCTCCCAGTGGTGCACCGATAATACAGGTGCAGTGCAGTCATATTGTGTGTATGCAAATGACTTGTCCAGAGTTTTTTTTGAGGCGAGTTTTGGGTTTGGCGTCACATTCCACGTGGAGTGGCCAGTAGCCACAGGCCAAAAATCGTATAGAGCACCATGAAAATCGCCAGAGGAATTTGGCTGATCAGGGTTTGTCGTTTGCTGTGATACAGCCGGGCGGCAATACAATGGGCGACCAAGACCGAGATCACATGTGACAGCACCACAGTGGCGGCCTGGATAAAAAAGACCACCTGAACGCTGTCTTTCGTTTTTAGAAACCCTGTTGTTACCTGCGTCTTTGTCAGCCCCAGATAATTTGCGCCGGTGGTCAAGGGGTCGCTTAGCGCCAGCAGCGCGAATTGACCGTTGACCAGCGCATAGATGAAAAAATGGGCAAAGTGATAGCCCAGAGCAATGGGAATGATCGACAGGGAAAACCAGCAGAACGCGGTGGCGAAGGGGACCTGATCACGTGGTGCAAGGCCCGTGTTTGCAGCACGGGTGCCCATATAGGTGACCGCAGCAAAAACAATGACCAACAGGGCGTTCATGAACAACAGCCCAATGACCGAGGGCCAAAAAATGGCGGATCTGCCGGGGAACATCAGCGGGTTCACATCGATCTTGGCTAGCCACCAGAAACTTTCTTTTAAGCCGTCAAAACTGCCGACACCCAACAAAACAAGGCAGAAAACTGCCAGGCTGACGGGGGGCTTGGGGAGCGAAAACAGCGCCCAGCCGGGCAGACCGATGCTTAGGCGAGGCAGCCAGCGCACCGGGGAAATGGTCGCGACCAACTTGAACAGAATGGTAAAAGGCTCACAGCGCGACAACCAGATATTGGCGCCAAACAACATCATGCCCACAAAGGTGAACAGCCAATAGCCCAACACAAATTTAGTTAGCCGCGCTGGATCTTCGGGGGCTGGATCGGCGATCTCAAAGGCGCCGAATGCCAGGAATGTCAACACTGCGATCCAGTGGCCGCAGGCTTTGGGCAGTTTCAAAGGCGGCGGCGCGGACTGATATCCGATCAGAATGTGATGGAGCCCGGTCCAGGGGTTCAGAAAGCTCCATAGATTGCCCAATAGGCCATGTGCCAGAACCAGCCCGACCCACCAAATGGTCCAGATCGTCAGGGAAAACAGGTTCTCCAGCGGATCGTTGGTGCCAAATGCTCCGATGGCGCTAAGGGCGAACAGGCAGTTCATTGATACAAAGCTGGTCGTATGTGACACATAATCGGGCAGTTTGATCCTGATCAGAGGTAGTGGTTTAAAGGCCGCCAGCAACCGCGCCTCGGACAGAAACGCCACACCCAGAATTGATGCCACAACCGCTGCGCATCCGGCGAGGATATACAGATTGGTTGGCAGCAACAAAATCAGCGCCTGCTCGGAAGCATGTGCCTGCGCGGGCCGGGAGAGCATAAACCAGGTCAGACTGGCGGCAATTATGTGACGGATTGGCGAGAATGAGATGGGTCTGGACCTAAGAAATAAATGAGCAATCTGCGCTGCGCTTATACGCGGGCAAGTGGAAATCTGTACAGTCTCTTGCGGTTTCTTCGTTCTTGCGGGCTTGACCCTCTATTTAAATACATTAGCATACTAACAATTATATCATACAGTGGAGACCTTGGCCATGACCGAGAAACTCGTCATCAAAAACATTGGCTTGCTGCTGTCTGGCAAGATGGAACAACCGATACTCGACGGCGATTGCATGATCGCCATCGATGGTAAAATCCACGAGTGGGGTTATGAAAAAGATCTGAACATTGAGGATGCCACGACGATTATCGATGCGCATGGTGTGGCCCTGGCGCCGGGCTTGATCGACAGTCACATTCATCCGGTCGTGGGCGATTATACCCCCCGGCAACAACAGGTAAACTGGATTGATTCCACCCTGCATGGCGGCGTCACGACGCTGATTTCAGCGGGGGAAGTCCATATGCCCGGCCGTCCCCGGGATATTGTCGGGCTTAAGGCGATGGCAATTGCGGCGCAGCGTTGGTACGAAAATTTCCGTCCCTCGGGGATGAAGGTCATGGCTGGCGCACCGGTCATCGAGCAAGGCATGGTCGAGCAGGATTTCAAAGATTTGGCCGATGCCGGTGTTACATTGCTGGGCGAGGTTGGTCTGGGCACCGTCAAGGATGGCAAGACGGCCAAGCAGATGGTGGACTGGGCGCGCAAATATGGCATTCAGTCAACGATCCACACCGGCGGCCCCTCCATCCCCGGCTCGGGGTTGATCGATGCGGATATGGTGCTGGAAACTGGCACCGACATCATTGGTCATATCAACGGTGGCCATACTGCGTTGCCGGATGATCAAATCATGTGCCTGTGTGAAAGCTGTACGGCAGGACTGGAAATCGTTCACAACGGCAACGAGCGCGCTGCATTGTTGACGCTGAACACTGCGCGTGAACTGAAGGTGATGGACCGTATTATCTTGGGCACCGATGGGCCTGCCGGATCGGGTGTTCAGCCGCTGGGCATCCTGCGCATGGTGGCGATGCTGTCGTCACTTGGCAATGTCCCGGCCGAGATCGCTTTTTGTTTCGCCAATGGCAATACGTCACGCCAGCGCGAGTTGGACACCGGCTTGATCGAACAGGGCTATTGTGCCGATTTTGTGCTGATGGATCAGGCCCAGCATGCGCCGGGTAAAACCATGTTGGAATCGGTTCAGCTGGGCAATTTGCCCGGTGTAGGCATGACCATCATTGACGGCGTTGTGCGCAGCGAGCGCAGTCGCAATACGCCGCCAGCCACACGATTGCCCGAAGTCTTGGCGTAACACTCCAAGGGCAGTACCTGACCTTAGGTGGGGCTGCCCAATCTGTCGGCCGGGCGGGCGTTCGCTGCATTTTACGAAACAGGTTCTTCAGGTCAGTTTACGCAGCAGCATTAAGAACTTTCGCTGCTCCGAGGCGGTAAGTGGGGCCAGGGTCTCGGCGGTAATGTTATGGGCCAGAGGGAACATGCCCTCGACCAGCTGTCGGCCCTGATCGGTGAGTGAAATCAAACTGCGCCGCTTGTCGTTAGGGTCGGCCTCGACAATGGCGTAGCCCTTTTTGCGCAACCGATCCACGACTCCCTTGATGGTGGCGACATCCATTGATGCCATCCGGCCCAACTGGTTCTGCGAGCATTTTCCCTGTTCATGCAGGCGCGCCAGCGCAGCAAACTGGGTTGCTGTAAGGCCCTGTATTGCATGGGATTGATAGATTGCCGCGTGTTTCTGACTGGCCTGACGCATAAGGTACCCGACCTGGTCATCCAGGATGTAGGTGTCTGGGGTATCAGAATCAGGCATGGCCATGGTCGCTCTTTTCATTCACGAATTTTGTTCGTGTTAGTATGAACGAGGCCGACGGGCAATGTCGATCACAGGTTGGTCCGGGCAAAGATGCCCAGAACGTCCTGTGATCGAACAAGCACTAATTACTTCAGCCCGTCTTTACCAATGGCGTCTGTGCTCGTTAGCCCACCGACGCGGGGCAGTGGGCGACCACTGTCCGTCACGGCCACTGCAACCATGATTTCATTGGCCCGTGGCGCGTCGTTCAGGCGCACTTCTATACCATCAAAATGGCTGCGCACATAGGCGGCATCTTTGTGGCCCAGCGGCACATCCAGAACCTGACCGGGGCTGCCCATCTTTTTCGACGATGGGACCAGCGCCGCCCCTTTTTCGACCGCCACCCGCAGCGGAGCACCCAATTTGGGATGCAGAATGGCGGCTGCGTGTTCCAGCTCGCCGTTTTCGCCAACCATCGCCGACTTGCCATAGCTTTCAGCCTGATCAGGTGTGATCCCCAGCGCCTCGACGCATTTGGCGCCCAGCAATCCGCCCAGTTCGGCGCCGATGTCCATCAAGTCCGTCAGATCGTCTTGGTAATGCCCGGCAAAGGGGTTTTCAATCACTGCCACGGCCACCGCTTTGCGGGTTGCAGGGCTAATGGTGCGGCCAATCTCGGAATGGACCTCCTCGACGTTCACCGCGATTTTGCGAATTTTAGCAGTCATCGTAAACCATCCTCTCCTTTGATGTCCTTGGCTTCCAGCCCTCCAGACCGCGAATGCACCCGTCCGCCAGTTGTCATGACCAATGCAAAGGCCAGCTCACCGGCGCGCGGCGCATCGTTGCAGCCGACCTCCATTGAATCAAAATGGCTGCGCACATAGGCGGCGTTGACATGGGTGATCGGCACATCCAGCCGTGCGCCAACACCGCCGACCTTTTTCGACGAGGGTACAATTGCGTTTGCCGTGCCTAGCAATTGCCGCATGGCATAACCACCCGGAGCATGCCACAGGGCGCCATGCTCCAGCTCTCCGCCTTCGCCAACCAGTGAGCCCTTGCCGTATCCTTCGATCTTGTCGGGCCCACCCAGCATGTCGAGCAGCCGCTGTGCCATATCCAGCCCCAGCGGTTTCAGATCTTCCATGAAACCCTGGATCTCGGGCTCATAACGGCCAGCAAAGGGGTTTTTGATGATTGCAAGCATGGCCCCACGCAATAGCGGGGTATCGGCGGCCGGGCCGCCTTCGTGAAAGATCTCTTCGCGGGAGGAGATGATTTTTCGGATGTGTAGATCAGGCATTAACTTGCGTCCTAACAGAGGGGGTGAAACCGGTGCGGCCAATGAGCCGGTTTTCGCCCTGCAAAAACAGAGCTGCGGCAATGATATGGCCCGAGTGTTGCATGTCCAGCGCCTGATGTGCGCCGGCTTGCAGGGCGGTATGGATGTCCGCCGTTGAGAGTGCCTCGCAATGAGTCACCACAAGCCGGGCACCCAGATCGCTGTCGCTTTGCACCTGGTCAGCGGCGCGGCGGTGAATGGCGGTGTGTCCAGGGAGATCCACGGCATTGGCAATCAGGGTGGCAGCAGCATCTGCCTGCGCGGCGCTGCTGGCCAGGACCGTAACACTATCAGCGATGCCCATTGACAGGCTGCGGCCATGTCGGCCTGAGGTGGCGATGCCGCCAATCCTATCTGCATGGGTGAGCTGAATACGGCCAAGATCCCGTCCCTGATGGTCCATCATGGCGGTGTCAAAATGCTGGCCAGGGGCAAGGTGAAGGGCAATATCACCGCCATTGTTGACATAAATCCGTTGCAGTGGCGTGATGGCCTGCATCGCGACCAGAACCGTATCTGCCACGGCCCCGGCCACGGCGGCCATGGGGGTGACAAAGTGATCGCACAGGGGCCGTGTCGCACGGTCCATGGCTTGCGCGATCTCCCCCTTAGGGGTGGGCGACAGAGCAACGAGCTGCGATTTCAGCAATGGCAGTTCAGCGACCAACTCGTCCAGCACAGTTGCAAAGCGTGCCTTGGCTGCAGCAAATCCTGCGTCGCGATCCCCATCAGCACCAATCACCAGATCAATTGGCCCGTGCTGCAAATGCAGCCGGGTACCACAGGGGAGCAGGCTGGCCAGCGCTGGCATTAGCCTCGCTCCTTTGCCCAACGATAATTGGTGCGGTCCATTGGGTCTGGTTGGCTGTCCCGCTGGGCGATCTTGCGGGTCTCAGGCGATACGATGGCGGCGACCTTTTTGATCTCATCCATATGGCCACCCAGGGTGCCATAATCGGCGACGCGCATAGTGAATTCAATTGGAGCGACCAATGCCGGTGTGGGCACATAGCCAAATGAACCAGTGGGCATATCCATGACATCCACCATCACAGTGATACCGCCACCAGGCCAGACATAGCTTTCCGCACCGCCGCAGGACACAAAGGTCAGCGAGTCCTTGACCGAGCGGGTCAGGCGCACCGGGTTTTCCGTCACCCCAGCGCGCAGGCTGCCGCCAGCGCCGCCCATGAACAGCACCGAACAGACCGAGGGCTCGCAGTTTTCCGCGATCAGATCTGCCGAGGCCTTGAGTCGGGCAGGGATTTCAGCCGGCTGTGGCAGCAGATCAGCGTCCAGCACGAAATAGCCATACTGCTCACCGGTGGTGGACACCATCAACAAAGTCAGGCCTTCCCAGGCGATCTTGGGGTTGAAGGGCCCCAGTATGGTCAGCGGGTCCTCGATATCGGTGCCGCCCCAGCCGGTGCCGGGTTGAGCGACCTGAAAGTAACGCCCAGGTGTCGACCGGCGGCCTTTGATCTTGATACCGGTGGGGGCAACGTTCAGTTCCTTGCCGGTCTGATGCTCAGACAAGACGCCAGTGATATGGTCATCGACCACCACCACATCATCCACGTGGCCGACCCATTGTTTGGGGAACATTCCGATGGTGGCCGATCCACAACCCACCCGCATCAGTTTTTCTTCGACCCCGTTGACCAGTGGTGGTTTGCCGGCCTCAACCACCACCGAAGTCTGGTGATCCTCTTCGCCGACAATCATTTCCACCGGTTCGCGGTTGCACAGGCGCAGCAGCGCGTCGCAGGTCACGCGGCCTTCTTTCTTGGTGCCGCCAGTCAGATGTTCAACACCGCCCAGCGATAGCATCTTAGAGCCGTACTCGCTGGTCATCACATGGCCAATCGGTTCGCCATTCACCCGCACCACGTCGCGCTCGTGACCAATGTGGCGGTCAGTGTCGATCTTTACCTTGACCCCGCAATACGAGAAAATGCCTTCGGTCACCACGGTGACCATGTCGACGCCATCGATTTCCTGGCTGACGATGAAGGGTGCAGGTTTGTAGTCGGGGTAGGTGGTTCCAGCCCCTACGGCCGTGACAAAGGGCCGATCACCCTGAACGATATTGCCGTCCCAGTCCTCGGGCTTGCTGTCTTTCAGGAACGGAACCAGTTTGTGGCTGGTGTTTTCGATAATCGTCAACGCATCCAGCCGCACCAGATCGCCACCATGGTTGGCATAGCGATCGCAGGCACCAATTTTGCCGTCGGCGATGAAACACATCACCGGGCAAGCGTCACAACGAATTTTCGCAGGTGTCACGCGGTCAGTTGCCATTGTTCAATTCCTTGATTGCGGCGCGAACGCGCGCGGGGGTGGCAGGGACCTGGGTCAATCGCACACCAGCGGCGTCTTTGATTGCGTTTAACAAGGCCGGAGCTGTAGGGATCAGGACGTGCTCGCCCAGCCCCTTGGCGCCGTAAGGGCCATGGGCGTCCGGAACCTCGACAATGAGAGTTTCGATTGGGGGCACATCGCCGATGGTTGGGATCAGATAGTCGTGCAGGTTTTCGGTGCGGCCGGGAATATATTCTTCCATCAGCGCCATACCCAGACCCTGGGCAATGCCGCCCTCGACCTGGCCCTCGACCAGCATCGGATTGATCGCCTTGCCGACATCATGGGCGGCGACAAACCGGATCGGCGTCACCAAGCCCAATGCGGTATCCACTTCGACCACCACCAACTGTGCGCAATAGCCAAACTGCGCATAGGGCACACCCTGTCCGTTTTTATCCAGCGGTTTGGTCGGTGGATCATAGGTTTCCTGGGCGCGAAACACGTAGCCTTCGTCGTCGTATGACAGGGAGGGCAGATTGATCTTGTGTTCATCGGCGCCGTCAATGATCCGGATTGTCCCTGCGCCAAACTTCAGCTTGGCATTGTTGCTGGCATTGACGCGCTTCAGGATCTCGGCCCGCAGGGCCAGGCCGGACAGTCGCGCGGCACTGCCTGACACATAGGTCTGACGCGAGGCAGAGGTCTTGCCCGCGTCCGGTGTGACGTCAGTATCCGCGCCAATCCGTTTGATTTGATGCACAGGTATGCCCAACGCGGTGGCAAAGATCTGGGTGATGACCGTGTTGGCCCCCTGACCGATGTCCATAGCGCCTTGATGCAGCACCACAGTGCCATCCGGGCGCACTCCGGATTTGATGGTTGAAGGATTGGGCAGCGAGGTATTGCCGCAGCCGTACCAGCCCGACGCGATGCCAACACCGCGTTTACGGGTCTTGCTGGTCTCGTTGAACAGGGCCACTGCAGCGCGTTCGCTGTCCCAGGCGAGTTGCAGGGCCGTCAGGCAGGCCTTGATGCCGACACCCTGTTCAAACACCTGCCCACAGACCGTGGGTACGTTGTCTTCCAGTGCATTCAGCAGGCGAAACTGCAGCCGGTCGATGCCCAACTTATCTGCCAACTCGTCAAACAGGCTTTCCTGCGCGATGGCGGCTTGTGGCACTCCGAACCCACGGAACGCACCGGACGGTGGGTTATGGGTATGGATCGCCCGCGCCTCGGCCCGGTAATTGGCAATGCGGTAGGGGCCAGAGGCGTGCACCGGAACCCGGTTGGACACGGTCGGGCCCCAACTGGCATAGGCGCCAGTGTTGAAATCGCCGGAGAAGTCAAAGCCCTGAATATACCCATCACGGTTGGCACCGATCTTCAGCCGGATATCCGACGGATGGCGTTTGGTGGTCGATTGCATCGATTCCGAGCGCGAATAGGTGATCCGCACTGCTTTGCCGGTCTTCAGTGCCGCCAGCGCCAGATAGGGCTGTACCGACAGATCCAGTTTCGAGCCAAAACCGCCGCCGACTTCGGTGGGCACGATGCGGATGTTTTTACGATCCATGCCCAGAATGATTTCCAGCCCGTCCAGATCCATCACCGGCGCCTGGGTGCAGGCGTGCACCTCGACCCGGCCATTCTTGATCCGGGCAAAGCCGGCTTCGGGTTCGATATAGGCGTGCTCGACAAAACCGCTTTGAAACTGCCCTTCGACGCAGACATCTGCTGTCGTCAGGGCCTGGGCTGCATCGCCTTGCTGCACAAATCCAGCGCACATCAGGTTGTTGTCCCGTCCCGAATGCAGTCGCGGAGCCTGAGGCGCGGTTGCTGTGGCGACCGTCGCGACGCTGGGCAATTCTGTCCAGACCACAGGGAATGAGGCGACGTCAAATACCTGCATGACATCTGCGCGTCCGACAACAGCGGCGATGGCCTCGCCGCGAAACCGGGCTGTGCCCTCGGCAAAGACAGGCTGGTCGGCAAAGTCTGGGATGACGCCAAAGACGTTCTGTCCGGGGATATCTGCACTGGTCAAAACGGCCTCGATCCCGTCGGTCTGGTGCTGCCACTGCTGTAAGTCACCAAAGGTGAAACCGGCATGGGCAAAAGGTGAGCGAATGACCCGCAGTACTAGCGCATCAGCGGGGGCTACATCGTCGCCATAGGCCTCGGTTCCGTTGACCTTGGCAGTGCCGTCCAGCCGTCGAATGGAGGTTCCCACGGTGCCGTCGTTTGTCTCGGCGGGGATCTGGACGTGACTGGCCAGTACCGCATCAATGATCTTACGATAGCCGGTGCAGCGGCAAAGCACACCGCCCAAGGCATCTTTGACCTGATCATCCGATGGGGCTGGTGTCTCGCGCAGCAAGGCCACAGCCGAGACCATCATGCCGGGCGTACATATGCCACACTGCGCCGCACCATGGGTTTGAAAGCTCTCCGTCAGGCGTTGCGCATCAGGGTCATGACGGGTCAGACCGGTCAGTGTTTCAACATGCCGTCCCTCTGCCTGTTGGGTTGGTGTCAGACAAGCACAGACCGGAGCGCCGTCGATCAGTACCGTACAGGCCCCGCAATCGCCTGCATCACAGCCCACTTTGACATCGCGCTGGCCCAGGGTCTCGCGCAGCGTATGCGAGAGGCGCTCTCCGGCCTGCGGAGTGGCACAGACGCTTTGAGTATTAAGGAGGAAATTCGTCATTGGGTTCAGGACCTGCTTATCCATTGGCATGGGCGGCGCGGCGAATGGCGCGGACAATCTGTTCGGCGACTGCCTCCAGCCGATAGTCACCATCGGCGCGAATATCGGTAATCGGGGCAAGCGGAGCCAGATGGGAGGAGGTGACCGAGACCTTTTGCGGCGTTTGCCCGATCAGGTCGGCTTCAAGTGTCATCAACCGCCGGGCCACAGGGGAGCACGCGCCAACAGCGACGCGGGCAAAATCAATACGGCCCCGGGCATCGCAGCCAATGACCACCGCCACCATCGTGATGGAAATCACCAGATAGCTGCGGCTTCCCAGTTTCTCGAACGCAGCGCCACTATGGGCGGGCAGGGTCGGGACAAGAATGGCCGTCACCATCTCATCCGCGCGCAACTGCGTCTGGCGCGGGCCGGTTACAAAATCCTCTACCGGCATTTGACGGGTTTCATTGGGGCCGGAAATCTCGACCTTGGCCCCCAATGTCATTAACGGCGGCATGCCATCCGCCGCCGGAGAGGCATTGCAGATGTTGCCGGCGACGGTACCCGCGTTTTGAATTTGCACGCTGCCCACTGTGCGCGCAGCTTCCTGTAACCCCGCAAAATAGTTTGGAAGTTTGGTATTGGCAATCTCGCTCCACCGGGTGGCGGCGCCGATGCGCAATTCATCCGGGGTCCACAGTAGACCTGTAAGCCCGTCAATGCGGGTGACATCCAATAGCCCTTTTTGCAGCGGATCGCGACCCTGCGCCGGGAAGACATCGGTGCCACCAGCAATGATGCTGACGTCATGTGAAGCGATTAGAGACAGCGCGTCGCTTAGCGCAGTTGGGGCGAAATAGGTCAAAATTTCTCCTCGTCAGGCTCTTGAAAATTTGTTTGTATGCTAATGGTATTGCTTGGGGTCAATCCTTGTCAATGGAAAACCCTTTCTGACCTGCCAAACGGCTGGACTGAGATCGAACAGTGGAGGATTATTTGGGGGGAGCGTGTGTCTTGTGAACTGGCGGTTAGAGCGAGGAGAAAACGCTGTGCCAGGCTGTATTAAAAGAGGTCAGATGTTGGGTTGGCAGCGCGATTAGCAGGGTCTCTGACCGGTCCCAAGCTAAAATGACATTTGTCTCACCAGACATCGACAGCACCAGATAGCTGGGCGCTTTTTCGGGCATCTTTAAGGCCTGCCCGCGCTTTTGCTTTGCGGTTTGGTCGATATTTGCCAGTTCCGTCAGTTGGCCGGTCAATGCGGCAGGGCCATGACAGCTGTGCTGATTGTCACCCTCGGCCTGCAAGACCCAGGCGTCGACATTGGCGCTGACCTTGGTCAGAAAGCCCTTCAACCGGCTTTCCTGTTGTTGCATTTTCAGACTATCGACTAGCTGAGCAACCGAGCAGCTTTCGGTCTCTAATCCTGTCTCACAGATTTGTCGTGTGATCCTAAAACTAGCGTCTTGGTGCATCGCAGACAGGTGCAGCAAACGCTGCGCATAGACCTGTGCCGCTGAGCGGTGTTCGCTGCGTTGCGGTTGCTTTGCCTGGTCTGCATCAACGGCAAAATCAAGGGACAGAAGTCTGCGGTGGGAGACCCGGAATGTGGCAACGATAGTCTGATCAAAATGCAAGGTCAGCTGCCGCGGCAGAATGGTTTCTTCAATTTCGAACAGAATTTGGTGCATCAGACTGACCCGTCCGTTGGCCGTGTCCTGTCGGTGGGCGTGCAGGCTAGCGGCATCGGCGCCAAGCCGGGTGATGAGCGCCTTTAGCTTGGTCGTTACTTTAACCTGTTCGGTCAGATGTTCAGCATTAGATTGCGACATCATGCCCCCTCGGACAGGTCATGCAGCAAGGTCATTGCCGGGGAGATTAAGGTGCGCGCACTGCTTTCTGTGTCACAGACACACAAGATAGCATCACATGCGGTGTCCTGTGCGGCACCAGGCCTGCGGATGTATATCCGGGTTTCTTGTGGAGTTACGACAATGACTTCGGCTGACCCCTCGCCGCGTGGTGTGTTCCAGCCTGCAAGGGCATCCTGCAGGCAAAACCCGTGTTCCGCCTGTGCGCAAAGCTGGTCCAGAAATTCTTGTCGGACCTGAACGGCGGCACTACTGCGCAGCACAAGTTGGGTGCTGAGATCGCCAAAGGCAACCAAAGCACATCCAGGAGTGGTCTCGCGCAGGGAATGAAGCCGTCCGGTTATGTCCATTTTGGACCTTTCCAGACGGATCGGACATCGCCAGCAAGAACGGTGGTTTTAGTCATCCTGCGCTGCCAGTCGCGGTTGCCGGTCTGCAGGACGTCGCCCCCGTTTTTCGGCTTTTACGCGTCGGGGGACAATTGCAGCAGGGGCGGTTGGGCCACTCTGTTCCATCTGGGCCTGTTCATCAGTGTCGCGAATGTCATCAAAGGCTAATACCTCGGCCTGTTTGATGTCTTCTGGCGAGGTGTCTTTTGCGGTTTGTGTCGCTGCGTCCTTGGCAGTGGTGACACTGGGCCGTGGCTTGTCGAGCAGTGTTTCAACCATGAATTCAATAAGCCTGTCGGCGCCGCTGCGTTTCCAGGCCTCTATATCATCTCCTGCGTCGATGGCCTCGCTTAACGAAATTGGAAAGATCGTGTCGAACGAGGCATCGGTTTCCTTGCTGACGCGTGCGACCACCCTGTCGCGATCCCGGTCGGTTCGCAGTTTGTCAAAATGGGTGATCAGCAGGATGTTGGGGCCGGTGACTGTCGCGGTAATATGGTCCCAGACTGCTGCTTCTGACTGGCGCCAGGCCTGGGTCGCATGGGTGCACCAGATCACTCCATCCACCTCGGGCAGCAGGGATTGCCAGACCTCGGAGTCCATATTGGGATCAGAAATCCCCGGCATGTCGATCAGGTCGCAAAGGGTCAGCGCATCAGAGGGAAAAAACAGGCGGATCATCGCCGTGGTCTCCATCTGGACATCGCCAAGATCCTCAAGCGCGACGGGCGTCTGGGTGCCGTCGGTTGACACCACATAGGCCGCGTCGTCGCCATAGGATATCCACACCGGAGGCAACCGAGTTGCAGTCACGCGAGTGGGCAGGACCTGACGGCTGACCAGCAGGTTGGTCAGGGTGCTTTTACCGGCACTGAATTCCCCCATAAGGGCAAGGCGCGGCTTGCGGCTAGGCGTGGCCAGTTGACTGTCGGGACTGGGCATGGATGTCTCCTGCGTCATGTGGTGTATTCTTCAAGGGTCTTTAACGCCGACTGAATTGTCTCTTGCCGGTCCTGCGCGGACGTGTTGGCAAAAAGATCCTGGAAATCCTGCTGCTGTCGGCAGTGATCGGCGATTTCCATTAAGATATTACGTTGCTCTTCGAAAAAGACCTGCAATCCCGCGATTGTGCTTGCACGGGTATCAGCCGTCTGAACCTGTTTGAGTTGAGTCATGAAATCCTCCGTTTCGCCACAAATCAGCTTTTGAAAGCTATTTACAAAAGCCTTGTAGCCCCGGGTGCGTCGCCACCAGGAGCTCCACCAGTTGTCCTTGAAATCCAACGCAATTGTCTGCCCCAGGGCCACGGGCGACGGCACTGTTGGTACTTCGGGCACTGAAATCTGAATGCCTTCGACGGCGGTGCCATAGCCGGAATACAGCAACCCGGCGACCTCCTGCACGGCCAGTTCATAGCGCGCCAGGGCAGTGGTTTGGACCCTGCTGGCCATAACCGAATAGGCCGATTTCAGCAGCAGCCGCAGCCCGGTGGGATCGTACTCCCAGACATGGCCTTCGCCCCAGCGTTCAAGATGTTCGATCAATGAATGGGTGGCGCGGCTGACAAATGTTGCATGGGCTCGATCGGCGCGATCGCGAAAGGCATAAAACACAGCGTCGATGTCACTCTCAATGGCCGTCATGTTAGACGAGACGATGTGCTCGAACCTGGAATTAATGTCTTGCATGTTCAGCGGAGAGCTTTGATGAGCGCCGTTGATCATGACCGCATGAGCGGCCTGTTGGCCAGTGACCATGGTGACCGCAGAATTGGCGACGCGGGCCAAGAGCGGTGCGCCCAGGTCCTTGACAATACGGTTTGAAATCGAGCGGAGCAGGGATGGCAGACCCGACAATTCCCAAGCCATATCCTGCGGTGTTTGATCGGGGTCAGTGGTGTTTAGCCCGACCTCTGCCCAGTTCAGCAGGGCATCACCGCTGGCGCCCTGCATGGCCTCCAACTCGCCTGTCAGCACCCGTCCGGCCCAGTAGGCGCTGCCGAAAATGATCTCGGCGTCTTTGGGGCCGTGATGCGTGTCCAGCGTCTGGCGGATGCTGGCCTCGATCTCGGGGATTTGGCTGGCGGGGTCTGCCAACTCGTCGATGCGGTTCACAAAGATCACCACCTCGCGCGATTTGAGGTTGGAGATCATCCGGATCAACCCCATATCAACTGAGGTCAGCGCCTGACTGGCGGACAGAACCACGACGCAGATGCGGCTGTCGCGGATCGCTTGAATGGTCACCTGCTCGCGCATCATGAAGGTGTCATTGACGCCGGGTGTGTCGCGCAGGCACAGCGGGATCGGTACGGATTGGCTGTTGAGGTACAGATCGGCCGAGCGGGTAATATCGGCAAACCGGCCCTGGGTGTCACCAGCGTCCATTCCTGGCTCTAGGTCGAAATCATCACCAAGGCAGATATAACGTTCGATCAGGTTTTTGTCGAAATATTCGTATTCGTGGGTTTGGCCCATCAAAAGCTCAAATTTGCGGCCCAGCCGGCTGCGGGAGCGCTCGCGCATTTGTTCGATCTGGGTCTGGATCTTCTGCAACTCGCTTTCGGCCCCAGCCCGGCCCGCCATTTCGCCAATGCGGCCGCCTTTGGTCAGCAGGCGATCCCATTCCTGTTCTGTCATGAACTGAAAACGGGCACTGGTTTCAACTCGGGCATCGCCCGGTGTCAGGTGCAGCGAGGTCACCACCGAGGTCCAGGGATTGACGTCCGACGGCAACAGGTCGGCCCAACCGCCCATCGCGTTGACCAACGAGGTTTTGCCGGATTTGACCTGCCCCAATAGGGTGATGCAGGGCTCAAAACTGGCAAGGTCCTTCTTCAGGCGGGACAGTGTGCGCTGTGACTTGTCACCCATCTGACCCGCCAAACTGTCCAATGCCCCGTCCAGCTCGGCCATTTGACTGGCAAGCTCGGCAAGGGGTTCCATCCCGGCGCTCAAATTGGTTGGGCGCGCGGCGGCGTGAATATTGGTCATTCTGTCGATCTGTGGCTGCATGTTCATGGCGTTTCGGCCCCGCTGGGGTGGCATTTATAGAGCGAGATCATCTGCGATCTCCCGTTTTAGTTGCAGCAGTAAGGTGACCGCATCCACGGCGGCATCTTCGCCGCGTTCCAGTTGGAACAGGATCAACAGTTCTTCGCCGTCCTGCGCGGCATCCAGCGCCGCCTGCACCTGAGGCGAGGTGCTTTGCGAGGCCAACAGCGTCTTGGACAGGTCTTTGACGGTGTCCATGCAACTGGCGAGGATCTCGTCGGCATTTGCATCGTCGTCCGCCTCAGCCAGCATCTGGTTGGCGCGTCCCTGCAACAGGTCCAGCGCAGTGTGCAAAAGGTCATCCGTGGGCGTGTTTTGGGGCGCGGGGTCCGGTTTGGGTGCCGCGGCAGCGGGTTGCCACTGTTGGTGAGGTGTCTTGGGCGCGAATTGGCGCACCAGCATTTCGGCCTGATCCACATCGGAGGCGCGCCCCAGGTCCACCTGTTTCAGCACATCACGTGCCAATTGTTCGCCACCACTGGATTGCCACAGGGCTGTGTTGACGGTTCGCCCGGCGGTTTGCGCCGTTATGGCCTGTACCGTGGCCAGTGGGTAGACACCCAGAAACTCCTCGGCGGCAAAACTCTCCAGCCCGGCCAATAAATCGGTCAGTGTTCCGCGCATGAGTTGGCGGTCGGCCATGGTCAGAACCAGAAAACTGTGATCCTTTTTCTCATCCGGCACTTCGGCCCAGAGCTGCTGCTCGTCCGGGCCAAAGTTTTCGCTGCACCACAGGATGACATCCGCATGGCGCGCAGCGCGTTGCAGGGTGTTGTGTCGTTGCTCAGCCGACCCGCTCAGGGAGACTTCGACAAAGCTGTGGTTAAGAAGCTGCGTATCAGGCAATTCCTGGCGGACCCGGACTGTATCCGGAACTGAGGGTGTTTTGGCGAGAGTACCAGGGTGCCGATTGGTTTTGCCGTCGCGGGTTTCAAATTCGACGCTGTCTTCAGGCCCATAGCAGACTTCGATAATGGGGGTGCCGCCGTGACGTGAAATCACCGACTGGCCCAGCATCATATTCACCACTGCTGACTTGCCACTGCCTGCCTGGCCGATCACCATGACCTGCACCGGTTTGTCCA
This sequence comes from Parasedimentitalea marina, assembly GCF_004006175.1. Classification (GTDB taxonomy): domain Bacteria; phylum Pseudomonadota; class Alphaproteobacteria; order Rhodobacterales; family Rhodobacteraceae; genus Parasedimentitalea; species Parasedimentitalea marina. Next base: position 978,303 of record NZ_CP033219.1, read on the forward strand.
GCCGTCGCAAAAGCTGATTGCCCCAGTCAAAGTATTCCTGTGGCAAGCCATCTTGGCTTAAGGCCTGCTCCAATTGGTCAAACAAGGGGCTTTTGGCAGGTTCTGGGTGTCTCATGCAGTGTCTCCGTTCACGATGTGAAAAGAGGTGATCCCTTTGGACCTGGAGGCCGAGGCCATGATGGTAATGGTATTGGACTTCGGCTTTGAAACAGGCGGTGGGCTGAGCGGCTTGATAGACTTGGCCTGCTGCGCGGCAGGTTTCATCCGATCTGAAACCTTGATTACACAAAACGAGACATTGTCCTGCTCAGGGTCGTTCAGTTTGTCTATGCAGCCCATCAGCGAGGCGCCGATTTCGGTGCTGGAGTGGTCTTTCTTGGCGGTCAGGACGGCAGTAATCACCGTGTCCTCAAGATATTGCAAACCGTCGCTGGCGGCGATCACGATATCGCTGTCTCGCAGGTGCAGCGGTTTACTGCGGCAATCGATGCGGGCAATCTCGTGTCCGGACAGAACCGAGGTCAGGCAGGCCCGGTCAGGATGGTTCTGGGCCTCGTCCCGCGACAGCACCCCCTGGGCAACGCGGGCATCCAGCTGCACCGCAAGCGAGTGTTCATCGTTCAGACGCCGCAAGCGCCCATCCCGAAACAGATACAGCGGCGAGTCACCGATAGAGATCCAGTACAGACGATCCTCAAACAGGACTGGCGCCAATAGCGTGGCGCCCATACCACCGGCGCTGGCGTTCTGGCTGGCGTAGTGGGCGACGCATTCATTGGCCGCAAAAGCTGCCGCTGACAGGGCCTGGGTGATCTGACCTTCCAGGTCTTCTGGCGCGTCGGCGCGGAATTTCAACTCGCTGAACACCTCGGTGACCACGATCTTGCTGGCAACGTCACCGGCGGCATGACCGCCCATGCCATCGGCAAGAACCGCAAACCCCAATCCGGTCCCGGCCAGGAAATCCGACGCCACGGCATCTTCCTGCCGCTCGCGGCGGCCCCGACTGATTGCGGTCGAGGCATCATAGGCGAACTGAACCTCAGCTCGCATGCCCGGCTTCGCTCTGTGGTGTCTGGTTCCAGCCAAACTCGGGTCCGCACAGGGGCACAAACCGCAGCGTTGTTTCCCCAATCCGGATCAGATCCCCAATGGCCAACTCTTCGGTGCTTAGCACAGGGCGGTCGTTGCGGCGGACCAAATTGGCCTTGCCGCCGTGGCCGATGAAAAAGTTGTTTTGTTCGGGGTCAAAGGCGATGGCGGCATGGTTGCTGCGCGAGATGCTGTTGTCGCCGAAATCCAACCGTACGGTCTGATCCTCGCCGCGACCGATGATCGTGACGCCGTTGAACAGGGTAAAGGTCGCGCCACGTCCGGGGCCGCTGACAACCGCCAGCCAGCCGACCGGGAACTGTGTATAGGCCGTATCGGGCGCGTCCCCCTTGCGGGCAAAGGGATCTGCGCCTGCGGCCTGACCAGGGTTAAAGCCCAGCAGACGGGTTTTAACACGGCCGGCCTTGCTGGACCCACGGCCCATTGCAGGCGAGGGAACGTCGAGTGGGCGGGCCGGATCAGGCCGGGCAGCTTCGACCTGCGGGGACTGTTCACGAAGGGAGGGCTGAGCGGCTCTTTCTGGCGCAGCCATTTGTTGTGCAGGCTCTGCCGGTTCAGGCATTGCCGGTTCGGGCTCTACCGGATCTGGCACCTGTGGTGCAGCCGCCGCAGGTTCCGCCTTTTGGCGTATCGGAGCCGGATGTTGTGACGGCGGCGCAGACTGTCGGACTTCTTTGGGCGGCAGGTCCACTGGGTCAGCCTGCTTCTCGGGCTCGTCCAGGTCAAGGGTGCGCAACCGGGTTTGTGTTCTGGTGAATCGCTTGAACGGTCTGTCCTGCGGGGCCGGATCCTCGGTTGGAACCGAAGCTGCCAGTCGTTGAAAATCAATGTCCGGTAGGTCACTTTCGGGCGCGTCGATGAAGCTGGTGTCGAGCGACGCGGGAGTTGCTGTATCAAAAGCGTCCAGGTTCAAACCGCCGAATTCGGAGGTGCCATCGTGGTTGTCAACGTTCAAGTCGCTCAGGCGTGGCGTTGATTCTGGCTCATGGCTTTCGGGTGGGGCAGCAACAGGCGGCTCGGACACCTGAAAACTGGAATCTAAATGAAACGGATCTGCCGTCGGGCCAGTGTCCGACAGAATCGCGGCCATGACGTCTTGATCTGATCGTTCCTCGGTGATCTGCCCAGCCCGTGGCGGAACCTGTCCCTCGAGTGGAGAAGCCTGCTCACGTTTGTCGGCGATGATATCTCTGATGAACTTCATGGGTGTTCCTTTTCGCTCTTAGCGGCGGGCTAGTCGTTGTTTGGGGAATTTGCGCCGCCAAATAATCGGCGCAGAGGGAAGGGGACATATTTGGCAAAGCCTTGCGGACGGGGCTGGGTCTGTTGCGCAGCAGAATTGTCGGGCTGGGCGCTGGGCGCTGGCACGGGCCGCTTGCGACTGGACGCGGTGTCTTGCTCTTTCAGCGAGGTGTCGACGTCGCCAATGGGGTCACCGAAAATATCCACCAGTTGGCGCTGTCGAGGCGGCTGGTCAAATTGTGTCTGGGGGGCTGCAGTCTGTCGTTGTTTTGATGTTTTCGGACCTGCAGGAACCAAGCCGCTGTTGGTGTTTTCAACCAGCGAAGCAAGCATGTTTTCTAGTTCAGCATTGACTTGCAGCGGCTCAACGTCGGGGCTGAAGATGGCCCGCGTCGGTACAGGGGCAGGGGCATCGACCTGTAATTCATCCAACCATTCCTGAGCAGACTGGTAGCGAACCCCAGGCAGAACGGACAAGGCCTTATCAATGGAGGCCAGAAAGTCCCGATTGAAACCGGGGTATCCATCAGTCAGCTCCAGGCAGGGATCAGGGTCACCAGCCGTGAGGGCGTCCAGGCGGTGCTGGCTTATGGGTGGCGGTGCACCGGTCACCAGATAAGACAGGGTTGCCCCCAAAGAGTAGAGATCGCTTGATGGTCTGTGCGGCATGTCTGGCTGATACAGCTCATGGGCGGAATAGCCGTCCTTGACTGATATCATCGGATCGATAACGGCATCGCGATCTGTTTGCCCGCTTGTTTGCCTGCCGGTAGCGGCGCCGAAATCGATCAGCGTCACAGTGCCATCATCGCAGAGCAGGAAATTGTCCGGGGAAATGTCGCGATGCAAAATGCCAAGGTCATGAATAAAGGCTAGGGTGCCCAGTGCCTGCTTCAGGACGTCTTGCATCAGGGTGTCGGTGACGCGCTTGGGCTGGTCTTCACGCAGGGTGACCAGATCGACCCCGTCGACGAACTCCATCGCGATATAGGCAGTATTGTTTTCGCGAAACACCTGATGAATGCCGACTATGCCGGGATGAACTGATCGCGCCAGCCATTGAGCCTCGCGCAGGAAATGGCGCAACACGGTTTTGTATTGCCTCGCATAGGCCGGTTCAATCGGCTCTACCAATCCTTGTGTGCGATAGCAGATACCGGCAGCAAAACACTCTTTGATGACAACCCGACGGTCCAGACTGTCGCGCGCCAGATAGGTGATGCCAAAGCCGCCACTGCTCAGGGCGCGTTCGATTTGGTACTGACCGTGCAGCAGCTTGAACCCACATTGCAGTTCATCCGCCTGATGCTGATTTTCTGCAATCTCGTTGTGAAGCACGATAATGAACCCCTTGTGGCAGCAAGAATAAGTACCGCCAAGGTGATGCTGGATTGCGTCCGGATCGTGTCACTGGATTGGCAAATTAGGCAATGACGCCTTTATTTCGCCGCAATCAGCCGGAAAAGCTTGAAAACAAGACCTTTCTGAGGGGCTAATGAAATAGGTAAAAATTGTTTTAGATCAGAGCTCTAATTGGATTGCATTTCGCCTGGCCAATCGCCGGCAGATAGATACGCTAGTTGCAGGTGACCCCGGCGCAGATGCCGAGGCCATCGGAGGTCAGTTGCGCGTGTCCTAGCTCAGTGCATCTTGGGGCAATGCATAGTTGTGGCCAGCTCTGATACGCTTGACGCGGAAGTTCATCCAATGCCTGAGTGCGATCCGGAACATGAAACCGCGCAGCCCAGTTAGCTCTTGTGGGTGTTTTGAAAAAAACAAATCGGGGCTGTCAAATACCCCAAAATCCTGATTGATGCCGGTTTGTTGGATATAAGTGTCGGCACCAGTCCAGGTTACCTCGGGTTCTTGCAGACGATTTGTGCCCGCACCAAAGGCGCAAAGGCTGTTGCGGTCGGGGAATTGCTTTTGCAAAGCGGACAGGACACCGTCGTCCAGAATGAAGCCCTCTAGCTTGACCCAATGCCCGTCAAACCAAACCTCCACCCAGCTGTGGACAATATTGTTTGGCACGATTGGATAGACCAGTTCAGGGACCACGCCACGTTGTAAGGCCTTTTTGATGGTAAAACCGTGCATCCGGCAAGACAGTCCCAGTGCCCTAAGCAGCGCCATCATCAACACACTTTTGGTGTTGCACTGGCCATAGCCGTCATCCAGCACCTTAGAGGCTTTGCTCTGGTCTGACGTGTTATAGCCAAACTGAATCTCGTTGCGGACAAAATCGTGCAGGGCGCCGATCTGATCAAAGGCAGACAAGTCGCGCCAGCCGCGCGTCTTGATCAGCTGTTGAATGCTGGGGGTCCTATAGTCGAGCAACGGAGTTGTTGCAGTTAGTTCCGTAGCGGTTTGCGCCGGTGATATGGATGATAGTTGCATGCTGCGACTCACTTGAATTTCGATATCGCAGGTATGCAACCTCTAGTGACTAGAGCTTCAAGTGATTTTTTCACCGGGGTGACAAGGCCGTCAGAACTTGCTGTTGCGGCGGCCTTGTCGTGTTGGGTTTATCCAGTTGGACGGCTGCGGATGTTTTCTGGCAACCAGGTGGCGAGATCCGGAAACGCGACCAAGATCACCACCATCAGCAGCATCAGCCCCACCATGGGAATGGCGGTTTTTGAGATGTAGGAGATCTCGTGTTTTGTCATGCCCTGCAGAACAAACAGGTTAAAGCCGATGGGCGGCGTCACCTGTGCCATCTCGACCACCACCACGATGAAAATACCAAACCAGATCGGGTCGATCCCAGCCTGCCGGATCATAGGCTCGATGATGGCCATGGTCAGCACGACCGATGAAATCCCATCCAGGAACATGCCAAGGAAGACATAAAAGATCGTCAGCGCCACGATCAGTGCCAGTGGTGACAGGTTCAGCGTGTCGATCCAATCGGCCAATGCGCGGGGCAATCCGGTGAACCCCATCGACAGCGACAAAAAGAACGCCCCCATGAGAATCAGCGAGATCATCGCCGAGGTGCGGGTGGCCCCCATCAGGGATTGGGTGAAGGTGCTCCAGCTGAGCGAGCCTTGGAAGAACGCCAGCGTTAGGGAGCCGAGCACACCCACGGCTGCGGCCTCGGTTGCGGTGGCAAAGCCCATGTACATCGAGCCGATCACCACCGTGACCAACATCAACACCGGCACCAGAAAGCGGCTCTCGGCCAACATGGTGCCAAAGCTCATCGGTGGTTCCGGATCAGGACGCGGGCCTTTGGTGAAAAAGTGCCAGCCCATGATATACAGGGTGAACAGGCTGGCCAGCACCAGACCGGGGAAAATGCCGGCCATGAACAGCTTGGTGATGCTTTCATTGATGGTGACACCATAGACGATCAGCGTCAGCGAGGGTGGGATCATCAGGCCCAGCGTGGCCGCACCTGCCAGGGTGCCGATGATCATGTGCTCGGGGTAGCCGCGTTTGCGCAACTCGGGGATCGACATTTTGCCAACCGTGGTCAGGGTCGCCGCAGAGGAGCCAGACACCGCCGCAAAGATAGTACAGCCGGCAATGTTGGTGTGCAGCAAGCCGCCGGGCAGCCACCGCATCCACGGCGCCAGCCCGCGGAACATGTCTTGCGATAATCGGGTTCGATATAATATCTCTCCCATCCAGATGAACAGCGGTAGGGCCGTCAAGGTCCAGCTGGACGAGCCGGTCCAGATGGTGGTGATCATCGCGTCACCTGCAGGGCGGGTGGTGAACAGCTCCATCCCGACCCAGGCTACGCCCATCAGCGCCAGCCCGATCCAGACCGAGCCACCCAGCAGGGCGAACAGCACAAAGAGAAAGATGAGGGTTGTATAAAGCTCGTTCATTCGACCGCCTCCGAGATGATGCTGCTTTCGCGGTGGACCAGCAGACGGGTCAGGTAATCCCAGATGGCGACAGCCAGCAGGACGGTGCCGATGGACATCGGCAATTGAGGCAGCCAGACTGGAGTGTAGACCCAGTCTGAGCCGGTCTCGGCCCAGATCTGCCCCCATTTGCTAGGTGAATTGGCGAACATGGCAAAGAAGCTAAGCAACCATTCGGGGACAAAGTCGGTCCCCTGAGTGCGGTCGTTCAGCATTTCTGACATGATGTTTGTCTTGATGGCATAGCGGGCGAAATAGGTGGCCGTGACGGCAGCGATCCACATCGCTAATGCGTCTAGCCAAAAACCCAGGAACTTGTTCATGTTCAGGAAAATCGACACCCGGATATGGGCACCACGGGTCAGCGCGTGGGCCAGCGCCAGGAACGAGGTCGCGGCCATGGCATAGCCGGCATATTCAGTTGCCCCCGGAAAGGTCAGGCTGCTCCAGCGCATTATCATCTGAGCTACGATCAGCAGCAAAATAGTGACCATAAAACACGACGCGGCCACACCGGCCCCCAGATAGATCCGATCCAATACCCGCCAGACTGGCCGCAACAGTCGCTCGGCTGGATCTCTATAGATCAGACAGAACACCGCCAAAATAGTTGGAAAAATAAACAGCCAGACCCATAACGGCAGGCCTAGAAAAGGTTGCCAATCGCGCAATACCCTATCCCCCGGTCAGATATGACACAGCCCCACGCAGGATTGCACGGGGCTGTGAAATAAGGTTGTGATTTTAGTTGGCGTTATAGGCGTCCAGAATGGCCTGACCGTCGGCGCCGGCTTGCTCTAGCCAATCAGCGGTCATTTTAGCACCAATCGCTTCCAGCTCGGCCAAGAAATCAGGGCCTGCGTCGGTCACATCCATGCCATTGTCTGCCAGCTGTTCAAAATACCAACCCGCCAGTTCCTGCGACTTGGCCGAACAATCCGCTCCGGTTTCGTTTGCAGCTTTTTGAATCGCAGCTTGGTTGTCGGCGCTTAGCCCGTCCCAAATGCCTTTGTTAACCATTACATAGTTGCGCGGCAGCCAGGCGTTGACCTTGTAGTAATGGGTCAGCTGCTCCCAGACTTTGCGGTCATATCCGGTCGATCCGGACGAGATGAAGGCCTCGGCCACACCGGTGGCCAGCGCCTGTGACAGTTCCGCAGCTTCGACCTGAACCGGGATCATGCCCAGAGCCTCGGCAAAGGTGGCTGTGGCAGTGTTATACGACCGAAACTTGACCCCTTGTGTATCCGCAGAAGAGTTCACTTCTTTCTTGAAGTAGAATCCCTGGCCTGGCCATGGGCAGGTATAAAGCGCAACAAGGTTCAGGTCCGCAAGTTGGGCGTTGACCTTGTCCTTAGCGGCGTCCCAAAGCTTGTCATTGTCGGCATAGGTAGTTGCAATAAAGGGCAGGTTGTCCCACCCCAACAGGGGCGCTTCGTTGGCGTGTGCAGACATAAAGCGTTCGCCAATTGGGGCCTGACCCGTTTGTACGGCACGCTTGATCTCGCCGCCTTTGAACAGCGAGCCGCCCGGGTGGACTGTGATATCGATATCGCCGCCGGTGTAGTCGCGCACGCGGTCAGCAAAGACAACGCCCATTTCCGAATGGAAGTTGGTCGCTGAATAGGCCATCGGCATATCCCAGTTTTCGGCCATCGCCGCCGTGGCCCCCAGCGTCAGCGCTGATACTGTCAGCGCAGCCTTTATGGTGTAATGCGTTTTCATGGTGTTCTCCCTATTGGTTATTTTGTTATTCTTCTAAACCTAGCCAAATCGTTGTGGGGCGTAGGGTGTCATATCTATGTTACTGCGTTGGCCACTGATCATATCCGCAACCATGCGTCCGGTCTTTGGGCCACCCGTCAGCCCAATGTGGTGGTGGCCAAAGGCGGCATAGACGCCGCTGCTGCCGACCTCGCCAATCAATGGCAGGCTGTCGGACGGTGCGGGCCTAAAGCCCATCCACTCTTCTTCGCTGCTGGCAGTCATCTGCGGAAATAGCGCGCGGACTTTCTTGCGCAGCAGGTTAATAGGTGCCTTCGACGGGTTGTCTTTAATTCCACCAAATTCAACGACACCTGCACACCTTAGACCCTGATCCATTGGTGTCGCAACGAATTTCCCAGATGTCATCATCATCGGGCTGTTTGGGGTTTGTGATGGGTTTTTAAACAGAACGTGATAGCCACGCTCGGCCTCGAGCGGGACATTGATGCCCAGTTTCGCCATCAGGGGTTTGGACCACACGCCCGTGGCCAGCACTGCCTGATCACAATCGAACCGACCCTGATCGGTGTCCACGGCACTGATCCGTCCGCCGCTTAGGTCAAAATCCTTGACCTCGGCTTGCACAAACGTACCGCCCATTTCGGTCAGCAATTTTACCAGATCTTGAATGTAGTGGGCCGGGTTATGAATGAACCCATGGCTTTGGTTTACAGCGAGTAGTTTGACCGACTGGGCCAGGATCGGCTCTTTTTCCTGTACGGCCGGGCCCTCGATCAACTCAGGCACAAACCCTGCTTCACGGCGCAGCGCCCAAGTGTAGGAGTCAGCGTCAAAGGCCGCGCGATCGGTGTATGCAAAATTGTACTCACTTGGCTGCACCCATTTTGCCGCATCAGTGCCCGCAGTTAGCGCCTGATGTTGTTGTAGACTGTCCCCAACGATATGGGTCAATCCACGGGCAATGCGCCGGGTGTCGCCGTCATTGGCATGGGCCAGATATTTCACCAGCCAGGGCAGCAATTTAAGGGTATAATCCCAGCGCAGGAACAGTGGGAAGTTGGGATTTAGCAGATAACCCGGGCCCTTGGGGATCAAACCCGGGGCGGTCACCGGCACCATGGCGCAGCTGGCTAAAATGCAGCCATTGCCAAACGAGGCCCCCATGCCAGGTTCGCCTTTGTCGATCAGGGTGACCCGGTGCCCGGCGCGGGTTAGCCAGATTGCGGTGGCAGCACCAACAATGCCTGCGCCCACAATGACAGTATGCGACTGAGTCATAAGTGGTCTCCGGCAAAGGCTCTTGGATGTGAGTTAGATAAATTCGGCACAGCTGTTTCCATTAGTTTTGCGAACCATGCCCGTGCTTTCACATCATTTCAAATACAAATTTCTGGCTAGTGTATCACTTAAAGTGATATGCGTGACTCATGCATCTTAGATTTCGCCAACTCCAAGCCTTTCACGCCATTATTGAAACTGGAACTGTGACCAGTGCAGCCTCGTTGCTGGGAATATCACAGCCGGCAATTTCGAACCTGTTGAACCAGTTGGAACAGCAGACCCGCTTCAAGCTGTTTGAACGCATTAAGGGGCGTCTGATCGCCACACCCGAGGCGCGTCTGCTGTTTGAGGAAATCGATACTGTTGTGCGCGGCTTTGATCACGTCACTCAGGCGGTGCTCGATCTGCAGAACAAGCAGGCTGGACAGCTCCAGGTGGCCTCCCAGCATTCGATGTCGTTTGGTTTCATGCCCAAGCTGATATCGCGATTTGCAAAGGATCGTCCGGACATGACGATCTCGTTTCAGTCACAGTATTCCGCCAAGATCCAAGAGTGGGTAATGTCAGGGCTGTTTGAAATAGGCGTTTGTGAAATGCCGATCCTGTCTGATGGGCTAAATGTTTTTCCAATCACCGTAGAGACCAGAATTGCCATGCCCGAGGCAAGCCCACTGACACAACACGAAGTGCTGACACCTGCCTTGTTGGACGGAGTTCCTTTTATTGTGATGGGGCCTGATCACATGACACACCGCCGCACCCGTGAGGTGTTTCACACGGCAGGCATACCTCTGAAGACAAAAGTGCACTCACATCTGTTCAAGAACCTGTTGAGCTTTGTCAAAGAGGGCATGGGCGTGTCGATCCTAGACCCGTTTGTATTGGATTTTGATTCCGGGGACGGGTTTGTCAGTCGCCCCTTCCGGCCTGAAATCATGATGGAGATGGCGGTGATTACATCCAGAACCCGGCCGTTGTCGGCCATTGGTCAAGATTTTCTGAAACTGTTGAAGGCAGAGCTGGAGCCCTATCAGGCAGAGGTTTGACGCGGTGCAGTGCACAGAGGCTTTTCCCCGGGACATTGCACGCAAGTTCGCCGGTTTCAAACTGCAGTATCGCCTCGTCGAGTTAGAAATTCGTGCGTACAAAATTGCACACAGAAAAGAGTGCAAACTTGCGTTCAAATAGCCTCTCTTATAGGCTAATTGGAACTTAAGGTGGGTGTCGGAAATGGCCAAGCAGGAAAGTAACGTAAGTCGGGTGTATGAAGCGCTGCGCCAAATGGCTGCGAATTTTGCTTTTATGCCAGACCAGCGCATAAACGAGAGCGAACTGTCCAAGCAATTGGGCGCAAGCCGCACCCCTTTGCGCGAAGCGCTGAACCAATTGGTCGCCGAGGGTTTTCTGACCTTTCAAAACAACCGTGGCTTTTTCTGCCGGTCGCTGACGCCGAAATACATTCAGGATCTTTACGAAGTGCGAGTGGCTGTGGAATGCGAGGCCCTGCGATTGTCATGTGACCGGGCCGAGGACAGCGAAATCGCAGCATTGAGCCTATATCTGGAGCAGACCGAGGCCGATTATGAAACTGCCGAAGATCCGGCTAAGCAGCTTGAGATGGATGAAACATTTCACATGCGTTTGGTACGGTTGTCCGGCAACGATGAGCTAGAACGGTCACTGCGCAGTCTGAATGACCGCATTCGTTACATCCGGTTGATCGATCTAAAGCGGATGCGTGATAAGACAAAGGCGCGGGTGCCGGGCGAACTGTCGGCCCATAGTCGCATTCTGATGGGGCTGGCTGGTCGGGATGCAAAGGGGGCAGAGGCGGCAATGCGGGGCCATATCGAAAAGCGCAAGGAGGCAGCGACCGAAGCAGTCCAGATCGCGTTTTCTCAACTCTATGTGCCACAGGATTAATCACCGTCAATCCGGCGGTCGTTGCAACAGGGTGGAACCAAGGTTCATGGGGCCGCGGCCGAGACCTTGAAAGTACAGTCGCCGCTGCTGACGTGTTGGCAGTTTAGTTTTGTTGAACTGTACTGTGCCACTCGGACAAGAACCTTTTGCGTTTCAGGTGATCTAGAAAGACCAACAACCCCGGACCTAGCTGAATAGGGCGGAACGGCACGTTTTGGGCTGTACCGGTGGTGGGATAACGGTGGAATGGATACTCGACCACGATGGGGCTGTTCCAGGCGGCGTCCAGCAGATGGTCGACGAAATCGCCGGCCAGGTCGGGCTCTTGCGCGGTGGTCAGGATCACTGCGGTGCGCAACATCATGTTGGTGTAGTCCTTTGGCTCGATAATGGTGATGCGGTCGGCCAGGTCCTTGCGGGCGCGGGCGTAGCTGCCCAGCACGTTGTAGGCGACGGCGATCTCACCCCGCGCCACAGCCTCGATCATGTCGCTGGAGCAACAGAACAATTTGGCCCTAAGGCTGCCCATGATTTCCATCAATCGCCAGTAGGATTCCGACGTGCGGGCGTCCTGAGTTGCAAACAGGTAGCCCAAGCCACTGGAGCCGACGTCATAGGTGCCGATGCGACCCCGGAACCGGTCCGGATGCTTGCGCAGCAGCGAGATCAGCTGTTGCCGGGTTTCTGGGATCTCCAGATCGGCAAAGGCTGAGGGCGACACCACGATCGAGGCAGGCTCTTGCGAGAAGGCAAAGACATGATTGCGCCAGTTGCCCCAGACCGGGATCAGATCCACAGCGCTTGAGTGGTGGGCCTGCGTGTAGCCGTCATTGGCCAGTTTGATCTGCAAATCCATGGCCGAGGACAGAGCAAGATCGAACGGCTGCTGCTCCTGCATCACGGCGGTCATCAGCTCGGCACTGCTGGCGCTGGTGTAGTCAATGGCCACACCTGGGTGATCTTGCAGGAAACTCTCGATCATCGGGGTCAGCAAAGCGGTGTCGGTGGTCGACAGAATTCGGATCGTGCGGGTCTCGCCGCTGCCGAACCGGTGGTGTTCTTCCACCTCGAATGCCTGCGTGGGCATTGCAAACGTAAGTGCGGCCGCAATCAGGCCAATGGAAAGCAAAGGGATACGCATGCGCCGGTTCCGGATTTACTGGTTTCAATGAGAAGGGTGCCGCCATGGGCCTCGACGACCTCGCGGGCGATGGTCAGGCCAAGGCCAGAGCCGACAGTGCCAACAGCGTTTTCGCCACGGGTGAACCGCTGGGTCAGCGCATCGGTGTCCATATCGGCAAAGCCGCCGGCCTCGTCTTCGACCTGGATCGCAATGGTGCTGTCGCTGTGCCGGGTGCTGACCTGAATGGCGCTGTCGGCGGGTGAATATTTGATTGCGTTATCCAGGATATTGCGCACCGCGTTCTGAACCAAAATGGCATCACCGGTAATCTCGGGGCAACTGTAGCCGGTAAAGTGCAGGTTGATGTCCTTCAGTTCGGCGATGGGTTGCAGGCGGTCTACCAGCTCGTTGCTGAGTTCGGTAAGGTCAATCGCCTTGCGTTCCAGGCTGTCGATACGAAAAGTGACCATGGCGTGATCCAGCAACTGCCCCGCCGCGCGCGAGCTTTCATCGATGGCGCGGATCATTTCGCGCAACGAGGCGCGGTTTTCTGGTTTTTCAACCCGGCGCAGGGTGATTTCGGCTTGTGTCCGGACAGTAGCTAGCGGCGTGCGCACCCGGTGGGCAGCCTCGGCGATAAAGTCCTCGGAGCGGGTAAGCGAGACCCGCAGGCGAGCGATAAACTGGTTCAACGATAATACCAGTGGGATCATTTCACTGGGCACCGGGCGTTTTACCGGACGCAGATCCTTGGGGCCGCGACGAGACACGGCTGCGGTCAGTTGTTTCAGGGGGCGAATACTGGATTGCGCGGTCCAGATCGCCAGTATGGTCGCCACCAAAAAGAAGCCAAGACCCAGTTGCAAGGCCGAGCGCGACAATTGCGCCAGCTGCGCGGCCTGGCCCTCGCGAGTTTGGGCAACTGAGATCAGGATGTCAGCCGGTGCCCCATTCAGCGACAGCCGCCGCGACAGGTTCACCATGCGGATGCTGTCCCCTTTGTAACTGAGGGTATCAAATGCTGATTGGCCGGATCGCAGGTTTTGGCCACTGTTGGGCAGGTCTTGATATCCGGTCAGAACCTGCCCACGCATGGACACGCGGTAGAAAACTCGGTCGTCGCTGACGTTGCCCAGCATCGACAGCGCGGCATAGGGGATGTCGACGGTGACTTCATCCGCCTGCACCGAGACCGAGTCCATAATTGACGTGGCCGAGGCCAACAGGATGCTGTCGTGGGTCTGTTGCGCCACATCGCGGGCAAAGCCCAGCACAACAAAGAACAACACGGTGGCCAAAATAGCGCCGCTGCCGACCAGTTGCAGGGTCAGTCGGCGGCGCAAGGAACCACTGGTTGGGAGCGGCTCACTCATACCAGCGATATCCGGTAGCCAAGGCCGCGCACGGTGGTAATTTCAACCCCTGAACCGGCCAAATGTTTGCGCAGACGGCCCACATAGACCTCGATCGCATTTTCCGAGACGTCCTCGTCATAGGAAAACAACCGGTCAACCAGCTTGGGTTTGGAATAGATCCGGTCGGGGCCATTCAGGAAAATCTCTAGCAGTCTCAGCTCTTTGTTACGTAGGGTGATGGTGCGCCCTGACACCGAAAGCGTGCCGGCCAGCGGGTCAAATACCAACTCTCCGAATCGTCTCTGGTTGGAACTGTCGCCTCCGTGGCGTCGCAGAACCGCGCGGCAGCGGGCCTCTAACTCGGAAAAATCAAAGGGTTTGGTAATGTAATCATCAGCGCCAAGATCCAGCATTCCGACCCGGTCCGAGACCTCAGATCTGGCGGTCAGAACGATGACCGGGGTCTCGATCAACCGGCTGCGATGGGTTTTAAGGAAGCTACGCCCGTCGCCGTCTGGCAGCATAATGTCCAGCAATATCAAGTCGTAATCTGTAGTGGCCGAGAAATCTTCGGCGGCGGCAATATCAGCTGCGTGGTCCACCACATGGCCATCCATCCGCAACCGGTCCAGAACGGCTGTAGCCAGGTTGATATTGTCCTCGACCAATAAGAAACGCATCTGGTCCATGTTCCTTTCTGCTGTCGTGACAGGTTTGTGTCAGCTTGCCGTGGTCCCCTTAGTCATGAGCGGCCTTGCCGTGATTTGTCAAATGGGAGAACGAAACAATGAAACTGAATCTGACCCGCCGCGCGGTGATGGCGGCAGCGGCTGCAACCCTGTCACTTGGAGCCCCGGCTTTGGCCGAAGAAAAAGTTCTGGATAGTCTGCACTTTCTGATCCCCGGTGGCGCTGGTGGTGGCTGGGATGGCACCGCACGTGGCACTGGCGAGGCGCTGACAGGCGCGGGTATCGTTGGCACTGCCAGTTATGAAAATATGTCCGGCGGCGGCGGTGGCAAGGCCATCGGCTTCCTGATTGAGAACGCCGACAGCCAGCATGGCACCTTGATGGTCAACTCGACCCCGATTGTGATCCGCTCGCTGACAGGCGTGTTCCCATATAACTTCCGGGACCTGACCATGGTTGCCGGCACCATTGGTGACTATGCGGCCATCGTGGTTGGCAAAGACAGCGCCATCAATTCGATGGGTGATCTGGTTGCGGCCTATCAGGCTGATCCGCGCTCGACCGCTATTGGTGGCGGTTCGGTTCCGGGCGGTATGGACCACTTGGTTGCAGCGATGGTGATGAAGGCTGCGGGCGAAGATCCAACAGCCGTGAAATACATTCCATATGACGCGGGTGGCATGGCCATGGCAGCCTTGCTGTCGGGTGAGATCGCAGCCCTGTCGACCGGGTTCTCGGAAGCGGTGGATCTGGCCAATGCAGGTGAAGTGAAAATCATTGGTGTGACTGCGGGTGACCGGGTGTCGGCCTATGCGGATGCCCCCACCATGAAAGAACAGGGCATCGACGCCGAGTTCGTGAACTGGCGCGGGTTCTTTGCGGCTCCAGGCCTGTCCGAGGACAAGTTGGCGGCCTATCAGACTACGCTGACCAAAATGTATGACACCCCAGAGTGGGAAGCCGTGCGCGAGCGCAATGGCTGGGTCAACATCCACAACAACGGCGACGAGTTCGTGACCTTCCTGGAAAAGCAGGAACAGATCATTGGTGATCTGATGAGTGAACTTGGCTTTCGCTAATCCATGATAATGTCTGGGGCGGCCCTGCGGCCGCCCCGGACTTTACCACCTGACGTATCCAGTGCGCACGACGACACTGGACACACAAAACCACAGCTGAAAATTTCACCTCGGAGGATCCTATGGCGCTTGATCGCTGGATCGCATTGATCATCCTGATGATCTGCATGGCCTATGGATATGCGGCCTTTTTCACCCTGGACGTCGGGCTGCCGCCGTTCATGCAACGCAATGCCATCTGGCCCAGCACCTTCCCCAAGGTCTTGGTGGTCCTGGCGATTGCCTGCACGCTGATTATTTTGCTGGGGCAGGGCAAGGGCGAGGCCGGACCCAAAGAGGGCGACATCGATTACCGCCGTCTGACTGACTACAAACTGGGTCAGGCGCTGCTGCTGCTGGCAATGATGGCGGGCTATGCGCTGATGCTGCGCCCTGTTGGGTTTCTTATTTCAACCGTCGCCTTTCTAACCATAAGCGCCATGGTGCTGGGGGAACGCAAGCTGCAGTATCT
Source organism: Parasedimentitalea marina (assembly GCF_004006175.1). Classification (GTDB taxonomy): domain Bacteria; phylum Pseudomonadota; class Alphaproteobacteria; order Rhodobacterales; family Rhodobacteraceae; genus Parasedimentitalea; species Parasedimentitalea marina. The sequence continues at coordinate 994,225 of NZ_CP033219.1, forward strand.
GCTGCCGATCACCGTGCTGGCCACTGGTCTGGTCTGGTATCTGGTGCAACAAGTGTTGGGGATCTATCTGCGTCCCCTGCCGTATTTCCTGGGAACCGGAGGCTGATATGTTCGAAGGTATTATGATCGGGCTGACCACGGCCTTTACGCTCTCAAATCTTATGATGGTCATCGGAGGCTGCCTGATTGGCACCTTTATCGGCATGTTGCCGGGATTGGGCCCGATGAGCATCATTTCAATCATGATCCCGGTGGCGATCACCATTGGCGATCCATCAGCGGCGCTGATCCTGCTGGCCGGGGTCTATTATGGCGCCATCTTTGGCGGCTCGACTTCGTCGATCCTGATCAATGCGCCCGGAGTGGCGTCAACCGTGGCCACGTCGTTTGATGGCTACCCACTGGCGCGGGCCGGTAAGGCAGGCAAGGCGCTGACCGTGGCTGCGATCTCGTCCTTCTGCGGCGGATCGATTGGTGCCGTGCTGTTGATGATCTTTGCGCCAGCATTGGCGACTGTGGCCTTGTTGTTCCACTCCTCCGAGTATTTCGCACTGATGGTGGTCGGGCTGTCGGCCATTGCCGCTTTTGCCGGAACCGGTCAGGTGGCCAAGGCGCTGTTGATGACCTTGTTGGGACTGATCATGGCCACCGTAGGCGAGGGGGCGTTGTTTAACATGCCACGCTTCACCATGGGGATTATGGATCTGCAATCCGGTTTTGGCTTTGTCACCCTGGCGATGGCGATGTTTGCCCTACCCGAGGCACTGTATCTGGTGCTTGACCCGTCACGGTCCAACAGTGAGACCGGCGGCGAAATCAAGGATCTGCGCATCACCCGATCAGAAGCGAAGGAAATCGCGCCAGTGATTGGCCGCCAATCGGTGCAGGGCTTTCTGATCGGCGTGTTACCAGGAGCTGGGGCCACCATTGCCTCGTTCCTGGGCTATGCGGTTGAACGTAATATTGCCTCGAAAGAGGATCAGGAAAAGTTCGGCAAGGGCTCTATCAAAGGTCTGGCGGCACCTGAAGCGGCCAATAACGCAGCCTGTACCGGGTCGTTTGTGCCACTGCTGACGCTGGGCATCCCGGGTTCGGGCACCACGGCGATCCTGTTGGGGGCGCTGATTGCGCTGAACGTCAATCCGGGGCCACGCCTGATGGTGGATCAGCCCGAGATCTTCTGGGCGGTGATCATTTCGATGTATATCGGCAATCTGGTGCTGCTGGTCCTGAACCTGCCACTAATTCCTTATATCGCCAAGATTCTGGCGGTGCCGCGCAACTACCTGATCCCCTTCATTCTGTTTTTCACCATGATGGGGGCCTACATCGGCCAGAACAATGCCACCGAGTTGTTGATCCTGGTGGGGCTGGGAATTTGCGCCACGGTGCTGCGGTTCGCGGATTATCCACTGGCACCACTGCTGATCGGTTTCATCCTTGGATCGATGCTGGAAGATAATTTTGCACGGGCGATGCAGCTGTATGATGGGATTGGGTTTATTCTGGATCGACCGATGACTATGGGGCTGCTGGGGATTGCTGCGATATTGATCATCCTACCCAGCTACCGGGCACGGCGTGCGCGATTGCGAGCCAAAGGTGTCGCAGACGGCGATTGAGATCAAAATCAGGGGAGCTAAGGCTCCCCTGATTATATTTTAAGTGCAGGAAAATTCTTATGATTGCCAATCTTCAGCTAAGACCGCGCCTTGTGACCGCTGGCATCGCGGTGATCGGCGTGCTGCTGTTTTGGTGGCTTCACCTGCCATTGCCGTTCTTGCTCGGGCCGATGTTCATGTGTCTGGTGTTTGCGCTGGGCGGCGCACGGATGCTGGGCATGGGACACCTGGGTATGGCATTTCGCACCATTCTTGGAGTGGCTGCGGGGGCATCCATCACCCCGGATGTAGTGACGGCACTGCCCGAGATGGCCCTGTCCCTTATGTTGGTCCCGGTGTTTGTTGTCTGCGTCGCATTGGCTTCGTTTCCGCTGATGCGGCGGGTGTTCAAGTTCGATAAGGTAACCAGCTATTATTGCGCTATGCCCGGCGGATTGCAGGATCTGATGGTGTTCGGCGAGGCGGCAGGGGCCAATTTGCGAGCCTTGTCGCTGGTGCATGCAACGCGGGTTTTGCTGATCGTCAGCGTGGCGCCGTTTGTTTTGGACATGCTGTGGCAAGTGGATCTGTTGTCGCGGCCGGGCAGCGATGCCAGTGACACACCGATCGGGCAACTGGCCTGGATGGTCTTTGCAGGTCTGGCCGGCTGGGGTATTGCCACGCGGTTGAAGATCCTTGGGGCCTCGATCATTGGGCCGATGCTGCTGACGGCGGGACTAAGCCTGTCTGGCGTTATCACCCAACGCCCACCCGCCGAAATGATCTGGGCCTGTCAGTTTTTCATTGGAATGGCGGTAGGCGCGAAATACGTCGGCGTGACCTGGGTCGAGTTGCGCCAAGTTGTCTTGGCTGGGGTGGCCAATGGGGTGGTATTGGCCCTGATGAGCACATTCTTCATTCTTGGGGTCAGCGCCCTGGCGATTGCACCTGCGCTGGATGCATTTCTGGCCTTCCTGCCAGGTGGGCAGGGCGAAATGGTTGTGCTGGCGATCATTGCAGGCGCAGATTTGACCTATGTCGTCCTGCACCACGTCCTGCGTATTGCACTGGTGGTGATGCTGGCGCCGGTCTTGCTGTCACGGTTGAAATAGCTGCTTTGTGTGGGGCTGCCGCTGTGGCGGCACGTGCGGGCTTGGATCAGCCAAGCATATTCAGCCAGAACCAGGCCGAAACCAGGCTAAGCGCAGTTGCAATCAGTACTGATGACGCGGCCACTCGTTTGGCGCGGCCATACATATTGGCAAAGATATAGGCATTGATACCAGGCGCTACCGAGGCTGTTATCACGCCTGAGCGGAACAGATCCACCGGGACATTCTGCGCTGTGCCGAAGGTCCAAACCAGCGCCGGGTGCACCATGAGTGACGTCAGGCAGACAAAAGAGATGACGCGCATGTCGCCTTCTGGGCGGTATTTCAACAGCAACCCGCCAAGCGCAAACAGCGCGGCGGGCAGGGCCGCGCGGATCAGCAGCGACAGGGCCTCGTCCACCGCACTGGGAATTTGTAGCCCGGTCAGATTGACAATGAAGCCCAGGCCAATGGCAAGGATCAGCACGTTCTTGAACATCGCCGCGAACACCGACATCACTGTTTTTACGCCACCGCCGCCGCGATTGCGAACCACTTCCATGGTGGTGATCCCCAGAAAATAGCAAAACGGCGAGTGGAAGGCGATGATGGCGTAGTTTCCGGTCAGATTGTCCACGCCATAGGCGCGTTCGGTTATGGGCAGGCCCAGGAGCAGTGAATTGGAAAACAGACAGCAGAACCCAATGACAATGCAGTCCTCCCAATCGCGCTTGAATATCAGGCGGGCGCCAAAGATGCCGAGGGTAAAACAGATCAGGGCGGCCGTATAATAACTGATCAGCAGACCAGCATCAAAGCCGGTATCAATATCCAAGTTGGAGATGGCGCGAAAGAGCAGGCAGGGGATGGCAAAGTTCTGAGCGAACTTCATCAAGCCATCGACGTAATCTTGTTTGAAATGCCCCGACCTTGATGCGGTGTAGCCCGCACCGATGACCAGAAAGACCGGCAGGATGACGTTAACGAGGCTTTGAAACATCTAAGGTCAGTTCTGGTTGGCCGAAGAAAGGAGCCTCCGGCGGGAGTATTTCAGAAAAAAGATGAAAGTGGTGTCAAATAGGATAGCGGATGACCATGCCGTCATAGGCTGGGGTAATGTGGTCCGGGGTTTCGGCCTCGACTGTGGCGTAGTCGAGGTCGTTATGCATATTGGTCAAAACCGCGCGGCGCGGTTTCAGCTTTTCGATCCACTCGAGCGCCCGCTCGTAGTGGAAATGGGTAGGGTGCGGTTTGCGCCGCAGCGAGTCCAGGATCCAACAATCAAGGTCCTGCAGCTCGGCCAGGGCGTCGTCGTAGATTTCGGCCACATCCGGCAGGTAGGCAAGCTCAGCGATGCGGAACCCGAGAGAGTCAATTGCGCCGTGGTTGACCCGGAAGGGGCGGAAAATGAGCCGTCCACCGGGGCCATCGATGTTGACCGGGCCGTCCAGCGCATGCAGGGATAAAATGGGCGGATAGGGAGAAGTCTCGGGTTGGACAAAGGCATAGCCAAAGCGAGACAGCAGGGCGTTTTGGGTGTCACCGTCGGCATAAACAGGGACCCGTTCGCGCATGTTGAAAACGATCATCCGCAAATCGTCAATGCCGTGTACATGGTCGGCATGGCAATGGGTGTAGAGAACGGCATCCAGGCGGCCTGTGTTGCTGTCAAGCAGTTGGCTGCGCATATCGGGAGACGTGTCGATCAGCACCGTGGTGGTGCCGCCGGGCCCGTCGCGCTCCACCAGTAGCGAGCAACGACGGCGGTTGTTGCGGGGATTTTGCGGGTCGCAGTCGCCCCAGTGGCCACCAATGCGGGGCACGCCGCCAGAGGAGCCGCAACCGAGGATGGTGAAACGCAGTTCTCCCATTATGCAGCCACCGCGTAGGTCGCTGCTTTGGTAAACAGGCGGTTAAAGTTTGCTTGGGTAAGGGCGGCAAAATCGGCGTAGTCGAGGCCATAGACCTGTGCGCCTACACGGGCGGTATGGGCTGTGTAGGCGGGCTCGTTGCGTTTGCCGCGATGGGGCGGTGGTGCGAGATATGGGGCATCGGTCTCGACCAGCACCCGGTCCAATGGAGCGGCGGCAAAGGTGTCGCGGATTTCCTGGCTTTTGGGGAAGGCGGCGATGCCGGACATAGAGAGGTAGCAGCCCAGATCCAGGGTGGCGCGGGCCAGTTCTGGCGAGGAAGAGAAACAATGCATGACGCAGGAAAAGGCGCCGTTGTTCATCTCTTCTGTCAGGATGCGGGTCATGTCGTCATCGGCGGCGCGCGAGTGGATGATCAGTGGCAGTCCTGTGTCGCGGGCGGCGGCGATATGGATGCGCAGGCTGTCCTTTTGCACTTGTGCGGTCTCGGCTGTGTAATGATAATCAAGGCCGGTTTCGCCGATACCGACAAATTTAGGGTGTTTAGCCAGCTCTAGCAGTTCGTCCAGTGTCGCCATGGGCTCGCTTGCGGCGCTCATCGGGTGGGTGCCTGCGGCATAAAACACCGGTGCATGGGCCTCGGCAATGGCGCGCACAGAGGGCTCGTTTTTCAGCTTGGTGCAGATGGTGACCATCCGGGTCACACCAGCCTCGGTCGCGTTGGCGATGATTTCGTCCAACTTGCCCTCGAAATCGGGGAAGTCGAGGTGGCAATGGCTGTCGGTAATCTCAGGTGATATGGTGGTCTGGGTCATGCCTGTCTCTGTCGCGGTAGCGTCCTGGCAGGTCAGCGCCGACCTAATGGGACGCGGTTTTCTGCATCTTGAAAACGGTATCTAGGACAAGCGCGGCGGGGTCAAGGTTCACGGCCTGCCCATGGCGCACCCGCGCTGTGACTTCACCGGCAAGGTCTGCCCAGGCGCGGGCGGCTTGTGGGGTGGGCGACAGTCGGGTTAGCACCGTTGCCTCATCCGATGCCGCCTGAGGCACTGGCGGCGTGCCGCTGGCACCTGTGCGGGCCAGTCGGGCCAGTGCCACGTCGATCAGGGTGAGCAACAGTTCGAACTTTTCGCCTGCACCGCGTTGGGCGGCGGCTTCTGCCAGGGCCATGGCCCGGGGGCGGTCAAGGCGGGGCATCGAGCCAAGAATCTGTATCAGTTCGCTGTAGATTTGCAGCCCGCCAAGATTTAGCAAACGCAGCGCAGCACCAACTGATCCTGCCGCAAGCGCGGCAAGGTGCTCTGGGTTTTCGGGCAGCTCGGCACCGGATTGGACCAGCGCAAGTTGCATGTCGTCGGGGGACAGCGGTGACAGGCGCAGTGTGCGACAACGCGAGCGGATGGTGGGCAGCAGCCGGGATGGCTGGTGCGAGATCAGCAGTAGCGTGGTGCGGGCGGGCGGCTCTTCGAGCATTTTCAGCAGGGCGTTGGCCGCACTGGTGTTCATATCGTCTGCGGCATCGACAATCACCACCCGGCGGCCGCCGTCGGTGGCAGACAGGCCAAAGAAACGATTTAAGGCACGGATGTCATCGACCACGATCTGGTCACGCAGCCTGCTTTTGTCGTTGTAGCTACGGCTGATCGCGGCGAGGCCCGGTTCGGCCAGGGCCTGAATGCGATGCGATACCGGGTGCTCGGGGTTGATATCCAGCGTCTCCACCGGTGGCGGAGCGCCAAACAGGCCAGTCTCGGGGGGAGGCGTAGCCAGCAGAAAACGAGCTATGCGCCAGGCAAGGGTGGCTTTACCGATGCCCTGAGGGCCAGTGAGCAGCCAGCCGTGGTGCAGGCGGTCAGAGTTAAAGGCGGTCAGAAAGGCAGCTTCGGCCTGTGACTGGCCAAACAACTGCTGGACCTCGCGTGGATGTGGTGCGCCGGGGGCCTGATCCGCGCGCGGCAGGTCTTCGTCTGAGGCCTTGCCCTTCATGTCAGTGCGGCCTGAGCCTGCGACAGAACATCGGCGGCGACGGCCTCAAGGGATTGCGTGCCATCGATCACCCGAAACCGCGATGCAAACTCCTGGGCCAGATCCAAGAAACCGGCGCGCATTTTCTGTTGCAGTTCCAACCCAAAATCCTCGAACCGCTCTTCGGCGGTCTGTCGGCCTTTGGCACGGGACAGGCCAATCTCGGGATCCATATCGATCAACAAGGTCAGATCGGGTTCTCGGGCGATCATCAACTTGTGCAGCTTATCAACAGAGGCACGCAAATCTCCGCGCGATAGGCCCTGATACATCCGTGTGCTATCCGCAAAACGGTCACAGATCACCACTTTTCCAGCTGCCAAAGCCGGTTCAATCGTGCGCTCCAGATGGTCGCGCCGGGCGGCAGTGAACAGTAGTAACTCAGTTTCCGCGGACCAGCGGTCGGGATCGCCCTCTAGCACCAACCGGCGGATTTCCTCGGCGCCGGTTGAGCCGCCAGGCTCGCGGGTCAGAATAACCTCGCGTCCCTGTTCACGCAGGGCTTCGGCCAGCAGGCGGCATTGGGTGGATTTGCCTGAGCCATCGATGCCTTCGAATGTCAGAAAAAGGCCAGTGGCCGGTGGTGTTGTCACAGCGCCGCCTCGGGACCATTGATAAAGCGTGCAACCAGGACAGTGGCAGCGGTTTTCACCCGCACGAAGAATCCGCCACTGGGCACATCATTTGCTGCCACAAGCGGCAACCTAATTTCAGGGAGGTCTTCAGGTTGCAGCACCAGTTCAGCCAATTTTTGGCCCTTTTTGATAGGTGCCTGGATGGGGCCGGTATAGACCACCTCGGCATTGATCTGCTTGCCTGACAGGGCGGGCAGCAGAACGGTCAGATCCTCGGCTGGAACCAGCCCTACGGTCGTTTGGGCACCCCGCCAGACTTCGGCCTGAGCCACCGGAATAGAGGCCTTCGCGATCGTTTTGCTGGCAAATTGGCGAAACGACCAGGTAACGAGGGCTTCTGCCTCCTCTGCACGGGCGGCATTGCTGTCCAGTCCCGAGACGACAAATATGACTCGACGATCCCCCTGAACAGCCGAGCCAACCAGACCGTAGCCTGCCTCGGCAGTATGGCCGGTTTTCAATCCATCGGCGCCAATGCCAAGTTTTAGCAAGGGATTGCGATTGTGGATGTTTGACGGCGCACGGCCATCAAATTTGAACTCGGTTTCGGAAAACAAGGGGTAATATTCGGGAAAATCCTCGATCAGATGCTCGGCCAGAATGGCAAGATCCTGAACCGACATGCGGTGACCGGCTGCGGGCCAGCCATTGGCATTGGCGAAGGTGGAATTATTCATGCCCAGCTGCTTGGCGCGTTTGGTCATGTAACGGGCAAATCCAGCCTCGGTTCCATCCGGGCTTAGGGCTTCGGCCAGGACAACGCAGGCGTCATTGCCGGACAGCACAATAATACCGCGCAGCAGGTCTTCGACCCGAACCCTGTCGGTGGTGTCCAGAAACATGGTCGAACCGCCATAGCTCATAGCATGTTCACTGACGGGGAGTTGCTCATCCAGCGTCAGGCGGCCATCGCGGATCGCCTCAAACGCAACATAAAGTGTCATCAGTTTGGACATCGAGGCTGGCGGCAGCGGGGCTTCGGCGTTTTTTGCCAACAACACAGTGTCGGTCAGCTGGTCCACAACATAGGCGGCGCGGGCTTTGGTTTCAAAGGCAGCGGCCGACAGGCTGGAAAGGCTGAGCACAAGGGCGCCCGTGGCAAGCAGGCTGGCCGAGGATTTCAAGATATGGATCATGGCTGTGTCCTCAGAGGCTTAATTGGTGACCGCATAGGCATCCGAGAAGCCGGCCGCCTTGACCTTTTTCAACAAAGAAGAGCGCTCGGATTTGCTTTGTGCCGGGCCGACAACCACGCGCCAGAAAGGTTTCCCATTCGAGGACTGGGCCAGCACGGTTGGTATCATGCCCGCATTGCGCATTTGCCCGGCGGTGCCGTTGGCATTCGCTTCGACGCTGAAAATGCCGATCTGAATAAAGGGTTTCTCAAGCGACGAGATGCTGGCTGCAGCCTGTGGGGCCGGGGCTGTCGGGGCAGGGGGCGTGGCAGATTCGATGGCGGCAGCGGCACCTGCGATAGGGTCGAGCGTTGTTTGGGAAATGTCTGCGTCACCGTCAGGTACCGGCTCCAGAGTGGCGATTTCAACCTCGGCGGCCTCTTCGATAGCCGGCGTTTCGTCTACTGTTTCCCGGCGCAGGGCTGTCACGTTCAACTCAACCGGTGCTCCGGCCAACATGCCCAGTGCAATCGCTGCATCTGACGAGGCCTGCAGCTTTGGACCGGGGATTTCACGTTCCCGGCGGAACAGGGCACCGATAACAAATTTGCCATTGGCATTGTTGCGAATGATGACACGTTCAGGATCTTTGGCATCAGGGTGAGCGACCCAAACACCACCAAGTGAGGGCCGTCCATCCCAGAGGCCGGCCTCGGTGACCTGAAATACATCCGGTGCTTCGACATCGCGTTCGACCAGCCTAGTGCTGTTGCTGGCAACAGGGCCATTTTGACTACCACCACCGCCATAACCTGTTGCTTCTTCGGAAATTGCAGGGAAAAAGGAAGCAGCGCCTTCTTCGCAAGCACTTAACAACACAAGACAAATTGCCGAAGCTGCCAAGCGTGCGGTGCGAGTATTCATCCCCATGGCGTCGCGCATGTTTTATTCCTTGCCTGTCATTTGGACGTCGTTGCGTCGCGTGTCGGTTGCCCCGGTTCGCTTCCTATTCGCGACACCATAGCGCGTGGTGGTTATCATGGAAAGTCCGTCACTTAGGCTTGGGCAATAAATCCCCATTTGCGGCTTTATCGCGAAGGTGTCAGATTTGCTCTTGCCAGTGTCGCGCGCAGGGCCTAAACCCCGACCCGACCGGGGAGGTGGCAGAGTGGTCGAATGCGGCGGTCTTGAAAACCGTTGAACGTGAGAGCGTTCCCAGGGTTCGAATCCCTGTCTCCCCGCCACAAAATCAATTACTTAGCCTGAAGTTGATGCCGCCTCTCAAAAGGTGGGGTTTTGGTGTTTCCCTAAAAGCTTCCCACGTTCACGGTCTGTTTTTGTTCTGCTCGCGAAGGGTTTGAGCCTGTTTGGCAAGGCGTTTCTGACTCGCCCCTTTAGAGTACTTCTGAATCATCGACAGGCTTTTGTGACCAATGATCGCTGCAATCTGCTGGTCAGTGCAACCTGCCTCGGCTAATTCGCTGGCGGCGCTGTATCGTAACCCATGCAGGATAAACTCTGTAAGGCCGGTGGCTTTTCGAACTGCCATAACCTTCTTTTGAATCTGGTCGTAATTCAGTTTTCTGCCAAATTCATCATTCAAGATGTGGCTAAGGCTGGTGCGCTTTGTGGTTTCTTGCGCAGCTTTCAGTGCGCTTGTGAAGGGGATCCAAAGGCGTGCCTTGGTCTTCCCTTGTGTAACCCAGACCCCGTCGCTTTCAATATGCGCCCACTCCATCCTTGTAAGATCAGAGGCGCCTTGCCCGGTACCCAGCGCAAGTTCAAAAATCAGTAATTCTGTTCCTTGGGCCTCTTTGCGATACGAGGCAATTGCCCATTCAGGCCAGGGCTAGTGGCCGTTGCCTGTTATTATTTTTTGCGATGCCTTTGGCCGGATTATCGCGTTGCCAATCGAGGTCGATGGCCTGTTCAAACAGAATTGAAAGCATGTGAGGGATATAATTCGCAAGGCGAGCCCGGTGCCGGTTTGCCATTTGCACCTCAATCACCGTTGACCTGCACGACGTTGTCGGATCTTTCGTGCCAACAACGTCGTGCAGGTATTCCAATGTCTGACGTCAAACCTTGGCCAAACTCGGCATCCTTCGCACCATATTCCATCGCTGGCACGACCGATACCTTCAGCGCGGCGCGGCTGGGTTAGAAGATCAATCCCCGAAGCCTCGTCATGTATGGAACCGCATCTCTGACGAAGTGCGGCGTAAGGTCGTGAAACTGGCATTGAAGGCAACAAAGCTATTACCACGAGAACTGGCAGTGACGTTCACGGATACAGAAAGTTACTTTGTATCAGAGGTTTTGGTCTATCGCGTGTTGAAGGCGGATGACCTGATCACCAGCCCGGCCTTCATCGTGATCAAGGCGGCCAGCGAGTTCAAAGACAAGACCACGGCCGTCAACCCGCTCCTCCTTTCGGGCATGCAGTCATGTCCTGCCGGGTAAAGGGACACAATCTCGTACCTTGGGTATTCAAAGGCGATGACGGTCCTTTTCCGTGATGCCCAATCCTCGTATGGTCGCCAATGACGTCACTACGATCCTAGAACATGCCAAAGCGAGCCTGGGATTAGCCTATATCTTTGCGCATTCGGCAAAAAGTTCTTTGGTGGAAGGCGAACTGGTTCAGGTTCTTGAAGGCCAAACAGCCGTCTTACCTGGGTTTTCCCTGAACTTCCTCAGCAAACGCAAAATGCCGACGAGAGTTAGAGCCTTCGTCGACTTTGCCAAACGGCAATAATAATCGACAGTCCTGACGTCAGAGCCGATCTGGTCAGAAATCAGAATTGCAATTTCCTCAGAAGGAAACGTCGGCTTTACCGATGCCGCAATGCAATTGCGTCAGAGCAACCAGGCCTCAGATCTTGATTTGGCCATTGACGGTCAAAATACAAACCCCTCTCCGCAGGCTTCAAACGTAGGAAATCGACAAACAAAATTCTAAACATGCCACCGGCATACTTACTCCGCCCGCGTCCTTTGGATCGACCACCCACCCGGGTGCTTAAACTACGCCCAGCCGAGTTGTTTAAGGGAGTGGCCGTCATTCCAGATCTTGGTCATATGTTTGATTTTATCGCCGTCAAAGTCCATTACGTAGACATAGTCGGCAGAGACGGACATTCCAGTTGGCGCACCGGTCCCAGCATCAACAGTATGCGTTCCGTGGAACACTGCTGCAGCCGTCACATTGCCCCGTTCATCATCTACGGCAAAGGACTTCAACTCGTAGTGCCCATCCGGAATGGGAGAAAGCAGACCTTTCATCCAATCGGTATAATCCGCGAGTGTTGAAACCTCCGCAAGGGCATCTGCCTGTGCTGAGAACGTCGCTTGGGAGTGGCACCATTGCTGGCAGGTGTCCCACCCTTTTCCTGTTTCACAGGCATCAAAGAAACGCTGGGCGGTTTGCTTAATTGTCATGGAGGCCTCCGGTTTGATAGCACAGCCAGTGAACGGCTTGATCGACCAAAGATAGCTCACTTGCAGCGGATCGCCACACCAACTGATTTCAAACCACCCCTGAACATATTGTCCCGATGCCCAGCATACGGCGCAACCTTAATAAGCATCTTTCAAACCCAGTTTTTCGGATCAATGCCTATTCCATCTTGCTTAGCAGCTCTTCCATCTCGTCAAAGCAAATTGGCCAGAACTCAGAAAGAAAACCAACGGCCTCCTGTTCCGAAATTTCAGAGCGATTTCCCTCAGCGTCGTGAGCCTGGCCAATGGTATAGCGAAAGTCGGTTCCCGTACTGGTTGGTTTCAGCTGGTACGTCTCAGGCATACTGATGCCCTCTCGTCCAGGATCATGGATGCGGGTGGAAAAATACTCAAAAGGCTCCCAGTCAGTGACCCAATAGCGAAAGTCAGCAGCTTGGTGGGCACAGTGATACCCCGAACCAGTCCCTATACGCCCCTTGGGACGCTCAACCGTCACTGAAATCATACCATCCATCCAGCGTTGTTTGAGTTCCGGAGCGGTTAGGGCGTCCCATATCGCAACAATCGGCAGATCAAAGTGGCGGTGGTAGGTCCAGACGCCATCCTTTTCTTTCAAGAAAAAATGTTCACACCCGGCGCGAAAACTCTCCCAAGCTTTGGCCAGATCATAGACCTGCATCGAAACCTCGCCGAAATACTCGAAAGGTTGGGAATAGGGCACCAGCGCAGCCTTGATACCCATAGCGTTCACCGCAGCGTCACTGAACAGGGCGTAACTGCGGATACCTGTGACTGCGCCCACATCGGTTTTTGTCATCCGATGAACCAGTATCACGTCCGCACCCGAGATGTCCTTCATTGGGCCAACTTGCATCTCGTCGAATTCCCCGTGGTGGGCAATGATCTTCAGGTCCAATCCCGTCACATTGGCGCAGGCCTGGCAGGGGCAGGTGGTGTTGGCGATGATGTTTTGCCGACGGGTCGCAAAGGCATTGTAGAGGTTCTCACAGGTGGCCAGAAAGGTTTCGCCGGTGGGAAACCCCTGCTGGGTCGAATAAGCCAGTACTGCGTCGCCTTCCATTTTCCAGAATTGCAGCGGTTCGCCGACCTGCTCGACCATTGCGCTCAGCAGTGATTGCAGGATTGGATTGGCATGCTCAAGTTCGGAAGATGTCAGGAACTGGGTGTAACCGGAGATATCTGCGATCAATAAATAGCCGTTGTGAGTGGTCATCGGACAGCCTCCTCAGCCGTTTCATGGGTTGCAGTTATTACCTGAGGAATTGAACTGGATTGAATTAAGGGAAAGGCCATCTATTTGGTTGCAGATCAGGGCACGTGTCGCCGTTCTTCACCAATTGGCGCCCGATTTCTAGTTCGGGACATGGCGGATGGTTGTGCTTTGCCAATTGATGACGGCCACAGTGTGAGAGCGCAAATACACAAAGCCAGCGAGTTCCAACTGCGATCACCCCGTCTTGCTATGCAAAAGGACTGAGGACATGATCAGATCAATTCTTGCCGCCTGCACAGCTTGTTTCTTCATTCTGTCATCCGCAAGCATCGCTCAGGAGCAGTCACGGGCCATACTTGTGTTGGATGGCTCAGGCTCGATGTGGGGACAGATCGACGGCAGGGCCAAGATCTCTATCGCGCAGGACGTAGTAGGAGAATTGCTCAAGTCTTTGCCCGAAACCCAGGAACTGGGACTGACGGTTTACGGTCATCGTCGTAAGGGGGATTGCAGTGACATTGAGACGATCATCATCCCAGAGGTCGGTCGGCACGGGGCGATTGTCGAAGCGGTAAACTCGATCAAGCCCAAAGGGAAAACGCCGATGACGGACGCGGTCATCGCCGCAGCCGAAGCTCTGCGTTATACCGAGGAAAAGGCCTCCGTCATCCTGGTCTCTGATGGGATTGAGACCTGCAATCCAGACCCCTGCGCAGCCGCGCGCGCGTTGGAAGAGACAGGCGTTGATTTCACTGCACATGTTGTCGGGTTCAACATCGAAGACCCAGAAGCAATTGCGCAAATGCGCTGTTTGGCCGAAGAAACGGGTGGTACATTCCGAACCGCGGATACCGCTGCAGAGTTGAGTAACGCACTGGCAGTAATCGCAACGCCAGTGCCTGCGCCAGAACCGGAACCCGATCCGGTCAGCCTGCGTGCACATGCCATCGATGGCCGCAATGGCCCGCGTATCACCGAGGGCTTGATCTGGAACCTGACATCACCGGACGGGGCAATTCTGGAAAATCAGGCTGTTGCGGACATCAGGACCGAACTGGACCGCGGTGAATACGTGATCTCGGTTCTCAGGATTGCCGATGAAACCTTTGCGGAACGTCGGTTTGGCATTGGGTCGGTGGACAAGCAAATCGTACTGGAGTTGCCAGAGTTTCGTCCTCCGGCCACAATCGAAGGGCCTGCAACCGCGGTTGCCGGTTCCACGATACAAGTGCGCTGGTCTGGACCAGACCAAAAGGGTGATCTGATTTCCGTCGCTGACCCGGAAGCCTCATCCCCTTGGATCAATTACACCTATACAAAACACGGTCCTCTTCTGGATTTGGTGATGCCTTCGGAGGAAGGTGCATACGAGCTACGATATGTATCAAGTGATCATCGCAAGGTGCTGGCCACTCAGGCAATCACAGTCACCCCGGTTGAGGCCTCGATTACACCGTCTGACACCCTGCCTGCCGGTGCCACTGTACTGATCGATTGGATTGGGCCGGATTATCAAAGTGATGTGATTGCCGTCACCGAACCGGGTAAAGATCAACTGATCAACTACGTCTATACCAAACACGGGTCACCTGCAGAACTTATGCTGCCACCAGATCCCGGCGCCTACGACATCGTCTATCGAATGAGCCAGAAAAACCGGATGCTGGCCCGTGTGCCAGTGACGGTTACTGGCTTGCAGTACTCAGTGAGCGGACCCGCGTCTGCACCAGCCGGCAGTGACGTGCAGATCGATTGGGCCGGCCCGGACTATCGGAGTGACATCATAGCAGTGGCCGAAATCGGCGCCGGTGATCGGAAATACCTTTCCTATACCTATACCAAACAGGGTTCACCTCTCGATCTGACTCTGCCGTTGGAGCCTGGGCGGTATGAAATCCGTTATATTCTCGGCCAAGATAGTGTTGTGCAGGCGGTAACTGAAATCGAAGTGACTGAAATCAGCGCCAGCCTGACAGCCCCACAGTCAGCACCTGCTGGCAGCACCATACAAATTGACTGGCTAGGCCCGGACTACAGAGGGGACATTATTGTTGTCAGCAGACCCGATGATGAAGATCGAAGCTACCTGAACTACAGTTACACCAAAGAAGGCACACCGCTCGACCTCACTCTTCCAGCCTTACCGGGTGATTACGTTGTGAAGTATTTGGCCGGGGCTGAACGTAAGGTACTTGCCATATCCAACATCACTGTCACCGAGGTATCAGCCTCGTTATCCGCCCCCGCCACCACGCCCGCAGGTGGCAAAATTGAGGTGACCTGGGATGGCCCCGACTATCGAGGCGATATCATCGCCATCGGTGTGCCGGGAGAAAACTATCTGACTTACTCCTACACACGAAATGGCTCTCCGCTGACCGTCACTGCGCCGGGCCAACCGGGGAATTATGAAATCCGATATCTTATGAACACTGATAGAAGGGTTCTGACTATGATTCCGCTCACTGTTCAATAGTTTCAAGGGAGTAAGCGATAATTGAAGCCTCCGCTTCCATCAAGTTGGCGAGTTCGCGGCTTCAGTTTTCAACGGTGGCTATTTCGTTGCTGAGCAGGGTACCCAACGCAAGGCGAAGGTCGGAAAAGGGCTGTTCTTATCCCACTTGGCCCAGGGTGTTCCCGACTTTGCATCGGACGCTTCCTGTGCAGTGCTGACGTTGATGATGATCGCAGCGGAGGTCGGCTTTCCGGTTTTTTGAAGAATTCGAGTATGGCGCAGCATTAGCCACAAATCGGCTTGGGACTGAACTAACGCAACCGTGGTAGGTGAGAGAGAAATTTCCAGTAAAGGAGAGCTCTGGGAACGTTTCGCAGGGTTTGAATCCCTGTCTCTCCGCCACAAAATCAATTGCTTAGCTAGAAGTTGAAGCCGCCTTAGGGTGATCCGTTCCCCAAAATTCTCATGTATGACTGGTTGGCTTTCTGTTTGCAGAGGGTTTGCTGCAGCTCCGGTCAGATCATTTATTCCGCTGTATCGCAGCCGGGGTGGCGCATCTTAATTGCGGTGGCCGCCCTTGGTGATGTGAATGAAGCATTGAAATC
This sequence comes from Parasedimentitalea marina, assembly GCF_004006175.1. GTDB lineage: Bacteria > Pseudomonadota > Alphaproteobacteria > Rhodobacterales > Rhodobacteraceae > Parasedimentitalea > Parasedimentitalea marina. Next base: position 1,010,319 of record NZ_CP033219.1, read on the forward strand.
TTTGGGAGTTGCCCGTGCCGCAGAAGTGGATTCTAAGCATCCAATGTGAAAGGCCGGTATCCAAGTTGTTTCAAGTCTGGCACTGATACTCATTATTGGCGGACCGGTGAATTCGGGCGCGTAGCAAGGGAAAGCACTGTGCTGGAAGTATGCGTTGAAACGATCGATGGTGTGATTGCCGCGATGAAGGGTGGGGCAGGGCGCGTGGAGCTGTGTTCGTCGTTGTCCGAAGGTGGGCTGACGCCGTCGGCAGGCTTGATGCACGCCGCTGCGGCTTTGCCCATAGACTGCTACGCAATGATCCGCCCGCGCAGTGGCCTGTTTGAGTTTTCAACGGCAGAGGCAAATATCATGATTGCCGATATTGCGACTGCACAAAAGGCTGGACTGGCGGGCGTGGTGTTGGGGGCTCAGGATGCTGAAGGTTGGTTGAACATACCCTTGCTGAAGCAAATGATGGATGCTGCAGAGGGCTTGGGAACAACCCTGCATCGGGTGATAGATGTGGTGCCTGATCCCTTGATGGCTCTTAACCAGGCTATGGATTTGGGGTTTGACCGGGTGCTCACCTCTGGCGCGGAACCTTTTGCACAAGACGGCGCGAAACTGATTGGACAGATGGTTAAACAGGCTGCGGGTCGGATCGTGATTATGCCCGGATGTGGGTTAACGGCGGCCAATGTCGCAGATGTTATGGCCGCCACAGGAGTTCAGGAGGTTCATGCCTCTTGTAATGTTCGGGTGCTTGGAGGCGTGGCGTTTTCTGATTTTGACCCGCCGAATGGACGGTTTGAGACGTCACAACAGAAAGTGCGTGCGATGGTCGATCAGATCCTTGGGTGAAGGTGACGTAGGCAGTCGCTTCTGGATGCTCTAGAGGCATCCCTGTCCCCGTTTCTGGCAGGCTTTATCTGCAACGGTACATTACTGACGGTCTGTTGAACTATCTTGCGCCCTTAGCCACTGCACGACAGAGGTTTTCTTTGCCTCGATATGGTCGAGCAAAGTCTTTCCCAATTGTTTGCCGTCTCTAGCAACCAAGTATTTCAGTATCATTTTGTGCTCCTGCACCGCGTCAAACCATCGCCCGTCAGACATATTGGCCAAATAGCGGGCTTTTTGCATCCGCAAAGACAGCGCCTGGCAAGAGGTTGTCAGCGTGTCATTGCGGGCAGCCAGCAGGATTGCCCTATGGATTTTCTGGTTGGTACTGAAGTAGGCGTCTAGATCCCGGTTCTCGTAACTTTGCATCAGTTGGTCATGCAGGGCGCTGACGATTGCGATTTCTTCGTCGGTGATACTTTTACAGGCGAGTTCGCCAGACAGGGCTTCGAGGGCGCCAAGAACCGGAAAGACTTCTTCGACTTCGCCGATGGTCACACGCGTGACCCAGGCCCCCCGGTTGGGCTCTAATCGGATCAGCCCGTCTGAGGCCAGAACCTTTAGCGCCTCCCGCATTGGGGTCCGCGACACGCCAAAGCGCGCGCAGAGCTCCTTTTCCGGCACCTTACTCCCCGGTACAAGTTCGCCACCGATAATTAGTGGTTGAAGGCGATCTACCAATTCCAAATGCAAAGATTTGCGGGTGATCGTTTCTTTTGCGGTTTCTTGGCTCATAAAATGTCTCGCATCAGTGGTCCAGGGCCATTTCCAGAAGTCGCGCGACATGAATGGGTCTGCGTTGGGTCACATCCGCAACCTGATGGCGGCATGACGTCCCATCTGCGACGATCAGCGTCTCTTTGTCCGCGTTCCTGACTGCAGGGGCAAGATCAACTTCGGCCATCTTGCGTGAAATCTCGTTGGTCTCCACCGCGTAACCGAATGACCCTGCCATTCCACAGCAGCTGGTCTCGATGATTCCAACCTCGGTGTCGGGCAGACGCGCCAGGGTTTTTTCAATGCTCGGCATCACCCCCATTGCCTTTTGGTGGCAATGTCCGTGCAGTAAGATACGGGGTGCCGGGGATTTAAGGTTCAGCTTGAAATCGCGGTTATCGTCTTGATCGGCGATGTATTCTTCCAGCATACGGGCCTGCTTGGCCAGTAACTCGGTGTCCTTGCCCGGCAGCAGGCCGGGAATTTCGTCGCGCAGGGTCAGCAGGCAACTGGGTTCCAGTCCAACGATCGGCTGACCTTTTTGAGCATAGGGCAGTAGGGCATCCACCAGCCGCAGCGCCTCGGCCTTGGCTTGGTCCACCAAACCGGCAGATAGGAAAGTACGTCCGCAACATAAGGGGCGTTCGCCTTTTGGCGCAGCTGCCACCTGAAACCGGACATTGGCTGCGGTCAGTACCTTGACCGTGGCGCGCAGGTTCTCGGGTTCAAAGTATCGGTTGAAACAATCTGCGAAAACAACGGCTTGCGGCTGGTCTTGCGGCGGAACTTCGTCGTCTTTAAACGCCTTCGCGCTCCAGCTCGGTAGGGCGCGGCTTGCGGTAAAGCCGGTGAGCTTTTCGGTTACTTTAGCCAGGCCTGGTACCGTGTTGCGCAGGTTTGCCAGATAGGACATCCGCGAGGCCCAGGGCGCGTAATGCGGCAAATAGGCGACCAGGCGGTCATGCAGGCTGATGCCGTGTTTTCTGGCCCGTGCCGCCGTCACCTCGGTTTTCATGCGGGCCATGTCGACCCCGGTTGGGCATTCGGACTTGCACCCTTTGCACGACACGCAGAGTTTCATTGTCTCAAGCATTTGGTCCGAGGTCAGCGCATCCGGCCCCAATTGCCCAGATATCGCCAGACGCAACGTATTCGCGCGGCCGCGGGTCACGTCCTGTTCTTTGCGGGTCACCCGGAACGAGGGGCACATGACACCGCCTTTCAGTTTGCGGCAGGCGCCATTGTTATTGCACATCTCGACGGCTCCCTGAAAGCCACCGCCGCTGCCTGTCCAGTCTGACCAATCGGCATCGGTGTGGAATTCAGGCGCTGCGTAGTCCGGCCCATAGCGAAACAGGCCACGATCATCCATTTTGGGCGCGTCGACGATTTTGCCGGGATTGAACAGCCCTTTAGGATCGAACCGCTTTTTCACCTCGGCAAAATTGGCCACCATCCGGGCTCCGAACATTTTTTCGTGGAATTCAGACCGGACAATCCCGTCGCCATGTTCGCCGGAATGTGATCCCTTGTATTTGGCGACAAGATCAAAACACTCTTCGGCGATTGCGCGCATGGTTTTGACGTCTTTATCCAGCTTCATGTTCAGAACCGGGCGCACGTGCAGGCAACCGACCGAGGCATGGGCGTACCAGGTGCCTTTGGTGCCGTATTTTTCGAAAATATCAGTCAGACCTGCTGTGTATTCCGCAAGATCGGGCAGCTCGACGGCGCAATCCTCGACAAAGGACACCGGTTTGCCGTCCTCCTTCATCGACATCATGATGTTCAAGCCAGAGCTGCGCAGGTCGGCAATGCGGGTCTGCATTTTGGGATCGGCGACCGGCACTACGCCGCCCCAGTTCTTGCCTGTTCCGGACCACGAGAAGCCCAAGTCGCCCATTAGTTCTTCAAGCTGTTTCAGTTTGGGCAGGTGCTGGTTGGGGTCTTCCTCGGCGAATTCCACCAGCAACAGGGCCTCGGGGGTGCCGGTGACGAAGTCTTCGATGGTCTGGCGAAATAAGGGGATGTCACGGGCTAGGGCGATCATTGTGGAATCTACCAGTTCAACCCCTTGCGGGTTCAGTTTCACAAGGTGTTGGGCGGCATCCATCGCTTGGTGGAAGGTTGGAAAATGGCAGACCCCCAGAATTTTCTCGGGGATCAGCGGCCAGAGTTTCAGCTCGATTGCAGTGGAATAGGCCAGCGTGCCTTCGGACCCGACCAGCAGATGGGCAAGGTTGTTGGGCGTGTCTTTGGGCGTCAGTGCGTCAATGTTATAACCGCCGACGCGCCGCATCACCTTGGGAAAGCGCGTATCAATCTCATCGGCCTCGCGCATACCCAGATGCAGCAGATCTTGGGTGAGTAAGGCAAAGTCGGATGAAGAGGGGGCGGCCCCGACAGGTCCAAAATGGTGTTGGCTGCCATCGGCCAGAATGGCGTCAATCGACAGAATATTGTCGCGCATCATGCCATACCGCAGGGATTTCCCACCGCAGGAATTGTTGCCCGCCATGCCGCCAATCGTGGCCCGTGAAGCGGTCGAGACGTCGACTGGAAACCATAAACCATGCGGCTTTAGCGCGCGGTTCAGCACGTCCAGAACGATACCGGGGCGCACGGTACATTTTTGATTTTCAACATCCAAGTCTAAGATATCATTGAAGTATTGGGTGTTATCCAGCACCAAGGCCTTGTTGACGGTTTGGCCGCTTTGCGATGTGCCGCCGCCGCGCGCCAGTATTGGCACACCCTGTTCGCCAGCAATATGAATGGCGGCACGAATGTCGTCCTCGGATTTCGGGGAAAGAACGCCCAGTGGCATCATCTGGTACAGCGACGCATCGGTCGCATAGCGGCCCCGCGAAAAGCTGTCGAATAGCAGATCACCCGCAACGCGTTTCTCAAGGACATCGGAGAGCTGAGACATTTTCGATCCAGTGCTGCAAAGGCGTCGTGCGAATTATCAGTTGACATAATTATGAATTCAAAATTACGTTAATTCAACCAGAAAGAGATTTTTGCCGACATCTGCGTCGGTTGTACCAAACATTATGGGACTGGATTTATTTGTCATGAGAAAAGCTGGGCGGCATTTTTTGCAGATACCGGGGCCCAGTGCGGTGCCAGACCGTATCCTGAGCGCGATTGGTCAGCAGACCATTGATCACCGCGGCCCGGATTTTGCCAAAGTCGGGCTGCGTGCGCTGGACGGTCTGAAGACGATCTTCAAGACCAGGGAGAATGTATTCATCTACCCGGCCTCGGGGACGGGCGCCTGGGAGGCGGCGCTGGTCAATACGCTGTCGCCTGGTGACCGGGTCCTGATGTTTGAAACCGGCCATTTTTCGACCCTGTGGAAAAAGCTGGCTGAAAAACTGGGGCTGCAGGCTGAATTTATTGAGAGTGATTGGCGCGGCGGTGCGAACCCCGACCAAATCGAGGCCTATCTGGCCGAGGATCATAGCCACCAGATCAAAGCAGTCTGTGTGGTGCATAATGAAACCTCGACCGGATCGGTGTCGCCAGTCGCCGCGGTGCGCAAGGCCATCGATGCTGCCAACCATCCGGCGCTGTTCATGGTGGACACGATTTCCGGCCTGGCATCGCTGGACTATCAACACGACGCCTGGGGCGTGGATGTGACGGTCTCGGGATCGCAAAAGGGGCTGATGCTGCCGCCCGGTCTGTCGTTCAACGCCGCAAGTGCCAAGGCGCTGGCGGCGAATAAGACGGCGATGCTGCAACGGTCCTATTGGGACTGGGCAGAAATGGTCGGGCCAAACAAGACTGGATATTTCCCCTACACGCCTGCCACCAACCTGCTGTACGGCCTGAACGAGGCGATTGATATGTTGCACGAAGAGGGCCTGGACAATGTGTTTGCCCGTCATGCACGCCACGGGGCAGCGGCCCGTGCGGCGGTGCGGACCTGGGGACTAGAGGTGCTCTGCGCCAATCAGGGGCAGGAAAGCGGTGTGTTGACGGCGGTGAAAATGCCAGAGGGTCACAGCGCTGATGGGTTTCGCGCCTCTACGCTAGAGCATTTTGATATCTCACTGGGCAATGGTCTGTCCAAAGTGGCGGATAAAGTGTTTCGCATCGGTCATTTGGGCGACTTCAATGATCTGATGCTGGTTGCCACACTGGCCGGCGTTGAGATGGGTCTGAGCAAAGCAGATGTTCCCCACGAAAAAGGCGGCGTCCAAGCTGCAATGCACCTGCTGACTTAAGACATAGAACGACAAATACCACCAAACCTTTGGGCGGAGAACGTCATGAAGGTCCTGACAAAACGTCTTGCTGCAACCTCCGACCGGTGAATATGTCCGCCAACCTAGAGGCAAGCCTGCAACAACTGATCGAAGAGGCGGGCGTGCTGCTGGCGGTTTTGATGCTGTTTACTACTTACCACTGAACGCCCGGTATCAGACCCTCAGACGCGGGCTGGTGACATGATAGTTGCGGCGGATCACCCAACCGCAGGCAAAATTGGGACGATAGGCGGCCCTGTCAAATTCAACCGCGCAGCGGTGGGGGTAGACCTCGCAGTCCCGTTGTTAGAGCAACATAACCGGGAGACTCTGAATGAGGCAGGACATGACCTCGCGCAGATTGCGGCCTTGAGTGTCGCGTAGGCTGTAACTGCAGCTTAGGCTGGACCGCGCTACCGTTATCCGCACTAGGTCTTTTCCATCGCTGCATAGGTTCTGGCACGTACAGTTCTTAAATGTTCGCTCATTTTCTGCGAAGCAGTTTCAGCATCACGTGACGCGATTGCGTCATAAATTGCATCGTGCTCTTCAAAGCTGGCGTGGTTTGCCGGTGGCAATTTGGTCGACCGAAGCTGCCCCCAAACCGTGGATCTGCGTACGATATTCAAGGTGTCGAACAGGCTGATCAGCAGTTTGTTGCAGGTCGCCTTGGCAATGGCCTGATGGAAGTTGTTGTCCCAGGATTCATACACCCGCCATTCGCCTGCCGATTTGCAGAGCTTTTTGCACCGTCTCATTTCGGCAAAATTGGACGAAGTGCCGTGAACGGCGGCCAGCTTGGCCAGTTGTGGCTCGATTGCCATGCGGGCCTCCATGACTTCGGTTGGGCGGGAGTGAGCATTCAGATATTCAATGTCCGTTAAATTCATTACCGGGCGCGGCCCGTAAAAGGTGCCCCGACCCACGTGTCGCCAAACTTGTCCTTCGGCCTCCAGTACCGCCATCGCCTTGCGCAGGCGGCCGCGTGTGAATCCAAGTTCCATGCAGAGTTGGCGCTCTGGTGGCAGCTTACCATTCAGCGCAATTTCCTGATCAATTAGGAAATTGCGTAATGTTTTCAGCGCAGCTGTTTCCGTGTCAGTTTGATTTGTCATTTTGAACCAATCTCTGCATTGGGTTAAATGTTTTCTGTATTTGAAGTAGAAATTCACATTATGCTCATTAAAGCAAGGGTTTCTGCCTGGTCTTTTAAATGACCGGAATGACCAATTTAAGATTGGCCAAAAAATTGCGACAGCATGGTGTGTCCCGGTTTCGTGGATATACGCCGACACGCCGATTTGAAGAATGGGGAGTCTGGGACTTGAAGATTGTCACTTATCTATCTGGTAAAGAGTTACGCGCAGGATTGCGCTGTGGTGGGGATCGCATTCTTGATATAGCCACTGTTTTTGGGCGAGCTCAGGACGCCGGACTTGTCGCTGCGTCTATGATGCCACCGACCAGCGTGCTGGATATTGTCTCTGGTGGTCCGACCATGAGCCAAGCCTGCAACGACGTGCTCAGCGCCGTTAAGGCGAATGATCTGGATTTTGTGGGGGTCAAGGCCGTTGATGCCACGCTTGTCGCGCCGATACCACGGCCCACTAAAAACGTCTTTTGCGTCGGCAGTAACTACCGTGCGCATGTTACCGAAGCGAGCAGGGCGCAGGAAAAACAGTACAAAGTGCCCAAACTTCCGGTGTTTTTCACCAAGCCACCGACGGCTGTGGTTGGACCAAATCAATCCGTTTTGATGGACCCTGCGGTGTCTGAAAAGATGGACTACGAGGTTGAGCTTGCGGTTATCATCGGGACCCCCGGTCGCAACATCAACGCAGCCAATGCCATCAACCACATTTTTGGATTTTCAATCGCCAATGATGTGACCGCACGGGATTTGCAGCGCGCGCACGGTGGCCAATATCTGAAGGGCAAGGGGCTGGACACGTCGTGCCCTTTTGGCCCGGAAATTGTGACACTTGATGAACTCGCAAACTTTGAGAACTTGCGAATTAGCCTCTCTGTCAACGGCGAGTTGCGGCAGGACGGCAATACCAAGGACATGATTTTCTCAATTCCACGGCTGATTGAATCCCTGTCATTGGGGCTGACGCTGGAGCCGGGTGACATCCTGATCACGGGTACACCGTCCGGTGTGGGATACGCGATGGAGCCACCGCAGTGGCTTCAGGACGGCGACGTCGTTACTTGCGAAATCGAAGGTATTGGGACGTTGACCAATACGATTCAGAACACCGGGTCTTCACAGTCTGCATAAGTAGGTCGGCTGAATTGGGCTCTAAGAATCCATTGTGGATAGACAGGGAACCAGGGAGGTAGAAATGTTAAAAAGATCAATTTTAAAAGGTGCCGGGGCAGCCGCAGTTCTTGCGGCCAGTTTTGCGCTTGCGGGCATTCCGGCTGCAGCGCAGGACAAAGGGACGATGCGGGTTGCGTTTGGTGACGTGCCCGGAGGCGAAATGGTCAACTTCATGATCGCCGTCGCGCGTGCCGCGGAACGTGGTGTAAAGGTTGAGACCAGTTACCTGCAGTCCGAAGATCTAGCCGCGCAGGCGATTGTGAGCGGTCAGGCCGACATTGGTGTGGGTACGCCTTATGCGCTTATCCAAAAAGTAAACGCACCCATTCGGATGTTCTATCAACTGTCAATGTTGCGGTTCAACCCGGTTGTGAATGGCGATAAATATCAGGCATGGACCGACCTTGATGGCGCGGATGTCGCTGTGCACGGTCGGGGGTCAGGCACCGAGGCAATCATGCAATTGATGGCCAAAGAGAATGGCGTCACCTACAATTCTGTCAGCTATGTGCCGGGCTCGGGTGTCCGTGCAGGAGCCTTGCTTCAGGGTCGCATTGACGTTTCCATCGTTGATTATGAACGTCGCCGCCTTCTGGAACGCGAAGCACCGGAAAAGTTCATCTTCTTGCCTCTGCCCGAAATCAAGGCAACCGATGAGGCGCTTTATGCCAACCGTGAATGGCTGGAAAGCGAGAGCGAAGCGGTGGCTATCTTGGTCGAAGAGTTGATCAAAACATGGCGCGAGATCAACGCCGACCCAGCAGCAATTGTTGCGCTGCGTGAAAAGTATAATGTCCTGCCAGATATCGAGCAGATCGAGGTGGACGAACTGGTTCCGGCATTCACCGATGGCGTGTCGATTGACCTGTTTCCCAACAATGGTGGCAGTGCTGAATCGGTTGTAGAAGATTTCACATTCTTCACAACATCCGGGACGCTGGAAGGCGATGCCGCCGATTTTAAGGTTGAGGACTACTGGTATCTCGCCCCGGTTGACGCTGCTGTCGACAAACTGGGTGCGCTGTAAAGCCGACTTACACACATTGATAAAGTGCCGCGCCCGTATCCGCATTGGATAACGGGCGCGGCAGGCGAGTACTTTAGCTATACTGAAAGCGAGAAATATGTCTGACGCTCCTTCTATTGCTACAACCCCGCCGATGCCGATGGCAGACCGGGAAACACTATTGGGCATACCGATAATGCGCGTTTACCAGGGGCTGTCGATTGTCCTCGTTTTCGTCGCATGGGAAATTGCCGGGCTTGTGCCGATCAGCATCGCCTTTCCAACATTCACCGGAACCATGCGGGCCTTGTTTGAAATGTTAGTGGATGGCCGGTTGTTCTACGCCTATGCAGAAACCTTGAAGCCGCTTGTCGTTGGCATCGTGATCTCTGGAACCTTCGGCGTGATCATCGGCATCGCGATGGGGTTGAATAAAACCGCACAATGGTTCTGGGAGCCAATATTCGTTGTCCTGCAGGCCTCGCCTGTTGCCGCGCTGATCCCCTTGATTACCTATGCATATGGCATTGGCCTGACCGCGAAAACAGTGGCTGTTATCATGCTGGCCGCGCCGATTATCGTGTTGAATACTTATAAGGCGGTCCGCCATGCCAGCCCCAGCCTGATAGAAATGTGCCGCTCGTTTCAGGGGACGCGGTTTCAGGAAATCTGGATGGTTATCGTGCCCAACGCTGCCCCAGTCATCTTTGCCGGATTGCGTCTTGGCGTGGCCGCCGGGTTTATCGGCGTCATACTTGCGGAATTGTTGATCACACCAACCGGTGTTGGCGACCTGATCTCATACAACAGATCCATTGCCGATTACGAGTACATGTATGCCGCCGTGTTCACCGTCATTCTGTTTTCCGCCATCTTGGTTGGATTTTTGGAAACGGTTGAAGTCAACTATTTCCGTCCAGAAAAGAAAAAGGGTCAATAAATGTCCGTTTCAGCTGCACTAGATAATTCACCCAAGGCCGCTACAGACGATATCGTCGAAGTGCGCAACATCACAAAATACTATAGCCCGGATGTTCATGCGCTTTCCAATGTAAACCTTTCCTTCCCAAGGGGGCAGATGACGACTCTGCTGGGGCCCAGTGGCTGTGGTAAGACCACCTTGCTGAAGATCATTGCCGGGCTGTTGGAGCCAACCGAAGGTGACGTGCTGGTCAATGGCAAGCAAGTGCATGGCACCGGGCCGGAACGTGCCTTTGTGTTTCAGGATTTCGCACTCCTCCCCTGGGCCACGGTCCTTCGGAACGTAGCCTTTGGTATGGAATTGACCAAGCAAGACAAACGCGAGCGCGAAGACCGGGCGCGCCATTACATCAACGAAGTGGGGCTGGCCGGGTTTGAGAATAAATATCCCCACGAACTGTCTGGCGGTATGCGTCAGCGGGTTGGGCTGGCCCGCGCCTTGGCGGTGAATTCAGATGTCTTACTGATGGATGAGCCGTTTTCGGCCGTGGATGAGCAAACCCGCCGCAAGTTCCAGGAAGATCTGCTTGCGCTGTTGGCGAATGAAAACAAGACGGTGATCTTCGTGACCCACTCAATTGAAGAGGCGGTCTATGTGTCTGACCAGATTGTAATGCTGTCGCCACGGCCCGGGCGCATACATTCGATCATCCGTCCAGAATTCAGTCGTGACGCCGATCCCGACGAAATACGCCGTGACAAGAATTACCTCGATACGGTCGAGGCAATTTGGGCCGATCTACGTAAGTACCTGGACTAGGAGAGAAGATATGGTTGTATTTGGAACGCGAATTCCACCAGTGTTTTCACTGCTCATCTGGATAGCTCTGTGGGAGATTGTAGGTCAGTTGGATCTGGCATTCATCCTGCCTCCGTTTTCGTCCGTCATGCAGGAACTGGTTCTGCTGATCCAGCGGAATGATTTTCAGGCCGCCGCCTGGCTGACCTTCCAGTCCTTTGTCATTGGCATGACGATTTCGATCGTTTTCGGGGTCTCCATTGGTTTCATTATGGGAACGTCCAAGATTGCCAATGGTGTTCTGGGCATGTGGGTTAACATCTTTGCCAGTGCGCCGCTCAGCTCGCTGGTGCCGATTTTAATGCTGCTGTTTGGTCTTGGGCAAACGACGATTGTGGTGACTGTTGTCTTGTTTTCCACATGGATCATTGCGCTGGATACCTACGCTGGCGTTAGACATATTTCCCCGTCATTGGTGGAAATGGGTCGATCATTTGGGGCCAGCCGGTTTCAGATGTTGACCAAGATTTTGTTCTGGGCTGCCTTGCCGGAAATCCTGGCCGGTGTGCGCATGGGGCTTATCCGTGCAGTGAAGGGGATCGTCATCGGCCAGCTGCTCGTCTCGGTTGTTGCATTGGGCCGTCTGTTTCGAACCTTCTCTGACAACTTCCAGTTCGAACAGTTCTGGGCGCTTACGGTAACGCTGTTTATCTTTGCACTGCTGTTTTCATCAGCAATCGGATGGCTAGAGCAGAGGGTTGAATACTATGCCAAGGCACGCATTTGACCAGGCGTGGGCTGGACGAGGAAGACAACATGACTCAATCGCCTAAAAGATATCCGGCATCCAATGTTGAGCATTTCCTGTCGAGCGCGTTCTCTTCCCTTGGTGTGCCTGCAAAGGACGCGGCGTCTGTAGCGCAGCTGATGGTCCAGGCGGACCTGATGGGCTACGACACCCACGGGTCCTTTCGATTGCGGCAATACGTCAATCGGTTGCGCGATGGTGGCAACAACCCAGTGGCATCGGTGCACACTGCCATCGACAGCGGCGCGACAGCCGTTGTCGATGGGGACAACGGGTTGGGTCATCTGGCAATGTCTTACGCAAGTGAACTGGCTGTGAAAAAGGCCAGGACGCATGGCATTGGCTGGATCGGTGTGCGTAATAGCAATCACGCTGGACCGGCCTCGCTTTATGTTAACAAGGTCGCGGAACATGACATGATTGGTCTGGTCGCCGCCGTCGGCAGTGCCAATCACGTGGCGCCTTTTGGTGGGCTTGATCTGATGCTGGGGACCAATCCGCTGGCTATTGCTATTCCTGCAGGGACATCTGCGCCTTTTGTTTTGGACATGGCGACAACAACCGCTGCCGCCGGCAAGATCAAGGTGCTGGCGCAGCGTGGCGAACAGATGCCCGAAGGCTGGATGGTGGATCGCGAGGGCAATCCACTGACTGATCCGACACGTCAAGACGAAGGTCTGTTGCTGCCGATAGGCGGCGCAAAGGGCTACGGTCTGGCCATGGCCATCGGCTTGATGGCGGGAACGCTGAATGGAGCTGCTTTTGGATCGGATGTGGTGAACTTTTCCAAAGAAACCACAACACCCACCAATACTGGACAGTTCGTGGCTGCGATCTCGATCGAAGCTTTTGGTGATCTGCAGACATTCAAGAACACTGCGGACCAAATTTTTACGGCTTTTCAGGGCTCAACACCATTTCCTGGCCATAGTCCCATAAGAATACCGGGCCAGGGCCGCGGCGATGAGCAACAAGATCGGCAAGACAATGGCATTCCGCTGCATCCAAATCTCGTTAAAACGCTGGCGGACATAGCGATAGAATTGAATATCCCAGACCTGAGCGACGCTTAACGCATTGTGCCGATTTGGAAAAAAACGACGGTTTATTTACCTGCCTCTCAGGTTGATATTCGTATCGACCCGCTACGACTTTTAATAGTCGTTCTACCGGCTTGAAGACAGATATTGATCCTGCGTGTCCCAAGTGAAAACCGGAAGGGTAGGGTTGGCTGCAGGCCCTTTTCATCCCATCAGATTCTCAAAGGAACCTCAGCTCGGCGCATCGATCCACAAAGAATTGCGTTGAGTTAACAGAATTTTTGCCTCTTTGGTTGCATTCTTTGGCTAGACCAAAATCCAATCCAATAATTTGAGCGTTCACCACAATGATTATAAAGCGAACCTTAGCCGCCGCTACACTTGTGACATTGGCCAATACCGTTTCATCTGCGGAACTTCCGTCAGGTGATCCCATTTCGGCGAGGATTTTCCTGGAACTGCACAGTATACAAAAACTTTCTGCCGACATTCGCCCCCTTGTCTCGGCGCCGGGTGAGGCGTTTCGTGTTATTGATGGCGACTTTCTGGCGTTGGGGAACCTTAGAATCCGGTTGGTTGGTATTGACGCACCGGACTCTGCACAACGGTGTAACACTCCAGACGGTTCCTCTTGGGATTGTTCGGCCCAATCAAGTGATCGGGCACGGGATGTCATTCACATGGCCGAACGTGTTGAATGCTTCACGAGTGAAAACGGAAATCATGGGCTCTACGTTGCCTCCTGCCAGGCGGACGGATCCGACGTTGGTGCGCTGTTGGTCGGTGAAGGGTTAGCATGGCCAGAACAGGACGAAGGCTACTATCTTGCGGAATCTAACGTCGCTCAGACCGAGGGTCTTGGTATTTGGCAGGCATACACGCAGCCACCTTGGGAGTGGCGCATCGAACAAAACTGACAAAGTTGAGAGCAATTTGAAAGCGCCCCCATGGGCTGCTTGGTAAAATCAGGCGTTTAAATATGGGGGGTCTCGTCCTGGATGTGAGTGCTCAAATAGCATCTAGGCGTTCGGCTAATAGTGACCTTGAACGCTAAAGAAATCAAAGATCAAATCCAGAGGCACGTCGCACTTCATGGGCTGATCTTCGGTAGCTTTTCTATGTAGCAGCGATATTCGCCTGAGCGGCCACCAGGCTGGCGTTGTTTGATGGTCCAAACGGGCCCATCGCGACAGATGGTAAACCAATATCTAAGGTGCCGAATTGCGGAACCGAAACGCAAAACGCGGCCCACATCAAGGGGCCGCGTTTCAATAACTGTATTTCGAAAAGGCTTACGCCAGTGCGAGGTTCACAGCGGACTCACGACCGTCACGGCCGGGCTCGATGTCAAAAGTCACTTTCTGGTTGTCGGCCAGGCCGGTCAGGCCGGAACGCTCAACAGCGGAAATGTGAACGAATACATCGTTGCTGCCGCCGTCTGGTGCGATAAAGCCGAAGCCTTTAGTTGAGTTGAACCATTTTACGGTGCCATTAGCCATATCCGTAATCTCCTATTAGTTGCTGCCCGCGTTGGTGCGGCAGCCCGGCATGTCAGGTCTGGATCGAAAGACTGAACGCCGTAGAACGGGAGACAGTAGGCCGAAAAAGAAAAACGTAAGCCCTCTCCATGTGCGGGATTGTTGCGCTTCGATCAAGAGTTAAATTCACGATAGGCGTAGATTGGCCGAACTCCATGATATCCGGTTGGTGCCTCAGTCGCGGAATTCAACCACCAAGTAAGCGTGAGGCTTGCAGGTTTGGATAGCTCTGAGATGACGGTAATTCATTGAATTAAACCATTAAAGTTGATTTTTCCGAGCTGGTTTCTGGGCCTGGGCGGATCGAAGATACGGTCATTCCGGGCCCAGATAGCCTTCGTCGTATAGGGGGTGAAACAGCAAAGCTAGATTGGAAATAGAGCGATTTTTGTGGGCCATTTAGAAAGTTTGGGGCTCCAGAAACGCAGTGCTTTTTGAGTTAGTCAGTCGATTTACCCCTCCTATTTACCTGATTCGCATTCCGAGATTACGCAAACTGCAGGACTCTGGCGTTTGTATTCAAATGACCTGTTTTTATTGGATACTTGGCGAAAATGGGCATCGATTGGTGCGCAAAGTCGGGAACCGTCCATATTGCCCAAGGGCTGTCCGTTCGGACCTGCCATTTTAAGGCCTAACTCTGGAGAGAGGTTAGGATTTGTCGGACACACTGGATATCTTCGGGCCTAGATAATGTCGGAGCATGCCCGCACCCCCTAATTTGCGTAACACTGGGCTTGGGTCCTTCTTGCTGCATTCTGGCAAGGGTGTTGGGGGTCAGGATGTCAGAATGAATGCCGCGGATCACATGGGTCGGTCGTTCTATCGTGGCATAGTCCGTCCAGCTAGATACGACTCCTGCGGTCGGCGAAAATTGCTGGATGATGTTGGGATCATAGTGAAGCGTGATTTTTCCGTGGTACGTGCGTCGCACCGAGGTTCGCACCATACGACGCCAGAATATCGGGTTGGCGGGGCCAAAAGGGGCATAAGCGCTGCGCAGCCATGCCTCGGCGTCGCCCATGGTTTCGAACACTGGCTGTTCCGAAACATATTGCACGATCCGGTCAGTTGCTGATTTTGGGACCTCGGGCCCGATGTCATTGACGACCAGGCAGGACAGGCGGCTGGCATGTTGTCCGGCGGCCAGGCTCATGCCGATCATGCCTCCCATCGATGTTCCGATCCAGGCGGCCATGTCCATATTATAGTGATCCAGCAACGCGACCGCGAGATTAGAGTAAAAATCAATCGTGTAGTCTGCTTCTGGTGTGCTTGACCAACTGGACAGGCCCCGGCCGATTGTATCGGGGCAAATCACAAAGTAGCTGTCAGACAATGCGGCGGCCAATTCATCAAAGTCCCGACCTGTCCGTGCCAGCCCATGCCACATTATCAGGGCTGGATTGAAACGAGAGCCCCATTCTGAAACATGCAATTCATGACCAAGGGCCTGAATGAAAGAGAACCGTGGACCATTCATCTGTTTTCGCGGCCATTGAATGAGGCACGGCTTGCCCGGGAATAGGTCTGTTCAAACGCCGCCACAGAGATGTAGCCACCGTTCTGGACCGCGCCCGCCGGGGCTCTTACCGCATAGCGACCTGAGAGCGAAAACGTATCATTTTGCGCGTTGTATCGCATGCAGCGGTTGTCCCAGCAATTTAGGTTGTTCTGGAGTTTGATTTCTGTCTCGCCGCTTGCGGATGTCCGTGTGGCGGCAATCGGGACATCGCAGGCTACCATGACCAGCAGGGCCGGGAAAATAAGATGTGCTTTCATGACGACCTCCGAAGAATACCGTTCTTTCTATGAAACTGGGTAGGCCCATTTGAAAGGCAAACCCGGGTTTTGTCCATTCAGGTTCGGCAAACCCGGCAATTTAGAGCGTATCCGGAAGTCTGGCTGTCCGACGGCTGGACCAATTGCCAGCAAGAAGGCTGGGATGCGCCGCTATAAAGGAGGCGGCAAAATGATCAATGGTGGCGCTATTCTTTGCAGGGTCCGCAGGCCGTGGAGCTGGACGCGCCGGTTGTTCACGTTAGCTACTATGAGACTGGAGCCTTTGCCGTTGGTCGGGTCAGCGTTGGCAGTTGTTCGGGCTTCGACTTGCAGATGATCTCTAGTTCATAAGGATTTCCAATATGACCGTGACCCCTTCGCCTGCCGGTTTTGATGCGGGACGCCACTCGGATGTCGCTTTTGCGCGGTCCATTCTGGATGGGCTGACAGCGCCGCAGAAACGGATCAACAGCAAATGGCTGTATGACGCCTATGGATCGCAGCTGTTTGATACCATTACCGAACTAGCAGAGTATTATCCCACCCGGACAGAGCTTGGGATACTGCGTCAGAATGCGGTGCGATTGAAGGAATTCGTAACCCACGGCACGGCGCTGGTCGAGTTGGGCAGCGGTTCTAGTACCAAGACACGGGCCTTGCTGAATGTGCTGACCGGGCTGCAAAGCTATGTTCCGATCGACATTTCTGCGGACCATCTGCAACGGGCAGCCCAACATGTGGCGCTGGAATTCAGTGATCTGGATGTTATTCCCGTGGTGGCAGATTTTGCGGATGAGATTTCTCTTCCGACCGCGTTGATGCAGACCCCCAAGATCCTGTTCTTTCCCGGTTCAACGATTGGCAATTTTGAAATCGAGGGTGCTGCCCAATTGCTGGGTCGGATACGCAAGATGGCGAAGGTTTCGGCTTTGGTCATCGGCGTGGACTTGGTCAAGGACGTCGATACTTTGGTGCAGGCCTATAACGATTCAAAAGGGGTTACTGCCGCCTTCAACCTGAACCTCCTGACCCGGATCAACCGTGAGCTGGAGGCGGATTTCGATCTGGGCGGGTTCAAACATGAAGCGCGCTGGGTCGCTGATCACAGCCGTATTGAAATGCATCTGGTCAGTTTGGTTACGCAAGACGTTCATCTGCTCGGGCAGGTGATCCGTTTTACGGCCGGTGAAACCATTCACACCGAGAATTCTCATAAATACACACCCCAATTGTTAGAACGCACTGCGCATCAACAAGGCTGGGCAGTGCATCAGATCTGGACGGATGCCGACATGTTGTTCGGGGTTGTCGTGCTGACGCCGGACAAGGATTAACACAGGCGGCCAAATCGGGCACACCGAACTGGCTGGTGCCAGACGCAGAACCCTAATCCACGTCAATCAAATTGTCTTGGATGCCGTTTTGCAACTGGTTGCAAAAATTGAGTTGTTCTTTGATGCTACCTGTGCTGTCCCGGCCAGTTTTGCGGCATCGTTTGAGAATGCGAATATCCCGGTTGTGTTTGCGTTTGCGCGTTATAACGGCAGTGAGAACGCCAATCTGGTTGGGATCGACAATGAGGCTGCGGGGGCTTTTGCGGCCCGCACGCTGCTTGCGCGGGGCTACCGTCACATTGGGTTTCTGGGGGGGCCGGACAGTGCGGTCTCAACCCTGGACCGCCTGAAAGGTTTTGCCGCGGAAATGGCTGCGCATCCGGAGGTGAAGGTCTCGCACAGCTTTTCCAGCGAATATTCATTTGCGGCGGGGCGCGCTGCAATGCTGGAGCTGCTGGATGGCGGTGATCCGGCCGAGGTGTATTTTGGTGCGGATGATGTGATTTCCATTGGGGCGCTCAGCGCGATGGAAAGCAGGGGATTAAAAATCCCCGGGGATGTGGGCATTCTGGGCCTGAACGACATGGAAATGGCGGGCTGGGAGAACATCAACCTGACCACCATCAGGCAGCCCATTCGTCAGATCACCAGTGCCGCCGTTGACTTGATGGTGTCCCAGCTTGCGGCGCCAGATCGCTACCCCGAGGCGCGCCTGTTCCCCTGCACGCTGATCGAGCGGGGAACATTGCGGGCTCTGAATGGTGGTTGAGAAAGCCGTTTTGCGTCGGCTTTCTCAGCTTTGATCCTGCGCCTTAGCGGAAGATCTCTGGTCTGGCGTCCATCCAGGCGCCGTTTTGTTTTGCCGAGGCGACGGCGGTGTGGACGGCGGCCATGGAGCGTAATCCGTCTGCGGCGAGTGGCAAGCCGTCGCGGGTCTCGCCGCGAATGGCATCGGCCAGGTCGCAGTAGATATTGGCAATGGCCAGGGGAAAGCCTTCGGGGTGGGCGATGGCGACGCGGGACAGGCGTTGGGCGTCATCATGCAGCCCGGCTTCGCCTTTCTCGATGATCTGGGTGCGGCCACCCACCGGGGTGTAGATCAGCTGGTTGGGCTGTTCCGAGGTCCAGCGCAGCCCGCCGGTCTCGCCGAACACCTGGATGTCAAAGCCGTGCTGGCGGCCGATCGCCACTGACGAAGTCCAGAGGCGGCCAACGGTGCCGCTGCCCATGCGGAAGTTGATCATGGCGTCGTCTTCCAGCTGGCGGCTGGGGATGGTGGAGGCAAAGTCGGCCGAGAGGGTCTCGACCTCGTCACCGGTGATGAAGCTGGCCATGTGCAGGGCGTGGATGCCGCAATCGGCGAACTGGCCCGAGACCCCGGCCATGGCTGGATCATAGCGCCAGCGCACCCGGGGGTTATCCGCATCACTGGCGTCGCCGTGGTGGCCGTGGCTGAAGTTGGTAACCACCAGCCGCACTTTGCCGATCTCACCGGCCGCCACCATGGCGCGGGCCTGACGCACCATTGGGTAGGCGGAATAGCAGTAGTTCACGGCGCAGATCTTGCCACTGGCCGCGGCGATGCGGACGATGTCTGCGCCCTCTTCGACACTCATGGTCATCGGCTTCTCGCAGAGCACGTTGATCCCGGCCTCCAGAAAGGCCTTGGTGATCTCAAAGTGGGTCGCGTTGGGGGTGGCGACGGTGACCAGATCAATGCGGTCGTCGCGGTGCTTTTCCCCGTCCAGCATCTCTTGCCAGTTGCCATAGGCGCGGTCCGGCGCGACGCCGAGGCGTTGCGCATAGGCGCGGCCCTGTTCGGGGCGGTGGTCCAGGGCGGCTGCGGTGAGGTCAAACAGCCCGTCGGCCTGTGCGCCGAGGCGGTGTGCCGGGCCGATCTGGCTGCCTTCGCCGCCGCCAATGAGGCCCCATTTTAGTTTGGTCATATGTCGGGCTCCTTCAGGTAAAGCCAATGGATTCAAGGTATTCACGGTTCTTGCGGGCATCGCCGATGGGGTCCGGGTCCAGGGTTGGGTCACAGTCCTGTTCCACGGTGCACCAGCCCGCAAACCCGGCGTCCTGCAGGACCTGCCGCACCCTGGGGAAGTCGACATCGCCGTCGCCCAGATTGCAGAAAATCCCCTGGCCACAGGCGTCATAGAAGCCGGTGCGATTGGCAATGACATCTGCTTTGACGCGCGGGTCGATGTCCTTGAAATGCATGTAAGAGATCCGGTCCAGATGGCGCGTCATAAAGGCAACCGGGTCAAAGCCTGCATAGGAATGGTGGCCGGTGTCGAAGCAGATCTTCAGGATCGTCTCGTCGACCTCGTCCAGCAGGCGCTCCAGCTCGGGTTCAAAATCCATGAAGCCCGCCGCGTGGGCGTGGATACCTACGGTCAACCCATACTCTTCGGTGCCAATGCGCGCGGTCTCGGCGATGCGGTCGCGGTAGGCGGTCCACTCGGCCTTGTCCATCTGCTCGGCCTCCGAGGCGCGCCCGGCCGTGGGGGCGCGGCGGGGCGAGATTGAATCGATCAGCACCAGATGCTGGGCGCCGTGTGCTCGCAGCGCGCGGGCGGTGCGGTGGGTGGCATCCAGCACATCGTCCCAGGCGTCGGGGTCGTGAAAGGGGCGAAACACCACGCCACCGATCAGCTCCAGGTCATGACGGGCCAGGGCGTCGCCCAGCTGGACTGGGTCCTCGGGCATAAAGCCGACCGGGCCCAGTTCGATGCCTGTGTAGCCGGCCTTGGCGCAGTCGCTGAGCACCGTTTGCCAGCTGGGGTTTCTGGCGTCATCCGCAAATTCCACGCCCCAGGAGCAGGGGGCATTGCCAATTTTGAGTGTCATCTGTTCGTCCCTTTCAAAGGCTCAGAACGGGTTTATGTCTTGCCAGCTGCTGTCTCGGGCAGAGGCAGTGGCGGCTGCGATCACGCGATTGACCTCCAGCCCGTCGCGGAAGCTGGGCCAGATCGTTGTGTTGGTCTCAATCGCCGCCAGGAAATCCCGCGCTTCGATGATGATCTGATCCTGATATCCGGTGCCATGACCGGGGCCCTGACAAAACGGTTCATAATCGGGATGGGCCGGGCCGGTCAGGATCTTGGTGAACCCGCGCGTCGCCTCGGGGCCGTACGTTCGGTACAGCCAGACGGCGTTCTGATCTTCCTGATCAAAGCGCAGGGCGCCTTTGGTGCCGGTGATCTCATAAGCATAGCCCATTTTGCGGCCGGTCGCGATGCGGCTGAAATACATCTGCCCCATGGCGCCGCTCTCAAAGCGGCACATCATCTGGGCGTGGTCGTCATTGGTCACGGCGCCGCCGGGGCGGAGCTTATGCACGGTCTCGGTCTCGGCCATGACGCGGGTGATCGGGCCGATCAGCGCCAGCGCGCCGTTGATCATATGAGAGCCAAGATCACCCAGAGCGCCGCTGGACTGGCCATTGGTGCGCCAGCTGGCCGGGGTCTTGGGGTCGGCATAGAAATCCTCGGTGTGCTCACCGCGAAACATGGTGATCTCGCCCAGCTCGCCATCGGCGATCAGCTGGCGGGCAAACTGGCTGGCGGGGGTGCGGATGTAGTTGAAACCGACCATGTTGACACAGCCCGAGGCCTGGGCAGCGGCGGTCATGGCCTGGCTGTCCGCCAGTGAGGCGCCCAATGGCTTCTCGCAGAACACCGGTTTGCCCAGGGCAAAGGCGGCCTCGGCGACGGCGCGGTGGCTGGATTGGGGTGCGGCGATGATGAGGGCCTCGACCTTTGGGTCCTTGACCAGCACGCGCCAGTCGTCGGTGGCCCGCTGGAACCCATAGGCCTGGCGATACCGCTCGGCGCTGTTGGGCGAGGTGGCGCAGACCATTTCCAGTCTGGGCCGCAGCTTTGTGTTGAAGACCGCGCCCACGGCGGACATGGCCACCGCATGCGCCTTGCCCATATAGCCGCCGCCCAGGATGCCAATGCCAATCTCTGCCATGTTTTGGGTCCTCGTGAATTTAAGTTTGCAACCGGTTGCAAAATTAGTATCCTGAGAGTCGAATTCTAGCAAGCCGCATTCGGCAAGATGCGGGAAAATCCTACAAGGGCCGTGCTGACATGACGCCTTCACCAGAGACTATCCGCCTGACCACGGCGCAGGCCATTATTCGCTGGCTCAGCCAGCAGTATATCGAGATTGACGGGATGGAGATGCGCCTGTGCGGCGGTGGGTTTGGCATTTTTGGGCATGGCAATGTGACCTGCCTGGGCGAGGCGCTCTACGGGGCTCAGGATGCGCTGCCGCTGTACCGGGGCCAAAACGAGCAGAGCATGGGATTCGCCGCGGCGGGTTATGCCAAGCAATGGCTGCGCCAGCGGTTTATGTTCTGCACCGCCAGTGCTGGACCGGGGACCTCGAACCTGCTGACCTCGGCGGCGCTGGCGCATGCCAACCGGTTGCCGATGTTGCTGCTGTGTGGTGACAGCTTTGCGACCCGGCTGCCCGACCCGGTGCTGCAGCAGATGGAGAACTTTGGCGATCCGACATTTGGGGTGAATGACGCCTTCAAGCCGGTGGTGCGTTATTGGGACCGTATCAGCCATCCGGCGCAGGTGATCCAGTCGCTGCCTGCGGCGATTGCGACGCTGCTGGATCCGGCGGATTGTGGTCCGGCGTTCCTGGGGTTGCCGCAGGATGTGCAGGGCTGGACCTATGACTATCCGGTGGCGTTCTTTGACAAGACGCTGCATCGCATTCGCCGTATCAGCCCGGATGCAGATGAAATCGCTGATGCCGCGGCGCTGTTGAAGGTGGCACAGCGTCCGATGATCATCGCCGGGGGCGGGGTGCAATATTCCCGCGCTGTGGCCGAGTTGACCGATTTTGCCGCGGCGCATCAGATCCCGGTGGTGGAAACCATCGCGGGCCGGGCCAACCTGCTGGCGACCCATCCGCTGAACATTGGCCCACTTGGGGTCACCGGCTCTAACAGTGCCAATGAGATCGCCAGCCAGGCGGATGTGATTGTGGCCGTAGGCACCCGCTTGCAGGATTTTACCACCGGGTCCTGGACCGCCTTTGCCAAGGACGCCCGCATTATCGCGATCAATGCGGCGCGCCATGATGCGGGCAAGCATAGGGCGCTGCCGGTTGTGGGGGATGCGAACCTGTCGCTTGGCCAGTTGGGGGCAGCGATTGCGGGCTACAAAGCGCCCTCCAGCTGGCTGGCGCTGGCGCAAAAGCTGCGGGCGGCCTGGGATGTCTATGTGGCGGACAACGTGGCGCCCGGTGCGCGTCCGGCGTCTTATGCGCAGGCCATTGGCATTGTGAATGGCCTGTGTGATCCGGGCGACCGGGTGGTGGCTGCCGCTGGCGGCTTGCCGGCCGAGGTGACCGCCAACTGGCGCACGCTGGAGATTGGCACTGTCGATGTGGAGTTCGGCTTTTCCTGCATGGGCTACGAGATCGCCGGGGCCTGGGGGGCGCGGATTGCGCAGCTGCAACGCGAGCCAGAGTGCGACACCATCGTGTTCCTGGGCGATGGCTCTTACATGATGTTGAACTCGGACATCTATTCCTCGGTGCTGAGCCAGAAAAAGCTGATCATCCTGGTGCTGGACAACGGCGGCTTTGCGGTCATCAACAAATTGCAGAACAACACCGGCAACGAAAGTTTTAACAATCTGCTGGCCGATTGTCCGACTATCCCGGCGCCGTTTGCGGTGGATTTTGAGGCCCATGCCGCGGCCCAGGGCGCCATTGCGCAAACTGTGTCAAACCCATCTGAGCTGGGCGCGGCGTTCCTGCGCGCCAAGTCCAGCGACAAGACCCATGTCATTGTCATGAAGGTGGACCCCTATGAGGGCTGGACCACCGAAGGCCATACCTGGTGGGAGGTCGGCACCCCGCATATCAGCACCAGCGACCGCGTGCGCGCGGCCCATAGCGACTGGGAAGCCGGTCGTGACACCCAGCGAAAGGGCATATGATGAAACGATTTACCGCCGCAACAGCTGATCCCGATGTGATCATTGACGAACTTCTGAAGGGCGGCGGTGCGGTTGGCATTTCCGGGTTGTTCAGCCCCGACCAGATCGCCGAGGCGCGGGCCATCATTATGGCGCATTCCGAACAGGCTGCCGAAAAGGCCACCCACTTCCAGGGTGCCGCCGAAGAGGCTGGACAGCTGAACCTGCAGCGCCGGGTCTGGAACCTGCTGGCCAAGGGCGAGGTGTTCTCGCAGATGGCGGCGCATCCGGTGCTGATGAATATCCTGCGCCGCTTTCTGGGTACTGAGTTCATCATGGGTTCGATCGCTGCGAACCGGATTTTACCAGGTGGGCCGGGGCAAGAGCCGCATGTGGACTATCCCTATTGGGACTTTCATCAGCCCGAGACCCATCCGGTTGGCTTCAACGGCTCGTTTCCGATGAATGCGCAGGTCTCGGTGCTGTTGGATCCCTTTACCAAGGAAAGTGGCGCCACCGGCTATGTGCCGGGCAGCCAGCGCGCGTTGCGCTATCCCACGCTTCAGGACCAATTTTATGAGCGCTGCGAGCAGATGACTGGTGAACCGGGCGATGTGGCGCTGTTTTACGGGGTGACCTGGCATTGCGCGATGCCCAACAACGCCGATCATGACCGCAGTGCGGTGCTGATCCAATATCTGCCCAAATGGGTCAAGCCGATGGAAGACATGCCAGCCGCGCTGCCGCAGGATTTTCTGGATCAGGCCAGCCCTGAGATCCGCCAGCTATTGGGTCTGAACTATCCCTATCCAGAGGTGCTGGATGCGGCCAAGGCGGGCAATACGGAGGGACGCAAGTGATCCTGGACGGCATCAAAAAACGCAAGTTTCTGGTCATTGGCCGGGTTGGCATGGACCTGTGCCCTGATCCTGCGGGGACCAGCATCCGCGACGCCAGCACCATGACGGTCGGCATGGGCGGCAGCAGTGCCAATATTGCAGCAGGTCTGGTCAAACTGGGCTGTAAATCGGCCCTGGCGACCTGTGTCTCGGACGATGCGGTGGGCTGGTATTGCGAAGCGCAGCTGGACCATTACGGCGTTGACCGGACCTATGTGAAACGGGTCAGGGGCGAATACCGGACCTCATTGGCGCTGTATGAAACGCGGCTTGAGGACCACCAAAGCGTCATCTATCGCAACAATGCGGCGGACTTCCAGATGTCCACTGCCGATATCGAGGCGGTGGATTACAGCCAATACGGCGCCCTGATCACGGCGGGCACGGTGTTTGCCGCCGAGCCCTCGCGCGGGGCGGCATTCCGGGCCTTTGAGCTGGCCCGCGCCGCCGGGTTGCCGATCATTTTTGACGTCGACTATCGCCCCTATAGCTGGCCGTCCCCGCAGGTGGCCCAAGAGGTGCTATCAAAGGCGGGGGCTCTGTCTGATGTGATTGTCGGCAATGACGAAGAGTTTGGCTTCATGGCCGGTGGTATCCGTCTCGGGCTGGACAAAGCCCGCGCCCTCGCAGCGTCCAGCGCCGCGATTGTGGTTTATAAAATGGGTCCCGAAGGGGCCGTGAGTTTTGCCGCTGGCCAGGAGATCCGCACCGGCATCTATCCGGTGACTGCCCTGAAACCAACCGGGGCGGGCGACAGCTTTATGGCCGGGCTGCTGGCCGCACTGTCCGAGGGGCGCGAGATGCAGGCTGCGGTGCTGCGCGGCTCGGCCTGTGCGTCACTTGTTGTGGCGCGGCCCGGCTGCGCCGCCGCCATGCCGACCCTGACCGAGCTTGAGGATTTTCTGACCTCCCATCCTGGCCCAACATCTCTGGGCCCCACATCCCCTGGCGCCACCTCCCCCCTGCTAAAGGACTGACCGATGCACATCGCCCCCCATGACAATAAAAACAGGCCCATTGTGGACGTGGACAACCCGACCGTTCCGCTGAACTACTTCAACATCGTCAAGCTGACCAAAGGCCAGGCCTTTGAGTATCAGGTGCCGGGCTATGAGACCTGCGTGGCGCCCGCCACCGGCACGGTGGATGTGGATGTCGAAGGTGTCAGCTATGCCAATCTGGGCACCCGGACGATTGATGTCTGG
The DNA here is from genome assembly GCF_004006175.1 of Parasedimentitalea marina. Taxonomy (GTDB): domain Bacteria; phylum Pseudomonadota; class Alphaproteobacteria; order Rhodobacterales; family Rhodobacteraceae; genus Parasedimentitalea; species Parasedimentitalea marina. Next base: position 1,035,777 of record NZ_CP033219.1, read on the forward strand.
GATGGCGAGCCCGAGGGCGTCTATGCGCCCGTGGGCGCCAAAGTGACCCTGGTCTGTGTCTCGGACAGGGCCGAGGTGTTTATTGCCGGGGCCCGTTATGACACCGTTCTGGACCCGTTTGAGGTGCGCGCCGAGGCCATCGATCTGGTGCAATATGGCAGCGATGACACCAAAACGCACCGCAAGATCAAACACATCCTGGGCCAAAAACAGCACGATAAGGTGGGGCGCCTGCTGGTCAGCGAGCTGTTCACGGTGGGGCAGGGCGGCTGGTCCGGCTTTCCCTCGCACAAGCACGACACCGATCGTTTGCCCCTCGAGACCCGCCACGACGAGACCTACAACTTCCGCTTTCGTCCCAACTATGGCTCGGGTCTGCAGATGCTGCAGCGCGAGGACAACACCCCGGGCGAGGCCTATCACATCATGGATGGCTCAACCATCATGCTCGACAGCGGCTACCACCCCTGCGCCGTCCTGCCCGGATACGAGATGTATTACTTCACAATCCTCGGCGGCCTCAGCCAACGCTCCCTGGTACAATACTTCCAACCAACACACGCAGAACAAATCAACACCATCCCAGGCATCAAAGACATGATCGCAAAGTTCAAATGACGCTGCATTGGAGGGCGCGGGGGGAGATTGACGTATTGTTGGATGAGATCGTCGGCCAACAATGGTGGGGATCAAAGTGTCGTGGCCGTGGCTTGGCTGCTGGCGCATCGTGCGAAACTCATGCCGGTTCTTGGTGCCACTAATCTGGATTGCCCCATAGTTTCGCCTGTACCTGGTTCCGCCTGTATCAGTCTGCGCTGGGATGAGACGTCGTCTAATGCCGGTTGGGGTGGTCGGATATGCGATGCGGCGCCGGTCCACAGCTTTCACGCACCACAAGATCACCATGTAGTAAAGTTTCGAGTGTTGTTGCGCCTTTACCTGTCAACTGGTCTAGCAATTGCTCCATGGCCAGCTCACCGATCTGCGTGCGTGGCTGACGGATTGTGGTCAGCGCCGGAGTGATGTTGTTGGCGAAAGGGATGTCGTCGAAACCGATCACCGAGAAATCCTCGGGTATGCGGTACCCGCGTAGTTTAAGCGCGCTGATCACCCCGATTGCGGTGTCGTCGTTGTAACAGAAAAAGGCAGTGGGAAGGGTGTCTTTGATGAACAGCCGCTCTACTGCGGCGCGGCCGCCCTCGCTGGAGCCATCACTATCAACCTGCCACATGGGCAGCGGAGTTGCCGCCTCGGCAAGGCCTTTGCAATAGCCATCCTGACGCAGATCTGACACCGCATTGCTGCTACCGCCTGCGATATACGCGATATTGCGATGGCCCAATGAAATCAGATACTCAGTTGCCATTTTGGAGGCCGCAACGTCATCGACACCAACATACGGCAGATCTGCGCGAGTGATGGGGCAACTGGCGGCGACCATCTGCGGAAGGGCGGAAGCCGGGCTGTTGGGTCTGCCTGCAACGGGCAGGTGACCGGTCAGCAGGATCAACCCATCCACCATCCCTGAAGCGAGAAACCGCATGTGGTTTTCTTCCAGCGAGATCGTGCCTTCGGTATTGCCAATCAAAACCCCATAGCCGCGGTCATTGGCCACCTTTTCCAACCCGATCAGGATGCCGGGGAAATTGGGATCGGCAATGGATTGTGTCAGGACCATCACCATTTGCGAGCGCTGCATGCGCAGGTTCTGGGCCATTGCATTGGCAATGTATCCGGTGCGCGCAATGGCGGCCGTGACTTTCTTGCGGGTGCTTTCAGCGACTTTCTCGGGCTTACGAATCGCCCGGCTGACCGTCGCGATAGAGACGCCCGCCAGTTTGGCAACGTCCTCGATAGTCGCTGGTCTTTCAGGGATTTCGGTCAAGTCTCATGGTCCTCAATACCGGTGCGCCCGCTGTTGTATTCGTCATTATTTTGCAAGCGGTTAAACGGATATATAGCGGCATTAGCAAAGCCTGAAAAGGTTTACATCGGATAATGTAAAGGTTTACATGAGCTATGAAAAGGTTTACATCCGAATTCGAAACTCGCCAAATGACATATCGGCGAGAGGGGGGGATGATGTTCGACGAGGCACGTGAAACTGCGCCAGTTCTAAAAGCGGATCATATTAGCAAGTCTTTTGGATCTGTGCCTGTGCTGTTCAGCGTCAGCATGGATATTCATCCGGGCGAAGTTCACGCGTTGATTGGCGAGAATGGCGCTGGAAAATCCACCTTAATGAAGATCCTGTCTGGGTTCCACGCGCCAACATCGGGGCGTATTCTGTTTGACAATCACGAGGTCGCGCTGCCGCCGGATGGCGAGGCCGAGAAACTGGGGATTGTGTTGATTCACCAGGAGTTGAATCTGGCCGAGCAGATGACGGTTGAGGAAAATATCTTTCTGGGCCGCGAACTGACTCATCGTGGAATGTTGCAGCGCGATAAGATGCGCCAGATGGTCTCGGGGTATCTGCAGGATATCGGCGTTGATATCTCACCTTCGGTTCGGATCTCGGATCTGTCCATCGCTGAAAAGCAGATGGTCGAAGTGGCCAAGGCGATCAGCCGCAACGCCCGTGTCCTGATCATGGATGAACCAACAGCAGTGCTGACCGAGGCAGAAACCGAGCTGTTTTTCCGTCAGGTTGAGCGGCTAAAATCCAAAGGTGTGGCGATTGTTTTTGTGTCGCATAAGCTGTCCGAAGTGAAGCAGATCGCCGACCGCGTCACCATCCTGCGCGATGGCCAGTGGATCGGCTCTCAAGTTGCCGAGGCGCTGACGCCGGATGCAATGGCGCAGATGATGGTTGGACGTGAGCTGTCGGATCTGTATCCACCGATGCACGAGGCCGACGTCGATGCGGTGCGTGTGCTTGAGGTTCGCGATCTCTGCGCAAGTGGCGTCCGGAATGTGTCGTTTGATCTTCGCAAAGGCGAAATCCTCGGGTTCTCGGGGCTCATCGGATCGGGGCGTACGGCGGTGTTTGAGGCGGTCTGTGGCCTGAAATCGATCAGTTCGGGGCAGGTTCTGGTGGACGGGGTCGAGACACGGTTTGACACTGTAGCAACGGCGCGCGATGCGGGACTGGCCTATCTGACCAAGGACCGCAAAGCCAAGGGTCTGCTGCTCGACAAACAGATGCAGCCAAATCTTACCTTGTTTGCGCTGCCCAAATTCATCCGCCGTTTTGGGCTAGATGCCGCCGCCGAGGAAAAAGCGCTGGAGCGCGCGATCCGTCGGTTCGACATTCGCACCCGTGACGCAAATATCAATGTTGGCGACATGTCCGGTGGCAACCAGCAAAAATTACTACTGGCCAAGGTGATGGAGAGCGAGCCGCGTATTGTGATCATTGATGAACCGACGCGTGGCATCGATGTGGGCACAAAGCAGCAGATCTATCATTTTATCGCCGCACTGGCCGCCGAGGGCGTGTCGGTGGTGATCATCTCGTCCGAAATGCCCGAAGTCATCGGCATCAGCCACCGTGTGGTGGTGATGCGCGAGGGGCAGGTGATGGGCGTTCTGACCGGTGATGACATTAATGAGAATGAAATCGTGCGCTATGCCGCAGGACTAAAGCGGGAGAGCAAGGGATGAGTGACGTGACAGCAACCACCACAACCAAGGACAAACGGATGCGGTTTGACATCAAAACCGCAGGCCCGGCCATTGCACTGCTTTTACTGTGCATTATCGGCTTTCTGCTGAACCCGGCCTTCCTAAGCGAAGGCAACTTGACCAATTTGCTGACCCGATCGGCCTTTATTGGCATCATTGCGGTTGGCGCCACCTTTGTGATCACCGCTGGCGGTATTGATCTGTCGGTGGGGTCCATGGCAGCAGCGATTGCTGGGGTGATGATCATCATCATGAACTCCGCTATGGAAACCCTGGGCCCTGGGCTCGCCACTGTACTGCTCGGCTGTGGTTGTTCCATTCTACTGGGTCTGGGGGCCGGCTGGATAAACGGTGTGCTGACCACCAAGGGCAAGATCGAGGCCTTTATTGTGACCCTGGGCACTATGGGGATCTACCGCTCGTTGGTCACATATTTTGCTGATGGCGGCACTCTGTCGCTCGATTTTGCTATCCGTGGCGTTTATCGGCCGGTCTATTACGGCAGTGTCTTTGGTCTGCCAGCGCCAGTCTGGGTGTTCATCGTGGTGTCGATCTGTGGCTGGCTGCTGATGAACCGCACTGCCTTTGGTCGCTATTGCACCGCAATTGGCTCTAACGAGAGCGTCGCCAAATACTCGGCCATCAAAGTCGACCGGATCAAGACGATGACCTATGTGATCCAGGGTCTTTGCGTGTCACTGGCCACGGTTATCTATGTGCCACGGCTCGGCTCGGCGTCGGCCTCGACCGGGGTGATGTGGGAACTAGAGGCGATTGCCGCCGTGATCATTGGCGGCACCGTGCTAAAGGGCGGCTATGGCCGGATTGGCGGCACCATTCTAGGTGCGCTGATCCTGACCACCATCGGCAATATCCTGAACTTTACCGATCTGATCTCAAATTACCTGAACGGGACAATGCAGGGTCTGATCATCATTATCGCGGTGTGGTTGCAGCGCGGTGACTGGGGCAAAGCAAAAGCCAACAAGAGCTAAGAGTATAATAAACAACGGGAAATTTTCCCAAATTGAACGACCCGGGCGCCACCGGAGTGGAGAGGTGCGCCCAAATTCATCAGTGGAGGAACGACTATGAAGACTTTGAAAACCCTAAGCGCGCTGGCTTTGACCAGTGTCATGGCCCTGGCCGTCGGCGCTGCCAGCGCCGAGACAATTAAAATCGGTGTCAGCTATCCAACCCCAACCCATGCCTGGGCAGCTGGTATGAACTGGCACGCCGAGCAGGCCGAAAAACGGCTTGAGGCTCTGTATCCGGATGTGGACCTGATCCTGGTCAACTCATCCGATCCCAACGCCCAGGCCTCGGCGCTGGAAGATCTGGTTTCTGTTCAGGGCATCGACGCCTTGGTGGTGTTGCCATTTGAATCCGAGCCGCTGACCGATCCGGTTCTGAACGTCAAGAAATCCGGTGCGCTGATCACGGTTGTTGATCGCGGTCTTAGCCAACCGGGTATCGAAGATATCTATGTGGCGGGCAACAATCCGGAACTGGGCCGGGTGTCTGCGGTTTACATGAAGGGCCGTCTGGAATCCGGCGACAACATCGTTGTGCTGCGCGGCATCCCAACCCTGATCGACAACGAGCGTTTCGATGCCTTTATGGCCGAAATCGAAGGCTCGGGCATCAATGTTCTGGACCACAAGCACGCCAACTGGAACCGCGATGATGGCTTCGAGGTCATGCAGGACTTCCTAAGCCGGTTCCCTGATATTGATGCGGTTTGGGCGCAGGACGATGACATCGCCATTGGTGTAGTTGCCGCCCTGAAACAGGCTGGCCGTGACGGTGACGGCATGTTTGTTGTTGGCGGTGCCGGCATGAAGGAAACCATCAAGTCGATCATGGACGGCGACACGCTGATCCCGGTTGACGTTCTGTATCCGCCATCAATGATTGCGACAGCAATGGATGTAACGGTTGCTGCTTTCAAATCTAATGGTCCGGTGGCTGGCCGCTACATTCTGGGTGCGACTTTGATCACCCCGGAAAATGCGGCAAGCTTTTACTTCCCTGACTCTCCGTTCTAATCATTAGGTATTGAAGCGCAAAAGAAGGGGGCTGGGGAAATGGCCCCCTTCATTTCACGGGAGAAGTTATCATGAAGACGATCAAAGGACCGGCCCTGTTCCTGGCGCAGTTTGCTGACGATGAGGCCCCGTTCAATTCCTGGGCGGATATCACAAAATGGGCGTCCGATTGCGGCTATAAGGGCGTGCAGGTCCCCAGTTGGGATGCGCGGCTGATTGATTTGGCCAAGGCGGCCAGTTCGCGGTCATATTGTGACGAACTGGTTGGCGTTGCCGCCGAGAACGGTATCGAAATAACGGAACTCTCGTCGCATTTGCAGGGCCAATTGGTGGCAGTGCACCCGGCCTATGATCATGCCTTCGATGGCTTCGCAGCCGAACATGTGCGCGGCGATCCCAAGGCCCGTCAGGCCTGGGCAGTCGAACAGGTGAAACTGGCGATTACGGCCAGCTATAATCTGGGCATCACGGAACACGCGACATTTTCCGGCGCGCTGGCCTGGCCTTATATTTATCCATGGCCACAGCGCCCCGAAGGTCTGGTTGAAACTGCCTTTGATGAATTGGCGAAACGCTGGCGGCCTATCCTAAATCACGCGGATCAGATGGGTGTTGATGTCTGCTATGAAATCCACCCCGGCGAAGATCTGCATGACGGTGCGACATTCGAGATGTTCCTGGAACGGCTGGACAATCACCCGCGCTGCAACATGCTGTATGATCCGTCCCACTATGTGCTGCAGTGTCTGGATTATCTCGACAATATCGACATCTACAAGGACCGGATCAAAATGTTCCACGTCAAAGATGCCGAATTCAATCCAACCGGCCGCCAGGGTGTCTACTCGGGGTACCAACCTTGGGAAAAACGCGCCGGCCGCTTCCGTTCGCTGGGCGATGGTCAGGTGGATTTTGGGGCAATTTTCTCAAAGATGGCGGCCAATGACTTTGATGGCTGGGCCGTGGTGGAGTGGGAATGTGCCTTAAAGCATCCCGAAGATGGGGCCCGCGAAGGCGCGCAATTCGTCAAGGATCATATCATCCGGGTCACCGAACACGCCTTTGATGATTTCGCAGGCGGCGGCGCTGATGAGGTGGCAAACCGTAAAATGCTGGGATTGGGGGACTGATATGAGCGATACCAAACCTATTCGCCTTGGCATGGTCGGGGGCGGTAATGACGCCTTTATCGGTGCGGTCCACCGTATTGCCTCGCGGATCGATGGCGCCTTTCAACTGACGGCTGGGGCCTTGTCCTCGACACCAGAGAAATCGATGGCCTCGGGGGCTGTGCTGGGTCTTGACCCGGCGCGCACCTATACAGATTTTGAAGCGATGGCCCTTGCCGAGGCGCGCCTGAAAGATGGTATCGAGGCGGTGGCGATTGTGACGCCCAATCACATGCATTACCCAGTGGCGCGCGCGTTCTTGAAGTGTGGCATTCACGTTATTTGTGACAAACCACTGACCTCCACTCTTGAGGATGCCCAGAAGCTGGTCGCGGCGGCCGAAGACTCGGATGCGCTGTTCATCCTGACCCACAACTACACCGGCTACCCAATGGTGCGCCAGGCGCGTGAGATGATCGGCAATGGCGATCTGGGTGACATCCGAGTGGTGCAGGCTGAATACTCACAAGACTGGCTGACCGAGCCGCAGGATAACAAGCAGGCAGAATGGCGCACCGATCCGGCACGCTCTGGGGCAGGCGGATCCGTTGGCGACATCGGCACCCATGCTTTTAATTTGCTCAGCTTTGTCACCGGGTTGGAAACCGAAGCCCTGTCAGCAGATTTGCAGAGCTTTGTGCCCGGACGTCAGCTGGATGACAACGCCCATATCATGCTGCGGTTTGCCGGTGGGGCGCGTGGAATGCTGTGGTCCAGTCAGGTGGCGCCCGGCAATGAAAATGGCCTGCGCTTGCGGATCTACGGCTCCAAAGGTGGGATTGAGTGGGAGCAGGAAGAGCCGAACAAGCTATGGTTCACCCCATTTGGCGAGCCAAAGCGCCTGATTACCCGGGGTGGTGCTGGCGCAGGAGCAGCCGCAAACCGCATCAGCCGTACTCCCGGCGGTCACCCCGAAGGGTATCTTGAGGGCTTTGCCAATATATACGCCGAAGCGGCACTGGCAATTCGCGCCAGACAGACCAACACGCCATTGCCGCCCGAAGTGGTGTTCCCAAGTGTTCAGGATGGTTTGATCGGTGTGCAGTTTATTCAGGCCTGTGTAACGTCATCCAACAAAAATTCGGCTTGGACCTCCCTGTAGGAACCACAGCCTGTTGAAACGAAAAATCGGCAGCATGAGCATATCGCTTGTGCTGCCGATTTTGTTCTGTCTGCCAAATTGGGCGTCAACACCAGTTCATGGGCCTTGAATGGATGGCGAAGCGGGCACTGGAACGGGTGCGATCCCGGTTTAAGTCCAGAAGGCAAAGCATTTGCGTGATATTATGGTTAATATGTGAGCTTTATGCGGATGTATCCTATTCTTATTAACCTACGATAAGGTCAAAAAGAATAGGTCTCTATTAAGCCATGCTGAACTCTTGTGTATTATACGGAGTGGATGGTTTGGAACCGAAACTTAATTGGAGAAGGGTAGTGTATGGCCCTTAACTTTCGGCTTAGCACTTTGCTTGGCGTCATCCGAATGCGAACTTATCTGCCGACTGTGGTGACTTTTGCTGCTGTTCTGGTGGCCGTGGTCGTGGCCGAAAAGCAAAACACCATAATTCACAATCAGAGCCTTCGGGCACAGGTTCAGAACGAGGCAGGATTGATCGCATCCCGGTTAAAGGGGCGGATAAACGCTGACATTCAGTTGGTCCAGGGCTTGGTCGCTGTGATGTCAACCGAACCGGAAATGGACCAGGCCCGGTTTAGCCAATTGGCTGAGCAAGTGTTTGGCGATCATAAAGAGATTCGCCTTGTGGCAGCGGCCCCGGATCTGGTTGTTTCGCTGATCTACCCGATGAAAGGCAACGAGGCCGTACTTGGGTTAGATTACAACAAGAATGCGGCGCAGCGCGAGGCTGCATTTCGTGTGCGCGACAGCGGTGAAATGGTGCTTGCCGGACCAGTCAATCTAATCCAGGGCGGCCGTGGTTTTATCGGCCGCTTTCCACTCTTTGCCGGAACGGGTCCGGATCGGCGGTTCTTTGGCATCCTGTCGGCCGTCATCGACGTTGATGCGCTGTATGCGGACACCGGTTTGACGGCCCCAGAGACAGCTATTGAACTGGCTCTGGTTGGCCGTGACGGGATGGGGGCCGAGGGGGGGCAGTTTTATGGCGACTCCCATATTCTCGAAGACACCCCCGTTTTGGTTGATATCTCCTTTCCTGCTGGCAGTTGGCAGTTGGCCGCACGACCGTCCGAGGGGTGGTCTGTTCAACCCAAAAACCTGTGGTCGCTACGATTAACCTTGTTGGTCGCGGGTGCCCTAATCCTATTCCCCACATTCTTGGCTGAGCGACTGTCTGCAGCGCGTAGATCGGCAATTTCTAATTTGAAGCAGAGCGAGGCTGAACTGGCAGCGCAGACCCGGCGTCTGCAAATTGCGGTTCAAACATCTCAGGTCGGGATCTGGGAGTATGACGTGGAAAGTGGGGAAACGGTCTGGGATCAGCAGTTGCGCGACCTATATCGATTGCCAAACGATTTTGGCGCAATTGGTTCGACGACATGGCAGCAGCACCTGCATCCTGATGACCGTAAGGCCACTATCGAGAAATTTGACAAAGAAATTCAAGGCGGCGGTGACTTGGCCGCAGATTTTCGCATCGTGCTGCCGGACGGGACGATACACCACATTCGCTCAGCTGGCCGTCGATATACAGACGCCGGTGGTCAGCCAAAGATAATTGGGGTGAACTGGGATGTATCCCAAGACGTTCTGCTGCGAGATGAGTTGTTGCACGCCAACAAAGCCTTACAACATACCAATGGCCAGATGCACAAAGGCCAGTTGGCGCTGGAACAGGCACATGCTGAACTACAGGAACAGCAAGCCGAGCTGCACCGGCTTTCACTTGTGGCCAAACATGCATCCGACAGCATCATTCTGACGGATGCCGAGACGCGAATTCTCTGGGTCAACGATGCGTTTACTAAGATAACGGGTTTTTCCCCAGAAGAAGCGATTGGCTCTACCCCAGGTGATCTGCTCAATGGCATTAAATCGGATTCATCGGTTTTTGACAATATTTCTGACCGCTTAGTCCTTGGCGAACAGATCAGTACTGAGATCTTGAACTACACGAAATCCGGAGAAGAAATCTGGATGAACTCCAATCTCGTTCCGGTTCTAGATGATAACGGAAAGATCGAGCTGATTATCGGAATTGAGCGTGAAATTACTGACTTCAAAAACCGTCAGCGTGAACTGGCTGTAGCCAAACTGGCGGCTGAACAGGCTGATCGCGTCAAGTCAGAATTCCTGGCCAATATGAGCCATGAAATCAGAACCCCGATGAACGGGATAATCGGAATGGCAAGCCTGCTGGCTGAATCCGATTTGACAGAAGACGAAAAACTATATGTGGATACAATTCAGGAATCCGCTGGCGCGTTGTTGAAAATAATCAATGATATCCTGGATTTGTCACGATTGGAGGCTGAAAGGCTGGAAATCGTGGCTGCCGATTTTAATCTGCACCACTGTGTTAAGAGTGCCGTAAATCTGTTGAGACCCAAGGCGGATGAAAAGGGGATTGCCTTGACTGTCAACTATGCTGAAGGTTTGATCAAAGAGGTGCGAGGCGACGACGGCCGATTGCGGCAGATCCTGGTAAACCTCATCGGCAATGCGGTGAAGTTCACAGAAAAAGGTGGCGTGACGATTTTCATTGGTGCCCATAGCGCTGACCCATATCGTTTGTTGATCAGAATTGAGGATTCCGGAATTGGTATCTCTCCGGAACAATCACAGTATATTTTCGACCGGTTTTCGCAGGCGGATACTGCAATCACTCGAGCCTTTGGCGGGACTGGCCTGGGCCTGACCATTTCCAGCGTTTTGGCCAAACGAATGGGCGGCGGCATTTCAATGCATTCAGAACTGGGGATGGGGAGCTGCTTTGATCTTTGTGTTCAAATGTCGCCCGCGACGGCATCTGAAATTGACACTGATCCAAGCAACAAGACATCCTCTGTCATGCTTGCTGAAAGCCTTATTCTAATGGCCGATGACAACAAGGTGAATCGGTTGCTGGTCAATAAATACCTGATTGGGCAACCTATTGAATTGGTTGAGGTTGTGAATGGGCGCGAGGCGGTGAACCAGTGTAAGGCACGTACACCGGATATCGTGTTGATGGACATGTCGATGCCGGAACTGGATGGCATTGCTGCAACCCGAGAGATCCGCGAGCTGAATATTGTGCAGCCAACAATCGTGGCGTTGACAGCCAATGCCTTTGAAAGTGACCGGAAGGCCTGCATGGCCGCTGGAATGGACCAATTTCTGTCCAAACCCATCAGTAAGACCGATCTTCTTGACACACTTGCAACTCTTCTAGCCGCGCGGCAAAAAAACGTGAGCCTATCAACCGCTGATGTTGCCAAGGAACCTTTGGCCTCCGGAGCTGTCGAGTAAGCAATATTCAGCCCCCACTAATTCCTTTAACGGGTTTATATCGGCTGAGGTCGGCGCGGGCTCGCTGTGTTGGAAATCTGGGCGTTTTATTCGAGATCAATCGGGTTATGGCGCTGCCAGCAGCGTAAAATCGTGTGAGCAGGGGCAATTTCTTGCGGCAATCTCACCAAATTGCGCCATCTATCTATTCCAGACCTGCAGGTTCTATGTCCAGGCAAGTACCCGGACACTGCTTATGAGGGTCGACCCAGAGGTTCGGCGAAATGGAATATGTTCTGAGTTTTCTACCGATGATCGTCAAAATGGCCATAGTTATTGGCGTTTTGCTGCTGCTCCCTTTGCCTCTGACTTGGTTAGAGCGCAAGATTGCGGCCCATATCCAACAACGCCCCGGTCCAATGCGGGTGGGGTGGCATGGATTGTTGCAGCCCTTGGCCGATGCCATAAAATTGCTGACCAAAGAAGACCATATTCCAGCCGAGGCTGACCGAATGCTGTTTGCCATCGCCCCCGTCGTGGCGCTGGTGCCTCCATTTCTGGTCTTTGTGGCGATCCCATTCGGCGATCCCATTCAGGTCTTCGGGACCACCGTAACTCTGTCACTGGCGGATCTGAATGTCGGATTGTTGTTCATTCTTGCGGTCTCCGGAATTGGGGTGTTTGGCACCATCCTGGCGGGCTGGGCCTCGAACAGCAAGTATGCGGTACTGGGCAGTCTGCGCTCCATTGCACAGATGATTTCCTACGAAATTCCAATGGGGTTTTCGGTGATCGGGGTGGTCATGCTGGCCAATTCCATGCAGTTGACCCAGATCGTTGCGGCGCAACAGGGACTGTGGAACATCGTGGTGCAGCCGATTGGTTTCTTTGTGTTCTTTGTTGCCGGCCTGGCCGAGGCCCAGCGGATTCCCTTTGATCTGCCCGAGGCCGAAGGCGACTTGGGGGCTGGGTATCATACGGAATATAGCGGCATTCGGTTCTCGTTGTTCATGTTGGCGGAATACCTGGTTTTGGTTGCCTTGGCCTTTCTGAACGTGCTGCTTTTCTTTGGCGGATGGCTGGGCGGCCCGGCGTTTCTGCCGCCTGTCATCTGGCTGTTCCTCAAGGTCGGATTCTTCATTTGGGTGTTTATGTGGTTGCGTTTCACATTTCCGCGCTACCGTTATGACCAGTTGATGACCATTGGCTGGAAAGTTTTGCTACCACTTTCGCTTCTGAATATTTTGGTGAGCGGTTTTTTGATGTTGTAAAGGGCGGGTCAATTATTATGGCAAGAACGGGTGTGAAACGAACCGGGTGGATTGGGCGAATTTTCTTTGCTGATCTATTGGCCGGGCTACGTCTGACACTGGGCTATATGCTGTCCAAGACCGTGACACATCACTACCCGGATTTTGAGAAATGGGTTCCGTATCAGCGTCACCGGGGCCATCATTTTATGAATACCAACGAAAAGGGCGAGGTGAATTGCGTTGCCTGTGGTCTGTGTTCAACAATCTGCCCCTGCGACTGCATTACCGTCATTCCATTCGAAACTGACGATGGGGATCGTCGGCCCAAGGTGTTTGATATCGACTTGGCGCGCTGTCTGTATTGCGGGTTGTGCGAGGATGCCTGCCCGGCGGATGCGATTAAATTGGGTCAGGAATACGAAGTGTCGACCACCGACCGCTCCACGTTAAAGGTGCACCTTGACGACTTGATTGCGGCCCCCCGTAAATCCGAGACGGGCGGCGTCGTTAAGCCCGCCAAGTTGGACGTGGCGGGCAATCAGCACTCGATCCTTCAGCCGGGTACATCCAGCGGCCATGACTGGTGGTCACGTATCCGAAGGCAATAATAATCTGAAATTCTGCCAAAACCACATCCTGTGATCTGGAGGCAGTCACTGATGCAAGCGCAACCTGATCGCGTGACGTTTTGATCAGGCAACAAACACAAGGGACGGGAATGGAGCGCGAGTTTTTTCTGCTGTTGTCGGGTGTTGCAACCATATCAGGCCTGCTGGTGGTGGTGGCGCGCAATCCTATCCACAGTGCTCTGGCGTTGGTTGCCTGTCTGGTTCAGATCGCTGCCATATACATCCTGCTGGGCGCGCCATTTTTGGCTGTGATCCAGATTTTTGTCTATGTCGGCGCGGTGATGGTGCTGTTCTTGTTTGTCATCATGATGCTGGATGTCCGCAAAGAGGCGCAGACCAGATACCTGAGAGGTGCCGCTTGGCCCGGTGTCATTGTGTTGCTGCTTCTGGCGGCTGAACTGTTTGCCCTGTTGATACAAAGTACTCGGCTGCATGCGGTCATGGGACCGGGTCAACCGATCAGCCAGCAGCCCTCGGTCGAAGATCTCAGTCTCTTGTTGTTCCAGGATTTCTTGCTGCCGTTTGAGGTGGCCTCGGTGATCTTATTGGTGGCTTTGGTCGGCGCAGTGGTGTTGGCCCGTACGGATGACAAGGCGGCAGGAGTGAGCGCAGACAGGTCTCAACAGAGGGGCCGCCAATGATCCCGACGCTTTGGTATTTAATCTTGGCCGCGACTTTATTTGTGATCGGTGCAGCGGGCGTTCTTTTGCGGCGCAATGTGTTGATCGTTCTGATGTCGCTTGAGCTGATGTTGAACAGTGTGACCATCAATCTTTTGGCATTTGGCCATGCGCAGCAAGACTTGCGTGGTCAGATCATCGCCATTTTTGTCATTGCAATCACGGCCGCCGAAGTCGCGGTTGCACTGGGTATTCTGGTTGCGCTTTTGCGCAATAAACACACGTTGGAAGTGGATGAGCTGACGATACTGAAAGGCTAAATTGTTTGGAATTATTGCTAAATATCAGACCCTTACTTGCAGTTTTTGTCAGTCTGACAGCGGCTGTCCTGATCCTGTGCCTGCGCAAGCAGGCCAACCTTCGCGATACGGTGTCGGTTGGGGCGGCGGTGCTGAAATTCCTTATCGTGATCTCGTTGGCGCCATTGGTGATGGCAGGGGGCACCCATGATTTGACCCTGTTTGAGGTCCTGCCGGGGGTCGCCTTTGCCTTTCGGGTCGATGCGCTGGGCATGGTCTTTGCAACGGTTTCCAGCCTGTTGTGGATTCTGGCGGCGCTGTATTCGATTGGCTATATGCGCAGCCAGAACGAGCACGCACAGACACGGTTCTTCGCCGCCTTTGCGGTGTCTTTGTCAGCCGCCGTTGGCGGCGCCTTTGCGGCCAATTTGTTTACGCTGGTGATCTTTTACGAGATCCTCAGCCTGGTGACCTACCCGTTGGTTTATCACAAAGAGGACAGCGACAGCTGGGTCGGCAGTCGCCGGTATATGGTCTATCTGGTTGGCGCGTCGAAATCCCTGCTGCTGGCTGCACTGGCGCTGACGTACCACCTGACGGGGTCGCTGGATTTGATGCCGCAGGGGGTGTTTGGCGATGTCGATGCATCCGGAACACTGCTGAGCGTGGTCTATTTTTGCTATCTGTTTGGCTTTGCCAAGGCGGCGATCATGCCATTTCATGGCTGGCTACCCGCTGCGATGGTGGCGCCCACTCCGGTCAGTGCACTGCTCCACGCGGTGGCGGTGGTCAAAATGGGTGTGTTCTGCCTGTTGCGGGTGATCTTCCATGTCATGGGCGTGGACCTGATGGGCAGCCTTGGGTTGGGTATTGCCACCGCCTATCTGGTGTCTTTCACCATCGTGATGGCCTCGATTTATGCGCTGACCCGCGATGACCTAAAGGCGCGGTTGGCCTATTCAACGGTCAGCCAATTGTCCTACATCATTTTGGGCGCGGTCTTGCTGACACCGATGGCGGCTGTGGGCGGCGTGACCCATATCGCCGCCCATGCGTTCTCCAAGATCACTCTGTTTTTCTGCGCCGGATCGATCTACTGCGCCTCGCATCGGCGCAATATCAGTGATTTGGCCGGGATCGGTCGACACTTGCCCTGGACGATGGGCGCGTTTTTCATCGGCACGCTTGGGATGATTGGACTGCCGCCCACGGGTGGGTTCATCAGCAAATGGTATCTGGTTTTGGGCTCGGCTCAGGCAGGCGAGATGGTGTTTCTGGTGGTTCTGTTGGCCAGTGCTGTGCTGAATGCGGCGTATTTTTTACCCATAACCTACACAGCTTTCTTTGAGCGGTCCAAGCCGTCGCAAGATCAAACTCTCGTTGCGATGCAGGAGGTGCGCGAGATTCCGATGGTGGCAGTGCCGCTTATGATCTCGGCGTTGCTGTCGGTGGCTTTGGGACTGAACCCTGGATTTTTTGTTGAACTGGCGCAGCTTGTAATGCGCGGAGCGGGATTGGGATGATTGCGAGATTGGTGAATTTCTTTGGCGAAAAACGCCACGCGAAACTGCGCTGGCGGGTGTTGCAGATCGTGCTGGTGTTGATTGTTATCGCCGATGCACTGGTGGTGCATCCCCACACGCAATTCCCTTGGCAGGCAGTGCCCGGCTATTCGGCTGCTTTTGGTTTCATCAGCTGCGTCGCCATTATTTTCATCAGCAAATTCATCGGTCACAGCGGCGGCATCATGCGCGACGAGGATTACTATGATTGAAGGACTTCACCCAGCCTTGCTGATGCTGCTTGGAGCACTGGTCCTGCCCTTATTTCGCGGGATCTGGCAAAAAGTGTTGTCGGTGCTGGTGCCGGTCCTGGCTTTGATTGCAGTGGCACAGATCTCCCCGGGCAGCAGCGCTGAATTCCGCTTTGCCGGGGTTGATCTGGTGATGTTTCAGGCTGATCAGCTGTCGCTGGTGTTTGCCTGGGTGTTTGCGATCATGGCGGTTATTGGCAATATCTACGCCTGGCACATCAATGACACCGGTCAGCGGGTCTCGGCTTTCCTATATATCGGCAGCGCCTTTGGCGTGGTTTTTGCCGGCGATTGGTTCACCCTGCTGGTGGCCTGGGAGGTCATGGCCTTTGCTTCGGCCTATCTGATATTCGCCTCAGCCAGTAAAGCGGCCGTGGCGGCTGGGTTTCGCTATCTCATGGTGCATGTGGCCGGTGGCGTGTTGCTGTTTGGTGGCATCATCCTGCATGGGGTGCAGACGGGCTCGTATTTGACCGGACCGCTGGACCATGGGGCAGGCGGGCTGGCCTATAACCTGATCCTGATCTCCTTCATGCTGAACGCCGCCGTGCCGCCGCTCAGTGCCTGGCTGACCGATGCCTACCCTGAGGCAACGGTGACCGGCGCAGTGTTTCTCAGCGCCTTTACCACCAAAACCGCCGTCTATGTGCTGATCCGCAATTACCCCGGCGCCGAGGTGCTGGTGGGGTTTGGCGTGGCGATGGCCCTGTATGGCGTGGTGTTTGCGGTGCTGGAAAATGACTGCCGCAGGTTGCTGGGCTACCACATCATCAGTCAGGTCGGCTATATGGTGGCCGCCGTGGGTATGGGAACCGAGATGGCGCTGAACGGCGCCGCCTCGCATGCCTTTGCCCATATTCTGTACAAGGGGCTGCTGTTCATGGGGGCGGGGGCGGTGATCCTGATGACGGGGCGGCGCAAACTGACCGAGATGGGCGGCTTGTATCGCACCATGCCTATCACGGTTTTCCTGTATATGATCGGCGCGCTGGCGATATCGGCCTTTCCGCTGTTCAGCGGCTTTGTCAGCAAAAGCATGATCATTTCCGCCGCCAATGGCGACCATCGTGCAGCGGTGGCGCTGCTGCTGACCGTGGCCTCGTCCGGTACATTTCTGCACACCGGGTTAAAGCTGCCGTATTACATGTTCTTCGGCAAAGATTGTGGTCTGCGCCCGGCTGAACCGCCGGTGAACATGTTGCTGGCGATGGGGCTGGCGGCGCTGTTTTGCATCGGCATCGGTGTCTTCCCACAGCTGTTATACGCGCAACTGCCCTATCCGGTGGACTATCACCCCTATAGCGGTTCCCATGTCACCGAGAGCCTGGGTCTGTTGATGTTCACGCTGCTGGCTTTTGTTTTGTTCCTGAAATATTTGGATCCGGAAAAGACCATCAGCCTGGACACCGATTGGTTTTATCGTCGCGGTGCCAGCCTGTTCATGTGGATCGCCCGCCGCCCGGTTCTGATCTGGGAGCAATGGCTGATTACGCTGGGTGACGGCGCCGGGTTGCGGCTGATGCATCGCCTGTCGCGGGTCAGTCTGCGCCTTGATACGCAGGTGATAGATGCTGCGGTGAACGGCGTGGCACTGACCGCGCTGCGCCTTGGCATGCTGTTGCGGCATCTGCAGTCCGGCATCGTGTCGCATTACGCGCTGGCGATGATTGTCGGGCTGATCCTGCTCTTTGGCTGGCCGCTTTATGTCGCGATGGGTGCGCCATGATGGGGTTTCCGGTTCTAAGCCTGCTGATCCTGTTGCCCGCTGCGGCGGCCTTGGTGGTGCCATTCTTGCGCAGCACGCAAGCCGCCCGTTGGGTCGCCTTAATCGTCTTGCTTGCGGATTTTCTGTTGGCAGTCTGGGTCTTGATCTCATTTGACGCCAGCACGGCGGCGATGCAGTTTGGAGAACATTATGCCTGGGTGCCCTCGCTGGGGATCAGCTACCGGCTGGGTGTTGACGGGATCAGTGTCTGGTTTGTGTTGCTGACAACACTGCTGGGCTGGATCTGCGTGCTGGCCTCCTGGACCTCTATCACCACCCGCGTGGCCGAATTCATGACCTGCCTGCTGGCGATGCAAAGCCTGATGGTCGGAGTGTTCTGCGCGCTGGACATGATCCTGTTTTACATCCTGTGGGAGGCGATGCTGGTGCCGATGTATCTGATGATCGGCATCTGGGGCGGGGCCAACCGGGTCTATGCGGCGTTCAAATTCTTTCTCTATACGCTGGCCGGCAGCCTGCTGTTTCTGATCGGCATCCTGCTGCTCTATTTCAACGCGGGCCAGACCTTTGACATGCTCGCCCTGATGGAGGCCCGCTATCCGGTCAATTTGCAGATCTGGGTCTTTCTGGCCTTTCTGGTGGCCTTTGCCGTCAAGGTGCCGATGGTGCCGCTGCACACCTGGTTGCCGGATGCCCATGTGCAGGCGCCCACAGCGGGCAGTATCATTCTGGCCGGTGTGCTGTTGAAAATGGGCGCCTATGGCTTCCTGCGGTTCTCGTTGCCGATGCTGCCCGATGCCGCGCATTACTTCGCGCCTTTAATGATTGCGCTGTCGGCTGTGGCGATTGTCTATGGCGGCTTTCTGGCGCTGGTGCAGCGCGACATCAAGAAGCTGATTGCCTATTCCAGCGTCAGTCACATGGGGTTTATCACCCTTGGCCTGTTCACATTCGACACCATGGGCCTGTCTGGCGCGGTGATCCAGATGTTCAACCACGGCATCACCACCGGCGCGCTGTTCCTGTGTGTCGGGTTGATATACGAGCGCACCCACTCACGCGAAATTGCCAGTTACGGCGGGCTGATCAAGGCGGTGCCGCTGTTTGGCATCCTGTTCGCGGGGTTCCTGCTGGCCTCGATGGCGGTGCCGGGCCTGAATGGGTTCATCGGCGAGCTGCTGGTGCTGGCGGCCGCCTTTGGGGTCAGCAGCTGGGCCGGGGCCGCCGGGGTCTTGGGCGCGCTGACCGGTGCTGCCTATCTGCTGGGGGTCTATCGTCAGATGTTGCTGGGACCGACTGCGGCGCCGGGGGATGCAATCCTGTGGGACCTGAACCAACGCGAGCTGATCTGTGCGCTGCCACTGCTGATGTTTGTGGTCTGGTTCGGGCTGTATCCCAAACCGTTTCTCAACATTCTGCAGCCCTCGCTGGACCATCTGATGATTCAGACGACCCTATCAGTGGTGACACCATGAGGAGGGCAGCATGGATCTAACACGGATCATGGTTTCGGTGCTGCTGTCTGGCCCTGAAATTATCGTTATTCTCGGCGCCTGTGTTGTATTGATGTTGTCGCTGGTGCCGCGACCGGGGCAGGGCGGGCTGCTTGCCGGGCTTAGTCTGGTGATGATCGCATTGGCCGCCGGGATGAGTGCTACATTGGGCCACACCCCACAATCGGGCTATCAGGGAATGTTCGTGGTCGACGGTATCGCGACCTATTTCAAGCTGCTGCTTTATTTGGGCACAGCGCTGACCGTGCTGATCTCGGGTGGGTATCTGGGGGCCGAAAACACTGACAAGGGCGAATACTACGCGCTGTTGTTGTTTGCCCTGTGCGGGGCGATGATCATGGTGTCCGGCACCGATTTGCTGATCATCTACATCGGGCTCGAGCTGCAGGCGCTGGCGATCTATGTGCTAGTGGGATTCCTGACCACAAATGCCCGCTCGAATGAGGCGGCGTTGAAATATGTCATTCTGGGTGCGTTCTCTTCGGGGCTGCTGCTGTTTGGCCTGTCAATGTTCTACGGGCTGACCGGCACCACGCAGCTCAGTGCAATGGCCCTGGCGCTGGGTACGGCAGATGCAGGTGACCCACTTCTGGTGCTGGCAACTCTGTTCTTGCTGGTGGGCCTGTTGTTCAAGGTCGGCGCGGTGCCGTTTCACATGTGGCTGCCTGACATCTACGAGGGCGCTCCTTCGCCGGTGACCGGTCTTATGTCCACTGTCGGCAAGGTCGCCGCCTTTGCTGTTGTCCTGCGTTTGCTGTTGCATGACCTCTCGGCGCTGACCCCGATCTGGCACGACATTGTGGTGATTGCGGCAGTGCTGACCATGGCGGTGGGCAGTTTGGCAGCGCTGGTGCAGACCAACATCAAACGGATGCTGGCCTATTCCTCGATTGCGCATGGTGGCTTTCTGCTGCTGGGCCTACTGGCGGGCGGCAGCGACGGGCAGGCCAGCGTCATGTTCTATCTGTTGGTGTTTACCTTCATGAACCTGGGTCTGTTTGCGGTGATTGTCTTGCTGAACCAGGGGGCAGATCGCGGCGAGCCGATCTGGGACTTTAGCGGGCTTGCCAAAACCCATCCCGGACTGGCGCTGATCACTCTGATCTTTCTGCTGTCGCTGGCCGGTATCCCTCCGACGGGTGGGTTTTTTGCGAAATTTTATGTGCTGGTTGCCTTGGTCGAGACGGGCCAGGTCGCGCTGGCGGTGATTGCGGTTTTGTTCAGCGCCGTCTCGGCCTGGTTCTACCTGCGTATCATCATGTTGATGTATATGGACGAAACGGCTCATCCAGCACAGGTTCTGGTCGCTCCCGCTATGCGTGTGGTTCTTGCTGTGACACTGATCGGCACAGTCCTGACCGGAGGGCTGCCTGCTATGTTCCTGGATGCTGCACAGGCGGCGGCAAGGGCAGGCTTGGGTTGAAATTGTCCAGTTCGATTTACGTTATTCACAAGGTCCTGGCGTCACGGTTTTGACCCGACATGCAATAGGACCACAGCAATAAGGATACGACATGCCTATTGACTACCTACCGGTGTTTTTGATGGTTGCGGCGATTGTCGCCTTGTCGGCCTTCATCCTGACCCTGTCCCGATTGATCCGCCCAAATAATCCATATCCCGAAAAGAACCGCCCCTATGAGTGCGGCGTCGACCACGTGGGCGAGGCCTCGGCTGGGTTATTCAAGGTGCAGTATTTTGTGATCGCCATCCTGTTTGTGGTCTTCGATGTGGAAACCATGTTCTTGTTTCCCTGGGCTGTTGTGCTGCGCGACATGGGGATGTTTGGTTATATCGAGATGTTCGTCTTCATCGTGCTGTTGCTGGTGGGGTTTGCCTATGCCTGGATCAAGGGGGCATTGGAATGGGAATCCTAAGCAATCAATTTCAAGACAACGTCTTTTTCGCCTCTTCAGATGCCATCATAAACTGGAGCCGCAAGTCGTCGTTATGGCCGCAGACCTTCGGCATTGCCTGCTGTGCGATCGAAATGATTTCGGCCGGTTGTGCGCGCTATGATCTGGACCGGTTCGGCGTGGTGTTTCGCCCGTCGCCCCGGCAGTCGGATGTGATGATCGTGGCAGGCACCGTGACCCGAAAAATGGCGCCGATTGTGCGGCGTCTGTATGATCAGATGGCCGAGCCCCGCTATGTGATCGCTATGGGTACCTGCGCCATTTCCGGTGGGGTCTATAACACTTACGCGGTGGTACAGGGGGTGGATCATGTGGTGCCCGTCGACATCCATGTCGCCGGCTGTCCACCGCGCCCCGAGGCCCTGTTGCATGGATTTGTACAGCTTCAGGAAAAGATCTCCGGCACCAAGGTTTTGCGGGCAGAGACCCCGATTGATGCTGCGATGGAACCCTCCTGATGGTTGCGAGTGACAGGCCTCTGACGGCGCCCCTGACCACGGCGGTGCAGCGCTATGGTCAAAGGGTCAGCATTGACCACAGCGCGTCGGATATGACCTGTTTGGTGGTGGCCCCTGAAGATTTGGTTGCTCTGTGCACCCATTTACGCGATGACCCGGCGCTGCGGTTTGATTTTTTGTCGGATATCTGCGGTGTAGACATCTTCCCGCAAACGCCACGGTTCATGCTGGTCTATCACCTGTTCTCGGTGCCGCATAAATGGCGTCTTCGTCTGAAATGCCGCCTTGGTGACCCGCCAAATGCGCCGACGGTGATCCCGGTGTGGCCCACCGCCAACTGGCACGAGCGCGAGGCCTATGACATGTATGGCATCACCTTTGACGGTCACCCGGATCTGCGGCGGATTTACATGTGGGATGGCTTTGACGGCTACCCGATGCGCCGGGATTTCCCTCTGCGCGGATATAAGGATGACTACAACCCCTTGGGTGTTACGCGACCGTCAGAGGCAGGCGAATGACTGAGGCAACTGTCATCAGCGAGGTCAGTACCGACACCGGCCTGTCGCGCGAAGTGTTGTTGAACCTTGGACCTCAGCACCCCAGCACCCACGGCGTGTTGCGGCTGCTGCTGCAGATGGACGGCGAGATCGTCGAGCGGATTGAACCGCACATCGGCTTGCTGCACCGGGGCACCGAAAAGCTGTTTGAAAGCTTTACCTATACCCAGATTTTCCCCCTGACGGACCGGCTCGACTATCTGTGTCCACCGGCCAACAACCTGGGCTACGCGCTGGCGGTTGAGGGGCTGCTGGGCATCAAGGCACCGGAACGGGCGCAGTATATCCGGGTGATGATGGCCGAACTGTCGCGTATCTCTGGGCATCTGCTGATCACCGGCGCGCTGCCAATGGATGTGGGGGCGATGACATCGCTGCTCTATACCATGCGCGACCGTGAAATGGTCATGGACCTGATGGAGATGATCACCGGGGTGCGTATGCATACCTCGTTTTGCCGCGTCGGTGGGGTGCGCGAAGACCTGCCCGAAGGCGCCGAGGCCCGCATACTTGAGTTCTGCGATATCTTCACGGCGCGAATTTCTGACTATGAGACCCTGTTGGAAAACAACCGGATCTTTCTGGCGCGGGTCGAAAACATCGGCAATATCACCGGCGAAGATGCCATAGCACTAGGCCTTAGCGGCCCTAACTTGCGCGCCTCGGGGGTGGATTGGGATATCCGTCGCGATGAGCCTTATGAAATTTACGGGCAGGTCGAATTTGACGTCATCACCCGCAAGGACGGCGATTGTTATGACCGCTGGAAATGTCGGGTGGACGAAATGCGCGAAAGCCTGAAGATCATCCGGCAATGCATCGGTCAGATGCCCAAAGGCGACATCCTGATCGACGATCCCAAAATTGCCTTCCCTGTCGATAAAGACCTGCTCGCCCATTCTATGGAGACCCACATTCACCATTTCAAACTGTCTGCCGATGGCATCCAGGTCCCCGCGGGTGAGTTCTATGCCGCGACCGAGGCCCCAAAGGGGGAGCTGGGGTATTATCTGATCTCGGACGGCGGTGAAAAACCGTTTCGCTTAAAAGTGCGCGCGCCGTCCTTTGTGAACCTTCAGGCGCTGTGCGAACGGACCACCAACATCAAGTATTTGGCAGATGTGATTGCCATGCTCGGCAGTCTGGACCCGGTGATGGGAGAGGTGGACAAATGAGCAATGCCCGCAGTCTGGCCGACATCAAAATCGACCTCGCTCCTGAGGTGCAGACAATCATGGCCCGCTATCCCACCAGCCGCAGCGCCATAATGCCAGTGCTGGAGCTGGCCCAGCAGAAATATGGCGTTGTCGATGGTGACGTCTATCAAACCGTGGCCGAGTTGCTGGATGTCCCTGAAATCTGGGTGTTTGAGGTGGCCAGCTTTTATACTCTGTTTGATCGCACTGTGACCGGTCGTCACCATATCCGGCTTTGCACAAACCTGTCGTGCCAGTTGCGCGGGTCGGATGCCTTGTTGATCCACCTGCAACGCCGACTGGACGTTGAATCGGGGGGGACAACCCGGGATGGCATCTTTACCCTGTCTGCGGTGGAATGCCTTGGCGCCTGCGAGGTGGCCCCGGTTTTGATGGTCGACAGGCAGTACATTGGGGATCTGACCGTAGAAAAACTGGATGCGCTGCTGGCATCGCTTGCGGATCAGCCGGCCGAGGAGATGTCATGAGCGAGCTGGTTCTGCTGAAAAACATCCATGATCCAAACGCGCACCAGATCGCGACCTATGAGGGTTCGGGCGGTTATCAGGGGCTGCGCCTTGCCCTGCGAGACTTTTCCCCAGACGAGGTGATCGACGAGGTGAAATCGGCAAATCTGCGTGGTCGCGGTGGGGCTGGATTTCCAACCGGGCTCAAATGGGGCTTTGTGCCCAAGGACAGCCCGTTGCCACGCTATCTGTGCTGTAACGCGGACGAGGGTGAGCCGGGCACTTTCAAGGACCGCATCCTGATGGAGCGTGACCCGCACCAGCTGATCGAAGGCATGGTGATCGCCGCATATGCCATCGGTTGCCGGACGGCTTATCTGTATATTCGCGGTGAATACCAACTGTCGATCGACCACTGTCAGCAAGCCATTGATGAGGCCCATGCGCGCGGCTATCTGGGGCCAGATATTCTGGGCAGTGGCCATGGGCTGGACATTCACATCCACAAAGGGGCCGGGGCCTATATCTGCGGCGAAGAAACCGCGCTGCTGGAATCCATCGAGGGGCGGCGCGGGCAGCCCAAGCTGAAGCCACCGTTCCCGGCGGTGGCGGGTCTCTATGAATGCCCAACTGTGGTCAATAACGTCGAAACGCTGGCCTGCCTGCCGCATCTGTTTCGTCGTGGCAGTGAATGGTTCGCCGCAATCGGCCCAGACCATTCACCGGGGCCGAAACTGTTTGGGCTTAGTGGGCAAGTCAAACGACCCGGCGTCTATGAAATGCCTATGGGCCTGTCTCTGGGCGAGCTGCTGGAAGAACACGGCGGCGGCGCGCTGAACGGCCAGTTCAAGGCCGCGATCCCCGGCGGGGTCTCGGCGCCGATGTTTCCCCGCAGCGAATTTGACGTAAAAATGGACTTTGGCTCGCTGGCGGCGGCGGGCAGCATGTTGGGTTCGGCAGGAGTGATCGGTCTGGACGAAACCGCCTCGATCCCAGTGGTGGCACGGCGCATCACCGAGTTTTTCAGCCACGAAAGCTGTGGCAAATGCACCCCTTGCCGCGAAGGGCTGACCTGGGCTGCGAAGATCCTGCGCCGGATCGAAGCCGGACAGGGGCAGCCGGGCGATGTGGAACAGCTGGAAATGCTGTGCGGCGGGATTTTCGGCAATTCGTTTTGCGCGCTGGGCGACGGGGCAGCCTGGGCGCTGGGCGCTACAGTAAAACATTTCCGGCCTGAATTCGACGCCTTGATTCCAGCACAGGCCCAAGCAGGCTGAAAGGAGCCCCGACGATGGTAAGCTGCACATTTGATGGTCAAACACTTGAGGTGGACCCGGGCACAACCATCCTGACGGCCGCCCGCATGACAGGGGTCGAAATTCCGACGTTTTGCTATCATGAGCGGCTGTCCTTGTCGGCCTCATGCCGCATGTGCCTGGTCGAGGTCGAAGGCCGCAACAAGCTTGAACCGGCCTGCGCCACAGTCATCGCCCCCGACATGGTGATCCACAGCCAATCTGCTCGGGTCGTCTCTACCCGCCAGGATATGTTGGAAATGCTGCTGGCCAATCATCCCCTGGATTGTCCGGTCTGTGACAAGGGGGGCGAATGCGAGTTGCAAGATACCGTGTTTGACTACGGCAAAGGCAGTTCGCGATTACGCGACGACAAACGGGTGTTTCGCAAAGATGACATCGAGCTGAACGCGGTGATCGTGTTCAACGCCAACCGCTGCATTCAGTGCCAGCGATGTGTCCGGGTCTGCGAGGAGGTCGTCGGGGACGTGGCGCTGGGCACTGCTGAACGGGGGCTGGACAGTGAAATCACCGGAGTCGGCAACAGCCTGAAAGACTGTAGCCATTGTGGCAATTGTATCGAGGTCTGCCCGGTTGGCGCGCTGATGAGCGTCCCTTACCGCTATAAAGCGCGGCCCTGGGACCTGGTGAAAACCGAAACGATTTGCGGCATGTGCGGCACTGGCTGTTCCATGTCAGTGGAATTCAGCGAAGGCCGTTTCAAACGGGTCAAAAGCGACCCGGAAACCGGCCTCAACGGGGAACTGCTCTGTGCCAAGGGTCGGTTTGGGTTTGATGCCATCGACGGCGGCAAGCGGATCGAACAGCCGATGATCCGCAAGAACGGCGTGTTGAAACCGGTCAGCTGGGGCGAGGCGATCGAGTGTATCGCCAGTACAGCCCGCGATATCAAAACTCGAAAAACCCGCATTCAGGGCTCTATTTCTGCGCGCCAGACAACCGAGACCGGCTTTGTGTTTCAACAGCTCATGCGACAGGTTTTTGGCACGCAGGATATCCGCTCCAGCACCCGGTTTGGCGGCTTGGACACGCCAGATGCGGTCACTGCTTTGGCGCAGGTGATGACGGGGGGTATGCAGCGTAAACCGTTGCAGTCATTGCTGGAGGCGGATTGCATTTTTCTGTTGGGGTCCAACATTACCGACGAAAATCCGGTCTCTGGTTACCTGCTCCGCTCTGCCATGAGCGATCCCAACAAGCGGTTGATCATCTCTTCGTCCAGACCCTGTGGCCTGGATCCTCTTGCCGCGGCCACGCTGCGTCTGCTGCCCGGGGAAGAGGCCGGTCTGCTGTCGGATTTGATCCGGGAGGACCCGCAGATTTCGGATAGCGCGGCGGGTGCATTCACCCATAAGGCCCGTAGCATTCTGACCGAGGCACAAGACATTGCACTTCTGATCGGCACTGAGTTCTTGCGCTCCTCCAAGGCCGAGGCGTGCCTGAGATGGATTGAGCAGCTTGTCGACCATTTTGGTGCACAGGGCAAAGCCGTCAGATTGCAGTTCTTGTTCGACAGGCCAAACCAACTGGGTCTTTGGGACATCGGCTGCCTGGCAGGGGCCGCGCCGGGATGGCAAGCCATTCATACGACCCCGCCAGATCCCGATGCGCACGTTGATCTGCATTACGTGCTTGGCGCTGACCCTATGTCCCAGGATACGCAAACCAGTTCTTCGTTCTTGGTGTTTCACGGCTCGCACTATAATCATACGGCAAAGCTGGCAGATGTGGTGTTGCCTGCGGCGTCTTATGGTGAAGAAGCCGGGCATTTTACCAACCATGAGGGACGGGTGCAGGCGCTGCGGTCCGTCCGATCACCTGACCAGAATCTGGTTCCCACCCGGGAGGTTTTTAATCAAATTTCCCAGGCTATGGGGCAGGGGGCATTGCCCGTTGCAGCAGATCAGGTCCGCAATAAAATCACCGCCGAATACACTGGGTTTGGCCAGTTTGATCAGCCCGCAGATCACGGCGGCAATGATTTGGCCTACAATTGGCCAAAGACTCATTCGCCGCTGGCCCCTCTCGACCATCTCCCGCAGCCCCCCCCGGCGACAGAGCGCCGCCGCTTTTTGGTAACTGGTGATAGCCTGTTCCAGTCTGGTCAGCTGGCTGCCCGGTCCTCGGTTTTGTCGTCATTGGACGATGGGCCATATGTGGAAATGAACCCGGGGTCGGGGTCCGACAGGGCCTTTGAGGGGATGATGGTCACGATTTTCTCGGCTGGGGGAAACTTTACTGCGCCGCTCAGGATCAACCGCAGTTTCGACGAGCAGATCGTTTTTATCCCCGAACGGTTTTTGATGGAACACGGTAAAAGAAATCTGGCCTGTGTTGAGTATCCAAGGACTGTGGATGTGGTCTTATCCGGTCGAAGAGATCCGTCAAAATATGGGTAATGCCAGTGGCTTAGGTCAGCTCCACACGCAGGACCCCAGCAGCGGGCAATACTCCGGCTTCCGTTGCGATTGGCTCAGCGTTGTAATTGAACCAGAATCGTTCCGTTGCGGTATCGCGGATGCGGACCCCATCTGGCAGCGCCATGGTGGCTAGACCGGCGCGGGTGCACAGATCGCTGATCAGGACATCCAGCGCGGCATCATCGCCCCAGCCGCCCATGTAAGTCACCGGACCCGCCCGCATTGCCACGGCAGAACCGGTTGTGGTTTGCGTGATGATGTCTGCCGTGCCCTCCAGCTCTTCCAGATATCCGGTGATCGCCCCGCCTGATGTCAGCGCAACGGGTTGGTCGGGCCTTAGTGTTTCCACCCGTGAAACTGTGACGTCTAATCCGGGAAAGGCGGGCGGCAGGGGCACAGGAATCGACATATTGGCATCACGCGCGGCGCTACGTGGCCCGATCAGCACCTGCGCGTTGCCACCAGTCAGGGCCTGTTTCAGATCCCCCGGCATATGCATCATACCGGGGGCCAAAACCAGATCGTAGCCGCTGAAATCACGGCAATGGGCTGGCAGAATATCAACTGATATACCGGCGCGGCGCAGCGCGCGATAGTGGTCAAAGATCAGACCGAAATAGCTAAGCCCAACACCCTGAGGCTGTACCGACCAGGCCCAGTCAGCGTCATAGTCAAAGATCAGCGCGACACTGGCCTGCACCATCTGCACCTCAGGCGCCTGTTTCAACTCATCCGCGACCTGACGCGCCTCATGGATGGCCGGGGCATCAACACTATCCGGCCGCAACATGCCGGCATGCATCTGCTCTTGTGCAAACGGTGCTTGGCGCCAGCGGAAATAGCAGACTGCCTCGGCGCCGTGGGCAAAGGCCTCCCAGCTCCATAAACGCACCATGCCGGGCAGGGGCGAGGGGTTGTAGGGGGCCCAGTTCACCGGTCCCGGTTGTTGCTCCATCACCCACCATCGGCCCCGCCCGACGGCACGGTACAGATCGTGGTGAAAAGCCTGAAAATCGGGATGGCCCTGATTGGCAAATTTGCGCTGCTGTTCGACACTGGCCCCAACGCGATCTTCCAGGAACCCCAGCGGGTAACTGTCCCAGCTGGCGATATCCAGATCAGCACCGACCTTGAAGTGATCGAAATCGGTGATCCGGCCCATGTAGTTATGGGTCACTGGTGCCTGCGAATGGGCCCGGATGATCTCCACCTGGGCGCGGTTGAACGCCACCACCTGATCCGAGGTATAGCGGTGAAAGGCCAGCACATGGGACGGGTTTGGGTCTGTCACAGTCAGGTTGGGCAGGTCGATGTCATCAAAGTCGTTGTACTCCATTGACCAGAATACATTGCCCCAGGCCGCGTTTAGTGCTGCGATGCCGTCATTCTGGCCCTGCGCAGAGAACTGTTCACGCAGCCAGCCGCGAAACCCCTGACGCGCCGCATCTGAATAGGACAGGGTGGTGTCGTGACAACCGTATTCGTTGTCTGTCTGCCAGGCCGCCACATGGGGGTTTTGGCCATAACGTTCGGCGACAAGCCCGACAATACGACGGCATTCCTCCAGGTATCCTGCATGACTAAAGCAGTAATGCCTGCGCGATCCAAATTTACGGGGGCGTCCCTGATCGTCCACTGCCAGCATGTCGGGGTGTTTGTCTAAAACCCATTTCGGCGGCGTGGCGGTTGGGGTGCCCAAGACCACCTTTAGCCCAGCCTGACCCAGGGTCTCGATCGCTTGATCCAGCCAGTCCCAGGTTAACGCATCCGGTGTCGGCTCTATCCGCGACCAGGCAAACTCACCGATCCTGACCCAGGTCAATCCGGCCTCGGCCATACGGCGCGCATCTTCGGCCCAAATGTCCGAGGGCCAGTGTTCCGGATAGTAGCAGGTGCCAAGGGTGCGTTTCATGTAGGGCCTCAGAGAATGACTTGGTGTTCGCGTTGTCCGGTGATTTCGGTGGCAAAGCTAAAAGTTTGACCAGCTTGTGCATCCCTGCTGTCTATTGCAGCTGTGGTGACAAACAGCGTGGTCAAGTCAGGGCCGCCAAACCCGGGGCAGGTGACCTGCGAGGGCGGCAGTGGCCAGGTCGACAACAGCGTTCCGGACGGGGAATATCTGGCCACCCGCGCAGCCCCCCATTGGGCGTTCCAGAAACAGCCTTCGGCGTCGACCACGGCGCCATCGGCGCCAAAATCTTCGCCCGAGACATCCAGAAAAACCTGCGGATCGCCCAGAGGCCAACCGTGCGTTTGGTCCAGTGGTTGCCGCATGATACACCCATCGGTGGTGTCAGTGTAATAGGCACAGGAATGATCTGGAGCAAAGCAGATCGCGTTGCTGATGGTGATCTCGCCGACAAGCTGTCTGAGTTCTCCGCGATAATACCGATAGATCGCGCCGGCACCGGGCTCGGCGTTGAATCCCATGGTACCAATCCAAAACCCGCCCCAGGGATCGGCGCGGCCGTCGTTTGACCGGGTAACCGGGTTGTCAGCCTCTAGTGGCACCGCCAATTCGCGCCGTCCTGACGGGATGTCGAACCGGTACAGCCCGTTTTCGCTGGCCATTAACAGCGTATCGTAATCGATCCAGCCGGCAGCTGAGACATGATCGTCAAAACTCCAGCTTTGCGCGCCTGTTGTTGTGCGGGTCAGCAGCTGTTTTGACAGGATATCGAACCAGAACAATTGCTTGCGCTCAGGATGCCACAGCGGGCCCTCACCAAGGGCACAGGCTGTGTCGCTAAAAACCTGCGCTGCTGTCATGGAAAAACCTTATCATAGGCGATGACAATCTCGTCGGCCCGCTTCGCCACGTCTGCGGCGCTGAACCCGACCTTGTAAATCCCCGTCCCGATGCCAAATCCGGTGATGCCAGCCGCCTGCCAATCGGCAAAATTGTCAGGGCCCACCCCGCCAACCGCATAGGTTTTGGCCGCAACAGGCAGAACTGATTTCACGGCGGCAAAGCCATCGACGCCGATCTTGAAGGCCGGGAACAGTTTGATCCCATCGGCGCCGGCGCGCAGGGCTGCAAAGCACTCGCTTGGGGTCATGACGCCGGGATAAGACAGCATTTCGGCCGCTTTGGTGGCCCGGATAACCTCGGCGCAGGTGTCGGGCGAGACCACCATCTGCGCGCCAATGTCGGCCAGACGTGTCACCGCATCGGTCTCCAGAACTGTACCTGCGCCGACTACCGCGCGATCGCCTGCGTGTTTGACCAGCAAGGCGATGGTGGCAAAGGGGTCGGGCGAATTCAGCGGCACTTCGATTTTGGTGATACCGGCAGCGATCAGCACATCAGCGATATCACAGATTTCATGGCTTTGAATGCCGCGCAGGATGGCAATGATTTCGCGTGTCATGGGGTCGTCTCAATCAGTTTGGTATAGGCCGCGCGTAACCCGTTCAGGGTCATGTTGGCAGCGGTGACATTGCGCGCCATGGCGCCTTGTTGGGACAGACCCGCGCTATAAGCCGTGGCAATGCCGCTTTCTCCGACAACCACCACATCCTGCCCCAGCCAATAGGGCCGTGCTGCTGCCAGTTCGATACCGATCAGCAATCCAGAAATTCGCGAGCGGGCTGCCGCACTATCGAGATCACACAGCAGCGTTTCAGCGCGGATGGAAAACAGGTTGCCCGCCACTGCTGACGGTCTGGACATTGCATCGGACACCGCCGCTTCAAAGGCTGCGGCGTCCCAGCCATCATCCCCAACCGAATGCCGCAGAACCGAGGCGTCGCAGAGCAGCGCAAACAACTCGCCGGTCATGAAAGTGCGAAAGCTGACGACCTCTCCAGCGCTGATATGGGCCCACTTGCAATGGGTGCCGGGCAAGCAGATCACCCCGTCAAACTTGGGGTTTTCAGACAAGAAACCGGCAATCTGGGTCTCTTCGCCCCGCATAACATCTGCGGCAGGCAGTTGTTTTATCCCAGGAAGAAGAAAAACCGAGATCCGCGGATCAGCGGTTTGCACCCGTGTCGCCTGATCGATCGAGGGCGGCTCGCAGGGGGCTTTGCTATAGGGGGCTTCAGCCCAGCCCTGGCGCGATCCAGCCATGCCACAGCAGACCACCGGAATGCTGCCCTGATCAGGCAGGCTGTCGCCAATCAAGTCTATCAATGTGGGTTCGAACTCTTGTGGAGCAAGGCTCGACATGCCCCGGTCCGACCCAATGTGGCGCAGCACGGTGCCCTGATCGTCCATCAGCCAGAGCCGCAGATGTGATGTGCCCCAATCAGCGGCAATCCAGCATAGGTTATCCATAGTCTGTGTCATTATCCCGATACCACCACACCGCCATCAATCGCCATGGTCTGGCCTGTCATCATCCGGCTGGTTTTGGAGGCCAGGAACAACACCGCGTCGACGATATCCTGCGGTTTTAGATGATCTTTCAGGCATTGCCGTTCCAGATGCGCAGACAGCGCCTCGGGAGTGGCCCATTTCTCTAATTGCTTATCGGTCAGCACCCAGCCTGGCGCCAATGCGTTGACGCGGATACCGTCGGGGCCAAATTCGCGGGCCAGCCCGCGGGTCATGCCGGTGATGCCAGCATTGGCCGAAACATAGGCAGGGTAGCCAGTGTTGCCCATCATATAGCTGATAGATGAGAAGTTGATGATGGATCCAGCGCCAGTCTCCTTCATTCCCGTCAAAACCGCCTGACAGGCAAAGAAATAGGCCTTTAGATTGATCGCTTGCATCCAATCCCAAAACTCTTCGGTGACATCCAGCGTCTCATGGCGCTGGTCGTTGGCGGCGTTGTTCACCAGAATATCGATGGCGCCGTTCACCTGCGCGCTTTCGGCGATGGCGGCCTGCAAGGCCGTGGTATCGGTAATGTCACACTGGATGAACAGCGGTCGTTGGCCGGTCTCTTGCTGCATCTGATCGACAAAATCTGACGCATCCGAGCGCCCGACAAAAGCCACTTTGGCCCCCTGACGCAAGAACCCTTCGGTCAACGAGGCTCCAATGCCCGATCCGCCGCCGGTGATAAAGACCGAAGCACCTGCAAGATCATGAAATGTGGCTGTTTTGCTCATTGTTGGGTCTTTCGTATGAATAGGGTGAGGGAGAGTCTCACCAAATTGGTTTGCCACGTTCGTGAATTTCTCATGAGGTGATCTTACCGCTGACCCAATCGGGCATCCAGTCCCCATGGGCTGCCAGCAACTCATCCACCAACTTGCGGATCTGGCGCAGATCCAGCTCGGCGGCGGTGCGAGGGTCCATCATCGCCGCATGGTAAATATGCTCGCGGTTCTCTGTCAGCAGCGCCTGCACTGTCAGTTCCTGTACATTGATATTGCTTCGCATCATCGCAATCAGCTGAGGCGGGATGTCGGTGACAGTGGTGGGCTGGATGCCATTTGCATCCACCAGACAGGGCACCTCAACCGCGGCGCCCAGTGGCAGTTGTGGAATTTGGCCACTGTTTGGAATGTTGCCATAGATCACCGCAGGCGTGCCGGTGGTGATCGCGTTCATGATAGTTGCGGCATATTCGTGGCTTTGTTCCACCTCGATTGCAGGGGCCTTGCGCAGCGCCTTGGCCTGGGTGATCCACTCGGCAATCTGTTCTTCACAGCGCAGCGGGTATTCATCCAGTGGGATCTGGAACTGTTCAATCAGGTCAGGACGGTGTGACTTGATGAACCAGGGCACATATTCCGCGAAATGTTCGGACGATTCCGTGACGAACAGGCCAAAGTGCTTCATCACCTCATAGCGCACATAATTGGGACAGCGCGCATTGGCCCCGGTGGCGGTGGGAAAACGGCCCTCGTCATAGCCCGCCTTCAGGGCAGGATAAAGATCCCGGCAGGTGCCATCCTTCAGGCGCTCTTCGAAGTCCAGATAAAAGGCCATGTGATTGATGCCGGCCGCGCGATACCGCAGATCGCTGGTTTCAACACCCAGATCCCGCGCCAGTTCCTCGGCGGTGCCCTGAACGGAATGGCACAGCCCCACCTGTTTGATCTGCGGATACCGGGCGCCAATCGCCCAGGTGTTGATCGCCATCGGATTGACATATTGCAGCAACGTCGCATCGGGGCAGACCTGCAACATGTCTTCGCAGATCGACCACAGATGCGGCACCGTACGCAATCCCCGCATGATGCCACCAATGCCCAGTGTGTCGGCAATCGTCTGATCCAGGCCATAGCTTTTGGGAATATCGAAATCGGTGACAGTGCAGGGCCTGTAGCCGCCAATCTGAAACGCCACAACAACGAAATTCGCGCCCTCCAGCGCTGCACGCTGATCGGTATAGGGGGTGACCTTTGCTGCCACACCCATCGATGTAATCATTTTTTTGGCCACCAGCACCGAGTCCTCTAGCCGGGTGGCGTCAATATCCATCAGGGCGATATCCGCATCGCGCAAGGAAGGGTGGTGCAGCACATCTCCGATGATGTTCTTCATAAAGATGGTCGAGCCAGCGCCGATAAAGGCAATCTTGATAGCCATTGGCTTTCCTATTCGAATGTCCGCCGTTGCGGATTACTTGACAGCGCCCAGGGTCAGGCCCGCGATAAAGTGCTTTTGCAGCAGAAAGAAGATCGCAACCGGCGGCAGGGCTGCCACAATCGATCCGGCTGAAACCAGGTGCCATGCGGCAACCCACTGACCGTTCAGTGAATAGAGGCCGGCGGTAACTGGCTGGCTTTCGGCGCCCTGGGTCAGCACAGTGGCCCAGAAATAGTCGTTCCAGATGAAAGTGAATATCAACACGGCCAGCGCCGCAATCGCCGGGCGCATCAGGGGCAGGATGATGAACCAGAAGATCCGCCATTCCTTGACGCCCTCAACCCGCGCCGCCTCGATCAGTTCGACCGGCAGCGAGCGGATGAAATTGCGCATGAACAGGGTGCAGAACCCGGTCTGAAAGGCGATGTGAAACAGGGCCAGCCCGGTGATGGTGTTGTAGATACCCATCTGCAGCGTCAGGTCGCGCACCGGCACCATCAGAATCTGAAAGGGTACAAAGTTGCCCGCGACAAACATGAAGAACACCAGCATGTTGCCTTTGAACTTGTAGACCGCCAGCGCAAAGCCCGACATGCACGACAGTGCCAGCGTGCCGATCACCGTGGGAATGGTCACCCGGACGGAATTCCACATGTAATTGCCCAGCGGCGTATTGGTGAAAATGTCCGAATAGTTCTGCACCAGATTGAACGAGGTCGGCCAGCCCCAGTAATTGCCGGCGGTGATGTCTCCGGCCGATCGGATAGAGGTCAGCGCCACCGCAATCAGTGGCAACAGCCACAGGATCATGGCAAAGGGCAGGGCGGTTTTATACAGCCGTTGCAGCGCAAGTGAGCGGCGTTCAATGGGGGTGGGGAACATGGGTTAGTGGCCCTTTTCGTCGCGGTACATCTTCACCAGGAAGACGGTGATGTAGATCATCATGATCAGGAACAGAACAACGGCAATTGCGGCGCCATAGCCCATGCGGAACCCGTATTCTGAGAAGGCTTTTTCATACATGTAATAGGCCAGTACCCGCGAACTGCCCCAGGGGCCGCCCGCAGTCATGATCGAGACCAGATCGAAACTGCGCAGCGCGCCGATGACGGTGACGACGATGGCAATGAATGTGGCCGGTTTCAACTGTGGCAGAATGATATACCACAGCATGTTCCAGCCCTTGGCATTGTCCAGACGCCCGGCCTCGATCTGTTCGGGGTCAACGGCGTTCAGCCCGGTGATATACAGGATCATGCAATAGGCGGTCTGCGGCCAGAGGCCCGCAAAAATAATGCCATAGGTCACCCAGGTCTCATCGCCCAGAATGGTCACCGGCCCCAGGCCAAACCAGCCCAGAATTACGTTTAGCAAGCCAAAGGACGGATCGTAGAACCAGGTGAATACCAGGCCGACGACCACTTGGCTGATGACAAAAGGAAAGAAGAACAAAGACTTGTACAGGCGCATGCCAAATACAGTTTGGTTCAGGAATAGCGCAATGAACAGACCCGCAGGGATCGCCAGCATATACAGAACCAGCCATATCACGTTGTTCTTCAGCGAGGTATAGAAGGCCTCATCGTCCATCAGCTCGACATAGTTGTCCATGCCAACAAAGGTTTTGTCGCCAAGGCCGTCCCAGTCATACAGCGAGATTTGCATCGACTGAAAAATTGGGAAAATCACATAGAACATGAAAAACAGAATGGCCGGTGCCAGGAACAATACCGGAGCAAGGCTGCGCTGATTGAAACGGGATGCGCGAGACGCTGACATAGGTCAATCCTGTTTGTTTGTGGATGGAGTGAGACTGCCCAAGGCAGGTTCGCAGGACCCGAAGGTCCTGCGCCTTTTTGTGGTGCTGCTCTTATTTGTAGACGCGCAGACGTGTCTTTTCGAGACGGGCCAGAATGGCGTCCAGACGATCAGGCTTGACCATGAACTCCTGAAAACCTTCCATGCCGATCTTGGCCATTTCAGCTGGCGCATCCCGGTCAAAGAACTGCGCGATACCGCCGTCTGTTGTCGACAACATGGTATAGCCAGCCTGCAGGAACTTGTCGTCGCCAACGGTCGAGTCCTTGTTGATCGGCAACTGACCAAGGACCTCGTTGATCTTGGTCTGCGCTTCCGCTGATGCCAGGAAGGCCAGGAACTTCTTGGCGTCTTCCTTATTGGTGGCGTTTGCCGGGATGTGCAGCGTATCGGTGGGGGCCTCTTCAGCCAGCGGGACATCAGGGTTGATGACAGGGAACTGGAAGAAACCCAGTTGGTCATCGGTCAGACCTGCTTCACGCAGGGGGGCTACGGCAAAGTTACCCATGACATACATGGCTGCATCGCCAGCCACCATCGGCGCCAAGGCTTCCTGCCAGGAATACGAGGTGTGGTTTTCCAGGAAGAAACCGGCGTCGATCAGCTGTTTCCAGTTGTTCATGGTTTCGACAACGCGCGGGTCGGTCCACTCGACCTCACCCTTGGTCAGCGCCATGTGGAAGTCATAGCCATTGGTGCGCAGGTTCAGGTAATCAAACACGCCGCCAGCGGTCCACAGATACTTGGTACCGATGGTGATTGGGGTCACGCCCGCTGCTGTCAGCGTTGCACCCGCTGCCTTGAACTCGTCCCAGTTGGTGGGCACTTCGATGTTATTGGCTTCGAAAATGTCCTTACGATAGTACACGCCCCACTGGTAATACGTGTAAGGCACACCCCATTTTTTGCCGTCAATGGTCATCGACCCGGCGGCCGAGGCCAGCGAGTCATTCAGACCATTGTCTTCCCAGACATCGCTGACGTCTTCAAATAGGCCAGCGTTGACGTAGGGCAGCATCCGGTTGCCGGCATACCAATTGGCCAGATCCGGTGCATCCGCTGTCAGAAAGTTGCGGATCGAGGTTTTATAGCCCTCGTGGTCGAACAGGTTCCATTTGACGGTGATGTCCGGATTGGCCGCCTCAAAATCGGCGATCAATTGTTCAAAGGCCGCCTTTGGGGCCGGATCGGATGTGTCGGTGTTGATCACCAGCTCGCCTGCAAATGCAGATGTCGCAAGGATCGTCGAGGCAGCTAGCGCCGCGATGGTTGTTTTGAATTTGGTAACCATGATGCCCTCCCAAGGCGGTTTCATTATTCGAAACTTGATTTCACATATTGAAAATATAACCGCAACTCGCTATGACTTGTCAATGCTTTCGTCCTGCTCGCGGGTCGAAGTTGTGAAAGGAATTGCGAATGGCAGAACGGCAAACAGCAGACGGAACCGTCGGAAAAGCACTGGAGGTGCTTGATATGGTGGCAAGTTTTGAACGCCCGGTGCGATTCTCTGAGGTGCTCGAGGGCAGCCCCTATCCCAAAGGAACATTGTACCGACTGTTCCAGACGCTCACAAATCAGGGCATGTTGTCCTTTGATCCGGATCGCCAAACATATGGCTTGGGTGTCCGGTTGGTACGACTGGCCCATGCCGCCTGGCAGCAAAGTTCGCTTGCGCCGATTGCCCGCTCTTATGTGGATGCCCTGTCCGAAACCACCGGTGAGACGGTGCATCTGGCGCAGCTCGACAATGCTCAGGTTCTGTATCTGGACAAGCGTAACGCCTTGAAGCCAATTGAAATGTATTCACAGGCAGGCAAGGTTGGCCCGGCTTATTGCACCGGTGTTGGCAAGTCGATGCTGGCCTTTTTGGCCGAGGACGAGGTTGCCCGGGTTATTTCTCAGCAGAGCTTTCACCGTTTCACCGAACACACCCTGACCTCCGAGGCCGAGTTGAGGGCGGATCTGGCCGATATCCGGGCTAAGGGATTCGGAATGGACCGGGAAGAGCACGAACCCGGAATTATCTGCATCGCCGTGCCGATCCTGACGCCACGCGGCAGGGTTCTGGGCGGGTTATCTGTCACATCAACCACAGCTCAAAAATCACTGGCAGACCTCGCGGCATTGGCGCCGCAGGTTCAGGCCACAGCAAACAGCATCGCGGTCGAGGCCCAGAACTGGCGCTTTCCCGACCAAGCCACTGACACGACTAGAACGGGGACATAACATATGTCGGGACTGACACTAAACAACGTGATCAAGAAATATGGCGACATTCAGGTGATCCACGGCGTTGACCTGACGATCGAAGACGGTGAATTTTGCGTCTTTGTGGGGCCATCAGGCTGCGGTAAATCCACGCTATTGCGGATGGTGGCCGGGCTGGAAGAAACCACTGCCGGACAGATCACAATTGGCGCCCGCGATGTCACCGCCATCGATCCCGCCGAACGCGGCGTGGCCATGGTGTTCCAGACCTACGCACTTTACCCGCATATGACGGTCGAAGAAAATATGGGCTTCGGCCTGAAAATGACGGGCCACCCCAAGGGGGAGGTTCAGGAAAAGGTCGCCGCTGCTTCGAAGATCCTGAAACTGGACGATTATCTGTCGCGCAAACCCAAGGCTCTGTCTGGCGGCCAGCGCCAGCGGGTGGCCATCGGCCGCGCCATTGTCCGTGGCCCCGAGGTGTTCCTGTTTGACGAGCCCTTGTCCAACCTCGATGCCGAGTTGCGTGTGGATATGCGGATCGAAATCGCCCGGTTGCACAAGGAAATCGGCGCCACCATGATCTATGTGACCCATGATCAGGTCGAGGCGATGACGCTGGCCGACAAGATTGTTGTGTTGCGTGATGGCCGGATTGAACAGGTCGGCAGCCCCATGCATCTGTACAAAGATCCGGACAACAAATTCGTGGCCGGTTTCATCGGCTCTCCCAGCATGAACTTTATCGATGGCGTGGTCGAGGGCGGCAAAGTCCGTGTGCCTGCGTTGGGTGATGCGGTAGTTGCGGCCTCGGTTGTTTTGCCGGGCGAAGGACAGCCGGTCTATGTTGGCCTGCGCCCACAGCATCTGAACATCACCGAGGGGGACAGCGATATCACACTCGATATCCGCGAGCGTCTGGGTGGTGTTGCTTATGACTACCTGACCGCGCCGGGCGGCGGTCGCATCACCGTCGAAACCCGTGGCGACGAAGAGATCCCCGAGGGCTGTACGGTCAAGTTGAGCTTTGACGATTCTGATGTGTTGTTCTTTGACAAGACAACCGAGCAGCGCCTGCGGTAGCACGCCAGACGGCCTGCCCGCCAATTGTGCGGGTTCAGCACAAAGCTCTGTGCCAGAGGGCCAGTTGGTCCTCTGGAGTGCCCTGAGTGCGAATTTTATTGACCGATTGGTTAAATAAATGCCTCATTGTGTCATTCACACAACCGGGGATTGGCAAATGAAGAGCAAATTTTCTATTTCACGACGGGCTATGTTGGCCGGAACGGCAGCGCTGGCGCTTATGATGCCCGCCGGGGTCGCCCTGGCAGGAACCGTCAAAGTCGCAGCCATTTACACGCTGCCCGTCGAACAACAATGGATCAGCCGAATTCATTTGGCGCTGAATGGCGCCAAGGATCGCGGCGAGATTGACTATGTGTTCTCAGAAAACGTCGCCAACACCGACTACGAGCGGG
This sequence comes from Parasedimentitalea marina, assembly GCF_004006175.1. Taxonomy (GTDB): domain Bacteria; phylum Pseudomonadota; class Alphaproteobacteria; order Rhodobacterales; family Rhodobacteraceae; genus Parasedimentitalea; species Parasedimentitalea marina. The sequence goes on from NZ_CP033219.1 coordinate 1,075,216, forward strand.
TGATGCGCGAATACGCCGAGCAAGGCGTGCAATTGGTGGTGGGCGAGGTCTTCGGTCTGGAACGCGCTGCGCGTAAAGTGGCCGCGGATTATCCTGAAACCGGGTTCCTGATGGGCTCGTCCTTTGGTCCGGTCGCGCCAAACTTCTCGGTGTTTGACAACTGGATCCACGAGCCAAGCTACCTGTCTGGAATGGTGGCCGGGGCCAGCACCGAAAGCAACGTGATCGGCATGGTCGGTGGCTATGCCATCCCCGAAGTGAACCGCCTCATGAACGCCTTTATGGAGGGCGCGCGCGCCACCAACCCCGACGTCAAGTTTCTCGTGAACTTCATCGACAGCTGGTATGATCCGCCCAAAGCCAAAGAAAGCGCCTTTGCGATGATGGATGCGGGTGCTGACATCATGTTTGCGGAACGCTTTGGCGTCGCAGATGCTGCGGTTGAACGCGGTGTTAAGGCTGTCGGCAATGTGATTGACACCTCAGGTGATTATCCCAACACTATTTTGACCTCGGCCCTGTGGCATATGGAACCCACGATCGACCGCGCTGTTGCGGCCGTGGCTGGGGGCACTTTTGAGGCTGCTGATTATGGCCAATACAGCTTTATGGGCTACGGCGGTGGCTCGCTGGTAGTGGATAAAACGCTGGTGTCTGCCGAGGTGCTATCCCGGGTCCAAGAGACCGAAACGTCGATCATGGAAGGCATGTTCCGTGTCAATGTGAACGACGAGCGTCCGGTATCGGATAAGTGATTGGTAGACAGTAACCGAGGACAGCGCCTGAGCCTGGGTGGGTGCGAAGCGCCCTCCCGTGGGGAGGGTCGGGCGCTGTCCGGAACGCTATGCGTCCCGGACAAACAAAAAATCGGCTAATAGACCAATGACCGTACAAAAAATTCTCTCCTTAAACGCGCTGTCCAAGCGGTTTGGCTCTGTGGTGGCCAATGATGCCGTCAATCTTGAATTGCATCGCGGCGAAGTTCTGGCCCTGTTGGGTGAAAACGGCGCGGGCAAGACAACGCTGATGAACATGCTGTTTGGCCACTACATGCCCGACGGTGGCAGTATTGATGTGGCGTCACCAAACGGCGAGATGCAGCCGCTGACCCTCGGCCATCCGCAGGCGGCCTTGTCGGCGGGTATTGGCATGGTGCACCAGCACTTTACCCTGGCGGAAAACCTGTCAGCGCTGGACAATATCACCCTTGGTTCCGAGCCGCTGTTTTCACTGCGCCGTGACCGGGCGGGCGCGCGCGCTAAGGTGCAGGGGATCATGGATCGCACCGGGTTGACTGCGCCACTGGACACGCCGGTTGGCAGGCTGTCGGTGGGCGAACGTCAGCGGGTTGAGATCCTCAAGGCGCTGTACCGCGATGCCCGTATTCTGGTGCTGGACGAACCCACCGCCGTGCTGACTCCGCAAGAGGCCGATACCCTGTTTGAAAACATCGGCGCCATGACCCGCGACGGGCTGGCGGTGATCTTTATCTCGCATAAACTGCGCGAAGTGCTGGCATTCTCTCACCGCATCGCGGTGCTGCGCCACGGTACAAAAGTCGGCGAGATCGCCACCTCGGAGGCGGATGAACGGGTCATTGCCCGGATGATGGTGGGCGAGGATACGCCTGCACCAACACGGGACGCGATGACACCCGGCGCACCGGTTCTGACATTGACGGGCCTTGGCATTCGAGACGCGGCGGCGCGTGACAGTCTGACCGATGTGAACCTGACCGTGCATGCCCATGAAATCCTTGGCATTGCAGGGGTTTCGGGCAACGGTCAATCGGCGTTGGCAGCTGTTATTTCCGGATTGCGCCGACCAGACAGCGGCAGCATTCAGGTCGACGGCGTTGCTATCCTGAACCCAGATCCCAAAGTCATGATCAAAGCTGGCGTAGGCCGCATCCCCGAAGACCGCCACCACGACGGCATTGTCGGCGCCATGTCGGTGGCTGAAAACATGGTCATTGAACGGCTGGACGACCCCGCAGTGCAAACCAATGGATTATTGAACCGCAGCGCAATTGAGGCCAACGCTGAAACGCTTAGCCAATCTTATGACGTGCGCGGCCCCGGCATTACCGCCCGCGCCCAGCTGTTGTCTGGCGGCAATATCCAAAAACTCATCTTGGCTCGGGTGTTTGAACAAAACGCCCGGCTGATCCTGGCCAACCAACCGATCCGAGGCCTCGACATGGGCGCCGCCGCCGAGGTCAGCCGCCGCCTTCTCGAGGCGCGGGCAGCTGGGGCCGGGGTGCTGCTGATATCTGAGGATCTGGATGAAATTCTGGGGCTGGCGGACCGCATCATGGTGATCCACGATGGGCAGCTGACCGAAGTTACCAGCCGCAACCGCGAAGACATTGGCCTGAAAATGGCAGGAGAGCAGATATGATTCGTATCGAGCCACGCACTGCGCCGGGCCGTTTAATGACGCTGGGCGTGCCGGTCTTGTCGGCGGTGATTGCGCTCGCTCTGGCCGCTATCCCGTTGGCATTGGCTGGGGCGGATATCACCCTGGCCTACGCCGAGATGGTCAAGGGCGTGTTTGGCTCGGTGTTTGCGTTTTCCGAAATGCTGACCCGCGCCACGCCTTTGATGTTCACTGGCCTTGCCGCTGCCTTGGCCTTTCGCGCCAAGCTGTGGAACATCGGCGCCGAGGGGCAGCTGTATCTGGGTGCCATGGCCGCCGTTGCCATTGGCGCGGGGGCAGTAGACATTCCGGGTATCTTCTTGATCCCGCTAATCATTATCCTGGGCGCCGCCGCTGGGGCGGCTGGCATGGCGGTGCCGGCGCTGTTGAAAACCCGTTTTGGCGCCGACGAGGTTGTGACGACCCTGTTGCTCAACTTCATCATCCTGATCTTTGTACAGATGATGTTAGAGGGCGCGTTGAAAGATCCCATGAGCCTGGGCTGGCCGCAGTCTGCTCCGGTGCTGGATCAGGGTATGTTGCCGCAATTGATGCCCCGGATGCGGGTGCACTCGGGGCTGATTCTGGCGCTGGTGCTGGCCGGCATTGCGCAGTTCATGCTGGCACGATCCGTTTGGGGGTTCCGCCTGCGCGCGGTTGGTGAAAACGCCGCTGCTGCGCGTCACGCCGGTATCGGCGTCAACCGCTCGCTGTTTGGTGTCGCGATCCTGTCCGGCGGTCTGGCCGGCCTGGCCGGCGTTAGCGAGGTTGCGGGGCTAAAGGGCTATCTGACCGCCGACCTGTCGCCCGGCTTTGGCTATACCGGCATCGTTGTTGCCATGCTGGCAGGCCTGTCACCGGTGGGCGTGGTGATCTCGGCGCTGTTCATCGCATCGGTGTTCGTTGGCGCCGACAGTATGAGCCGCGCTATGGGGGTCTCGTCTTACCTGGCGGATCTGGTGGTCTCAATGTCATTGCTCTGTGTGCTGATCGGCGGCTTTGTTGCGCGCTATCGCATCACCCGCAGCACGCCAACGGTGGGGGCAGCCTGATGGATATTCTGCAAATCCTGCTCAGCGAATCGTTCTGGGCCGCCTCGCTGCGCATCGCCACCCCGCTGATCTTTGGCGTGCTCGGCGCGCTGTTGTGCGAAAAATCAGGAGTGCTGAACCTTGGCATCGAGGGCATCTTTGCCGCCGGGGCCATGTGCGGCTGGATGGCCGTCTGGTTGGGCGCCGGTCTGTGGGGCGGAGTGCTGATTGCCGCCCTTGCCGGTGCGTTCTTTGGTCTGATCCACGGTATTCTGACGGTGCCGCTGGGCCTGTCGCAACATGTCTCCGGGCTGGGGGTGACCCTGTTTGCCACCTCGCTGAGCTATTTTACTTATCGCACTGCATTGCCCAATGTATCATCGCCGCCACGGATCGAACCCTTCCGGGCGCTGGATATCCCGCTGCTGTCGGATCTTCCGTTTCTTGGCCCGGTGGTATTCCAACAAACCGCACTGACCATGCTGGCTCTGGGGCTGGTGGGGCTGGTCTGGTATGTGCTGAACCGCACCGCGCTTGGCGTGGCTTTGCAGGCGGTGGGCGACAACCCCGACAGTGTCGACGCGCAGGGCCTGTCTGTCTACGGATTGCGCATCGGGGCCGTCATGGCCGGATCGGCGCTGATGGCGCTGGGAGGCGCGTTTCTGACCATGTCGGCCTTTGATGCGTTTTTCTTTGGCATGGTCAACGGGCGCGGCTGGATTTGCATCGCGCTGGTGATCTTTGCCAGCTGGAAGCCGGGTAAGGCGCTGCTGGGGGCACTTTTGTTCGGGGCTTTTGATGCGCTGCAAGTTCGCCTGCAGACCGAGGTTGGCGCCATGGTGCCGGGGCAGGTATTCTTGATGGCGCCTTATGTGCTGTCGATCTTTGCGCTGGTCATTGCCGCGCGCAAAGCGGAATATCCGCGTGCTTTGCTGACCCCTTGGTTCAAAGGCCAAAGGTAAAAACGGGCATTGCCCGACCTTCCCGTCAAACCGAAGGTTTGCCTTTGGCAAAATGCGAAGGCGCTTTGTACCTCCCCAAGGTCAGGCGCACCCGGATGACTAAATACACAAACCCTCATGAGGCACCCAAATGTTCGATCTGATCCTCAAAAACGCCACCCTGCCAGACGGTCGCACCGGAATGGATATCGCTTGCAAGGGCGGCATGATCGCATCCGTCGAGGCAGATATCTCTGCCGAGGCGCAAGAGGTGATCGACGCCACTGGCTACCTCGTCTCACCGCCTTTTGTGGACCCACATTTCCACATGGACGCGACCCTGTCGCTGGGCACGCCACGCATGAACACATCGGGCACATTGCTTGAGGGCATCGCCCTTTGGGGCGAGTTGAAGCCGATCCAAAGCGTTGAAGACATTGTCAGCCGCGCTCTGCGGTACTGTGATCTGGCGGTCTCTATGGGAATCGGGGCCATTCGCAGCCACGTGGATGTTTGCGATGATGCACTTACCGGGGTTCAGGCCCTGTTAGAGGTGCGCAAACAAGTGGCGCCCTATCTGGACCTGCAACTGGTGGCCTTTCCGCAAGATGGCGTGCTGCGCGATGCCACCGCGATGGAGAACCTAATCCGGGCGCTGGACATGGGCGTCGATGTGGTCGGCGGCATCCCGCATTTTGAACGCACCATGGCAGACGGTGCCGATTCGGTGCGCCAGCTGTGTGAAATTGCTGCAACGCGCGGCTTGATGGTGGACATGCACTGCGACGAAAGCGACGATCCGCATAGCCGCCATATCGAAACTTTGGCCTATGAAACGCAGCGCTTAGGACTGCAGGGCAGGGTGGCCGGCTCGCATCTGACCTCGATGCATTCGATGGACAACTACTATGTCTCGAAACTGATCCCGCTGATCGCCGAGGCTCAGGTGCACGCCATCCCCAATCCGCTGATCAACATCATGCTGCAGGGGCGTCACGACAGCTATCCCAAACGTCGCGGCCAAACCCGGGTGCCGCAACTGCGCGAGGCCGGAATCACGGTTGGCTTTGGCTCGGATTGTGTGATGGACCCGTGGTACTCGCTGGGGCGCGCCGACATGCTGGATGTGGCCTCGATGGGGCTGCATGTGGGGCAATTGTCCAGCCGCGCCGATATGGCCTGGTGTTTTGAGGCTGTGACCGAAAACTCGGCCAAGATCATGGGGCTACAGGGTTACGGACTGACCAAGGGCTGTGCGGCCAACATGGTGCTGCTGCAGGCTCAGGACCCGATTGAGGCCATTCGCCTGCGCGCCACCCGTCTGGCAGTCATCCGCGCTGGCAAGGTGATTGCCCGCACTGCGCCACAGGTCACCGAATTGACGCTACCCGGCAGGCCGACGCCACTGAACCCGGCCGATTATGCACCAAAGCAGTCCAGTTGAGCCGGCTGTTGGCCTGGATCATGCCGCGATAATCAGTCGTTTGACCCGCTCGGTTACACTTTGCACCAGGTCCGCTTGCTTGCGAATTTGGGCATCCGTCACCAGCGCATCCATCTGCTCAAACCGGCAATAACGATAATTGCCACTGGTCGAGAATTTGGCGGCATCCGCCAACACCACACTCTCGCGACTGTTTTCCAGCATTGCCAGGGCAACCTCGGCCTCGGATTCGGCGGCATTCACGGCGCCATGCTCAGGGTCGATTGCAGTGGGCGAAACAAAGGCAATATCTGCCTGAATGCGCGAGATCTGACGCAATGTCTGTTGTCCCGCCGTGGCAAAATCAAACGCGGTCAGGCTGCCCCCCAGTAAAGTCACCCGGCTGGAAATGCGATTGGCGTCAAAGTCTTTCTGCAGGCGGCTTGCCGCCTCCAGCGAATTCGAAATAACATGCAATCCGTGAATTGTTGCCAGTTGCCGGGCCAGGGAAATGGTCGTGCTGCCGGTGTCAAAAAAGATCACCTTGTGATCGGTGATCAGATCACAGGCGGCCCGGGCAATCGACTGCTTTTCCTTGACGTGCAAGCTGGAGCGCACATGTAACGGGGGTTCTGAATGGGCATCCGCAGACACCGCGCCGCCATGTACCCGCCGCAACAGGCCCAGGGCCTCCATATCCAGCAGGTCCCGGCGCACCGTTTCACGCGATACCGACAGATCTTCGACCAGATCATCGGTGGTGACGCTTTGCAGCTCTTCGAGGCGTCTGAATATTCTTTGGTGTCGTTGGTTTTTCCACATGGCGCTATCTGTGTCAGATCTGTTGCAGTATTTCCAGCGCAGCCTGGTGTAATTGCGGTGTTGCTGCGGCAATCACCCGTCCGTCCGAGGCCTGATGCAATGGGTTTCCGGACCAATCGGTAATAACACCGCCGGCGCTCTCGACAACGGGGATGAGGGCGAAATAGTCGTAAGGCTCCAGTTTTGCCTCTACCACCAAATCCACATGACCCGAGGCAAGCAGCCCGTAGGAATAGCAATCGCCGCCAAACCGCGGCACTGCCGCTGACTGCAGCAACGTCTCAATTTTGACCCGGTCGTCGGCGTCAAAGTACAGGATGTTGGTGGTGTAGAACCGTGCCTGGGCCAGTGTCTCACAGGTTGAAACCCGGCAATCGTGTCTGGCCCCGCTGCTGTCCTCAAATGTACAAGTTTTTCCACAAATACCCAGCCACCTTTCCCGAATCGCCGGCATATCGATCAGGCCAATCTCGGGGTTTCCGCCATTAAGTTTGGCCAGAAGCGTGCCCCAAATGGGCCAGCCGGTGATAAAACTGCGGGTTCCATCGATCGGATCCACAACCCACAATTCCTCGGCGTCCAGGTTAAGTGAGCCAAATTCCTCGCCTAAAAACCCATGTGTCGGATAGGTCTTTTTCACCATCTCGCGCACAAATGATTCGACGTTCCGATCGATCTCGGTGACGGGGCTAAGGTCATTTTTCTTGACGATTTCAACATCTTTGCGAAATCCTGGCAGCGAAACCAGCCTGGCTTGATCGGCCAGATAGCTGGCGAAATCCACAGTGCTTTGCGATACGATGCGCGTGTTGGTCATGGTTGTTCCCAAGTGTGACAGCTCTGAGCAAGCGCACAAATGAGCGTCTTGCCGTAGGGCGTAATTGCATCAGAGTCCTATTTGTCTAGGTTCTAGACAGAAAAGCACAATTATGCAAGAAAACATAGAAATACACATGATAACGCAGTAGGGTGTCCGAATAGGAGGCTAAACTCCCGATCTCGTTAGCGGCTGGTAATGTTGTGATCTCAACTTGTTGTCAGTGATAGATATGCCTGCGTAAATTGCGTCGGCAGTCTCACAAGGGATCTTCCGCAGTTTGGGAGATCGGGGAATGATCAGAGTCGCAACTATAGGCTCAACTAATGAAGTTGTAGGTTTAATCGATTTTTCTTGTTAAAAAATCATGCCAAACTGACCGCGGCTTCGCAAAAATCTTACAAAGGGGTGATCAACAACCCCGTATGAAGTTCACTAAGAAAAACAGAGGAGACTAAAATGAAACTCAAGGTATCAACTCTCACATCTCTGGTCGCGGGTGCGTTCCTGGCGACATCGGTATCGGCCGAGACAGAGCTGACCGTTTATACCGCAGTCGAGGCCGAGGATCTGGCCCGCTATGCGGAAACGTTCAACAAGACAAACCCGGACATCAAAATCAACTGGGTGCGCGATTCGACTGGTATTATTACTGCTAAACTGCTGGCCGAGCGTGACAACCCGCAGGCTGATGTGGTCTGGGGATTGGCCGCAACTTCGCTGCTGCTGCTCAAAGCCGAAGGCATGCTGGAAGCTTATGCACCTGCCGGTGTTGAACAGCTGGACGCCAAGTTTGTGGATGGCGACAATCCACCCGCATGGGTTGGCATGGATGCCTGGGTGGCGTCTGTTTGCTACAACACTGTAGAGGCCGAAAAGGCTGGTCTGACACCGCCAACATCCTGGCAGGACCTGACCGACCCACAGTATGCCGGTCACCTTATCATGCCGAATCCGAACTCCTCGGGTACGGGCTTTCTGGATGTGTCCAGCTGGTTGCAGATCTTCGGTGAAGAAGGCGGCTGGGAGTATATGGACGCGCTGCACAACAATATCGCGCGCTATACCCACTCTGGTTCCAAGCCTTGTAAACTGGCGGCAGCTGGTGAAATCCCAATCGGTATTTCCTTTGCCTTCCGCGGTGCCAAATCCAAAGCGGCCGGCGCACCACTGGATATCATCGTGCCAAGCGAAGGTGTTGGCTGGGACATGGAGGCCACTGCGATTGTAGCAGGAACCGCCAATCTGGAAGCCGCGCAGAAACTGGTTGATTTCACAGTCACGCAGGGTGCCAACGAGATGTACAACACCGGTTATGCGGTTGTTGCCTATCCTGGAGTTGCCAAGCCGGTCGAGCACTTCCCCGCCGGTCTGCTGGATGCCATGATCGACAACGATTTCGAGTTTGCGGCCAACAACCGCGCTGCGATCCTGTCCGAATGGCAGTCGCGCTACGACGGCAAGTCGGATCCTAAGTAACCAATCTTAGGTCGGGGGGCAGATCTGTCCCCCGACATCTCACAATATTTCAAATTCCCTACAGTGTATGGTTGCCGCGCCGACGGTGTGTCGACTGGTGCCGACTAAGCTGACTAAAGGACCACGCCCCGTGACGCATATAGCATCTGGTGATCTCTACCTGAGCATCTCTAACCTTTGGAAAGCCTTTGGCGAATTCCTTGCCCTCAAGGACATTTCGTTAGACATCAATGAAGGTGAATTCATTTGTTTCCTTGGGCCATCTGGCTGCGGAAAAACCACCCTGCTGCGGGCGATTGCCGGGCTGGATCTGCAAACCAAGGGGGCGGTCCTGCAAGATGGCAAAGACGTGTCGAACCTGCCTCCGTCGGAACGCGACTTTGGCATTGTGTTTCAGTCTTACGCCCTATTCCCCAACCTGACGATTGAGAAAAACATCGCCTTTGGTCTGGAAAACACTGGTCGTGGTAAGGCTGAAATTACAGCCAGGGTCAGTGAATTGCTTGAACTGGTCGGACTGCCAGATCAGGGCAGTAAATACCCGGCGCAGCTGTCCGGCGGGCAGCAGCAGCGGATCGCGCTGGCGCGGGCTATTGCCACCAAACCGGGGCTGTTGCTGCTGGACGAACCCCTGTCGGCACTTGATGCCAAGGTGCGGGTGCATTTGCGTCATGAAATCAAGGAACTACAGCGTAAACTGGGGGTGACCACCGTGATGGTGACCCATGACCAGGAAGAGGCGCTGACCATGGCTGACCGCATCGTGGTGATGAACCAGGGCGTGATCGAGCAAGTCGGATCTCCCACCGAAATCTATCGCGAGCCGGCCAATCTGTTTGTGGCCGACTTTATCGGTGAAATGAACCAGATAACCTCTGCTGTTGCGGCGAATGGGGATTTGTCACTGGGTTCGACCGCATTTTCCTGCATTGCGCATGACTTTGCTCAGGGCAGTCAAGTGGTTGCGGCTATCCGCCCCGAGGACATCATCCCCCATGAGGCCGGATATCAGCCCGGCGCTGATAACAGCAATTGCATCGAAGTGCAGTTAGAGGAAATGGAATTCCTCGGGTCTTTCTGGCGTTGCCATCTGCGCAACGAAGGCTTTGGCAACTCCGAGCTTATCGCGGATTTTTCAATCAACGCAGTGCGTCGTCTGGAACTGGCTTCCGGTAAGCCGATGATCGTTGAACTGCCCGAGGATCGCCTGATGGCCTTTGCCCAGCCGGAGGCAAACTGATGAGCAGCCAGACCACTGACCTCACCAAAATGCCGCCCGGTCCGGTGATCAAGGGCAAGCTTAGCCGGGATGACATTGTCATGCGCGGCGGCATGATCGTGATTGCGCTGTATCTGATTGTGACACTGGCTTTCCCGCTCTACGCAATGCTGTCAAAGTCCTTCTCGACCTATCGGTTTGAGCTGTCGCAATATGAAATGCAGGTGTCAGATCAGGACGGTGTGTTTGATGGCACGATATTGAACCCGGTAGATCTGAATGCCGCCACAGGTGCATTTGACACCAGTGACCTCAGTACTGGATCAGATGGCCGCCTGCCTGTCGCCAAGTTGTTCCCTGACTTCAGTTTCCGCAGCCCGGTGATGTACCAGATCCGCAATGCGCAGCCCGGTGGCCGGTTCCTGGTCGGGTCCACTCTGCATGACGAAGACACCTGGCTGGAACTGGACAGCAATAATTTCCGCCGAGTTCAATTGCGGCCGATGAAATCAACAGGCTTTGACAACTTCGTCAATTATTTCTCGACGCCGGCCCTGTCAAATTCGATCAAGAACTCGCTGGTCATTGCTGTCATCAGTACGGTGATCACAGTGACGCTGGCCTTCTGGTTTGCCTATGCGCTGAACCGCAGCTGTATGAAGTTCAAAGGTGTGTTCCGACTGATCGCCATGGCACCGATCCTGGTGCCGTCGCTGCTGCCCGGTATCGCGCTGGTCTATCTGTTCGGCAATCAGGGCATGCTCAAAGAGCTGCTGTTTGGCGCCAGTATTTATGGTCCCATCGGCATCGTTATCGGCTCGGTGTTCTTCACCTTTCCGCATGCCTTCCTGATCATCTCAACCGCGCTGGCGATATCTGACGCCCGCCTGTACGAAGCCGCGGTGTCGCTGCGCGCCTCGCCCTGGCGTACCTTCTGGACTGTTACCATCCCCAGCGCCCGTTATGGTCTGATCTCGGCGGGGTTTGTGGTGTTCAACTTGGTGATCACCGACTTTGGTCTGCCCAAAGTGATCGGCGGTCAGTTCAATATGCTGGCAGTGGACATCTATAAGCAGGTGATCGGCCAGCAGAACTTTGAAATGGGCGCCGTGGTCTCGGTGGTGCTGATTGTGCCGGCGATCTTTGCCTTCGCACTGGATCGCTATGTGCAAAGCAAACAGGTGGCAACACTGTCGGCGCGCTCGGTGCCGTTCCAGCCCAGCCCAGATGCCAAAATGGACCGGATCTTTCTGATTTATTCCAGCCTTGTGGCCGTGTTCATCGTTGGTATCCTGGCGGTCTGTCAATTTGCAGCCCTGATCAAGTTCTGGCCCTATGACCTGTCCTTAAGCCTGAACAATTATCAGTTCGACAAGATGGATGGCGGCGGTTGGGCGTCGTATTTCAACTCGATCAAACTGGGGTTGATCACCGCTGTCGTCGGCACCGCAGTGATCTTTTTCGGCGCCTATCTCGTTGAGAAGTCCAACGGCTTTCGGGTGGGGCGCTCGCTGTTCCAGATGATCGCGATGCTGCCGATGGCGATCCCCGGAATGGTACTGGGCCTGGCCTACATCTTCTTCTTCAACAATCCTGCCAATCCGTTGAACTGGATCTATGGCACCATGGCCATTCTGGTGATCTCGGCTGTCACTCACTTTTACACGGTATCCCACCTGACGGCGGTGACGGCCTTGAAACAGATGGACCGCGAGTTTGAATCGGTCTCGGCCTCGTTGAAGCAACCAACCATGAAGCTGTTCAGCCGCGTGACGGTGCCGGTCTGCCTGCCGGCGGTGCTGGATATCTCGATCTATCTGTTCGTCAATGCCATGACCACGGTGTCGGCGGTGGTGTTCCTGTATTCACCCAAAACCTCGCTCGCCTCGATCGCGGTTCTGAACATGGATGACGCAGGCGATATCGCTCCGGCGGCGGCGATGGGGATGATGATCTTTTACACCAACGCAGGCGCGCGCATTATTCACCTGATCCTGTCCAAGGGTGTTTTGGCGCGTACCCAGGCCTGGCGCGCGCGCTAACAAAACCAAACCCCCCCGCCTGAGACTTTCGGTGGGGGGCTTTCAACGCTGCAGACTGCGGGCACAGTCCATGAAAGAGCGGATGACTTTCACATCCCGGCGCTGGGATAGATGCACCAGCGATTCACTCATGTTGATGTTGTGACCGTCGATTTTCAGCGGCACCAGCCGTACGTCGCTGCCAAACTCTGCCCGCGAGACAAAGCCAATGCCAGCCCCCGAGGCGACAACCTCGCGCACAGCTTCACGTCCCTCAGCTTCGATTGCGGGGCGTAGAGTGATTTTCTGTTTGGCCGCTTCCTGAACCAGTTTTTCGCGGGTCTTTGATCCAATCTCACGAAAGATCAGTGGCAGTTTCGACAGTTCCTTCAAAGTAACCGAAGTCTTCCCCTTTGGCAGCAAGTCCTTGCTGGCAAAGCCGATAATTTCGGTTGCGCCCAGATCCAGCATATCCATGTCCTTACCCGGTGACGGGCTGCCAGCGACACCAATCTCGGCATTATAGGCCCGCAACTCTTCCAGGATCTCTTCGGTATTGCCGACCCGCAGGCTGAGCGTGACGTTGGGATAGCGCTGACGATAGACGCGCAGGATGTCGGTGACGTGATGTGCGGAATCGGCGACGATGCGCAGGGTTCCGTGAACGGCGGCGCTGGTTTCGGTCAGGTAATCGTGGATCTGCAATTCAATTTCAAAATACTGTTTGGTTCTCAGGAACAATTGCTCGCCGGCCTCGGTCAATTGAACCCGCTTACGGTCGCGGCTGAACAGCAAGACATCATGTTCCTGTTCCAATTTGCGCACCTGTTCCGAAATTGCAGGCTGGGTCAGGTGCAGCGCTTCTGCCGCGCGTGAGAACCCACCCAGCAGGGCCACATGGTGAAAGGCCTTCAACTGGCTATGACGCATTTTCCGGTCTCCTGAGCTGTATAGGTTCAACTTATAGAATGATCGTTTTTTGCAATTTTACATATAGATGGGAATGTCGCAATGCTTGCCTTGAAACGAGTGTCCGGAGATGAACATGACCAGCCTAGACAATACGCTTCCTGCCCCCCGTTTGGGTGAGCCATATTTGTTGACACCGGGGCCGCTGACGACCTCATACGCCGTCAAAGAGGCGATGCTGCGCGATTGGGGCAGCTGGGATGACGACTTCCGCGCCATGACCGCCGAGCTGCGCACACGACTGCTGGCGATGCTGGGGAAGGGGGGCGACGACTTCGATTGCGTTCCGATGCAGGGCAGTGGCACCTTTTCGGTTGAGGCGATGTTGTGCAGCTTTGTGCCGCGTGATGGCAAAGTATTGGTTCTGGCCAATGGCGCCTACGGTCAGCGCACCGCGCAGACCCTTGCCTATCTTGGCCGTGACCACGTGGTGCTGGACAAAGGCGACTACCTGCCGCCCCGCGGCGTTGAGGTTGCACAGATCCTGGCGGACGACCCGGAAATCACCCATGTTGTGGCAATCCACTGCGAAACCAGCTCGGGCATTCTGAACCCAGTCGAGGAAATCTCCGAAGCGACTTATGCCGCGGGCCGCAAACTGCTGGTTGACAGCATGTCCGCCTTTGGGGCGCTGCCGCTGGAAGTGGCGCAGGTGCGCTACGAGGCACTGGTCTCGTCGGCCAACAAATGCATCGAGGGTGTGCCCGGATTTGGCTTTATCATTGCCCGCAAAAGCGAGCTGGAACTGGCCAAGGGCAACAGCAACTCAATGAGCCTGGATGTGCATGCACAATGGGCCACGATGAACAAGACTGGCCAATGGCGGTTCACGCCGCCGACCCATGTGGTCGCAGCCTTTCTGGTCGCTCTGCGGGCCCATGAAGCCGAGGGCGGCGTCGCCGGCCGTGGGGCACGCTACACCCGCAACCGCGATGTGATGGTGGCCGGAATGCGTGAATTGGGCTTTGAAACCCTGCTCAAGGATCGCTGGTTATCACCGATTATCGTGACCTTTTTCTGCCCGGCAGATCCCAAGTTTGTCTTTGCCGATTTTTACGCCTTGATGAAGGCAAAAGGCTTTATCATATATCCCGGCAAGCTCACCGTGGTGGACAGTTTCCGCGTCGGCTGCATCGGGCAAATGGATGAACATGTCATGCGGCGGGTGACTGCTGCTGCCAAGGAAACTCTTGAGGAGATGGGCGTGAAATCCGCGACCCCACCCTCCCGAGCACTGGAAGAACGCGCCAAGCTGGCGGCCTGAATACACAAAGGAAGACCCATGACAACTCAATCTCCCATCGAAGCCAACGGCCGCAGCTATCCTATGCCGAAAGTCTGCGCCATTGCGATTTGTCTGGACGGCTGTGAGCCCGAGTATCTGGACAAGGCCATCGCTGACGGCCTGATGCCGACGCTGAAGCGGATGCGCGAAACCGGCACCGACCGTCTTGCGCACTCGGTGATCCCGTCTTTCACCAACCCCAACAACCTGTCGATCGCCACAGGTCGCCCCCCCGTTGTGCACGGTATCTGCGGCAACTACCTGTACGAGCCGGAAACCGGCGAAGAAGTGATGATGAACGATGTGCGCTTTTTGCGCGCTCCGACCGTGTTCAGCAAATTCTACGATGCAGGCGCCCGGGTTGCGATCGTCACCGCCAAGGACAAGCTGCGCGCCCTGCTGGGGGCCGGTCTGAAGTTTGACGAAGATCGCGCCAAGTGCTTCTCGGCTGAAAAATCCGACACCTCGACCCAGGCAGAACATGGCCAGGACGCGGCCAGCAATTGGCTGGATATGGCACAGCCCGAGGTTTATTCGGCAGAACTGTCCGAATTTGTCTTTGCCGCCGGTGTCAAACTGCTGCGCGACTGGAAGCCAGACGTGATGTATTTGACCACCACGGACTATGTGCAGCACAAATATGCGCCGCATCAGGCCGAGGCCAAAGCGTTTTATGAGATGTTCGACAAGTACCTGACCGAATTGGACGCCATGGGTGCGGCGATTGTGGTCACGGCTGATCACGGCATGAAGCCCAAGCACCACGCGGATGGCTCACCTTCGGTGGTCTATGTTCAGGACCTGCTGGACGAATGGCTGGGCGAGGCCGCTGCACGTCTGATCCTGCCAATCACTGACCCCTATGTCGTACACCACGGTGCCTTGGGATCCTTTGCGACCGCTTATCTGCCGGCTGATGCCGACCACGCCGAGATCATGGCGAAACTGCGGGCCACTGACGGCATCACCGATGTCCTGACCAACGCCGAGGCGGTTGCCCGGTTTGAGCTGCCAAGCGACCGTATTGGTGACGTTGTTCTGGTCTCGGGTGAAAACATCTGCATCGGCACGTCCGAGCACCGCCACGATCTGGCCGCTTTGAACGAACCGCTGCGCAGCCATGGTGGCCTGACCGAGCAGGAAGTGCCGTTCATCGCCAACCGTGTGTTGCCCTTGCCCGAGCGTCCGGTTCTGCGTAACTTTGACGCTTTCTTCTACGCCACCGCTGCTGCGGCCCTATAAGAATGGACGGTGCAATGAGCAAAACAGAAATCCGCAACGAAGGTATGCGCATCGGTGGTGAGATCGTCTTCACCGATGCCGTCATCGAGGTGAAATACCCCTATACGGACGAAGTGATCGGAACTGTGCCTGCGGGCACGGCCGAACACGCGGCCCGCGCCTTTGAAATCGCGGCCAATTATAAATCCAAGCTCAGCCGCTATGAGCGCAGTCAGATCCTGCAACGCGCAGGTGAGCTGATCGGCGAGCGGCGCGAGTATCTGGCCAAATGGCTGGTGCTGGAGCTGGGCATCTGCCACCAGCACGCCATCTACGAGACCAAACGCGCGCAGGATGTCTATCTGTTCGCCGCAGCACAGGCCCTGCAGGACGATGGCCAGATCTTCTCGTGTGATCTGACCCACAATGGCAAAGAGCGTAAGATCTATACCAAGCGCGAGCCGGTACGGGCGATTTCTGCGATCACCCCGTTCAACCATCCGCTCAACATGGTCAGCCACAAGATCGCGCCGTCGATTGCCACCAACAACTGCATGGTGTGCAAACCAACCGAGCTGACACCGCTGACGGCGATTGCGCTGGCAGACATTCTGTACGACGCCGGGCTGCCACCTGAAATGTTCCAGATCGTCACCGGCTTGCCGCAGGATATCGGCGAAGAGATGATGATGAATGATAACATCGACATCATCACCTTCACCGGCGGTGTTCCGGTGGGCAAGCTGATCGCCTCTAAGGCGGGCTATAAACGTCAGGCGCTGGAGCTGGGCGGCAATGACCCGCTGATCGTCTGCAACGACCTGACGGATGCCGACCTGGAAAAGGCCGCCACCATTGCTGTGGCGGGCGCCACCGGCAACTCGGGTCAGCGCTGTACTGCGATCAAGCGTATTTTGGTTCAGGAAAGCGTCGCCGACAGGTTTGTGCCTCTGGTGCTGGAAAAAGCCAAAGCGATCAAGTTTGGCGATCCGCAGGATCCGGAGACGCAACTGGGCTGTGTGATCCATGCCCAGGCGGCGGAATTGTTTGAGAACCGGGTTTATCAGGCGGAAAAAGAAGGGGCCAAGATCCTCTATCATCCGGGCCGTCAAGGCGCGCTGTTGCCACCGATCGTGGTGGATCACGTGCCCCATGGCAGCGAATTGGTGATGGAAGAGACCTTTGGTCCGAT
Source organism: Parasedimentitalea marina (assembly GCF_004006175.1). Classification (GTDB taxonomy): domain Bacteria; phylum Pseudomonadota; class Alphaproteobacteria; order Rhodobacterales; family Rhodobacteraceae; genus Parasedimentitalea; species Parasedimentitalea marina. The sequence continues at coordinate 1,092,054 of NZ_CP033219.1, forward strand.
CATTCCGATCGTGCGGGTGCCGGACAATGATGACGCGGTGATGGAGATTTCGAACTCGACTGACTTTGGTCTGTCCTCCGGGGTTTGCACCAACGATCTGAACCGGGCGATATCTTATATCAACGGATTGGACGTGGGCACTTGCAACATCTGGGAACAGCCCGGCTATCGCATCGAAACCTCGCCATTCGGCGGCATCAAGGACAGCGGTAACGCCGTCAAAGAGGGCGTGACCGAGGCGATGAAGTTCTTCACCAATGTGAAAACCTACTCACTGCCCTGGCCCGGCTGAACTGAAACCTCCCCAACTTCGGGGCCTGTCCGTGGGCCCCGATTTTTTCTGATACCCGTGCGAGGCATTAAGATGACCCAAATCGTTCACACCGAAGGGGAGTCCAATACCTCGGACGCCCGCAAAGCCTGGCTGAAACAGTCCATCGGCCCCAATTCCGCGCCCCTGTTGGCCCGCGATTCAGATGCGTTCCTGCATCAAAGCCTGTCCAGCCCCTGCGTCAGCACCATCGCCAAGGCGGATGGTATCTGGATCGAGGACAAGGACGGCCGCCGCTTCATGGATTTCCACGGCAACTCGGTGCATCACATCGGCTATGGTCATCCGCGCTTGGTTCAGGCGATCAAGGACCAGCTGGATGATCTGCCCTTTGCGCCGCGCCGCTTTACCAATGAACCCGCGGTTGAACTGGCCGAGAAGCTGGCCGAAATAGCCCCCGGAGACCTGAGCAAGGTCCTGTTCACCACTGGCGGCTCGGACGCCAATGAAGTGGCGTTGAAAATCGCCCGTGCCGCAACAGGTCGGTTCAAAACCCTATCGTTCTGGGATGCGTTCCACGGCGCCGGGATGGGCGCGGCTTCGGTTGGCGGCGAAGCCACATTTCGCAGTCACATCGCCGGGCCGCTGCTGGCCGGAACCGAGCATGTGGCGCCGTTCCACCCCACCCGCTGCCCCTATGGTCATAAGACACTGGAAGACAGCGCCATGGCCTGTGCCAATATGCTTGAATACGTGCTGGAACGCGAAGGCGACGTATCAGCCGTGATCGCCGAGGCGATGCGCGCGGTGCCGATTGTTCCGCCTCCGGGGTTCTGGAAAGCCATCCGCGCCGCCTGTGACCGTCACGGCGCGCTGTTGATCCTGGACGAAATCCCCACGGGCCTGGGAAAAACCGGCAAGATGTTCTGCTGCGAGCATGATGAAATCGTGCCGGATATCCTGACTGTTGGGAAGGCACTGGGCGGTGGCATCCTGCCCATTGCAGCCTGTATTGTCCGCCCCGAGTTGGACGTCTGTGGCGATTTCGCCATCGGCCACTACACCCACGAGAAAAATCCGGTCACCGCCCGTGCCGCGCTGACTACAATCCAGATCATCCAGGACGAGGGTCTGGTGGATCGCGCCGCCGAGCTGGGGCATTATGCGCTGGAGCGGTTGAACAACCAGTTGGGCGATTGTCCCATCGTGGGCGATATCCGCGGTCGTGGATTGATGTTCGGGATTGAGATCGTCACCAACCGCACTGATAAAACTGCGGATGTGTCCCGCGCCGAGACGATCTATTATGCGTCATTGGCGGCTGGTCTCAGCTTTAAGATCTCGGCCGGATCAGTTTTGACCTTGTCACCACCGCTGACCATCTCGCGGGATGATCTGGACCGGGCGCTGGATATTGTAGTCAGTGCCATCAAGGATTCGCTGGGGTGAGCAGCACAACTGTCCTCATCGTTCTGGGCGCGGCCTTTTTGCATGCCTTCTGGAATGCTGTGGTCAAAGGGGCAGGTGACCGGACTGTCACATTGGGGTTGATTGCACTGGGGCATGTGGTCCCAGGCCTGATCCTGGTAACGATGTTTCCCTCGCCGGGCTGGGATGTGCTGCCCTATGTGATTGCGTCAACCGTGATCCACTGGGGGTATTATGTCCTGCTGAATGTGGCCTACCGGCTGGGTGATCTTAGCATGATCTACCCAATCACCCGGGGCATGTCGCCGGTGTTGATCGCGCTGGGGGCACAGTTTTGGCTGGGTGAGACACTGCCCGCTCTGGCCTGGGCCGGTGTGCTGATCATTTCAGTCGGCGTGTTGATCCTGACCAAAGGTATCGTGCGCGGTGGCATGTCGCGCACAGGCGTTGTTGCCGCCATGGCGGTGGCGGTGATCGTCGCATCGTATTCCCTGGTCGATGGCGTTGGGGTCCGTCTGGCTGATAATGCCATGAGTTATATCGGTTGGCTCTATGTCTCGGAGCTGGCAGTGGTGGTGTTCGTCTTCGCCACCCGCTGGCAGCGGGTTCGGCAAATGCCGTGGAAAAGCTGTGTGCTGGGCTATCTGGGCGGGGTGTTGTCGGGCACCGCTTACGGGCTGGTGCTGTATGCCAATACGCTGGCGCCACTGGGCATGGTCTCAGCCGTGCGTGAAACCTCGGTTATCTTTGCGGCGATGATTGGGGTGATGTGGTTTGGCGAAGGTCCCAAACGCCGCCGCCTGCTGGCTGCGGTGGTGGTGTCGCTGGGCATCATCTGTATCGGATTGACGAAGTAATGCGCTGGCCAGCCGGGTCTCAGGGCCAGCCAGCTGGATCAGTGGCTATGCAAAACGGATGGGTCAGTTGCAGCGGCTCTCACCTGCGCAGAAGGTAGATATCCATGATCCAGCCGTGATCCGCGCGGGCCGTTGCGCGGGTTTTTATGATCTGGTCCGATACATCGCTGAGTGCCCCGGAAATCAGGATCTCTTCGGGCATGCCGGCATAGGCTGACCACCAAATCTGCACATTTTCCGCATCGAGGCTTTGGAAGGAACAATCGCCGTCCAGCATCACCACCAGCGTATCCGCACTGTCGGGCCAGCCGTGATCGCGCAGCTGGCGACCTGTGGTCACGGTGAACGGGGCGCCGATCTCGTTGATGGGAATGGCATGGGAGGCAGTCAGGGCCTGAACCGAAGTAATGCCGGGGATCACCGTCAGAGCAATCTTTTGCTGGCGCTGCAGACGGTCAGCGATGCGCATGGTGCTGTCGTAGAGCGAGGGATCACCCCAGACCAGGAACCCGACCTTGCCGCCCTTTGGCAGATGGGCCGCAATGGTTGCGCTCCAGACTCCGGCGATGGCGTCGTGCCAGTCATCAACACGCTGGCGGTAATCCGGCGTTTTTGGATCGCGGGTGGGCAGGTCGAATTCAACGATTTTGACGTCTTGTTTTTTGATCACCTGATCACAGATCTGACGGCGCAGTCCGGCCAGATCATCTTTGCCCGCGCCCTTGTTGGGGATCAGGATCAGATCCACCCCATTCAGGGCGGCACTGGCCTGCAATGTCAGGTGCTGCGGATTGCCGGTGCCAATTCCAATGAGGGTCAGGTCGATCATGTCTGGTCTCCAGGAACGAGAGGGGGGGTGCGCGCCGTCCCGAGGGGAAGGGCAGGTGCGGCCCGGCGATGCCGGGCCAGCACATTATTTGACTTGGACTGTGACCGATGCCTCGACCGGAACATCATCGACCATCAGTGGGCTGTGGCCATTGCCGTTCAGCGAGACTTTCACTTCGGCATCCCCCTTGGGCAAGTCACCGATATGCAACCAGTTGCCATAGAGGCGGCCCAGTTTGACGCCGTTGATATAGACATGCGCATGGCCTTCGCCACTGATGTCAGCCGTCGAGGCGTTCTCGGGGGCGAAGCGGAAATTCTGCGGTATCACCTGCAGATTCCATCCGGCCATAGGGTCTTTGGTCAGCTTGATTTCCAGACCTGGGGCATCAGCCCCGGCGGGCAGGTTCACGGCACTGGAGTGATCGTGGCTGGTCATCTCGGCCTGCATTTCCATGCTGGTGTGTTGCGATGGGTCGTCGTGGTCGTGACCTTCGAAAGTGACACCGTTACCGGCGGCGATGACAAAACCAGCGCCGCCGCCAAACAGCAGGCCAATTGCAAAAAGTGCGAGTGGGCGGGACATTATGTCTTCCTTTGATAAAAATCCTCCGCCAGGACTGATCCCAGCGGAGGATTTGGAAGTTTGATCAGGCAGCAGTCTCGGCGCGCTCGCCTTCGATCTGCCAGAAAAATCCGGCAAAGGTGCCCACCAAGGCCCATGCGGCCAGACCAACGCCAAAGGCGCGGGCGGCAAACAGGGCGCCGATCTCGGTTGGGACCGGACCCGAGAAGCTGTCGGGTTCAGGGGCCCCTACCAAATGCGGCGCCATCAGCAAGGCAGCGGCGATCAGGTAGCTGATCTTGTTGCCACCAAAGGCAATCAACCACATGGCGATACCAGCCGTGACCACGGTTGCGGTCCACCAGACCTGACGGTCGCCAACATCAGCGGCGGCCACGCCCGGAACCTCGGGGGCAAGGGTGAACCCTGGTGCCAAGTGGAAGGTGATGAACCCGGCCAATCCCCAAATCAGGCCTGTACGGGCGTTGATTTCAGCGCCCCGGCCTTCGGCCACAGACATCAGCGCCACCATCACCAGTGTATATCCGGTGTAGGTCAGCATGGTGAAGACGATGCTCAACCCGTCACGCATCAGGTCAAACCCCGGCAGTTCGGGATGGGCAGACACAGACGTGCCGCCAAAATGCACCAGTTCACCGGTCTCATAGAGCTCGGCGTGGAGCAGAACAGGCTGCACAAATACCAACTGCAGCAGGGCGGCTATCAACCCTGCTGCAGCACCAGCGAACAACGCGCTGATCAAAATGCGGCTATACATTGGTTAGTGGCAGGGAAAGCCAGTTGCGTGACGCACGTCATGTGCGGCGTCATGCAGAGCGGCGGCCTGTACGTGGCCAGTCAGGGTGACAACACCCAGGCCCAGAACAATTGCGAAAACAGCTGGCAGAAAACCAAGGCCAGTTGCGGAAGCGTTCAGTGTTTTAGTCGTCATGTTTATTCTCCTTACCGTCACACCCGACGGTATAAATTTCGTTCCACATGGCCGGTCTCCTGACTCGTGGGTCACAGCCAACTTTCCCCTTCCCACCGGACATATGTCCGACAGTGGTTTGGAAAGCCGCTCGCCACTCACAGTCGCGGGGGCGGTTGAGGTCTCGACGCCGCAATTGGGTCCGCCGTTCCTCATTCCCGTTTCAGTCCTAACGCTCTGCGCCGTACGAACACCATATTCAGGTAATGTGCCTTATCGCATGTTGTCGGGTCAAGTTTGAAACCGACCGTTCAGAGGCGATATTGCGACTTATTGCGGTGTGGGCGCGGTGTTTGCCGGAATTCGCGCAATCGCTTTGAACCGCAACCCGCCCAAAGGGCGCGCGTCGGCGATATTGCCGTCCGGTGATTCAGTGTAAAGGCGCAGGAAGGTCAGCACATCGGGGATGTCATCCAGGCTGATCTCGCCAAACATATAGGCGGTCTTGCCGCTCTGGCGCACCGCAAGGGTTTGCGGGCGCTTGCAGCCGGACATGCAATCCACCTGTTGCAGGCTGGCCTCTAATCCCATGCCAGACAGGGCCTCGGAGAGTTGACCCGCCAAGGTGGGATCGGCAGTCTTGCAGGTCCGGCACAGGGTTATCGTAGGCGCGCTCATTCCGGAACGGCCAGGGGACCATAGAGGATCAGCACCGGAGCGGTGGTCTGCAGGCCGCGCAGCAGGTCGGGCAACTCGCCGATGGTGTGATGCGACAGGACCTGATCAGGGGTTGAGACCGCCAGTGCCAACAGGGCCCGGGTTTGCGGCGGTAACCCATGGGTTACCAGCAGCTCTGCCAGTGACGCAAAGGTGCGCTTGCCCATATAGACCACAGTGGTGGCATTGGGGTCCGCCAAAGCGGTCAGGTTCAGATCTTCGGGCAGCTCACCGGTGACGTCATGGCCAGTGATATACTGCAACCGACGTGCGGTCAGGCGGCGGGTCAGTGGAATGCCAGCCGCCGCAGCAGCCGCAGAGGCGGCGGTGACACCGGGGATGATCTCGTACGTGATGCCAGCGGCGCGCAGGGCGGTGATTTCTTCCTCGAGGCGGCCAAAAACGCCTGAGTCGCCGGATTTTAGCCGCACCACGGTGGCGCCGGACAAAGCGTAATCCACCAGCAGTTTGCTGACGTGATCCTGCTTGGGCGAGGGCCGACCGGCGCGTTTGCCGACGCCGACCAGATCGGCATCCTCGCGCGCGTGGCTAAGGATCGGGCCCGAGGACAGATCGTCGAACAGAACCGCATCGGCGGCTTCCAACCGTTTCACCGCCTTGACGGTCAGCAGCTCGGGGTCGCCGGGACCAGAGGAGACAAAGCTGACAAAACCAGTCATGAGGTTTCGCCGGTGATCAGGTGGAAGAAGCTGCCAGTGACATTGCCCTTGATCGATCCGGTTTCCGGCACCGGATTGCCATCGGCGTCGAACACCTGCGCCAGCGGTGCGTCGGGTTCATCCAGGATGGTGGTATAATGGAACTCGTGGCCGCGCAGGGCGTCGCCGGCGGCGAACCCGGGCATGGCGCTTTGCAGCACGGCGCGGCGATAGCCGAGGTGGAATTTGCGCTTCTCATAGGATGTGACCAATCCCAGCAAGCCAGCCATCTGGTGGCGGTTGCCCTCCTTGTCGATCAGCGCCTCGCCCAGGGCCATGTAGCCTCCGCATTCACCATGCACGGGTTTGGTCGCCGCGTGCTTTTGCAACCCGGCGCGGAATTTTGCAGCAGCGGCAAGGGTGCCACCGTGCAGCTCGGGATAGCCGCCGGGCAACCAGACCAGATCGGCATCCGGAGCCGGGGCCTCGTCGGCAAGCGGCGAGAACGGCAGGATCTCGGCGCCTGCGTTGCGCCAGCCGGTCAGCAGGTGTGGATAGGTGAACGAGAAGGCCGCGTCGCGGGCCAGTGCGATGCGTTGTGCCGGTGGTTTGGGCAGCGGCCGCGCAACCGGCGCCGCACCAGACAGTGCTGCGGATTTGATCGCGGCAAGGTCGACGTTGTCACGCAGGAAAGTGGCATAGCCGGCAATTGCCGCCTCAAGATCGGGGTGCTCGACCGCCTGGATCAGGCCAAGGTGGCGTTCAGGCAGCGACAGGTCGCCGCGACGGGGCAGCGAGCCGAGCACCTTGATACCGGCTTTTTCCATACCCAGACGGGTCAGGCGTTCGTGGCGCGGGCTGGCCACACGGTTCAGGATCACGCCGGCAAAGGGCACGTCGGTGTCATAGTTTTTGAACCCCAGCGCGGTGGCCGCAGCGCTCTGCGCCTGACCACCCACATCGACCACCAGAATGACCGGCCAGCCCATGCGTTTGGCGGTTTCGGCGCTGGTGCCAAAGGCGGTTTGGCCACGGGTGGCAACCCCGTCGTACAGCCCCATCGAGCCCTCGCCGATGCAGATTTCCGCGCCAATCGCCTGACTGGCGACAGCGTCCAGCAGATCGGGGGCCATGGCCCAGGTGTCCAGATTGAACGAGGGGCGCTTGGCGGCGGCAAGGTGAAAGGCCGGATCGATATAGTCGGGGCCGGATTTATAAGGCTGAACGATCATGCCGTCCTCGGCCAGGGCCCGCAGCAGGCCCAGCATCACCGTGGTTTTGCCAGTGCCCGAGGAGGGCGCGGAGATCATCAGACCGGGAGGATTCTGCGTCATTATTCGGTCCCTTCTGGAAAGCGCGGGTCGGTGCCGACGGGGCGATAGCGGCGATCATAGTCACCAGCATATAGACAGCTTTCGTCGAAGTCCTCAGCCCCAATTGCGCGGCCCACAAGGATCAGCGCGGTGCGACCACGTTCGCCCTCGGTGGCGTCTTCCAGGGTTTCCAGCGTGGCCTTGACCACCCGCTGGTCTGGCCAAGTGGCGCGCCAGACGATGGCGACGGGGCAATCGGCGCCGTAGTGCGGCGTCAGGCGGGCGATCACGTCCTCGAGCACATGCACGGACAGGTGGATGGCCAATGTGGCACCGGTTTTGCCAAAGTTTTCCAGTGTTTCCCCGTCAGGCATCGACGAGGCGCGGCCGGAGGTCCGGGTCAGGATCAGTGACTGTGCCACGCCGGGCAGGGTCAGTTCAGCCCCCAGCGCGGCGGCGGCGGCGGCAAAGGCAGGGACACCGGGAGTGACGTCATAGGCGATATTCAGCGCCCGCATGCGGCGCAGCTGTTCGCCCATGGCGGACCAGACCGACAGATCGCCCGAATGCAGCCGGGCCACGTCCTGGCCTGCGTCATCGGCGGATTTGATCTCGGCGATGATTTCATCCAGCGACATCGAGGCGGTGTTGACGATGCGGGCGCCATCCGGGCAGTGCTGCAGCAGCGCCTCGGGGACCAGCGATCCGGCATAAAGACAGACAGGGCAGGCGGCGATCAGGTCGCGGCCACGCAGGGTGATCAGGTCGGCGGCACCGGGTCCAGCGCCAATGAAATGTACGGTCATAGGGTCGTCCTTTCGGCAATTGCCGCTGTGGCAAGGCCATTGTCAGTTTTTACGCGGGGGCCGGTCAGGCGCGCGGAGCTATGGGGCTGACCCTTGCGGGCCGCAACCAGCGCAGCGGCTTCGGCCAGGGAACCTGTGCCAAAGCGGGCTTTGATCCGGGGCGAGCAGGTGAGGGTCGGGGTGCTGGCGATCTCGTCTTCAGACAGGGCGATCACCGGCAGGTTCATCTCGGTTGCGAGTTGCTGCAGTTGCGGGGCCGTTGCCTTATGCGCCACCGAGGCAAGGGCGTCGGGCTGGGCGCAGCCAGTCAGGGTCAGCGCCGCGCGCAGGTCGTCGGCGCTGGCATTTTGGCGAAATCCGAAGCCGGCGATCTTCATCGGGTGACGCTCCATTGCAGGACAGGGCGGGCGCGCTGCCAGCCGCGCATGGATCCCAGCGGGCTGACCTCGGCGATTTCGGCCTTCATCAAATGGCCGCCGTGTTGGGCATGGGCTGTCATCAGCAGGGTCTCGGTTTCCAGGGTCACGCCATTTGCCACCACGCGGGTGCCGGTGGGCAGGATCTGCCACAGTTGGTCCAGCAGCGCCTGCGAGGCGCCGCCGCCGATGAACACGGTGTCGGGCAGCTCTTGCGCCTCCAGTATCTTTGGTGCCTGTCCAATGACCAGGCTCATGCGGTGAGTCAGGCCGAACTTTGCCGCGTTCAGATTAATATTTTCAGATCGCTGCGTGCGTTGCTCGAAGATCAGGGCGCGCGCACCAGGGGCGGCGAGGCACCATTCGACCGAGATCGAGCCCGAGCCGCCGCCGATGTCCCAGAGCAACTGGCCGGGGCGCGGCGCCAGCGCTGACAGGGTCAGGGCGCGGATGGGGCGCTTGGTGATCTGGCCGTCGCTGTGGAACATGTCGTCCGCCAGACCCGAGGCACGGGACAAGCCGCCACGGCCGATGGCGGTAATGGCAACAGCAACCGGGGCCTGAATATCGTCGAGGTCAAACCCATCGGCCTGCGCAGTGCGCAGCCGCTGCTGCGGGCCGCCTAGACGCTCCATGATGGTCAGCTGAGAGGCTCCGAACCCTTGCTGGGTCAGCCAGCTGGCCAGTTCCGACGGGGCAGCGCCGTCGCGCAGGGTGCAGATCAGGCGCGTCTTGGGGGCCAGCAGCGGCAGCAGGCGCTGAAACGGCGCGGCGTGCAGGCCCAGACAGAGGGTGTCCTCAAGCCGCCAGGCCAGGTGATTGGCAGCCAGCGCAAAGGTTGAGGGCACAGGGTAAGAGAGCCACTCGCCCGGTTCCAGATGGGCCGCCAGCGAGCCGCCGGCGCCGTGCCAGAACGGATCTCCCGAGGCGAGCACAGCGACCTTTTTGCCACGCGCGGCCAGCACCGGGGCGATGGAAAAGGGTACGGGCCAAGGTTGGCCTTTGTCGGCGGCGCTGACCAGATCCAGATGGCGCGGACCCCCAAAGATGATTTCAGCCTCTTGCAGTGCGGTTCGGCTTGCATCTGTCAGCCCGGCTGGTCCATTTTCGCCCAGACCGATAATTGACAACCAGGGATCAGACATGACGCGTATCCTTTTGCTGGGCGGTACCACTGAAGCCTCGGCCCTGGCGCGGGTGCTGGCCGGGGCCGGGCGGGACGCTGTGTTCTCTTATGCGGGCCGTACCGCGCGCCCGGTGCCGCAACCGCTGCCCCAGCGGCAGGGCGGGTTTGGTGGTGTGGCGGGGCTGGTCGCATATCTGCGGGCCGAGGGCATCAGTCATGTGGTGGATGCCACCCATCCCTTTGCCGCCCAGATGAGCACCCATGCGGTTGCCGCCTGTGCCGAGGCCGGGGTGGACCTGTGTGCCCTGGAGCGGCCGCCGTGGCAGGCGGGCGCGGGGGACGACTGGAGTATGGTTGCGGATATGGCGGCAGCGGTTGCGGCATTGCCCGAGCAGGGCGCGCGGGTGTTTCTGGCGATCGGCAAGCAGAACCTGGACGGTTTTGCCGCCAAGCCGGGCAATCACTATCTGTTGCGGCTGGTGGATGCGCCAGAGGCGGCACTGCCCCTGCTGGACGCCACTGTGGTGCTGGCGCGTGGCCCCTTTGACGCCGCGGCGGACACCGCATTGCTGCAAGACCATCACATCAGCCATATTGTATCCAAGAACGCAGGCGGTGTGGGCGCTGAGGCCAAACTGATCGCGGCGCGCGCCTTGGGGCTGCCGATCATTATGATCGACCGCCCACAGGTGCCCGAGCGGCATATACTGCGCAGCATCGACGAGGTAATGGCCTGGCTGGATCATTGTTAGTCCTCGACGGCGAAACGCGGCGTGTAGACGTGGCGACCCACCCGGCGGGTATCGGCGTTGCCAACGATCACCACGGTGCGCATGTCGGCCATGTCGGGCGTGGCCTCGTTTAGAGTGACGGTGGTGATTGTCTCGCCGGGTTTGGACACATCGCGAGCGAAAGAGATCAGCGTTTCGCCACCGCAAGCCTCGCGCAGGATTTCCAAGGCGCGGCCAAACTGGTGTGGGCGCGACTTGGAGCGCGGGTTGTAAAAGCCCATGGCAAAGCCGGCCTCACCGGCCAGACGCAGGCGTTTTTCGATCAGGGACCAGGGTTTGAGGTTGTCGCTGAGGTTGATGGCGGCGAAGTCGTGGCCCATGGGGGCGCCGATGCGGGCCGATGCGGCGAGCATGGCGGTGATGCCGGGCAGCACCTGAATGTCGAGATCGAGCCAGTCGGGCGCTCCTGCTTCCAGCGCTTCGAACACCGCAGATGCCATAGCAAAGACACCGGGATCACCGGAGGAGACCACCACGACGCGCTTGCCAGCTGCTGCCATTTCCAGCGCATGGGTGGCGCGTTCGATTTCGACCCGGTTATCGGTGGCGTGCAGGGTGAGGCCTGGGCGCGGTTCGACCCGTTTTACGTAGGGGATGTAGCCGACGATGTCGGTCGCCTCGGTCAGAACCTCGTGAACCTGGGCGGTGACCATGGTGTCATTGCCGGGGCCGAGGCCTACGATTTTCACCCAGCCTTTATCTGCATGGGTCATGGGCGGCGTCCCTGTCCGTGAAGGATGACGATCGAGAAATAGGGGACTTTGCCGGTGATATCAGTGAGTTTCTGCACAGTTTGGTCGCTCATGGTGCCGCGCTCGACCAACCAGGCGTCATCGAGGCGTCCGGCGCGTTCCAATGCCCGGCGCAGTTTTGGCAGGTTGCGGCCGATCTTCATCACCACAAGCGCATCGGTGTTGGCGGCGCGCTCGGCCAGTTCGTCCTCGGGGAGGGTGGCCATGGCCACGGTCAGCACGTCGTCGCCCCAGGTGATCGGCATTCCGGTGGCGGTCCAGCAGCCAGACATGCCGGTGATGCCAGGGATGACCTCGACCTCGGCGCGGCCCTGCAGGCGAGTGTAGAGATGCATGAAAGAGCCATACAGGAAGGGGTCGCCCTCGCAGAGCACCACCACGTCGTCGGTTTTGACCATCTCGGCCAGGGTGTCGGCCCATTCATCGTAAAAGGCACCGAGGATCCGGTTGTATTCCGGGTCCGAGAAATGGATCTCGGTGGTGACCGGGTATTCCATTGCATGTTCGACCACGCCCTCGGGCATCATGCCATTGACCAGTCGTCGCGCCTGACCTTCGTACCCGGCTTTACGGAAATAGGCGATGTGGCACGCGCCTTGGATGGCACGGTACGAGCGCAGGCTCATCAAGTCGGGATCGCCGGGGCCGAGGCCCGCGCAGATGATTTTACCCATGGTCACTCTTTCCAGCTGGCCAGCGCGTTGACAGCGGCCACGGTGATGGCGGATCCGCCCAAACGGCCCTGTACGATCATTGACGGCACCGGCAGGTCCTGCATCAGTGCGTCTTTGGATTCCATGGCGCCGACAAAGCCCACCGGGCAGCCGATGATGGCGGCGGGGCGGGGGCAGGTGGGGTCCTGCAGCATGTTCAGCAAGTGAAATAGCGCTGTGGGGGCGTTGCCGATGGCGACCACTGCGCCGTCCAGATTGGGGCGCCACAATTCAAGCGCAGCGGCTGAACGGGTGTTGCTCATCTCTTTGGCCATCTCGGGGACGCGTGCGTCGCGCAGGGTGCAGATGACCTCGTTGTTGGCGGCTAGGCGGGGGCGGGTGATACCCTCGGAGACCATATAGGCGTCACAGAGGATTGGCGCACCTGCCGCCAGTGCGGCACGGGCGGTCTTGGCCATGTCGGGGGAGAAGCGGATGTGCTGTTCCAGCCCGACCATGCCGGCGGCGTGGATCATCCGCACGGCGACGCTTTCCTCGTCTTTGGAAAAGCGGGCCAGGTCAGCCTCGGCGCGGATGGTGGCAAAGCTTTCTGCGTAGATGGCAGCGCCGTTGGTTTGGTAGGTATGGAGCATGTCAGCTGCCCTTTGTCAGAATGTCGGGAGCGGCACGCAAAGTGGTGGCGCTGAGGTTTGTGAGGGCGGGGCGATCCGAGGCTTTGCCGTTGCGGATAAGGTCGAAGGTATCAGTGGCGGTGGCGGTCAGGGTCTGCGCAGCCGCGTTGGGGCGGGCACATCCCTTGGTGCAGCCGGACACGTGCAAGGTGCTGTCCGCTGGCACATAGGGTGCAAGGTCACGGGCCAGTTGACGCGTGGGCGAGAGCGCCTGCAGGCAGCCGGGCGCTCCGGTGCAGGCACTCACTTGCAGGCGCGGATCCGTGGCGTCAAGGATCAAACCAGGCTGGGCGGGGATCTCTTCGGCGTGTTCAACCAGCAGCATCCGCCACGGAGTGAGGCGCAGCGGGCCGAGGTTGGCCAGCGCTGCAAAGTCGGTGGCCGCGATCTGGCCGAACTCCAGCCCGACCAGCCTGCCGGCGGCGACCTGTTCCAATCGCTGTTGTGGCGCGGGGGGAGCAAGGGCAGCGCTATGCGCCGAGGGCGGAGCGCGGCGCGCAATGAGCGGGTGCATCCTGCCGCGACCGTCTGGTGCGCCGCCATGGGTCAGGAACCAGCGGGCCAGGGTGAGGGCTTGCACGACCACGGTGTCCATCGTCACCTGAAGTCCGGTTTTGGCACCGTCGGCGACAAGGACAAGGCCGTCATTATTTCTTTCAATCCGAATATCGGCAGCGGTGTCGCGCAGGACAGGCGCGGGTCCGGTATCGACGGCAAATCCGAATTTGCCCGGTAAGGTCAGGTCTGTCGCCTTTACCAGCGCGTTGCTGAGGTGCCGGGCCAGAGTGTGGGTTTCGTCTCCAGCGCACCAGAACGGAGCGACCAGTACATTGCGGCGCGCCTCGGCTGCGGGGTCGGTGTCGGCCAGGCCAAGATCCTGAAGTGCGCTGATCAGCGTGGGGTGATGGTCTTTTGTCACACCACGCATTTGCAGATTGGCGCGGGCCGAGACCTCCAGAATGCCATTGCCATAGTACTGCGAGAGGGCAGCTACGCCGCGGGCCTGATCTTGCGACAAGCGGCCCAGTGGTGCGCGGATGCGGACCACCAGCCCGTCACCCGACATCATCGGGCGCAGCGCTCCGGGGCACCAGCCATAGACCTTTGGGGTGGCTATTTTGCTCATGCGGCGCCCTCGAGATCTGCGATGATCGAGTTGCGGCGTGTGACCCAGAGCCCGGCCAGCTGCAGGGCACGAAAGCGGTCGCGCATCGCCTGCAGCGCCTGTGGGTTTTCGGCCTGCATGAAGGCCACCAGATCTTCGCGGCCCAACGTGGCCTCATAATACAGATCAAACAGGTGGGGCGGTACCGCTTGGGCCAGGTGGGCAAAGGCGGCCATATGGTCGAGGGTGGCTGAGATCTCGGCACCACCGCGAAAGCCGTGCTGCATCATCGAGCTGGCCCAGTCCGGGTTGGCGGCGCGGGCCCGGGTAACCCGGGCGATTTCCTCGCCCAGAGACCGCGCCTGCGGGGTATCAGGCCGGGTCATATCCATGTGGTAGAGCGCCGGTCCAGGTTGGCCCAGCCGCGCCATTGCGGCGGCAAACCCGGCCTCGTGGGCGGCATAATCGGCGGCCATCAGCAGGTCGGTTTCGGGCAGATCCTGCAGGTGTACAAAGCTGTCGGCGTCTTGCAGGCGGTTTTCCAGCGCATCACGGGCCGGAGCGATATCGCCTTTGGCGTTGATGGCGTGGGACGAGGCATTGAGCCAGGCCTCGCCCGCGGCCTGACGGGCTGTGTCGGTATAGACATCAAGATGCGCGCCCATATTGAGCCCGTATTGACCCGGCTTGGGACCAAAGACCCGAGGCGTCTGGGTCAGGTAGGGATTATCGGTCAGGTCTTCTTCGCGCAGGGCCAGCGCGGCGGCAGCGGATTCAAACATTTGTGCCAGACCGGGAAAGACATCGCGGAACAGGCCGGACACCCGCAGAGTGACGTCGATGCGGGGGCGACCCAGCAGCGCCAGTGGAATCACTTCGAAGCCGGAGACGCGATCAGATCCGTCGTCCCATTTGGGGGCCAGACCGGCCAGATGCAGCGCCATGGCGAACTCTTCGCCCGCGGTGCGCATGGTGGCGCTGCCCCAAAGATCGATCACCAGACCTTTGGGCCAGTCGCCGTGGTCCTGAAGGTGGCGGCGCAACAGCTCTTCCGCCAGTTTGACCCCCTGCGCCTGCGCCGCGCGCGACGGCACCGCGCGGGGGTCGGTGGTAAAGAGGTTGCGCCCGGTGGGCAGCACATCCGAGCGACCCCGGTAGGGGGAGCCGGAGGGGCCGGGCGCGACCAGTTGGCCAGACAGCGCCGCCAGAAGACCACCCTGTTCTTGCGCCCCGCAGGTGCCAGTGCCAAAGATATGCAGGCCTTCGCCATATTGGCTTTCTTTGATGTCGCAGACAAAGCGGTCAATGCGGGTCAGGGCCTCGGCGGCAGAACTGTCCTCATCGAGGCCCAGATCGGCCTCGACCCCGGTGCCCTGGGCCTCAACCCGGATGTCGGCGATCAGGCGGTCGCGGCGCGCCGGGTCCAGGCCTTCGGCAGTGGAGTATTCATCAAGCAGGCTTTCAAGCCGGCCCATACCGTCGGGCAGCGTGGTTTGCGCCAGCGGCGGTGGCAGGTGACCCAGAGTGACGGCGCCGATGCGGCGCTTGGCCTGGGCGGCCTCGCCCGGGTCATTGACGATGAAAGGATAGGCTACGGGCAGCGCAGCGGTCAGTGCCTCAGGCCAGCACTCGGATGACAGGGCCACGGATTTGCCGGGCAGCCATTCCAGGGTGCCATGCGCGCCGATGTGGACCACTGCGTCGACCTGCTGTTGCAGCCAGAGGTAGAAGGCGACATAGGCGTGACGCGGGGTGCGATCCAGATCATGGTAGTCGACGCTGCGGGTAGAGACCTCGCCGCGCTCGGGTTGCAGGGCGATCAAGGCTTTACCGGCGCGCAGGGCACTAAACCGAAAGGCGCCGTGGCTGAAGTCGGGGTCACTGTCCGGATCTCCCCAGGCCAGCGTCAGATCCTCAAGCAGGGTTTGCGGCAGCCGGGTCAGGGCGGACCGGTAGTCATCCAGCGAGAACGAGAGCGTCTCAGCCATCAGGCGCAGGGCAAGGGGGCCGGGCTGCTCCAGGTCGTAGCCCTGCGCCGCCAGCGCAGTTAGAATCGTCTCAGCCGAGGCGAGCGCATCCAGCCCCACAGCATGGGCCAGTTGATGGGTCTTGCCGGGGTAAGTTGACAGCACCAGTGACAGGCGCTTGTCGGCGTTGTCCAGTGATACGAGGCGGTGCCAACCTACAACTCGGTCAACCACTGACTTAATCCGGCTGGGGTCCGGGTGATGGGCAAAACGCGCAAATTGCAACGCAGGGTCTTTGCGGCCCGGCGATTTGAAACTGACAACACCTGCAAAGACGCGGCCATCGACCTCGGGGAGGACTACATGCATGGCCAGATCAGCAGGCGAGAGACCTCGGGCGGCACTGGCCCAGTCCTTGCGCCGTGCAGTGGACAGGGCGACCTGAAATACCGGGCAGCCAGTTGTATTCAGCGGCGAGGCGCTGCCGTTGCTGTCGATGGCAGAGAAGGCGGTGGCGTTGATGACGGCTGCGGGGGTCAGCTGTGGCAGGGTATCGCGCAGCCAAGCGGCAGCAGCGGGCGCCTTTAGACTGGCGGCAAAGACACCGTAGGCGGCAAAACCCCGGCTGCGGAGTTCGGCTATCAACGCGTCCACGGGGCCAGTGTCGGCGGCGGTTAGGTACGAGCGGTAGAAGCTGACCATTACCAAGGGCTTGTCAGTGGCATCGATGGATGGAACCACGCCACGGGCCGGATCGTAGAACCCGAAGTCGGGCGTGACCTTAAGGCCGATGACCGGCCCGGCATAAAGCCCGGCGGCCAAAGACAGTTGCGCCAATGCGGCCTGTGCCGCCACCGCGCCGCCTGCGTCACATAGGGATTGCAACCGGCGCAGGGTGGATACGGGCAAGGTCGAGAGTTCGTCCAGACGCGGGTCGGGGCGGCCATCTGCGGGCAGGACGGCGAGGGCAATGCCCTTGCGCCGGGCCAGATCCTGCAGCGTGGCAAGCCCATAGGACCAATAGCTTTCGCCACCAATCAGGCGCACCAGAATACCTTTGACGCCGTCCAGTGTTTGATCGGCATAGACATCCACCGACAGCGGATGTTTCAGCGCCACCAGGTTGGCCAGCCGCAGCGAGGGCAGCTTGCCGTCGGCGCGGTGCCAGCCGGCCGCAAAGGCGCCGAGGTCGCTGTCGGAAAACGACAGCACCACCAGATCTGCCGGTGTCTGGGCCAGATCTTGTGGAGTCTCACTTTCTTCGAGACCGTGGCTTTCGCGGAAGACGACGTGCATTGTGGTTTCACTCTTAGTATTGAGAATGTTCTAGTCCGGCCGATAGGCCGGGCGCGTCTGACCTTCCCCACGGGAAGGCGCTTTGCACCTCCCCAAGGTCAGGCACGCCCTTTGTCTT
The DNA here is from genome assembly GCF_004006175.1 of Parasedimentitalea marina. Lineage (GTDB taxonomy): Bacteria > Pseudomonadota > Alphaproteobacteria > Rhodobacterales > Rhodobacteraceae > Parasedimentitalea > Parasedimentitalea marina. Next base: position 1,109,345 of record NZ_CP033219.1, read on the forward strand.
ATGCACCCAGCTCGGCACGGATGGCGGCGGCGTCAATGTTATCATGCTCGGCAATGACCACCAGTTGGGTGCGGCGGAGATCGCTGCCCCAGGGCTTGTCATATTGGGCGCGCAGACGCTCACCTACTGCTTGAATCAACATCCGCATCGGCTTTCCCTCTACCGCAACATAGCCTTTGACGCGCAGGATATTGCGGGTCCGGGCGAGTTTCACGATGGCATCTTGCAGCGCCTGCGGATCAGATACTTCGCCCATTTCGACCACTATGCTTTCAAAATCGTCATGTTCGTGGTCGTGGTGGCCGTCGTGGTGCGAGGGGCGGGCATCCAGATCATCCTCGGCGGCGGCGTTCAGCCCCAGCACGATGCGCGGATCAATGACGCCTTCGGTCATTGGCAGGATTGGCAGTTTGCGCGGGCTTTCTTTCTCGATCACGGCGCGCGCGGTGGCAACACCGGTTTCGCCGGCCAAATCAGCCTTGGACAGCAGAATGATATCGGCACATGAAATCTGATCCTCGAACACCTCGGACAGGGGGGTCTCGTGGTCGATGCTGTCATCCGCGTCGCGCTGGGCCTGGACCGCCTCCAGATTGGGGGCGAACTGACCGCTGGCCACGGCCTCGGCGTCAGCCAGGGCGATCACCCCGTCGACGGTAATGCGCGAGCGGATAGCGGGCCAGTCAAAGGCCTTGAGCAGCGGCTTGGGCAGCGCCAGACCAGAGGTTTCGATCAGGATATGCTCGGGCGGCTCGGGCAGGGCCATCAGCGCCTCGATTGTGGGAATGAAATCATCCGCCACCGTGCAGCAGATGCAGCCATTGGCCAGCTCGATGATGTTGTTCTCCGGGCAGTTTTCATCGGCGCAGGATTTCAGGATGTCGCCATCAACCCCCGCAGTGCCAAACTCATTGACCAGCACGCCCAGGCGTTTGCCTTGCGGATTTTGCATCAGGTGACGGATCAGCGTGGTCTTGCCCGCGCCCAGAAATCCGGTGACGACGGTGACCGGTATCTTATTGAGATCGCTCATGAGTTACTCCTGGGTAGGGCTGTCGACCGGCGGAATGCGGGCGATGGATTGTTTGCGAAAAATGACCGGGCGGGCGCGCCAAGGCACCAGCCCGTCGTCGGTGGCGGCGTAGGCCGCCGCACCGGCAAGGATGTCGTCGACATGTTCGTCGGGATTTAGATCGCCATAGACATAGGTCCAGCGCTTGTCACCACCGCTGAGTACCATGGAACAGCCACGGGTACAGGCGGACAGGCATTCGACACCGCGGACCTTGACGCCTTCGGGCAATCCGGTCTCGCGCAGTGCGGCAAGAAGAATTGATCCCGGACGCGTCGCCTCGGGGTCCACATCTGCACGGCGGCAGGTGGTACAAACGGTTAGTGTTACGTCACCCATAGGGGCCCGTCTCCTTGGCTTGGCAAAAAGGGTGGGGCCAGAAGAGGAGCCCGTCACGCAGGATCCCTCAACCGGTTGCGAAACACCCCGTTCGCCCGTTGACTTCGTGCGTTGGCAGGTCTCCCGGCTTGCGGAGTCAAAAGGCGGTTGGCCTTTTTACGGTGCTCTTGCCTTCCCGGCCATAGGCCAGTGGCATCAGAGACCTCTCCGGTCACGGTCGCGGGGGCGGCTGTGCTTGCACCTGGCAACCCCGGACGGATCACTGGCCACATCACATTCCCTCTTCGCCTGTCAAAAAACAGGAACCAACAAAACCCCCTTGCGTCATCGCCCATGTCCTTGTCAAGTCATAGCTGGAATCAGCAGGAGACACGCCGTGAGCGACACCCCGAAAAAAGACGCCCCCATCGATGATGAGGCCCGTCATGCGAGTAAAATGGCCAAGAAAAAAGCCGCCCGTGACAGGATGATGGCGACCAAAGATGGTGAGAAGGGCCTGATCATTATTCACACAGGACCGGGCAAGGGCAAATCCAGCTCGGGCTTTGGTATGATCATGCGTTGCATTGCCCATAAGATGCCGTCAGCGGTGGTGCAGTTCATCAAGGGCGGCTGGCAGACCGGCGAGCGGACGCTGATCGAAGAGAACTTCTCGGATCTGTGCCAGTTTTACGCGATGGGTGAAGGTTTTACCTGGGAGACTCAGGACAAGGCGCGCGATATCGCGGCGGCCAAGGCAGGCTGGGAAAAGGCCAAAGAGATGATCCGGGACGATCGCAATACCATGGTGTTGCTGGACGAGATCAACATTGCGCTGCGCTATGAATACCTGGATCTGGCTGAAGTTGTTGAATTTTTGCAGACCGAAAAACCACCGATGACCCATGTGGTGCTGACTGGGCGCAATGCCAAGGAAGAGCTGATCGAGATTGCCGATCTGGTGACCGAGATGGGGCAGATCAAGCATCCGTTCCGGGCTGGTATCAAGGCGCAGAAGGGCGTTGAATTTTAAAACGTTTTGTTCGGCCGATAGGCCGGGCGCGCCTGACCTTCCACCCGGGAAGGCGCTTTGCACCTCCCCAAGGTCAGGCGCGCCCTTGATTTTATGTCGCCACTTGGCTGGTGATGTAACCGTCCACCGCTGCACGTTGCTCCTCGGTCAGGCGCAGGCCCAGTTTAGTTCGCCGCCATAGATAATCCTCGCCCGAGCGGACCCATTCGCGGGCTATCGCCCAGTCCAGTTCACGCGCGGTAATGGTGGCGCCAAAATCCTGCCCCAGATCACTGGCAGACGTGGCATCACCCAGCACCGTCCAGGCCTCGGTGCCGTAGGCGCGTATCAGGCGTCGGGAGGCATAAGCGGTCAGGAAAGGATAGTCGGCGGCCAGTTTGTCTTGCAGTGTCTTCACATCCGCGACCGCGAAATCACCGCCGGGCAGGGCCACACCTGCGGTCCATTTGGGCTTCACACCGGGCAGCGCCTCGCCGATTTTGACCAGCGCGGCCTCGGCCAGTTTGCGGTAAGTGGTGATCTTGCCGCCAAAGATGTTCAGCAGCGGCGCGGCATCGTTGTCCAGTGATAGCACATATTCCCGCGTTGCCGCCGTGGCCGAGCTGGCCCCGTCATCATATAGTGGGCGCACGCCGGAATAGGTCCAGACGATCTGATCCCGCGTTACTGGCTTGGCGAAATATTCGGATGCAAATTTGACCAGATAGTCCTGTTCTTGTTCCGAACATTCAGGGGCGATGTCGGCATCGCTGTGATCCGCATCGGTGGTGCCGATCAGGGTGAAATCTTCCTCGTAGGGGATGGCGAAAATGATCCGCCCGTCGGTGCCTTGAAAGAAGTAGCAGCGGTCATGATCGTAGAGTTTGGGCACCACGATGTGACTGCCGCGCACCAGCCGCACGGTTTCGCGACTTTTGATTTTCAGCTGATTTTTCAGCAGCTCAGCCACCCAGGGCCCGCCTGCATTGACCAGCATCCGGGCGCGGCGGGTATGGGTCTTACCGCTGTCGCGATCTTGCAGTGTGATCACCCAGTGATCGGGTTGACGGTCGGTCGCGATCACCTTGGTGCGCGGCAGGATCGTGGCGCCACGGGCCTGCGCGTCGCGGGCGTTCAGCATCACCAGACGCGCGTCCTCGACCCAGCAATCCGAATACTCGAATGCGGTTTTGAATTTGTCGTTCAGCGGTTTGCCAGCCGCGTCTGTGGTCAGGTCCAGCTTGGCCGTGCCGGGCAGGATGCCGCGTTTGCCCAGAGTGTCATACATGAACAGGCCCAGACGAATCAGCCAGGCCGAGCGGCGGCCCTTCATCCATGGCATGATGCCGGACAGCAGCTTGGACGTCGGAGTGTCGTTGTCAAACCGCATATCGCTGTGGAATGGCAGTACAAAGCGCATTGGCCAGGAAATATGCGGCATCGCCTTCAGCAGCACTTCACGCTCGATCAGGGCCTCGCGGACCAGACGAAATTCAAAATACTCCAGATAGCGCAAGCCGCCATGGAACAGTTTGGTCGCAGCCGAAGAGGTGGCCGAGGCCAGATCGTTCATTTCAGCCAGGGTGACGGACATGCCGCGCCCGGCAGCGTCGCGGGCAATGCCGCAGCCGTTGATACCGCCGCCGATGATGAAGAGGTCTGTGATTGGGTGATCAGTCATTTTCGTTACTTTCGTTTTGACCGACAGTCAGGATGCGAGTGCCAGACAGGGTCGCGGCCTTGGCAAAGTCAGTTGGGACAGGCTGATCGGTGATCACCACGTCCAGATCGGCCACCGAACAGATGCGCACCGGGGCCGAAAGTTGGAATTTGCTGCTGTCGCAGACCAGAACCTTGGTGCGGGCATTCCGCAGGATGGCGCGGGCCACCGAAACCTCGCGGGCGTCGTGGTCCATCACGGCACCATCGGCGTCCAGGGCCGAGGCACCGATGATGGCAAAGTCCACCTTGTAGCGGGAGATGAACTCCACCGCGTCCTCGCCGACAATGGCGCCATCGCTTTGGCGCACTGTTCCGCCAACCAGGATCAGCTCTTTGGTCTGGCCGCCAATCATTGCGTTGATGATGTTTATGTTGTTCGACAGGACGGTGAGCCCCCGGTGACCGGCCAGGGCGCGGGCAACCTGTTCGGTTGAGGTGCCGATATTCAGCGAGATCGAGCAGTTTTCCGGGATCAGATCCGCCGCGATATCCGCCATTCCGCGTTTGCCAGTGGCGTTGATCTTGCGGCGGTCAGCGTAGACGCGATTGGCAGCCGAGCTGATACGGACAGCACCACCATGCACCCGCGACAGCGCGTTGCGCGCGCTTAGGTCGCGCAGGTCTGCCCGTATGGTTTGCAGGGAGACGTCAAACCGGGTGGCCAGGTCTTCGACCTCGACCCGGTCTTGGGTGTCCAGAAGTTTCAGAATTTCGGTGTGGCGGCTGTCAGCGTCCATGGGATGTCCCTTCACCGGCGTTCTAGTGGGTTATTTTCGTAATGTCACTAATTGTTTTCGAGTCACTTTCGAGTTGGCAATTTTAGCCGGTGGCGGTTTAACGGGACAGGCCAGTGATCTTAGATCAGGCGGATCAGGTGATTGTCCCAGCGCAGGTTGGCTTGGGCCAAAGGCGTCATCGTGGTTCTGGTCAGCGCGACAAGGCTGCCGGTGCCGCTGCTGGCAAGGAAGCCGCTCTTGTTGGTGGCCAACCCGCAGACGTCATTAAGATGGTGTTCTTGCAGTAAACCCCCAGAGGCCACGTTGAAGATTTGCACCACGCCGCCACGGGGCGAGGTGACGGCGATGGTCGTTCCGTCCGCCGAGAACTGAAGAGAGCCGCCATAGCCATTCAGATTGCGCAGGCGGGGGTCATCTTCGGCCAGCAGGCGCGGTGCAGAACCGGGTCTATGGACACCAACGATGGGCACGTCGGCGCCCGGCGCACCCTGCCATTGCATGGCAAAGCCAACTGTGCCGTCAGCCCGCATCGCCAGGTGGCGGATCGAGCTTTGGTGCAGGTCATCTGGTAGCTGGATTTGGTCATCGACGCTGCCGTCAAACCCCAGATAGGACAGGTTGGGCCGCATGGTGTCGAGGTTCAGCTTGTCGCGGCCCTTGTCGGGATGGGTCTGGATGCCGCCATTGGCAACGACCAGGCCGGGTGCATCCTGTCGCAGCAGCACCTCATGGGGCCCGATGCCGCCCGAGGCAAAGCTGGTGATGCGGCGGTAGCTGTCAGTGCTGTCCCAAACCCCGATCACCCCGCGGCTGGTGCCATATTCGTTTTCAGTGGTATACAGGCGGCTGCCGTCGGGACTAAAGCAACCGTGCCCGTAAAAATGATGCCCGGTGGGGGGCGTTAGCCGGGCCAGCCGTGTCCCGCTGCGACAGTCGATGACATCTGCAAAACGCCCCGGACGGCGGGCAAACCCAACCACTTCGGGGCGGATGGGATGGGCACTGGCGGCGTGGCCACGATCTGGCAACGGGCAGGAAAACAGCAGGTCTCCCTGCGCGGCCAGCCCGGCAAGGACATAGGCTCCGCCTGATTGTTTGGCAGCTGACAGATAGGTCGGGCAGCCCAAATCCGCCCAGCTGGCTTGCGGCGCCAGTCCGGTGGCCAGCAGGCCAGCGAGGAACTGTCTGCGAGACCCCATATCAGTCACCGTCCAGTGAATTGAAACCCGCATCAACCCCCAGTGACGGGCCCAGATCGGTTTCGGCAAGGCCGCGCAGCGCGTTGACCTGGTTTTGCAGGGCTTCAATCCGGAACCGGCTGCTGGGATCTGCGACACCGGCAAAGCTGGGATCGTCCAGACGGGCGGTGGCGCTAAGGGCCGTGGCGAACCCGGCCCGGAATGCTTCGGCCAGATCTGCGTTGTCGCCGGCCAAAGTCACGGCAAGCGGCTCTAGTGCTTGCAGGGACAGCCGAACATGGCGCAGGCTGCGGCCTGACCGGCGGGCTTCAGCGCGGTTGGGGCGGGGCTGGTCAAAGCTGCCCAGCGGGCGGCTCAGACGCATATCGGCAGTGACCTGAAAGCCCGTGGTCAGGGCTTTGAATAGTTCCTGTTTGATCTCGGCCTCGGATTGATAGCGGTCTGTGGGGCTGCGCATCTGCGCGGCGTAGGTGTCCTGCCAGTCGGACAGGATGGCGTCAGTGGTGCTGGCGATGTCCTGCGCGATGGCCCGTGTCAGGCGGCAGCGCGCTGCTGCTGTGCCGTGACTGCTCAACACCGAATCATAAAGCAGGAACTCCAACGCATAGAACCCGCGTGCCGCGATCGAGTAGCTGGCAAACTCTGAGGGCAGGTCCAGTGACGGTGCGGGCTTGGTGATGATCTGGGACAGTACCTTGGGGATCTTGCTGCGGCTGTCTGGCCAGAAGGCCAGTGCAAAGGCGCGGTTGTCGGTCTCGGTGGGGCCGAAACGAAGGTGGCTGACCGAGATCCAGGCATCAAAGGCAACCCCATAGGCGTCACGCAATTGGGCTGAACCGGGCTGGCAGTCGGTCTGCGCGACCTGCGACAATTGGTGGGCACTGCTGGCAAGGGTTGTCATGCCGGGCAGTATCTGCTGGTCCAGGATATCGTCCACCATATCTGCGCGGGCGCAGAGTGACGACAGGCTGAGGCCAACAGCAAGGGTGAGGACTGTGACGCGCATGATTTAGAGACTTTCCAGAAAGCGAATAAGGGCAGCGCGGTCTTCGGGGGCGAGTTGCACAACGGTGTCGCGTGCGACCTGTGCCTCGCCCCCATGCCAAAGCACCGCCTCGAGCAGGGTGCGGGCGCGGCCGTCGTGCAGAAAGCCGGCCTGCTCCGAAACCTGCTGAGTGAGGCCAACACCCCAAAGCGGCGGCGTGCGCCATTCACGCCCTGTGGCACGCCCCTCGGGGCGGTTGTCGGCCAGATCCTCACCCATGTCATGCAGCAACAGATCCGAGTAGGGCCAGATCAGCTGAAAACTGTGTTCGGGGCGGTCGGTCAGGCGGGCGGTAACAAATTTAGGTGTGTGGCAGCTGGTGCAGCCGGTGTCATAGAACACTTGTTTGCCGCGCAGAACCTGTGGATCGTCGCGATCACGCCGGGCAGGGACGCCGAGATTGCGGCTGTAGAAAGTCACCAGATCCATGTTGGGCTGGTCGATTTCGGTATCGCGGGCATCTTCGTCACCGTGGGGTGCCGCGCGGCAGTCTGTTTGCGCCTCGGTGCATTCGCCCCATGGGTCTGGAAACAGCGGGGTTGAAATGCCGATATCGCCGGAAAAAGCGCCGGCGGATTGCTGGTGCACCGTGGGTTGGCCCGATTTCAGGCCAAAGCGGCCCAGCATGACCTGATCATACTCAGCCGACCAGGTCAGATTGGGGCGCCCGGAAATGCCGTCACCATTGGCGTCGTCTTCATCGGCTTGGGCCAGAATGTCCTCAACAGGAATGGCCTCGAGTAAACCCAGGCCGATCATCGGCGGGGCCACTCTTGGCGACAACATGGCATCAGCATGCAATGGTCCATAGCCCAGGTTGAGAGCCTGATAGCTGGGCGCGCGCAGTGTCGCGACCTCGCCACCGGACAGGGAGACTTCGACATCCTTATAGGTGACCGAGAACTGATATTCCGGCGCCATGCCCGGTGGCGAGAAGTCCTGTAATTGGGTGCCGTAGTTGGGATCTGGAGCCATGCCGATGTAGTCGTGCACCGCAGCCATTTCAGCAGGTGTATCACCGGGAATGGAGATGCGCAGGAACATCGAGACGGCGCTGTCATCGGCGCCTTGCGGGATATGGCCGCGACCATCTTTGATGTGGCAGCGCTGGCAGGACCGGGCGTTATACAGCGGGCCTAAGCCATCAGAGGCAAGGGTGGAAGCCGGCGAAAAGACCCAGATTTTCTTGAACAACCCGTTGCCGAGTTTGAACTCCAGCTCTTGTTCAAAGCTGATATTGGCCGAGTGCTGGGAAAAGGCCTCGTCATCGATGCGGGCGCGTACAGTGGCGGCGCCTGCCTGATTTTGTTCGAATTGCTCTGCTGCATCAAATGAAACAGCCGGTGCAGTCACGGATGTGATCCGGGTCTGTTCGGTATCGGTGCGCGGAGTGATGTTGAGGTGGGGGTCACTCAATTGCAGGGCATTCAGGTCCAGTGCCTGAACGGGGGTGGTCGCTGCAAGGGCGGCAACCGTTGTTGCCTTAATCTGCGTCTTCCAATTTGGTCGCGTTGAGTTGAACAAAGTTTTCAGCACCAATTCTGTCGTGTAATTCAAGGTGTATTTCGAGGAAGTCGATATGACCCTCTTCGTCTTTCATCACGGTTTCGAACAATCCCATCGAGACATCATCACCAGCCTCTTTGCAGACATCGCGAGCTTCTTTGTTCAGCTCGCATTCGAGGCCTTCTTTTGGTGTTTGTCCGATCTTCAATGGGTCTAGCTTTTGGAGGTTTGGGTGACCTTCCAGAAATATGATCCTTTCAATCAGTTTGTCCGCGTGCTCCATCTCTTCGATGCTTTCTTCGCGGCTTCTCTTGGCCATGCTGCCCTGGCCCCAGTCGTCTCGCAGCCTGTAATGCAGCCAATACCGGCTTACGGCGGTCAGTTCATGGCGCAGTGCTTTGTTCAGATAGTCGAGTACCTTGGCGTCGCCCTTCATCATCACTCTCATTGGATAACCCGCTGCGCAGATTTGCCAGCTGAGCAGGTACCCTGAGGTTAGTCTTGGCGCGCATTGTGCCGAGGAAGAGCGGCCTACATCCGCCATCATCCGCTGTTTTGCCAAAGGGGTGGTGGACCTTTCCAGGGGTGATGATGGCGTCGGGATCCGCGCTGCGCATCCAATCCACCGCAGCGTGAATATCGTGATCTGAGATCCGAGTGCAGTGGCAAACGATCATTGTTCTAGTCCTGCCGAATGAGTGTCGTGCATCATTTGATTTTGTATTCCGACAAAAATACTCGGAATACAAGTATTATTCTTAGTTATATTGTCAGGATTGTCGGCGGGAAAATTTCTAAAATGTGTAAGTCTGCCTAAATATGTCTTGGTGGATCGGGTTTTAGGTCGTAACCCGCTAGCGCAATTGTTTCGCTCTTACACTCACCTGTTCCTCCAATGCCGCCATCCGGCTGGCGATCTGGGCAAGGGGAGACGCTGGCGCATGCGGCAAGCCCAAGAAGCAATATAAGCACAAAAACAGTTCTCATTCTTCAACCTCTAACCTGAAATAACCACCCCCGCGGAAGCGAGCAGGTCCATTTTCATTCTCTTGAAATTCAAGCGCACGGGCATTCAATTCTCGCAAAACCGGTCCCATTCGTATGCGCCATAACTCCTCGAGCTCTTTGACGGCTTCGACACTTAGTCCGTTGTAGTGGACGGCCAAATCATAGGCGGGTGTGTCCCCCAGAACATTTCCAACAGCAGTTGCAAGGTGATCGCCGATATTTTCCCCCAGGTAGCGAATTTGTTCATCTGAACCTTCGAGAGGTACGTGGGCTTTTTTTAGCAAATTTACTTCACCGGCGTAGACCGACACGGTTCCCGCTGCGATCAGGGCGTCTAGCATTGATCTTGGGTGAACATCTTTGCGTATTGATCTGGCGAGGGCGTCAAAAGACGCATCCGGGCCGTGTTGTGGGAGCGGTGCGCCATCGAATTGAGCAAGCCAACGCGCCACCAAGCGTGGTAGTTGGTCTGGTGTTTTTGGTTCCGCAGAGACTTGAGATTCTAGCAGGCGTGTCACATCCCGTCGCTGAAGCCCTGTCATCATGCTGAGCTTGCTGACATTGGCATCTGGTCCGGCCAGATCTCTGGCAACATCAATGTACGATCGACGTAGACTCTCTGCCACCTCGGCAAAGCGCAACCCCTTGGCAATCGCAAGGCGGGCAACTGGGCGGAACAAGCGATCAAGAATATTCTCCATAAATGTGTTGATTGCACATTTTTTGTAGACGGGAAAGTCCAAATGTGACATGTGCACATTGCACATTTATCGGAGATCACTATGTTACGGACAATAATACTAACAACAGCACTGTTTATTGCTGCCTGTTCACCAGAGGTTCAAAGTACCTCGGGGCGTGCCTATCTTGCGGAAAGTGGCATTGTCGATCCGGAGGTGGCAAAATTTGCTGCATATGAGCCGGATCTGAGTTTCCCAGCTCGAACGGGGGTGGTTCGCTTGGTCTATGGAGATCTGACAAACATGCCCGATAACGAGAGGGCCTTGTACACTGAAGGCTTAACTGACGCGCTTGGTAGCGTTGTGCATCTTGGACCTTTAGAGGCAAATATGTTGGAGATCCGACGCTACGGGATGAACCAATTGAAAATCCGTCAGCTAGCGGCGTCCCGTCATTTGGACTACGTGTTGGTGGTATCTTATGATCCAGGGAGCAACACCGCCGAGGCGCTTTTTTTGGATGTAGGAAATGGATATCCCTACGCCAGTATCGAGACGGTAGTGCCAGGGCGTGGCAAGAGGAATTTCTGGGGCGGGGAGGTTGGAAAACCAAATCGCTTGAACAGAGCGACGCTCAAGTTGGCCAAGCATTTGAAACCGAAACTTGAAACCATGGTGGAAGAACTTGTGAAGCAGGCTAGCACGTGAGCACAGTAGTGGGCGCAGACTATGCAAATTGATAAGGGTCGCGAGAGATATCGCGACCCTTTGAGGCTGTTCGGAAAAGTCTTTTTTGTGGGAAAATCCATTGGTTATTGAACAGCCCCATAGACCTGCCCGGAAAAGCAGGTCCATCCTGGGAGGCTTAGTTGAAAACCGCCGATGGGTTGTCCAGCGAGTCGGAGCCTTCGAACTCGATACCGTCCAGTTTCAAAGTGGAGACAACACGTTCGATTGACTTGGTTTGGTCAACCAAACCGTTGATGCCATCCATGATCAGCGCTTGGCCTTTGGCGTTGCCTTGCTCCAGCATCTGATCGTACGAGAAGCCACCATCAGCCGCAGCTTTCATGGCGCCCAAAGCGTCCATGGTGGTGGTGAGCTTGGTGCGCATTTCGGCGTCCAGGTCCTTGTTTACAGCCATAACCAGATCGGACAGCGATGCACCCGAGACAACCTCGCCGTTCACGCGGGTGTATTCGCCCAAGTAAACGTTCTGCACCCCTTTGCCGTCATAGTAGTGGCTGTTGTGGGTGTTGTCCGAGAAGCAATCATGCTCTTCTTCGGGGTCGTTCAGCATCAGGCCCAGACGCATACGCTCACCCGCTTGTTCGCCATAAGACAGCGAGCCCATGCCGGTCAGCATGGCCGAAATGCCAGCATTTTCGTCTGCCAGCAGAATGGTGCGGGCTTGACCATCGATAGCCCACTGGGCGGCGATCCAATCCAGATCAGAAATCAGCAGCTCGGTTGCCGCCTTCAGATAAGCGCCACGACGGTCACAGTTGCCGTTGGTGCAGTCAGCGCCGATGGCATAGTCGGTGAAGGGGCGGTTGCCCGCGCCGTGGTTGGTGCCGTTCAGGTCTTGGCCCCAAAGCAGGAATTCGATGGCGTGGTATCCGGTTGCGACGTTGGCCTCGACACCGTCAGCCTCGTGCAGTTCACTTTCGAGCAGGGCTGGAGTGATGTCGGAGGCGTCGATGGTTTTGCCGGACAGTTCAAACGAGGGGTTGGCCACGACGTTCAGAACCGCCAGGGCGTTTTCGTCCGATGGTCCGCCATATGAGGTGCTGACATAATCGATCAGGCCTTCATCCAGCGGCCAGGCGTTTACTTTGCCTTCCCAGTCATCAACGATGGCATTGCCAAAGCGGAACACTTCGGACTGCTGATATGGCACGCGCGCGGCCAGCCATGCGGAGCGGGCCGCGTCCAGGGTTTCGGCTGAAGGAGAGGCCAGCAGGGTCTCGACGGCGGATTGCAGGTCCATGGCCGTGGTCAGGCTGTCCTGGTATTTGGCTTCAGCGATATTGGAGTAATTGGTCAGTACTGCGGCTGTGTCGGCGGCGATAACAGACGTGGATCCGGCAGCCAAAACCGTCAAGGCAGTGCCGGCAAGTGTCAGTGTTTTCATCAAAATGAGTCCTTGGTGGGTGCTGCATTAGTGCAGTGTGTTTAAAACGGGGCTCTGGACCGCGCTGGGCGGCACTGAGGTGGTCATCTGCCGAAGCAAATGGCCAAATTGCGATGCCAGCGGCAGCAATTCGCGTGCTCTGGACGGGCGCACGATCAGCGAGGCAAACATCAGAGTGTCCTCGATCTGGCCATCCGCGGCGGCGGCGATCATATTGGCGAAACAGTTTTCATCCGCACCCAGGCAGGAACAGGTCATGCCGTGACGGACCAGCGGGCGGCGCCCGTGTTGAACGCAGAGCATGCAAAGTTTGCCAAAGGTTTCGATGGCGATGTCTGAAAGATCTGGTCCCAACGCCTTGGTCACATCATCACGCATTTCCAGACGGGTTTCGGGAGTGGTAAACCACTGACGCAGGTGACGCACAGCGGTCGCTTCAACGGAGGTCAGTTCGGAGAGAACGCCAACGGTGGCGCCTCCACGGGCCTGTGTAACTTGGTTCATTTCGTCAGGATCAGTTTTCCGGCGCGGGTGATGCGCAGGCAGTAGATCTGGCCGTTCAACAGAATCCGGGCCTGGATGCCACCGCGTGTCAGATCCTCGGCGTGGTACGTTGGGAATACTTCGGTAGTGGGAGCCGCCACTTCGGATACGTGCATATTCATGTTGGTCGCCCTGTGTTGAGATCGGCCCGGTCCTGGATCCAGTCCAGACAAAAGCCAGACAGGGTTTCCGGCTCAGTTAAAACCAACGTCCAAAGCGGATCTTGCATGGGCTGGATCGGCGCTGATGGCTGGGGTTTCTGCCCGGAAAAAATACTGTGCGGCATGGTACGATCTAATGTGTTTGTTGCTGTGTGGGCTGACCTGAAAATACACAGGCTGGCTGGATTGGGACTAACCTGATTTATTTACTCAGGTATGTCAACCTGAGTTTTTTACTCAGATATAAACTTCTTAAAAAATTCCATGGCACTCGCGTGCAACGGCGGGTTTGCCGTCCCGCAGTTACGGATTGATTGGACACAAAAAAACGCGCCCAAATAGGGGCGCGTTTGCGTAGTCATGGTGGGATGGGCGATGCCGTTTAGTCGCGAACCCCAGAGAACCGCTGTCGCCAGTCCTCGACCTGATCGTCGGTGATTTTGGCAAACAGAACCTCGGGCACTGCAAAATCGTGGCCAGCGGGCAGCGCGTCCAGCGCGGCGGCTACATCGTCCGGCCAGCGGGTGTCCAGCGTGTTCATCGCACTCAGCATACTGGCGGCAGCGGTGGGAATGAAGGGGGCACTCAGCACTGCATAAAGGCGGATCAGGTTCAGACCCATGCGGACCTGCGTCGCGGCTTTCTCCGGGTCGGTTTTGAAGGTCGACCAGGGTGCGGCGCTTTGTAGATATTCGTTGCCGGCCACCCAGATCGCGCGCAGCTCCTGCGCCGATTTGCGGACCTCGATGGCCTCCATCTGGGTCTCATAAGCGCGGATGCGGGTGGTCAGTTCAGCGATCAGCGCCAGTTCTTGTTCACCATATGCGCCGCCCTCGGGCACCACTTCGCCAAACTTGGCGCGGCAGAATTTGGTGATGCGGCTGACAAAGTTGCCCAGTACGTCGGCCAGATCCTTGTTTGTCGATTGCTGGAAATTTTCCCAGGTGAATTCCGAATCCGAGCTTTCGGGGGCGTGTGACAGCAACCACCAGCGCCAGTAGTCGGCCGGCAGGATCTCCAGTGCCTGATCCATGAAGACGCCGCGCCCCTGCGAGGTCGAGAACTGGCCGCCGTCATAATTCAGGTAGTTGAACGATTTCAGGTGGTCCACAAGTTTCCATGGCTCGCCCGAGCCCAGAATGGTCGCCGGAAAGGACAGGGTGTGGAAGGGCACGTTGTCCTTGCCCATGAACTGCACATATTTGACGTCGTCCGCGCCCTTGTCGGTGCGCCACCAGCGCTGCCAGTCGGTGTCAGCCTTGCCATTGGCCTCGGCCCACTCGCCTGCGCAGGCGATGTATTCGATAGGGGCATCAAACCAAACATAGAACACCTTGCCGTCCATGCCGGGCCAGTCCTGATCACCTTTTTTGACCGAAATGCCCCAGTCCAGATCGCGGGTGATGCCCCGGTCACGCAGCCCGTCACCGTCATGCAGCCATTTCTTGGCAATCGAGGTGGTCAGCACTGGCCAGTCATGTTTCGAATTGATCCAATCGTCCAGCTGGTCCTTCAGGGTGGATTGGCACAGGTACAGATGTTTGGTCTCGCGCACCTCAAGGTCGATCGATCCCGACACGGCAGAGCGTGGGTCGATCAGGTCGGTGGGGTCCAGCTGCTTGGTGCATTCCTCGCATTGGTCGCCGCGCGCCTTGTCGTAGCCGCAGTTGGGGCAGGTGCCCTCGATATAGCGGTCCGGCAGAAAACGGCCATCGGCGTTAGAGTAGACCTGCTTTTCGACCACTTCGCGGATCAGGCCGTTTTCGGCCAGTTTGCCTGCGAAATGCTGGGTCAGCTTGTGGTTCTGCGGGCTGCTTGAGCGGCCAAAATGGTCAAAGCTAAGGCCAAACCCCTTGGCGATACCGGCCTGAACCTGGTGCATCTCGGCGCAGAATTCATCGACTGGTTTGTCTGCCTTGGCGGCAGCCAGCTCGGCCGGGGTGCCGTGTTCGTCGGTGGCGCAGAGAAACATCACTTCATTGCCACGGCCACGATGGTAGCGGGCATATAAATCGGCTGGCAGCTGACTGCCCACCAGATTGCCCAGATGTTTGATCCCGTTGATATAAGGGATCGCCGAGGTAATGAGAATTCGTGCCATATCAGGTTTCCGCCTAGCTGTCTGACAGCCCGTTTAGCGCAACTCTGCCCGGTAAGAAATCCCCCTGCGCCGGGTTCCCAGAGATTCCCCTTGTTTTCACAGCTGACGGCGGGCCTTTGGTCGTGTATGTCATTGGAAGTAAGGGAGCGTATTTTGACATGTGGTCGGGGATTTTTTTCCTAACCTCTTGAAAACAGTACATGCGGCTCCCATTTCTACTGTATACCTTTGCATACCAACTGATTGGCGGCCCATATATGTTTGACTTCCTGCTCGGAGGTGCATTTGCACCTTTTTCCTTTGCTCTGGCGCTTTTGTTCGGCCTGATGGGGCTTGAACTGGTGGCCTTGTTGCTGGGCGGCAGTTTCATGACGGGTGACAGTGATGCTGGTCTTGATATCGGTGATGCGCCTGATCTGGGTGATTTTAATCTGAACCTTGATGCCGAAGGGGCCTTGGTGGATCCCGCCGACCTCGAACTGGCTGAATTTGATGCCGAGACCGGTGTCGAGGTCAGTGGGGGGCTGGCCAGTTGGCTGGGTCTTGGCAAAATGCCGACATTGATCTGGCTGGCGGCGCTGTTGATGGGCTTTGGCCTGAGTGGCCTGGGCCTGCAAATTGCCCTGCAAGAGCTGTTCGGCCTAACGGCCCCGGCCTTACTGGCGGCTGTACCTGCGGGGGCCTTTGGCCTGTGGTTTGCGCGTGGCTTTGGTGGGGTCTTTGCCCGGCTGTTGCCGCAGACCGAAACCGAGGTCTCGTCGATGGATCAATTGGGCCGTCGCCGTGGTATCATAACCCAGGGCACTGCCGCGCGTGGTCGCCCGGCTGAGGTGCGGGTCATCGACCGGTTCGGCAATGCGCATCACCTGCGGGCTGAACCCCTGCGCGATGATGAAACCCTGACACAGGGAACAGAGGTCATGGTGCTGCGCGATCGTCGCAGCGGCACTTATGTTTTGATCGGTCTGTCCGACTGATCGTTTTTTGAAACCTATTTTTTGGAGGTAACTCATGCAGTTTGAGTTTATGTTGATTTCCGTCGCCAGTTTTCTGGTTTTTTTGATCCTATTAGGTTTGGTTATGGGCCGCCTTTATCGGCGTTCTACCCGCGAGGTGAGTCTGGTTAAAACCGGGGCCGGCGGAAAACGGGTGATCATGGATGGCGGTACCATTGTGGTGCCATTGCTGCACGAGGTCAGCCCGGTCAATATGAAAACCCTGCGCCTTGAGGTGCAGCGCAACGGTGACGCGGCGCTGATCACACAAGACCGGATGCGGGTTGATGTGGGCGTCGAATTCTATGTCTCGGTCAACGCCACTGAAGAGGGCATCGCCCGTGCCGCTCAAACGCTTGGCGACCGCACCTTTGATGTGAACCAATTGCGGGAGTTGATCGAGGGTAAGTTGATTGATGGCCTGCGGGCGGTGGCAGCGCAGATGACCATGGACGGGCTGCATGAAATGCGCGCCGACTTTGTGCAAGAGGTGCAGAATGCGGTGTCCGAGGACCTGTTGAAGAACGGCTTGTCCTTAGAATCGGTCTCGCTGACCGCGCTGGATCAGACCCCGTTTGAGGCTTTGGATGAAAACAACGCCTTTAACGCGGTGGGCATGCGCAAGCTGGCCGAAGTGATCGCTAAGTCAAAGAAAGAACGCGCCCAGATTGAGGCCGAAGCGCAGGTGGCGGTGCGCCGCGCCCATATGGAGGCCGAGCGCGAGCGTCTGGGGATTGAGCAGGATGAAATGCAGGCCGGGATCGAACAGGTCCAGCAGGTGGAATTGTTGCGGGCGGCGCAAGAAGCCGAGATTGCCAAACACAATGAAAGTTCTGAGCAATCAAAAGAGCATGCGCGTATTGCACGTGAAGAATCCATTCGCTCGGCTGATATTGAGCGCGAACGTAAAATTCGTGAGGCTGAGATCAGCAAAGAGCGTGAGCTGGAGGTGGCCGAGCAGGAACGCCAGATTATTGTTGCTCAGAAATCTGAGGAAGAAAGCCGGGCGCGGGCCTCGGCGGATCTGGCCCGGGCCGAAGCCACAAAGGCAACCGAGTCGGTGACCACCGCCCGTGAAGTCGCCGAAGCCGAGCGCCAGAAGCAGATTGTGCTGATCGAGGCCACCCAGGAGGCCGAACGTCAGGCCACCGCTATTCGGTTGTCAGCGCTGGCTGAAAAGGACGCAGCAGCGGACCGGGCAGATGCCCGCCGCGAGGAAGCCCAGGCCGAAGCCGATGCGCTGAACATTCGCGCTGAGGCTAAAAAGAACGACATGCTGGCCGAAGCCGAAGGTAAGCGCGCAATCGTCGAAGCCGACAATGTGCTGTCCGTGGATCAGATCCGCATGCGGGTTGACATGGCGCGGATCGAAGCGATGCCAGGAATCATTGCTGAAATGGTCAAACCGGCCGAGAAGATCGACTCGATCAAGATCCATCAGGTCAGCGGCATTGGCGGCAACGGCGCAGGCGCCTCGGGTGGGGCCGGCGGAGGTGACAGTGAAAAGCCAGTGGTCAATCAGGCGCTCGACTCGATCATGGGCATGGCAGTGCAGATGCCAGCCCTGAAGAAGCTGGGCGAAGAACTGGGTCTGTCCATGGAGAACGGTGTCAGCGGTCTTGCCAATGGCGCTTTGTCAGCGCCGTCCAAGGCAAGTGAGACAGATGAGACCGGACCCGAGGACGCATCGGACGTCACAGTGAACTAAGGGTTCAGGTTTGAGTTTTTGGTCAGGGCCGGATTCTGTTCGGCCCTGAGATTGTCCTGCCTGATCCACTATATATTTCGGCGAAGAACGCTGGGCCGGTTGGCTGCTATCGCTTATACGCGCATCGGGCTACGGCTGTGGGCTGAGTGTCAGCACCCCTTGATAGGCGGCAATCAAGCCAATCAACGGGGCTGAAATTTCGACATCAAAGTGGAATTTCCCGTCCTTTTGCATCTCATAGCTTTTGCCCGCCGGTAAGAACATGTTGGGCAATGGTATGCCCAGCAGCGACCATCGGCGCGGGATCAGGAATAATTTGTCGTCCTCTAGCACCAAGGCAAGTGCCACGTCGATAGGGCCGAACCGCTCGACCAACAGCTGGGCGTTGCGGCCGGTGCCTGGGAACTGGAGCGAAGAAAAGGATTTGGTGCCAAAGGTACGTGTCCATCTCTCGCCGCCCTTATGCGGATCGAACTGGACTTTGACCGGACAGTGATCGGTCTCTTTTGGCAAACCAATGAGTTTCCCCAGTGCTTTGGACAGTATGCCGGTGCCGCGTTGCACAGTGGCCGTCCCCGCCCATGTGCGCGCTGCTGTGTCGTCGTGAAGGGCCTGAACCTGCGGTGGCAGCCTGTCAAAAGCGCCTGCAAGGACCTGCCGGTACAGGGGCGCAGTGGTCTTTGGCGGGTCGCGAAATCCCATAAATATGGTCCGCTTGTCAAATTGCGCCTGATAGTCAGCAAGCGTCAGGGCCTGCGTTGCCGGACGGGCGCCCTGTTCGGGGGGCTCGGCGTTCAGATGTTTCCGGACAATGGTCTCAATGGCCATCGACGGTATATAGGGGCCATCATCGCCTTCGGCCAAAAGGTGCCAGGAGCGTTCAGTGGTCACCCCATCGCGCTGCCCGGTCACATGGACAAACATTCCGCCACGGTGTTCGCCAAACCTCATAAGGTTCAGGACCTTATAGAACAACGGGGCCAGCGTGACAAAGCTGGGCAAGTTGAACGTGGCCCGGGCCCGTGCCAGCAGGTTCAACATGCGGTGCAGGATCTCGGGCACCGGCCCAGCCCCCATCCAGATCGTCTTAAGCTCGGGGAATTCAGGCGGCAGAACCTGCAATTCAGGCACATCGACCAACGAAAAGCGGATATTCTTGAGCGGCAAATGACCGGGCACGGCAATTGTATATCGCTTGCTTTCAGTCAGACCGCGCGCTGTGATATGCATGCCATCCCGGGTCAGTTTCACCGGTCCGCCGGCATAGCCGAGCACCGCGCGCATGACATTCAGACCTATCCCCGCATAGGGCGAGGGCGCAATGCCACCATGGACAGTCTCAACTGTCATGGTCTTGGAGACCTCGCGCAGGACGGCGGCGGTCAGGACCGGAAAACTGCTGACCCCCGACAGGATGAAAATACCAGCGTCTTTGGCCGCTTGATCAAATTGGGACACCCCAAACACGAATTCCGCGGCATCAGCCAAGTCCAGATAGCTGACTTTGAAGCGAAGACAGGCCGCGATGACCACATAACCCTCATCGCCATACTGCTGAAACGGCCCCGAGGCATCAATGACCAGATCGGGGCGCAGCCTGTCCATGTGCTGATCCAGTGCGCCGCGATCAAGCTGGACAGGTTGCACAGTTGCGGCCCCCTGAAAGGTATCACAAAACTGCGTTGCACGATCAAGGCTGCGACCACAGATCAGCATGTGAATTTCGGGGATGTCCGACAGCAATTCGGCCAGCCGACCGCCAAACACGCCATAGCCGCCAAGAATAAGAATTTTCACACCATCAGCCTTTTTTGTACTTCGGCATCGGGCAGGTTGCACAGATCTGCGGTGCCAAACCAGCGGTAGCGGTTTCTGGCAACACTGCGGTAGAGGATGTCGCGCAGGCTTTGCGGGATCAGCCGCAGAATGGCCAATAGCTTCCAGCCACGTCCCAATCTATGGCCAACGCGGATCAATGCATCCAGCGAAGCATAACCGCGACCCTCGGTGAGATAAAGCCAGGAGGTCGGGTCCTCGGGGTCCATGCCATAGTGGGTCATCAGGGCTCTGCCCAATTCCGATTGCAACGGCACAATTTTGAAGTCTGTGTTGCGATCATTATGGGCGATCCACTTGGCACCACGCGCACAGAGTGCGCAATGCGCGTCCATGACGCAGACCGGCCCAATGTCCGTGAATGCGGGAATTTCGTGATCATTGCGGTAAGAATACGGAGGTCTGTTTAAATACATGATCAAAGCTTATAGGCGCCACAGTCGGCAGTTCAATCGCATAACCCTATGCGTGTATCTAGTCTGACCGGTCTTCGCGTCACAATTTCTTGCGGCTGCGCTTCAGCAGGCGGCCGATGACAAACGAGGTGCGCGGCGCATAGACATATTTTGTGCGTTCTTCAGGGGTCGGCCGGGCGCGCATCCGGCTCAGGCCAAAACTAATCAATCCCAGATGACCCAGGGCGATCATCGAAAACAATGCACTTGGCCCATAGTTTTCGATCAGCGCCGAGGCCACAAACGGGCTGGCAATGGCGCCAAGGGCAAAGAAGAACATCAGGGCGGCCGACAGCTCGACCCGCTCATCTGACTTGGCGAAATCATGCGCATGGGCCGCCGAGACCGAGAAGATCGGAAAGGTGGTAAAGCCAAACAATCCCGCCGAGGTCATCACCGCAAGGGTGCCCAGACCAGCAGCGCCGATGGTGATGCCGCTGGACAGGATCGCGGCGACGGACAGCCAGATCAGCACCCAGCGGCGGTCGTATTTGTCAGCCAGCCAGCCCAGCGGGTATTGCGCCAAGGCACCGCCCAGCACAAAGGCGGCCAGAAAAAACGCGATCTGATCAATGCCCAGACCGACCTCTTGACCATAAAGCGGCCCGACCATCCGAAACGAGGCCGAGCTGAGCGCGGCGACAATCACACCGGCCACCGCCAGGGGCGAGCAGCGCCAGGCCAGTTTCGGGCGCAACCGTGGAGCGCTGGGGGTCTCGGGCTGGCTGGCGCGGGTCAGGGTTAATGGCAGCAGCGCAGCGCAGCACAAAATGGCCAGCATGTTGTACGAGACATAGGCCGCAGGTGGCAGCACCGCGATGATCAACTGGGCCGCCAGCGAAGCGCCCATGTCGACAATCCGGTAACTGCCCATGGCCCGGCCCCGATTCTCATTGGTAACCTTGGCATTCAGCCAGGCCTCGATCACGGTATAACAGCCCGCCACACAGATCCCCGATGCAATCCGCATGGCCGCCCAGGCCATTGGATTGTCGGTCAAGGTATGGCCAATCAAGCCAATGGCCCCCAGCGCGGTAAAGGCGGCAAAGGCGCGTGAATGTCCCACCGTGCCCATCAGCCGCGGCGACCACCAGCAGCCGATGAAAAATCCCAGAAAATGGGCCGAGCCCAGCAGACCGATTTGCTCTTTGCTGAACCCCAGGGTCAGCCCGGAAATGGCATCCAGTGGCCCCACACCTCCTGTGGACAGCTGCAACAGCACAACAGAAAGGAACAAGGCGGCAAAGGATATAATCAGGCGCATAGCTGCGCACCATGCCTAGTCCTGCCGCAGAGGTACATAGGTTTTCGACAGGAATGTCGCATTTGGACTTTTGGGGCCAGTTTATTTGACCGCGTTGATCCGGGCGCGAATGTCCAGGGTGACGGTATCGGCGACCAGATTGGGAAATCCCGATGCGCCAAAGTCGTTGCGGTTTAACGTGCTGCTCAAGACCACATCCAATTGGCTCAAATCATCTGCGGCGCTGCCAGGCTGCCGATACAACGCCGCCTGCAAGGTGACCGATCTGGTCACCCCCCGCAATGTCAGGTCACCAGTGACCGCTGCACCCTCCGAGATCCGGTCCAAGGTGCCCAGGGTGATGCGACGCGACACAAATCGGATGGTGGGAAACTGCGCGGTATTCAGAACGTCAGGGCCGGTCATGGCCTGGGTGACAAAAATCAACCCGGTGCGCGCACGCGCTGCAGCTACGGTGACGTCTATCCGGGATGCAGCCAGATTCTGTGCATCAATGAGGATATCCGCCCGTTCAACCGGCATCGAGCCGTTTTGTGTTATGCCATTCAGTTTGAATTTAAAACCAACATGCGATTTGTCGGAAACCAACACATAGCGAACGGGCGCCGCCACCGCCGTTGAGGGCAGGGCACAGGCGCTGGCAAGCAGGATGAGGGCGTGGCGTCGTAGGATTAGAGGTCCTCCAGACCGCTACCTTAAGGATAATGGTTTTAATATGCATCTCCTTTTCCTGCAGCGTCTTTTCCACATCAAAAAGGTGCTTGGGGCTCCGCCCGTTCGACCCGACGGCTCCGCCGGTTCAGACTTGAAACCATCCCCCGGATGGTTTCCGAGATAGCCTTCACCCCCCCAGGTCCTTTCCACGACGGGCTTGGGGCTCCGCCCGTTCGATCCTGAAATGACCCCCCAGATCATTTCCACGACGGATCTCACTTCATCTGGCCAAAAATATCCCGGGGTTTGGGGCAGAGCCCCAAGTCTGCTTACCAGGTCTGCCTGCCAAATCCGGTCCTTAATGTCGTCTGCCCCTCAAGACCGAACCGCCGTTGGTCGGTGTATCACCTCCAGTCCGGCCCGGGGGGCTGGGTGGTGCAGCTGCCAGCTGCGCGGCGGCAGGGTGCGGGCGCGCAGCCGTTGCAAAAGCCAGCGGCGCTGCTGATCCCGGTGGTCGGGGGCCAGGTGCCAGCGGCTTTCGATGCCAGCGGCCCCGCCAGTGCCCGGTGTCAACAGCAATCCCAGCGGCTGTGGCCCGTGTCGGCCGCCGCTTTGCGCTGCCAGATGCAGGCGCCGCACCGGTTTCAGGGCTGGCGGTGCGCGCAGGTCTGTCACCACCAGCGGCACCTGACCGGCGCGCAGGGCCTCCTCGGTGGCCCAAAGCAGATCATCCTGACGGGCGGTGTGCAGAAACAAAAAACGGCTGGGGCAGGCAAAATTCATCATCCCGTCGGGGTTCAGCTGATCCACTTCCCAGGCGGGAGAGATCCACAGCACCGGCCCCGCAGTGGCTGCGGCCAGCCACAGGGCAAAGCTGCGCCGGGCCGGGCCGCAGACCTCATGGGTGCGGCCATAATCCAGGGCAATCCCGTCACAGATTGAGACCTGGTGACGGTGGTGAAGGGGGCGGTGGGACGGGGGGTGGAGCGCGTGAGTCGACATGCGAGATTTTTAGCATGTTCTCTTTTTGTTCTCAATCAGCATAATGGTGTCTGCCCTGTGACGTCACCCCTCCTGAGGCACAACAGGACCGCCTTGTTTGACCCATTCGCCAAAGCCACCCTCAAGATGCATCACCGGCTTTAAGCCCATTTCCATTGCCTGCTTGGCGCTCAGGGCTGACCGCCAGGCGCTGGCGCAGTAGAATACATAGGTTTTGTCCTGATTAAATATGGGCTTGTGGTAGGGGCTGTCGGGATCGATCCAGAATTCCAACATGCCACGTGGGCAGGAAAACGCCCCCGGAATCAGCCCGCCGCGGCGCAATTCGCGGATGTCACGCAGGTCTACGAAGACATAATCGTCATCCGTGGCGAGCGCTTTGGCCTCAGCCACTGGCAGGGTGGTGACACTGTCATTGGCTTCGGCCAGCAGGGCCTTGATGCCCTTGGTGATGATCTGTGGCATGGGATGTCCTTTTGCAGTGAATGAAGACAGAGTGTTTGCGACAGGCTGGTTGATTATGCGGGTAACCTCAAGCCGCGATGTGAGTTGGTTGCGCTCATAGGCTGAATCCCTAAGGTTGCGCCCGACAGAAAAGGAATGCGCACCATGAAAATGAATCCGTTAGGCCGCACCGGACTAGAAGTTTCAGAACTGTGTCTCGGGACAATGACCTTTGGCACCCAGACCCCAGAGCAGGATGCACATGCGCAGATCGATTATGCGCTGGCAGCGGGGGTGAATTTTGTCGATACCGCCGAAATGTATCCGGTCAATCCGGTCCGCAAAGAGACCACTGGTCGTAGCGAAGAGATCATTGGCACTTGGAACGCCAAGACGGGTCGGCGGGGCGACTATATTCTGGCTACCAAACACTCGGGCGAGGGGCTGGTGCATGTGCGCGACGGTGCACCGATTTCAAGTCAAACCATCGCCGCCACAATTGAGGGCTCGTTGAAGCGGCTGCAGACGGATTACATCGATCTGTATCAGTTCCACTGGCCCAACCGCGGCAGCTACATGTTTCGCAAGAACTGGGCCTATGATCCGTCGTCGCAGAACCGCGAGGAAACGCTGGCTAATATGGTCGACTGCCTGGAGGCGCTGCAGGCCCAGGTGGACAAAGGCAATATTCGGGCCTTTGGTCTGTCCAATGAGAGCGCCTGGGGCACCGCACAATGGCTGCGCCTGGCCGAGGCGGCCGGGGCGCCCAGGGTGGCCTCGATCCAGAATGAATACTCGTTGATGTGTCGCCTGTATGACACCGATCTGGCCGAGTTGAGCGTTAACGAGGAGGTCGGGTTGCTGGCTTTTTCACCCCTGGCGGCGGGGTTGTTAAGTGGCAAGTACCAGAAAGGCGCGGTGCCTGAAGGCTCGCGCAAATCGCTGGTGCCCGGGCTGGGCGGACGGGACGGGCCGCGGACTTACGGCGCAGTGGCGGATTATCTGGATATCGCGGCTCGCCATCAGCTGGACCCGGTGCAGATGGCGCTGGCCTGGTGCGGCACGCGACCCTTTATGGCCTCGGCGATTTTCGGGGCCACCACCCAAGCACAGCTGACGCATCTTTTGGGGGCGGTGGATGTTCGGTTGAGCGATGAGGTCTTGCAAGAGATCGATCAGGCCCATCGCGCCCACCCAATGCCGTATTGAACTGTCGCGTTAAGAAGGAAAAGGAGGGGGCGCTGCCCCCTCTGGGCCTGTCGGCCCATTCACCCCCGGGATATTTTTGGCCAGATGAAGTGAGATCCGTCTTGGAAAGGACCTGGGGGGTCATTTCAGGATCGAACGGGCGGAGCCCCAAGCCAGCCTTGGAAAGGACCTGGGGGGTGAAGGCTGTCTCGGAAACCATCCGGGGGATGGTTTCAAGTCTGAACCGGCGGAGCCGTCAGGATCGAACAGGCGGAGCCCAAATCCGTCTTGAGAACGACGCCCGAATGACGAGAGCCGGGACGCTAATGCTGGACCGGCTGGCTGCTGTCCTGGCGCAGATCGCGGGCGGTGCTGCCGTGAGCGGTGCGAAAGGCGCGGGCAAAGCTTGATTGCGAGGTGAAGCCCGTGGCAATGGCCACATCCATCAGTGGCAGATTGGTGTCGGTCACCAGACGGCGGGCCTCGGCCAGACGCAGTTGCAAATAGTGGTCCTGTGGCGTCGTGTTCAGACGCAGCCGAAACTGTTGCTGCAGGCTGCGCGGGCTGGTGCCCAGATTCTCGGCGATGTGGCTGAGGGGCAGCGGTTCATCCAGCGACGATTCCATCAAGGCATTCGCCCTGGCGGTCAACGCATTGTGTTTCTGGCTGCCCAGACGGCTTTGTGGGCGGGTCGGGGCAGAGGGACCATCATAGAGGAACAGTCCGGCGACACGGGAAGCGAAGCCAATACCGTGGCGTGCGCCAATGATATGCAACATCATTTCGATCGCAGGGGTGGCCCCGCCTGAGGTCAGGCGGCCTTCGGACAGGGTAAAGCGATCCTGGCGGGTGTCGACCTCGGGGAAGCGGCTGGCGAAATTGTCCAGATCCTCCCAGTGGGTGGTGGCGGCATGGCCGTCCAGCAGACCGGCCTCGGCCAGCAGCCAGGGGCCGCCGTCGATGCCGGCGATCGTCGCACCGGTGGCGGCGATGCGGCGCAGCCCGGCCAGCAGGCTGGGGGTGGCGTGGCGGGCCAGCTGGAAACCGGCGACTACGATCAGCAACTCGCAGCCCTGCAACCGGGCCAGAGGGATGCCCGGCACTGTCAGGCCACTGGTCAGCATCGCGGGCTCGTCTGTGGCAGTGATATAATCCCAGTCAAAGGCATGTCGCCCGGCCAGCCGGTTGGCGGCGCGCATTGGGTCGACCACGGCGGCAAAGGACAGGGTGTTGCATTCGTCCAGCACCAGCACCGCTGTTTTCAGCGGTCTGTGCTCGGGCTGCAGTATGTTATTTGCGGATTTCATCAAGTACGATTCGCATATTGTAAAGTTTGGACCTCAAGGCTGGGCCACAGTGAGGATCAACGCAAACAAGAAACTGGGGAAGAGCCTGGGGATAACTCTAGGTAAAACCCTGTACATTGTGGGGAAAAGCAAAATGCCTCTGAATATGAACAAAGACGTCTTTATCACCTGTGCCGTGACCGGCTCGGGCGGCAGCCAGGATCGCAGCCCACATGTGCCGCGCTCACCAGCGCAGATCGCCGAAAGCGCCATTGCGGCGGCCAAGGCTGGCGCGGCGGTGGTACATTGCCATGTGCGCGACCCTGAGACAGGCGTGCCAAGCCGCGACCTGGGTCTGTACCGCGAAGTCACCGACCGTATCCGCGACTCGGACGTGGACATGGTGTTGAACCTGACCGCTGGCATGGGTGGCGATATGATGTTCGGCGACGTGGAAAACCCACTGCCAGTCAGCACTGCAGGCACCGATATGATCGGTGCCTCGGCGCGGGTGGCGCATGTGGCCGAGTGCCTGCCCGAGATCTGCACACTGGATTGCGGCACGATGAATTTCGCCGAGGCCGATTATGTGATGACCAATACACCGGGCATGCTGCGCGCCATGGGTCAGATGATGACGGATCTGGGTGTGAAGCCCGAGATCGAAGCCTTTGACACCGGCCACCTTTGGTTTGCCAAGGAGTTGGTGAAAGAGGGCGTTCTGGACGGTCCGGCACTTGTGCAGCTGTGCATGGGGGTGCCCTGGGGCGCGCCAAACGATCTGAACACCTTCATGGCGATGGTCAACAATGTACCGGATGACTGGACTTGGTCGGCGTTCTCGCTGGGCCGTGACCAGATGGCCTATGTGGCGGCCGCTGTGCTGGGCGGCGGCAATGTGCGCGTGGGCCTTGAGGACAATCTGTGGCTGGGCAAGGGCGAGTTGGCCCAGAACTGGCAGCTGGTCGAGCGCGCGGGCACCATCATTGAGAATATGGGTGCGCGGGTGATTGGCCCGGCTGCGGTGCGTGAGAAGCTGGGTCTGGTCAAGCGGGCGCCGGTGGCGAAGTAAGTTGGGTGTGAGGGCGTGTGCCGTCAAAGATCGATCCCTTTAGGGTTGCAGGTAAGGAACGAGAGGATATAGTATATGTATGATTTTCTTTTCGTTTTTTACCGCATCCATTTTTTCACTGACTGCATTTCTTCAATCCGAAGCAGCATGGTGGAAGGGGCCGCTTTCGGCTCTGGCCTTGTTCGCATTGGGGCTCGCGATCGGCGTAGGATTGCAAGAGGAAGCGTTGAAAAATACGATTCTGCCTCCAGTAATTGGGTTGGCAACGGCGGCGTGGACTTGTGCGATCTTAATCGGATTGGGTTCAGTGACTGCGTTGGCTCTGCGCGATTTTTGGGCGCCAGGCCGGATCGCGGGCACTGCGTTTGTCGGTGGCTGGATCCTGATCTCTGGGCTGCAATTCGTGTTTGGGTAATCCGGCGCACTGAACAAGCCCCACATTCTGACAAGTTAAACGTTGAAATGTCATTCGGAAGATTGGCGTAGCAGTTGCGTTTGCTTTGGGGGCAGGCGCGTCCCGTGACTGGTGCGGGCATATAGAAAATAGGAAACAATATGACAACAGCAGCAATCATTGGTGGCGGAGTTATCGGCGGCGGCTGGGCCGCTCGGTTCCTGCTGAACGGCTGGGACGTGCGGGTGTTTGATCCGGACCCTGAGGCTGAACGCAAAATCGGCGAGGTATTGGACAATGCGCGGCGCAGTCTGCCGGGGTTGGGCAATGTTGCGCTGCCACCCGAGGGCGCGTTGACATTCCATGCGACAATTGCCGAGGCCGTTGAAGGCGCGGCATGGGTGCAGGAAAGCGTGCCCGAACGGCTGGACCTGAAACAGAAAGTCTATGGTGAGCTGCAACAGCACTGCGGCGCGGATGCGGTGATTGGATCCTCGACCAGCGGGTTCAAACCATCCGAGCTGCAAGACGGTCGTGGCAATGCCAGCCAGATCGTGGTGGCGCATCCTTTTAACCCAGTCTACCTGCTGCCGCTGATCGAATTGGTCGGCACCGAGGCAAACCCGGCAGACGTGATTGCGCGCGCCAAGGAGATCATCAGCGGCATTGGCATGTATCCGCTGCATGTTCGCAAGGAAATCGATGCCCATATCGCGGATCGGTTCCTAGAGGCGGTTTGGCGCGAGGCGCTGTGGCTGGTCAAAGACGGCATTGCCTCGACCGAGGAAATTGACAACGCAATCCGCTATGGCTTTGGTATTCGCTGGGCGCAGATGGGGCTGTTTGAAACCTATCGTGTGGCTGGCGGCGAGGCCGGCATGAAGCATTTCATGGCGCAGTTTGGCCCCTGCCTGACGGCGCCCTGGACCAAGCTGATGGATGTGCCCGAGTTCACGGATGAACTGGTGGACCTGATCGCCGATCAGTCGGATGAGCAGTCGGGGATGCATTCTATCCGCGAGCTGGAGCGTATTCGCGACGACAATCTGGTGGGCATGATGCGGGCGATGTCGGCCAATGACTGGGGGGCCGGTGCGTTGCAGAATGCGCAGGACAAGGCCCGCGAAGGTGAGGCCGGATTGCTGAGCCATGTGGACCAGATGGTGGATTTGGCCCAGCCAGTGCTGACGTTGAACCGTACGGTGCCGCTGGACTGGACCGATTATAACGGCCACATGACCGAAAGCCGCTATTTGGATGCCTTTGCCAATGCGACGGATCGGTTGATGATCATGATCGGCTGCGACGCCGAGTATATTGCCTCGGGTGGCAGCTATTTCACCGCCGAGACCCATATTCGTCATATTGACGAGGTGCATGCGGGCCATGCCATCCAGGTCAAAACTCAGGTGATCATGGGCGCGGGCAAGAAGATGCATCTGTGGCACGAGATGTTTGAAGGCGACCGGTTGCTGGCTACAGGCGAGCATATGCTGTTGCATGTGGATCTGGCGACCCGGCGCTCTGCGCCACCAGCCCCTCATGTTGAGGCCGCGCTGGTGAAACTGGCCGAAGCTCATGCCGCACTGGCCGCGCCAGCTGGTTTAGGCCGTGCGATCGGGGCACCACGGTAATGGCGCGGGTTCTGATCACCGCGGGTGCGTCCGGAATTGGCCGCGCCATGGGCGAGGGATTTGCGGCGGCCGGATATGAAGTCTGGGTCACCGATGTAAACGCGGCCGGACTGGATGATTTGCCTTCGGACTGGATCACGCACCGTGCCAATGCTGCCAGCGAAGAGGATATGCAGGCGGTCTTCGCAGCGATCACGGCCGCAGGTGGTTTGGATGTGCTCTGTGCCAATGCAGGTGTCGCCGGGCCCACCGCCAAAGTCGAGGATGTGGCCCTGGCGGATTGGCAGGCCTGCGTGAGCGTCAATCTTGAGGGCGCGTTTCTGGCGGCGAAATATGCGGCGCCACTGATGAAAGCGGCAGGGACGGGTTCCATTGTGGTGACCTCGTCCACTGCCGGTCAATTTGGCTATCCCAACCGGGCGCCCTATTCAGCGGCGAAATGGGCGGTGATCGGGTTGACCAAAACCCTGGCAATGGAGCTGGGGCCGCATGGTATCCGGGCCAATGTCATCTGTCCCGGTGCGGTCGAAGGGCCCCGCATTGAGGGCGTGTTGGAGCGCGAAGCAGCGGCCAAGGGGATGACCCGGGATGAGGTCTATGACGGCTATGCCTCGGGCACCTCGATGGGGCGGTTTGTTGAAGCCAGTGATATCGCCAATATGGCGGTGTTTTTGTCATCGGATGCAGCCCGTCTGGTGTCAGGTCAGGTGATCGCGGTGGATGGTCACACCGAGAACCCGGACCCAAAGGTCTAGTGCACCGGTGGCTCATGTCACTGCCGTGACATGAGCCTGAACGCCGCCTTGCCAGGCGCCGTGCGGGATCACCCGCCGATGGTTGCCCTGAGCGCGCGCAGATGGCCAGGCATTTGTCTGGCCGTCAAATCGGCCTCGCGGATCAGGGTGTCAAAGTGCTGGGTAAAGATCTCAACCCGGTCACTGTCGCGAAAGGCCATGTAGTGGGACCCCGCATAAAATACGCAGAGCAGAGGCCCAAAGATGGTCAAAGGGGCTGAATACAGCCGTTTGGCGTCAAACAGATAGATGCGCAGGCGGGGATAGAGCTGGGTGCAGAGACGTTCAAAATTGTTGAGCTGCTCAAGCCGGATTTCCAGCGGCAGATCCTGATAATAGCCGGTGCCATGGGCAAAGCTGTGCAACTCGTAAATTGGCAAAGCGATTTCATAGTCCGACTGGGATTGCCGCATCCAGGCCAATCGGTCCTCGGAGGCGCCAATCGCCTGACCGGCGGTCTTTCCCAGGTGCGGGGTATATTCCCATTCCAGCAGAGCCCGGGTTTTCAACATGTCGGGCAGTGTGGCGGGCACGTGCCGGACCTTGTAACCTGCCGCCTCGCGGTGCCAGTTGTAAATATGCTCGTCCACCAGGGCGCGGGGCGCTTTGGACAGGGACAAGGCCCCCGCCAGCAGTTCGGCAGCGCTTTCGGGGCGATCCGACAGGCTGAGCAACCAATCCGCCGAAACCCCCAGCGCCGAGGCGCAGGCCCCGACCACATGGGCATTGGGCAGCCGGGCACCATCGCCGGTCAGCAGCTGCGAAATGGTGGAGCGGTCGACGCCGATCTGTCGCGCCAGCGCGCTTTGGCTAAGACCGCTGTCCCGCAGGCCCCGGTTCAAACGGAGGCGGAAGTGCTCGGCACGGGCGCGTTTGTCGATTTTTGTGTTCATGTGCTGATATATATCACAGTTGTTGAGTTATGTTAATCATTTACGGAATTCTGCACAGCGCTCTGCCGCAGTACACCTGAGACATCACATACTCAGGAGGTAGAATGGAAACGCGGACACGCTCGCTGGTTAAGGCGGTCATTTGGAATATCATCGGTCTGGCGGCGATGACTCTGGTCGGATTTCTGGCCACCGGATCAGCCTCACTGGGTGGTGTGATCGCACTGATCAATACGGTGATCGGCTTCACCATGTACTTACTGTACGAGAGGGTCTGGTCGCGTATCCGTTGGGGGCGCAGACATGTCTGAACCCCTACCCAAAGGCCCGGAATGGGGCACGTTTTCACTGATTTTGGCGTGTTATGGGCTGTGGTTTGCGGCCCTGTTGCTGCTGCCTGAGATCAGCCTGACCGTGACGGTCTTGGTCAGCGCCATTCTGATTGCCTTCCACTCCTCCCTGACCCATGAGGCACTGCATGGGCATCCCTTTCGGCTGCGCTGGCTGAATGAAGCGCTGATGGCGCCACAGCTGAACATGGCGATCCCATACAACAGGTTTCGCGACACCCATCTGGCGCATCACCGTGATGAGAACTTGACCGATCCCTACGACGATCCGGAAAGCAACTTTCTGGACCCGGCGCGGTGGCAGAAGATGTCGGTGTGGAAGCGGCGGCTCTACCGGGTCAATAACACGCTGTTGGGGCGCATCCTGTTGGGGCCATTGATCGGTCAAATCGGCTTTCTGGCCGGAGACTTGCGGGCTGCCGCACGGGGCGACCGGGCGGTGATCTGGGGCTGGATCCTGCATCTGCCGGGGCTGGCGCTGGTGCTCTGGGTGGTCAGTCTGACGGCAATGCCATTGTGGGCCTATGCGATTACTGCCTATCTGGGGCTGGGGCTGGTCAAGATCCGCACGTTTCTGGAGCACCGGGCCCATGATCAGATATGCGCCCGCACTGCGGTGGTCGAAGACCGTGGTCTGCTGGCCTTTCTGTTTCTCAACAACAATCTACACGTGGTGCACCATATGCATCCCGGCGTACCCTGGCATGCCCTGCCAAGACTATACCGGGACCGCCAGTCCGAGTTTAAGACTGCCAATGGAGACTATACCTATAGCTGCTATGGTCAGGTGTTTCGTCGCTATTTCCTGCGCGGCAAGGATCCGGTGCCGCATCCGCTCTGGCATCCGGGTGAGTAAGTCGCCATAACGCCCGCATGAGTTTATGGATACCAGTCGCGATTGCGGCAGCTACATTTCAGACCGTGCGGTTCATGCTGCAAAAGGTGCTGGCCAGTGTCACCCTGTCCGCAGCCGGAGCGACGTTTTCGCGTTTTGCCTATTCGGCGCCGTTTATTCTAACTGGGCTGGCGGCATATCTTTGGGTCTCGGGGCGGCCACTTCCGGCGCTGACACCAGGGTTCTGGCTGTTTTCGGCCATTGGCGGGCTGTCGCAGATTCTGGCAACGATCTGCGTGGTGGCGCTGTTCAAACAACGCAACTTCGCCGTTGGCATCACGTTCAAGAAAACCGAAGTCATTCAGACCGCCCTTGTGGGCTTGCTGGTGTTGGGCGACCAGATCAGCACCTGGGGCTGGGTGGCAATAGCCCTGGGGCTATGCGCGGTGCTGGTACTGTCCAAAACACCGGGAAGCAGCGGGCCCTGGTGGCAGCATTTGACCAACCGGGCAGCACAGCTTGGGCTGGGGTCCGGAGTGCTGTTTGCCTTTTCCGCGGTCAGCTATCGGGGGGCGTCGTTGCAACTGGGCGATCTGGAGCCGGCCTTTCGCGCTGCGATCACGCTGGCGGTGGTTGTCAGCCTGCAAACCCTGATGATGCTGATCTGGTTGGGGTGGCGCGACAAGGGCGAGATCGCCCGTGTCTGGGCCGCACGCAGGATGGCGATCTGGGTTGGCCTGACCAGCATGGGCGGCTCGTTCTGCTGGTTCTGGGCTTTTTCGATGCAGAATGCCGCCTATGTCAAGGCACTGGGGCAGGTTGAATTGATCCTGTCCATTCTGGCAACGGTACTGTTCTTCAAGGAAAAAATAACCAAGCGAGAGGTGCTCGGAATGGCACTTCTGGTGTTGTCCATTCTGGCGCTGGTCTTGGCATTTTAAGTCACGATGCTGGCTTAACCAGCGGCTGGCATCTCTTTGCCGTAGAGACGCAGGAACAGACTGGCCTCGTCGGTATTGCGGAAATAGGGCACCGAAGCAGGCGGCGCCAGATCCGTGACACGGGCGGCAACTTCGGCCAGTACCACCTCAGTTATGAACGGCAGGTCAAACTGGCGGGCCTGGGAGAGTTTGATCCATTGCAAATGAGACAGCTCGTCCGAGGCGTGGGAAAAATCATCGAGGTCTGTGGCGATCTTTTCCGCGTCAACGAGGAAAAAACGCGCGTCAAAACGGCGGGGCCGACCCGGTGGGGTTAGGGCACGAAAGACATATTGCAGCCCACTGGCAGAGGGCAGGTAGCCTGCGGAGGCGAAGGCTTGCCAATCGGCGGGGACGGGGCCTGGCCAGCTGCCTTGGTCACCGAGAACCAAACCCGTTTCCTCCCACAGCTCGCGAATCGCAGCGACGGTCAGTGCGGTTTGCAACCCGTCCGGGGCCTGATCGGCAAGCCGGGTATGGCAGGTGCCGGAAATCGAAGAGGACAGCGATACCGCCGCATCTGTGGCATCGACGGCCCCACCGGGAAAGACAAACTTGTTGGGCATAAACGCGGCCTTGGCTCCGCGCTGGCCCATCAAAATAGAGGGATCAGCACCCATCCGGTCGCGCACCACAATCACTGTTGCGGCATTGCGCACGGCGGTCTTGTCAACGCCCGGATTACCTTGGTTTGCAGTCATAAAGCCCTCGCTGTGTGATGGGTCATTATGAGTCCTGTTCAAACCCATACATTCGTTTTGCCCATTGGTAGGCAATAACAACCCCTTTTAGTCTGGGCAGAAGGTACAGTGACAGGCCGACGCAGCCAATCGTAAATATTGTGAACAAGACCATGGGTTCAGGGCGCCAGGTGATAAAGACAATATGGATCAGTGGCGCCAGCAGGTGCCCCACTATCAAAATGGTCAAATAGGCCGGGCCA
Source organism: Parasedimentitalea marina (assembly GCF_004006175.1). Classification (GTDB taxonomy): domain Bacteria; phylum Pseudomonadota; class Alphaproteobacteria; order Rhodobacterales; family Rhodobacteraceae; genus Parasedimentitalea; species Parasedimentitalea marina. The sequence continues at coordinate 1,143,310 of NZ_CP033219.1, forward strand.
TCGTCGGCGCGGGCCGGTGACAGGTCCAGATCACAACTGTCGCAGCGTGCATTGACCTTGAGATAGGAATGCAGAACCGCACCTTTACCGCAGCAGGGGCACTTGCGGCGCCAGCCTTTTACCATGGCTGGCAAAGTCGGGCGATCGTTTACGATATCTGAGGCTGGCAGTGTCTGAGTCTCGGTCATGACAAATCCTATATGTTTGACCCATCTTTGCGCTCTTCTTGGCGCAACCGAAAGGGGGTGCGCAAGTGTTGCGATGTAATGTCGCGAGTTCCGTTGCGATGTCGGCGGTTTTTTACCGTGCTTAAACTTTCTGCAATTTTTTTGCCGAATGGGCGACGGAAACCCGGTGATGGGCCGTTTGACTTGCATGATCGGCGGCACAGGGTCGCCACTAACGAAGGAAATTGAAATGAAAAAAGCAGCTTTCATCGCGGTTATCGTAGGTACAGCCAGCCTTATTGCGACAGGTGCAGTCCTGGCTAAGGGCGGACCGGGTGGCCAGGGTATGCGCCCATCCTTCGAGGAACTTGACGCAGACGGTAACGGCGAGATCACTCAGGCAGAAATGGACGCAATGAAAGCCGCCCGGTTTGCCAAGGTCGACACCAATGGTGATGGTCAACTGTCGCTTGAGGAACTGACGGCACGGGGTGTCCAGAAGGCCGCCACACATGCGGAAAAAATGTTGGAACGCCGGGACGCCAATGGCGATGGTGTGCTGAGCGCGGATGAGCTGTCAAAGCCGCATCGTTCCGGGAAAATGTTTGACCGGTTTGATGCTGACGGAAGCGGCACCATTTCGCAGGAAGAGTTCGAAGAAGCTAGCAATCAAATGCATCAGCGCGGTAAGGGTAAGCATCGCCCCGGGCATCAGTCCGAGGCTGAAACGGAGCAAAACTGATTAGTCTGACGTGTATTATAACTCAGATATATCCAAGCGGCGGCCCCCGGTTACGGGGCCGCTGATGATGGGCGAGCCGGATTCCAACCTGAGCGACGACGCCCTGTTGGTGCTTTATGCCAACGGGGACGGGCGTGCGGTACAGGAGTTGACAATGCGGCTGAGCCCGCGGTGTTTTGGCGTGGCCATGCGCGTCTTGGGAAATCGGGCCGAGGCCGAGGATGTCACCCAAGAGGCCATGATGCGCCTGTGGCGTATGGCGCCCAACTGGCAGCCGGGGCAGGCACAATTGTCCACTTGGCTATACCGGGTCGCAATGAACCTGTGTATTGATCTGAAGCGACGCCAGCGTGGCGGATATGTTGACCTGGACGCGGTGCCTGAACCGGCAGACACCAGCCGCAGTGCCGCTGAGCAGATGCAGGATGGCGCGCGCCAGGATGCGCTGCAGGTGGCCTTGATGCAATTGCCTGAACGGCAGCGACAGGCTGTGGTTCTGCGCCACATAGAAGAATTAACAAACCCGGAAATTTCTGGGATTATGGATATCAGCGTTGAGGCAGTCGAAAGTCTGACCGCGCGGGGAAAACGGGCGCTGGCGGCTATTCTGGCCGGGCGCCGCGAGGAGTTGGGGTATAGTGATGGCTGATACGGACAAAGCAATGCAAGAGCTTGATGATCTGTTTGCTGCAGCACGGGATACCCCCGCGCCACTGCCGGCCCATCTGGCCAAAGCCATTATGAGTGATGCGCTGATTGCGCGTGCCGAGACCCAGACGCCAGCGCCTGTGGCGAAAACGCGACTGCGGGCCGGGATCTGGCAGCAGTTGATGGTTGCAATTGGTGGCCTGCCTGCGGTGGGTGGATTGGCTGCGGCCTGTGCTGTTGGGGTCTGGATCGGTTTGGCTCCGCCGTCGTTCCTGCCTGATCCTGCGCAACTGGTCGGATATACCGAGAGCACCTCGGTGCCCTATGAGAGTTTTAACCTGGCCACCGTGCTGGGTGAGGAGGTGCAATGAGCATAGAAAAACCAGCGAAGATGAAGCTGTGGTTGCGGATCGTTCTTGCGGGCTCGCTGGCCTTGAATTTGGCCGTCGCCGGCCTGGCCGTTGGCGCTGCAATCCGGTTTCGAGACGAGCCGCGCTTGCGGTCCGGTCCGAGTTTTGGTGCAATGATGTTTCGGGAATTGGATCACGGTACGCGACGCTCTCTGCGGCAAAAAGCCGGAGGGCATCATGGGAATTTTCACGACCGGCAACGGGCTGAAAGTGAAGCCGTGTTGAGCCTGCTGCGGGCTGATCCGTTTGATCCGGAAGCCTTGGTCCATTTTATAGAAGAACAGGCAGCAACCGGTTTCGATTTTAAGACAGCCGTGCGAAATGCTTGGTTGAACAAGGTCAAAACCATGAGTGCCGAGGAACGGGCCGCCTACGCGGACAAGTTGCAGGACAGAATGAGCAAACCGCCCAGGCCGCCGCGGAAATGATGGCATTTTCGGGCGCGGTTGGGGGGGTGTTCTGCAGAGCCTATACCGTCCCGATAAACCGATAGTACTCTCTGAATGCGCCCTGTGCGGGTGACGTGTTCAGCTACGGCCTAGGCGGCAACCGAGCTGAGAGTGACCTGATTGCGGCCTGCGTCTTTTGCACCATAGAGTGCGCGGTCGGCATCGGCGATCAGGTCGGTCACACTGGGTTGAGATCTGCGGACAGGGCCCGCGCAGGGATTGCCGCCACCGATGGCCAGGCCAATGCTGGTGGTGACGTGGATGGGTTCTTTGATACCCGGCACCTGAAACGGAGTGGCGTTGATCTGGCGGCACAGCTGTTCGGCGACTTCACTGGCCTGCGCGGCACCAAGTCCCGGCATGACAATCATGAATTCCTCGCCTCCGACCCGGGCGAGAAGGTCAACTGGGCGCAGTTGTTTCAGCAGCCGGTTCGAGGTTTCGACCAGTACTGCGTCGCCTGCGGGATGGCCGTAGCGGTCATTGACCTGCTTGAAATGATCCAGATCGATCAGCATCAGAGCGAAATGTTCATCACAGTCAACGGCATTCCGGGCCACGCGGTCCAGGAATGGTCTGGCATAGCGACGATTGTAAAGGCCGGTCATCGGATCCTCGACCGAGGCGCGCAACCCGTTGCGAACTGTGGCGCGCAACCGGTCAGCGCGGGCCTTGTGTTGCAGTTGCGTCGACAGGCGCAGGGCCAGTTCATGCACGTTAAAGCCCGAGTGCAAAACGTCGTGGGCACCGCGATCCAGTGCTTCGGCGGCGACATGGGCATCAGCCGGGCTGGGGATGGCGATCACAACCGAGTTGCGGGTGGCTGCGCGGGCCCGCAGATCGGCCAACAGGCGCAGCCCGGGGCCAACGGCGGTCTCGTTCAATTCAACCACAATGACATCAGGAACCGGGTCGGTCATCAACAGTTGGATGTCGCCAATCTGGTGTGGATGCAGATGATAGGGCACCAGGGACTGTAACCGGGCGGTCCATTGTGCTGCGGTAGGGGAGTCATGTGCCACCAGGGCAACCTTGGAGTTGCGGATTTCTGCCAGGCATTCACCGATGGACAGCGGCTGTTCAAAAGCCTGTGCAGCCTCATGCTGCAGGTTCAGATCATCATGACTGTTGCGGGTGCGGATCAGGCTGCGAATGCGGGCCTGCAGGATCACATCGTCCAACGGCTGGTGTAACACGTCGGAAATGCCTGCAGACAGGGCCTCCATCCGGCTGGCATTGTCGTTTTGGGCTGAAATCGCAACCACCGGAACGTTGGCAAGTGTCGGATCATTGGCCAAAGCAGTACGCACGTCCATGGCACAGCCATCGGACAGTGTCATTGCCGTTAACACCAGATCCGGGCAACAGCGTTGCGCCACGGAAAGCGCACTGGCAACACTGTCCGTCTGCACCACGCGGTAATAGGCCGCCGACAGTTGCACCTTTAGCATAATGCGGTTGGTGGCTACACCGTCTATGATCAGGATAGTGCCTTGCACGTGGTTCCCTTTCGACCCTTGCAATTCGACTTAGCCAGAGTCTTTATGACTTGGGTTAACAAACCCTTTCCCGCTCCCGTAAAAGTGTAATTAAATGCAAAACACCTCTCTCTCCGCCGAAACTTTAGCGCTGCAAGCCCTGGCTTGGTTGGTGGGGAACGAGGAATTGTTGCCTGTCTTTCTAGGGGCTTCTGGCGCCAGCGAGTCGGATCTAAGGGCGCGGGCAGCAGATCCGGAATTTCTCGGCTCGGTTCTGGACTTTTTGATGATGGACGATAGCTGGGTGATCAGTTTTTGTGATGCGCAGGGTTTGGCCTATGAGTCCCCAATGCAGGCCCGGATGTCGCTGCCGGGTGGTGCACAGGTAAACTGGACCTGATAGACGGACCCTAACTGCCGTGACCAATAAGGATTCCCCATGCCCGTAGATGCGCTTTTGTTCGACAAAGACGGAACCCTGTTCGATTTTTCAGCCACCTGGAATGGTTGGACCGAGACCCTGATCCGTGAGCTGGCGCAGGGACAAGATGATGTCGCACAGGCGCTGGCCAAGGTGTTGGGTTACGATCTGGAGACCACGTCCTTTCATCCTGACAGCATCGCGATTGCCTGTGCCAATGCGGAAATCGCCGCAGCCGTTGCCCCGCTTATCGATCACTTGGATCAGGCCGCGATTGAACAGCATCTGTCGGTGAGTGCGGCTGGTGCCAACCTGGCCGAGGCGGTGCCACTGGGGGCGTTCCTTGACGATCTGTTGGCGCGCGGCAAAGTGTTGGGGGTGATGACCAACGACGCCGAATTTTCGGCCCGCAGTCAGTTGGAACGCGCAGGCGTGCTGGATCGTTTTGCCTTTGTCGCAGGCTATGACAGCGGCCATGGCGCCAAGCCGGATCCGGATCCACTGCTGGCGTTTTGCAAGGCCGTCGGCATTGATCCGGCCCGTACCGCAATGGTGGGCGACAGCCGCCATGACCTGGAAGCGGGCAATGCGGCCGGCATGCGCCGGATTGGCGTGCTGACCGGACTGGCAAAACGGGATGATTTGGCCCCGCTGGCGGATGTTGTTCTGCCGGATATTGGTCACATCCCGGCCTGGCTCGACACCTGAAAAAGCGCAAACTGGGCACATCTGTACAGCGTGTCTGGGCACATCTGTACAGAAAGTGCCCTCTACGCCCCATTGAGTGAAGAAAACGACAGAAAATGTCGTGATTGAAGCGGCGATAATCCTGGGAATTGGGCCTGCTGAGACCAGCAGCAGATATTTCAGGAGGCAATGATGGCTGAGAGCGCAAGACGCAAGCGGCGCGGCGGTGGACGGGCAGCGGCAGTAGCCCGACGGGGCGAGGCCGCCATCGAGCAGATGCCCTGGCAGATTCCGGTCAATGTTGATCGCCCAACCGAGCCGCTGCCGCCCGAAGGCGTTCAGGCGATCCACAATGCAGCCATGCATATCCTCGAAGAGATCGGCGTGGTGTTTTTGAACCCCGAGGCACTGGCGATCTTTAAGCAGGCGGGCTGCAGGGTCGACGGTGATCTGGTCCGTATGGATCGCGCTTTTGTCATGGAAATGATCGGCAAGGCGCCCAGCACCTTTAACCTGACCCCGCGCAACCCGGATCGCGCGCTGCCAGTGGGTGGCAATCACATCTTGTTCGGCAATGTCTCATCGCCGCCGAACTACTGGGATCTGGAGCTGGGCAAAAAGGTTTCGGGGACCCGGGCGCAGTGTCAGGATTTGTTGAAGCTGACCCAGTATTTCAACTGCATTCACTTTGCCGGAGGTTACCCGGTAGAGCCGGTGGATATCCATGCCTCGGTACGCCACCTGGACGTGCTGTACGACAAGCTGACAATCACGGATAAGGTGATGCACGCCTACTCATTGGGTGCTGAGCGGGTCGAAGACGTGATGGAAATGGTCAAAATCGCTGGCGGGCTGTCGGAAGAAGAGTTCCAGTCCAAGCCTCATATGTACACCAACATCAACTCGACCTCGCCGCTGAAGCATGACTATCCGATGATCGACGGCTGCCTGCGCATGGTGCGGCGCGGTCAGGCTGTGGTGGTCTCGCCCTTTACCCTGGCGGGTGCGATGGCGCCGGTGACGATGGCGGGGGCGGTGGCCCAGTCGATTGCGGAATCGCTTTGCGCTATTGCATTGTTCCAATATGTCGCCCCGGGGTCGGCCTGTGCGATCGGGACGTTTACATCCAATGTGGACATGAAATCCGGCGCGCCTGCTTTTGGCACTCCGGAATACATGCGCTCGACCCAGATGACCGGGCAGATGGCGCGGTTCTACGGCCTGCCAATGCGCTCCAGCGGCGTGTGCACGGCCAATGTGCCGGATGGACAGGCCATGTGGGAGACCTCAAACTCGCTTTGGGCCGCAGTTCAGTCCGGCACTCATATGGTTTATCACGCGGCGGGTTGGCTGGAAGGCGGGCTGATCGCCAGCCCAGAGAAGTTCATCATGGACTGCGAAGTGTTGCAGCAGATCCAGCGTTATATGCAGCCCGCGACCTTTGCCTTTGGCGAGAATGAGCTGGCCCTGGATACAATCAAAGAGGTTGGCAATGATGGCCACTTCTTTGGCACTCAGCACACCCAAGACCGATACAGTGATGCGTTTTACCAGCCCTTCCTCAGCGACTGGCGCAACTACGAGGCCTGGGAAGTTGGCGGCGGCGAGTGGACTGCGCAGCGGGCACATAAATTGTTCAAGGAGATCACCGCAAACTTCGAAGAACCGCCGATGGATGATGCAACCCGGGGCGCATTGCAGGAGTTTGTTGCCCGTCGCAAAGAAGAAGGCGGCGCGCCAACCGATTTTTAACAGGAGATCTGTTGGGGTGCGCCTTGGCGGGTGCGATACGTGGCATTGCAACTGCAACCTTCCTGGCAATAGGTTGCAGTTGAAAGATTAGCCACCGGGAGCCGCCTATGCCGTCCAATACCGCCCTGCAAATCAGCCAACGCCGCATGCTGTTGGCTTGTCTTGGGGCCGGGGCAGGACTGGTCTTGTGGCAACTGGCTGAAAACTGGGACAATCCCGATCTGCCACCAAGCTTGTATTTGGCGTTGCTCAGCTTTTGTGGAAGCTACGCCACCCTCGCACTGGCACTTGTCGGGCCTGTGCAAGCACGCCGTGCCTTGCCCGGTGCGTTGCTACTCGCGCTGCCCTTTGCCGGGTTGGTTTCATTGGCGGGGCGGCGCTATGACGTGGCGCTAGATGTGCTGGAACACCCCATTCTGGTGAGTGTCAGCATGCTGCTGCTGGTGATATCGACCCCTTTCCTGAGTGTCTCTTTGCAGGATCGTCAAAGCTGGCGGGACTATGCCGCCCTGTTTGAGACGGCCTGGGCGCTGACCATCCGATACCTTCTGGCCTGGGTGTTTGTCGGCCTGTTCTGGCTGCTGATGTTCCTGTCTGACACGCTGCTGACACTGGTTGATATCGATATCCTGGACCGGGTCATGGACATCGAGTGGCTGGTCTCTGCCCTCACAGGTGGCGTGCTGGGGCTGGCTATGGCGGTGATCTATGAGCTGAGGACAAGTGTCTCGCCATTCCTGCTGTTGCGCTTGCTGCGGCTGCTTGTGGTGCCGGTGGTTGTGGTCGTGGCCATTTTCCTGACCGCCATTCCAATGCGCGGGATATCGCAGGTCTTTGGTGATTTCTCAGCCGCGGCAACGCTGATGAGTGTGGCCATGGTGATGATTACGCTGGTGGCAGTAGTGCTGGAACGTGACGACGCGAGGATGCGCAAAAGCTTTACGATCACGCAGGCGACACGGTTGATGGTGCTGCTGCTGCCGCTGGTGACCGGGTTGGCCGCCTGGTCGATCTGGTTGCGGGTTTCCGACTATGGCTGGACACCGGACCGGGTGTTGGCCGCCTGTGTCGGCGGTGTCTTGGTGGCCTACGGGATGCTCTATGCGCTGGCGGTTCTGCGGGGGACCCTGTGGGCGGCCTACATTCGCCGGAGCAATGTCGCACTGGCCATGGGAATGATCGCAATTTCGATGGCTTTGCTAAGCCCTGTGCTGAACGTCGACCGGATTTCTGCCAACAGTCAGTTGTCGCGTTACTTGGATGGTCGCCTGGCGCTGGAGGAACTGCCGCTATGGGATATGCAGCACGAGTGGGGCCAGGCTGGACAGGCCGCAATCGTGGCCCTTGAGAACAGCCCAAAGGGGCAATCCCTGGATCTGATCGAACGTTTGGTGAAGCTGCGGGCAACGGACAATCGTTGGGTGTTTGCGCGAGATCTGCAACAAGACGATCCAGAGGCGGTGATGGCACAGATTGTGGACCAGACGCAGGTGCGCCCGGTCGGGCAGATGCTGACTGTTGAGGACCTTGAGGGATTGACGATGAGCGATTTGACACCCTGGTTAAAGGGATGCCAGATAAGCCAGTCTGAGGACCGAACCGGATGTATTTTGATTCTTGATCAGTTCGACCCGACAGAGGCGCGCCAGGGGCTGTTGATCTACGCCTCGCCGCGACGGAACCGAACCGCAACGACGCATCACCTGGTCATGGACAGCCAAAAGGGTACGCGGATGGGTCCGACCACCGTGTTGAACGGTGATCATTTGACGAAGGCTGCCTTCGGATCTATTCTTAACGGTGACTTTACGGTTGGGCTGAGTTCATACAGAACGTTGCATGTTGGCGGCGTTGAGATCATGCCTTTGCCATAAAAGTCACCAATATTCGGGCGTAAATAAACAATCTGCATTTTATATGTTGGGCCTTTCTTAAGGTTCACACGTCATGTGTTACGCACTTTATAGCGAGGGGCCTTCTTATGCATGGGCTGATTAATCGGGCAATTCAGGCCTTTGTCTGCAGTACTTATGGTGAATCGCGTTGGCGCGATGTCACCGAGTCGGCCGATCTCGGGTTTTCCGATTTCGAGGCAATGTTGATCTATACTGCTGAACAATCCCAAAGTCTGTTGACCGCTATGGAGCGGGTGCTAGAGCGCCCTTTGCCCGAAATGCTGGAGGACATGGGGACATTTCTGGTCGCCAACCCGCAGGTCGAGGCCCTGCGCCGGTTGCTCCGTTTTGGTGGAGTGAACTATGTGGAATTCCTGCATTCTCTGGATGATCTGCCGGACCGGGCCCGATTGGCGGTGGCAGACTTGCATTTGCCGGGGCTGGAGTTGATTGAAACGGCACCTGGCCGGTTCAAACTGCTTTGTCAAAGCGGCCTGCCGGGATATGCCAGTGTCATGATGGGGGTGCTACGCGCCATGGCTGATGATTACGGCGATTTGGTCATTCTTGAACATTCGGGAACCGAGGAAGGAACAGAGGTGATTTCTGTAACCCTGGTTGAGACCGAATTTGCTGAAGGGCGAACCTTTGACCTGGGGGCAAAATTGATATGATGAGCCTGAGTCAACTGGCTGATATCGCCGCCCAGATTGCACCTATGCATGTCTTGTTGGACTCCAAAGGTCGCATTGTGCGCGTTGGGCCAACACTGCAGAAATTGCGCGCCGATCAGGACTGGACAGGACGTCCATTTCTTGAGGTGTTCAATCTGCGCCGACCGCGTCACATTCATGACATGGACGACCTGTTGCGGACCTCAGGCATAAAATTGCACATGCAGTTTCAGGATGAACCTCAAACCGGACTAAAGGGTGTTCTTACTCCGTTGCCGGGGGAAATGGGCGCATTTGTCAATCTGTCCTTTGGCATCTCGGTTCTGGATGCTGTGCGCGACTATGACCTGACCAGCGCTGATTTTTCTGCCACGGATCTCACCATTGAGATGCTGTATCTGGTCGAGGCCAAATCGGCTGCGATGGAGGCATCACGACAATTGAACCTGCGTCTGCAAGGGGCCAAGATTGCGGCCGAAGAACAGGCCTATACGGACACGTTGACCGGTCTCAAAAACCGCCGGGCGATGGATCACATTCTGGAGCGCTTGATCAGTGCGGGGCGCAGCTTCTCGGTGATGCAAGTGGATCTGGATTTCTTTAAGGCGGTCAATGACACGATGGGTCATGCAGCCGGGGATACTGTCCTGCAAAAAGTGGCAAGTATCATGGTTGATTGCACCCGCTCTACCGATACGGTGGCCCGGGTTGGCGGCGATGAATTTGTGCTGATCATCGATGGTCTGATTGAACGCAGCAAATTGGAAGAAATTGCCAAACGGTTGATTCGTAAACTGGAAGAACCGATTCCATTTGCCGATCAGCTGTGCCGGATTTCGGCCAGTATCGGCACCGTTCTGTCATCATCGGTTGGCCAAAAGGATGCCGCGCAATTGCTGAACGAGGCTGACGTGGCGCTTTATGCAGCCAAACGCGCCGGACGCGCCTGCCATTTCTTTTACGAACCGCAAATGGATAGCGTTGACCAGAGCAACGGGATCAAAAACGGTTCGGATGCGGGGGCTTTGGAAGGGGACGCGAGTGGCAGCCGTGGGAATGGCGATACGGCAATCGAGACGTCGCCACCCACAACACACTGAAAAGACGCCGTTGGCTGTAGATAATGGCCTAACCCGCTCCCTCAGAAGAGGGATTTACCAAACCGGTTGCAGAAAATCTGTCTACATTGATCGAGATAAGTGATTTTTCCCTAACCAATCCACGATGTTGGTAGACTTTTAGGTGGGCCAATTGGGAATCATGGTGACCTCCTTGCGCAGTCCCTCTAATGGACGAATTTTCGAACAGGGGGCGTCGAACAAGGGGATTTGGCCACAAATCGGATCCAGCACTCAGCCAGATTAAGACATGTGTCCCAGACAAATGGTGTATGATTATGCAGGGGAAGTGGCAGCCCGTACGAGAATCGAACTCGTCTTTCCAGGTTGAAAACCTGGCGTCCTAACCGATAGACGAACGGGCCACTTAGTGCTTGAGCCGGTATTTAGATAACCCGCATCCGGGACGCAAGAGGCTATTTGGGGAAAGTGAAAAACATTTTGCCCGCAGGTTTTATAGAGGACCGACAGGGGATCTCTCAGGGCAAGAGAGATGGAACTCTCCCGGCACGCTGGGGCAACACGATGCATATTACCGATGGCAGAAAGCACCGCAAATCCGGTCAATGCTGTGGTCTGGCTTTGGGGGGTGTCACACCATGGCAGCCCGTACGAGAATCGAACTCGTCTTTCCAGGTTGAAAACCTGGCGTCCTAACCGATAGACGAACGGGCCACTTGGTGTCAGCGGGTATTAGTAATTCCCGCCGCACATCGCAAGAGAAAAAATGCGCTGCGAGGTGTTTTTTTTAGGCAGCCGGGCTGCGTAGTTTTTCTTAGGCCGGTGCAGCATCTTCCAGACGCAATTGGGCGCTTTGCCGGCCGCCCCAAGTGTTGATCTCCAGTCGCCCGGCAAAATGGAAACGCGCACCGCCGTGATCCAGTAATTTTTGACCCATTGGCGTGTCAAAGGCCCCAAAACAGATCGCGTCAATGCCGCCGCCGATGCCATCGCTGAGCGACAGTTTCAGATGCGTCTCGCCAATCCGTTTGGCAAACCGGATCTGCAGATCAGGAAAGGCATAGCGCGGGGCAGGGGCGCCGGCGCCATAGGGTCCGGCCTGCTCAATCTGCTCGATCATATCCACCGTCGCGGCCCCTGGCATCAGCAGACCGTCCAGTTTCAGGTCCGCAGGCCCCAGATCGCCAGCGCCCTGTTTTTCCAGCAGCTCGGTCAGCCGGGCCATGGCTGCCTCCAGCTGGTCCCGCTTTACACTCAGCCCCGCCGCCATCTTGTGACCGCCGCCCTTGATCAGCAAGCCGTCGCTGGCCAGCCGTTGGATAGCCGCGCCCAGATCGATACCGCTGACCGACCGCCCCGAGCCCTTGCCCTCATCGCCGTCCAGCCCGATCACCACCGCAGGTCGTCCGGCGGCCTCTTTCAGGCGCGAGGCAACAATGCCCACCACACCCGGGTGCCAGCCCTCACCGGCGGCCCAGACCAGTGGCGCGTCAAAACCACGGCTCTCGGCCTGTTCCATGGCCGCCGCGCGCACTGCATTTTCAATGTCGCGACGCTCGGTGTTCAACTGGTCTAACCGCTCCGCAATTGATGAGGCCTCATGCGGATCATCGGTCGCCAGCAACCGCGCGCCCAAATCGGCTTTGCCGATGCGACCGCCTGCGTTGACGCGGGGGCCCAGCATGAACCCCAGACTATAGGTCGAGGGCGCCGAATCCATTCGCGAGACATCCGCCAGCGCCACCAGACCAGGGCGTTGGCGGGCGGCCATCACCTTTAATCCTTGCCGGACCAGCGCACGGTTGGCGCCAATCAGCGGGGCGACATCTGCGACCGTGGCCAGTGCCACCAGATCCAGCAGTGCCATCAGGTCAGGACCAGTGCCATGGCCTGCCTCGCGCAGTTGACGGCGGGCCTCGACCAGCATCAAGAAGACAACACCGGCGGCGCAGAAATAGCCCAGCTCGCCATCCTCGTCCTGCCGGTTCGGGTTCACCACCGCCACGCAATCGGGCAGGGTTTCACCGCCCAGGTGATGGTCCACCACCAGCACATCGGCGCCCTTGGCGGCTGCAATCGGCCCATGGCTCAGGGTGCCGCAATCGACACAGATAATCAGATCGTGATCGCGCGCCAGGGCGGCCATGGCATCGTCATTGGGGCCGTATCCTTCGTCAATGCGGTCCGGCACATAGAGCGTCGCCCCCAGTCCCATTTGGCGCAACCAGACCAGCAACAGGGCCGCCGAGCCACCACCATCAACGTCATAATCGGCAAAGACCGCAATCCGCTCGCGGCGCTGCACCGCCAGCAAGAAACGCTGCGCCGCCACTTCCATGTCTTTCATGCGGCGCGGGTCGGGCAGCAGATCCTTTAACTGCGGAGTCAGAAACCCTGCCGCCTCGTGGCTTGGAACGCCGCGCCGCGCCAGAACCTGACAGACCGGTGCCGGGATCTCGCTTTGCTGCGCCATTGCTTCCGCCGCGCGCATGATATCCACACCCGGTCCCTGCCAGCAGCGTCCGGTCAGCGATTGCTCAACATTCAGAAATCCCACAGCACTATCCTTACTTCAGTATGCCAAAAGGCCGAACCCTGCACAGGTCCGGCCTTTCACTTTTTCAAAAATACTCCCGCCGGAGGCATCCGACATTGGCAGCAAGACACAGGGTCTTGCGAAGGATCAGACCCTGTATGATCAGACTGGGGTGCGATAGGACATCCGGCGCACCGAACGTGATTTTGAGCGCATCAGCAGCGTGGTGGTCTCAACCCAGCCGGGCTCGCGCTTAATCGCGGGCAGCAGGGTGCCACCGGTCACGCCAGTGGCGGCAAAGATCACATCGCTGGTGACCATATCTTCGCCAGTGTAGATCCGGTTCAGATCCGTGATACCTGCCTTGGCAGCGCGACCGCGTTCGTCATCGTTGCGAAACAACAGGCGGCCATAGATTTGTCCGCCCATACATTTCAACGCTGCAGCAGCCAATACACCTTCTGGCGCGCCACCGTCGCCCATATACATGTCGATGCCGGTGATTTCGCTTTCGGCGCAATGCATCACGCCGGCGACATCTCCGTCGGTGATCAGGCGGATCGCTGCGCCAGTTTCCCGCACCTCAGCAATCATCGCCTCGTGACGGGGGCGTTCCAGAATGCAGACCGTGATGTCGGTGGGGGCACAGCCCTTGGCCTTGGCCAGCGCAGTCACCCGCTCGGCAGGGCTCATATCTAGGGTTACAACATTTTTCGGCAGCCCGGGGCCCACGGCCAGTTTCTCCATATAGACGTCCGGAGCATGCAGCATCGATCCGCGCGGGCCCATGGCAATCACGGTTAGAGCGTTGGGCATATCCTTAGCGGTCAGCGTGGTGCCTTCCAGCGGATCCAGCGCAATATCAACGCCTGGGCCATTGCCAGTGCCGACTTCTTCGCCGATGAACAGCATAGGCGCTTCGTCGCGCTCGCCTTCTCCGATGACGACAACACCGGCGATATCCAGCAGGTTCAGCTGTTCGCGCATGGCGTTGACTGCGGCCTGATCGGCGGCTTTCTCGTCGCCGCGTCCAACCAGCGACGCCGAGGCCAGTGCCGCCTGTTCCGCAACGCGGGCAAGGCCAAGCGACAACATACGGTCATTATAAGCAGCGTCAGAGGGGGATGAGGTCATGCTAAATATCCTGTGTCAAACATAGCGGGTTATCCGTCGCATACCCCGTGCGGGGCAGGGCGGGCAAGGGGTGTTAGCGGTCACAGTGGCAGCCTGCGCAGCCACTGAGGGTGATTTTCAATTTTGCCACTCTATAGAGGTGATCAAAGCTCTTCAATGCGCAGGGCAACCGGCGCATCGTCGACCACATCGCTGGCTTCCAGGGCCTGCAAGGCAATGTCCAGGGTGGCGCGGGTACATTTATGGGTGACAATCAGCACAGGTGCAGTCGGCTCGGAGTGACTGTACTGCCGCATCCGGTCAATTGATACGCCCGCATCGCCCAGGGCGGCGGCGACTTTGGCCAGCGCGCCAGGTTTGTCTTGCAGCGCCATGCGCAGGTAATAGGGGGCGGGCAGGCCGGTTTGTGCTGCGGGGACGTCCTGCAGGCTGGCAGCGGGTTGACCAAAAGTGGCAATTCGCAAGCCACGCGCCAGATCGCAGATATCGCCCAGAACCGCGCTGGCAGTGGGGCCTTCGCCTGCACCGGGGCCGCGCAGCACGACTTGTTCGACCGCATCTCCCTCGATCACCACCATATTGGTGCCGCCTTCCAGCTGGCCCAAAGGAGAGCTGGCCGGAACCAGACAGGGTGACATGCGCTGCTCCAACCCTCTAGCTGAACGCTGTGCTACGCCCAGCAGTTTGATGCGAAATCCCATGTCGGCAGCCTGAGTGATGTCTTCCAGGGTGATCCGCTGGATGCCCTCCAGCTGAATATCGTCAAACGAGGGTTTGGTGCCAAAGGCAATCGAGGCCAGCAGCGCCAGTTTGTGGCCTGCATCGATGCCACCCACATCCAGATTTGGATCGGCTTCCAGATAACCCAGCTTGCCGCATTCCTCGAACAGGGCGTTATAGCCCTGCCCAGTGGCCTGCATCTGGGTCAGGATGTAATTGCAGGTGCCGTTCATCACTCCCATGATGCGGGTGATCTCGTTGCCGGCTAAACCTTCAGTCAGCGATTTGATCACCGGAATGCCACCGGCGACGGCGGCTTCAAAGCGGATGACCTGGCCATTTGCTTCAGCCTGTTCGGCCAGCGCCTGTCCGTGGATAGCCAGCAGAGCCTTGTTGGCGGTGACCACGTCCTTACCTGCAGCCAGGGCCGCTTCGGTTGCCGCCTTGGCCGGACCTTCGTGGCCACCCATCAATTCGACAAAGACGTCGACATCGTCGCGCAGAGCCAGTGCCACCGGGTCGCTCTCCCAGGCGTAGCGGCTTAACGAGATACCACGGTCCTTGCTGGCATCGCGCGCTGAAACGGCGGAAATCACCACGGGACGGCCGGTGCGTGCTTCCAGCAAAGCGGCCTGGCGGCGGATGATTTTCACCACGCCAATTCCGACGGTGCCCAAACCTGCAATCCCAAGACGAAGCGGCTTTGTCATAGCTGGTGATCCCTTGTTTTCTGTTTGACCCTCGCCTTAGCCGGCTCTGCCCAAGGGCGCAACGGGGAGAGAGGTTAGTCGGGGAAATGGATGCTTTCTGTTCAGTGCGTAATTACCAGCAACGGAGGTCTCCCGCACCTCTCCGCCCTATCGGCAAAGCCGATACAGCAGACAGGTTTTGGGCGTGGCGCCGCTGCGCGGCGCCACGCCCAACGGGAGGACGGCATCATTGATGCCTGACGACGGGCGGGAGATCTCCGTTGAGGATCATTTGTTCCTTCTTAAGGCTGTGATGTCGCTGTGGGGGTCACCAAGCAGGCAAAAGAGCTATGCCGCTCGCTTCATCTTACGGTGCAAATTTGACGATCCGTCACCTGACTTATTTCTGGTGCAATATTCTTTGCCTGTTGGGTTGCAACGCAGTTTCAGGGAGGCTTTTTGACTTCTGTTCATTTAAAAACGAGAGACAGCAAACCAAATCCGATAGGCACTGAGCATGAAGCTGCGCGGCCTGCTGTGGTTTGGGACTTAGCCGCCCTGCAAGGGCTCGAAAATTCCCTCTGTGGCTCGCAGTGCACCAAACTTGGGGGGCAGAATGGTGCTAAAAGTCCACGTGGCGCATGGTGGTTGCCACAGTTTCAAAGGGAGGCAGGTCCGGCCATACCCCGCGTGTTGAGTTTGCCAATTGTTTTGGCCCCGGTCAGTTCGAAACGGAGCGCAAAGCTCTTGCACGGTTTTGCAAACGGGCGCTGCGGGCTAAAAGCTGCTGTTCCAGCTCGGCGCTTTGTGTGGCGGGCAGGGGTAAGGGGGCGGCGGCCTGGTCCAGCGGCACCAGCTCCGGATAGTCAGCGGATCTGAGATCTGCGGTCAGCTGATCCTCCAGCTCGGGCACCCTGGTGCAGCCGGTGGCCGCCAGCGTGACAAGGCAGGCGCAGATTGTCATGGCAAGTGAGCGGGTCATCGCAGGGTCCTTTGCCCGTTTCAGTTCCGCCTCTGTGATGCCTGTTTGTTGGAAAAATCGCAAGCAGGGGTTTTTTCTGAATGCCTGTTCAGATAGCCTGACCCTATGGCTCGCACACAGGGATCTCATTCCGGCATCACCGGTCCACGCATCCAGGATGCAGCACTGCAATTGTTCGCTCAACACGGATTTGCCGCTGTCTCGATGCGCCAAATTGCGCGCGCGGTTGGGGTGCAGGCGGGGGCGTTGTACAATTACACGCCAGACAAGCAGAGCCTGCTGTTTCGGCTGATGGAAGATCATATGACCGAGCTGCTGACCAGCTGGCGGGATCAACCTGTTGCAGATGATGCTCTGTCGCAGCTTGAGGCGTTTACCCGGTTTCACATCCGCTTTAACTTTGAGAACCCCGATGCGGTTTTCATTGCCTATATGGAGCTGCGCAACCTCTCTGCCGAAAATTTCACGGTGATCGAATCGCTGCGCCGCGAATATGAAAACACGCTTGAGACGGTTCTGAAACAGGGCGTTTGTGAAGGCGTGTTTGCTGTGCCCGACACCAAGATCGCGACACTGGCTGTTATTGCGATGCTGAATGGCGTTAATACTTGGTATCGGGCCGGTGGCCGATTGTCGCTGGATCAGGTTGAAACCTCGTACTGGGAGATGGTGCGTCGGGCCATGGTGACGTGACCCTTGCCGGGCTGACCGCAGGGCGCCTGCAGGGCGGTGATTGGCGCCAGCTATCGCCGGATGATCTTGCAACACTGTTTAAGCCCGAGGTCGTGGAGTTCCTGCCGCATGGTTTCCAGGGGCTTTTGACCGAGCCCGATCAGCGGGCATTTCTGACCGCCCTGTCATCGCAGGCCGAAGTCCTGGCTCTGTTCGAAGAAACCGGAGCGGGGGTTGGTTTGGTGATTCTGTCCCATGCTGACCCAGACAGCACAGAGCGCCATCTTGGATATCTATTGGCGCAGCGGATCTGGGGGCAGGGGTTGGCGACCGGGCTGATTGCCGGGCTGCAAGACCTGTATCGTGGGACGGATGTAACCCTGTGCGGAGGCGTCATGCAGGGCAATACGGCCTCGGCGCGACTGCTGCAACGAGCAGGGTTTCAGGGGCGCGATACTGGCGACGAGGTTGTGTATTGCTGGTCCGGCAACGGGCATTGAGGGCAGGCGGGCCAGCCTAAGTTTGATACAGTCCCGGTACCAGGCCCTCGGCGGTATGTTTCAGCGTGGCGGGATCTGTCCCCGGCGGCAGCACTGGCGCATAGAGCACGTCATATTGGCCACCAAGTTTCTCGAGCAGTTCTGCGGAATAGCGCAGCGAGGCTATCATGGCGCCAAAATGGTCGTTGCCACCGCTGACAAAGCGGGCAAAGGCGCGGGTGCGGTAATAGGCGCTTGAATTGCGGGCATCCAGTGCAGCAGCAACAATCGGCGCCTGGCAGGCTTTTGAAATCTGAGTTGCACCGCGTCGCCAGGCCGGCTCGAACAGGCGGCCCTGTCTGACATCGGGAACCCGGCCTGAACCGAAGATCAACAATGCGCCGCCGCTTTTTACGTGGTTCAGCATTGCGTGGTGTGTTTTGCCACCGGACACCGCCCTGTTGTGTTTATCAATGGTGACCGAAACCATGATATCAGCGCCTATAAATTTCTCCGCCTCCTGGTTGGCGACCACTTTCATGTCGGGTCGCTTTTTCAGCACGGCGGCCGCATGGGCCGCAAAATCAAACATGCCAGTCGGGTGAGTGGCGGCAATGACGACCGGCCCGTCGTCCGGGATGTGCTGCAACCCATGTGGCGTGATCGTTGTGCCGCCTTCGTGCTCCATCAACGCCGCAACCAGTTCAGCGCCCTTCAGGCCATAGAGCTGATGAAGAAAGGCCTCACTCTCCCGCAGGGCCAGAAAGGGATGACCAAAAAAGGTCCGGCTGACTGCGTCACTGGAATGAATGAGCCCGCGAATGATCTTGAGCACAGCAGAATTCTCGCTGCGAAGATGAAGGCGTTCTATCATCGCGCTGTCCAGCGGGTGCTTAATGGCGTGCTGCAATTTCATTCCAGGGAAATCCCAAAACGTGGTTAACTAAAGAATATGGGTCGTAAGGACGTGGTGTGCAAATCAAAGGAGAGCAATTCTCTCTGCCACTACAATGACAGGTTGAGGGGCGCATTTCCAGCTTCATGTTAGGTTAAGTCCATAGACTTGGAACTTTTTGCGAACAGGTCATTTCCACAGGTCAGACCCTTAAATCTGACCTGTGGCGTCATATCTAATGCGCCGGACGGATAAAGCTACCGTTGCGCAGTTCGGCAAAGGCTCGCTGCAGTTCCGCCTTGGTGTTCATCACAATGGGACCGTGCCAGGCGACTGGTTCGTCTATGGGGGCACCGGATACGAGCAGGAAACGGACCCCCTTTGGTCCTGCCATGACAGTGATCTCATCGCCGCTGCCAAACCGCACCAATGTCCGGTCGCCGGACATGTCCCGAATGTGCAACTCTTCTCCGGCTACCTCTTTTTCCAACAGCACACCCTGCGGAACAGAGGCATCACTAAACGCGCCTTGGCCATCAAACACATAGGCAAAGGCGCGGCGGTAGGTGTCGATCTTGAAGGTCTTCTTTACCCCGGCTGGAACAAAGACATCCAGATACTGAGGGTCGGCTGCAATGCCGTCCACCGGACCACGTTTGCCCCAGAAATCGCCAACTATGACTTTGACCCGCGTGCCATCATCATCCACCACCTCGGGAATTTCGGTGTTGCCAATGTCCTGATACCGCGGTGCTGTCATCTTTTGGGCTGCGGGAAGATTGCCCCACAGCTGAAATCCGTGCATTTGGCCTGACGCGTTCCCATTGGGCATTTCCTGATGCATGATCCCGGAACCAGCCGTCATCCACTGCACATCACCTGCGCCCAGCGTACCGCTGTTGCCCAGTGAATCCGTATGATCGACGGTGCCAGACAGCACATAGGTGATGGTCTCGATGCCGCGATGGGGATGCCAGGGGAATCCTTTTTGAAAATCCTCAGGGCTTTCATTGCGGAAATCGTCGAACAAAAGGAACGGATCCAGCTCACTGGGATCCTGAAAGCCAAAGGCGCGGTGCAGTTTAACGCCAGCGCCCTCCATTGTCGGGACTGCGGTGCGGGTTTCTAAAACGGGTCTAAGCGACATAGGGACTCCTCCGGGCTGTTTTTCATGTGACGTTGCATAGATAGGTGTGCTGCGGTGTTGCACAATTAGCATGCGGAAACGGCGACTGTGCGCAAATGCGCAAAGGGAGTGGGCTAAATCTGAGGATTGGACCCGACATCTTTGTGCCACCGTAGCCGCAATTGCGGCCAATTGTGGCAGGCGGGCAAGTGGGGCTTGAAACCCCCTGCAATAATTATCTATTAATCAGACGCGCCGGGATGGTCTGGCGAAAATATTATCTATAATTTCCTGTGGGAGATCACATGTTGGACGCAAGCCCTATCCGTAACGACTGGACGCGTGAGCAAGCGGAAGCGATCTATAATCAGCCGTTTATGGATCTTCTGTTTGAAGCACAGACCGTGCACCGGCAGCATTACGATCCCAATCAGGTACAGAAATCCAAGTTGCTGAGCATCAAGACCGGCGGCTGTGCCGAAGATTGCGCCTATTGCTCGCAGTCGGCGCGCAACGGGGCGCAATTGTCCGCCAGCAAATTGATCGAGGTCGAGCGGGTGATTGCCGAGGCCCGCAAGGCCAAAGAGGGCGGCGCGACGCGCTATTGCATGGGCGCGGCCTGGCGCTCGCCCAAGGATCGCGACATGGCCGCTCTGGAGGCGATGGTGCAGGGGGTCAAAGATCTGGGCATGGAAACCTGCATGACCCTGGGCATGCTGGACGAAGAGCAGGTGTTCCGCCTGCGTGATTCCGGTCTGGATTACTACAACCACAACATCGACACCTCTGAACGGTATTATTCCGAGATCATCACTACCCGCACTTTTGCCGACCGTATCGACACCCTGAACCGGGTGCGCGAGGCAGGGATCAAGGTCTGTGCCGGCGGGATTGTTGGCATGGGCGAACAGCAGATGGACCGCATCGACATGATGCTGGCGCTTGCCACGCTCGAGGAACACCCCGACTCGGTGCCGGTCAACATGTTGATCCCGATGCCGGATACACCGCTGGCTGATGTGAAAAAGCTGGACCCAATCGAATTCGTCCGCACCGTGGCGCTGGCCCGTATCCTGATGCCCAAGACCCACGTGCGTCTCTCGGCAGGTCGCACCGATATGAGCGACGAGATGCAGGCGATGTGTTTCTTTGCCGGTGCCAACTCGATCTTTGTCGGCGACACGCTGCTGACCGCTGATAACCCCGAAGAGGACAAGGACAACGCCCTGTTCGCCCGTCTTGGTATCACGGCCATGGCAGTGGGTTGTGACGGCTCAAAATGAGCACGGGCCCGTTCCCGCGCCACGAGCAGGCGCTGGAGATGCTCAAGTCGCGGGGCCGCTATCGCAGTTTGATGCCCCGCGCCGGGTTTGATTTTGCTTCAAACGACTACCTCGGTCTGGCCGGGTCAGACCTGCTGCGCGACGCTGCCCAAGCGGCCTTGGCGCGCGGTGTGCCGGTCGGGGCAGGTGGCTCGCGCCTGCTGCGGGGCAATGATGATGAGCATGAAGTGCTAGAGGCCGAGGCCGCCGCGTTCTTTGGCACTCAGTCCGCTTTGTTCATCAATGGCGGTTTTACCGGCAATCTGGCGATCTTTTCCGCGCTGCCGCAGCATGGCGATATGGTGTTATACGACGCTCTGATCCACGCCAGTACCCATGACGGGATGCGCCTTGGCCGCGCGCAAAGCCAAAGCTTTGCCCATAACGATGTCAGTGCCGTGCAGGCCGCAATCACCGCCTGGCGCGCTGATGGCGGCACTGGCCAGGTCTGGATCGCGGTCGAGGCAGTCTATTCCATGGATGGCGATTGCGCCCCGGTGGCGGCCCTGGCCGAACTGGCCAGCCGCGAACAGGCAGTATTGGTGCTGGACGAGGCGCATTCGACCGGTGTGTTTGGGGATCTGGGCCGGGGGCTAGGCCACGGTGTCGCGCATCAGCCAAATGTGTTGTCGCTGCATACATGTGGCAAGGCGCTGGGTGTCTCTGGCGCGCTGATTTGCGGGGCCTCAGCCTTGATCGAGACCCTGATCAACAAGGCCCGCGCCTTTATCTTTGCCACCGCACCATCGCCGCTGAACGCTGCACTGGTGCGCGCTGCGCTGCACGAACTGGGTGAAAACCCCAGTCAGCAACAGCAGGCTTGGGCGTTGATCCATCACGCGCAGGCCGAGGCGGAAAAACACTGTGGTATAACGGGGTTCAGCAGTCAGATTCTGCCGATCCTCATCGGCGATGACAAAGGCACCATGGCTGTGGCCAGTGCGCTGCAAACGCGCGGCTATGACATTCGCGGCATCCGCCCACCCACCGTGCCCCGCGGCACCGCGCGGCTGCGGATCTCGGTCACATTGAACACATCAAAGCAGGTGATTTCGGCGCTGTTTGCTGACCTTGCCAAGGAACTGGAGGCCGCGGCATGAGCGCCATTGTCGTCACAGGAACAGACACTGAAATCGGTAAAACCGTGGTCTCGGCAGGCCTGACCGCAGCACTGAACGCAACCTACTGGAAACCGGTACAATCGGGCCAGGAAGATGAAACCGACAGTCAGATTGTCACCCGCCTGTCTGGTCGCCCAGCCTTGCCCGAGGGCTATCTGCTGCAACTGCCGGCCTCGCCACATCTGTCAGCCGAGGCCGAGGGCGTGACCATCGACCTCGATACGCTGACCCTGCCGCAGGTGGATGGGGTGCTGGTGGCCGAAGGCGCTGGTGGCGTGATGGTGCCCCTTAACCGCGAGGCGTTGTTTCTGGATCTGTTTGCCCGCTGGGGCGCGCCAGTGATTCTTTGCGCGCGCACGCAGTTGGGGACAATCAATCATACGCTGTTGTCCCTGCAGGCCCTGCGCGGGGCAGGCTGCGATGTGGTTGGGGTGGTGTTTATTGGCGAGGCTGAGACAGAGGTTGAGGAAACCATTTGTCAGTTCGGCAAGGTCACACATTTGGGTCGACTGCCCATTATTGATGGACTGGATCAAACTACGGGAGCGCCTGACCTTGGGGTAGGCGCGGACCAGCCTGACGGCCGGTCTGAAGAATTGATCCAGGCCTTCACCGCCCATATCGACATCGACACAATCAAAAAGGCGTTGCAGCCATGAGCGCAGATGATCTGACCCAGCTGGAGTTCGACCAGCAGCACCTCTGGCATCCCTATACAAACGTCACGCAACCGGGGCCGACCTTTGTGGTAAAGGAATCGCAAGGTGTTCACCTGACGCTGGACGATGGCTGCCAGGTGATCGATGCGATGTCGTCCTGGTGGTGCATGATGCACGGACACCGTAACCCACGGGTTACCCAGGCAATGCATGACCAACTGGACCGGTTGCCACATGTGATGTTCGGCGGGCTGACCCATGACCCGGCGATCAATCTGGGCCGCAAGCTGCTGGAGATCACGCCAGACAGTCTGACACGCATCTTTTATTGCGACTCCGGCTCGGTCTCTGTCGAAGTGGCGATGAAAATGGCGGTGCAATATCAACATGCTATGGGGTTTGAGGGGCGGTCTCAATTTGCCACTGTGCGCTCGGGCTATCATGGCGACACCTGGAAGGCGATGAGCGTCTGTGACCCGGATACCGGCATGCACCACCTGTTTCAGGGCGCGCTGAGCGTGCAGCATTTCGTGTCCCGACCGCCCATTCGCCTCACTGAAGAATGGATCGACGATCCGGCCCGCAATGGCCTGGGCGATCTGCGCGCGCTGCTTGAGGCCAACACAGAACAGATCGCCGGCTTCATTCTGGAACCGGTGGTTCAGGGCACCGGGGGCATGTATTTCTACCACCCGGAATACCTGAACCAGGCGCGTGCCTTATGTGATGAACTGGGAATCCTGTTGATCTTTGACGAGATCGCCACCGGTTTTGGTCGCACCGGCAAGATGTTCGCCACCGACTTCTGCTCGGTCGAGCCTGATATTATCTGTTTGGGTAAGGGGCTGACCGCTGGCCATATCTCGTTTGCCTGCACCATGACCAATGATCGCGTGGCGACAGGTATCGGCGGCGGCAATCCCGGCATCTTCATGCATGGGCCTACCTATATGGCGAACCCGCTGGCCTGCGTTGCGGCGCTGGCTTCGCTGGAGCTGCTGACCGAGCAGGACACGTACGCAACCGTTGCTGCCATTGCCGCCCAGATGCGCAGCCAACTGGAACCGGCGCGCGCTTTGCCGAATGTGGCAGATGTGCGGGTATTGGGGGCAATTGGAGTGATCGAGATGACGCACCGGGTCTCGGCTGATCAGGCCCATGGGCTGGCCCGCGAGATGGGCGTGTTCCTGCGCCCCTTTGGCAATAACGTCTACACCATGCCGCCCTTTATCACCACTCCGGACCAGCTGACCCAGATCACCGACGGCATGCTGCGATTGGCAAGAGAGCTGTAATGGAGTTTCGCTGGCTACATAATGGGGCGCGCTTGACCTTGGGGAGGTGCAAAGCGCCTTCCCAGGGGGAAGGTCAGGCGCGGCCCGGCGATGCCGGGCAGAACAAAGAGCTCATCGTTGTCTTCAGTGGTTGGGCTGTTGCAACGGATGTCTTTGACCACCTGACTGGCGACTATGACATTCTTATTGCGGATGACTATCGGGATCTGGCGGCGGAACTGCCAGACCTGTCCGGCTATGATCGCATCAGCCTTGTCGCCTGGTCCTTTGGTGTTGTGTCTTATGCTCACTGGCAACAGGGGCGCAGCGATCCCTTTGATTGCAAGGTGGCTATTAACGGTACGCTGACGCCGGTGAACCGCACTATGGGCGTGCCGCCATTGGCGATGGACAAGACCCGGCAAACCCTGAGTGCGGATGCCTATCAGCTGTTTCTGGCTCGTGTCTTTAACGCGCGTCGACCACGGGGCGAGATCGACGTGTCCGCCCGGCGGGATGAATTGAGTGCCATCGAGGCGCGTGGCGATGCACCAGCGATGCCCTTTGACCGGGTGTGGATCAGTACCGCAGACAAGATCTTTCCTGCGGCCAATCAGATACGGGCCTGGCCAGCGGATGTCACACGTCAGATCGCTGCCCCGCACGCGCCATTTGCAACGTTTGCCAACTGGCCGGAGATCCTGTCATGAGAGACAATATGCCCTCCAATCTGAACCAGAACCGGGTGCGCCAAAGCTTTCGTCGGGGGCTGGCCAGTTATCACCAACACGCCAGTGCGCAGGCCGATATTGCCGCCCGTCTGGTGCAGCTGCTGCACGACCACCGGGCGCCTGACCGCTTTGAAAACGTGCTGGAGTTTGGCTGTGGCACCGGGCACCTGACGCGACCCCTGTTGCAGCGCCTGAAGATCCAGCATCTGACCCTGAATGATTTGGTTGCCGAGGCGGCCCCGGGGTTGGGGGCTCTGACCAAGGACCGATCAGACCACACCCATTTTACCTTTGGCCCCATTGAAACCGTGCCTTTGCCAAAAGAGCTGGATCTGATTGCCTCGACCTCGACGGTGCAATGGATTAGCGACATACCGGCCTTGATGGCGCGTTTGTCATCCCGGCTAAGCCCTGGAGGCTGGCTGGCAGTTTCCGGGTTTGGCACCGGGCAGTTTCATCAGTTGCGCAGTTTGGGATCGTCCGCGGCTGCGCCAAGCTACGTCGATAGTGCCGATTGGCCGGATCTGCTGCCAAGGGATGTTGAACTGGTGCATGTCTCGCAAGCCGCAACGGACATGCTGTTTGACAGTGCCATGGATCTGTTGCGACACCTGCGCCAGACGGGTGTGAATGCGCAGGCCGACCAGCACTGGAGTCGGGGGAGGTTGCGGGCCTTTGAAGACAACTACCGGTCGCAGTTTGGTCGCAGTGGTGGCTTGCCGCTGACCTATGATCCCGTCTGGATGATAGCCCGGAAACGGGGATGACACAGTCCTGAAATTCAAACACAGCGATGGCTTTAGCTAGCCTGAAATACTGGCTGACCCTTATCCCCACTTTTGCTTTGTTGCGGTCTGCGTGCTGGACGGCGCGGCCAGGAATGCTGGGCTGCGGTTTGTTTGAAAGTCTGTAAAAAAGTTGAATTGTCACATTAAAAGTTGAATGACCAAACAAAAAATGTCACTTCTAGCCGCAGAAGCTCGACAAAGTGTCGCTATAAGTTCAAATATTGGATGAGTATCGGTCAATCTACTACTTGGAGGCTAGGTTTGACCAAGCAAAGAGAAAGAGCCGATAGTCCAAAGCCAAATGTAGCGACATAGAGCGGACGGTTCCAACACTGACGCAGCCCTTATTTAAAAAAGGGCGTTTAACACCAAACAGGGAGTAAATTTATGACAATTAAAGGATATGCCGCAGCACTGGGTGCTGTTTCATTCGCGGTTACGGCTGGTATGGCCAATGCTGCGGACATGGGCGATGTGGACAAACCCATCCGTCTGGCCGTGAACGAATGGACTGGTCAGCACGTCACCACCCATATCGCTGGCGAGATGCTCAAGGCGGCTGGTTACAAAGTTGAATTTGTGTCGGCCGGTATGATGAACCAGTTTCAGGCGATTGCCGATGGTGACATCCACGCGACATTGGAAATCTGGTCCTCGAATGTGTCCGATGACTACGCCAACAAAGTGTCCGAAGGCACAGTGGTTGAACTGGGCGACCTGGAGCTGAACGCCCGCGAAGGCATCGCCTATCCGGCCCACGTGGCCGAGCTTTGCCCGGGCTTGCCCGCATGGGAAGCCCTGAAAGCCTGCGCACCGTTGTTTGCCTCGGCTGAAACGCTGCCGGCTGGCCGTCTGGTGGATTACCCTGCTGACTGGGGCACACCCGGCGCCGACCGCATGACAGGTCTGGACCTGCCGTTCAAAGCTGTGCCCGCAGGTTCCGAAGCAGCCCTGATCGTGGAGCTGCGTGCCTCGACCGAGCGTAAAACACCGCTGCTGGTGACCTTCTGGCAGCCACACTGGGCGATGTCGGCCTATGACGTGAAGTTCGTGGATCTGCCCGCTGGTGAAGACGCTTGTTTCACCGATCCGGCCTGGGGCCCAAATCCCAATGCGATCAACGACTGTGACTTCGCAGCGTCGCGTATCTTCAAGGCCGGTTGGTCCGGTCTGGCAGATACATGGCCTGCCGCCAGTGAAATCCTGATGAACTACACTCTGGCTGTCGAAGATCAGCAGCCGATGATGGGTGCCGTTGATGTGGACGGTGGCAAAGTTGAAGAAGTGGTTGCAGCCTGGATGGCCGAGAACGAGGGCAAATGGCGCCCGGTTGTCGACGCAGCCATCAAATAAGCTGACGATCGTGAGCGATAAGCCACAGGCCGCCATCTCCTGCCAGAATGTCTGGCAGGTGTTTGGTCCCGACGCTGACAGCGCCCTATCCGGGGCGCTGTCGGCTCATTTTGATTCCGAAACCGCCGCAGCCGCGCTGCGTGAAAAAGGGCTGATCCCCGCGGTTCAGGACGCCAATTTTGAAGTGGCCGAGGGCGAGCTCTTTGTCATCATGGGTCTGTCCGGTTCGGGCAAATCCACCCTGATCCGCTGTATCTCGCATCTGTTGCATGCGACCCACGGCGAGATCCGCATTGACGGTGAGAACATTGTCGAGGCCACCCCGGCGCGGCTGATCGAGCTGCGGCGCAATAAGCTGGGCATGGTGTTCCAGCATTTTGGTCTGTTCCCGCATATGAGCGTGGCTGACAATGTGGCCTATCCGCTGCGGGTGCAGGGGATGAAACGCAAGGCGCGGCTGGAGAAGGCCCAGAAAGTGATCGATCTGGTCGGTCTGGGCGGGCGTGAGAAACACTACCCACGTGAATTGTCCGGTGGTCAGCGTCAGCGCGTCGGCATTGCCCGTTCCTTGGTGGCTGACTGTTCGGTCTGGTTCCTCGATGAACCCTTCTCGGCGCTGGACCCGCTGATCCGCCGCCAGCTGCAGGACGAGTTCCTGCAAATCCAGGCTGAGCTGAAAACAACCATTGTCTTTATCACCCATGACATCAATGAGGCGCTGAAGCTGGCCGATCGCATCGCCATCATGCGCGATGGTAAGATTGTGCAGATCGGCACGCCCTCGGATATCATCCTGAACCCGGTCGATGATTACGTCCGCGAGTTTTCAAAAGACGTGGCCAAAGGGCAGCATGCCAAACTGACCTCGGTTATGCAGACCGGCGAGGGGCTGGTTTACGGTGCTGATGATCCCGGATTACGGGTCGACATGACGCTGGATGCCGCATTGGCGCGCTGCATGGACCTGTACGAACCGGTGCCTGTGCGCGACAAAGACGGAGAGCTGCTGGGGGTTGTGAACCCGGCGGATCTGGCGGCTGCCTTGCACGTGGAAGCCGGATGATGGCCGGTCTGTCCAAGGGAAGCCTGGCAGCACTTGTGGCCTTGGCCGTGGGCGCCTTTTGCCTGCTGCTGGAAACCACGCTGCCCTGGCTGGTGATCTTCCCCGAATCGCTGGTGTTGCCCGCGACGGAATGGGTGGGTGCCATAATGGAATGGCTGTTGCAGCTGATCAAACCCACTGCACGGGCCTTCTCGGCGCTGATGTATTATCCGATGGAGGCCACCAATCTGGTGTTGGGCAGCACGCCCTGGATCCTGGTGATTGCGGTGGTGACAGCCATCGGCTGGATGTTGGGCGGTGCGCCGATGGCGCTGATGGCCGTTGTCGGCTTGAGCTTTGTGCTGGCCTCGGGCTATTGGCACGAGAGCATGAATACCCTGTCACTGGTGGCTGTATCTGTGCCGCTGGCGCTGATCATTGGCGGTGGTATTGGGGTTCTGGCGAATGAATATCCGCGATTTCGCAAGCCGGTGCAGGCGATGCTGGATATCATGCAGACGGTGCCGACCTTTGCCTATCTGACCCCGCTGCTGGTGCTGTTTGGCTTTGGTCCCGTGGTGGGGCTGATTGCCAGTGCGATCTATGCCGCGCCACCGATGGCCCGCAACGTGTTGCTGGGGCTGGAGCGGGTCGAACCGGAGATCAAGGAAGCTGCGATCATGGCTGGGGGCACCAGGTTGCAGCAACTGTTTCAGGTCGAGATCCCCTCGGCGGCGACGCAGATCCTGGTTGGGGTCAATCAATGCCTGATGGCGGCCCTGTCGATGGTGATTATCGCGGCGGTGATCGGTGGATTTGACGACATCGGCTGGGAAGTTCTGCTGACTATGCGCAAGGCACAGTTTGGTCCAGCCCTGCTGGCAGGTTTGGTGATTGTGGTATTTGCTGTGATCATCGACCGGATGAGCGGCACCTTGGCGCAAGATAGCCGCCGTCGTTACGATCCGCGCATGGCCTGGGCTATTCTGGGCGCTGGTATTGTCGCCAGTGCGGCACTGTGGTCCAGCCTGCCGGATCCGTCGAGCTTTGCAATGCTTGATGGGGCGGTTGATGCAGTGGATGCTGGGCTTACCGCCTTTACCTCCTCCAATTGGCAATGGCTGGCTGCGGTCAAAAACAACGCGTTGTTCTATGGGTTGCTGCCGCTGCGTATTGGCCTGGATCAGGCTGTGCTGCCATTCACCTGGGGCTTTCAGTGGACAACCCAGATGAGCCTGGGACTGTTTGCAGCCGGGGCTGTGGCTGGGCTGGTGCTGGCGCTGCGCGGGCAGGTGACCTGGGGCATCATGATACTGATCTTCGTTGGTATGCTGGAAACCGGAATTACCAATCTGCCCTGGCCCTTTGTGCTGGTTGGGGCTGCGGCTTTGGGCTGGGTGTCATCAGGGCGCGGGTTGGCGATCCTGTCGGTTGGGCTGTTGTTGACCATTCTGCTGTCAGGTCTGTGGGACCGCGCCATGTTGTCCCTGTACCTCAGCGGCGCTGCGGTGTTTGCCTGTGCCCTTGCCGGTGGTGGTATCGGGTTGCTGTGCGCAGTGTCACCACTGGCCTGGAAGATCACCCGGCCAATCTGTGACATGTTGCAGACCATTCCGCTGTTCGTGTTCCTGATTCCGGTTCTGATGGTGTTCCAAATCGGTGAGTTCTCGGCGTTTCTGGCGATCATTGCCTATGCGATTGTGCCGATGATCCGCTACAGTCGTCATGGGCTGACGGAAACCCCGGACGAGATGATCGAGGCGGCCATTGCCTCGGGTGCGACCACCTGGCAGATCCTGCGCGATGTGCGGGCACCCTATGCGGCGCCAACCATCCTGCTGGGGTTGAACCAGACCATCCTTTACGCCTTTGCCATGTTGGTGATTGCGGCGTTGATCGGCACCACCGGTCTGGGCCAGCTGATCTATCTGGCGCTGGGGCAGGCGGATGTGGGTCTGGGTATTTCGGCGGGGGCTGCGATGGCGATCCTGGCGCTGATTGCCGACCGCATGGTGCAGGGCTTTGCTGAAGAGCGGCGCCGGGTGCTGGGCCTGTAATTAAACTTGGGTCTGGCCCGGCATTGCCGGGCCAGACTGACCTTGATGTGGTGGACGTCGCTCTGGACTTGGCTTACAGGTCCCCGCAAATCATCATCATTGCCGGGAATCGAAATGGCCGACTGGTTAGAGTTCATTGCAGCGCTGATTGTATTCCTGCTGAGCCACATGTTCCCGGTGCGCCCGCCGATGCGGCCCTGGCTGATCGCCCGGTTGGGGCAAAACGGCTATGTCCTTGCCTATTCTGTACTGTCTCTGCTGGTGCTGGGCTGGCTGATCGTGGCGGCCTCGCGGGCTCCGTATATTGGCATTCTGCCGCAGCTTGAGATTTTTCGATGGGCGCCACTGGTGGTGATGCCGCTGGCCTGTCTGATCGCGGTGGGCGGTATAATGGGGCAGAACCCGCTGAGCTTTGGCGGGATGGGGGCGAAACCGTTTGATCCAACCAGGCCCGGCATGCTGGCCGTCACCCGTCACCCGCTGCTGGCAGCGATGGCCCTTTGGGCGGCGGCGCATCTGCTGGCCAATGGTGATCTGGCGCATGTGATCCTGTTTGGTCTGTTCGCGAGCTTTGCCATGATGGGAATGTCCATGATCGACCGTCGCAAACAGCGGAGCTTGGGCCCGGGTGAGTGGCAACGGCTGGCGCAGGGCACTGCGCGGCTGAACCTGATGCGGATGCCGCTGTCTGTGGTGCCGCTGCTCTTGGCTGCAGGTGTGTTTCTGACGCTGATCTTGCTGCACGAGCCGGTCATTGGCTATGTCCCGCTACCTTGGTAGGGTTTGCGCCGAACCCGTTGCTGGCTGCCTATGGTATTACGACCCGATGAGGCCTACGATCGCCGAACTGTTATTAAAAGAAAGAGACGTGATGCAGCTTGCCTATGTGATGACCCGGGACCGCGGCGCAACGGACCGGCTGCTGAGCGAACTGGCGGACCGGTTGCAGGCGCAGGGCACCGTTTTGGCTGGCATTGTTCAAACAAATACCGAATGCCATGACGATGCGCTGTGCGATATGGATGTACGGGTTCTGCCCATGGGTGAGACGATCCGGATCTCGCAGTCGCTGGGCCCCAAGGCGCGCGGATGCCGCCTTGATCCAGCGGCGCTGGAGCAGGCGGTGGCACAGGTTACCAATTCCCTGCAGGGCACACCTTTACCAGAAGTTCTGCTGGTCAATAAATTTGGCAAACACGAGGCCGACGGGCGTGGTATGCGCCCGGTTATCGGTGAGGCCATCGCGTTGGGTGTTCCAGTGATCACCGGTGTCAACGCCCTGAATGTCGATGCGTTTCAAGAGTTTGCCGACGGGCTGGCGGTGGCTGTCGACCCCAGTGTCAAAGCCCTGATGACCTGGCTGACACAGGCGCAGCAATCACGCCAGACTGGCGCCTGAACTGGGCCTGAATGGCGCAGGCCGACGGGCATCCATGGCGAATGACTGCATAATAATGCGCGCATTTTGGCGCAGGGCCGGATTGGCACTATCCCGTGGAATTCAATTGGAATACACTGCAAGTTGAGCATAACGCTCAACGAATAAGACCATTAAATTTATGATTAGGAGGTGGTGATGGTGACCAATACCGTCGAAGCCGGTGTAAGGGCAGTACCAAAATCCGATGAACGTTGGGCCTTTTTGGTTCTTGCAGTCTTCTTAGCGCCCATTCTGGCGGGTGTTATTGTTGGAGGGTTTGGCTTTAGTGTCTGGATGCTTCAGCTGGTCTTTGGCCCACCCACGGGCTGATACACATGGGCAAGTCCGGATCACAAACTGTATCCAGACGCGCGCTTTTCTCTGGTCGGCATGGCGCGCCACTGCGCCCACCCTGGACCACTCAAACATCTATCCAGAATGCATGTACCGGATGTGGCGACTGTATCGCCGCCTGTCCCGAAGCCATTCTCTTTAGCGGCCCGGCCAACACGCCGATTGTGTCATTTGAGAGCGGCGAATGCACCTTTTGCGAAGCCTGCGTTCAGGCCTGCAAAGAACCTGTCTTTGACATTGCCAGCCAGCCCTGGGCTATCCGGGCAGACATAGCAGACAATTGTGTGATGAATATCGGCATAAGTTGCCGCCTTTGCACCGATATTTGTGAAGTCGAAGCCCTGGTTTTTGATCTATCTCAACGCCCGGTCGGAAAAGTCTCTGTAAATCGAAATTTATGCAATGGATGTGGGGCTTGCGTGGCGGCCTGCACATTCTCAGCCATATCCATCATGGAGCCTTTGGGTGACTGAAGTTGTACATATCTCAAGCTTGTTACTGCGGGCAGATCCGCAGAAATTCGAACAGATTCTGGCGGAAGTCGCGAAAATCGAAATGGCAGAGGTACCGTTGAGCGATCCAAGCGGCAAAATTATCGTCACGCTGGAGACTGAAAATCAGAGCGCTATAGTTGAGGCACTGACCCAACTGCAGCTCTTGGATGGGGTCGTTAGCGCGTCGCTCGTTTATCACCAAACAGATTGATATGCCGGATCGGGTAATGACCCGCGGCAGACTAATTGGAGAATAAATATGACCAAACTGACAAGACGGGATGTCATTAAGGCGCAGGCCGTTGCTGCGGCGGCCGCTGCGGCAGGATTGCCGCTGTCTGCTGAAGCGCAGAACCTGGTGACGGATTCAAGCATTACCGACCTGAAATGGTCCAAGGCAGCCTGCCGGTTCTGCGGCACCGGATGTTCGATCATGGTGGCCACCAAGGCCGGCCGGGTGGTGGCAACCCATGGCGACGCCGAGGCCGAAGTGAACCGGGGCCTGAACTGTGTCAAAGGCTATTTCCTGTCGAAAATCATGTACGGCAAAGACCGTTTGACCCAGCCCTTGCTGCGCAAAACGGATGGCGTCTATGATAAAGAGGGTGATTTCACACCGATCTCCTGGGATGAAGCCTTTGATATAATGGCCGAAAAGTGGAAGGTCACGCTGAAGGAAAAAGGCCCGACCGGCATCGGCATGTTCGGGTCTGGTCAGTGGACCGTCTGGGAGGGCTATGCGGCATCAAAACTGATGAAGGCAGGTTTCCGGTCTAACAACATCGACCCCAATGCCCGCCACTGCATGGCTTCGGCGGTGGCTGGTTTCATGCGGACCTTTGGTATCGACGAACCCATGGGCTGCTACGACGATTTTGAAAATGCCGACGCCTTTTTCCTGTGGGGGTCGAACATGGCAGAGATGCACCCGATCCTGTGGACCCGGATTGCAGACCGCAAATTCTCGAACCCGCATGTCAAGGTTGGCGTTCTTTCGACCTTCAAGCATCGCAGCTTTGATCTGGCCGATATTCCGATGATCTTCACGCCGCAGACCGATCTGGTGATGCTGAACTTTATCGCGAATTACATCATCGAAAACGGTGCGGTGAATCAGGATTTTGTGTCCAAGCATGTCAACTTTAAACGCGGCAATCAGGACATTGGTTATGGGCTGCGCCCCGAGCATCCGCTGGAACAGGCAGCCGAGAACAACGATAAGGCCGGTGGTGCAAGTGACATCACATTTGAGGAATTCGCGGAATTCGTGAAACCTTATACACTGGAATATGCATCGGAAATGTCCGGTGTTCCAGAAAGCCGTTTGTTGGAAATGGCAAAAATGTATGCCGACCCTGACGTCAAGATCATGTCTCTGTGGACCATGGGCGTGAACCAGCACACCCGCGGTGTCTGGGTCAACAACATGCTGTATAACGTGCACCTGCTGACCGGTAAGATTTCGACCCCGGGCAACTCGCCGTTCTCGCTGACCGGTCAGCCTTCGGCCTGTGGCACTGCGCGCGAAGTGGGCACATTCTCGCATCGCTTGCCAGCGGATCTGGTTGTCGCCAACCCTGCGCACCGTGCGACAGCTGAAAAAATATGGAAGCTGCCAGACGGCACTATCCCGCCCAAGCCCGGCGCCCATGCTGTTTTGCAAAACCGTCACCTGAAGGATGGTAAGATCAACTGCTACTGGGTGCAGGTGAACAACAACATGCAGGCTGCGCCCAATATGATGGAAGAGACCCTTCCAGGCTATCGCAACCCTGACAACTTTATCGTTGTCTCTGATGCCTATCCAACCGTCACGGCAGAAGCGGCGGACCTGATCCTGCCCACTGCGATGTGGGTGGAGAAGGAGGGCGCTTACGGCAATGCCGAGCGGCGCACCCAGTTTTGGCACCAATTGGTCGATGCTCCGGGCGAGTCAAAATCTGATCTGTGGCAACTGGTCGAGTTCTCGAAGCGGTTCAAAATCGAAGAGGTCTGGGACGCCGAGCTTCTGGATGCAAATCCGGAATACAAAGGCAAGACCATGTACGACGTGCTTTATGCTAACGGCAATGTCGACGCCTTCCCGCTGGAGCAGACCTCGGACGAGTACAAAAACCAGGAGGCCAATCACTTTGGCTTCTACATCCAGAAGGGCCTGTTCGAAGAATACGCCGCCTTTGGACGGGGGCATGGCCACGATCTGGCACCGTTTGAACGCTATCACGAGGAACGTGGGTTACGCTGGCCAGTAGTTGACGGTCAGGAAACCCGCTGGCGGTTCAAGGAAGGGTCAGACCCCTATGTGACACCCGGTGCCGATTATGAGTTCTATGGCAAGCCAGATGGCAAGGCCGTGATCTTTGCACTGCCCTATGAAGCGCCACCGGAAAGCCCGGATGAGGAATATCCGTTCTGGCTGTCGACGGGTCGGGTGCTAGAACACTGGCACTCGGGGTCGATGACACAGCGGGTGCCTGAACTGCACTCGGCTGTTCCAGATGCGCTATGTTACATGCATCCTGATGATGCCAAGGCACAGGGCATGCGCCGGGGCAGTGCGGTTCGCGTTATTTCACGTCGCGGGGAAATCAATCTGCGGGTTGAAACGCGGGGCCGAAACAAACCGCCAAAAGGTCTGGTTTTTGTGCCGTGGTTTGATGCCGCCAAGCTGATCAACAAGGTGACGCTGGACGCCACCGATCCGATTTCCAAGCAAACCGACTATAAGAAATGTGCGGTTAAAATCGTACCAATGGGAGCGTGAGCCATGATCAAGATACATGCTATAGCCGCCGCTTTGGTCTTTGCCCTGTCAGGGGGGGCATTTGCGCAGGAACATGTCGCGACCTTGCGTGCAGGGGCGCCGCTGGATGAGCAGGGAGAGCTGCCGCAGATTGCAAAGCGGTTGAATACGGATCTGCGCCAGGTCCGCAACTATCCCGAACAGCCGCCACTGATCCCGCATAAGATCGATGGTTATCAGATCGACATCAACGTCAACAAATGTCTGACCTGCCACAGCCGTGCGGCCGTGGGTGTCAGTCAGGCCCCCATGGTGTCGATCACGCACTTCATGAACCGCGAGAACCAGTTCCTCGCTTCGGTCACACCGCGCCGGTACTTCTGTACCCAGTGTCATGTGCCCCAATCTGATGCACCGGATCTGGTCGAAAACACCTTTGTCGATGTGGATCAGGTTCTTGAATATGTGGCCGGTACTAAGGCGGGTGACCACTGATGCTGGGATTTGCCAAGCGGATTTGGTCCGCCATTCGCCGACCAAGCGTCCATTACAGCCTTGGGTTTCTCACCATGGGTGGGTTTGTCATGGGGATCATTTTCTGGGGTGGGTTCAACACCGCGATGGAGCTGACCAACACCGAAGCCTTTTGTACCAGCTGTCATGAAATGCGCGACAATGTGTATGAAGAGCTGAAGCCGACGATCCACTACTCCAACCGGTCAGGGGTGCGGGCAACATGCCCGGACTGTCACGTGCCGCATGAGTGGACCAGCAAGGTTGCCCGCAAAATGCAGGCCTCGAAAGAGGTCTGGGGCAAGCTGTTTGGCACCATTAACACCCGTGAGAAATTCCTGGCGCACCGCCTGACGCTGGCCCAAAACGAATGGACCCGGCTCGAGGCCAACAACTCGTTGGAATGTCGCAACTGCCATTCGGAAGAATCGATGGACATCACCCGGCAAAGCACCCGGGCCGCCGAGGCGCATGAGCGGTTCCTGTTCACCGGCGAAAAGACCTGCATCAACTGCCACAAGGGCATTGCGCATCAGCTGCCGGATATGGGGCAGGCAAGTCTGACAGGGGGCCATTCCTCGGAGGCGGTTTTGACAGAGTATCTGAACACCGAGTAGGGGGCCGTCAGATCAAACAGAGTGGGGGCTGCCTGAAAAGGTGGCCCTTACTTTTTTGCGGAGGGAGGATGCCTGGCCGTCAGTACCGCATGTTATCCGTTGCTGTGACCCGGCTGTCGGACAGCGCAGAGTGCACCCAGTCCAAAATAGCCTGTTCAGTGGCTGCAACAGGCACTGCAAGACCACCTGCAAAGCCTTCAAACGCTTTGATACTGGCGCCACCAACGCCGACCAGAACCGGCACGCCCTGGTCCAGAGCGGTCCCTATTACGGTGCAAAACCCCCGTCCTGCGGCCTCTTCAGGGCCGAATTTATTCAGGATAAACAGGTCCGAGCGACCCATTGATCCGGAGTCAACCCGTGTCACCGCCTCGGCAATTGCGGCAGGGTCCAGTCGACAGGCATCAGACCCTTTGCCGAGGTTCTGGGTGATCTTGATGTCAGGGCCTTTGGGCAGAACGCGGACCTGCATGTCGCAGCCATTGTCAAAGCTGCTTTTGTAGTTTGCAACTTTGACAATGCCGGTCAGAGATTTGCCCTGCGCCTGTAGCTGGTTGGCTGTTTCAGTCAGTAGCCGATCGGTTTCGCCACGTTTCAGGGATGTGACATATGCAATGTTCATCTAATGCTCTTTTCTGTCTGAAGGGATAGCGGATCGCGGGGTGAGTGCCTTTTGCCGCTTAGGATTGGTCGGGTGACAGGGCCATTCAGGGCCGGGCGAAATCCGGTGATGAAGGTCGCCCAGCCAAGACACCAAAGACCGGCGGCGGCCAACAGGAGGGTGGATGTTTGTTCGGCAACCACTGGCGCCAGGACCCGCACCCAGGTCGTGGTCCAGATCAACAGGGCGCCCAGCGTGAAACCTGCATTGGCCCGCATGTCGCCGCTGATGTGATGACAGGCAGCGCGCCCGGCGATGGCCATGATCAATCCGGACATCGCGCCGATGGTCAGAATATGCAGGGCGTCCGCCAATGGATCGATCCGCGGTGCAAACCACAGGGCCCCCAGGGTGGCCAAGCCGATGGGAAGCCAAGCATAACTCAGATGCAGCGCGGCCAGTAAGGGGTTGGTCAAGATGACGGGTGTTCGCCACGTCCGCATGGTCCACAAAAGAGCGGCGGCGGCGCAGATCATTGCGACATTGGCGGTGACGAGCTGCCCGGTCACCATGGCGATGAGGGCCAGCGTCAGCGCGCCCAGGGTGATCCTGCGGGATAATCTGGGGTCTTGGGTCTTCAGTTCGCGGCGTTGGCTGCGTTCCAGCCAGTTGTTGGTAAAGGCGGGAATGGCACGGCTGCCAATGATGACCATGACTAAGGCAAACCCCAGTATCACGGTACGGGCGATGGTCAGGGCAGTTTCAGGCTGATTGGCCAGAG
This sequence comes from Parasedimentitalea marina, assembly GCF_004006175.1. Lineage (GTDB taxonomy): Bacteria > Pseudomonadota > Alphaproteobacteria > Rhodobacterales > Rhodobacteraceae > Parasedimentitalea > Parasedimentitalea marina. The sequence goes on from NZ_CP033219.1 coordinate 1,180,815, forward strand.
CTGCCGTCATGAACAGGGTATCAGCGCTGGCCAAACACAACACGGCCAAGCCAAACCCAGCCTTGCGAAAGGCGCCGCTGGATAGGGTTTGATGGCAAAGGATCGCGGCAAGCCACACAGGGTAACTGGCGTTCAGGCCAATCAGCAACGCGAAGGGTGTGTGGTCGGCCATGGCGGTTGCCAATCGACCCACCCCCCAGAACAGCAGCAAGAGTTTCAGCGGAGCTCCGTTCATCAGCGGTTTGGCTGTCCAGCTGGGCAGAGCAGTTAGTAAATAGCCCCCGGCGGCGGCCCCGGCAAAGCCGAAAATCAGCTCGTGGGCGTGCCACAGAACGACGGGTTCAAACCCCGGCGCAGGCAATCCTATTTGCACCCCCAGTGGCCACCAGGCCAGGGTTATGAATGCACTGAGGAACGAGGCCAGAAACAGTGGCCGGTGCGGCGCCTGCCAAAGGGCGGAAAACACCGGTGTCTGTTCCGGCGCTTGCCTCATGGGTGAGGTGTATCGGGGGGCTGCATACCGGACCAATCCACGCCCCGGTTTCCGGTCAGAAAACCGTCAGACAGGCGGATATTACCATCGATATCGCAGATCGCGCTGGCCACCTCTGCACCGCTACTCTTGCCATCCAGCAACTGCCGGTATTGATCGCAGATTTGCGGGAAGCCTTTGGACTGCGGCGACAGGCGCAAAGAGGACACCCCGGCGCGGGTTAAGGCCTCGATCTGGTGGGCGGCGCTGGCATAGGTATCGGACAGGGTCTGCACGCCGTTCATCGTCAAAAAGGGCTGCCCCTCAAGGGTGCGGACATCCAGACCGTCGGGGTCATCTTCGCAGGCGAATTGGCAATTGTCCTTGCCGCGCTTGTGCAGGCGCGCGTGATAGCACCGCCCCGAAATCGCCAGGGGCAGGCGGCCATGGCCCCAGACCTCTATCGCGACGCCCAGATCTGCGCCAGTCTTTGCAAGGGTCGCAACCGAAGCCAGCGGCAGTTCTGGCGGCAGGCAAATGCGGCTCGCCCCCTTTGAGGCCAACCAAATCAGGGTGCCTTCGTTGTAGACATTGACCAGTGGACCCACGGAAAACGCGGCACCCTTGGGCAAATGGGGCAGGGCGGTCAGATCGCTGATTTCAATTTTGACGCCCATCTCGGCCAATGCTGCGGTTTGCTTGCGCTCGCGTTTGAGAGTGACCAGCGCCAGACTGGTCAGGGCAACGTCCTTGCCCGCGTCAATCAGGGTTGCAATGGCATCTGGGACCCGCTCCTGAAAGAACGGCAGGCGTTTGGAGCAGACCAGTTCTCCCAGCACAACACGATCCACCGGCGATTTAGCCAGATCATCGTAAAACCCGGCCCAGCGATCGGCTGACCAAAAGAACTGGTTTGGTCCGACTGTCAAATCCATCCGGTTATCTCCATGTCTTTTTATATGCGCCGGTTGTCATGGCCTGGCCTTCGGACAGTTTCGCCAGCATGCCTTCGGGCATCGGCATACCCGCATCGAGAGCATCCACGGCGTTGCGGAAGTTGCGCACCACCTGCGCCACATAGGAGCGTGACCGCTGGCGACCTTCGATTTTCAGGGCGGTGACACCGGCCTTTTGCAGCTGGGGGATCAGTTGCTCGGCATTCAGGCTGACCGGGTCCTCAAACAGGTGGCCGGTTTTATCCCCAGCACCAAAACATCCCTTGCACAGGGTCGGGTAGGGGGCGGGTTCGCTCGGGCCAACGCGGTGGATGGTGAAACCGCCCAGACGGGCATCCAGTGCGCCCTTGTCCTCAAGGTATTCCACGTGGCTGGCGGGCGAGCAGACGCCGTTCATGTTGGGGGACAACCCGGTGGCGTATGAGGACAAGGAGCAGCGGCCCTCGGCCATCACACAGAGGCCGCCAAAGACAAACACCTCGGTCTCGACCTCGGTTTCGGCGTTGATCGCTGCGATTTCGGGAACGGACAGGACGCGGGGCAGCACGACGCGCTTCACGTCAAAAACATCCGCGTAGTAGTTGATGATGTCAGCATTGGCCGCCGCTGCCTGCACCGACAGATGGCGACGCAGGTCCGGATGGTGGCGCGCTGCATAGGCGAGCAAGCCTGGATCGGCCAGGATCACCGCATCTGCACCGCAGGTTTCGGCGTCAGCGACCGCGCGATGCCAGAGGGCCTCGTCCCCGGCGCGGGGGAAGGTGTTGATGGCGATCAACACTTTGGAGCCCTGCGCATGGGCAAAGGCGATGCCGTCGCGCATTTCGCTGCGGTCAAAGTTCAGACCCGGAAAGTTGCGCGCATTGGTTTCGTCGTTGAAGCCACAATAGATGGTATGGGCGCCGGCCTTAACAGCGGCCCGCAATGAGGCCGGAGTGCCCGCGGGGCACACGATTTCCATTACCATGCTTCGGCCTCGTCTGGTCGGGTCAGGCAGACGCCAGTGCGCCGCTGAGCAAATGCGATTAAGGTCTGGAGCGGGCGCGCCAGTGGGCCGGTGATTGCGGCGATTTCTTGTGACAGGTCCAATTCGGCGTCATCAACCGCATTGCGCAGGGCCAGTGCCGCGCTGGTGTCGCCCTCGACCACCAGATCACGGGAAAAGAACAGTGCGTCACCATCATAAGCGCCATGGACCAGCCCAATCAGCGCGGCAAGCGGTCCTGAGATACGCGCAGTGCCGGTGCCTTTGCCCCGCATCAATGTGACACGCGGAACGCCGCCGTTTGGCTGCAGACAGATCACAAAAGGCAGATCGGTGGGGTCCAGAATGAACCCGGTGTGGTCGAATGCACCCAGACGGCGGAACAGTCCGGGATGGGCCTTGGCGATTTTTCGGCTGTAAGCGGTCAGTGTCAAGGACAGCGGTGTCAGCGGCATCATGCCAAGGGCGCGCGCAAGAGGGGGCGGAAACAGCGGAATGGTGGCCTGAGCGTGGGGCAAGTGAGACTCCTGTTGTCTCGGTTGTTTGACCTCTTTTAGGGGCTTTAATGTTTCAACGAATTGATATGGGTCAATTTCGTGAAACATTTTGAGTGGTAGGGGCTGTGGACGCCATTCCGGAACAGTCCCATTCGTAGTTTGCCCTCATACCCCAGCCTTCGCAGTTTCCTTGATTGGTGCGCCAAGACGGACCAGTTTCAACGGGTGTCTGATCCGGTGTCGGTGATCCACCAGATGACGGCCGTGCATCGTAACGTGTTGGAAACGCAGGGTTCGGTGCTGCAATTTGATCATCCAGTGTTGCAGGGTGGTGTAGGGTCGGATGTGCCCGTGGTGGTCAATCTGTTTGGCACCGCTGAACGCGTGGCTGCCGGCCTAGGGGTCAGCCCGGAGCGCTTGGATGATCTCGGTGCCTTTCTGGCCGCGCTCAGATCGCCGACGCCACCGGATGGATTACGCGATGCGCTGTCGCGTTGGCCGATGCTAAAGGCGGCGCTGGCGACCCGCCCCAAGATCCTTCGTTCTGCACCGGTTCAGACCGTAGTGCTGGAGGGTGCAGAGGTTGATCTGGCAGCGCTGCCGGTCCAGACGCATTGGCCCGGCGATGCGGGGCCGTTGATCACCTGGCCAGTGGTGGTGACCCGTCCATTTGGATCCGAAGTGGCGGATGTCAGCTGTTATAACGCCGGCATCTACCGGGCGCAGGTTCTGGACCACAACCGATTGATCCTGCGCTGGTTGCCCCATCGTGGCGGGGCTGCGCATCACCAAAGCTGGGCACAGCAGGGCGAGAGAACTCCGGTGGCCATCGTGTTGGGGGCCGACCCCGCGACGCTGCTGTCTGCCGCGTTGCCCTTGCCGGATACAGTGTCCGAAGTCAGCTTTGCCGGGGCGCTGAACGCTGCACGTCCCCGTCTGGTGCAGGCCAAAACGGTTCCCCTGATGGTGCCCGCAGACGCCGAGGTCGTGATCGAGGGGTGGGTGTCACCCAGCGAGACGGCACCAGAAGGGCCGTTTGGCGATCACACCGGCTATTACAATCGGGCAGAGCCGTTCCCGGTGATGGAGGTCACTGCCATGACCCACCGGGAGAATCCATTGTACCTGTCGACATATACCGGCCGTCCGCCGGATGAGCCGGCGATCATTGGCGAGGTGTTCAACCGGTTGGCACTGCCAACAATACGCGCGCAGATCCCGGAAGTTCACGACCTTTGGTTGCCGCCCGCCGCCTGTTCGTACCGGATGGCGGTTGTCAGCATCAATAAACGCTATCCGGGGCAGGCGCGTCGGGTGATGATGGCGCTGTGGGGGATGCTGCCGCAGTTCAGTTACACCAAGATGATTGTGGTGGTGGACAGGGACATCGATCCGAAAAACTGGGAGGATATCGCCTGGGCGCTGGCCACCCGGATGGACCCGGTGCGCGACGTGATGGTGATCGAGAACACGCCGATGGATTATCTCGACTTTGCTTCGCCTCAGCCTGGGTTGGCCGGGAAGATGGGCATCGATGCCACGGTGAAAATTCAAAGCGAAACATCCAGAGACTGGGGCGAAGTTATGAAAACATCCCAAAAGGACGCGGCTTTTGCTGCCGATTTGGTGGCGCGTCTGATGGCGGGGGCCGGATCATGAGGGCTGTGCGTGTTGTTCTGGGCGTGGCCGGGGCCTCGGGGGCGGCGCTGGCGCTGTCGGTTGCCCAACAACTGTCAGAGCTGAATGTGGACATCGATCTGGTGACCAGCACTGCAGCCGAACGAACCCTGGCCGAAGAATGCGGGTCGGATGCTTTTGAAACACTGAAGGCGCTGGCAACACGGGTCCATCCCTTGAGCGATATTGGCGCCAGTATTGCATCGGGGTCGGTTCCGGTTGCTGGCATGATCGTTGCGCCCTGTTCTATGCGATCACTGGCGGCCATTGCCCATGGCTTGGACGACAATCTGCTAACCCGTGCGGCGGGTGTTCAGCTGAAAGAGCGGCGACGGCTGGTTCTGCTGACCCGCGAGGCGCCGCTGACACTGGCGCATCTGCGCAATATGACCGCCGCAACCGAGTTGGGCGCGATCATTCTGCCACCCGTACCGGCCTTTTACCTGAAGCCTAAAAAAGTCGTCGAGATTGTCGATCAGATTGCCGGACGCGCCATCGACCTGTTGTCTATCGCCGCCCCCATCGCTGGCCAATGGGCCCAATCAGACGGTCCTATGGCCCGAAGTGGGTGATTGAACGGCGGTTGCAATGTTTCTGACCGTTTACAGGGCCCAACTATAGGGCTCGGCGGCGCGCTCAAATGGCGCGGTTGGGCTGCGGGATGGCAAAAGGTGGCGGCATCAATGATCGTTCTTAGTCTGGGATTTTCAATTGAAACGCCTAACGACCAACAATCGAAACTAAAAATCCGCCGGACCAAGTCTTTTTGATATATTGGTTGCCAACACCCGCACAAAACGGATGTTGGTCTCATCTGTGTGTCCGGATTGGCCAGGCCGTGGACAAGGGCAGGGCAGTTGTCACCCATAATGATTGTGGCGAGCGACAAATCGTTTCTCATGCGCAAGGCGACGATGCAACTCTTCGCCTTTACGTCTTTCGTGCTCCTGCAGCATGGTTTCGTGAGTAGGCGTTAGGGGATCAACCACCTGGTTATTGCGGTGTTTTGAAACTCTCAGGAAGGATGGTAATGAAATCAACATTATGTTCTCCTTTGTGTCGGCGTGATGTGTTATATTGATATGGAAATTTCGCCCCGCGATGCAAATCAATATGATTTTGCAATTGTTAGTACAGGTATCATGTTATGGATTGGACGCGCGTTCCATCGCTGGCGGCACTTCGGGCATTTGAATCGGCTGCCCGCTGTCAAAGCTTTAGCAAGGCGGCACGTGAGCTGAACGTGACGCATGCTGCAATTGCCCATCACGTTCGCGGGCTTGAGGCTGAGTTTTCCGAAAGCCTGATCATCCGGCAAGGGCGTGGTGTCGCGGTCACTGCAGCCGGGTTGCAACTGGCTGAGAGCCTTCAGGCCGGGTTTTCGACGATTGCCAGCGGCGTGGAGAGGTTGAGATCACAAAGTGAAAACAGGTCACTGAATATCACTGTTACACCCGCTTTTGCCGCCAACTGGCTGATGCCACGGATCGGGGAATTCTGGGCAAAGCACCCTGAGATATCGCTGACCATCAATCCGAGTATTGGGTTGACTGATCTTAGGAAAGACGGGTTTGATCTGGCGATCAGATATGGCGACGGGGGGTGGCCCAATGTCAAATCTGAACTGCTGACAGATGGAGATTTTTGGGTCGTGGCCCATCCTGATCTGGTCAAGGGCCGGACGGTCAGGTGTCTGCAGGATGTGGTTGGTCTGCCGTGGTTGATGGAAAGCCATATGATGGAACGAAAGGCTATTGTAGAACGGGAAGGCATTGATTTTGAACAGATAGACCTAACGCTTTTGAATACCAATGGGTTGGTGTTATCAGCCGTAGCCGCTGGATTGGGGATTTCTGTACAGCCCAAGTCCATTGTTGAGCGGGACGTTCAGGCCAGAGAGTTGGTTAAGATTTGTGAGCTTAATCAAGAAAACCTAGGGTACTATATGGTCATGTTACCTGACAGAGATCCTAAGGGATTGCGGGCGTTTCGGTCTTGGCTTCGGACCAAGGCCGCATAGGTGACAAAGACAGCAAAAGGGGACCGGAGCCCAGCGATGCAGTTCAATCCGCACTCATGATTGTTTCCCAGTTTGTGGAAAGGATGACAGAAGCTAATTTCTCTGCATAGTGTTGAAACGGCGACTTTTCCCGCAACAGCAAGTTGACCTGACGCCGGGATGTTAGGTCTGAAATTTCGCGAAAGACCAGATCTGACGGCGCGATATGAAGCACCGCTTTGGGCAGGATCGTGACCCATTCGTCAGAGCGAACCATTGAAATAAGCGACAAGGTGTTGCGGGCCGACAGGTCAGCATGAGAGGTCATCTCTTGAAACGTCTCGGACTCGATTGACAGACACAGGTCGTTCTTGATGAACTGGCTGGAAATCACATCCGATAGCGTTACCGGGCCGGAACGAAGTGCCAGCGGATGACGTGGCGAACAAATCAGCCCAAACCGATCAGAAAACAGCGATGTCTGTTGAATGCCATTCACGGTGTGGTCATTTGAGGCGATCCCGATATCCGCCTTACCTCTGCTCAGCGCGTCAATGACCTGTTGGGAATCGGTGTCGCGCAGCTCAATCTTGGTGCCGGGGCAAACCGCGCGGAATGTCTGCACCATCGATGGGAACATGAGCCCCGCAACCGAAGGCACAGAGGCAACGCGTACAAGGCCCTGTGGTGCCACTGCCGCTGCCTGAATGGCCTTGAGGGTGTCATCAAACTGGCGCAACTCGGTTCGGGCGAGTTCAAAAATTTGCTGGCCGACAGGCGTTAGCTGGCTTTTGCGATCGCTGACAAACAGCCGCTGACCCAGGTGGTCTTCTAGCTGTTTCAGCGTCATTGAGAGGGCTGATTGGGTGCGACCCAAACGCGTTGCCGCATCTGCCAGATTTCCAGCTTCGGCCACGGCGTTGAAACAACGTAACATTTCAATCTTGATTGCCATTATTTCAATATTCCTGAAATTAGCTTAAGTTATTTAAATTTGACTGACATGGCGCAGTAAGTCCATTGTTTTCCTAACTCTTCGTGTGGGAAAAATGATGTCTAATACCAAACTGAACCTGATTTCTGGAAACTGGGCTGCGGGCGAAAGCGAAGTTGAAAATCGCAACCCATCAGATCTGAGCGACATGATTGGCATGTTCACGCAGGCCAGCACTGACCAATTGGAAGACACCCTGGACCAGGCGCAGATCGCGCAGCGGGAATGGGCGGCCTATGGGCTTGAGCGCAAGCAATCGGTGCTGATGGCAATCGGTAACGAACTGATGGCGCGGGCCGAGGAGCTGGGCACATTGCTAAGCCGGGAAGAGGGTAAACCACTGGCCGAAGGCAAAGGCGAGGTTTTCCGTGCTGGCCAGTTCTTTACCTATTACGCCGCTGAATGTCTTCGTCAGCTGGGTGAAAATGCAGATTCGGTGCGCGCCGGTGTTGAAATCGACGTGCGCCGCGAGGCGGTGGGAGTGGTTGCTGTTATCTCCCCATGGAACTTTCCCACCGCGACCGCATCTTGGAAGATTGCGCCGGCCCTGTGTTATGGCAATGCGGTGGTTTGGAAACCGGCCAACATCACCCCGGCCTCGGCTGTGGCACTGACGGAAATCATTGCCAAACAGGATATTCCCAAGGGGCTGTTCAGCCTGGTGATGGGATCGGGTCGTTCAATCGGGCAACAGCTGGTGGAAAGCCCCAAGGTAAACGCAATTTCCTTTACCGGGTCTGTGCCTGTGGGCAAAGGCATCGGCATGGCCGCCATTCAGAACCTGACCAAGGTTCAGATGGAAATGGGCTCAAAAAACGCTTTGGCGGTGATGGATGACGCCGATCTGGATCTGGCGGTTACGCTGGCTTTGGGTGGGGCGTTTGGCAGCACCGGTCAAAAATGCACCGCCTCGTCGCGGTTGGTGGTTCACCATGCGGTGCACGACAGTTTCGTGGAAAAGCTGGTCGCGGGCACCAAGTCAATGAAGGTGGGCCACGCGCTGCATGAGGGCACCCAATTGGGGCCGGTGGTCAGCCAGCAGCAGCTGAGCGAAAACCTTGCCTATGTGGACCTGGGCCGCTCTGAGGGCGCAGAACTGGCCTGTGGCGGGGCGCGGTTGGAGATGCCGCATGATGGGTTCTACATGTCACCCGGTGTGTTTTTGAACAGCACCAATGATATGCGCATCAACCGCGAGGAAATGTTTGCACCACTGACCTCGGTGATCAAAGTGGACAGTTATGACGAGGCCCTAAGCGTGGTCAATGACACCAATTTTGGCCTGACATCGGGTATCGTGACCCAGAGCCTGGCCCGGTCTACCCATTTCCGTCGCAATGCGCGTACCGGTGTGGTGACTGTCAACCTGCCAACCGCAGGCACAGATTATCACGTGCCCTTTGGCGGTCGCGGGGACAGCTCGTACGGACCGCGCGAACAGGGGAAATCAGCTGCTGAATTCTATACCACCGTCAAAACAGCCTATATCAGCGCCGGGACACCGGTCTGATGCGTATCGACGGCCTGCAATATGCCAATTGGTCCGAAAAGATCTTTCGGCAATTGCGGGAGGGCGGAGTGGATGCCGTTCACGTCACCATTGCCTATCACGAGACGTTTCGCGAAACGGTGCTGAACTTTGAACGGTGGAACCGCTGGTTTGAGCAGTATCCGGACCTGATCATGAAAGGCCAGTGGGTCAGCGACGTTGATAAGGCACGTGAAACCGGACGCACGGCGATTTTCTTTGGGTTTCAGAACCCCAGCCCGATGGAAGATGACATTGGGCTGATCGAAATTCTGCATACGCTGGGGGCCCGGTTCATGCAGCTGACCTATAACAATCAGTCGCTGCTGGCGACTGGATGTTACGAGAGCGAAGACACCGGCATTACCCGTATGGGGCGGCAGGTCATCAAAGAGATGAACCGTGTTGGCCTGGTGATCGACATGAGCCACTCTGCCGATCGGTCGACTATTGAAGCGGCCGATCTCTCCGGGCGCCCAATCGCCATCACTCACGCGAATCCCTATGATTGGGCGCCTGCATTGCGCAATAAGAAAGATGATGTGATCCGGGCAGTGACCGAAAACGGCGGCATGTTTGGGTTCTCGATTTATCCGCATCATCTGAAGAACAAGTCGGAGTGCACCCTGCAAGAGTTTTGCGAGATGATCGCGCGCTGTGCGGATCGGTTCGGTGTAGACAATTTGGGCATTGGCAGTGATCTTTGCCAGGATCAACCCGACACGATCGTCGAGTGGATGCGCGTTGGTCGGTGGACCAAGGATATCGACTACGGTGAAGGCTCGGCCGATAAACCCGGTTTTCCGGAGATGCCCACGTGGTTTCGTGACAACCGTGATTTTGGAACTCTGGAAAGCGGGCTGCGCGCGGTCGGTATGTCCGAGACTGAAAGTGCCGCAATCCTGGGCGGCAACTGGCATCGGTTTTATGCCGCAAACTTTACGCCGCTGGTTAACGGATGACTGGCAGCGCCCCCCTCACACTCACTGTTCGTGATCCCAAGCAAGTCATGCGGCTCAAGCGGCTGGGATCCTTGCATCAGTGCCGCCTGAGTTTCATGCGGATTTTGACGCGGCGCATGGCGGATGAAGCCTGGGAGTTTTCGTGTCCGGTGTTCAACATTGGTGCGGATGGAACAGGCCACGCGGTCTATTGTGCCAAAGGCCCGGAACGTACGTATTCGCTGGTGGCGTTTGCCCATGACCTGCCAGCTGAAATGCGGTCGGACCGGGTGATTGCAGAAGCCTGGGATGCGACGTTTACACTGTTTGACGGCATCCCGGATGCAAATGACATAACACGGTTGTCGCAGAATGTTCCGTTACAAGAAGCGGGTCGGGTCAGCGAAAGTGAGCTTTCCCTTTCGCGGGCAAATCGTTCGGTTCGGTTGTGGAAGCACGTTGTCGAAGCGTTGGCCGCCGGACAGCAACCGGACCCCGAGCAACTGGCCAGTGTCGGTTATCTGATGCGCACCACGGCCGTCTATGGCTCGGGTAAATTCGGGGCTGCGGACCGTGAGGTCATCGCGGACAGGCCAGAGTTTGCCGCACCTTTTCAGGCCGAGATGTTGTCGGTGTTTTTGACCCGTGGATTTGTGCGGGATCTGGTGGAACACGAGGCCCGGATCAAAGGTGGCGCGGCAGCGGTTCCATTGAACCCCGAGGTTGCGGGGCAGCTGGGGATTGGCAATTCTACCGGACTTGGCATGGCTCCCTTCATCGTCAACCACCCGATGTTGTTCAACAATTGGATCATGGCGCGCGAGCAGGCGTTGTTGCGGGTCCGGCAGGTGCAGCGCGCCACCCAGGCAGAAATCGATCAGTTTATCGAGATGCTGGGGCGGAGCTCGCGCTCGATCGAACACTGGCACTCGCAACATCCGGTGCAGGTGGCCAAGCTTGGCGCGCTGGGCGACGATTTGACTGCGGTTTTCAGATATCTGGCGGATCTTGATCTGAGCAAAGAATACCCATGGGACCAGCTGGTACGGTGGGCCGAGGCGCGCCTGAGCGAAGAAGGTCAGGAGCTGTTGGTCTCCTTGTTGATGGAGCCCTACGGTCATCTTGTGGATGACCTGGCCGCCGAGTTATCGGATGACAATTCAGATGCCTTTGTCATTGACGGCAGTATGGCCGTCGGCACGTTGAATGATCTGATCCAGAACAGCTATGGATGGGCGCTGGAGCTGGATTGGTCCAACCGGGAAAACTGCGCACGTGCCTGGTATGTCTCGGCTGAGAAGCTTGAGCCCCGTATCGGGTCTCGGTTTGAGGAGCCAATTACAGATTATGAGCAACCATTGGCGCCCGCGCGGGATGCAGCAGCGGTTTATGGGGCATTAGGGGCTTGGGGCCGGGATAAAACGGTCGCAGATTTTCTGCTGCGCCATCCGGAACATCGTCACACGGTCCGGCGTGTACAGATCAGCGCGATGGCACCCTATAGCGAGATCCAAGACAATACCATTGGCGAGGACATTCTGCCGATTGATATGTTGCGGGCCAAACTATCCTTCTTTGGTGCCACTCATTTTGACCCGCGGTCTGATCGATGGGTGCGGATTTGCATGTTCCAGGGCGCGCCATATCCCAATGAACTGACACAGGACAATGCCGACTACTGGGTCTATCCGGGGTTGGAGGCGAGCCCATGAGCTATTCGTTGAACGAAGTAGAGGCCCACAGCAAACGTGCAGCGCGTGGGGCAGGGCTGGACTGGGGGCTGGCGGAAGAGGCCGCCAAGGCGACAAGGTGGATTTGCGCGCAGGGTCTTGACGGGTGCCGGGTGCTGGCCAATCTGCTGGACGTCTATCAGACCAATCCGCAAAAGCTTGGGTCCCCACTGTCATTGACTGGCGAGTGGCACGGATCGGCGGATCTGCTTTGCCCGGTTCGAACCGGGGCCTCACTGTCGGATTCTGCGCAGCGGGTTACCGCGGACGGGGTCGAGATCCGCGATTTGTCGAGCCCGTTGATCATCCTGCCATTTGTCGCGGCGGTGGCGCGCAGAACGAACACCTGCCTGCAGGTGACTTGGGCGGATGCGATCATCACAACAGATGGAAAAACACATAAGCAGCAGTTCGCAACTGATATGGCCGCTTATGTCGAACAGGTTGATTGCATGGCAATTGCCCACGCGACTGCGCTGACTGACGGTGCAAAATCAACCCATCGTGCCACCCCCAGCAGTCAAGTCTGGGAGACACTCAATTCACTGGCTGCACTGACTTATGCGCCCGCGACGGAAACCTCGCGGCGACTTGGGGCAGGCGCTGGGCAATCTGACAATGACTAATCCGGAGGTCTTATGACTGAAACACGAACCCTAAGCCTTGCTGAAATCGAAGAGCTGTCGTTCAAGGCGCTGGTTGCGGCTGGCACCTCTGCGGGCAACGCACGCCCGCTGGCAATTGCAACTGCCGCGACCGAGGCGGACGGTGTTGCCAGCCATGGGTTGGCCTATATCCCGATCTATGCCGAACATGTTCAGTGTGGAAAAGTCGATGGTCAGGCTGTTCCCAAGCTGGAAGTGCCCCGGCCGGGCGTTATCACAGTGGACGCCGCAACCGGGTTTGCACATTCAGCCATCGACAAGGGGTTTGATCAACTGATCCCACTGGCCCGCCAGCAAGGTGTTGCAGCGCTGTCGATCCGCAATTCCTATAATTGCGGCGTATTGGGCTATCACACCAATCGCCTGGCCGAATCGGGTCTTGTTGGCATCGGTTTCACAAACGCGCCGGCCTCGATTGCGCCCTCGGGGGGCTACAAGCCGGTTGTCGGAACCAACCCCTTTTCCATTGCCGCGCCGGGAATTGACGGAAAACCGACGATATTAATCGATCAAAGCGCCAGTACCATCGCCAAGAGTGAAGTGATGAAACATGCGCGCGAAGGCAAACCTATACCTGTGGGCTGGGCATTGGATGGCGAAGGCAATCCAACCACAGACCCAAATGTCGGCCTGAAAGGGTCGATGGCACCATCTGGTGGATACAAGGGCGTCGGCGTTGCCCTGTTGGTGGAAATGATGGCAGCGGCCCTGACCGGGGCCACGTTGGGGATCAATGCCTCGCCGTTTTCTGGCACCGCAGGCGGTCCGCCCAAAACCGGCCAGTTCTTTCTGGCGATTGATCCGGCAGCGACCGCTGGAGATGCCTTTGCGGGTCGCATCACGGAACTGGCACAGGCCGTTCACGCCCAGGATGGAGCCCATCTGCCTGGCGACGGCCGTACGAAAAAACGCGCTTTGGCGCAGACACAAGGCGTTGCGGTCAACACCGCAACTCTTGCCCGGATCGAGGCACTTCTCGGTTAGGAAAACGCCTGTCTGGGGAAGGCAGGCCAAGGGAACGGGTTACAGATTGACCCAATCCTAATGCTCGGAATGAGTTAACAGTGGAAGGGAGAGTTCCAATGTCAATCAAGCCTCCATTTACGGAGCTGGAAATCAAGAAGGCGGGGTCTGGATTCTATGAAGGATACAGTCTGCCAATTGCGCTTATCAGTAAGATCACAATGGCCTTGCTGGTTATCTGGGCGCTGGTCTGGCCGGCCAATGCAAACAGTGCATTGGGAAGCCTGAACTGGAAAATCCTGGGCGACTTCAATGCGTTTTATATCGTGATCGTTGGCGCCTTCGCCTTCTTTCTGTTCATCGTCGCTGCGTTGCCGCAAACCGGAAAACGCATTATGGGACGCGAGGGAGAAGCGCCGGAATTCTCGAACTTCTCTTGGTTCTCGATGATGTTTGGCGCTGGTTTGGGTGTCGGGTTGATGGTCTTTGCCACGGCTGAACCGATGGGCCTGTGGGGATCAAACCCTGTGGTGGTTGCCGGTGAGGTTGCGGGCAATACCGAAGCCGCGCTGCAATCTGGATATCGTTATACATTCCTGCACTACGGCATCCATGCCTGGGCGATCTATGTGGTGACCGGCCTGTCGCTGGCCTACTACGCTTACACCCGCGATATGCCGCTGACGATCCGCTCCGCTTTGACGCCGTTGTTTGGCAAATATGTGAACGGGATCTTTGGTCACATCGTCGATGTGCTGGGTGTTGTTGCCACCATTCTGGGCGTGTCAGTGACCATCGGTTTTGGTGTCAGCCAGTTCATTGACGGTCTCTATGCGATCACGGGTATGGAATGGATGATGGACATGACCGGTGATGCGCCGGCACCTGGGACTGTGGGTCTGGTTGCAGGCCTGACTATTATCATGGGGTTGTCGATCATATCGGCTGTGTCTGGTGTGGGACGTGGGGTGAAATATCTCTCGAACCTGAACCTGGTGCTGTCGATCATTCTGTTGCTGACCTTTGTGATCTTTGGGTCCTTCCTGTTTGCAATGACCACTTATGCCACAGCATTGATGGACTATATCCTGCATTTCACTGCGCTTAGCTTTGGCCCTTATACGCCGCAATCTGCAGATGCCTTTGCAGCAGGTCTGCCAGAAGCCGCCAAACCGCTTGCTGGTGAACTGATGGCCGGGGCGACCAATGCCTGGGGATCCTTTGATGGGTTCAAATCAGGACTAGAGGGTGCAGCCGCTGCATTACCAGAGGAAACTCTGGCTGCTGTGTACGATGCCGGTAATGCCGGGCGTCAGTTTGGCTGGCAGGCAGGATGGACCACGTTCTACTGGGCCTGGTGGATCGCGTTTTCACCCTTTGTTGGCCTGTTCCTGGCCCGTATCTCCAGAGGTCGGTCTGTTCGGGAATTCATCGTCGGATGTGTGTTTGCACCTACTTTGGTTTGCTTTGCTTGGATGACCATCCTGGGTGGCACGGCGATTGATCTGGAACTGACCGGGGACGCCAATGGCGTGATCATCGGAGCCTCAAACACTGCAAAACTGTTTGTGACTTTGGGTGAAATGCTCTCGGGTGGTTTCCTGACTGCGATCACCGTGATGTGTGTGGTCTTGATCCTGACCTTCCTGGTGACCTCGGCTGACTCGGGCATTCTGGTGATGAACACCATCATGTCTGGTGGCGAACAGGAAACAGGTCACAAACACCGCATCGTTTGGGGTGTTATCCTGACCCTGGTGATTGGCACCTTGCTGATTGCGGGTAAAACTAATGGCGGTGCAGATCCGATGGAAGCGTTGAAAAGCGCGATGATTATCGGGGCCTTGCCATTCACTGTCGTGATGGGGCTGATGTGTGTGTCGCTTGCCAAAGCACTGTACCGCGACGGTTTGCGCGACAAGCACAATACAGCGGCGGTAGCACCAGCCGAATAAACAAGAGTGTCGAGCGGGCTGTCATGGCCCGCTCGTGCACGCCTTCCCACCCTCAAGCGACTTGCGCGGCGGCGAGGTTTATTTCTGCCTGGCATCAATTCAGCCGACAACCGACCGCACAAAAGTCATGGCAGGTATGGGTTGTTAAAATCGCTCCAGGCATTTTTCCCATTCATATTCAAACCGCGATGTTTTCGGACTGTGTACCGGTTGCTCATTTTGCCCAGTGCACTGATCCTTTTCCAAGTCATTCGCGGAATTGATGATGGCCTGAGACCAAGCTGCAATACTAAGGTCATGTACCTCGGTTGCACCCGGTTTGATGTGATCCTTTAAGCCATCGGTTTTGGCTACTATCACTTTACGACCGGCGGACAGGGCTTCCCGAGCGACCAAGCCAAAAGCTTCCCAGCGCGACGGCATGAGTAAAACATCGATCGATCGCATGGGCTCTAGCGGGTCTTTACAGTGACCGTGAAAACTAATCCTGGGGTCGCAATAGGCCAGCTCCTCAAGCTCGGCCCGCAATGGGCCATCACCAAAAACTTTTAGGCGCAGGTCGGGCCCGCTACACTCGCGAAAGGCCTGAATGGCGATATCAAAACCCTTTTGTTCGTGCAGGCGTCCAACCAGGCCAAAGATCCGTGCGCGGCTGCCCGGTCCGGGGAGGGTTTCAAACCCAGTCAGATCGACGGAGGACTGGATGACCGATAGCCGCTCTTCATCAATCAGGTCGCGCCGGATCAGCCAGTCCCTTTGGGCATTGCTCACCGCGATAACACGGTCAAACAGGCAGAATGCACTGCGTAACATGGCAAAAAACCGAATCTTATTTAGCACCTTTTGCGCAACGAAACCCTGTGTGTAACTGTGTTCAACATGGATCATGGGAATATTGGGATGCATGGCCCGCAAGCGCACCCGCGCAGCAAAGTTCCGCCAGTTTAATGCCAGATGGGAAACGATTATATCAACGCGGCCGTCAGGAAGCGTCAGGTTGTTGTTTTCAATCACGGCCATGCGGTGATGACCGGATTTGGCCAAGTATTTCGACGCTAGAATATTGTCGATAACCCGCATAACACCGCCCGGTGTGGTATCGTCGGTGAGGTGTAAGATGGCTGTATTACTCATAAAAATCTCCTGTAGGTGATATGCTTAGAGTGAATTCAGGGCAGATCACCGGAAAGTGGCTGCAATCCGCATCGGATCAAACCCGGTTCGGGCCAGAGATTCGGCGGCTACAATGGTGGTTAGGGATTTCAGGGGCTCTTCCATAAGCGGCCTTAGCGATGCCTTTAGGAATTCATGGGCGTATTTTTTGGCCTTGAAACCATCCCCTGCGCTGACGGCACGGCGGGCAAGATAGCGCAGTTGGTAGGCGCGGGCAGCGGGTTCATGTTTTGCAAAAAACGCAGGATTCAGCGGACGCAGTTTGTCGACCATACGGTTCCAGGCGGCCAGTTGCTTGTTTGTGTTTGCTGACAACCCTTGGCGGGCAATTCTGTATTTGGTCAAATGACCCCAAATGCCTTCGATCTCCCAGTCCGTGGTCAGGGCCAGGCGCAGCCAGCATTCGATGTCCTCGGACTGGCGAAATGTTTCGTCAAAGTACCACTGCCGCGGGCGATCCCTTTGAGGGGTATAGGCAATGTCCATCAAAGCGGCGCGGCGAAAGACAGCAACCGAACCATTGCCCACAGGGTTTCTTTTGAATACCGCTGCTGCTGTGATTCCCTGCAGACGGGGGGTCTGCTTCAAGCCCAGTGTCTGGTTGTTTTCATCGATCAGAGTAGAGCCCGCGTAGCTGAGCCCGACGTCCGGCGACCTATCCAGGTGCTGAACATGTCTGGCCAATTTGTCCGGCACCCAAAGATCATCCGAGTCACAAAAGCCGATATAATTTCCCGTTGCCTTGGCGATCCCGGTATTGCGCGCCCCAGCCAAACCGCGGTTTGGCTGGTCAACATAAGATATCCGCTTGTCCTTTAGAAACGAGGCGATGATATCGCTTGTGCCATCGGTGGACCCGTCATTGACGACGATTATCTCAAAATCCTGAAACGTCTGATCCAACAGTGACAAGAGCGTGTCGGCGAGCGTGGCCGAGGCATTAAAGGCTGGAACTATGATACTTGCTTTGGGCATTATGTACTCCATTTACCTTAGCGAGAGAACAGCGAGCGGCGCAGCGACTTGGGCAACAGGGGCGCGCAAATTGCGCCGACTGCGGTTGGTAAGCCACTGCGCAGAGGAAACAGGAATGCGCGTGGGCTTTGCCGCAGGCCTGAAAATGTCAGGTATATGGCGGAGGAGCCGTAGTGGCCCAGTCTTAGGGCGCGACGTGCCAGGTAACGCATGTAGATTGCTTCGGCGTGCCTGTCGGGCTGGAAGCCAAAACCGCGGGCCGTTGCCAGAACTTTCTGACGCGATTGGGACATGGCCGTCAGATCCGATGACAATCCTTGTGGGCTGGTCCGGTACCACACGTGCAGTTCATCAAGACCTTTGATGGTTGCGCCACCACCAACAAGCCGGATCAGCCATTCAAGATCTTCGTTGTGGACCAGGTTGACGTCAAAGCCGCCACTTAGCAGGAAAGTTTTACGACGAATGGATATGTTCGATGTGGTACACACCGGGTTTTCCCCCATGAGCAAGGGCACCGATAGCGGGGCACTTGGCATTCTGGAGTGTGTATCTGCCTTGCCGCGTTTGCGGAAGAACGCGACCCGTCCGAACAGGCCATCGACACGCTCGGCCTTGAATTCGCGATGCAGAAACTCCAGTTTTTTGGGCACCCAAAGATCATCCGCGTCGCAGAAACAAAGGATGTTTCCGGTGGCATAATGCGCGCCCATGTTGCGGGCAGCGCTGGGACCTTTGCCCTGATTGCGCAGCATTTTGATGCGCTTGTCAGCCGCCTCCCAGCCCTTAAGCAGCTTGGGTGTCTCATCGGTTGATCCGTCATCGATACAGATCAGTTCCCAGTCTCTGATTGACTGAGACAGAAGAGAGCCGATCGATTCATTCAGTGTTTTCGCAGCATTGAAGCACGGCATAATGATAGTAAATTCTGGCATAGCTCAGACCTTTCTCAAGTCCTGTTGGGCGGGTTTCATTAAATGCGGCAGCGCCGCGGCGAGAAGAATTGTTGTGGTGGTGGCCACATAGGCTGTCGCCATGGTGGTCAGACCGTAAGGGGCGGCCAGGATCGCCGAGAAAACCAAGGCGATTGTCAGGATGAGGGTCACGGTGAATTCGACTTTGGGGCGGCCGCTGACCCGCAGGCTTGCCGCCACAGAGGTCCAGATTGTCAGGGGCAGGGCGGCGAAACACAGCAGTGAAACGGTGGGTGCAATATGGCCCCACTTGGCCCCCAGCAGCAGCGGCACATAGACCGACGCAAACAGGGACTGCAGCAGGACAACGGGCAGAATGCAGATTATGGACAGGGTCACGGTGCGTCGCAGGGCTGCGTGTTGATCCGCCTCTTTGCAAAGATGTGGAAACAGGACGATGCCAAGTGCGGCACAAAAGGAGGTCGCCAAGCTGAGGCCGGCGTTGAAGGCCAGAAAATAGATCCCTAGCGCCTTGGGGCCCAACACCGCACCGACCACGATCTTATCCGCATGCAGGCGCAGCGCTTTGACCAGTTCGATGCCGGTGACCGGCAGGCCGTAGGTTACAAATGGCTGCAGCGGGGCTTGGTGGACAAGGCTTTTGCGCTGCCAGGGACGCAGATGGCGCACAGCCACCAGCCAGATCGGTGCGGTCAGCACCCGTGGCAGGATCAAAACCAATGGCGACGCCCAGGCAAAAGCCAATGCAACGGTAATCAGGTTGGCCCCGGAGACCTGAATTGCGGAAATCACCGCAACCCGTTTCAGACGGTTCTCGCGCATGGCCAATGCAACCTGCACCAACCCCGCGGGCATAAACAGGTATTCGATGGCCATCAGGCCAACCAAGGCGCCAACAGTGGTTTGACCAGCGACATGAAGCGCACACCCAATGGCCATCTGGACGACGGTCAAGCCGACGCAGTATCCCCAAAACAACCGATGCGCCGAATGGCAGACCGCCTCTAGGTTGTCTTTATGCGCAGCAATAATACGTTGGCCAATCCCGTTTTCAGTTAGGGATTTCAGCACTTCGCCAACCGCCAGAGCTGCGGCCGCATAACCAACATTTTCGGCGCTCAATGTGCGGGAAATGGCCACCACAACCAGCAGGCGGGTGGCTTTCGCCGAGACTTCGGATGCGCCAAAGGCCATCAGATTTGTCAGGAAGGAAGAAGAGCCATTGGCGACGCGGGACATTGGAAACTCATGTGTTGTTTCCTCTAGCCTAGCCCTGCGCCCTGTCTGACGCGGGTCCCGCATTCGGAGAACCCACGTCAATTCTGTAGCGCAATTGACCCATTGGGATAGGAAAACGACCCACCTGCATAAGGCGAGCTGGACATGGGCCTGGTCTATGGATTGACTGGGCAAAAAAAATGACGAGGTAGGGCAGACTTTGGTTGACCAGTGGATGAGACGTCTTAGCACGCTTTCTTTTGTGCTGCTTGCCAGCTGTGCCGCAACTGGTCACCCGGATAATCTGGAAACCCAGCCCGGTGAATACGGCTATCAGGCGCAGTACCGTGATATTGATGTCAGCCGCGCCGAGGCAGGTTTTCTAAAGTCCGCCCGGCTCAATTCAGAAATCTGCCTGCCGTATCGTGGCGGCGCCTATGGCACCAAAATCAGCGGCGTTGCCAATACGCTGTTGGGGGAACGATTGTCGCGCAATGATCTGGTCGAGGTCAGAATTGGCAGTGACGAAGATCTTGGTGGAAACTATGTGATTTCCCGAGACGGCACTTTGAAAATGCCGTTTCTGCCGCCCATTCGTGCGCAGGGTCGCAGCACGTCTGATGTTGAACGCGATTTGAAAAATACTCTGATTGCGGAACAGCTGTATGACACGGCCCCTTCGGTTTCGGTGCGTATCATGGATGTTGCTTCGGCGCTGGTCGGGGTGTCTGGTGCCGTGTTCGAACCCCATCAGGTTGAACTTGGCGGCGTGTCTGGAGATCAACTTGATACGGGCCGACAAGAGGCTTTGGGCGCGTCGACCGAGGCCCGCAACCTGTCTGCGGCCCTGCGTGCGTCTGGTGGGGTGCGTCCCGATGCTGATCTGTCTGCGGTCGAGCTGCGCCGCAATGGCAGGTTATACACGCTGGATCTTCGTGGCGTTTTTCAGGGTCACAATATGGTGGATGTGATGCTGCTGACAGGGGATCAGGTCTTTGTCCCGTCCCGTCAGTGTTTTCAGGATGACCTGATGCGCCCCAGCCCGATCAGCCCTCCGGGTGTTTCAGTGTTTATGTCGAACCTGACCCAACCGGCCACTGGCAACGCGATCTCGGCAATAGGTCGTAACGTCCGCGAAATGCCCTATGGGACGCGGTATTTGCAGGCCATCGTGGACCTCAACTGTGTTGGTGGGTCGCGCGCAACAAGCGCACATCGGTCTGGCCTACTGTTGTCACGCAATCCTATCTCAGATGTGTCCATTGCCATCGAGCGGGATATCGAAGATATGCTGCGCCGCGCTGATCGGGACGACTACGATCCCTTTATTTTGCCAGGCGATTCCGTCGCTTGCTATGACAGCACGATCACCAATGTCGCCGAAGTGGCCCGTGTGCTTGGGTTGATCGGGGTTGGTCTGTTGTTGAACGAGTAATGTGTTACTGACCCGCAGAGACGGACTTGAGATCAAGAGTGGCGCGGGTTTTCGCCCATAAGTCGGACAGATCGGCGATCTCGGCCAGGCTGGCTGAGGTGTCGGATCGTTTGGCCGCAACCTCTAGGTTGCCAAGGCTGGTCGCAAAGTCTGCAGCGCCGAAAAGACTGGCCGTGCTTCGGACTTGATGGCACTTTGCTGCAAGCGTTTCGAAACCCAGTGTTGTTAAAGGATCGTTTTCCAAATCCGCTAACAGCGCATCACCTTCAGTCAGAAACCTGCCCAAAAATATGTTGTATTCACGTTGGTTTAGCAAATCTTTGGCCAACTCTGCTTCTTCATCTACAGGCCTGTTTCTGGGGTCGGAATTGATCATGCATGACCCATCAAGCACCGTTTGAAGGGCGCGGCGCAGTTCTGGTAACTGAAGCGGTTTGCCAATAAATCCATCCATACCGCTGGCCCTAAAATGTGTCGTTTCCTCGGGTAGGACATTTGCCGAAAAAGCGAAGATTGGAATGTCACAGAAGGGTTGCGGCGCGGCGCGAATTTTCCGTGTTGCCTGAAGACCATCCATACCGGGCATGCTGATATCCATCAGGATAACATCAAAGGTCTCGGTCGAAGCTTTGGCGACGGCCGCCAGCCCATCAGGAACCAATGTCACCTTGTGGCCGTCACGTTCCAGCAGTTTGCGCGCGACAAAGGCATTGGTCTCGACGTCCTCGGCGACAAGAATTGACAGCGACTGGTCTGCGGCTCGCGCCTTTTCCTCGCTACTGTCGGGAAGCGGTTCGGCGACCGGCAGCAGGGGCAGGTGTAGCCAAAAAACGCTGCCGTCACCCGGCGTACTTTCGACACCGATACTGCCGCCAAGCAGCTGTACCATACGTCTGACAATGCCCAGGCCTAAGCCTGTTCCGCCGCTGTCGCGTGTATAGGTTGAATCACAGGTCTCAAAATCTTCAAATATTCTGAGCTGGTCTTCATCGGAAATGCCGATGCCACTGTCGATAATCCGTAACTCGACATTGCAGGTGTCGTCGGTCGGCGTGATCTGTTCTGCCTCGATGCTAATGTGGCCCACATGTGTGAACTTAATTGCATTCCCAACGAGGTTTAGCAGAATTTGCTCAAGAATTGTCTGATCTGTTGAAACCCATTCCAAACTGGGCCCCAGCCATTCCCATTCAATGGTGGTCTGATTTCGCCCTGCGTGGCCACTTTGGCCGTCAACAATGTCTTGTAGGAAGTGACCCAAATGAAAGGTCGATTGTACGACAGCGGGCTTGCCAGACTCAAACTTGGCAATATCCAAAATGGAATTGACATGATGCATCAACTGGCGTCCCGATATTTCCATGTTCTGCACATAGGTTGTCTGATCCGTGTCTAAGGTGCTTTTGCTGATCAGGGTCAGGTTGCCGAGTAATCCATTCAGCGGCGTGCGTATTTCGTGGCTCATCATAGCCAGGAAATTTGCTTTGGCTTTCTCACCTGCCAGCGCCTGGTCTCGTGCGCCGCGCAGCTCGGCCTCGGCGTTCAATTGTTGAGAGATGTCCCTCAGGAAGCTAATGATCACATCGCCATCTTCGGTTTGGGCTGATTGCATGGCCAATTCGACGGGAAAGCGTTCCCCGTTGGCCCTGCGGGCTTCAAGGCGTACGCGGCCAGTTCCTATCGGCTGGTTATCAGCAGTTTGCACCATCAGGGAAAATCTTCGCTGATGGGCTTCTTTGTGTTCAGCTGGGACAATCAGATCATCAATGTTCTGACCTTTGGCGTCGGCCAATGAATAGCCAAATGTGGTTTCGGCAGCCGCGTTCAAATCCACGACATGCCCCTTGGTATCTGCGACGATCACGGCCTCTTGTGTTGTCGACAGGATCGTCTGCATATGCGCGTTGGCGCGGATCAATGCACGTCCTCTGGCCCGGATCTGAGCGTTGGCCAACAGGGAATAGGTAAACAACGCAGCGAGTGCGACCAATATTGTCACTGAGACAATCGCCAACTGTGTCAAAGTTGAAAATATACGTGACCGCTGCATATCCGAGGCGCGGGCGAAATGGGACAGGCCTAGGATGAACAGGCTTCGCACTTCGGGGCGCAGCGCAGCAGACTGATTGAACAGATCTGGAATGGCCGATCGCAAAGCATCATCTGGCCCGTCCATGAGAACAATCGTCTGGTCCAGAAATGTCTGTAGCGATATGATTGAGCGCAGAAATTCCTCAATCTTTCGAGTGGGCTCGAAAAGCTTACCATTGGCCAGAATTCCCAAGCGGCTGTACAGGATATCAAAATCCTTTCGAACAGCAGCGAGATCCGAGGTTTCAGGGTGATTATTCTGTTCAAGAGTGAGCAAGAAATCGAGGTATTCGATTTCGACCTGGGACAATGTCCACTGCACCGTGTCTGAATCGGAGGACCGCAGTTGCTTTAGGTCCCGGTACACTTCGAGCCCAATCAGAACCAGAAGAGGCAGACACAGAACGACCAGAGGCAGCAGAACCCAATTCTTGAGGACTAGAAATAACCTGGGGTAACGGGGCAATTTGAGACGCTTTCAAAGGAATGTTCTGAAGCTACCATATCATTGAACAATATTTAATCGATTGAGTTGCCAGATACTGCGTGAATAAATCGTTTCGGTGCGAAATTCTGGCGATTGGTCAAATGGGTAGATGATCCAGAGCGGACCTTTTTCACGTCTGGGGATTGGCTGGCCGTCAATGGCAAAGGCAACAATGGGCCCCCCTACACGTGCATCACTTCGCGGGATGGCCACGGCGTAATCGTTCAGCGCGATCGCCTGAATAGTGGTTCCCTTGACGTCCAGATGTTGCAGCAGAGTGTACAGGGGAACACCGGAAAACTCGTGTACGCCCTGGGTCCAGATTGTCGATGTAACAATATTTTCGACAGCAATATCTTGTAGATCCTGAACACTTAGTAAGAAGGCTTGATCCGGACCCTGTCCGCCAGTGACTTCCAGTACTGGCATTGCCTCAGTTTCTGCCGTTCCAGCGGTAACTCTGGTTGCGACAATGGCAGCTAGAAACAAGGTACGGGCGATTGAGTAAATACCATTGATTGTCATAATTCACCTCTGTGTTTTCACTATTAGCTTCACACGTTGACCAGGGCTCTTTCTGCCTCTCTCATGTATTAGGAACTATCCGAAAGGATAGAGTGGCCTTGATCGGGGATTTGCAAAGACGTGGCGTGTGGGAATGACCCTGCGACGGTGGGGGCTTAGTAAGCCCCGCGCCCTTTGAACACCGCCTGAAAGGTTACGGCGATCAGGGCCAGGTCCAGCAAGATGGAGCGTGAGCGGGTATAAGCGATGTCCATATCCACCATGCGATCAAAATCGACATCAGCGCGGCCAGAGACCTGCCAGATTCCGGTCAGTCCCGGTTTGACGCTGAGGCGGCGGAGCGCCCGTTTGGAATAGGCTTCGACCTCCTCGGGCAGCGCTGGGCGCGGGCCAACAATCGACATCTTCCCGGTTAGTATGTTCACGATCTGGGGTAACTCGTCCAACGAGAACCGGCGCAGAATACGACCGACTTTTGTCACCCGAGGATCGTTGCGGGCTTTGAAGCAGATGCCGTCACGGTCAGACGCCGACAATAGATCCTTGCGTCTCTCCGCAGCGTCCACGTGCATGGAACGGAACTTATACAGAGTGAATTGCTTGCCATTCCGGCCAACACGTTTCTGGCTGAAAATTGCAGCGCCCGGGCTTTCCAATCGAATGGCGGCACCAATCAGTAGAAGCAGCGGAAAAAGTGCGACCAGAGCAACAGTGCTTAGCACCACATCCAAAAGCCTTTTGTGAATGGCATATTTGGAGCGGGTGTGCAGCGCATGGCGTGCGGCGCGAAACAAAAAGGTGAAATTGCCAAGGATGTACCGCTTGGCCAGCCGGGTTGGTTCCATCGCCAGACGCCAGACCCATTCGCATTTCGCCTGTCGGACACAGAGCGGCGCGCGTTTGACATTGCCAGCCCAGAAATCAAACAATCCACCAACCGCCATCTTAAGGTCAGGACGCAGGTCTGGTCCAAAGCGGTCCAACCACAGCTCTTGCAGGGGGACCCCCATGGCGACCAGCAAGATATCCGCGCCAGAGCCATTGATCGTGTTTATAGCGTCCTGGGCATTCGCAGCGTCTTTAAACCCATCGAGAGTTCCAGCGATACGCAGCCCAGGGATCATGGACCCAAGGTGTTTTGCAGCTTTTTCTGCGGTGCCCGGTCGGGCGCCAAATAGAAAAACGCTTTTCCCTTGTTTGGCGGCTGCTTTCAGCAAAGGTGGCAACAGATCGGTACCGTTCAGATTGGCCATCAACCCGTCGCCCTGCATCCTCGCCGCCAGCTCAACACCAATACCGTCGGGAAGGACCAGATCTGCACGATCCAATGCTGTGGCGTAATCCGACTTCACTGCGCGCATGTTGGCACAATGTGCATTCAGGAAAAATACGGTGCGCTTGCCCGGCTGCAAAAGATTGTTGATCGCCGCCTGTGGGGTTGCGTCTACCACCTCAACATTCATGACCGCGCGTCTGTCCAGCTTGGGAAAAACGGGTGTGGCACCCTGCGCAAAGAAGGTATCAAAACTGATGGACTGATGCTGCATAACGTGACTCCCTGTGTCTGAGTTCACTTTTATTGTGCATGATCAACGGGGGGGCAGGGGCCGGGCATCAGGATGATTTAAGAGACGAAAACGCCCGTTCGGGATTATCGGCTGCCAAATTCCCCATAGGCAGGGGCGCATTATCCATTTGGATAGAAATCTGGTCTAAATTTTCTCACGGACCTCACCATTTGCGCCTAGAATGGAAGGTAAGTTTCTTTTTAGATGAGGTTTTGTGGTGCGAATTTTAATTGCAGATGATCATGAACTCCTGCGGGATGCACTTGGTGCCTTTATGCAGAGCGAAGATGGGATCGAGTTGCATACAGCGGCAGATTTTGACGAGGCTTGCATCCTGTTAAAGGGGGAGTGGACTTATGATCTTGTTCTCCTGGACTATAATATGCCAGGCATGAATGGGCTGAATGGGATTAAAGAGGCCAATGAAATCAGTGGTGTTCACCGGGTCGCCTTGATGTCAGGTGAGGCCAATCGTGAGATTGCCGAACAGGCGCTTGAGATGGGTGCCATCGGATTTATTCCCAAAACCCTGCCTGCAAAATCTCTGGTCAATGCGATCAAATTCATGGCGATGGGTGAAAAATATGCACCGCTTGATTTCATGACCGCAGAAGCAGACGAGGTCAGTCATCCGATCCTGGACAAACTGACCAACCGCGAGCGCCAGGTGCTGCAGGGACTGTCTGAAGGAAAGTCCAACAAGGAAATCGCGCGCGATCTGGAACTGTCTGAGCCGACCATCAAGCTTCACGTCAAAACGCTCTATCGTAAGCTGGACGTGTCGAACCGAACACAGGCGGCGCTGGTTGCAAGAGATGCCGGTCTTTTTTGATCTGCGGCTATCCATTCGGGTAGAGAGACATCCACCTGCGGCGCTTCTGATGCCGATGTGATCAATGGTCTTAAGCCAGACCCCGTATTCTCAATCTGAAAGAGTTTTCAGAGAGAAGAGATAATGGTGTTTTTGGCTGCATTCCGCAAAGGTTCAGATAAGCACGGCGCGACCAAGGCGACACTCAAGCCTGCCCAAAAGGCCAATAACGGTTACCCGAACGCCCAATTCCTACCGCGCAAGCCGCGTAATTTCTTTTGGCGTTGCAGCAGGTATACGACGTTTTTCCTTATGTGGTGTGCTGGTATCTGGATGCCGATTTTCACCTATCTGACCACAACCCCACCAAAATACACGTCCCACATGGCGCTGATTTTGCCCGGATCAGGGGCCTCGGCCTCGGTTAATTTGGAAAGCATTGGGCAGGCGTCGTCTTATGCTTCTTCAGCCTTTGCTTCCGACTCTGTCAGTCCAACCCAAACATATAAGCGGCTTATTACGGCTAATAGAATCCGCTTGGCAGCGGCCCGCAGTTTAAATTTACCTGTCATCGACCTGCCCGCGCCCTCAATCGATCTGGTTGATCAAACCGGATTGATCCGGGTGCAGATGACAGGCCATAGCGCGACCGAGGCGCAATTGCGGGCCGAGGCCATTCTAGAGGCCTTTCAGAGCGAATTGACCTTACTCAGAAACGACGAGCTTAGCATGCGAGAGCAAAGCGCTGTCTCGGCGATTGAAGAATACAGAACATCGGTGGCTGCAACCCGTGCCGACATCGGCCGCCTGCAGCAGGAAACTGGGTTTCTGTCCAAGGATCAGTTTTCGGCCCAGGTGAGTGACAATGATGCCCTGCGTGTCCTGACCGAAAACGCACAGGCCCGATTGATTGAAAAGACCGCCTATGTCCAGGCACTGGAGGCGACGCTGGGCCTGTCCGCAAAAACAGCTGCGAAAGTTCTGAACCTCTATTCTGACAACGGCTACCTTACGTTTTCCAAGGATGCCTCGAATAAGGCCGCCCAGCTTGCCGAAACCCGGTCAGAGTATGGCAATCAACACCCGCGTGTGGTTGAGGCACTAGCCCAATACACGCTCGCACAGGATTCTCTTGTCTCAATCGCTGTGGTTCGCACTGGGCTCAGCGTATCCGAAATCGAAAACCTGGAAATGTCGCAAAAGGGAAATCGTACAGATTTGCTGGCGGATCTGGTGCGCAGCGAGGCGGCGCGGCTGGGCGCCAGCGCAGAGTATGAAACCCTGAATGCACGATGCGAGGAGGAACGGCAGAAGCTGGAAGAAATTGCACCGATGGCCGCCCAGCTTGAAGATCTGCAGCGCGACTTTCGGGTGTCCGAAGCCGTTTTCACTTCGGCCATTGCGCGCGGGCAGTCCTCCAAGGTGGACGTCTATGCGTCTTACCCT
This sequence comes from Parasedimentitalea marina, assembly GCF_004006175.1. Classification (GTDB taxonomy): domain Bacteria; phylum Pseudomonadota; class Alphaproteobacteria; order Rhodobacterales; family Rhodobacteraceae; genus Parasedimentitalea; species Parasedimentitalea marina. The sequence goes on from NZ_CP033219.1 coordinate 1,208,841, forward strand.
TTGGTTCAGGTGCTTGAAGCCCCCTCGCTACCGCTCAAGCCATCTTCGCCTAGACGGCTGGTGACTATTGCCCTTGGTGTTGCGGCCACGGTTTGCGTGATCATTTCACTCATTCTGGGTTGGGCTCGCTTTGGAATGATCAACTGGTTGATCGCGCGCCGCGAAGAGCGCCGGGTATGAACAAGATCATTCCACAGAACCCGGCTGAAAAAATCGTCTACAAAACTTTGGTCTGGACCTGGCCCTTTTATGCCTTCGGCGCATTGTATATCGTTGGCCCGGTCCTGGGATGGATGCTTGGGTGTCTGGCCATTGTGGTTGCCTATTTGGGGGCTGCAGTCCGGGAAGATTTACGGGTCACCCGGTCAATTCCGCCGGTCGTCTGGGCTTGGATCATCGGCATGGCGGCGATGCTGATCGTCTTGTGGATCGGGCATGTGAATTTTGAGTTCGGACTGAAGTCAATCATCAGATCTACCATCGGCTGGGCCAAGGGCTGGGCGCTTATGGCGCTTTTCCCTTTGGCGGGCGCGGTTCTGCCCATCCGGCGCGCAATTCTAGTGCGTGGGCAATGTGTTGTCGGGCTATGGATACTGGCGCTGGCGCCGCTTATGCTGGTCGCGCCTTACATCGGCCTTCCCGAACGTATCTTTGTGTCGCCACTCAAGGCGGTTGGGGGGCCTGGCCCCGAGTATTTTACCGTATTCCTATATACATTGGACCCTGCCAGTGGAGCGCCCCGCTGGCAGTTCTACGCCCCATGGTCGCCCTTCGCGGCCTTACTGGGGGTCACAATGGTTCTGTTTGCGCTTGAAGAAAGCGATCGTCGCTGGAAAACGATTGGTGTGTGTGCCGGGACCCTTCTCATTTTGGCTTCCAAGTCACGCATGGGGCTGGTGGGGCTGGTCGTATGCCCGGCTATCCCGCGTCTGCTGCGCCTGACAGCGCAATCCTGGGCCTGGCAGGGCGTAGCGGGTCTTTTGGTTGTGGCAGGCATGATCGCCGATTGGCTGATCACATCGGCCCAAGCCAGTGTTTATGCATTCAAATCCGCACGCGCCGACAGTTCGCGCGTGCGCGCAACCTTACAACGCATCGCAACCGAGCGCTGGCAGGGCGAGGCATTTTGGTTTGGCCACGGACGCGTCGCCCCTGGCTCTCATATCGTAGAGTATATGCCGATAGGCAGCCATCACACGTGGTACGGTCTGTTGTTTGTCAAAGGTGTGGCTGGCTTTCTTGCGCTGCTGCTCCCTTTTCTCTGGCAGTTCTGGATGGCAGCCAGTGACACGGTGCGGTCAAACAGGGGGACGCTGCCCTTGGGCCTCATGCTTGTCTTCCTGCTGCTATCCTTCGGGGAAAACATAGAGATTGAGGTCTATTTGCTCTGGCCCAGTCTCTTGCTCATGGGAATACACGCCAAAGAGCAGATGAGATAATTTACCCGGTATTGAAGTCACGGTGTATTGGTTCTTTGCAGAATGGGTCCGTGCACTGTGTTACCACTCCTCCATAACGGTAGAAGTGGTGGGCGACCCTGGAATCGAACCAGGCGTGCGTCTCCGCGAGGGAGTTACAGTCCCCTGCCACACCTTGCGGCCTGTCGCCCACTATCAGGTGACTGTTGCACCTGATGTGGGGCGTGACTACAAGCGCACCAACGGAGCGTCAACCGGAAAATCACAGGTTTTTCTCGATGGCTCAAAAATCCTTTTTGCCGGAGAGCAAGATGACTAAGAAACCAAAATGGGTCGTTGAAAAAGAACAGGCCAAGAAGGCTGCGGATGCGGAAACTGTCTGGCTGTTTGGCCTGCACGCGGTGCGTGATGCGCTGCTGAACCCAAAGCGTCAGAAACTGCATTTGATGGTGACGCGAAACGCACATAGCAAACTGGCGGACGCCATTGCCGAATCCGGGATTGAGCCAGAAGTGGTGGACCCACGCAACTTTAAGGCCCCGATTGATTCCAATTCGGTGCATCAGGGGGCAGTGCTGGAAGTGAAGCCGCTGCAGTGGGGCAGTTTGGCCGACAGTTGCATTGGCGCCGAGGTGCCACGGGTGTTGTTGCTGGACCGGGTGACCGATCCGCACAACGTCGGTGCCATTTTGCGGACCGCTGAGGTGTTGGGGGCCAGTGCTGTGATCGGGACCCGTCACCATTCGGCACCCGAAACCGGGGCCTTGGCCAAATCGGCAAGTGGTGCACTGGAGCGTCAGCCCTATGTGCGGGTGCGCAACCTGTCGGATGCCATTGTTGAGTTGCAGAACATGGGGTTCATCGTGTTGGGGCTGGATGGTGAGGCGGAGGTCACTATCGAGACCGCGCTGGACGGGCGTCGGGATCGTCCGGTGGCGCTGGTGTTGGGGGCCGAGGGGCCGGGGTTGCGGCAAAAGACCAAGGAAACCGTGGATCAACTGGTCAAAATCGATGCCGCAGGCGGATTCGGCTCTTTGAACGTGTCGAATGCCGCAGCGCTGGCGCTTTACGCCTCGATTGAGCGATAACATCTGATCGCAGAACCGTTACGGAGGGATCACATCTTCGTATCGTCCCTAGGCAGAGCCGAGCTGATCCGGCACATTGGCCCGGCTTACCTTTGGGATGGAGTCTCTTTTGCTGCTGCGCTTTGCCTTTCTTGCTGCCCTTGCCCTGCTGTTTCATCCGGCGCGCCCAGCGCTGGCGGATCAGCCGATGTTTCATGCTGAAGAGGGGTTGGCCGTCGCGGGGTATGACACCGTGGCGTTTTTTGTCGAAGGGCGCGCGGTTCAGGGGCTGTCGGATCATGCGGTGATGTGGAAGGGCGCGGTCTGGCGGTTTGTGTCGGCTGACAATCAGGGTCGGTTCGAAGCTGACCCGCGCGCCTATGCGCCAGTGTTTGGTGGATATTGTGCCTATGCGGTTTCGCAGGGCTATTTGTTATCCGGTAGTCCGCAAGCCTGGCAAATTGTCGATGATGAGCTGTATCTGCTGTACAGCCCAGAAGTGCAGGATATTTGGCGCAGTGAGATGTCTGATCTGATCGTTATGGCGCATGGCAATTGGCCGAATGTTTTGCGGCAGGACTGAGGCGCTCACAATAATGCGAGCTGACCTTTAACTTCGGCACTTTCGCTCCATATTCAGTATTGACTGCGGTGCGGAACCACCGCGGATCTGTTTTCACTGTCCCTCGTTCCAGACCTTGCGCCCGGGCTATCACCTGGGCGCATTTTTTGTGGGCTTCCCTTTGGGGATGTCGTCGGCGTAGGGTCCGGTCATGACGACTTATAGCGATCAGTATCTGAGTGATATCCTGCGCCGCGCCAAGACAGTGGCGGTGGTTGGGGTGTCGATGGATCCCCTGCGACCCAGCTATTTTGTGGCGCGGTATCTGGGCCTGAGAGGGTTTCGAATCATCCCGGTCAATCCACGGCACGCAGGCGAGCGACTGTTTGGTGAAGTGGTGCAGGAAAACCTGTCTGCGATCGAAGGGCCGGTGGATATGGTGGATATCTTTCGCCGCTCTGAGGCGGTGCCAGACATTGTTGATGAGGCGCTGGCGGCTTTCCCTGATCTGCAGGCGATTTGGATGCAGATAGGTGTTGAACACGCGGCAGCGGCGGCAAAAGCGGAGGCGCGCGGGGTGGCCGTTGTGCAGAACCTGTGTCCAAAGATCGAATATCAGCGTTTGCATGGTGAGTTGCGGATGGGCGGGTTTGCGACGGGGATAATTTCGTCGAAATTGTAGGCGAGTGGCAAAGGTTAGTGATTTATGGCATGGGGGCTTTGCCCCCTCGGCCTGCGGCCTCTCCCCCAGAGTATTTTTAAAAAGATGAAGATCAGGGTTTCGGGCGGGCGGCTTTTTCGTCCAGTCCGCTGAGGCCCTGGCGGCGGGCCAGTTCGTTCAGGACATCATCCAGGGCGACATCGCGGGCGGCGAGCATGACCAGGAAGTGGTAGAGAACGTCGGCGCCTTCGGAGGTGAGTTTCTCCCGGTCGCCTTTCACCGCTTCGATGATGGCCTCGATGGCTTCTTCGCCGAATTTTTCAGCGCATTTTTCCGGCCCTTTAGATAGCAGTTTTGCGGTCCAGCTGCTGGAAGGGTCAGCGCCTTTGCGGGCGTCGATGGTGGCGGCGAGGTCGTGGAGAAGGGTCATTGATGCATATGCTCCAGTCGGCTTTCTTTCATCAAAATGGCGTCAACGCAGGCCCAGAGTTGCGGGGCGTATTCTGTGTTCAGTACGTCATTGCGGTTCAGTGGGGTGAACATCGTAATGCCGTTGAGATCCGCCTGAGACCAATCCATGAGCGAACACCCAGCTTTGTCGGCAAGGTCGACCGAAATACGCGTCGCCCAGCGGCTGTTTGGCGCGGCATCTTCGTTCCAATCCCCGGTATAAACAGTAATGAGCATCGGGATGCCTAGATGCGCGTCAGACCAGCGTACTGTGTACCATGAGTGAAAAGAATTCAGGTGCAGGATGTTACCAGTTATTTCCGATGTCGTGGAGGCACAGCAGTCACAGGGCGTGTCTGTGCGCAGGTCTTCTTCAAGGGAGCAGTCCTCCCAGTTCACTACGTCAGCCTCATTGGGATACCGGCGGCGGCCATATGGGCCTTGGCCTCGGCGATGGTGTATTCCCCGAAGTGGAAAATCGAGGCAGCGAGCACGGCGCTGGCACGGCCTTTGGTGACGCCTTCGACAAGGTGGTCCAGATTGCCGACTCCGCCGGAGGCAATCACGGGCACGTTGACGGCATCGGCAATGGCGCGGGTCAGGGGCAGGTTGAAGCCGGATTTGGTGCCGTCGCGGTCCATCGACGTGAGCAGGATTTCACCGGCACCTTTGGCGACTACTGTGCGGGCGAAATCCACCGCGTCAATGCCGGTTTCGCGGCGGCCTCCATGGGTGAAAATCTCCCATTTGCCGGGGGCGACTGTTTTGGCATCGATGGCGCAGACGATACACTGGCTGCCAAATTGGTCGGCGGCCTGAGCGATGACATCGGGGTTGGCAACGGCGGCTGAGTTGAACGAGACTTTGTCTGCGCCAGCCAGCAGCAGGGCACGCACGTCTTCGCGGGTACGCACACCTCCGCCGACCGTCAGCGGGATGTAGCATTGTTCGGCGGTGCGGCGGACCACGTCGAACATGGTACCGCGGTTTTCCTCGGTGGCCATGATATCCAGAAAGCACAGCTCGTCTGCGCCAGCCGCGTCATAGGCCTTGGCGCTTTCAACAGGGTCGCCCGCATCGCGAAGGCCAACAAAGTTGACACCTTTGACAACGCGGCCATCGGCGACGTCCAGGCAGGGGATGATACGAGTTTTCAGCATGGTTCGCCCTTTGTTATGGCGCTTTCATAGAGGGTTGGGCAGCGGATTTCCAGTGCTCAGACAAGGACGTTGAACAGGCCCAGCAGGGCGGCGTAGCGCAGGGTCTTGGAGAAGGTGACCAAGGCCAGGAAAGTGAGCCAGTTCATTCGCATCACCCCGGCGGCAATGGTAATTGGATCGCCAATGATGGGGAGCCATGCGCCCAGTACTGACCATTGGCCCCAGCGGTTGAACCAGATTTGTGCCTTGGCCAGTTGATTGGGCGTTACCGGAAACCAACGGCGTGACTGAAAGTGCAAGGCGTAACGGCCCATGGCATAGTTGACCAGCGAGCCGAGGATGTTGCCGGTGCTGGCGACCAGCAGCAGAAGCGTTGTGGAATAGGTGTCTTGGGCGGCGAGCAGCAGCAGGGCGGCCTCAGAGCCGCCGGGCAGCAGGGTGGCGGCGGAAAAGGAGATCAGGAACAGGCCCGGCAGCGACCAAGTCATAGGGATTTGATATCGGGGCGCCAGATCTGGCTAACAGCGTTGCGTACGATCAGCACATGGAAGGGCATGATCGAGGCCAGATAGATGCGGCCCATCCGGTTGTTACAGTGCACCCATGTGGCGCAGTAAGCCTCGGTTCCCGTTGTCAGGATCGAAATACGGAAGTTGAGGTGGGAATCATCCAGACCAAGGATGACTTCGTTTTGATTGCGTTGGTCGATTGGGAAGGGGCCGATTTTCTTGCCTTCGGGGAAGTCATTCTTGAGGCCGAGCGGGGCCACAAGAATGTTGCGCAGTCGGAGCAGGCCTTTGGCCCAAGACGGAAAGGCCATCGCACGCTGGGCTGCGTCGTCCACTGGCAGGGCTGTGGGACATTTGTAGCAGTCCAGAAAATCACCCTGCTGAATGTAATCATGCAGCAGGGAATGCGATGGCAGCTCCGTTTTGGTGGTGCGGGTCATGTTCAGTCTTTGAGAACCGCCAGAGCCTGTTTTAGGTCAATAGCCCCATCATAGAGCGCGCGCCCTGAAATGGCCCCGTTCAGTGGGGCGCCGCAGGACTTCAGCGCGCGTAGGTCGTCCAGCGACGACACCCCGCCCGAGGCAATCACCGGAATCGAGACCGCATTGGCCAGATCAGCCGTTGCAGTTATATTCGGGCCCTTCATCGCGCCATCGCGCAGGATGTCGGTGTAGATGATGGCGGCAACACCTGCATCCTCAAACGATTTAGCAAGGTCGGTGACCATGACGTCGGTTTCTGTCGCCCACCCCTTGGTCGCCACATAGCCATTGCGCGCATCAATGCCCACGGCGACCTTGCCGGGGAATTCGCGGGCAGCTTCGCGGACCAGGTCGGGGTTTTCGACCGCGACGGTGCCCAGGATAACCCGGGCGAGGCCCTTGGTGATCCAGGCCTCGATTGTGGCCATGTCACGGATGCCACCCCCCAGTTGGGCTGGGACCTTGGTTTGCTTTAGGATCTCTTCGACGGGGGCCGCGTTGACGGGCTCACCTGCAAAGGCACCGTTCAAATCGACCAGGTGCAGCCAGTCACAACCTGCCTCGACGAACTCGAGTGCCTGGGCGGCGGGGTTGTCGTTAAAGACGGTGGTCTTGTCCATATCCCCATGCAACAGGCGCACGGCTTGGCCGTCTTTGAGGTCGATGGCAGGATAGAGGATCATGGCTGTGCCTTTCAGGAGTTCTTGGCGGTGTTTTGCACAAGCGGGCCCCGGAATGCAACGCGACCCCAAGTCAACCTTGCCTGAAATTGGCGGGTTGGGTCACAGTGACGCTATCAAAGGGAGGAATGACGATGAAAAATCTGGTTTTGGGAATGGTTTTTGGACTGGGGCTGGCAGGCGCTGCCTCGGCGGATCCTGTGACGGGCACATGGCGGACTGCGCCGGGTGACACCGGTGGTTACCTGCATGTGGCCATTGCGCCCTGTGGCAGTGATGTCTGCGGTGTAATCCAGGCAGCCTATGACAAAGACAATGCGGTTCAGTCAGACTATGAGCATCTGGGCAAGAAGATGCTGTGGGATATGGGTGCTAATGGTGACGGCTATTACAGCGGCGGCAAAATCTGGGCTCCGGATGCTGATAAGACCTATGCGTCAAAGATGTCGCTTAGCGGTAATACACTGGAGGTCAAAGGCTGTGTTGCAGGTGGCTTGATCTGCCGGGGGCAAGACTGGACCCGGATCAAGTAATCTGGGGTTACAACAGGCCCAATTGCACTGGAATCGGCACAAAACCACGCTTGACCTGCCGGTCACGGTGGGTCTCGACTGTGCTCAGCGCCTCGGCATAGGTGCCGAGGTACAGGCGTTTTTGCTGGCCGCCGGGGGCGCCAAGTGGGCCTGAGACCCGTTCCACGCACCAGTCGCCAAACAGGGTCTGATACAGGCTCAGCACGCAATAGCGGTGCTGACCCTGATAGTGGTCAAATTTTTCGAGACGGATCTGCACGGGCTGGACCTGATTTGAAAGCGTCCGGCCCGTATGCCCTTAACCGGGCAGGGTGTCCATCACTTGCCGCAGGTCGGGTTAAACAGCGCCAGTGTATTCGCCGCGCGCCGGGTAACTGTTGGCGATGGCGAAATCCAATGCTGCAACCAGTTCCGAGAAATGCGGGCGCACAAATGGCATGGTCTGGACCGAACCATAGTACAGCGACTGGTCGGGGCTGACCATGAACAGGCCTGGCTCTGCAAACAGGGCCGGCTCTTCGATGCCGATTGAGGTTTTCCCACGAGAGGTCGAGATATACAGCCCCCAGTCTTTGGCCTCGTTTAGCGGCATGTCATAGCCAAAGCGCAGCGACTTGGCCTCAATTTTGTCAGCCATGGCACGGGTGCGGTCTTCGCCGTCTGTGCTGATGGCGATGCAGGTCACACCACGCTCGGCAAAATCAGCGACGCGCTTTTCCAGCTCTTTCAGGTAGTTGGCGCAGATGGGGCAGTGGAGGCCACGATAAAAGCAAATTACGGTGCCACGTTCGCTGGCCTCGGTGGCCAGATCAAAGGTGCCATTGTCCAAAGTTGGAACAGATAGATTAGGTGTTTTGTGGCGGGGGATCAGCATGGGGGTCTCCTGTGTCAGTGCTTGTTAATGGGTATGTCAGGCTGTAGAGTCTGTAAAATACTAAAAACATGACTGAAAATCCGAAAATGGATCGTTTGACAACATTGATGGAGCGGTTTCACCTTACGGTGCGCGCGGCAGAGCTTAACGAGGCCAATCTGTTTGCCCTGTCCGGGGCGGATGGATCGCCAAGCCATGTGGTGTTCTTTGCCGCAGATGATGTGCCGATTGGGCCAACAGAGGGCGTGATCCTGTCTGCAAAAGTCGAGTGGTCGGGGCATCGCAATCCGTTTTTGGCGGCGCTGCCACCGCGTGTAAACTATGATTTGACCCAATCCGCCGAGGCGCAAAGCCTGGTACATCTGATGCTGGACGAGGCACAGGGCGCGCGATGTGGGGCGCAGTCAGTGATCAATCGGCTGGGTGAGATCCTGATGGTGCGGTTGCTGCGCGAACAGATTGAGCAGGGCGCGACCGAGCCGGGGTTGCTGGCGGGGCTGTCTGATCCGCGCCTTAGTCGGGCGATCGTGGCGATGCACGACCATCCCGGGCGGCTGTGGTCGACTGCCGATCTGGCCGAAGTGGCAGGATTGTCGCTGTCGCGGTTTTCCGAGCTATTTGGGGCTGAGGTCGGCGAAACCCCAATGGGCTATCTGCGCCGTTGGCGATTGATTCTGGCGCATCAGGATTTGCAGCGCGGCGACCGGGTTGATGCGGTGGCGCGCCGGTATGCCTATGGCTCTCCCGAGGGGTTTAGCCGCGCGTTCCGGCGCGTCTATGGCGTCGCGCCTGTGGCCCTGCGGCGGGTTGGGTAATTCTTGGCGCTAGGCTGTCTGTGTTTTAGGCGACTGCAAAAGCTCTTGGGCCAAGTGTGGTGTATTATTTGGAGACCACAATCGACTGTGCCACTAATGCAAGGTGCATACTGTTGAATTTATGATCTTCCTTGGAGCCTTTTGATGCAGAAGCCCTGTCTATTTTGCCGAATTGCGCACTCCGTAGTCGCGTCTCACGAGGTTTTTCGAAACGATCGACTGGTCGCTTTTTTGGATATTGGCCCGATCAGGCCCGAGCATGTTCAGATCATACCCATTGCTCACTACGACTATTTTGAAAATCTTCCCAAAGACATCGCGCAAGAAATCATGTTGTTGGGGCAGTCAATCGCCCGCTGCCAGAAGTCTTTGCTGGGTGTAGAACGAGTGGCTTTTCTCTTTACTGGAGGAGATATTCCACATGCGCATTGTCACCTCGTTCCAATGGTTGAAAATACAGACATTACGTCAGCGCGGTACATCGAGGAAAAAGAACTTACCTTCATGGTCAGGCCAAATCCTGGCGAAACAAGCCTTCGAGAAATGGCTTTATGGCTATCAGCTGAGCTCCAAGTGCAGGACAACTAAGCCTTGGTTCGGACATGCCGATTGTAGGGCTAACATACGAACCTTCAAAACCTGAATTTTGGCAATATGGGTCGCGCCTGACCTTGGGGAGGTGCAAAGCGCCTTCCCGCAGGGAAGGTCAGGCGCTGCCCAGTGTTCCACCGAGCGCAACACTTTCAGCAATGTTCTTCAGGTTGTCTGGGTGACGCCTAAGGCCTCCACCTCAAGAAATTCCCGATCATCCGCAGGCCTACGTCCTGGCTTTTCTCGGGGTGGAACTGCATGCCGACCATGGTGTCGCGACCGATCACGGCGGTGACCTCGCCGCCGTAGTCCACATGGGCCAGACGTTCTGCCGGGTCAGAGACCTGAAACTGGTAGGAGTGCACGAAATAGGTGTGGTCGCCGGAGGTGATGCCGTCAAAGATGGCGTGGTCATTGTCAATGACCAGATTGTTCCAACCCATGTGCGGCACCTTCAGGGCGCTGTCTGTTGGGGTGATCTTGACCACGTCGCCACTGATCCAGCCAATGCCTGCGGTCTCGTTATACTCATGGCCGGTGGTGGCCATCAGCTGCATGCCGACACAGATGCCCAAAAACGGGCGGCCTTTTTGCTCAACCGCCTCGACCATGGCGTCATAGATGCCCTTATGGCCGCGCAGTTCCGTGGCGCAGGCCGGAAAGGCGCCGTCGCCGGGCAGGACCAGCCGATCCGCGCGGGCCACCACATCGGCGTCCGAGGTCACCACCACGTCGCCTGCGTCCATTTCCCGCGCCATGCGTTGAAAGGCTTTCTCGGCCGAGTGCAGGTTTCCGGATTCATAGTCGATGATGGCAGTCAGCATGGGGGCGGGCCTTTTGTTTTGGTGCCTCTCACCTGTCGTGAAAGCGGCGAAAGGTCAAGCCTTGGGCGCGGTTCCATCAAGACTGTCGAGCAGGGCCATCACCGCATCAAACGGGCCGCGGGCCTGCTGTGTTAGGTCAACGGGTCCAAAACGGCTGGCCATGTACAAATGGGTATAACCGTGGATCAGGGACCAGACCTGTGTCTCTATCACCATGGGGTCCTGACCGCGCGGCACAAAGGGGGCACAGGCGTTGCGCAGGACTTCGTAGGAAAATGCAGTGCCTTGCTTAAGGTCTGTTTCCAAGCCGGCCATCGGCGCTGAGCTGAAGATAAGATCAAAAAGGGCGGGGTTTTGGATCGCGAAGTTCAAATAGCCGCTACAGATGCCTTTAAGCCGGTCCAGGTCACTGGGATTGTCGTCATCACAGGCTGCCAGCATCGACAGGCGAAACAGGCGGAACCCTTCCTGGGCGATCGCCGCGCGCAATCCACCCAAACCGTCAAAGTGATGCGCAGGGGCCGCATGGGAGACACCCGCCCGGGCGGCGCACTTTCGTAAAGTCAGTTTTTCCTTGCCGCCCTCGCCAAGCAATTCGATGCCCGCCTGAACAAGGGCGGTCCTGAGATCACCGTGGTGGTGCGGTTTTTGGATTGGATCAGTTGTCATACAGCAGAATTATCAGCTGACTTGACAGTGTCAAGTTGATCTGATCTTTACACTGTCAAGTCTAGCGGAGTGTAAGGGAGTGATCATGGTGTATATGTTGCGGTTTCGGGCGTTTCTGGTTTGGATCTTGTGTTTTGGGGTGGCGCTGGCCTCGTGGCGGTTCTTGGCACTGGGAGTTGAGCTGTCGATGGAGTTTGTTGCCTACCACGCGATTGAGCGCCGACTGGCGTTCTTTGCCCATATCACCCTGGCGCCGGTGGCCCTGATGTTGCTGCCGTTTCAATTTTGGAAGGGGCTACGCAGTCGGCGACCGCAGGTGCACCGCTGGATTGGACGGGCCTATGGGCTGAGCATCTTGCTGGCAGGAGTGGGGAGTATACTGATGGCCTTTGGCACCACGGCTGGGCCAGTGGCGGCCTGGGGATTTGGGATTTTGGGCGTTCTGTGGCTGGGCAGCACCGGTTATGGCATCTGGCTGGCCCGGCAGGGGCGCATCGCAGAACACCGACGCTGGATGTTTCGCTCCGCTGCGCTGACATTTGCCGCCGTGACGCTGCGGCTATATCTGCCGCTGCTGTTTGCCACATTGGGTGAAGAGGCCGGTTATACGCTGGTGGCCTGGCTGTGCTGGGTGCCAAATCTGGCTTTCGCAGAGTGGTATCTCAGGCGGCCTTTGCGCCAGTCCGCAGCGCTGGCAGCCTGAGTGGTGACTTTAGGGGGTGCTTAGAGCGTCCCCTTGGTTGACGGAATCGCATCCGCTTTGCGCGGGTCGGTTTCCACCGCCGGGCGCAGGGCGCGGGCGACGGCCTTGAAGGCGGCTTCGACGATATGGTGGCTGTTAAAGCCGTGAATTTTGTCCACATGCAGGGTGATGCCGCCGTGAGTGGCGAAGGCAGTAAAGAACTCGCGCACCAGTTCGGTGTCAAAAGTGCCAATTTTCTGGGTTGGGATGTCCAGGTTCCACACCAGAAAAGGTCGCGCCGACAGATCCAGGGCGCAACGCACCTGCGCCTCGTCCATGGCCAGATGGCATTCGCCATAGCGACGGATGCCTTTTTTGTCGCCAAGCGCCGCCGCCAGTGCCTGACCCAGCGCAATGCCGGTGTCCTCGACGGTGTGGTGGTCATCGATGTGGGTATCACCCTTGGCACGAATGGTCATGTCAATCAGCGAGTGCCGCGACAGCTGGTCCAGCATATGGTCAAAAAAGCCAACGCCGGTCTGGTTGTCGTAAGCCCCGGTGCCATCAAGATTGATCTCGACGCTAATCGAGGTCTCATTGGTCGAACGGCTGATCTTGGCTGTGCGCATGGTGGCAAATCCTTATTACATCCGGGGCGCTTATAGGGGCAGGGGGCCGGGTGGCCAAGGGCGAGGTGGTGATTGCTGCGCATGTGTTGCCAAAAGGGGCAGGGGATTGCGCCGGGCGGGTCGGCGTGTCAGCTTGGGTGCAACAGATACTACAACCCCCGAGGCTTTTTATGTCCACATGTGTTTTCATCCAGATACGCTGCAGACCCGGTACCACCTACAAGGTGGCCGAGGATATTGCATTGCGGGAAATTCACTCTGAGCTGTATTCGACCAGCGGCGATTATGACTTGCTGATGAAATTATATATTCCTGCTGATGAGGATGTCGGTAAGTATATCAATGACCACCTATTGGTGATCGAGGGCATTGAGAGATCCCTGACCACAATGACCTATAAGGTGTTTTGAATTACATAGCACCCTTACCTTACCCTGTTTGGTCCGGCCGTTAGGTCGGGCCGCGCCTGACCCTCCCCGTCAAACCATAGGTTTGCCTCCGGCAAAACGGGAGGGCGCTTAAGCACCCTCCCAGGGTCAGTCGCCGCCCTTGGTTTTGTTCAGTTGGCGATTAGCCCCTTATCCTTCAACTCGGCATAGGTGCTGTCGATTGCCGCTTTCAGCTTACCCATCAGCGCGTCCACTTCATCGCGGGTGATGATCAGTGGCGGACAGAGGGCCAGCGCATTGCCGCCGACGGCGCGCAGCAGCAAGCCGTTGTCCTGACAGAACTTCTGTGCGGTCGCTCCGGCGAGACCCTTGTCAAAACTGGCGCCGGTTGTCTTGTTCGACACCAGCTCCAGCGCTGCGATCAGACCCTTGCCACGCACTTCGCCGACCAGGGGGTGCTCGATAAAGACTTCACGCAGTTGCGCCTGCAGATAGTCGCCGACCTCGGCTGCATGGGAAAACAGGCTGTCACGCTCGTAAATTTCCAGCGTTTTCAACGCGGCGGCGCAGGCGGCCGGGTGACCTGAATAGGTATAGCCGTGACCAAAGACACCAACCTGATTGGTTTGTTCGATCATGGCCTCGTACATCCAGCCGGGGATGACTGCCGCCGAGATCGGGAAATAGGCTGAGCTGAGCTGCTTGGCGAATGTCATCAGGTCGGGCTGGATGCCCATGGTGGTGCAGCCAAAATCGTTGCCGGTGCGGCCAAATCCGGTGATCACCTCATCTGCCCAGACCAGAATATCGTGTTTGCGCAGTACGGCCTGCAGCTTTTCATAATAGCCTTCAGGCGGCACGATCACGCCTGAGGCGCCGGTGATCGGCTCAACGATCATTGCGGCAATGGTGTCGGGGCTTTCGGCAAGGATCTGGTCCTCTAGCGCCTGGATGATGCGATCGACAAACTGCGCCTCAGTCTCGTTGCCCTTGCGGTTGGTGTAGTAATGCGGCGATTCGGCGCGCAATACGCCTAAGGCCTCGAGCGGGGCATCGAAATGCGCCAGATTGGCGGGCAGCGAGGTCATTGAGCCGGCCGCGACGGTGACACCGTGATAGCCCCGCTCGCGGGTGATGATCTTGCGCTTTTCCGGCTTGCCGATGGCGTTAAAGTAATAGCGCAGCATCTTGTAGTGGCTGTCATTGGCGTCAGAGCCTGAGTTGCCAAAGAAGAAATAGGCGTCCTCGACTGGCACCATGGCGCGCAGCTTGTCGGCCAGCTCCATGATCGGTGCGTGGGTCTTGCCGCCAAAGGTGTGGCTGAACGGCAGCTTGTTCAGCTGTGTGGTGATAGCATCGATCACTTCGGTGTTGCTGTAGCCCAGCGAGGTGCACCACAGGCTGGCCAGGCCTTCGATGTATTTATTGCCGTCGGAGTCGTAGACATAGATGCCTTCACCATGCGTCAGGCACAGTTGTTCAGTGGCGGTGAAATTGGTGGTGGGGTAAATGACGGGGGACATGCCGGAACTCCTGTTGTGGCGCGGGTGCTTGATGGCAGGATTGACCTGTTTGAGGCGCGGCGTCAAAGGAATTTGATCAAAAGTTTCATGTGATCAATATTTGCCTGCGAAAATGCGAAAAGACCGCCCGAAGGCGGCCTTTCGATCGTCATCCGATAAGGGATGATCCAACTGGAGCGGGCGAAGAGATTCGAACTCTCGACCCTAACCTTGGCAAGGTTATGCTCTACCCCTGAGCTACGCCCGCGTTCCGTTGGTGAGCCGGTGAATAGGGTGTCACGGCGCATGCCGCAAGAGGGAAAGCGGCTGTGGGATGAGATTTTTTGCTAAGAGGATATCAACAGGTGAAATGCGAAAAGGCCGCCCGAAGGCGGCCTTTCGATCTCCATCCGTATCAAGGGATGGTCCAACTGGAGCGGGCGAAGAGATTCGAACTCTCGACCCTAACCTTGGCAAGGTTATGCTCTACCCCTGAGCTACGCCCGCATTCCGTTGGTGAGGCGCTGAATAGAATTTCCCGGCCCGCGCCGCAAGAGGTAAAATGGAAAAAAATGGTGTGGATGGAGTTTTCACTGTTAACCGGCAATCTGCGGCAGATTGAAACCGGCCTGCGCCGCCATACGGTGTTGCAAAGCGGTCGTTGGGCGGCAAGAGATGAACTCGGCCGGTGAACAATGGGGCAGATCCATTGCCTTGATCAACTGGCCGTGCAACTGGCCTTGCAGCAGCAGAATGCCGTCTTGCTCCAGTAGATCACGCGTTCCGTGGCCCTTGTCTGAGCGCACCCGGCGCATGAAGTCTTTTTGCATCGCCACCGCCTCAACCACGTCTCGGGAGATCGGTTGGTTCTGCATCGCGCGAAACAATGCCGCCATACGGGCGTTGCCAGTGTCACAGGAGAAGATTTGTTCCACGATGTCCTCGTCCACGGTGCGCCAGAAGTTGGCGGGGTAGGGGTGGTCACAGAGCAGCCAAAGGATATGCTGGAAGCCATCAGCCGAGATCGAGCGTTTGCCGTCTTTGTTTTTTCCGGCGGTTAGATAATCGGGTCGCGCCACCACCAGCCCCAGATAGCAACGGGCGCGCGCTTCGTCTGCGGCGACCAGAATGCAAACGTGATTCACCGCCTCACTTGGGATCATCCAGTTGCTGCCCATTGTGTTTTTGATGTCGACATCCTGGTCCAGGATGACCGTGTCCAGCCGTCCGCGTTTCAGGCGCAGTAAAGCGCGCAGTTCGATTTCGACGCGGGTGCCGATATAGGTTTTTTCGGTCTTCTCCAGCTCTTCATAGCAGCGCCGCCCGGTTTTGGGGGTCATGATTACATCATCGATGCAGGTCCGCAGCATGGCGGGGAAGTCATCCGCCAGTGTCAGCGTACCGCCCGCGCGGGCGGTGATTTCGACTTGTAGTGATGACAGGAGGTCGTGGTCTGGGTGGCCGGGGACGATGAGGCTGGAGGGGATGTTTTTCTTCATTGGTGAGCCTTTGGTCCGGCCGATAGGTCGGACTGCGCCTGACCTTCCCACGTCAAACCCAAGGTTTGCCTTCGGCAAAACGGTGACGGCGTTTTGCGCCTACCCAAGGTCAGGCGCGGTCCTTTGTGTATCGTATCAGGCGCGCACGACATGCAGTTTCCGCTTGGCAATTGCGGTTTTCAGCTGGGTTGCGACGGCCTGGGCCACCGGTGGCGGAAAGGCGTTGCCGACTTGTTTATAGGCGTTGGTTTTGGCGCCAGTGAAATGCCAGTCATCCGGGAAGCCCTGTAGGCGGGCCACCATTCGGACGGTCAGGCGGGGCATGTCGTTGTGAAATGGATCCGGGGCCTCGGGGGCAATGGTGCGGCCTTCGACCCCCAACGAGGCCCAGGCCTTGCGCGAGCGGGTCGGACCCAGATCAGGGCCGCCGTGTTTCTTGGAGCCGCCAACGATTGTAGGCGCGATTTCATCGGCCTTGGCTGCCCAGTCGTCGGCACCACGCCAGCCACG
The DNA here is from genome assembly GCF_004006175.1 of Parasedimentitalea marina. Classification (GTDB taxonomy): domain Bacteria; phylum Pseudomonadota; class Alphaproteobacteria; order Rhodobacterales; family Rhodobacteraceae; genus Parasedimentitalea; species Parasedimentitalea marina. The sequence continues at coordinate 1,225,347 of NZ_CP033219.1, forward strand.
TTCCTTCATTAAATCAATCAGCGTTTCGCCAACTTTGGGCGGGTTGTGGGGTAGTGGATCGGGCCAGCAGAACTGGTCGTTGTATTCTTTGCGCAGGGCGACAATCACCACCCGAGGGCGCAGTTGTGGCACGCCGTAGTCCGAGGCATTGAGCAGCCGCCAATCGGTGGTGTAGCCGAGTTTCCCCAGTTGCTTCTTCAGCTTCTCGCGGTAATCCAGAAACACCGCATCCAGAAAGCCGCGCACGTTTTCGATCATTACCGCCTTGGGACGGGTGGCATCGACAATGCCAAGCGCGTCGTCGAACAGATTACGTTCGTCCTTTTCGCCCAGCTGTTTGCCAGCCACCGAGAACGGTGGACAGGGCAAGCCGCCGGCCAGCAGGTCAATCCCGGCAAAATCAGAAGAACGTTCCTTGAACAGGCGCACGTCCTCTTCGAGCACATTCCAGTTGGGACGGTTGTGGCGCAGGGTGGCGCAGCAATGCTTGTCTATCTCGACCAGCGCGGTGTGATCAAATCCGGCTTTTTCCAGGCCCAGGGCCTGACCGCCTGCACCTGCGCAGAGTTCTACCGATGTCAGCATGCTACCTCGTTGTTCCATTCGTCGCCATTACGGCGTTCTTGCTCTGTTCTTAGTGGATGAGTTGATTCTCCACAAGCCATGACACTAGAGCCTGAGACACAAATACGAAAGGGCCGCCCGAAGGCGACCCTATCCGTTTGACCGATGGAGCGGGCGAAGAGATTCGAACTCTCGACCCTAACCTTGGCAAGGTTATGCTCTACCCCTGAGCTACGCCCGCATTCCGTCGGTGAGGGCTGAGATATGAATTCCACGGCCGCGCCGCAAGGGCAAAACGGTGTGGGTTTGAAAATAAATTACATAAGGTGCGACGGAACTGGCGGAACGCTGCGTGAAACCCTGCAATGAAGTATTGTTACTAAAGGAAATTGCCATGCGACATGCGAACACCATCAAACTGGCGGCACTGACCGGCATGATTGTGATTGGCTTTGTGCTGCAAAGCGATGCGCAGGGGCAGCCTCCAAGGCGTCAGCACACTGCGATTGCTGCACAAGACCTCAATCTGGTTGCTGCGACGGTTAAAGTACGAGGCAGTAAGGTTAAGCTGCGCGCTACGCAGGACACGGTTAAGATCAGTGCAAATGGCATCCCGGATCATGCGGTTGGGCAATTTCCAAACCGGGGCAACCCTCATAGCATTCAGCCACAACGATATAAGTTTGCGGCAGATACCGATCAATTGCCTCGGGTCGCCAAGGCCTATGGCATGGCGGGATTGTTTGGAGTTGCGGTCAATGGGGTTCCGTTCGATCCGGGGGCCGCGGAGTTCTGGAAAGGTAATCGGCAGTCTGGCTGGCAGTACGAGGCCCTGGGCGGGGCTGTGACACTGGGGCTGGACCAGAACTATGCCCATGTTCAGCCCAGCGGGGCCTATCACTACCACGGGTTGCCATGGGGGCTGATGCAGCAATTGGGCTGGTCAGCGGAGAAAGCATCGCCCCTGATCGGATATGCGGCGGATGGGTTTCCAATTTATGCGATCACCACCGACATGAATGGTCGGGTGCGGGAGATGACCAGTTCCTACCAGTTGAAATCGGGCCGTCGACCAGGGGGATCAGCGCCGAGTGGGCGTTATGACGGCGCCTTTGTGCAGGACTATCAATATCGGGCGGGCTCTGGAACACTGGATGAATGCAATGGGACGCAGGTGGTGACCGAGGACTTCCCGGGTGGCACCTATGCGTATTTCCTGAGCCAGGATTTCCCGGTGGTGCCGCGCTGTCTGAAGGGAGATGCTGACGGAAGTTTCGTCAAGCGACGCAGGTAAGGCGCTGGTGGAGCCGGCCTCCGGCGGGAGTATTTTGGAAAAGATGATGGGGGCAGTGATAGAGCTGTTGGGGCGCATTGAATTTGCGCCCCATCGTTTTTGAAGTCTGTTATCGAGTGGGTTAGTCCAGCTCGATCAACAGGTCTTTGGCGTCGATCTGAGTGCCGGGCTGAACATGCACGGCCTTGATTACCGCATCGCGTTCGGCGTGGATACCGGTTTCCATTTTCATGGCTTCGATGGTCAGCAGCAGGTCGCCTTCGTGAACCTGCTGTCCTGCCTGGACTGCAACGGTGGCCACGACGCCAGGCATGGGAGCGCCAAAGTGGTTGTCGTTGCCGGCCTCGGCCTTGGGACGGGCCTCGGTGGTAGATTTCACCAAGCGGTTTGGCACCCGGATGACCCGTGGCTGGCCGTTCAGTTCGAAGAACACTTTGACTTCGCCTTTTTCATCGGTTTCACCGATGGCCTGCAGGCGGATTTCCAAGGTTTTGCCGGGATCGATTTCGGCCTCGATCTCGTCGCCCGGTTCCATGCCGTAGAAAAAGGTCTGGGTTGGCAAGGCGCGCACCGGGCCATAGCTGCGGTGGCGACCCATGTAGTCGAGGAACACCTTGGGGTACATCAGGTAGCCATTCAGATCTTCGTCGTCGACGGATTTTCCGTCCAGTTGGGTGCTGAGATCAGCGCGGGTTGCTTCAAGATCCACGGCTTTGAGGTGCTTGCCGGGGCGTTCCAGATTGGGGGCTTCACCCTTGAGCACTTTCTTGAGGAACGCGTCGGGGAAGCCTTTGGGCGGCTGGCCCAGATTACCGCGCATCATGTCGATGACCGAGTCGGGGAAAGACAAATCAGTGCCTGGATCTTCGACCTCGGCGCGGGTCAGGCCCTGGCTGACCATCATCAGGGCCATATCGCCAACCACTTTGGAGCTGGGCGTGACCTTGACGATATCGCCGAACATCTGGTTCACATCCGAATAGGTCTGCGCGACCTCGTGCCAGCGCTCTTCCAGACCCAGGCTGCGGGCCTGTGCCTTGAGGTTGGTGAACTGACCACCGGGCATCTCGTGCAGGTAGACCTCGGACGCCGGGGCCTGGATGCCGCTTTCAAACGCGGCATATTGCGCACGCACCTGCTCCCAATAGTCCGAGATTTCGCGGATCGGTTTGATGTCGATGCCGGTGTCGCGGTCGGTGTTACGCAAACCTTCGACAATCGAGCCGAGGCAGGGCTGCGAGGTGCCACCCGAGAAGGCGTCCATAGCCGCATCCACCGCATCGACGCCTGCATCAGCCGCGGCCAGAATGGTGGCGCCGGCAATGCCGGAGGTGTCATGGGTGTGGAAATGGATCGGCAGGCCGACCTCTTCCTTAAGGGCCTTGACCAGCACCCTGGCTGCGGCCGGCTTTAGCAGGCCCGCCATGTCTTTGAGACCCAGAACATGGGCGCCAGCGGCCTCGAGCTCTTTGGCCATGCCGATGTAGTACTTGAGGTCATATTTGGCGCGATTTGGATCGAGAATGTCACCGGTGTAGCAAATGGTGCCTTCGCAGATCTTGCCGGACTGAACCACGGCATCCATGGCGACGCGCATGTTTTCAACCCAGTTGAGGCTGTCGAACACCCGGAAGACATCGACACCTGTTATGGCGGCCTGGCGGACGAACTCTTGCACCACATTGTCGGGGTAGTTGGTATAGCCAACCCCGTTGCTGGCGCGCAGCAACATCTGGGTCATCACGTTTGGCATCGCCTCGCGCAGGTCGCGCAGGCGCTGCCAGGGGCATTCCTGCAAGAACCGGTAGGCGACGTCAAAGGTGGCGCCGCCCCAGCATTCAACCGAGAACAGCTGGCTGAGGTTTTGCGCGTAGGCCGGGGCCACTTTGATCATGTCAATCGAGCGCATCCGGGTGGCCAGCAGGGATTGGTGACCGTCGCGCATGGTGGTGTCGGTCAGCAGTAACTGCCGCTGGGCCTTCATCCAGTCGGCAACAGCTTGCGGGCCTTTTTGCTCCAGCAAGTTGCGGGTGCCATAGGGCAGGTTGCCTGGTGCGACTTTGGGCGGGCGCGGCGCTTTCAGTTCGGCGGGCGGTGCGTTGCGGCCTTCGGTTTCAGGATGCCCATTGACCGAAATGTCTGCGATGTAGGTCAGAACCTTAGTTCCCCGGTCACGACGTTTGGAGAACTGGAACAGGGCCGGTGTCTCGTCAATGAACTTGGTGGTATAGCTGTTGTCCAGAAAGGTCGGGTGCTTCAACAGGTTCTCGACAAAGGCGATGTTGGTGGAGACACCACGTACCCGGAATTCGCGCAGGGCGCGGTCCATGCGGGCGATGGCCATTTCTGGGGTCGGCGCCTTGGCGGTGATCTTGGTCAGCAGGCTGTCATAATAGCGGGTGATCACGCCGCCTGCATATGCGGTGCCGCCGTCCAGACGAATGCCCATACCGGTGGCCGAGCGATAGGCGGTGATGCGGCCATAGTCAGGGATGAAGTTGTTCTGCGGATCCTCGGTTGTGACCCGGGTCTGCAAGGCGTGGCCGGTCAGCGCGATGTCATCCTGGCTGGCTTTGCCGGTGGCCTCGGCAATGGATTTGCCTTCGGCGATCAGGATCTGGGCGCGCACGATGTCGATGCCGGTGACTTCCTCGGTGACAGTGTGTTCCACCTGCACCCTTGGGTTTACTTCGATGAAGTAAAATTTGCCGTCGTCCATATCCATCAGGAATTCGACGGTACCGGCGCATTCATAGCCCACGTGGGCGCAGATCTTACGGCCCAATGCGCAGATCTCAGTCCGTTGCTCTTCGCTGAGGTATGGCGCAGGGGCGCGTTCGACCACTTTCTGATTGCGGCGCTGTACTGAGCAGTCGCGCTCAAACAGGTGGTACATGCCGCCCTGTTTATCACCCAGGATCTGCACTTCGACGTGGCGGGCGCGCTGGATCATCTTTTCCAGAAAACCTTCGCCGTTACCAAAGGCCGCCTCGGCTTCGCGGCGACCTTCCAGGATTTTCTCTTCCAGCTCATCCTCATTGTAGATCGGGCGCATGCCGCGACCACCGCCGCCCCACGAGGCCTTGAGCATGAAGGGGTAGCCCACGTCTGTTGCTTCTTTGCGAATGGCGTCCATGTCGTCGCCCAGCACCTCGGTGGCGGGGATCACCGGCACGCCGGCTTCGACTGCAACCCGGCGGGCACTGGCCTTATCGCCAACTTCGCGCATTGTTTCAGCCTTGGGGCCAATGAAGGTAATGCCATTGCGCGAGCAGGCGTCGACAAAATCAGGGTTTTCCGAGAGCAACCCATAGCCCGGGTGGATCGCGTCTGCGCCGCTTTCTTTGGCGACCCGGATCATCTCGTCGATGCTGAGGTAAGCGGCAACCGGGCCCATGCCCTCGCCGATGCGGTAGGCCTCATCAGCCTTGAACCGGTGCAGGCCAAGTTTGTCTTCTTCAGCATAGACCGCGACCGTGGCTTTGCCCATTTCATTGGCGGCGCGCATCACGCGGATGGCGATCTCTCCACGGTTGGCAATCAGGATTTTCTTGAAGTCGGTCATGTTACCCTCGTGGTCGTGTGATTTTGACGAATTGTTAGGCGCATCATAACGGCAGGTTCAACCGTAGTTCTGGGTATAACCGGCATTATTGCGCTATCATGCGGCCTCGTATTGTGATTCAACTTATTAATCTGCTCATTAAATAGGCAGTTGGTGGGCAGGTCCCAGGGTCCTTGTCAAAGGCAAGGACGTAACGTCAGTTGCGCCAATTTGTCCCATATTAGATTTCAGGTCCTGCTTCAAGATGTCGATCAGGTGGGCTGGGCCGGGTTCTCCAAGGGCGGCTAATGCAAAATGAAAGGCGCGTCCCAGCATGATATAGTCGGCACCAAGTGCCAGTGCGCGCAGCATATCCAACCCGCCCTCGACACCGCTGTCAAAGATTAGCGGCAGGGTGGTGGCCCGGCGGATTTCAGGCAACATTTCGATCGTTGCGGGGCTGGCGTCGAACTGGCGACCGCCGTGGTTCGACACCCAAAGCGCATCCACGCCCATGTCTTGCAGGCGCTCTGCATCCTCGGGGCGCATTACCCCTTTTATCACGATCGGCCCCTGCCAGTGATCCCGCAACCATTGCACATACTCCCAATCCGGCGAGGTGCGTAGCAAGTAGCCGATATGTGCAGTTGAGGACAGGTTGCCCAGATTTCCGGTGATGTATTTATCCAGGGTGCGCATATGCGGCATGCCACGCCGGGCCATGCCAAGCGCCCATGTGGGATTTGCCAGGGTCTGGGCAAGAAGGCGTGGTGTCAGCCGTGGCGGTTGCGTCAACCCTGACCGCATCTGACGTTCCCGGCGCGAGGCCACTGGTACATCCACCGTCAGCACCAGCACTTTGAACCCGGCGGATTTTGCGCGGGCGAGCATGTCGATGCGGATGTCTGGGTCTTTTGGTGGATACAGCTGGAACCAGGCTTGTTCCCCCAGATGCGGTGCCAGATCCTCGGGCGATTGGCTGGCAACAGTGGACAGAGTATAAGGTATGCCGGCGGCAGCGGCACTGCGGGCCAGATGACCCTCGGCGTCGGGCCAGATCAACCCGGACATGCCAACCGGTGCTACCCCAAAGGGCAGCGGCAGTTTCTCACCAAACAGCGTGGTACTCAGATCGACCTCTAAGGGGCCGTGCAGGATTGAGGGCAAAAAACCGACCCGATCCAGTGCCGCGCGGTTGCGGGTCTTGGTGGCCTCAGTGCCGGTGGCGCTGTCCAGGTACTCCCAGACGAATGGTGGCAGGCGACGTTGGGCTTGGCGGGCCAGATCAGCGATGGCGGGGTAGCGGCTGTGTAAATCCATGGCGGATTTGTGGGAAAATCGGCAGAAGAATGCAAGGAGATGTATTGGTCTGATCGATTCCAGCGATGTTCCGGGACACGGCGCATTCGACGCAGGCTCGGGACAACGTCCTCCGGGTGCACTTTTGGACGTATAGGTCCTGGCCCATAGCAAAGGGCGTCTTTAGAATTTTTACCATTGTTTCCCCGGCGTGCTTTGGCCATGAACGATGGGCCCGAGGCATTGTCGCCGGGTGTTCGGGGATCACGACAAATGAAGCGGAACATTGTGAGAACAAGACTTCCCCTCTTGATGGCTTCACGCTAGGATAATGGGCATGAGCAGTTTTGACGAAATGGACGCCTTTGAGGGCGCATCGCTATCCTCGCGTGCAATGGCTGCGCGGCCGCAACCCTATCTTGACGGGTTGAACCCGGCGCAACGTGAGGCTGTTGAATGCTTGCAGGGCCCAGTGCTGATGCTGGCTGGGGCGGGCACTGGCAAGACCAAGGCGTTGACGGCCCGGATTGTGCATTTGCTCACCACCGGGTCGGCCCGCACCAACGAGATCCTGGCGGTGACATTCACCAACAAGGCCGCGCGCGAAATGAAAGAGCGGGTGGGCGGCATGTTGGGGCAACCGGCTGAGGGCATGCCCTGGCTGGGCACCTTCCACGCGATATGCGTCAAACTGCTGCGCCGTCATGCTGAACTGGTCGGGCTGAAAAGCAACTTCACCATTCTGGACACGGATGATGTGATCCGGCTGTTGAAGCAGCTGATCCGGGCCGAAGGCATTGACGACAAGCGCTGGCCAGCGCGGACACTGGCCAATGTGATCGATGACTGGAAAAATCGGGCCCTGATCCCGACCAAGGTGCCAGTGGCGGATGCTTCCGCCTATAACGGCAAGGGCGTTGATCTTTATGCACAGTATCAGACTCGTCTGCGCGAGTTGAACGCGGTGGATTTTGGCGATCTGCTGCTGCACATGGTGACGATATTTCAGACCCATCCAGATATCCTTGAGCAATACCAACGCTGGTTCCGCTTTATCCTGGTGGACGAATACCAAGATACCAATGTCGCCCAGTATCTATGGCTGCGACTGCTGGCGGCAGGACATAAGAATATCTGCTGCGTCGGCGATGATGATCAGTCGATCTATGGCTGGCGTGGCGCCGAGGTTGGCAATATCCTGCGCTTTGACAAGGATTTCCCCGGCGCCAAGGTGGTCCGGCTGGAACAGAACTACCGCTCGACGGAACATATTCTGGCGGCGGCCTCTGGGGTTATTGCCGGCAACGAGGGCCGGTTGGGCAAAGACCTGTGGACCGCTGCCAAGGGTGGCGAGAAGGTCCGGCTGATCGGCCACTGGGACGGCGAGGAAGAGGCACGCTGGATCGGTGAAGAGATCGAGGCGATGCAACGCGGCACCCGCGGGCAGGGGCCGCGCGATCTGGAGCAAATGGCCATTCTGGTCCGCGCCTCGCACCAGATGCGCGCATTTGAGGACCGGTTCCTGACCATCGGGTTGCCCTACCGGGTGATTGGCGGGCCACGGTTTTATGAGCGGCTCGAGATTCGCGATGCCATGGCCTATTTCCGCGTGGTGACCAGCCCGGATGATGACCTGGCGTTTGAACGCATTGTGAATACGCCGAAACGCGGTCTGGGCAAGGTTGCGCTGCAAAACATCCAGACCACGGCGCGGGCCAATGGAGTGTCGCAGCTGGAGGGCGCGCGTCTGGCGATTGAAGGCGGATTGATAAAGGGTAAGGGCGGCACGCAGCTGCGCATATTGATCGAAAATATAGCCCGTTGGGGGCGCTTGGCCGGTGACGCCAACATGACCCATATGGATCTGGCCGAGATCATTCTGGATGAATCTGGCTATACAACCATGTGGCAGAACGACAAGACGCCGGATGCGCCTGGGCGGTTGGAAAACCTTAAGGAATTGGTCAAGGCGCTGGAGAATTTCGAGAACCTTCAGGGTTTTCTGGAACATGTCAGCCTGATCATGGACAACGCGGCCAGTGATTCCGGGGAAAAGGTGTCGATCATGACGCTGCACGGCTCTAAGGGGCTGGAGTTCCCGGCGGTGTTTTTACCGGGCTGGGAGGACGGACTGTTCCCCTCGCAGCGGTCGATGGACGAAAGCGGCCTAAAAGGTCTCGAGGAAGAGCGCCGTCTGGCCTATGTCGGCATCACCCGTGCCGAGGAAATCTGTACCATATCCTTTGCTGGCAATCGTCGGGTGTTTGGGCAGTGGCAGTCACAGTTGCCATCGCGGTTCATTGACGAGCTGCCCGATCAGCATGTCGAAGTGCTCACGCCGCCGGGCCTGTATGGCGGTGGTTATGGTGCGGCAGCTCCGGCTGAGGCGCCAGTGCGATCGACCATCGAAGAAAAGATGGCGCAGGCGGATGGGTATAATTCGCCGGGCTGGAAACGCATGCAGTCGCGGGCCGGACAGCGCGGTATGGCGCAGCCAAATGCCGCCAAGCCGCAAGTGATCGATTCGACGGTAATCTCCAGCTTTACGATGGGCGACCGGGTGTTCCACCAAAAGTTTGGTTACGGGATGATTGCCGGTATCGACGGCGACAAGCTGGAAGTGGATTTCGACAAGGCCGGGCTGAAAAAAGTCGTCGCCAGCTTTGTCTCGGCAGGCGATGATATTCCGTTCTAGTGCCGGGCTGCCCCATAGCTGAGGCCCACCCCGACATATCAAAAGACCGGGTGGGCCATGCCTTGGCTTCAGGTGATCGCGCTGCGATTCAGGAAAGCGTCGAAATGCACCGTCATCTGGCCGTCGTTCAGCAGCACGACACCATATCCCGCAGGCTCGGAGCTATATGTCGTGCCAACACTGGTGGGTACCAATGGTACCTGATGGTTTAGGCTGGGCAGCGAGGTGAAAGACAGCCCGTTCCATTGCACATAGGCAGATCGATGTACGTGACCAAAGAACACGTGCCGGATGTTCTTGCCCCGTTTCAGAACCGCGGCAAAGTCCTGATGCTCCACAAGTTTGATGTCATCGACGTAAGCGATGCCAATATCAAAGGGCGGGTGATGCATGAACAGGTACACAGGCGTGTCCCCGGCATTGATCAGTTGGGTGCGCAACCAATCCAAGCGCTGCGGGCATAATTGTCCCTCGTGTGCGCTGGCACCGTCTTTTGTGGTGTCCAGAAATATGAACAGGCCATCCTTTGTCTTGTGGCTGTGCTGGATAAACCCATTGTCGTCACAGTGATGATCTTCAAAGACGCTTTGGAAAACAGTGCGGTCGTCGTGATTTCCAAGCATGAGAAAGGTCTGGATGGAAAACCCGGCCAGCTGTTCTTTTAGCCAAGCATAGGCCGCAGGGTTAGCTGTGTCCGCCAGGTCGCCGGAAATGACACAGAAACGCGCATCACTGTGCCATTGTTCAATATCTTTAAGACAGTCTGTAAGACGGGCAGACGGATCGGAGCCGGCCAGTTCAGTGCCGGGAGAGACAAGATGCAAGTCAGTAAGGTGAATGAATTTCATGAAACGGCCGCGATGTTGGGGGGAACAAAACCCGATTGGGGGCCGTTTCAGCAAAGCGCGGGATCAGGGATTTGATGTGCCAATTGCGACATTTGATCAGCGAACGCGACAAAATTGAGAGCCGACCAAATGAAATGAACGATTGGGAGATGGCAAAGAAAAACGGCGGCGCCAGGGAGGAGGAGGGGCACCGCCGTTCTTTGCAACACCGGGTTTTCAGGGAGGAGGAAGCCCCGGTGTATTCAGACCCGGTTTTGAACCGGTATAAGGTGCGACAGCATCAGGGAGGAGGAGGATGCTGCCGCGTAGGACAGGTCTTCTTAAGGGAGGAGAAAAAAGACCTGATCTCTATTATTTGGAGCCGTAGGCAGCCTCGTGTGCGACGTTCTTCAACATCGAGCGGTTCAGGCCCAGGTCAGCCAGTTCACGGCGTGTCAGCATCGAGAGCTCAACCAGTGTTTTGCGATACAGGCGGTATTGAGTAAAACGGTCCCATGCGGCCTCGGCCAGTGCGACGGGGGCGCAGAACAGCGAAAGTTTCGAGCGGCTGATGTGATCAATGGCGGCCATCGTCTTGGTCCTTAGTGTATTTCAGTGCGTTGCCTGTGTGGCGTTGCTTGAGGCCAAAATAGGAATTTGCTGCAGATGCACAATCCCTTGCTTGGTCATTTCTGCTATGCAGCATTTGCATGGGTCAGCTATTGCATTTTCTGCTTGTCTGATTTTGTGCAGTGATGGCCGGTGGATGCATAATAATTTTGCTGAAAATGTATGACGGACGCTGCAGGGGTAACACTGGTTCCGGGGGTTTTGCCGGGCGACGCACTGCCTATATGTAGGCAGGAAAGATTAGGAGGCCAAAATGGCAGTGACGCTGGTAGAGATAAATAAAGCACTAGGGCGCTTGGCGCTGCCGGATGGGGGTACATTGGTATCACGCGACATGGTGCGGGCAGTGCGGATTGAGGGCGGGAAGGTCAGTTTCGTGATCGAGGCCCCGAATCCAGACATTGCCAAGATGATGGAGCCTTTGCGCCGGGCAGCCGAGGACGTGGTGCAAGAGCTGGACGGGGTGCAGGAGGTTTCGGTTGCCTTGACGGCGCATGGACCTGCCGCCGCGGCGCCGAGCCTAAAGATCGGTGGCCATCCCAAGCCGCAGGCCGGGCCGCTGAAGCCTGCCGGGGTGCAGCGTATTCTGGCGGTGGGGTCTGGTAAGGGCGGGGTTGGTAAATCAACAGTCGCCTCTAATCTGGCGGTGGCGCTTGCCCGACAGGGGCGCAAGGTGGGATTGCTGGACGCGGATATCTATGGTCCCAGCCAACCCCGCATGATGGGGGCCTCGGGGCGCCCGGCCAGCCCTGATGGCAAAATCATCGAACCGCTGCATGCCCATGGCGTCACCTTGATGTCGATCGGGTTCATGCTTGAGGAAGACAAAGCAGTGATCTGGCGCGGCCCAATGTTGATGGGCGCATTGCAGCAGATGCTGGGGCAGGTCAATTGGGGTGAACTGGACGTGTTGATCGTCGACTTGCCTCCGGGGACGGGCGATGTCCAGTTGACGCTGTGTACCAAGACGGAACTGTCGGGCGCCATTGTCGTCTCCACACCGCAAGATGTGTCGCTGCTGGATGCGCGCAAGGCGCTGGATATGTTCAAGACGCTTAAGACACCTGTGCTTGGGCTGATCGAGAACATGTCGTTTTTTACCTGCCCGGATTGTGGCGGCGAGCATCATATTTTTGGTAATGGCGGTGTCGCGACCGAGGCTAAGACATTGGGCTTGCCACTGCTGGGGGCTTTGCCAATTGATCTTGAGACCCGACTGGCCGGCGACAACGGCACTCCTGTGGCAGCGGGGGATGGGGCGATGGCGCAGGCCTATGCCCGTATTGCCGAAGGGTTGGTCAAGGGCGGCATGGCCTAACCTGACCGTCGTCTCTGGACCATTGAAAAACGATAACCGGCCCGCCTGTTCAGGTGGGCCTTTTTGTCCTGATGCCCACCCGCCTTCCAGTTTCCAAAATTCGCCAGACGCGACCGAGGCAAGATCGACTGGCTATTCCAGGTCGAGCGATCCCGTCCTGGTCGCTCTATTTTTGGGCGACGGATTGTGAAAGGCATCTATTGGGGTGGCGATTGGGAATTTATGGGGAGCCTGGGAAACCATGGGCGGTTTGGGAAACCATGGGCGTAGAATCGGTGATTTGCGGCAAAAAACGTTGAATTTCCACGAATCAAGTTTGATTCGATGTCTTGAAACTCAATTCGCCTGTGAGTTGCTTGGGGATAACTCGGAACGTTAAGGGAACGAAAATTGAAATTCGGATTCGCTGGAAACTTTCTGGGAAATTAGGGGAATTATTTTTGCCATCACGGTTGCACTATATGTTGTGTCATGGTTGGCAAGAATAACTATACGTTCTCTCATTCGCCCAATTATTAGCCCTAAAATCTAATTATATTTAGATCTTGTTAAGAAATGTGGCGAGTGTGTCGTTAAAAAGGCGTTGCCAGACCATGAAGTCCCATAGTATCCCCATATACATCGAATGAGACGAAGAGCACGGGGCGCACAACGACCCCACAAATACAAGAAACTAAAAGCAGGTATCATACAGGCCTTCGCTTTCATCAGATACTGAGATCCGGCGCGCGAGCGAGCAGACATCCCCCCAGGTGGCGCGCGCAGTCGGACACTCCCGCACAGCGGGACGAAGATGGCGAGTTGATCCGTGGCAGCTGATCAACTCGCCTTTTTCCTTACCGGGGCACGAATAAAAAAAGACGCGAGGAACGTAGCAGAAGGGACGTTATCTTGGGCCGCAGGTTCAGAGGCGAAAGCCAACACAAGGTCGATACAAAGGGCAGGGTGTCTATCCCGGCCTCGTTTCGTCGTGTGCTTGAATCTGGCGACGCCAACTGGCAGTCCGGCGACAATCCTGAGCTGGTCATCGTATATGGCGATGACGACCGTAATTTTCTTGAATGTTATACAATGGAGGCAATCGACGAGGTCGATGCCAAGATTGATGCTTTACCGCGTGGCTCAGAACCGCGTAAGGCGTTGCAGCGTTTGTTCCACGGACGTTCTTTTCCCACCACAGTTGATGAAACTGGCCGCTTGGTGCTGCCGGCCAAGCTGCGCAACAAGATCGGCCTCAAGGGAGAGGCTTTCTTTATTGCTGCAGGTGATACTTTTCAGATCTGGAAGCCGGAAACCTATGAGCAGGAAGAATCTGCTCAGACCGATAAGTGGTTGGACGAATTGCCAGAAGGCTATGACATAATGCAGTTTCTTGACGGCGCCAAAGGGGCAGAGTGATGACGACGGACCAGAATACCGGATCCGCCCCCCATGTTCCCGTTTTACTGCGCCCTTTGCTAAAGGCCGTCGCGCCCGTGTCGGGGCGTTGGTTGGATGGCACATTTGGGGCTGGCGGATATACGCGTGGTTTACTCGAGGCTGGGGCATCGCAGGTCATTGGTGTCGATCGCGACCCGCTGGCGTTTGAAATGGCGCAAAGCTGGGCCGGAGAATACGGGGACAGGCTGGTGATGCAGCAGGGCGTATTTTCGCGCATGGACGAATACGCCAGCGATTTGGACGGCGTTGTCCTGGATCTTGGTGTGTCGTCGATGCAGTTGGACCTGGCTGAACGTGGGTTCTCGTTCATGAAAGATGGTCCGCTGGACATGCGGATGTCACAAGAGGGGCCCTCGGCGGCAAATCTTGTAGCGGAACTTTCAGAAGTTCAATTGGCGGATATCCTGTTTCATTTTGGCGAAGAACGCGCCAGTCGCCGTATTGCAAAGGCAATCGTCAAGGCGCGCACGCTGGAACCGATCACCACCACATTACAATTGACTAGAATCGTCGAGGGATGCCTGCCACGGTCCAAGCCGGGCAAATCGCATCCTGCCACGCGTAGTTTTCAGGGGCTGCGCATTGCGGTGAATGCCGAGTACGAAGAATTGTTCCAGGGCTTGCTGGCCGCTGAACGGGCACTTAAGCCGGGCGGCTTGCTAGCGGTTGTCACTTTTCACTCTATCGAAGACCGGATGGTCAAACGGTTCTTTCAGCATCGCGCTGGTAAGACCGGTCGCGCCAATCGATTTGCTCCAGAGATTGAGGAAATTCCGACACAGTTCACATTGGTCACCCGTAAGGCCGAAGGGCCGGATGATCAGGAATTGGCGGAAAACCCAAGGTCACGGTCTGCGCGATTGCGGGTCGGGCGGCGGAGCGAGGCGCCAGCCACGCCGATAGAGGCCCGCGACATTGGGATGCCACAACTGAAAGAGGCCCTTCGATGAAATCTCTGGCTTATGTCCTATCCGCGCTGGCGGTGTTTGGTCTAGCATTCTGGGCCTACCGTGAAAACTATGCCACCCAGCAGGTGTTGAAAGAAACCCGAACCCTGCAACGCCAGATCGGCGCAGCCCAGGTGCGACTTGGGGTGCTACGGGCCGAGTGGGCCTATCTGAACCGTCCCGACCGTTTGCGGGAATTGGCCGAGCTGAACTTTAACAGCCTCGGCCTTTTGCCTCTTCGTCCCAACCAGTTTGGCCGGGTGGATGAGGTCGCCTATCCGCAGGTGCCGCTGCTGCCCATCACCAATGGTGTCGATGTGTCGACTATGGCTGCCGCGGGGGGGAACTGATGATCCGTATTCCGCTACGGCCACTGGCCCGCATCCTGACCGCCCGCGCCAAAGGGGAAAACCCGGACGCTATTGAAAAAGAGAATCTGCGCCAGCGTCACGCTGAAATTCAGGGCCGCTCTCAGGTCCGGTCCGAAGGTCGGCTGCTGGTGCTGGGTGCATTTTTCCTGTGCGCCTATGCGGTGATAGGTCTTCGTATGGGAATGATGGCCACATCCGAGCCAACGGAACCGGCCACCAGTGCATCGGGCAGCGCCATTGCGGCGCAGCGCGCCGATATTGTCGACCGCGAAGGCCGCATTCTGGCAACCAACTTTGAGACCCATTCACTCTATGCGCATCCGCAGCAATTGATTGATGCGGTGGCCTCGGCGGACGCGCTGGTCAAAATTTTCCCGGATCTGGATCACGCGCGCCTGGTCAAGGATTTCACCGGCAAGCGCAAGTTTGTCTGGATCAAGAAAAAGATCAGCCCCGAGCAAAAGCAGGCGGTGCATGATATCGGCGATCCCGGACTGCTGTTTGGCCCGCGTGAAATGCGGCTTTACCCCAATGGCAGTCTGGCCGCCCATGTTCTGGGCGGGGCCGGGTTTGGCAAAGAAGACGTCGATGCCGCCGAGGTGATCGGTGTTGCGGGCGTGGAACGTCAGTTCGACAGTTATCTGCGCGATCCGGCCAACGGTGCCGAGCCGCTGCAGCTGTCGCTGGACCTGACCATTCAGGCCGCCGCCGAGCGTGTCCTTTATGGCGGCATGCGTCTGATGAATGCCAAGGGTGCAACCTCTATCCTGATGGATGTGACCACCGGCGAGGTGATCTCGGTGGTGTCACTGCCTGATTTTGACCCGAATGAGCGGCCACGGCCACCGGTTTCGGGCGATGATCCGTCCGACAGCCCGCTGTTCAATCGGGCAGTGCAGGGGGTGTATGAACTGGGCTCCACCTTCAAGATTTTCGCTGCCGCACAGGCGATGGATTTGGGATTGGTCAATCCCGACACTATGGTTGATATCCGTGGTCCGCTGCGCTGGGGTCGCTTCTCGATCCGGGATTTCCACAACTACGGCAACAGCTTATCGGTAGAGCGGATCATTGTGAAATCGTCAAATATTGGCACGGCACGTCTGGCACAGCAAATTGGGGCTGACCGTCAGCGCGATTTCCTGTCGCGTCTGGGGATGCTCGAGGCCACTCCGTTTGAGATATCCGAGGCCAATGCAGGGCGCCCCTTATTGCCGCCAAACTGGTCCGAACTGTCGGCGATGACGATTTCCTATGGTCACGGTCTGTCGACCAGCCCAATGCATTTGGCGGCGGGCTATGCGACGATTGCCAATGGTGGAAATTATGTCAGCCCAACCATTCTGAAGCAGAACGGGCCGCAATTGGGGCCTCGCGTCATGTCAGCCGAGGCCGCAGCGGCGTCACGCGAAATGCTGCGTCTGGTGGTGACAGAAGGCACCGCCAGCTTTGGCGAAGTTCCCGGCTATCAGGTTGGCGGTAAGACTGGCACTGCGGATAAGCCAAAACCGTCAGGTGGCTATTACGAGGATAAAGTGATCGCCACTTTTGCGTCGATCTTCCCAGCGCATGACCCGAAATATGTGCTGGTTGTAACCCTGGATGAACCTTCGATCATCGCCTACGATGAAGAGCGTCGTACGGCGGGGTGGACGGCTGTTCCGGTTGCCGCTGAAATGATCGGCCGGATCGCGCCGTTGTTGGGGCTGCGACCGCAAGTTGAACCTGCCCCGGTGACTGGTATAACCCTCACCTCAAACTGATAGGTGAGGTCGCTATGAGCAACACATCCGAGAAGACCCTCGGCCAGTTGGGTCTGACTGCACGCGGCGGTGCGGACCCTGTGATCAAAGGTATAACGGTCGACAGTCGTGCAGTGGGCGATGGGTTTCTGTTTGCAGCGCTGCCCGGTTCTGTGGTGCATGGCGCCAAATTCATTGGCACCGCCCTGGAACAGGGTGCTTCGACCATTTTGACGGATGCCGAAGGTGCCAAGATCGCAGCCGAGGTCTTAGGCGATGGCCATGCCGCGCTGGTCGTGACACAAGATCCGCGTCAGGCCCTGGCCTATGCGGCTGCCCTTTGGTTTGGTGCGCAGCCGCAAACGGCGGTGGCGATTACCGGCACCAATGGCAAAACATCCGTCGCGACCTTTGTGCGTCAGATCTGGGAAGAATTAGGTCATGCTGCGGTCAACCTTGGCACCACCGGGGTTGAAGGCGCCTGGAGCTATCCACTGGCCCATACCACTCCGGACCCGATCACCCTGCACCGCGCGCTTGCAAAGGCGGTTGAGAATGGCGTGACCCATGTGGCGATGGAGGCCTCGAGCCACGGATTGGATCAACGCCGTTTGGATGGCGTGCATCTGGCGGCCGCGGGCTTCACCAATTTCAGTCAGGACCACCTGGATTATCACCACACATTTGAGGCCTATTTTGCCGCCAAGGCCGGATTGTTCCGCCGGGTGTTGCAGGACGAAGGTGTCGCGGTGATCAACATAGACGACAAGCGTGGCGCCGAAATGCGTGCAGTGTCCTGCGCGCGCGGCCAAGAGGTGATCACGGTGGGGCGCGGATTGGGTGACCTTTCGCTGCTGAGCCAGCGCTTTGATGCTTCTGGGCAGGACATGCGGTTTAGCTGGCATGATAAACCGTTTCAAACCCGGCTGAACCTGATCGGCGGGTTTCAGGCCGAGAATATTCTGCTGGCCTGTGGCTTGGTGATTGCCTCGGGTGAACTGCCCTCGCGGGTGTTTGAAACGCTACCTCATCTGAAAACCGTGCGGGGCCGGATGCAATTGGCGGCGACGCGCAGCAATGGCGCGACGGTGTTTGTTGATTTTGCCCATACGCCTGACGCCATTGCCACCGCTCTCAAGGCGCTGCGCCCGCATGTCCTGGGTCGGTTGATCGCCATTGTCGGGGCAGGCGGTGATCGCGATGCGGTCAAGCGGCCTTTGATGGGGCAGGCAGCTGTTGAGAATGCGGATATGGTGATTGTCACCGATGACAACCCGCGCAGTGAAGACCCTGCCGTGATCCGGGCTGCCGTCAAAGCTGGCGCGCCGGGGGCAAGCGAAGTTGGCGATCGCGCCGAAGCCATCCTGCGCGGTGTTGACGCGCTGGGGCCGGGCGATGCGCTGATGATTTGCGGTAAGGGCCATGAAAGCGGTCAGATCGTGGGCGATGATATTCTACCCTTTGACGATGTTGAACAGGCCAGCATGGCCGTCGCGGCGCTGGACGGGGGGCTAGTATGAGCCTGTGGACGATGCAAGAGGCCGTGACTGCAACAGGTGGTCGGGCGCAGGGCAACTGGAGCGTTGACGGGATCTCAATTGATACCCGCACTTTGACGCCGGGTGATTTGTTTGTCGCGCTGACAGCGGCGCGTGATGGGCATGACTTTGTGGCGCAGGCGCTGGCCAGTGGGGCCGGGGCCGCATTGGTTTCACGTGTTCCCGATGGGGTGGACGCAAACGCACCGCTGTTGATCGTCGATAATGTTCTGCACGGGCTGGAGGCGCTAGGCCGCGTTGCCCGAGCCCGTTGCGATGCACGGGTGGTGGCAGTGACCGGATCGGTGGGCAAGACCTCGACCAAGGAGATGCTGGCACGGATGCTGTCTGATCAGGGTCGCACCCATGCGGCTGTGGCCAGTTACAACAATCATTGGGGTGTTCCGCTCACCTTGGCGCGAATGCCGCGCGACACTGAATTCGCGGTGGTCGAAATTGGCATGAACCATCCCGGTGAAATTGCCCCGCTGGCGATACAGGCCCGTCCACATGTAGCCCTGATCACCACTGTAGCTGCGGTACACCTTGAGGCCTTTGATGACGTGGCTGGAATTGCCCGGGAGAAGGCCGCGGTGCTGCAAGGGCTGGAGCCGGGAGGCGTTGCGGTATTGAATGGAGATATTGCCGAGGCCGGTGTCCTGCGTGAGGTGGCACTGCAGCAGGGGGTGAAATCGTGGTGGTTCGGGTCAAAGGACAAGGAATACCAACTGATCTCAGCGGTTATTCAGGGGGAAGAGACCTTGGCGCAGGCCCGGGTCATGGGTCGAGACATAGAGATGCATATCCAATCGCTTGGGGCTCATTTTGCAATGAATGCACTGGGCGCTTTGGCCTGTGTTGCGGCATTGGGGGCGGATCTGGATAAGGCCCTGCACAGTCTGGCTCTGTGGTCTCCGGTCAAGGGACGTGGTGCACGCGAAGAGATCCATTTGCGTGGAGGCAAAATCTTACTGCTGGATGACAGCTATAACGCCAACCCCACTTCTATGGCTGCTGCACTAGAGGTTCTGGCGGCGACGCCGGGAAGCGGACGTCGGGTCGCCTATCTGGGCGACATGAAAGAGCTTGGCCCGGACGAAATCGCACTGCACACAGCACTGGCTCGGCATCCATCGGTGCTCGCTGTTGATCAAATCCATTGTATCGGCCCGCTGATGCAGCATCTCCACTCCGCTTTGCCCGAAGCCAAACAGGGCACCTGGTATCAAACCAGCGCCGAAGTCCTTGCGGATCTGCCGACCCAAATCCAAGGCGGCGATATCGTGCTGGCGAAGGGCTCTTTGAGCATTGCTTTGGCCAAGATCGTTGACGGCATCCGCAATTTAGGCCATGCCGGCCCAACTCCCATTATCACGAAATAGCGAACAGGACCCCTTTACATGCTCTATTGGCTCACCGAGCTATCGGACGGCGGCGATTTCTTTAACCTGTTTCGCTATATCACCTTCCGCGCAGGCGGCGCATTTTTGACGGCGCTGATCTTTGGGTTTGTCTTTGGCAAGCCTCTGATCAACGTGCTGCGCAAAAAGCAAGGTAAGGGCCAGCCAATCCGCGATGACGGCCCCGAAGGCCATTTCGTCAAGGCCGGTACCCCAACCATGGGGGGACTGCTGATTGTTGGGGCGCTGTTGTTTTCCACTTTGGTCTGGGCGCGTTGGGATAACTCCTTTGTTTGGTTGGTGCTTTTTGTCACTCTGTCCTTTGGGCTGATCGGGTTTGCGGATGATTACGCCAAAGTGTCTAAGCAAAATACTGCTGGCGTGCCGGGTAAAGTGCGGCTGTTACTAGGGATTTTGATTGCAATAATCGCGGCGCTTTGGGCTTCGGCCAATCACCCTGATGCCCTGCAAAATCAACTGGCGCTGCCGGTGTTCAAAGACACCTTGATCAATTTGGGCTATTTTTATGTGCCATTTTCCATCTGCGTCGTGGTTGGTACGGCCAATGCAGTGAACCTGACCGACGGGCTGGACGGGCTGGCCATCATGCCAGTGATGATCGCCGCGACAACGCTGGGTATCATCGCCTATGCGGTGGGACGGGTCGACTTTACTGAATACCTTGACGTGCATTACGTGCCCGGCACCGGCGAAATCTTGATCTTTACTGCAGCGTTGTTCGGCGGAGGCCTTGGCTTTTTGTGGTACAATGCCCCACCAGCGGCTGTTTTTATGGGCGATACCGGCTCGCTGGCTCTGGGCGGTGCATTGGGCGCCATCGCTCTGGTCATCAAACATGAACTGGTTCTGGCCATTGTCGGCGGGTTATTCGTGGTCGAGGCGCTGAGCGTGATTATTCAGGTGCTGTATTACAAACGCACCGGCAAGCGGGTGTTCTTGATGGCCCCGATCCACCATCATTACGAGAAAAAGGGCTGGGCTGAGCCCACAATTGTGATCCGGTTCTGGATCATCTCGCTGATCCTGGCGATGATCGGCCTGGCAACCCTAAAAGTACGCTAACAACGTCCTCTTTGGCCCGGCACTGCTGGGCCAGAGCAATTGGCCAATCCAAAAGTCGGCCTTCGGCAAAGCCACAATATTGCGCTTCTGCTCGGTCAAGGCCGGCTCTGCTTTAAGTAGCAAATGAAACCTTTCAACTTCTCCGCGACCTGCTAGAGTGGGACGCAACTGAATTGAGGGTTTCATTATGAACGATTTGATTGAAAATTGGGGCGGTCTATTTGATATCGCCGTCTTTCTGGTGGCCGTAGCCGGAGTGTCGACGACCGCCATCCTCTTGGTTCACAGAAATAGAACGGTGACAAAAGTAGCCGACATTGAACAAGAACGCGACGCTTTGCGCATGACAAATGTGCAGCAGGCGGCCCGGCTAAATGCTGTTGACCCGGAGCGGTTTCTGGACACCATTGCCGACCTGACGTCCAGGGCAGACTATCGCGGGCAGGACACCGCAGCCGGGACCTATATTGAAGCTCATGCAATTGCTCTTGGCCGGGCAGCTGAGATCCTTGCAGAACAGCGCATTCTGGATAGCGAGTCGGATGGAAAAGATGCAGCATATAACGCCAATCGCTATGCAAGACTTGGCTTGGCAGCGTGCCCTGGATCTGGACGACTTGTGGCGTTGGAAAAATTCACATTGCAAAGGGCCCAGGATATCGACCTTGGTCATCCAATTGAAGTGCTGGATTGGGATCAAACCTATGATGTCGACCTGAAACGTCTTTCCGTTGAGTTATTTGACAGGGGACATTATCAGCTGGCAGAAATCGTCGCCCGCAGATCTGTCGCGCTGACAGAAAAGGGATCCGGGCATTTCCCCGGTATCGTGGCGCTTCATGGGAAAGTGTTGGCAAAATTGGGCGTCTATGATGCGGCCGAACCGCTGTGTCGCGCGGCGGTGGAGGCCTCCCGAAAGATGCAGGATACAAATTCGTCTGACTACAGCTCTCAGCTGAACAACTTAGCCGACCTGTTGCAGACGACACGCCGCTACGATGAGGCGGAACCGTTATACAGAGAGGCGCTGGTTGTGATCGGTAAAACGCGCGGCACAGAGCACCCTGATTATGTTGCCCAGTTAAATAAGCTTGCCGGATTGCTAGAGTCGGCGGGACGACCCGGTGAGGCCAAGCCACTGTATCACGAAGTGCTGAAAATCGGACGTAAGGCACTGGGGGCCGCATATCCTGATTTTGACATCGACCTGAAAAACCAGGCACGGGTGCTGCATCAATCAGGGCGGTCATCCGAGACTGAACCGCTTCACCGCGAGGCACAGGCAGTGTTTGAACGTGTTCGTGGAATGGCAACGAAAGTGGCCGACGTAACCCATGAGAGTCTCGACGCTGAGCACACTACGCGCCCGAACTAGCCCGCTTGCAATTTCCCCGATCTGCGGTGCAGGGTGCGGTGAATTTGACTAGCAAAGAAAGGGCGCAGCGATGATCCCGGTACAAGGATTTTCAGGGGCCAATGTGGCCGTTCTGGGGTTGGGGCGATCCGGCCTTGCGGCGGCGCGGGCTTTGCGGGCGGGTGCGGCAATTCCGGTCTGTTGGGATGACAACCCAGCCGCGCGGGAGGCCGCTGAAGCCGAAGGCTTTGCCTGTCGGGACTTGCACAAACAGGGGGCGTTCGATGACATCGCCACACTGATCGTATCACCTGGAATTGCGCACCTGTACCCCAAACCCAATCCGGCGGTGCGCGCTGCATTGGATGCGGGCGTGCCAGTGGACAATGATATCGGCCTGTTTTTCCGATCTTTAGCAACGCCCGAATGGGATAATTTTGAGCGCGCACCACGGGTGGTGGCAGTAACGGGATCAAACGGCAAATCCACCACGGTGGCGCTATTGCATCATATCCTGGAAAGTGCCGGCAAAGAGGTGCAGATGGCGGGCAATATCGGCCGCGGTGTGCTGGATATTGATCCGCCCGGCGAGGGTGGCGTTGTGGTGCTTGAGCTGAGCTCGTACCAGACTGAACTGGCCCGTTCGCTGACACCGGATGTGGCAGTGTTCACCAATCTGTCAGCAGATCATCTGGATCGTCATGCCGGTCTGGGAGGCTATTTCGCGGCCAAACGCCGGTTGTTCGCCGAAGGAGGGCCGGACCGCGCCGTCATTGGCGTGGACGAGGAAGAGGGGGTGTTTTTGGCCGGGCAGATGTCCATGGGGGCTTCAGATGACCGGGTAATCCGGGTGTCGTCAGGCCGTAAACTGGGTGGTGTCGGCTGGAATGTCTTTGCCCGCAAAGGGTTCTTGTCGGAGTACCGTAAAGGCAGGCAGGCAGGGTCAATTGATCTGCGTGAGATGACGGGACTGCCCGGGGCGCATAATCATCAGAATGCCTGTGCGGCCTATGCGGCAGCGCGCACATTGGGGCTGGCGCCTCGGATGATTGAAGGTGCGCTGGAAACCTACCCCGGTTTGCCCCATCGCAGTCAGCCGGTCGCGGATGCAGGTGGGGTTCGCTATGTGAATGACAGCAAGGCCACCAATGTGGACAGTGCGGTTAAAGCGCTGAGTGCTTTTAAGAAGGTGCGCTGGATCTGTGGTGGCTTGGAAAAAGACGGCGGTCTGGATGCGCTGAAGGGCGCCACTGGATCGGTGCAAAAGGCCTATGTGATTGGTCGCGAGGCGGCGCATTTTGCCGTGCAACTGGATGTTGAAACCGAAATCTGTGGCACGATGGCGGTTGCTGTTGAGCGCGCTATGGCCGATGCGCAGCCCGGCGAAGTGGTGCTGTTGGCCCCGGCGGCGGCAAGTTTTGATCAGTATGACAGTTTTGAGACACGGGGCGATGATTTCATTGCCGAGGTGACGGAGCGTCTGGGCTAGGGTGTGTTTTGGGGTAAGAGGAAAAAGTAAAAGATAAAAGGGGCTCGGGCTCACCAAAGCAGATACTGCCCCTGAACCACCCTCGCTTGATCCCATGCCTGCCCGCGCCCGCCCCCAGGCTCAAGTCAAATAACCGTATCCCCGCCGGGGCGGGGCCCCTCGGCGATTTGGCATGATCCCGGTGTCCGTCGCGGGCTGTTTGTGCTCAGGCGAGGGCGGCTCCGAAGCAGATCAGCTAGCGGTTGGCGGCGGCGATGGCGCGGCCGGCCGCGTGGCCCGATGACCAGGCCCATTGGAAGTTGAAACCGCCCAACCAACCGGTGACGTCGACGCATTCGCCGATGGCGTAGAGACCGGGAACGGATTTAGACTCCATCGTTTTCGACGATAGCGCATCGGTGTCAAGACCGCCCAAAGTGACCTCGGCTGTGCGGTAGCCTTCGGTTCCGGAGGGGGTGAGCTGCCAGTTGGACACTTGTGCACACAGGTCCTGCAATGCGGCGTCGGACTGGTCGGCAAGCCGACCTTTGAGGCGCAGGTCGGTTGACAGGTAATCCGCCAGCCGTGTGGGCAGCAGGCGGGCGAGTTCGGTTGTCAGGTCTCGGCGGCCCTCGGCCTGGCGCTGGTCGCGCAGCAGATCGTACAGGGGCAATTCGGGGATCAGGTTGACTGTGATCACCTCACCTTCGTGCCAGTAAGAGGACAGTTGCAGCACGGAGGGGCCCGAGAGGCCGCGATGGGTGAACAGCAGCGCCTCGTCGAACGTCGTGCGGGCATTGGACAGGCGTGCGGGCAGGGCAACGCCGGCCAGGGGTTTGAAGCGATCGTCCGAGAAGGTGAAGGGCACCAAGCCAGGGCGGGTCTCGGTGAGTGGCAGGTTGAATTGGCGGGCGATGTCATAGGCGAGGCCGGTGGCGCCCATTTTGGGGATGGATTTGCCGCCGGTGGCCAGCACCAGATTGCGGCAGGTCAGGACCTGGGTCTTGCCTGCGCGCGCCATTGTGACAGAAAACCCCTGCTCAACGCGGGAGACTGAGGTGACCGAGGTCTCGAGCCAGAGTTCCGCCCCGGCGTTCTGAAGCTCTTGCACCAGCATTGCGACCACCTGTTTGGCGGACCCATCACAGAACAGCTGCCCCAGGGTTTTCTCGTGCCAGGCAATTCCGTGCTGATCCATCAGGGCGACAAAGTCCCATTGGCTGAACCGCGCCAGCGCCGACTTGCAGAAATGCGGGTTGGCCGAGATGAAGTTCTTAGCCTCGGCATACATATTGGTGAAATTGCAGCGGCCGCCGCCCGAGATGCGGATTTTCTCGCCGGGAGCGCGGGCGTGGTCGATCACCAGCGTGCCGGGACCTGCAAAACGGGCGCACATCATGCCAGCCGCGCCGGCACCAAGAATGAGGGTTTGATACAACATTGCCAGCCCATGGCGCGGATTACCGCCAAAGGCAAGCGGAAGAGGCTGGTTTGAATCGGAGATTCAGGGTATGGCAGTCCCACAGACCCCGATAACGGGGCGAAATTGAGGCAGAGATTGGCGGTATTTCCATGACTGAAATGGTCTATGGCGCGGTTCCCACGCAGGTCGGTGAACCAATCCTCCCGAAGTGGTGGCGGACAGTGGATAAGTGGACATTGTCCTGTATCCTGGGTCTGTTCATAGTTGGTCTGTTGCTGGGCCTTGCGGCCTCGGTGCCGCTGGCGGCGCGCAACGGGTTTGACAATTTTCACTATGTGCAGCGACAAGCGGTGTTTGGCTGCACGGCGTTGGTGGCCATGGTGATGACATCGATGATGACACCGACGCTGGTGCGCCGACTGGCGGTGATCGGATTTGCCTGTGCTTTTGTGGCGCTGGCGATGTTGCCGGTGTTTGGCACTGACTTTGGCAAGGGCGCTGTGCGGTGGTACAGTCTTGGCTTTGCATCGTTGCAGCCTTCTGAATTTTTGAAACCGGGTTTTGTGGTGGTGGCGGCCTGGATGATTGCCTCAAGCCAACATATCAACGGTCCTCCGGGCAAGCTGTGGTCGTTTGGCCTCTGCGTGACGGTGGTACTGATGCTGGCAATGCAGCCTGATTTTGGTCAGGCCAGTCTGGTGCTGTTCGGCTGGGGGGTTATGTATTTTGTCGCTGGAGCGCCGATTGTGTTGCTGGTCGGCATGGCGGCGATTGTGGTGTTGGGCGGTATGTTTGCCTATTCCAACTCTGAACATTTTGCCCGGCGTATTGATGGGTTTCTGAACCCGGATGTCGATCCGACAACGCAACTGGGTTATGCGGCGGACGCGATCCGCGAGGGCGGCCTGTTTGGCGTTGGCGTTGGTGAAGGCCAGGTGAAATGGTCGCTGCCGGATGCCCATACTGATTTCATTGTTGCCGTCGCCGCCGAGGAATACGGGCTGGTGCTGGTGCTGATCCTGATCACCCTATATGCCACAATCGTCGTGCGCTCGCTGTTTCGGCTGATGCGCGAACGGGATACGTTTATTCGATTGGCGGGGACCGGGCTGGTTTGCATGTTCGGCGTTCAGGCTATGATTAACATGGGTGTCGCCGTACGGTTGCTGCCAGCCAAGGGTATGACGCTGCCGTTTGTCAGTTATGGTGGCTCGTCGCTGATCGCCGGCGGTATCGCGGTTGGCATGTTGCTGGCCTTTACCCGCTCGCGGCCCCAAGGTGGTATTGCAGATCTGTTGCGCGGACATGAACGCGGCTGACGATATAGATTACAGTAAGGATTACAGGGGCAGATGGCTCAGAAACTGCTATTGATGGCGGCTGGCGGTACGGGGGGGCATATGTTCCCGGCGCAGGCGCTGGCCGAGGATATGTTGAAACGCGGCTGGCGGGTGAAGCTGTCAACTGATGCGCGCGGCGCGCGATATACTGGCGGCTTTCCACATTCGACCGAAATAACCGAGGTGTCCTCGGCCACGTTTGCCCGTGGTGGGCTGCTGGCCAAGGCCATGGTGGCGCCGAAAATCCTGGGTGGCGTGCTGAGCATGGCGCGACAGATGCGGCGTGAGCGGCCCGATGTTGTGGTGGGCTTTGGCGGCTATCCGTCGATCCCCGCTTTGGGCGCGGCGACGCTTTTGGGGCTGCCACGGATGATCCATGAACAAAACGGTGTGCTGGGGCGGGTCAACCAGTTGTTTGCCAAACGCGTAGCGGGTGTGGCCTGTGGCGTCTGGCCGACGGACTTGCCTGACGGCGTTCTGGCCGAGCACGTCGGTAACCCTGTGCGCAACGCAGTGCTGGAACGGGCCGGAGCCGCCTATATTGCGCCTGGCGACTATCCGATGTCGATCTTGGTGATGGGCGGCAGTCAGGGTGCGCGTATCCTAAGTGATATCGTGCCCGGTGCCATTGCGGCCTTGCCTGCAGAGATCCGCCAACACTTGCGGGTGTCGCATCAGGCGCGGGATGAAGACGGTGCAAGGGTGAAGGCGTTTTATGCCGAGCATGGCATCAATGCCGATGTACAGCCCTTTTTCCAAGATGTACCAGCCCTAATGAGTGAGACACAATTGGTGATTTCCCGTTCTGGGGCCTCTTCGATTGCGGATATCTCGGTTATTGGGCGGCCCTCGGTCCTGGTTCCGTTCGCTGCTGCCGCAGGCGACCACCAAAGTGCCAATGCGCGGGGACTGGTCGAGGCAGGCGGTGCGGTGCTGATACCTGAAAATCTGCTCGATGTGGATACATTGTCTGCCCAAATCGCCGCCATTCTAAGCAACCCCACTGCAGCCCTGAAAATGTCGATGGCAGCACTTAGCGCCGGAGTTCCCGATGCCACCGACCGTTTGGTGGCCCTGGTCGAGCAACTGGCTGAAAAGGAAAAATCATGACCCCTACAACCAAGCTCCCCGGTGACGTTGGCCCGATCCATTTTGTTGGCATTGGTGGCATTGGCATGTCCGGTATCGCCGAAGTGCTGTTGAACCAGGGCTATGTGGTGCAGGGCTCGGACCTAAAGGCCTCCAAGCTGACGGACCGTCTGGCTGAATTGGGCGCGCGGGTCTTTGTGGGGCAGAAGGCTGAGAATCTGGAAGACGCCGCTGTGGTGGTGATTTCCTCGGCGATCAAACCGGGCAACCCGGAACTGGACGAGGCCCGCCGTCAGGGCTTGCCGGTGGTGCGCCGCGCCGAGATGCTGGCAGAATTAATGCGGCTGAAGTCCAACATCGCCATTGCTGGGACCCACGGCAAGACCACCACGACCACCATGATGGCTGAGCTGATGGTGGCCGGTAATTTTGACCCCACCGTAGTCAACGGTGGCATTATTCACGCTTATGGCAGTAACGCGCGTGTTGGCGCGGGCGAATGGATGGTGGTCGAAGCAGATGAAAGCGACGGCACCTTTAATCGCCTGCCCGCAACCATTGCCGTGGTCACCAATATTGACCCCGAGCATATGGAGCACTGGGGCAATTTCGATACCCTGCGCGATGGGTTCTATGATTTTGTCAGCAATATCCCATTCTATGGCGTTGCCGTCTGCAATACCGATCATGCCGAGGTTCAGGCGCTGGTGGGCCGGATCACCGACCGCCGAGTGGTAACCTATGGCTTTAACGCGCAAGCCGATGTGCGGGCCAGCAATCTGACCTACAAGGCGGGTGTGGCGCATTTTGACATCCACCTGCAAGCAGAGGACTTGGTGATCGAGGGCTGTACTTTGCCGATGCCCGGCGACCACAATGTGTCGAACGCACTGGCCGCTGTTGCGGTGTCGCGGCATCTGGGTATGGACGGTGATGAAATTCGCGAGGCACTGGCCAATTTTGGCGGCGTCAACCGGCGCTTTACCAAGGTGGGCGAGGTCAATGGTGTCACCATAATTGACGACTATGGCCACCACCCGGTGGAAATTCTGGCGGTGCTGAAAGCCGCCCGTCAGGCCTGTGAGGGCCGGGTGATCGCAGTGCACCAGCCCCACCGCTATTCACGGCTCTCCAGCCTGTTCGACGATTTCTGCGCCTGCTTCAACGAGGCCGATGTGGTGGCCATTGCCGAGGTCTTTGCTGCTGGCGAAGAACCAATTGAAGGGGCAGGTCGCGACGATCTGGTGGCCGGGTTGATCCGCCACGGTCACCGTCATGCGCGGGTGCTCATCGACGAGGATGATCTGGAGCGACTGGTACGCGAACAGGCACAACCGGGCGACATGGTGGTCTGTCTCGGCGCAGGTACTATCAGTGCCTGGGCCAATGGCCTGCCTGTTCGGCTTGGCGCCTAACAGGTGCGCTTATGAACAGTATTTTTCTGGCCGCAACCTGGGTCTTGGTGGCGACCGCGGTGGCCTTTTTACCGATGCGCTGGCAGTTTCCTCCGGGTATTTTGTTACTGACAGCCGCACCGGTGATTATTGCGATGCTGGGCATGGAACACGGATGGGGTCTGGCTCTGGCCGGGACTGCGGGTTTTGTGTCAATGTTTCGAAGACCACTGCTCTATTACTGGCGCAAGTGGAGGGGTATCGAGCTATGACACTGTCGTTAAGTCTGGCCGCTGTATGGGCGTTGTCTGCCAATATTCTGGCGGTCATCCCAAGCCGCGACAATCATTGGCGGCGGGCTTATATACTGATTGCATTGGGTATTCCTCTGCTTGGATATGTCACTTACGAGAACGGCCCCTGGTGGGGGCTGGCGGTGCTCCTTGCAGGAATGTCGGTGCTGCGCTGGCCAGTGATCTATTTGGGGCGATGGCTGCGGGGGCAGCTGGGTAAAGGGTAGTCGTTTATCATGGAAACATTGGTTTTATGGTTGGTTGGGGTGAGTTCGCTGGTTTTTGCGCATCAATTGGCGCTGCGACGCCGATTTCTGGTGATCCTGATTTTTCTGGCGATTGCCGGGGGGCTGTACGCTGGTATCCAGTGGTATGTTGGGGTTGTTGACGGATGGGATGGCTTGGCGCTGGCGATATTTGCATTGATCGCCGTGTTGCCTTTTGCGACGGGGTTGGTTCTGGGTGCAATTACCGGGTCTCTGCATCTGCGATGGAGGTCCACGCGCGGATCGTCGTGAGATATTAGTAGACCCAAACATCGATCTGGCCATTGTTTCAAAGTTGAAATCACGGCTAAAACCACTGAGATTCGCGGCAAGGGGCAAGCAGTATGAAAATGGACGGTATCCGAGGACGACTAACCGCCAATCGCCCTCTGTCGGATTTGACCTGGCTGCGCGTTGGTGGCCCTGCCGACTATTTGTTCCAACCCGCAGATACTGATGATCTGGCGCTGTTCCTGTCCCAGCTGGACCCGGACGTGACTGTGTTTCCCATGGGCGTTGGCTCAAATTTAATCGTTCGGGATGGAGGGTTGCGGGCCGTGGTGATCCGTCTGGGTCGCGGGTTTAACAGTATCGAAATCGAGGGCGACTGTGTTGTGGCCGGCGCTGCAGCTTTGGACGCGCATGTGGCGCGCAAGGCCGCCGACGCGGGTCTGGATCTGACATTTCTGCGGACCATTCCCGGATCAATTGGCGGTGCAGTTCGGATGAATGCAGGCTGTTATGGCAGTTATCTGGCCGATGTGTTTGTCTCGGCCGTCATGGTGACCCGTGCAGGCGAAATCCGCGAGATCACCGCCGCAGATTTGGCTTTTCAGTATCGGCAGAGCGAGCTGCCCGAAGGCGCTGTTCTGGTCTCTGCCAGGCTACGGGCTGGGGCAGGGGAGCCCGCTGAATTGCACGCCCGGATGGCGGCACAGCTAGAGACGCGCGACAGGACGCAACCCACCAAGGATCGCAGCGCAGGATCGACTTTTCGCAATCCAGCAGGATTCTCATCCACAGGTAAGGCCGACGATGTTCACGATTTGAAAGCCTGGAAGGTCATCGACGACGCCGGAATGCGTGGCGCCATGCGTGGTGGAGCCCAAATGAGCGAGAAACATTCTAACTTTTTGATCAACAGGGGTGGCGCAACTGCCGCAGATTTGGAAGGTTTGGGGGAAGATGTCAGAAAGAAGGTTTACGCCTCAAGCGGGTTAACGTTAGTGTGGGAAATTATGCGGGTCGGCGAGCCGCAGCCTGACTGATCTGAAGACCTGAACTATTTCAATTACTTCGACGGTGAACTGGCGCGACGATAGCGATCTGAATTGGCCCTGAGTGGTGTAAACTAAGGTAAACATAGTAAACCGGCCGTTAATAAGTCGGTAAGACTTGTGTTGATATAAAGGCGCAGGGACAGAGCAAAGACAGAGTGGATTCTTTGATCCACTGGCGGAAACGCCCAACATAAAAAAGGCGAAAAATCGTCTGAACCAAATAAAGGGCCACCAATGGCTCTAATAACCAAAGGGGCGCAAAGCCCTGTGTACATTGAGGCATTTGACGTGGGTAAGTCGAGCGGGGCTCTCCCGAAAGTAGTGGTATTGATGGGTGGGCCCTCGGCTGAACGCGAGGTTTCTCTGTCAAGTGGGCGCGAATGCGCCGCCGCACTTCGGGGTGAGGGATTTGAAGTGATTGAGCTGGATGCAGGTCCGGACCTCGTCACGCGTTTACAAGACATCAAACCTGATGTCGTCTTCAACGCATTGCATGGACGTTGGGGCGAAGATGGCTGCGTGCAGGGGCTGCTGGAGTGGATGGGATTGCCCTATACCAGCTCTGGCGTTTTGGCCTCGGCGCTGGCGATGGACAAACAACGCAGCAAGGACGTGTTTCGCTCTGCTGGATTGCCGGTGGTCGAAAGCGGATTGTACGACAAGGCCAGCGTGATGGCCGCACATGTGATGACACCGCCCTATGTGGTCAAGCCTAACAACGAAGGCTCAAGCGTTGGGGTCTACCTGGTGAACGAAGCCGCCAACACACCGCCCCAGCTGTCAGACGATATGCCAGAACAGGTAATGGTCGAGACTTTTGCACCGGGTCGTGAGTTGACCACAACTGTGGTCGGTGATGGTGAGGGCGATCCAGGCGCATTGACAGTTACTGATATTCTAACCGACGGCTGGTACGATTATGACGCCAAGTATCAACCTGGCGGTTCAACCCATGTGGTGCCTGCAGACTTGCCTCAAGAGATTTTTGACCTCTGTCTGGACTATGCGCAACGCGCCCATCAGGCACTGGGGTGTCGCGGTGTCAGCCGCACAGATTTTCGCTGGGATGAAAGCCGGGGGGCCGCAGGCCTGATCCTGCTTGAAACCAACACGCAGCCCGGCATGACTCCTACCTCGCTTACCCCGGAGCAGGCCGGTCAAGGCGGCATGAGCTTTGGTGAGCTTTGCGCCTGGATGGTAAAGGATGCGTCATGCAATCGTTGATCCCCTGGCGTCGCAAAAAGACCGTTTTCAAACAGGATCCGGCGCCATCGCGGTTGAAGTATCGGATGCAGCGCTGGATGTTGACACCGGGCATTCGGTTGGGGTTGCGGATTGGTGTGCCGTTCTGCCTGGTCTTTGCTTTGGCCAGCGCCTATCTCGCAAATGAGCAGCGCCGCGACGCCCTGAACATCTTTGTGTCTGACCTGCGCCAGTCGATCCACGACCGTCCAGAATTTCAGGTTAAGTTGATTGCCATCGACGGGGCAGGCGCGGACCTGGCCGATGACATCCGCGAAGTCGCCTCGTTGCGGTTTCCGGTTAGCTCTTTTGAAATAGACGTGGACCAGATCCGTGACGTGATCGAGAAACTGGATCCGGTGAAGTCCGCAGCCGTGCGGATCCGTTCCGGTGGTGTGTTGCAGATTGACGTGGTCGAACGCGACCCGGTGTTGGTCTGGCGCAGCCGTCAAGGGCTGGCGCTGTTGGATGAGGCCGGTATCCACGTGGCCGAGCTGGGAC
The DNA here is from genome assembly GCF_004006175.1 of Parasedimentitalea marina. GTDB lineage: Bacteria > Pseudomonadota > Alphaproteobacteria > Rhodobacterales > Rhodobacteraceae > Parasedimentitalea > Parasedimentitalea marina. Next base: position 1,257,689 of record NZ_CP033219.1, read on the forward strand.
GCAGGTCTTTGCATTCAGACCTGCCCCTGATCGCTGGCGATGGCGCTGACGCGCATGTTGTCGAAGCGTTGAAGCTGTTCTCTACCGCCAGACCTCTGGGTCAGCGGCTGCGCGGATTGGTGCGCATCGGCGAGCGGCGCTGGGACGTGGTGTTGGATCGTGGTCAGCGCATCATGTTGCCGGCGGAAAGCCCGGTTTCCGCACTGGAACGGGTGATTGCGGTCAGCGAAGTTCGGGACCTGCTAGAGCGCGATATTGCTGCTGTAGACATGAGATTATCGGCGCGTGCCACTGTACGGATGAGCGAGACCGCGGTGCAGGAATGGTGGCGGATCAGACAGATGAACGGAGGCGGATAGCAGCATGACAGATCTCTATCAATCCCAGCGTGCTATGCGGCAGATGCGCCGTCAATCCATGCAGCGTGGCGTTGTCGCCATTCTGGATGTAGGCAGTTCCAAAATTGCCTGCCTTGTTCTGCGTTTCGATGGCAGTGGTCGGCTAAGCGAGGATAATTCCATTGGCTCGCTTGCTGGGCAATCCGGGTTTCGGGTGATTGGCGCCGCTACCACGCGGTCGCGCGGCGTACAATTCGGCGAAATCACCGCTATGCAGGAAACGGAACGCGCTATTCGTACGGCCGTGCAGGCGGCGCAGAAAATGGCCGAGGTCCGGGTGGATCATGTGATTGCCTGCTTCTCGGGGGCCAATCCCCGGTCTTATGGTTTGAATGCGCAGGTGGATCTGCAGGGACAGGTGGTCACCGAAGACGAGGTTGCACGCGTGTTGGCGGCCTGCGATGTGCCGGAATACGGTCAGGGTCGCGAGGTTATGCATGCGCAACCGGTGAACTTTGCACTCGACAACCGGTCCGGGCTGAACGACCCGCGCGGCCAATTGGGGCAGTCCTTGGCCGTTGATATGCATATGTTGACGGTTGACGCCGCGGCTGTTCAGAACCTGGTGCGTTGCATCAAACGCTGTGATCTGGAGCTGGCTGGCATTGCCAGCTCGGCTTATGCCTCGGGCATTTCGGCGCTGGTTGAAGATGAACAAGAATTGGGTGCGGCCTGTATTGATATGGGCGGCGGCTCGACTTCGGTGTCTATCTTCATGAAAAAACACATGATTTATACTGATGCGGTGCGCATTGGTGGCGACCATGTCACCAGTGACATCTCGATGGGCTTGGGGGTTCCAACCTCAAGCGCTGAGCGTATTAAGACTTTTTGTGGCGGCGTGCATGCCACCGGAGCGGACGATCGGGACATGATCGACATCGGCGGTGATACGGGGGACTGGGAACATGACCGTCGCACTGTGTCGCGGGCTGAATTGATTGGCATCATGCGTCCTCGGGTCGAAGAAATCCTAGAAGAGGTGCGGGCGCGCTTGGATGTGGCAGGTTTCGACCAGCTTCCCAGCCAGCAAATTGTGCTGACAGGCGGGTCCAGCCAGATCATGGGCCTGGACGGATTGGCCAGCCGCATTTTGGGGCAACAGGTGCGTTTGGGTCGCCCGCTTCGGGTGCATGGCCTGCCGCAATCCGCCACCGGCCCAGGATTTGCCAGCGCCGTTGGTCTAAGTCTTTTTGCGGCAAACCCGCAGGATGAATGGTGGGATTTTGATATGCCCAGTGACCGTCAGTCGGGCGGCTCAATCCGCCGCGCGGTGCGCTGGTTCCGTGACAATTGGTAGGAGGAAAAGTGAAGTGAAATGACCCGCAGGCTATGGGTGATTGTCAGGTGACAGTTTTTACAGCTTGCGATATAATACCGTGAACAGCCACCCAAAGTGGCGCAATGTGCAGGCCGAGCAGTGGTTTGCAAAGAGCTGAATTAGGCGATTTAAGCCCCATGCGTGTGCAAGGGCTAAAGGCGTAATTGTGTGCATTTTTTCGAATGCCCCCAAATATGCCCCTATCGGCGATATACCGCAGATAGTTGTCCCAATTTTGCCATATTTTGTAGGGAAACGCGCTTTTCTTGGTGACGAATCTGCCCCTACTTGGTACTGTCAAGGTGGACAGGAAATAATAATGCCTCGGAATGAGGCGCGTAAAACAGGCGGACTGAGCATGACACTGAACCTTTCGATGCCCGGGCAGGAAGAGCTGAAGCCACGTATCACCGTTTTCGGCGTTGGTGGTGCCGGTGGTAATGCTGTCAATAATATGATTGAAAAAGAGCTGGATGGCGTCGACTTTGTTGTTGCCAATACAGACGCACAGGCACTGCAGCAAAGTGCCTCGAAAAGTCGCGTGCAGCTGGGCGTGAAAGTCACCGAAGGTCTGGGCGCCGGTGCGCGCCCCTCGGTTGGATCCGCGGCTGCAGAAGAAAGCATTGAACAAATCGTTGATCATCTGGCGGGGGCACACATGTGCTTTATCACTGCTGGTATGGGCGGCGGCACCGGTACTGGTGCAGCCCCGATCATCGCGCAGGCTGCCCGCGAATTGGGCGTGCTGACGGTTGGTGTTGTCACCAAGCCGTTCCAGTTTGAAGGCGCCAAACGGATGCGCCAGGCCGAAGAGGGCGTTGAGGCCCTGCAAAAGGTCGTCGATACGCTGATCATCATTCCCAACCAGAACCTGTTCCGGTTGGCGAATGAAAAAACCACATTTACCGAAGCCTTCTCAATGGCAGACGATGTTCTGTATCAAGGTGTTAAGGGCGTGACCGACCTGATGGTTCGTCCTGGCCTGATCAACCTCGACTTTGCTGATGTTCGCGCCGTTATGGACGAAATGGGCAAGGCGATGATGGGCACCGGCGAAGCCGAGGGCGAAACACGCGCTGTTGAGGCCGCCGAGAAGGCCATCGCCAACCCACTGCTGGACGAAATCAGCCTGCGCGGCGCCAAAGGTGTTCTGATCAACATCACCGGTGCGCATGACCTGACCTTGTTTGAACTGGACGAAGCCGCGAACCGCATCCGCGAAGAAGTTGACCCAGAGGCCAATATCATCGTGGGTTCCACATTGGATACTGCCATGGAAGGCAAGATGCGGGTTTCGGTTGTGGCAACGGGTATCGACGCTGTCGAGGTTCGCCATGACTCGCCAGTGCCACGTCGCCCAATGTCGGCACCTTTGAAGCAATCCGTTTCAGCCGAAAATCTGCGCCCTGCGCCACTGGAACTGGACGGCGCTGTTGCCGTTCCTGCGGTTGCCGAAGTTGCGACCTCTGAGCCTTCGTTGTTTGAAGACATGAATGTTGAGCAGGTTGCGGCCCAGGATCAGGCCGAAGACATTTTCGAAGAGCCAGAGCAGGTTGCTGAAGATGGTCTTCCAATGCCGGCTTATCAGCCAAAAGTGGCTGAGTTCCAGCCGCAGGCAGATGTTGCCGAGGATCGCAGCCAGTCGTTTGTTGCCCCCAAGGCGCCAGCGCTTGGCACTCCGTCGCCCGAAGCGATCGTGCGGTTGCAAGCAGCGGCGCAGCGGGTTTCTCCGGCGGCGGCAGCTCCAGAAGCTGAGCAGCAGGATACAAAGCAACGTGCCGGGTTTGGTTTGAACTCACTGATCCACCGGATGACAGGGCAGGCTGGTGACACACCTGCGGGCACTCAGCGTCAGCAACCAGCTGTGCAACAACAGGCCCCTGCAGCACAGCAAGAGGTCAATCCTGAGCAAGAACGCATCGAAATTCCTGCATTTTTGCGCCGTCAGGCCAACTAAAACAGTCACATGTCGAGTAAGGAGGGTCGCCACTGGCGGCCCTTTTATCGTTTTAGTCCAAAGGTTTAATAAGTGTTAAGCGGCGTTCTGCCGATTTGTTACAGTGATGTTTCAATCGGTTACAAAGATTGAGTTGTGGCTTTTTGACCAACAGCTTAACTCTGCCCCAACACAGCCCGTGAGGCTGGACATGACGCTATGAGGCCAAGAGTGCAAAATACGCTGAAAACATCGGTGACATTTGAAGGCGTCGGCCTGCATTCAGGGCATCCTGTCAAAATGGTTCTGAAGCCCGCCCCGGCAGGGCATGGGATCAGTTTTAAGCGTACCGATATTGTTTTGGGCAATACTGTAATCCCAGCCCGCTGGGATATGGTCGAGCGCACAGCGTTATGCACCCGCCTGATCAACGACGCTGGTGTGTCTGTCTCTACTGTTGAACACATCATGGCGGCTTTGGCTGGCTGCGGTGTGCACAATGCTTTGGTTGAGCTGGACGGCCCGGAAGTGCCAATTGCTGACGGATCCTCTGCTCCTTTCGTTCGTGCCATCATGTCGCGGGGGTTGCATCGCCTGGGGTCGCCCGTCGTTGCCTTTGAGGTGCTGAAGCCAGTCACGGTTGAACACAATGGCGCCAAGGCGACATTGCTGCCGTCGGATCGCACCCGGATTGAATTTCATATAGATTTCACTGACGAAGCCATTGGTCGTCAGAGCAAATCCCTGGACCTGCGCAACGGTGCCTTTGCCCGTGAGCTTTGCGACAGTCGCACCTTCTGTAGCCGCTCTGATGTAGAAACAATGCAGGCCAATGGTTTAGCGCTGGGTGGCGTTCCTGGTGAAAATGCTGTGGTGTTCGATGGCGAGACTGTCGAAAGTGGTTCGGGTCTTCGTCACAACGACGAACCTGTTCGTCACAAAATGCTGGATGCACTGGGTGATCTTGCGCTGATCGGTGGACCATTGATTGGACATTATGTCGGAGAGCGTGCAGGACACGCATTGACCAACACGTTGCTGCGCGAATTGTTTGCGACGCCCGGTGCGGTGCGCGCTGTGATTTGTGATGCGGTGATGACTGCAAGGTTGCCTGGCCAAGGTTTGATTTGGTCAGAAATTCCAGCCGAAATCGCGCGCGTCGCCTGAAGTAATATTACATGAATTGGCGGTTTCAAAAGGGTCCGACTTAATGGTTCGGGCTATTTTTGTGTCATTTGGCCAGTGACTTCTTTCCTGTGCTTCACTGGTGGCCCTTGACCCCGCGCGTCTTTCTCTGCCAATTGAATGCGAAATAGAATTAAAGGCGTTTTGCACGTTAGATGAATGTGCTAGACCCTGCATAACCGGGGTAAACACCCGCAAGATAAGACGGTGAGGTTTGACTATCATGATCGGCATCAGAGCAGGGGCCAGAAGCATTGGCGCAGTTCTTCTGCTGACCGTTTTGGTCAGCTGTGGCGCGGGCCGCGAGGGCGACCGGTCAGTGAACCTCGAAGCGTTTACGCCTGAGCAGATCTTTCAGCGGGGCGAGTTTGAACTGGCCCGCGACCGCACCAAAGACGCAGCCTATTATTTCTCTGAGATTGAGCGGCTGTACCCCTATTCGTCCTGGGCGCAACAGGCCTTGATCATGCAGGCCTTTACCTTTCATCAAGGCAAAGACTATGAAAACAGTCGCGGCGCGGCGCAGCGGTTCATTGATTTCTACCCAACTGATGAAGATGCCGCCTATGCGCAGTACCTGTTGGCGCTTAGCTACTATGATCAGATTGACGAAGTTGGACGCGACCAGGGTTTGACATTCCAGGCGCTGCAAGCTTTGCGCACGGTCATAGAGGTCTATCCGGACAGTGAATACGCAAATTCGGCGATTCTCAAATTCGACCTGGCTTTCGACCATCTGGCGGGTAAGGAAATGGAAATCGGCCGCTACTATCTGCGGTTTGGCCATTATTCGTCGGCGATCAACCGGTTCCGCGTGGTGGTCGAGGACTTCCAGACCACCAGCAACACTCCAGAAGCCCTGCATCGTCTGGTTGAGGCCTATCTATCGCTGGGTCTGACAGCTGAGGCGCAGACTGCAGGCGCCATTCTGGGCCACAACTATCGCTCAACGGAATGGTATGAAGACAGCTACAAACTGTTGACTGCCAATGGCTTGAAGATGAAAGACCGTGGCAACAACTGGTTGAGCCAGATCTACCGCCAGTCGGTCAAGGGTCAATGGCTGTAAGGCCTGCACAGCGGTTAGGGTCCGGCGATGCTCCGCGCGCTTGATATTCGGGATCTTTTGATCATCGACCACCTCGAGTTGAGCTTTCAACCCGGTTTGAACGTGCTGACCGGCGAAACCGGTGCGGGCAAGTCCATTCTTCTCGATTCGCTTGGCTTTGTGCTGGGCTGGCGCGGCCGCGCTGAATTGGTGCGCAGTGGTGCTGCGCAGGGTGAAGTTGTTGCCGAATTTGATCTTCACGACGGCCATCCGGCCCATGCAGTGATTAGCGAGGCCGGTTTGCCACCATGCGAAGACGGTGAGCTGATTCTGCGTCGTGTCAACACTGCCGAAGGACGCAAGACGGCCTGGGTCAACGACCGGCGCTGCTCTGGCGAGGTGCTGCGGGCGCTGTCGGGCACGTTGGTCGAATTGCATGGTCAGCATGATGACCGGGGTCTGCTGAACCCACGTGGCCATAGGGCGATGTTGGATGAATACGCCGATCACGGGCAACTCATGGCCGCAGTGCGGCAGGCCTGGACTGCTATGGCGCGTGCGCGCAAGGCTGTCGAGGTCACGCAGGCGGCGCTTGACGCGGTTCGGGCCGAGGAAGAGTTCCTGCGCCACGCGGTGGCTGAGTTGGACCAGTTGAACCCACTGCCGGGCGAGGATGCGGACCTGGATGTACGGCGTCGGCAAATGCAGGGCGCTGAACGTATTCGTGGCGATGTGGCACGGGCCCATGGAATGTTGACCGACGGAGCTGAGGGCGCAATGACCGAGGCGCTGCGCTGGCTTGAAACGGCTGACAGCAGTGACGCCGCCGAGCTGGATGCGCCACTGGCAGCTTTGGGTCGTGCACTGCTGGAACTGGGCGAGGCGCAGGATGGTGTTGGCCGTGTGCTGGACACTCTGGAATTCAATCCGTCGGAGCTGGAAGAATGCGAAGAACGTTTGTTCGCGATCCGGGCTTTGGCGCGTAAACATGATGTTCTTGCTGATGAACTTGGCACCTACGCGGCAACACTGCGCAGCAAACTGGCAGCCTTGGATGCGGGTGACCGGAACCTGGCCGAGCAGGAGATCGCGCTGGCCGCTGCCGAAACGGCCTATCGTCAGGCTGGCACAGCCCTGAGTTCCAGTCGCAAGAAACATGCATCGGCCTTGGATGCGGCGGTGATGGCTGAGCTGGCACCACTGAAAATGGAACGGGCGGTGTTTGAAACGACGTTTGATGTCGCCGAACCGGGCCCCGAGGGGCAAGACGGTGTGGCGTTTACCGTGGCGACCAACCCGGGTGCACCTGCGGGCCCGTTGAACAAGATTGCATCAGGTGGCGAGTTGAGCCGGTTCTTATTGGCGCTCAAGGTTTGTCTGCATGGGGATGACGGTGGGCAAACGCTGATTTTTGATGAGATTGACCGCGGTGTCGGCGGCGCAACTGCGGATGCGGTTGGTCGCCGTCTGTCGGCTTTGGCCGAGGGTGGCCAAGTTCTTGTGGTGACCCATTCGCCGCAGGTTGCCGCGCAGGGGGCCTATCACTGGCGGGTGCAAAAACAGGTTGTGGACGAGGTCACCTTGTCGACGGTTGTTCCATTGGATCGCGACGCGCGTATTACTGAAATTGCCCGGATGGTGTCCGGTGATACGATCACAGATGAGGCCCGGGCCGCGGCACGATCCTTGCTGGTTGGGTAACCTGCACCGTTACGGTTGGAATTATCGGTTTCACTATGAGACGTCTTTAATGCCTCGATATTTGCACAAAAGCGGGTGACAATATTAACGGTCTTATTCGTAGTTTCCCCCAGACCTATACTGGTGGGACCACACTTGGGGCAAATGATGACTGACAGCACCCGAACAAAAACGTCGACCCAATGGGCGCGGGCCGCGGCTGCGGTGCGTGACGGATGGAAAGTCATTCGCCAACGAGGCCCCAGTCAGGTGCAGTTCTGGTTCATCGCCTTGGTCATCGGGATCGCCGCAGGATTTGCCGCCTTATTCTTTCGTCTGGGCACTGCGGCCCTGCAGGCCTGGCTTTATGGGGCCGAGGACGTGCTGTTTTTGCACACGTTTGTGCAGTCCCTTGAATGGTACTGGGTTTTGCTCATTCCCACTGTTGGGGGCTTGGTTGTTGGCTTGATCCTGCACCATTTCACACCTGATGGGCGAGTGCGGTCAGTTGCTGACGTGATCGAGGGCGCAGCCTTGCGAGAGGGGCGGGTCGAGGTAAGGGCCGGGCTGGCATCGGCGCTGGCTTCGTTCCTGACGCTCAGTTCGGGTGGCTCAACGGGACGGGAAGGGCCAGTAGTACATTTGGCTGCAGTGATCTCGACCTGGGTCAGCAACCGTATTAGCGCCGATGGCTTGACCGGCCGGGATTTGCTCGGCTGTGCAGTGGCGGCTGCAGTATCAGCCAGTTTCAATGCGCCCATCGCTGGGGCGTTGTTCGCGTTAGAAGTGGTGCTGCGTCACTTTGCGGTTCACGCTTTTGCGCCGATTGTGATTGCCTCGGTGGCGGGGACGGTGATCAACCGACTGGCTTTTGGTGATGTGACGGAGTTCAATCTGGTGACCCCCGGTGCGCTGCAGTTTTATGTTGAACTGCCGGCCTTCTTATTGCTTGGCATGATCTGCGGGCTGGTGGCCGTCATTTTGATGCGGTCTGTTTTTTGGGCTGATGCAGCTGGGACCTATTTGCAGGACCGGCTTGGTCTGCCCAGGTGGTTGCGACCAATGATCGCTGGCGTGTTGCTTGGGCTTATTGCGATCTGGTTTCCACATATTATCGGTGTCGGATACGAGACAACGGTGCTGGCGCTGACCGGTGGTTTGCTACTAGGCCAGGCGATCCTGTTCACCATCGTCAAAACCGCTGCGGTGGCCATCACGATGGGCGGACGTATGGGGGGGGGGGTGTTTTCCCCGTCGCTGATGGTTGGGGCGTTGACCGGATTGGCCTTTGGCTTGATTGCCACCTCAATTCTGCCCGATGTATCGGGTACCCATACATTATATGCCTTCGCAGGGATGGGGGCCGTGGCCGCTGCTGTGCTGGGGGCCCCGATTTCGACCACACTGATTGTGTTTGAGCTGACGGGGGACTGGCAAATTGGCCTTGCGGTGATGGTGGCTGTCTCAATGTCGACGGCACTGGCCTCGCGGATGGTCAACCGGTCGTTCTTCCTGACCCAGTTGACACGGAAAGGCATTCATTGTGCGGCTGGCCCACAGGCCTACCTGTTGGCGATGATCCGTGTCGGGTCGGTGATGCGACCCCTGGACGATCCACGCTGCGCGGAGGTTGGGGACTGTGCTGCGCTGGTGGAGCAGGGTCATTTTCTGCCTGACGCTGCCACATTGGTGACCGCGATGCCAATTTTTGACAGGACTGAGGTCACCTATTTGCCTGTGGTCGCACTACATGATGACCCGCCCGAGATACTGGGGGCTTTGTACCACATCGATGCGTTAAAGGCTTATAACCGGGCGCTGGCCGCCACAGCCGCAGAAGAGCACAGCTGATAACGCCCTGCGGTTACTTGGGGCCGGTTGAGGTTTGATTTTTCGGGGTCATGGCGACTTGCACAATATCCCGCAACCATTTCAAACGGGCGGAATTATCATAGCGGCGGTGCCAGACCAGATCAAAGTTCAGCTTTGATTGCGTCACGGGCAGGGGGCAATGCCGCAGTCCAGAAAAGGCAGATTGCGCCACTTGCGACGGCAGTGTTGCGATCATATTGGTCCCCCGGATCATCTCTGCCAGTAACCATGCATTTGGCGCCATGCAGGCAACTTTTCGGGTCAGCCCTTGTTTTTCCAATGTTTTTTCCAGTTCACTTTTCGCACTGCCTCCAAAATCCAAAGTGGCATGACGGGCATTGCAAAAATCTGTAATCGTTCGCACCGGCTCTATGGCCGATGGATCATAGAACACCACCATCTGATCACTGGACAACGGTTGATGTTTCAACGCTTGCGGATATTTCGAGGGACGTACCGTAATAGCGATGTTTGCACGCCCGCTATCCAACAGCACTTCAGCGTTTGAGGAAGTGCCCAATTCGCGAAAGGTCACCGTTTTGTCTGGAACGTGTTTCCAAATGGCATCCCGAATTCTGGAAACCCCGCAGGCTAGCGTGCTGCCGTTGGATGCAATCGAAAACGGCTCTGGGTCCTCATGTGGTTCATATTCACCCAAGTCGACCAGGGCTGCCATGTCGGCCAGCAGTCGACGAACTTTTGGGGCCATCAGTTCCGCATGTGCGCTGGGAATGATGCCACGCCCAGCCTGAACAAACAGGCCATCACCCAAGATGCCGCGGAGTTTTTCAATGCTGTGGCTGACTGTGGATTGGTTGATTTCCAGCAGATGTGCAGCCTTGCTGACGGAACGCTGATCATAGACGGCCAGAAATATGCGCAAAATCCGCCCATTGACCTGTGATATATCTATATCATGCATAAGTTAATTTTCTCTTTCGATTGATCTTATCCACAGGTTTGCCACAGGATGGGGTACGAATAAAAACAATACTCACAGGCACGGCGGAAGGAATACCATGTTCTTCTCGAAAATTGGCCCAAAAGAGGCTGATCTGAATAACAAAATGAGCGAGCAAGATAACGAGCGAGTGGCTATGGAGGCTCTTATCGATTACGCAATCCGATGTGCAAACGAGACGCACTTTGTTGGATCGGGTGATGCGATGGAGGCAGCACGGCGCCAATTAGCTAATTCTTTGTTTCATTAACTCAGTTTTAGGTGCGACAGGTGGTCGCGCCCTAGACCAGTCTTACTGAAACACGGGTCCCCGGCCGAACAAGGCCATGGGCGAAACGGCACCTTTTGTAAGGCGCCCTTAAGTCTGACAGAGCGCTTTGGGCGCTGTCAGACAGGTATTCTGTATCAAAGCAGGGCAAGCGGATCGGGGTGAGCCGACCTGTAGCGGTCTTGCTTACAATTGTTCAACCTTGACGGAATCATCCAGAACAAAGGCCAGATGGTCCTTGATCTCAGCAACCGCTTCGATGGGGTCTTCATAGCTCCAGGCTGCATTCTCGGTTACCGTTGACTTGTTTACGATCGAGAAATAATTGGCGTCGCCCTTATATGGACACTGGGTGGTCTTGCTACTCCGGTCGAGCAGAACCATGGCAATATCGTTGCGCGGGAAGTAGATAACTGGAGCCAGATCACCTTCGCTCAGCTCCAGCGCATTGGTGCTTTCGCCCAAAACGGCGCCCCCAGAGCGGACAACCCAGGTGCCAATGGCCTTGCGAATGCGAATCTCGGTCATGATGTGGGTCCTGTCGTTATTGAAATGTGGGCGTCGAAGGGATTGTCTAGCAGCTATGTATCAGATTGTCGCGGTTGCATTATCCAGCCAGGACTGTGCGTCGGGGCTAACGTTGGGTCTGATATTGGCTGCGACCTCCTGATGATAGCTGTTAAGCCAGTCCCGTTCACCTTTGGTCAGCATCTCTGCGTCGATCAGCCGCCGGTCAATCGGAACGTAAGTCAGGGTTCGCCAGCTTAACATTTCTCGCTCAGGGTCGGCGGTTGGCAGGTCCGGGGCATGTTCGACCACCAGCAGGTTCTCAATTCTGATGCCAAAGGCGCCTTCGCGGTAGTAGCCCGGCTCATTTGACAGAATCATTCCTACTTCCAAGGGCACATGACTGACCCGGCTTAGACGTTGCGGTCCTTCGTGCACACTTAGGAACGCGCCGACACCATGGCCCAGCCCGTGATTGAAATCTTGCCCCGCCAGCCACAGCGGCACCCGGCCCACGGCTTCGATGTCACGCCCAGCCAGGCCCCTGGGCCAGCGCAGGCGGGACATGGCAATCATCCCCTGCAGCACCCGGGTAAAGGCTGCGCGTTCCTGCGGACCCGGCGCGCCGATAGGCAGGGTGCGGGTGATATCAGTGGTGCCATCCAGATACTGGCCGCCGCTGTCCAGAACAAGAAGATCCCCATCTTGCAACACAGCGTTACTGTCGTCGGTGACGCGGTAGTGCATGACTGCGCCGTTTTCGCCGGTTCCAGATATGGTTTCAAAGCTGATGTCGCGCAGATCCGGATCGCGGCGACGCAGCTCTTCCAGTTTGACCACCACGTCGATCTCGGTCAGGCTACCGGGCGCCTGTGCATCCAGCCAGGCCAGCAGCTCGATCACGGCTGCGCCATCCCGCAGATGTGCGGCAGCGCTGCCGGCGATCTCGGCGTTATTCTTACGTGCCTTGGGCAGGGCACAGGGATCGCCGGCGTTGATCAGGCGATCCCCCAAAACATCAGCCAAAGCTTGCGGCACCGTAGTCTTGTCCACCGCAACGATCCCATTCAAGGCGGCAACTGCAGCCTGAAATCCATCTGGGACGTGCCGTGTCACTGTAGATCCCAGATGATCCGCCAGATCCGTCAATTTCTCTTCAGCCATGAACAAATCAACCCGCGCATCGTCATGCAGGATGGCAAACCCCTGTGCCACAGGATTGCGGGGAATGTCCGAACCGCGAATGTTCAGCAGCCACATGATCGAGTCGGGCAGGGTGATCACCGCCGCCGACTGGCCGGCTTGCTGCAGATCCTTGGCCAGTCGGGCACATTTGGCGTCGGCACTCTCGCCTGCGTGGGTCAGAGCATGGGGGAGAACCAGCTGCATCGGGGCATCGGGTTGGTCCAACCAGATCCGGTCCACCAAATTTCCCACTTGCACCAGCTCTACTCCACTGTTCTGCAAGTCTGACTGTAAGCTCTGAATTTGCCCGGCGGCATGCAACCACGGGTCAAAGCCAACGCGACCGCCGTTGGGCAGGTTTTCCTTTAGCCAACCCGCCAGCGAGACCTCGGGCCAGGGGACCGGTGTAAACTCATCCGCCACCTGACGCTTGACCTGAGTGCGATAGCGCCCGTCGACGAAGACGCCGGCTTTGTGTTGCAGAACGGCGCAGAAACCTGCTGACCCGGTGAACCCGGTCAACCAGCTGAGCCGAGCATCACGCGGCGCGACATACTCACCCTGATGTGCATCGGCGCGCGGGACCAGAAATCCGTCCAACCCTTCGGCGGTGATCTCAAGACGCAGAGCCTGCAATCGTGGCGGGCCCTGTTCCGGGCGGGCGGTCACATCAAATGTCTGATACATGCAGGGTGCTCCAATGCAAACTAAACAAAAAGGCGCGCCAGTCCGATGGCGCGCCCTCGTTTCTTTTTGTTCCAAATACTCTCGCCAGAGGCAAGAGGCGCGTTAGCCGGCCTTTTTGATCCCCATCACCCGGGCACGCGCGCGCGGGTCAGAATCAAACAACGCCGCCAGCTGCTCGGTCATCGCGCCAGCCAGCTGTTCTACATCCGTAATGGTGACCGCGCGGTTGTAGTAGCGGGTCACGTCGTGGCCGATGCCAATCGCCAGTAGTTCGACAATCTTTTTCTTTTCCACCATGGCAATCACGTCGCGCAGGTGTTTTTCCAGATAGTTGGCCGGGTTCACCGACAGGGTGCTGTCATCCACTGGGGCGCCGTCCGAAATGACCATCAGAATCTTGCGCGATTCCTGCCGCGCCGCCATCCGCCGGTGCGCCCATTCCAGCGCCTCACCGTCGATGTTTTCCTTCAGCAGGCCCTCTTTCATCATCAGACCCAGATTGGGCCGGGTGCGGCGCATCGGGGCGTCGGCACTTTTGTAGATGATGTGGCGCAGGTCGTTCAGACGGCCTGGCATTTGCGGACGGCCATCGTTCAGCCAGACTTCACGTGCCTGCCCGCCTTTCCACGCCCGGGTGGTAAAGCCGAGGATCTCAACCTTGACGTTACAGCGTTCCAGGGTGCGGGCCAGAACGTCGGCACAGATCGCTGCAATCGAAATGGGTCGTCCCCGCATCGAGCCGGAGTTGTCGATTAGCAAGGTCACCACGGTATCGCGGAACTCGGTGTCTTTCTCGATCTTGAACGACAGCGGTGTGGTGGGGCTGACCACCACCCGTGCCAAACGGCCGGCATCCAGAATGCCTTCCTCCAGATCAAACTCCCACGAGCGGTTCTGCTGCGCCTGAAGACGGCGTTGCAGTTTGTTGGCCAGTCGGTTTACAGCGCCCTTCAGCGGTTCCAGTTGCTGATCCAGATAGGCGCGAAGCCGTTCCAGTTCAGCCGGTTCCGCCAGGTCTTCGGCGCGGATTTCCTCGTCGTGGTCGCCCAGATAGACCCGGTAGTCGGGATCAGCATCGGACGGAGGCATCGGGGCAGGTGGCTCCAGCGGCGCCTCGCCATCCGGCATCTCGGTCTCTTCGCCGGTTTCCTCGTCCGCCATCTCATCGGCTGAGACCTGAGCCTGCTGTTCGTCCTGCTGCTGTTCCTGGCTTTGCTCGGGATCGGCGTCAGCCTCATCGTCCGAAGCATCGTCCTGACCCGAGCTATCGGGATCGTTCTGCTCATCGGCGTCGTCTTCGGCCTGATCGTCCTGATCATCATCCTGGTTGTCGGGGTCATCGCCCAGCTGGTCGCCATAGCCAAGATCTGAGATCACCTGACGGGCAAACCGCGCGAACTCAGCCTGATTGTCGATCTTATCGTCCAGGTTTTCCAGCGTATCACCAGCCTGGTTTTCGATGAACCCACGCCACAGCTCCATCACATTGGCAGCCCCTTCGGGCAGTGGACGACCGGTGGCCAGATGGCGGATCAGATAGCCGGCGGACACGGCCAGTGGCGCCTCAGAGGCTGTCTTGCACTGGTCATAGCCCTTACGCAGGGCCTCGTTGTGGATTTTGACGTCGATGTTGCTGGCGGTGCCGGGCATATGCCGCGCGCCCATGGCCTCGCAGCGGGCGGTTTCCATCGACTCGTATAAATCACGGGCCATGTCACCGGGGGGGGCATATTTGGCGTGCACGCCATCATCATGGAACTTGTGGCGCAGCGCCAAAGCGTCAGCCGTGCCACGTGCCAGCAGAACTTCTTGGCGGGTCATCCGGCGCGACACCTGCGGCAGCCGCATGGCATCGCCAGACAGACCGGAAGGATCAACCGTGTAATTGATGCTCAACTCGGCATCATTGGCCATGACCTTGGTGGCCTCGGCGAGGGCCTTTTTGAACGGATCAGCTGGATTGTCGTTTGGTTTTTTCATTTGCTCATCGCCACTTCGTCGAGGTTGCGGCGTCCGGTGGCCAGATCGGCCAGAACCGATACATGCACATCAAGCGCGTCAATAACGGTATACTCCGGGCTTTGGTTGTCAAAGGCCAAGTTTAGATCGGTGCCGGCCAAGACAATAGCTTGGGCGTTATGGTTCACAATCATCCGCCGTCCGGCGTCTAGCAACTGTACCCGTTGTTCGTCAGTGCAAGTGCCTGCAACAGCAATGTCCTGATAACTCTGCCCCAGCGTGTCGATCTCATCATCAAGTGCCACTGCTTCGGTCTGTTTTAGTTGGCCAAAAAGGCGAGTTGTCATGACTGATCGGGTACCTAGCAGGCCCACCCGTTTCACACCTTGTGAAACAAAATACTCGTCCAACGGCGCTACACCGGAAATTACGGGCAGAGAGGACAACTCATTCATCTCGCTCACACAGTAATGAGCTCCCAAAGAAGTAAGCGCAATGCAGTCACAACCCGCGTCCCTAAGGCGATCAATTTGGCGCGCAAAAATTTCTGCCTGCGGCTGACGGTCATCTGCCAGATTGTTGCGAATAAGGGGCAGAATATCACCGTGGCTGATGGTGAGATCCAGTTTTCCGCCCATGTGGTCTACCGCCGCCGTAAGGCGCTGATAATAGACCACCGTGGCTGCTACACCTATCCCGCCAATCAACCCAATGTGCATCTGTTCGGTCCTGTCTGTTTACCCCAAGCTCACGTTCGCTGCACTTTCCGGCAGTTCTTCGTCGAAACACCGCTGGTAGAACTCGGCAACGGTCTGGCGTTCCAGCTCGTCACATTTGTTCAGGAACGACAGGCGGAAGGCATAGCCCACGTTGCGGAAAATCTCGACGTTTTGCGCCCAGTTGATCACCGTCCGGGGTGACATCACTGTGGACAGGTCGCCGTTCATAAACGCCGTGCGGGTCAGGTCGGCCACGGTCACCATCTGGCTGACAGTCTTGCGGCCGGCCTCTGTGTTGTAATGCGGTGCTTTGGACAGCACGATCATGGTTTCGGCGTCGTGGCTCAGATAGTTCAACGTGGCAACTAACGACCAACGGTCCATCTGGGCTTGGTTGATCTGCTGGGTGCCGTGGTACAATCCGGTGGTGTCACCTAAACCAACGGTGTTGGCAGTGGCGAACAGGCGGAAATGTGGGTTTGGCGTGATGATCTCGTTCTGATCCAACAGGGTCAGTTTTCCGTCATGCTCCAGCACTCGCTGGATCACAAACATTACGTCAGCGCGGCCGGCGTCATATTCATCAAACACAATCGCAACCGGGTTGCGCAGTGCCCAGGGCAGAATGCCCTCGTGGAATTCGGTGACCTGCTTGCCGTCTTTCAACTTGATCGCGTCTTTACCGATCAGGTCGATCCGGGAAATGTGGCTGTCAAGGTTAACCCGCACCGCAGGCCAGTTCAGGCGGGCCGCGACCTGTTCGATATGGGTCGATTTACCTGTGCCGTGGTAACCTTGGATCATCACCCGGCGATTGTGCGAGAAACCGGCCAGAATCGCCATCGTGGTGTCGGCGTCAAATTTGTATGTGGGATCGATTGTTGGGACCCGCTCTGACCCTTCGGTAAAGCCCCGAATGGTCATGTCGGTGTCAATTCCGAACATATCGCGAACCGAGATGGTCTCGGTTGGTTTAGCATTGATATCCAGCAAGCCGTTGCTCATGACGCGCGATCCTTGTCCTTAAATCCCCTTCGGCGGGGCCCCGTTTGTCGGATTGGTGCAACATCTTACCGGCGAGGGCAAGGGGAACTACGCGTGTTTACCATCGGGTTTGGTGATGTTTGCCTTCGGGTTTAATGATTGTGAGCGGGGTGCGCGCGTCAAAACGGTGCTTGTCTCAGAAGCTCCGGATGGTTCGGACGCTGTTGCGGAAACTAAGCGCGTTTGGATCAGTGATGATTTTGTGGCCATCATTCAGAAAGTAGCAGGCCTGACCGGGTCTTATGCTCCAGCTGGTTCCTGACGACCACATGGGGCACTTTGAAAAAGGCGGCCCTCAGATCAAACGGTCAAGTCAGGCGGGCTTGTGGGTCCACCAGAAAAGATTGTTTGCTTGTCTCTGAATGCATAGCTGCTTGAACGACAGAACATCTATACTTTTGCTTCGAAACCTATTACATGCCCCCAATCGGGTCACGTGGGCCCCGCCCACCGCGATGGTGGTGCCGTCAAAATCTCGGGCTGGCTGTCCCTTTTGCCGTGCCCCGCAGCAAGCGAAAAAGAATATCGTGAAAACAGCACTCGCAGAGGCGCTTCAGGCGCGCGGTTACGAATCGTTGACCCAGGTCCAGCAAGAGGTCAGCAATCCTGATCTTGAGCAGAAGGATTTGTTGGTCTCAGCCCAGACTGGTTCGGGCAAAACAGTGGGCTTTGGCCTGGCCATGGCACCGACCCTATTGGGCGACGACGAAGGTTTTGGTCAGGCAGCCGCGCCGCTGGCGCTGGTCATTGCGCCAACCCGTGAATTGGCCCTTCAGGTCAAGCGCGAGCTGAGCTGGCTGTACCAGGGTGCCGGTGCCCATCTGGCGTCAACCGTCGGCGGTATGGACATGCGCGACGAGCGACGGGCGCTGGATCGCGGCACCCACATCGTTGTGGCCACTCCAGGTCGTCTGCGTGACCACATCATGCGCGGCTCAATTGATCTGACCCAAGTCCGCGCCGTGGTGCTGGACGAAGCGGATGAGATGCTTGACCTGGGTTTCCGCGAAGATCTGGAGTTCATTCTGGGCGAAACTCCGGAAACCCGTCGCACTCTGATGTTCTCGGCCACGGTGCCCAAAGGCATCGCGCGACTGGCTGAAACCTATCTGAAAGATCACCAGCGGATCACTACGGTTGCAGAGAAATCGCAGCACGCGGATATTGATTATCAACTGCTGGCCGTCTCACAGCGTGACGGCGAAAACGCCATCATCAACGTGCTGCGCTATCACGAGGCCCCAAATGCGCTGGTGTTCTGTAACACCCGTGCCATGGTGAACCGCCTGACCACACGTCTGTCGAACCGGGGCTTCTCGGTTGTGGCGCTGTCGGGCGAGCTGTCGCAGGCCGAGCGTTCCAACGCCTTGCAATCTCTGCGCGATGGTCGGGCCAGCGTTTGCGTAGCCACCGACGTGGCCGCACGCGGTATCGATCTTCCCAAGCTGGATCTGGTGGTTCATGCGGAACTGCCAAACAGCCACGAAACCTTGCTGCACCGCTCGGGTCGGACCGGTCGGGCAGGGCGGCACGGTGTGTCTGCGCTCATCGTACCACCTAAATCCCGTGGCAAGGCGATGCGTCTGCTGCGGTCCGCCAAACTGACAGCCGAAGAGCTGAACGCACCAAGCGCGGAAGCTGTTCGTGGTCAGGACGAAGCCCGTATGTTGGGTGATGCGTCGTGGAATGAAGCTGTAACCGATGCAGAAGCCACACCAGTGGCTAACCTGATGGAGACCTTCTCGCCCGAGCAACTGGCCGCAGCCTATCTGCGCCTGTTCCACTCGCGCCACACTGCGCCCGAAGAGTTGAGCGACCCAGGTCAGGACAAGGGCGCCCGCAAGGAGCGCGAGCCCTTTGGTCCGTCTGTCTGGTTCTCGATTGCCGGTGGCCGCGATGCCGGTGCTGAGCCGCGCCGCCTGCTGCCAATGTTGTGCAAGGCCGGTAACCTGTCCAAGGACGATATCGGTGCCATCCGGGTGCAAGGCAAAGAAAGCTATGTGGAACTGCGTCAGAGCAGCGTCGCCGGTTTCCTTAAGGCGCTTGGCGGTACAGAAGTTGAAGGCTCGAAAGTGTCACAGCTGGACAAAGCGCCTGACATCGCCAATTCGCCACGCCCCAAGTTCGAGGGCAACGGCCCGCGCCGGGATGATCGCAAGCCCCGCGGCCCGCGCGAAGACCGTGGCCCACGTGATGACTTTAAATCCCGTGGCCCCCGTGAAGACCGCAAGCCGCGCGAAGACCGCAAGCCCCGCGACGACTATAAACCTCGCGAGGATCGTAAACCCCGCGAGGATATGGGCAAAAAAGGCGGCGACGCCAAATACGGCAACAAGCCGTCTACCCCGCCGGTCGATTGGAACGATGCGCCCGCCCCCCGTGCGAAAAAGCCAAAGGGAGCTGCCAGCAAAGCAGCCAGAAACCCGTCCGAACGCATGGCGCGTCCGGGTGAGGAGCATGTAACCCCACTAAAACGGCGCAAGTCGGGCGATAGCAAACCCTATGCCGGCAAGTCACATAGTGACGGTGATCGCAAAAAAGGTCCGCCTCCCCCCAAGGGCCGGGCTGACAGCAAAAAGAACCGGGCCCGCGCCGCGGCCGCCAAGGGAGGCCCAGCCAAAGGCGGCGGTGGGTATGCCAAAAGCAAGCCTCGCAAGGGGAACTGATGAACAAGGGGCGGTCCAACGGGCCGCCCTTTTTGTTTGATTGGTAGTGCGGAATGCAGAAGTGGGCAGGGCTGGACATTCGCTGTCTTTTGCGTGAACGGCATATTTGTGCGGACTATCCCGAGCTTCGTCACTTATAAACGAGCGTCTGGTTTTTGTTAGACGAAGCTGATTTCAGATGCCGTTGCCTGACTTATCACTTGGCCAGTGTTCACTGCGACGTAAATTGATCTCGGCGGGCGAGCAGTCTCATCAACGCTTCGGCACACCCAGCTTCTGACTTCCATCGTTTTCAACGAATGCGACAATGCTCGATCCGTAATGGAAGGCAAGCTTCGCTTAATGTCATTGAAACGGCTTGGTGTGTGAAGTGATGTCAACACTGGTAGTGTCCATGACCGACGGAGCAAGTCTTGATCTTCATCAGCGGCAATATTCTGAATTTTGTTGGCAATTGCTGCAGCGGATATTCCGAGCGACGTAAGCCGAAATTCTGGACGCAGTGGATGACCATAACCGGGGTTTCGTTCTAACAACCCCATCGTGATCAGATGATCCATGCTTTGTGCGAAAGCGGTCCTGCTCGCGCCAGTTGCCGCCAACAAGGGCGCCTGTCGTCCGGCGATACCTGCGTGCATGTTTGATAAAATGGGTAATGCCCAAGCTCTTGAAGTGATGTTGACAAATAGCTTAATGTTCATAAAGTATAGTTACTATATTTAGAGCTAAAAGGAAAGACCATGTCTCTTATTTCGCCCAATAAAACCATCACTATCTCGCTGTCTGTCAAGGATCGCCACGTAACTGCCGAGTGGTACAGCAGTATGCTGGGATTTGAGACCCTCTACCACGCAGACGAGGCAGGTTGGTCAGAACTTCAAACGAATACAGTTGGAGTAACAATTGGCCTTGGCGAACATACCAAGCCCGCACCCGGCAATTGTGTGCCCGTGTTTGGGATAGCTGATTTGGACGCCGCGAGGCAGAATTTGGAGCAAGCCAAAGTTAAGTTCGATGGCGAGACTGATGTTGTCGAAGGCATGGTCAAGACAGCAACTTTCTATGATCCGGATGGTAACGCTCTCATGCTCGCAGAAGATTTGACAGGCGGATCATAGTCAATCGAGATAGGTGACAGTTCATTTAGCAGCCATTCGACCGGTCCGCAGCATTAGGTAAATTGGGCTCATTCCTGACTTTTGCCGCCGTTTGATCGAAGCGGCGCAAAGTTCCGTTTTTTGCTTCAAGCTGAGCATCATCCGTATGCCTCAACGGCATTAATAGTTTTACTCTTGATAAATATCGCCGGATTGAAACGACATCAGGATCTATCTACCAACCAGTCACCACATACAAAAAAGGGCGGCCCGAGCCGCCCTGATTTCAACACTATTCAATAATCTTATTTTTCTTTGAAGCTTCTGCTGTCTTTGATCT
The DNA here is from genome assembly GCF_004006175.1 of Parasedimentitalea marina. Taxonomy (GTDB): domain Bacteria; phylum Pseudomonadota; class Alphaproteobacteria; order Rhodobacterales; family Rhodobacteraceae; genus Parasedimentitalea; species Parasedimentitalea marina. The sequence goes on from NZ_CP033219.1 coordinate 1,278,562, forward strand.
GGTCCCAGGCCCACATCACTTCTTGCAGTTGCTCTTCCTGACTACGGTCACCGCCGTTCATGTCGGGGTGCAGGACTTTGATCAGCTTCTTATAGGCCTTGCGGATCTCGATCTTGGTCCAACCATCATTGGCCTCCAGGATTTCAATAGCACGGCGTTCGGTGGCCGGTAGGCGTTTGCCCGTGCTACCGCCGTTTTTACCGGGGTTCTGAGTGGCATTGGCGCCAAGAACCTGATGGGGGTCCTCGATGCCCAAACGGGCCCAGGCGCGGGCCTCGGGGTCGCCAATGGGGCGGGTTTCACGCTCCCAGACCTTGTCCTTGGACGACTGGGCGTTCAACTCGGCCTCGGTGGTGCCCTCAAAGAAGCTCCACTTGGCGTTGTACTCACGGACGTGCTCCTGGCAGAACCAGAAAAAATCATCCAGCACATCCGGCGCTTTGGGGGCGCGGAACTTTCCCGCCTCCGTGCAACCTTCGTGATGGCATTCACGTACAGAGGTCTCGGACGCGCCCGACATACTGCGCCGCCCGCGCGGGTTTTTCTTTTTGGCGGATCGGACCGACATATCGAAACCGAAAGGATCTGACTTGCTCATGGGGGTGCACCTTCTACGACGCATCTATTCGACTCGGAGCAAACACTTTAATCTACACAGCGGCAGATAGAAGGGGGTAACGAAAATAATATGGGAAATGAGGCTATGAGTATCACACAAGAGATCGAAACGCGGCTGCAAGCGGCATTTGCACCGTCTGAGTTGCAAGTGATCAACGACAGCGACAGTCACCGGGGCCATTCGGGCCACGATGGGTCAGGCGAGAGCCATTTCAACCTGCGCATTCGGGCTGCAGGTTTTGCCGGTAAAAGCCGGGTGCAACGTCACCGCATGGTGCACAGCGCGCTGGGAGATATTGTGCCGCGTATTCACGCGCTGGCGATGGATATTGACGCCTGATCAGAGCAGCGGCAGCAGCATTAGTCGTGCTGCTGCTGGGCGCGTGCTTTTAGGGCAGTGGTGATGCCCGAGACCGGACTTAGTTCTTCAACACCATCATCGGCCACCATCTCGCGGGCGCCGGCGCCGGGGACAGGTATAGCATCTGTGTCGGCCTCGGGGTCGCCTGCGGTTGCAGTCAGGGTGACCGCTTCGGGGGCGTGGACGGGTGCAACTGTGGGGACGGATTCGATTTGAGCAGCGGGCTCAGTTTCTTCGACAGATCCGGTTGGGCGGCGAAATACCATGACATTGCGCCAATTGGTGGTGGACCCGGTCAGGCCCTGACGCTCTTCGCTGGGTAACAACTCAGCGCGCTGGAACTCCCAGCCATCTGCGCCCATGTCGTTCAGCAACTGTTCAATCGTCACGGCAAACCGCCCCTGAGGCGTCTTCACCCCTTTGGCTTTGGTGCCCTTGGCGGGGGCGGGAACAACCTTGTACTCGAACATCATCAGGATCCGGATCGTTTGTGTGTTGTCTGTGTTTAGCAAGTGCGAGGGGGCAGGCCAAGGTGGGAAAGCTGCCTGGCGGGAGTGAGTAGGTATTTTCGGGTTGAAGCTAAGGGGCTTACTTGGGCACCAGACTGCGCTGGCTGCCCAAGTTCATTTTGCCAAAATGAGGCTTATTTACCCAGCTTTTCCGCTGCCAGCGTTGCAAGAGACAAACAAACCTCGGTTGCCTGTGCCATATCCTGCACCGAAACCCACTCTTTTGGTCCGTGGATGCATTGCATGCCGGTAAAGATATTTGGAGTGGGAATTCCCATTTCGGTTAGGCGTGACCCGTCAGTTCCGCCCCGGATCGGGATCGAAACGGGATCGATTCCCTGCGCTTTGGTGGCGGCGTGGGCCAATTCGACCGGGGCCATGTCCTTTTCCAACCAATACCGCATGTTGCGATATTGTGGAGAGATTTCGCAGGTGATGTTGGCGCGTGGCTCAGAGGCTTGTACAGCAGCGCAAACCTGACGCAGCAGATCTCCCTTGGCCTCCAGCCCCTCCATCTCAAAATCACGCAGGATGAATTTCAGCTTCATCTCTGACGAGCCACCGGTCATGTCGGTGGCGTGGATAAAGCCCTCGCGATCATCTGTGGTTTCCGGTGTCATCGTCGCCTGCGGCAGGGTCTGGATGATCTTCGACGCCAGGTGGATGGCGTTGACCATCTTTTCTTTGGCCCAGCCGGGGTGAATGGAAACGCCAGTGACAGTGACTACTGCGCCATCAGCCGAGAAACTTTCATACTCAATCTCGCCGACTTCACCGCCGTCCAGTGTATAGGCAAAATCTGCTGCCAGGTCCATGGGGAGGTCGGCACCGACGCCACGGCCAATTTCTTCGTCCGGGGTGAAGCCGATGCGGATGGGGCCGTGTTGGATATCGGGGTTGTTCAGCAGGTGACGCGCCATGGTCATGATGATGGACACACCGGCCTTGTCATCCGCCCCTAACAGGGTAGTGCCGGATGCGGTGATCAGATCGTGTCCCTGTTTGGTTGCTAGATAGGGGTGTTGAGCCGGGGAAAGCACCAGATCAGGGTCGTCCGGGAAGGTGATATCACCCCCATTGTAACCTTTGATCACCCGTGGTTTGACGCCGGTCGCATTGAACTGTGGCGCCGTGTCCACATGCGCCAGCAAGCCGATGGTTGGGCCAACGGCTGTGCCGGGAATGGTTGCCAGAACCACACCATAGCTGGTCAGCTCCACATCCTGCGCCCCTATCTCGGTCAGCTCATCCTTTAGCAACTTCAGCATGTCGAACTGGATTTCGGTGCTGGGAGCGGTGGGCGAGTCTGCGTCGCTCTGGCTGTCGATGGCCGCGTAGCGGACAAGGCGATCCTGCAGTTCCTGGATGAAGTCGTTGGACATGATTTCTCCTGAATTTTTGCATAGACAACGACTAGCGTGCCCGCGTGTCAAGTTGAGGTGACAAAAGAAAAGGGCGACCCGATGGCCGCCCTTGATTTCCGTGTTGTAACCCGCGGGTTACTCGCCCAGTTTTTGAGCAACCAGTTGGTTCACAGCCTTTGGATTGGCCTTGCCGCCGGTGGCTTTCATCACCTGGCCGACAAACCAGCCTGCCAGTTTTGGGTTGACCTTGACCTTTTCGACCTGTGCCGGGTTGTCGGCAATGATCTGATCCAATGCAGCCTCAATCGCGCCGGTGTCGGTCACCTGCTTCATGCCGCGCGTCTCAACGATTTCAGCTGGTTCGCCGCCTTCGGTATAGACGATTTCAAATAGATCCTTGGCGATCTTGCCGGAAATAACATCCGCCGAGATCAGCTCGATGATACCACCCAATTGCGCCGGAGAGACCGGGCAGCCTGCAATGTCGGCGTCGTCGGCTTTCAGGCGGCCGAACAGCTCGTTGATGACCCAGTTGGCGGCCAGTTTACCATTACGGCCCTCGGCGACGGCCTCAAAATAGGCAGCCGATTCCACATCTGCGGTCAAGACAGAGGCGTCATAGTCGGACAGGCCAAAGTCGCTGATGAACCGTAGTTTCTTGGCGTCTGGCAGCTCGGGCAGGGTGGCGGCAATGGCGTCGACCCACTCTTGCTCGATTTCCAGTGGCAGCAGGTCAGGATCGGGGAAGTAGCGATAGTCATGCGCTTCTTCCTTTGACCGCATCGACCGGGTCTCGCCCTTTTCAACATCATACAGGCGGGTTTCCTGATCGACCTTGCCACCAGCCTCGACAATCGCGATCTGACGACGGGCCTCGACCTCGATGGCCTGCTGAATGAAGCGCATCGAGTTCATGTTCTTGATTTCACAGCGGGTGCCGAGGTGCGAGAAGTCCTGGGTTTCCTGATACTTCTCGTACTGGCCCGGACGGCAGATCGACACGTTCACATCGGCACGCATGTTGCCGTTCTGCATGTTGCCATCACAGGTGCCCAAATACCGCATGATCTGACGCAGCTTGCCAACAAAGGCGGCGGCCTCTTCGGGGCCACGAATGTCAGGGCGGCTGACGATCTCCATCAGGCAGACGCCAACACGGTTCAGGTCAACGAAAGACATGTTCGGATCCATGTCGTGGATCGATTTACCGGCGTCCTGCTCCATGTGGATACGTTCAATGCGCACGTTACGGGCCAGACCGTTGCCCAGTTCAACCAGCACTTCGCCTTCGCCCACGATGGGGTGATACAGCTGCGAGATCTGATAGCCCTGCGGCAGATCCGGGTAGAAATAGTTCTTGCGATCAAAGGCCGAATTCAGGTTGATCTGCGCCTTCAGGCCCAGCCCGGTGCGCACGGCTTGTTCGATGCAGTATTCGTTGATGACGGGCAGCATGCCGGGCATCGCGGAATCCACAAAGGCCACGTTCGAATTCGGCTCGGCGCCAAATTCGGTCGAGGCGCCAGAGAACAGTTTAGCATTAGAGCTGACCTGAGCGTGGACTTCTAGGCCGATGACCAGTTCCCAGTCATGCTTGGCACCCGAGATCACCTTGGGTTTGGGCAGTTCATATGTCAGGTCGAGCATCTCGCACCGGCTCCTTTGATCACGTTTGCCAGCGTTCTAGGCCAGCCAGCGGAGCGGGGCAAGTGGCCAGAGCATTGTCCGGCCACTTGTAGAGGTTATGCGGTAGCGATTTGAGTGCCGCGACGGCGAAGCGCGCCCAAGGAGAACAGTTGGAACGCGATAAAGATCGGCACAAAGTATTCGGGAAACAGCGCCAGAGGATAGGCATTGATAATGTTGGGGCTGTCAAAGGCCATCAGCTGCATGAATCCAACCGAAGTGACGATGCCAAGGCTGACGGCAACAACAAAGTCCAACAATCCGATGATACTAGCACGGCGGACCAGTTGTTCGGCGTTTGCGTCGCCACGGCTCAGAGCGCTTGTGGCCTGAATGGCGGCAATCCCGGCCATGATGTCTCCGATCCCGGCGGGGAGGGCAAATTGCCAGGGGATATCCCCCATTACCCAGCCGATCAGGAAGAACCCACCCATCAGACGTAGGCTTTGGATGCTGATCAGATGAATATGGTCTAGGCCGCCCAGAATGGTCCGCCCGGTTTCTGTCCAACGTCCCAAGGCCCACAGAAGAAATGCACCGCCCAGCAAGGGCATCAGGGCATAGGGTGGATCGGTGGCTTGTAGTGGCGGCATTAGAATACCAGCCTTGGCCAAGTTGACGGATAAGGCGTGCCAGATCCCAAGCAGGGCCGCGATACCGCCAATTGCAACGACTGTCTTGGCCTTGGATAGGCCAGATCGATGAGCGCCAATGGCGATTAAGCCAATGACAAGGGCAGGCAGGATCACGGCAAATACCTGCACATAGTAGGTTGCGATGGTTTCGAACATTGTGGTCTCCGAGCGTAGTGGCTTCAATTATTGTAGTCACTTCAAAATGAGGAGTGACTTCACATTTGCAAGGGACGACCCTAAATAAAATACATGGAACAGGATGAACGTCGAAATTGCCCGATCCAACGGGCATCGAATGTGATGGGCGACCAGTGGTCACTGCTGATCCTGCGCGAGTTCTTTTTGGAGGGGTCGCGAAGGTTTCAGGACTTGCAGGATGTACTGGCAGTGTCGCCCAACACGCTGTCAGGTCGGTTGCGTAAGCTGGAAGAGGGCGGCGTGTTGGAGCGTCGGAAATATTCGCAAAACCCGCCACGCTGGGAATATCACTTGACCGATAGTGGGCAGGCGCTTGGTCCAATGATGACGGCGCTTCGCGTTTGGGGCGCGGAGCATACCCCTGAGCTGCTGGATTGAAGTAGCTGAACTTTGTTTGGCCGATGCACAGCCTATGAAGGCGGCGCATCGGTATTAGAGTTCGGCCTCTATGCGAACTTTCGGTGGATCAATCCCAATAGGATGCCAAACAGTACAAATTGAGACGCACTGGCAGTCGCCTCAACCCTGATCCAGGCCAAAATGGACGGCACGGTGTATTTGGCCGGCTCCGTCAGGACAATGTAAGAGGCGAGAAACAGGCCAAACGCCAAAGAAATGATCATCGCGTCACGCAGGCTTGGCTGTGATGGGCCCCATCGCGACAGAGCAAGGCTTAAGATAAACCCTTGAATGATCATCACGGTAAACCCCATTGGCATTATGGGTGTCTCTCGCAGGAACCCCATTGCGGCAAAGTGATCTGCATTCAGCAGAAAGTGCGAAAACCCCTGAACTGCAAATGTGACCAACATAAAGGCCATTACAGAAATCAAATGCTTGGTCATGGCTTGGCCATTTCACCCCGTTTCCACAACGCCAGCGGAGCATCACCGGGATCTTGCATGAAAGTCGCTGTTCCGGCAGGGCCAATCAGGTTCTCTGCAATGACTTTTGCGCCATTTGTTACGGCATTGGCTACGGCGAGTTCCAGATCCTCGACCTCAATATATGGCACCCATCCGCTGACACCTTCCATGCTGTCACAGGTCGCGGCAAAGGGCAGTTCACCCTCATCAGTCAGAAATGTCATTGGGCCGATGTCATTGGCCGACCAACCGAATGTCTTGCCTAGAAAGTCAGTCGTTTCGTTCCGCTTCGTTCCGATATTGTCGAACCATACAAAGGGTGAGGGCATTTCGTTCTCCGATTCACTTTTATTTTGCAAGTGGATTGTTGGCTGGGCGCTTTCAAATTGCAAGTGAAAATATTTCTGCTAGTTTGGCGTTATGAAAAAGTCTGATAAAATCATGTGGTCCGGATGCCCAGTTCGTTATGCTGCCGGGGTTTTTGGCGACAAATGGTGCTTTGTCCTGCTGAGGGATATTCTGCTGCACGGAAAACGATACTACGGAGAGTTCGCGGCCTCGGAGGAGGGGATATCAACCAACATTCTGGCGGACCGGCTTGCGCGGTTGGAAGACGAAGCAATGGTGACTCGTCATGTGGATCCGAATAAGCGGAGTAAAGTTTTTTATCTACCAACCCGCAAAGCACGTGCCTTATTACCCGCACTTCTGGGCATGATGGTTTGGGCCACCGAATATGACGAGAATACCGAGGCTCCAGCGTCATTTGCAAAAGCATTTCGCGAGGACCCCAAGGCGACTATCGCGTGGTATGAGGCTGAAATAGAACGTTTAAATGCGAAACTTGGTGTGATCTAACGGATAGCAGATCCGCGAGTGGTTGCGAATTCTCTGGCTGTGCGCGCATGACCACTTGGCGGCCTTTGACAGTGGGGGTATGAAGGATGTCCCAACAGACCTGAGGAGGCCGCCGTGGATACCGCCCGCCGTATCGCCCATTCCATTGCCACACAGATCAGTGCCCGCCCCGAGCAGGTGACCTCGGCGGTGACGCTGCTGGATGAAGGATCAACCGTTCCCTTCATCGCCCGCTACCGCAAAGAGGCGACGGGGGGCTTGGATGATACACAGTTGCGGACACTGGCTGACCGGTTGTCCTATCTGCGCGAACTGGAAGCCCGGCGTGTGAGTATTCTGGATGCGATCAAATCGCAGGACAAACTGACCGGGGATCTTGCCAGCGCAATTGCCAAGGCTGAGACCAAGGCGCAATTGGAAGACATCTATCTGCCTTATAAAAAGAAACGCCGGACCAAAGCGATGATCGCGCGTGAAAACGGGCTGGAGGCACTTGCGGATGCGATTCTTGCGGATCGGTCCGTCGCGCCCGAGGCGTTGGCAGAGCGGTATATTTCTGAGGCCGTCGAGACTGTGAAAGACGCGCTGAACGGCGCGCGCGACATATTGGTGGAGCGCTTGACGGAGAACGCCAGCCTGCTGGGAAACCTGCGGAGTTTCTTGCAAAAAGAGGCCTTTTTGACGTCTCGCGTTGTGGACGGACAGCAGGACAAAGGGGCCAAGTTTTCGGATTATTTCGACCATCGTGAGCGCTGGGCTGTTGTGCCGTCGCACCGCGCACTGGCGATGCTGCGCGGATCAAACGAGGGTGTGCTGACACTGGACATCGGACCAGAACCTGAAGAAGGCGTTGCCCGGGCAGAGACTATGGTGGCGGCGCAGTTTCAGGCTGGCGGTAAGGGGCCAGGCGATATCTGGTTGCGTAAAATTTCTGGTTGGGCCTGGCGGGTGAAGCTGAGCCTGTCGATGATGCTGGACCTGATGAGCGATCTGCGTGCACGCTCGCAGGATGAAGCGATCCGGGTATTTGCGCGCAATTTGAAAGACCTGCTGTTTGCGGCTCCGGCCGGTGCGCTGGTGACACTCGGGCTGGACCCGGGCATTCGCACCGGTGTCAAAGCGGCAGTGGTCGATGCGACCGGGAAAATGGTGGGGACAGATACGTTCTACCCTTTTCAGCCAAAGAATGATCTGCGTGGAGCCGAAACGGCGATCCTGAAGCTGGTGGTCCAACACGGGGTTGAGCTGATCGCCATCGGCAATGGCACCGCCAGCCGGGAAACAGAACGTTTGGTTGCGGATGCACTGAAGCTGTTGCCGCCGGGTGTCAAGGCGCCGACCAAGGTGGTGGTCAGCGAGGCTGGAGCCTCGGTCTATTCGGCGTCCGAACTGGCGGCGCGGGAATTCCCGGATCTGGATGTCTCTCTGCGCGGTGCGGTGTCTATTGCGCGAAGGTTGCAGGATCCACTGGCGGAACTGGTCAAGATCGAGCCCAAGTCGATTGGCGTGGGACAGTACCAGCATGATGTCGACCAGCATCAGCTGTCGAAGTCGCTGGAGGCTGTGATCGAGGACGTGGTGAATGGGGTTGGCGTGGACCTGAATATGGCGTCGGCCCCCTTGTTGGCGCATGTCTCGGGACTTGGGCCGGGACTGGCCGAAGCCATTGTAGCGCATCGCGATGTGAACGGTGCATTTGCCTCGCGCAGGGAACTGCTGAAAGTTGCGCGTCTGGGGCCACGGGCGTTTGAGCAATGTGCTGGTTTCCTGCGTATTCGCGATGGGGCTGAGCCGCTGGATGGATCGTCTGTACATCCCGAGGCCTACGGTGTTGCGCGCAAGATCGTAAAGGCTTGTGGGCGGGATCTGCGAGTGTTGGCCAGCGATCCCTCTGCATTGCGGGGTGTGCAGGCCGAGGCGTTTGTGGATGATAAATTCGGCTTGCCGACGGTGCGTGATATTCTGGCCGAGCTGGAAAAACCGGGCCGCGACCCACGTCCCAGTTTCGTCACCGCGACGTTTACCGATGGTATCGAAGACATCAAGGATTTGAAGCCGGGTATGGTGCTGGAGGGCACTGTCACCAATGTTGCGGCCTTTGGCGCCTTTGTGGATATTGGCGTGCATCAGGACGGTTTAGTGCATGTGAGCCAATTGGCAGACCGGTTTGTCAAAGATCCGCATGAGGTGGTGAAGACAGGTGCGGTGGTGAAGGTCACGGTCACCGAGATCGACGTGCCGCGCAAACGCATTGGCCTGACCATGCGCAAGGATGGCGGTGCATCATCGCGAGAAGACCGGGCGGCGCGAGGCAGACCGTCGGACCGTAAGCCGGGTGGAAAACAAGGCGGAGGCGGTCAAGGTGCGCGCGGCAAACAGACGATGTCTGCCGGACCTAAGGCTCAAAAGGGCGGTGGTGATAGTGGAGGCGCGTTGGGTGCAGCGCTTATGGATGCGATGAAAAAGCGCTGACAGCCAATAGTTACGTTGTCAGGGCCTTTTGCCCTGACGCGTCCCACTACTGGTTCACTACCAGTTTCAATGGTGCTGGTTCTATATGAGCTATTTTAGCAACGAGAACCACAGGTGCATTCTTGTTGCTGGCGTTTCGCAAATCCAAATCCTGCGCATTGCGAACCCGTGGCACTTTTGCTCGGCGTTGTGATTGGATGTTCAGACATGGGTCAGTTGGGGACCCTCGGCGGTGAACGTGACTTTGTGACCCCGATCGATTTCCTCGCGGAACAGATCTGCAATAATTTGCAAGGCATCGGCGCGGCCACGGGCCGCAAATCGGCTGGCGGAGGTAATTCTGGCATTGTTGTCAAACCCGTCAGCGGCGTGGGCCCAGATCAACGGATGCAATTCATATAGGTGGTCCCTGACCAGCCAATCTGCGGCCTCGGCAATTTGCAAGCGCGGTAAATCGGCCTGCTCACACAGTCCCAGACCATTGCTCAGGGCTACTGAACAGTAGGAGGCAAGCAGATTGATCATCTCCTGGGTTGGGCGGGTTTCTACGATGTCATGCAGCCCGTCGAGGAAAAACTCGACATCAACCTGCGCACAGGCCTGTTCGTCATTAGAAATGGCATCGAAATAGACCCATGTGTAGCCACCAGCACCCCAGATAGACTCGGTGCGGGAAGCCGTGCGGCGCGCCTCAAGTTCGAGAGCCGCATAAGTACCGGACCAGCGCGGTAGCATATGATTGCCAAGAGCACGGAAGTGACGGCTGTCCGTAGGGTCGAGATTGATCAGACGCTCATAGTCATTGGCGACAGTGATCGCGTCCGTGCAGTTGCCCTGTAACATGGCGCAGCTGGTCGCCGCCAGAAACGGGCTGCTCAGTTGTGTGCTGTTGAACGGGGCCAGCAGGGCTGCGGCGCGATCAAAATGGGCCGACCAGCGCTGTCGGTTGACGGGCGGAAGTGTGTTTTCCCAACCGGTGCCACGCCAGACCCAACCAATGTCGATATGGGCCAAAGCCACTACACCTGCGATATAGGGATCGTTTCGGTACGGCATCCGCACCGCCTCGAGGGCCATAATGCCGTCGATTAGCGGGCGGGAGTCCGCCGTGTGGCCTTCGCCAAGGGCATGTTCAACGGCATTGACCACATCCGCGCGGGCCCCATATGCAAGCAGATCCGACACCGGCATGCCGCCTGGGGTTTTGTCTCGACCCTTGTCTGCGGCTTCGATTTCGGCCGACAGCTCATCCCAGCGCTCTTGTCTGGCTAAATATTGACCACGTGCCTGAGCGTCGCGGCATGCAATGTCATCTGCGCCTTGGTCCATAACGGGGATTGATAAGCAGTCCTCGGGGCGGATGCGTGAAAATGTGGTGTCAACGGGATGAGCCCGCGCGACCATCTGTTCCTTCTGGGGCAGGCCGAACCGACTCTTGAAGGGATTGACCATTCGAGAGATGGTATCTCGCGCCTGTCGGGAGAGGTTGAGCATCAGCAATATCCGGTTAGGTGGCAGCAGAATTTGTTGAGCTACCATCCCTCGGCAATGGGGCGCAAAAAGGGCAAGGATGGGGAGTTTCGGGTTTTGAATTGGGGTATTCGCGTGACGCGGTCCAGGGATGCATCACTTGGGGCGCAGTATCAAAAGACCCTAAAGTGATGTCGCCGAGTTTGAATGCCGCGCGCCTGCAGTTCTGGTTCAAGCTGGCGATGCGGCGGGACCACCTGCGGCGGCAAACGCAGCTTTTTACCACTGTCCAGGATGAAGGTGACCCGTACGGAAAAGTCCCATCTGGTGTCGAAACGGGCGAGTTTCACCTTATTCAGGGCCAATTTTCCGGTTTGTTGGCCGCTGTACCACTCTATTTGGTCCGGGCCGAGCGAAAGACCGGAGAGAGTATCGCGCCAATAGTCCCAAGCGGCTGGTAATGTTGGCAATGCCAAAACGGTGACGATCCACCAGCTGGCATCAATGGTGAAATGAAGAGCAATTAGAACCGCATAGACTGTGACCAGAATCGCAATGAGCTGAGGAGAGCGGGAATTTCTGGAAAAATTGAAGTTTTCGCTCATTGGCGACCTCCGGTCTGCTGGCATTGGGCAACTGTTACGATCTGGATATCCGAAAGGCGGTCCGCAGATCGTCCAGTGCTTCTGTCTGGCGCTGGCTAAGTCCACTGTCTGCCAAGCAACCTTTGATGATCGACATCAAAGGTTGCAGTGCCTCTGCGCCACTGAGCCTATAGACCTTGCGGGACAATCTGGAGACTGCGGCATCTGTTCCGCCGCATTGCGAGACCAGCCAGCGGCCCAGAACAATGGCTTCTTCTGCCGCGTCGCTGTCCATGTGCAGTTGAGTTTGCAACTGAAAAGTCAATTTGCTGCGCTGTTCACGGGTCGGCAGACCGTCAAGTTCCTGGAAGGCAATCGCCAAGGCAGCGATCGCGAGGTTGCTGTCCTCGACGTTCTCAACTGGATGCACGTTGGTTTTGCGGCGAAAGCCGAACCGCCGTGCGGCCAGTTGGACATCCTTTGCAACATCCACCAGATCACCGGCCAGATGGGCCGCATTGCGGGCGCGGTTCAGAAAGAAATAGACCGTGGTGGCGATCCCGATAATGGCAATAAGAAGGGGCACTATATGAACTCCAGAAATTGAGGCGCGTAAAATACCCATCCAGATTGACCTGTGAATTTGCGGCGTTTCAACCGCTAAATCGCGGCTAGCCGTTCAGAATCCTTGTCACCATCTCATTTGTGTCCCGGCTGAGGTTTTCTGTTGCCGCGATTCGGTCCAACTGGCTGCGGATCAAATCCTGACGGGGCTGGTCATAGCGCTTCCAGCTCTGAAAGACCGAGCACATGCGGGCCGTTGTCTGCGGGTTCAGGGCATCCAGTGCGATCAGTTTGTCGGCCAGAAGTTGATAGCCTGCGCCACCGGCGTAGTGAAAGCCAGCCTGGTTCATGGCCAGTGCGCCCATCACGGCACGAAACCGGTTTGGGTTTTTCATGTCAAACAGGGCATGGTTGGTTAGGGATTCGGCCAGACCCGCAGCCTTGGCTGGGGCGGCGCAGGCGATCTGCAGACCAAACCATTTGTCCATCACCAACCGGTCCCCTTTCCATTGTTCAAAGAAGGCCTGCGATTGGCTTGTGCCTTTCTCTGCTTTCAGCAAGCTGGCCAATGCGGCGTTTTGCACGGTCATATTGTCTGCTGCAGCATACTGACGGGCCGCTTGATCGCCACCATCGAGACGGGTCAGCAAGGACAAGATACGCGCGTTCAGGTCTCGTTTGCCCGCACTTGCAGCGTCGGGGCTGTAGTCCCCTTGCACAGTGGTGTCGGCATAAAGACGGGGCAGGCTGTCGGTCAACGCCTCGGCCAGGGTCTGGGTAAAGGTTTCAGCGGCGTTATATATGGCCTGTGGATCAGGTGTGTGACCGCGCTCAAACAGGGTTTGGGCCAGATCCGACTGACTGGGGGGCGACAAGACCAGCGAGCGGAAGGCCGGGTCAAGACTGTCATCGCGGACCAGTTTGGTCAGTGCATCCAGATAGTCAGTGTCCGGTGCGGCGCCGTCCAGCACCATGGCAATGCGCGATTCCTTGGCCAATGCGTTGCCCGCTTCCCATCGGTTGAACGGATCGCTGTCATGAGCCAGCAGAAAGGCACGCTCGGCGTTGGTTGTTTCACGTTGCAGGATCACCGGGGCGGAAAACTCGCGCAGGATCGAGGGGACGGGTTTGGTGGATAAGCCTTCGAAGGTGAAGCTCTGCTTGGATTCGGTCAGCTCTAACACCTGAGTGGCCTGGACCTCGTCGCCGTTCTGGCCCAACAAGCCCACGGCTACGGGTATGACACGGGGGTCTTTGTCGGGTTGACCCGGTGTGGGCGGCGTCGATTGTTCCAGCGTCAGGGTATAGGTGCCATCGGCGTAAGCTTCAGTTGCCGTGATCCGCGGGGTGCCGGCCTGACTGTACCACAGCTTGAACTGGCTAAGATCGCGGCCGGTGCTGTCCTCAAAGACCTGCAGCCAATCCTCGATGGTACAGGCCTGACCGTCGTGGCGGGTAAAGTACAAAGCCACCGCCTTGGCGTAGGCCTCATCGCCGACCAGACGTTTCAGCATGCCGATCACCTCGGCGCCTTTTTCATAAATGGTGGCAGTGTAGAAGTTGTTGATTTCCTGGAAACTATCGGGCCGGACCTGATGCGCCAGCGGGCCGTTGTCCTCGGCGAACTGGCGACCACGCAGATCGATCACATCCGAGATACGTTTGACAGAGGCAGAACGCATATCAGAAGTGAACTGGCTGTCGCGGAACACCGTCAGCCCTTCTTTCAGGCACAGTTGAAACCAGTCACGGCAGGTGATGCGGTTGCCGGTCCAGTTGTGGAAATATTCATGCGCGATGATCGCCTCGATGCGCTCAAAATTGGCATCGGTCGAGGTTTCGGGTGAGGCCAAGACACAAGAGGAGTTGAAGACGTTCAGCCCTTTGTTTTCCATTGCACCCATGTTGAAGTCGTCAACGGCGACGATGTTAAAGATGTCGAGGTCATATTCCAGACCATAGACCTCTTCATCCCAGGTCATCGACTTTTTCAAGGCTTCCATGCCAAAGGCGCATTTGCCCTCGTCACCGGGGCGCACCCAGATGTTCAGCTCGACGTCTTTGCCAGACGCGGTGGTGAAGCTGTCGGGGTGGTTGATCAGATCGCCAGCCACCAGTGCAAACAGATAGGCGGGTTTGGGCCATGGGTCGTGCCATTCTGCCCATCCATCACCGTTGTCGGTTGGATTTCCGTTGGACAACAGGACCTTCTCGTCGCCTTCAATTCTGACAGTAAAGATGCTCATCACGTCGGGGCGGTCGGGGTAATAGGTGATTTTGCGAAAACCCTCGGCCTCGCACTGGGTACAATACATGCCATTCGACATATACAGACCTTCAAGTGCGGTATTGCCGGCCGGGTCAATCTCGACCTCGGCTTCCCAGACGAATGGGGCGTCAGGGGTATCGCAGGTCAGCCCCTGCGGGGTGACCTCGGGGGACACGGGTTGGCCGTCGATTTTGGCAGCGATCAGTTTCAGCTGCTCGCCGTGCAGAAAGAATCGTTTGTCCGTGGCATCAGGCAGAGGGGTAAATTCGATGCGGCTGACCACGCGGGTGGTCGTGGGGGACAGGTGAAAGGTGAGGTGAACCGAATCTACCTGATAGCCAAACGGGGTGTAGTCCTTGAGATAGATCGTCTGAGGGGCCGGTTCGGTCATGTCACTCTCCTTGGTCACGCTGTGGCACAGGTGTACCGCAAGGCCGCGCAACTGCAAGTGGATAGGAGTAATTAGCCAGGTCCAAGACCTTGGCATTTGGTCAGAGACCGACTGCAACGGGTATTTTTGCAGCAGATAGAGGCGGAATATTGGATTTTTTGAGTGTCGGTTTGTTGCTGATAGGAAATATATGTTCTAAGGAGGCGCGGAATACAATTGTATACCGTAGGGGAAATGATGACACTTCGGGTCGAAAAGCAGGGGTTGCAAGTCGCAGCTGAATACGTCGATTTCATTGAAAAGGCAGCTTTGCCGGGCACTGGCGTGGCGGCGGATACCTTCTGGCAGGGGTTGAGCAACCTTGTGCATGAACTGGGTCCTGAAAACCGGGCTCTGCTGGCCAAACGTAAGGACTTGCAGGGTCAGATCGATGCTTGGCATATCTCCCGCCGCGGACAGGCGCATGACGCCGAGGCCTACACGGCATTTCTGCGCGAGATCGGATATTTGCTGCCCGAGGGCGCCGATTTCGAGATCGAGACGCAAAACGTGGATCCCGAGATCGCCGAAGTGCCGGGCGCGCAACTGGTGGTGCCGATCACCAATGCTCGTTTTGCCCTGAACGCGGCGAACGCACGTTGGGGCTCTTTGTATGATGCGCTGTATGGCACCGATGCTATGGGCGATCTACCACAGGGCAAAGGGTACGATGCGGCGCGGGGCGCACGGGTAGTAGCCTGGGGGCGTGACTTTCTGGATGCGAACTTTGCGTTGGCAAGCGGGTCCTGGGCCGATGTCGCTGAACTGTCTGTTGTTGACGGAGCACTGGTGCCGTCGCTTGGCACTGTTGCAGGTTTTGCCGGACATGTTGGCGAGGCTGCGGCGCCATCGCGGGTTCTGCTGAAAAACAACGGTCTGCATGTGATCATCGAGATCGATGCTGCGGGTAATATCGGCAAGGATGATCCAGCAGGGATCAACGACATCACGCTGGAATCAGCGATGTCGACAATCATGGACTGCGAAGACAGTGTTGCCGCGGTTGATGCGACAGACAAGGTTCTGGCCTATTCCAACTGGTTGGGCCTGATGAAGCGCGATCTGAGCGAAGAGATCGTCAAAGGCGACAAGACATTTACACGGGTCTTGAACCAGGATGTTCAGTTCACCGCGCCGGATGGGGCCGAGGCTTCGCTGAAGGGCCGGGCGCTGTTGCTGGTGCGCAATGTTGGGCATCTGATGACCAACCCGGCGGTGTTGGATCGCGACGGTCTGGAGATTGGCGAAGGTCTTCTAGATGCGATGACCACAGCGATGATCGCGATGCATGATCTGCAGGCGATCAGCGGCAACTCGGCGCATGGGTCGGTCTATGTGGTCAAGCCCAAGATGCATGGCCCCGAAGAAGTGGCATTTGCCTGCCGGATCTTTGATCATGTGGAGCAGGCGCTGGGCCTGGCGCCAAATACTGTCAAAATCGGCATTATGGACGAAGAGCGCCGCACCAGCGCGAACCTGAAAGAGTGTATCCGGGCGGCGAAGTCCCGGGTGGCCTTCATCAACACAGGGTTCCTGGACCGCACCGGCGATGAGATCCACACCTCGATGGAGGCGGGCGCGATGATGCCCAAAGGCGAGATGAAGACCACGCCCTGGATTACATCCTACGAAGACCGCAACGTTGATATTGGCCTGGCCTGTGGGCTGAAGGGCAAAGCGCAGATTGGCAAGGGCATGTGGGCCATGCCGGATCTGATGGCGGCGATGCTAGAGGCTAAGGTTGGCCATCCTATGGCTGGGGCAACCTGTGCCTGGGTGCCATCGCCAACAGCGGCGACCCTGCACGCGACCCATTATCACAAGGTGGATGTGCTGGCCGTGCAGGACGGTTTGAAGGCCGGTGGCGCACGGGGATCGCTGCAGGACCTGTTGACGATCCCGGTTAAGACGGGCGAAAACCTGTCAGAGGATGAGATCCGCCAGGAGATTGAGAACAACGCGCAGGGTATCCTTGGCTATGTGGTGCGTTGGATTGATCATGGGGTTGGCTGCTCGAAGGTGCCGGATATCCATGATGTTGGGCTGATGGAAGACCGGGCGACCTGTCGGATTTCCAGCCAGGCGCTGGCGAATTGGCTGCATCACGGTGTGGTTGACGAGGCGCAGGTCATGGCAGCGATGCAGAAAATGGCGGCCGTGGTGGATGCACAGAATGCAGCAGATGCCGACTATCAGGCGATGGCTCCTGGGTTTGACGGCATTGCCTTTCAGGCGGCCAGTGATCTTGTGTTCAAAGGTCGAGTTCAGCCGTCGGGTTATACTGAACCAGTGCTGCATGCGCGGCGTCTGGAGCTGAAAGCCGCAGGTTGAGTCTTTTGATGAGAGGAACGAGGGGGCTGTCTGCCCCCTCGTACTCCCCCGAGGATATTTAGGGCCAGATGAAAGGGATCTATTATGGCTGTTTCTTTGCGCGACGCGCGGACTATTATTGAAAAGGCACTGGAAAAAGGTCGTGCGCTAGACCTGAACCCCTTGTCCGTTGTAGTGCTGGATGCTGGCGGGCATGTACAGGCCTTTGAACGTGAAGATGGCGCCGCGCCGGGGCGGTTTTCCATCGCCCATGGTAAAGCCTACGGTGCGGTGATGTTGGGCATGGCGGGAAGTGCCCAGATGGCACGGGCCGAGGCGCAGGGATATTTCATGGCAGCGGTAAACGGAGTTTTCGGCGGACAGGTTATTCCGGTTCCGGGTGGCGTGCTGGTGCGCGACGATGCCGGTGTGGTGATTGGTGCGGTTGGGGTAACAGGCGACACCTCGGACAATGATGCAATTGCCGCATTGTTTGGAATAGAAGCCGCTGGTTTGGCGGGCGAAATCTAATCCCGCTGTCTTATTGAGGTTTGGGTCACCTGACCGGACACCACCCACATTGCTGACAAGGCGGTGTGGGTGTTTGCTTTTGCGGACTAATAGTTCGGTGATCGGCTTCAATCTTTGGGGTGACCGAAAACATAGTCTCTGTGCAGCGATGAACATCCGACTGCGCCGTGTTGGGGAGTTGCGAAGCATATCATCTTGGCGCTAGGTTCACACGACTGGCTACAAACTGAGAACCACTATGACACGCCCCCGCGTCGGTATTATCGGCAATTCCTACCTGATCAATGATCAATATCCTGCCCACGCGGGCGGCACCATGAATTCCGAGGCTGTGGCCGAGGTGGCGGGGTGTATGCCCCTGTTAATTCCATCTGATCCGCGCTTTTTGTCAGTCGAAGAGCTTTTGGAAACCTTTGACGGATTTTTGCTGACCGGTGGTCGCCCCAACGTGCATCCTCAGGAGTACGGCGAGGCCGAGACCGCAGCCCATGGAGCGTTTGATCGGGCGCGCGATGCAATTGCGCTGCCACTGGTTCGGGCCTGCGTGGAGCGGGGACAACCATTCTTTGGCATTTGCCGCGGGTTCCAAGAGGTGAATGTGGCGCTGGGTGGCACATTATACCCCGAGATCCGCGATCTGCCGGGACGGATGAACCACAGGATGCCTCCCAATGGCAGCCTGGAAGAGAAATTTGCTCTGCGCCATGTTGTGGAAATGAGCGACGGCGGTGTGTTTCACAAAATGTTGGGTGCGCGTGAGGTGATGACAAACACTTTGCACGGGCAGGGCATCAAAACCCCGGGCGCACGCATTGTCATCGATGGCACTGCCAAGGATGGCACGCCTGAGGCCACATATGTCAGGGATGCGCCGGGATTTTCGTTGGCTGTGCAATGGCACCCAGAGTGGGATGCGATAAATGACCCGGTGTCTCGGCCTCTTTTTCAGGCCTTTGGAGCGGCGGTGCATGCCTGGGCTGCGGGAGAGCGAGCTGGAGGCCAATTGAATTCAGCCTGATCCATGGGGTGGTTTTTGCGGTCGACGTTGCAGATTAAAAAATCGCAAATTGGTGTTGTCTGGTATTTTGGTCTGTCCCAAAGTTTCAAAAATTGAACTGTAGTGACAGTAGATGTGAGTGGTTTGAAGTAATTTTTTAAATTTCTCCACTTTTTGATGCTTGCGTGGGTTTGCCGTATCAGGGCGAGGGGGATGAGTTGCACCGTGACATTAAGTCAGCAAACCTCTGCCGTAACACCTGTTTTCGTTCAAATTTTACTTGCTATGACGCTCTGGTAGTTTATCCGGATGCTAAGCAACGACAAAAAGCAGGCGCATGACCCAATCCACTGATCAATCCCGGACGCAACCCGGCGCGCTTTCAGCGCGCGATTGGGTTAAAACATTGGCCAAATACCGTGAGCCGAACCAGTTGCGAAGCGCCTTTGAGCTGGCCGTGACTGTTGGCCCTTTTGTCTTACTCTGGGCACTGGCCTGGTGGTCGATGTCGATCAGTTACTGGCTGACGTTTGGAATTTCACTGGTCAATGCCCTGTTCTTGCTGCGCCTGTTTACAATTCAGCATGATTGCGGCCATGGCTCGTTCTTTAAAAACCGCTATGTCAGTGACTGGGTTGGACGTATTATCGGAGTGCTGACGCTGACACCCTACGACGTGTGGCGCCGTACTCATTCGGCACATCACAGTGCGTCTGGAAACTTGGGTAAACGGGGAATGGGCGATATCCACACTTTGACTGTTGCCGAGTATAACGAACTTAATGGCTTTAACCGCCTGATGTACCGGGTTTATCGTAACCCAGTGACCCTGTTCGGATTTGGACCCAGCTATTTGTTCTTTGTGCAGAACCGGGTTCCATTGGGACTGATGAACAGCCTGCGTTACTGGGTCAGCGCCATGGGCACCAACGTTGCGATTGTCGTGGCATTGCTGGTGATCTGGTATTTTGGCGGTCTGGCCCCTGTGCTGCTGATCTTTGTGCCTTCGACCCTGTTGGCAGCGACTGCTGGCATGTGGCTGTTTTATGTGCAGCACCAGTTTGAAGACACCCGCTGGGAGCAGGACGAGGACTGGCAGCTGCATGATGCCGCGCTGCATGGCAGCTCGCACTATGTCCTGCCATCTGTGCTGCAGTGGTTCAGCGCCAATATCGGCATTCACCATGTGCACCACCTGTACAGCCGGATCCCGTTCTATCGGCTGACAGAGGTGTTGCGCGACCACAATGTGTTGGCCGAAAGCAACAAGATGACTGTCCGCGAAAGCCTGGCTTGTGCGCGACTACATCTGTGGGATGAGAAAAGCAGCCAACTGCTGTCGTTTTCGCAGGCGCGGCTGATGTATGGCTAACTGGTCAGGATGACCACTGATTTTCTAAAAGCACCGCAACCCGAAAGGGCTGCGGTGCTTTTATTTAGGCCGCGAGCAGCTGGCCTTCGTGTGACTTGAGGCACAGGCGAGCGGTATCGCCAAAGGCACCCGCATGGCTGCGAAGCTCGGGGAACAGAGTGAACATTTCATCCCGCCCAGCGTCGCTGAGGGCGCCCAGGGCCTGATCGCCGGGGTAGAAGCTTTCTGTGGGCGCCCCATTGGCATAGATCACCTGGTGCTGGTCCAACATAAGATGCGTATATGTGACCAGACCGCCCGTGCGGCGGGTGACGGCCGGGCTGCCCAGCAGGTGTTGCGCCGCTACCAGCACCTCGTCGCTGCCAAACAGCATCTGGGCGCGTGCGCCGCTCCACAGCAGCCGGTGTTGTGGCGACACGAGCAGCGAGGCGCTGGCATCAGGCAATAGGGCCTGTGAGATCTCGATCGGTGCAAAGCTGCCTTGGGCGGCTACAGTGCGGCTGCCGACCCATCGCAGCGGTTGCAGGCCATGATCGCGGGTGACGATCAGATCGCCAATGGACAGTGTCTCGATGGGACGAGGGCCATAGGCTGTGTCGATCAGGGTGCCGGGGGTAAAACAGATGATGTTTTCGATCCCCGAGAAGGTCACCAGGGTCCCATCGAGCAATTCTACGGTGCCGGCCATCTCATCCACAGTGTTTGTGGTCAGGATCAGAGTTGAAAGATCCGCATTTCCGTTCAAATCCAGAGTATCGCCGCCGGTTTCGCCTCCCTCGCCCCCGTCAATGGTAATCGTTGAGCTTCCTGCGTCGCCAGTGTCTGTCAGAATGAAAAGATCGTCGCCATCACCGCCTTGGGCACTGTCGCCTTCGCCGGTGTTGATCGTGTCATTCCCGCTGCCTCCGTCCAGCGTGTCGCTACCTTGGCCGCCTGAAATCAGATCATCACCGCCCTCGCCAAAAATCGCATCATTGCCCAGGCCGCCGTTTAGCTCGTCATTGCCGGGTGGATTTGCAATGGTGTCAAAGAACACGTCACTGACCCAGACCGCCTGAGTCCCGTCGAGTCCGTTTTCGTAGATGATTTCGATTTCAGCAACGGGACCGGCGATTTCGACCAACATTGAGCCGGTTTGATCTGCTGCACTTTCGCCGGCATTGCCCGCAGTGACAGTATTGCCGCTGATTGTATCCGTGTTGGCACCGTTGTCTGCCACTGTCAGGGTCACCGAAACAGGATTGCCATCAGCATCGTATGCATTGACCGTTACAACGTCACGGTGATTACCCGAGCCAAAGTCGATGTCACTGATGCGGAAAACAACGTTTTCGACCTCGTCCATCACATCCGAGCTGCTATTGGCCGCAAAGTTGATGGTGGTGGTCGATGTCGCCCCGTCACCATTACCGTATAGATATAACGAGGAGGTGTCGTTGAAGCTCTCGCCTCCGCCGACATAGATTGTGTCACTGGTTTCAAGAGAGAACTGAGGTGAATTATTGCCATCACTGGAAAAGCTGACTGAAACGTCGACTTGTCCTGTGGTTTGAGTGAACCCCGAGCTGATGTCTTGCTCATCACTGCCCTGGGCGTCCCAGTTCAGCGATTCAACCGTCGAGACGCTACCGTCACCATAAATGATGTCATCTCCGGTGCCGCCGTTTACGGTGTCGTTGCCGCTGCCACCATAGACCCAGTCGTTGCCGGGGCCGGTTCTGATGTCGTCATTACCCGCATTGCCATAAACAAGGTCTGCATTGTCTGGCGTATCATTGACGCTATCACCGTCGCTGTCGGTGTAACTGCCGTTGATAACATCATCACCTGAGGTCCCATCAACCTGGTGACTGGGAATGGCGCTGTAGCTGGGGGCCGTAACAACATCGGCGCTGGTTAGGGTGTCGACCTCGCCATAGGACGGAACGAAATAGACATTGCCATCTGAGGCGAGATAATACTGGCCGGGCTCTAACGTGTCCGTGTAACTGGTGCCACCGTCGACACCGGTAAAGACCCACTGGCCTGATCCCAGGTCGGTGTCGGTGGCAAAAGATGTCCATGCGCCGCCTATGACGTCATCGACGCCTAGGGCTCCGTCTGCACCTAGGGATACCAGATAACCGCTTGGCATGGATCGACCTCACTTCTGTGTCGCCGGGACTCGGCGTTAGGGATTTGTTAACCTTGTTAGAGACCCTGAGTGGCCGAAATTTGTGCGCAACATGATGACTTTGCGGCGCGATGCCTAACCTATGCCGCAATTCCTGCGACGGGCTGTGGCCAGGTGCTGGGGAAGGCAAAATCCGCTCTGAGGTGGCAACGGGGATTGCAGGATAGTCCTTTATTGGTCGCGGCAGACACAAAAACGGCGCGCCAATCCTGGCGCGCCGCATCAACGATCTTGGGAAACAAGTTTAGACCATGATGTCAAAATCATGCATCAGTGGCAGTCGCCGCGCACGTTTTCCCGTCAGGTCAAAGATCGCATTGGTCAGGGCCGGTGCTGCGGGCGGTGTGCCGGGCTCGCCTGCGCCGCCCAGATGCTTTTGGGTCTCTAGCACCCGCACTTCGGTCTGTGGCATTGTGTGCATGCGCAACGCGTCATAGTCGGGGAAATTGCCTTGCTCGACCTCACCATCGGCAAAGGTAATCTCGCCGAAACAGGCAGCGGACAGACCGTAAGCCATTCCGCCGAACATCTGCGCCTTGACGGTTTCAGGATCCAGCGCCACCCCCATGTCGCAGGCAATCCAAGCCTTGTTGATACGGATGCTGCCATCGTCATCGACCACTTCGATCACCTCGGCAACGGGTGTGCCAAAACTGTAGCACATGGCCACTCCGCGCCCGACGCCATCCGGAGTTTTACCAGTCCAGCCGGACATTTCCTTGACCGCCTCTAGCACACCAGCAGCTGGGGCCCATTCTGTGCGCGCCAGAGCCAACCTGAACTCCAGTGGGTCGGTGCCAGCTTCGTGGGCCATCTCATCGATGAAGCTTTCGACAAAGAAACCGTTGAAGGAATTGCCAACCGAGCGCCAGAATCCAACCGGGATCTTGATATCACTTAGGTGGCCGCTCATCCGGAAGTTGGGGATTGCGTAGGGCGGGTTAAAGAAACCTTCAACGTGGACCTTGTCGGGGCCACCAGCCGGCAGACCAGCAATCCGGTCCATGAATTGCACAGTGGACGAGGCGGCAGCGACCTGGCCGTCCATCAGCACCGCCACGCCATCCTTGATCGCGCCGCGCATGCGGGCAATTGCACCAGGGCGGTAGAAGTCATGGCGCATGTCTTCTTCGCGCGACCAGGTCAATTGCACGGGAACGCCTGGCATTTGTTTTGCAAGGCGGGTCGCCAGAACCGAGAAATCCAGCTCGACGCGGCGACCAAAACCACCGCCGAGATAGGTGGTGTGCAGGTCGACCTGTTCGCTATCCAGACCGGCCTCTTCGGCGCATCGGCTTAGAATGATGGTTGGCATCTGGTTGCCACACCAAACAGTCAGCTTGTTGCCCTCATACAATGCTGTGGCGTTCATCGGCTCCATGGTGGCATGGGCCAAATACGGCAGCTGGTACTCGGCACTGATTTCGCTTGCACCCTCGGGCAGCTGGTCCACATCACCGTCGTCGCGCATGGTCGAGTTAGGTGCCTCGTCAAAAGCCTTGGATATATGGGCAAAGATCTGATCGGTTTCCGGTGGGTAGGGGGCCTCTTGCCAATCGACGTTGATCGCTTCCACCGCCTGCATCGCCAGCCAGGTGTTGCTGGCCACCACGGCCACGCCATCGCCCATATCGACGATCTTCTCAACTCCGGGCATGGACTGCGCCTCACTGGCGTCAAAGCTGTTCATGCCCGCACCCAGACGCGGGTTCATCCGCACCGAGGCGAATTTCAGGCCCGGCTGACGCACATCGATGCCAAATTCGGCGGTGCCCGTGGCTTTCTCAACCATATCGACGCGTGGCTGCGATTTACCCAACAGGCGCCATTCGCTGCTTGGTCGCAACTCGGCTTTGATCGGGTCCAGTTTGCCCGCATCCATCGCCAGCTCAGAATAGCTGAGCGTGGTGCCATCGGGGGCCTGAACCATCCCGTTGGCGGTCTTCAATTGGTCGCGGTCAAGGCCCAACCGATTGGCGGCGGCCTGTTTCAGGGTCTCGCGTGCTGATGCGCCGGCATGCCGCATACGGGTATAGCCGTCTTTCATCGAGGTTGAGCCACCGGTCCCTTGCAGATTCAGGGTTCTCGCCAGAACTCCAAGCGTCTCGCCCAGGGAATGTTGAAAATCACTGACGTTATAGCCGCGGTTTGGCAGAGCGTCGCCAATGAAGGCGCTGTTGTAATAGGCGGCAGCGGCGGGGCCATGTAGCACCCGAACGGCGTCCAGTTCCACGTCCAGCTCTTCGGCGATCAGCGCGGCCCAGGTGGTTTTTACCCCCTGGCCCATTTCAGCGCGCGGGGCGAACAGGGTGACGCCTTGCTGGTCGATCAGCACAAAGGGACTTAGGGCTGTTTCACCTTCGCCAGGGCTTAGCGGATTGGGGGCTGGGCGGCTGACGTAATAGGCGCCAAAGGCGACGCCACCGACGATGGCGGCAGATCCGATCAGGAAGGTGCGGCGGGCGATTTTTCCGATGCTGGCCATGCTTCAGACTTCTTTCATTTTTGATGCGGCGGTGTGCACCGCAGCGCGGATACGTGGATAGGTGCCACAGCGGCACAGGTTGCCCTGCATGGCCTCGTCGATGTCAGCATCCGTGGGCGAGGGGTTCTCGGCCAGAAGGCTGGCGGCCTGCATGATCTGGCCAGACTGACAATATCCACATTGTGCGACCTGATGGTCGACCCAGGCCTGTTGGATCACCGCCATGGCGCCGGGTTTGCCGAGCCCCTCGATGGTGGTGATGTCTCCGTCTACATCCCCCAGAGCCACCTGGCACGAGCGCACGGCCACGCCGTCGATATGCACGGTGCAGGCGCCGCAGGCCGCGACGCCGCAGCCGTATTTGGTGCCGGTCAGCCCGACGTTATCGCGCAGGACCCACAACAGGGGGACGTCGTCAGGCAGATCCACTTGATGGGATTTTCCATTGATGCGAAGGCGGGTCGACATGGCGGTATACTCTCTGCTGTGCGGGTGCTGACAAAATGATCAGTAAATGTCAGGATGTCAATTGACAAATTTCAGGAAGAATGTCAGAAGCGGTTTTATGATCAAAGCAAGTGATGACCCCAAGCAGCAGGCGATCCTGGAATCCGCATGGGCGGCCTTTTCGACCTATGGATTCCGCAAGACATCGATGGATGACATAGCCCGGGGTGCGGGCATGTCGCGCCCGGCCTTGTACCTGCATTATCGCAACAAAGAGGCGATCTTTGGTGGGCTGGTCGAGGCACATTATGGGCTGGCGCTGGATCAGGTCGCTTTGGCGTTGGACACTGAGGGCACACCGGCAGAGCGGCTGCATGCGGCGTTTGAGGCGCAGGGTGGGCCCGCAATGCAGGCGATGATGGATTCGCCGCATGGGCTCGAGCTGTTCGAGGCTGGAATGTCCGTCGCCGGGGATGCGATTGACGCAGGCGAGCGCGCGCTGCGGTCGGTCTATGGCACTTGGCTACAGCGAGAACATGCCGCTGGGCGAGTGGCGCTGACGGGGCCGGTTGACGAGGTCGCGCGCACCTTTTGCGCAGCGATGAAGGGCATCAAACATACGTCGCAGGACTACGCCAGCTATGCCTCTGGTATGGCACAGCTGGCGGCGTTGTTTGGGGCGGCCCTTAGGCCGCAGTAACCGGGTACAGGCGCTGGACTATAGTTCGGTGCGCAAATGCCAAAGTTCGGGAAACAATTCGACCGCCAGCATCCGTTTCAGATAACTCACCCCGCCGGTGCCGCCGGTGCCGCGTTTGAAGCCGATAACGCGCTCAACCGTCGTGACGTGGTTGAACCGCCAGCGGCGGAAGTAGTCCTCGAGGTCCACCAGTTTTTCAGCCAGTTCGTACAGTTCCCAGTGGGTTTCCGGGTCGCGATAGATCTCGGTCCAGGCGGCCTGCACAGCGGCATGTGGTTGGTGGGTTTCGGATGAAGGGCGGTTCATAACCTCATCCGGAAGCGGAAACGCCTGGGCCAGTGCCTTTAGCGCCACGTCATATAGCGAAGGCTGCGCCAGTTCCTCTTGTAGTAATTCAACCAGATCCGGGCGGTGGGCATGTGGCTTTAGCATCGCCGTGTTTCGGTTGCCCAGCATGAATTCGATCTGACGGTACTGGTGCGATTGAAAGCCTGAGCTCTGGCCAAGTTCATCGCGAAAGGCCGTATAGTCCGAGGGGGTCATGGTGCGCAACACATCCCAGGCTGAGTTCAGCTGTTCGAAAATCCGCGATACTCGCGCCAGCATCTTCATGGCTTGGTGCGCTTTGCCATCCAGCAGACAGGTGCGGGCGGCGCTCAGCTCGTGTAGAGCCAGCCGCATCCACAGTTCCGAGGTCTGGTGCTGGATGATGAACAGCATTTCATCATGGGTGTCAGTCCAGGTTTTCTGGGCGTTCAGCAACATGTCCAGCGACAGGTAGTCGCCATAGGACATGCGGTCTTTGAAATTCATTTCAGCGCCGTCTTTGGACGGATCATAAGGTTTGCTCATGGGGGGCTCCCAAAGTCAGTGACATGGCAAACCGCTTTAGCTGTTCGCCGTTTATGTCAACTATTTCCATTTCGTCGACCTGCCAGCCCTGGCGGGCAAAGAAGGGCCGCGCCAACAGGCTGGCATGGGTCGTCATCCGCGTCAGATTTGCACCGCGCGCCCGTTCAAGGATGACGTCATAGAGAGTTTGCGCCACAGAGCGACCCATCCACCGGGGGCGCACAAAGGCAAAGTCGATGTAACCCTGCAAGCTTGCGGCCATGAAACCCGCAATCTCACCATCGGATTGGGCAACGCAGACATCGAGAGCGGCAAGTCGGTCGGGCCATGTTGCCGGCATCGTTGAACCAGGTGCCCAAGCTTGTCGTTGCGCAAGGCTGTAGTGGGCTGAAGCGCCGTCGTGTATGGCCTCGTAAAAGATGGCAAACAGCGTTTCTGCGTCGTCAGTGTGATAGGCCCGTGTGGTGACACTCATGTCACCGCAGAACGGATTTTATATTCGGGGCGGTCCCACAGATTATTGGTCATGACATCTGCGATGATGTCGACAGCGGCATGTACATCCGCTTCGTCGGTATACAGCGGTGTAAAGCCAAAACGCATGATGTCAGGGGCACGGAAATCGCCGATGACACCGCGGGCAATCAGAGCCTGCATAGCGGCATAGCCCTCGTGAAAGCGGAACGAAACCTGGCTGCCGCGCTGCTGACCGTCCCGTGGGCTGGCGAGAGTTAGCTCGGGGCACTGGGCCTCGACTTCGGCGATGAACAGGTCGCAGAGTTCGATGGACTTGGCGCGAACCGCAGCCATATCGGTCATGTCCCAGATATCCATCGCGGCCTCTAGCGCGGTAAGTTGCAGCACCGGCGGCGTACCAACGCGCATACGTTCGACACCGGGGGCCGGGCGATAGGCGAGATCAAAGGCAAAGGGGGCCTCGTGGCCCAACCAGCCGGACAGCGCCGGGCGAACCTGATCGGCGTGACGTGGGGCGACGTAGATAAAGGCCGGGGCACCGGGGCCGCCGTTCAGATATTTATAGCTGCATCCCACCGCGAAATCGGCGTTGCAGGCGGCCAGATCGACCGGTAGAGCGCCTGCTGAATGGGCAAGGTCCCAGACCGTCACGATACCTTTGGCTTGGGCCTGTTCAGTGATGGCCTGCATGTCATGCATGCGGCCGGTACGGTAATCCACCTGAGTGAGCATCAGCACGGCGATGTCGTCACCCAGATTGTCGACCACGGCCTCGGGATCGACCACCCGCAATTCATAATCATCCCCAAGTGAGCGCAGCAGCCCGTCCGCCATATAAAGATCGGTAGGGAAGTTGCCATTGTCGGACAGTACCACCTTGCGGGTCGGGTTCAGATCCAGCGCCGACGCAACGGCCTGATAGACCTTAATGGACAGGGTGTCGCCCATCACCACATGGCCCGGCTCGGCCCCAATCAGGCGGCCAACCCGGTCACCCAAATCAGAGGATTTCTTCATCCAGCCGGCTTTGTTCCAGCCAGTGATCAGCATCTCGCCCCATTCGTCCTGCATCATCGCGCCGACCCGTTTTGTCGCAGCAAGGGGAAGTGGGCCCAGCGAGTTGCCATCAAGGTAGATCATGCCCTGAGGCAAGTGGAACATGGCTTTGGTAGCGGCGAAGTCGGTCATTGGGGCCTCATCGGGTGAATGTATTTCAAGCATAAAGTATATAGACTAGTATGCGACGATTGGAGAGCTGTCGAGGCAAATAAAACTCTGCCCCACACACTCGTCAAACCCGATCACGGCTCTAATTGGTTATTGGTAATAGAAAAGGATCGACTATGGCTAATGCTTACTCATATTCCTGCAGAGATTGCGAGGGCATGGAATTTTGCCCAGCGAGCCTGGTGGCCGCGACGGAAACTGAAGTTTGGAAACTCATCAAGTTGCATGCTGAATTTGCGCATGGAGAAGATCCGGCGGACTGGGACGACGAAACCCGAACCTATCTGGCAACATTGATTGTGCCGACCAATGTGCGGGTCAAGGAACCGAGCTAGCAATCCGTGAAATGACGGCTTAGGTGTGACGGAGCTCGGGAATGTTCAGTTCACGGCGTTTCTTTTTCGACAGGCCAGCCGCAACCAGATCATAAGAAATCTCGATATGTCGCCGCAGTTCGATGTCGGACAGGCCAGGCGCATCATAGTGTTGCAGCCACTTCATGCCGCGCGAAGCCAGATAAGGGGCAGGGCGGACACCGGGTTGTTCCTGCAACACCTCATAGGCGATTTCGCTAACTTTGAACGTAAAGGCATCGCGCCCGTCGGCCCAGCCACAGATGGCAAAGACCTTGGGGCCGACCTTCCACACATCAGCATTGCCCCATTGCACCACATGGCTGGTGGCGGGCATGGCGGCGCAGAATGTGTTGAAGCTGGCGCGATCCATTACATTTCCCCGCCGGAAATTTGCAATGCCTGACCATTCACGGACCCGGAATTGACACCGCATAAAAACAGGGCGGCCTCGGCGACCTCTTCGGGGGCGATCAAACGACCATGTGGGTTGGCGCCGACCATGACTTGCATGGCCTCGTCTTCACTCATACCGGTGCGTTTCATGATGCTTTCGACGTTTTGCGGCACGATATTGGTGTCCACGTAGGCGGGGCATATTGCGTTGAAGGTATAGGGCTTACCGACGTAGTCGGCGGCAAGTGCCCTGATCATGCCTACCATCGCGTGTTTGCTAGAAGTGTAGCAACTGCCCCCTTTTAGCCCCTTCAGCCCGGCAATTGAGGAGATCGCAATAACGCGGCCCCAATCGGTGCCGTGCATCGATTTGAGGCATTCACGGATGGTCAGGAAACACCCGTCGACATTGATCGCCATCATGGTGCGCCAGAACTCCATATCCGTTTTATGCAAGGCGCGGCCTTCGGCGATGCCGGCGTTAGGCACGCAGATCTGCACGGGACCACGGGCCTCAATGGCTTTGGCGACGCCGGTGACCACCGAGTCCTCGTTGGCCACGTCCATTTGCA
The DNA here is from genome assembly GCF_004006175.1 of Parasedimentitalea marina. GTDB lineage: Bacteria > Pseudomonadota > Alphaproteobacteria > Rhodobacterales > Rhodobacteraceae > Parasedimentitalea > Parasedimentitalea marina. The sequence continues at coordinate 1,308,338 of NZ_CP033219.1, forward strand.
CAGCATGCAACCCGTTGACGGCAACCTGTTCCAGCACCTCGGCGCGGCGGCCCGTAATAGTGACCTGTGCGCCCTGTGCGGCCAATGCCTGGGCAATAGCCAGTCCAATGCCAGTGCCGCCGCCGGTAACCAATGCGTGTTTTCCGTTTAATGTCATGTCTCAATCTCCTCTGGCCACAATCCTAATCAGAGCAGGGGGGATGGCAAGCTGGTCGTCCCGTCACAAAGCCGGTGTTCGACCAATCCTTTTTTACCACACTATGGTAGCTAAAAGGGGAGTGGAGACAGGATTTGTGCTGGCGCTAACATATTCGAATCTCAGTGAAAGTACGATCAAACTCAATTCGACCGGCGGGAGAAACCCAAAGTATTAAGTAGGCATTTTGGTCATTATGTGCAGTATCGTGACGCAATCGGGAAGAGATTCGTCGTTTGTGCAGGTTTTGGGCAATTTGTCCTTTCTGAAGCCTTGATGATGATTGGCTCTGGACCTGTCGGCTTTAGAAGGGGAAACTAAGCCGCAATGATCATGGTATTTGCAACCGGCCTGCAGTGGGGCGATATTTGATGCAGCGGTTGGATGTTCCGCCGCTGTGGCTGCTGGCTTGCGTCCTTGGCGCCTGGGTGCAGGCGCGGTTCTGGTCGTTTGGGCTGGGCTTTGGCGGCGCTTGGGCTGATTTTGTTAGCGGCTTGTTGATTGCCGGAGGCGTTCTTTTGGCGGCGTTGGCTGTCAATGAGATGCGACGCCAGCGCACCACTGTTTTGCCGCATAAGACGCCGAGCCATTTGGTGCAGTCAGGGATTTTCAGCCGCTCGCGAAATCCGATCTACTTGGGGGACGTTCTTATTCTGGCGGGGTTCATTCTGCGGTTTGATGCGGTGCTATGTCTGCCATTGATCCCGGTGTTCACTTGGATACTGGAAAAACGGTTCATCCTTCCAGAGGAAGACAGGATGCGGCGCACATTCCGGGCGGATTGGGGTCGCTATGAACAAAAGACCCGGCGCTGGGTTTGAAGTAGACGTGGCGTTGCAGCCGAAAATGCGGCACCGCAGTAATATGTTTGCGCAGGTTTATTGCGTGCGATAGAGAAAATTATTGCGGTTCGTACCTAACGGGTGCGGGCCTGGCTAAATCGAGAGGGACCAATACGGTGAAGATAGGTACACCAAAAGAGATATTTAACGGCGAGGCGCGTGTAGCGATGACGCCGGAGTCTGCGCGTCACTTGCAAAAGCTGGGCTATGACTGCGCCATCGAAACCGGAGCAGGGGCCGCTGCTGGTTTTTCTGATGCCACCTATGTGGAGGCTGGGGTTGAGATCATCAAGACACCAGCGGCGCTGTGGAAATCAGTGGATATCGTCGCCAAGGTCCGTCAGCCCAGTGAGGTTGAACTGAAGCGGATGACCAGCGGCAAGACGCTGATCTCGTTTTTCAACCCGGCAGGCAACGAGGCCGGAATGGAGCTGGCCAAGTCCAAGGGCGCCAATGTGATTGCCATGGAAATGGTGCCTCGTATTTCGCGTGCTCAGAAGATGGATGCGCTGTCATCGATGGCCAATATCGCCGGTTACCGTGCGGTGATCGAGGCGGGCAACAATTTTGGTCGCTTCTTTACTGGCCAGATCACCGCTGCGGGTAAGGTTCCGCCTGCCAAGGTTCTTGTGGTTGGCGCTGGCGTTGCCGGTTTGGCTGCCGTTGGCACCTCGACCTCGCTGGGGGCGATCACTCTGGCCTTTGACGTGCGTCCCGAAGTGGCCGAACAGGTTGAATCGATGGGCGCCGAGTTTGTCTATCTCGATTTTGAGGAAGACCAGGCTGATGGTGCGGCGACTGGGGGGTATGCTGCGGTCTCTAGCCCAGAATTCCGCGCCGCTCAGCTGGCCAAGTTCCTTGAACTGGCGCCTGAGGTGGACATTGTCATCACCACGGCGCTGATCCCGAACCGCGAGGCACCTGAGCTGTGGACCGAAGAGATGGTCGCGGCGATGAAGCCGGGCTCGGTGATTGTTGATCTGGCGGCTGAAAAGGGTGGCAACTGTAAGCTGACGGTGATGGACGAAAAGATCGTCACCGAAAATGGTGTCACCATCATTGGCTATACCGACTTCCCCAGCCGGATGGCGGCGCAGGCCTCGACCTTGTATGCGACCAACATCCGTCACATGGTGACTGACCTGACCCCTGAAAAGGATGGTCAGATCAATCACAACATGGAAGATGACGTGATCCGCGGCGCCACGGTGACCTTTGAGAAAGAGATCACCTTTCCGCCGCCACCACCGAAAGTTCAAGCGATTGCGGCCAAACCCAAAGAGGTGGTGCCCGAGCTAACGGCCGAGGAGAAACGGGCGGCTGAGGCCGCGGCGTTTAAGGCGGCGACCAAGCAGCAGGTGACTCTGCTGGGGGTCGGCGCGGTCCTGATGTTACTGGTTGGATTGGTGGCGCCGGCCAGTTTCATGCAGCACTTTATTGTGTTTGTGCTGGCCTGCTTTGTTGGCTTCCAGGTGATCTGGGGCGTCGCGCATTCGCTGCACACGCCGCTGATGGCGGTGACCAATGCGATTTCGTCGATCATCATTCTGGGTGCGCTGATGCAGATCGGATCAGGGTCGTTCCTGGTGATCCTGCTGGCCTCGCTGTCCATTTTCATGGCCGGGATCAACATCTTTGGCGGCTTCCTCGTAACACGGCGCATGCTTGCCATGTTCCAGAAATCTTAAGGAGGTCTGGATCATGGAATTTGGCTTCACTATTGCCGCCTATGTGGTTGCGGCTGTTCTGTTCATCTTGTCCTTGGGCGGGCTGTCCGGTCAGGAAAGCGCCAAGCGCGCGGTTTGGTACGGTATTGTCAGCATGGCGCTGGCGGTGTTTGCAACGCTTGTGGGACCCGGTCAGGGCCTTTGGTTACTGTCGCTGCTGTTGATCGCTGGTGGTGGCACGATTGGCTATGTGGTCGCGCAGCGGGTTCAGATGACCGAGATGCCGCAGCTGGTCGCCGCGATGCACTCGCTGGTTGGTCTGGCTGCGGTGTTTGTTGGCTTTAACGCGCATATCGAAATGGGCAATGTTCTGACGATGAGCCACGAGGCCCGTGAGGGGCTCGAAGGGTTTGCCGCGCTGTTGGCGCATAAAACGCCGGTTGAACTGTCCATCCTCAAGGTCGAGGTGTTCCTGGGTATCTTCATCGGTGCCGTGACCTTTACTGGCTCTGTGGTTGCCTATGGCAAACTGGCGGGCAAGCTGGGCTCAACTGCAACAAAACTGCCCGGTGGCCATATGCTGAACGCTGGCGCGGCTGGTCTGTCGCTTCTTTGCCTGATCTGGTACTTCAACACCGGTGGCTTCTTGCCGCTGGCGCTGATGACACTGGCGGCGCTGTTCATCGGCTATCACCTGATCATGGGCATCGGCGGCGCTGACATGCCGGTGGTTGTGTCGATGCTGAACAGCTATTCCGGCTGGGCCGCTGCGGCGATTGGCTTCTCGCTGGGCAATGATCTTTTGATCGTTGTTGGTGCGCTGGTTGGCTCATCCGGTGCGATTCTGTCCTACATCATGTGTAAGGCAATGAACCGGTCGTTCATCTCGGTGATCCTGGGCGGCTTTGGTGGCACCACAGGCCCACAGATGGAGGTCGAGGGCGAGCAGATCGCAATCGATGCCGATGGCGTTGCCACAGCCCTGGACGAGGCCGACAGTGTCGTCATCATCCCCGGCTATGGCATGGCGGTGGCACAGGCACAGCAGAACGTGGCTGAACTGACCCGGCGCCTGCGCGCTAAAGGCAAAACAGTACGCTTTGCGATCCACCCGGTGGCGGGCCGTCTGCCTGGCCACATGAATGTGCTGCTGGCCGAGGCCAAAGTGCCCTATGACATCGTCATGGAGATGGATGAGATCAACGACGACTTCCCGGATACGGATGTCGCCATCGTCATCGGCTCTAACGACATCGTCAATCCGGCGGCGCAGGACGATCCCAACTCGCCGATCGCCGGGATGCCAGTGCTGGAATGCTGGAAGGCGAAACAGGTGTTTGTCTCCAAGCGCGGCCAGGGCACCGGTTATTCCGGCATCGAAAACCCGCTGTTCTTCAAGGACAACACCCGCATGTTCTACGGCGACGCCAAGGCCAGCCTGGACACTCTGCTGACGCTGATCTCGTAAGTCAGCCCCATACCCAAGATAAAAGGCGCTCCTACCGGGGCGCCTTTTTCATTGCATCGTCTATTGGGCACTGTGGTGCAAAGCCTGCGATCCTAAGTGGGTTGAATGCTGGAAATGGAATTTTCAGGCATCTCGAATGACCTATCGTATACGATGGTATTCCGGTAACATATTGAAATAATACATTTCTTTACAGTTCTGAGCAGTGGCGCTAGTCTGCGGGTTCATGCCAGGAGCCCGCAGATGCCGCCAATTCAGGATCACCCGCTGCGCTATCAGCTTGCCAATGAGCTGCATGCACGTCCGTTTCCCACCATGCAGGGACCGTGCACGGTGGTTTTTGTGACGATTAAACAAGAACATCAGGCGGTGCACCGCGATCGCGACGAAGATCTGCGGCATCTGATCGATTTGCTGGACCGCCATGGCGCGGCGCATCCAAAACCCGGTGCCACGCACCACTCGGCGCAAATAGGGCGGCACCAGCTGAAGTGGGAACAACACACCGAGTTCGTCAGCTACATGATCTACTCATCCGGAGTCAGCGCCCGGGCCTTTGATCCGGTGGATTTTGAAGTTTTCCCTGAGGACTGGCTGGATATGGCGCCGGGAAAACGGGTGACCTCGCTGGTTTTCCGAGTTCAACCACGCCCTCCAGCTGACGAAATGACCCGCAATCTGGTCGATTGGTTCGTCCCCGAAAGCCTGGCGGTCTCGGAAGTGCTGGATGGCAGCGCGGTGATGGCAGGTGATTTCCGTATTGATCCAGCAGGACACATGCGATTTGCGGTTTTTGTCAGCCCTGAAACTGGGTCCCGACGCGTTGGGCGTATTGTGCAACGGTTGTGTGAGATTGAGACCTACCGGGCGATGTCGATGTTGGGGTTCTCGCGGTCGCGTCGGTTGTCGGATTGTATAGGCGGGCTCGACACGCATCTGTCCGAAATGATGGTGCAGATGACCGGCGGGCAGATGCCAGCCGACAAGACCCTGTCGCAGTTGCTGACGATTTCGGCTGAATTGGAAGCCATGGCCGCACGGTCGGCATTCCGGTTCGGGGCTACCAGTGCCTATGAGGCTTTGGTAGACCAACGTATTAGCCTGCTGCGCGAAGAGCGCTATGAGGGGTATCAGAATTTCGCTGATTTCATGTTGCGCCGCTACGAACCAGCAATGCGCACTGTGAAATCAACCGAGGCACGGTTGGGAATTTTGGCGGACAGGGCGCGCCGCGCAGGGGAGTTGCTGCGAACGCGGGTAGATGTCGAGCGCAGCGCGCAGAACCAAGCGCTGTTGGAAAGCATGGACCGGCGGGCCGATCTTGCACTGCGCCTGCAGACCACAGTCGAGGGGCTGTCTGTCGTCGCTATCAGTTACTACAGCGTGTCCTTGGTTGCCTATGCCGGTTACCCGCTGGCCGCACTGCTGGGCCTCAGCAAGGGCACGTTAACAGCGATGATCACTGTGCCGGTTGTGGCCCTGGTCTGGATAGCGGTGCGGCGCATTCGGAAAAAGCTCCACTAAGATTTCCTCCAGCCGACCCAGTATCACCACCAATCAGCCTTCATCTTTTCTCAAAATACTCAAAAAAAACAGCCGCCCCAATCGGAGCGGCTGTTTTGGTCGGTTGTCGAGGCCAGAGACGATCAGCGGCCTCGGATTCGTGGATCCAGTGCATCTCGCAGGCCATCACCCAGATAGTTCACGCTCAGCACCGTCAGTGAGATCGCAACACCAGGCAGCATCACGCGCTCAGGAAATTCCTCCATCCGCTGCACAGCGTCGGCCAGCATCTTGCCCCAGGTGGGGAAATCGGACGGAAAGCCAACACCGAGGAAGGACAATGCGCTTTCAGTGATGATTGCCGCCGCCAGACCCAACGTGGCTGACACCATGATCGGAGAGATCACGTTGGGCAGCAAGTGACGCCAAATCATTGCACCAGGTCGGGTTCCGATTGAACGTGCAGCCAAAACGAACTCGCGTTCCTTAAGCGCCAGCACGTCACCGCGTACAATCCGTGCGGTCGGCATCCAGCTGGTTATACCAATGATGGCAACAATCAGGATGAACATTCCGCCTTCGGGCCCAAAGTTGGCGCGCAGGGGCTGGCGGAACAAGGTCACGGCCACCAGTAAAAGGGGCAGGATTGGCAGCGATAGAAACAGATCGGTCAATCGCATCAATGGGCCATCCAATCGTTTGAAGTACCCGGCAATAACTCCGATCATGGTACCAATGAACAGGGTCAGCAACATCGCCGCCCAGCCCACAGCCATTGAGGTACGGCCACCGGCCAGGATGTTGGCCAATCCGTCACGGCCCAACTGATCGGTGCCCAACGGATGGCCCCAGGCAGCTTTGGCATCCGCATCAAACAGCAGCTGATAGACCGGTCGGAAGTCCCGGGCGCGGTAGTCGATCTTTTGCGGGTCCAGAGTCCAGATATAGGGTCCAAACAGCACGGCCAGAGTGATGAAAAGAAGGAACCCGCCGCCCATCAGTGCGCCTTTGTGTTTCTTCAATTGGTCCCAGACGTTCAGCCATTGGCTGCGCGGCGGGGCAAGTGGGGATTGGTTTGACAGATCAGTCATAGCGGATCCTCGGATCAAGCAGGCCGTAGAGGATATCTGCAATCAGGTTGAAGAACACGATCAGCATCGCAAAGATGAAGGTCAGTGTTTGCACAGTGGGCAGATCATTGGCGAAAAGCGCAGTGATCAACTGTGAGCCGATACCGTTCACCGAAAAAATCTGCTCGGTGATAATGGCACCACCAAAGATGGCGGGCATGCCCAGAGCAATCACTGTGACCACGGGGATCATCGAGTTGCGCAGCACATGCGCCATGACCACGACGGATTCGCTCAGTCCCTTGGCGCGGGCGGTGCGGACATAATCCTGGTTCAGGTTATCCAGCATCGAGGCGCGCATGTATCGACTGATCTGCGCCGTGGTTTGCAGCGCTAGCACCATCACTGGCAGGATCATTTGCCTGAGCTGGTAAACAAAGCTATCCCAGTCATTCACCACATGGGTGGTGTCATAGATGAATGGGAACCAACCCAGCTGCACCGAGAAGATCACAATCAACAGCGGTCCGGTAAAGAACGGCGGGATTGAAAATCCGATCATGGTGACAAATGTACCGCATTGATCAAACACCGAATACTGTCTGTAGGCCGAGTAGATGCCGATGGGCAGAGCGATCAGGATACCAACGATATAGGCGGTGCCAACAACCCACAGGGTCTGCGGGATGCGCTGAACCACGGTGTCCATCACTGGCGAACGGGTCTGCCATGAGATCACGCGCAGGTCGCCAACGGCATAGGTTGTGCCAAAGAAATGATCGATCATCACCTGGGGTTCAATCCAGAAGAATTGCACCAGCCACTTCCAGAAACGGATGTGCATGGGTTGGCCAAGGCCCAGGGCCTCGCGCATTTTTTCTTTGACTTCGGGGGGAACTGTCAGCGGGACCTGTGCCATCGGGTCGCCTGGGGCGAGTTCGAGCAGCAGAAAGATCACGAGGCTGATGAAAAGCAGGGTCGGGACCGATAAGATCAGTCGCCGGATTGTAAAGGTCAGCATAAGCTTGGACGCCTTTGCAAGTGTGTCTTGAGATTCCGGGGTCGCACGTGGGGTTCACCGTAGCTACGGCTGGCCAAATGACCCATCGTGAAAGGCAAGAGGCCCCGGCAATGTGCCAGGGCCTCAAGAGGTGTAAGCCTGTTATTTGATGCGGTACCAGTCCGCAACGTTCCACAGTTCGCTGTCCCAAGTGTTCAGAACAACGCCACCAAGGCTGTTGGCGTGTGCCGATACACGGCCACGGTCAACCAAAGGCACAACAACATAGCTGTCTTTGGTCAGCATGTCGTTCAGCACTTTGGCGATCTCGCCACGCTTGGCGAGCGAACCGGTACGGCCAAGTTCAGCAACCAGCTCGTCATAAAGCGGATCACAGTAACGGTTCATGTTTTCACCCTGCCACTGTGTTTCGGGCTTGGGAGCCTTATCACAAGTGTGCTGAGCCAGATAGCTTTCTGGATCGGTGCCATCAAAGTTGTTGGCATACATTTCAACGTCTGCATAGAAACGCTGGAATGTGTCAGGCGAGCCTGGGTCACCACCAAAGAAGACCGAGGCGTTGATGTTACGCAGTTCGGTTTCTACACCAATTTCTTCCCACCACTGTTTGATCAGAGCTTGGAAGTCCTGACGTACGGCGTTGGTAGACGTTTGGTACAGCATGGACAGACGAACGCCGTCTTTTTCACGCACACCGTCGGAACCTACGGCCCATCCAGCTTCGTCTAGCAGGGCTTTAGCGCCAGCGATGTCCTGTGTCAGACAGTCAGTGTTGTCCGAAGCATAGGCCAGCGGAGCAGGCACCAGATTACAGGTTGGGCGACCAGCCCGGCCATAACCGATTTCAACCAGCAGGTCGCGGTCGATCGCCATAGAAAGGGCTTTGCGAACACGAACATCTGTCAGGAACGGATGCGGGTGCATAGCCGTGCCACGCTCGCCTTCTGGCAGGTCAGGCGAAGTGTTGGTCATGTTCATTTCGATACGCTCAACCAGTGTACCAAATGCTGCAACGGTAGTCCCTTTGCCGCCTTCAGCCATTTTGGCCAACACGTCGGGTGCCAGCTGAAGGTTCCAAGCGTAGTCAAACTCGCCCGTTTCCAACACAGCGCGACCAGATGCGGTTGCGTCGCCGCCACCTTTGAAGGTCAACGAGGCAAATGCAGGCTTAGCTGCGTCACGGTAGTTATCATTGGCAACCATCGAGATCACGTCATTAGGACGGAAATCGGTGACAACAAACGGGCCGGTGCCGATTGGACCAAAGTTGGCATCGGTACACTCAGGTGCCTTGGCACCCATGCAGTTTTCGAACTGTGCCATCTGAATGATGGGCGACTGGCCACCCATGAAAGGGCCGTAAGGGTTTGGCTTGGCTTCGCCAAAGGTGACAGTCACGGTCAAATCATCAATGATTTCAACCGAATCAACGCCTTCGAATTTAGCGAGCTGAGCACAACCGCCTGCAGGATCCATGCAGTAGTCAGCCGTGAATTTCACGTCAGCCGAGGTCACAGGAGAACCGTCGGACCACACCAAACCAGATTTTAGTTTCCAAGTGATCGACTTCAGATCAGCCGAAACGCCACCGTTTTCAACAGTTGGAATTTCTTCGGCCAGATAGGCAACCAAAGCACCGTCTTGGTCATAGCGACCCAGAGGCTCTACGACCAGCGAGGCGGATTCAATATCCTTGGTGCCGCTAGACAGATAAGGGTTCAAAATCGATGGCGCTTGCCAATAAATGATGTTGACGTGACCATCCGAGCCGCGCTCAGCAAAGGCGGCTGGGGCCAATGCTGTACCGGCAATGGCGCCAAGCAAAAGGGCTTTTAGTTTCATTTCACACTCCTTGTCGACACTTATGTGTCTTTGTCCCGAGCTATAAGAGGCCACGGGTTTTGCCGCAATTTCTGCGGTTCATAGCTGTACCGTCATAGGGGAAAATAAATAGTCCACTGACCTGCGCTAGTTGCCTTGCGCTGTTCTCCCCCCATTCGGTCACTGTCTATATCGAAACAGAACTTCAGAAAAATGCAAGCCTTCCCTTGGGAAAAATCGTTACAGGGTTTGACGGAGTTGCTGGGCCGGCGTAACGTTCTGAAAATTGACAACAACGATAATCAAAGGAGTGCCTGGGTGCTTGACCAACCGATTGCGCAAATTAAGGGGCTCCGTGTCGAATTCCAAACCAAGGATGGACCTGTGGTCGGAGTCGAGGACGTCTCCTTTGATGTCAACCCGGGCGAAACTGTCTGTGTGGTGGGCGAATCCGGTTCTGGAAAGTCGGTGTCGTCGCTGTCGCTGATGCGGCTGGTTGAATTCGGCGGAGGTGAGATTGCGGGTGGTGCACTGATGTTCAACCGCCGTGACGGTGACACCATTGATCTGGCGAATACCATGCAAGATCAAATGAAAGAGATTCGCGGCGACGAGATCGGGATGATCTTTCAGGAGCCAATGACGGCATTGAACCCGGTTTTCACTGTGGGTCGCCAGTTGACCGAAGGTTTGCGGGTTCACAAGGGACTGAACAAGGCGCAAGCCGAAGAACGCGCACTTGAATTGCTGCGCCAAGTGCGCATCCCTGAGCCTGAGCGGCGGTTGGGGCAGTACCCGCATGAATTATCTGGTGGCATGCGCCAGCGGGTGGTGATCGCAATGGCAATGGCTTGCGAGCCACGGCTGTTGATCGCAGATGAGCCAACGACGGCGCTGGACGTGACCATTCAGGCCGAGATTCTGGCGCTGATGGACCGGCTGAAACGCGAAACCGGCACGGCAGTGATGTTTATCACTCATGACATGGCAGTTGTCGCACAGATGGCAGACCGTGTGGTGGTTATGTTCCGGGGCAACAAGGTCGAAGAAGGCACGGTCGAAGAGATCTTTGAAAACCCACAACATGATTACACCAAGGCACTGCTGGCGGCAGTGCCCAAACTGGGTGAGATGCGGGGCAAGGCCTATCCTGAACCAATGAAGTTGCTGGGGGTCGAAAGTCAGAACCTTGATCCGATTAAGGGCACTGACGAGGTGCTGTTGAAGGTCGAAAATCTGACCACTCGGTTTGATGTCAAAGGCGGCTTTTTGCGGCGGAACGTGGCGCAGGTCCACGCAGTGGAAGATGTCTCGTTTTCCATCAACAAAGGGCAGACTTTATCGCTGGTTGGTGAATCGGGCTGCGGAAAGTCGACGACAGGCCGCGCTGTTTTGCGTTTGGTTGACCCGCATTCCGGGACTGTGGGCTTTGAAGGACGTGATGTGCTGAAATTCGATCAGCGCGAGATGCACAAAGTCCGTCAGGACATGCAGATGATCTTTCAGGATCCGTTTGCTTCGCTGAATCCACAGATGATGTTAATGGATCAGGTTGCTGAACCGATGCGTAACTATGGTCTGGCCAGCGGATCCGAGTTGCAGGATCGCGTCGCAGGCTTGTTTGACCGGGTGCAGCTGCCGCGTAACTTTATGCGCCGCTACCCTCACGAACTGTCCGGTGGTCAGCGCCAGCGGATTGCAATTGCCCGTGCACTGGCCCTGAATCCCAAGCTGATCATTGCGGACGAGGCGGTGTCGGCGCTGGATGTGTCGGTGCAGGCGCAAGTGCTGAATCTGATGATGGAACTGCAGTCTGATCTGGGGATCAGTTTCTTGTTCATCAGCCATGATATGGCGGTGGTCGAACGGGTCTCGCATCAGGTTGGGGTCATGTATCTGGGACGAATCGTCGAGATGGGGCCGCGCGCGCAAGTGTTTGAAAACCCACAGCACGCCTATACCCAAGCCTTGATGAAAGCGGTTCCGATTGCAGATCCGCGCCAGCGCAAATCTGAGAAAGACCTGAACTTTAAATCGATCCCGTCCCCGATCCATAATCTGGACTATAAGCCCGAGCCCTCGGAATACCTTGAAATCACGCCGGGCCACTTCGTGCTGACCACCGATAGCGGATACTAAATCATGACTGAAATTTTGACACCGTTCGAGATTATGCAGAAGCTGATCTCGTTTCCGTCGGTGAGCAGTGACACGAACCTGCCGCTGGTCGATTGGGTCGAGGGCTATCTTGCCTCGCATGGAATCATCAGCCACCGCTTCATGGCCCCTGACGAGCCTAAGGCGGCGTTGTTTGCCCATGTTGGGCCGCAAGTTGAAGGCGCGATTGTGCTGTCAGGGCACACGGATGTTGTGCCCGTCGAGGGCCAGGCCTGGGACAGCGATCCATTTACCGTGATCGAACGGGACGGCAAATACTATGGTCGTGGCACCTGCGACATGAAAGGCTTTGACGCGCTGGCCATTTGGGCTCTGGTCGAGGCCCATAACAAGGGCGTCAGCAGGCCGCTGCAATTGGCACTTAGCTATGACGAGGAAGTCGGCTGTATTGGTGCGCCCCTGATGATCGAAGCGATGCAGGGTGTCGTGCCCAAAGGATCAGCGGTGATTGTCGGCGAGCCTTCGATGATGAAGGCCGTGACCGGGCACAAAGGGTGCTATGGCTGTGTGACGCATGTGCATGGGTTCGAGGTCCATAGCTCGTTGGTGCATACCGGAGTCAGCGCCATTATGCAGGCAGCTACGTTGGTTGAATGGACCAATACGCGCAACGCTGAAAACATGGCAGGTGATCGTGATGCGATTTCCGCGATGTTTGTGCCCCCCTGGACCACTTTGCATGTGGGAGAGATCGAAGGCGGGACGGCAATGAATATCACCGCCAAGGATTGCCGGTTCAGTCTGGATATTCGGGTGCTTCCGGGTGAAAGCTCGGTGGAATGGCACAAAACTTACATGCAGCAGGTGCAAGCCGTCGAGGCCAGGATGCAGGCCATTCACCCCGACACCAGAATTGAAGTCGAAATGGTATCTGATGTACCGGGCCTGAAGCCAGAGAAAGACGGCGAAGCCGAAGCGCTGGCGCGGGCAATCACAGGTGACAATGGCAACCATGTGGTCAGCTATGGGACCGAAGCCGGGCAATTCCAGCAGGCGGGGTATTCGGCTGTGGTCTGTGGTCCGGGTGACATTGCACAGGCACATCAGCCCAACGAATACGTCACTGTCGCTCAGTTCAATGCTGGACACGCGTTCATGCAGCGGTTGGTGCAGGGGCTGATGAGCTAAAACCCTGATAGTCTGTGATGACTATATTTTCTTCAATGCAAACAGGCTTTTCGCTGGGGTCGGCGGAGAGCAAATCAGGTGCAATTAGGGTCGTTATACGACCGTATAATTTCTTTGTACTTTGGCTCCTTGAGATACTTGATAAGGCAACTTATTTATTTGACAGTGCGTCAAGCAGTGGGAGATGGATATGCCGATCAAGAACAGTTTCGCCGATATGCACAGTGAGATCACTGGTTGGCGTCGCCATTTGCATGAGAATCCGGAATTACTTTTTGACGTTCACCAGACCGCGGCATTTGTGGTGGAGCGCCTAAAGGAGTTTGGTGTCACCGACATTACGACAGGGGTTGGCCGTACTGGGGTTGTGGCAACGATCAAGGGCAAAACCGACACCAGTGGTCGGGTGATCGGTCTGCGCGCCGACATGGATGCCTTGCCCATTCATGAAGCGACCGGGCTGGACTATGCCTCTAAAATCGAGGGCAAGATGCATGCCTGTGGCCATGACGGTCATACTGCAATGTTGTTGGGGGCTGCCAAGTATCTGGCCGAAACCCGCAATTTTGATGGTACGGTTGCCCTGATTTTTCAGCCCGCTGAAGAGGGCGGCGCTGGCGGACGGGAAATGTGCGAAGACGGGATGATGGACCGTTGGGGCATTCAGGAAATTTACGGAATGCACAATATGCCTGGGATGCCAGTGGGCGAGTTTTTCATTCGCCCCGGAGCCCTTCTGGCGTCTTCTGACGACTTTGAGATTATTGTCACAGGCAAGGGTGGCCATGCCGCCACGCCACATGAGGCCGTGGATACCACTCTGGTGGCCTGTCAAATCGTTGTCACGCTACAGTCCATCGTGGCGCGCAATGTGGACCCGATCAAGCGGGTGGTTCTGACTGTTGGTACCTTTGAAACTGACAGCACCGCATCAAACGTTATTGCGCATCAGGTCCGTATGAAAGGCACAGTCCGTACATTGGACCCTGAGTACCGCGCCGTGGCCGAAGAGCGGGTGCGCCGTGTTGCCGAAGACACGGCCTCTGCCTTTGGGGCGCAGGCACATGTTGAGTGGGATGCTGGGTATCCCACCACGATTAACACGCCGGACGAAACAGTGTATGCGGCGGATGCGGCGCGGGCGGTGTCTGGCAGTGTCAATGACAACACCGACCCGATCATGCCCTCTGAGGACTTTTCCTATATGCTGGAAGAGCGTCCTGGAGCTTATATTTTTGTCGGCAATGGCGACACCGCAATGTGCCACCACCCGGCCTATAATTTTGACGACGACACGATTCCTGCTGGCTGTAGCTGGTTTGCCGAATTGGTCGAACGACGAATGCCCGCAGTTTAAATAAGGAAGACTTAATAATGCCCGTTAAGAATCGTTTTGCTGAGTTGCAGTCGGAAATCACTGAATGGCGACGTGATATCCACGAGAATCCTGAAATCCTGTTTGAAACTCATCGCACAAGTGCTCTGGTCGCTGAAAAACTGAAAGAGTTCGGTTGTGATGAGATCGTAACGGGCATTGGTCGCACCGGAGTGGTGGGGGTTATCAAAGGGAAGAGCGACAGCACCGGTAAAGTGATCGGTCTGCGCGCGGACATGGACGCACTGCCGATCCTGGAGGCCACCGGGCTGGATTATGCCAGCAAAACGGACGGGGCGATGCATGCCTGTGGCCACGACGGCCACACCGCAATGTTGCTTGGGGCGGCCAAATATCTGTCCGAGACCCGCAATTTTGATGGCACCGTGGTGGTGATTTTCCAACCTGCGGAAGAAGGCGGCGGTGGTGGCCGGGAAATGTGCGAAGATGGCATGATGGACCGCTGGAACATCCAAGAGGTCTACGGCATGCACAACTGGCCGGGCAAACCGGTTGGGTCCTTCGGCATCCGTGCGGGGGCGTTCTTTGCCGCGACAGATCAGTTCGACATTACCCTTGAGGGGCTTGGTGGTCACGCCGCCATGCCGCAGAAGACTGTTGATACCACAGTGATGGCGGCGCAGGCTGTTATGGCGCTACAGACCATTGCCAGCCGCAATGCCGATCCGGTGGATCAGGTCGTTGTGTCGGTGACCTCGTTTCAAACGTCGTCGAATGCGTTCAACGTGATCCCGCAGACAGTGCAGATGAAGGGCACCGTACGCACCATGAGCGGTGAGATGCGCGATCTGGCGGAAAAGCGGATCAACGAGATCTGCGCAGGCGTTGCCGCCACCTTTGGTGGGGCAGCGGATGTCAATTACATTCGGGGTTATCCGGCGATGGTCAATCATGAGGAACAGACCGAGTTTGCAGCTGACGTGGCCCGCAAAGTGTCCGGCGATTGCGAACACGCGGATTTGGTGATGGGCGGCGAAGACTTTGCCTTTATGCTGGAAGAGCGCCCCGGCGCCTATATTCTTGTTGGCAACGGCGATACTGCAGCCGTGCATCATCCTGAGTATAATTTCAACGATGAGGCCATTCCTGCCGGCTGTAGCTGGTGGGCCGAGATCGTTGAACAGCGCATGCCGTCCACCATCTGATCGATTTCGTGCGATCAGTTTAAGGGGCCGGTAACGGCCCCTTTTTCATTTCACCAACGATTTGCGCCTCTTGGACTGGTCCTACTTGAGGCGATCAAAACTCGTCGCGACCACTGTACAGCTGGTGAAACCTTGTGGCAGGTTTGTTAGACATTGTGCCTTAGCGGCCTCAACAGCGCCGGCTTGGGTGTCGTATCCCCAGGCGTCTGTAGCAGCTACTTTGTTGCCAGGGTTCGAGCAAGGTATATCAACTCTTTGGGTTGCTGTCGGGACGGCTATGGCAGAATAGCCTTCCGTGCGACTGGCCCACGCGATGAGCGACCCTTTTGAATAGTCGCAAGTATTGGCAGGTATACGAAGAACCCGATCTGCCACCTGAGCAGACGATGAGATCGGTACAACAACTGTCAAAGAAGTTATACAGGTTGCAATTATTAAACGAGCAATCATGAGAAGTCTCCACCGCATTGGTCAAAATTCAATTAAGTTAGATTTAACAAGACTAGCTTTTTTTTGTTGAAAGTCCACTGGCGAGGAGAGCGTCAGGTTTCGTGAAGCCTGACTTGGCATTTCCATTGCCTTTGTCCGGAGATATTTCAGGCCAGATGAAAGGGATTTGGTTGGGGACCTGATCGTGTTCGGAATTAGCTGCGCCACAGATCCTGGTAGACGGATTCTATTCCGGCGGATTCTGAGGCGGCGCTGAAACCATGAAGGGCAATGTCACGGGCTGCTTGGCTCATCCGGGCGTGACGAAGTGGATCATTCAGGATTGACAATGCGGCCTCGGTGGCCTGATCTGCGGCGCCAACGGACACTGTGGTTCCGGCATTGCCTTGTGCTGAAAAGGCCTCGTAATAGCCAGCTTTCGTTCCGACAAAAGGCACGCCGCTGGCCATGCCTTCGAGGGGAACCATACCGTAGCCCTCATAGCGGGGCAGTTGCAGGACCAGAGATAATCCACGCATCAGTTGGGGCAGTTTGGCGGCTGGGATCTCGCCGGGGAACAGGATGCGGTCAGACAGGCCGGCCGCTGCGACGCGGGCATGGAGGCTGGTCAGGAATTTCTGGTGTTCACGTCCGGCGCGCCCAATGACAAGGGCTCGGGCCTGGGGGAATTTTGGCAGCAGGTTCGCCATGGTTTCGACGAAGACTTCGGTGCCTTTTTCGGGTCGGATGCGGCCGATTGTGGCGAGGCCGATGTCACCTCCGTAACCCAGTTCTGCCCAAGCGGAAGCACGATTTTGGGCGGGAGTGAAAAGATCGGTATCGACACCATGCGGGACCACGGCGCGCACTTTGGCAACATAGCGCGCAGCAATGTCTGTGGTGGCGACAATCGCATCCATTTGTCGGATCAGCCATCGGGGATAGGTGGAATGCAACCGCTGTGCAGCCGAGGTGAAGACGATGCGGATCGGCAGTTTCAGGACGTCTCGTGACCAGATGGCTGCGCGCATTTCCGGGTTGCGGCGGACGTGCCAGATGGCGAAGTCACGGCCCTGGGGGGGCTGTTTGCACAGAAGCCGGGCCTGGGTCAGGGTGATCGGGTCGGGGCAGCCGGGCAGAGGATAGCCGACCAGGTGCAGATCATGATGTTTGATCTGTTGGCGGATAACATTGGCGGCCGTGGCTGAAACCCCGGTGAAATTTTTGTTGAAATTGGTGACAAACAGCTCAGCCATGGTCAGGCTCCAGATCCAGTTGCTGGATCAGCGTCTCAACCAGCCCGTCCAGCACTGCGGATTGTTGGGTTGCAAAGGCAGCAGCGGCCTGGCGTGCCTGTAACAATGTCTCGGGCTGGGTCAGCCACCGTGCAACCGCTTGGCCGAGCTGGGCCGCATCATGCACTTCTACAGCGCCCTTTGCCGCGATCATCGGCGGAAAGGTTTCCGGGAAATTGTGATAGCCGGGACCGGTGATGATGGCCGCGCCGGCGCGGGCGACCTCAAACGGGTTGTGGCCGCCGATGGGTTCAAGAGAACCACCAAGGAAAACGATGGGCGACAGAGCATACCAGCTGCCAAGTTCACCCATGGTGTCAGCCAGGTAAACTTGGGTTTCGTCTGTTGGCAATTCATGCTTGCTGCGCCGGGCGCAGGTCAATCCGGCATTGGCAATCAGATCCGCCACTTCGTCGCTGCGCTCGGGGTGGCGGGGCACCAGCAAAAGACACAGATCGGGGTGTTGTTGCAGCAAAGTTTTGTGGGCGGTGAGCACGGGCTGCTCCTCGCCGATATGGGTGGAACTGGCTACCCAGGTGGGACGCGTGGCCAAAGCATTGCGTAGCTGTGCCAATGCCGTGTCGTCAATGGGAAGAGGATCGGCGCCGGCCTTGAGGTTGCCGCCGTCGCGGACCCGATCTGCGGCGGCCCCCAGTTCAAGCAGGCTGTCCGAGATATGCTGGTTCTGGGTCAGGAACAGGGAAAACTGCGCCATGATAAACCGGGCTGTTGGCGCTTTTGCGCGCCAGCGCGCTACTGACCGGTCCGACAGGCGAGCATTGACCAGCGCCAGTTTTGCACCCGTGGCCCGGGTTGAGACCAGGGTGACGGGCCACAGCTCACTCTCGACAAAGACAGCAGCGGTGGGACGCCAGTGCGACAGGAACCGGCGTACCGGACCAGCCGCATCCAGCGGGGCGAATTGATGTCGGCAACGTGGCGGCATCCGTTTGGCCACAACCTGTTGCGCAGTGGCTGTACCCGAGGTCAGCAGGAACTGGGCCTTTGGCAGCTGTTCACCCAGGCGGTTGATCAGGGTCAGAGCCGCCAGGCTTTCGCCGACCGAGGCGCCGTGAAACCAGATTACCTGTCCATCGTTACGTGGCAGCGAGGCGTGCCCCAGCCGTTCACGCTGTCGGTGTGTCGACACACCTTGGGCGGCCAGTTTGGCCGCGACTTTGCGATAAGCAAAGGGCGAGAGCAGCGCTGTAACGCAGCGATATGTATAATAAAGCAGCGTTGGGCCGCCGCCTGTGGGTGTCATTTCAACCGCCGGTGTGGCTCATGTGGCGCGACATCTGTCCGTCGGCCCGCTGGCGCGAATAATCAAAGTCGTGGCCCTTGGGTTTCAGGCCAATAGCGGCGCGGATTGCCTGTTCCAGCGCCTCGTCAGTGTCGGGGTGTTGTCGCATCGCCGGACGCAGGTCCTGCATGCCTTCCTGACCCAGACAGGTATAGAGCTCGCCGGTACAGGTCAGACGCACCCGGTTGCAGCTTTCGCAGAAATTGTGGCTCATCGGGGTGATGAAGCCGATTTTCTGCCCTGTCTGTTCCAGACGTACGTATCGTGCCGGTCCGCCTGTCGATTCGGCCAGATCGGTAACCTGGTAATGATCCTCATAGGCTTTGCGTACGTCCTTGAGCGACCAATATTGCCCGAACCGGTCTTCGTTGCCCAGATCGCCCATCGGCATGACCTCGATCCAGGTCAGGTCCATGTTACGCTCTGCGCACCATTCGGTAATGGTCGGCAGTTCGTCTTCGTTGAAGCCCTTTAGGGCGACCGCGTTGATCTTGATCTTCAGACCGGCCTTTTGCGCCGCATCAATGCCGCGCATCACCTGGGGCAGGCGGCCCCAGCGGGTGATGTCGGCGAATTTTTGCTCGTCGATAGTGTCCATCGAGATGTTGATCCGGCGCACGCCTGCGTCAAACAGGTCCTGGGCGTATTTTTCCAATTGCGAGCCATTGGTGGTCAGGGTCAGCTCAGCAAGGGCCCCACTCTCCAGGTGCCGGGTCATCGATTGGAAGAAGGTCATGATGCCGCGGCGCACCAGGGGTTCACCACCTGTAATGCGCAGTTTCTTGACACCCATGTTCACAAAAGAGGAACACATACGGTCCAACTCTTCCAGTGTCAGCAGTTCCTTCTTCGGAAGGAACGTCATGTTTTCGGACATGCAATAAACGCAGCGGAAATCGCAGCGGTCAGTGACCGAGAGCCGAAGGTAGGTGATGGCGCGGGCGAATGGATCGATAAGTGGAGCTGTCATGAAACCTAGGTAAGGCGGGGTTTGGCCTGCGGCAAGGCAAATGTGGGTGAACTGGTTGGCAAAGGGTGATTTGACAGGGTAGAGTCGGCTCATGCGAAATCAACTTATCATACTCTCCACTGCCGCTCTGTCCGCCTGTAATCTGCTTCCACTGGGTTCGGGGGGGGCTGATCCTGTGTTACCTGCGCCAGCAACTGTTGCTACGGCGCCTTTAGATGATGCGACGACCTCACCACAGGAGGACAGCATTCCTGGGTTTACCGGGACAGCCAGCACCATTGCGGGGTTGGGCGACCCAACCGTGCCGGGCCTGTGGATGGAAACACCGTTGGTAACCACTGATCAGATGGCAGTCGTGCGCAGTGCTAAGGGCACGCAGGTTACCCTGACACTGCGGCCAATCCCAGGCGAGGCAAGTGCGGGAAGCCGGTTGTCCATTGACGCCATGCGGGCCCTGGGGGCCCCACTGACTGAATTGGTTGAGCTAAAGGTCTCGGCAGCGTCCTAGTGCTGGGCGCTACCGAGAGAGATTTGTCAGGCCAGATACTTGGCCGCTTCTTTGCGGGCGAAGTTTTTCAAGTGCTCGCCATGCTCTGCCAAAAACACCTGCACCCGCTGTGCATCGTGTTTGGAGAGATCGCGCAGCCACCAGGCGACGGATTTCTGGATGAACCATTTCTGGTCCAGCGCATAGGTGGCAACCCAGCCCAGAATGCGCTCGCGGCAAGCTAGTTCTTCGGGTTTTGGGTTGTTCTGTTTGGTCCAAGGCAGGGTGGCGACCAAAGCTGCACGCCGTGTCCACAGGTTTTCGGATGTGGTCCAGGTTTCAACCGTGTCGAGCCGGGACGGATCAGCGATCAGGCGCTTTTGGATCGCGGCGCAGGCATGATCGGCCATTGCCCAGCTGTCAAAATCGGGCACCCAGCTTTGCAGGACGTCCCAAACCGCATCATCAGGGCGGATGCGCGCCTGTGTCAGCAGCTTGGTGGCCGCCAACCGTGCCTCGAATATGTCGGTCTGCCAGAGGCCATCAGCCACCTCGACGCGTTCGTCCACTGTCATCTCCTGACGCCATTCCTTGGTCAGGTCGTTGACCTGCGGATTGGTCAGGCCCAAGTATTCACGCTTGATCTTGTGGTAGCTGGACATGCCTGCCGCACGTTCGGCATTGGCCAGGGCGCGCAATTGTCCAAGGAATAGGAAATGTGTGTCGCTCATTCTACTGTCACCGATTTGGCCAGATTACGGGGTTGGTCCACATCAGTACCTTTGGCAACCGCTGTGTGATAGGCCAATAGTTGCGCAGGGATCGCATAAAGAATCGGTGCCAAGGCATTTGGGACTTGCGGCATGGTTATGACCTCGGACGTCCCTTCGCCAGATATTCTGGCGCCTTCTGCATCCGTTATCAGCACCACTCGACCGCCTCGTGCCATGACTTCTTGCATGTTGGAAATGGTCTTTTCAAAAAGCACGTCACGCGGCGCCAATACTACAACCGGTACGGTGTCTTCGATCAGCGCAATTGGTCCATGTTTTAACTCGCCGCTCGCGTATCCCTCGGCATGAATATAGCTGAGCTCTTTTAGTTTCAGAGCGCCCTCAAGAGCTAGGGGGTAAAGATGGCCACGACCCAGGAAGATGATGTCCCTGGCAGTCGCAAGTTCCCGGGACGTCGCAGTGATTTCATCTTCGAGCATCAATGTCTGATGGATCAGCCCAGGTATCGCACGCAGGTCGCTGGGCAAGCCTTCTGGCAATGCAATCCCCCGTTGCTGGGCAGCCTGCAAGGCCATGATCAACAAGATTGTCAATTGGCAGGTGAAGGCCTTGGTTGAGGCAACCGAGATCTCGGGGCCGGCGTACAGCGGTAGCACAACGTCACTTTCGCGTGCGATCGAGCTTTCAGAGACATTGACCAAACCTACAATTTGATCTGCTTTGCCGGTCATGTATCGCAGCGCGGCCAAGGTGTCGGCAGTTTCACCGGATTGGCTGGCAAACAGGGCGAGCGTGCGATCGGATACTGGCGGTTCACGGTAGCGGAATTCAGAGGCTACATCGACTTCGACAGGCATCTTGGCGATCTGCTCAAACCAGTATTTGCCGACCATGCAGGCGTAGTAGCCCGTACCGCAAGCGACCATGGTCAGGCGGTCGATCTTGGTAAAGTCCAGCTCATCCGGCAGCGTGATGTCATCTGTCTCGGACAGATAGGCATGCAGGGTTCGATCAATGGCCATCGGTTGTTCTGCAATTTCTTTAGCCATGAAGTGTTTGTGGCCATCTTTGTCCACACGGGTCGAATCCAGTTGAATCCTGCGCTTTTCTCGGTTGGTTTGGTTGCCGTTGATATCCCAGATCTGCAGGCTGGTGCGGGTCAGAACGGCAAAGTCACCCTCTTCGAGATAAGTGATTTGATCCGTAAGAGGGGCCAGCGCAAAGGCATCTGAGCCCACATACATTTCACCGTCTCCGTGGCCGATAGCCAGCGGTGATCCCTTGCGGGCGGCAATCATCAGATTGTCTTCACCGTCAAAGAGAAACGCCAGCGCAAAGGCCCCATCAAGCCGTTCAACAGTTTTTCGCGCAGCCTCGGCAGAGGTGTGCCCCGCGGCTTTGTAGTGCTGACACAGCAATGCAACGGTTTCGGTATCCGTTTCGGTGTCAAAGGACATGCCCTGCACAGCCAGCTCTTCGCGCAGTTCCTTAAAGTTCTCGATGATCCCGTTGTGGACGACTGATACAGAGCCTGCCAAATGAGGGTGGGCATTGCTGACGGAGGGTGCACCGTGGGTGGCCCAACGGGTATGTCCGATGCCGGATTTTCCGGCCAGTGGTTCGTGCACCAGCAAATCGCTTAGATTGACCAGTTTGCCAACAGCGCGACGGCGATCCAACACTTTGTTATTTATGGTTGCGATACCTGCGCTGTCATATCCGCGATATTCCAGACGTTTCAGGGCCTCGACCAGAATGGGTGCAACTTCGTGCGTGCCCAGTATTCCGACAATTCCACACATTAGGTTTTTTCCCCATCGCGGCGGGCCTTTTTGGCGCGCAGAATATCCATCAGTTTCTGGGCTCGGCCCGGTTTGTTGACCTGCGGCGTACGCGCAATGGCCAGTGTACCGTCTTCGACGTTCTTGGTGACAACCGCGCCCGTTGCCGTCATCGCCTCGTTGCCGATTTTGACCGGGGCGACTAACATGGTGTTCGAGCCAATAAAGGCGTTGGCGCCAATCTCGGTGTGGTGCTTCATCACGCCGTCATAGTTGCAGGTGATGGTGCCTGCACCGATGTTGGTGTTCTTACCGACCGAGGCATCACCGATGTAGCTGAGGTGATTGACCTTGGCGCCCTCGGCGATTTCAGCGTTTTTGATTTCAACGAAATTGCCCACATGGGTGTTCTCGGCCAGTTCGGCACCGGGGCGCAGGCGGGCATAAGGGCCGACCTTGGCACCACGGCTGACGTGGCAGCCTTCGAGGTGAGAAAAGGCACGGATCAAGGCGCCACTTTCCACGGTCACACCGGGGCCAAATACCACGTTGGGTTCGATAACTGTGTCACGCCCGATGAAGGTATCCAGCGAAAAATAGACGGTTTCCGGGGCCATCAACGTAACGCCCAGCTCCAGCAGTTCGGCGCGGGCGCGGCATTGAAACACGGCATCCGCTCGGGCCAGATCCGCGCGCGAGTTCACGCCCAGAGTTTCGGCCTCGTCACAGGCAACGGCGGTGACACTGCAGCCTTGGGCGCGGGCGAGTTCAACTATATCGGTTAAGTAGTATTCGCCTGAGGCGTTCTTATTGCCAACTTTGGAAATCAACTCAAACAGCAGCGATGCGTCGCAGGCCATTAGACCAGAATTACAAAACGTTATGTCGCGTTCTTCTTCGTCGGCATCTTTGTATTCAACGATGCGTTCCAAATTGTCGCCATCCATCACCAGACGGCCATAGCGCCCTGGGTCGGCTGCTTGGAAGCCTAGTATCACCAAGTCCGCGTTGGCACGGGCCGCGATCATGCGTTCTAGCGTATCGGGCTGTAAAAAGGGGGTGTCGCCATACAGTACGACAACATCGCCCTGGAAGCCGTCCAGTGCGGCGCGAGCCTGATCAACGGCATGGGCGGTGCCCAGTTGTTCGGTCTGCAACACCACCTGCGCGGACTCGTCGATATCTGCCACGGCGGCCGTGACGGCGTCTGCCTCGTGGCCAGCGACGATAACTGTCTGGTCCGGATCCAGCGCACTGCCCGCGCGCATGGCGTGGGCCAGCATCGGGGCCTGGGCGATGGGATGAAGGACCTTGGGCAGGTCAGAGTTCATCCGCGTGCCTTTGCCTGCGGCCAGGATGATCAGGGCGGTGCTCATATGGCTTTTCTCTTTGTTTTCTTGTTTAACCCGTTCTATCTGCTGCGAGGCTCGGTGCAAGCCATCTCGGCATCAAACAAAATTGCGGGTTGCAATATCATATGGCGAAAATACGCCGAAAGGGGCGAGAATGCGAACGGTGATTTTTGATCTGGACGGGACTTTGGCCGATACCTCGGGTGATTTGCTGGCTGCGGCCAATAGCTGCTTTCGTCAGATGGGTCTAGGAGATGTTCTGAATCGACCCGAAGACGCTGCCGTTGCCCTGCGGGGTGGGCGCGCGATGCTGACCCATGGGCTGAAGCGTGAGCAGCATTTTGATGCGGTAATAGTAGATGAATATTATCCTGTACTTCTTGATGCATACAGAGAGTCGATAGCATTGCATACAGTGCTTTATCCAGGCGCAATGGCCGCCGTTGAGGCGCTTAAGTATGCTGGATACGGTGTTGGAATCTGTACGAATAAACCCGAAGCCCTTGCGGAATTGTTGTTAACGAAACTTAATGTGCGCGGTGCGTTTGCATCGCTCATAGGGGCCGATACCCTGCCAGTGCGCAAGCCGAACCCGGAACCCCTGCGGGAGGCGGCGCGGCGTGCGGGAGGTGATCCCGCTCGGACGATTTTGATTGGCGATAGTGATACCGACCGCAACACGGCGGCTGCGGCCGGAGTGCCGTCTGTGTTGGTGACTTTTGGTCCCTCGGGCGAGGACATGGCGGCCTTGAACCCAGAAGGTTTGCTGGATGATTTTGCGGACCTGCCAGACATGGTGGCGCAGCTTATCGGTTGATTGTTTACCGGTCGGGTTGTGACGCCTTAGTTGTTTCAACCCCTTGACGATCATCCAGTTGCGGCTCAAGAACGCAAAATGAACGAGATTTTTTCAGGTAGCTTCACCCAGCAAGAGCCACTTTCCGAGGCCGCAATTGCGGCGGCGTTAGCGGTTATGCGCCACGGACGGTTGCACCGCTATAACGTCGAGCCAGGCGAACTGGGCGAGGCGGCGCTGCTGGAGCAAGAGTTCGCGGCGCAAATGGGGGCGAGGTATTGCCTTGCGGTGGCTTCGGGCGGCTATGCGCTGGCCACAGCCATGCGCGCGGTAGGGGTCACCGCTGGCGACGCTGTGTTGACCAATGCCTTTACTCTAGCACCTGTGCCGGGCGCGATTGCCTCGCTTGGCGCGAAACCGGTATTCGTGGATGTGACCGAGGATTTGGTTATTGATCTGGATGATCTGGCTGCCAAGGCCGGGCAAGCGCGGGTTTTGATGCTAAGCCACATGCGCGGCCACCTGTGTGACATGGATCGGCTGATGCAGATTTGCGATGCGGCGGGCATTACGGTGATCGAGGATTGCGCCCATACCATGGGAGCCTCGTGGAACGGCGTTGCCTCAGGGCGGCACGGCGCGATTGGCTGCTATTCCTGTCAGACTTACAAGCACGTGAATTCGGGCGAGGGCGGTTTGCTGATCACCGACGATGAAGACATCGCTGCGCGAGCGATCATGCTGTCTGGATCATATATGTTGTTTGAGCGCCATCTGGCGGCACCCGATCCGGCAGTGTTTGACCGCATCAAATACGACACTCCCAATATCTCCGGCCGAATGGATAATTTGCGGGCTGCCATCCTGCGACCGCAACTTACTGATCTGGCGACCCAGGTTGAGCGCTGGAATACGCGGTATCGCTGCATCGAGGCGGGTCTGCAGAATACGCCGGGCTTGCAGGTGATCCACCGGCCTGAGGCCGAAGTCTATGTCGGCTCTTCGATCCAGTTTCTGTTGCTCGATTGGGCCGCAGACAAGGTGCAGGATGTCATTCGCCGCTGTGGCGCGCGCGGCGTCGAGCTGAAGTGGTTTGGGGGCGCCGAGCCTGTTGCTTTCACCTCACGCTATGACAGTTGGCGTTATGCCAGCCAGCAAAACCTACCGCAAAGCGACCGTATTCTGGCTGGCATCGTCGATATGCGGGTGCCGCTGACGTTCAGCCTTGAGGATTGCGCGCTGATCGCCCGTATCATCCGGGCCGAAACCAGTGCGGTCTTTCAAAGTAAATAACGCCTGAACATCGGTTTGATTAGGCGCCGTTAAAGCGGCGGCTGGTCACATTTCGACAGTTTTCATGGACTGACCTGAATGACCCGGCGGTTGTTCGGCGGTGTGCGTGCGCGCAGTTAGCGGGTATTCCATGCGAATAATTACAACTAACCTTTGATTTGAACAGGGTTTGGTTTGTTGCGGTTGACGCGAATCGAGTCCTGTTCTACTAAATGAACAAGTGTTCAGATAATGTGAGATTATCCCTGGGAGGGAGCCCGCAATGTTCAATGCAAGTATGCAATTCGATCTAGGTGACGACGTGAATGCCCTGCGCGATATGGTGCATCGCTGGGCGCAGGATCGGGTCAAGCCGATGGCGCAGCAAATTGATCAGAGCAACGTGTTTCCCACCGAGCTCTGGAAGGAAATGGGTGATCTGGGATTGCTGGGGGTCACGGTCCCCGAGGTGTTTGGCGGCGCGGGCATGTCCTATCTGGCGCATACCATCGCGGTGGAGGAGGTGGCCCGGGCCAGTGCCTCGGTGGCGCTGTCTTACGGGGCGCATTCAAACCTGTGCGTCAACCAGATCAAACTGAACGGAAGCGATGCGCAGCGGGCAAAATACCTGCCGGGACTGGTGTCTGGCGACCATGTTGGCGCCTTGGCCATGTCCGAAGCCGGGGCCGGGTCTGATGTGGTGTCGATGACCTTGCGGGCGGAAAAGCGGAACGATCATTATCGGCTGAACGGCAACAAATACTGGATCACCAATGGCCCAGACGCTGACACGCTGGTGGTCTATGCCAAGACCGATCCAGACGCGGGCTCAAAAGGCATCACCGCCTTTATCGTTGAAAAAGAAATGGCAGGATTTTCGACCTCGCCGCATTTTGACAAGCTGGGCATGCGCGGGTCAAACACCGCCGAGCTGATCTTTGATGACGTCCAAGTGCCATTTGAGAACGTGTTGGGCGAAGAGGGGCGCGGAGTTGCTGTGCTGATGTCGGGACTGGATTATGAACGCGTGGTATTGGCCGGTATTGGCACTGGTATCATCGCCTCCTGTATGGACGAAATGATGCCCTATCTGGCCGAGCGTAAACAGTTTGGTAAGCCTATCGGTTCTTTCCAGCTGATGCAGGGCAAGATAGCAGACATGTATACAGCGATGAATTCTGCGCGTGCCTATGTCTATGAGGTTGCCAAAGCCTGTGATCGGGGAACGGTGACCCGGCAGGACGCGGCGGCCTGCTGTCTGTACGCCTCTGAGCAGGCGATGGTGCAGGCGCATCAGGCGGTGCAGGCGCTGGGCGGGGCGGGATATCTGTCCGACAATCCGGTGGGCCGCATTTTCCGCGATGCCAAGCTGATGGAGATCGGCGCTGGAACATCTGAAATTCGCCGCATGCTGATTGGACGCGAGTTGATGGGGGCAATGTCGTGAAGAGATACCTCGCGGTAGCCCTGTTTCTGGGAACATCCGTTTCGGCCCAGGATATAGTCTATTCACATGAGGCAACGGATACCTGCGCAATGCAGGCAGACTCGATTGATGATAGAAGGCAGTGCATCGGGATGTCGGCCAATGCCTGCATGGAAGCCTCTCCGGAAGGATTTACAACCATTGGCATGATGCAGTGCATCGACAGCGAGCGGGAGTACTGGGATGGGCAGTTGAACCAGACTTACAAACTGCTGAAGGATGCCTACAAACCGCAGGATGCCGAGCTGGATAAGATGGAGTCATCTGCGCCGCGCATGGGGCCAGCCTTGCGCGATATGCAACGCTCCTGGATTGCCTATCGCGATGCAACCTGTGACTTCGAGCAGTCGCAATGGGGTGGAGGCAGTGGCGGCGGTCCTGCTGTTTTGTCCTGTTTGCTCAGACTGACCGCGTTTCAGTCGATCTTTCTGCTGCAGACCTGGTCTGGCGAATAGCACGGCCACAGTCGCGATGCTGGTGAAAACAAAAGGCCCACGCAACCGAGAGAGACTGCGCGGGCAAAATGCTGAGATGATGAACCAAGGGAGCGTCATCACATTGGATACAAAGGATCAGAACTGGTGCACGTAGCTCAGGCCAATCACGATGGGGTCTATCTCGGCGGTACCAATGGACACGCCATCCAGGGTGGCGTTGCTGTCAATGTCCATATAGCGCACATTCAAGCGCATCGCGCCACGATCCGACACCTGCCAGTCCGCGCCAGCCTGAACAGCATATCCCCAGCTGTCTTCCAGAGCCAGAACGCCCAATGCCGAGGACTCTTCAAAGAATGTGGTGTAGTTCAGGCCAACCCCGAAAAAGGGTTTGATTTTGCCGTTGGTGGGCACGTGATAGTTGACAGACAAGGTCGGCGGCAGCTGCCGTGTGGTACCCGCAAAGGCCCCGCCAATGGTAATGTCATGCTCGAACGGAGTGGCCGCCAACAATTCAATGCCAAGATTGTCACGGATGAAATACTCGACAGTAAGCGACAGTTGGGTGTCGTCGCCGATGGAGGTGGCGCTACCTGCCAGGATACCATTGTCGGACTTGGGATTGACGTTGGCGACGCCGACCCCAAAGGTCCAGTCGCCCTGGGATTGGGCGATTGCGGGCGCGGCAAGGGCAGTACATGCGGCGGTTACGGCCAGGGCCGCTATGGTGCGTTTCATGGGGAATTAGCCTTTTCTTCTGTATCCGCACAGAGGGTGCCAGAAAAGGCAGAAATGAACCCTGACATAGATCAAGTTCCTGCTGTCTTGCCCTTTGAAAATGCAGTGAAAAATAACATACCCGGTATGCACTGGAGGCATGGTTAGAGATGACTGAAATATACAGGCATTCGGGGCTAAAGCCGGATGGCAGCTGGGATCTTCCTGATCGGCTGAACATGGCGGCGCAGGCCTTGGCGCACCCGGCCGGGCAGCTGGCGGTGATTGATCTGACCGGTCCGCAGCGGGTGGATGTGTCTTATGGTGAATTGGCGCAGATGGTGGACGCTCTTGCACGTTATTTGCTGACCCGTATTCAGCCGGGTGATCGCGTCGGTGTTTTGCTCAGCCAATCGGTCGGCTGTGCGGCGGCGCATCTGGCCATCTGGAAAGTTGGCGCCATTTCGGTGCCGCTGTTCAAATTGTTCAAAAGTGACGCTCTGGCCAGTCGTGCGGGTGATGCCGGGGTGCAGTTTGTCTTCACTGATGTTGAGGGCGCCGATCTGCTGGGCGATCTGGCGGAACCGGTGATGGTTGATCAGGCTGGGCTGGCTGGTGATGTCGTTGGCTTTGCCGAGACCGCGCCCGATACCCCAGCCGTGCTGATCTACACATCCGGCACCACGGGCAGCCCTAAAGGCGCGTTGCATGGTCACCGGGTGTTAACAGGGCATTTGCCGGGTGTTGCGATCAGCCATGACCACCTTGGCCAACCCGGTGATTGCCTGTGGACGCCGGCCGACTGGGCCTGGATTGGCGGCTTGTTTGATGTCGCGATGCCGGGACTGGCGCTGGGCGTGCCCGTGGTGGCGGCACGGTTGGACAAGTTCACCCCCGAGGCCTGCGCCAATGTGATCGCGCGTGGCGATGTCCGCAACGTGTTTTTCCCTCCCACCGCCTTGCGCATGCTCAAGGCGGCCGGGCAGGGGCTCAGCGGTCTGCGCTCGGTTGCCTCGGGCGGAGAGCCCCTGGGCGCGGAGATGCTCGCCTGGGGCAAGCGGTGTCTTGGCGTGAGTATCAACGAATTCTATGGCCAGACTGAATGCAATATGGTCGCGTCTTCCTGTGGCGCGGATTTCGCACCGCGCCCCGGCTGTATCGGTAAGGGGGTACCGGGGCATGACCTTGCGGTTCTGGACGGCGACGGAGTGCCTTGTCATGACGAAGGTGATGTCGCAGTGCGCCGTGGATCCGCCCCGATGATGCTGAAATACTGGAACCGCCCTGACGAGACCGCTGCCAAGTTCAATGGGGAATGGTTGATCACAGGCGATCGCGGTATTTGGGAGGGCGACTATCTGCGCTTTGTTGGGCGCGAGGATGATGTGATCACCTCCTCTGGCTATCGTATCGGCCCGGCTGAGATAGAAGACTGTTTGATGACACATCCGGCGGTAGCCACGGTGGGGGTGGTGGGCAAGCCGGACCCGCTGCGCACCGAGATCGTCAAGGCCTATGTGGTGTTGAAACCCGGCCAAGCGGCCAGCGAGAAAGAGTTGCAAGATCACGTTAAAGAGCGCCTGGCCCAGTACTCCTATCCGCGCGAGGTGGAATTTCTAGAGGCGTTGCCCATGACCGTCACCGGCAAAGTGATCCGTAGGGAACTGAAGGCCCGGGCTGGGGGAGAGACCGGGCAATGAAACACGCACGCGTCCTCACTTTTGGTGCACTTCTATTTGGCTGGGCTCTCGCTGTGCAAGTTAATGCACAAGTCACAATCTCCGGTGAAACCACTCCAGAAGACGAAGGCGGCTTTACATTCAATAGTGGCCTCATTGAAAGCTGCATGACAGAAGCCCGAGACAATCTGGGAAGTGAAGGCTACCGGCGGGCAATCCCCGATGCCGTCCACGATTGTATTGGTCTGGGCGCTGCAGATTGTATGGACCAGACGGATTACTCTACCTATGGAATGGGGCAGTGTCTTGGGCTTGAGGCTGCGTATTGGGCTGCGCGCTTGGATTACGTCTACGCGGATCTAGAGATCTGGGCCGACACGATGCACGCGCATGTCCCTGCCGATCACTATGCAATTGAGCGAACAGCGCCTAAGACCCTGAAGCGAATGAAAGCCGAGGGGAATAGGTTTCGCCGGGCATCATGTCAGTTCCAGGCAAGCACCTATTGGGGAGGCACCGCCGCTGGGCCAGCTAGGGGGGCTTGCAAATTGAGCAGGACAGCTGAACAGGCACTAAAATTGGAAAATCAATTACGTGGCATTTGTGGATCCCAGATTGGAGATGGAATTCGCGAAATATGCAAAACCCGCGAGGTAACACATCAATGAAACTCAAGTCCAAAACGCTGCCTTCATCCGAAGGCTTCAAAGCAAACCGCGCCGCGCATCTCGACGCGTTGGCACAGATCTCTGAAGCTGCGGAGGCGGCCCGTATGGGCGGTGGCGAACGCTCGCGCGCCCGTCACGAAGGACGGGGTAAGATGCTGCCGCGCCGCCGGGTGGCCAATCTGCTTGATCCTGGCTCGCCGTTTCTGGAGATCGGCGCCACTGCGGCGCATGACATGTACGGCAATGCCGCCCCCGGTGCGGGTTTGATCGCAGGCATTGGCCGGGTGCAGGGGCAGGATGTCATGGTGGTCTGCAATGATGCCACGGTAAAGGGCGGCACCTATTTCCCGATGACGGTGAAAAAGCATCTGCGCGCGCAGGAAATCGCCGAGGAAAACCATCTGCCCTGCATCTATCTGGTCGACAGTGGCGGTGCCAACTTGCCGCAACAGGACGAGGTGTTCCCGGACCGCGATCACTTTGGCCGGATTTTCTACAATCAGGCGAGGATGTCGGGTAAGGGCATTGCGCAAATTGCCGTTGTCATGGGCAGCTGTACGGCGGGCGGCGCTTATGTGCCCGCAATGTCGGATGTCACGATTATCGTGCGTGAGCAGGGCACCATCTTCCTTGCCGGTCCACCACTGCTTAAAGCCGCCACCGGTGAGATTGTCAGCGCCGAGGATCTGGGCGGCGGCGACGTCCACACCCGGCTTTCTGGGGTGGCCGATTATCTGGCCGAGGACGATGCCCATGCGCTGGCGCTGGCACGGCGGGCGGTTCTGTCGCTGAACCTGCGCAAACCTTTGACGGTTAATTGGCAAAGTCCTGAAGAGCCCGCCTATGACC
The DNA here is from genome assembly GCF_004006175.1 of Parasedimentitalea marina. Taxonomy (GTDB): domain Bacteria; phylum Pseudomonadota; class Alphaproteobacteria; order Rhodobacterales; family Rhodobacteraceae; genus Parasedimentitalea; species Parasedimentitalea marina. The sequence goes on from NZ_CP033219.1 coordinate 1,340,028, forward strand.
CGGACGAAATTCTTGGGGTGGTGCCAGGCGATCTGCGCACGCCCTATGATATCCGTGAGGTGATCGCCCGTTTGGTCGACGGCTCGCGCTTTGATGAGTTCAAACCGCGCTTTGGTGAAACCCTGGTCACCGGCTTTGCGCATCTAAAGGGCTGCCCGATTGGTATTGTGGCCAACAATGGCGTGCTGTTTTCCGAAGCCGCGCAAAAAGGCGCGCATTTTGTCGAGCTGTGCTCGCAGCGTAAAATTCCGCTGGTGTTCTTGCAAAACATCACTGGATTCATGGTCGGGCGCAAATACGAAAACGAGGGCATAGCGCGTCATGGCGCCAAGATGGTGACTGCGGTGGCCTCGACCAATGTACCCAAGATTACAATGCTGGTTGGCGGCTCCTTTGGGGCAGGCAACTACGGCATGGCGGGGCGTGCCTATCAGCCGCGGTTCCTGTGGACCTGGCCGAACTCTCGCATTTCCGTAATGGGTGGTGAACAGGCCGCAGGCGTGCTGGCCACCGTCAAGCGCGATGGCATCGAGCGCAATGGTGGCAGTTGGAGCGCCGAGGAAGAGGCTGCGTTCAAACAGCCCACTATTGATATGTTCGAAGAACAGGGTCATCCGCTCTATGCCTCGGCACGCCTGTGGGATGACGGTATCATCGATCCGCGCAAAAGCCGAGATGTGTTGTCCTTGTCCCTCAGCGCGGCGCTCAATGCGCCAATCGAGGACACACGTTTTGGCGTGTTCCGGATGTGAGCCTGATGTTTCTCCTTTTTTTAAATACTCTCGGGGGTCCGGGGGCAGACAGCCCCCGGCGCCACCAACTGCCAAAGGACAAGACGCATGTTTGACAAAATCCTGATTGCCAACCGGGGCGAAATCGCGTGCCGTGTTATGGAAACTGCCCGCTCTATGGGGGTGAAAACCGTGGCAGTCTATTCCGAGGCTGATCGTGGTGCAAAACACGTGGCCCTGGCCGACGAGGCCTATCCGATCGGCCATGGCCCGGCTCCCGCAGACAGCTATCTTTTGGGTGGTGAGATCATTTCCGTTGCCTTGCAGTGCGGTGCTCAGGCGATTCATCCCGGTTATGGTTTCCTGTCGGAAAATCCAGGTTTTGTTGATGATGTTGACGCCGCGGGCCTTTCTTTTATCGGACCCTCTGCTGACGCGATCCGCAAAATGGGCCTGAAGGACGCAGCCAAAGTGCTGATGGAAGAGGCCGGAGTGCCGGTTGTGCCGGGATACCACGGCACAAATCAAGACAGTGAACACCTATTTGGCGCCGCAGATGGTATTGGCTATCCGGTGCTGATCAAGGCCGTTGCGGGCGGTGGCGGCAAGGGCATGCGTTTGGTCGAACGGGCGGTGGATTTCATGGCGGCACTGGAAAGTGCCCGCAGCGAAGCCATTACAGCCTTTGGCAATCCTGATGTCCTGGTTGAAAAATATATCCAGCAGCCGCGTCACATTGAGATCCAGGTGTTTGGCGATGGCACCCAGGCCGTGCATTTGTTTGAGCGCGACTGCAGTCTACAACGCCGCCATCAGAAAGTGATCGAAGAAGCACCTGCACCGGGTATGACATCTGAAATGCGCGCAGCAATGGGACAGGCCGGGGTCAGGGCGGCCGAAGCGATAGGGTACAAGGGCGCAGGCACGGTCGAATTTATTGTTGATGGGTCAGGCGGCCTGCGCGCTGATGGGTTTTGGTTCATGGAAATGAACACTCGCTTGCAAGTGGAGCACCCCGTCACCGAGGCGATCACAGGTGTGGATCTAGTGGAATGGCAGTTGCGTGTCGCCGCAGGAGAAAGCCTGCCAGTGCAGCAAGAGGATCTGAGTATCGAGGGTCATGCATTTGAAGCGCGCCTCTATGCTGAAGATGTGCCCAAGGGGTTTCTGCCCGCGACAGGGATGTTGACCCATTTGCAGTTTCCTGACGGTTGTCGTGCAGACAGTGGCGTGCGGGCAGGGGACACCATTAGCCCCTGGTATGATCCGATGATCTCGAAGGTGATTGCCCATGGGCCGACCCGAGCCGTGGCACTGGCGCGGCTGGGGCGGGCGCTGGAGAGGACCGAGGTGGCCGGGACGGTGACCAACCTGAGCTTTCTTGGCGGCCTGGCCGGACACGCAGGTTTTGCGCGTGGCGAGGTCGATACTGGGTTGATAGCACGCGACTTAGATGTTTTGGCAGCAGCCCCTGTTGTGGAGCCTTTTCACAAGGTGGCAGCAGCGATGTCAGCGCTGGATCTGATCAGCGCCGCGCCGGATATCGGCTTTACGCTCTGGGCCCCGTTGCATCGGTCGGTCTCGCTGAGCTGGCAAGGCGAAGGTTTCGACGTTGATGTTGACGTTGCGGGCGTTGATCGACAGATCTGGCAGGTTGATGGTGAAGAGATCGTGGCGACACGTCGTGGCACGAGGTGGGTCATTGGCAACCGTCTGTTGCCAGACGTGGTCCAGTTTGGCGGGGTCATAACCGTTTTTGACGGCTATGGGCTGACTTTTGAGGTGCCCGATCCGCTGGATCGCGATGCTCAGGCCGGCGGCGACACCAATGTGATCGAGGCGCCGATGCCGGGGCTGGTGAAAGTGGTCCTGGCAACCGCTGGGCAGCTGGTCAAGGAAGGGGATCGTCTGGCGGTTCTGGAGGCTATGAAGATGGAACATGCCTTGTTGGCGGCGCGTGATGGTGTTGTGGCTGAAGTTCTGGCCGCTGCCGGGGATCAGGTCGAAGCCGGTGCGGCCCTGGTCCGGCTGCAGGAAGACACCGAATAACCTTGCCAAAACAGCCAGCGGCCCGCAGGCTGGCAGTTAGGATTTGAGTATTTTTAAAAAGATGAAGCTGGGAGATGGGCCATGGGCGATAGGGTAGAGATTTTTGAAGTGGGGCCGCGCGATGGTCTGCAGAACGAAAAACGTGAAATCCCTGTCGCCGAGAAATTGGCCCTGATCGATTGTCTGAGCCAGGCCGGGTTCAGTCGTATTGAAGTGGCCAGTTTTGTCTCAGCTAAGAAAGTGCCGCAAATGGCCGGCAGCGGTGCAGTTCTGGCGGCGATCAAGCGGGCCGAGGGGGTGCGTTATGCGGCACTGACGCCCAATATGCGGGGTTACGATGCAGCAGTGACGGCGCAAGCAGATGAAATCGCGATCTTCGCTTCGGCATCTGAAGGGTTTTCCAAGGCTAATATCAACGCCACAATTGCCGAATCGATAGAGCGGTTTGAACCTATTCTGGAGGCGGCACGTCACGTTGATCTGCCGGTTCGTGGCTACATATCCTGTGTGACAGACTGTCCTTATGACGGGGCGACGCCACCAGACAGTGTGGCGGAAATGGCGGATCGGTTGTTTGCACTGGGCTGCTATGAAATCTCGTTGGGGGATACACTTGGGCAGGCCACACCAGATTCAGTGGCGCGGATGTTGCTGGCGGTGCGTGAGGCTGTACCTGCAACTCGTTTGGCGGGGCATTTTCACGATACATCAGGCCGGGCGATGGATAATATTGATGTGGCCCTGTCGATGGGAGTGCGGGTGTTTGATGCGGCTGTTGGCGGCCTTGGCGGCTGTCCGTTTGCACCGGGTTCAGCAGGCAATGTCGCAACCGAGTTGGTGCACGAGCACCTGACGCGGTTGGGATATGACACGGGGCTGAATTCGGACATTTTGTTGCAGGCGGCGGATATGGCGCGGGCCATGCGCGGTGGCTGAATCTGACACAACGCAATCTTGCGGCGATCATTTCTGCAAAACGGGACTCTAAATGTTCAACACCATTACCTTAGTCACAGATGCGCGCGGGGTGGCAACGCTTACCCTGGATAGGGCAGAAAAACACAACGCCATGTCTGGCGAGATGATCGGTGAGTTGACCTCAGCCGCCACGCAGATCTCAGCAGATGATACGATCCGGGTGGTGGTCCTGACCGGCACTGGCAAAAGCTTTTGTGCTGGCGGGGATTTGGAGTGGATGCGCGCCCAGATGGCAGCGGATTCGGCGACCAGATTTGTTGAGGCGCGCAAGCTGGCAGAGATGTTGCAGGCGCTGAACACCCTGACCAAGCCGATGATCGGTGCGCTGCAGGGCAATGCGTTTGGCGGTGGCGTTGGGATGGCCTCGGTCTGTGATATTGCCATTGGTGTTGATCATCTGAAAATGGGACTGACGGAAACTAAGCTGGGAATTATTCCGGCAACAATCGGCCCATATGTGACGGCCCGAATGGGTGAAGCAAAAGCGCGCCGGGTCTTCATGTCGTCGCGCCTATTTGGGGCTGAGGAAGCCGTTGAGCTTGGCCTTTTGGCGCAGGCGGTTCCGGCAGATCAATTGGCCGAATCTGTTGAAGCCGAAGTGCTACCCTATTTGAATTGTGCCCCCGGTGCAGTTGCTGCGGCTAAACAGCTTGCACGGGATTTGGGACCAAACATTGACGACTCGGTGATTGATCACACGATAAATGCCCTGGTTGATCGTTGGCAGACAGAAGAAGCGGCAGAGGGAATAGGGGCATTTTTTGACCGCCGTAAGCCGCGCTGGCAGGCTTGAGAACCTGACCGGAAAATGCCTCTTTGACACAGAACCATACAACAAAGGGTTTTGCGGAGACCTCGCAAATTTCTTATAGAAACAATAAGGATTAATCGCCACACTGTGGTAAACGGGCTGCAATTCACAGCCTCTTCATCATTAACAATGCCTTGGTTGACGCTGGCAAATCGCGAGAGTAGACACGGCCCAAGTCAACACGCCAATTGACCGCGCGCGGCGAAATGCGCGCTGGAAAGGAGCCACTCGTGGAAGAGATGTTGCGGGAGTACCTCCCGATCCTAGTGTTTCTGGCCGTAGCAACCGGTCTTGGAATTGTCCTTATTTTAGCCGCCGTCGTGCTGGCTGTACGCAATCCCGACCCAGAAAAAGTAAGTGCCTACGAATGCGGTTTCAATGCCTTCGATGACGCACGCATGAAATTTGATGTCCGGTTTTATCTGGTATCGATTCTTTTCATCATTTTCGATCTGGAAATCGCATTTCTGTTTCCCTGGGCCGTTGGCTTCAAGGATATCAGCATGACCGGTTTCTGGTCGATGATGATCTTTCTTGGGGTTCTGACCATCGGCTTTGCCTATGAATGGAAAAAAGGGGCCCTGGAATGGGAATGATGACCGGAGCCAATACGGCTGGGGCCGACAAAGAGGTTGCCACTCAGGCCCTGAACGCCGAGCTGCAGGACAAGGGGTTTCTGCTGACCTCGGCCGAAGATCTGGTCAACTGGGCCCGCACTGGATCGCTGCACTGGATGACCTTTGGTCTGGCCTGCTGCGCAGTTGAGATGATGCATACCTCGATGCCGCGTTACGACGCCGAGCGTTTCGGGATTGCGCCACGGGCCTCTCCACGTCAGTCCGACGTGATGATCGTGGCCGGTACACTGACCAATAAAATGGCCCCGGCGCTGCGTAAGGTCTACGACCAGATGCCGGAACCGCGTTATGTGATCTCGATGGGGTCCTGTGCGAATGGTGGTGGTTATTATCACTACAGCTATTCCGTTGTGCGCGGCTGTGACCGGATTGTGCCGGTCGATATTTACGTTCCGGGCTGTCCGCCCACCGCCGAAGCGTTGCTATACGGTCTGATGCAGCTGCAACGCAAGATTCGCCGCACTGGCACCCTGGTGCGCTGATCAGCGCTGAGTTGGAGAATATGAGATGACTGATGCGCTGAGAGAGCTTGGCTCATACCTGGAGCAAAAACGCCCGGATTGCATACTGGGGTGGGATATCTCCCATGATGAGCTGAACGTTGATGTGGCTCCGGCCAACATTACCGGCTTTGTCGAGTTCCTGAAGACCGACCGCACTTGCAAGTTTTCATCGCTGGTGGATATCGCTGGTGTTGACTACCCTGAGCGGGCCAAGCGGTTCGACGTAGTTTACCACTTCCTGTCGATGTATCAGAATCACCGCATCCGCTTGCGGGTTTCGGTGCGCGAAGATGAGATGGTGCCGTCGATTGTCGACATTCACCCCTCGGCCAACTGGTTCGAGCGGGAAGTCTATGACATGTTCGGCGTGCTGTTCACTGGCCACCCCGATCTGCGCCGCATCCTGACCGATTACGGCTTTCGTGGTCACCCGCTACGCAAGGATTTCCCAACCACCGGCTATACCGAGGTTCGCTATGACGAGGCGCAAAAGCGCGTCGTCTATGAACCCGTAACCCTGGTGCAGGAATATCGTCAGTTTGATTTCATGAGCCCATGGGAAGGTGCCGAATACATCCTGCCCGGCGATGAGAAGAAAGAGGAGGCGAAATGATGGACGGCTCCAAAGGTTTCGAAGACGCCCAAACCGGCGAACAGAAAATCCGTAACTTCAACATCAACTTCGGCCCGCAGCACCCGGCCGCGCACGGCGTGTTGCGTCTGGTGCTGGAGTTAGACGGCGAGATTGTTGAACGCTGCGATCCACACATCGGCCTGCTGCACCGTGGCACCGAAAAACTGATGGAAAGCCGCACCTACCTGCAGAACCTGCCGTATTTCGACCGCCTCGACTATGTGGCGCCGATGAACCAGGAACATGCATGGTGTCTGGCGATTGAAAAGCTGACCGGCACCGAGGTTCCGCGTCGTGGACAGCTGATCCGGGTGCTCTACTCGGAAATCGGTCGCATTCTGAACCACCTGCTGAACGTCACCACGCAAGCCATGGACGTGGGCGCGCTGACGCCGCCGCTCTGGGGTTTTGAAGAGCGTGAAAAGCTGATGATCTTTTACGAGCGCGCAAGTGGCGCCCGTTTGCACGCGGCCTATTTCCGCCCCGGTGGTGTTCACCAGGATCTGCCCGATGCGCTGATCGACGATATCGAGGCCTGGAGCCATGAATTCCCGGCGCGTTTGCAGGATATCGATGATCTGCTGACTGAAAACCGCATTTTCAAACAGCGTAACTGTGATATCGGCGTGGTCAGCGAGCAGGACATTCTCGACTATGGATTCTCGGGCGTGATGGTTCGGGGCTCGGGCATGGCCTGGGATCTGCGCCGTTCGCAGCCCTATGAATGCTATAACGAATTCGAATTCGAAATCCCTGTCGGCAAGAACGGCGACTGCTATGATCGCTACCTGTGCCGCATGGAAGAAATGCGCCAGTCGATTTCGATCATCCGTCAATGTGTGGCCAAACTACGCGATTGTCCCGGTGACGTTCTGGCCCGTGGTAAGCTGACACCGCCGAAACGTGGTGACATCAAGACCTCGATGGAAGCGTTGATCCACCACTTCAAACTCTACACCGAAGGCTTCCACGTGCCTGCCGGTGAAGTCTACGCCGCAGTTGAGGCCCCCAAGGGTGAATTCGGCGTCTATCTGGTGGCGGACGGGTCGAACAAACCTTACCGCAGCAAAATCCGCGCGCCCGGGTTCCTGCACCTGCAGGCGATGGACTATATTTCCACCGGCCACCAACTGGCCGACGTCGCCGCCATTATTGGTACCATGGATGTTGTGTTCGGGGAGATTGACCGTTGATCCACGCAATGCCCTCCCTGCTTCATCTTTCTAAAAATACTCCCGCCGGAGGCATCTTCGCGGGCAACACACACAGAAAGACGATTTGATGCTGCGCCGTCTTCACGCTGAACAACCTGATAGCTTTGCCTTCACCCCAGCCAACCTGGCCTGGGCCGAAGGGCAGATCACCAAATATCCCGATGGCCGTCAGGCCTCGGCCGTCATTCCGCTGTTGTGGCGTGCTCAGGAACAAGAGGGCTGGTTGTCGAAACCCGCTATCGAGCTGATCGCCGACATGCTGGACATGGCCTATATCCGTGTCCTCGAAGTGGCCTCGTTCTATTTTATGTTCCAACTGCAGCCGGTCGGCTCGGTGGCGCATATTCAGATATGTGGCACCACGTCCTGCATGATCTGCGGCGCCGAAGATCTGGTTGCGATCTGCCAAGAGAAAATCGCCAACAAGCCACACGAAGTGTCGGCGGATGGCAAGTTCTCCTGGGAAGAGGTGGAATGCTTGGGCTCATGCACCAATGCTCCGATGGCGCAGATCGGCAAAGACTACTACGAAGATCTGACCGCAGCGAGCTTTACCAAGCTGCTGGATGAGCTGAACGCTGGCAATGTTCCGACGCCAGGGCCGCAGAATGGACGCTATAGTTCTGAGCCGCTGTCTGGCCTGACTTCGTTGAAAGACCATGAAAGTGGTAAGACCAAATATAATGCAAGCGCGCAACTGGCGTCTGATCTTGGCGATACCGTCAAGCGCATTCAAGGCGACGAAGTGCCATTGTTGACACCGTGGGTAGGCAAAGACGGTGTCGTTGCTGGTCGCGCGGCCGAGGCGCCAACGCCGCCAGTGCCTGCAACTCCCAAACCTGCGGCCAAACAGGCCGAAGAGGCCAAGAAGGCCGCCAAGCCAGCTAAGAAAGCTGCGCCAGCCAAGAAACCCGCAGCCGCCAAGGCTGAGGTCGCGGAAGCTGAACCTGACGTGCTAAAAGCTGCGCGCGATGGCAAGGCCGACGATCTGAAGCTGTTGAAAGGTGTTGGCCCGAAGTTGGAGCAGACTTTGAACGAGCTTGGCTTCTTCCATTTTGATCAGGTTGCCGCCTGGACCGAGGCCCAGGTGGCCTGGGTTGATGCCCGCCTGACCTTCAAGGGTCGCATCGAACGCGACGGCTGGATCGAGCAGGCCAAAAAGCTGGCCGCTGGTGAAGAAACCGAATTTGCTAAACGTGCCAAAGACGAAGGCACCTACGACAAGTAATCACTCTTCGCCCATCCGGGCGGGGATCAGACACATAGGACCACATGAGCACCGAACAGGACTTAGCCATTGCCCGCAAGGGGCGCCACATCTCTCTGGTGATTGCCGGAACGATGGTGGTGTGGGTTGGTCTTTCTCTGGCTGGACCCTGGCTGGGGTTGCCGGGGCGCTTTGCTTTGCTGTTCGACTTTGCCGCGCTGGCAGGTCTTACATATGCTGTGGTCAATATTATTCAACTCTGGCGCATGCGCCAGGATAGTCAAAGGTAGGCAGACATGCTGAATGACCAGGACCGGATCTTTACCAATCTCTATGGTATGCATGATCGCTCGTTGAAGGGCGCGCAGGCACGGGGCCATTGGGATGGCACCGCGGCAATCCTTGCCAAGGGTCGGGATTGGATCGTTCAGTCGATGAAAGACTCAGGGCTTCGCGGCCGTGGCGGTGCGGGATTCCCCACCGGCCTGAAGTGGTCATTCATGCCCAAAGAAAGCGACGGTCGCCCGGCCTATCTGGTGATCAACGCCGATGAATCCGAGCCCGGCACTTGTAAAGACCGCGAGATCATGCGGCATGATCCGCACACGCTGATCGAGGGCGCGCTGATCGCCTCGTTCGCGATGAATGCCCATACCTGCTATATCTATATTCGCGGTGAATACATCCGCGAGAAAGAGGCGTTGCAAAACGCCATCGACGAGGCCTATGCGGCGGGTCTGCTGGGTAAGAACGCTGCCAAATCCGGTTGGGACTTCGATCTGTTTCTGCACCACGGGGCAGGGGCCTATATCTGCGGTGAAGAAACCGCATTGATCGAAAGCCTGGAAGGCAAAAAGGGCATGCCGCGGATGAAACCGCCATTCCCGGCGGGTGCGGGCCTGTATGGCTGCCCCTCGACAGTGAACAATGTTGAATCCATCGCCGTTGTGCCCACAATCCTGCGTCGTGGACCGGAATGGTTCAGCTCGTTTGGTCGTCCCAACAATGTTGGCACTAAACTGTTTGGCATTTCCGGCCACGTCAACAACCCCTGTGTGGTTGAAGAGGCCATGAGCATCTCGTTTGAAGAGCTGATCGAAAAGCACTGTGGCGGTATCAAAGGTGGTTGGGACAACCTGCTGGCGGTGATCCCCGGTGGCTCGTCCGTGCCCTGTGTGCGCGGTGAAAACATGCGCGACGCGATCATGGACTTTGACTATCTGCGCAACGATCTGGGCTCGGGCCTGGGGACGGCGGCTGTCATCGTGATGGACAAGAACACTGACATCATCAAAGCGATCTGGCGTCTGGCCAAATTCTATAAGCACGAAAGCTGTGGCCAATGTACCCCGTGTCGCGAAGGCACCGGCTGGATGATGCGGGTGATGGATCGTCTGGTCAAAGGTGAGGCCGAGCTGGAAGAGATCGATATGCTGTGGGATCTGACCAAGCAGGTCGAAGGTCACACCATTTGTGCACTGGGCGATGCCGCTGCATGGCCGATCCAGGGCCTGATCCGCAACTTCCGTGAAGAAATCGAAGACCGTATCAAGGCCAATAAGACCGGCCGTATGGGCGCGATGGCGGCGGAGTGAGCGGGATCATGGGCTTGAAGAATTCTGGTAAAATTATCCTGTCGGTTGCCTTGGTGCTGAGCACTGTGGCGCTGGCAGGCTGTGACAGCGCCAAAAAGAAGCGGCCCACTTACGATGGTGTTCCATTCAAGATCAAGACCAAGCCGGTGGACAAGAAAGTCTCGCGGGCGAACTTTATTGTTCAGGTCCTCGATGCGAACCAATCGCTTGACGGCGCCCGTTTGGCCGCCGCGCATGCGGGGGTTAGCTATTGCTTAAGTGAGGCCGGGTACGGCACCTCGGATATCACGTGGGATGTAAACCCGCGCGACCCCGAGGCACAGCTTCGGCTGGTCGATGGTACTGCGGTGTTCCAGGGAACATGCGCATCATGAGCGGATTAACGGCATATCAGGGCCTGCGCGACACGCTGCTATTGAATAGCGGCGCCAGCGTTGCGTGTGATGGGGGCTCCAGTATCCAGGAGAAGACCATGACTCGTAGTTTGATCACCGCCGTTGCTTTGTGTGTTTCAACCCTGCCGCTGCAGGCTGCCGCTAAACCCAGTCTGCGCGATGTGCCGCAAGTTGAGAACATTATTTTTGTCGCCGCCATTGCCCATGAGGTCAGTGAATACTGCCACAGCATCAAGGCGCGCCGGATGAAGGCGCTGGGGATGGCGTGGGAGTTGCGGTCTCAGGCTAATGACCTGGGATATTCAGACGCCGAAATCCGCGCTCACGTGGAATCGGACAGTGAAAAGGCGCGGATGCGTGCCAAGGGTGAGCGGTATCTCAAGGCCAATGGCGTTGACTACGGCACCCCTGAAACCTTCTGCGTGTTTGGACTCGCGGAAATTGAAAAATCCAGCGCGATTGGCGCGCTACTGAGGGCGAAATAGACATGTCTGACCTGCGCAAGATCAACATTGATGGTACAGAGATCGAAGTGGACGGGGCAATGACCCTGATCCAGGCCTGTGAAGAGGCTGGGGTCGAGATCCCTCGGTTTTGTTACCACGAACGTCTGACCATTGCCGGCAACTGCCGTATGTGTCTGGTCGAGGTTGTCGGCGGGCCGCCAAAACCTGCGGCCTCTTGTGCTATGCAGGTGCGTGATCTGCGCCCCGGCCCCGAAGGTCAGCCGCCGGTTGTGAAGACCAATTCGCCAATGGTCAAAAAGGCCCGCGAAGGTGTGATGGAATTCATGCTGATCAACCACCCGCTGGATTGCCCGATCTGTGATCAGGGTGGCGAGTGTGACTTGCAGGATCAGGCGATGGCCTATGGCATTTCGGACAGCCGCTTCAAAGAGCAAAAACGTATTGTGGACGATCTTGACCTTGGCCCGCTGGTCTCGACTACAATGACACGCTGCATCAGTTGTACCCGCTGCGTGCGGTTTACCTCGGAAGTGGCCGGCATCACCCAAATGGGCCAAACCGGTCGTGGTGAAGACGCCGAGATCGTCAGCTATCTGAACGAAACGTTGGACAGCAACCTGCAGGGCAACATCATTGACCTGTGCCCAGTTGGCGCGCTGACCTCCAAGCCTTATGCCTTTACCGCTCGTCCATGGGAGCTGACAAAGACCGAAACCATCGACGTGATGGATGCTTTGGGCTCGAACATCCGGGTGGACACCAAGGGCCGCGAAGTCATGCGCATTATGCCGCGCAACAATGATGGCGTGAACGAAGAGTGGATTTCTGACAAAACGCGTTTCGTCTGGGATGGGCTGCGTCGTCAGCGTTTGGATCGCCCATATATCCGCGAAAACGGCAAGCTGCACCCGGCAACCTGGGGCGAGGCGCTTAGCAAGGCTGCCGAAGCCATGAAGGGTAAGAAAGTTGCGGGCCTGATCGGTGATCTGGTTCCGGTCGAGGCTGCATTTGCGCTGAAACAACTGGTGACCGGACTGGGTGGCAAAGTTGAATGTCGGACTGACAATGCGCGCCTGCCGCTGGATAACCGCGCGGCCTACGTAGGAACGGCGACGATTGAAGATATCGAGGATGCCAAAGCGATCATGTTGATCGGTACCGATCCACGTAGTGAATCTCCGGTACTGAACGCCCGCATCCGCAAGGCTTGGTCCAAAGGCGCCAACATCGGACTGATTGGTCAGCCGGTTGATTTGACATTCGAATATGCTCACCTGGGCACCGACCGTGCTGCTTTGGCAGACTTGCTGAAAGGTGGCCACGAGGGCGCATTGGGCAAGGACACTTTAGTCATCGTTGGGCAGGGTGCCCTGCGTGAGGCTGATGGTCTTGCGGTTCTGGCACATGCACAGAAATTTGCCGAGATGACGGAATCCAAACTTCTGGTTCTGCACACCGCAGCATCGCGTGTTGGTGCGATGGACGTCGGTGCTACAACACTGGGCGGCATGGAAGCGGCTCTCGAAGGGGCCGAGGTGATATATAATCTTGGCGCTGATGAGGTCGAGATCGATGCCGGTGCTTTTGTGATCTATCAGGGCTCACACGGTGACCGCGGTGCACACCGCGCCGATATCGTTCTGCCGGGGGCGGCCTATACCGAAGAAAATGGCTTGTTCGTCAACACCGAGGGTCGCCCTCAACTGGCGATGCGGGCTGGGTTTGCACCGGGTGAAGCCAAGGAAAACTGGGCCATCCTGCGCGCGCTGAGCGCCGAACTGGATGCCGCGCTTGCATATGACTCACTAGCGCAATTGCGCACCGCATTGATTGGCGAGGTTCCCCACCTGGCCAAGATCGACCAGGTGCCGACTAACGAAGGTGAGGCGCTGGAGATGGGTCCTTTGGGCAAAGCTGCCTTCCTGTCTGTGATCAGTGATTTCTACCTAACCAACCCAATCACCCGCGCGTCCGAAGTGATGGCTGAACTGTCAGCCAACGCAAAGGCACGCGGCGAAGAAAAGATCGCGGCCGAGTGATCCGCGCTGCTCTCATATCTCCCTTTCTGCTGGCTGGCTGTACGCCGACGTCTGCAGATCAGGCTGCCGGCGTCTCGCCGGTCTATCAGGGTGTCAAAACCAGCCTGCTTGAGGGGGATCTGGTGCAATTTAACGTGTCAATGACCGGCGCCCGCAAGGCGCAGGATGTTGATAACTATGCTGAATGCGCTGCCGCGCAGTACGCCTTGATCCGAGGATACGGGTTTGCACGGCATTTGCGCACAAATTTGAACCGAGAGGGTGGCGTTTGGACGGCTGATGCTGTCTACACCATCTCGCCCTCCCTACCGCGCGGTCTGCGCACCATCGACGCTGAAGTCGTGGTCGCGGATTGTGAGGCAAACGGAATACCCACGGTGTGAGGACCAATGGCTGAATTCTTGACCACTCCATTCGGAACCTTTGTTCTGATATTGGCGCAGGTGCTGGCAGTTGTCGCATTTGTAATGATCTCTTTGTTGTTCCTTGTGTACGGCGACCGGAAAATTTGGGCGGCGGTGCAGATGCGCCGTGGTCCAAACGTTGTGGGGGTCTTTGGCCTGTTGCAGTCGGTGGCAGATGCGCTGAAATATCTGGTCAAAGAGATCGTAATCCCGGCGGGCGCTGACCGCGCCGTATTTGTGCTGGCACCTTTGACCAGCTTTGTGCTGTCGATGATCGCCTGGGCGGTGATCCCGTTCAACGACGGTTGGGTTTTAAGTGACCTGAACGTTGCCGTGCTCTATGTCTTTGCGGTTTCCTCGCTGGAGGTCTACGGCGTGATCATGGGCGGATGGGCTTCGAACTCGAAATACCCGTTCCTTGGCAGCTTGCGTTCTGCGGCGCAGATGATTTCATACGAGGTTTCCATTGGCCTGATCATCGTCGGTGTGATCATTTCCACCGGATCGCTGAACTTTGGTGACATTGTGCGCGCACAGGACGGCGATCTGGGCCTGTTCAATTGGTACTGGCTGCCGCACTTCCCGATGGTGTTCCTGTTCTTCATCTCGGCGCTGGCAGAAACCAACCGTCCACCGTTCGATCTGCCCGAAGCGGAGAGCGAACTGGTTGCCGGTTATCAGGTCGAATACTCGGCCACCATGTTCCTGCTGTTCATGGCTGGTGAATACATCGCGATCTTCCTGATGTGCGCGCTGATGTCGCTGCTGTTCTTTGGAGGCTGGCTGTCGCCAATCCCGGGTCTGCCCGACGGCGTGCTGTGGATGGTTGGCAAGATGGCGTTCTTCTTCTTCTTGATCGCCATGGTCAAGGCCATCACCCCGCGCTACCGCTATGACCAGTTGATGCGTCTGGGTTGGAAAGTCTTCCTGCCATTCTCGCTGGCATGGGTGGTCTTCGTGGCCTTCGCTACAAAATTCGCATGGTTCGGTGGCCTGTTTGTCCGCTACACGGTAGGAGGCTGATATGACTCAGATCGATTACACCCGCGCCGCCAAATACTTCCTGCTGCAGGATTTCTGGGTTGGCTTCAAACTGGGGTTCAAATACTTCTTTGCTCCCAAGGCGACGCTGAACTACCCGCACGAAAAGGGTCCACTGAGCCCACGGTTCCGTGGCGAACATGCGCTGCGCCGCTATCCCGATGGCGAGGAACGCTGTATTGCCTGTAAACTGTGTGAGGCAGTGTGCCCGGCACAGGCGATCACTATTGATGCGGAACCCCGCGATGATGGCACCCGCCGTACCACGCGCTATGACATCGACATGACCAAATGCATCTACTGCGGCTTCTGCCAAGAGGCCTGCCCGGTGGATGCGATTGTCGAAGGCCCGAACTTTGAATTCTCGACCGAAACCCGCGAAGAGCTGTTCTATGACAAGGAAAAGCTTCTGTCGAATGGTGAACGCTGGGAAGCCGAGATTGCGCGCAACCTGGAACTGGATGCGCCCTACCGATGAGCGATCCGAAAAACCCCTTTGAGGCCATGATGGCCCAGGCCCAAGAGATGGCAAAGGCGCTGAACCCAGCGCTTGGCGATGTCTCTGCCAAAGGGTTTGAAGCGATGTGGCCCACCATGCCCAAAGAGGCGATGGAAATGATGTTTGGTAAATCCGCTAATCCGGATGGGCTGGACGCCAAGACCCGGCTGCTGCTGACGTTGGCCGGGCTGACATGCCAAGGGGCGCAGGCCGATGCTGCCTTGCGCCAAACCGTACGCCACGCCCTTGCGGCGGGTGCCAAGAAACAAGAGATCGTTGAAACGATCGGACAGATGTCAGTCTTTGCTGGCATCCCGGCCATGACCAAGGCGCTAGAAACCGCGCAAGAGGTCCTGGACGCACAAGGGGACGATGAGTCATGAGCGTGTTTGCCTTTTACCTCTTCGCCATAAGCGCCATCACCGGCGGGCTGTTCACTGTGATCAGCCGCCAACCGGTGCATTCGGTGCTGTGGCTGATCCTGGCCTTCCTGTCATCGGCAGGGCTGTTTGTTCTGCTGGGAGCCGAGTTTGTCGCCATGTTGCTGGTGATCGTCTACGTGGGCGCAGTCATGGTGCTGTTCCTGTTTGTGGTGATGATGCTGGATGTAGACTTTGCCGAGCTAAAGGCCGAGATGGCCAAGTTCATGCCGCTGGCCCTGTTGATCGGTCTGGTCATTCTGATGCAGCTGGTCATGGCCTACGGTGCTTGGGAGAGCGCACATGGGGCAGCTGACCTGCTGGCCAATCCAATTACCGCAGAACACCACAACACCGAGGCCCTGGGCCTTATCCTTTATGATCAATACTTCCTTCTGTTCCAACTGGCGGGTCTGATCCTGCTGGTCGCCATGATCGGTGCTATCGTGCTGACCCTGCGCCATCGCAAGGACGTCAAGCGTCAGGATATCCTGGCCCAGATGTTCCGCGATCCGGCTGAGGCAATGGAACTGAAAGACGTGAAACCGGGGCAGGGGCTTTAATCCAATGATTGGTATTGAACATTATCTAACCGTCGCGGCGACCATGTTCGTCATCGGCATCTTCGGGCTCTTTTTGAACCGTAAGAACGTGATCACCCTGTTGATGAGCATCGAACTGATGCTGCTGGCAGTGAACATCAACCTTGTGGCGTTCTCTAGCTTCCTGGGCGATCTGGTGGGGCAGGTGTTTACCCTGTTCGTGCTGACCGTTGCCGCCGCCGAGGCCTCTATTGGTCTGGCGATCCTGGTTTGCTTCTTCCGCAACCGTGGAACAATCGATGTCGAAGACATCAGCGTGATGAAGGGCTAAGACATCATGGAAACCATCCTCCTCTTTGCCCCGCTCATCGGGTCTATACTCTGCGGGTTCGGGTATAAATACATCGGCGAGAAAGCCGCGATGTGGACAGCAACCGGTATGCTGTTCCTGTCGGCCTTGCTGTCGTGGGTTTCATTCCTGACCTTTGACGGTGTCACCCAGCATATCGAAGTGCTGCGCTGGATCGAAAGTGGTTCGCTGTCGACCTCCTGGGGCATCCGTCTGGACCGGTTGACCACCATCATGCTGATCGTGATCACCACGGTGTCCTCGCTGGTTCACCTGTACTCGTTTGGTTACATGAACAAAGACCCGCAGTGGAAAGAAGGCGAAAGCTATAAGCCGCGCTTCTTTGCCTATCTGTCGTTCTTTACCTTCGCTATGCTGATGCTGGTGACATCCGACAACCTGGTTCAGATGTTCTTTGGCTGGGAAGGCGTGGGCGTTGCCTCGTACCTGCTGATCGGTTTCTACTACCGCAAGCCCACGGCCAATGCCGCCGCGATGAAGGCCTTTGTAGTCAACCGTGTTGGTGACTTTGGCTTTGCACTGGGTATTTTTGGTCTGTTCATGCTGACCGACAGCATCAATCTGAACGATGTGTTTGCTGCTGCGCCTAAACTGGCCGAGACAGAACTGACGTTCCTGTGGACCGAATGGAACGCCGCCAATCTGCTGGCCTTCTTGTTGTTTGTTGGTGCGATGGGCAAATCAGCTCAGCTGTTCCTGCACACCTGGCTGCCGGACGCGATGGAAGGCCCGACACCTGTGTCGGCGCTGATCCACGCGGCAACCATGGTTACCGCCGGTGTCTTTCTGGTCTGCCGCATGTCGCCATTGATGGAGTTCGCACCAGAAGCAATGGCCTTTGTCACTGTAGTTGGTGCCTCGACTGCGTTCTTTGCTGCGACCGTGGGTCTGGTTCAGACCGACATCAAGCGCGTCATTGCGTATTCAACCTGTTCGCAGCTGGGCTATATGTTCGTTGCCGCGGGTGTCGGTATGTATTCCGCCGCAATGTTCCACCTGCTCACACACGCGTTCTTTAAGGCGCTGTTGTTCCTTGGGGCTGGATCGGTCATCAACGCGATGCACCACGAGCAGGAAATGACCGAATACGGTGGTCTGCGCAAAAAGATTCCCTTCACGTTCTGGTCGATGATGATCGGTACGCTGGCTATCACCGGTGTTGGCATTCCGCTGACCCACATTGGTTTTGCCGGCTTCCTGTCCAAAGATGCAATCATCGAGAGCGCCTATGCGGGTGGCTCGGGCTATGGGTTCTGGATGCTGGTAATTGCTGCTGCAATGACCTCGTTCTATTCATGGCGCCTGATGTTCCTGACCTTCTTTGGCAAACCGCGCGGTGACAAGCACACCCATGATCACGCCCATGAAAGCCCGATCACCATGCTGATCCCGCTTGGCGTTTTGTCCGTCGGCGCGGTTCTGGCTGGCATGCTGTGGTATGGCTCATTCTTTGGTCACGCTGATCAGGTTGGCAAATTCTACGGTATCCCGGTTGCCGAGGCTTCGGCGCATGGCGAAGTGACTGCAGATGCGGGTCATGGCGAAGAAGTTGCGGATGCCGGACATGGTGAACCTGCTGCTGCGGGCGAGCACCACTATGTGTTTGCTGGCAAACCGGGTGAGGGCGGTCTTTACATTGGGGCCGGCAACACAGTTCTGGACGACGCACATGCGGCTCCGGCCTGGGTAAAGGTCTCGCCCTTTATCGCTATGCTGGGTGGCCTGTTAATGGCGATTTGGTTCTACATCATCAACCCGTCGCTGCCCGGTCGTTTGGCCACAGCGCAGAAGCCGCTGTATCTGTTCTTTAAGAACAAGTGGTACTTTGACGAGCTGTATGACGCGATTTTCGTGAAGCCTGCGTTGGCATTGGGTCGTTTCCTGTGGAAACGCGGAGATGGCGCGGCGATTGACGGCTTCCTGAACGGCGTAGCTATGGGCATTGTTCCCTTCTTCACCCGTCTGGCCGGACGCGCACAAACGGGTTTCATCTTTACTTATGCCTTCTGGATGGTGCTGGGAATTGTCGCCCTTGTCACCTGGATGTCGATCGGCGGAGGAGTCCACTGATGGACAGTCATCTCTTATCAATTGTCACCTTTATCCCAGCAGTGGCGGCGGGCATTCTTGCCCTGTTTCTGCGGGGCGAGGATGAAGCGGCACAACGCAATGCCAAATGGCTTGCGCTGATTGCAACCAGCGCCACCTTCCTAGTCAGCCTGGGGATCTACTTTGAGTTCGATCCGGCCAACACCGGCTTTCAGTTCGTATATGAGCGGGAATGGCTGCTGGGCCTGAAATACAAAATGGGCGTCGACGGAATTTCGGTTCTGTTTGTGATGCTGACCACATTTGTGATGCCACTGACCATTCTTGCCAGCTGGAATGTTACCAACCGCGTCAAGGAATACATGATTGCGTTCCTGCTGTTGGAAACCCTGATGCTGGGTGTCTTCATGGCGCTGGATCTGGTGTTGTTCTACCTGTTCTTCGAGGCAGGCCTGATCCCGATGTTCCTGATCATTGGCATCTGGGGAGGCAAAGAGCGGATCTACGCCAGCTTCAAGTTCTTCCTTTATACCTTCCTCGGCTCGGTCTTGATGCTGGTGGCGATGGTTGCAATGTTTGCGGATGCCGGAACCACCGACATCGAAACACTGATGACCCATACGTTTGCATCGAACAGCTTTGAGATTTTGGGCGTTCAGATCGTCGGCGGCATGCAGACACTGATGTTCCTTGCCTTCTTTGCCTCGTTTGCAGTGAAAATGCCAATGTGGCCGGTTCACACCTGGTTGCCTGACGCGCACGTTCAGGCGCCGACCGCTGGTTCGGTTGTTCTGGCGGCGATCCTGTTGAAAATGGGCGGCTACGGCTTTCTGCGGTTCAGCCTGCCGATGTTCCCTGTCGGGTCCGAAGTGATGAGCGGCATGGTGCTGTGGATGTCGGCCATTGCCATCGTCTATACCTCGCTGGTGGCGCTGGTGCAGGACGACATGAAAAAGTTGATCGCCTATTCATCCGTTGCGCATATGGGCTTTGTGACCATGGGTATCTTTGCTGGCAACCAGCAGGGCATCGATGGCGCGATCTTTCAGATGCTCAGCCACGGCTTTATATCCGCAGCTTTGTTCTTGATCGTTGGAGTTATCTATGACCGGATGCACACCCGTGAGATCAGCGCCTATGGTGGTCTGGTTGTCCGGATGCCTGCCTATGCGCTGGTCTTCATGTTCTTCACCATGGGGAACGTCGGCCTGCCGGGCACATCCGGCTTTGTGGGCGAATTCCTGACACTGATGGGTGCGTTCCAGAAAAACACCTGGGTGGCCGCCGTCGCAACTTCCGGTGTGATCTTCTCGGCGTGTTATGCCCTGTGGCTGTATCGTCGGGTGGTATTTGGCGACATGATCAAAGCAGGACTTAAGACCATGTCTGACATGTCGATGCGCGAGCGGGTGATCTTTGCACCGCTGGTGGTGATGACTATTCTGCTGGGTGTCTACCCAGCGCTGGTCACCGATATCATCGGCCCGTCAACCGAGGCGCTGGTCGCCAATTTCAATCATTCTCTGGCCGCTGCGGATTTGTCCGCAGTTTCCCAGACTGCGTCGCACTAAGGGGGCCCGGGTAGATGATCCAAGCTGATCTCAATGTAATTCTGCCGGAAATGATCCTGGCCGTTTACGCCATGTTGGCACTGCTGTTTGCGGTCTATTCGACCAAGGACAAGCTGGGGCCGCTGTTGATCTGGACCACAAGTGGTCTGATGGCACTTCTGGCGCTGTGGATTGCCGGCAGTGGTAGCGGCACAAATGTTGCCTTTGACGGAATGTTCGTCGATGACGGATTTTCCCGCTTTGCCAAAGTTACCATTCTGTTGTCGGCAGCGGCGGTGCTGGTGATGGGGCAAGACTATATGGTGCAACGCGGCATGCTGCGGTTTGAATACCCGCTGCTGGTGTCACTGAGTGCTGTAGGCATGATGATGATGGTGTCTGCCGGCGATCTGATGTCGCTGTATATGGGGCTAGAGCTGCAGTCGCTTGCGCTATACGTCGTGGCCTCTATGCGGCGCGACAGTGTCAAATCGACCGAAGCGGGGCTGAAGTATTTTGTTCTGGGCGCTTTGTCGTCTGGTTTGCTGCTGTACGGGGCGTCCTTGGTTTATGGTTTCGCCGGCACCACCAAGTTCGAAGGTATCATCCAGGTAGCTCAGCACGGCGAAGTCTCAATTGGGTTGCTGTTTGGCATCGTGTTCCTGATTTCGGGTCTGGCGTTTAAGGTATCGGCCGTGCCGTTCCACATGTGGACACCGGACGTCTATGAGGGCGCGCCGACACCGGTCACCGCTTTCTTCGCATCGGCGCCTAAAATGGCGGCGATGGGCTTGTTTGCCCGCGTGATGCATGATGCCTTTGGCAATGCAGTGGCAGAGTGGAGCCAGGTTGTTGCCATGCTGTCGCTGGCCTCTATGTTCCTGGGTGCTGTGGCGGCGATTGGTCAGACCAACATCAAACGCCTGATGGCCTATTCTTCGATTGCGCATATGGGCTTTGCACTGATGGGGCTGGCGTCGGGCACCGTGTTTGGAGTGCAGGCGATGCTGATCTACATGGCGATCTACGTCACCATGAACATCGGCACCTTTGCCTTTATTCTGATGATGGAAAAGGACGGCAAACCAGTCACCGACATCTCGTCGTTGAACCTTTACGCGCGCCGTGAGCCGGGCAAGGCGCTGGCGATGTTGGTGTTGTTGTTCTCGCTGGCGGGTGTACCGCCAATGTTGGGCTTCTTTGGTAAGTTCTACGTTCTGCGGGCAGCTTATGAGGGTGGTTTGGCCTGGCTGGCCATTGCCGGTGTGGTGGCCTCGGTGATTGGTGCCTTCTACTATCTGCGCATTGTCTATTACATGTACTTTGGTGAAGAGGGCGAAGAACTGGATCGGAATTCATCGCCTGTTCTCTGGGGCTTTCTGGTGGCCTCGGCGGCGGTAATGGTTTTGGGGATCATCAATATGTTTGGCGTTGAGAGCGCTGCAGCAGCTGCTGCAGCCACGCTCGTCAACTGATCTCAGGACGAGCAAAAGGTTAGAATAATGTGACGCGCCCTTATGGGCGCGTCGCCGTTTGTAGAGATGCCTTCGGCGAGAGTATTTAACGAAAAAAGATGATGAGGGTGACATGCGTAAGTGGCCGGATGGATATGGACGGCGGATCCTGGCGGAGGTGGACAGCACGCTGAGCGAGGCGGCGCGGATTGCGCCGGATCTGGCGGGGCCTGAGTGGATCCTGGCGCGCCATCAGACTGCAGCGCGGGGCCGTCGTGGGCGGGCCTGGGCCAATCCGGAGGGTAATTTGGCCTGCACACTGGTTTTACGCCCTGAAGGGACGCCAGCGCAGGCGGCTTTACGCAGTTTTGTCGCCTCGCTGGCATTGTTTGACGCCTGTGTCGTGGTGACGGGGCGTGCCACTGGGTTTGCGCTGAAATGGCCCAATGACGTGTTGCTGAATGGTGGAAAATTGGCCGGTATTCTGCTGGAGAGCGCGGGTGTAGATCGGGGCACGAGCCACCTGTTTGTGGGTATCGGTGTGAACTTGAGCGAAGTGCCGCCACGTGAACAGTTGGAGGAGGGTGCATTGCGTCCGGTTTCGCTGTTGTCTGAAACCGGGGCATCAGTTTCCCCCGAGGACTTTCTTGACGAATTGGCCGCCGCCTTTGCGCAATACGAGCAACAATTTGTGACCTATGGGTTTGAGAGCATCCGCAATGCCTGGTTGGCCAGAGCTGCCAAGCTGGGCGAGGTTATTGCGGCCCGTACCGCGACCTCGGAAACCACCGGAACATTTGAAACGGTGGACGGGGATGGCAACCTTGTTCTAAACACCGCCAAGGGTCGTGTTTGCATTCCGGCGGCCGACGTCTATTTTTAGGAAAGGCCAGGCACGATGCTTTTGGCAGTTGACTGTGGCAATACCAATACAGTGTTTTCCATTTGGGATGGCGAGCGCTTTGTCGGCACCTGGCGCACCGCCACTGATTGGAAGCGCACGGCGGATCAGTATTTCGTCTGGCTGAATACACTGATGCGGTTGCAGGAGATTGAAGCCGAGATCACTGACATGATCGTTTCGTCGACAGTGCCGCGGGTGGTGTTCAATCTGCGGGTTCTTGCGGATCGATATTTCAATACGCGGCCGCTGGTGGTGGGCAAATCCGATTGTCTGTTACCGGTAGACGTACGCGTCGACGAGGGCACCGGCGTTGGACCGGACCGGCTGGTCAATACCGTTGCCGGCTTTGATCATTACGGTGGCAATCTGATCATGGTGGATTTTGGCACTGCCACTACGTTTGATGTGGTGGCCGAAGATGGGGCATATATTGGCGGCGTGATTGCTCCGGGGGTGAATCTTAGCCTTGAGGCGCTGCATCAGGCGGCGGCAGCCCTGCCCCATGTTGACATTTCGAAGCCACAGTCGGTAATAGGCACCAACACCGTAGCCTGCATGCAATCCGGCGTGTTCTGGGGCTATGTGGGACTGGTGCGCGAGATCTGCACGCGGATCAAAGCGGAACACGGCGTTCCGATGAAAATCATCTCGACAGGCGGGCTGGCGCCTTTATTCCAGCAATCAGCACAGTTATTTGACGCTTTTGAGGATGATCTGACCATGCATGGTTTGCAGATTATTCACAAATACAACAAGGAAAACGGTCTCCAAGATGAGCACTGAACGATTGATCTATCTGCCCCTCGGTGGGGCAGGCGAAATTGGTATGAACGCCTATGTCTATGGCTATGGCAAACCCGGCAAAGAGCGCCTGATCCTGGTGGATCTGGGCGTTGCCTTCCCGGATATGGATAGCACCCCCGGTGTTGATCTGATCATGCCCGACATGACCTGGCTGCAGGAACGCGCCGACCAGCTGGAAGGCATTTTTATCACCCACGCGCACGAAGACCACATTGGTGGCGTGGCGCATATGTATGGCAAGCTGAACGTGCCAATCTATGCGCGGTCCTTTACCGCCAATATTGCGCGCCGCAAGATGAAGGAACACGGCCATCCGGAAGATGCGGTGCGCACCGTTTCAGCCTGGCCTGAAGTCACCAAACTCGGTCCTTTCAGCATTGGTGTCGTGCCAATATCGCACTCGGTGCCCGAAAGTGGTGGCATGGTAATCGATTCCCCAGCGGGTCGTGTGTTGCACTCAGGCGATTTCAAAACCGATCCAACTCCAATTGTTGGCGAACCGTTCGACCCAGTGGTTTGGACTGAGCTGAGCAAGGGGGGCGTACAGGCGCTGATGTGCGACAGCACAAACGTGTTCTCGCCGAACCCTGGTCGTTCGGAACTGGAACTGGGTCCTGAGATCACCAAGCTGGTTCAGGATGCCAAGGGCATGGTTGTTGCCACCACCTTTGCCTCTAATGTGGCGCGCGTGAAGACGTTGGCCGAGGCTGGCGAGCGGGCAGGGCGTTCGGTTGTGTTGCTGGGACGGGCGATGCAGCGGATGGTCGAGGCATCGGTTGAAACCGGTGTGCTGACGGACTTTCCATCGGTTGTCAGCCCCGAGGAGGCCACTCAGATGCCGCGTGAAAACGTGATGTTGCTGGTGACGGGCAGTCAGGGCGAACGCCGGGCGGCCTCGGCGCAGCTGGCGCGTGGCAAGTACCGTGGTTTGCAACTGAAAGAGGGCGATCTGTTCCTGTTTTCCTCGAAGACTATTCCGGGCAACGAGAAGGGCGTGATCGGCATCATGAACCAGCTCTCGGAAAAGGGCGTGGATGTTGTGGACGATAGCTCGGGGCTCTACCACGTCTCGGGTCACGCGAACCGTCCCGATCTGGAAACTCTGCATGATCTGGTTAAGCCCAAAATGCTGATCCCGATGCATGGTGAACACCGCCATTTGCGCGAACATGCGCGGTTGGGGATCAGCAAGGGCATGGCCAGTGCGGTTGTTGTGAACGGCATGATGATGGACCTGACCGGCGAGACGCCTGTGGTGGCCGAATATGTCGATACCGGTCGCACCTATCTGGATGGCACCGTGAAAATTGGCGCCATGGACGGGGTTGTTCGTGACCGTATTCGGATGGCGCTGAACGGCCATGTGGTGGTGACCGTGATTCTGGACGAGGAAGACGCTCCGTTGGGTGAGCCATGGTGCGATGTCAAAGGTTTGCCCGAAACTGGACGCTCAAAAGGCGGGCTGGTTGAAGTCCTGGAAGCGGATTTGGACCAGTTCCTGAAGCGGTCCAATAAAAAGACCCTTCGTGACGATGACAAGTTGGAGGATGGTCTGCGGCGCGTTGCACGGCAGACCTCGCAGAACGAGATCGGTAAAAAGCCAGAAGTGACGGTGGTCGTAAGCCGGATGCGGTAAGGCTGGGTCTTCAACGCATGCCCCAACGGGGCAAGGCAGTCTAGGCAGATGCAAAAACGCCCCGGTTGTTCCGACCGGGGCGTTTTCTTGTGTGTGAGTGGTTGGTAGTTCGTTAGTGAGTGGTGGTGTGTTCTGTGTGGTCAGGCTACGCGGCGGAAAAACAGCGTGGCAGGCAGTCGCAATAGTGTCGCGATTTTGCGACCGGCGGCAACCATGCTCTCCTGGATGTACTCGCCACGCAGTTGGCGTGCACGTGCTTCGATGTGGTGGATCTCGGCGGATGTCAGTTCTGGAAAATCTGTCAGTTTCATGGCTCTTACTCGCTACGTCATCAATCATCGTGTTGTCTTGATTGGCAGATAAGCGAGCCGGCTCGCAAAAACACCGGCTATTTCCACATTGCCGCTATGCTGCGCGCGCAAAGGTATTGCAGCAAGCAAAAAGGCCGCACCCTAGGGTACGGCCTTTTTGGTCATCAGATTTGGTTGGATCAGCCCGCGCGGCGCTCTTCAAAGCTTAGCGCAATGAAGCTGGGGAGGTGATCGCCCAGGCCGACGACGGTCTTGCCGTTGTCACGACCCCCGCGTGAGCGGTTGTTTGAGCGCGACGAAGATCTGTTGTCGCCTGATTTGCCCCGATTATCGTTTGAGTTTGCCCGGCGGTCATCAGATTTGTTCTGGCGACTATCGGTCTTTGACTTGGTCTGGGTGTCAGCGGCCGCAGCAGGAGCCTGTACATTGGTTTCAGGCGTTGCGGCCTGTGTGTCGGTTGCTGCTGCAACTTTATCACTGGTCTTACTGCGGGTCTCGCCTGACTTGGACGAGCGACGCGTGCGGCCAGTGTATTTTTTCTCTTCGCCGCCATCTGCGACTTCTGCGGGTTTCGCAGTCTTTAGTGGATTTTCCAGACGCGGAATTTCATTCTGAACCAGACGTTCGATATCGGCGAGGTTCTTTTCGTCTTTGGGAACACAGATCATCATTGCCGTTCCATCACGACCTGCACGACCGGTGCGGCCGATACGGTGTACATAGTCTTCGGCGTGGCTGGGCACATCAAAGTTGAACACGTGGCTGACGTTGGGCACATCCAACCCGCGGGCCGCCACATCCGAGGCGACCAGAAAGCGCAGTGACCCATCGCGGAACGAATCCAGGGTCTTCATACGGTGGCTTTGTTCCAGGTCCCCGTGGATCGGCGAGGCATTATAGCCGTATTTCTTCAGCGATTTGGCAACCACATCCACGTCCATCTTACGATTGCAGAAGATGATCGCGTTGGTGCATTTGTCACCTTCTTTGTCGATCAGAGTCCGCAGCAGCTTGCGCTTTTCGCTGGCTTCGCGGTCACGACGCGAGGCTTTGAACATCACAACACCCTGGGTGATCGTCTCAGACGTGGTGGCTTGACGTGCCACCTCGATACGGGCCGGAGCCGACAGGAAGGTATTGGTGATCCGCTCGATCTCAGGCGCCATGGTTGCCGAGAAAAACAGGGTTTGACGGGTCAGCGGGTTGGTCATGCCAAAGATACGTTCGATATCTGGGATGAAACCCATGTCGAGCATACGGTCGGCTTCGTCCACCACCATCACTTTGACGTCGGAAAGAATCAGTTTGCCGCGTTCAAAATGGTCCAGCAGTCGGCCTGGGGTCGCAATCAGAACGTCGACACCACGGTCAATCGCCACGTCCTGCTCTTTGAACGAAACGCCGCCAATCAGCAGCGCCTTGGTCAGTTTCAGGTGCTTGGCATAGGTATCAAAGTTTTCGGCAACTTGCGCTGCCAATTCACGTGTCGGGCACAGTACCAGGCTGCGCGGCATACGGGCGCGCGCACGGCCACGGGCCAGCAGAGTGATCATAGGAAGGGTAAACGAGGCTGTTTTACCGGTGCCCGTCTGGGCGATCCCCAATACATCGCGGCCTTCAAGGGCAGGTGGAATTGCCTCGGCCTGGATCGGTGTCGGCGTTTCATAACCCGCTTCGTTGATCGCTTTGAGAACTTTGGGGTTTAGATTCAGATCAGAAAATTTCGTCATGTGTTTCCGCGTTTCACGGACACTGACTTGGCCCGCACGTGCATTTAGATGGCCGGACCCGGATGGTCACTGTGCGGTCTGCACAATCGGCTCGCGGCGGGGAATACCAAAATACAGACCAAGGGTCAAATGAACTCGAAGCAGATGCCAATTCAAAGCGCCTGTTGGGGTTTTTTGGAAACAATTCAACCGAATTTCGGGAAATGTACCCGGCATTTTTCCGCCAGCTTCAGGTCACGAGTTTTTAACAAACCATGTTTTTGGAGCTGGGCTCGCCGCTCGGGGGTGTCTGCGCAAACTTCGTCATAGAATGAGCGCAAGCCTGCTTCACCGTCTTCGGTCTCAAGCTGACTTAGAACCTCGTGAAGAGTGACGCCGCCTTTTTCCCGACTGCGATTTGGCTTTAGCTCGGACCGATACGAGCCCTTCTGGAGGCGATAGCGGTAGTGTGAGATCCAGTCTTGCCAGTCCTTGCCGTGCAGGTGGCACAGATCAACGTCTGGCAACTCTATCTGATTGGGATTGGTCACATCGTCAACAAAGACATTGTGGATGCGGAATTCCAAGTCTTTGGCACCGGTACGGGCAAAGATCTTGCCCTGCTCGTGGCTAAGGAACCCACCTTTTAGGTGGTCACCAAATTTGGGGTAAAGGTCTTGAACAATGGCGTTGTGGGAGGGCGTTCTGGGCATATAGGCCTTGAACGCGTTACCGTGTCCGCCCAGCAATTCAATAGGGCGGGTGCGGGCGCAGAAGACATCAAGGGGCAAATCGCCCAGAACCCGCTGTAGCGGGCTTTCGCTCCACAGAAACTCGTCGACGTCCATATGGATCAACCAATCCAGATCAGAGGCCTGACGGCTGTAAGCACGGGTGGCGTTCAGGGTTTGCCGGACCTGGTGTTTGACCGGTCGGGATTTGCGGCGTTGCAGCCAATAGGCGTCATCACATAAAATAACCCGGATTTTTGGATGCGCTTTGAGAAACGGCATGGCGTCGGGGCAGGGGGCATCAAGGTACAAAAATAACCGGTGCGCGCCTGCATCCAGGTGATGCGCTGCGAAGTTCAGAATGTCAGAGGCGTCGGCCTTGATGGTCGCGACCAGCCCCCAGCGGGTCATTGGATCAGATCGCCTGCCCGACGATACTGCCGGGCAATGCGCATATGGTCGTCGAGGTCGGCCAAGGGGCAGATGTCTGCAATCTTCAAGCCATCATCTCTTTAGTAGAGGTCAATTTCAGATCCGGATAGTCGCGTTCCACCCGGTCAATGTCCCATTTTAACCGGGTCAAATAGACGATGTCGCCGTCATGATCATGCGCGATGTGCTGGCTGTTAGCGGCGGTAAACTTATCAATCGCCTGCTTGTCCCCCGCGACCCACCGGGCTGAGGTGAACTGGCTTTGCTCAAACCGCACCGGCAGCCCGTATTCCATCTCAATCCGGCTGGCGAGCACCTCGAACTGCAATGGGCCAACAACGCCGACGATAAAGCCCGACCCGACGGAGGGCTTGAATACCTTGGCAGCGCCTTCTTCGGCGAATTGCATCAAAGCCTTTTCCAGGTGCTTGGATTTCAGCGGATCGCCCGCCCGTACGCTTTGCAGCAGTTCTGGTGCGAAGGACGGAATGCCACTGACGCGCAGGGCCTCGCCTTCGGTCAGGGTATCGCCGATACGCAACTGGCCGTGGTTGGGAATCCCGATGATATCACCGGCCCAGGCCTCTTCGGCCAGCTCGCGATCCGAAGCCAAAAACAGCACAGGGTTTGAGATCGCCATCGGCTTCTTGGTGCGCACATGGGTCAGTTTCATGCCGCGCTTAAAGTGGCCGCTTGCCATACGAACGAAGGCCACGCGGTCGCGGTGTTTGGGGTCCATATTGGCCTGAACCTTGAACACGAAACCAGCCACTTTCTTTTCTTCGGGCGCGATGTCGCGTGGCTGGGCAACCTGTACCTGGGGTTCGGGGCCAAAGTTGGCAATGCCATCCATCAGCTCTTTGACACCAAAGGAGTTGATCGCAGAGCCGAACCAGATCGGTGTCATAGTGCCGTCCAGAAGTGCCTGACGATCTAGGGCGGGCAGCAGCTCGCGGGCCATTTCCAACTCTTCCAGAAACGTCTCGAGCAAATGCGCGGGCACATGTTCGGCCAGTTTGGGGTCGTCCAACCCGTTTATTTCGATGCTCTCGGCAACCTTGTTGCGGTCCGCACGGTCCATCAGTTCCAGGCGGTCGTGCAGGATATCGTAGGTGCCAACAAAATCACGTCCAACCCCGATAGGCCAGCTGGCCGGGGTCACGTCGATGGCCAGGTTTTCCTGAATTTCATCTATGATATCAAAAATTTCACGGCTTTCCCGATCCATCTTGTTACAAAACGTCAGGATCGGCAGGTCGCGCAGGCGGCAAACCTCGAACAGTTTCTGGGTCTGGCTTTCCACCCCCTTGGCACCATCGATCACCATGACTGCGGCATCCACGGCCGTTAGGGTGCGATAGGTATCTTCCGAGAAATCCGAGTGACCAGGCGTGTCCACCAGGTTGAACCGGAAGGTGCCATAATCAAACGACATGGCGGATGCGCTGACCGAGATGCCGCGGTCTTTTTCCATCTGCATAAAGTCCGACCTAGTGCGCCGTGCCTCGCCTTTGGCGCGGACCTGGCCGGCCATCTGGATGGCGCCACCATACAACAGGAACTTTTCCGTCAGGGTCGTCTTACCGGCATCCGGATGCGAGATGATCGCAAAAGTGCGGCGGCGGGCGATTTCGCTCGGCAGTTCGGGGCGGTTTGAGGCAGTGTCCAACATGAGCGCGCGTATAGGTAAGAAATGCTGTGGAAGCAAGAAAAACGGCGGGTGTCACTATGGCGCCAGGTGTGCAGCTATCGCAGCGAGGCGCGTTTCAGGGCGGCAATCGCATCTGGGCGATCCAGCAGGGTCTTCTGGACCTCAAGCCCGTGATCATTACGGCGGCCATGGGTGGTCTGTTGTGACGCCAGTGTTTCCAGCAATTCAGGCGGCAGGGCGGGTTTGGTGACCGGATCGATCAGCAGAGATTCGGCAGCTATGCCTTCGGCGTAGATGATATGGTGGCGCTCAAACAGAATTTGGAAGTATTCGACAAAGCCACCATCCTGGACCACGACGGTGTCACCATTGACCAAATGGCGGGCCTTGACCAACAGTTCAGTCGCTCCAGCGCCGATCTCATCGCTGCGCTGGTAGACGAACAGGCGGTGATCTGGGCTGACCAGCAAGTCGTTTTCGTTGTTGAGTGCGCCGGCGCGAATCAGAATTGGAGCCATATTGCCAACGGCGCGGTGGGTGGTCTGACCGACCCAGTGAACCATCTGTGCGCCGTCATCGCGGGTCAGTACCCGATCACCTGAGCCAAGCCTGTCAATGGGCACCTGTGCGCCTGAGGCCATGGTGATCAGCGTGCCGCGGCTGAACGAAACGCTGGCCATCTGTGCCAGTCTTTTGCGGGCACCGTCGCGTTCGCTGCGCACCAGCACATAGTCGATCTGCGTTTGCATTGGGGCCAAGGGCAGCAGGAACATTGCCGATATCATGCCGTTCGTGTCGACTTCGACCAGCACCAAGGCCTCGGTTATACTGCCATCCGGCGACATCAGACTCAGAACGCAGTCAAGATGCAGCGCTGCATTTGGGGTTCCCAGCTCGGTCACGTTACCAATTTGCAAGCTGCCACAGGGCTGGGCCAAAAGGGCCAGGCGTTGTGGGGTAGCCCCCTGTTGCAGTTGGTAGGTGTCATCCAGCATAAGGTCATCCAACACGCCCAGCGTATCCCCCATATTTGCCCCGACGTGTACGTGGAATGCAGAGGCCGGGTAGGCAAGGACAGACTGGATATGGCCGTATTCTAAGAGCACTTGGGAACCTTGGATTAGGGTGAACCATATAATGATATGGGTGCGATTGCGGGTCGCGTCCACCTAGAGTTGCATGGAAATGTGGCCGTGGCGGGTCCAGATCGCGCAGATTTGCGGGCAGGCGGGGCTGGTCAATTCTCTGGTAAGGGTGCAAGGATGATGCAAAATACACGTCTATCTGAGAGAGAATGTCATGGATTTAGGAATTTCCGGTAAACGCGCTTTGGTTTGTGCCAGCAGCAAGGGATTGGGCCTGGGCTGTGCCGAAGCCTTGGCCGCAGCAGGGGTCAATCTGGTGATGAATGCCCGTGGCGCGCAGGCTCTTGAGGCCTCGGCGCAGGCCATTCGCGATGAATTCGGCGTGGATGTGGTTACGGTTGCGGCTGATATCGCGACAGCTGAGGGGCAGGCGACGGTTCTTGCAGCGGCTGAGGGTGTGGATATTCTGGTCAATAATGCTGGTGGCCCCCCTCCGGGGATGTGGTCCGACTGGGATCGTGAGGATTTTATCGCGGCACTGGACGCCAATATGCTGGCACCGATTGCGATGATGAAGGCCTTGTTGCCTGGGATGATGGATCGTGGCTGGGGCCGGGTGGTGAATATCACCAGCGTGTCGGTTAAATCTCCGATCCCGGTACTGGGACTATCGAATTCAGCCCGCGCCGGGTTAACCGGCTATGTCGCGGGGACCTCGCGTCAGGTGGCCGGGCAGGGTGTGACCATTAACAACTTGCAGCCAGGCCTTCATGCAACGGACCGGTCCGTGTCGTTGGACAGTGGTGCGGCGGCGCAGCAGGGGATCACACTAGAGGAAGCCGTGGCGCAGCGCAGCGCCACCATTCCAGTGGGTCGCTATGGCACGCCGGGTGAATTTGGCGCGACCTGTGCCTTTTTGTGCTCGCAGCATGCCGGATTTATCGTGGGTCAGAACATCCTACTGGATGGTGGCGCCACCAATTCGTTGATGTAGCATGGCCGCGGGATTTTCTTTGAAAGACCAATTGTTCAATCGTGAAAAGGTCCGCTATCTGGCGGGCCTTTTTGCCCTGGCTGATCCGGGGTTCAAGGCTGACGAATTCGAGTCACAGGTGATGGCACGGTTGCCTGAGCTGGAGTTGAAGCAGCGGATCGACTGGATCGCCGAGGTGTTGGGGCTTATGTTACCCGGTGCCTTGCCCGAGGTGGCCGAGGTGGTTTTGCGGGCGCTGCCCGCCCCTTTGGATCCGGACAAGGTCGATGATGATTTTGGCGATTTCATCTTTGCGCCATTGGGCGAGTTGGTGGTTGCCAAGGGGCTGGATGCTTACCCTGAGGTTTCACTGGATGTATTGGTTGAGCTGACGCAGCGGTTCTCTATGGAGTTTGCGGTCCGCCCGTTTCTAAATCGCTGGCCGGACAAAGTCATGGAACGGATGCAACACTGGGCGGGGCACGACAGTTATCACGTACGGCGACTGGTCAGTGAAGGGACACGGCCGCGCCTGCCCTGGGGGATGGCTGTGGGGTTAGAGTTGCAGGATCCTTTACCCCTGCTGGATGTATTGCATGGGGACGCAACCCGGTTTGTCACCCGGTCAGTGGCCAATCATTTGAATGACATCACAAAGAAAGACCCTGATTTGGCGTTGGACCGTTTGGAGGTCTGGCAGGAGATGGACCGGCAGGGGCGTCGCGAGTTGGATTGGATCACAACCCATGCGTTGCGGGGATTGATCAAAGCGGGCCATCCAAGGGCGATGCGGATGTTGGGGTATGATCCGGACGTTGCGGTGAAGGCCCGGCTGGTGTTGAAAGCCGAGCCGGTGCGCATTGGTGAGGCGCTGGAATTTTCCTGTCATCTGTCGGCTGAGCAGAGTCTACCGGTGTTGGTAGATTATCGGCTGCATTTTCTGCGCCCCAGCGGCAAGGTCTCGGCTAAAGTGTTTAAGCTGAAGCAGGCAAAATTGGGGGCAAAGGGGCTGACACTGACCAAGCGCCATCCTTTGAAGGCCAATGCCAGCACGTTTACATTGGTGCCCGGCCCCCATCGCTTGGAGGTGATGGTCAATGGTCGGGTGCGTGATGAGATCTGTTTTGAGGTGGTGGCTTGATAAGTGGGCTTGTCTGGGGGCGCTGCCCCCAGACCCCCGGGATATTTTTGGCCAGATGAACAGGGGCCAGATGAACAGGAATGGTCGGTTTTTGTTGCGGGCTGCGCGCGGAGACGCTAGCCGGGCGGGGAAGGAAATTGGAAGGTGCCACGATGGAACATAAATCCGTACAGACCTATTATGGTGAGGTGCTGCAGAGTAGTGATGATCTGCAGACCAATGCCTGTTGCACGCCTGATGCCATGCCTGCGCATATGAAGGCGGTACTTTCGCAGATCCATGATGAGGTGCTGACACGGTATTATGGCTGTGGGTTAATTGCGCCACTGTCGCTGGAAGGGATGCGGATTCTGGATCTGGGCTGTGGCGCGGGACGGGATGTTTATGCGCTGTCGGCCATGGTTGGCGAGAGCGGTTATGTCGTTGGCGTTGACATGACGCCCGCTCAGCTGGATGTGGCGCGGACGCATCAAGAGTACCACGCGGACAAGTTTGGCTACGCTCAGTCAAACGTTGCGTTTCACCATGGCTATATTGAACAGTTGGGCGATTTGGACATTGAGCCGGGCTCGTTTGATATCATTGTGTCTAACTGTGTGATCAATCTGGCTACCGACAAGGCAGCAGTGCTGCGTGGCGCACATCATTTGTTGAAAGAGGGTGGCGAGATGTATTTCTCGGATGTCTATGCAGACCGACGGGTGCCACAGGTTATGGCACAGGATGAGGTGTTGTATGGCGAATGCCTGTCTGGTGCGCTGTACTGGAATGATTTTCTGACCCTGGCCCGCGGCGCAGGTTTTGCTGATCCGCGCCAGGTTGAGGCGCGGCCTCTGACCATTGAAAACCCTAAGCTGGAACAACGGGTGGCGCCGTTAAAGTTCCTGTCGGCGACTTACCGGTTGTTCAAGCTAGCTGGGTTGGAACCGGCCTGTGAAGATTTCGGCCAAGCGGTGATCTACAAGGGCAGCATCCCACATGCGCCGCATGTGTTTGCCTTGGATGACCATCATGTGATCGAGACTGGAAAAGTGTTTCCGGTCTGCGGCAATACTTGGATGATGCTGAAGGAGACCCGGTTTGCCGCACATTTCGAGTTTATTGGCAACTTCAATACCCATTACGGCATCTTTGCTGGCTGTGGTGGCGAAAGCCCGTTTGAGATCGATGGTGAGAGTGCGGCCACCTCTTGTTGCTGAATACTTGCGTCACTGGGGCGGGGTTGCTATCTGCGCGGGGAAATCGATGGTTTTCCTCGGCAAGCGTCAGTGAGGCTGTACCCCGACCATGAATACCGCTCCTGAGGTCCACCTGATGCAGGTCACTCCACGTCTGGAAATTCGTAACCTTGTGCGCCATTTCAGTGGTCGGGCAGTGGTGGATGATGTGTCGTTGAGCATCCAGGCGGGTCAGGTGACCTGCCTGTTGGGACCCTCGGGGTGTGGCAAGTCGACAACCCTGCGGATCATCGCCGGGGTTGAAATGCAGGATAGCGGTGAGATCTATGTTGATGGCACGCTGATCTGTGACACGCATTTCCGGGTGCCGCCTGAACGCCGCGAAATTGGACTGATGTTTCAGGACTTTGCCCTTTTCCCGCATCTGAGCGTCGGGGACAATGTAGCCTTTGGTCTGAAGGGGTCAAAAGAGGCCAAACGGGCACGGGTGGAAGAGCTTCTGGCGCGGGTAGATCTGTTGCGATTCATCGACGGCTTTCCGCATCAGCTGTCGGGCGGTGAACAGCAGCGGGTGGCGCTGGCGCGGTCACTGGCGCCCAAGCCTCGGATCATGTTGATGGACGAGCCGTTTTCAGGGCTGGACAATCGGTTGCGCGACGGCATTCGCGACGAGACGCTGAGCTTGCTGAAAGAGGAAGACACGGCTGTTTTGCTGGTCACCCATGAGCCGGAAGAAGCCATGCGGATGGCGGATGAGATTGCGCTGATGCGCGGTGGCAAGATTGTGCAGCAGGGTGCGCCGTATAATGTCTACACCCGACCTGTAGATCATGCGGCGGTGGCTTTTTTCAGTGATACCAATGTGCTGAAGGCGCGTGTTCAGGGGGCTTTGGCGGAAACGCCGTTTGGTGATTTTCTAGCGCCGGGCCTGCCGGATGGCACAGATGTGGATATCGTGTTTCGTCCCCAACATCTGAAAATTGATTTCGACCGTGGCGGGGCGGGGCCCTTGCCCACCCCCAGCGACGGTGTGGCGGCACGTGCTACGGTCCAACGGGCGCGGTTCCTGGGCCATGAAAGCCTGGTCGAGTTTCGGATGGATCACGATGGCTCGGTGTTGAAGGCGACTGTGCCGAATGTGTTCCTGCCAGCGGCAGGGCGGGTGATGTGGCTGACGGTGAAACGCAACCGGTGTTTTGTGTTTCCACGCTGACTGTGCCAGCCTGCGGGTGTGACCTACCAGGCTGAGGGCAGAGATGGATCAAACTTACACACAACGGGTGATGACTGCGGCTGACCGTGATCTGATGATCGATTGGGCGGCGGCGGAAGGCTGGAACCCCGGAGCTCAGGACGCGGAATGTTTTGCACAGGCGGACCCTCGGGGTTTTTGGGGTGGTTGGCTCGACGGTCAGATGGTCGCTTCTATTTCGGTGGTCAATTATGATCCCGGCTTTGCCTTCCTTGGGTTTTATATTGTGGCACCGGACTGGCGCGGACGTGGGTTTGGGCTAAAGCTATGGCAGCGGGCGCTGGATCATGCGGGCCGCCGTGTGGTTGGGCTGGACGGGGTAGTGGATCAACAGGATAACTACTTGGCTTCGGGGTTTGAACTGGCCTATCGTAATATCCGCTACGGAGGCGTGCCAGCGGTTCTGCCGGTTGCAGCAGCTGCAGGGCTAGAACTGCACTATGTTGATATACCTGACGCGCAGCTGGAAGCACTCGACCGGAGTGTGTTTCC
Organism: Parasedimentitalea marina; assembly: GCF_004006175.1. Lineage (GTDB taxonomy): Bacteria > Pseudomonadota > Alphaproteobacteria > Rhodobacterales > Rhodobacteraceae > Parasedimentitalea > Parasedimentitalea marina. The sequence continues at coordinate 1,375,916 of NZ_CP033219.1, forward strand.
CGCCGCACGCCGTTTGTTTTGGCAGGGCTGGATGCAAGCGACGGCTCATGTGACGGTACAGGCAGTGCAGGCGGGCGATACAATTGGCTTTGGTACTATTCGACCTTGCCGGGAGGGATATAAAATTGGCCCACTGGTGGCGCATTCTCAGCAGGTGGCCGAGGCGATTTTAGCGTGGCTGCTGCAGGGGGTCGGTCCGCAGGATCAGGTGTTCTTGGACGTGCCAGAGCCGAATATTGCGGGTAATAACGTTGCCCAGTCGCTGGGCCTGAGGCCCGTATTTGAAACTGCGCGGATGTTTAGGGGGCCTGCTCCGAACATTGATGTGAACAAGGTCTTTGGTGTGACAAGTTTCGAACTGGGATAGACGGTCTATTCGGGGCTGTAATCCGCCAATCGTTTGCCTGGCTCATCCGCAAACAGCTCTGGCAGCGCGATGGCTGCCTCAATCAGGTCGACACGGAACACCCGAAAATCATCGCGGGTCTCGCACCAAGCGGTGAGTGTCCAGACGCGGCCCCAGTATTCCATGTTCAGCGGCCGGATGGTGCGGGCGGTCAGAACGCCGTCGATGCGGCGATAGTCCAGATGCAGTTTCTGGCGCGACTTGATGGCGCTGCGCAGGGTCGGCATATGGATAAAGCCGCGGGTAGCATCGGCAAAGGGATAGACTGCAAACTTCCAGGCGTCGGCCTCGGCCACGGTGCTGGTGGGCAGCACCGCATCGATCTTGTCGGCTAGCGACTGGGCTGCCTTCTTCAGATCGTCATCAGCGGCCTCGGCGACAATGGCCATACCAAGGTTCAGCGCCTCCAGTTCTTCGCTGGTCAGGGTGAGAGGCGGCAAGGTGATGGCCTCGCGCACCATGTAGCCAACGCCGCGTTCACCTTCGACCGGCACGCCGCTGGCAACCAGCGTGTCCATGTCACGATAAATGGTGCGGACCGACACTTCCAGCCGGTCCGCGATGTCTTTGGCGCGATGCAATTTGCCATCGCGCAGGATCTGAATGATATCAAAAAGGCGGTCGGTGCGGCGCATGGGTATACCCTTGTCCCGTCCCGACCACTTTCGTCAAGCAGCCATCTTCCACAACACGTTCTCGTGCCGCATGTTTACGCTGTCAGGCGCTATGGCTGTCATCAATGCGCCGGCGCACTCGGCTTTCATGAATGCCTCGGCAGCGGACTTGGCAGCCTCCATACTGTCCCAGATAACATAGTCGGTCCATTTCCCATCTTCCCCTTCGCTAAGCTGTCGATGTACAAAGCCGGGCAGGGACCGAACGAAGGTTTCAGTGCCTTTGCTAATTTCAACAAAATCGGCTGATTTTACGGTGTCGGCCAGGGCGAAGGTCACGATTTCAGCAACTGCGTTTTTCATTTGTCATCTCCTATGTGTGTTGACGCTCTGGACCTAGCAAGGGGCAACTGACATAAACCTGTCAGTTGGGTTCGCGATTGCCTGAAAAAATGCAAAAAGACTTTAGAAGCCTCTGTCAGGACACTGTTGTTGCTTTCGATCAAACAGCGGTGGGCGTAGAACCGCTAATGAAACGAATATCCGGTGCGGATGGGCACCGACCTAAAAGGAGACATTCTTATGTTGAACAATATCGGCCTTCCTGGCCTGCTGCTGATTGCTGTTGTGGTTCTGGTTCTGTTTGGACGTGGCAAAATCAGCTCTTTGATGGGTGAAGTCGGCAAAGGCATCACCTCGTTCAAAAAGGGCATCAACGAAGGCACCAAAGAGCTGGAAGAAGAGGTCGCTGAGACCGCCAAGGACGTGACTCCGGAAACCGACAAAGACAAGGCGTAATCGCTGATGTTTGATTTGGGTTGGACCGAAATGCTGGTGGTTGGCGTGGTGGCGCTGATCGTGGTGGGCCCCAAGGACTTGCCAGTGATGTTTCGCACCGTTGGGCGCGCCGTCGGCAAGGCCAAGGGCATGGCGCGTGAATTCAGCAGCGCCATGAATGATGCCGCCGACCAGTCCGGCATCAAGGACATCTCCAAAGGGCTGAAGGTCGCGAGTAACCCGGTTGGCACTGCAATGGATGGTGTCCGGGATGCGGCGCAGGACATGGCAAAAAGCATGGACTTTACCGGCAAAGGCCCCGGTGGTGGAAAAATTGACCCGGAAAGCGAAACCGGCAAGTTGTTTGCTGAACGGGCCGAAGACAGTAAGAAAATTCGGGCTGCCACCGCGCGCGCGGCCGCTGAACGTAAGGCTACCGAAGCTGCTGAAGCCTTGGCCAAGGCCGATGAGATGGACGCGGCCCTGACACCGAGTGATGCGGCCCCATTACCCGATGATGAGAGTAAACCATGAGCCAGACTGACGAGATCGAAGACAGCACTGCCCCGCTGATCGAGCATCTGGCCGAGTTGCGCAATCGGTTGATCCATATGGTGGTGGCGTTTTTGATCGGCATGATCATCTGCTTCACCGTGGCAACGCCGATCTTCAACTTCCTGACCAATCCCTTGTGTCAGGTGCTGGCGGATCGCGGGCAGGACTGCGACCTGATCTTTATCTCCCCACAAGAGGGTTTCTTTGTGGCGATCAAGGTCTCGTTGTTGGGTGGTTTGATCCTGTCGTTCCCCTATCTGGCAATGCAGGTGTGGCGGTTTGTGGCCCCGGGCTTGTACAAAAACGAGAAGGGCGCGTTTCTGCCGTTCCTGCTGGCTTCGCCGTTTATGTTCGCACTGGGCGCCAGCTTTGCCTTCTACGTCGTGACACCACTGGCCTATGAGTTCTTCCTTGGGTTCCAGCAATTTGGTGCCGGAGGCGAGGCCGTCGTGGATGGCACCGCTGCACCGCTGAGCGTGGTGTTCCAGGGCTCGGCGCAGGAATATCTGAACCTGACGATCAAATTTATCGTGGCCTTTGGCATGTGCTTTCAATTGCCTGTGCTGCTGACCCTGATGGGCAAGGTCGGGCTGGTCAGTGCCGAGGGGCTGAAATCGGTACGCAAATACGCTGTAGTGGCGATCTTACTGCTGGCCGCGCTGGTGACACCGCCGGACGTGATCACTCAGGTGATCCTGTTTGTGGTGGTCTATGGGTTGTACGAGGTGTCGATCATGCTGGTGGCACGGGTCGAAGTGAAGCGCGAAGCCAAACTGCGGGCCGAAGGCTTCTATGACGACGATGAAGATGACATTGACCCTGCTGACGCCGAACCTCATTTCGACGAGATTGACGACAGCAAGGACAAGTAGGTCTGAGGCATATTGAAATCAAAAGGCGCGCCAGAGATGGCGCGCCTTTTTTTGCAGGGACAACCCATACCCCATTTTAGCATCAGTATCGGTTGTGTTGTCTGCAATCAAATTCTACCCTTGAGGTATAGTATCGGAAGGCAAACCCAGCATGGCGTCTCAGTGGATCCGGAAAAACTTCTTGACGACGGCAACTTGCGCCGTGTTTGCCTTTTTCTTGTCTGCTGCAGTCTCCGCTGAAGAAATGGTTGATCGATCCGATTTGGTCAGAGTGTTTGAAGATGAGGGCATGAACGGTAGTTTTGCGCTGCTGGATGTTGCTGATAATCGGCTTGTAGTTGTTAATGCAGAGCGCGTTTTTCAACGCTTCATTCCAGCTTCAACATTCAAGTTTGCGAATAGTTTGATTGCTTTGGAGTTGGGAGTAATCGCAGATGAAAACGAGATCATCCCCTATGGTGGTGAACCGCAACCCTTTAAAGCCTGGGAACAGGACATGCGGATTGGCAACGCGTTCGCTGTTTCAAACGTACCTGTCTTTCAGGAGCTCGCCAGAAGAGTTGGAAAGGATCGATATACTGAGCTGCTGGAAAATCTATCGTACGGAAACGGAACTGTTGGAGCTGAAGTTGAACGGTTTTGGCTCGATGGTCCACTGAAGATAAGTGCGGTTGAGCAGGTGCGGTTTCTCGCGGCTTTGGCAACGTGGCGACTTCCGTTCTCCAATCACTCGCAAACACTTGTGCACGACATCTCTGTAATTGAGAGCAGAAATAACGCAATATTGTATGGAAAGACAGGCTGGACGGTGGCCTCCGATCCAGGCATTGGATGGTTTGTAGGATGGGTGCAAAACAATGATAATGTTTACGCATTTGCACTCAACATGGACATGCGGTCCCAGAACAACGCTCCTCAACGGGTAGCAATGGCTCGTCGGTTGTTGTCCGAGTTAGGTGTGTACTAAGGCGAACTTAGTCGAGCGCTTGCAGGGCTTTCAGGTTTGTTTATGCGCTACCTGCTGTGCATATAGGACTGCAACCGGGGCATGATTTCTATCCATGCCTATGCCTCTTGTCGCACCCGCCATAACATGCTTTGTCAGCGGCAGACCCAGACGGAGACCACCATGGACAAGACCGCATTGACCCGCATTGCCGACGCCCTTGAGCGGATGTCACCAGCCCCCTTGGCTGCGCCCGATTTTGAGGCGGCCTCGGCCTTTGTTTGGCATGTGGAGCCGGAGCGGTTGGAGCCGGTAACAGACATCAGTCGGGTGGATCTGGATCTGCTGGTCGGGATCAACCGCTCGCGTGATACATTGCTGGAAAACACCCGCCGGTTTGCACAGGGGTTTGCGGCCAATAATGCCCTGCTGTGGGGCGCGCGCGGCATGGGGAAATCAAGTCTGGTCAAGGCCATTCACGGCACCTTGCTGACGGACTGTCCGGATTTGAAGCTGATCGAGTTGCAGCGCGAGGACCTACCCTCGGTGTCGCGGCTTCTGCACCATCTGGGCAGTGCCAAGCAGCGGTTTATTCTGTTCTGCGATGACCTGTCGTTCAGTCATGATGATCAGCACTACAAAAGCCTGAAGGCGGTGCTGGATGGCGGTATCGAAGGCCGTCCGGAGAATGTGGTGTTCTATGCCACCTCGAACCGGCGTCATCTGATGCCGCGTGACATGATTGAAAACGAACGCTCCAGCGCCATCAACCCCTCCGAGGCGGTCGAGGAAAAGGTGTCGCTGTCAGATCGCTTTGGTCTTTGGCTCGGCTTTCATCCCTGCAATCAGGATGAATATCTTGCAATGATCGATGGCTATTGTGCGGCCCACAACGTCAAAGTCGACGCCGATCATCTGCGGGCCGAAGCGATAGAGTGGCAGGCAACGCGCGGCGCGCGGTCAGGTCGTGTCGCTTGGCAATTCTTTGTCGATCTGGCGGGCCGACAGGGGATCACGCTGCGCTAACAACGCAGCACGATTGCCTGTGTTTTACTGCAAATATGGCAGTGGATCGACGGAGTCGAACCCATCGCGGACCTCAAAATGGACATAGGCATCGTCGCCACTGCGCAGGGTGGCAATGGTTTGACCCCGGCTGACTTTGTCGCCCTTTTTGATCGCGATGTTGTCGACGTTGGCATAGACGGTCAGCAGCTTGTCATCATGGCGGATGACAATGATCGGCACCTTATTGGAATCGGCGGTGATAGCAGCGACTGTGCCACTGCGCGCTGCTCTGACCGGTGATCCGGCTGCGGCTGCGATGTCGATACCGTCATTCTTGCCCTTGGAATAGGTGCGGATGATCTTGCCCTGCACCGGGTAGCCCATAGCGGCCTGGCTGTTGCGGGTCGGTTGTGGAACTTCGACATCGGGCAAAGCCGGTGCTTCGGCGATGGCAGTCACATCTTCCTGCGGCAATGGCTTGGTTGAGCTGGGCGGGGTTGGCGTGGTGGTGCCCTGTCCGGGAACGGTCACGGTGGTGACGGCCGCAGGAGAGGCCACGGCAGGTGCCGACTGATCCTTGAGAGGGATCAGCAGATATTGGCCTTCACGGATGGCAAAGTCACTGCCCAACCCGTTCCATTCAACCAGCGCCTTGACCGGCACCTGATACAGGCGTGAAATTGTATAGGCAGTTTCGCCGCGTTCCACTTTGTGGCGCACAGGCTCGGGGCCATCCTGGACGGCGGGTGGTTCAATTCTGGCCGGGGCGGGCTGCAATTGGGTTGTGGTCACAGATCCTGGATTGGGTGAGGTGGTAGCAGCACCGTCAATGGCAGATCCTGCAAGAGACTCGATATCTATCGAGCCTGGATTGGTTTCACCGTTTGAGATCACCTGATCCGGCGCGCGGCGCGGCAGGGCCAGAACCTCTCCGGGGCGCAGCTTGTCTCCGGGTTGTACACCATTGAACCGGGCAACCTCGTCCACCGGCAATCCGACCCGTGTAGCGATGTCGGAAACAGTATCACCGCGCCGGGCAACGGCCACTTGGTAATTGGGGTAGGTGATCAACCCTCGTTCATCTGCATCAGGGCGGCCAGTGGTGGCGTTCTGCGCAGCGTTGGAGGTATTGAAGGCTCCGATCTGGCCCCGCATGTCGTAGTCCAGCGGCCCTTCACAGGCCGCGACCAGGATGAGCACGGACAAGATGGCGGTACTGCGTGTCAGTTTGCCTATCGTGCGGCGGGTGCGCGTGGAGGTCATCGGCATTCTGCTCTCCTCGAAATGCGATTCCCCTTTTGGTCCGGGGGTATACAATCGTTCAATCATGTGTGGCGCCAGGGTGGCGGTCAAAAGGCCCCGAATGAGCCCCGTTAACGGGTATCTATGTCTCTTTGCCCAGGCCCTCAAGGAGGGGGACAAAACGAACTGGGCGTAATTCATCATATTCCAACCCGTTTTCGGTCTTCAGAACCCGGATCAGGGTTTGAACCGTATCGGATTGGCCAACAGGCACCACCATAATACCGCCGATCTTAAGCTGCGCCAACAGGGGGCCCGGAGGGTCCTCTGCGGCGGCTGTGACCAGAATCCGGTCAAAGGGCGCCTGATCGGGCAGACCATGGCTGCCATCGCCGACCAGCGAGGTGATATTGCTCAATTGGAGGCTGTCAAAAAGTTGCCGGGCCTCGCGCACCAATCGGGCGTGTCGGTCGATCGTATAGACGCGGCGTGCCAGCTTGGACAGGATCGCAGCCTGATACCCCGAACCGGTGCCAACCTCTAGCACGGTGTCGCGCGGCGATACTTGCAAAGCCTGGGTCATCAACCCCACCACCGAAGGCTGCGAGATCGTCTGTCCACAAGCAATTGGCAGCGGCATGTCCTCGTAGGCCCGTTGGGCAAAAAGCCCACGAATAAACGGGCCGCGATCGACCTCTTCCATTGCATTCAGAACCCGCGCCTCGGTTACTCCCTTGGAGCGCAGGGAATAGAGGAACTGCATTTTGGTTTCGGGATCGGGACTGCTCATTGAATGACTTTCAGGGCCTCCAGCGCGTCATGGGCGGTCAGATCGGCGCGCATCGGGGTGACCGAGATGTAACCATCCAGATTGACCGCAGCATCTGTGCCCGGCGCGGTGGCGATATGCTGATCGCCGCCCTTGATCCACAAATAGGGCCGCCCGGTCGGCGATAACTGCGGCTCGGCGGTGAACGAGGTGCCGGGACGGAACCCCTGCGCGGCAACACGAGTGCCTTTGACTTCGGCGGCTGGGACCGGCGGAAAGTTGATGTTGTAGAACAGGCCGTAGTCCTGATTTGACTGAACACCGGCCTCGATGATACGCGAGATCAGTGCGGCCCCATGGGTGGCTGCCGCGTCAAACGGATTGGCAATGTCATAGTTCTTGGGGCCGAAGAATTGCGACAGGCCAATCGCCGGGACACCCTGTAGCGCGGCCTCGATTGCTGCGCCTAACGTGCCAGAATACAATGCGTTTTCGGCGGAATTATTGCCGCGATTGACACCGGATAAGACGAGATCGGGTGGCGCATCCTTCATGACCACATGCAAGCCGGCCAGAACGCAGTCAGCCGGTGACCCTTCGGCAGCAAAGCGACGCTCTCCCAGTTTGGTCAGCATGGTGGGATGAGTATAGCTGATGCAATGACCAACGCCGGACTGCTCAAAGGCTGGCGCCACGGTCCAGACTTCGCCCTGCGGACCGGCCAGCGTTTTTGCAATATTGTCTAGCACCACTAGCCCCGGAGCGCTGATGCCGTCGTCATTGGTGATGAGAATACGCATGTTTCGCCCTTTGGTGGTGGTTTGTATCTGCATAGGCGGTGGCAGCAAACGGGGCAAGACCCTGCCGTTGTTGAAAGACAACCCTTGGCCAGTGTTGACCCAGGTGTCACAGAAATGCCTGCTAAGTTAGCCAGGAACGGTTCAGGAGCTCTACTGATTTAACATTGGCATTTTTTTTCAAATACCAAACCTGCGGGTGCGCGGTGCGTATTTGCACGCACCACTGGGACACAGTTCGCCATTGAACCTGCCTGGATTCAGCGCAACTGCAGCTCTGCCAACAGACGTTTGGCTTCGTCTGCCGGGCTGGCAAGAACACTGCGATCTTCGCCCGGGAAAAAGCGCGAGCGCAGGGCGGTGGGCATTGGCTGTGGTGTAAGAATAGAGACCCTGGGGCCGGTTTTCTCAGTCTCAGCCTGCCAAGAGCGCGCCAACGCGATCTGCGCTGCCTTGGTGGCGCCATAGGTGCCAAAGAACTTTTGCCCGGCGCGGGGATCATCAAAGAATGCCGCTTGGCCGTTTTGTCCCAACAGGGGTGCCACGTAAGACATCAACAGGGCTGCAGCACTGGCATTGACGGCGAGTGACTTGTCCCAATCCTTGCCTGCGACAAAATTCGCCGGGCTTAAAGGCACCGGGTGGATGGCACTATGCAGCCAGACATCCAACTGACCCCAACGGTCATGGATGCCACGGCACAGCGTCGCCATGGCGCCTGTGTCAGTGATATCCATCGGAGCCAGGGTGGCGCTGCCGCCAGCCGCCTGAATGCGATCATCCAACTCTTCCAGAGCGCCGGTGGTGCGGGCCACTGCAAGGATGTGGTGAGTTGGCGCAAGCGCTTCGGCCAGCGCGGCACCCAGGCCGCGCGAGGCGCCGGTGATAAGAGCAAGTTTCTGTGTCATGGCAGCCTTTTGGTCCGAGCGCACCAGCGGGTCAAGGGGGCATGCTGCGACGGATTAACCACCGGGCATGACAATCCGGCGCGTGGTGCCGTTTTTTTCAAACAAAACGCCCTTTGCATCAATCCCGACGACTCGACCGGATGACAGCCGGGCACCGCGACTGACCCGGCGAACACGGCCGCTGGGCAGGCGCACTAGGGCGGTGAGATCTTCGGCTGGACCAAACAGTCCCATCAAGGCCAGAGATCTCTGGTCAAGCGCATTATCTTGAGTGGCCAGTTTGGCCACTGTAGTATTGGTCATGTCGTATCCTCAAGGCCACGGTTATGTGGCCACATGTGTCTTTCGCCCGCGGCGCTTAGCAGCCGCGGATCCGGGGGAACAGGGTGAGAAAAAGACGGTGCGCGGGTTGTTGCGTAGCAGAGAGGAGACTGGCGGCTTTCTGCGCAACACCCATGCAAATAAGGGCAGGTGGCCAGGCCACCCTTGAAATTCAATTGTGGCCGAGGTCAGGAATCATAGACCAGTGACGCCATGTCATGGCCATAGCTATACAGCAGCTCGAACAGCTCTTCGAGATTGGCACCTTTTTTCTGCAACGAGTACAGCGGGTGGCTGGTTTCTGAAATTGTCATCTCGGGGTATTGTCCCGGCGAGCGCATGTTCAACATACCGGCCACCGGCTCTCCGACACCCGGAGGAATGGCGTTTGACAGCCATGCTGGACGTTTGCCCAGCCCCTCGGTCTCAGGCATGTCAAACAAATCCAGATAATCTACGAAGTCCTCAGCACTGACACTGGCCCATGTGCCCAGAACAAATTCTTCTTCGTCGCCCCCAATCAGCGAAATCGCCAAGATACAGCGCACAAAGTGCAAATTGCCGATGCGACAGAAATCATCGGTAAGGACATCGCCTGTTTCGGCCGTAATCGCCGCGTTGTCCTGTTGAGGCGTGTCCTCGGGGCACAGATCAGGGCGGTCGCAGGCCAGACTAAGCAGTTGCGCAAAGGTGGCACCACAACAGCGGCACTGACGTGACGAAGTCAACATACGGGCAAGATGCGCGTCCAAGAGGCGGGCCTTTCGTTGGGCAAAGGAAAAAGCGCCGACCAATGGGTCAGCGCCTTCAAATGAGTTGATTCGAGCTCTTACTCTGCTCAGCACAGGATTTCAAACATTCGATTGCTGTGGAATTTCCAACGGCGGGATCCGGCCCGTTGCCTTATGGGATATTCCGTTCGCAGGGGTCATCCCGACGTTGCAAGTTTGGACCCATTCCACGAGTCGCCGGCTGTCGGCATGTCATTGATCTTGTCGCTGACGCGGCCGCTGGTTTCGAGTTTGGTCAGATAATCTTCGCTGACGCTGCCAGTCAGGTACTCGCCATCAAAACAAGAACAATCAAACTGTTCGATGTCTTTGTTACCCTCTTTTGCGGCCCAGATCAGATCTTCCAATTTCTGATAGATGAGCGCATCAGCCCCCAGCTCAACCCGGATTTCTTCGAGCGTTCTGTTGTCGGCAACCAATTCGCGCTTGGTCGGCATATCGATCCCATAGACATTGGGGAATTTCACCGGCGGTGACGCGCTGGCCACATAAACTTTGTTTGCACCAGCCACTCGGCACATCTCGACGATCTTTTTGATGGTATTTCCACGCACAATCGAATCATCGATCAGCATGACATTCAGACCCTTCATCTCAAGCGGGATAGCATTCAGCTTGCGACGTACGGATTTCTGGCGTTCCGCCTGGCCGGGCATGATGAATGTACGACCCACATAGCGGTTCTTGACCAAGCCTTCACGGTAGCGAATTCCCGTGGCATTGGCCACTTCCAGAGCCACCGGGCGGGCAGAGTCCGGGACTGGGATGATGCTGTCGATCTCCAGCCCTGAATCCTGAATTTGCTTGGCAAGCGTCTGCCCCATCCGCAGTTGGGTCTTATAAACCGAAATGCCATCCAGCATGGAATCAGGTCGGGCCAGGTAGACATATTCGAAAATACAGGGTGTCAGTTTACCCTCGATCGCCTGAAAACTGTGCATATTGCCGTCCAGGTCAACCAGCACTGCTTCGCCTGGGTTCACATCGCGCAGCTTTTCAAAGCCGTTGATGCCAAAGGCCACATCTTCCGAGGCAAAGGCGTATTCATGTCCACCGTCTTCGTTTACGCGCTGCGCGATGGACAGAGGGCGAATGCCATGCGGGTCGCGAAAGGCCATCATGCCGACGCCGGCGATCAGGGTAATGACCGAATAGGCGCCCTGAATGCGCTCCATGGTCATTTTCACGCCAGCAAACAGGTTGCGCTTGGGGTCGCCTGTGCCGTTGACCTTGATGCTGTCCGAGATTTTATCGGCCAGCACGTTCAACAGAATTTCAGAATCCGAGGTGGTGCGCAAATGGCGGCTGTATTTGCCGATGATCTTTTCGCGCTGCTCGGTTGTATTGGTGATGTTGCCATTGTGAACAAGGTAGATGCCGTAGGGCGCGTTCACAAAGAAAGGCTGCGCTTCGGCAGCACTGAGCGAGCCTGCGGTCGGATACCGGACATGCCCGATGCCGATTTTTCCGGTCAGTTTTTTTGCCACGTCTGCGTTGAACACATCTTTGACCAGACCGTTGGCCTTATGCTCGCGGAAGTTTTCACCGGTAAAGGTGACGATGCCAGACGCGTCCTGACCACGATGCTGTAGCATCAGCAAACCATCATAGATCTCAGCAAAGACATCTTCGTTCCGGTTAGCGATCCCCAAAATCCCACACATTCAGTGGCTCCACTTTCACATTGAGTTTTGCGTCAACTGAGCAGGCTCAGCCGTGTCTATTCTTATGGCCGTGGCCATAATGGTCCCTTCGATGTCTCGTTGCTTTAGCCTTGTCAATTTGGTCTGCCCGATACTTTCGTTATCCCAAATGTGAAAGCCGGGTGCGCAATTCTTGCGCAGCAGATCACTTTCAAAGGTGGGAACAGATGTCATCTTCGGTATCGGCAAGGCGGTTAGCTTCGAATCCGTTGGGGACGTTGGCCTCGACATAGAGCCTTAGGCTCTGCTTGTCACCAAAGGATCACAATTAATGGACCTCTGATTTTTTCCTGTGATGCAGCGAGGTGTGAGCGCCCAAAAAGAAGGCCCGCACGAGGCGGGCCTGACAGTCGGGGAGCAATGGGTGTTCAGGCCGCCATTGGCATCAGAATTTCGTCAAGGGGGCTGGGTGTCGGGGCTGGCGCTGGGTCCAACCCGGTCAGGGCAAGGGCGCGGCCATCTTCACTGGCAAGGATTTGGCGTGTCTCGGTCAGGGACAGTTTGCGAAACGCCGAGTCGAGACTGTCACCTGCGACCTGCAACAGCATGCCGCTTTCGGCCCAGATCAGTTCTTCTTCTTGGAATTTAAGGTGGATGCGGGGCATACGCTCGGGCAGGGCCGGGCTGATTCCTTTGTAGCCAACCAGTGAAATCAGGCGGGTCATGACCAGTGAAACATCAAAAAGACGCTCAGCAGTGTCCAGTTCCAGCGCGACCATCTGATCAGACGGCAGCATCAGGTCAACGTCGTTACCAAGGGCACCGGCAGGGACGCGAACGAGAGTTGTCAGACGGGGGACGCTTTGGCTGACCGATTTCACTTCTTGGCAACCGCCATCCAGAGTGTAGATCTTGTCGCCGACTTTTACGTCACGCACCTGAACAAAACCAGTGTCGGTCTCTACTAAAGTATCGGGAAGGAAACCTCCGGCCTGGGGACGGGCCCGGCGGGCTGGACGTGGTTCAGGCTTGGTTACCGGAGTAGTCATCAGCAGGTTCACCGACTGGAAGTCTGCGAAAGAGTTGAAGTGATCCAGTAGCATTGTGTCGTTCCTTCTGGTCGAGAGTGCCTGACGTTCTGTCTTGGCTCTACATGGCCAGCGAAATTGGTCCGAATTGAGGCACGGATGGGGCCGATTGCGGATTTGGTTCCTTTTTCGGGGATAATTGGGTATTTTTAGCGCCATTTGTTAACCAATTGGCCTGCCTAGGGTAGATTTTGTTAACCATTGGCTCTCTTGGGTCGACTTTGTGAAAAATCGAGAATCAATCGATTCTCTTTCGTTAATAAAAGGTTAACCGAGAAACTTGATGTTAACTATTGCGAGTGGGGCGGCACGCAATTGAGGTATAAATAAGGTATCCGCACGAAAAAGGGCGCCCAATGGGCGCCCTTCTGCGGTCATTTCTGAACGTTTACTTTTGGCAATTGCCGATCAGGTTCTCATACTGCTGGGTAACCCAGCCCAAAGCCTGCTCTGGATCGCGGTCTTCGATTTTGCCGATCATGCTTTCGAACACTACGGCCGAGCGGCTTTCGTCAACCATTGTAAACGATTGTCCGGTCATCACGACATCGTAAAGAAAGAAGCCGATTGCCACCAATAGAATGCCGCGCAATACGCCAAAGAAGAAGCCAGCCCCCTGGTCCAACCCACCGATCGCCGAACGTTGCACCAGCGATGAGAACAGTGGCGTAAAGAACGAGACCACGATCAGCGCGAGAGCAAAGACCGCAGCAAAGGCGGTGATGATCGACAACTCGCAACTGTCCGATATGAACTCGCCAAGCACCGGGATCTCGGCCATCAGCGGTTCGACCTGCGGCGCAAAGATAAAGGCCAGCACTGCGGCGGCAATCCATCCGGCAATGGCCATGGCCTCGCGGGCAAAGCCGCGTGCATAGGCCAGCAATGCCGATACTACGATGATCAGGGCGACAACCCCGTCAATTATTGTGAAACCTTCCATGTGCCTCGCCCGTTAAATTCGCGATTGGTATTTTGTGCGACCTTAGCCGGCCCCAAAGAAATCGCCAACAAATCCTGTTAAATCGGTTACTCGGCGTAAATTGATCCCTTTCATCGAGATCGACTTGCCACCGCTTGGAGCTATTGCGGCGGTAAAACCAAGTTTCTGCGCCTCTTTCAACCGGTTTTCTGTCTGAGGGGCCGGTCTGAGGGCGCCAGATAGGGATATTTCTCCGAAAATGACAGTATCGGCGGGGAGTGAGGTGTCTTCGCGCGCACTCAGCAGGGCGGCGGCCACTGCCAGATCGGCGGCGGGCTCTGAGATTTTCATGCCACCAGCCACGTTGAGATAGACATCAAGCCCAGCAAAGGGGATGCCGCAGCGCGCCTCGAGCACGGCGAGAATCATCGCCAACCGTCCGCCATCCCAGCCAACCACCGTGCGGCGGGGCTGCGAATGCGGCGAGGGCGCGACCAGGGCCTGCATTTCCACCAGCACAGGGCGGGTGCCTTCGATGCCAGCAAATACCACAGATCCGGGGCTGGGTTCGCCACGTTCGGACAGGAACAGGGCCGACGGGTTGATGACCTCGGACAATCCACGGCCGGTCATTTCAAAGACGCCAATCTCGTCGGCTGGGCCAAAGCGGTTTTTGACCGCACGCAGGATGCGAAACTGATGGCCGCGTTCGCCTTCAAAATAGAGCACCGTGTCGACCATATGTTCGACGATGCGCGGTCCGGCGATCTGGCCGTCCTTGGTGACATGGCCGACCATGATGATCGAGATATTATTGCGCTTGGCAAAGCTGGTCAATTCATGCGCAGCAGCGCGGACCTGACTGACCGAGCCGGGGGCGCTGTCCACATTGTCGACCCACATGGTCTGGATAGAATCGATGATCACCAGCTGGGGTTTTTCGGCCTCAAGCGTGGTGAGGATGTCGCGCAGATTTGTTTCCGCTGCCAGCTGTACCGGCGCCTGGGACAATTCCAGCCGTTGCGCGCGCATACGGACCTGAGCGGTGGCTTCTTCGCCGCTGACGTAGATGGTTTTTACCCCCGTGCGGGCGAACTGGGCAGCGGCTTGTAACAGCAGTGTGGATTTACCAATACCGGGATCACCGCCAACCAAAATAGCCGAACCTGAGACCAGCCCACCACCCAGCACCCGGTCGAGTTCGCCCACGCCGCAGAGGGTACGGGGGGGAGGTGTTTCATTTGTCGCCAGATCGCTGAGCACAATTGTGCTGCCACGGGTGTTGCCCAGCGATTTCTTGCCGGGCCCGGTTGAAAGGGCGGCGGTTTCTGACAAAGAGTTCCATTCGCCACAGGTTTCGCAGCGCCCCGCCCATTTAGAGAAGCTGGCGTTACAGGCGGAACAGGAGAAGGTTTTTGATTTGGCCATATCGGCTTTGTGCCCCATGTTCAGGGTTTGTTCAAGCCGCAAGCGGCGCACTCCCGCGCCTTTGCAGGCTTGGGCATGGCGCCGCTGCGCGGCGCGGTGCGGGGGACTGACATAGGGGGCGGATCAGCCCCGGCGTTTTTCGGAGATCAGGCCAAGTGTGATGGAAGACAGGATGCAGCCGGTGAACATATAAAGCCCCCATGCGACCTCGATCGTGACGTAGCCGATGCCCTTGGCCAGGGTGATGTACAACGCGATCAGGAAGACGTCGGCCATGGCGAGTTTGCCAAGGATGTGCAAAACCGGCTGGGCACGGGGATCGAGCAGGTTCCATTGGACCAGAGCCAAGCCGATGGTTTTCAGATAGGGCGCGAAAATGGCAAAGGTGGTGACCACAAGGGCAAGAATGACATCGCTGCCCCAGAGGCTTTGCAATCCGGTGATGACGCTAATCTCGCTGAGGCCGAAGATCGGCAGTAGGCCCGCATGCATCAGGGGGGCGAACCAGGCCACTGGGTAGAGGACAAGCAGGGACAGGGTGAGCAGACGGATGGTCATTCGGGTCAAATTCCTAAAATCTTTAGCCTGACAGACTTGGGGGTTCTGGCACAGAATGGAAGAGGGGAAAGTTCTGTAGGGTTTCCCGGCTAGTGCATGAAGGCGCTGGGGCTGATCAGGACATGTGGGGCAGGGGCGAGGACCCAGAACACAATGGCGAGGATCAGGAGGATACCACGGCCGTGGTCCCGGTTCCAGCGCAGGCGGGCCAGCAGGGTCAGTGCGAAACTCAGGATGTAGAACGCCATGAAGTAAGACTGCAAATTGACGCTGAGCTGGTCGTAGGTGAACATGTTAGCGATTGGGCTGATGTCAAAGCGCAGTTCCCACAGGACGGAGAGGGCGGAGAGCAGGCTGGTGATCAGGATGGCGGTGCCGAGGGGGCGGTTTTGCGTCAGAACCGGGAAGCTGGCGAGGAAAGAGAAAAGGATTGCCAGGGGGAGGCAGAGGAACATCAGGAGGATGAGAATCATTTTGGTGAGTTTCCTTGTCGGGAAATTGGTTTTTTGGGTTGGGTCACATGTTGCCTGACCCGCGCCTGACTTAGCTCCGCCTGTTCAAACCTGAAATGATCCCCCGGATCAATTCCGAGACGGTTTTCACTCCCCCGGGAAGGCGCTTTTCACCTGTCCAAGGTCCGGCGCGGGTCTAGGGTGGGACGCCTCCGGCGGGAGTATTTAGGAAAAGATGAAGTCGAGCACTAAGCAACGCGCTGACCATCTCGATAGGTGGCGACGATTTCAATTAGTCCAACGATCCCTGTGTTGAATGTTTCCAGATCCTCGGCAGGCACCCAAAGCTCTGTGTGTTCCTTGCCGCCAGCGACTTGGATCGGATATTTTTGCTCGATCTCGCGCGAGACTTCAAACCGCGTGACGTAGCCAATGTTGTCAGGCGCCGTTAACACTGAGTTCCAATCGCGGGCGATTTTTTCCGCGTAATCAAAGGTCGTAACAGGATAGAAAATTGGCTGTTCTGGCAAACGAGGAGGCCAGAGTTTCCAGCCACTTTCTTTTATCAAATCCAGCTCTTTTTGGCCGGTGGGGCGAAACAAAATCATCATTAATCCCAGCAAATAAGGTTATAAACTATCAGTTAGAGGTCGGGTTGGGTATCTAAACAATCTTGCAAACTTGCGAGATCTTTTTCAGTGTGATCGTCAAGCCAGCGCAACATCTTTGCCCCATTTCCAATCAAATTGTCATCGACCTTGCTGAGAGCGGCCTCGCATAGTTCTTGTTTCAGAGATTTTCGGGACGACTGTGTTGTGGCAATATTGGCAATGCCCACAATCACTGCGATAGCCAGAAATATGGATATTAGATATAGCCCTTCGCTGCTTCCCGGTTCTTCATCGACAGCGGTTTTTACTGGGATCCCTAAAGCTAATTTTGTTAAAGAAACCGGTACTGCGATGGAAAACAACAGGACGACAAGTGATAAGGTGATGACCGTTTTAGAATAGAGGGCGGACAACAGGAATGCCGGAGCGACATCGAACACCACGAGCATAATGCCTGCGAAGAGGTGAAAGGAAGTCAGCGCTGTTACACAGTAACTGAAACGGGTAGCCCCTTTTGTACGCGTTGCAAGCCAAGTAGATGAGAAAACAAGGCTGAGCAAATGGACGGAGGTTTCGATCGCGAGGATTGCGACCGCTGTAAGTACCTCGACGAACAAAATCACCGAACCGCCTCGATCGGCCCCTCCGCGCGGCCGTGGATAAACTGATCCAGATAGGGATCGCCCGAGGCATCCATATCGGCCACGGGACCGGTCCATTGGATTACGCCGTCGTGCAGCATGGCGACGTTGTCGGCGATGGCGCGGACCGAAGACATGTCGTGGGTGATGGTCATGGCGGTGGCGCCCATTTCGACCACGATCTCGCGGATCAGGTCGTTGATGACGCCGGACATGATCGGGTCCAGCCCAGTGGTGGGTTCGTCAAAGAAGATGATCTCGGGCTCGGCGGCGATGGCGCGGGCGAGACCGACGCGTTTTTGCATGCCACCGGACAGCTCGGCGGGCAGGCGGTCGGCAACGTCGGCTTTCAGACCAACGCGGCGCAGTTTCTCGATGGCGATCTCGCGGGCCTCGTCCACTGGGCGCTTCAGGGTGCCGCGCAGCAGGCGGAAGGCGACGTTTTGCCAGACCGGGAGCGAGTCAAACAGCGCGCCGCCCTGGAACAGCATACCAAAACGGGCAAGGAAGGCATCGCGGTCGCCGCTGTCTGATGGCTTGCCATCGACAAGGATGGTGCCGCTGTCCAGCTTTATCAGGCCAAGCACCGATTTCAGGGCCACGGACTTGCCAGTGCCCGAGCCACCGATGATCACCATCGAGGTGCCTTTGGGGATGTGCAGGTCCATGCCGCGCAGCACGCGGTTGTCGCCAAAGGATTTGTGGACATCTTGCATGCGGATCATAGCGAGAAAAACACCCCTGTGAGCACAAAGTTGGCGGCGAGGATGAGGATTGCGGCGGCCTCGACCGAGGATTTGGTGGCAGCCCCTACGCCCTGTGCGCCGCGCCCTGATTGCATGCCGTAGTAGCAGCCCATGGTGGCCGCGATGCCGCCAAAAGCGCAGCCTTTGACAAGGCTGGACACCACGTCGCGAAGTTCGAGGAAGTCGACGGTGTTCTTAATATAGGCGGCCGCATTAAAGCCAAGACTTTGGGTGGAGACCACATAGCCGCCGGCAATGCCGATGATATCCCCGACAGCAACCAGCAGCGGCACTGTGAACAGGGCGGCCGCAACGCGCGGGGCGACGAGGTATTTCATTGGGTGGGTCGACAGGGTGACCAGCGCGTCGATCTGCTCGGTCACCTTCATGGTGGCGATTTCAGCCGCAATGGACGAGGTAACACGGGCTGCGATCATCAGGCCAACCAATACGGGGCCCAACTCGCGCACGATGCCGATGGCTACGATCTGTGGCACCACCGCCTCAGCGTTGAAACGCGCACCGCCGGAATAGATCTGCAAGGCGAGGGCGCCACCGGTAAAGACAGCCGTCAGGCCAACCACTGGCAGCGACAACCAGCCGATATTCAGCAGCGCTGAGAAGAACTCACGCGGGTAGAAGGGCGGGCGCAGCATATGGGTCAAGGTGCTGGCGGCGAACTGAGACAGGCGACCAAGCGCGGCGAGCGCGGTTAGAACCACGCGGCCCAGTCGGGCCAGAACGGAAATAATGCTCATCCGGCGTAGCTTCGGGCGTAGCGGTAGCCCAGCGATGTCAGGATTTCATAGCCAATGGTGCCGGCGGCCTCGGCCACATGGTCGATGGTTTGGTGATGGTTGATCAGACTTAGGTATTCGGGGTCTTCGGTTAGATCTGTGACATCAATGGTAATCAGATCCATTGAGACCCGGCCGACCAGTGGGCAAGCTATATCGCCAACAAAGGCGTTGAGACCTGCCCCCATGGCGCGGATCAGACCGTCGGCATAGCCTGCAGCAACAGTTGCAATGCGTGTGGGGCGGCGGGCGATCCAGGAATTTCCATAGCCGACGCTTTCTCCGGGCAGCACATCGCGGATCTGGATCACTGGCAGATCCAACGAGATCACCGGCAGGGCGTCACCATAGGGCTGGCCGCCATACAGTCCGATGCCGGGGCGGCATAAATCAAAGTGATAGTCGGACCCAAGCAAAATCCCCCCGGTCGCCGCGAGCGAGCGTGGCACTTCGACACCCTCGGTCATTTCGCGAAAAACCTTGAGTTGTAGCGCATTCATGGGGTGGCCTGGCTCATCGGCGCAGGCAAGATGGGACATCACCAGGACCGGACTTTGCCCCAAAGCGATATCGCGCAGGGCGGCCCATTCGGCGGGCTCCATCCCCAGCCGGTTCATGCCACTGTCCAACTGTACGCCAAAGCTGTGGCCGGGCAGGCTTTCAAAGTGACGCAGCATCTGATCGACAGAATTCAGCATCGGTGTCAGATTGAAGTCCTGCAGCAGCCGGGTGTCTCCGTCCATGTGGCCGGAAAACACCGAGATCCCCAGATCGGGGCCAAGGGCACGGCGCAGGGCGACACCTTCTTCGGCGGCGGCGACAAAGAAATTGCGGGCACCGGCGCGCGCCAGGGTTTGGCCAACACGGGTGACGTCCAGCCCATAGCCATTGGCTTTGACCACGGCTGCGGTCTCGCCCGCGCTTAGGGCATCAAGGTTGCGCCAGTTGGTGGCCAGGGCATCCAGGTTGATTGATAGTTTTGCTGTACTCATAGCCCGTTCATGACATGCGCGGGGCAGGGGTCAAGGGGGGAATAGTCGCTGTGATCAGTTTTGAGCATCTGTTGGCCGATGCTGGATCAGGGATTTATCCACCAAATGGCGGAACTTAGCCTCCAGAGGTGTGGGGCTGCCGCATTGTCACATGCGCGACACCCCAGCCACTGGATGGTCAGAGTGCAGGGTTGGGGATCAGTACTCGTCCTCACGCGGGCCGTTTTGCCAGGCTTTGGCAAGGTTGCCAAAGCGGGTGAACTGCGCCTCGAAGCCCAGTTCGACAATGCCGATGGGGCCGTGCCGCTGCTTGCCGACGATGACTTCGGCGCGGGCGTGCAGACGTTCCATCGCCTCTTTCCACTCTTCCATCTTGTCCAGCTCGTGATCGCCCGGCTTTTCCCGTTCTTTATAGTATTCTTCGCGGTAGACGAACATCACCACGTCGGCATCCTGCTCGATCGAGCCGGATTCACGAAGATCAGACAGCTGCGGGCGTTTGTCTTCGCGGTTTTCCACCTGACGCGACAGCTGTGACAGGGCGACAACCGGGATCTGCAATTCCTTGGCAATCGCCTTCATACCCATCGAAATCTCACCGATTTCGTTGACCCGGTTCTCGGCTGTACCACGGCACAGCTGCAGGTAGTCGATCACCAGCAGGTCCAGCCCGTGAGTTCGTTTCAGGCGGCGCGCGCGAGCCGCCAATTGTGAGATCGGCAGGGCGGGCGTGTCATCAATAAACAGCGGGCAGCTTTCCAGCGTCTTGGCGGCCTCAACGAACTTGCGAAACTCGGCCTCGGTCATGTCACCCTGACGGATTTTGTGGGACGAGATTTCCGAAGCTTCGGCCAAGATACGGCCGGCCAGCTGTTCAGCGCTCATCTCGAGGCTGAAAAATCCAACGACGCCGCCGTCAACGGCGCCTTCGGTGCCGTCGGGTTTAATGCCGCGTTTATAGGCTTTGGCGACGTTATAGGCGATGTTGGTGGCCAGCGAGGTTTTCCCCATCGATGGACGACCGGCCAAGATCAACAAATCCGACGGGTGCAAGCCACCCAATTGTTTGTCCAGATCGACCAGACCCGTGGAAATCCCGGCCATGCCGCCGCCACGCTGGTAGGCCTCGTTGGTGACGTTGACCGCTTCGGTGACGGCCTTGAGAAAGGACTTAAAGCCGCTTTCGGTCTGGCCCTGCTCGGCCAGTTTATACAATGATTGTTCGGCCTCGACGATTTGTTCCTTGGGTTCCGAGGCCACATCGACGCGGCGCGCCTTGTCAGCAATATCCTGACCCAGCCCAATCAGCTCGCGACGGATCGCCAGATCATAGATCATCTGGGCGTAGTCGCGTACCGCGAAGGCCGAAATTGAGGCGCCTGCCAGTTTTGCCAGATAGGCGGGGCCACCCAGTTCTTTCAGGCCATCATCGTCTTCCATGAATGCCTTGAGCGTCACCGGAGAGGCCAGTGTGTTCTTGGAAATCCGCGCGGCGGCAATTTCATAGATGCGGGCATGCACCGGGTCGTAGAAATGGTCGGCACTGATGATTGAGGCAATGCGATCATAGACATCATTGTTGGTCAGAATCGCGCCCAGCAACTGCTGTTCGGCCTCGACCGAATGCGGCATCGGGCTTTCCGGCGCAGTTTCGGCAGCGGTGGGCAATTGATCCGGCATCAGTGCAGGCGGCTGATGGCCATCGAAGGGTGTCAATTCGTTCATATTTGCTCTCGTGATCTGAGCTATAATCAATAGGCCGAAGGCCCGCTGGATGCGACATGTATTTTTCTGTGGGCAATTTGGGGACAACTGCTCAACCCACTGGGATAAACCCCGAAGGCGATCTTACGATCCGTGGCGAAATTCTACATGATGTGGGGGAAAACTCAACAACCGCGATATACTGGCGCCGGTTTATGGGTGGATTACGATTCGGGGGTTTTATCCACAGGCGGCTTTGCCCCCGAACCGATGTCGTTTAGGCGGATTTATGCGCGTCCTGCCAGGCCCGGGGATCTTTCAGGAAGGTTTCCACCTCGTCCAACGTTTCGGTGCTGAAAGCTTTCTGATCCTTGGCTTCGGCCAGAACGTCCCACCAGGTGCACAGATAGTGCAGCTCGACGCCGTGGTCGCCCAGACGTTTGGTGGTTTCGGGGAAGATGTCATAGTAGAAAATGACCGCAGTATGGCCACAGGTGGCGCCTGTTTCGCGGATCGCGTCTACGAAAGACAATTTCGAGCCACCATCGGTGGTCATGTCTTCCACCAGAAGCACACGCTCATCTTCAGTCATTACGCCTTCGATGCGGGCATTGCGGCCATAGCCCTTGGGCTTTTTGCGCACGTAGGTCATCGGCAGTGCCATCCGTTCGGCCACCAGCGCGGCAAAGGGAATGCCAGCGGTTTCGCCACCGGCGATGTTGTCAAACGCCTCGAACCCGGCGTTGCGCATCACTGTAATGGTCATGAAGTCCATCAGGGTTGCGCGGATACGCGGGTAGGAGATCAGTTTGCGGCAATCGACATAGCTGGGAGATGGCAGGCCTGACGCCAGAGTGAACGGTGTGTCGGTGTTAAAATCCACCGCGCCGATCTCCAGCAGCATGCGGGCTGACAGGCGGGCGATCTCTTCTTTGGTCGGGTATGAAGTGGGGATCATCGGATCGTCCTCGGATGTTGGCGCCGGTGGTCAGGTGGGAAGCCTCCGGCGGGAGTATTTTGGAAAAGATGAAATCAGGGGGCTGACCAATGGACGGGAAAGCCAGGATCAAAGACTGTTACGGGGCCGTCCAATGTGTCGATTTTTGTTGGAAAAGCGACAGGCTGGTCTTGTTTGGTCAGGGTCAGAGTGTCGCTGTTGACGGGCAGACGGTAAAACGCCGGACCATTGCGCGAAGTGAACCGTTCTAGTTTGTCCAGCGCGCCGTTCTCTTCAAAGACATGCGCCAGCAGGGACATGGTGTTGGTGGCGGTGAAGCAACCGGCACAGCCACAGGCACTTTCTTTATTGGGGTCGGTATGCGGAGCCGAGTCCGTACCAAGAAAGAAGCGCGCATCCCCAGATGTGGCAGCAGAGCGCAGGGCCTGACGGTGGGTCTCGCGTTTGGCGACGGGCAGGCAATAGTAATGCGGCTTGATGCCACCAACCAGAATGTGATTGCGGTTGATGATCAGGTGGTGCGTGGTGATGGTCGCAGCCAGACCCTTATCGTTGGATTTGACATAGTCGACGCCATTAGCGGTGGTAATATGTTCCATCACAACGCGCAGACCCGGCGTCGCTTTGCGGATTGGATCAAGCACACGGTCGATGAACACGGCCTCACGATCAAAAATATCGATCTCGGCATCTGTTACTTCACCATGCAGGCAAAGCGGCAGGCCGATCTCGGCCATTTTCTCCAGAACCGGACGGACCTTGTTGAAATCGCTAACACCGCTGGCCGAGTTGGTGGTGGCACCGGCTGGATAGAGTTTAACTGCCTTAATCAAGCCACTGGCATGGGCTGCCGCCACATCCGCAGGGTCGGTATCTTCAGTCAGATACAGGGTCATAAGCGGCTCAAATGCCATGCCATTAGGCAGCGCAGCCAGAATACGGTCGCGATACGCGGCAGCCTGAGCACCGGTCACCACGGGTGGGACCAGATTGGGCATGATGATCGCGCGGCCAAAGTGGCGTGCTGTTTCGGGCAAAACGGCGGTCAGCATGGCGCCATCGCGCAGGTGCAGGTGCCAGTCGTCGGGGCGGGCAATGGTAAGGCTATGGGTCATGTCGCCGCCCTAACACAGCTCCTCTTCAAGGGGAAGTGGGGCAAAGGCCCGGCTGTTGAATTCTCAGAGTTTGGGCGGCATCGTGAATTCACCGGCCTTGGCCCGTTTTTCCAATTCCCGGTACCGACGCCGGAACTTTGGTGCACGCATTCGTTGGGCAACATTGCGACACAACATGGCTGTCAGATAGGGGCGCTCATGGTCGTTTAGCTGGGCAGCCAAACGGCGCAGGTAGCCCAGGTTATTGCGGCGTGCCCTGTAGTGTTGCCAAAACCGAATAGCGGTTAGTTTGCCTGCGCCGGCCAACGAGATGACCTGATACAGAGTTTCCATTTCGGCAAGCCGCGTCTGTAGCGTACTGCCCATGTTGGGCAATCGCAGCCGAGTCACATTGGACCGGCTGAACAATGTAGCGTGCATGGCATCCAACTGCTCACGCGGGTCGTAAATGACAAAGGCCTGGTCGGCCGCGTCGAGCATATCCGGGGCATAGCCGTATCTGTCTGTGAAGGATGTGCGGCGCATTTCGACAAAACGGTCGTCCCATTCGGTCATTTGCGGATCTAAGGTGGCCTGGGGCTGAATTGCGACAACGGTGGCGCCAGGTGACGCGACCGAAAATGCCGAGGCGGCATAACCGCAAGGCCCGGCACCATAAAAAACAACCTTGTCAAACTCTTCGAAAAAGCCGTCGTCAATCAGCTGATCGAAGAACCCATAAACCCGGCTTTCGCGGAACCAGGTGTCACCATCAGAGATCAGACACAGATGGGACCAGCCTTGGCTTTTGACCAGATCAAATCCAAGGGGTTGCGACAGTTCAGACAAATTTTGAATGCCCTGAATGGTCTCAAAGGTAACCAGTAATGTATTGTCTTGATCTATGAAGGTTGCAAAATGCTGGTCACCCAGGGATTGATACATGCCATGTTGTTCGGCCAGCGCAGCCATGCGGCTTCGCCATTGCTTTTTGGTCAACCCAGCCAGGCTCTCTTCCAGATTTTCCAGTCCGTCCTGCATCAATGCATTCCTCACAGCCCAGCCTCGGTGTGGGCCAGTTATCCATGTTCATTTCTAGGTGCAAAATGCGGCCAAATTTGGAAGAACTCGTGCCACTTTTCCGACTATTTTGGCTTTTTATCCTTGTCTGCCGTACGCCCCAGTAGGGCAAATTCGGTCAGCGTCCTCGCGGTGGTCTCATTGATCAACCGCGATGGAGGTGTCATCATCAAGCGGCTGAACAGGCTGCGAAATGTGTCTTGCTGCATTAGCAAGCGAAAGCGCTCGTGTCGCCAGGTTACGGCGTCTCTATGGCATTTTTCCAGCCTGCTGTCTGAGGTCATCTGGTCCAAGTACTTTGTTGTCGCGGTGTCATATCGAGAGATAGAAGTATCAGTGGCAGTGTTGAAATTTCGCTCGACCCAATAATCCATCCCCAGTGGCAAATCTGAGTGATTTACCCGGCCCCTATCGGCCTTGACCACATAGCTCTCCATTGAGCCGAGCGGGTAATGGTTCAGCTGGGCCAGCTTGAAATTTGCACGGCCAAAAGTCGAGAACAGCTTTTTGGTTTTGAATTCAGGCCCCAATTCGCGGCCTTCACAGTCGAACCAGCGAAAATCGCTCAGTCGGTCCGCGTCGGGGTTGCGGGGGCGGTGGACACCGGTTTTGCGATAGGCCCCGGTGTTGCGATACAGCGTTTTGAACAGGGCGGCCCGCCAGGGCCAGTGAATGATCTCCGGAGCACAGCGGGTAAATTGCGCGGTCACCAGTTGATCCCGGTAGCGGACCTGGTCCCCGTTGCCAAACAACCGCCAGGTCAAAGTCACTGCATCTGCCATTGGCAGTGCTTCAAGCAGGCTGTGCAGTGTGCCGTCACCGGTGTGGATGTTGACAAACTCGTCAATGTCCAGCGTCAGGATCCAGTCGGCCTGCTGGACCAGGGGATGTTTGTCAGCCGTTTTCATCGCGGTGAACTGGATGCCGCGTTTGTCATATGGCCCATTATTGCGGACATGGGTAAGCTGACCCATCTCCTGCAGATGGTCCAGCATTATGTCAGTTCCATCCTGACAGTCATTTGAGAACACAAGAAAATCTGTGAAACCCACCGCGCGGTGATGGGCCAACCATTCCAACAGAAAGGCGGCCTCGTTGCGCAGGGTGACAATAGCAAGATAACGCATGGATCAATCTTCTGAATGGTTTTCGCAGGTTACGGGTGATTATGACATCGCATCGCGGACCAGCTGGCGTCAACATAGACATAGGCCCCGCTGCGTATAGGACCAAAGTGCCGGTACTGCAGGCTTGACCATGACGCTGTCGCATGGCCTGATCCAGCCGGGCAGCAGGAGGGATCAGATGCAGAAACCGGATACGATAGAACAGGTTCAAGCTCTGTTGACGGCCCAGGGTTATGTCTGCGGTCGAGCACTGGCCGTGGTGGTGTTTCTGGCGCTGCGTCTTGGGCGCCCTTTGTTTTTGGAGGGCGAGGCGGGGGTTGGCAAAACTGAAATCGCCAAGGCGCTGGCGGCTGGTCTCAACCGTCGCTTGATCCGCCTGCAGTGTTACGAGGGGCTAGATGCATCGTCGGCAGTATACGAGTGGAACTTTCCAGCCCAGATGATTGCTATCCGCACTGCCGAGGCCGCCGGTGCAGCCGACCGTGGTGCGCTGCAGGCCGAATTGTTTTCGGATGAGTTTCTGATTGAACGGCCCTTGTTGCAGGCCATGCGCCCGGATGAGCATGGCGCGCCAGTGCTGTTGATAGACGAACTGGACCGTACCGATGAACCGTTTGAGGCCTTCCTGCTTGAAGCACTGTCTGACTTTCAGGTTACCATTCCGGAACTGGGCACCATTCAAGCCCCCGAACCTCCAATTGTCATTCTGACCTCAAACCGCACCCGCGAGGTCCATGACGCGTTAAAGCGCCGCTGCCTCTATCACTGGGTGGATTATCCTGATTTCCAGCGCGAGGTCGAAATTCTGCAGGCGCGTGCCCCTCAAGCCAGCGCCAAACTCAGCCGTGAAGTGGTGGCTTTCGTCCAGGCTCTTCGCACCGAGGACTTGTTCAAGAAACCGGGCGTTGCCGAAACCATCGACTGGGCCAACTGCCTGTTGGCGCTGGATGTGATTGACCTGTCGCCTGAGGTGATTGCTGATACATTGGGCGCGATCCTCAAATACCAGGACGACATCACCAAATTACAAGGCAGCGAGGCCAAGCGAATTCTGGACCAGGCCAGGGCCAGCCTGGCGCCGTCGTGATCCTTCATCTGGCCAAAAATATTCCGGGGGTACGGGGGCTGGCCCCCGTCTGTATGACGATCTGTATCCATGCCTGAGCTCCCCCCACTCAGCCTGCCTGAGACCCCAAAGCTTGCCCAGAATATCACTCATTTTGCCCGGGCTCTGCGTAAGGCGGGCCTGCCAATCGGTCCGGGTCGGATTGTGGATGCAGTGCAGGCAGTGGCGGCCGCCGGGTTCACTTCGCGACGGGATTTCTACTGGGCGCTACACGCCTGTTTTGTCAGCAAACCGGAACACCGGCTGATCTTTTCTCAAGTGTTCCGCCTGTATTGGCGCGATCCTCGATTTCTAGAGCACATGATGGCGATGCTGTTGCCGGCTGTGCGCGGTGTTCAAGAGGACAAACCTGCCGACCTGGGCGAGAAACGCGCCGCCGAGGCTCTCTTGGACGGCACCCAACCGGACCCCGAACATATCGATGACGAACAGGGCACCGAGATCGAATTTGATGCCAGCCTGACGATGTCCGCCGCCGAAAAACTGCGCAGCCTCGATTTTGAACAGATGAGCACCGATGAGGTCGCCCGCGCCAAGCGAGTCCTGTCGCAGATGACCTTGCCGGTACAGCCACTTCACTCTCGTCGTCTGATTGCCGCACCGGGTGGCCCGCGCCCCGATTGGCGCCGAACCCTGCGCGCGGCCTCCCGGCAAGGCGGTGAAATCCAGGATATTGCGCGGGCCAAACGGCGCATTCGCTGGCCCAATCTGGTGGTGATTTGCGATATCTCCGGCTCGATGAGCCAGTATAGCCGGATTATTCTGCATTTTCTTCATGCGGTGTCCAACGCACAAGGGGCAGGATGGGCAAAGGTACATGCTTTTACCTTTGGTACCCGTTTGACCAACATCACCCGGCATCTGGCACAACGCGACGTGGATGCGGCCCTGGCAGCGGCTGGGACCGAGGCCCAGGATTGGGAAGGAGGCACCCGAATTGGTGAATGTTTGCATGAATTCAATCGCGATTGGTCGCGGCGGGTGATGGGACAGGGTGCGGTGGTGCTGTTGATCACCGACGGATTAGACCGCGATGACCCAGAGGCTCTGGCCCGTGAAATGCACCGCCTTCAGTTGTCGTCGCGCCGCCTGATCTGGCTTAACCCATTGCTGCGCTGGGAGGGCTTCGCCCCCAAGGCACAGGGCATTCGCGCCATGCTGCCCCATGTGGACAGTTTTCGCGCCGGCCATTCGATCGCTTCGATCGAGGATTTGGCCCGGGTGATCTCCAACCCCGAAGACCATGGCGAAAAGCAGCGCTTGATGGCACTGCTGTAACGCTGTTTTGGGAAGGAAATATATCTGCTTGTCATCATTTGAGGGCAGACGTTGCATCTGGAAAGAGGCATAGTTGCCGCTGGAGGACACGATGACCCATACAACGACCCGATTTGAGAATGCGCCTGAGACGGCATTGGACTGGCATACCGCCGGTGTTGGCGCGGTTCTGGCGACCGTCGTGCAAACCTGGGGTTCGGCGCCGCGGCGCACCGGTTCTATGCTGGTGATCAGTGGCGATGGGCGCATGCAGGGATCGGTTTCTGGTGGCTGCGTCGAAGGCGCTGTGGTGCTCGAGGCGCAAGAGGCGCTGCAGGATGGTCAGCATCGGTTGCTGGAATATGGGGTCAGCGACGAGGATGCCTTTGCGGTTGGATTGGCCTGCGGTGGCACCATCAAAGTGCTGGTGGAGCCGATTGGCTCGGCGATGCCGGTGGACCTGTTGCAGCAATTGGTTGCGCGGCGGGCAACGCGTCAGGCGCTGGCCTATGAAGTGAACATCGAAAGCGGAGTGCGGCGGCTTTTGCATGACAGTCATCCAGACCGCATGCGGATGGACCGCTCAGGTATGGAAGAGGACGACGAGACATTTGTAGCGGTGCATAACCCGCCGCTGCGATTGATCTGTGTGGGGGCTGTACATATTGCGCAAGCCCTGGTGCCGATGGCCCGGATTGCGGGATATGATCCGGTGCTGATCGACCCGCGTGAGGCCTTTGCGGCCAGTGATCGCTTCCCCGGTGAGACAATTCTGGATGATTGGCCGGACGAAGCTGTGGCAAAACTGGGCCTAGATGCACGCACCGCGCTGGTGTTGTTGACCCATGATCCCAAACTGGACGACCCGGCGCTGCAGGCGGCATTGGCGGCCGAGTGTTTTTATATTGGTGCGCTGGGGTCAAAACGCACCCATGCTAAACGGGTCGATCGCATGGTGGCCGCTGGGTTTACCGAAGCGCAAATCGAGCGAATTCACGGACCTATAGGTTTGGATATTGGCGCTGCCGGTCCAGCTGAAATCGCGGTTTCAGTGCTGGCGGAAATCACTGCGGTGCTTCGGGGCAAAGTGGAATGAAGTTCGGGCAGGTCGGGCTGAGTGAGGCCGAAGGATCAATCCTGGCGCATTCTTTACAAGTTGGTTCTCGCAGGATTGCCAAGGGCACCGAACTGACTTTGTCCGATCTGACAGATCTGGACGCAGCAGGTTACGCCGAAATAACTGTAGCACGGGTCGAAGTCGGGGACCTGCATGAAAACGAGGCCGCTCTGGCGCTTGCCCGGATGATCATACCTGACCCAGAGGCGCAGGGCATTCGGATTTCGGGTGCTGGCGCTGGGCGGGTCAACCTATATGCCAAAACCTGCGGTGTGGTGCAGCTGGACCCACAGCGCCTGCGGGCCGTTAATGAAATTGATCCGATGATCTCTATCGCCACAGTCCCGGCCTGGCACCGGGTAGATGCCGGTGGCATGATCGCAACCATCAAGATCATTGCCTATGCGGTGCCGCAAGTGGCTTTGCTACGCGCCGGTGAGGGCGCCGGTGGCGCACTGGTTGTGCGCGCACCTGTGTATCAGACTGCAACACTGATCGAGACCATTGTCAGCCGGGATATCCCATCAGAGAAGGGTCGGGAGGCGATGTTTGGCCGGTTGGACAGAATGGGCTTGGGTTTAACCCCGCGCGTAGTAGTGCCACACCGCGAGACCGATCTGGCACAGGCGATCCGCGAGGCCGAGGGCGATATTGTGCTGATCCTCACAGGGTCGGCGACCTCGGATCCACTGGATGTGGCGCCGCAGGCGCTGCGATTGGTGGCGGGCGAAGTGACCCGGTTTGGCATGCCAGTTGACCCCGGGAATCTGCTGTTTCTGGGGGGCTTGGGAACTAAACCGGTGATGGGGTTACCAGGATGTGCCCGCTCACCCGCATTGAATGGGGCCGACTGGGTTCTGGAGCGCGTGATGTGCGGAATCGATGTGAGCAGCAGTGATATCGCGGCCATGGGAGTCGGTGGATTGCTCAAGGAAATCCCCACTCGACCAATGCCACGGCGCAGCGACGGGTAACGGGCGATGAATAGCATACTGCGACTTTAGTCTATAGGTGTGGTTGTAAAAATTGTTTTTTTACAGCAACTTGATGACTGCATAAGTCTATTTTCTCTTTTAAGGCGAGGCTTGCGTCCCTCAAATCCCTTCGCACAGGCGCACGGGCATGTTTAACTCTTCGTAGCCAATTGAAATAGCTAAGGGAGGGGTTCATGGCGAAGGTCTCAATGACCGTGAACGGTAAGGCTGCAAGCGCAGAGGTCGAGGGGCGTACCCTTTTGGTTTCATATCTGCGCGAAGAGCTTGGACTGACGGGGTCCCATGTCGGATGTGATACTAGCCAATGCGGCGCCTGTGTGGTGCATGTGGATGGTAAGGCCGTGAAAAGCTGCACCATGCTGGCAGTAGAAGCCGACGGTGCCGAGGTGGCAACGATTGAGGGTCAGGCGGCTGAGGATGGTACACTGAATACCATTCAAGCGGCGTTCCAAGAGCATCATGGCTTGCAGTGCGGATATTGCACTCCGGGTATGGTGATGTCGACAGCAGCGCTGCTAAAGGAAAACCCCAAACCCTCGGAACAGGAAATCCGCGCATATCTGGAAGGCAATCTGTGCCGATGCACGGGTTACCACAACATCGTCAAGTCGATCATGGCAGCCAGTGGGCAGGATATTTCTGCGCTCGCGGCACAATGACGACACAGCGATCAATGGCTCAAAGTGGGTGATGAACGCGCATCTTATACACCGCGCAGGACTTGGATGGATTTGATTCAGACGTCAGTGGTGGGTGGAGGATGTGTGCTAGCACGCACTATTCAGGGAGAGGATATTTAACATGCCCAAAGACAGCGGCATTGGCGCCAGCCCGAAACGGCGCGAGGACGTACGGTTCCTGACAGGGAACGGAAATTATACAGATGATATCAATGCGCAGGGTCAGGCTTTTGTCTATTTCCTGCGCTCGGATATAGCGCATGGTCGCATCACAAGCATAAACACTGACCTTGCTGCAGATATGCCTGGAGTGGTGCGGATATTTACGGCTGCAGATTTTGAGGCAGTTGGTGGGGTTCCCTGCGGCTGGGAGATTACAGACCGTCATGGCAATGCGATGCAGGAGCCAAAACACCCGATTCTGGCCGAAGGTAAAGTACGCCACGTGGGTGAACCTATTGCTGCGGTTGTTGCCGAAAGCCTGGAGCAGGCGCGGGATGCAGCTGAGGTGATTGATCTGGACATCGAAGAGCTGCCAGCTGTCGTTGACATGAAGGCAGCTGTGGCGGAGGGAGCGGTCAAGGTTCACGATGATCTGACGTCAAACCTTTGTTATGACTGGGGCTTTGTTGAAGAAAACCGCGAGGCGGTCGAGCAGGCCTTTCAGGATGCAGCCCATGTCACCACGCTGGAACTGATCAACAACCGCCTTGTGGCCAATCCGATGGAACCAAGGGTGGCGATCGGCGAATACAACCGCTCTACCGATGACAGTAAGCTCTATACCACCAGCCAGAACCCACATGTGATCCGCTTGTTGATGGGCGCTTTTGTGCTGGGGATACCCGAACACAAACTGCAAGTCGTGTCTCCGGATGTTGGCGGTGGGTTTGGCACCAAGATTTTCCATTATGCAGAAGAGGCGTTTTGTACTTTTGCAGCTAAGGCCTGTAATCGTCCGGTCAAGTGGACCTCTTCACGGTCCGAGGCCTTTATGTCGGATGCGCATGGGCGTGACCATGTGACCAAGATTGAATTGGCGCTGGACGCAGACAACAATTTCACCGCTCTGCGCACCGATACCTATGCAAACATGGGGGCTTATCTGTCTACATTTGCACCCTCGGTACCGACTTGGCTGCATGGCACATTGATGGCGGGGAATTACAAAACGCCGTTGATTTATGTGAACGTCAAGGCGGTGTTCACTAATACGGTGCCGGTTGATGCCTATCGTGGCGCTGGGCGCCCTGAGGCGACATTTCAGTTGGAGCGGGTGGTGGATAAAGCGGCGCGCGAGTTGGGCGTTGATCCGATTGCGCTGCGGCGGCAAAACTTTATCACTGAATTCCCCTATGCCACGCCGGTGGCGGTCGAATATGACACCGGGGATTACCATGCCACTATGGATAAACTGACTGAGATTGCCGACCTTTCGGGCTTTGCGGCGCGTCGGGCTGCAAGTGAGGCCAAGGGCAAGATCCGTGGGCTGGGTGTCAATTGCTACATCGAGGCCTGTGGTATCGCCCCCAGTAACCTGGTGGGACAGCTTGGCGCACGCGCCGGTCTGTACGAAAGTGCAACAGTCCGGGTCAATGCCACCGGAGGTTTGGTAGTAATGACTGGCAGCCACAGCCATGGCCAGGGTCACGAGACCTCGTTTCCGCAGGTGATCGCCGAGATGATCGGCATTGACGAGAGCATGATTGAAATCGTGCATGGCGATACCTCTAAGGTGCCCATGGGCATGGGCACCTACGGCTCGCGGTCGCTGGCGGTTGGTGGCTCGGCCATGGTTAAGGCAACTGAGAAGATCATTGCCAAGGCCAAGAAGATTGCCGCGCATTTGATGGAGGCCTCGGATGCTGACATCGAGTTGAAAGATGGCCAGTTCTCGGTTGCGGGAACGGATAAGGCAGTGGCTTGGGGCGATGTAACCCTGGCGGCTTATGTGCCGCATAACTATCCGCTGGAAGACATTGAACCAGGACTGGAAGAGACTGCGTTTTATGATCCGGCCAACTTTACCTATCCATCGGGCGCCTATGCTTGCGAGGTGGAGGTCGATCCGGATACCGGCAAAGTCAGTATCGAGCGGTTTTCGGCGGCGGATGACTTTGGCAATATCGTCAACCCGATGATCGTCGATGGACAGGTGCATGGCGGTATTGGTCAGGGCATTGGTCAGGCCCTGCTTGAAGGCTGTGTCTATGATGAGAACGGCCAGCTGTTAAGTGCATCCTTCATGGATTATGCGATGCCGCGGGCTGACGATCTGCCGTTTTATGCAGTGGACCATTCCTGTCAGACCCCCTGTACCCATAATCCGCTTGGGGTGAAAGGCTGCGGTGAAGCCGGTGCCATTGGCTCGCCGCCTGCGGTGGTGAATGCAGTGGTGGATGCGCTGCAGTCTGCTGGTAAGGACGTTACTCATGTGGATATGCCGCTCAGCCCGGGGCGGGTATGGGCCGCAATGAACGGGTAAGTGTTTGGGGAGTGCCGGGGGCCAGCCCCCGGACCCCCGGGATATTTTTAGCCAGATGAAGCTGGGATCCGCAGGGATCCAGGCTGTCTGAGGAAGGAAGCGAAATGTATAATTTCGAATTTGAGAAGCCTTCGACCGTTGCGGATGCTGTGGTGGCACTGGCAAGCGAAGACGCGCAGGCACTGGGTGGTGGACAGACACTGATCCCAACCCTGAAACAGCGGTTGGCGATGCCATCAAAACTGGTCAGTTTAGGTGGTATTGCTGAGATGCAGGGCGTGACAGCAGTGGATGGGGGAATTTCGATAGGGGGGGCAACAACCCATGCTGCGGTCGCTGCAGGTGCGGGGGCGTATCCTGCGCTTGCGGAGCTGGCCAGTCATATAGGTGATCCGGCGGTGCGCAATCGGGGCACCCTTGGCGGGTCGCTGGCCAATAATGATCCCTCGGCGGATTATCCGGCGGCGGCACTTGCCTCGGCGGCGGTCATAACCACCAACTCCCGCGAGATAGCCGTGGATGATTTCTTTCTGGGATTGTTCGAAACTGCCTTGGAAGAGGGCGAGATTATTACGGGCGTTCAGTTTGCGGTTCCCGAGGCGGCAAATTACCAGAAATTTGTGCAGCCGGCCTCTCGCTTTGCGCTGGTTGGTGTTTTTGTTGCCAAGTACGCCGATGGTGTACGGGTGGCGGTGACCGGGGCATCCGAGGATGGTGTGTTTCGGTGGACCGAGGCAGAGGCGGCTTTGAATGCCAGCTTCAATGCGGATGCTGTTGCAGGACTTGGCGTAGATCCCGCCAACATGATTGGTGATTTGCATGGCACTAAAGAATACCGTGCCCATCTTGTTGGGGTCATGACCAGGCGCGCGGTGGCTGCGGCAAACTGATTTGAGAGTAAAGAGTAATTGAGGTCCTGCCGAATTGGCGGGGCCTTATTTTGTTTCTTAGATCAGATGAATACCATTGGTGTTGCTCGGCCGGTTGCCACTTGGCCAGACAATCAGGCGGTTACTGACAGCGACGCCAATCGGCGACGAGACCGTCTTGTACCAGGTAGAGGCCCTCTTCGTGTCGCATGATCATTACGCGGTAGGAGTACTGCTCGCCTTCGCCCGAGCATTGCGCGTCGAATAAAACGGCATCCATACCACGAATGCTGGTTGGCTTGGTTAATTCACATGTGTTTTCAAGACCGTGCAGATACGCGCCCTGTATGCCCAGCACCCCGCCATCCATGCCTAGATCCTCGGGGTTACACGACCAGGTCCCATCCACCGATGTATACAGCCCGTCAAATGGTGCCGCAAAACCCGTTGCTGACATTAAAACCGCGGTGATGAAAACTAATGATCTGAAAATTACCGTCATGAAAATACCTTTTCTAAAACCTATACACCTTCCCCAACAACGGAGATGAGCGTGACGATAGGTTCAGTCCACGGCTGTGGCAACGTATCAGTATGATCAAGGCGAGGTGGCACAGCGGCCCAATTAAAATAATCTTGGCGAGTGCCGTTCCCTAAGAGTTATGGCCCAACTGACACTTGGCGAGACATGTTGCCGCTGATCCACGGTTAAGATTGTAGGATACTGAGCAATCTGTCGTCAGAGGAGTTGCATCTTCTCGTGCCTGGCTGGTCGGAGGATTTATGCCGCCGCCATAAACGCAAAGTGCCCTGTCCACCAATATGAACAGGGCACTTTTGACGCATAATACATGTCTGAGAGACGAAGTCTTATCTAGGCAGGGGACCAATCAGCATTATCATCTGACGGCCTTCCATCTTGGGCATGTTCTCGACTTTACCGTGCTCTTTGATGTCTGCAGCAACACGCTCCAGCAGCTCACGGCCAAGGTTCTGGTGGGCCATTTCACGACCACGGAACCGCAGGGTCACTTTGACCTTGTCGCCGTTTTCAAGGAACTTGTACACGTTGCGCATTTTGACGCTGTAATCATGGACATCAGTGTTAGGCCGGAATTTGACCTCTTTGATTTCGATGATCTTTTGCTTTTTGCGCGCTTCGCTTTCCCGCTTCTGCTGTTCATATTTGAACTTGCCGAAATCCATGATCTTACACACGGGCGGCTTTGCATTCGGCGAGATTTCAACCAGATCCAATCCGGCCTCTTGCGCCATAAGCATGGCTTTGGCTGGGTGAACCACACCAGCGTTTTCGCCATCGGCGCCAATCAGGCGGATTTCGGAGTCACGAATTTTTTCGTTGACGCGCGGGCCGGTGTCGCGTTGCGGCGGCGCATTGTGGGGTCTGCGGGCTATGACGGCAATCCTTTTGTCATTGCATAATATCACGTGAAAAATAGCGTTGTCGGGCACGTGATTCAAGCTGTTTGCATCGTATGACCGGGGAGAATGAGGTTTTCAAGGCATCATTCCGACAATATGCCGGTGAAGTGCCCCTGATCGTGAGATTTTTGTCCGTTTTTACGGAAAGCTGCGCGTCGGCCAATTTTGGCCGTTGAGACATGTTGCTGTTTTTTCCCCCTTGAGGAGCACGGTGGACAGAGCCATCTCGCAGTAGGAGGCAACATTTTTTATTCGCGACGCATTGGTCGTGAATGTCATTTAGGAGTTTTAATAATGAAACCTGCAGTAATTGCACTGGGTGTCGCGGCCGCAGCTATCGGTGGCTATGTCTATTTTACATCGATGGAAACACCTAGTGTCGCCGTTGATCAGGACGCGGCAACTTCGGCTGTTGATACAAACGTTGTGGAAGACGCCACCGCAACCGTGGAAGAGGCAACTGAGACCGCTGTCGAGGCAACAACCGAGGTTGTTGAAACTGCAGTTGAGACCGCTGTGGAGACGGCGGAAGACACTGCAGAGACTGTAGGCGAGGCTGTCGAGGGGGCCGTGGAAGAGGTGCAAGAGGCAGCGACCGAGGCGGCTGATACCGTGACCGGTGCCGTTGGTACGGTTGCAGAGACTGTAACTGAGACCGCGACCGAGGCAGTTTCTGATGCCGTCGAGACGGCCACCGAGGCTGTGAGCGGAACCGGTACTGAAAGTACCACTGAAACTGTAACTGAAACCGTGTCTGAGAGTGCCACTGACGTAACAACTGAAGCCACCGAAAGCGCAACAGACACAGTGACGTCCGATGCTACTGAGGTCGCTGGGGATGCGGCTGCCGGTCTGCTAACTGCTGACGGTTTTGATTTGGACCAAGTCGTCGAGCTTATTTCCGGCTCATCCCTGGCCGACACCCAGAAATTGATGCTGACGACGGCTGTAAAACAAGCGAAAGACAATCCCGAGCTTCTGACTGTAGCCTTGGATCAAGTCAAGACTGCCTTGGGTCTGTAAACCAGGCGTGAACACAACGGATTAAGGGCGCCCTTCCGATTGGAAAGGTGCCCTTTGTTGTTTCTGACGGACGGTTTCAGTCGAGGAAGGCTTTTTCCACCACGTATTGCGCCGGTTTGGAATTGGCGCCTTCTTCAAGGCCATAACCTTCGAGCATGTCTTTGATCTCGAGGTTGAAGGCCAGATTGCCGCAGACCATGGCACGGTCACTGTCGGGGTTGATTGGATCGACACCCAGATCACTAAATGCCTCGCCCGAGCGCATCAGGTCGGTGATACGGCCCATCTTGGGGCTCTCTTCGCGGGTGGTTGTAGGGTAGTAGCGGATCTTGTTGAGATTGTCTTCGCCCAGCAGTTCGAGCATCATCTCGTCTTGCTTGAGGTTGGCAATCAGTTCGGCGCCATAGGTCAGCTCACCTGCAGTGCGGCAAGTATGGGTGATGATGATCTCGTCGTAGTCTTCGTAGGTTTGCGGATCGCGCAGCAGCGAGGCGAAGGGGGCAAAGCCGGTGCCAGTGGCAAAGAACCAGATGCGTTTGCCGGGGATCAGCGCGTCATGCACCAGGGTGCCGACGGGTTTCGGGCGCAGGATAATCTCATCACCAACCTGGATGTGCTGCAGGCGAGAGGTCAGCGGGCCGTCCTGAACCTTGATCGAATAGAACTCCAGCTCGTCATCCCAGCTGGGAGAGGCAATGGAATAGGCGCGCAGCAGAGGTTTTTGTTTGCCCGTCTTGGGGTTCACTTCGCCCATCAACCCGATCATCACAAATTCGCCCGAACGAAAACGCATTGTCGAAGGGCGGCTGACGCGGAAGGAGAACAGTTTATCCGTCCAGTGCTTGACCGCCGTGACGGTTTGGGCGTCGGGCAGGGTTGGAACGGCCTTTACTGGCTCGGCATTGGTGGTGGCATCGGTCACTGGAGTAATCTCATTCATCGGTTGCACTGCCGACAGCATGGCCGACACCTCTGATTAGTCATTGATATGGGTCAGGGAAAGGATTTGTTTTGCATGTACCCGGCACAGGCACGGTGTGATGCGCTGGGAACACAATTGTTAGTATGCAAACAATATATCACACAGCAGCGGGGGCGGTTCCACGGGCACGTGCCTGATAATCGTGCTGTTGCCAGTTGGCACGGGCCAGCCATTGGTCCTGCGGTTGGCGGGTTGCCAGGTCGTCACTGATTTCGACGTCGTCAAACCCGGCCCGTCGCACCATGGCATATTGATCCGCAATCACATGGCCGTAAGCGCGGATGTGGCCGGTGTAGCCGGACAGACGCAACTGGCGCGCAATGGTAAAGCCACGGCCATCGGCAAAGCTGGGAAAGGCGATGCGGATCATCTGAACCTGCGCTGCCAGGCGCTCGACCAGCTGCACGGGATCGGTATCCGAGGCCAGATCAAGGGCAGTGTCGCCGTCATAGCCGACAGTCCAGGTGTCGGGCCCAAAGCCCGTATCGGTCACGATCACAGTCATGTATTTGCTCCTGTGCGAATAAACTGGCCATCCACCACGTGGATGCCACATTCTTCTTTTGATTGGTCACGCCAGCGTCCGGCGCGGGGATCTTCACCGTCTTTCACCGGCGAGGTGCAGGGGGCACAACCGATTGACGGGTAACCTTGGGCCACCAGAGGATGGCGGGGCAGGCGGTTTTCGTCCATATAGGTGCGCACGTCGGTCGGCGCCCAATGGGCCAGAGGGTTGATCTTGATGCGGCCTGTGGAGCCATCAGCGG
Source organism: Parasedimentitalea marina (assembly GCF_004006175.1). GTDB lineage: Bacteria > Pseudomonadota > Alphaproteobacteria > Rhodobacterales > Rhodobacteraceae > Parasedimentitalea > Parasedimentitalea marina. The sequence continues at coordinate 1,414,507 of NZ_CP033219.1, forward strand.
TTTCTTCGATCTCGAAGAAATCCATTGCGGCACGGCTGCCGGCCTGGAAGCGTTTTCGACCGGTGATCCAGCCATCATAACCTGCCAGCGCTTTTTGCAGGGGGGCGGTTTTGCGCAGGGCGCAGCAGGCATCGGTGCTGTTAAAGCGCATGGCGCCATAGGGGTCTTTTTCCGCAATGTCGTTGGCGCGGATGATGTGGAGATTGCGCAGACCCAGCCGCTCGGTCACCTCAGTCTGGTAGACCAGGGTTTCGGTGAACAGCAGTTCGGTGTCAACAAAGAGAACCGGGGTCATTGGATCGATCACTGCAGCCATATGCAACAGCACCACGGATTCAGCGCCAAAGCTGGAGACCAGCGCAATGTGGCCCGCATCCTGAAGCGCACCTTGCATCACGGCGGTTGCTGAATGGTGGCGGTAGCGCGCATTCAACGCGGCCACTTTGTCAGCGAGCTCACGCTCGCCGGGGGCCGGCCCCCGGGCCCCCGGGATATTTTTAGCCAGATGAAGCATGGGATCAGGCGACCTTTTTCTGCGCTTCGGGGTAGAGGGCTGCTTTGAAGGGAGACAGGCCAACCCGGCGATAGGTTTCCAGGAAGGTCTCCTCGGCGGAGTTGCGCAGGTCTAGATAGGCGGCCACGATGCGCTCAACCGCGGGGACGATTTCGTCATAGGCGAAACCGGGGCCGGCGCGTTCACCGATATTGGCCGTCCAGGTGGCGTCGCCGCCCAGGGTGATCTGGTAGTTTTCAACGCCGGCGCGATCCAGTCCCAGGATACCGATATGGGCAACATGGTGGTGGCCACAGGCGTTGATGCAACCCGAGATTTTAATCTGCAGATGGCCGATGTCATGCTCGAGCTTGAGATCGTCAAAACGGGTCGCGATCTGCTCGGCAACTGGGATCGCGCGGGCGGTAGCCAAGGCACAATAGTCCATGCCGGGGCAGGCGATGATGTCCGAGATCAAGCCGATGTTGGCGGTTGCCAGATCGTGCTGTTTGAGCCTGGCGTGGAGAGCGGGCAGATCCGATTTGTGGACATGCGGCAGGATTACGTTTTGCTCGTGGCTGATCCGTAATTCGTCGTAACCATATTGGGCTGCCAGGTCAGCCATAGTCCGCATTTGATCTGCACTGGCGTCCCCCGGGGTGGCGCCGTGTTTCTTGATCGAGATGGTGACAATGGCGTGGTCGCCTACACGGTGCTCAGCCAGATTGGTATCGGCCCAGGCGCGGAATACCGGGTCGGCGTCATAGGCTGCATCATAGGTGGTAGTTGGAGCCGAACGGAAGATTGGGGCTGCGAAATGGGTCTTGATCTCGGCCAGCAATTCCTGATCGGCACCCGTGAAGGTCGGCCGGATCAGGGCAAAGCGGGCGTCGACGCGGGCGCGAATATCTTCGATGCCGTGCTCGTGCACGGTGATCTTGATGCGGGCCTTGTATTTGTTGTCGCGGCGACCGATCTGGTTCCAGACCGACACCACGGATTCAATATAGGGCAACAGGTCTGCGCGGGGCAGAAAGTCGTTGATCACTTGGCCGACCATTGGTGTGCGGCCCAAGCCACCGCCAATCAGGATCTGATAGCCGGTTTCGCCAGCGACGTTCTGGACAATGCGCACGGCCAGATCGTGCGCCTTGAGCACAGCGCGATCTTTGGCAGCGGCACCAACGGCGATTTTGAACTTGCGGCCCATGAACTGGAATTCCGGGTGATCAGTGGACCACTGACGGATCAGTTCGGCCACTGGACGTGGGTCTTCGATCTCGTCTGCGGCGGCACCAGCGAAATGATCAGAGGTCACGTTGCGGATGGTATTGCCCGAGGTTTGGATGGCGTGCATGCCAACCTCGGCCAGGGCGTCCAGCATATCCGGCACATCGCTGAGTTTAGGCCAGTTGAACTGGATGTTCTGGCGCGTGGTGAAGTGGCCATAGCCCTTGTCCCACTTTTCAGCCAGCAGCGCCAATTGAGTCATCTGAGCAGAATTCAGCGAACCATAGGGCACCGCGACGCGCAGCATGTAGGCGTGCAGTTGCAAGTACAAACCGTTCATCAGGCGCAGGGGCTTGAACTCGTCCTCGGTGAGCGAACCGTCGATGCGGCGTGCGACCTGGGCGCGGAACTGGGCGTTGCGTTCTGCCAGAAAGGCGGTGTCAAAGTCGTTATACTTATACATTGGCCTCAGCCTCCTGTTTGCCGTGGGCATAGTTTGAGGGACCGGTGCGGCGGAAATCCTCGCGGAAATGGGTTGGTTCCGGGCCGTTCTCGCCGGGCTTGGCATCTGCCAGGTATACGCCGACGACCTCAGCCACCTGAGATTCTGCATCGAGCAGGCGAAGCTGGGCGTGGGCCTCGTCGGTGATCAGCTCTGCCTGGGATAAATCGCGGCTCCATTGGTCATCTGCGGTCAGGTAGATCACGTCGCCTTCGATCAGGGCGTTGGCAGTGATCACTTTGGGGGTAAAGGCACGGGCCATTATGCGAGCTCCAGTTTCAGATCTGTTATTTCGGTTTGGGTGGTGATGCTGGCGCGTGGCGCCAGTCCCAGGAATGTTAGGGCCGGTCCGTCAAAACGGGCCTCGGCCAAATCGGTGGGCAGATGTTCCAGAGTGGTTTCCAGAATCCGCTGATTAGCACGCGAGGCATTCTCAACCACGGTGACGGGGGTTGCGAGAGTGGCGCCGTGCATCAGCAGCCGTCCCTGCACAAACCGTGTGGATTTCTTGCCCATGTAAATCGCGGCGACTTCGCCGGGGCGGGCCAGCGCCTGCCAGTCGTGGTCGGCAAACCCCTGGGTGTCATGACCGGTCAGAAAGCGAACTGAAGAGTTGCGGCCACGCTGGGTCAGGCTTTGACCGATGCCCGCGACTGCAGCCGAGGCCGCGGTGATGCCGGGCACAATCTGATAGGCAATCCCGGCGTCGTCACAGGCTGAAAGCTCCTCATCCAGGCGGCCAAACAGAGTGGCATCACCGGATTTGAGCCGCAGCACCCGTTTGCCAGCATTTGCATGGGCGGTCAGGCGATCACAAATGTCATGTTGGCTGACCTGCGGGCCAAAGCCTTCCTTGCCGACATCCTCCAGAACGGCCTCTGGATTGGCCAGCGCGAGGATCTCGGGGCTGACCAGACGGTCGAACAAAATGACCTCTGCCTGCTGCAGGGCTGTCAGGGCCTTTAGGGTGAGCAACTCGGGGTCACCGGGGCCTGAGCCGGCAAAGACCACCTGACCGGGCTGCAGACAGATCCGTCCCGCGGTGGTCGGCGCGGTGGTTGGCTGGGGCATCTGCTGGGACATGGTGGACTCATTTGTTGCGTTTGACTTGATGTTAGATATAGGAAATATTCCCGTCTCATTGCTATATGTTGGCGTGAATAAGGATCATTGTTCCGAATTTGGTGGTCATATGCGGGAATGGTTCTAATGCGTGAGGAAAACGAGAATGACGGTACGGATCGATGCCACTGACCGGAAAATTTTGGCAGAGCTGCAGCGCGATGCGAGCCAATCGCTGGACGAAATTGCTCGAAATGTGGGCAGTTCCAAGACCCCGGTGTGGAATCGCATCCGTAAATTGCGTGAGTCCGGGGTGATTGGTCAGCAGACCGTTGTACTGGACGCTGAGGCGCTGGGGTTCGAGGCGTGCTTCTTTGTTCTGATCCGCACCTCAGAGCATGAGGCCGATTGGCAGGCAAAGTTTTTGCAGGCCTTGCGCGACCGCCCCGAGGTACAGGAGGCGCATCGCTTGGCGGGGGATATCGACTATATCCTGAAAGTGCGGGTGCAGAACGCACGGGCCTATGACACGTTTTATCAAACACTGATTTCTGAGGTGCGAGTGCACAACGTGACGGCGCTGCTGTCGATGGAAGAGATCAAGTCGACGACGATGCTGCCGCTGGAGGGATGAGGCACCCGTGAGGGTGACAAAAAGGAGCGCTTCCGCGCGCTCTTATTCAGCAGTTTGCCGGGTGACGGTTCAACGTCAAAGGTACATGTGTGCTGAGAGGTGAATGGATCTGCTGAGAAGCGATTCAGGGACAAGTCTGCCCTGAATGCGCCATGTCCAAGATGTGCTGAGTCGGGCCTGGGTAAAGGAGCTGCGCCCGCGCCGGGGCGCGGTGGCCTGCGGCCATCCTTGACACAGGCCCGACTCAGGGTAGGCGCGCAAAAAGGTAGGCACGGTTCAGGTGGTGACCATCAGTTGGGTTAGCCCGTGGAAGTGGTAGGTGTTGCTGTACTCGGGGTCCGCGGCCAATTTCAGGTTGGGGCAACGATCGAACAGAATGGGCAAACCGATCTTCATTTCCAGACGGGCCAGCGGTGCGCCGACGCAAAAATGCAACCCACCGCCGAAGGCGGTATTGGTCTTGATTGCCCGGGTTGGGTCGAACAGGTCCGGATCAGCAAAGGCATCGGGATCGCGGTTGGCGGCCCCCAGCAGGAGGGCGACCTGATCGCCGCGTTGGAACGTGTGACCAAGCAGATTGACCGTTTCATAGGCATACCGCGTGAACATATGCAGAGGCGGATCATAACGCAGGATCTCTTCGTTGAGGCGATCAATGCCTTCGGGGGCCAACCAAGTCGGGTCCCAACCCTGTTGCAGCATCGTTTTTACCCCATTGCCCATGCTGTGCACGGTGGCCTCGTGGCCAGCATTGAGCAATAGGATGCAGGTGCCGATCAATTCATCCGTGCTGAGGCTTTCGCCGTCCTCTTCTGCGGTGATCAGGCGGGTGATAAGGTCGTCGCGCGGGTCGCTGCGTCGTTGATCAATGTAACTGTGCAGGAAACTGGTGAACTCGGCAGCGGCAGCGGCAGCGCGGTGTTCTGTTTCAACTGTGCGGCTGGCCTGATACATGGCGACAATGTCATGCGACCAGATCAACAGTTTGGGGGCCATGTCGACTGGGACCCCCAGCAGGCGGCAGATGGTGATCAACGGCACCTGGGTGCAATAGGCATCCAGTAGATCGAAGGGCGTGTCAGGGAAATCATCGATAAGTTGGTGGCACAGTGTTTCGATATCATCGCTGAGCGCGGTTATGGCCCGCGAGGTAAATGCCCGCAGGATCAATTTGCGCAGTCTTGTGTGGCGGGGCGGTTCGGCGTCGAGCAGTGAATGGGCCTCGGTCAGTAGGAATGGCGCCAGGTGGGCCGGGCCCGTCGTGGCCATCTCAGCTGGGATCTCGCGGCCGAAGCGGCGGTCGCGCAGCAGAGCCTGGACAGCCTTGTGGCTAAAGGCGGCGGGCATGTTGTATTCAGACCAAGCCTGTAGCGGAGAAATAGCGCGATGCATTGCGTAAAACGGGTAGGGGTTTTGCACAAAGGATGGGTCGGTGGGGGATTGGGAAATGGTTTTCATTGGCGCACATTCGCGAACCCGGCTGGTCAATGCAAGGCCAGCTTTGCTACTGTGTTGAAATGAGAGATTTTCGGGGACATAGGGGATGGATTGTGCTGGGCTTTGGTCTGGCGTTGGCAGCTATGACCGCTGCAGTATGGTCCTATGGGTATCGTCAGGCACTGGACGTTCTGGCACGACAGGGCGAGGCAGACCTGGAATTGGCCTCCGACAGGGTCAGTACGCAGCTGCAAGTCTATCAGGAACTGGCGGTGCTTATGGCGCGGCATCCCACGTTTGACCGGCTGAGTAGCATAGAGGACCGGCAGGCCGCCATCAGTCTATTGCGACAAGTGGCCGACAGCACTGCTGCACTGGATGTTTTTTATGCTGATGCGTCGGGGCGGGTCCAGGCAGCGGCGCAAGGGTTAACCGGGCCGGACGTCTCGGGATCGGATTACTTTCGCCGGGCTATGCAGGGCGCGCTGGGGACAGGTCATGGTGTGTTGCAGCCGCTGAACCGTCGCGCCTTTTTCTATGCTGCACCGGACTTTGGCGAGGATGGCGGAGTACGCGGAGTGCTGGTGACGGTGGCGGATGTTGAGGATGTCGAGCAGACATGGCGCGGCTCGCTTCCGGCTGTGTTTTTTACTGGGCGAAGTGGTGAAGTCTTCATTTCTAACCGCTCTGAACTGCTGTTATGGCAGCGAGACCCGGGCGAGGTCGGTCTGCATCCACAGGATGGGCGCCAGGTTGACTTTTCAACACATAAAGTAAGTGGCCATGATATTTGGCGTCTGGGCTGGGGACCCTATCTGCCGGAGCGGGCCTTGCATCAGGCCGTGGACCTGCCGGTAATCGGTATGGTCGGGGAAATTCTGCTTGATACAGCGCCGGCCCGACGTCTTGCAGCCCTTCAGGCAGCAGCTCTGGCTGCGATTTGCCTGGCTTTTGGCGCATTATTGTTCCTGGCGACCGAACGACGGCGCTCTCTGGCTCTGGCCAATGCGGTGTTGGAAAGCCGGGTGGCTAAACGCACACGCGCCTTGTCGGCATCCAATATGCAATTGCGGCGTGAGGTCAAAGAACGCCAGGATGCAGAGGCGGCTCTGACTTTGGCGCAACAGGACTTGGTACAGGCTGGTAAGTTGTCCGCCTTAGGGCAAATGTCTGCAGGGATCAGTCATGAGCTGAACCAACCGTTGATGGCGATCCAGCAATATGCGGACAATGGCAGTGCTTTTCTACAAAAGGGCAAAGCGGATCGGGCTGGTGAAAACCTGGGGCGGATCTCGGATATGGCGACCCGCATGGCGCGGATCATAAAAAATCTGCGCGCCTTTGCGCGCAATGAAAGTGAACCGATCACCCGGGTAGATCTGGTGAAGGTGATCAACGCCGCCGTTGAGCTGACCCAGGCTAGGCTGCAGGCGGACCGTGTGACACTGGACTGGCAGTCTGATCACTTTGACGCTCCGGTCTATGCTTGGGGCGGAGAGGTTCGGTTGGCGCAGGTGTTTGTAAATCTGATCAACAACGCAGCGGATGCAATGCAGGACCAAGAGAACCGTTATGTACAGATTGTGATCCATACAGATAAACGGCTGGCCGTGACCGTGCGCGATGTTGGGCCGGGAATTAAAGAGCCGGAAAAGCTGTTTGAGCCGTTTTATTCGACCAAGGCAGTTGGCAGCGCTGATGGTTTGGGGCTGGGCCTTTCGATTTCATATGGATTGGTGCAAAGTTTTGGCGGCAATATTCAGGGTGCCAACGTGGAGCACGGGGCGATGTTCACAGTGGAACTGGACTATTGGGCAGAGGAAGACGTTGCATGACCCGTAAGGTGTTGCTTGTCGATGATGATGCTGCGGTGCGTGACGCGCTGGCACAGACATTGGAACTGAATGACTTAGAGGCGGTGACGGCAGCATCCTTTGTGGTGGCCAAAGATCATATAACCCCACAGTTTGACGGCGTGATCGTATCCGATATGCGGATGCCGGGGCGCGACGGTTTTCATCTTCTCGAATATGCGCATGGGATAGACGAAGAGCTGCCTGTGATCCTGCTGACCGGAGAAGGCGACATCCCAATGGCGGTGCGCGCTATGGGGCATGGGGCGTTTGGCTTTCTTGAGAAACCCTGTGCGGCGGCGGATTTATTGGCGGTGCTGCAACGGGCGATGAAAACGCGGGCTTTGGTGTTGGAAAACCGGCGCCTGAAGGTGCAACTGGAGCGCGGTGATCCGGCGGCGCGGATGTTGTTTGGCACCTCGCCCCAATCAGACGAGCTGCGCGCCAAGGTGCGCAGTGTAGCTCCAACCGGGGCCGAAGTGCTGGTGACCGGAGCGCCGGGAAGCGGAATTTCGAAAGTTGCAGAGGTGGTGCATTTGATGTCTCAGCTGGGACACGGGCCCTTTGTTAAACGCCCGAGTGCTGGGCTAAGCGCGGACAGCTTTGATGAGCTGTGCAGCGCCGGGGCAGGCGGGTCTGTTTTTCTCGACGAAGTGTCGGCCCTGCCAGAGACCACTCAATATGCGATACTGGACAGGCTGGAACGTGGCGCAGGGACGCGTGTGATTGCCGGGTCGACTGCGAATTTGGCGGATCTGGTCGAGGCAGGGTCCTTTAATCCGGGGTTGTTTTACCGGTTGGACGTGATGCGGGTGCGAATACCATCCCTTAGCGAACGGCCTGGAGATATTCCGGAGCTGTATCGTCAATATGTGGGGCAGGCGGCAGAGCAGGCGGGGATCGCAGTCCCGGACATCAGTCCCGAACATCTGGCAGCATTGATGGCGCAAGATTGGCCGGGCAATACACGCTCGTTGATGTCGGCGGCGATGCGGTTTGTGCTAGGAATGCCGGAAGAATCCGGTGAGGTGGCTGAATTGGGGCTGGCGGAACAATTGGCCCAGGTTGAACGCTCGTTGTTGATTGCGGCGCTGGGCCGACAAAACGGCCGGGCGGCAGCAGCTGCGCAGGCGCTTAAACTACCGCGCAAGACATTTTATGATAAGCTAACGCGCTATGGCATCCGGCCCGAGGACTACCGACGGTAATGTGGACCCACTGCGTCCCAATCTACCCGGTCGTTAGAACCGCGTCAGTTCCCCGTAAAACAAGGCTGATTCTTCGCGAGGCAACATGTAGAGGTTTTGTGCGAAATTTCGCACAAGTGCCCCTTTGGTCGTGCGGAAATCCGCACATGTGTTTTGATGTCTCGTCTCAATAAATCGAACGCGAGGGCTTAACTATATGACATACATGTAAATTTCAGTGAAACTTTCGCCCCAAGAAACATGTCTTGAGTGAATATCACCCAAGCGTGATGCTATTGTCCGGAGCTCTCTGTTGGAGAGAGACGGAGATAGAATACCCGGGAGGTTACTATGAAATTTTTGATGACTGCCGCCGCGTCGGCAATGGCCCTGTCCGCAAGTGCCGGCATTGCAAGCGCTGCCTGTGACACTGGTGAGATCGTGGTGAAATTTGCCCACGTGACCAACACCGACAAACACCCCAAAGGCATCGCTGCCTCGTTGCTGGAGCAGCGTGTTAACGATGAGATGAACGGCACCATGTGCCTGGAAGTTTACCCGAACTCGACCCTGTACAACGACAACAAAGTGCTGGAGGCGATGCTGCAGGGCGACGTACAGCTGGCGGCTCCTTCGTTGTCGAAATTCGAAAAGTTCACCAAGCAATTCCGCCTGTTTGATCTGCCGTTCATGTTCAAAAACATCGAGGCCGTGGATGCGTTCCAAGGGTCGGCTGACGGTCAAGATATGCTGGACAGCATGCAGCGCCGTGGCCTGCAGGGTCTGGCATTCTGGCACAATGGCATGAAGCAAATGTCAGCCAACAAGCCGCTGATTGCGCCAACCGATGCCAATGGTCTGAAATTCCGCGTTCAGTCGTCGGATGTTCTGGTGGCACAGATGGAAGCCATCGGCGGATCACCGCAGAAAATGGCGTTTTCAGAAGTTTACGGCGCTCTGCAGCAAGGCGTTGTTGATGGACAGGAAAACACCTGGTCGAACATCTATGGCAAGAAATTCTTTGAGGTTCAGGACGGTGTAACCGAGACCAACCACGGTATCATCGACTATCTGGTGGTCACCAATGTGGATTGGCTGGAAAGCCTGGACGCACCGGTACGTGAGCAGTTCCTGACGATCTTGGGTGAAGTCACTGAGTCTCGTAACAAAGAAGCCTTTGCTGTCAACGAAGCGGCCAAAGCGGCAATTGTATCTGCTGGCGGCACCATTCGCCAGCTGGATGCAACTCAGCGCCAGCAGTGGGTCGACACGATGATGCCGGTCTGGGACACCTTCTCGGGCGATGTGGGGCAAGACAAGATCGACGCCGCACAAGCTATCAACGCAGGCCTGTAATTCAGGTTATCGTAGGGTGCGTGCTGGCACGCACCCTACACTTACGGCACCCGGATCGGCGTGCCGCACCGAACGATTTCCAACAGATAAGGATAGCGATATGTCGGGGGCAGGGTCCGGTCCGTCCGGAATTATCAATTCAATCGAGGAAAACGTGATTGCCGGGCTTTTGGGCCTGATGACACTGATCACCTTTGCCAATGTGATCGCACGTTTTGCCTTCAACTCTAACATTTTGTGGGCGCTGGAATTAACCGTATTCCTGTTTGCCTGGCTGGTCCTGCTGGGGGCGTCTTATGCGGTGAAAACCCATGCTCACTTGGGCGTGGATGCAATTCTCAACATGCTGCCCCCCGCGCCACGTCGCATGATGGCACTGGCTTCCGTTGGCTGCTGTCTGGCGTTCTCGCTGCTGCTGTTGAAGGGCGCATATGATTATTGGGCGGTGTTTGCTGACCTTCCGCCGACCTCGGGGCGCTGGTTCCCGACCGGGTTTGACCTAAAGGCCCGCTCGCAATCCTTCTACGAAGTGCAGGATGTGCCAATGGTGGCGGGGCTGCGGTGGCTGGAAGGCCTGATCAATTATGGCGACGCTTATGAGAAATTGCCAAAGGTAGTTCCTTATCTGGTTTTGCCAATATCGATGCTGCTGTTGCTGTTGCGGTTTGTGCAAGCGGCAAGACAGATCTGGCGTGGCGAATTGGACCGGATGGTGGCCAGCCATGAAGTTGAAGATGAGCTGGAAGCGATGCGCGCTCAGCACAACGAGGAGCGCGACTGATGGAAGTTGTCCTACTATTCGCCATGGTCATTGGCATGATGCTGATCGGGGTGCCGATTGCGATCTCCCTTGGCCTTAGCTCAACGCTGTTCCTGTTGGTGTATTCCGACAGCTCGCTGGCCTCGGTTGCCGGAACATTGTTTGAGGCCTTTGAGGGGCATTTCACACTGTTGGCGATCCCTTTCTTCATTCTTGCGTCGACATTCATGTCGACGGGTGGTGTGGCACAGCGGATCATCCGGTTTTCAATTGCATGTGTCGGCCATTTTCAGGGCGGTCTGGCAATTGCGGGCGTGTTTGCCTGTATGATGTTTGCTGCCCTGTCGGGATCTTCACCTGCAACAGTGGTTGCCATCGGTTCAATCGTGATCGCGGCGATGACCCAGGCTGGCTACACCAAAGAATTTGCCGCCGGTGTAATTTGTAACGCGGGCACATTGGGGATTTTGATTCCTCCGTCAATTGTCATGGTGGTCTATGCCGCCTCGGTCGATGTGTCGGTTGGACGGATGTTCCTGGCGGGCATTATTCCGGGTCTCTTGGCTGGACTGATGCTGATGGTGACGATCTATGTCATCGCACGGTTCAAAAATATGCCTAAAGGCGAATGGGCCGGATGGAGAGAAGTTGGATCTTCGTTTCGGGAAGCCTTTTGGGGCTTGTTCCTGATCGTCATCATCATGGTCGGCATCTACGGGTACCCTTGGTATTCATCTGAGCTGGGACTTTACAAGGAAAAGGCGATCTTTACGCCTACGGAAGCGGCGGCGGTTGCGTCAGTTTATGCTTTCCTTGTGGCAACCTTTGTCTACCGCGACATGGGGCCTTTGGCCGCAAATGGAGAGCGCCCGCGACGCAATGTGCTCCAGGCGCCTTTGGCATTGCTATCCGTCTGGGTTCACGAGGACACCAAGCGGGCATTGTTCGACGCTGGTAAGCTGACGGTTACGCTGATGTTTGTAATCGCCAACGCCCTGATCCTAAAGCATGTGCTGACGGACGAGCAGATTCCGCAGAGTATTGCCAACGCAATGTTGTCAGCGGGTTTTGGACCGGTGGTTTTCTTGATCGTGGTCAATGTGATTCTGCTAATCGGTGGCCAGTTCATGGAGCCGTCGGGCTTGCTTGTCATCGTGGCACCGCTGGTGTTCCCGATTGCGATTGAGCTGGGCATTGACCCGATCCATCTGGGCATCATCATGGTGGTGAACATGGAGATTGGCATGATCACGCCACCTGTCGGTCTGAACTTGTTTGTAACCTCGGGCGTGGCGGGAATGCCAATGATGGCGGTGGTGCGAGCGGCTTTACCGTTCTTGGCGGTGCTTTTCGTCTTCCTGATTATGGTGACTTACATACCCTGGCTCAGCACAATGATCCCAAATGCGTTGATGGGACCAGAAGTCATCATCAAATAGGGGGATGACTGTAAATTTCACAAGGGCGTCCGGTTTATGGGCGCCCTTTTGTATATCCACAAAGCTGTACACTGGGTTAGAACCTAAACCCAACACCGGCCAGTAGACCTTGAGTTACTGTGTCGTATTCAAAGAAGGACGGAGTGCCCCGGATGCCGTCTTCGTAGTCGACCCCCAGCGCGCGATACATCATGAACACCGACGTGTTTTCCCAGCGGTCATAGGCAAGCCCGCCCATTGCGTTCCAGGTGAAATCAGATCCAACGCCGAACCCGCCAACATCGCCTTGCATCATTAGCCGCCACTGAGGGGCGATTCGACGTTGCCACCGCAATCCGGCGATTGGGTCAATCCAGGATGCTCCGTTATTGACTTGGCCGGTTGCAGGGCCAGTCTGAATGGTCACTTGTGCGTCAATGTCCCAATGACGCAGGCCGGCGTAGATGCTGACTTGATCGCCATTCCCGTCAAGTTGATATGTTGCAACGGCCTCAAGTACGGATTGATCGTAATTGGCCTGGATTTGCCCAACTGGACTGGAGGCGCCATTGCCCAGGTTCATAACCGAATAATCTATTGAAAATCCATAACCCGAGCCGTGCTGGCCCTCAAAACGCAGCATCCCACCGGATTCAAAATTCTCCAGAATATCCCCGGGATCAACGGAAATGTCACCGCCAACTCTGCCTAGGGTGGTAGTTCCGGAAATAGATGGGGCCAGAAGGTAGGGCGCAAAAATAAAGTCCCAGTCATCCTGTGCGGCCGACGGTTGGGCAAATAGGCAAACACAGGTCACCAAGGTCAAAACGGTGCGGGTTAGTTTTTTCTCATGTGTCTGAATGATCTTAGCCTCCACATTGGAACGACGAACATCGTGATTTTGATTGCGACACTTTACGACTTCAGCTGACCCCAGATTACGGCGGTAAGATTAAAACTTTCGCAACTAAGGCGAATGCGTCTCTCTGGTATATATATAGGTCATTCGGCTGCTTCGGGCGAGAAAACTGAAAATTATTTTAAGCAAGAGCGGCGATAGAGATCGTTTCGGCAGACTAAAAGCTGTCTCTCGAAGGGTTTATTCGCCGCAACAGAACCAGTTGCTGGGCCACCAGAAAACTGCGGCGCTTTACATTATCGGCAGGCAAAACGGATCTTTGCCGTCGCGACCTCTGGACGCCCCATTTTAATATCCCTATATAATCAGTCAAGTTAACACTCGAGGCCCTGTCCTGATGACCAATGCGTCCCAACCCCTTGAAGGTGCTCCATTGATTGCGCCGTCCACTGTCAGCCATCCCTTGTACGAGTCGGTGGTCGAAGCGTGCCGTTCGGTGTATGACCCGGAAATTCCGGTCAATATTTACGAATTGGGTTTGATTTACACAATCGACATCAGTGATGAGAGCGACATTAAGGTTATCATGACGCTGACCGCTCCGGGCTGTCCTGTTGCGGGCGAAATGCCCGGCTGGATTGTAGATGCAATCGAGCCAATCGGCGGCGTAAAATCTGTGGATGTCGAGCTGACATTTGAACCACCCTGGGGTATGGAAATGATGTCAGATGAGGCCCGGCTTGAACTGGGCTTTATGTAATTATCTGATCCTCCTGGTCTTTCAGCGGTGTACGGCATTGCCAGTTTCACAGGCTAAGATTACCCAGCAGCAGTCACATAAAAGTGCACCTTGGATAAATGTTTTATCTGCATAATCTTGAACCGGGGTTGAGCCACCCCGGCTGCGACCCTAGATTGGCGGTAGAAGGAGACATCGATGTTTGGCATTCCCGGTAAGCAAGCAGTCACAATTACACCGAAGGCGGCAACTCAGATTTCCAAGCTGATGCTTTCGGCAGGGCATGCTGGTTTGCGGATCGGTGTCAAAAAGGGCGGTTGTGCGGGCATGGAATACACCATGGAATACGTTCAACAACCTGATCCCAACGACGAAGTGGTGACACAGGATGGTGCCAAAGTGATGATCGCGCCGATGGCGCAGATGTTTCTGTTCGGCACTGAAATCGATTATGAAGTTTCGCTGCTGGAAGCGGGATTCAAATTTAACAATCCTAATGTCTCGGATGCCTGCGGCTGTGGGGAATCGATCAGTTTCAAAGATATGGCAAGCGAGTAACTACGCTGACCTCGAGGTAAGAGATAAGGCGGGGGTCTCCCGCCTTTTTGGTGTTCAGCAACAAGCTATAGGCCAAAAGTATTAGCGGTAATTGTCTCGCCGCGCTGGCAATGCTACCAAACTGCAAAACTATAGCAGGAGACGGCAGATGCGGCAGAAATTGGCGGCAGGAAACTGGAAAATGAACGGCACCTCTGCGACGTTGCCGGAACTAAAAGCCCTGGCTGATACCTATGGCACTGCGGGTGTTGATGTGTTGATCTGCCCGCCTGCTGCTTTGCTGCACCGTGCAGCTGAAGTTATCGATGGCAGTGCGGTCGCCGTTGGTGGTCAGGACTGTCATGCTGATGGGGCAGGCGCCCACACCGGTGACACCAGCGCTGAGATGTTGAAGGATGCGGGCGCAAGTTCAGTCATTGTGGGCCACTCCGAACGCCGCACGGACCACAACGAAAGTGATGCGGCGGTCTGTGCCAAGGCTGAAACGGCGATGGCAACTGGCCTAACTGCGATTGTCTGTCTTGGGGAAAGTCTGCAGCAACGGGATGCAGGTGAGACATTGGAAGTGATTGGCTCTCAGCTTGCAGGTTCGGTTCCGGAGCAGTCGACCGGCGATAGCCTGGTGATTGCGTATGAGCCGATCTGGGCCATCGGCACAGGTAAGGTGCCAACACTTGAGCAGATTGGCGAGGTGCATGGTTTTTTGCGGGCGCAACTGGTTGCCCGGTTTGGGAATGAGGTCGGCGCAGCAGTTCGATTGTTATATGGTGGATCGGTAAAGCCTAGCAATGCCACTGAGATTTTTGCGGTGGAGGACGTGGACGGTGCGCTGGTTGGTGGTGCCAGTCTGAAGGCAACGGATTTTGCGCCAATTATTGCCGCGCTTGAAAATAGCTGAGCGGCGATTCATCCGGGATATGAAGATTGCGCCTAATGGCGCAGGCCTCCGGCGGGAGTATTTGGAAAAAGATGAAGCCGGAAGCCTGCGTGCTGACAGTGGGGCTGTCAGTCGTTGATATCGTGGTCAAAGGTTTTCACCTGACCCTGCGGACGGGCAAAGACGCGCCGCATGATGAGCCAGGCAACCAGTGACAAGGCAGCGAAGATCAGCATTAACATCGGAAAGCTAAGCGACAAACCAGTGTTGAGCAGGATCAGTGACACTGCCGCAGCGCCGATTGCAAAGCCTAGAAAAACAAAGCCGGGGGCGAGCACTTCGACAATGGCCAGCAGCAATGCTGCTGCTGCCCAGAGCCACCAAATTGACCAAATTGGGTCGGTCATTATTTCCCTCCAGACAGCATTTTGAAGGCATTGCCAAAGGCCTGAACCGCATCAGCCGGCAGGATGATGGTCTGCTTGCCGGCGCCGTTGCCAAGATCTGACAGGGCTTCGACCTGTTTCAGCGCCACTTGGTATTGAGCAGCCTCGATGCCGTTTTCCTTGATGGCCTTGGCTACCACTTCAGTCGCGTAGGCCTCGGCGTCGGCCTGGATGCGGCGGGCCTTGGCGGTTTGCTCGGCGGCGTAGAGTTCGGCGTCGGCGGCCAGTTCGACTGCACGGCGGGTGCCCTCGGCCTCGGTCACCTGGGCGCGACGGGCGCGTTCGGCGTTTAACTGTTGCATCATGGCGTCGCGGGTGGCCTGATCTAGGTTCACATCCAGAATCTCGGTGCGGGTCACTTCGATGCCCCAGTCATCCACTGAATCCTCAACGGCCACTTTGATCGTTTTGATCAGTTGATCTCGGTTAGATTGCACCTCGTCCAAGTCCATTTTGCCGATCTCGGCGCGCACGATGCCAGCGACGGTTGTGGCAATGGCAGCGTCAACGTCCCGGATGCGGTAGACGGTTTTTTCTGGTTCGATAATGCGGTAAAATACCGAGGTTTCGACCTGCACCAAGACGTTGTCCTTGGTGATCGCATCTTGGCTGGCAGAGGGCAACTGCCGCTCCAAAATCGAAATCTTGTGCGCAACGGCATCAAGAAAGGGAATGACAAAATTGATGCCAGGTCCCAGCACCACGTGCAGGCGACCAAAGCGTTCGACGACGAATTTTTCCGATTGCGGTACAATGCGGACGCCTTTCAAGATCACCACGATCAGGAAAATTGCACCTAGCAGGTAAGTGACGTTCTGGGTTATTAGTCCTATAATCTCTTGTTCACTCATTTTTTGCCTCAATGTTTGTGTACTATGGTATACATGTTGGGGGCAATCCCCGTGATTTCAACCTTTGTATGGGCCCTGAAGGGAGCTGTGACAAGCGGGCACAAGACTTGTCAATTCCATCAGGATAGGGCAAACGCGCCGGGTTGCGCCGCTCCGAGATAGAGATGAGGATATACCAATGCCGTCAAAAGTCACATTTGATCTACAGGCCACTGATGGCAAAGCCCGAACCGGGGTGATTTCGACGCCGCGCGGTGAGATCCGCACGCCCGCGTTTATGCCAGTGGGGACCGCCGCAACGGTTAAGGCGATGATGCCGGAAAGTGTGCGATCTACTGGAGCAGATATCCTGCTTGGCAATACCTATCATCTGATGCTGCGTCCAACGGCAGAGCGGATTGATCGTCTTGGGGGCCTACACAAGTTCATGAACTGGGAGCGCCCCATCCTGACCGACTCGGGTGGATTTCAGGTGATGTCGCTGGCCGGTTTGCGCAAGATGACTGAGCATGGAGTGACCTTTAAAAGTCATGTGGATGGGTCCAAGCATGAGTTGACACCGGAACGGTCGATGGAGATCCAGAAACTGTTGGGCAGTGATATCGTCATGTGTTTTGACGAATGTCCGGCCTTACCTGCAAGTGATGCCGAAGTGGCCGAGAGCATGCGGATGTCAATGCGATGGGCTGCGCGATCGCGTGATGCCTTTGGCGATCGGCCCGGCCATGCACTGTTTGGCATTCAGCAAGGTGGTGTGACGCATGATTTGCGCGCTGAAAGTGCTGAGAAGCTGCGTGAGATTGAGTTTGACGGCTATGCCGTCGGCGGCCTGGCTGTTGGTGAAGGGCAAGAGGCAATGTTCAACGTGCTGGACTATGCCCCGGACATGCTGCCGACAGATAAGCCGCGATATCTGATGGGGGTCGGCAAGCCCGACGACATCGTTGGGGCAGTGGCGCGCGGCATTGATATGATGGATTGTGTACTGCCGTCCCGCTCGGGTCGTACAGGACAGGTTTACACCCGTCAGGGTGTGGTCAACATCAAAAATGCCCGCCACATTGATGACCCGCGTCCGCTGGATGAAAACTGTGCTTGTCCGGCTTGCCGCAACTATTCGCGGGCCTATCTAAGCCATGTGTTCCGCAGCAATGAAATGATCAGTGGGATGTTGTTGACCTGGCACAACCTTCAGTATTTCCAGGACATTATGGCCGGAATGCGTGAAGCGATAGCCGCTGGAACTTTTGCCGCTTGGCAAAGTGATTTCCATTCAGGTCGTGCGCAGGGGGATATCGATCCTCTTTAATCCGTAAGGCGCAGAAGAATTGAGCGAATATGGGCGCCTGTGGCAGGGTATTCTGGCAAAAAGAAACCCAGCGTTAGGCCTGTTGCAATATTAGGAAATTGGTCACCCTGACCGCAATTGGAGACTTGTGGTCGGACGTCACTACAGGCAAAGTGACCGCCAACTTGATGGCCAGCCGGTTGTAATCGAATGACCGCAGTACCAGATTAACAGATCCAACGAGGAGACGAACCAAGGTTGCCGAATTTCGGGACCGGATCGTCTTGCCAAAAGTAAGGACCGAGTATGCAAGAGCCTCTTAATTCTTCCTATCCTGTATTGCCATTGCGCGACATTGTGGTCTTTCCCCACATGATTGTACCGCTGTTCGTGGGTCGGGAAAAATCGGTGCGTGCCTTGGAAGAGGTTATGGCCGATGACAAGCAAATTTTGCTGAGCAGTCAGATAGACCCGGCCGATGATGACCCCGAGACGGATGGTATTTATTCCGTTGGCGTTTTGGCCAATGTGTTGCAATTGCTGAAACTGCCAGATGGAACGGTCAAAGTGCTGGTCGAAGGCCATGCCCGTGTCAGCATCACCGAATATCTGGAAAATGATAATTTCTTTGAAGCTCGCGCTGAATATCTGACTGAAATTCCGGGCGATGTGACCACCACAGAAGCGCTGTTGCGCACTGTCGGCGATGAATTTGAACGCTATGCGAAAGTGCGCAAAAACATTCCCGAGGAAGCGTTGTCGGCGGTGGGCGAATCTGCTGAACCAGCCAAACTGGGTGATCTGGTCGCCGGGCATCTGGGAATTGAGGTCGAGCAAAAGCAGGATCTGCTGGAAACTCTGTCGGTGTCAGAGCGTCTGGAGAAGGTCTATGGCCTGATGCAGGGCGAAATGTCTGTGCTGCAGGTCGAGAAAAAAATCAAGACGCGGGTCAAAACTCAGATGGAGAAGACCCAGCGCGAATACTACCTGAATGAGCAAATGAAGGCCATTCAGAAGGAACTGGGTGACGGCGAAGAAGGCGAAGGCGAAATGGCCGAGCTGGAGGCCAAGATCGCCGAAACCAAGCTGAGCAAGGAAGCTCGTGAAAAGGTCGAAGGCGAGCTGAAGAAGCTGAAGAACATGTCACCAATGTCCGCCGAGGCGACCGTTGTGCGCAACTATCTTGACTGGATGCTGTCCATTCCGTGGGGCGTCAAGTCGCGTGTGAAAAAGGACCTGGCCAAAGCGCAAGAGATCCTGGATGACGATCACTATGGACTGGTGAAGGTCAAGGAACGCATTGTTGAATATCTTGCGGTGCAACAGCGCTCGACCAAGCTAAAGGGGCCGATCCTGTGTCTCGTTGGACCTCCGGGTGTGGGTAAAACCAGCCTGGGTAAATCGGTTGCCCGTGCAACTGGGCGGGAATTCATTCGTATTTCGCTTGGTGGAGTGCGCGACGAAAGCGAAATCCGCGGCCACCGTCGGACCTATATCGGGTCGATGCCGGGTAAGATCATTCAGGCGTTGAAAAAGGCCAAAACTACCAATCCACTGATCTTGCTGGATGAAATCGACAAGATGGGTCAGGATTTCCGGGGTGACCCGGCAAGCGCGATGCTGGAAGTGTTGGATCCTGAACAGAACTCGACCTTTGTCGATCACTATATGGAGGTCGAGTATGACCTCTCGAACGTGATGTTCCTGACCACATCGAACAGCTATAACATGCCCGGTCCGCTGTTGGACCGGATGGAGATCATTCCGCTGTCCGGCTACACCGAGGACGAAAAACGCGAGATCGCTAAACAGCACCTGGTCTCCAAGCAGATCAAGAACCACGGCTTGAAAGCCAAGGAATTTGAACTGAAAGAAAGCGCTCTGACCGAAATTATCCGCACATACACCCGCGAAGCCGGGGTGCGGAATCTGGAACGTGAGATCGCGAAGGTGGCGCGGAAGTCGCTGACCAAGATCATTAAGAAAGAGACCGAAAGCGTTACGGTGTCGGCGGACAATCTGAGCGACTTCCTTGGGGTTGAGAAATTCCGCTATGGTCTGGCCGAGAAGGAAGACCAGGTCGGTGTAGTGACAGGGTTGGCCTATACATCGGTTGGCGGTGAGCTGTTGTCTATCGAGGCGCTGCGTTTGCCGGGCCGGGGGCGTATGAAAACCACCGGTAAGCTGGGCGATGTGATGAAAGAGTCGATTGAGGCGGCCTCGTCTTATGTACGTTCGATTTCACCGCAGCTTGGCGTCAAGCCACCTCGTTTTGACCGCTGGGACATCCACGTACACGTGCCTGAGGCGGCAACGCCAAAAGATGGCCCTAGTGCCGGTCTGGCCATGGTGACCTCTATCGTGTCGGTGCTGACACAGATCCCGGTTCGCAAGGATATTGCGATGACGGGTGAGGTGACGCTGCGCGGCAATGCGCTGGCGATTGGTGGTCTGAAAGAAAAACTGCTGGCCGCGCTGCGCGGCGGTGTGAAAACAGTGCTGATCCCGCAAGAGAATGAAAAGGATCTGCCGGAAATCCCTGACAATGTGAAAGAGGGGCTGGAAATCATCCCGGTTTCACATGTCTCGGAAGTGCTGAAGCATGCACTGGTCAGAGCGCCTGAAGCGATCGAATGGGACGAAGAAGCAGAAGAAGAAGCGGCAGCGGCCCGGGCCGCGCTGAAACATCCCGAAGGTGGGGCAGGGGCAGTCGCTCACTGACCTGGACCTTGCGAAGATAAGACAAATAGGCGGCCCAAACAGGCCGCCTATTTTGCTTTTGGGGTCTATGCTGCGCGGCGCGCCATTTTGGCCTGTACTGTGGCAACTGCAACAGCGTCGGGGCAGGTGTTTTCCGCCCGGGCCTGAGATAGGATCGCTTGCATGGTCAGGTCCAGGGCCTCCAGCTTTTCTTCGACAAATGCGGCCTGGTCGGAAATGCGTAGAATTTCAGTGGCGACATTGATAATGCCGCCGCCGTTGGCAACAAAATCGGGCGCATACAGAATGCCTCTGGCGTGCAATGCAAGCCCATCTTGAGGAGACGCCAGCTGATTGTTGGCGCCACCTGCCACGATACCGACGTTGAGCTGTGGTATAGTCTCTGGGTTTAGAATGCCACCAATTGCACAGGGTGCAAAAATATCCGCCTTGGCCGCATAGATTTGATCCGGTTCAACGGCCGCGGCACCAAATGCGGTCTTGGCTTTGGATATACGTACTGCATCTGTGTCGGTAACAATCAGGTTTGCCCCTGCTGAACTAAGCTGCGTGCACAAATACCATCCGACGTTGCCCAGACCCTGGACCGCCACTGTTACACCGTCCAAATCGGCACTGCCGCAATGGTGCCCTTGCGCCGTGCGAATGGCGTTATAGATGCCGCGTGCGGTGATCGGCGAGGGATCACCACTGGCGAACTCTCCATTGGATAACCCAGCAACAAAAGGTGTCACCTCGGCCAGATGCCCCATATCAGCGGGGGCCATGCCCATGTCTTCGGCGGTGAAATAGCGCCCCTGCAGGGTGTCGATGGCTCGACCAAAGGCGTGCAGCAATTCAGGTGTTTTGTCCGTCCCTGGATGACCAATGATCACCGCCTTGCCGCCGCCTAAGGGCAGGCCGGCTGCGGCGTTTTTGTAGGTCATTCCTTGGCTAAGCCGTTTCACATCGGTCAACGCCTCTTGCGCGCTGGCATAGGGGCGCATCCGCAGCCCGCCGGCAGCCGGGCCAAGCTGGGTCGAGTGTACAGCAATATATCCAAGCAGCCCGGTGGCAGTGTCTTCGACACAATAGATCTCTTCGTGACTGCTGGCTGGCATCGGTGTGATGATCATTCTATTTGCTCCTCCATTGCCACTTGATAAACTAGGCCGCGCGCAGGTTTTCGCCAAATCCAGCCGAGTGGTTTGCAAAATTTAGTGATTATCGCTAATTCGAAATTGAAAAATAGGAAATTTCCAATGGATCCGATAGATAGAAAGATCGTTGCTGAGCTGCAGCTTAACGCCAGGCAAAAGATGGCTGATCTGTCTGAAAAGGTCGGGTTGTCGCCAACGCCCTGCGCGCGCCGGGTCTCTATCCTCGAGGACGCGGGGGTGATCACTGGGTATTCGGCGCGGGTGAATCAGACGAAACTGGGACTACCGATAACGATTTTCGTAACGGTTGAACTGGAGAGGCAGGCCAGCGATGCCATTGCTGCCTTTGAGAGATCTGTGCAGGCTTTTGATGAAGTGATGGAATGCTATCTGATGACTGGAAGTCGCGATATTTTACTGCGGGTGGTGTCGCGTGATCTGACCAGCTTTGATGAGTTTCTGGAGCACCATCTTCTGCGTGTGCCGGGCATACGTTCTACACAATCCAGCTTTACCCTACGTACAATGATCCAGCGCAACACCTTGCCTTCGGGATAGATTGGCGCCCAATTGACGGCTGTTAGAGTTGGCTACATCGACAATTGAGCGCTGACTTAGCGGCGAATTGTACGTATTTTGGCAACAATACTGCGTTAATGGGTGTTAACGGGCTTGATATTGGCCTGTTGTTGGCGCGGAACCGGAAACCGAGGTATGATCAGGTGTAGTTTAAAAAAACACACGCAAACCACGGGGCAAACCATGGCAACGAGCACGACAAAGCGCAGCAGTGCAGGCAAATCCGTCACTTCAGGAACCACGACTGCCAAAACCACCACTCCGAAAACGCCTTCCCGGGCCGGATCCACACCTGGTCCTAAAGCTTCTCCCAAAGTGGCCAAAGTTGTGCCGACCGAAGCCGCCCGGGTGGTAGACCCAGTCGTTTCGGAGCCTCCCGTTGACGCAGCAGATCTGCCGATGCGAAAAAAAGAGCTTATAGACCTGGTTGTTGAACGGTCCGGTATCAAGAAGAAAGACGCTAAACCCGTCGTTGAAGCGATGCTTGCTGTACTTGGCGAGGCGGTTGGCCGCGGCCGCGAACTGAATATGCAGCCACTGGGGAAACTGCGCATAAATCGCAGCATAGAGCGGAGTAATGGCCGGATCGTTGTGTGCAAATTGCGGCAAAGCACTGCCACAACTGAAAATTCAACCGCAGCAGATAACACAACTGTTGGACCCATTGTAGAAGATGGAGCCGGTTTCCCATAGGGGCGGTTAGGTCCAGAACAGCGCGTAACCCTGACTGCTGAAGACCAACAAAGAAGTGTAGTGTGGCATCCTACAGCTACCCGAAACCGGGGCATGAATGCTTCGGTTCGGCGCAAGGGGCGGCTTGCACCTCCGGATTATGGCCAGCTGAAGGCTCTCAATAACCGTTGTGTCGTCGGATCGCAGCCCGCTGTGACAGCTGTGTGAACCGTTCCAGACCGCCATCTCGCTCGCGGCTACTGTGTGGTCTTGGCCATGTGTCCTGAAGCTAGAGGTGGCAAAGGGCTTTCTAATCTGCCTCCAAAGCGCGAATAACCTTTGGAGGCAGAAAGACTTAACCCGGCATCTTCTCAAAGGCTGGTAGGCTGTCTTGGAGGACAGTCGCCTTCATTTTGCTCGACGTATAAACATTCACCTTCGGGGCGAATTCTTCATGTTCGTTGATGAGACCGGCGCGCAAGCCAAGCATGCCCGCGCGAGCAGAATTCTGTGTGAACAGTGGCGTTCCACATGTGCCGCAAAAATGCTTGGTCATCGTGGTGCCTGCATCTGAATCGTGTTGGTAAGTTTTTGGCGTGCCGATGATTTTCACATCGTCCTGTTTCATAAACATCAGTGTGGCATAGGCGCTGCCCGTGGATTGACGGCATGCGGTGCAGTGGCAGTTTGCCATGACCGGCACCTCACCATCGGCTTCAAATGAGATGTCACCACAGAGGCATTTGCCGGTTAGTTTTGTCATGGGCTTTCCTTCGAGTATGGGCTTCCTTGCCATCATGAGATTAGGGAAATTACAATGATCATCAAGGGCAGAGAAAGGGCTTGAGCGGTTGGACTTGGCTGGAGTCGCCATGCACGTCTTGGCGCCGCTAAAGCTGCAAAGGTGGCATTTGGGGGCAAAAATTTACTTCTGGACGCCTCTGTTGACAAAGTCACTTCGTGTCTTAGCATTAAGCCGATCTAGGCGGATTTGGTGGAATATGACTTACCCTATGTACGGCTCCAACCCAAGTAAACGACATGCTGGTGATGCGAATGTTTTTTTGTCCGGAGTGAAAATTTGGGTCGGTTATGGTCACTAATGGGGATTGGATAAAATACCTTGCCGCTAAAAGGCTGTGGATACCGCCAACTATCGCATGCATAGTGTTGGCAGTGGTTTCGCAGTATAATTTCCTTGCATTTCACACATTGGCAGAACTGACGACAATATGCATTTCGTATGTCGTTTTCTCTCTGGGGTGGTCCACTTATGGATTTTCAAGGAATACATTCCTAATTTTTTTTGCATGTGGCTACTTTTGGGTCGGCTCGCTTGACATTTTGCACACCTTTGTCTTTCCAGGAGTGGACATATTTACTGAAGGTAATGCAAATTTATCCCTACAGTTTTGGATTGTCAGTCGGTATCTAGAGGCATTGTTATTCCTTGTGGCTCCATTTGTCTTGATGAGGGGCAACAATCCATACGCAATATTTATTGCGATTGGTTTGACCTCAGTGGTTTTTACCACACTTATATCCCTGGGTGGATTTCCAATCACCATTATCGACGGGCAGGGTCTTACGGATTTTAAGATCTATAGCGAATACATTATTGTGTTAATGCTGACGATTGCAGTCTTTGGTATCTATAGTCAGAGGAATGAAATTGATACTGAAGAACTGACTCTGGTTGTTGCTGCCATAATGTTTACAATGTTTGCGGAAATTTCTTTTACTTTGTATGATAAGATACTTGCGTCGCATTTCGTGATACTGGGGCATCTTCTTAAGATTTATTCGTTTTGGTTTATTTTCCAAGCTATCGTCATTACTAACTTAAGAAAGCCCTATGCGAATATCAAAAGGGCAGAAGAAAACCTGTCTTTTCATATCCGAAACACTCCATTAGGATGCATTTCCTGGGGTCGCGACTTTCGTATCACTGAGTGGAATAAATCAGCGGAGAAAATATTTGGGTATTCTGCCGGCGAAGTGATCGGGCGCCACGCATCCGGAACCATTTTGCCTGCAGGAATAATCGATGAGATAAATAAGGTTTTCCAATTGCTTCTTGATAACAAAGGAGGCATCCGATCCACAAACGAGAACCTTACCAAAGATGGTAAAACGATCATCTGTGATTGGCACAACACTCCGATTGTGGATGAAAACGGTGAGGTAAGTGGCATTGCATCTCTTGTTCATGATCTCACTGACCGCAAGAATCTTGAAGATCAACTTCGTCATGCCCAACGCATGGAAGCGGTCGGTCAATTGACTGGTGGTGTAGCTCACGATTTTAACAACCTTCTGGCAATCATGCTGGGCAGTGCTGAAATGTTAGAGGATCTGGCAGGTGACAACACAGAGGCAAAAGAGTTTACCGATAATATCAAGTCAGCAGTTTTTCGAGGGTCATCTCTGACTGGCAGATTGTTGGCATTTTCACGCCAGGCGCAGCTTGCGCCGGTATCGGCTGATGTTGGGGAATTGATCGATGGACTTAATGACATTCTTCAAAGGTCCCTGGGGGAGACGGTTGATCTAAAGATCGAAGATACAGCTGGCCTGTGGCCTGCGATGATAGATACACACCAGTTTGAAAACGCCTTGGTGAATTTGGTTTTGAATGCTCGGGACGCCATGCCTCAGGGTGGTATACTTACCATCGAAGCTGCCAATGTTACCTTGGATGAAGCAAATGCAGGGCAATACGAAGAAATGAGGCCCGGACATTACGTAGAGGTCGTGGTGAGCGATACCGGTGCCGGAATTGAACCCAATATAAAGTCGAAGGTGTTCGAACCGTTCTTCACGACGAAAGAGGTGGGCAAGGGCAGTGGCCTTGGGCTCAGCATGGTTTTCGGGTTCGTCAAACAATCAAACGGACACATTACAATCTACAGTGAAGTTGACCACGGCACGTCGGTAAAACTCTATTTACCGCGATCCGAAGATGGGTTCATCGAAACGGAACAAGCACACGAAGACATTAAACACACTCAGGGATCGGGACGCATTCTCGTTGTCGAGGATGCCTCTGATGTTCGTAAGATTTCAGTCGCCTTTCTGAGTGACCTGGGGTTTGATGTTATAGAGGCCGGGAATGGCGCCGAGGCAATTGGTTACCTGGAAACAGGTGAATCTTTTGACTTATTGTTCACAGACGTCGTTTTGCCCGGTGGAATGAACGGTGCTGAAATTGCCGAAGCTGCCAGACGTTTACAGCCCAATATCAAGGTCCTGTACACCAGTGGATACTCCGAGAACGCTGTCATTCATAAGCTGAACTTGGACCGGGGCATGATGTTGATAAGAAAGCCGTTTCTACGTGCCGAGTTGCTGGAGAAGGTAAATAAAGTACTCAGCAATGAGGCCACTGACCATTACGCGCCTCCTTCTTAACACCTGAATTCCGATCGTTTCTTTTTACTGTTTTGGATCTTTGGTGCGTCACCATCTCGTGAAACGCTTAACCGTTGAATTGACGCGGGTTGGGGTTGCTGGCTAACTGATACTATATCGCCCCTTAGTTTTCCGAATGGATGAGACCGACATGAGCAATTCCTCTGCCCTTAAGGGGGCATCTGGTGCCTTTCCTGCATTCAACGCGCATACTCTTGGCTTGATGTTCATTTCCGGATTTTTTGCAACGGTTGCATTTGATCTATGGGGACAGACACTTAGCCCGGCTTTGGGGTTTGCTAACCTGTCACCGCATGGGCTGGCCAAAAGCCTGCTGGGCCGCCTTGGCTTACCGAACGGTGATTTCGCAGGGTATTTTGTGCATTTCTACCTTGTTGGGCTTATTGGTTATCCTGTTGGTTGGCTCTTTATTTTCGCACCTATTTGGCAGCGTGTCATTGGACAGACACATTGGCTGTTGTCGTCGGCGATTTATGGGTTTGGCCTTTGGTTGTTTGCGATTGGCGGCATCACTGCCATTGCAGGGCTGCCCTTGTTTCTGAACTTCACCGGCATCACCTGGGTCGCCCTGGTTGGTCACGTTCTTTATGGCATCGTGATGGTGATGTGCCTGCAGATCATCGAGCGCCCTAAGCACAAATAGAACCCACGTGACCACATCGCGGGGAAGGCCGGATGGCCAGAGTGAAAGCCGGTATACAAACTGCCTTTTTAAGACCGCTAAGGACCTAGCATAGACTGCGTATTTCCGGCGTGACATATTGCTTTATGTGGTTTCAACCTGAGGTTTGATGCATTGACGCGGCCCTCTCAGCAGAACAATTATATGGGTATGAATACCACTTTGAACATAACCCGTCTGCCGCGCCCCTTTGATACTGAATTGGGAGCTGAGGTCAGAACGTTGGTACCCGCCCTGGATGGCGAAATGGCGGCGCTGGTTAGCGGTGCGGCTGGCTCTAGTCCCTTTCTGAAAGAGCTAATCGGGCGCGAGGCGGACTGGCTGGAAGAGGCACTTGCGGATCCTGAGGCCGCAGTGGCGCAGGTGTTTGAATTTTGCCGGACCTTGCCGCTGGATCAGATCAAGCCGGGACTGCGCCAGGCTAAGCGGCGGGTGGCGTTGATTACCGCGTTGGCAGATCTAAGCGGCGGATGGGCCCTGGAGCAGGTCACCCGGGTGCTGGCTGATTTTGGTGCCTTGGCTGCAGATGTTGCGATCAAGGCTGAAATCGAAGCGCTGATCCGGCGTAACAAATTGCCGGGCATGGATGAAGATGACATTGCCACTGCCGGGGGTTTGAGCATTCTGGCTATGGGCAAGATGGGCGCTTATGAGCTGAACTACAGCTCGGACATCGACCTGATATGCCTGTTTGACGAAACCCGGTTTGACCCGGATGATTTTCAACTGGCCCGTCAAAGCATGGTACGCGCTACGCGTAATATGTGTGCGACGCTTAGCGACCGCACCGAAGATGGTTATGTGTTTCGCACCGACCTGCGTCTGCGTCCGGACCCTTCCGTCACCCCGGTATGTCTGGCGATGGAGGCCGCCGAGCGCTATTATGAAAGCCTGGGACGCACCTGGGAACGGACCGCTTATATTAAGGCGCGCGCCTGTGCCGGTGACATTGCTGCGGGCGAGCGGTTTTTGAAGACGCTGAAACCGTTCGTCTGGCGTCGTCACTTGGATTTTGCTGCCATTCAAGACGCCCATGAAATGCGGCTCCGTATTCGCGAAAACAAGGGGGTGGGGGGGGCAATCGTGGTTCCGGGGCATGATATGAAACTGGGCCGGGGGGGCATTCGTGAAATCGAGTTTTTCACCCAGACCCGTCAGTTGATCGCTGGTGGCCGCGACGAAAGCCTGCGCCTGCGGGGCACCGTCGAGGGGCTGGCCGCATTGGCCAATCGCGACTGGGTTGCGACCGAAGTTGCCGCAAAACTGACTGAACATTACCGCGCCCATCGCGAGGTCGAGCATCGTATTCAGATGATCCATGATGCCCAAACCCATCGCATGCCCAAAACCGAAGAAGGTCTGGCACGGGTGGCATGCTTGATGGATCTTGATCCCGCTGCCCTGATCAGCCAGATCGAATCCCGCCTGACAGAGGTACATGGGCTGACCGAAGACTTCTTTGCCCCGGACAATGGAACGGGCGCTACCCCTTTGCTCTCGCAAGAGCTGAACGGCGATGTCATTGCGCGCTGGCCAACTTATCCGGCGTTACGATCTGCGCGCGGTGCTCGGATTTTCGAACGACTTAAGCCTGAACTGCTAGCGCGGTTGAGTAAAACCGCCAAGCCGTCTGAGGCGCTGATGGCGCTGGATGGTTTTTTGGCGGGACTGCCTGCTGGGGTGCAGCTGTTCTCGCTGCTCGAAGCCAATCCGCAACTGATTGATCTACTTGTCGACATTGCTGGAACATCCCCGACGTTGGCCAGCCACCTTTCGCGAAACTCGGCGGTGTTCGATGCTGTAATTGGTGGGTCATTCTTTGATGATTGGCCCGGCACTGCGGCCTTACAGGCAGATTTATCGCTAAGACTATCGCAGGAAACCGACTATGAGGCGCAGCTGGATGGTGCTCGACGCTGGTGCAAGGAATGGCACTTTCGCATTGGTGTGCACTTTTTGCGGGGATTGACCAGCGCTCAAGACAGCGGCGCGCATTATGCCCAACTGGCAGAGGCGGTGATTGCCGCGTTATGTCCTGTTGTGGTCGCGCAGTTTGCCAGCAAACATGGCCCGCCGCCGGGTCGCGGGGCGGCGGTTTTGGCGATGGGATCACTGGGGTCGGGGCAGATAAACGCGCAGTCTGACCTGGATATCATAGTGATTTATGATCCTCTGGGTGAAGACATGTCACAGGGTAAGCGGTCACTGGCCACGCGGCCATATTATGCCCGCATGACGCAGGCGCTGATCACGGCACTGACCGCACCGATGGCGCAGGGGCGGTTGTACGAGGTCGACATGC
The DNA here is from genome assembly GCF_004006175.1 of Parasedimentitalea marina. GTDB lineage: Bacteria > Pseudomonadota > Alphaproteobacteria > Rhodobacterales > Rhodobacteraceae > Parasedimentitalea > Parasedimentitalea marina. The sequence goes on from NZ_CP033219.1 coordinate 1,443,584, forward strand.
GGTTGCGACCTTCGGGATCAAAAGGGCCGGTGGCGACCAGCTGGGGCAGTTTCACTCATTATCAAAAGAACGAGGCCTGGGTCTGGGAACACTTGGCACTGACACGCGCCCGTGTGGTGGCCGGGGCCCCTGAACTGGCCCAAGATATAGAAAAATTCCGCAAGGATGTTTTGTCCGCGCCGCGCGACCGGGTTAAAATCTTGACCGAGATGGCCGAGATGCGCAGGCGCCTCGCGACGGCCAAGACGCCTGATGGTGTTTGGGATGCCAAGGTTGGCGGTGGGCGTATGTTGGATATTGAGCTGACTTCACAAGTCGGTGCCCTGCTAGAAGGAAATACAATTCAGAACGTTGGGGCTGGTTTGCAAGCAACCGTCGCAAGTGGCTGGCTGCAGGTCGCGGACGCGACATATTTGCACGGTAGCTATGATTTATTCTGGTCCGTGCAAACAGCGGCACGATTGCTGTCCAGTACTGGGATAAACACTGCCAATCTGGGCGAGGGCGGCGCGCAGTTTCTGTGCCGGAGCACTGGGTTTGACAGCCTGGAGCATTTGCAGGATGAGTTGGAACGAAGATACGAGGCTTGCAACACGCTGATTGCGTCGGCCCTGAAACGAGAAGGCGCAACTCTTGACCAAGATTGAACTGGACCCAAAGTCACTGATGAATGATGCCTATCACATCGATGGTATAACACCGTCCGAGTGCCGCAGCATTTTTCTGGACTGGGCCCTAAGTCTCCCTGCTGGACAAGACAGTGCATCAGCGATCCATGTCATCCTGGCGAAGTATGGCGCCACGAATCCGGACCACCCGATGACCGAAGTCTTGCACCAAGGATTGCAAGCGGCAGCAAAACCCACACGCCGCGGCGGTTGGCGTGGGCGTAAACGGGACTGACATGGCCTAAGGCAGGCACACTTTAGATGGCGGAAGGATTCCCCCCCCCGGTTGCCCCGGTGGTTCAAAGTGTAAGAGAGACGTTTTATAAGGATGAAGCGAGTGTCCCGTTATTTGATATCAAATCCAAGGATGCGCTTGAAGTAACCTGTGCGAGGTGTTGCCTTGCTCATCGCCCGCCCCATTTTTGGTTAGGAAGAGCCTCAAGTTCAGTTATTTGGACTGAGTATCATGTTAGGTTGATCTCACGGACCTTCGCAACGATTGGCCGCATGGCCGGAATGCTGACAAAGTAGCCTGTGACAAAATCAAAAAATACCCGCGCCAAGCGTTTTTACATCTCGTAGGTATGGCAGTCGGCTTTGCGCAGCGACGACCCTCGCGCGCTGTATCTCTCCAAAAATAATACCTGGTTCAGCACTTGCTCGCGCAAGTTCTTGTCCATCGGGGGTGGCGATGAAGCTTTGCCCCAAAAAACGCAGACCGTTTTCCTCTCCTGCGCTGTTTGCATAAGCCAGAAAAACGCCATTTTCATACGCACGGCTTGGGATCATACGCTGCGCAACCCAGCCCCACTGATCGCCAAGGGCTGTGGGCACCAGGATTAACTCTGCGCCTAACATAGCGACATGGCGGGTGGTTTCAGGGAACTCTGCATCATAACAAATTAAGGTCGCGATCCGCAGACCACGATAAGTGAACAGCTCGCAGGCCTGGCCGCAGGTAAAATGATCAGCCTCAAACCCAGGCGGAATAACCAGTTTGCGATGTCCGCCCAGCCGTATGCCATCTGGTCCGAAACACTGTGCAGCGTTGTATGTATCGGCACCGCTTCTTTCAGCATAGCCATAATGAATTGCCACGCCATTTGCCCTGGCAAGGGCAGCAATCGCTTGTGCCATGGGCCCGTCACTAAGCTCTGCGCGGCTGACAATCTGGTCGCCGATATTGTAACCCGTTGCAAACAATTCTGGCAGTAGCAACAGGTCGGCTTGCTGTTCCACGACTTCCGGCAATACGTCACGGAGCCAGTTGAGACGATCCTGCGGCCTGGCCAGTTCTGCCGGGGTTTGACCTATCGCAAGTCTGAATGCAGCACTCATGTCTAGGCTTCCGTAATGAGCAGTGAGCGTGGGTAATCGGTAATGTAGTCATACCCAGTTTCAGTCACAACAATCGAGTCGCCGATCCGGCCGGCCGTCACACCGTCAATTGAAATGCCGCCATCCACTGCAAAAGTCATGCCGGCTTGCAGGACTGTTGTGTCTCCGGCCTTGAGCTCAGGTGCCTCAAGATACGCCACACCGATAGAGCGCCCCGTGCGGTAACCAGTCTGGTATCCGCGCTCGGCATAGACGGCATTGGCAGCGGCTGCCACGTCTTGTGCCAGCACGCCGGGGCGGATGGTGGCAATCGCGGCTTGTTGCGCTGCAATCGCAGCTTCCTGAACGCGGGCCGCTTCGTCTTTAACCTCTCCCACATGGAACATCCGGTCAAAACCCAGCTTGTATTGCTTAAATTGTGCCATGTTGCAGAAACAAAAATAGACTGGGTCGGCAGTCTCGTATCGCCGGACCGAGGCGCGGCGATGAACCATAGAAATGTCCTTGCCGCTTTGTAAGATTTGTAAATTGTGGATCATGGGAGAGATAAATCTATCCCAGCCTTTGTCCGTTAGAAAGGTCGCTGCTTTGCGAGAGCCTGCCTCAATCACCGCCAGTGCGCTTTCGTACTCGTGCACTCCAACTCGCAGGCTGTCGTGTGCTGCCGCCATCATGGCCCCAGCGATGATCCCAGCTTCTTTCATGACTGCAATCTCGAACGGAGATTTGATCACGCGCAGCGCACCCAAGACTGGTGAGATATCCCTGATCGGCACACCGACATAGGTATCGTCCAAGTGGTTGCGCACAATAGCGGGGATTGTATTACGCTCTACCCAAATTTCCGAAGGCTTTTCGCTCAACGCATCTGCGAGGGCGGCACCCCAAGTCCGATCGCCGAAGTCTTCCCAAACCCTGATATCTTTGATCCACGTCATCTCCCCGACCATTTCAGATTCCATCAGTGGGGTGATGACAATGGGAGCCTCCTCTGCTTTGACCACCACCATTGAGGGTCTACCAAATTCAATCCCGAGATATCCCCAGAATCCCGCTAGATAGGCCATAGAACTTTCATCAGTGAATACGGCGCAGTGAATGCCCAGGTCTCTCATACGTTGTTGTAGGGCAATGGTACGGGTTTTGGATTCTTCGAGCATTGTTTGTCTCCCTTAGGATGAGGTGCCAATTGAAAAACGACTAGCTGTGTACAGCTGGGGTGTCAATTCTCATAATTTGCCTGTACTTTGGAGAAATGTAGGCAAGGTGTATGCATCAAGTTGGAAAAGAAAAATATGATGATTGAAGAAACCAGTTTGAAGACAGGCAGAAAGGGTCCGGCGGAATCCATTCAAGTCGAACTTCTGCAGCGCATTTGTTTTTTGGAGTATCGTCCCGGTGACCAGTTGAAAGAAGCAGATCTTGCCGTTGAGTTTGGGGTCAGCAGAACGCCAGTCCGCGACGCAATCAACCGGATTAGCCACTTGGGATTGGTGGAAACCAGAAACGGGGTTGGAACCGTTGTCGTGGCTTTGTCCGCTGAAACGATCCACCATGTCTACGAGATGCGTTTGGAATTGGCAGAGTTGATCGGGACCGCTTCACCGCGTGCCATCACAACAGATGACCTTGCAACTGCCCGTGCATTGCACGAAGAGGCGGTCAAACTTTGCAACAGCTTTCACCCACGACACTATGTTGAACTCAACCACCGTCTTCACCAATTGATTGCCAGCCTGATCGGCAATAGTGCGCTCCGGTCGTTTTGGTGGCAAACCTATTACCAAGCCGCAAGCACTTGGTATCGCGTCAGCAATCTGGTGGGCCCTGAGGCGGCCCAAGCACTGGTGCAAGAGTTGCGCGATACGGTGACGGCCCTGGAATATAACGATACCGCTGCCATTGGGTTTATCCAGCGGACATATATTGGATATGGCTACCGTCGTATCAAAGCGCATCTTTCTAAGCCGGAAGTCGACGGACCGTAAAGCGCCATAATGAGGAAATTTCACACGCATGGGGGCCATGTTAGAGGAGAGGTCCAGCGGTAACTGGTGTGGATCTACCGGTGCTGCACGCTGTATGATCAGGTCTTGCAGTTAAAACCGGGCACGATCCAGTCGCTAGGGCGTCAGATCAGTGTTTGGCACGCTGTCGGTCACTTTTTGGCGCCACAACAAGTGGCGCGGAGTTGGCCAATAATAGGTTTGGCTCACGCGTCCATGTGGGGCCAGAAACAGCGAGGGCCAACAAACCCGCACCCAAATGAGCCCCATCGATGGGTTGCAGTCGGTGCTGCACAGTGCCGCCGACCTGCAGTGCATTTTGCAATTGCGGGGAAATTGCAGCGACTTGAACATGGGGCCGGTGCCCTGCGTGATAGCGGACCCAACACCAAAGTCCGGCTAGACGGGGATCAGCATCAACCAGGCCGGGCGAATAAAGCGAAGATATTCAAATGATCCGGTCCTGCCTTCGATCCTTGACAGGGTCATTTGACTGAGCAGATGAACCAGGGCAGGCCACTAGGCCAAGGGCCCAAGAGTACCATACTGGTTAGTCAAACACTTCTGGCAGTGGGCCGCCGGTTGCTCCGGACGGCAGCTTGGTGCCAAGATAGGTGGTGATAGTTGGCGCAATGTCGACGGTTTCAACCCGGCGTATCACAGTTTGGGCCTTGATGCCCGGCCCCGCGAAAATCAGCGGAACATGGGTGTCATAGCTCCACGGTGACCCATGGGCTGCCGCCACGCTTAATCCATCCAAATCGCCAATGAACCAATGCGGTTCAAACACCACATAGATGTCGCCAGATCGATCCGGGTGAAAGTTGCGGAGCACCGATTGGCTGATTGAAGTATCCGCAATCTGGCCACTTCTAAGGGCAGAGCTGGAGACGGCATAGGCAATCCCCGGCAATTTCTGAAGCTCTTGTGCCACGGCGGTCTCAACCACGCCTGCGTCCAAGCCCAGTTCGGCAATCAAGTCCTGATTGAGATAGACATAGGGGGCCGAGAAGTTCTGGACCAGTTCGCGCCCAGCTCCAAATGCATCTTGCAAGCGTTGGCCACCCGGAGCTGTATCAAGACTGTCAAAATTGAACAGCTGCGCCTCGATCCCTAGTGTTTCAAGGTAACCTGGATTGTCCGCGCCACCATGGTCAGCCGATAGAATAACCAATGTGTTCCGCAACCCAACCCGGGCATCAACAAAGAAGAGCAGTTCGGCCAATTGCTGATCTACCTGTTTGAGGTTGTCCTCGGCTTCCAAGCTGGAGGGACCAAATACATGCCCGACATAATCCGTCGAGGACAGGCTGACGGATAGGTAGTCGGTGATCCCATCAGCACCGACCTGTTCAACGTCAATCAGTGTTTTGACAAAATCCACGGTCAGGGCATCCCCAGCCGGGCTGAGCGTCAGGAACGTGGTGAAATAGGGATTATCTTCCGGGCCATAATTATGCGGGAAAACTGTGCCCCATCCGGGCAGGTCCGTTTCCCAGGGTTGGTCATCACGATCGTCAAAATCGTAATTTTCTTCTGGCTGCGACAAGGTCCATTGTGTGTTGGCATATGCGGCCACCAGCCCCTTGTCCTGCCATGCAGCGACCCAATCAGGGTAGTTATCCATATAATAGGTGCTGGTGACAAAGCGGCCTTCGGACTTGGAAAACCAATATGCGGTTCCCGCGTGACCAGCCAAAGATATGGCACCGCGATCTTTGACCGATACGCCAAACACCTTAGCGTCAGGGCCAAAATATGCGGCGACTTCGTCCGAAACTGTAGAGGTCAGAATAGCCCGAGGCGACCGTCCGTCCGTTGTGGCTGCCCGCTGAGTGGGATCGATCTCGTCGTCTTTGCTGATGCCTTCAGCCCCCAGCAACGGAAACTCTTCATCCTGAACATTATAATATTGCCGACCATTTTTGCGGTCATACCAAAGATTGGCCACCATGCCATGAATTGCCGGATCAGTGCCGGTTGCCAGCGTGGTGTGGCCAACAATGGTTTCGGTATTGGCGTGACGGTGGTGTGCACTTTTATACACTGCACCATTGCGGAGCAGGTAATTGAAACCGCCGTCACCGAACCCTTTAGAGTACCGGCCAATAAGATCGGCGCGCAGTTGGTCTATGGTGATCTGCAACACCAGGCGTGGTTGCGAGGAGGTGGTTTGCGCTGACGCCGTCGACAAAGTGGCCCCAATAAGCGCCGCGCAGGAAATTACAAAATGCAGTTGCATGGAAAATCCCTTAATCATGTCTGGAATAAAATCGACGCAGGCCAGTGGAACGGGCCTGATTGACCTCCAAGCCGGATAACATCACGGTGCCGTTGGTTTCCCCTCGGCGCCGTGATTGCCCTGCATTCAAGGACCCTTTGTTTACTGGCTGCCCAGATTTGAGGTCATTTTCTCCATCACCTGTGCCAACGAGAAAGACGCGGCTTTTTGGCGCGGTGGGAATTCCTCAAACGTGGCAAGGAACTGAGCAACATAGGCCTGCGCTGGCACCAGAAGAAAGACGCGATCAATCACCCAATCCCAATATGTATTGGACGTCCGATATGAGCGCTCATATGGGTCGCGGCGCAGATTGAAGATCAGTGGAACTCGCAATTCGGTCCAGGGCTCTACCCAGGCACGCAAAGTGGTGTAGGCTTTCTGCTCCAGGAAAATCATTTTCCAGTCTTCATAGCGCAGCGCTGTCAGATCACCATCGTCCGAGAAGTAGAAGACCTCTTTGCGCGGCCCCTCTTCCTGTTCGCCAGTCAGCACTGGCAGGAAGTTATAGCCGTCCAGGTGAACTTTGTACTCCCGCCCAATAGCTTGAACACCACCTTCTATCAGTTGGGCCTTAATGTCAGGGTTGCCCGCAGCAGCCAGAAAGGTCGGCAGCCAATCCATATGGTGCATGATCTCGTTGCTAACCGAACCGGCCTCAATCTGACCGGGCCAACGTACCATCGAAGGCACCCGCCAACCCCCTTCCCAGTTGGTGTTTTTCTCACCAAAGAACGGTGTCATGCCAGCATCGGGCCAGGTGTTCATATGGACACCGTTGTCGGTGGAGTAATGTACGATGGTATTATCGGCGATGCCCAGCTCGTCCACTTTGTCCAGCAACTGGCCCACGTGCATGTCGTGCTCTACCATGCCGTCTGAATATTCATCCTGCCCGGAAATGCCGCGCAGTTCGTCTTTGACATGGGTACGGAAGTGCATCCGTGTGCCGTTCCACCAAACATAAAACGGTTTTTCCTGGTCTACAGCGCGCTGCATGAAATCCAGTGCCGCAGCGACGGTTTCGTCATCGACGGTTTCCATGCGTTTCTTGGTCAGCGGGCCGGTGTCTTCGACTGTGCCATCAGCCGAGGAGCGGATAACGCCGCGTGGCCCAAAGGCTTCGAGGAAGGTGCGTCCGTCGGCCAGAACCACATCAGTAGGATAGTCCTCGTTCTCGGGCTCTTCTTCGGCATTCAAATGGTACAGATTGCCAAAGAATTCATCAAATCCGTGATTAGACGGCAGCATCTCGTCGAGATCACCAAGGTGATTTTTGCCAAATTGGCCGGTCACATATCCTTCGGCCTTAAGCAGGCCCGCAATGGTTGGATCTTCAACTCTCATGCCCTCTTTTGCGCCGGGAAGGCCGACCTTGGACAGACCGGTGCGGAACACACTCTGACCCATAATATACGACGAGCGGCCAGCAGTGCAGGACTGCTCACCATAATAATCAGTAAAGATCATGCCTTCTGCAGCAATTCTGTCGATACTGGGAGTCCGGTATCCCATCAGCCCCATAGTGTAGGCCGAAATATTGGACTGGCCGATGTCGTCACCCCAGATGACCAGAATATTAGGCTTATCCTGGGCCAGTGCGGGGGCCGCCGCCAAGGCCGCCACAGCGGTCAGGGCACCTAAACTTAGTAACAGGCCTGTGCCTTTATCACGAATGTCTTTGATCATTTGTAACTCCAAAAAAATTGAGTTTTCACGCATTACCAACACAAAAGGTGCGGGAAACAGTTGGTCGTTAGAATAAATGGATCACAGTTCAATGAGGCGGATTTTCATATCCACAGTTGAACGGGCAGTAGAAATTGCATGTTTTTGCCGGGAACTCTTGGCTAACCCCAACCATTGTACTCAGCATAGCCATTCCAAAGCCTAACGGTCTAGGGAATTATTTGATGGTGCTAATACCGGCAGGTTATCCGCCGATATCTGCCCGTAACAGGTTCAGTTGCACGTCTTCGGGATTTTTGTCGAGCGCGGCATTTACCGTTTCGATTGCCGATTGCCTATCTCCCAGGGCCGAATGAATACGCACCATCATGATCCAAGCTTGTGTCAATTGCGGATCCATTTCTACCGCCTCGCCAAAGGCGCTTAACGCGACATCCATCCGTCGGGTTGTAAGGCCGATGCCTGCGAGTACCAGCTGCGCCTCGGGAAAATCTGCCTTGGCAGACAATGATTTCTGCCATTCACCCATTGCAGTATTCAGGTTCTGGTTCATCCGATCAGGCATATAAGCTATCTGCATACCTAGAAACCCACGTGCCGCAGCGATGCGGACGGCCTTAGCCGGGTCATCTAACAATCCAACAATCCGCGCGGACCGTTCGGTTTCAGGTGCCCCACGCTGGATGGAAATCGCTGCGACTCGGATCAATGGCTCGGGGCTGGACAGAAGTGGTTCCAATCGCATGGCCATCGCTGGGTTGGCCAGTGGGAGAAGCATGTCCAATGCGGTTGCGCGAACAATGGCAGGCAATTGATCATATTCGGCCAAGCCAATCAATGCCTCGCTCTGACCTCGTAAATCAGTGCGACCTGCAGAAAAAACCTGCGAAAAATGCGCGCCTCGTTTGGGGCTGTTTGGATACCATTCAGCAATAGTATCCGCCGCCCAGCGAGGTGTCCTGTCAGTATGGCAGTCATTGCACGCATTCGGTGACTGTGTTTGCAGGCTTAGATCGGGCCGTGGGATGCGGAAGGAATGGTCGCGGCGGCCATCAACGCCCATGTAGGTACGTTCAATCATGTGGCAGTTTCTACACTCCCCACCTGTGCTACCTTGGACATGGAAGGTATGGGTGGGATCGTCGTAGTCTTTTAACGAGAGTGTCGGAAAATCCGGATTGCCAGCGGGCGAATGACATTGCCCGCACAACGCATTTCCTTCCAGTTTCAGCTCGGCGGTATGGGGATTGTGGCAATTGGTGCAAGTGACGCCATTTGCATACATTTTTGACTGCAGAAATGATCCATAAACATAGACTTCGTCTTCAATCTGCCCGTCTGAGTGATACAGCCCATCGCGCAGATTGCTTAGACGGTATGCATCGTGAAACGGCGTACCGGGGAGCGGATTTCCATCCTCAAACGGTTCACGACGAGAGTGACACCCGGCACATTGCTGAATCTCAACCTCTGTATCGCTCAACCGGCTGATCCGTTGCTGCGTGCCCGCAAGAAACCCGCGCAGTTCAGTTTCAGCTGTGTCACTGGGGTGCAGGTTGATTACCAGTCCTACGTTGTTAACACCCGGCCATTCGGTCAGATCCAGCTGTTGATCTGTTTCCGCCCAGCTCACATGTGCTTGGCCAGGTCCGTGGCAAGCCTCGCATCCGACACCGGTTTCGACTTGACGGCTTTGATATAAATCCGTCTTGGGATTGAAGTTCTTTTCAAATCCGGTTGCGTGACATTCGGCGCAACGTGCATTCCAGTTTTTGTAGGGTCCGCTCCAATGCAGCCCGTCGTCTGGGCTAAGATCTTGATCAGGATAGAGATGGATCCAGCGGATTCCTTCGACGTCCCAAACCACATCAAAGGATAGCATGCGTCCGGGCGCTGTCTCGATAATATACTGTTGCAGCGGTTCAATTCCAGCAACACCAACAACTTCAAACCTTTGCCTGCCGCCTCTGGCATCTTCAGTATCAATCACATACTGGCCATTTTCATTCAGAAACCGGGTGGTATTTCCCTGATGAAGGAAGGTGCGCCCGTCGAAAGCACCTACAACCGTATCATCAGAAGGTTTGGTCCAAGCCAATGCGTGATGCGAGCCCTTCCAGTCCGTGACTGCGTCAGCATGACAAGAACCGCAAGTTTGGGAGCCAACATATTTGGGGGCTGCAGGTTGCTCTCCCTTGGCTTGGGCAGTTAAGGCGAGAAATAACAAGGCTGCGAAAGCAGCCAGTTTTAGGCTCAGTAGCGCAACCTGTTGGTTCAAATACCGGGGTATGCTCTGTGCCATTGCTGATCTCACTTTCGCTTTATCAGCGTGCTGTACAAATATCGCGCCATACGTGTGTTTCAGATTTAACGGGGAACCGGCGTTCAATACAACATCAATTCATGAAGGTCCTGACCGGTTAAGGGCAGGATGGCCTGGAAGGGTAGTGTTTTTGGCCAAGATGTGGGGCTAGGAATTCTTCATCATACTTCATGGAGCATGCTGCGAGCATCGGTAGATCAGATTGCTCTCGCCGTTCAGAAACGGGTCTCGATCAAAAGGGGTACCCAATCGATCAAGACCTTTAATGAATATTTTCAGGTGCCCGTGTTTAGTACCGTGGCCACCCGAATTTTATGTGGGGATAAACGACTAGAACTCTGCTGCTTGAATTTCTGTGCTTAGCGTTACAATACGATCCAATTGCGCCGAGATTCTGCCCTGGAAGACACCCAGTTGATCGATGATCGCCGTCAGAGCCTCACCCTCAGTTGGGAGGCGGGCACTTTCGATTTTGCACAAAACTCTTGTTGAGCTAAGCCCAAGGAAGTGGCGGTGCATGACTTTGCAGGCATTCAGAATACGGTCAGCCTCAAAATTGACATTCGCCAAACCAGCGCGTGTGCGATCACGTTGTTCGGCTACAAGTTTGGCAAGAATTTTGCGCTCCTGGTCTAGAACAATCCCGTCTACGGAATGTTCTTCAGCTTTCAGTTGAGCGTCGCATTCATCCAAAATACGAGCCATGCACTCGATAAACATGCTGTTGTTCACGGCGCTTTTAATCGAGGCAAAATTGCTTTCTTCACCCAAAACATGTGTCGCAAACCAGTCCGACATTGCGCGCGACATTGTGCCATAATTCTGCGACAGAACCGTCACTGGCCCACCGGCCGGTTCGATACGGGACGCAATAACGCGCAAATTATGCGGGATGGTTCTCATGGCCTCAAACTCATGAACCAGAGCTTCTGTTTCTTGGGTCAGGTTTTCAGAGTTTTGAAGCATGAACCTGAAGTCTTTGATTTTTGGATCTTCGATACGTTTCAATCCAACGTCTCGTGCAATCAGCTCTTCAGTCAGCGCATGGGCCGCGAAACTGTGATAATCGTCAAAGCCGAGTGCCTTTAACTGCTCCAACAAAAGTTTGGCGCTTGCCTCGGGGCTTAACGCATCATTTTTTTCAGCGGCCAATAGTGTTTCATATTCAGTGATGATTGTGGAGAACAAGGGGCTGGATGGCTTGATGCGAGCGGACAAGTAACCATCTTCGCAGGGAACAATAACTGCATAGACCCAGTAATGTAGCCCATCTGATGCTTTGTTCTTAACATAAGCGCCCATGAATTCACCGGCTTGCAGGGTATCCCAAAAGACTTGGAATACGCCGCGTGGCATATCGGGATGGCGAATGATATTATGCGGTTTACCCAACATTTCATCGGGCTGAAAATTGGCAACGCGTTGGAATACATGGTTGAAAGCGCGAATAATTCCACGATCATCAGTGCGAGAAAAGAATACTTCGTCTAAACTGAACGGGGCCTCTCCGGATGTTGGGCGGCTTTCTTTGCGACGATCATGAAAAGACAATAGTTCGATCCCATACAAGTTAAGTTGCTTGTGAAAACCTTTAAGGGTAACTCGTTCCAAAACTGTTAATTCTTGCCTATGTTGGGAGTGCTGCATCACGTTTTAACTGGTCCATTACGATCTGACTTTGGACCCGTGCCACAGCTGGATGCGGAAGCAGAACTTCGTGCAACAAAGTGTTCAACTCGGGCAAGTCTGCACAGTAAACCCGTAGCAGGTAATCTGCATCTCCGGTCATCGTCCACGCTGACGTAATTTCAGGGCGGGTGCTGATCAGACTTGCAAAACTGGAGGATTGTTCCGGTCCATGACTGCTAAGATGGACTTGCACAAATCCCTGCACCAATAGTCCGATTTTTGTAGCATTGAGGCGGGCAAAATAGCCTTGAATGTACCCCTCGCTTTCCAATCGTTGACGGCGCCGTCCGGCCTGACTGGGAGAAAGATTCAGCAATTCACCCAGTTGCTGGGCTGTCAAATGGGCGTCAGCCTGTAACGCGGCAAGGAGTTTCGTGTCTGTGGCGTCCAGCATATGCGTACCTTTGTCATATATCTTTAAAAATCCGGGATTTCTGCGCGGAATTTTAGGAGTGTATGCAGATATCTGAGCAATTCAAGCCAATGGGCGCAGTGTGCTGTTCGGGGTGTCTGCCAATTGGTGCGATGATCAATTGCGGAGCATGAGGACAGCGGGAAGCAGCTGGAAAGGCACAGAAATCAGATCTGGAGATCCTGCGTCAAACTTGGTTTTGGCGAATGATGTTTCAAGGCGCTCTTTAAAACGATTGAGCGTGGTGTACGAAACTTATTTGATACCGATGACTGGATCAGGCGACGACCGCCTTAGCCCACCTGTGCCAATGTTTAGCCGTTTGGCATTTTTAAAGTCACGTTACGCCCGCCTCTTTGGTAGCGCAATTCGGCATCACCGATCGCCACCACTTGACCACCATCAATCTTGTCGCCCACCTTAACTTTCTTATAACGGCCCGAGGACAAGCGAACCAGTGCGCGGCGGTTTGAAGGTGTTCCATAGACGCCGATCAGATTGACTTTCCTCAGATTGATCGAGTTTTCCATCGTAGCCTGCCGCGCGACTGAGGCAGAGGTTGGGATCGAAGGTGTCACTGTCGCGGGGGCAATGGACGCGGGTTGATTGAGAATTCCAGCAACGGAGGCCGCGGCTGAGGCAGGGGTATTATTATTAGAGTTTCGCCGGGCCCGGTCCACAAGATTGGCAAAATTTGCCGGCCGGGACCTGGGCACAGTTGATGTCGCAATCGCTTGATCTGTGGTGGGCAGGCTGTTTTCGTTTTCAGGTCGGGCGGTGGCGGGACGTGCCCGCGGCCGTTTTTGACCCAGTTCAGCCAGGCTGAGGCCGCCAAGCTGGGCACGTTCTGCTCGCTCCACCAGATCGTCAGGACGCGCCCGCGGCCGTAGTCGCGCCAGCACCGCTTGTTGTTCGCTGACCTGAGCTTCGGCAGCAAGATCGGGGCGGTCGGGTGTTGGCGGCGGCACTAGGTTGGGGCGGCCTAGGAAAACCATTACACCGTCGGGATTTAAGGTCCCTTCAGGAGTGGCCCGTACCAAGCCGCGTTCGTCCAGATCGAATGCACTTCCCGCGGCGGCTGGAGATATAACCGAGTTCAGTTCGGTGTCGGTGGTCAAGCTGCCCAAACTTGGCAGCGCAACTGCGTCCTGCGAAAGGTCTGTGTTGTCAATGGATGCAACGTAAAGGTTCTGAAGGCCGATAATTGCAGGTAATTCCGGTACTTCAGGGGCATTTTGCCAAATACCAACAGCGGCATATTGTGCGGCCTGAGACAGGTCTGACGGCGAAATAGCTGCGGTGTTTTCCACACCATCAGATATAGCTTCGACATCTAAATCAGTACGCGGGGACTCCTGTAGGGCATCTAACACGGCAATGTCAGTGCCCGTCAATGCAGGCGGTTGGCTGGCCTCTTCAGTTGGAGTGACTGGCCGATCTGTCAGGTTCTCCGGCAGAGCACTAACCTGAGGTTCAATAATCTCCGTCAGTGGGTCTGGGTTGGTCACCGCAGAAGGGGCTGGTAAAACCGGGTTGACGTCTAGCGGTTGCACCGGAACGGTGTCTTCGATTGGCACCGGCGTCCCGGCAGGGTCATCAGTGGTATTCTCCTTGCCAAACGATATCCAAGTGGGATTTGAATAAACAGCCCAAGCGGCGATCGCAGCCATGAATAATATTAAGGCGGCAATCAATACAGGTCCCAGGAAACGGGGCTTGCCGCCAATATTCTGCGGCTCCCGCATTGCAAAGGGATCGTTTTTTACTTTGCCAGACGCTGCTGTTTTGCCTGCGCCCGATGACTGGCTTGTGCCACGAGCAGCTTTAGCTGGTGCCGCCTTGGACGGGCCTGTTTGTCGGCGACTTGCGAATGCAGTATTTTCGGGCGGGGTTACCGGTGTTTCTGGGGGCGGAACCTGATCCGTGCTTGGGACCGAAGGGCCAGAAACCGATGTTTGGGAAGTTGCGGATCGCTCGATTTCCAGGCCTGGCAGAACCTGTGCATCAGAAACAGAAGCATGTGCCAGAAGGGGGGCTGCATCCGGGAGGCGATGATCCGCATCGCCCGGTTGCAGCAAGGGCACCTGTTGAGTTGAGCTCGACTTGTCCGCCGCCGCCGTCTCCCGGCTGGCCCCCTGAAGGACCGGAGCACCATTTGTTGGTTTGTGGCGACGGCTGCTGAAACTGGGAACAGGGAGTGGGTCAGTGAGGGTAATCTGATCAGCCTGGTTTGGCTCTTCCACCTGTTTAGAACTACTTTGACTGGGCTCGTCTGGTTGGTCGTCAGCTGGTAGAGATGGTTCCGGCTGAGAAGGGGTTTTTGGAACATTGGCTGGGCCAATGTTGATCACGGCGATGCCATCAGGATCTACATCCGTGCCCCGGATGGCGCGTGCAGTGCCAAAGAAAGGTTCACCCAGAAAGGCTTCTTCGCCGGGGGCTGCAACAAAACTGGTAGGACCAAAACCATGGTTGACGGCAAAGGATTCCGCCTCTTCGAGAGTTTCAATGGCAACGGCTGCCACATGGGTCAAAACGCCGTCTTCTGAAAGGTCAAATGCCAGCTCATCAACGGGGTAGGGGGTGGCTCCATCCAGTGCAGCGCGCGCCAAATCCATCCGAACGCCGTTGTCGACAAGTCCAGTTTCCAGCGTCAGATATCGAATTTGGTCGTTTGGAACGATCAGTTTGCTGAATATCGGGCCAGAACTTAACTGTTTAGCTTTTTCCCGCAGGTCTGCCAGTGCCGCAACCAAATCGGCCGTGTCCAGTGCCACATCACCGACCAGCCGCCATCCTCCGGCGGCCCGGTGCAATAGGGAAATGCCATCCGGAGACAGCGATAGCGCAAAGCCTGGTTTCATGATGTGGTCTGACCATCCAAATCGTTTGTGCCCACGAGAGTGTTGCAACCATGTCGGCTTGCGCTCTAACTCTAGAACATGAGAGCGCCGAGGAAAAGTAAAACACTCACGATCCACCTTGTAAGTCTCGTCCACTGCCGCCATTTATTTCCTTTTAGGGAGAGTTTTGGCATGAAAAGTAATCGTTTCCTTGTTTCAGCCGTGCTTTTGGTGTTGTCAGGCGGGGTTGGATGGTCGGCTGATATATCACCACTGCGACAGATCGCCGTCTCCGGCGAGGCCCATATCGAAGTCCCACCTTCACAAGCTTTGATTGCATTGGGCGTCGTCAACGAGGCGGATCAGGCTGGTGACGCAATGCGGGTTGTGTCAAAATCAATGGTCGCGGTGATCGATAGGTTGCATGTTGCGGGGATCGATCCCGGCGATATTCAGACCCAGCAGATATCAGTGTCGCCCAACCGACGGCAATCCGGATCACTGAGCAGCGGCAATGACCGCAAAATTGCCAGCTTCACGGCCAGAAACACTGTGCAGATACGGGTTCGAGATCTGGATGACTTAGGCGAGATTTTGGATCAGGTGCTGCAGGCCGGAGCAAATGAATTTCGGGGCCTGCAATTTGGGGTCGCCGATACGGCAGCGGTCCGAGATCAAATCCGCGGCGCAGCGGTCAAGGATGCCATACGCAAAGCTGAGCAATTGGCCACAGCGGCAGGGGTTACTTTGGGGCCGGTGTTGTCGATTACAGATACCGGCGGCGGCGGTGGCCGTCCCATGCCAATGGAAATGGCGCGCAGTACAGCGATCCCCATCGAGGCGGGACAGCTAAGTTTTTCGCATACAGTGTCCATGGTGTTTGAAATTTCAGCCCCTGTGACAACTGATTAATAAAGACCGGGCGTTTTGCCCGATCTTTCCTGTCTGGGTGATTGCTGAAATTAGCTGCAGGCTTTGGTCAAAGCCTGATCTAGATCTGCGATCAGGTCTTTGCTGTCCTCAATGCCAATGGACAAGCGTACCACATTGGGACCAGCCCCTGCTGCCTCTTGTTGTTCAAGTGACAATTGCCGATGGGTGGTCGAGGCCGAATGGATGATCAGTGATCGGGTATCGCCAAGGTTAGCGACGTGGCTGAACAGTTCCAGCGTGCTGACCAGTTCCACACAGGCATCATAGCCGCCTTTGACCGCAAAGGTGAACAGCCCGCCAGCGCCTTTAGGATAACAGGCTTTGGCCCGATCATAATATGGCGAGGACGGTAAGCCGGCGTAGGTGACATAATCCACCCGGTCGTCATTTTCCAACCAGGCAGCAACGGTTTCAGCGTTTTCAACATGGCGCTGCATCCGCAACGACAGGGTCTCGATCCCCATTAATGTGTAATGTGCAGCCTGTGGGTTCATGGTCATGCCCAGATCGCGCAACCCGATGGCGATACCGTGAAACGTGAACGCCAATCCACCAAATGTTTCGTGGAACGTCAGCCCGTGATAGGCAGGCTCCGGCGCACTCAGCGATGGGAACTTGTCGTTGGCCGACCAGTCAAACGTTCCCGAGTCAACAATACAGCCGCCAGTGACGGTGCCGTTGCCCGTCAGGTATTTCGTGGTCGAATGCACAACCAGTGTCGCACCCTGTTTGATAGGGTTGCACAGATAGGGTGTCGCCGAGGTGTTGTCGACAATCAGAGGAATGCCAGCCGCGTCCGATACGTCAGCCAGCGCGCGGATGTCGGTGACATAGCCACCCGGATTGGCAATGGATTCACAAAAAACAGCGCGGGTGTTGTCATCGATCGCGGCCGCGACAGCCTCCAGATCGTCTGTATCAACAAATTTGGCGTTCCAGCCAAAGCGCTTGATGGTTTGGCTCAACTGGGTGACTGTACCGCCATACAGTCGGGTCGAAGCCACGACATTGCAACCGGGCTGCATCAGTGGAAACAGAGCCATGATTTGCGCCGCATGCCCCGAAGAACAGCAAACCGCCCCGACTCCACCTTCCAATGTGGCGATGCGTTCCTGCAATACAGCCACTGTCGGATTGGTCAGGCGCGAATAGATGAACCCGACCTCTTGCAGATTGAACAAGGCAGCGGCGTGGTCCGCATCACGAAAGACATAGCCTGTGGTCTGGTAAATTGGCGTCTGACGCGCGCCAGTGGCCGGGTCGGGTTTGGCGCCGGCGTGAATCTGCAAAGTGTCAAATCCGAAAGTGGGTCCGTCTGTCATCGTTCTGTCTCCCTGAAGTATGCATTTTTTTGTTTGGCCATAAAACACCCGATTACCCCGCTTAACGCAAGCGCGATAATTGTCAGGACATGGCCGTAAATCACTTGGATCCTCAGCTTCATCTGGCTGGAAATATCCCGGGGTTTGGGGCAGCGCCCCATTTCCATCCTCTCAACGCATCCAAAATCCGGCCTTTTTGATCTGATTGCGAATGGCCTGTTCCCGCTTGGGCAGATTGGCACGATCAAACATGGCCCGCACTTTTTCGCCGCGCTTTTGATAGACCATACGTTTCATCGGCTCTGACCCTTTCAACACTTTCTTGATCTTGTTTGGCGCGCTGATTTCAGTCAAAACATCGACCACCCGGTCGCTCTCGCGGGCATAAAGCAGCGGCAGGACCCGATAATGACAACTGACATCTCCATCCAGATAACCCTCGGGCAGGGTCTCACGGCCTCCGCCAAAGGAATGTATGACCAGCGGTAAGACAACCTGATCCAGCCAGGGATCCAGCGTCTGCCCGATCAACTCGGGCGGCAGATCGTTGCGCACTGACTGCGCGTAGACCAAAAAGCGCTTACCAAAGGCCCGCGGGCAGGCACCGTAGAAAAAACCAGCATTGAAATATAGATATCGCTGCCAGTATTCATCTGGTTGGCCTAAATCCATGCTGCTGTCAAAATCCAGCCCAAACCGCGTATATAGAGCGCGCCAGATTTCTGTATACCCGGGACCATAGAGCGTTGGTTTCGGCCATGTCCCTTCGCGACGCATCGAGGCTGAGGGGCGGGAGAAATCAAAAGGCACCGACATCAGATCCCCGGTGATCAATGTGTCGGTGTCAAAGAACACAAAGGGCTCGCCCTCTGGCATCTCCTTAAGGGCCTCGATCTTGTTGCCATAGGGGTAGTCTTGCCCGAATACAGAATTCTCAAACGGCAGGATTTCAGCGCCTAGCTGCGCAAGCGCCGTTAGAACAGCCTCATCGCGAATGCTGGGATCATTTTTCCAGTTTGGCCCGGGTTGCGGGACGGCAACAAACAGGCGGCCGTCGAAATCGGGTGCGCAGTGGCGCAGGGATGCGGCAAACAGCAGTGCCTCATATTGCAGGCGCCCTGATTGACCGACAACCATCACGTTAAAGGATTTATTTCCCATGCCGCCCTCATCTACCATCCCTGCCAGGGGTCTCAGTCACCTGTTAACTTGACTATAGGTGTGGCAGCTGCAGTCCAAAAGTCTACAATCGTGTTACAGGACGATTTTCTTGAGTATAGTAGCCGGTATTGGAGTTTTAGAAATGTTCGATCTTTTTATGGCAGTCGTGGCTTCAGGAGTTATGTCGGCAAGCGGGGGGACTTCAACAGGGAGCGTCACCGTGCCCATGGCGCCTGAAACGACCCTGATCGCTGAGCCGCAAGTGCCAACAGGGCAGTTTACCACCGCAGTTGAGGTGAAACCCATTTTGGGAATGACCAAGGGCAATTGGATTTCTGTCCGGGAATTTGATGGCCAGGATCTGCTGTATGTCACCCACCTGTGGGCTTGGCGCTGCGGATTGGTGGAGTTGAAACTGGGCATCAATGGCGCCGCGCCCGAGGTTTGGCCACTGCCCGAGTGTCATTTGGATCAAGGCGCACCCAATGGAATTACAGATGCCGATGGCCTGCCGTACCGCAGTTTTGATCTTGGATCGATCAATCAGATTGAGGTTCAGATAACTTACGATGATCTGACAAAAGAGCAGGTGACATTCGACCGAATGGGGCAGCCGAAGAACTAGGCTGGCGCTGATAGCGGCAAGATCTGTGTGGGCTCCTGACGTTATGGTTCAGGTGTGACCAACGTCGTGGCGCGCCACTGAAACGGATTTTATTACGGCATGGCAGGCAACACCCGGTGCAAGCCGCAGCGCATTTGCTGACCGCTGGGTGATCCGTGCCAGCAGGAAATCGCTGCCGCAGCGCAGTTGTACCACGACACCCGGGCCTCCGCCTGCACGAATTTCGGTCACCGTGCCCGACAGGATATTCAAAGCTGACAACCCAACCGGTATATCTCGCGACAAAATCACATCCTGGGCTAGGATACGCACCCGGGTTTTGGCCCGGGGTGGCAGGCTGATCTGCGGTAAAAACAGACGCCCACCGGTCACTGATAATTCCGTCAACCCGTCGGAATGATGTTGTGTAACATCAGCAGACAGCACAGATCCAGCCTCACGCAGACCCAGTTGGCGCACCATCGCGGGATCCGAGAATACCTGCTCAGTTGTGCCCGCCTGCGCCACTTTTCCGTGTTCCAGAACCACCATAGTTGTTGCCAGTCGTGCCACCTCGGCGACCGAGTGGCTGACATAGAGGATCGGCAGGCCGGTAGAGTCGCGTAGCCGTTCAAGAAACGGAAGAATCTCATCTTTGCGGGCTGAATCGAGTGCGGCAAGCGGCTCGTCCATCAATAGCATGCGTGGGTGTGACAGCAATGCGCGACCTATCGCGACACGTTGCTTTTCACCACCGGACAAAGCACCGGGACGGCGGTTTAACAGGTGCGCAATGCCAAGCAACTCGGTGACCTCCTCCAGAGAGGGGCCAGAGCTGCCCTTGGGCGCAAAGCGTTTGCCGTAATTCAGGTTTCCCAGTACCGAAAGATGCGGAAACAGGCGGGAATCCTGGAAGACATAGCCCAGACGACGACGGTGCACGGGCACGTTAATTCCGGCCCTACTGTCGAACAGAACTTCAGACTGCGAGGTTATGCGACCTGCCTTGGGCTTCAGCAGGCCTGCAACTGCGTTGATGACAGATGTCTTACCGGATCCGGACTTGCCAAACAGTGCCGTGATGCCGCTTGGGGCCTGAAAATTCACCTGAACGGCCAGATCGCCGAAACTGTGGTTGATGTCGACAGACAGGCTCATCGGCCGCTCACCCGTTTTGCCGCGCGCCGCGCCAGCAGTTCAGATGCAATCAATGCAGCCATGGCAACTGCAATCGAAACAGCGACCAATTTCAGCGCATCGGTCTCTCCATCGGGCACCTGCAAGAACCCGTAGATCGCCGAGGGCAACGTCTGGGTCTGGCCGGGAATATTGGACACAAAGGTAATGGTCGCGCCAAACTCACCCATCGCTTTGGCGAAGCCCAGCACTGCCCCCGCGATCAAGCCCGGTAGAACCAGGGGCAGGGTGACGGTGGCAAAAACCCAAAACCGCGAGGCCCCCAATGTGGCCGCTGTTTCCTCCAGATTGGGGTCTACGGCCTCGATGGCCATCCTGATGGCACGGACCATCAGCGGAAACCCCATGATAGCAGCAGCCAGCACAGCGCCAGTCCAGCGAAAAGCCAGCACAAGCCCAAAAGTCTGCTCCAGCCATGCGCCAATCGGTGCCCGACGACCAAATGTGATCAGCAAAAGATACCCTGTTACTACAGGCGGAAGGAACAGGGGCAAATGCACCAAAGCATTCAATAGTTGCTTGCCCGGAAACTGCCAGCGCGCCAGTGCATGTGACACCAGCAGCGCGAAGGGCAGGCTTAACAATGTGGCCCAAAACGCAACCTTTAGCGACAGCCCCAGCGCCCACCACTCTTCTGGACCCAGCCAATCGCTCATGGTTGTACCGCGGGGCGGATAAACCCATTTTTTTCAAAGACGGCCCAGGCGGTATCGCTGGTTAGAAACTCATATACGGCGCGCGCGTCAGGGGAAACCGGGTCAATCAGTGCCATCGGATAGCGAATGGGTGTGTGGCTGTCGGCGGGAAACAGACCAAGTAGTTGAACGTCTGGCGCGGCGCCAAGGTCGGTGGCGTACACAATACCCAAGGGGGCCTCGCCCGTGGCCACCAGTCGCAGCGCTGCGCGCACATTGTCTGCCTGTGCGACGTTCCCCTCGACGCTGTCCCAAACACCCAGCGTGACCAGTGCCTCACGACCATAAATCCCGGCCGGCACAGCCTTTACCAGTGCCATGGCTAATACACCGTCGCTGAGAGACGTGGCCAGATCAAACGCTGGGGTCGGTGTCACTTGGGCAGTGTTATTGGGGGCTGCAATCAACGCCAGACGATTGCCCAGCAGATCAATGCGACTGTCTTGCGCCAGTATTCCGTCCCGTTCCAGCAGATCCATCCAGGTCTGATTAGCCGAGATAAACAACTGCGCAGGCGCGCCCTGAAGGATCTGTCGCGTCATTGATGAGCTGCCACCATATGCAATATGCAAAGTGTCACCCGGGTACACATCTGCCAGCTCATCCAGGGCAGTTTTCAAACTGGCAGCAGCAAACAGTGTGACCTCTTCGGCAGCCAAGGACACAGGGAACAGCGCTGCAAATATAGCCAAAGCTAAACGGAGGCGACGAAAAGGGCAGGGCAGCGTTACCATTCCGATCAGGGCGCAATCAGCGTAACGCCTGGAATACGCTGAAGATGGTACATGTCCTGATCATAAATCTCGGTCAAATCCTCCACTAACTCGTCTGTCCAGCCTGCCAGATCCAATTCTTCCTCCAGCGCGTCCTCTAGGGCAAACTTGTCCAAGAAAGCAGCATAAACGCGGCGCTTTTGTATTTCGCTCAGGTCGCCATGCGCGGCCAGATAAGTGCGTAAACGTGTTATGCCTTCGTCGGATAAAATAGTGGCTAACAGGTCGAGCTCACCCTCTAGTCTTTCATGTGGTTCAATCCCGGCCATGTCGCGCAGGATCTGCCCCCAGATCATTGGCATATCTTCATAACACCATACGGTGATTGCAATATCAGGTACCGCTTGCCGCAGCCGCTCCATCATTTCCGACCAACGGAGGTGACGTGGGTTTGTTTGCTTTCGGACATCGCGCACGCGTTGCGGGGACGCCTTCTCCAGCAAAGCGGGCAGAAAACCGGCTGGGTTTCGCAGGCCCATGAAAATCTCGATCTGGTCATAGGGAAAAAGCTGTTGCAAATACTGCATGCGCTGAACGGCCTCTGGGTACAGCAGATCACCCTCAAGAGCGCTGCGTTGAGAGCCAAAGAAATGCGGATTTGACAACACTACACGGTCGGCGTTTTCTTCATCAAGAATAGCATCCCATAACACGTCTCGTGAATTTGAGGCCGGTTCGCCCGCTTTTAGTGCAGCAAAACAGTCCTTTAGAAGGCTGCGATACTTACCAGGGCCCGGCACGGCCACACCGTTTTTGGAAAAATCTTCCTTGTTGCGCAGCAGGCTTTTCAGCAGGCGGTCTTCTTCGGTGGCATGAGCGCCCGTGTGCACGATAACCTGCATCTGACAGTTTGGTCCTTAGTGATATCCTCGACCTGTATCAATTAATGCGGGCGGCTCGTCAGGTCAAATTTCTCGACCGTGAAGGGCGGTTTTGAAAAAAAACGTATCTAGAGTGCCACGACGCGATTTTGTCACTTGCGCCCCCCCAGAAGAGCCGCTAATCCCTCCTCAAGTGCCCCTATAGCTCAGCTGGTAGAGCAACTGATTTGTAATCAGTAGGTCCGCGGTTCGAGTCCGTGTGGGGGCACCATTTCTTATCATAAAACCCTATGTTTCCTTGTTTGTAAGGCGTTCTCGTGTCTATCACGACACACGCGGCGACACACATCGAGGACACAAAATGGCCCTGTGCACCAAAATCAAACACGTGGACCAACGGCCAAATGGTGTTCTGAGGTTTAGAAGACGATTCCCGAAAGACGTTGCCGAATCTCTTGGTGAAACAGCACTGCAAGTTCACATGCGAAATCGAGAGGGCCTCTCATTCCACCACGAGTATCACGTTATCATGCAGGGGTTCGACCGATTGGTCTCAGAGACCCGTCGAAAATTAGATGGCAAGGATACTCGGTTTCCCATTGAGAGGTGGCATGAAGCGTTGCTGAAGCGAGAGGGCTTAACAGCTAAGACCTCTGGCCTAGAGGGTGACCCAGTGTTTGCCGCTAGGGAAATCGATAAGGGCTTCTCTGAGCAGCCCAATACGGACCCCTTGTTGGTGAAGGCGCTGGTGAACCCTGATGCTGAGGCTCCCAAACTGACACTGCAGGACGCCAAGAACATGTATGCTCAGGACAAGTGGATGCCAGATAAAGAGGTCGTTCGTCTTGACCGAATTACTCGTCGCCTTGAAGAAGCCTTGGGGCCGCTCGATAGAATGACCATCGAAGATCTGCGAAGAGATCATGGCAGGCGCTACATGGACCTGATGCTTAGTTCGACCAAGTCGGATGGCCAGCCCTTGTCTGTCGCCACCTGCACAAAGGAAAGCAAGATCGTTGCGGCTATGGTCAACCATGCGATGCGTGAAGGCGACATAGAAGCCAAGAATCCGTTCATCGGTCTGCCTTGGCCCAAGGACACAGGCCCCAAGGTGAACAAAAAACTACCGCTGCCGGACGACCTAATCGAAAGGATTGAAGGGCGGCTCAATGCTGGGCACACAGAAGAGCTTCCGGTAATTTGGCAGTTGCTCAAGGGCACTGGCATGCGCCTTGGTGAAGTCGTGGGTCTTGCTCATGACGATCTAGTGCTCGACGCTGGAACACCTCACATCCTTGTTCGTCCCAACTTCATTCGTGACCTCAAGACTACTTCAAGCAACCGCTCTGTGCCGCTTACAGGACCCTCTCTGGTAGCCGCTCAGAAGGCCATTGAAGGTGGTCAGTCTGGCCAGCCTATCTTCCCTCGTTACGCTCGTGATAGGGGCGCAGATGCGGCCTCTGCCGTATTGATGAAAGCGGTTCGCGCCGAGACCAAAGACAAGCGGTTCACAGTGCACGGCCTGAGACACCGGGTATCGGACAAACTAAGAGACATAGGGGCACCTGTGGAGGTCCGTCATGGCTTTCTAGGGCATTCGTCAACGGCCATTGCTGAGAGCACCTATGGGTCTCCTAAGGCGCGACTGATCGAGTTTGCAAAGTGGGCCGAGAGGGCTGGGCTATAGACCATTTCGTCGCGGTCGTTTGGCTCCGGCGGTAGGTGTGCTGGAGAATTTCTGTCACTGTCTATCCTGTTGGAAAGACACAAGAAATAGAAGCGCCAGTCTTGCATGTATCCCCGAAGGTATCCCTAATTTGACAGCGCAGTAAAGGTGATTACTAGTTACTTACGACATAATCTTGAACCACGACCTGACCGCCAAGTTTAGGCGCTCTTGTTCCAAGTCATCGGTGTCATTGCAGTGTGCTATGGGACCACGAAGCAGGTTCAATTGGTTCGTCACGTTGCTAACCGCCCGCTTAGAAACGAAGATGGCATCGAACACATCCCAATTGTCCGTTATCAATTGCGACAGTTCACCAAAGGTTGTGTAATCAATCATGTCCTCAGAACGAGGGGTAATACCGCTGTCGATTTCCTTTTGACGCCTTTGCTCGGCCTCCTTTCTAATCCGGTTTTCATCGACCCTGACGCTGCCCCACCAATTAGGCCCTTCGATTTCGACCATTGCATCTCGAACCAATCGACGTATTGAGTTCTCCAGACAAAAGAAGACTTCATAAATTTCGGACATTCGAGCCGCTTGCATTCGAAGGTCTGCCTCGAATTGCTGATACTCAGTGACTTTCCGAGAGTTCTCTTTAGTCGCCGACAAACCGAGTTCGTGGCCCGTATCCATTTCGACTTTGCGAAGGTCGCTGACCACCTGCTGACCACTCATGCCAAAAGCCATGATTAAACCATCTGGGCGTCTAGCCATCGTCGGAACTCAGCAGGTTTTGCTTCAAGCTGCGAAAGATAGCGTTGAATACCTCTTGGTCGGTCGTGGCGGGTAGATTGAGATTGATCGTGTAGCCTAGGTTCAAACCTATGCCGCCGTTTTGGTTGTTAGGGGCTGCCTGCTCTTGCACTGGCGCTACGATGGGTTGCTCCGGTGGCCTATACTCCGCTTTATCAACCGATGAACTTGTGTGTGCACCGTTGAAATCCGCATGCTCTTTCAGAGCCTTGATACAGTTGACAACGGACTTGACCGGAGTGCTGTCGTGAGCGTTCCCCGTTTCTTCCATCACCAAATTTGTCAGTTCAGCCTCTGGCAATGTATGCAAGTATTCGTTCCGCATATACAGAGGTTGATATGCGTCTCGAATGGATTCGGCGACGACCGCACCAGAGGAACCTGGATTTCTAAATCGCCGATAGCGATCTGTTGGTGAACCGTCTGCTCCAGTGAAACCAATCTTCTTTAAGTAAGTGGTCATCTGGTCTCCGGAACCGCCGGGCACCTTTAGCACGTTCTTTACAAAGTCTTGGCTTACTTTTGGCGGTATAGCCGCCGTTCGAATGCTCTCGAAAGCCTTTGCTATGTTTCCCGCTGCTGTAACGTATGGAAGTGAGGCCACCTGAAATCCCCTAAGTAAATACACTGTGGATAATGTGCGCATTATGACAGAAGCTACAAGATGTGCCACAGTTGAGTGCTACGCGGAAGGGTTGCAGTTCTTCAAACCTAAAAAACCGCAAAAATCTGTCAACCCGAGATATATAGAAGTGGTGGAGCGTTTCCCCCCGGTGGGGATACCTTCACGACCCGCTTAGATTCACCTGTGGAGTTCCCCTACTAATGCAATTAAACCAATGACTTGATGTTCTATATGGAGGTGGGCATGTTGGCTCTGCACCGGGTTGGTGCCAGCGACATCAATCCCGAAAGGATACCATATGATCATCTTCGATATTCGCTTTGGGCGCTTCTCAATCCTCGTTCAGCGCGAACCCGATTGGCGCTGCTTAAAGGTATCCCGGGAGGGGCCGGGAGAGATTTCTGTCGATCTGCCTTGTGCCCGTGTCCTCCTAACGAACTATCGGCACACTGCCTGTCATTCCCAATAGAGCAAGACCTAGCGGGCAATAAGTGGGGGGTATCTGAAAGCTATCCAATAGAATTGTGTTGATCTTTTGGGGACGAATTTCCCGTAAAGTTTAAACGACCAGTTGGAAGGAACTGCTACAGCCATCGGATACGCCCGCGTTGGGAGGAACCTCCAGGACGCGTTCATGGCCTCCTTGATGCAGTCCAGAAGCGCTTTCGGTTGTTGTTTCTCTTCAATTAGTGTGATTTATCGAAGATGAATTTGGCACGCTGTTTAATTTAATTCTCCGTTCGGCAGGTTTTACAATGAGATGGTTGCTTCGGCAGGGAGTATTCGCGGCGTCGTTTCTTGCTGCAGAGATAATTCGCAGTTTGAGTTGGTCGGAGCATATCCTCGCTTTTGTTAATGCAATTCAACAAGCCTGCGATAATATTTGGCGAAGCCTTTTGGGAATTCTGGGCGTAACGGAATACCCCGACCCCGTGCTACTAACTTTGTTGATCCTACTGTTAGGGCCTTGGTTTGCTTCGGCGCTTCGAGAGCAGCCACTAGACTTTTCACGTGTCAAAAATCAAAAGCTGTTTCATGATAAGCTTATCGTATTCTTGACGCCGCAGCGATCGATACCTGCTGAGCCTCAAACATTTCAATCAATTGCTAGAGATTGGCTGGAATGGGTTGGGTCTATAGTCACGCTTTTCGTGGTGGTTTGGGTTTTTGATATGTGGACTTACGCGACACTGGCAGCAGGACTTGTAGCATTGCTGTTTATTGGTCGGTGTATTGAGAACTCGGCCCATGAAAATACCTCGTCGTCCCGCGATCTGAGTAACAACGAAAAAATAGCCGCTGTAGTTGTATCTATTGCAGCTTCATGGGTCATTTCGCTTCCATTGGTTGCGGCTTGGTTGGTTTTCAATATTTTTATTGGCAAGTTTGATTTTGCCGATTTTGACCCAAACTCATGGACAACATCAGACTACGTCTGGGCCTTTGCCATGGGGGTTGCAATGTTGCTGCTGGTCCATTGCGCGATTTTTGAGAAGCGATTCTTTTGCCGATTTGGTAGTTGGGTGCTAGGGGGGCTAATCCTTGCAAAGCTGGTGGACTACGGGGACCAAATCGTGCAAAAAATCATAATTGGTTGACTGTGTTTTCGGAGCGCGCAAAGGGAACTTTGTTTACCGTTTAAAAGTGCCTTGTCTACATGCTTAGAGCCACGCACTTTTCTTTCCTCGCCGCAGTTCTTCTCGCGATCGCCGATAGTATTTGTTCATAAAGGTATGCCACAGTGAACGCGCTTGAGGTCAGTAGAAAGTGTGTTCATAAGGGTTGACTTTAGCTTGTGAACAATTCAGCTATGTGAACGATACCTTTGTGAACAGGTGACCTATGTCCAAGACCATTCTTTATGTCCGCGTTTCAACAACTGAACAAACCAGTGACCACCAGCTTGAACAGGCCCGAAAGGCTGGCTTTCAGATTGATGACGTTGTGAGCGATCACGGCACCTCTGGCGTCACTACGAAACTAGCAGACAGGGACGGCGGTAAGCGCCTCTTTGATATGTTGCGTGAGGGGGACACTCTGCTGGTCCGCTGGGTAGACCGATTGGGGCGCAACTATCCGGACGTGACCGACACCATTCGGGAGTTCATCCGCGAAGGCGTGACAATCAAGACTGTGATCAATGGCATGGTCTTCGATGGAACGACCGCAGACCCAACACAAAAGGCCATCAGAGACGCGCTGATAGGCTTCATGGCTGCGATGGCCGAAGCACAGGTAGAGGCAAATAAAGAAGCTCAGAGGGCCGGTATAGAGCACCACAAGGCCACTTCTCCGGAGAAGTTCAAGGGACGCAAGCCAACTTTCGATAGAGCTAGTTTTGAGGGGGTGCAAGCTATGCTGAATGCTGGAATAGGTCACTCAGCCATAGCCAAGGCCACAGGAGTCAACCGCAATGCCGTTATCCGGATAGCCCAAGACCCAACCAAGGCAGAAGCTGCGCTGGTGAAATGGGGAATGTAGTGTCTCAATCCACCTACAAGAGCCATAGACGCAGCTGGATTTCGACCTGATGTCCGAGTTGTAAGTTGGTGGCCTACCATCTTGGGGGCAGGTCGTATGACCCACAACCGAACCCCAACGGGCTCAGGTTTGCAGTAATCAAGTTGGAGCGGTTTTAGGCGAATACTTGACCCAAAGCGAACTGTGCACGCCAAATCATAAAACCCACACCATAGCACTAAAGGCGGCTTCGCGCATCACGCCCCAATTACTCCCCATATTCCTGATACTCACAATAACAAGCCGAATAACGTGGGCTTTTGACCCACCCATAGCACTAAAAATCGGCTGCACCACCGCTAGACCATTAAGCCCCAACCTAGCTCTAGTGCGATTGACTTGAGACGTTCCTCCCCCGCCTAAGACCCAGTGATCTGCTCCCCACGAGACAGAAAGTAAAGGCATGCTTCGTTCATCTGCGCGTGAGGGGATGCGATCAATATTTGAGGAATCTGACCCATATTAAAGACCATGTGTTGGTTACTTAAGTTGACGTGTTCCTCGCTGTGAATGCGCGCTCATAGTGAATATCTCGTCCGTGGCAAAGCCATCGGCATTGGGTCTTCTAGCGATAGCGGCATGCTAAGGTGGAGGACTGGCGACCCTTTAGTTTTTAACCAGGCTATCTGGTTCACACAGTCCAGCCCCTTCGAGGTTCACCTCTATTAGATTGTCGGCTGATGCCGCCATGATGATCTTCGCTCCTCCAGTTCAGCCGTTTGGATTCTTTCCTGATTACCGTTCCCGGTTGCCCGTGATGGTTGCCCTTTAAGGTTTCCCTTTCACAAACAACAGGTTTACGGAGGGTCTCCTTGTTGGATGAATTATCGTTTGATTTCAATCTATTACGGCCTCGATATATTTAGTTGAGACAGATGTGCCGTTCGCACCCTTCTTCTGCATCACACAAGCCTGGCCCTCATGGCCCCATGAACTGCCTCATCGCGAGGCCCCAAAACAGAAAGCTTTCACATGCTCTATCCTAGTCGCTCGACACACACCGTTATCATCGACCGCGCATGCGGCACCGGCAAGACCACCGAGATGCTGGCTTCTCTACAGCCCGAAAGGAAATACCTTCTGGTCACGCCATCGCTCACGGAAATTGAACGTTTCGTAGCGGATGCCCCAGATTGGGTTGAAATCGTTTCCCCCAAAGAAGGCAAAGGACCGAAGCTTGTCCAGCTTGAGAGCTTATTGAGAGAAGGCAAATCCGTAGCGATCACGCACACATTGTTCTTCATGATGCTACGTCTGGCCGACTTGACGGCTGATTATGAGATTATCGTGGACGAGGCCCCCAATCCTGTCACTTGCGTTAACACTATTGATGCGGATGCCTTCAATGAGGCGGTTGTGGGCGGTGGATATGCTACCGTTTGCCCTGAGACACGTCAGGTCCAACCCGCGGCGAAATGGATTAAGTGGCAACGAGAGAAATTGGACAGCGATGGTGAACCAACATACTCGAGTAAACTACATCCCGACATTTATAGTCCAGCTATTCAGGGTCAGCTTCACGTTGATGAAAGCGGCATCTTCGCCGTGGCGACTCCGAACCAAGTGTTGCTGTCTGGTCGTTCGTTGACAGTGATGACCTTTCTCAGCGAAGGCACATACATCCGCGCCTATCTCAAAATGCTCGCTCAATCCCAGCCAAAGGCAGCTTTCACAGTGATTGAAGAGACGCCTAGTGACTGGCTTAGGCAAGCAAGAGAGTTGGTAACTGTGGAAGACTTGGTTCTGCCAAAGCACGTCAAACTATCTTTCTCAAAGCAGACACGTCGCTCATTGGAGACCACCTGCAAGTCCATAGGCGGTGCGCTCAAGAACCTCTTGTATCGGCGATGGAAGGGAGTCGAGCGGACAAACATCATTCTAACGTGTGCCCGTGACAAGTGGTTTGAAGACCGTAAAAGCCGTTATGCGGGTCCATGGGCCAAGTATTCTCGGATGTTTGGTAGGGACTATGGCAAAGACGGTGTGCAGTGGCTCCCAAACAAGACACGTGGGACCAATGACTACAAACACGCCAGCCATGCTATCTACCTTTATTCGATGTCACCCAACCCCATGGTGCAGAACTTCCTCGGGGTCTCAGGGCAGAGTTTCTCTGATGAATATGCTTTGGCTGAGATGGTCCAATGGATATGGAGAACTCGCGTCCGTGATGGCTTGGCCATTACTGTAGCCATTCCTGACAAGCGTATGCGTGCTATCCTTGAAGGCTGGCTAAACAGTGCAAATGCAGACATTGATCTTGTAGAGGCGGCCTGAACATCCATTTCTGCCATCGACTAGCAAGTGCAAGGCATCTTTGAGACCGCCTAACACTACCCTATTCCAACCCCAAAGCGCCCCCTGTCGGTTCAACTGATAGGGGGCTTATCGATGGGCACGATCACGACAATAACTTTCTTCATTGCCGAGTTTGTCCAAACTGTGTTCCGTCACTCCCGGCCTAGACTTGCCATTCGTGCCTAACCCGTTGAACAGCAGCTTCCAGCTAAAGCAGACACGAGCATCAGATACTTTCACGAACGTTTTTGAAATGCGCCGGAAACGACCGTTAAGCCTGATGTTATCAACGCCTACGGTTCATAATACTCTTGTATTCTATTGGAGGAGTTGCGCCAAAAATATCGACATAGGCTTCACAGACATTGGTCCATTTGGAGCTTTCATAAAAAGCCAAGATAATGGACTTCAGGCCTTGATAGGTGATTCCGAGTTCCTTTTCGAAATCACCTTCAAATTTGTATTTCTCCATCGTCTCACCTTTTTCCAGACGTTCGTCCCAACGTTCGAATATGTCGTGAGCCGTTTCGAGGTCTTGAGCACGCCAATCCATCGACAGAATTAGAGCTTCGACTGGATGTTTATCATAATCGATAGCTTGGCCAAGAATTGAAACGTGGTAACTAAGTTTTCTTATGCGCTCAATGATTTCCTGATTTGTCATGAGTTTATTCCTTGAATAGAGGCCGTCGAAGTAAGGTTAGAAATTGTGTCCTGGACCAACTTCTGCGATGTCTGCCATTCATCCAAGTTTGGCTCTTGGTGCAGGGATGAATAGTATTCGTTGAGGCTAGCTTGGGCATTGGACAATAACACGCGGGCTGAGCTTCCGACGCCTGATGTAGGTAGAGCGCTCATTGCAGTATCGAACTCTCGTCGAACGGAATCAATTTTGGAGCCGGACTTAAATCCGCGTTCTGTAACCTTGTCGGGTGCCAAATCTCGGATGTGTTCCTGAGCGGACTTCAAGCGCTCTGCCACTGCGGCTAGTTGGACTGTAGCCATTGCTTTTTTTGCATCGTTACTTGATTTGAATGCGTTTCTGGCCTGTCGGATGGCAACCGCCATGCTAGCAAGAGACGCCACTGTGCCAATAACTGTGATCCAGCTAGAAAAATCCATGTTTTCACTAATCCAGCTAGAAAAATCCATGCGTGCTTGTTCTCTTCGAAGTTGTTCGGGCGAGTTTTGGTATGCCAAAGGGTTGCTTTGATGGCAATGGGTATCAACTAGCTTCTTTCTGCTGTCTCGTTTTCGATCAACGCTTGTGGTGCCGAGAACGTCCGAGGCCTCTGATAGTCTCATTGAATTAAGCTGCGGGGCAGCGGCCTTGGTGTCGCGTAGGTCCGGTCTGAGCCAAATGCTCAACTTTGCATCGTTCGCTTACTGCCAATGTTGTTGAAAAACTCGGTGCTTGGGGAGGGCGTAGAGCCGCGAATCTCAACGTGGCCTCTCGGCGTTCTCACGACACACAAAACGTGGCCTCTACGACACACTTTATTTCACAGCCGACAAGGAAACTATAGGGTAACCGGTTGTTTTACCTGATGTTTTTCACAGTAGGTCCGCGGTTCGAGTCCGTGTGGGGGCACCACAAAATCAATGACTTAGCAGATACTTGAATTCGCGTCGGATTATGTTTGTTCTGCAAATGATCCGATATTTAGCGGGACTGTCTGAGTTGTACCACTTTGTTTGCACCGTCAGAACGCGCGCGTGAGTAACGGTCAGTGGTTGAGACTTCTTTATGCTGACCCGCGTCCCGTAGTGAAAAAGGATCTGCGCCAAGGTTTTTCGCTTCTGTCATAGCACCAGCCCGCAAATCCATCATCCAGATGCCCTCGGGTATGCCAGCCTTTTTCCGTAACCGTGCCCTGGCTTGCGACCATCCGCTGACGGTGTAGGGCATGCCACCGCTTTTCTTGGAGAGAATCACCGGGCCGACCGGATTGGCCGACTGGATCTTGAATAGGCGATCTCGGATCTCTGGTATTGCTGTAAGGTCGAACACATAGGGTTCAGGCAAAGATTTCCGGGTCTTGGAAATCAGCTTGGTCATTCTAGTCAGCTCAATATCGAACATGTCCCATGTCAGCCCGTCTTGCCACCGCTTGCCATTGCGGATGATGCCACCTTCTGTTTCGTTGGTGTTCAGCCATTGGCCGCGTACATCCACGGCACGAAGGGCAAACTCGTATTGGATCATGATTCCCAGGGCGTAATGATCCAACCCCTCCTGATCAGCGGCTGCTATCACAGCATAGACCTGGTCCCGTGTTGGGGAAACTTGCCGCGCGGAGCTGTTCTGAAACCGCATTTCCGAAAGAATATCAGCCACTTCAATAGCTGCTCTAATTTTTAGCACCTTCCCGTATCGCGAAACACGACGCAGAGTGTTGAAGAACCGGTGGATGTAAGAAATGGACCGGCCTTTGTCTATCATGGCCTTCTGGATCGTTTTGATGACTTCATAGGTCATACCTGAGATCTTTGTGCGGCCAATCACCTCTTCCAGCTTTGCCAGTTGCTGGATGTATCCGGCTCGGGTATTTCCTTTTACTTCCTGAAATGGCGAGAATTCGTCCGTCTGGTAGCGAGCAATCAGATACTTCCAGGTCTCGGGATCTAACCGTGGCTTATCCTGATCTTCGAACCACCTGACCGATTCCTGCGTCAGTTCCCGGCATCGCAGGGCACGGGCTTTCTGGAATTCGTCTTTCTCATGGCCTGCGGGCTCGATCTTTACTTTGGTGATGGCAAATCCGGCCTTCACGTATTTGGGTTGGCACTTCCAGTGCGCATACCTGCGCTCTGGGTTCTTACCGCTCCAACTGATGCCTGGGGCATAGAGCGGGTCTGAACCGTCCCATAATGCATCTTTAAATCGCATCTAGGTTCACCTCTTTTGTGGTTTCAGCAGCGCCGATGTGCAGAATTTGGTCTGCCACCTGGCGCCGACGGTTTATCCAAGCATCAATGTCGGCTTTGACATAGAGATTTGTGATCCGGTCGACCTTGGGAAAGCCGTTGGTTTCGAGGGTTTCACGCTTCTGCTTGAACCTGCTGAGCGGCCAGCCAATGCGGGCTGCGGCCCATTTGACGGATCCATTCAGGCTGATTCGCTCATGGTGTGGTCTTCGGCCATCTATTTGTTCTCCCAATTGGTTTTAGGTGGAGAGTTCGTAGAAGCGCTCAAGGAATCGCCGCTTGGCTTCCTCTGGCTGCCAGAATTCAAGAGTGATGTCGGTGGCGTTTAATTCTGCGACTATCGGCCAAACGTCCTGATTGCCCGTCGCTTTTACTTGCTCGGCGCGTAACATTTTGAGGTCCGTTAGTTTGACCTGCGGTGAAAGTGGCGGGGTGATACCGAACCGGGCAAGAACGACGGCTTCAGCTCGATCTTCAATAATCTTGTAGTCAGGTAATAGAGTTTTGAGAGGCTTGGAGATATCACCCACGAAAGCCTCTGGGGCGTCGTGCATGAGCGCTTCCATTTCGAACCCTGCCGGGACGTTGTGGCTGGCATGAACGGAATGCTCTGCTACTGAGTAGAACCGCTTGCACTGGCCAGTAAATCGGCAAATTTGTGATAGCCCGTGGGCTACATCGTCAATGGTGAAGTTGCTGCTTTCAGGATCTTCAAAATCGAAATATGAGCCGCTGTGCAAAGCGATTGTTGGCCCAACAATATGTTTCACTTTTTCATTCATGAGGTGCTCCAGAAAAGGGGGATTTGTTGGACTTTGGCTTCCGTCGCTGGCCCCTCGATCGTGAAGGGCCAGAAAGAGAAATCAGAAAGTTATGTTCGACCGTAGAAAACCGGACGCCCAGTATTGTCGGCGGTCAGTGTTGCCATTTCTTTGAACGTGGCCTGGCGCATGTATTCGACCCGATGCCAGCGGAACCCAAACTGCAAGCCGCCAGCAGTCGGACGGAACCGAAACTTTGCACGGACCTCGACTGGCTCTTCGCCGTTGTAGAGGGGGATCAAAAGACGGATTTCGGTAGGCACCGTCATATCGCCTTTGACCTTAGTATCATCTTCATAGACGAAAGTTCGGTCGCCGTTCTCAAGGCGAATGCCGCTCTTGAAGCTTACATCCTGAGTGGCTTCCAGATCGCGGCAAATTTCCAACATGGTTGTGTGATCTGGATCGCAAATATCTGCAACGTTCTCTTCGATAAAGAGGGCGAATTCCTCCTGGCTGTGCATATCCCCTTCCATTTTGTTCCAACGCGAATATTCCTCGCTGTCCCGAAGCTGCAGCGTTGCTGTGTGGCTTGCGTGTTGGCGGGAAAGCTCGTTGGTGTTGTCTTTGTGCCAGTCCAACCGGGCAGAGATTTTGCCGTCGTCATAATCCGCAACGAGAACTGAGCGATCATCGCTAAACCGATGGACGTAATTGGTCAGTGAATTCCGATCGTCAACTATAACCAGTTGTTGGATATGATCCGGCAGGCGGTCAGGGTCTGTAATTTCCTTTAGGGTACCTTCGAGGATCTTTTTACCGATCTGTGCTTTTTGCCGAGTGCCTCAACACTACATATCCTGTGGTGGGGTACATGAGAATTGCTTTAGATCTACCGCATCTCAAACCCGCGACAGTAGCCGCAAATGCCAAATATCGCAGGCGAGTCCCTAAAGACCCTAGAGGGATATTTGGGGAAATGTTGTGGAGTGGGCTCTTCGAACGAAAGACCCCGCTGAGATCCATGAGGCGTGGAAAGTAGTTCGCGCCAAATAAGATGCAATGGCTGGTAGAGGTTCAAAAAAATTCCACCGAGCAAATCAAACGGGAGATTGCGCAAAAGGCGGCAATTGAGCATGGCCTTGCGGCCCCGCGACAAAACGCATTCGCCCCTGGAGCAGAGTAGATCCTAGATCCAGGTTGGCATTCGCCGCGTCGCGGATTGACGGCGGTTATGCGCACATAGCGACATTTTCGCGCCTTCGACGATAGGGCAGAATGTCCGTATTGACGAGCTGGAATGATAGAAAACGCAGGCACGCAAAACGCGAGAAATTTCCGGGCCGGATCACTTCTCCCAGTTATATTCCCGCGCGTGTTTTACCAGTGCTTGCACGGCAGGTTGGTCTTCACGGCCGCTGGGAATTGTGAGAAAAACGGATCTGTGCAATTCGACATCCTGAAACTTGACCGTTACGAGCCCCGATG
The DNA here is from genome assembly GCF_004006175.1 of Parasedimentitalea marina. Classification (GTDB taxonomy): domain Bacteria; phylum Pseudomonadota; class Alphaproteobacteria; order Rhodobacterales; family Rhodobacteraceae; genus Parasedimentitalea; species Parasedimentitalea marina. The sequence continues at coordinate 1,479,441 of NZ_CP033219.1, forward strand.
CTTTGGCCGAGCTCGTTGGCATAATTGATACGCCGTGGTTTTGCATAAGAAGCGATTTAATCCAATCTTCCCGCTCGCTGCTGGTGACAACATTTAGCTCTACGTCATGCGCGTCGGTCATCCCAACCACCATTTCCCGGAACTCGCAGCGCAGACGATCAAGATACGGATAGTCTGTCAACTTTTTCAGTGGGATGGAGCTTCGTGAAGCCAATCGAAAATTGACCCCGCAAGCAATAATCATTTCCTCCTGAAACAGCTCATGCACGCGTAAACGCGGCACCGCTTCAACTGGGCTGCCAAGTATTGCTATGTCTATTTTTCCATCCAGCAAAACATCCTGAATAGATTCAGCTGTCGCATCCAGAAGTTCGACAGCCAGGCCCGGAAATTTTTGCTGGAACTCAGCCAGGCATTCGCTGACTTTGCCTGGGTCAATTGTGCACATGACCGCGATACGAATACAGGCCGTTTCGGTCTTGGTTAACCGTGATGCAAGCTGTTCAGCACGCAGAGAGGCGTCTTCTACTTGCTGCAGGGAGGCCCGCATGCGTTCGCCAAGATGAGTCAAATGTGAAAGGCGGCCCTCACGCCGGATCAGAGATCCGCCAAATTCGGCTTCAAGCTGTTTGATGGCCTTGCTCAGAGCAGGCTGAGAGACTTTCAATTCTCTAGCAGCCTGAGAGAAATTAAGTGTCCGGGCTAAGACGAGAAAATATCGGATACGGCGTAAGTCCATGTCTCTCAATAACCCATGAATATGTGGCTGTTGGTTATATAATCCATAACACAGACGTGCTGAAGAAAACACTAGTCTTCTATGAGGCAACAAGGAGACTACCCAATGAACTTACGTCATATTGCAGGCATTGCGGCAATTGCAGGAGTCGCTCTGACCGGTGCGGTTGTGGCTCAATCCAACTCGGGCAAAGTTGCCGAAGCATCTTTTGCAGATGATGGGGCAGTGATGGCTCCGACTGACTACCGCCGTTGGGTTTTTATCGGTGCACCACTGACACCAAATGCTTTGAATGATGGTCAGGCGTCATTTCCTGAATTCCACAATGTATACGTGGAACCGTCGGCTTTTGACCATTTCGCCGAGACAGGTGAATGGGCAGATGGGACACAGATTGCCAAAGAACTGGTTATGCTCCGCGAAGGGAGTGACTGCACAGAGGCAGATGGGGCGTGTTTCGAAGTCTCCGGAAACGGGTATTTCCAGGGGGAGTTCGTTGGATTGGAACTGACGATCAAGGACACCGGGCGTTTCAGTGATGAGCCAGGCGGTTGGGTCTATTACAGTTTTGGGCACAGCGGCGAACCCTATGCTGAAACAGCACAAGCGTTCCCGGCGGAATCCTGCAATTCATGTCATGAATCCAATGCGGATACAGATTTTGTTTTCACGCAGTTCTATCCAGTACTGCGTGCGGTCCAGGGAAACTGATCGATGAAAATTGCAGCGGGCTGCCTCGCTCTGATCGGTTTGATTGGAGTATCTCCCGGGTTGGCACAGGATTTTTCTGTGCCAACTTATGGCGTTGTTGGGCCAAACGGCAGCATACATATGCCCGATAGGAATTTCCGATCCAGCTGGCCCTCGCTAGGGGCCTGGACCATTCTGGACGATGGTGAAGCTGCTGGACAGCATGTGGTCTATACTCAGCCGGGGGTTATTGAACATTATTTGGAACACGGTGCGTTCCCTGACGGCGCTGTTCTGGTGAAGGAACTTCTGGAAACCGAAACCGGCAATTACACAACCGGTACCGCAGCCTACGCGGCAGAGACAACCGGTTGGTTCGTGATGGTGAAGGACAACCATGACCGGTTTGAGGGCAATGATCTGTGGGGGACCGGTTGGGGTTGGGCCTATTTCGGGGCAGATGACCGTGATTTGACGACCACGGAAAATTACCGTTCCGAGTGTAAATCCTGTCATATACCAGCCCGGAAAACCGACTGGATTTACGTTGAAGCCTATCCGGTGTTGAACGCTGAATAGGGCAGGCAAAGCGAACATCCATTCGCATTAGCGCCTGCCTTTTCTTGCCTTCGCCCAAAAGGAAATGGGCGCGGATCGGTCCCCACCGGTTCGCGCATTTAAGTTGCGGCAAGTTCACAACTGCCTTGCAATCCATTTCCAAAATCGGGCCTGGCGAATGCCAAGCGCGTCCGACCTGACCTGTGGAACAAAGAAATGGACCATTTGAATGACCAACGGTGCGCACGGGGTCTGGCGGATGAATTCGGCGCCCTGACCTATATCTACGAGGTGCATGCGGTGGGACTGTATGGTCCGCGCGGCGGCGGCGTGACCGAACGTGACCGTCTGGCGCATCGGGTTGATATTATCACCGGCACACTGGCCAAAGCCTATGGTGTGATGGGCGGCTATATCGCCGATTCCGCCAAAATATGCGATGCTGTCCGGTCTTATGCGCCGGGCTTTGTTTTCACCACAACCCTGGCTCCTGCGGTGGCTGCAGAAGCTGCGGCATCCGTGACCTTTCTGAAAGATGCGCAGGATTTGAGCATGACACACCAGAAACAGGCCGAGATCCTGAAAGGGCGGCTTAAGGGTCTGGGATTGCCGGTCATCGACCATGGCAGCCACATCGTGCCGGTGCTCGTCGGCAACCCGGTTCCTACCAAAACTCTGTCGGATCACTTGCTGCGGGATTACGGCATCTATGTACAACCAATCAACTATCCAACCGTCCCGCGCAGAACAGAGCGGCTCCGGATCACCCCGTCGCCAATACATAGAGCACAGGAAATTGATCGTCTCGTGTGTGCAATGGATGCACTTTGGTCCCATTGTGAGTTGAACCGCGTCGCGATGGCTGGATGAGACAAGACCTCCCAAATCCCGTGAAGGAACAAGAAAATATGTCTGAGATATCAAACGTGGTTTTGAGTTTGCTGGAACTGCTGTCCTATGCTTTTATCTTCGCCGTCGGTGCGGGTGTCTTGTGGATCGTGGTGCTATACATCCGCGATAAGACACAAACAGAAAGCACGTTGCGCCGGAATTACCCGGTGGTCGCCCGCTTCCGGTATTTCTTTGAGCATATGGGGGAATTCTTCCGGCAGTACTTCTTTGCGCAAGACCGTGAAGAAATGCCGTTCAACAGGGCGGAGCGTTCGTGGGTTTACCGTGCTGCCAAAAACGTGGATTCCACGGTGGCCTTTGGGTCCACACGTGATTTGCGACCGACTGGTACCGTGTATTTTGTAAATTGCCCGTTTCCAACATTGGAACAGGATGCCAAAGAGCCGTCCGAAACCATGGTCGGACCCTATGCACGGCAGCCCTACACGACGGACTCCATTTTCAACATCTCAGGCATGAGCTATGGTGCAATTTCAGTTCCGGCCGTCCGGGCGCTGGCTGCAGGGGCCAAGAAGGCCGGTATCTGGATCAATACAGGTGAAGGCGGGTTGTCCCCCTATCACCTGGAAAGCGGCGCCGACATTGTTTTCCAGATTGGCACCGGCAAGTTTGGTGTGCGCAAGCCCAAAGGCGGCTTCGATGAAGACAAGCTGCGCGCAGTTGCTGCTCATGATGCTGTAAGGATGTTTGAAATCAAACTCAGCCAGGGGGCCAAACCCGGCAAAGGCGGCATTTTACCCGGCGCCAAGGTCACCAAGGACATCGCAACAATCCGCGGACTGGACGTTGGCAAAGACGCAATCAGCCCCAACCGCCACCCCGAGATTAACAGCGTTGATGATCTGCTGGACATGATCAGCTATGTGCGGAACGTCACTGGAAAACCGGTTGGTTTTAAGGCGGTGATCGGTGCCTACGGGTTCTTCGACAGTCTGTGCAAAGAGATCATGCTTCGCGGGCCCAAAAGCGCTCCGGACTTTGTGACCATCGACAGCGCAGACGGCGGCACCGGGGCCGCCCCGATGAGCCTGATTGATAATATGGGCATGCCGTTGCGCGAAAGCCTGCCTTTGGCGGTTGATATTCTCACGAAATATGGCCTGCGGGACCGGGTAAAAATCTGCGCCAGCGGCAAACTGATCAATCCGTCCGAAGTGGCCTGGGCCTTTTGCGCAGGCGCCGATTTTGTGAAATCAGCACGGGGATTCATGTTTGCTCTGGGCTGCATTCAGGCGCTGCAGTGCAACAAAAACACCTGCCCAACCGGGATCACGACCCACAACTCCAAGTTGCAGTTTGGCCTTGATCCGACCAGCAAATCAGAGCGTGTTGCGAATTATGCCAAGAATATGAAAAAAGAGATCAGCGTCATTGCCCATAGTTGCGGCGTCGCAGAGCCCCGGTTGCTGAAACGGTATCACGCGCGCATTGTGTTGGATAATGGGCGCTCGGTTTCAATGGATGAGCTGTTTCAAGAACCGGAACGGGTGCAGGCTGCGGAATAAGTCACGCCTGCACAATTACGAAACACAGCTGCCAATATTTTTTACCGGCCAACCTTATGCCCTTTGCCCGCATAAATTTCAGGAGATAGCATGTCAGACTCGCAAAATAGCGCAACATCCTTCACCAAAGCTTCAGACCTGCTTGTCGCAGCCCTGGAAGCCGAGGGCGTCGAATATATCTTTGCCGTCCCCGGTGAAGAAAACCTGGATGTTCTGGAGTCTCTGAGAACGTCTTCTATCGAATTGGTGCTGACCCGCCATGAACAAGGTGCAGCCTTTATGGCCGCCACATATGGCCGCCTGACAGGCAAGGCAGGGGTCTGCATGGCGACGCTTGGGCCGGGTGCCACGAATTTGGCCACCCCGGCCGCCTATGCGCATCTTGGCGGTATGCCACTGATTATGATTACCGGTCAGAAACCGATCAAGAAGTCAAAGCAAGGGCAGTTCCAAATCATTGATGTCGTGGGTCTGTTTGCTCCGATCTGTAAAATGTCCAAGCAAATTGTGCACGGCAACACCGTTCCATCGCTGATCCGCGAAGCGTTTAGGACAGCGCAGGAAGAGCGCCCCGGCGCGGTCCTTTTGGAACTGCCCGAGGATATCGCCGCAGAAGACACCGATGAAAAAGTGCTGCAGCCTCACCCGCGCCATTATGCCGTGGCGGGAGATACGGTGCTGAATGAAGCGGCTGACCTGATCCGGTCCGCTAAAATGCCGCTGTTGCTATTGGGTGCGGGCGCTAACCGCAAACATACGCGGCGTGCACTCAGCCAGTTTGTAAAAGACACGCAGATCCCGTTTTTCAATACACAGATGGGTAAGGGTGTGGTGGATGAACGATCTGAACTCTGCCTTGGAACTGCGGCTTTGTCTGACGGTGATTACCTGCATTGTGCCATTGGCAGGGCAGATCTTATCATCAATGTCGGGCACGATGTCGTCGAGAAACCACCCTTCTTCATGGAAGAGGGCGGCACCAAAGTCATTCATGTGAACTATAAAGCGGCGCAGGTTGATCAAGTGTATTTTCCGCAGGCCGAAGTGGTCGGTGATCTGGCGCAATCCATTGAGCGACTTGGGGAAATCCTGGGCGGTCCGCTGGAATTTGATCGCGGCTATTTCCTTCGCATCAAACAGGAAACTGACCTGCATACGTCAGAAGGGTCTGATGATACCCGTTTTCCAGTCATCCCGCAGCGGTTTGTGGCGGATACCCGCAAGGTGATGGGAGACTGCGATATCATCGCGCTCGACAATGGGATCTACAAGATCTGGTATGCCCGTAATTACAAGGCTTATCAGCCCAATACTGTCCTGCTCGACAATGCCTTGGCTACGATGGGGGCAGGACTGCCATCCGCAATGATGGCCGCCAAATTGTACCCTGAGCGCCGTGTCATGGCGATCTGCGGTGATGGCGGGTTCATGATGAACAGCCAGGAGCTGGAAACGGCTGTGCGGTTGGGACTCAATCTTGTGGTGACGGTGCTGAATGACAGTTCGTACGGTATGATCCGGTGGAAGCAGTCGCATGCCGGCTTTGCGGATTGGGGGCTTGAGTTCAACAATCCGGATTTTGTTCAATACGCGAACAGCTATGGCGCCACGGGCCACAGAATTGAACGTACAGAAGATCTGGCAGCCACCTTTGAAGCAGCCTTTGCTGCGGGCGGTGTGCATCTGATTGATGTGCCTGTCGACTACAGCGAAAACCAGCGCGTCCTGATTGACGAGCTGGCGGCGAAGGCGTGCCTGATATGAGCAGAACACTAGACGTCGTCAACCCATACAGCCTGGAGCGTATCGGCAGCGTTGAAACGCGCTCGTGGTTGGATATCGACACCATGCTTGGGGTGGCTCATGGCCTTTTTCGGAACCGGGATAGCTGGCTGCCTGCCTTTAAAAGGATCGATGTCCTGAAAAAAACGGCCACACTGATGGCGCAACGGTTTGAAGAGCTGGCCCTGCTGATCGCAAGCGAGGGTGGTAAGCCGCTGGTTGATGCGCGCGTTGAAGTGAAGCGTGCCATCGACGGGGTTGAACTTTGTGTTCATGAGATCGGTCAGATGGCGGGGAAGGAAATTCCCATGGATCTCACCGAGGCTGGATCAGGCCGTATCGCCTTTACACAGCGTGAACCGATTGGCGTTGTGGTGGCGGCAAGCGCCTTTAATCACCCCCTGAACCTGATTGTGCATCAGGTTGCCCCGGCCGTGGCTGCTGGATGTCCGGTGCTTGTCAAACCTGCCCTGGACACACCGCTGTCTTGCAGGACCTTTGTTGGCATGTTGCATGAAGCTGGCCTGCCAAAGGAATGGTGCCATTTTGCCGCTTGTGAAAACGATGTGGCCGAGACGATGATTACCGATCCCCGCGTTGGCTTCTTTTCCTTTATCGGGTCGGCCCGGGTTGGCTGGATGCTGCGTTCAAAACTAGCGCCGGGCACCCGTTGCGCGCTGGAACATGGCGGAGCCGCGCCGGTTATCGTCGATGAAAACGCAGATATTGACGCGATGATCCCCTCACTTGTCAAAGGCGGTTTTTATCACTCCGGACAGGTCTGCGTATCCGTCCAGCGGGTTTTTGCGCCCCAAGCCATTGCCGACGATGTCGCACAGAAACTTGCAGAGGCTGCCAGCGCACTGAAAGTTGGTGATGCGACCAACCCGTCTGTAGACTGCGGCCCGTTGATCAGACCTGCAGAGGTTGATCGCGTCGCGCAGTGGGTGGACGAAGCCGTTCAGGGCGGGGCTAGGCTGCTGGCGGGTGGTAAACGGCTGGGCGAGACGACTTACGCGCCCACAGTTCTGTTGAACCCGCCCCAGGACGCCCGCGTTTCAATGATGGAGATCTTCGGACCGGTTGTCTGCATCTATAGCTACGACACCATGGAGGCTGCATTTCAGGCCGCGAATGACCTGCCTTTTGCTTTTCAAGCCGCAGTGTTCACCAAGTCTCTTGACGTTGCAATGGAGGCCGTGCAGCGCCTGGATGCTACGGCGGTCATGGTCAATGATCACAGTGCATTTCGGGTGGATTGGATGCCTTTTGCGGGCCGTCGCCAGTCAGGCTACAATACCGGAGGTATCGGCTATACAATACACGACATGACGCAGGACAAGATGGCTGTGATCAAATTGTGAGACGTGGAGCGCATCATTCTCAATTGGGTACCAATCTGAAATTAAAACGTAGCCTTCCGCGTGGTTCAAACATAAAGCCGGACATCGTGAGGACCAGACATTGTAAGGAGCAGACTGGGGATCTGTCCTATCCGCCACTGTGTCGTTGGTTTGCGTCGCGGCAAAAACCCGAAGCTGGTCAATCTGTATAAGTATCCCTGACAATTAAACAACTTTTCGGCGGTCCGCTCCGGGCTGAACCAGCCTGAAAACAAGACCAGGTTCGAGAGCGAAGATAAACCCAATTTTGGGGCAGGGGATGCTATCAAAAGAGCGGCTTCAAACCCTGTCAGCTCAGGTGTTGTCGCTGCATTTGTAGGTGGACGTCGCAAGCCATTCGGGATTGATCTCCACCCCCCAGCCCGGTGCTTCGGAAACAAAAGCTTTGCCGTCAGTGATCGTATAGGGATCGTTCAAGAATAGATCGCGCTGCCAGGGGTAGTAGTCGTCACCCTCGATCGAAAATTCGAGATATCGACCTGCGTTGGGAACAGCGCGCAGCAGGTGCATGGTGAAAAGCGTAACAAGCGAAAGGTTGGCACAATGCGGAGTGCAGCTCAGACCAGCCGCATGGCCCATCTGGGCGACCTCCATGCTGCGCGCCATGCCACCCACATAGAGGATGTCGGGCTGAATAATGTCCACGGCGCGCATCGCGATGATCCGTTTCCACTGCTGCAAGTCCCAGTCTTGCTCGCCGCCAGAAACATCGATGGCAAGGGTTCGCGTCACCTCAGCGGTCTGCTCTAGTTCCCAATACGGGCATGGCTCCTCGAAATGTTCATAGCCGTTGTTCTCGAGCATCCGGCCCACCTCTATCGCACGGACGGGGCTGAAACCGGAGTTGCCGTCAACCAAAAGCGCCGCATCCGACCCCATGGCCTTTCGGATAGCGGGGATGATGGCTTCGGTTCGCCCCGGCCATTCGTCGCGGTCTTGGCCGCATTCTGCGCCGACACGGACTTTGAACGCATCAAACCCGTATCTGTCACGCAGATTGATCAGACGCGCCGCTTCATCTTCCGGAGTGATGTCGCGCCGCATTGAAGAGGCATAGGCACGGACCGGACCCGCAGAGCCGCCCAGGAGTTCTGCGACAGGTTTGCCCGCTGCCTTGCCACGCCAGTCCCAGACGGCGGTGTCAAATCCGGCCATGGCACGGCGCAGGTAAGTGCCTGGAAACTTATGTTCGCGCAATGGGATCTCTGTGATTACCTGTTCCAGGGCATCCATACCGCGCCCCAGCGCCCAGGGGGCAACCTGACGATGCAGGATCTCACAGGTGAGGTCGCTGTTATAGGTCGAGACCTGCCCCCAGCCAGTGGAGCCGTCCTCGGCGGTGACGCGAACAAAACCAATCAAGGGGGTGCTGAAAGTTTCAATCCTGCGGATCCGTGGACCAGTGTCTTCCTTGCCGCGAGCATAGCTGACCGGCACTGCGCCGGACGCGGAATATGGGGTGCTCATGATGCGTCCTCCAGAATTAAGCCGGCCGCCCGATGGGCCAGCATCATGGTTGGGGCATTGGTATTACCCGAGGTAATATTGGGAAACACTGATGCATCCACGACCCTAAGCCCTGCCACGCCGTGCACCTTCAGTCGGGGACAGACCACCGAGTCACTGGTATCTTCACCCATTCGGCAAGTCCCAACAGGATGAAAAACAGTGCCACAACGTTCCCGGAAGTCCGTAAGGATTTCCTTTGGTGACATACTGCGCAAGTCGGGGTCCATGGCGTTTTCCACCAGCCGCCCCAGAGCGTTGGTCGCGATCAGCTGCTGACACAGCTTACCGCCGGCCATGACCTGCCTTTGGTCCTCATCAGATGACAAAGAATTGGGATGGATCAGTGGCGGTGCCTCAGGGTCTTGGGCGCTGATATCGATCCGTCCTCGGCTGGTGGGTCGCGACGGCTGAAAACCCAAGATGAAACCAGGGAAAGGGTCCGGCTGTACCACGGTGCGTTTGCCGTTCGAGGTTGTGGTGTAAGTGACCGGATTGAAATAGAGCTGTTGATCAGGGTACTCGATCTCTGTTGTCGACCTGAAATAACCGCCACATTGGTTCACCGAAAGCGACAGCGGCCCGCGTCTTGTCATGGCATACTGCAAAGCTGCGCGCAGCTTGCCGTGGAAGGGCCTTAATACGTTGTTCAATGTCGGCTCTGTCGCGCGGAAGTAATAGTTTATACCCAGGTGATCCTGCAGGTGGCCACCCACATTCGGATTATCCAGGATCGGCGTGATCCCATGAGATTTCAGCAGCCCCACTGGGCCGATGCCCGACAGTTGAAGAATTCGCGGCGACGTCACGGTGCCTGCTGAAAGAATGATCTCTCGCCCAGCCGTGTACTGTATAAGGCGCCCCTTGTGCCGAACCTGCACCGAGGTGGCTTTGCCTGCCTCGATCCCGAGGTTCTCAACCAACGCGCCGGTCAAAAGGGTGACATTCGGCCGCTTTAGGGCTGGTGCCAAAAAGGCACGCGCTGAATGCATGCGCCGCCCGCCGCTGGTGTTGATCTGGTAAGCTGTAGCGCCTTCATTGTCCAAGCCATTGATATCGTCGGTAGCAGGCAGACCTAGTTCTTGTGTTGCGGCAAAGAAATGCCGATTTGAGGGATGGATCTGGTCCGATACATCCTGCACGTGCAGTGGCCCCGTGCCCCGTCGGCTGCCGTCCGGCTTGATTTGAGTTTCCAGCGCCTCATAAGTTTCCAGCGCCGCCGCCCAGTTCCAGCCGGTCGCACCAGCCGCCGCCCAATCATCAAAGTCTTTCGGCAGTCCGCGTGCATAGACCAGCGCGTTGATGGCGCCGGACCCACCAACGACCTTGCCCCGGGGCCAATAACCCTTTCGGCCAGCCAGTGCTTCCTCAGCTACGGTGTCGTATTTCCAGTTCACCTTGGGGTCATGGAAAGATTTGCCATATCCAAGAGGCAGCGAAATCCACGGCGACCTGCCGCGACCTCCGGCCTCGAGCACAAGGACTTTGTGCCGCTGCGATGCGCTTAACCGCTCTGCCAGCACACAACCAGCTGAGCCCGCACCGATAATGATGTAATCATAGTCTGCCATGGTATTGGGTTGCCTGCCTGCAATCTCGTTACATGAGCAGTACAAAATCGCGCAGCAAAATTAAAGTGAAACAGGCTGTTGATGTGAAAAAGTTTGAAATCATCCAAGATGTTGAATTTGCTGCGATAATTGGTAATGCTAACGCATGAATATGGCGCTTCTGGTTCTGCGTGATCCGCGGCGGCCAGTTGAAACACAAAATGAAGTGCTGTGCCGATTGTTTGGGTTGACGCCTAGCCAGTCACGCATGGCTGGATTTATGGTCCAAGGATTGTCTGTACGCGAAGCCGCGGGCCAGGCGGGAATAACAGAAGCCAGTGCGCGGCAATATTTGAGAATTGTGTTCCAAAAAATGAATGTCACCCGGCAGAGTGAAATGGTTTTGAAAGCGCTTGAGATTCCGGCTCCGCGTAAACCGGTAGCGTCCATGCCACGTAGCTAGCTTAGAAAATAGCGAAACTCTGAACATCCCGATAGTAGCCCATTCCGGCACCCGCGACACTACACGGCGGATACCGAAATAATAGGGTCCGCTATATCCCACAACCAATCATCCTAGGCCGATTGCTGTATGCGATAGCAAGTGATACCTTTATTTTATGAGTTGCGACGCCTCCAACCAACAAGCCTTGAATGCCATGCTCAAACTTGCGGTTCGTCATGAAAATGCGGAATGGCGCGAGGTTGGCGAGGGAACACGACTGCTCATTCTGCCTCTCGCCGATCTTGAAGCAGATCCGGCGACTGAATTGTTTTGGAAGTCTGCCCGGCCAGACAAAGTTTTAGGTGTTCAAATTGCATCGGGCCAGATTGAGGCACATCTCTTGCCCAATCAACCACAGTCGGTGACTGCGATACCCGGTACATTTGACGCCGCCAGGGGCCATGATCACATACATTTTGGCGGTCTCTATTGGACCCTTGTCGCCCCCAACCAGTCTGTGCCCGGACTAGACGATTTACGCTCATTCAAGGCTCCTGAAGCCACCGAGGTTGAGGACCTCGATGCCCGCGAGAAATGGTTCAAGGACCGCCACTAAAGCGTCGACAGGTCCAACTTCCAGGCACTGCGGCCATAAGTTGCTGCGAACAAACGGTTCTCGGAGACATGTATGGCCAGATCCACAACCATTTGATTGGGCAAATCGCCTGAGATATTTTGCCAAGTCGCCCCCCCATCCAACGAAGCCGAGACGCCCAGATCATGCGCGACGAAGACCCGGCCCGGTTCAGTTGGTGAAATGGCGAGACTGTGATGCGGCACATCAGGTAATTGCCCGGTTCCGGCATCACGCCAGCTCAACCCGCCGTCGGCTGATCGATAAACATGAGGGTGCCCGAATCCTGCAACTGTGCAAAACACTGTATCCGCGTCGACCGGATGCGCTGCAATGCGGGTTACAGTGCGCCCCGGTAACGCCGGACCGGACAGATCGCCGCTCCAAGTGTCGCCGCCATCGATGGATCGGAAAAGCCCGCCGTTTGTTGTACCAATATAGATCCGATCGCTGTCAGCCCGGCAGATCTCGATGGCGGTGATTATACTATCGTCAAGCGGGTGTGAAACGGCCAACCAGTTTTGCGCGTCATCGATTGTACGAAACACACGGCTTGTGCCTGTAAAAATGCGCTGCGAATTGTTTGGGTCCATAGCGATGTAGACCATCCAGGTGCGTTGTCTTTCTTGGCTATTTGCGGGTAGCGGAGACACGTCAGACCATGGCGGGTCCAAGTCACCTCGAAAACGCAGTATCCGCATCCGCTGTGACGAAGTATAAAAGTGCATCTCATTGCTGGGGTCAATTTCGAACCAGCCGCCATCGCCGCCACTGATCATGAAATGATCGTCGGCCCTGCCGGATGTTGTGATGTTGGTGCCTTGGTCCTGAAATCCACCGCCATAGAAGTCGGCATTCGATTGAGCGACCGTGAAGTCATAGAACATGCAGACTTCCAGCCCATCACTGCGATTTTCCCAGGTTGTTCCGCCGTTTTCGCTGACATCCATGCCGCCATCGTTCATTGCATACACACGGCCGGGCGCGCCGACGGGCATGACCAGCGCATGTTGGTCGGCATGGGCGTAATCGCCATCGCCAATCTCGGCACTCCACCGTGTCCGCTTTTGCCAGCTTGCGCCGCCATTTGTTGTCCTATGCACTTCGACGCCCGCGCACAGAACATGATCTGGATTGGTCGGGTGTACGACAATCGTATTATTATAGCCCATTTGCCGTTCGGAATCTAAATGTCCACCAGCGATGGGCCGCCAACTGTCGCCGCTATCATTCGAACGGTAAATACCCTGGACACCCCCGCCGCTGGAACTGAACTGGGCGTATATGCGGGTTTGATCAGATGGTGCAACGGCCAAGGATCCGCGTCGCAGCTGGTCGCCGCTTGGCAGGCCGGTCTGCAACTGTGTCCAGGATGTGCCGCCATCTTCGCTACGCCAGATACCGGACAGCCTGCTGCGCGCCTCAATCGTGGCAAAGATAGTCTGGCCTGCGCCAAAGCGAATGTCATGGCATCTGTACCGGCCCGGCGTAATGTCGTCTGCGCGGGACCACGTACTGCCCCCATCGGTCGTCCTGTACAGGCCCTCGCGAAAGTCAGCCGAACTGTGCGAGACCCCGCCAAGCAGGATATGATTCCCATTCGCCGGGTCGACTACAATAGCGCCAATCCGGCTTGGTAAGTGGGCGGCTTCGGCATCGGCGAAAACCGTCCAATTGGACCCTCCATCACGGCTGACGAAAATACCAACGCCGGGATGCGAGTCCGCTGACTGATTGGCTTCTCCGGTTCCGACATAGATCACATTTGGATTGGATGGATCCATTGTAACGGCGCCAACATTCAATGTCGGTTGACGATGCCAAAGCGGGGCCCAGCTACGTCCAGCGTTCGAACTGGCCCAAACGCCGCCACCAGCGGCACCGGCAATAAGGCGGTCAGGGTCAGTTGGGTCGGTTGCAAGACTGGTCATTCGTCCGCCGATGTTGGTCGGGCCAGCTTGTTGCCAATTCACAGGCAGGGCAGGCGCGTTTGTTTCAAAGCGGTTGCGCTCTTCATGAAACACGCACATGTTCACTTCCCTGTATGGCCAAGTCTCACGGATCTCAAACCACTTCGCACGGGCCTTGTGCGTACTGTGCGAAAAAGGTTTTAGCCTACGTGGCTTTTTTCGGCGTGGGTTTTCTAAAAGGCGCGCGTCCGCTTGGATGACTTTTGCCATGTCAGTTCTCCGGCTTTATGATTTTTCTGAAATTACTCCGAACTTCCGACCAAGTGTCGAAATGGCAAAACTCAGAACAAACCAAGTTGGCAAAAAGACAAGCAGCTCTAATAGGAATGAACCAAATTTGTAGAAGGTACTGGCGACAACAATCGCAATTAGCAGTGACGGACCTTCAACGGATATGACTTTCTTGACTTCTTGAGAACGAATTGCGTGATACATGACTTCCCCCAAATATAAACGTCTGAGACGATGTTACAGGATGAACTCAACCTATCAGAGAATTACTTGAATTTCAAAGTGGGCGTTCGGGTGTTCGCAATCCGTTCCGGATGGCCGCAAAACGGGTGCTTTTTTGAACGGACACCTTCCAATAATGGCTGCAACCTGAAAACGGGTATGGTTGGTACGCCGAAAGATGGACAGATGAAAGCAATGGGCCATTGGTTCTGCGATATATCAACCGTCAAAAGTGATGCGAAAACAGGCCCCGTTTCCCCGAGTTTCTAAAGACAGGTTTCCACCCAATGCCTCAACTGTCGATTTTACGATGTTAAGGCCCATTCCCGTCCCCCCTTGTTCTCGCCGGGTTGTGAAAAAGGGGGTCATGATCTTTTCCTGATTTCCCACGCTGATACCAGCGCCATCATCGCTGACCGTCAACCAGGCTCCCTTGGTGCTCGTGCCAACTTCCAGAGCGACTGTTCGGGCCTTATGTTGGGCGGCATTTTCCAACAGATGTGTCAGGATGATCCGCAGCGTGTTTTGGTGAACAGGCAGAAAAAATGTCTCGTTTTGCATCCCGATTTCGAGCTTGGGGAAGCTGGAACGGATTTCTTTTTCCAACCCACTAAGGCTAGAGGATCCAACACTTGCATTTTGATCCGCTAAGCTGAATTTACGCATGCTGGCCAGTAGCTCTTCCATGCGCGCTGTATCTTTTTCGATGTTGTCAAGAAACCTATGCCGCTGTTCATCGGTCATCTCATTTTCTCGCAACAATTCAGCGGCGCCCTTCACCGCTGTCAATGGCGACTTTAATTCATGCGTTACATGCGCCGTATAGGATTTCAACGCGTCTTGTTGATCCTGAAGCCGCGCCGTCAACGACTGAAAACTGTTGCTGAGGTTCTCAATTTCTCGGGTTCCATAGTGGTTGATAGGCTCCCATCTTCTACTTCCGTTGCCAATGGCCTGCGTGCGCTGCATCAGGGTGTGTATCGGGCGGGTAATGAAACGCCAGAACACCAAGCCAATCAAAGCCGTGGAAATGAAGATGAAAGCACCCGCTTTGGTCAGATTGAACCGTTCGCCATACAAGAAGCGGAAGATGTGGTTTGGAGTGCGGCTAATATAGACGGCTCCGATAATGTTATCTTTGACGATTACGGGCATTGCCACAAAAACCCTGACTCTGGTTCCCCGGCTAAATGCATAAAGGAAAGGCTCCCGGCCTTCCCGAATGCGCACACGAGCCACCGAGACGGTTTCCCCTTTGAATGCCTGTGCGACCTCATCCACGTGGGCCAGTGAAAGCCCTACCTCTGCGCTGCCTCCGATTACGTTCCCTTTCGCATCAAGCAACCTGTATCCGGCCAGCGTCTGCGCCTGGGACGCCTCTACAATCTGGGTGAGTTGCGCGCCTATTTCCAAGTATGCGGAGTTGGGGATGTTCACACGTGCGACTGCATCGGGGCGAGGTGGCAGAACACTATCGTTGTTGATCGATAGCGACGGAAAAACCGGAGTAACGTTCAGCGGCTTATCTGAAACGGGAATTCCATCGCCGGTTTGCGTCTTGTAAAGCTGCGCGTAAGTGGCAGACAGAACCGAGGCCTGTGTTAGCAGGCTCTCTTCGGTTTGCTGGACAAGTTGGCTGGCGTA
The DNA here is from genome assembly GCF_004006175.1 of Parasedimentitalea marina. Classification (GTDB taxonomy): domain Bacteria; phylum Pseudomonadota; class Alphaproteobacteria; order Rhodobacterales; family Rhodobacteraceae; genus Parasedimentitalea; species Parasedimentitalea marina. The sequence goes on from NZ_CP033219.1 coordinate 1,495,232, forward strand.
GAATTTAAAAAGAAACAGCCCGGCAAAAGGCAGACACAACACCAGCCCAAGCACCAGTAGCAGCACCGCCGACAGCCGAGGCCGCCATCCAGAGGTTATCCTGTCAGGCATGTTCCCATCCTCAGGCCTACGCCATGTACAGTGACGATGCTGTTCGGGCACCCAGCCGTCGTCAGTTTGTTCCTTATGTTTCGGATATGACTGTCGATTGTTCGGTCTGAGACATGGATGTTGTTGCCGTACATCGCTTCGGTCAGCTGGTGGCGGGACATGACGTTATCTGGATTGGCCATTAGCGCCTTGAGCAGGGAAAATTCAGAGGCTGTCAATGCTACCTCTTGTGCGGCCACGCGGCACAAATGGCGGTGGGCATCGATTTCCAAATCACCGTGGACAAACGTTTGCACCACTTGCCTTATAGGCGGCGCCACCCTTTTCAGGATCGCCTTGATCCGTGCAACCAGTTCCCTTGGCGAAAATGGTTTTGTGACATAGTCGTCGCCACCAATTTCCAAACCAATTATCCGGTCAATCTCATCGTCTCTGGCTGTCAGAAACAGAATGGGCACATCAGAGTTTTTCCTGACTTCGCGGCAAACCTCCAGCCCATCGAATTCCGGTAGGCCAATATCCAACACGATAAGGTCGGGGCTTCCTGTTCTGGCAGCCTCCAGCGCTGTTAGACCGTTTTCAGCGAAGATTGTGGTATAGCCAGATTTTTCAACTGCGTAGCCGATCACTTCACGAATATTTGGATCATCGTCGACAATAAGAATTCGGCCGGACATGACTGTCTCTACCTATACAATTTTTCGCCAAGATACGCTTGGAGACGCCATTTGCGAAAGCCCCAATCGCGCCAATCGCTGATTGGTTCAAAAATAGGCCTACCGTAATGGTATCCCATACACATGCGAGTTCCTGTTTTCCGGTCTTGTTCCAAGATCAAAGGCAATGCTTGCTCGCCCAGTTCGCATATGTATCTTTCATCAAACCGGTTTTCAGCAGTGGCGTTTTGCAAATTGTAACTCGCAATCACATAGGCAAAATTCACGAAACAGCACAGATAAAGTGTCGCTGCTAGAACCACCAAATTGGAGCGAACCAACCACGAAATGCTCTTTGATTGTGACACTTGCACAAGTGTCAGGATCAGCCCTGCGAAGACCAGCAGCATCCAAATAAAGGCCGAAACCCGTAGGTAGGTCAGCGTATAGGCGTCGACATATAGGCTTAGCCGGTATGCCGCAGTGATGACCAGAAACAGATTTTGGCCAAGCCATAGGTACAGCAGTTTCTGCTGAAAACGGTTCTCCTTGATCATCTTGTGGGTGGCGATTGCAAACACACCGGCAATCAGGGCTGTCGCGACCAACGGATAGGCTCCGCGATGGGCATAGCGGGCAAATGTCATTCCATCGGGCAAGGACATCCCACCCGTCAACACGCCGATGTCCATCACGGTTTGAACCAGAAAAAGAACATTGAAAAGTATAAGGGAGTTTCTGACCGACTCTGCGTTCACGATTGACGACAACCAGGGTGACCGAGTGGAGGCAAACTCTGGCGCTTTTGCCACGGGGCCCAGCCATTTCTCACGCAGGTTCAGATAGGGCCAGATCAGCGATGCTGTGGCAATCCAGAATAAGCCACGCCAGATTTGCTTGGGTGACAAAAACTCTAGCGCTGCAAACTGGTCAAGAAACCGTTCCAGTATTGGATTGGCAGAGGTGAGAAGAAACAGGAAGACCAGCCCGATAGACAGCGGCAGGATCAGGGCCTTGGTTTGCTGCTTGAGATCTACTTTTGTTTGGGCTCCTTTTATCTCACCGGCAATCGTCACGGGCAGCACAAACGGTCCAACGATTGAGAGACGCAGGAATGCCCATGCGGCCTGCCACCACTCGATAACCCGTCCATAGGCAACCCAAACAATCAGAACGATGATCCCAATGACCGTGAACAGAAATGACATGGGCTGAAGCTGTTCCACCACTGGCAGGTTGCAGGCCAGCTCAAACACAAATGCAGTCACTGTTTCGCGTCGGCTGGCACCTCCTGGTTTGAGCGCCAGAATGGATGACGATAGGGCCAGGGCAAACAGAACGACGGACAGTCCAAGGTTTTGCTGCCAGAACAACCAGTCCGCTAGCAGAGTGAGGAGGGCAAGAGCTGGGAAGGCCCAGGGGTGTCGCTTGACGAAACTTGCGGATCTTGGAATCTGATCTCGACTGCTGCCATCCACTGCATTGGTGCTATCACTGGCTAGCCACCATCCATCTTGCTGTATGCAATCGGGAACGCCATTGATCACAAGTTGCCTGCTCATCACTGTTCTCCAAGAAATCACTTTGTTTTCAAGGAAACTAATGAGCGAGAAATTTGCACTTCCCGTTCGCAACTCGTGCAGATGAAGAGCTAATTTCGTGCAGAGATTGTGCAGGCCTAACCTACTGACCCGTGTCCGACCAAAGACCAAGTGGCATGCAGTAATAACCCGGTCGAACGACCATTGTTCAACTACAAGCATTCGGGAGGCTAAGTTATAGCATTCAATCCAAGTTCAATCGCTTTACCAACTTGCACAGTGACGAGGCCCCGCATCCTGTTGCGCGGACAATGATTTTGAAACGTTTAGGATGTCCGCTTGGTATGAGGGGCGCTGCCAGCTCTGTTGTCAGAAAATCGGCGCAGGATCTACTCATTCGCTTTGCGAAGATAACGTTGTATCACGTGGCGCGGGCCTTGTGTCCAGAGCTCCCCCATCTGACGCGTAAAGGCATTTGCAAAACGGTCGTTCGCGGCCAGATCGCCAAAAACATCCCGAATGCTTAAAAACGCGGCAGGGTCAGATTTACTGGCCAAGGCGGCGGTGGAAAGCCGATCTGCCCGGGCGTCCTCAACCACAAATCCCGGTTGGGCGCAGTACAGGCACCACAGCGCCACCTCCAATGTAAGTCCTTCAATATCAGTGTCTTTTGCCAGAGCATCGGTGATGGTTGGAAACACGAATTTTGGTTGACGGTTCGACCCATCCTGGCACAGCCGCGCGATGGTGTCGCCGATGGCCGGGTTGGCAAAGCGGGAGACACAGGTTTCGAGGTAGGCGTCGAAGTCCACTCCGGCGATCGGCTGAAGTACCGGAATAACTTCGCGCCGCATAAGTTGAACGAGCCAGGATGCGATATCCGGATCTGCCATGGCGTCATGTACGTACTGGTGTCCTAGCAACGCAGCCGGATAAGCAATGGCCGCATGACCGGCGTTCAGGATGCGCAGTTTCATGGTCTCGTAGGGCACTACGTTGTCCACAAATTCAACGCCGACCTGTTCCAGCGCTGGGCGCCCCAGTGGAAAGTTGTCTTCCATGACCCATTGCCGGAAGGGTTCGCAGACAACAGGGGAGGCATCTTCGATACCGAACGTATCTCTGACCATATCTATTTCGCGCTGTGATGTGCCGGGCGTGATGCAATCGACCATTGAATTTGGAAAGGCCACGTTTTCGGACACCCAGTCCCGCAGATCCGGCGAGATCAGGTTGGCAAGCCCTTCGATGCTTTGGCGTGTGACCTGGCCGTTTTCAGGAAGGTTATCGCAGGACAGGATGGTAAAGGGCGCATGACCGAGAGAATGGCGTAATTGCAGCCCTGCCAAAAGCAACCCGAACACGGTTTGCGGTGCTCCGGGATTGGCGGCGTCGCGGACAATCTCTTGATGATCTGCGTCAAACCCACCCGCAGCATCGACGAAATAGCCGCCTTCGGTGATGGTCAGCGACACAATTCGGATCGCCGGATCGGCCAATTTGTTAATCAGCGTCTCGCCGTCAACGTCAAGAAAATCTATCATTGCCCCGTTGATGCCAGCTGATAATCCATGGGGATCAAGTTCGACTACGGTGGTCAGCCAGTCTTGATCCTGCATCAGCAACCGGCGATCGGCGTCGAAACTTTTGACCCCGGCACCAATAATTGCCCAGTCGAGATCTCGACCGGTATTGAACAGCTTGTCGAGATAGACTGCCTGATGCGCACGATGAAAATTTCCGACGCCTATGTGTAGGATCCCGGGGGATAAATCCTTTCGGTGGTAGGACGGACGGGCAACCGTTTCGGGTAGCTTGTCGAGGGTAGAGAGGGACAGTTTCATTTGCATCAGCTTGTCCATTGTCCGCCATCGACATTATATGTTTGCGCGACGATATAATCGGCTTCTTGGCTTGCCAGAAAGATCGCCATACCAGTCAAGTCCTGCGCCGATCCCATGCGCCCATAAGGAACGGCGTCACCGACCTCTTTCCTTTTTTGGCCCGGAGCCTTGTTCTCATATTTAGCAAAGAAGGCGTCGACACCGTCCCAGTGTTCTCCCTCCACCACACCTGGTGATATCGCGTTCACGTTGATCCCATGCTGGATGAGGTTCAGTCCCGCGGACTGCGTCAGGCTGATCACTGCGGCCTTGGTTGCACAGTATACGGCTACCAGCGGTTCGCCGCGCCGTCCTGCCTGGCTGGCCATGTTGATGATTTTGCCACCACCGCCACGTGCGATCATGTGCCGGGCCACAGATTGCAGGGTGAACAGCGTACCGCTTACATTGATGTCAAAGGCCCGCTGAAAGTCTGAGCGATCGATTTCAGTGATAGGGGCGGCCGTAAATAGAGCCGCATTGTTGATCAGAATATCAATCCGCCCAAACGTCTCGACGGTACGGTCCACGGCCCGGTCAATACTCTCCTGTTGGGTCACGTCCATTTCCACAGCCATCGCCGCTTTGCCGATCTGCGCTGCAGCACGGCGGGCGCGGTCAATATCGATGTCAGCAATGGCTACCCGCGCTCCTTCGCGCACATAGGCCTCAGCAAAAGCCAATCCAATCCCACGTGCCGCTCCGGTTATCAGGGCCGTTTTTCCGTCGAGCCGTTTCATGTGATCCTCAATCCCTGCGCATCGAACCTGTGGAACTGATCCGCTCTGGGTGTCAGATGGATACGGTCGCCATGTTTGAAGTTCACCTCGCCGGGCGCGCGCACGGTAATCATGTCTGCAAGCCCGGTGTCATGAACGTGGAAAAAAGTATCTGATCCCAGATGCTCGGCGACACCCACTTTGCCCTGCCACAACCCGTCGGTTTCGCTTACATCGATATGTTCTGGACGAATGCCGATTGTATGGGCGTTGTGTTTGGCGGCCTCAGCCCCTTCGATGAGGTTCATTTTGGGTGACCCGATGAACCCGGCGACAAAAATGTTACGCGGTGTTTTGTATAGTTCTAGCGGCGAGCCTACCTGTTCGATGAAACCAGCCCGCAAAACCACGATCTTGTCGGCCATGGTCATAGCCTCGACTTGGTCATGCGTGACGTAGACCATCGTTGTGGCCAGCCGCTTGTGCAGCTCGCTGATTTCAAGCCGCATACCGACGCGCAGTGCTGCGTCGAGGTTTGATAGCGGTTCGTCAAAAAGAAACGCCGAAGGCTCGCGCACGATGGCACGCCCGATGGCGACCCGCTGTCGTTGACCGCCAGACAGTTGCCCGGGCTTGCGGTCCAGATAATCGGCCAGATTCAGCGCAGCCGCTGCCTGTTCGATCCGTCGGTCCTGTTCGGCCTGCTCGATTTTGGCCATTCGCATTGGAAAGGCGATGTTCTTGCGCACGCTCATATGCGGATAAAGCGCATAGGATTGAAATACCATTGCCAGTCCACGCTTGGCAGGCGGTATATTTGTCGCGTCTATTCCGTCAATTTTTATAGTACCCGAAGTGATGTCTTCTAGCCCTGCAATCAGTCGCAGCAATGTGGATTTGCCGCAACCTGATGGGCCGACAAACACTGTGAACTCTCCGTCATGAATGGTCAGGTCCAGAGGCGGAATGACTTGAATGTCGCCAAAGCTTTTTGTGACCTTCTCAAGCGTGATCTGTCCCATAGTAGTAGTCCTTATTTAACCGCGCCGAAGGTAAGGCCGCTCACAAGTTGTTTCTGGCTGAACCAGCCGAGGATCAATATCGGCGCAATCGCCATGGTGGAGGCTGCGCTGAGTTTGGCGTAAAACAGCCCTTCGGGGCTGGAATAACTGGCAATGAAGGCGGTAAGCGGTGCTGCCTTGGCTGCCGTTAAGTTGAGGGTCCAGAAGGCTTCATTCCAGGCCAGGATGACATTCAAGAGCAGTGTGGACGCGATTCCGGGAATGGCCATTGGCGTGAGGACATAGAGGATTTCTTCGCGCAAGCTGGCACCATCCATTCGCGCTGCTTCCAGAATTTCCCCCGGGATTTCCTTGAAGTAAGTGTAGAGCATCCACACGATAATCGGCAGGTTGATCAGCATCAGCACAATCGTCAGACCGATCTTGGTATCCAGAAGACCCATTTTGATGAAGATCAGGTAGATCGGGTAGAGTACGCCAACAGCAGGTAGCATCTTGGTCGACAGCATCCAGAGCAGGATATCCTTGGTTCGTTTCGACGGTACAAAGGCCATCGACCAGGCGGCGGGCACCGCGATTAGGATCCCGAGCAGCGTTGATCCTCCGGCGATAATCACCGAGTTCCACAGGAACCGCATATAGTTGGAGCGGTCCATGACTGCTGCGTAGTTTTCCAGCGTCCAGTCAAATGCCAGAAAGACTGGCGGATCGGCGATGGCAGTGGCCTCGGTCTTGAAACTGGTTAAGACCGTCCAGAGGATTGGGAAGAATATCAGCAGCCCAACAGCCCAGGCGGCCAGAGTGTTGATCATCTTTCGTTGATTGGTAACGGTGCGGGCCATGGTTTTGTATGCTCCTCAAGCGTCCAGGTTCTTGCCGACAATGCGCATCAGAAAGATGGCAATGATGTTGGCGAGGATGACGGCGTAGATACCTCCGGCAGAGCCGAGACCGATGTTTTGGCTTTCAAGCACCCGCTGAAAGATCAGGTAGGACAGTGTCCGGGTTCCAAATGCACCACCGGTGGTCACGAAGATTTCTGCAAAGATCGACAGAAGAAAGATTGTCTGGATCAGGATCACAATTGTAAGTGCGCGACCAAGGTGGGGCAGGGTGATAAAGCCGAACCTGGCAAGTGGCGGAGCGCCGTCCATTTCAGCCGCTTCAAGCTGTTCACTGTCCAACGACTGGATTGCCGTTAGCAGGATCAGCGTCGCAAAAGGCAACCATTGCCACGACACGATCATGATGATCGACTGGATTGAGGCTTGGCTCAGCCATTCAACAGGCGTTAGGCCGAATATTTTCCATATATGTGCAAAAAGGCCGTTCACCGGGTCCATGAACATGTTCTTCCAGACCAATGCAGAAACCGTTGGCATGACAAAGAACGGTGCGATTACCAAAATACGGACAATGCCCTGTCCCCACATCGGTTGGTTTAGAAGTATCGCCAACAGAACACCGAAGACAACGGTTATGATCAGCACGCCTCCGACGATGATCAGTGTTGTCAAAACGGATGGCCAAAATGCACTGGAAGTGACAAAGCGGGTGTAGTTGTCGAACCCAACCCAGCCCAGATCCCCGCCGCGCAGTGGCAGATATTTCTTAAACGAAAACAAAAGCGTCATAGACAGCGGCACCAGCATCCAACCAAGCAGCAGGATTACCGCCGGGGCCATCATCAGTCTTGCGGCGTATCTTGAGTGTTGTGTCGCCACGACAAATCTCCCTTGGGGGCAGACGATGTCTACCGATATAGCTCATTACGGGGAAAAAGGGGGCCAGGAGGTCGCCCAAGAGCATCCTCCTGACTGGGAGTGGAAACCTTAGTAACCTGCGGCTTCCATTTCTTCAGCGGTCAAGGCCTGGGCTTTTGCCAGAGCTTCGTCGACCGACTGCTGCCCGGCGAGCGCTGCCGAAAATTCCTGCCCAACCTGCGAGGCAATCCCTGCAAACTCCGGGATGGCTGCAAACTGGACTCCGACGTAGGGGACCGGATCAACTGTTGGGTTGTTCGGGTCAGCGGATAGGATGCTATCGAGCGTCATTTTGGCAAATGGAACGTCTGCATAGTTTGCATTCTCATAAAGCGAAGTCCGTGCACCCGGAGGTACATTGGCCCAGCCTTCTTTTGCCGCGACAAGTTCGATGTAGTCCTTCGACGTGGCCCATTCGATAAACTGCTTGGCGGCGGCTTCTTTCTGGGTCCCGGCAGGAATGCCAAGTGCCCAAGCCCAAAGCCAGTTGCCCCGTGGACCAAGGCCCGTATCAGGGGCCAGTGCAAAGCCAACCTTGTCAGCAACAGTCGAGTCGTTTGGGTTGGTTACGAAAGATGCCGCAACAGTTGCGTCGATCCACATGCCACACTTACCTTGTTGGAACAGCGACAGGTTTTCGTTGAAACCATTGGTCGAAGCGCCCGGAGGACCTGCATCGTTCATCAGATCAACATAAAACGAGAGTGTTTCCTTCCACGCCGGTTGATCAAACTGGGGCTTCCAGTCTTCGTCAAACCAACGGGCACCAAATGCGTTTGATGTGGCCGTGAGGAAGGCCATGTTCTCACCCCAGCCGGCCTTACCGCGCAGGCAGATACCATAGATTTCCCCGTCTTTGTCCGTCATTGCGCGGGCCAGCGCCGCAACTTCACTCCAGGTTGGTGCGTCAGGCATGGACATGCCCGCGGCTTCAACAAGATCAGTCCGATACATGATCATCGACGATTCACCATAAAACGGTGCGGCGTACATCGTACCATCATGAGACAGGCCACCGCGCATTGCGGGCAGAATGTCGTCGGCGTCATAGCCTTCGGACAGATCGTCAAGCGCGACAAGCCACCCGTTCTGACCCCAAATTGGCGTCTCGTACATGCCGATTGTCATAATATCAAACGCACCGCCATGGGTGGTGATATCGGTGGTCACACGTTGGCGCAGAACGTTCTCTTCCAGCGTAACCCACTCAACGTCGTGGCCAGTTTTGGCTGTAAAATCGTCGGTGTATCCCTGCATACGGATCATGTCGCCGTTGTTCACAGTGGCGATCGTAAGTGTGTCTGAGTGAGCCGCCGTCGCTGCAAGAATTGCAGCAGCGCTCACCATGGCAATTGGTGTTTTCAGTTTCATCCGGTGTCCTCCCTTGGTGCATTAAATGCCACACTTAGGCTAGTGGAGAACGTGTCTCGGCGTCAATCAAAACTTTCCGCGCGTAAAGAAATAATTTGGTTCGCGTTAATAAATTGCAATTTTTCAGGCAGATGCGCGCATGACTAACTTGCCCTCAAACAAGATTTCGATGCGTTCGCCGCCACGCTTTCCATCTCTGATCAGGTGCAGCAGTGTCTCGACGCTTCGTTCCGAAATTGATTCGTAGTTCTGTGCGACCGTGGTCAGCGAAGGACAGGTAAATCGCGAAAAGGGATGGTCGTCATGCCCGGCGACCCGCAACGCGCAATCTTTGCCATGTCCAACCCGAATGCCTCTTTCATAGGCTGCAGCCAAGAAACCAATGGCCAATCGATCGTTGCTGCAAAGAACAGTGTTTGTTTTGTTCTGCTGACCATCAATCACCTGCAGGCCCCCATCAAACCCGATCTGTTCAAAATCCCAAGTGTCACCCGGCACGCGGATGACCTGTGGCTCGTGACCCAAATCGGTCATCGCCTGCTTGTAGGCATCCCGGCGTTTGTTTGCGTTCGGGTTCAGAGGGGGCATTTCGAAGAAACAGGGCGGCTCCCCGGTGCGACACAGGTAATCCACCATCAGCGGGATGGAGTGAAAGTTGTCCAACCCGACAAATGCTTCACCGACGCCATCGATATTGGCATCAATCAATACTGTCGGCACATCCCGGCAGAACTTTTCAATCTCATTGCGGTCTGATGCACGCCCAAGTGGCCCCAGCAGAACACCGGCCGGCTTTAGCCGTCGCAGACTGTCGAGGATGTCGTTCTCCAGCTGTTGTTCGCCGTGCGAGCTGAACAAGGTCGGCCAGAAACCCGCAGCAATGCAGCGGCGCTCGATGGTCCGGGCAATCTCGGCAAAAAAGGGATCGGCCAGGTAGGGGACCACGACACCGATGTTCTTTGTCAACTGCCTGTTCTGGTTCATTGCATAGATGTTTGGGCGATAGTCGTATTTCTTGAGCGCCGCCTCAATGCGCTCCCTAGTCGAGGCGCGGACACTGCCGGGATCGTTGAAGTATTTTGAGACGGTCGGGCGTGAAATCCCGCTTTTCGCCGCAAACTCTTCCATATTCTTGATTTTACTAGCGCCCATACCTCAACCTCGTCTGAAAATCTTCCATGCGACCGGAGCGATAAAACCCAAGTGGGCAGCTCATTCTTTTCGCGTGTAAAGATGTATCTTTACAATAGTTAGGCTAGTATCGCTTGGTCAAGGCGCAACAATTGAAATCGAGTGCTCAAAAAATCCAAATGTTTGGAACGTCGACACAGTTTTATAATTGTCGGAGCAGGGGCCTTCAGCGGCATGTCCCCCATCAGTATGACATACGCATTTCATCGCTGGCGCGTGTGGGCAGTGTGCGAAATTCTGTGTGAAGGTCGACCGGCAGGTGTTGGAGGATTGTATTTCGCGCCGGTCACCCGTGAGGGATCGCAGAACGACATCTCCAACACCTACCATATGCCCCATCAGATCAGCCGTAATGCGTTACCGGTGTGCCGGCAATGGCGGCCATGTTCAGCAACCCGCGCGCAGTGATTGACGGAGAGACGATATGCGCACGGTTGCCCATGCCCATCAGGATCGGTCCGACCTCTAACCCGTCAGCACGCATTTTCAGAATGTTACGCACGCCGCTGGCTGCATCGGCATGGGCAAAGATCAACACATTGGCTGCGCCTTCCATCCGCGAGTTCGGGAAGATCCGGGTCCGCAGATCTGCGTCCAGCGCTGTGTCGATGTTCATTTCACCCTCATAGACAAAGTCACGCTGTTTATCGTCCAGAATTTCCAGCGCGGCGCGCAGACGGGCGCCGGTGTCGCAATTGGTGTTGCCAAATTGCGATTGCGAACACAGCGCGATCTTGGGCTCCAGACCAAAGCGGCGAACGTGGCGGGCGGCGCCAATCACCGACTGGGCAATCTGCTCGGGCGTTGGCTCGACACGGACATGGGTGTCGGCGATGAACAGGGGGCCGTCCTCAAGGATCATCAGCGATAATGCGCCATGTGGCTCGTAGCTATCGCCGCCCAGCATTTGGGAGACATAGTTCAGGTGCCAGCGATATTCGCCAAATGTACCGCAGATCAGGCTGTCAGCTTCGCCACGATGTACCATAATGGCGCCAATGGCCGTGGTGTTTGTGCGCATAACCGCCTTGGCAATGTCAGGGGTAACGCCCTGACGCTGTAGCAGGCGGTGGTAGCTGTTCCAGTAGTCGTAATAGCGCGGGTCATTCTCAGGGTTTACGATCTGAAAATCCGAGCCAGGGCGGATATCAAGCCCCAACTTCTCACAGCGCGCATCAATCACTTCGGGGCGACCGATCAGGATCGGTGTCTCGGTGGTTTCTTCCAGGATCGCCTGGGCGGCGCGCAGCACCCGTTCATCTTCGCCCTCGGCAAAGACGATCCGGCGCGAGGCAACACGGGCCGCCTCAAACACGGGTTTCATCAGCAGCGCTGATTTGAACACCGTCTGGTTCAGCTTCTGTTTATAGATCGCCATGTCTTCGATCTGACGCGCCGCCACACCGGTTTCCATCGCCGCCTTAGCCACCGCCGAAGACACCACAGCAACCAGTCGCGGATCAAACGGTTTTGGGATCAGGTAATCGGCGCCAAAAGTCAGCTGTTCGCCCTTATAGGCGGCGGCGGCCTCGGCCGAGGTGGTGGCGCGGGCCAGTTCAGCGATCCCCTCGACACAGGCGATCTGCATGGCGTCGTTGATTTCAGTTGCACCAACATCCAGTGCGCCGCGAAAGATAAAGGGGAAGCACAAGACGTTATTGACTTGATTGGGGAAATCACTGCGCCCGGTGGCGATGATGGCGTCCGGTTTTACCTTGCGGGCTGTATCTGGCATGATTTCCGGATTGGGATTGGCCAGCGCAAAGATGATCGGACGATCCGACATTTTGGCGACCATTTCGGGTTTCAGCACATTGGGACCCGACAGCCCAAGAAACAGGTCTGCCTCACCGATTACATCATCCAGCGTGCGCTTGTCCGTGGCCTGCGCAAAGGCGGCCTTGTGCGGGTTCATGTCCTCAACGCGGCCTTCATAGACCAATCCGTGAATGTCACATAGCCAGATGTTCTCGCGTTTGACGCCCAGCTTCAACAGCATGTTCAGGCAGGCAATCCCCGCCGCGCCGCCACCGGTTGAAACAATCTTGATGTCCTCAAAGCTTTTGCCAGCCACGTGCAGCGCGTTTCTGGCGGCTGCGCCCACAACAATGGCGGTGCCGTGCTGGTCGTCGTGGAACACCGGAATATTCATCCGCTCGCGGCAGATTTTCTCGACGATAAAGCAATCGGGTGCCTTGATGTCTTCCAGGTTGATGGCGCCAAAGGTGGGTTCCAGCGCGCAGACAATATCGGCCAGCTTCTCGGGGTCGCTTTCGTCCAGCTCGATGTCAAAGCAATCAATACCTGCAAAGTTCTTGAACAGAACCGCCTTGCCTTCCATCACTGGTTTCGACGCCAGTGCGCCAATGTTGCCCAGCCCCAGAACTGCAGTGCCGTTGGTGACCACAGCCACCAAATTGCCGCGTGACGTGTAACGGGCGGCGTTGGCGGGATCGGTCTTGATCTCAGTGCAGGCTTCGGCAACGCCGGGGGAATAGGCACGGGCCAGGTCACGGCCATTTGCCATCGGCTTGGTCGCACGGATTTCCAGCTTACCGGGCTGCGGGTACTCATGATAATGCAATGCGGCTTGGCGGAGGTTCTGAGTGTCAGGCATGGGGCGCTCCAAAAATATGTAGTTTAGTGTTAAACTAATTATTCCATCGGGGAAATAGAGGATTTACATAGCACAATTTGGTATGACTTCTTGAATTTTGTACCTAATCTTTGCAGTATTCAATTGAAATACTTTAGGCTTGAAATATTTAGGGGTGAAAGATGAGTGAAACAATTGCGGAAATGCGCTTGCCAACGGATGAGCTGCGCAGAGATATTCCCTTTTATTCCAAAGTCTTGGGGATGCGAATGGATTCGATTTATCCAGCGGATGATCCCAGTGTCGCTGTGTTCTCGGGCCACGGGTTGCGCTTACGCATAGAAAAGGGGGCTTCAGAGGCCCCGGGAACATTGCGCATTTTGACTGATGATCCTGACGCATTTGCCGGTGGCCAGCGTCGGTTGACGGCGCCAAATGGGACGCTGATCGAAATCGAAGACCGGCATCCGCCGCTGGTCATGCCAGAAACCGTGCATTCATTTGTGGTGCGCAGGCTCAAGGATCAGGCGCCATGGGTTATTGGCCGTGCAGGGATGCACTATCGCGATCTGGTGCCATCGCGGTTGGGCGGATCCATTATCGCCAGTCACATTCGCATTCCCGATGGCGGCCCAGTGCCAGATATGGTGCATTTCCACCGGGTCGGATTTCAGCTGATCTTTTGCATCCACGGTTGGGTTGATGTGGTCTATGAAGACCAGGGACCCAAGATGCGCCTGACGGCAGGGGACTGTTTTATTCAACCGCCCGAGATCCGCCACCGGGTACTCGAGGCCAGCGATGATTTGCAGGTGATCGAAATTGGCGTCCCTGCGGATCATGTCACCGAAATCGATCATGACATGCTGCTGCCGACGGACAAGCTAGACCCGGATCGTGAATGGCAGGGGCAGCGGTTTGTCTATAATCAGGGCAAGACAGGCAAATGGCAGGATTTTCGCCTGCCGGGGTTCATCTGCCGTGACACCACCATTGCTGAGAACACCAAAGGTGTCGCCGGGGTTCAGGTGGTGCGCAAAGGAAAGGGTGACAGCCCATTTGCCAGCCATGACACAGATATTCTGTTTGCCTTTGTGATGGCGGGTCAAGTGACCTTGCACGGCGAGGGCCGTGAGCCATATAGTCTTGATTCCGGGGATGCATTCGCCATTCCTCCGGGCATGAAAACCCGTTTGTCTGACGCGACCGACGATCTGGAACTATTGGAGGTCAGCCTTCCGGGCACCTTCACGACGACTTTGGAGACCACATGAGCCTGAAAAACGCTGCCACCGCTGTGCGCCTGAATGCCCACGCCCCGTATTCCAACTTCAAGGTCGGGGCGGCGATCCGTGCAGCCTCGGGTCAGATTTATGCGGGCTGCAATGTTGAAAACGTTGCCTACCCCGAAGGCACCTGTGCCGAGGCGGGCGCGATTGCGGCTATGGTCGCGGCGGGTGAAACCCAGCTGACCGAGGTCTTTGTGATTACCAACAGTCCAATGCCGGCCCCGCCCTGTGGCGGTTGCCGTCAGAAACTGGCCGAGTTTGGCGCCGGTGAAGTGAAAGTGATCTGCGCCAATACGGATGGGGTAGAACGGGTAACCACCATCGGCGACCTGTTGCCGGGCAAGTTTGATGCCAGTCATATGGACCGGAGCTAAGCAGATGGACGCGCGCGCTATCATTGCCACTTTACGCCGCGGGGACACCCCAACCGAGGATCAGCTGCGCTGGTTTGCCCGGGGGTTGGCTGATGACACGGTCAGCGATGCGCAGGCCGGTGCCTTTGCCATGGCGGTGTGTCTGCGCGGGCTGGGTCCTGAAGGACGGCGCGCCCTGACTCTTGCCATGCGCGACAGTGGCGACGTGCTGAACTGGGATCTGGATGGACCGGTGCTGGACAAACACTCGACCGGTGGTGTTGGCGATTGCGTGTCACTGCTGCTGGCGCCCGCCTTGGCCGAATGTGGCGCCTATGTGCCGATGATCTCGGGACGGGGGCTGGGTCATACGGGTGGCACTCTGGACAAGATGGAATCCATCCCCGGCGTGACAACTCAGGTGCCGCAAGACCGGTTGGTGCAGATCATGCACGAGGCGGGATGTGCCATCGTCAGCGCCACTGCCCAGATTGCCCCAGCGGACAAGCGGCTTTACGCAATCCGCGACGTGACCTCGACGGTTGAAAGTCTGGACCTGATCACGGCCTCGATCCTGTCTAAAAAACTGGCCGCCAGCCCGGATGGTCTGGTGCTGGATGTCAAATTGGGGTCGGGCGCGTTTATGAAAACCATCGACGAAGCCCGCGCTCTGGCAAGCTCGCTCAGCCAGACTGCCAATGCCGCAGGTTGCAAAACCTCCGCGGTGATCACTGATATGAACCAGCCCTTGGCACCTGCACTGGGTAACGCGCTAGAGGTGGCCGAGGTCATGAAGGCGCTGACCGGTGTAACGCAGGGGCCTTTGACGGAAATCACTGCCGTTTTGGGCGGTATTCTTCTGGCGGATGCTGGTCTTGCCGCAACCGAGCAGGACGGGGCTGACCGCATGACTGCGGCCCTGTCGGGGGGGCAGGTGGCTGAGCGGTTTGGCCGGATGATCGCCGCTGTTGGCGGCCCGGCTAAATTTGTCGACACCTGGCAACGGTTCCTGCCCGAAGCCACAGTCATCCAGGAAATTACCGCCAAACAAGCGGGCTATGTCACTGCTATCGACGGTGAGGCATTGGGCCTCGCCGTGGTCAGTCTGGGCGGCGGACGGATGGTTGAAAGTGATTTGGTAAATCCTGCGGTCGGCCTGTCTGGCCTTATACGCCTGGGTGCCAGAGTTGAAAAGGGAACGCCAATCGCCGTTGTTCATGCCGCCCGCGAAGACGCTGCCCGTATGGCCGAGGCCACTGTGCACGCAGCGATCACAATTGCGCCGCAAGCCGTTGATCTGCCCGATCTTATTCATGAGAGGATTTCCTGATGCCGCGCGCCTTTTTGGTGGTGATGGATTCCGTCGGCATCGGCGGTGCGCCGGATGCCAGTCGTTTCTTCAACGGCGACCTGCCGGATCTTGGTGCCAATACCGTGGCGCATATCGTGCAGGCCTGTGCCGAGGGCCGGGCCGAGGACGGGCGCAGCGGCCCCCTCAATTTGCCCACGTTAGAGCGTCTGGGGCTGGGGGCCGCGTTGCGGCTGGCCTCGGCGGTTCCGGTGCCGGGGTTTGACGCTGAACCGCAGGGCCGTTGGGGCTGCGCTGCCGAGGTCAGCCGGGGCAAGGACACCCCGTCCGGTCATTGGGAGCTGGCCGGACTGCCTGTACCATGGGATTGGTGCTTTTTCCCCGATACCACGCCCTCATTCCCGCCAGATCTAAGCCACTATGTGGCACAGGCCGCAGGCGTAGTCGGTATCCTGGGCGATTGTCATGCGCCAGGCACCGCGATCATCGAGCGCCTGGGCGAGGAGCACATGCAAACCGGCAAGCCGATTGTCTATACCTCGGCGGATTCCGTGATGCAGATTGCTGCCCACGAAGAGACATTTGGTCTGGATCGGCTGCTGGATCTGTGCCGGACCATCGCGCCACATCTGCACAAGATGAAGGTTGGCCGGGTCATCGCGCGCCCCTTTGTGGGCAATGCGCTTGACGGGTTCACCCGCACCACCAACCGGCGCGACTTTGCCATAACGCCACCAGCGCCGGTACTGACCAATTGGGTACAGAACGCAGGTGGTGCGGTGCATGCGATCGGCAAGATTGGCGACATCTTTACAATGCAGGGTATCGATACCTTGCAAAAGGGGGCGGATGCTACGCTGATCGATCATCTGTCCGAGCGGGTGCAAAATGCCACTGACGGCAGTCTGACCTTCGCCAATTTTGTTGAATTTGACAGCCTGTATGGCCACCGCCGGGACATCTCAGGGTATGCCCGTGCACTAGAGTGGTTTGACGGCGAAATCGGCAAGATCATTGCCAATCTGCGCGAAGGTGACATGTTGTTGCTGACGGCCGATCATGGCAACGACCCCAGCTGGCCGGGGACGGATCACACCCGCGAACAGGTGCCAGTGTTGATCGCCGGCCTTGGCGCTGGCCCTGTTGGCGCGGTGCATTATGTAGATATTGCCGCAACCATTGCGGATCATCTTGGTGTTGTGTCAGAAGGCCCCGGAAGGAGCTTCTTATGAGCGTTGCAGACTTGCCGAAAATCGAATTGCACTTGCACCACGAGGGGGCGGCCCCTCCGGCGTTCATTCGTCAGTTGGCGCATGAAAAGAAAATGGACCTCAGCGGCATTTTTCGCGCTGATGGGGGCTATGATTTCCGTGATTTCACCCACTTCCTGTCGGTCTATGAGGCCGCCAGCGAAGTGCTGACCGGCCCCGAAGAATTTCGCCGCCTGACCCTGGCCATTCTTGAAGAAAGCGCCGCCAATGGCGTGGTTTACACCGAAAGCTTTGTGAGCCCGGACTTTTGTGGTGGCGGCGATCTCGCTGCGTGGCGCGACTATCTGGCGGCCATTCAGGATGCCTCGGAGGAGGCAGAGAAACGGTTTGGCATCACTCTGCGTGGTGTTGTGACCTGCGTGCGCCATTTTGGGGCTGAAACCGCCAAAAAGGCTGCGCAATGTGCGGCTGATACCGCAGGTGACTGGGTTGTCGGCTTTGGTATGGGTGGCAATGAAGGCATGGGCGAGCAGGGAGATTTCGCCTGGAGCTTTGACTGTGCCCGCGAGGCCGGATTGCGTCTGACCACTCACGCGGGTGAATTTGGCGGCCCCGAAAGCGTGCGCGATGCAGTTCGGGTCTTGGGCGTTGAACGCATTGGCCACGGTGTCCGAGCCTTTGAGGACGCGGATCTGGTGCATGAACTGGTCGACCGTGGCACAGTGCTCGAGGTCTGCCCCGGCTCCAACGTTGTGCTGGGTCTGTTCCCCGATTTTGCCTCGCATCCTATTGCGCGTCTGCGCGATGCGGGTGTCAAGGTCACGGTGTCCACCGATGATCCGCCCTTTTTCCACACCACCATGCGCCGCGAATATGAGATGCTGAACAAGGCCTTTGGCTGGGATGCTGATGATTTTGCCGCCTTGAATGCGACCGCCCTGGCAGCCGCTTTTTGTGATGACGCCACCCGCGAGCGGGTGCAGAAAAGACTGGAGAGCTAAATGAGCGAACATCTGACCGTCGTTGACCACCCCTTGGTGCAACACAAGCTGACACTGATGCGGGACAAGGGCACGTCGACGGCTGGGTTCCGTCGGTTGCTGCATGAGATCACCCAATTGCTGGCCTATGAAATCACCCGCGATATGCCACTGACCACCACCACCATTGAAACCCCGATGGAGGAAATGGAATCGCCGATCCTGGCCGGTAAGAAGTTGGCGCTGGTGTCGATCCTGCGGGCTGGCAACGGCATGTTGGACGGGGTGCTTGAACTGATCCCGTCGGCCCGGGTTGGCTTTGTCGGCTTGTACCGGGACGAGGAAACTCTGCAGCCGGTGCAATATTACTTTAAAGTGCCCAAAGGCATCGATGATCGGTTGGTCATTGCGGTTGATCCTATGCTGGCCACCGGCAACAGCTCGATTGCGGCGATCGACCTGCTGAAAGAGGCCGGCGCAACTGATATTCGGTTCCTGTGCCTGCTGGCCTCGCCCGAGGGCGTTGCCCGCATGAAAGAGGCCCATCCGGATGTGCAGATTGTAACGGCCTCGCTGGATCGTGAGCTGAATGACAAGGGCTATATCATGCCCGGGCTGGGTGATGCGGGTGACCGCATGTTTGGCACCAAGTAAAAAGCTGCCAGCTCCGGAAATAATTTTGGGGTGATTGCGCAACTATTTGCGCGATTGCCTCATTATTGTCCACAAACCGTGCTTGCTACCGAATCACTTTTCAGGCATCTTTGACCCATATTTTGTGGGGCACAGCTATGATAATCGCTAGAGTTATTGCATTGACCGTTGCGGCAGGCGCCTTTGTTCTGCCAGCAGCTCAGGCCCAATCCCAGGCTGGGGCCGGGGTTCCGGCTGAATTTCCACCGACATCATACCGGGGAAAGCAATATATCGACAGCAAGGGTTGTGTGTTCATTCGGGCAGGCGTGGACGGCAATGTGACCTGGGTTCCCCGGGTTAACCGCGCACGCAAGCAATTGTGTGGCCAGCAGCCTACCGCAGTCGCCGGCACAACCAGTGCCCCATCGCAAAGTAGTCCGGCACCGGTGATTATCACACTGCCATCCGATCAACAGCCTGCTCCCTCTGCCCCGGCACAGACAAGCCCTGCGCCAGCAGTGGCTAGCACCACCGCACCGACATCTCCGGCGCCAACCAAGCCTCAGCGGACTGCGACAACGACCAGCGCCAGGACCACACCGGCACCAGTCAGAGTGGCCAAGCCAGCCCCGCAAACCGTCGCGGTCGCGCCAGTTGTGCGCGCTCCGACGCCAGCGCTGGCAGCCGGAGCCTGTGCTGATCTGTCAGAGATTAGCCGGCAATATTCCAATGAAGGGGCCCGCTGTGGGCCACAAAGTCAATCGCCCGTGACCTATGGCAGCGGATCTGGACTTGCACCGCAATCATCTCTGCGGTTGACCCCCAATACACGTGTTGTGCCAACTCATGTATATCAGGCCCGGCGTCACAGTCAGGCTTTGGTGGTTCCCAGTGGCTATCGCTCTGTTTGGGATGACGACCGCCTAAACCTTCATCGGGCTGAGCGCGGCCTGAAGCCTGCGATCATCAGTGCTACGGTTCAGGTTCCGGAGGGCTATGTTCTGGCCAATCGAGAAGATGATCGCCTAAATACACAGCGTGCCATGCGCACAGCTGAGGGAGACGCGCAGACGGATTTGATCTGGACCCGTACAGTCCCCCGCAGGCTCGTCGCTTTGCCGCTGGATCGCCCAGTGATCACCCAGTCGGCCATTGATCAGGCTGGGGCCAGCGACAACGCTCCGGTGCTTCGCCTGTCAACGCGGTCTGCCCCAACTCCAAACCGCTATGTCCGTGCGGCAACGTTTTCTGATTCCGCGGCGGCAAGTGCAGCAGCGCGTCAACTTGCTGCTAGCGGCCTGTCCGTGCGCCTTGGCAGCGTTACCCGCAAAGGACAGACGTATAAGGTTGTTCTGGCGGGACCGTTTAACGACACCGCCACTGCCAATGCGGCATTGGCGACGGTCCGGGCTGCGGGCTATTCGGGTGCACGTCTCAGCAAGTAACTCAGCTGCAGATGTTCTGCAGTTGCACCCAGTCACGGTCGTTCAACACCGGCTCCAGGCTGCGACCTGCCATGGGGTCCGCCTCGATCAATCCCAAAACGTTTTCACCGGTGATGTCCTGTGAGTAAGCATAGGGTGTCGAAGGGATCGCTGCCTGTGCAAATGTGGCCAGAATTTTTTCTTCAGGAACTGGCGGCCGGGGCATGCTGACCATGGTTTCAGCGTATTTGTCCAGACTGCTGCGATCCAGTTTGCCCGTGGTCAGCAGACGAAATGACGCCAGCATACCACCAGAGGTCAGTACCTCGGTGAGCGGGTCATTTTCTTGCGCGCGGGCACGCTCGATTAGGATGGCACCTGCCGCTACTGCGGGATCTTCATAGCCTTCGACCAGCGCGCGGTTCAGCAGCACAATATTGCCCGGCAAGTGCAGGCTGGAGGCAACACCATCACGCAGAATAACAACTTGCCGAACTCCGGTCCGTTCCGCCAGCTTGGCCAGAATGGGCACCGTTTCAGGGGTTGCACAGGCTTGCCCGGACACCCGTTCAATCCGACCCATCAGCGCCTGACCAATGGCTTTGCGCTTAATGTCAGGAACCACGCTGACAGTGTGACGTATCATGGCCCCGGGCAACCAGAACACCAGCAATGCAGCGACCAGCCCAAGGCCACCCAACACACTGACCGAGCGCAGCCGACCAGGATGCGGACGCGCGCCTTCAATGGCCTGCTGAACGCGTTCAATTGCATTCAGCATGGCGGTTTCGTCTTTCCCCAGTTCCAGCGTCTCACCGGGGTCACCATCAGGGTGGAAAATGGCCGGAAACTGGCCCGGATTTTGCCGTTCCACAGCCGCCAGTGACCAATGGGCCACCGGTTGGTCCTTCATGTCGGTGATCGTCAGCGTCGCATCGCCGATCGATACAATCACGTCGCGACGCTGGTCTTCGGGGCTGGCGCGCCACAAGCCCGCAGCCTCAAGCCGCTGATATTCCCTGAGTGCAGTCATCTGCTTATTCTTGCCCGTGCCTCAATTACAGGGCGAGGATAACACGGTTGCCCCCCCGGCGGCAAACGGCTTTGCCACCAAGGGTTTTCGTTTCGCGGGCTGCCTTAGATCAAAGATCTTCAGCCAGTTTACGCAGCTCAAACTTCTGGATTTTTCCAGTCGATGTTTTGGGAAGTTCTTGAAATAGAACCTTTTTAGGCGCTTTGAAACCGGCAAGTGTCTGACGGGTAAAGCTGATTAAATCTGCTTCACTTGGGCTGGTTCCCGGTTTCAGCTCGACAAAGGCGCAGGGGACTTCGCCCCATTTGTCGTCGGGCTTGGCAACAACCGCAGCCAGATTGACATCCGGATGCCCCATCAACACGCCCTCGATTTCGACGGACGAGATGTTCTCGCCGCCCGAGATGATAATATCCTTGGCCCGGTCTGATATTTGCACATAGCTGTCGGGGTGTTGAACGGCTATGTCACCGGAATTGAAATAGCCATCGGCAAAGGCCTCGGCGGTGGCTTCCGGGTTCTTCAGATACCCCTTCATGACCGCGTTGCCGCGAATGGCGATCTCACCCTGGGTGACACCATCCATGGGCACCGGCTGATGGTCGCTGTCGCGCACCAGCACATGTTCCATCATCGGCATGGCCACGCCTTGCCGGGCCTTGATGGCGGCGACGCCGGGTTTGTCCAGCCCATCCCAATCGCCGCCCTTCCAATAACATTCGGTCACATGGCCATAGGTTTCGGTCAGGCCGTAAACCTGCGTGATGTTGAACCCCAGATCCTCGATTTTAGAGAGGGTCGCCGGGGCAGGTGGCGCGCCGGCAGTGAAGACCTCGACCTGATGGTCAAAGCTCCGACGATCTTCATCCACAGCGTTGACGATCATGTTCAGCACAATCGGGGCGCCGCCAAAATGGGTGACACCTTCGTAATGGATCGCATTGTAGACCGCTTTGGCTGACACATCGCGGCAGCAGACCACGGTGCCGCCCAGCAGCGGCATCATCCAGGTGTGGTTCCAACCGTTGCAGTGAAACATCGGCACAATGGTCAGATAAACAGGATGCAGGGTCATCCGCCACGAGACCACGGTGCCCATGGTCATCAGATAGGCGCCGCGATGGTGATAGACCACGCCTTTGGGGCGACCGGTGGTGCCCGAGGTATAATTCAGCGCCAGGCTTTCCCATTCGTCCGTGGGCAGGATCCAGTCAAAATCTGGGTCTCCCCCTGCCAGCAAGTCCTCGTAGGTCTGATGTTTACCGCTGGCATGCCAACCGGCCTGATCATCAGCAACTTCGATCAGGACAGGGGCCGCACCCTCCATTGCCGCAACTGCGGCTTCGGCCAGATCCAGAAATTGAGAATCCACCAGAACAACCTTGGCGCCGCCATGGTCAAATATATAGGCCACCGTGCCGACATCCAGCCGGGTGTTGATGGTGTTGACCACCGCACTACAGGCTGGCACGCCAAAATGCGCCTCAGCCTGGGCGGGCAGGTTGGGGATCAGCGTTGCCACAACGTCACCGGGCTGGACCCCAAGCTTGACCAAGCCCGAGGCCAATTGACTGCAGCGTTGGTAGTATTCGCCATATGTCTTGCGGTGGGTGCCATAGCTCACCGCCAGATGATCCTTGAACACCACAGCAGCACGGCGCAAATGCGACAAAGGCGTTAACGCCACGTGATTTGCACTATTTTTTCCCAGCCCGGTCTCGTCTGCCATCCAGCCCATGGAATTCCTCCCAGAATCATTAGGTATGTCGTTTTGAGACCAGATTGTGCGCAAAGTTGATGCCATTGGGAAGACTATGAAACACATGGTTTTCTCTGCACCTGTCGCAAACTCTCCAACCGTTGCCGCAAATGTCATGTTGGCCGCGATGGCCGTCATCGGTGTCATCGACAATGTCGTGCCATTGCTGGCCGAAGTCGTTGGCCTGTGGCAATTTTATCTGATGAGAACCGTGCTGAGCATACCGCTGATCTATGGTCTGGCGGCCATTGGCCTGGGACAAGTTGCCCCACGCAATTGGGGCGCTGTGGCGCTGCGCAGCTTTCTGGTCGCCGTGTCGATGATGTTCTACTTTTCAGCCTTGGCACTGATGCCCTATGCCGAGGCCCTGGCCGGGTTGTTTACCTCTCCGATTTTTATTGTTCTTATCTCTGTCCTGTTTCTGGGCATGCGCATTGGCAAAGTCCGGGTTCTCGCGGTGTTACTGGGCTTCGCCGGGGTCTTGTTTGTCTTGCAGCCGAATGTGATGAATTTTGATTGGTTGATCCTGCTGCCTGTTGCCGGTGGTTTCTTTTACGCACTGGGGGCGATTGCCACGCGCAGCCTGTGCGATGGCGAAAGCACCGTTTCGATGCTGTTCGGCATGCTGATTGCTCAGGCAGTCATGGGGTTGGTTGGTCTGGGTATGCTAGAGCTGTGGCCGTTGCCAGTGGCTGAGGGTGCCGATGGCTTTGTGACGCGGGGCTGGGTCTGGCCCGTTTGGGAGATCACCCATTGGGTTCTGGTGCAGGCCGTCGGTTCCGTTCTGGGCGTGTATCTGATCATCAAGGCCTATCAATTGGGCGAGGCCTCTTTTGTGGCGGTGTTCGAATATTCAGTGATGATTGTCGGGCCTGCCTTTGCATGGATAGTGTTTGGTCAGGAAATCGGCCTGTGGCAGATGTTTGGTATTGCTCTTATTATCCTGGCTGGTGCGACGATCGCGGTGCGGTCGCGGTGAGCAAAAGTGCACACTGACCGCAGAGGCAGTGCCACATCAAGCTATGGTTCCCATTTATCCCATTGTTTTCTAAGGTGGCGACATGATCCTGTCCCGCGGCCGCTCTTATGTATTCATCCATATCCCCAAGACCGGCGGCACCGCCCTTGCTCTGGCGCTAGAGGCGCGGGCGAAGGCTGACGATATCATGCTGGGCGATACCCCCAAGGCGCGGCGGCGGCGTCACCGGGTCAAGGACGTGCCAACCTTTGGGCGCAAGTGGAAACACGCAACACTGGCCGACATCGAAGGGCTGGTTCCGGATCACGACCTGCGCGGCCTGTTCACCTTTACACTGGTGCGCAACCCCTGGGATCGGGCGGTCAGCTATTACCATTGGCTGCAAGAGCAGAGCTTTGACCACCCGGCAGTGCGCCTTGCGCAGGGCCTGGGATTTTGCGACTTTACTTGTCATCCACAAACCATGGCCTCGTTTCGGGGGGCGCCGGCAGCGTCTTATATGCGGCATCGGGACGGGACCACACAATGCGATCTGTATATCCGGCTTGAGAACTTTGCCGCCGATGCACAGCCGCTGTTTGACCACCTTGGATTTGAGCTAAAGTTACCTTTGGCCAATGCCTCCAAGCGGCACCGTGACTGGCGAGAATACTACGATATCAAAACGGCTGAGACGGTGGCGCAGAGTTGTGCGGAAGATATCGCTCAATTTGAATACTCTTTTAACGATTCGCCGTTATCCCTTTAGTCAGACATTGAGCTGTTGTCGCTTGAGAGCCATCTAATCCACTGAATTTGTTGGGGTTAGGTGTTTGTCGCCGACAATGACCCCGAGATGCCTTTTTTCCGGCCCACTTGCGGCTTGAAAACACAGTGTTTTGGGACTGACGCAACTACTACGCGCTTTTGCCATCGGGCAAGGCCGTCTTTTTAGAAGGAAAAGACGATGTTTGACTGGATCACCAAACGCAAGGCTTCTCCCGTGCTGTCAGGGACCGACACCGAATTCCCGTTGGTTTCAACCGGGCAGGGCGGTTTCCTTGCTGGCACCCACGTGGCGTCAAACCTTGGCTGGCGGCTTGTCGAAGCGCTGAGTGTTGGCGACAGGGTGCTGACCTTTGATCACGGTATGCAGGAAATTACCGAATTGCACCGCGAAACCATTCTGCTGTCCGACGATTTTCAAATGGGCCCGCAATGCCCGATGTTCATCCCACAAGACGCGCTGCACAACCGTGTGCCCATGTGGGTGATGCCGGACCAGGGTATCCTGGTGGAAAGCGATCTGGCCATGGATGCGCAGGGCGATCCCTTTGCCATCGTTCCAGCCTGCGCCCTTGAAGGCTACCGCGGTATTCACCGGGCCCCCACAGGGCAAGTACTGGAACTGGTCATGCCCCGGTTCGCCCAGGATGAGGTCATTTATCTTGAGGCAGGCCTTTTGGGCTTCAGTGCGACACCCACCAGTATTTTGGAATCGCCCGGACTTAGCGACGGGCTGTATCGCATCTTGCCGCAGGACGCGGCGCGGGATCTGATCGTTGCCATGATGGCCGAAGAGACCTTTTGGGCTGCCGATGTACCTGCCAGCGCGGCGAACCAATGTGAGGCCCAGTTCGTTTCGGTACGATAAGGCGCAGATCCAGGGCTGACAAAAAGGGGCATGACGCTGGTCAGATGTCCCTTTTTTTCGTCTGCCGGATGTGGGTTTACCCGGATTGAAAAAAGCCACCCCCTAAGGGATGGCCTCGACTGTTTTTGGGTTGCTTATGCTACCTTTTTCGCCGGATCGAACCGACCATAAAAGGTTTGCCCTTTGGCAGCCATGTCACGCAGCAAGGGGGGGCAGGCAAACCGCTCGCCGTATTGTTCGGCCAGTTGATCACAGCGTTCCGTCGCATAAGGCGTGCCGATGATGTCCAGCCAGCTGAGCGGACCACCCGACCAAGGGGCAAAGCCCCAGGCCAGAACCGCGCCTACGTCGCCCTCGCGGATGTCTTCCAACACGCCCTCTTCCAGGGCACGTACCGCTTCCAGCACCTGGCTGAACATCAGGCGTTCCTGAACTTCGATCAGGTCGGGCTGATCCTCGGCCAGCGGGTACTTGTCGTGCACGCCTTTCCAGTATTCAACACGTTTGCCTTTTTCATCGTAGTCAAAGAAACCGGCGTTCGACTTGCGCCCCTTGCGCTCAAGCCCTTCAAAGAAGAACAGGACCTCATCCGACGGGCTCTCGGGATAGGCATCGCCCATTGCAGCCTTGGTGGCACGGGCGATCTTAGCGCCCAGATCAATCGAGGTCTCATCGGTCAACTGGATCGGCCCAACCGGGAACCCAAGCTGACGCGCCGCGTTGTCGATCAGCACGGGCGAAACACCCTCGGCGATCATCCGCACACCCTCGTTGATGTAGGGAATGATACAACGGTTGCAGTAGAAGAACCGCGCGTCATTGACCACGATGGGTGTTTTGCGGATCTGACGTACATAATCCAGCGCCTTGGCCACAGCGCGATCACCGGTTTTCTCGCCCTTGATAATCTCGACCAGGAACATTTTCTCAACCGGCGAGAAGAAGTGGATGCCGATGAACTGCTCAGGGCGCACCGAGGCCTCGGCCAGATCGGTGATCGGCAGGGTCGAGGTGTTGGAGGCAAAGATGCAATCCTCGGGGATGATCGCCTCGACCTTCTTGGTCATCTCGGCCTTTACACCGGGGTCTTCAAACACCGCCTCGATGATCAGATCACAGCCTTTCAGCTGTTCCAGATCCGGGGTGGCAGTGATCTGTGCCAGCAGCGCCTCTTTCTTCTCGGGCGTTGCTTTGCCGCGTTTGATGCCCTTGTCCATATAGGTCGCGGCATAGGCCTTGCCTTTGTCGGCTGCCTCTTGATCGCGGTCGATCAACACCACTTCCATCCCCGCCTGCGCACTGACCAGCGCGATACCAGCGCCCATCATGCCTGCGCCCAGAACACCAATTTTCTGGACCGACTGATCCTCGACACTGTCAGGACGCACCGCGCCTTTTTCCAGCGCCTGCTTGTTGATGAACAGGCTGCGGATCATCGCGGATGACGATGGGTTCATCAGAACATGAGTAAACCAGCGCGCCTCGATTTTCAGCGCATTGTCAAAATCAACCAGCGCGCCTTCATAGATCGCGCTCAGCAGCGCCTTGGCCGCCGGAAAGGCGCCCTGAGTCTTGCCGTTGATCATGGCGCTGGCCCCGACAAAGGTCATGAAACCGGCAGGATGGTAGGGTGCGCCACCTGGCATCTTATAGCCCTTGGCATCCCAGGGTTTGACGATATCGGCAGGTTTGGCGTTCAGCACCCATTGGCGCGCGGTCTCCAGCGGGTCTGCGTCAACGGCGTCGATCAACTGGGCGCTCTTGGCCTTTTTCGGGTCCAGCATCTTGCCTTCCAGCAGAACCGGAGCCGCGGCCATGGCGCCAACCATACGCGAATAGCGGATGGTGCCGCCGCCGCCGGGGAAGATACCCAGCATGATTTCCGGCAACCCGATCTTGGATTTTGGATTGTCAGTCATCACCCGGTGGTGACAGGCCAGTGCAATTTCGGTGCCGATGCCGGCGCAGGTGCCAGTGATGGCACAGGCAATGGGCTTGCCACCCTTATTGGTCTTGGGCTCCATACCCGCGCGTTCCAGTTTGCGCAGGATCCGGTGGCCATTCATGGTGAAATCAAACAGGCCCTGGGCCGGATCATCGCCGGATTCATCGCGGATCGTGGCCAGAACATTCAGGTCCATTCCGCCAGCAAAGTCTTTCTTGCCACTGGTGATCACCACACCTTTGACGGCGTCATCTGCCAGGGCGCGATCGATATAGTCCTCAACCAGCACAAAGGCCTCGCGGGTCAGCACGTTCATCGACTTGCCGGGGGCGTCCCAGGTCACAATGGCCACGCCATCTGCGTCTACGTCATATGTAAAATCGGTCATTTGTCGTCTCCGATCTGGTCAGCCGTCAGCGGGCTGCCGTCTTTGCGGGTAAAGGAGTTTCCGTCTGGAACAATCTCCACCATCATGTCGATGTCGCTGTAAACAGCGGTCTCTGTTTGTGTGTGCGTGCCCACCACCAAAAAAGCAGCAGGCGCGTCAGTTTTATTCACCAGATGATGGCCATTGGCGTCGCCAGCCGGAAAGCTGGCGCAATCGCCGGGCAGCATGTCATGTTCGCCGTCATCATCGATCAGGGTACAGGCCCCTTCAGTGATCATCACGAACTCGTCCTGGGCCATGTGGTAATGGCGCAGAGAGGACAACGCGCCGGGTTCAAGCCGAACAATGTTGACACCGTATTGCGTCAAACCGCTGGCATCGCCCAACCGCTGACTGCTGCGGCCCTTGACTGCTTCAGCCAGTTTGCCCGGATAGACCGAGCCGGTGCGAAACGGGATTTGCGAAAGGTCGAGTTTGGGCATCAGACACGCTCGATTATTGTTGCGGCACCCATGCCCGAGGCGATGCACAGCGTGGCCAGGCCAACTTCTTTGTCCTGACGTTCCAGCTCGTCCAGAAGTGCGCCGATGATGATGGCGCCGGTGGCGCCCAGCGGGTGACCCATAGCGATGGAGCCACCATTGACGTTGACCACGTTGGGGTCGACATCAAATGCCTGCTGGAACCGCAGCACAACGGCGGCAAAGGCCTCGTTGACCTCAAACAGGTCGATGTCACCGATCACCATGCCGTTGTCAGCCAGGATTTTCTGCGTCACCGGCACCGGGCCGGTCAGCATGATGGTAGGATCAGTACCGATTTTGCCGGTGGCTTTGATCTTTGCGCGCGGGGTCAGCCCGTATTCTTCGCCGAACTCTTTGTTGCCGATCAGAACCGCGGCGGCGCCGTCGACAATACCAGAGGAGTTACCAGCGTGGTGGATATGGTTGATCCGCTCCAGATGCGGGTATTTCATCATCGCAATCTTATCAAATCCGGGCATCTGCTCGCCCATCATCTGGAAGGCAGGGTTCAACCCTCCCAGCGACTGCATGTCAGTCTGCGGCCGCATGTATTCGTCACGGTCCAGCATCGGCAAGCCGTTCTGGTCGCGTACAGTAATGACCGATTTGTCAAATCGCCCATCGTCCCAAGCTGCCGCTGCGCGCCGCTGCGATTCAACCGCCAGCGCGTCGGCCTGATCACGGGTGAAACCGTATTCGGTAGCAATGATGTCCGCCGAGATACCCTGCGGTACAAAATACTGCTCCATCGCAAGTGTCGGATCGACCGCAATGGCCGCGCCATCACTGCCCATCGGCACGCGCCCCATCATTTCGACGCCACCGGCGATATAGGCATTGCCCGCGCCGCCCTTGATTTGGTTTGCCGCCAGATTGACCGCTTCCATGCCCGAGGCACAGAACCGGTTGATGGCCAGTCCCGGAATGCGTTCATCCAGATCGGAAGCCAAAACAGCCGAGCGCGCCAGACAGCCGCCCTGTTCCATCACCTGGGTGACATTGCCCCAGATCACGTCCTCAACGGCGTGACCGTCCAGATTGTTGCGCTCCTTGACCGCATTCAGAGTTAGAGCGGACAGTCGCAGCGAGGTCACCTCGTGCAGGCTACCATCTTTGCGGCCTTTGCCACGGGGGGTGCGCAGCGCGTCATATATGTAGGCTTCTGTCATGTTATTGCTCCGGCTTTGGATTTCTGTGCAATCCGGTTAAGTCGTTTTGACGTGCCTTCCGCATGGTGCAGCGCGTCGTTATTAAAAGCTTGTGTCATTCGCGGCCTCTTCAAACGCGGTCCGAAGGATTTCCGGGCATCAGGTCATAGGGGTGTTTCCAGCCGGGCAGGGCACTGATGCGGGTAAGCCATGCATCAATATTCGGGTAACCGGCGCGCTCAAAACCAAAAGGCTCGGGGTAATACAGATAGCCACAGCAGGTCAGATCCGCGTTGGTCAGCCCGTCTCCGACTATCCAATCCCGACCCTCAAGGTGGTGATCTAGTGTTTTAAAGGCCGCCTTTAACCGCCCTTTCATGAACCCGATGACATCGACAGGGCGCTTATCTTCGGGTATGAAATTGATCAGAAACCGGGTCATGCCAATCTGGCTGGACAGTTTGTGATTGTCCCACAGAACCCAACGTAGAACCTCATATTTGTCCTCCGCTGCACCGCCGAATTTTCCGGTTTTGTCAGTGACATATTGCTGAATGACACCGGACTGAGACAAGCGGGTATCGCCATCTATCATAACAGGGGCTTCGGCCATGACATTCATGTCGCGGTACTCGCTTGAGCGGTGAACGCCTCCAAAAAAATCAACGAATACTGGCTCCCAGTCCAAGCCTGACAGTTCAAGCGCCAGAGCGGCCTTATACGAATGGCCACTCTCGCCAAAACAATGCAGTTTAATAGTCATAATTGCTCCTCTTGATTGGCAAGGCAGCGGGGGTTTCACACCCCCGCACCCCCGTGGAGTATTTCAAAAAAAGATGAAGTCTTTCAGGGTTCGTTAACCATGATGGCAATAATGTGGCAGTGCGGTACAGGCTGGAGAGCCGATGACCGCAAAAGGTGAAGGCGCCCTTGCCTGATGGGGTCGAGCCTGTAGGCAAGGGTGTTGCCGTCCCTTCATCTTTTCTGAAATACTCCCGCCGGAGGCACCTTACATATGCGGCTGGGGAAAGCTTTGTCTGTGTCACAATGACCTCGAAATCAGTTCTTTCATGATCTCATTCGTGCCACCGTAAATCCGTTGCACCCTTGCGTCCGTCCACATTTCAGCCACTGCGTATTCTTGCATGAACCCATAGCCACCATGCATTTGCAGGCATTCATCCAATACTTCACCTTGAGTATCAGTGATCCAGTATTTCGCCATAGCAGCTTTTTCGACAGTCAACTCGCCGCGCAAATGGTCCGCCATGCATTCGTCAAAGAACGCGCGCGCCACTTTAGTCTTGGTCAGGCACTCCACCAGTTTGAAACGTGTATTCTGGAATTGGGTCAATGGTCCGCCAAAAGCCTCGCGCTCTTTGCAATAGGCAATGGTTCGTTCCACAGCACCTTCCATTGCGCCAATTGCACCAGCCGCGATGATCAAACGTTCCTGCGGCAATTGCTGCATCATCTGATAAAAGCCCTGACCCTCGGCGTTGCCCAGGATGTTTTCTGGCGGGATTTCAACACTGTCAAAGAACAGTTCTGATGTGTCCGCTGCGTGTTGTCCAATTTTGTCGAGGTTGCGACCACGCTGAAAGCCGGCGGCCCCGTCGGTTTCGACAACCACCAGCGAGACGCCTTTTGACCCCAGTGACGGGTCGGTTTTGGCTGCGACAATGATCAGATTTGCGTGCTGGCCATTGGTGATGAACGTCTTTTGCCCGCTCAGGCGGTAGGCGTTGCCATCGCGGATTGCCTTGGTCTTGATCCGCTGCACGTCCGACCCGGTCGAGGGTTCGGTCATCGCAAGTGCGCCGACCATCTCGCCCGAGACCATCCGGGGCAGCCAGCGTTGCTTTTGCTCTTCGCTGCCGTAGGCCAAGATGTAATGGGCAACGATGCCAGAATGAATACCCGCACCCCAGCTGGCCAGATTGGCACGGCTGCCTTCGATCAGGATTACGGCTTCATGTCCGAAATCACCACCTGCACCACCGTATTCTTCCGGGATCGAAGGGCATAGCAGGCCCAGCGCTCCGGCCTGATCCCAGGTCGAGCGGTCCATCATGCCCTGTTTGCGCCAAGCATCATATTTGGGCATCCATTCGTTGGTGATGAACTGGGCTGTCATATCGGCCAGCATCTGGTGCTCGTCGGTTTTCCAGGCGGACTGTGTGTTACTCGCTAAAGTCATGTCTCTCCCCTAGGTGCGCTCGTTTTGGCGCTTGCCTATCGTTTTCTGTCTTCCAGATCGGCGTTGAACAGGCGCAGCCGGTGGGTCAGGTTTTCTGTGTCGGTGACGCTGTCGAAGTTCTCAAACAAGAACGACAGGGCCTCGCCCTCGTCCAGACCGGCCTCGGATGCAAACCGTTTGAGACGGCGATAGCCATCTTCGGTCATTGCAACAGGAAAGCGTCGAGTCAGGCGAAACCGCTTGGGCATGTCAGGTCCTTGGAATATGGGTGGAAAAGCGGGGGAATTCCCCGCTATCCCGGTTTAAAATTGGTCAGCCTGCAGGGCCATCACTGTGTCCGCTCCGCTGGTAATGCGGGCCAAGTGCATGGTGGTGGCCGGCAGGCGACGTGCCATATAATACCGGCCTGTTGTCAGCTTTGTCTCATAGAACGCGGCGTCAGATGCGCCGCTGTCCAATGCGCCCAGGGCTGCTTTACCCATCTGTGCCCACATCAGGCCAAGGCAAACGTGACCGAACATGTGCATGAAGTCGTAAGACCCGGCCAGCGCGTTATTGGGGTTCTTCATGCCGTTTTGCATGAAATACATACCCGCAGCCTGCAGATCCTTGCTGGCAGCCTTCAGCGGAGTGATGAAGTCAGCGCTAAACTGCTCTGAGATATCACCGTTGTCTTTGCAGAAGGTTTTCACCAGCTCAAAGAACGCCATAACGTGCTTGCCGCCATCAACGGCGAGCTTTCGACCCACCAGATCCAGCGCCTGAACACCATTGGCGCCTTCATAGATCTGGGCAATCCGGGCATCGCGGGTGAACTGGCTCATGCCATGCTCTTCGATATAGCCGTGGCCGCCATATACCTGCTGCGCACGCACGGTCATGTCATAGCCTTCGTCCGTCAGGAAGCCTTTGATGACCGGGGTCAGCAGCGACACCAACCCATCGGCGTCTTTGTCCGCGCTGCGATGGGCGGCGTCGATCATCGAGGCGCCCCAAAGCAAAAAGGCACGGCCGCCCTCTGTAAAGCTTTTTTGATCCATCAGCGAACGGCGGATATCGGGGTGCACGATCAGCGGATCTGCGGGGCCGTCCGGGTTTTTGACCCCGGTGACATCGCGGCCCTGCAGGCGATCCTTGGCATAGATCACTGCATTCTGATAGGCCGCTTCGGCCTGGGATACACCCTGCATGCCGACACCCAGACGGGCCTCGTTCATCATGGTGAACATGGCGCGCATGCCTTTATGAAGGTCGCCCAGCAAATAGCCGGTTGCCTCGTCATAGTTCATCACACAGGTCGAATTGCCGTGGATGCCCATTTTCTTTTCGATATTGCCTACTGACACGCCGTTGCGCGCGCCCAGACTGCCATCGTCATTGACCATGAATTTGGGCACGATGAACAGCGACACGCCTTTGATACCGTCCGGTCCACCGGGGATCTTGGCCAGCACCAGATGGATGATGTTGTCAGCCATGTCGTGTTCGCCGGCTGAGATAAAGATCTTTTGGCCGGAAATCTTGTAACTGCCGTTTTCCTGTGGCTCGGCCTTGGTGCGCATCAGGCCAAGGTCAGTGCCGCAATGCGGTTCAGTCAGGTTCATGGTGCCGGTCCAGTCGCAGGCGACCATCTTGGGCAGGTAGGTGTCTTTTTGCTGGTCAGTGCCATGGGCCAGAATGGCCGAAGCCGCACCATGGGTCAGGCCCTGATACATCACAAAGGCCTGATTGGCGCCCGAGAACATCTCGCCGACGGCGGTGCCCATGACATAGGGCATGTTCTGACCGCCGTACTGCTCGGGCATATCCAGCCCGGTCCAACCGCCGTCTTTCATTTGCTCAAATGCAGCCTTGAACCCGGTTGGAGTGCGGACAACACCGTTTTCCAGCGTGCAGCCTTCGGTGTCACCAACCGTGTTCAGCGGTTGCAGAACCTCGCCAGCAATTTTGCCGGCTTCTTCCAGGATCGCATTGGTGAAATCCGCGTCCAGCTCGTCATAACCAGGCACACTAGAGGCGGTGACGTTCAGCACGTCGTGCAACAGGAATTGCATGTCTTTGATGGGGGCGTTGTAAACGGGCATTGGGGCCTCTTTGATCTCTGGATACAGCGGTGTCTTGGCGGCCACTCTGCTGGTGGCTGTTTTGGGGCGGGGGGGCGGAGGCCTATTCAGCGGCCTCCTGGCCTTGGCTAAATGAAGCGATTACTTTTTCGCCCCATTTCAATTGTTCTTTCAGCTCATCAATGGCTTCGTTCAGCTCGTCGCGCTGACGTTCCATATCGCTCAGTCTTTCATGGGCGATTTCATAGGTGCGCGAGAGCTGAGTGTGGTTCTGGTCACCGGTGTGATAGAGATCCAGCAGCTGACGGATTTCCTCCAGGCTGAAGCCAAACCGCTTGCCACGCAAAATCAGTTTCAACCGGGCGCGGTCGCGTTTGGTGAACAACCGTTTCTGACCCTCACGGATCGGAAACAACAGCTCTTTGGCCTCATAGAACCGCAAAGTCCGTGGAGTCACCTGATAGGCGTCACACATCTCGCGGATATTCAAAGTCACTTCTGGCACATCAGTCATTTCGGTCACTCTCGCTACTGGTGTTGTCCTAGGCTGAGTTACTTGAGCTTGTTACAGCACAGCCCTTACGTTGACGTAAGCTATACCCTACGTCAGCTGATTTGTGACGTGGGGTCTGAGTGATTTGACGCAGCGTCGTTCGGTCAAATCCGTAAAAATAGCAGTGCAGGCTATCAAAATAGGAACGTCAAAATACCAAAGTTCAAACTTTATAACGGCGCAGCCAGCGGACTGCAGGTGGTTTTCACGATGGCATGTTCCGCCCAGAAATACAAAAGCCCCGCTTGCGGCGGGGCTAGGTAAGCTGGATTTTGCTGACGGATTTGTTGAACTTACGCCAAACTGCGGGCGGTAGTTTCGCGCAGCGAACTAAGTTCGTTCATTGCCTCTTCCAGTTGTTCACGCTGGTTTTTCAGTTCGATCATCTGGCGATCTGCCATTTCCAAAAAGGCCTGCGCTTGGGCTTGGTTGCCCTCGTTTTCATAGATCATCAGCCATTGGCGGATCTCTTCCAGCTGAAAGCCAAACTTACGACCGCGCATGATCAGTTCCATCCGGGCCCGCTCGCGGGAAGTGTAAAAGCGAGACCGGCCTTCGCGGTCAGGCTGTAAAAGTTCTATGTATTCATAATAGCGAAGGGTACGTGGCGTCACATCAAACGCCGCGCACATCTCTTTGAATGACATTCTTGTTTCGGTCATCCACCATCCTCCTTGGGGGCAACCTAGGCCCTTGTTTTAGGTAGTGCAACAGGTGCGGTTGTACTATGACCAACCATTACGCATTAAGCTGTGCGTATAACGTAAAGGAGAGCGGCATGAGCGATAAGGCGCAGTTGGCACGCCAGTTTATTGGGGCGATTCCACATGCTCAGGAACTGGGTATGGTATTGGAAAACCTGGGTGATGGGACGGCCGAAATTTCCATGCCCTATGACGAGAAACTAATTGGCGACCCTGATACCGGCGTTATTCACGGTGGTGCGGTGTCGGCGCTGATGGATACCTGTTGCGGCGCTGCCGTGATGTGCCACCCCGAGGCACCGGGCGGCACTGCGACCATTGATCTGCGTATCGAATATATGCGCGCTGCCACTCCGGGACAGACAATTATGACCAAAGCCACCTGCCACCATATCAGCCGCAATGTTGCCTTTGTGCGCGCCGTCGCCCTGGATGATGACCGCGAAAATCCTGTGGCCACAGCGACCGCTGCCTTTTCTGTGGAGGCCAAGTTTTGAGCCGCCCGCGTCCGGAGCCGATCCAGGTGGTGAAACAGCGCCGTGATGCTGCCTTGGCGGCATTGGTGGCCTCGGTTCCCTATATCCAGTTCCTGAATATCAGCTTTGATCGTCGCGGGGACGAGCTGACGGGGCAGATGAATTTTGACCAGAAACTGATCGGCAATCCCTTTTTGCCCGCGCTGCATGGTGGGGCTACGGCGGCGTTTCTGGAAATGACCGCGATGATGGCACTGAACTGGATGCACCTCTGGCCCAAGATCGAAGCCGGTGAGCTGGACGCGGTGGACATGGCCGCGGGCAGGTTGCCCCGACAACCCAAGACCATTGATTTCACCGTTGATTACCTGCGCTCGGGACTGCCGCGCGACGCCTATGCCCGTGCCACTGTGGCCCGGTCTGGCCGTCGGTTCGCCAGTGTCCGGGTCGAGGCCTGGCAGGATCACAAGGACAGACCCTTTGCGCAGGCAGTCGGTCACTTCTTGATGCCGCAGGGAGAAGACAAGCGTGACGTTAAGCCCGACTGAGGCGCCGCTGACCCATCGCCGGGTACTGAAAATTGCCCTGCCGATAGTGTTGTCTAATGCCACGGTGCCGATCCTCGGGGCTGTGGATACGGGCGTGGTCGGCCAGATGGGTCTGGCGGCGCCAATAGGCGCGGTTGGAATTGGCGCGGTGATCCTGGCCACAATCTACTGGATCTTTGGCTTCCTGCGGATGGGGACCACCGGCCTGGCTGCACAGGCGCGCGGGGCAGGGGACACGGCAGAAACCGGTGCATTACTGATGCGTGGGCTGTTGCTGGCCTTTGCTGCGGGTGCGTTTTTCATCGTCACACAGGCGGGTGTGTTCTGGGGTGCCTTTGCCCTGGCCCCAGCCAGCGCCGAGGTTGAAACACTGGCGCGTGACTACCTGCAGATCCGGATCTGGGGCGCGCCTGCGACAATTGCTCTTTATGCGGTGACCGGCTGGTTGATTGCGGTCGAGCGAACACGCGGCGTGTTTGTCCTGCAAATCTGGATGAACGGGCTGAACATCTGTCTCGACCTTTGGTTTGTGTTAGGTCTGGGCTGGGGGGTCGAGGGCGTGGCCATTGCCACATTGATCGCCGAATGGACGGGACTGTTTCTGGGGCTCTGGCTGTGTCGCGACGCCTTTGCCGGAAAGCAGTGGTGCAACTGGGCGCGGGTCTTTGATCGCCAACGCCTGCACCGCATGATGAAGGTCAACGCCGATATCATGGTGCGCTCGATCCTGTTGACCGGATCTTTCACCACCTTTTTGTTTATTGGCGCAGACCTGGGCGACGTCACGCTGGCGGCAAATCAGATCTTGATCCAATTTCTGGAAATTACCGCCTTTGCCCTGGATGGCTTTGCCTTTTCAGCCGAGACATTGGTTGGAGGGGCCGTCGGGGCCAAAAGCCGGGCTCGCTTGCGTCGGTCCTCGATCATTGCATCGCAATGGGGATTGGGCGGTGCGTTGATTTTAGGGGTAAGCTTCTGGCTGGCGGGGCCCTGGGTAATTGACATGATGTCCACCTCGCCAGAGGTCCGCGCCGCCGGACTGGACTACCTGATCTGGGCGGCCGCTGCACCGGTGATTGGTATCGCCAGCTGGATGTTCGACGGCATTTACATCGGAGCCACCTGGACCCGCGAGATGCGCATCGCAATGTTGCAGTCCGTTGCGGTCTACATCCTGTCTTTGTTTGTACTGGTGCCGCTATATGGCAATCACGGCCTTTGGGGCGCGCTGATGGTTCTCAACATCATGCGTGGGCTGACGCTGGGATTGCAATATCCCCGGCTCGAGGCGCAGGTTGGCGCCTGATCCATACCTGCCCCCCCCATATCGGGGGGGCAGATCCGATGTCTTACAGCAGCGCTTCTAGCGCCTCGGTTGGCCGGCCAATAACTGCCAAATCGCCCGTGACCGCAATGGGCCGCTCTATCAACGCAGGGGTCTGCACCATGGCCGCCAGCAGTTCACCGTCATCCATGTCCTCGCGCAACCCCAGCTCTTTGAACAGCTTATCCTTGGCGCGCATCATATCGATTGCTGCACCGCCAAGCTTGGTCTGAACCTGTCTGATCTCGTCCAGAGAGGGGGGATCTTGCAGGTAAAGCCGTTGCTGAACCGCGACGCCTTTGTCTTGCAACAATGCCAGCCCGGCGCGGGATTTTGAGCAGCGCGGATTGTGCCAATAGGTGATCATAGCCAGTCGCTCCGTTTGCTGCCCACGGCCTGCGCCACGTTGTCGAACCCGTCACGCGCCAAAAGATCATCCAACCCGCGGGCGATGTCTCCGGCCAGGGACAGGCCATGATAAACCAATGCCGTATACAGCTGCACCGCGCTGGCCCCGGCACAGATCTTGGCATAGGCCTGTTCAGCCGAGCTGATGCCGCCAACGCCGATCAGTGGGATTTTACCGTCCAGCAGCAGCGACAATTGCGCCAACACGCGGGTAGAGGCGTCAAACAGCGGCGCGCCGGACAGTCCCCCGGCCTCGCCTTTATACACGCTTTGCAGCCCCTCACGTGACAGGGTGGTATTGGTGGTGATCACCGCATCAATGCCGGTCTCAGTCGCGACTTCGGCAATATCGCGCAGTTCATCTGCAGTCAGATCCGGTGCAATTTTCAGGAACACCGGAATATTGCGATCCAGGTTATTGCGGGTGTCGATAACACCGCTCAGCAGGGCCGTCAGGGCAGCCTTACCCTGCAGGTCGCGCAGTTTTTCGGTGTTAGGCGAGGACACATTCACGGTGGCAAAGTCCAGATGCGCGCCGCAATGCTGTAACACACGGGCAAAGTCGCCGGCACGATCATCGCTGTCTTTGTTGGCGCCAAGGTTCAGGCCAATCACCGCATCCTTGGGACGCTGTGACAGGCGTTGACCGATAGCCTCCATGCCTTGGTTGTTAAAGCCAAACCGGTTGATGGCCGCCGCGTCCTCGGTCAATCGGAACAGGCGCGGTTTGGGATTGCCAGCTTGCGCGCGCGGCGTGGCAGCGCCAACCTCGATAAAACCAAACCCCGACTTGGCCAACGGTGCCAGCACTTCGGCGTTTTTATCAA
Source organism: Parasedimentitalea marina (assembly GCF_004006175.1). Classification (GTDB taxonomy): domain Bacteria; phylum Pseudomonadota; class Alphaproteobacteria; order Rhodobacterales; family Rhodobacteraceae; genus Parasedimentitalea; species Parasedimentitalea marina. The sequence goes on from NZ_CP033219.1 coordinate 1,533,799, forward strand.
ACCCTGCGGCCAGCCCGACCGGATTGGGCAATTCCATCCCCGCAACTGTGGTCTTCAAACGGGAGGAAGTCACCGGACCCGGAGTAGGAACAAGCCCCATTTTCAAGGCTTTGATCGACAAACCATGGGCGGTTTCAGGATCAACCTGATGCAGGGCCTTAAGACCCATTTTCTCAATCAGGTTCATGCCATGTCAGCCGGGAACTGGTGCAGACCATCGACAAAGGGCAGCGGTTTCACCCAGAGCATCTCGTCCAGCTTCAACGGGCGGAACAGATGCGGAAACAGCGCATCCCCGCGCGAGATTTCCCATTTCAGCGCTTCGCCCAGGGCATCGGCGTCAAAGGCCAGCAACATCAGCCCTTCGACCCCGGCAAAATGCTTGGCGGCGGTTTCAGCGGACTGTGAGGCTGTCGAGAAATGAATGAACCCATCGCTCAGATCGATTGCGGCGCCCAGAGTTTCCCCCTGAGAGTCGAATGCCGCCCATTCGTCGGCACGGAAGATTTTGTAAATTTGCATGGCAGCCTGATGCCCTGCGGCTGCGTCCGGGTCAAGACATTGGCGCTACTGCGTCGAATTCCCCGCTTTTCCCCCTGACCTGTCATGGCACTGTCACGCAGACTGTTTACCTGTCCGTGTATGTGGGTGCCGTGACATTAGCCTTGCGATTTCAAATGCTGGACGCAAGTATGTCATATTCCCTTATGCGGCGTAGCGACGCTCGCCACGGGGGCAAAAAAAATAATCTGGGAGACTACTATTATGATGATGCGAATTCTGACATCGGTCGCCGCCTTAGGGCTGACGGCCGGTATGGCAGCTGCGGACTACAACCTGACCATTTTGCACACCAATGACTTTCATTCCCGGTTTGAGCCGGTCAGCAAATATGACAGTGGCTGCCGCGAAGGTGACAATGCCGAAGGCAAGTGTTTCGGTGGGACCGCACGTCTGGTGACAGCGATCGCGGATGCGCGCGCGCGTTCGAACAACTCGATCCTGGTTGACGGTGGTGACCAGTTCCAGGGCTCGCTGTTCTATACCTATTACAAGGGTAAGGTTGCGGCTGAGTTCATGAACAAATTGGGCTATGACGGCATGACCGTTGGCAACCACGAGTTCGACGATGGCCCCGAAGTTTTGCGCGGGTTCATGGATTCGGTTGATTTCCCCATTCTGATGTCCAATGCCGACGTCAGCGCCGAGCCTACTCTGGCTGGTGTGCTGAACAAATCCACCGTCATTGAACGTGGCGGCGAAAAGATCGGCCTGATCGGTCTGACTCCAGAAGACACCCACGACCTGGCCAGCCCTGGCAAGAACATCACCTTTGGTGATCCGGTTGCTGCGGTGCAGGCCGAAGTTGACCGTTTGACAGCTGAAGGCGTGAACAAGATCATCGTGCTCAGCCACTCGGGTTATGTTGTCGACCAAAAGGTTGCAGCCGAGACCACGGGTGTTGACGTGATCGTAGGTGGCCACTCGAACAGCTACCTGTCAAACGTATCAGACCGCGCTGTTGGTCCGTATCCAACTATGGTCAAAGATACCGCGATTGTGCAGGCCTATGCCTATGGCAAATTCCTGGGCGAGCTGAACGTCACCTTTGACGATGCCGGTAATGTGGTTGAAGCCAGCGGTGAACCATTGAGCATGGATGCCACCGTCGCCGAAGACGAAGCCACCGTTGCCCGCATCACCGAGTTGGGCACACCGCTGGAGGAAATCCGCACCAAAGTTGTGGCTGAATCTGCCGAGGCCATTAACGGTGACCGCGCTACCTGCCGTATTCAGGAATGCCAGATGGGCAACCTGGTGGCTGATGCGATGCTTGCACGGGTCAAGGATCAGGGCGTAACCATTGCAATTGCCAACTCTGGTGGCATTCGTGCCAGCATGGAGCCGGGCGAAGTCACCATGGGCGAAGTGCTGTCGGTTCTGCCGTTCCAGAACACCCTGTCGACCTTTGAACTGGATGGCGCGACTTTGGTTTCAGCACTGGAAAACGGTGTGAGCCAGGTGGAAGAGGTCAAAGGCCGTTTTCCACAGGTTGCGGGTCTTAAGTTCAGCTGGGACGCAAGCGTAGCAGCTGGTGAAGGCCGTATTCAGGACGTCATGGTTGCCGATGGTGACGGTTTTGTTGCCGTTGATCCGGCCAAGACATACATGGTTGTGACCAACAATTACGTGCGTGGCGGTGGTGATGGTTACAAGATGTTCTCAGGCGACGACAAGAACGCCTATGACTTTGGCCCCGATCTGGCCGACGTTCTGGCGGAATACATGGCAACCAACTCGCCCTATACGCCTTATATTGATGGACGTATCGAACAAAAATAATCGCATCTTGATGTGATGACATGGCCCCGCCCGAGCGATCCGGCGGGGCTTTTGCCTGTTTAGTCTCAGGTCGTTGATGGGCATCAGAGGGTGCAAAAAGATGGCTGACGCCCGGTCCCGGGCACGATAGTCTGGCCCCATGTGTGGACGTTTTGCCATTACCCTTCCGAATGACGCCATGGCGCAGCTCTTTGCGGCGCAGCCAGCGAATAATTTGCCGCGCGTCCCAAATTTCAACGTTTGCCCCACCACTCAGGTGCATGTGGTTCAATCTGGTGCGACCGGACGGCAGTTGGTCTCTATGCGCTGGGGGTTTTTACCACATTGGTATCAATCGGCCTCGGCTGGACCATTGCTGATCAATGCGCGGGCCGAATCCATTGCCCAAAAACCTGCCTTTGCCAAGGCGTGCCGCGAACGAAGGTGCCTGATCCCGGTTACCGGGTTTTATGAATGGACCAAGGATGATCAGGGCCGCAGACTGCCTTGGTATATCCAGCGCCGTGACGGCGCGCCGTTGGCCTTTGCCGGGATCTGGCAAAGCTGGGGTAAAGAGGATCCGTTTAACACCTGTGCCATCGTGACCACCGGCGCCAATCAAGCCTTATCGACCATCCATCACCGGATGCCGGTAATACTGGATCAATCAGACTGGGCGCTATGGTTGGGCGAGGCCGGGCAGGGGGCCGCGACACTGATGCAACCAGGTGACGAAGATCTGCTGCAGTGGCATCGCGTTGACCCGGCTGTCAATTCAAACAGGGCAGAGGGGCCCGAGTTGATTGAACCCTTTGAGCCAGAGTCGGTGCCGCGTGGTCAGCTGATTTAGCAGCAGCGCCTATTCGGCGGCCTTGGACAAGTCACGGTGCGGCGCACGGCTGAGTTCATTGCCGGCCCGGATGACCTTTTTTATCAGGTGTACAAGCTGTTCCTGTTCCTCTGGCGACAGCCCTGACAGGATTTCCGGTTGTGCCGCCTCGACTTGAGGGTGGGCGATGGTCAATAGCTTTTCACCATCCTCAGACAAAAACAACTCACGCGCACGACGGTCTGACTTGCTTACCTTGCGCAGCACAAGCCCGCGGGCGTCCAAACGGTCAATAACTTTGCCAAGTGTCGCCCGGTCATAGGCGATCAATCCAGCCGCCGAAGCTTGGTCAATACCGGGATTATCGCGGATCGCACACAGCGCCGCATATTGCACGGGTGTCAGGGATAGCTCTGCACTGGCAACCTGTTCCATAAAGCGGGCAACGGATATCTGGTTCAGCCTGCGGATGAGATGGCCGGGCATACTGTGAATGTCGAGAGATTGTAATTCCATACTGGTTACGCAACTTATCCTAGTTTTAGGGTGGAAGGTCACCCTTATAAAGAGCATGCTCTGAAACGCTCAACATTAGGTTACTTTTCTCATGCGGGGGGACGCAAGCAGGTTTTACCCGTATTGACTATGAAACGACGCTTCCCCTTACTCGGCGCTGCGGCTAGAGGTGGCCCATGGCTTTGACTTTTGCATCTCTTATCGAATTATTGGATCACTCTTATGATAGCGTGATTGACGTCCGAAGCCCGGATGAATTTGCGGAAGATCATGTGCCAGGTGCTATTAACCTGCCGGTTCTGGACAATGATGAGCGGGCGAAGGTTGGGACGATGTATGTCCAGCAAAGCCGGTTTCTGGCCCGTAAAATGGGCGCCGCCATGGTGTTTCGCAATGCTTCTCGCCATGTGGAAACGGCACTGGCCGACAAAGACGGCGGTTGGAAACCAATGGTCTATTGTTGGCGCGGTGGTCAGCGGTCGGGCTCTTTTACTTGGTTATTACAACAGATTGGCTGGCGTGCAGAGGTGATAGAGGGTGGCTATCAAACCTACCGGAGGTTGGTGAAATCCTATCTGTATGACACGCCCTTGGCACATCCTCTGGTGGCGCTGGATGGCTATACCGGCACCGCCAAAACCGATCTGCTAAAACTGGTGAAAACCAATGGAGTGCAGGTTCTGGATCTTGAGGGGCTGGCCAACCACCGTGGCTCATTGCTTGGCGGTAACCAGGGGCCACAACCAAGTCAAAAGGCGTTCGAAACAGAGCTTGCGGCGCAGCTGGCCCGGATGGATCCCAGTCGCCCGGTGCTGGTCGAGGCGGAATCCAGTAAAATCGGCGAGCGGATCATTCCGCCCTCGCTTTGGACTGCGATGAAGGCGGCGCCCCGTATTCAGGTCACCGCCCCGGTGGCGGCGCGGTGCCGCTATCTGGTACAGGCCTATGACGACATTCTGTCAGATTCGGTGACACTGCGCCGGAAACTGGAACCGCTGCGGGCGCATCGCTCTCACGCGGTGGTGGATCATTGGCTGGGGCTGATCACAGCAGGCGATAAGGCTGCGTTGACACAATCCCTGATGGTGCAGCACTACGATCCGTCTTACGCCAAATCGCGTCAGACACTGGACGCCGAAGTCCTGGCCGAGGTGCAGGTGGCAGAGCTGGACGCTAATGGATTGGCTGCGGCTGCGGATCGGATAACCCAGTTGATGCAAAGCCACGGCGCGAATTGAAGCGCAAGCACGGTGCCTGATCTGTTCTAGGTGACGGAAATACCCGCACCTTTAATCACAGCCCCGATGACCGCCGCAGCTTCACCCGCCTGATGCAAGGTCCTAACCAGCTCTTCGGCGTCCTGAGCTGCGACCGCAGCCAGCAGCCCGCCGGCGGTTTGAGGGTCAAACAACAGATCCTGTACTCCGGCTGTCTGAAACCCGGGGGCCAGCCGCTGGTTGTCAGCGAATAGCGATGAGCGCACGCCCTGTGCGGCCAGTTGACCGGCGCCCTGCATCAGGGGAACTGAGTCAAAATGCAACTCAGCCCCAACACCCGAGGCCTCGCAGATGCCCGCCAGATGCCCGTAGAGGCCAAACCCGGTTACATCAGTCATCGCATGGGCGCCTTGCAGAATTTTTGCGGCTTTGGCCTGCGGGCGGGCCATCTGTGCCAGCGCCGTAGTCACCCATGCGCCAGTGGCCTGTCCCGCCATTTCCGCAGCCATGATCACCCCCGATCCGATGGGTTTGGTCAGGATCAGGAGGTCTCCGGGTGTTGCACCAGCCAGGGTGATGGGGGCCTGCGGGCACAGGCCGGTCACGGTAAATCCGATGGTCAGCTCATCACCAAGCGAGGTATGGCCACCTACGATTTCGGCACCAGCATCGCGCATGACGCCGCTGGCTGCCTGCATGATTTCGCGTAATGTACGTTCCTGCAGTTGGGGTGACATGCGCGGCAGGATCAGGTTGGCGGTGGCGGCTTGCGGCTCTGCCCCCATCGCCCAGATATCCCCCAGCGCATGTACGGCTGCGATGCGGGTCATCAGCTCCGGATCGGCGCAAAAGGCGCGCAGGTGGTCCGAGCTGATGACCTGCTGCACGCCACCCGTGGTGAGCAGGGCCGCATCATCACCGGGTAATGGCGTGATATCATCGCGCGCACTGTCGGGCATCGGGGCGAGTGCCGCACGCAGGGCATTGCGGCCAACCTTGGCGCCGCAACCGCCGCACATGGGTTTGTCCCCCAGCGCCTCAGCCATGCCCAGGGTATGATAGCTGGGCAGCGCCGGTTGCTCCATTTGCGGCAAATCGCGAAAACGGGTCATGAATGTCTGGTCGATGTGATCTTTCCAGCGCCACATCAGAGGCCCCGACAGGCTGCGCCCAAAGCGCTCCGCCAGGGCCGATTTTTCTCCCAGCGAGATCAGTTTCAGATATTCTTTTTGTGGTTTGTACGCGCGCAGGTCACCACCGCTGAGGGCAGCCTGCAAGTTGTCAAACAGAACCGGCGCCTGGCGCACTGCAAAGACACCGGCCTTGGGACGTGGTGCGTGGCTCAGGTGGGCGCAATCGCCGGCGGCAAACACCGCCGGATCCGAGCTTTGCAACTGGGCATTTACTGTGATGTAGCCATCTGTTTGGGTCAGACCGGATTTTCCGATCCAGTCATAGGCGCGGGCGCCCGCAGCACCGGTGGTGAAATCCGACAGCACCTCGCGGCCATCTTTCAGACGGATGTGATCGGGCTCGATACTGGCTATCTCGGCGTTTTCAATCAGGGTCACGGACTGCGCGGTCAGCGCTGTGCGAAGTTTGGTGCGGGCACTCTGTCCTAAAGCCGCCAAAGCCTCGGCGCTGTCGATCAGAGTTGCCTGCGCCAACCGCCCGCGTCGGCGCAGGGCATGGGCCATCGCCAGTACCAGCTCCACGCCAGCCACACCGCCGCCAATGACCGCGATATGGGCAGGGTCGTCGCCTTGGCGAAAGGCGTCCCATTTGGCAGCAAAGACCCCCAATGGCTTGGCGGGTACGCCATGCGCAGCAAAGCCGGGCAACTCGGGCATGTCACAAGTGATACCAACATCAACCGAGGCCAGGTCATATTCAATGGGCGCCCGGCCCGGAACCTGTACGCAACGGGCCGTGGTGTCGATTGCCGTGGCGGCCCCAATGATGACGCGCGCGCCAGCAAAACGCGCCAGCTTCACCAGATCAATGTCCAATGCGTCGCGGCTGTAGTGACCGGCAATGAACCCCGGCAACATGCCGGAATAGGCCGCTGTAGGGGTTGGGTTGATCAGTGTCAGTCGGGCACCGGGCATTGGCGCCATGCCCCATTTGCGTAGCACCAATGCATGGGTATGGCCGCCGCCAACCAATACCAGATCTCGGGTCAGTGGCAGATGCGGGTCAATCATTGTCGATGGGGCCTTGTCTCAGATCTTGAGTGGGTCATCCGGGCGGCGGATGTCCCCTTAGCTTTGGTGATCGCTTGGATCATCCAGATCCTGGGTGGCCCAAGATCCGTCTTCGCCCGCCGCTGGCAGGCTGTCGCGGCTTTCCTTCTGGTGAATATGCACCTTGGCGATAAAGTTCGCGGTGATGGGTGCGGTGAGCAGCAGGAACAGGGTGATCATCAGCTCATGCACCGACCAGTGCGGCCCCATGGCAAAGGCATGTGTCATCGAGGCCAGCAGCACGCCGCCAACCCCCAGAGTGGTGGCTTTGGTCGGGGCATGCAGCCGCGACATGGCGTCGTTCAGTTTGAGCAGGCCAAACGAGCCAACCAGCCCAAAGACACCAGCCATGATCAGAAATCCGGTGATCAACAGTTCGAAAAACAGGTCCATATCTGCCTCACTCGATGATGTTGCCGCGCAGGATAAAGCGCGCGTAGGCCACAGTAGAGACAAAGCCGAGCATGGCGATGATCATCGAGGCCTCAAAATAAATGCCAGTGCCCAGGGCAATGCCGTAAAGCACCATCAGGGCGATGGCGTTGATGAACATGGTGTCCAGCGCCAGAATGCGGTCGGCGATCTCCTCTGCGAACAGCACTTTCCACAGGTTCATCAGAACCGCGAGGGCGAAGCAGCCAAAGGCGAAAATAGCGGCATAGGTGATCATTCGAAAATCTCCATCAGGCGGCGCTCGTAGCGTTGTTTGATATCATCGCGGACATCGTCCGGGTTGGGGGCATCCAGGCAGTGAACCAAAAGCGCGTGCCCCTCGGCCGAGACATCCGCTGTTACGGTGCCGGGAGTCATGGTGATGGTTCCGGCCAATGTGGTGATTGCCTCGGGGGTGCGCAGGTCTAGTGGGATTGTGACCCAATTGGGCTGACGTTTGGCGTTGGATTTAAACACAACGATTTTGGCGACGACAATATTGGCCACGACGATGTCGTAGAGCACCAGCAGGATGTACAAAACAACTTTGACTGGTCGCTTGACCGTGGGGCGGTTTGGCCAGAATGGCTGGGTGACAAAGGGAATAATCACCCCCAACCCAAATCCAAACACCAGCGAGTTCAGCGAGTAGCCGTTGACCAGCAACAGCCAGGTCACGGTCAACAACAGCGTTAGAAACGGGTGTGGTAGCAGACGTTGCAGCAGTCTCATTGCTCAGCCCTCTTTAGAACCGCGTCAATGTAGATGTCTGGATCAAACAGCTGTGCGGCGGTGGCATTGGTATAGTCCAACATGGGGCCCGCGAATACGGTCAGCAGCACCAGTCCGGCCAGAAGACCAAAGCAGGCGACAAATGGCAGGGTAGGGGCCGAAGGTGCCAAGGCCTCTGGTTGGGCCTGGGCGTCATCCACTGGCACCTCAGGTTCGGGCTCACGGATATGACTGGCGTCATGGCTTTTCCAGAAGATCTCGGTTCCGGCGCGGGCGAAGCCGATGATGGTGATCAGCGAGCCGACCAGAATGACGGCCCAGATCCACCAGACCAGATCATGGCCGCGGGCCGCGTCCATGACCAGCAGCTTGCCGACGAACCCTGACAATGGAGGCATTCCGGCCATGGCGATGGCGCCGACAAAGAACAGGGATGCAATCAGCCCGGTCTGTGCCATGGGGCGTTGTGCGATGATGTCGCCACCCCGGCGCTCCATCACCAGATCGGCGACCAGGAACAAAAGGCCAGCAGCAAGGGTTGAATGTACGGTGTAATAGAGCGCCGCTGCGGTGGCTTGCGGCGTAAACAGAGCAATCGCCACCAGCAGCGTGCCCATGGACGCGATCGCGCCAAAGGCGACCAAGCGCCCAATTTCGCGTGCGCCCAGCACACCAATCGCTCCGATTGCCAAGGTCAGCAGCGCCGCGGGCAACAGCCAGTCGCCGATCAACCCTGCGGTGGCTGCGACCTCGGGGCCAAACACCAGCGTATACATGCGCAGGATGCCATAGGCGCCCACTTTGGTCATGATGGCAAACAATGCCGCCACCGGCAGGGGGGCATTGGCATAAGAGGCTGGCAGCCAGAAGTGCAGCGGCAGCACAGCGGCCTTGATGGCAAAGACCAGAAGCAACATGATTGCACCCACCCGCAACAGGGCGGTATCATCCGCTGGCAGCTCGCCCACGCGGACCGCCAGATCGGCCATGTTCAGCGTGCCCGTGACTGAGTAGAGCGTGCCCAGGGCAAACAGGAACAGGCTGGAGCCCAGCAGGTTATAGACCACATATTGCACCCCGGCCTGCAGCCGCTTGGTGCCGCCGCCGTGAATCATCAACCCATATGAAGCGATCAGCAGAACCTCGAAGAACACAAACAGGTTAAAGGCATCGCCGGTCAGAAAAGCCCCGAGAATGCCCATCAGCTGGAATTGCAGCAGTGCGTGGAAATGGCGGCCTCGGGCATCCCAGCCTGATCCGATCGCATAGAGCACAACCGCAAGGGCCAACCCACTGGTCAGCAGCAGCATCAGGGCCGAGAGGCGGTCCAGCACCAGCACAATGCCAAAAGGAGCAGGCCAATTGCCCAGCTCATAGACCTGAACGGTGCCGTCAGCGGCCTGCGCCCCCAGCACCAGGGTGATCGCCAGCAGCGCGATGACGCTGGCAAGCGAGAAGATCCGTTGCAGGCTCAGGTGGTGACGCAGCACCATGATGGTGAAAGGCGCGACAATAGCGGGCAGCACCACAGGCGCAATCAGCAGGTGGTTCATGCGTCATCTCCTGCGCGCGTCGTGTCTTCGACCATGTCAATCTGGTCATCCTTGGCCGACAAGTAGGCCCCCAGCGCAATCATCACCACGACGGCTGTCATGCCAAATGAGATCACGATGGCGGTCAGCACCAGCGCCTGTGGCAGTGGATCGGTATAGGCGACCTCGGCGTATTTGTTCAGCACCGGAGGGGCGTTGACCATCAATCGTCCAGTGGCAAACAGAAACAGGTTCACGCCATAGGTCAGCAGCGAAAGTCCCAGAATAACGGGAAAGGTACGTTTGCGCAGGATCAGATAGACCCCCGCTGCGGTCAGAATGCCAACGGCCGAGGCAAACAGGAATTCCATTCTCAAGCCTCCTCTTCACTCTTGGGCGCGTCATCGCGGGCCGGGTTGATGTCCATTGCGTGTTCCGACTGCATACCGGGCTGCCAGGCGAAGCGCGCCAGGCTTTCCAGGGTCAGCATCACCGCGCCAACCACGGCAAGGAATACGCCGAGGTCAAACAGCGCTGCAGTGGCCCATTCGAATTTCTCGAGTGGCGGCCAGTGCAGGTAACCAAAAGAGCTGGTCAGGAAAGGCCTGCCCGCCAGCCATGACCCCATGCCGGTGGTGGCCGCAATCAGCACCCCAGAGCCGATAATGCCGTGGTAATAAAACCGTTGTCGCTCGGCCGCCCAGCCAAACCCCGAGGCCATATACTGCATCAACATGGCAATCGCCGCGATCAAGCCGGCGATGAAACCACCACCCGGCAGGTTGTGGCCGCGGAAGAAGATATAACCCGCAACCATCAGTGCCAGTGGCATCATCACCCGCGTGGCAACAACCATCATCAACGGGTGCGGATCACCGTCTTGTGGCAGGTCGGGTTTGCGATTCAGCAGATATGCGCGCACCTTCGAGCCCAGAATGGCCTCGGTCAGGGCGTAGATTACAACAGCAGCGATCCCCAGCACGATGATCTCGCCAAAGGTATCGTAGCCCCGGAAGTCAACCAGGATCACGTTGACCACATTGGTTCCGCCGCCGCCCTTGTACGAGTTGGCGAGGTGGAATTCAGAAATCGACGGCGCGATGAACTCACGGGTCATCAGCGCGTAGATCAGCCCCCCAATGCCTGCACCGGCGACAGTTGCAATTGCACCATCCCGCAACCGGGTACTGACGGGGCTTTCAACCGGCGTTTCCTTGGGCAGAAAGTTCAGCGCCAGCAGCATCAGAATGATGGTGACAACCTCGACCGAGATCTGCGTCAGCGCCAGATCCGGCGCCGATAGATAGTTGAACGACAGCGAGACAACCAGACCCACAACGCCGATTAACACCAGTGACAGCAGACGTTTGCGGTGGTTCAGCACGATGAACAGCGTGGCCAGAACCAGGCTGATCCAACCGATAATCGGCAGCGGACCGGCCTCTTGCACCGCGCGTGTCGCCTGCGCGGCCACTCCGGACTGATAGGCGTAAAATGAAATGCCGGTGGTAAAGACGATCATGATGGCCGAGTAGCGGGTGATCGAGCCATTGTGCAGCGCATCGCTGAGCCCTCGGCTGGCCCGGGTGACCGCACCAAGCAGAGCGTCAAAGATGTCCTTGGCCTCGGGGCGGGGCGCATCATTCCACATTTTCGCCAGTTTCGGATGGGCCCAAAGTAGAATGACACCGCCTGTAATGGCAGCGACTGACATCAGCAGCGCAGCGTTGATGCCGTGCCATAGCTTGGGGTTGAAATACGGTATTTGGCCATCGCCAATCACTGCCGCAGCCGCCGTTGAAACAACCGGGCCGGAAATAATTCCAGGGGTTAGGCCAATCGCGACCACCAACAGCGCCAGAAAGGCGGGTGCCAGCCACAGCCCGACACCGGGATCATGCGGCTGCGCGGGATAATCGCGCCGCTGCGGGCCCAGAAACACATGCACGATATAGCGAAACGAATAGGCAGCCGAGAACATGGCGGCAAAGACCGCCAGACCGGGCACCAGATAATGCGACTCGCGCCACAGGGTGGTGATGGTCTCTTGCAGCATCATCTCTTTGCTGAGGAAGCCGTTCAGCGGCGGAATACCAGCCATCGACAGCGAGGCAATGAGAACGATGGTAAAGGTGATCGGCATCAAATGCCTGAGCCCTCCCAATCGTTTGATATCACGGGTGTGGGCACTGTGGTCAACAATGCCAGCCGTCATGAACAGCGCAGCCTTGAATGTCGCATGATTGACGATGTGGAACACCGCCGCAATGGCGGCCGGCTTGGTGCCGAACCCCAGCAGCATGGTGATCAGCCCCAGATGGCTGACAGTTGAGAACGCCAGCAGCGCCTTCAGGTCATCCTTGAACAGGGCAATCACCGCGCCCAGCACCATGGTGATCAAGCCGGTGGTGGCGACGATATAGAACCAGGCCTCGGTTCCGGCCAGCACCGGCCACATCCGCGCCATCAGGAACAACCCGGCCTTTACCATGGTGGCCGAATGCAGATAGGCCGACACCGGTGTTGGCGCGGCCATCGCGTGCGGCAGCCAGAAATGGAACGGGAACTGCGCGGATTTGGTAAAGGCCCCGATCAGGATCAGGATCAGCGCGGGCAGATAAAGCGGCGAGGCCTGGATCAGCTCTTTGTGTTGTAAGATCACGGTCAGATCATAGGATCCGACGATGTGACCCAGGATCAGCATGCCCCCGATCATCGCCAGACCACCGGAGCCGGTCACCGCCAGCGCCATCCGCGCGCCTTGGCGCCCCTCGGGCAGGTGTTTCCAATAGCCGATCAACAGGAATGAGCTAAGGGACGTCAGCTCCCAGAAAACCAGCAAAAGCAGGATGTTGTCGGACAAAACGATACCGATCATCGCCCCCTGGAATAGCAGCAGATAGGTGTAGAACTGCCCCATCGGATCCTCACGCGACAGGTAGAACCGCGCATAAAGGATGATCAGCAGGCCAATGCCCAGAATGAGCCCAGCAAACAGCAGGCCCAGCCCATCAAGATAAAAGTTGGCGTTCAGTCCCAAGCCGGGCAGCCAATCCAGCCGTGCCTGCACCACGTCGCCGCGTAGAACGGCAGGGGCATTCAGTAACAGACCAATAAAGGCCAGCAGGGTGGTGAACCCGGCCGAGGCGGCTGCGGCATTGCGTCCGGCGCGGATCAACAGCGCAGGGAAAAGCGCACCAAGAAAGGGCAGGGCCGCAATCAGAAAGAGGGACACGTGATGATCTCCGGGCTTGGGCAAGGCAAATTTACAGTTGCCTAAGCATTTTTTGGCATCAGGGCCAGCCCCTGTAGGGGGGCAGAGACGGATTGCGATGTATTTTGTTGAATTCTCGCGCTTAAACTGGTGGTTCAGGGCGGCGTTGACAAGAACTTGATGGCTGCGTCAGTGGCTTTTTCTGACCGGGGCGGCTGAACATGCTAGGCGGCTTGTATAGAGACACCATTGATCTGGAGAGCCGAATGCCCCAAGTGAACCTATCCAGACGACATGTGCTGCTTGGTGGCGGTTGTGCGGTTGCGGCGGTGGCAGGTGGCCTTTGGTGGCGTCGCCAGGCCCCGGATCACGATCAACCGCGATTGACTGTGGCCGAAGCCTATCAGCAGGCGCAAGCGGGCGAGATTACTTTGATCGACATTCGCACCCCGCTGGAATGGAAAACAGTCGGCGTGCCCGTAGGAGGGCATCCGATCGATCTGCGGCGCGAAGATTTCGCCGAGGCCGTGGCACAGGCAGCCGGAGGCGACCGTAACGCGCCTATCGCGCTGATCTGCGCCGCTGGCGTGCGTTCGGCCCGCATGACACTGGCATTGAGTGACGCGGGGTTCAGCAATATTATCGACGTTCCCGAAGGCATGCTAGGGTCACGCAGTGGACCTGGCTGGGTCGCCAGCAATCTGCCGGTTGCGCGGTGGCAGGAATGAAGGGGGCAAGGGGTGTGGTTGGCGTGGCGCTGGCTCTCATCGCGGGTCTTTGGGGCGATGCAGCACGCGCAGGCTGTGATGGCTTGGCAGAACCCTGTCAGATCAGCACCGGTTCCTATCACATAAGTCTGCCGGATGATGCGCAGAAACCAGTGCCCGTGGTGATGTTTTTGCATGGCTATGGGGGATCCGGCGCGGGCACGATGAAGAACAGGCCTATGGTCGAGGCTTTATTGGCGCGCGGCTATGCGGTGATTGCCCCAGATGCCACCCGGCGCCGCAATGGCAATAGATCCTGGGTGTTTTATCCCGGCTGGGAAGGCCGTGATGAGGCTGCGTTTCTGCGCGATGTGATGGCCGATGCGGGGGATCGGTTTGGTGTGTCTCTGCAGAATACGGTATTGGCCGGGTTTTCGGCCGGCGCTTTCATGGTGAATTATCTGGCCTGTGAGGCCCCGGATGATTTTGCGGCCTATGCGCCGGTATCGGGTGGGTTCTGGCGACCTCAACCCGAGCGTTGTGTGGCCCCGATCCGACTGTTTCACACCCATGGATGGAGCGATAGAACCGTGCCGCTGGAGGGGCGCTACCTGGGCGATAAGCAGTTTCAGCAAGGAGACATATATGCTGGTCTCGAGCTGTGGCGACAAACAAATGGCTGCGACGGTCATGCACCGGACAGGTCGTGGCAAGACGGGGAATTCCTGCGCCGCCGCTGGGACTGCGGCGTGGGCGGGGACATTCAGTTCACCTTGTTTTCGGGTGGACACACTCTGCCAAAAGGCTGGGCAGATCAAATGCTGAACTGGTTTGAAGCCGGGTAATTCTATTTGCGGAATTCGGTTCGAGCCACGGGGGTGTTCTACGAAGTATCTCAGGTTCTTTCACCGGATGTTCGATTTGTGCGCAACGGCTCCCGCCCGTCGTCGGCCTCCTTTCGGAGACGCTCCTCCCGTTGGGCCTGGCGCCGCGCTTTGCGCGGCGCCAGGCCCAAGTCCGCCAAGGGGATTTGGCAAAGCCAGATCCTCTGCGGGCACGGGAGCGCACCGAGTCGTAGGGTGCGACGTCCTGAATATTGTGCGCGGGGCGTCGCGACTATTCGGCGGCGTTGTGGCTTGGGCTGCCACCGTCCAGAATATGTTTAAGCCGAGCACGGCTGGTGCGAACGCTGTGGGTGATGGGCAGTTCGGCAAAGACCTCGCGGGTGCCCATCCAGGCATTGATCTGATGCACTACTGGCAGTCCGGACAGCGCCGATAGCGGAACCGCCAGGATCAGTGACACGGCAATTGGCAACAGCCAGAGCGACACCATGCCAGTTAGAATTCCAGCCCACAGCGCTATCCCACTCAGGGTTTCCAGCGCGTGGCTGACCACCAGTGTGGTCCAGCTGTAGCTACCGCCGTCGCGGGCCTGCGGTGCCCAGCCGCGTTGCAACCCCAGAGCCGTGCGGATCACTGCGATCATTTGCTGCACCATCAGGATAGGCGCATAGAGGATCGCCAGCAGAATTTCGGAGGCGAAAGAGAGCGCAAACCGGGCCGCTCCGCCATAGTCGCTAAACCGCGCACCAGTCAGTGGAAGCGCGGCGATGGCCAGCAGTTTCGGGGCCAGCAACATCGCATAGATTAGCAGAATGACCAGCACGTGGCGCGGTTCGGACATATCCGGCCAAGAGGGCATCAAGGGGTTGCTCTCGCTGAAATAGGTCAGCACCGAGGCCTCCTCGCCGCGGCCGATGAGTGCCCAGATCACCAGCAATGCAAACCAGATTGGCGCCATCAAATACCCGATGGCCCCATGCAGCAGGTGAAACCGCGAGACCGCCCGAAAGCCTTTGGCGCGCAGCAGGTTCAGATGTTGTAGATTGCCCTGACACCACCGCCGGTCGCGCTGAATATGGTCGATCAAGGTCGGAGGGGTTTCCTCATATGATCCTTGAATGCGGGGCAGGAAGCGCACGGACCAGCCGGCCCTGGCCAGCAGGCCGGCCTCAACAAAATCATGGCTCATGATCAGTTTGTCCCGCCCGCCCAAGCGGCGGCCCAGCGGGCTGCGCAGATGGGGCAGACCGGCGCTGGCGGCAAAGGCGCGGGTGCGCAGGATGGCATTGTGGCCCCAATAGTTGCCCTCATGGCCGACCCAGCGGGACAGGCCCTCGGCCAGGGCGGCGCCGTGGACGCCATTGGCAAATTGCTGCATCCGGCCAAAGACCGACTGTGCGCCAATCAGTTGCGGATAGCTTTGGATCAACCCAGCACCGGGATCACGAGACAGCGCATTGGCCAGCCGGGCGATGGCGCGGCCGGTCATCAGGCTGTCGGCATCCAGCACCAGCATTGCCTCAAACCCGCCCCCCCAGCGGCTGACCCAGTCGGCGATATTACCCACCTTGCGGTCGGTGTTCTGTTCGCGGCGCCGGTAATACAGATTCACCCCCGGCGGCATCATCGCATGCAGCGCCCGGACCGAGATCAATTCCTGTTCGGCAATTGCGTCGTCGCGGGTATCAGATAGGATGAACATCGAGTAGTCATGCACGCCACCCCGTTTACGCAAGTCTTCCAGCATGGTCTGCGCGTTGCCCAGCACATACCAGGGCACCTCGTTGTAGACCGGAATTAACAGCGCCACGCTCATCTTGCGAGCCGGTGCCAGTCGGCGCAGGCTGGGACGACGCGACAGCGAGTACAAGCCCAGCAAGACAGTAGAGACTGTGAAACAGATCCAAAAGAAGTTGAAAGCAATCAGCGTCAGCAACACCATTTCCAACCCCGAGAACCCGCCATCGGCAAACCAGCCCTGCATCACCCAGGTCAATAGCGCAGTCCCTGCCATCGCCGGAGAGAACGCAAGTATCCGCCACAGAGCTACAGACTGCGGTGGCTGCTGGATTGGGGCGTTGTGATCCTGAAAGTCAGTCGAGAAATCCTGCGCCGGCATCGCCAATGGGTGTTCGGGCGGTAACAGGACGGGGCGGCTCATGCGGTCCACCGGTACAGCCAGACCTCAGACGCCATCTGACCGTCTTTGCGCAGCTGCACCCGTAGTTCCACCAGATCCCGCGCGCCGGGATCAAACGAGAAGGCCAGCCGCAGCCCGCCACTCTCGGGATTGCGCTGCAACACACCGGCACTGGTGTCCACCTGTGGCGACGAGATGTGGATGTCGATGCCTTCGGGACCGCCCGCCAACAGCGGGTGTTCCGCAAAATCCAAAGTCATGATCCGTCCCGGATCGCCAAACACCCGCGCTCCCCCCGCCGTGTTGATGACTTTGGCCAAATGCAGATCCGGTTCCCGGCCCCAGGTCAGCCGATACGACACGTCCACCTGAGTGCCAGCGGCATAGGGTGTGCGGGGCCGCCAATAGGCTACGATATTGTCATAGATCTCCTGATCTGCAGGGATTTCGACCAAGGTCACAGCGCCTTTGCCCCAGTTGCCGTTGGGTTCCACCCAGAGGCAGGGGCGTTTGTGATAGTTGGCCTCAAGGTCGGCAAAATCTGAGAACTTGCGGGCCCGTTGCATCAGGCCAAAGCCACGCGGGTCTTCATCAACAAAAGACGAGACTTGCAGATTTCGGGGATTGGCCAGCGGTCGCCACAGGACTTCGCCATTGCCGTTTTGCACCAGCAACCCGTCACTGTCATGCACGGCCGGGCGAAAGTCGTCGAACCGGGTGTGGTCGGTCTGGTCAAACAGGAACATCGAGGTCAGCGGGCCCAGGCCCACATGGGCAAGTTCCTCGCGGGGGAACAGCGTCGCCTCGACCTCCATTGTGCAGTTTTCACCGGGTGTGATGTCAAACCGATAGGCCCCGGCGACGGATGGGCTGTCCAGCAAGGCGTGGATTACAATGTTACGTTGGCCGGGAGCAGGCGTTTCAAGCCAGAACTCGATAAACTCGGGGAATTCCTCGCCCATTGGATCGCCGGTTTTCAGCGCCAGCCCCCGGGCCGACAGCCCATAGACATTGTCCAATCCGATGGCACGGAAGTAACTGGCGCCTTGGTACACACAGAACTCATTCTTCAGGTTCGGCTGGTCCAGCTCGGTGCGCAGACGCAGGCCCGAATAGCCAAGACTATCGTCAATGCTGAGATCTGGGGCCATGTCAGTTTTGTCAAACAGCGACAGATCAAACGGTACCCGCTTGGCCCCGGCGCTATTGGTCACCGTGTTGACCTGAATGGGGCGGGGGAAATACAGGCCCGGTAAAAAGAAATCGACGTTATAGCTGTGATCGGTATCAGACCACAGGGCATCGCGATTGCGGAACCACCGGGTTTGATAGTCCTGATAGCTCATATCCAGCCAGTCCTGTGGCACCGACTGGCGCGGGGCATAGTCGCGGGTCGCCAGCGCCTGGGCCATCGAAATAACCGTGTTGCGGGAAAAGGGCGGCGCTGTTGAGGCGCGAACGGGCAGCGCCAGAATGGAGGTGCTGGCCATGGCTGACGCCATGAATGAGCGACGGGATAAAGAGGTCATCGTTTCGCTCTCCAAGGTTGGGATTTGAACCAGGCAGCGGCAAAGGCCACCAAGATAATCAGTGCATAGCCAGTCAGGTTGGCAATCGCCGTCGTGGTGATGGCACGACCACTTTGGTCAAGCACAAAACCGATCACCCGGGCCAGCGCCATCGAGACCACGAAGACGGCCAGAGATTGCTGTCCGACCTTGGTGATCAGGTTGAGCACTACAGCCCAGATCCGCGCTCCGATAGAGTGACCCGAGGCGATCAGCCGTTTACCGCCGTCTCCGGCAATCACCCAGCCCAGATAGGCTAGCGACAGGAAGTGTGCGAACCGCAGCAACCCAAAGTCACTTTTGTTGCGCCACTCAGCGGTCAGGGACCAGACTGGGCGGATGGTCTCGGCCAATTCCGGGGTCCAGGCCTGCACCCAAAGGAACACTTTCCAGGCGCCAAACGGGGCCGAAAGGACTACAAATGCAAGGGCAACGCCAATCAGCAGCTTCGACACCGGTGGTTTGGGCAGCCAGCCTTTCATAAAGGCGAAACCAGTAAAGAACAGCAATTGCCAGCCAAACGGGTTGAAAAACCATTTGCGGTCCGACCAGGGCTCGGCTGACAGGGCCAATCCATCCGGGCCCAGCCCGATGACATAGGGGTTGGCGGCAAGCCAGATCCCGATCGAGGTCGCTGCCACCGCCCAGAGTCCGATTTTTTCCATCGCCATCAACAGTGGCATAAGCCCCAGCACCACCAGATACATCGGCAGAATGTCGAAATAGTTGGGGACATAAGTCAGGGTGAACAGCCCCACCAGCTGCGGCATGGGATCATTGAAGAAATGACCCAGGTTCAACGAATTGGCATAGCTTTTGTCAAAGCTGCCATAGGTATCCAGCGCCGCCATCATCATGGCGATAAAGAAGAACAGACCGATATGGGCCCAGAACACCTGCCAGACTCGAAACCCCACACGCGCCGATCCCATGATCCAGCCACGCCGAGCATAAGATCCGCCAAAGGCAATCGCCGAGGCCATGCCAGAGCAAAAGACAAAGATCTCAGTTGCGTCCGAAAAACCGAACCGTGCGGGAATCCAGCCCGTCCAGCGGTTGCCGGGGATATGGGCACTCAGGATGATAAACATCGCTATGCCACGGTAAAAGTCGAGCCGGGGATCGCGGGTGCGCACCGCGGCTGGCGCTTGAACTGGCGCCGCTGCCTGATTGGCCGCGGCACTGGGCAGGGCGGTGACCTGCGTGTCTGGTTGAGGCACTATAGTTGCCATGTCAGTCCGTTAAACTCCTGGATCATTCTGCCGGCACACTGTGTGTGGCTGCGCCACCACGACCGATGGCAATCACTTCCCGGCGGGCTATCGCGTAATTGCCTTCGCCACCACCACACTTTGCCTGGCGATCATTCAGAATGGCCTCAACCGCATCCAATTGGCCCGCGCGCAGCCCTGAATCAATGGTCATGCGCTCAAAGATGTCGCGTTGGGCGTGGCTGCCGCCCGCCATCCACAGCGTTTCGCGCGCCTGTACCAGATTGGCAAAGGCGCTGGCAAAATTGCCCTCACCGAAGGCCTCAAGGCCGAGGGCTGCGGCACAGCCGGGATTGGCCATGCGCTGGCCCGCCTCATCCGTGCGGGTCTGTGCATCCGCGTGAATGCGTTGCACCAGCCGGGTGGTGGCGTCTTTGCGGTTGTGACCGGCCAGCGCCAGCAGGTAATGCAGGTCGGCAAAGATCAGGCTGCCGTCTTCTGTTCGGTTGGCGGACAGTTCAGACAGTTCTTCCCAACGGTCGCCGACATTGGCGCCATTCAGCTCCAGACGCATCAACAGCGAGGTCGCGTTAGAGATATCGCGGTAGTCATCGGTCTTGTCCTTACGGATCTCGCGGTCATAAAGGTCAAACACCTGTTCAATCTGGCCCATGTCCAGATGCATCAGCGCCTTGTGCCACCAGACGTGATAGCGGAAATTGTTGCAATGCGACCAGGCAGCATCGCGCCCATCCAGCCAGTCCAGCCCGGACTGGGCATTGCCGGTCATTTCGTGCACATGGGCCACCGCGTGCAATCCCCAGGCATCATCGGGCGCAGTCCACAGGGCTTGGCGGCCAACATTTTCGGCCTTCTCATATGATCCGGTTTCTTCCAGTGAAAAGGCATGGCAGCCCAACAGGTAACCGTGTCCGGCATGGTCAGTGCCATAGGCGGGCAGAATTCGTTCAACGGAACGCCGCATCCCGGCGCTATCACCCAGAGTAAACCGGATTGAGTGGCTTAGCTTCATCGCCAGTGCATCTTCAGGGTGGCTGCGCAGCACCTGTTCCAGTTTGGCAATCGCCCCCGAGGGCCGCCCTGCCAGCCAGGTCTCCAAGGCGTCAACATAGAGCCGTTCCCGGGGCAGGGCGGTTTCATAATGCGCCTTGGCGGCAGCCATCGCCTCATGGGCGGTTGGCATAAGTTCTGATCGTCCCATCAGAATGTAAAATATACCTTTGCTGGCCTGACCCAATGCAAACCCGGGCGCCGCGGTCAGCAGGGCTGCCAGATGCGTTGGTGTCGCGGCGGCATGGGCCAGAACCCCCATCTGCACAGCATTCCAATCGTGCAGTGCAGCGGCATCCGTCAGGCTGGTGTCTTGGCCAAAGATATCTTGCATGTTCGGGGTTCCATTCTTTGCACTAATAAAGTTCTACGACTGTCTAACTCGACATTAAGCCATGACATTCCACCGCGCGACGCCACCTCTCGCATTGGTGAAGTGGCGTGTGTGCAGAGCCGGAAATTGCAATGAAGGGACCGTTATTTATGACATTATTCTACAATTGCGGCAGTCCTCCCCCGATTGTAGGCGGGGAAGGGTGCTGGCGTTGTTGATTTCTGTAACACTTGGCGGGTTCACCTGTGGCCCGCGTTTTGGCGATCAGATCTCGAAGGGAGTATCTGATGACAGGATCGCGTCGCTGTCGGCACCACAGCTGCGTGGCGCATGCCGGTAAGTCACCGGAGTGCGTGAGAAGTTGAGCGGATTGCCGATCAGATGAACCGGGCCCGCGTCACTTTGCATGTCGATCTGCATATTGCGCGCCGCCACCTGATCGCTGGCGAACACATCTTGCAGATCCTGCACCGGTCCGACAGGCACTTTGCGGGCCTCGAGATCTTTGATGATATCTTGGGTGCTGAACCGTTGCAGGGCTGGGATCAGGATCTCGTCCAGCGCATCGCGGTTTTGCAAGCGGCCGGGGTTGGTCGAGAACCGCGGATCCTCAGTCAGACCACCCAGCCCAAGGAACTCCATGAAGCGGCCAAACTGGCTGTCATTGCCAACCGCCAGAATCACATGGCCATCACTGCTTTGGTAGACGCCATAGGGCATGATGTTGGGGTGACCATTGCCGCGCCGTGCCGGCACCTGGCCCGAGGTCAGATAGTTAACGCCTTCGTTGATCAGCCAGGCGATTTGGCTGTCGACCAGTGCGACATCGACCTGCTGGCCTTCGCCTGTCTGCTCCTGATGGCGCAGGGCGGCTAAAATACCCACGGTGGCATACATGCCGCACATTACATCTGCGATGCCAACGCCAACCTTCATCGGCTCTCCATCTGTAGCGCCAGTCAGCGACATGATGCCGCCATAGCCCTGCGCCATCAGATCATAACCGGGTTTCGACGCATTTGGGCCGGTTTGCCCATAGCCCGAGATCGAGCAATAGATCAGTCGGGGCAGCTCAGCCCGCAGGCTGTCATAATCGAGCCCGTATTTCTTTAGCCCACCGGGTTTGAAGTTCTCAATCACGATGTCGGCCTGTGCCGCCATGCGCCGAATGACCTGCTGGCCCTCAGGGGTGGCGATGTCGATGGCAACCGAGCGCTTGTTGCGGTTGGCGGACATGAAATAGGCCGACATGTCGGTGTCATTGCCATTTTGATCCGTCACATAGGGCGGTCCCCATTGGCGCGTATCGTCGCCGCCGGTCTTGGGGTTCTCTATTTTGATCACCGTGGCGCCCAGGTCGCCCAGCATCTGGGTGCAGGTTGGGCCTGCAAGGATGCGGGACAGGTCAAGAACCTTGACTCCCTTGAGTGCGCCGTGTGGGAGGTGTTCAGATCCGACCATCATAGTCTCCTGGTTCGATTTCAGCTGCAATAACGGTGAAGCTTTGCGCAGTCATGGCATCTGTCAAAGCGGCGCGCAACTGCTGACGATTGCGCACAGACACGCCGTTGCCGCCAAAGGCGCGACCCAGGGCAGCGAAATCATGGCGGTCAAAATCCACCGCGGCGTTGGGCAGTTGGCGCTGGCGTTGTTTCAACTCGATCAGGGCCAGGCTGGCATCGACAAAGACCAAAAAGATTGGCGCCAGGTTCATCTCGGCCGCGGTTGCCAGTTCTCCGGCCACCATCAGAAAGCCGGCGTCGCCGGAAAAACTGATGACCGGGCGGTCGGGGTCGGCCAGTTTGCGACCAATAGCCATCGGCAGCGCGCAGCCCATGGTGCACAGGCCCGAGGACTGGATCAACCCGCCGGGTTCCTGGCACTGCCACATCTGCGACAGCAAAATACGATGGGCCCCGCTGTCGGCTGTGGCCAGCGTATCGGCAGGCATCACCGCACGGGTCTCGGCGATGACAGCGG
Organism: Parasedimentitalea marina; assembly: GCF_004006175.1. GTDB lineage: Bacteria > Pseudomonadota > Alphaproteobacteria > Rhodobacterales > Rhodobacteraceae > Parasedimentitalea > Parasedimentitalea marina. Next base: position 1,556,692 of record NZ_CP033219.1, read on the forward strand.
CAGGGCCCCAGTCATCCGTTGCCGGAAAGGCCTGTGCCAACGCGGTTTGGGCAATTTGTGGCTGCCTGTCGGGCCAAGTCGGGTGCGGCGCGGTGCCATTGGACAGGGCGGCAAGAGTTGGTGCGATACTGGTGAGCAGGTTCAGGCTACCCTGATGCATATAGTGCAGGTTGGCTACGGGTGCGATGTCGATGACCTGTTGACGGTTCAGATCCCAGATGTCGCGCCAGCCGGGGCGCATTTCGATGGGATCATAGCCAATGCACAGCACGAGATCTGCGGCTTGTAACACTGGCAGGAGATGCTGGTCAGCCAAGGGAGAAAGCCCCGCGCCGCCAAGACACAAAGGGTGGTCTTCCGGAAGAATGCCCTTGGCTTTGTAACTGGTGACAAAAGGGATCTGATGGCGCTCCAGAACGCTTTGGAGGGCAGGTCCGGCCTGCTGTTGGACGGCATCCAGGCCAATCACCGCAATAGGACGTGTCGCATTGGCCAGCCAGTCACGCGCCTGCGCCAGGTCAGCGCCGCTTGGCACGGTCTCACTTGCAGGCGCGCGGCGGATGTTGCGATCTGTTGCACCGGTGTCTGCCACCGTGATTGGTACGTCGATGTGTACCGGACCGTTGCGTTGCTCGGTGGCGATAGAGACAGCTTTGTCAGCGATCAAATCAGCAGTGTCGGCACTCAGGCGAAAGCTGGCCTTGGTGATCGGAGTAAACACCGCGCTGTGGTCCAGCACCTGATGGGTATAATTCTGCTGTTCGGCCTCATCGACGCAGCCGGTGAGCACCAGCATCGGCACCCGGTCCTGATGCGCATTGGCCACCACGTTGACACCGTTCAATGCGCCGGGGCCAAGGGTGGCCACCAGGATGACCGGGGCGCCATCACTGTGGTATACGCCTTCGCCCATAAAGCCTGCACAGTTCTCGTGTTTGGCCAGGTGGAAGGTGATGCCAGCCAGCTGCAGGGCGTCGACCAGCGTCAGCACTTCACCGCCGGGCATGCCAAAGGCGTGGCGGCAGCCTGCTTCGTATAGCCGGCGGGCCAGAATATCAGCGGCGCGGGTGGGGCGGGTCATGGTCAGGTCTCCGATTCTCGTGTTTGGCGAGAATGCGGAGCTGGCGCAGGGGTGCAAGGGGGGTCACGCCAGTGTGACCATGTATGACAGGCCTATTGGCTGGCTTGTTGGGCTATCGCATCAAACACATGGTTCAGCTCAGCGGCCAGTGTGACCAGTGCGGCGCCCCCCTCATTCGTGTAGGGCGCAAAGACATGGCTGGGTGTCTTGTATGAAAGGGTCGCAGAGCCGCCAGGGTTTTCGGTCACATAGAACCGAATGGGCGCTTCGATCATGGCGGCGGTTGAACTGGCAAGGATACGGACGGCAAAGTCGTTGTTAAAGACACCGATTACGCGGTTGCCGGGAATGGTAATACCACGTCTGGCGGCGGCACCGGTTGGACCGGCCTGGGTGACCACACCCATGCCTTGCGCCTTGGTGGCGGTTTTAACGTCGGTGATCAGCTGGTCAAAGCCTTTTTGGGTTTCAATGACCACCCATCCGTCACGTGGTTCGATTGTGTCACCCGCAGCTGGCAGGGCAGTCAGGGCAAGAAGGGCCACAAAAGAAAATGGTTTGAAAATCATCCGTTCACTCCAACAGGTTTGCCCTATTTAGCCAGAGCGGAGCGGGGTTCAGAGTCACAATGCCGTGGGTGACCCTGTTCGTGACTTTGCGCAGATCAATCTAGAGGCAGGGTCAGGGCGCGTTCAGATTTATAATCAAGCTGGTTTATAATCAGATTGGGCAGGCCATATGATCGACGATTGTGACCAAGTGCCAAGCAGCGATTGCGCGATCAGGGTGCTGCCAAAGACAAGTTTATTCGCGACTTGGAAATACGATCACACTGGCGCCGTCCAATTGGACAATCTGGATCTGAGGGCTGGCAGAGGATCCCGGGTTGAGCAGTTCCTCGGGCAAGTGGGCACAGGCGTCGGGGCTGGTTTCGCACAGAGTGACGCTGCGGCCGGTCAATTGACGAATACGTCCCGCCAAGGCGCTGGGCTGCTGCAACCCGGCCTTATCCGCCGACGGGTGATTGATGAGGATGCCGGTAACAAAAAGAGGTCCGGGCACGGTGGCGAGGTCCTGTGCAAGGGCCCGGGTTTCGGCCTGCCAGTTGCGAAAGGCAGAAAATTGAATTGTGACCTGCAACAGATAGCTGGCCGTGACCAGTAGCACTGCATTGCGCGCCAGCCGACCGGCCAAGCCTGGGGTCCGGCTCAGCTCCTCGCAGGCCCGCAGGATCAGAATGGCATAGGCAATCCAGGCAAAGTGGTAAGCGCGCACCGGAACCGTGACCCCGAATTTAAGAATTTGCACGGTCACCAGCGCCATACCAATCCACAACCCGGCATGCAGATAGAGCGCCTCTAGGGGGGAGCGACGGGCAATCACCAAGGTGGCGGCCGAAATCATGGCAAGGTGAAAGATCATGACCGCATGAGAGTTGAAGCTCATCTTCTGGCGAAAGACAGCCAGGGTATCAGAAAACAGTTGCAGGTTGCCCACGACGCCCGAAAGATCATGCGCAGGAACGGCGCTGCGCGAGGCGTCCAGAACCAGACCGAACACGCCATGTACCTGCCAATTCAACGCGTAAACCGCCAGCAGTGACGCGATAAAGCTGGTCCCAAACAGCGTGATCAGTCCGGCAAGGTCCTTTAGCGACCGGCGTTCGGTTCTGACCAGACAGATCAATAACAGGATGATTGGGAAGGTCGTGTAGGTCAAAAAGGTCAGCAGGGTAAAGATTGGCAACAGGCAACGCAGCGCATACTGAGACAGACGCGTTGCCAGAACCGCATAGCCTGCCAACAGTGCCATGGCTGGGATAAGGGTGTTGAACCAAGGTGCGATCAGCAAGGCCGGCGGCGCGACCAGGAATGTCAGGGCCAGAACGCAGGCGAACCAAACGCGGTCTTTACCAGGCATCACAGCCACTGCAAATGCCGCTGCAAACAAGGCCCAGCCTGCTTGATAAATCGCAAAATTCAACCAGGCCGGCGTGACAACTTCGCGCATATGCCAGACATAGTTCAGCCAGCGGCCTTCGGATAATGTCTTGGACCAGAACCCTTCAGGGTCCGCAAAAAGGGCAGGGTAGTCGTCGTATCGAATGACCGGGTCCAGCAGGTTTGCCGCTGAAATCACCATGACGGCAATCAAGGCCAAGCCAAACACTTTCCAGAGGGTCCCAGATTGAGCAACTTGCCGCGCCGGGACTGCGGTAAGACCGGCAGGAACAGATTGGTATGTCATAACAGTATCCTGCCTATCAAAATCAACAGGGCCTATACTGTCATCAAATTCAGGCGGGAATTTGGCGCTTGTCGGAAATTGTTCGGGCGTGTTTCAGGCCCTCACGTCCGCCATGGGACGTGAGGGGGCAATATCAGATCGCGGTGGGATTGTGCTGTGACTAGGCTGGCAGTTTGAATTTGCTGGCTTCGGCATTCGTCAGTTGTTCACCCTGCTTACGCTTCAACAAAACTTCGCGCGCCAGCGAGTATTCCTCGCCCTGCCAGAAGATCAGGCAACCATTGCAACCTTTGCCGCAACAGCCCTGGGTGCCAACCCGGTTGGTCTTGAACCGGCGGGAGTTGGTGTCGGCCTCGATGGCGTCAACCAGGGCATTACGGCGGCGGGTGTATGCGGTTTCACCGGTGCTGTCGCGGATCTCCATCGCCTGGGCGGTCTTGTCCAGTTGCAGGCGCTTCCACTGTTCATCGGTCAGTGCGCGTTCCTTGCGGATAACCGTGAAGGCGGGAAAGTTGCTGCGCAGATCGTTCTGGTTTTCCTGCTCGAACAGCGAAAACGGCAGGCGGATCACCGATTTGTTCGACCCGTGCACAACATCCTTATGCGCTCCGCTGGCGGCGATCTCATAGTCATAGGCGCGCAGCAGGATTGTGTTGCGGGCAACGGGAGACACCATTTCCAGCACATCGCCGGGTTCCAGCTTGTTCTTGACCTCTACCAGAAAGGCATCGTCGGTCACTTCGCTAACGACACCTGCATATTCCCAGGTGGCAATCGCTGCGGTGTGCTCATAGCCATGCGACAGATTGGTCAGGCGGCCCTTGTGAAAGGCCAGTGTGTATCCCCGGTTGCCGACGGTTTCCAGCTCACCCATGTAATCCGAGGCATCCCAGTTTTCCGGGTCGGCGTAATAGTCATCAATCGCCATGCGGTAGGCCCGTGCCACAATAGCGGCATAATATTCGGACTTGCCACGACCTTCGACCTTCAGGCTATCGATGCCGATGCGCAGATAATCGTCCAGTTTTGGCATCAGGCACAGATCCTTTGAATTCAGGATATAGCTGCCACGCTCATCTTCCTGGATGGGCAGGAATTCACCGGGTCGCACGCCTTCTTCAAGCAGGAATTCGAACATATCGTGATTGCTGTCATCGACGATCAGTTCCTGCACGGTGCCGTCTTTCAGGCGCATGTGGAACTTGTAATTCCAGCGACATGAGTTGGCGCAATTGCCCTGATTGGCGCCGCGCTCGGCCATGAAGTTGGACAGCAGGCAGCGCCCTGAATAGGTCATGCACATGGCACCGTGCACAAAGGCCTCTAGTTTGATGTCGGGGCATTTCTCGCGGATTTCCTCCAGTTCCGGGAACGAGACCTCGCGTGCCATGACGGCCAGATCGGCGCCTTGGTTCTGCCAGAACTGCACCGAGAGCCAGGAACAGATATTGGCCTGGGTCGAGACATGCAGTGGAATTTCCGGGGCCCGTTCACGAACATATTGGAACACACCCGGATCGGCGATGATCAACCCGTCGGGGTTCACCTGTCGAACGGTGTCAATGTATTCGTCCAGCTTGGGGATGTCTTTGTTGTGTGAGTAGAGGTTCAGCGTCAGATAGGCGCGGCGGCCATGCTGGTGGCAAAACCTGACGCCCTCGATCACGTCCTCGAGCGAAAACTCGGACTTGGTGCGCAGCGACATATCCGGCGTACCAAGATAAACAGCATCAGCCCCATACAGGATAGCGATTTTCAACTTACGCAGATTGCCCGCAGGCATCAGCAGTTCAGAACGTCTTGGGGACATGGGACCAGCCGGAGAAGGAAAGAAGGCCGCGTTTTACGTCATAATGTGAAGCTTGTGAACCCAAATGTCCGGCTACCCCGAGACTTGACTGGGCAGATGCGACAGGCCGTGGCGACCTTGGATCATGGGGGCAAGATCGAGACCGCGGCTTTTGGATCCATCGTCCGACTTATGCAATCAGATGAACTGGCGTCAAATGCCAATAGATGCTCATGGATCAGTTTGTTCGGCGCAGGAAATTGACTTGAGCCCCAAGGTGTTCCAATTATCTATCTATGACAAAAGAGAAAAACCTGTCCAAGCGGGAACGTAACCTCGCTGACATTCGTGACCGTGCAACCCCGATCGCCGAGCGTATCGTTCTTGAAGAAGGCATCGGTGCGCTTAGTGCGCGTCGACTTGCCAGGGATATAAATGTGTCTGTTGGTTCGCTATATAATGCCTTTGGCGATCTGGATGCGGTTGTGCGATCCGTCATTGCACAATCGGCGACGATGCTGTCAGACACTTTGCATGCGGCTGTGCAAACATCCGCGCAGGATCATCGGTCGCGTGTTGTGCTTTTGGGCGAGGCCTATTTTGATTTTGCCATCGCCGAGCCACGGCGGTGGTGGTTATTGTTTGAGTACAGATCAAATGTTCCGGAATATCCCAAGGCGCAGGATTTTCAGTCAGGTCTTTTGGAATTGCTGATCTGGGCCGGTGATGGGGATCCGAACTCGGATATGCATCGGCAGTTTTTCCTGCTGTTGTGGGCCTCGGTGCACGGGTTGGTGTCACTGGCCTGCCGACCCACTATTGTGGCGATCAATCCAGCCGTTGCGCGAACCTATATTGGCGATTTGGTAGATGCGGGCTTCAATGCGTTCCCAATTGACTGAACCGGCGCGCCGTCGCTAAACCCAGCCTTTGCGGAAGAAATGCGGGCTGGCGCCGAATTTGCGTTTGAACTGGCGCGAAAAATGCGTGGCGCTGTTGAACCCCGAGGCAAGGGCGATTTCGGTTACCGACATCGCGGTCTCGTTCATCAGGGCGTAGGCATGGCTGAGGCGCATGTCGGAATAGACATTCATAGGACTTTGATCCAAATAGCGCGAAAAAAGGCGCTCTAGCTGGCGGCGTGAAATATCCAGGCGGTCGCACAGGGTTCCGATCGACAGCGGTTCTTCGATCGAATCCTGCATCAGTTGCAGTGCAGTCAGCAGCCGTTGGTTGCGGCTGCCGATGGCGACTGCGTAGTTGGATTTCTGCGGCGCCATCTGCCCGCCGGATCGCACGTGAAGGCACATATCGGCGATGATGATCGCCAGGTTTTTGCCATGACGTTCCTCGATCAGGTTCAGCATCATGTCAGTGGCCGCATTGCCGCCGCCACAGGTCATGAAGGTCTTGGTGATTTCATAGATATTCGAACTGGGCTGAAGGTCCGGGTAGATTTCGATAAAGCCCGGTTGATTCTCCCAGTGCAGGGTGAAGTCCTGTCCCCGCAGCAACCCAGCCTGTGCCAATGCAAAGGCCCCGGTGCAGATGGCCCCCATCCGCCGGCCAAAGCGATGTTCACGGCGCAGCCAGTTTATGGTGGAATCACTCGCTGTTTGTTGCGGCTCATTGCCAGCGCAGACAAACACCACCGCGTCCTGAGGAAGTTGTTCCAGTGGCATGTCCGGCGTCACTGTCATGCCGTTGGAACAGACGACGGGCGCGCCATCCTCGGACATGATGTACCAGCGGTATAATTCGGTGTTGCTGACCTGATTTGCAATCCGCAGCGGCTCGATTGCGGCGGCTACGGGCAACATTGTCGCTTGGGGCAACATCAGGAAATAAAAATCCTGAGCCTTGCCATTAAAATGAACTGCCAACTGGGCGGCAGCACCTTTTTGGACGAAGCTGTCTGTCTGCATAATGGCATCCTATAGCGCAACTGAGGCCCATAAAGAACGGGGTAAGGCATTTCTTCCTGTGTGGTAAACTGGGCTTTGCACTGGTAACCATCAGTTTGCGACAGCGATTTTACAGAATGCGACCGCATTTAATCCAGATCGGCGGGGATCAGCAAATTTTTTCCTCCCTCTTGCAGCTCTTATGCCGCGATACTAAGAATCAAGTAACACTCTGTCGGGTATGGTCCCGACTACATACAAAGCAGGCAGGCCCAAATGTTTGATCCAAAAGAAACCTACATGAACACCCTGGTCCCCATGGTGGTTGAACAAACCGCACGTGGCGAACGGGCCTATGATATTTTCTCGCGCTTGCTGAAAGAGCGGATTATTTTTCTGAATGGTCCAGTACACGATGGCATGAGCTCGCTGATCGTGGCGCAGCTGCTTCACCTTGAAGCCGAGAACCCATCCAAAGAAATCTCTATGTATATCAACTCACCCGGTGGCGTTGTCACCTCGGGTCTGTCGATCTACGACACCATGCAGTACATCAAACCCAAGGTTTCGACCCTGGTGATTGGTCAGGCGGCCTCGATGGGGTCCCTGTTGTTGACGGCAGGCGAAAAAGGCATGCGCTTCAGCCTGCCAAACAGCCGCGTCATGGTGCACCAGCCGTCGGGCGGGTTTCAGGGTCAGGCCACTGACATCATGATCCACGCTGAAGAAACGCTGAAACTGAAGCGTCGTCTGAACGAGATTTATGTGCAGCACACCGGTCAGGAGCTGGACAAAGTCGAAGCGGCGCTGGAACGGGACAACTTTATGTCACCCGAAGATGCCAAGGATTTTGGCCTGATCGATGAGATCGTCGCCAGCCGTCCTAAAGGCGATGACGAAGAGAGCTGAGGCTCTTTTTTAAAGTAACTTGTACGCCCCCAGACAGGCAGGGGCGTACTTTACGATTGTAGCGGCTGAGGCACTGGCCTAAGCTGTTTTAGAAGTAGGAGACGCCCAGAATGGGCCCCTCCTAGCGCGGACTGAAAGGTAGACCATGGCAACGAACTCAAGCGGCGACAGCAAGAATACGCTTTACTGCAGCTTCTGCGGCAAGAGCCAGCACGAGGTGCGTAAACTGATTGCGGGCCCAACCGTCTTCATTTGCGACGAGTGCGTCGAACTTTGCATGGATATTATCCGTGAAGAGACCAAGGCCTCGGGATTGAAGGCCACCGATGGTGTGCCCACTCCGAAAGATATTTGCGAAGTGCTGGATGACTATGTTATTGGCCAGGCGACAGCCAAGAAGGTTTTGTCGGTGGCTGTGCACAACCACTACAAACGCCTGAACCACGCCCAAAAGGCGGGTTCTGAACTGGAGCTGGCGAAATCCAACATTCTGCTGGTCGGTCCAACCGGCTGCGGTAAGACCCTGCTGGCGCAGACTTTGGCGCGCATTCTAGATGTGCCGTTCACCATGGCAGATGCCACCACCCTGACCGAAGCCGGTTATGTTGGTGAAGACGTGGAAAACATCATTCTGAAGTTGCTACAGGCGTCGGAATATAACGTCGAGCGCGCGCAGCGCGGCATCGTCTACATTGACGAAGTAGACAAGATCACCCGCAAGTCTGAAAACCCTTCGATCACCCGCGATGTGTCCGGCGAAGGCGTACAGCAGGCGCTGTTGAAGCTGATGGAAGGCACCGTTGCCAGTGTTCCTCCGCAGGGGGGGCGCAAGCACCCGCAGCAGGAATTCTTGCAGGTCGACACCACCAATATCCTGTTCATCTGTGGCGGGGCCTTTGCCGGTCTGGATCGAATCATTGCCGCACGCGGCAAAGGATCGGCGATGGGCTTTGGGGCGGATGTACGTGACAATGACGAACGCGGCATTGGCGAGGTTTTCCAGGATCTGGAGCCCGAAGATCTGCTAAAGTTCGGCCTGATCCCGGAATTTGTTGGTCGTTTGCCAGTATTGGCAACGCTGGAAGACCTGGACGAAGATGCGCTGGTTACGATCCTGTCGAAACCCAAGAACGCACTGGTCAAACAGTATCAGCGCCTGTTCGAGATTGAAGAAACCGAGCTGGACTTTACCGATGACGCACTGAGTGCAATTGCCAAACGCGCCATTGAACGTAAAACCGGTGCACGGGGCCTGCGCTCGATCCTTGAGGACATCCTGCTCAACACCATGTTTGAACTGCCCGGCATGGGCAGTGTGACCAAGGTGGTGGTCAACGAAGAGGCGGTGAACTCAAAAGTTGAGCCGCTGATGATCCATACTGATGCAGAAAAAGAGCCTGCATCTGCAGGGTAACCCATGGGTTACCCCGGCATGAATTACACGGCGCGGCTTATCCCGCGCCGTTTTGCTATGTAAGACACATTGAAAAGCATCCTGGTTTCGGAGGGATGCGTAGGAGTTGGTATGACCATTACTAGAATTTCCTCGGGTGGCGAATTTGAAGCCAAGATCGGCTATTGCCGCGCGGTTGTTGCTGGCGGGTTTGTTCATGTTGCGGGCACCGTCGGGCAGGGCGACGATGTGGTTGCGCAGTGCCGGTCGGCCCTGGCGGTCATCGGCATGGCGTTAACGGATGCGGGCAGTAGTTTTGAACAGATTGTACGAATAAATTATTACCTGCCCGACCGGCATGAGTTTGAGCCCTGCTGGCCTATTCTGGCCGAGACATTCGGCGACAACCCGCCTGCAGCCACCATGATTGAATGCGGCTTGATCGATCCCAAGTTCCGGATCGAGATCGAAGTCACAGCCCTTGCACCTTGAGCAAACACTGGCATTGCTCCTCTGATACCGATGCGGCGTGGGAAATTGCGCACATCTGCCATGTTGTGCGCAATTGCAGATCGCACAGCGTCTGGACCTTGGTGTCAAACTGCGTCATATCAGAGGGGAATTTACGGAGGCATCCATGTCAATCCTGAACACTCTTCTACGCGCCGTTACCTGGTGGAACGGTCAAACGCTGAACACGCAACTCTTCACCGCCCGTAAGGGTATCAAGGTTGGCGACGACGATCAGGGCAATGTGTATTACCACAATGCCGATGACAGCAAACGCTGGGTGATCTTCAACGGCGAAATCGAGGCCACGCGCATCAATGCGGATTGGCACGGTTGGCTGCATCGCACCTTTGACGAACTGCCCACCGAGCAGCCGCTGATCCACAAAGATTGGGAAAAGCCGCATCAGGAAAACCTGACGGGTACGGCTTTGGCCTATGCGCCAACAGGGTCGATTCGCCGTGCAGGTGAGCCGGCACCGCGCAGTGATTACGAGGCATGGGTGCCGGAGTAAAATCCGGACCCGGTAAAGGCGCAATACAATGTCCCACAATACCACCGAAGTTCTGGTCGGCGGCGTCGTTTTGGCCGCAGCAATTGGATTTGCGATATATGCGGGGCAAGCGACCGGCCTGTCTCAGTCTGGCGCAGAGTATCAGCTAAACGCCTCGTTTCGATCCCTCGAAGGTGTGGGTGTCGGCACCGATGTGCGTCTGGCCGGTGTCAAGATTGGCACCGTTACGGATGTTGAGTTGAACCCACAAACCTACCGTGCCGAAACGTTGTTTTCGGTACAGCAGGGCATTGATATCCCCGATGACAGTGCCATCGTGGTCTCGTCAGAAGGGTTGCTGGGCGGGAATTTCGTCGAGATCATGCCGGGCGGGTCTCCGTTCAGTTTTGAACCCGGTGACGAGATCGAAGACACACAGGGTGCAGTCAGTCTGATTTCCCTGTTGCTAAAATTCGTATCTGGCAGCGGTGAGGAATCGTGAGGCCACTGTTCACCGGACTTCTCACTGCGGCACTGGCGCTTGGTTCCCCTGTATTCGCGCAAGAGGGCGCCGTGTCGGGGCCTGGAGCCATTTTGCGTGGCCTGGACAAGGTCAACGGCCACACTGTGGACGCTGAGCTCCCAGTTGGCGGCAGCGCCGAACTGTTTGGCCTGCTGGTGACGCTTTCAGATTGCCGATACCCTGAGGACAACCCTACAGGCGATGCTTTTGCATTTCTGACCATTCGTGAGCCTGATACCGGCATCGTACAATTCGAAGGTTGGATGATTGCCTCTAGCCCGGCGCTTAGCGCGCTGGACCACAGTCGTTATGATATCTGGGTTCTTCGCTGCAACATTTCCTGAGCCGTCGGAAGTGTCGGAGCGGTGAAATCGGCCTCTAGCATCAGCGCATCGCGCAGACGGATTTGATAGGCGGCACGGCTGATTTCCAACCCGCCCAGCGAGGCAAGATGGGCTGTGAGGAATTGCGTGTCACACAGGGTGAACCCGGCTTGTGTCAGGCGATCTATCAGAAAACACAGGGCAATTTTTGAGGCATCAGTGCGGCGGGAGAACATGCTTTCGCCAAAAAATGCAGCCCCCAGAGTAACGCCGTAAACGCCTCCGGACAGGTCTCCATCTTGCCAGACCTCGATGGAATGTGCGTTTCCCATCTGGTGCAGTTCCACATAGCGGTCATGGATTTCGTCATTGATCCAGGTTTCGGACCGATCAGCGCAGGCCGTCAGAACTGCGGGAAAATCCTGGTTGGTGGTGATCTGATAGGCGCCGCGTCGTAACCGGCGCGACAGTGAGCGCGAGATTCGCAGGCCATCCAGAGGCAGAATGCCGCGCCGTTTGGGATCGACCCAGAAAACCTCTGGATCATCCTGGTGTTCGGCCATGGGAAAAACCCCGGACGCATAGGCATGCAACAGTAATTCAGCCGTGAGTGATGACATCACAGGACTCGGGCAAAGGCGGTAGGGCGCGTGCCGAGACGCGCCCTTTCTGTCGTTTTAGCTGGCCAGGTTATCGTCAAGCCAACGCTCCAGCCAGTGAATGTTGTAGTTTCCAGACTGAACGTCGGGTTCGGCCAGCAGGGCGTCAAACAGCGGCACCGTAGTGTCGACACCGTCCACAATCAACTCGCCCAGGGCGCGGCTCAGACGGGCGATGGCTTCGTTGCGGTCACGGCCATGCACGATCAGCTTGCCGATCAAGCTGTCGTAAAACGGTGGGATCGAATAGCCGTCATAGAGTGCCGAATCCATTCGCACACCCAAACCGCCGGGGGCGTGGTACTGAGTGATTCTGCCGGGGCAGGGGGCAAAGTTCGGCAGCTTCTCAGCGTTGATCCGCACTTCAATAGCGTGGCCATTGATCTGCAGATCATCCTGACCGAACGACATTGGCAAGCCTTCGGCAACGCGGATTTGCTCGCGCACCAGATCCACCCCAAAGATCGCCTCGGTGACCGGATGTTCCACCTGCAAGCGGGTGTTCATTTCGATAAAAAAGAATTCGCCTTTTTCATAGAGGAATTCGATGGTTCCAGCGCCGATATAGTTGATATTGGCGACCGCATCGGCACAGATTTTACCGATCTTAGCGCGTTCTTCTGCGCTGATGCTGGGGCCGGGGGCCTCCTCAAATACCTTCTGGTGGCGGCGCTGAAGCGAGCAATCACGTTCGCCCAGATGCACAGCCTTGCCCTTGCCGTCGCCAAACACCTGAATTTCGATGTGCCGCGGCGTGGTCAGATATTTCTCGATATAGACTTCGTCGTTGCCAAAGTTGGACTTGCCCTCGGCACGGGCGGTGCGAAAGGCCATTTCCATGTCGGCAGCCGTTTCGGCCACTTTCATGCCTTTGCCGCCGCCACCGGCAGTGGCCTTGATGATCACCGGATAGCCAATTTCGGCGCCAATGCGTTGGGCGGCTTCCAAATCAGGTACGCCACCTTCCGAGCCAGGCACGCAGGGAACGCCCAGGGCCTTCATGGTGTCTTTGGCGGTGATCTTGTCGCCCATGGTGCGGATGTGCTGCGCGGTGGGGCCAATGAATGTCAGCCCGTGATCTTCGACGATCTGCACAAAGTTGGCGTTTTCCGACAGAAAACCATAGCCGGGGTGGACCGCTTGCGCGCCGGTGATTTCACAGGCCGAGATAATGGCCGGGATAGACAGGTAGCTGTTGGTGCTGGCTGGCGGCCCGATGCAGACCGACTCGTCAGCCATACGCACATGCATGGCATCGGCGTCGGCGGTCGAATGCACCGCAACGCTGGCGATGCCCATTTCGCGTGCCGCACGGATCACGCGCAGGGCGATCTCTCCGCGGTTGGCAATCAGGATCTTGTCAAACATGTCAGATCCTTACTCGATGATGACCAGAGGCGTTCCGAACTCGACGGCGGCGCCGTCTTCGACCAAAATACGTTTCACAGTGCCGCCTTTGGGGGCCGGGATGTGGTTCATGGTCTTCATGGCTTCAATGATCAGCAGGGTATCGCCTTCGCTGACTTTGGCGCCGACTGTGATAAAGGCAGGTGCGCCTGGTTCAGCCTGGATATAGACGGTGCCAACCATTGGAGAAGGCACAGCGCCAGGATGGCTGGCAGGGTCGTCTGACGGTGCGGCCGCTGGGGCTGCAGTCGCGACCGCGGCAACAGCCGGAGCCGCAGCTGGGACTGCGACCTGTACCGGGGCTGCCACTGCGGCAACTTGCCGAGAGACACGCACATTCAGGCTGTCATCATCGCCGTACGCACGTTTGACCTGCAATTCGGTCAGATCGTTTTCGCGCAGCATTTCGGCCAATGCTTTGATAAAGGCTACGTCTGCTTCGTGAGTTTTGTTTTTCATTTGATCCTCAGCCGGTTCCGCACAGGCCTGCTGAATAGTGCAGGCTGCTAATTTGTCGCGCTTATAAGGCAAGGTTGCCCACAAGGAAAGCACCCTAACCAGATGCTAACATGGGCCGTTCCAGCAGGTTTTGCAATTGGTCACAGGCTACAGGGGCATACCTGTCAGTTTGGCGACCAATTCCGGCAGTTTACGTGCCTCAAATTTCTTAAGTAAACGCGCACGGTGGGTTTCAATCGTGCGATACGACAGGTTTAATTTGGCACCGATTTCCTTGGCTGACAGGCCATGACAGGTCAGGATCGCCACATCCCGTTCGCGTGGTGTAAGGGACACCACCGGCCTGTCGTCCGATATATCGGCAAATGACCAGATCCCGGCGCGAAATGGATGTTCGGGTGTTAGCGACCGGCCCCGAACGCGACACCAGAACAAATCCCCCGAGCGCCGCCGCATGATCCGCTCGTCATCATAGCGGCCGGCCTGAACATCATCTTGCTGCAAGCGGGTGCCAATGCGGTCAAAATCCTCGCGGCTGGGATAGAGTTCAGCGATTTCTATGCCGACAAATGCCTCAGGCGTGTCGCCAAAGGTTTCCGCGAACTGCAGATTGCAGCGCCGGATGACGCGCTGTTCTAATTGGGCAAGCCCGATGGGGGCGTGGTCAAAGGCGATGTCAGACATGGCGCTCTATGTGGACTTATTTGAGGGATAAGAAAAGGGCACGAAATGGGATCCGCTGACAGAGTGTGGGAAAACCTGACTATCAGAACTGGGCATATTCCATTTTTATATGTCTTTTTATTTCGAGTTTTTTCCAGGTGATTTGGCATGTCTGACAATTTTGAGCAGTTGACGCATATGGTTTATGAGGCGTCATTGGATAATTCACTTTGGCCGGAATTGATACTTGAACTGACCGAGGAAGTGCAGCGCGCCCGGGAGAGCCGGTTTATCGAGGACCAGAATACCAATGGGCTGGAAAACCTGTCGCAGCACTTTCGGCGGGCGTTCAGTATCTCAAAACGTATGGTCGAACTGCAGGAACGCGAGACCTATTTGTCATCGGTATTGAACAGCTTTGCCTTTGGGGTCGCGTTGTTCGGTGAAGACGGGCAGCTTTTGATGGCCAACCGGTCGATGCAGGAGGTATTGCAGTCGGTGGCACTGACGGGGAACCGTGATGGGGTTTGCACCGCGAGTGCTGCAGGATCAAAATCGCTGACTGCATTGATTGGGACCTGTATTCAAAACGGAGTGTCACAACAAATCCAGTTGCCGGGACACAGCCTGGAACCCTTGATGGTCTTACCCCGGGCAGAGGCGGAAGGGATTGGATTTCCGTCAATCGCGGCTGCGGTTCTCATTTCAGCAGGCGGCTGTCGCAGTGATGCCTTGCGCAGTTTTTCCCTGACGCATCAACTTTCCAGACGGGAATCCGAACTGCTGAAAGAGCTGTGTAACAAGGGGGAGCTGCGTCTGGCAGCGGCAGAGATGGGCCTGTCCTACGAAAGCGCGCGGACCTATGTAAAACGGATCTATGACAAAACCGGATACCGCAGTCAGGCAAATCTGACGTCTGCGGTTGCAGCGACGCCTATGGCTGCGCTTCGGCGCAGCCCAGTGCTGAAAGATGAGCGTCGAAATGTCCGCCGGATGCTGACGCTCATTGATGGACGCAACATGGAGTATTTCAGCCTCGGTCCGGAGACCGGGTATCCGGTGCTGGTTTTTGACGCGTTGTCCGGCGTAGCAATTGATGTGATCGGGTATCCAGATCTTTGTCTGGCGATTTTGGAACGGTTCAATATTCGTCTGATTACCCCCTGCCGCCCCGGGGCTTTTCGCTCTGAGGCAAAAGCGATGAACAGCCTGAAGGAGTTTACGCCGGATGTTGAACAGGTGATGGATCATTTGAATCTGGACCGGGTTGGACTGCTGGCCTTGTCCTTTGGTTCGGGCAGCGCCCTGGCCGTGGCACAGGGGTTGGGCGCGCGGGTCGAAAGAATTGTCATGTCATCAGCAGCCTATCCCATTTATCGCCACCCGAACTGGCGAGAACTGGATCAGTTTTATCATATGTCGACCATTCTGGGGCGCCACTGGCCGTCTATGCTGCGCCAGATTATCCCGTTTCTGGTCCGCTCGATCTTGCAAAACAGGGACAGTTATTTTGATCGCTACTGCAAGAGATCGCGCAGCAGTGATGATGTAGAGATTCTGTCGCACCCGGTGATCCGGCGCCGGACGGCAGAAATGCTGGCGCAGCGCACGGCAATGGGCATGGACGGTATGGTCGAGGAGAACCTGCTGAATGCCCAGGGTTGGGATTTTCCCATACGTGACATTCAGGCGCGGGTCGAGATTTTTCAGGGTGAATTGGACAATGTGGCGCCATTGCAAGGGGCCGAACTATTGGCAAAGCACCTTCCGAATGCGCAGCTGACGACAATGTTGGGCAAAGGCCATTACCACCACATTACCAACTGGCCCTGGTTGTTGGCACGTGCGGCCGGGCATGATGTGGCACCGGAGAGTGACAGGTATAGTATTCCAGACCTTTGAGCGTTTTGTCCCCAAATGGGAATAGGTCGAAATAGGGAGGTTTTCTAGGGTCCAGACATCGTAACGAGTTGTCTTTTTACTGAGTTTTCAAAATGAATGTTGATGATATTTTCCAAGCGTTGGTGTCAATGCCGACGCAGATTTCTACCGGATGTGGTGTGTTGGGGTTTCTCTTCTACTTGACCAACTACACATTGGTGACCTTTCGTGTCATCGACAGTCAGGGGATTGCATTTTTTCTGATCAATATTTGTGGTGCATGTCTTATCCTGGTCAGCCTAGTACAAGACTTTAACCTTGGTTCAATGTTAATTCAGGTTTTCTGGATCTGCCTGGGGGTGATTGCGGTTTCAATACGCCTGCGGGCGCGGCGTGCATGGCGTACCAGCAATACGCAAATGCAAGACCGAACAGCGTCAAGTACCGTGCTGGCTGAGACACATACACAGATCTAAATTTGTGTCTCTGTCTGGGGGTAAGCGGCAGTTCAGGCAATTTTTCTGTCTTTATCGGCGCTTGAAAGCCCAGGCATAAAATATCTAAAGGCCGGTCCTGGTAAGGCCGGCCTTTAGTCTGCTTGTCGCAGCCATATTCAGGGCAGGAGAAGAATTAAATTGCCAGGTATTCGGCCCGCAATTCTTCGTTTTCAAGAACCTCGGATGCGACACCGTCAAACACGATGCCGCCGGTGTCCAGGATCACAGCACGGTCAGCCAGTTCCAGCGCCCGCACAGCGTTTTGTTCCACGATAATGGTGGTGATGCCCTGTTCCTTGATGTGGATAAGGGTCTTTTCGATCTCATCCACAATCACCGGGGCCAATCCCTCGTAGGGTTCGTCCAGCAACAATACTTTGATGTCGCGCGCCAAGGCGCGGGCAATGGCCAGCATTTGTTGTTCGCCGCCCGACAGGGTAACGCCCTCTTGCTTGCGACGTTCGCCCAGACGCGGGAACAACTGGTACAGACGCTCAATCGACCAACCGATGGGCGGGGCGATTTGGGCCAGTTGCAGGTTTTCCTCAACCGTTAGCCCGGCAATGATGCTGCGGTCTTCGGGCACCAAGGCCAGCCCGGCAGCCGAGGCCTGATAGCTTGCCATATTGTGCAAAGGCTGGTGATCCAACCAGATCTCACCCTTGTTGAGTTGGGGATTATCCATCCGGGCGATGGCGCGCAGGGTTGAGGTTTTGCCAGCCCCGTTGCGGCCCAGCAGGGCGAGAATCTCGCCCTCGTGCACGTTGAAGGAAATGCCCTGCACGATATAGCTTTCGCCATAATAGGCATGCATGTCCCAGACCGATAAAAAGGCCGGTGCGGTGGTCGCCTGATTGGCATTCTTGGAGAAGTTGGGTTTGACGTTCATGAGCTGCTCTCCTTACGCCGATTCGCCCAAATACGCTTCGCGCACTTTGGGGTTGCCTCGGATATTTTGCGGATCGTCTTCGACCAGCGGGCTGCCTTGGGCCAGAACGGTGATTCTGTCGGCCAGCGAAAACACCACATGCATGTCGTGTTCGATGATAGCGATGGTAATATCGCGCTCGTCGCTGATCTGTTTCAGCAGGTCGATGGTGTTGTTGGTATCCGCCCGTGCCATACCGGCCGTGGGTTCATCCAACAACAACAGGCGCGGTTCCTGCGACAGGCACATGCCGATCTCAAGACGCCGTTTGTCGCCGCGCGACAGGGCAGCGGCGTTCATGTGCCGTTTGTCCGCCATGTTCATTTCGACCAGCATATGCTCGGCTTTTTCGGTCACGTCCTTCTGGCTGAGCACCGACCCGATGGCGTTCAGTTCAAAGGCGCCATCGCGTTTGGCAAAGCAGGGGATCATCATGTTTTCCATCACGGTCAGATCGCCAAAGATCTCGGGTGTTTGGAAAACGCGGCTGATGCCCATTTGGTTGATTTCATAGGGCGCGCGACCCAAGACCGATTTGCCGTCAAACATCACTGACCCGGTGTCAGGGATCAGCTTGCCGACCAGCACATTCAGCAGCGTGGACTTACCGGCGCCGTTTGGGCCGATGATCGCGTGGACCGAGTTTTCCTTGACGCTGAGGTTCACATCCCCCAGCGCCTGGAGCCCACCGAACCGTTTGTTTACGCCTTTGACTTCAAGAATTCCCATCTTGTGTCTCCTTATTCCGCAGGTTCGGTTGTGCTGGTGGGCGTCTTTCCGCCCGCCTTTTTGTTCCGTATCCAGTTTGTTATGCGTTGCCCACCTTCGACGAGGCCACCAGGCAGGAACACCACAACCAGTACAAACAGGATGCCCAGCGTCATGTGCCAACCTTTGCCAACGAAGGGGTAAACCAAGGTGACCAGCAGATCTTCTAGCCCGTCGGGCAATGCACTGAACCAACCGTGCAACACGCTTTCGTTGATTTTCGAGAAGATGTTTTCAAAGTACTTGATGAAGCCTGCACCCAATACCGGCCCAATCAGAGTACCCGCACCGCCAAGGATCGTCATCAAGACAACCTCTCCCGAGGCAGTCCACTGCATCCGCTCGGCGCCAGCAAGCGGATCCATCGAGGCCAGCAAACCACCGGCCAGACCAGCGTACATGCCAGAGATGACAAAGGCGGCCAGAGTGTAGGGGCGGGTGTTCAGCCCGGTGTAGTTCATCCGCTGTTGGTTGGATTTCACGGCTTTCAGCATCAGACCAAACGGCGAGCGGAAGATGCGGATCGACAGATAGAAGACCGCCAGCAGGATCAGCGCACTCAGATAGTAGCCGGCATTGAACTGGAACGCCCAGGGCCCAAGGACCATCTCAAAGGTAGAGCGCATCTCGAGGCCAAACAGGTTGGTCACCGGGATTGACCCGTCAACGGTCTGCGACACGCCCAGAACACGCGGGTCATTCAGGGTCAGTTGCAGTCCGGTCTCACCATTGGTGATCGGGGTCAGCACAGAATATGCGACGTTGAATGACATCTGCGCAAAGGCCAGCGTCAGGATCGAGAAGTAGATGCCCGAGCGCCGCAGTGAGATATATCCGATCAGCAGGGCAAAGATGCCTGCCATGACCACTGACAACAGGATGGCGGGGATAACGTTCATTGCCAGAAGCTTGAACATCCACACGGCGGAATAGGATCCGACACCCAGAAAAGCCGCATGGCCAAAGCTAAGGTAGCCAGTGAGACCAAACAGAATGTTAAACCCGATGGCAAAGATGCCAAAGATCACAAACCGCTGCATCAGGTCCGGGTACCCGGCGTTGAATTGCGCCAATCCACTGTCCGTAGGGAATGGGTTCAAGATAAAGGGGGCGAGCATCGTCAATGCAGCGACAAGCAGCAGCATTTTGGTGTCGTTTTTGTTCATTCCGAGCATGTCCTTAGTCCTCCATCACGCCTTTGCGGCCCATCAGGCCCCGTGGACGTACAAGCAGAATGATAATTGCCACCACATAGATGATGATTTGGTCGATACCTGGGACGAGTGATTTGATCTCGTTCATCGAGGCAAAGCTTTCAAGAATGCCAAGCATGAAGCCAGCCAGTACCGCGCCGGGCAAAGAGCCCATGCCGCCGACAACAACCACCACAAAGCTAAGGACAAGGAAGTCCATGCCCATGTGATAATTTGGCGAATTGATCGGGGTATACATTACCCCTGCCAGGCCCGCGACAGCGGCGGCGATACCGAACATGACGGTGAACCGTTTGTCGATATTGATGCCCAGCAGGCCAACGGTTTCACGGTCCGCCATCCCTGCGCGCACTACCATACCGAAGGTGGTGAATTGCAGGAACGAGAAGATGCCGCCAATGACCACGAGGGAGAAGAAGAAATACACAACACGCCAGACAGGATAGACAATATCCATGCCAATGATGGCGCCCAGGTTGACGATACCGCTCAGGGCTTCGGGGGCAGGGGTTTGGATCGGGTTGGCACCATAAAAATATTTGACCACTTCCTGCAGCACGATCGCCAGACCGAAAGTCACCAGAATTTGGTCAGCATGGGGGCGTTTGTAGAAGTGTTTGATCAGCCCGCGCTCCATCGCATAGCCAACGAAGATCATGATCGGGACAGTAAACAGGATTGCCAAAGGCACCGCCCAGTCGATGATGGCCCCACCCATTTGAGGGCCGAACCAGGATTCGATATAGGGGGTCTTGACGACCAGGGCATTGCCAAGAAAGTCGGTCTGGCTTTCGTCTACGGTTTCATAGCTGATGTTGAAGATCCGTTGTACGGTGACGGCGCAGAAGGCGCCGATCATGAACAAGGCCCCGTGGGCAAAGTTCACCACGCCAAGCGTGCCAAAGATAAGTGTCAGTCCCAGCGCGATCAGCGCATAGGCAGAGCCCTTGTCGAGCCCGTTCAAGATTTGCAATAGGATTGCGTCCATAGCCCCCACCTTTGGGTTTGTCGTCTGGTCTTTGTGAGTGTCCGACGGCCTCGGGGTGGTTACCCCGTGTTGATCTTGATGATCCGGCGGTCGGGAGAATGGGCCGGGCGCAGTTGCGCGCCCAGCCCGGCCAATTGGCCTTAGCCTGCGTTACAAGTGCCCAGGGCACCGCCTGCAAACATCGGGTGATCGATCGGGTAA
Source organism: Parasedimentitalea marina (assembly GCF_004006175.1). GTDB lineage: Bacteria > Pseudomonadota > Alphaproteobacteria > Rhodobacterales > Rhodobacteraceae > Parasedimentitalea > Parasedimentitalea marina. The sequence goes on from NZ_CP033219.1 coordinate 1,577,529, forward strand.
GTAACCTGAGCCGCCGGAGTAACTTCGACAACTTCAAGAAGGTCGAATTCCGAGGTTGGGTTTTCTTTACCGCGCACAACCAGCACGTCTTTGAAGCACTGGTGATCGCCGGCACGGTACAGTGTTTTACCGTTGCCCAGACCGTCGAACTCAAAGCCTTCGAGAGCTTCGGCAATGCCACATGGGTTGAAGGTACCTGCGCGTGAGGCAGCATCAGCATACAGCAGTGTCTGACAGTAAACGGTGTGCGCCGCCTGCGACGGTGGAAAACCGTATTTGGTGCCGAAGGATTTAACGAATGCCTTGGAAGCATCATCCTGCAGCGACCAGTGCCAGTTGGTGGAACCGTGGATGCCTTTAACGTTGGCACCAGCACCCTTGGCCATCAGACGCGAGTACAGTGGAACAACGATTTCGAACTGCTTGCCGTTGACGACTTTTTCACGCAGACCAAACTGAACAGCGTTGGTCAGCGAGTTCACCATGTTGCCGCCGTAGTGGTTCAGAACCAGAACATCGGCGCCCGAGTTCAGAACTGGAGCGATATAGGACGAGAAGTCGGTCGAGGCGAGCGGTGTGCGCACCTTGTTGACTGTGTTCCAGCCCATGGCTTCGGTTGCGGCTGCGATCGATTCTTCCTGCGTCCAGCCCCAAGTGTAGTCAGCTGTCAGGTGGTAAGCGTTACGGTCGGTGCCATAGAGGTTCTTAAGCACAGGCGCCAGCGCCGCAGCAGACATGTAACCGTTAAAGAAGTGACGGAAGCCGTTGGCTTTCTTGTCTTTACCGGTGGTGTCGTTCGAGTGGGTCAGGCCAGCCATGAAGATCACGCCAGCTTCCTGACACAGACCTTGAACAGCGATGGCAACACCCGAGCTTGAGCCGCCGGTGATCATAACTGCGCCGTCTTTTTCGATCATCGACTTGGCCGATGCCCGTGCAGCGTCAGATTTGGTCTGCGTGTCGCCAGTAACGAACTCGACCTTTTTGCCCAGAATACCATTGCCCTGCAGCTCGTTGGAGCTGAAGGTGTTCATCATGCCGCCATCGCCTTCACCGTTCAGGTGTTCGACGGCCAGCTGATAGGCGCGCAATTCGTCGGCGCCTTCGTCAGCGTAGGGGCCGGTTTGGGGTACGTTGAAGCCCAGCGTGACAGTGCTGCCAGTGGGTTCATTGGTATAAGCCGCGGCTGAAGACGCGGTGAAAATCGTCGGAAGTGCAACACCGGCACCGGCGATAGCACCGGTTTTCAGCATACCACGACGAGTAAATTTCGAATTGGACATAAAATCCTCCCTAATACGATAAACGCGTCATGGCTCCTCTAGTTCCACGATACGCAAGCACAATTGTGCAAAGACACTATGGGGCGGGTTTGTAAAATTTCGCAATAATCGCCTTGTTTTCTGAGATTATCGTGTAAATAAATGCACAATGGCCCGCGCATGTTGTAAAGTTTTTTATACTGCAGTGCAGAAAGTGGGTGAAAAGCATAACACTGAAAGGCCGTGATTATGGCGCGTGATACCCTTACAGGCAGTCGAATCCGCGAACGCAGGCTGTTTCTTGACTTGCGGCAAGCAGCTTTGGCACGGCAGGTCGGCATTTCAGCCTCATACCTAAATCTGATCGAACACAATCGACGCAGAATTGGTGGTAAGCTTTTGGTTGATATTGCCAAAGCCCTGGGCGTCGAGCCGTCGATGCTGACGGAAGGTGCCGAGGTGGCCCTGATCTCGGCACTGCGCGAGGCGGCTGCAGATTCGGGGAAACCGGTTGCCGAGTTGGATCATGCGGACGAGTTTGCCGGGCGGTTTCCGGGCTGGGCCGAAGTGCTGGCCGGTGAACATCGCCGGGTGGCCTCGTTAGAGCGGACGGTGCAGGTGTTGTCGGACCGGCTAACCCACGACCCTGATCTTGCGGCCTCTTTACACGAAGTTCTGTCGACCGCGGCCGCTATTCGCTCGACCGCGTCGATTCTGGCTGAAACCGGCGAACTGGAGCAGGAATGGCGGGACCGGTTTCACCGAAACCTAAACGAAGACTCGCGGCGGTTGGCTGAAAGCAGCAAGTCCTTGGTGAACTTTCTGGATCAAAGCAACACCGGATCGGTCCGTCGGGGTGTACCTCAGGAAGAGGTGGAGGCGTTTTTCACCGCGTATGACTATCATTTTAGCGCGCTGGAGCAGGGCCAGGCGTCGCCCGAAGATCTAGTGAAAGGCGCGTCCGAATTGCAAAGTGATACCGCGCGCAGCACGGCCCTTGGCGCGCTGCAACAATACCGGGCCGATGCCGAAAAGATGCCACTGGCAGAACTGGCACGGTCGTTGAGCCGTGGTTTTGACCCGGCAGGACTAGCGGCGGAATTCAACTGCGACCTGTCTCAGGTGTTGCGCCGTCTTGCTGCCTTGCCCGAAGACGTTCTGGGGCAGGCATCGGGGCTGGTGATCTGTGACGCATCTGGGGCGGTTTTGCTGCGCAAACCCATTGCCGGATTTGCATTACCCCGGTTCGGCGCATCCTGTCCGCTGTGGCCGCTCTACGCGGCGCTTGCGCGGCCTATGGTCCCGGTGCGGCGGCAGGTGGTCCAACATGGGCGTCATGCAGTGGGATTTGAGTGTTTGGCGGTTGCCTGGCCCCAGACGCCGCCTGATTTTGACCGCGACCCGGTATATCGTGCGGTGATGTTGATCTTGCCACTGGCAGAGCTTCCTGCGACGCCATTGGCCGTAGGATCCAGTTGTCGGGTCTGCGCGGGTCAGGATTGTGCAGCGCGACGCGAACCCTCTATTTTGGATGAAGAGTTTTGACAGTTCTGGTTGCGCAGGTCTAATCTGCACAGGATTTGGGGATATGGCGCTGGGTCCTGAGGGGCCGGGAGGCAGCGTTTGGAAGGGGATTTGAACATGGGCCGACACGTCGTTTTGGTCGAGGATGAGCCTAATATCATTGAGGCGATCCGGTTTTTGCTGACCAGGGAAGGCTGGACTGTCGAAGCCCACGCGGACGGCAGTGATGCGGTCGAGGTGATCAAGGCGGCGAATCCCGATCTGGTGATTCTGGACCTGATGCTGCCCGGAAAAAGCGGCATGGAGATCATTAAGGATCTCCGGGACGAGGAGGCCTTGCGCAATCTGCCGGTGCTGATGCTGACCGCACGGGGGCAGGCGCGGGACCGGGATATGGCTGAAAAGGCCGGGGTCAGCCGCTTTATGACAAAACCATTTTCCAACACCGAAGTTTTGGCCGCGGTGCGGGATCTGCACGCGCAGGCCAATCAGGGATGAGCCATACGGGCGACGACGAGGAGAACGGTCGCCAGACGGCAGCGGTATTTGTTGAGCGCAAGACCTATCGGCACCGACAGCTGATGGATATTGCCCGGTTGCTACCCATTATTGGGGCGCTGCTGTTTTGTGTGCCTCTGATGTGGCCTAATCCTGATCCCTATCCTGCACCGGATACAGCAGGGGGCATGGCGATGTCCGAGGCGATCACCTATATGTTTGTGGTCTGGACCCTATTGATCCTGGCCAGTCTGGCCTTTGGTGTCGCGGTGCGTCGCTGGGCAGAAAACTGGACTGAGGGCACAGATCAACCCGGTGAGGAGGCCCCTTAATGGCCTCTTTGAATGTGCTTGTCGTTATTTGCATGGCCTATGTCACGCTGTTGTTTCTGGTGGCATTTGTGGCCGACCGCAATGCCAGTCGGGGCCACCAAGCGGGTTGGCTTCGATCACCGCTGATTTATACGCTTTCCTTGTCAATCTATTGTACTGCCTGGACTTTTTACGGTGCGGTTGGATATGCGGCGCGGTCTGGATTGGAATTTATCACCATCTATCTGGGGCCGACTCTGGTGATGATCGGATGGTGGTGGGGCCTGCGCAAACTGGTGCGGATTGGCCGCAGCCAGCGGGTCACCTCGATCGCGGATCTTATCTCGGCACGTTATGGGAAATCCAATACTCTGGCGATCTGCGTGACCATTCTGGCAGTGATAGGGGTGACACCTTATATAGCGCTTCAGTTGCAGTCGATCACCCTGTCGTTCGCGACCTTTGCCGAGGCCGATCCGGCGCGCCAGTTGAACGAAACCACAACGGTGTTTTGGGTCGCTGCCGGGCTGGCGATGTTTGCGATCCTGTTCGGCACCCGCAATCTGAACGCAAACGAGCGTCATCACGGGGTGGTGACAGCCGTCGCGGTGGAGGCGGTGGTCAAACTGCTTGCGTTGCTGGCAGTGGGTATATTTGTGGTTTGGGGGCTGTCTGACGGGGTCAGCGATACTATGGCGCGCATTGATGCCTCGCCGATTGGTCAATGGCAGGTTCGTGGTGATCGCTGGGCCACAATAACATTTCTGGCGGCGGCGGCCTTTGTCTGCCTGCCCCGGATGTTTCAGGTGATGGTGGTCGAAAACGAGGATGAGCGGCATCTGCGCACCGCGGCCTGGGCCTTTCCGTTGTATCTGCTGCTGATGAGCCTTTTTGTGGTGCCAATTGCCGCCATCGGCTTGGAACTGCTGCCAATGGGGTCAAACCCGGATCTGTTTGTGCTGACCCTGCCGCTGAGCCAGGGGCGCGATGGGCTTGCGGTATTGGCCTTTCTGGGTGGTTTTTCCTCGGCTACTTCGATGGTGATTGTCGCGGCAATGGCCCTGTCGACGATGGTGTCGAACCATATCGTGATGCCAATCTGGTTGCGAATGCAGGGCGGTGGAGCCTCGGTTTCAGGGGACGTTCGCGATGTTGTCCTGCTGTCACGCCGGGTGTCTATCGCCGCGATTATCGGGCTTGGGTATTTCTATTACAGGTTCTCCGGACAGGGCGCGGCACTGGCTGCTATTGGCTTGATTTCCTTTGCTGGCATTGCCCAGATCCTGCCCGCCCTGGTCGGTGGCTTGTTCTGGCGTGGCGCTACCAGATCAGGGGCCTTGGCAGGACTGACAGTGGGCTTTGTGTTATGGCTGTTCACCATGCTTTTACCCGCCTTAGGCGGGGGGCTGCTGCCGGACACGGTTCTGAGCAACGGCGTTTTTGGCCTGTCATGGCTGCGACCACAGGCCCTGTTCGGCATCGAGGGGCTGGATCCGACCGTGCATGCGGTGATGTGGTCGATGACGCTGAACACTGCGGCGTTTTGCATTGTGTCGCTGGCCACATTTCCCAGTCCGATGGAACGGCTGCAAGGCGCCCAGTTTGTGAATGTTTTTGATCATTCAGTCGGGCCGCGCAGTTGGACCGGTCAGGTGGCCCAAAGTGAGGACCTGATGGTGATGTCCCAGCGTATCCTTGGGGCGGGTGAGGCGCAGGCTTTTTTCCAAAAGGAGGCGGCCCGGCAGGGAACACACAGTGATTTTCCGGAACCAACCCCGGCGTTCCTGGAACGGCTAGAGCGAGAGCTAAGCGGCTCGGTTGGCACCGCAGCCGCGCATGCGATGGTTGGGCAGATTGCAGGTGGATCGTCCGTCTCAGTGGAGGATTTGCTGGCTGTGGCCGATGAAACGGCACAGATGCTGGAATATTCGAGCCAGCTGGAATCCCAATCGACCGAATTGGCACGTACCGCCCGGCAACTGCGTGAAACAAATGAGAAATTAACGCAGATTTCACAACAGAAAGATGCATTCTTAAGTCAGGTGAGCCACGAATTACGCACTCCGATGACCTCTATCCGCGCGTTTTCGGAAATCTTGCGCGATGCGGATGGGCGGAGCGACACAGATAATATACGCTACGCCAGCATCATTCATGATGAGGCCCTGCGGTTGACCCGATTGCTGAATGACCTGTTGGATCTCAGTGTGCTGGAAAGTGGCCAAGTGAGCCTGAATATGACGGTCGGGAATTTGGCCGATGTTTTGGATCATGCTGTGTCGACTGCGCTGACCGGATCCGAGCAACCGTTGAAGGTGCTGCGCCATACCACAAGCGAAACAGTGCGAATTTCATCGGATCTGGACCGGCTGGCGCAGGTTTTTATCAACCTGATTGCGAATGCACAAAAATATTGCGATGCAGAGGTTCCGGAAATTCGTATCGAAGTGTCCACCAAACGAGGGCGGTTGCGGATCGATTTTCTGGATAACGGCGATGGAATTCCGGCGGCCTCGCAGCAACTTATTTTTGAGAAATTCTCAAGGGTTAGCCCTGAGAAAGCGGGCGGTGCGGGCCTTGGCTTGGCGATTTGTCGCGAGATCATGCAGCGGCTGGGTGGAGATGTGCAATATCTGCACGGACATCCAGGCGGGGCGTTCCGGGTTTCTTTGCCTTTGAGTGCGGAAATGGCTGCATAAAAGTCTGCTTATAAAGACTATGGTAACCAACTCTGGGCTAAAAGATATCCAAAGGGGCGCAGAAGGTGCAGGTTGGGAGCCTATGTCAGAAACAGTAACAGCAAAAACAGCAGAAGGTAGCGCAGGGGTTCTTGCGCGTAAACTTGCTGCTGCGCGCGAGGGGGCCGGAGGTATCTCCAACTCGGCCACTCTCAAGGTGCTGCGCCGGTCGCTGGCGCGGGCTGCTGCTGACCTGTGCGAACTGCCGCTTGCTGTTATTGCCGCCCGACAGTTGAATAGTATTCCCGAAGATCTGGGCCGGTATCTTTCTGATGAAAAACTGCTTGTGGTGCTGGACGGTCCGAATGGTCGCATTGGTGCCGCGTCATTGGATGCGCCGACCGTAACCGCGCTTATTCAGCAGCAGACGATGGGGCAGGTGATGGGAAAGGCGCCCACCGAACGTCACTATACGTCGACCGATGCCGCCATGACTGCCGACTTTATCGACCGGACATTTGCCAAGGCTGTGTCAATGCTGAACGGGCAGGCTGATCTCAATCTGTTTGAAGGATTCCGATTCGGCGCCCGAATTGAAGATGTGCGCAGTCTGCTTCTGGGGCTCGAAAGTGAAGACTACCGTGTTATTGAGCTGACATTGGACCTGTCCAGTGGTGCGATGCAGGGATCTATTACCCTGATCCTTCCCGAACCAACTTTGGCCGATCTGGGTCAGGATGGTATAGATGGGTTGGATTATGGGCCGTCCTTGGGAAACGGTATGGGCTCGATGAGGGTCGAGCTATCTGCAGTATTGTGCAAGATGCAGGTGCCAATCAGTAAATTTTCGTCGCTTCAAATTGGTGACGTTTTGCAACTGGATCAGGCATTTTTATATGAAACTGATCTGGTTTCTATCAGTGGCCAGAGCATTTCAGGTGGCCGGTTGGGGCAAATCAACGGCGCGCGCGCTGTTCGTTTGAGCGACGCAAATGCGGTGCCTGCCAGCGGCGCGGCCGATGGTATTGCCTTCACCTCCGAAGGAGGCCCGGAAATGACGATGGATCATAACCCTGAGCAACAGGGTATGGGGTTGGGCATTGCTGCGCAGACATTGCAAGACCCAATGGACGAATTTGGTGCTGGGCCAATGGCTGATATGGGCGATCTACCGATGGCCGACATTGGCGATTTACCTATGACTGGTATGGGCGATCTGCCGATGGCTGACATGGTTGATTTGCCGATGGCTGACATGGTTGATTTGCCGATGGCCGGAATGGGCGATGACATGCCCGCATTATTGGGTGCCAATGCAATGAGCGACCTGGGCGAATTCGACCAAAATGAAGCGCTGGCCGAAATCTCAGAGTTGGCGGGTCTGCCCAATTCAGCCTGACATCAGTCTTCAATGTGAAGACACACAAAAGACGCCCGACTAGAAGACGGACGTGTTCGTTTGCGTGTTGAAATGTGTTCAGCTTTTGTTTGTCAGCTGTTCCAGCGCCGGACGTAGATTGTCCAGTTGATAGCCGGCAGCTGCCGTTTTGCTTAGGATAGAATCGGGAGTCATTTCACCTGCATGACCCAAGGCCCAAACAACGGAGCAGCGGGTGCCGGACGCGCAATAAGCTAGCACTGGTCCGTCACAGATCTCAGCCAGCTCTCGTTGCCGGGCAACATTTTCCGCAGTCATAGTCTGATGTGTCAGTGGCAGTTCCTCGAACCGCAAGCCAGCAGATTCGGCGGCGATGCGAATAGCATTTGCTTGATGACTGGGCGGCACCTCGGCGTCGGGGCGGTTACAGATGACTGCTTTGAAACCGGCCTCAGCCAGAGATTGAAGGTCCTCAGCCGAGATTTGCGGTGAGACGAAGTAGCGGGGGGTTATACAGCGTGGATCCATACCTGCCTCTTTACGCTTTTGTCGCCAGCCGGTCCAGTTGTAGGCCAAATTTAGGTGCAGCCGCCATGCCAATTAGCATCGCCATCAAAAACAACACACCGCCCCAGCCATTATAGGTGATCGAGGCGATGACCGGACCTGGGCACAGTCCCACCAGCCCCCATCCGACGCCGAACATCGCTGACCCGACAATAAGTCGAGGGTCCAGTTCAGGTTGAGATGCTGTCGGGAAATGGCCGCCCGCCAGTGGTTTGCGGCCCTCAGTCAGGCGCCAGGCAACAGCCATGGGAAGGATCGCGCCGCCCATCACAAAGGCCAGTGTCGGATCCCAGGCGCCAAACACATCCAGCCAGCCCTGAACCTTTGTGGTGTCAGTCATACCTGAAAGGAAAAGTCCGGTGCCAAACAGGCCACCTGCCAGAAAAGAATAGAATAGACGCATTAGATTAGTCCCAACCCGTGCCGGAAAACGACCAGTGTCATCCCCCCTGCAAGTATGTAGAAAACGGTGGCCACAATACCGCGCAGAGAGAGCCTTGATATTCCGCAGACCCCGTGACCGGAGGTGCAGCCACTGGCGATGCGGGTTCCGATCCCGACCAGAAGGCCGGCGGATATGATGGTGATTATATTGCCAGTCATATGGGTGCTGACCGGTGCCGATGACAGTGATTGTAGCAGCAGGGGCAGCAGCACAACGCCGGCAAGGAACACTAGCTTCTCGAGAGCCGTTTTCCGAGCGGTGCCATCCACCAATCCGCCGATAATGCCACTGGCCCCCATGACGCGGCCGTTGCCTAACAGATAGACAGCGCCGCCTAACCCAATAAGCCCACCGCCGACAAGGCCCCAGAGCCAATCCGTTTCCATATTGAAATCCCTTTGCAATAAGCCCGGTGCAGATGCCGTTCGGACAATAGTTTCGGTCAGCGAGTGATGCCCATTTGGGGATTAGATCTTATTGACCGGTGTCTTCAAAAACACGTCGCCGTTGCTGTCTGGCTCGGGCATATGACCAGCCCGCATATTGACCTGCAGTGAGGGCAGGATAAGCCGGGGCATCCCCAATTTCGCATCACGGGCATCCCGCAATCCAGTGAAGTCTTCAATGCTTCGGCCTTGGCCGATATGTATATTCAGGGCTTTTTGTTCACCGACAGTGGTTTCCCAGGCGTATTGATCGCGTCCGGGGGCCTTGTAGTCGTGGCCGACAAATATGCGGGTGTCATCAGGCAGTGCCAAAATCTTCTGAATTGACTCATAGAGCACTGAGGACGATCCGCCGGGAAAATCACAACGTGCGGTGCCAAAGTCAGGCATGAAAAGCGTATCGCCGACAAAGGCCGCATCGCCTATCACATAGGTCATACAGGCCGGCGTATGGCCTGGTGTGTGCATCACGTCCGTGCGCATCTGTCCAACGTGAAAACTGTCACCGTGATTGAAGAGAGCGTCGAACTGGCTGCCGTCACGCTGAAATTCGGTGCCTTCGTTGAAGATCTTGCCAAAGGTGTCCTGGATCACGGTTATATTGGCGCCGATGCCAATTTTTCCGCCTAATTCTTCCTGCAAATAGGGGGCTGCGGACAGGTGATCGGCATGAACGTGGCTTTCGAGGATCCAGTGCACATTCAGTCCGTTATCTTTGATCCAAGCGATTATAGCGTCGGCCGACACTGTACCGGTTCTGCCGGAGGCTTGGTCAAAATTCAGGACTGAATCGATGATGGCGCAGGCGTTGCCCTGGGGGTCAATTGCCACATAGGACACCGTATTGGTCGTCTCATCAAAAAATGCTTTTACGATAGGCTGCATGTTTGGTCTCCAGTCACGTCTGCAATCATATAATGAAATATGAATGTGTATCAAGGAAAATGACAGAAATTTGTCTGCTGCCTGTATATCGCACCACAGACAATTATACAGAGACCATCTGATTTTATGGCCGTCTCGTTGGGCGATTAATCGCTGATTTATCCGGGGTTGGGATTGGTCGTAATGCCAGCGCAAATAAGTGGCTCTCCTCGGGGCACCGACCGGATTTTTCGTTTTTCAGAGACTGTCAGTCTGTCATTCTGGCCCGGTTAGATAGGGGACTTCAAAAATGGAAACCACCGAACTGTTGCAGATCGCTGAGCGGTTAGAAGCAAAAATTGCCGGGGCCACAGACGCTGCCCGCCGGTCATTGCAGCCCGAGTTTAATCGTGTATTGAGCCGGTTGCGAGCCAGTGGAGTATCTGTACCACCGCATCTTTTACGTTTGGACCGGACGCTTGGCGAGGAGGCGATCGAAGCCTATTTCGATAATTTCCCCGTTTGACGTCCTGGTTTGACGGGGTCACCCCAGGATAACGCCAACAACGACCAGCATCAGACCCAGCATCGAAAGCAGCAAAGCACCAAGATTGTAGGGCAAGACAGATTGCACCACAGCCCGCAGCGCCTCGTCGTCTAAATTCTGTTTGCGGGCACGCAGCACATGCAGAATGCACCAGACAAGCCCACCTAGGCCAGCAATAGAGATGATGGCTCCGATCCAGACAAGGATTTCAAACATGGCTGGGCTCCTGTGTGATTGCCGGGGTCGCGCCTAATAGATCTGCGCGCCCTGCGCAAGGGCCGGGTGGGCAATCGTGGCTTGCGGTGGTGGGGCAGGGCTTGTATCCCGGCCCCTAAATCCAATGCGACGGAGCCGAAAATGGATGTGACCGAACAAGAAAAAAGTGACAGCTACCGTGTGACTGCAGGTGAACTGCGTCAGTTTGTCGAACGCCTGGAGCGGTTGGACACGGAAAAGAAAGATTTGGCTGATCAAATGAAGGAAGTCATGGCCGAGGCCAAGGGGCGAGGCTACGACACCAAAGTGATCCGTAAACTGGTGGCTCTGCGCAAACGTGACAAGGATGACATTGCCGAAGAGGAAGCGGTGTTGGAAATGTACAAAGAAGCGCTGGGAATGTGATCTCGGGACGGGCGCGTTGGGGCTCTGCCCCAAACCCCGGAGTATTTTTGAAAAGATGAAAAAGGGGCGAACCATTGGGGCGTCCCTTTTTTGTTGCGAAAGGGAGTGGTGGCAAGAGGTTCGGGCGCTGCGACTGAGAGCAGTTTGCGCGCTAAATCAGAAGGTTTCTGAACGAATTTGCCGATCCGTACAACTGTGCCGGACGAATGCCGATGTCAGTATCACAGGGAAGCCATTGAGTTAGCTGGTGTTTTTTAAGGGAGCGGGAAAAAATGTCTCGTTTTAAAATTTTACCAGTTGATAAAAAAATGAAATGTGGCACTCTGGATGTAACAAGAACACATCAGGGAGACACCCAATGGCGAGTGGCCATCAGGCATCCGGCATTCAGGCAGGGCGATTGCCCAGCCAGGAGATCACCAATAATTTTGGCGATTTGCATCCTGCATATGATGCGCATGAAGCGGCAGTGGCGGCGGATCGCTGCTACTTCTGCTACGATGCGCCCTGCATGACAGCATGCCCAACCAGCATCGATATTCCGCAGTTCATTCGGGAGATACAGACTGGCAATCCGGAGGCAGCTGCCCGCAGTATTCTGAAGCAGAATATTCTGGGTGGAATGTGCGCGCGGGTCTGTCCGACAGAGACCCTGTGCGAAGAGGTCTGTGTGCGTGAAACCGCCGAGAGTAAGCCGGTCGAGATTGGCCGTCTGCAGCGCTATGCGACCGATGTTATCATGGCCAAGGCGGAGCACCCGTTCACCCGTGCCGCAAGCACAGGCAAGCGTGTTGCCGTTGTTGGGGCAGGCCCAGCCGGTTTGGCAGCGGCGCACCGGTTGGCTATGCTGGGGCATGAAGTGGTGATCCACGAAGTGAAAAGCAAATCAGGTGGATTGAACGAGTTTGGCATCGCAGCCTATAAGAGCACCAATGATTTTGCCGCGCGTGAGGTCAACTGGCTGATGCAAATTGGTGGCATCAGCGTTGTATATGGTCAGGGGCTGGGCAGTGGGCTGACATTGGACGCACTGACCGCTGACTTTGACGCGGTGTTTTTGTCGATTGGTCTGGCCGGGGTCAACGCCCTGCGGGCTCCTGGCGAAGACAAGGACGGCGCTCGTGATGCTGTTGAATTTATCGCTGAGCTGCGTCAGTCAGAGGATCTGTCCAAGCTGGCGGTTGGACGCAATGTTGTGGTGATTGGCGGCGGTATGACCGCAGTTGATGCTGCGGTGCAGTCTAAGTTGCTCGGCGCCGAAAACGTCACCATTGCCTATCGTCGGGGCCAGGACGCCATGGGTGCCAGCCGGTTCGAACAGGATCTGGCGACCTCGAAGGGGGTCAAGTTGATGTTCAACGTGATGCCGGTTGCGGTGCATGGCGACGGGGCGGCCAGCGAGATTGAGCTGGATTACACCACCGTCAAAGATGGTAAAGTATCGGGTCTGGGCGAGACGTTTCGTCTGGCGGCAGATCAGGTGTTCAAGGCCATTGGTCAGACACTGGAAGGGCAACCCGAGGGACTGTCTCTGGAGGGTCGCAAGATCAAGGTGGACGCGACTGGCCGGACCTCGGTCAAGGGCGTCTGGGCCGGGGGTGACTGTGCCTCGGGTGGCGAAGATCTGACGGTGACTGCCGTGGCCGAAGGCCGTGATGGCGCGATTGACATTCATTCCAGCCTGATGGGCTGAGCCAGGCCAGGGATCGCTAAGGGGATCCCTAGCTTGCACTTCAAGGAGCAGACACATGGCTGATCTGACAACTGAATTTCTGGGGATCAAATCTCCAAACCCGTTTTGGCTGGCCTCGGCGCCGCCAACGGACAAAGAATACAACGTGCGCCGCGCCTTTGAGGCCGGATGGGGCGGTGTGGTGTGGAAAACACTGGGCGAGCAAGGTCCGCCAGTGGTCAATGTCAATGGGCCGCGCTATGGCGCGATCTTTGGCGCCGATCGCCGCTTGCTGGGGCTGAATAATATTGAGCTGATCACCGATCGCCCGCTTGAGGTGAACCTGGAGGAGATCACCCGGGTCAAGAAGGACTATCCGGACCGGGCCATCATCGTGTCGATTATGGTGCCCTGCGAAGAACAGGCCTGGAAGGACATTCTTCCCAAAGTTGAGGCAACTGGTGCCGATGGGATCGAGCTGAACTTTGGCTGCCCGCACGGCATGGCTGAGCGCGGTATGGGGTCGGCCGTGGGGCAGGTACCTGAGTATATTCAGATGGTTACAGAGTGGTGCAAAAAATACTATTCCAAGCCGGTTATTGTTAAGCTGACGCCGAATATTACCGATATACGTCAACCGGCGCGGGCTGCGAAAAATGGCGGTGCAGACGCGGTGAGCCTGATCAATACGATCAATACGATCGTTTCGGTGGATCTGGATATCATGGCGCCCAACCCAACCATTGGCGACAAAGGGACCCATGGCGGCTATTGCGGGCCAGCGGTCAAGCCGATTGCGCTGAACATGGTGGCCGAAATCGCACGCGACCCTGAGACGCATGGATTGCCTATTTCTGCCATTGGTGGGGTGACCAACTGGCGCGATGCGGCAGAGTTCATTTCGCTGGGTGCGGGTAATGTTCAGGTCTGTACCGCAGCAATGACCTATGGCTTCAAAGTGGTGGAAGAAATGATTTCCGGCCTGTCCCAGTGGATGGACGAGAAGGGGCATGACTCGATTGCGGACTTCATGGGGCAGGCGGTTCCGAATGTGACGGACTGGCAGTATCTGAACCTGAACTACGTGGCCAAAGCCGTTATCAATCAGGATGATTGCATCAAGTGCGGTCGCTGTTTTGCCGCTTGTGAAGACACCTCGCATCAGGCGATTGCGATGACTGAGGACCGGGTCTTCACCGTGAAAGATGATGAATGCGTCGCATGTAACCTATGCGTGAGTGTTTGCCCGGTTGAAAACTGCATCACCATGGAGCAGGTCGCGCCAGGGCAGTTGGATGAGCGGACCGGCGATCTGGTGTCAGGGGATTATGCGAACTGGACCACACACCCGAACAATCCGTCAGCGACTGCCGCCGAATAAAAGGGCGCTCGGATTATCAAAACAAAAAAAACAAGGCGGCTCAAAAGGGCCGCCTTTGTTGCGTTTTGGATCAATCCTGTGGCGTAAGCATACGACGATAAAGGGTTTCCAGGTATTCAGGTGCTGCGTCGAAAGGGTCTTCACTGCCCATCAAAGTGCGAACCTGCACATCGAAATCTGCGTAGTGCTGGGTGAGCGACCAGATTGAAAACAGCAGGTGCTTTGGGTGGGCCCTGTTGATTTTCCCAGCCTCCATCCAGCTTTCGAGAAGAACAGATTTTTCCTCGACCAGAGCATTCAGTTCATTGGAAATCGTATCCAGTAAACGCGGCGCCCCCTGCACAATTTCATTTGCATAAAGACGACTTTCGCGTGGGAAATCTCGGCTCATTTGCAATTTGCGCTGCACGTAAGACAGGATTTCCTGCATGGGATCGCCATTGGGATCAAGCGAGCGAAGAGGGTCTAGCCAGGTGTCCAGCAAGCCGGACATCAATTCGGTAAAGATGGCCTCTTTTGAGGGAAAATAATACAGCAGATTGGGTTTGCTCAACCCGGCCTCGGTGGCGATTTGGTCTACTGTGCTGCCACGAAAACCATGGCTTGAGAAGGTCTCGAGCGCGGCGTCCAGAATGGCGGCACGATTCTTTTTCTGAATACGGGTCGGGTTTGGGGCTTTGCTCATTACTGTGTCTATGGTCCTGGATTGGGTCGTATTCCGTTGGTGCCTGAATATTCCGCAAAATTCCATGTTTTTCAGGGTTTTTGAGCTGGATGCTCTGCAATTTCTTGACTGGTGTCTGACCCGTGATAGCGTGAGTTTTACCAGTTGGTCAAATCAATGTCGCGAAGCATGACAAGACCAGTAGAAAGATTTCGCCAAAAGGCGGGTAGACGGGGAAGGATCACAGCCATGGCTGCGCTTGGACAAAATTTGGTTATCAATGGCGAGAGGCTGTGGGACAGTCTGATGGAGATGGCCAAGATCGGCCCCGGTGTGGCTGGGGGCAACAATCGCCAGACGCTAACGGATGAGGATGGCGAGGGCCGCGCCCTGTTCCAAAGCTGGTGCGAAGCCGCAGGCTGCAGTATGGGTTTGGATCAGATGGGCAATATGTTTGCCCGCCGTGAGGGAACTGATCCGGAAGCTTTGCCGGTCTATGTGGGCTCCCATCTGGATACCCAACCGACGGGTGGAAAATACGATGGCGTGCTGGGTGTTCTTGGTGGGCTGGAGATATTGCGATCTCTTAACGATTTGAATATCAAGACAAAACATCCCATTGTTGTCACCAATTTCACCAACGAAGAAGGCACCCGATATGCGCCGGCGATGCTGTCTTCGGGGGTGTTTGCCGGTATTCACACGCAGGACTGGGCCTACGAGCGCGAGGACGCCGAGGGCAAGACATTTGGGGATGAGCTGAGCCGTATTGGTTGGCGTGGCGACGAGGAAGTCGGCGCGCGCAAGATGCATGCGTTTTTTGAACTGCACATTGAACAGGGGCCAATTCTGGAAGCGGACGGCAAGGACATTGGGGTTGTCACCCATGGTCAGGGGCTCAGCTGGACTCAGGTGACGATCACCGGCAAGGATGCTCATACCGGCTCGACACCGATGCCGATGCGGCGCAATGCCGGGCTGGCGATGGCGCGGGTTCTTGAGGCTGTGGACGAGATTGCCTGGAGCCACGCGCCGCATGCGGTGGGCGCGGCAGGTCATATCGATGTCTTCCCAAACTCGCGCAATGTGATCCCGGGAAAAGTGGTGTTCACCGTCGATTTCCGCTCGCCCGAACTTGAAGTGATCGAGGATATGGAACTGCGATTGCGCGAGGACGCTCAGGATATCGCTGATGCCATGGGGGTACAGATCGAGTTTGAGAAGGTTGGAGGGTTTGATCCGGTGGCCTTCGATGAAGGCTGTGTCACTGCGGTGCGCAACGCCGCAGAGCGGTTGGGGTATTCCCACACGGATCTGATTTCCGGGGCCGGGCATGACGCCTGCTGGATCAACCGAGTGGCGCCGACGGCCATGGTGATGTGCCCCTGCGTGGACGGGTTGAGCCATAACGAGGCTGAGGACATCAGCCCGGAATGGGCGGCGGCCGGGGCCAATGTATTGTTCCACGCGGTTGTTGAGACGGCTGAAATAGTCGAGTGATTTGGGGCTCTGCCCCCGCGACCCCGGTGGGGTCGCTCCCCCGGGATATTTGGGGCCAGATGAAGGACGGATCGCCAAGGGCGTCTGCAGGGAGATAAGATCATGAGTAAAGTCATAAAGAACGGCACAATTGTCACCGCCGATTTGACCTACAAGGCGGACGTCTTGATCGAAAATGGGGTGATTGCGCAAATCGGAACCAACTTGAAGGGAGACGAGGAGCTGGACGCCACAGGCTGTTATGTGATGCCGGGTGGGATTGATCCACATACGCATCTTGAGATGCCTTTCATGGGTACCTACAGCACCGATGATTTTGAAAGCGGTACGCGGGCTGGTCTGGCTGGCGGCACCACAATGGTGGTGGATTTCGCGCTGCCCAGTCCGGGTGAAAGCCTGCTGGATGCACTGAAACGCTGGGATAACAAGTCGACGCGGGCCAATTGTGATTACTCATTCCACATGGCGGTAACCTGGTGGGGGGAACAGGTGTTTGACGACATCAAAACCGTCATCCAGGAACGGGGTATCAACACGTTTAAGCATTTCATGGCTTATAAGGGCGCGTTGATGGTGAACGATGATGAGTTGTATTCGTCGTTCCAGCGCCTGTCTGAACTGGGCGGGATCGCCATGGTGCATGCCGAAAACGGTGATGTTGTGGCGGAACTGTCGGCGAAGCTGCTGGCGGCTGGCAACACGGGTCCGGAAGCGCATGCCTACTCACGGCCGCCGCAAGTCGAGGGGGAGGCCACCAACCGAGCGATCATGATCGCCGATATGGCCGGTGTGCCGCTATACGTGGTGCATACTTCCTGTGAGGACAGTCACGAGGCAATCCGGCGGGCGCGCATGCAAGGCAAACGGGTTTGGGGTGAGCCGCTGATCCAGCATCTGACACTGGACGAGTCCGAGTATTTCAATCCCGATTGGGACCATGCGGCGCGCCGGGTGATGTCGCCTCCGTTCCGCAACAAACAGCATCAGGACAGCCTGTGGGCCGGGTTGCAGTCGGGATCGCTGTCAGTTGTTGCGACCGATCACTGTGCCTTTACCACGGAACAGAAACGCAATGGCATTGGCGACTTTACACAGATCCCGAACGGCACGGGTGGGCTGGAAGATCGGATGCCGATGCTGTGGACACACGGTGTGGCAACGGGTCGTCTGACGCCCAATGAGTTTGTCGCTGTAACTTCGACCAACATCGCCAAAATCCTGAACTGTTACCCAAAAAAGGGTGCGGTTCTGGTTGGCGCGGATGCGGATCTGGTGGTCTGGGATCCTGAGAAAAGTAAGGTTATTCAGGCTTCTACTCAGCAATCCTCAATTGATTACAATGTGTTCGAGGGACATGAGGTCAAGGGGCTGCCACGGTTCACACTGACGCGTGGACATGTTGCGGTTCATGATGGCGAGATCCGCTGTCAGGAGGGGCACGGGAAATTTGTTGCGCGTGAGGCCAATACGCCGGTGAACACCGCGCTGAGCACCTGGAAGGAGCTGACCTCGCCGCGACCGGTTGAGCGGTCAGGCATTCCGGTAACTGGCGTTTAACGTGGACTAGGGCACTGCTGTGCAGTGCCCCAAAACACCACCTTATCAAGGCATTACGATGAATACTGAAACGACTACCAAGGCTGTCGTCGAGGCCCGTAACCTGGATCTGGTATTCCAGACCAACGACGGCCCCGTACAGGCGCTCAGGGATGTGAATCTGACCATCAACAAGGGTGACTTTGTCAGCTTTATCGGCCCGTCAGGCTGTGGCAAGACGACATTTTTGCGGGTGATGGCAGCGCTGGAGCAACCCACAGGCGGGGAGATCACCGTCAATGGCATGACCCCGGACGAGGCCCGCCGTCAGCGTGCCTATGGCTATGTGTTCCAGGCCTCGGGGCTGTACCCCTGGCGCAATATAGCCCGCAACATCAAGTTGCCGCTTGAGATCATGGGCTATTCCAAAGCCGAACAGGAAAAGCGCGTTAACGAAGTGTTGGAACTTGTTGAATTGTCAGGGTTTGAGGGGAAATACCCCTGGCAGTTGTCGGGCGGCATGCAACAGCGTGCATCCATTGCGCGGGCGCTGGCATTTGATGCGGATATCTTGCTGATGGACGAGCCATTTGGGGCGCTGGACGAAATCGTGCGCGACCATTTGAACGAGCAGCTGCTGAAGCTTTGGGCGCGCACCAACAAGACAATTGGCTTTGTCACCCACTCGATCCCGGAGGCGGTGTATCTTTCGACCAAGATCGTGGTGATGAGCCCGCGGCCGGGACGGATCACCGATGTGATTGAGAGCCCGCTGCCCAAGGAACGTCCGCTGGATATCCGCGACAGTCCTGAATTTATCGAGATCGCGCACCGGGTGCGGGAAGGTTTGCGGGCGGGGCATGGCGACGATGTGTAATCTGAAAATGGCAGCGCCTGTCGCCTGGTGGGTGCAGGCATACACACTACGAAAGCTGGTATCATGAAGACCGTCGTTGCTGTCCTAACTGTTCTTTCGGTGATCATTGCCTTTTGGTATGCGGCTTGCCTGCCGATGAATATCAAGGGGGTGTTGACGGAAGCCGAGCGCGCTGGGGCCGAAGTGACCCCAGCAGGTGCGAAAGAGCGGCGGGATTTAAGTGAGTTTGGTCTGGTGCTGGACAATAACTTTGCCATTGCAGCAACCTGGGCGCAGGATCGGCCACGACTGCCTGCGCCGCATCAGGTGGCGGTGGAGCTGTGGAAAACCACTGGCGCCATGGTACTGAAAGGCAAGATGATGTCAAAGCGCAGCCTGTTTTATCACGGTTGGGTGACATTGAGCGCGACGCTGTTGGGCTTTGCCATCGGGACCGGTCTGGGTATTTTGCTGGCGGTGGGCATTGTCCATTCGCGGGTTATGGATATGTCGGTGATGCCCTGGGCGATTGTCAGCCAGACGATACCGATTATCGCCCTAGCGCCGATGATTATTGTGGTGCTCTATTCTGTTGGCGTGCAGGGGATCCTGCCCAAGGCGATCATCTCGGCTTATCTGAGCTTTTTCCCGGTTGTGGTGGGCATGGTCAAAGGGTTGCGCAGTCCGGATGCGATGCAATTGGATCTGCTGCGCACCTATAATGCCAGCCTTAACCAGGGGTTCTGGGCGTTGCGACTGCCGGCCTCGATGCCCTATCTTTTTACCTCGCTGAAAATTGGTATTGCTGCGTCCCTGGTTGGCGCCATCGTGGGGGAGCTGCCAACGGGAGCGGTTGCCGGGTTGGGCGCGCGACTGTTGGGTGGTAGCTACTATGGCCAGACCGTGCAGATCTGGTCGGCGCTGTTTGCGGCGGCGATCCTGGCGGCCTGTCTGGTCGCCCTTCTGGGGGTGATCGAGCGGGGCGTTCTGAAACGGATGGGGATGAGCGCATGATGAGGCATTGGATTGGGGGCTCTGCCCCCGCCGCGACGCGGCTCCCCCGGGATATTTATGGCCAGATGAACAAGGGGGGCGGGACATGGTGATGGTTG
The DNA here is from genome assembly GCF_004006175.1 of Parasedimentitalea marina. Taxonomy (GTDB): domain Bacteria; phylum Pseudomonadota; class Alphaproteobacteria; order Rhodobacterales; family Rhodobacteraceae; genus Parasedimentitalea; species Parasedimentitalea marina. Next base: position 1,597,391 of record NZ_CP033219.1, read on the forward strand.
GTCTTGCGGTGTTGGTCTGGTGTGGCGGTTGGTGGCTGAATGCGCGACTGGCCAATGGGCCGCAGTCGGACACCCGGTTGGTGCAATTGCTGGTGCCTGCGATTTTTGGCATCACCCTGTTGCTGGTGTGGCAATTGCTGGTCATGGGAATGCAGGTTCCCAAAGTAATCTTGCCATCTCCGACGGATATTGCCGCCGCATTTGAGGCCAATCTGTCTAAGCTGTCGCAGGATTTTCAGCAGACCTTTGTGAAGGGTGCATTGAGTGGCTATGTGATTGGCTGTTCGGCGGCATTTTTGATGGCCATTGTCATGGATCGCAGTGACTTTCTGCGGCGTGGGCTATTGCCGGTGGGCAATTTTGTCGCGGCCTTGCCGATTGTTGGAACTGCGCCGATCCTGGTGATGTGGTTTGGCTTTGACTGGCACTCGAAAGCGGCTGTTGTGGTGGTCATGGTGTTTTTCCCAGTGTTGGTAAATACGGTCGCGGGCCTGCGCGAAACCAGCGCCATGCAGCGGGATCTGATGCAGACCTATGCGGCCAGCTACTGGCAGAGCTTTTTCAAGCTGCGACTGCCTGCGGCCCTGCCATTTGTGTTCAACGGCTTGAAAATCTCGACAACCCTGGCCCTGGTGGGCGCTATTGTGGCTGAGTTCTTTGGCTCTCCCACCGTGGGTATGGGGTTTCGAATTTCCACCAGTGTCGGCCAACTGGCACTAGATATGGTTTGGGCTGAGATTGTCGTCGCAGCCCTGGCAGGGTCGTTGTTCTATGGCGTGGTGGCGATGCTGGAGAAAATGCTGACCTTCTGGCACCCGTCGCAACGAAGGTGAGATCTGAAATTCCGCAGCCCCGTGTTTTGCACTGGGCTGCGCATCCGGTTGGGCGCACCGGGGTCATATTGAGTGTGACCATGAGCGCTCAAAACCTGTGCAGGGCAGTATAGGCTTTGCTGCGGGGATAAGAAAAACTTTGAACGGATGGTCAAATTCGCGCAAGCTTTGGCCATAACCACAGGGAGTAACTACCAATGAAACACATTTTGACAGCCGCCGCTTTGGCGCTGGGTGCTGCTGGCACCGCGCAGGCCGCCGACGAGGTTCGCCTGCAGCTGCAATGGGTAACACAGGCACAATTCGCTGGCTATTATGTCGCGCTGGACAAAGGATTTTATGGTGAAGAAGACCTGGATGTAACCATCCTGCCCGGTGGCCCGGATATTGCTCCGCCGCAGGTTCTGGCCGGTGGTGGCGCCGACGTGATGCTGAACTGGATGCCGTCGGCATTGGCTGCACGTGAAAAAGGTCTGCCGGTTGTGAATATTGCGCAACCGTTCAAAAGTTCAGGGTTGATGCTGACTTGCTGGAAGGACACCGGCATCACCAGCCCGGCGGATTTCAAAGGCAAGACAATTGGTGTCTGGTTCTTTGGCAATGAATACCCGTTCCTGAGCTGGATGAGCAAAGAAGGTATCAGCACCGATGGTGGTGAGGATGGTGTCACCGTGCTGAAGCAGGGTTTCAACGTTGATCCACTGCTGCAGCGTCAGGCCGACTGTATTTCAACCATGACCTACAATGAATACGGTCAGGTTTTGGATGCTGGTGTGTCTGAAGACGAACTGGTGACCTTTAAGTATGAAGACCAGGGTGTAGCGACACTGGAAGACGGTATTTATGCGCTTGAAGCGAACCTAGAAGATCCGGCGTTCCAGGACAAAATGGTGCGATTTGTTCGGGCGTCCATGAAGGGGTGGAAATACGCTGAGGCCCATCCAAGTGAGGCGGCTGATATCGTGTTGGACAATGATGCATCCGGGGCTCAGACCGAAGCACACCAGCAACGGATGATGTCAGAGATTGCTAAGCTGACGGCAGGGAGCAATGGCTCGCTTGACCCGGCAGACTTTGACCGCACTGTGTCTACTTTGCTGGGCGGTGGTTCAGATCCGGTGATCACAATGACGCCAGAAGGTGCCTGGACACATGCCATCACCGATGCTGCACTGAAATGAGCTGCAAGCATCTATTAGATGAGTGTTAAATACATGATTCGCCCGCAACGCTCGTCGTTGCGGGTTTTTTTGAATAAATCAATACAGGATTACACTAGTCCACTCTGCCTTGAATTGAGTCAATCATGATCTAATTCCCGTTCAAGTGAAGTTGGTTTGATCTTCGGTTTTATTCCCAGGGTCAGCCAACCGAGAGGGGTAATGATGTCCATTTGGAAGCGATCCGGCCTGTGTTTGTGCCGCAGTGATGACTTGGCAAGTGGGGGTCATTGTTTGCATAGTGAAACCCGTCAGCTGAGCAGCATATTTGGATTTAGTCGTTCTGTTGCGGGCGAGGTTGATTTTCCTCTGCTGAACTTATGTCAACGCGCGTTTAGACGGCGGTTGAAGGGGACGCGGGCGCAGATTCTTATACTGCATGACGGGTCAGGAGCCGATGAGGTCAACAAGGCTGAAGTGAACAGCCGAGGGATCTGGGCTCAGGCGGTAGAAGTCTGTTCATTGGAACATATTAGCCACGTTGATATTCTGCTTGCTTTGGCGATGGGGTTTGACCGGGTTTTGTTACAACAACAGATGTCCATTGAGTTGGCTGCGATGCAGGGTCATGAAATTGAACTGACACGGGCGATGGGCGGGGAAGGTCGGGTGAGCTCCTTTGCTTCAATCGATCAGCTTCAGAGCATGCTGGCCGCTGTACCTTCAAATGCTGGTCCGTGGCCGACAGAGCCGCCGACGATCACAGCAAACCGCCCAAGCACAGCGCGCGCCTGTGCTGCAGTCTTGTTGCCAAACGGCCATGTTCCGATCCCGTTGCCGATTGATGCACCCTATGGAACGGTGCAGCTGAATGCCTCGGCCTGCAATATGTGTCAAAATTGCGTGTGGCTGTGTCCTACGGATGCTTTGACAGTCGGAGAGGGCGCGAGTGAGCTTCATTTTGTAGAAAGCAGCTGTATTCAGTGTGGAATGTGTAAGTCCATCTGCCCCAAAGATGCGCTGCATCTAGACACAAGGCTAGTGTCGTCACCCAGCGCTGATGAACGACAGTCCCTCCATCGGGCAATGCCTGCCAACTGCAAATCTTGCGGTGATTCTTTTACGGCCAAGCCCGCTTTGGACCGGTTGTTGAATCAGTTTCAGGATGGAAAACGGGTATTGTCCAAGATGGATGCTCAGTGGTTGAGCCGACTCTGTTCAAGTTGTCGGGTCCGCGGAATTGAATTATTGCGTAACAAGCAATTGGCAGAATCTGGGCTGATGCATTCGGAACCGCTACGCGGCCAGTAACTGCCGAAATGGGTTTCAGGGTTGTTCGAGAAAGCCGCCGTAAAGCCCATGTTTGAAGATCAGCCCTTTCCCGGGGCGTGTGGTGACTTTGTAAACTTCACCTATCACAATCGAGTGGTCGCCGCCTGGGTGGCAGGCGAACTGGTGGCAGTCAAAGCGGGCGATGCAGCCGGGCAGGGTGGGGATACCAGCGTCATTGGGCTGCCAGTTTACGGCGTCGAAAGCTTCGCCGTTCATGGCAAAATGCCTGGCCAGCTCCAGTTGATCCTCGGCCACAACGTGAACCGCAAAATGGTCGGCGCTGACAAAGGCATCGTGGCGCAGCGAGCGCCGGGCCGGACACCACAACAACAATGCGGGATCCATCGAGACCGAGGTGAAGCTATTGACTGTCATCGCCAGAGGTCCACGGCTGGTCACCGTGGTGACGATGGTCACCCCGGTTCCAAAACACCCCAGTGCATCGCGGTAAGCCCGCGTTGTTTCCGGTCCGGGAGTAAAGCTGGTGACGGACATATCCTGCGCCCCTAAGTAATCTCTGCCGCCGCACTGACATGGAGCCGGGATATTGTCCAATAGAATGTTAAATTGATTGCGGCCCCCTTTGATACAGGGGCCGCATCAACTCAACTCATGGCCTGATCGACCAGCGTTGCCATCGCTGCGGCAATATCAGCGATATCCCCCATCGCATCTACAGTTTTCAGCACCCCTTTGTCGCCATAATAGGCGATCAGCGGCGCTGTCTGAGCGTGATAGGCCTCTAGTCGGGCGGCCACTGTCTCGGCTGTATCATCTGCGCGGCGTTTCATGTCCGAGGCGCCACATTTGTCGCAGATGCCATCTTGGGCCGGAGCCTTGAAACTGTCGTGATATCCTTCGCCGCAGCCGCCACAGGTGAAGCGGCCTGAAATGCGTTTGACCATTGCTGCGTCATCAACGTTTAGGCTGATGGCCGTGTTGATCCGCTGCTTGGACTCTGCCAACAGTTCATCCAGCGCTTGGGCCTGCACCGTGGTGCGCGGGAACCCATCAAGAATGACCCCGTTGGCGCAGTCAGGCTCGGCCAGGCGATCCCTCAGGATGTCGATGACGATTTGGTCGCTGACCAGATCACCGGCCTCCATCACGGCCTTGGCTGCTTTGCCTGCGTCTGTGCCTGCGGCGACAGCCGCGCGCAGCAAGTCCCCCGTTGACAGCTGTACAAGGCCAAATCGCTCCTCCAGCAGACGCGCCTGTGTGCCCTTGCCGGCACCGGGTGGCCCCAGCAAGATCAAAACCGCCGGAGCGGTGAGTGTTTCCGTACCCATGCTCATCCTCCTATTTTCCGGCCCGGTTGGCGATCAGATCGTCAACCACCGAAGGATCAGCCAGAGTTGAAGTGTCGCCAAGGCTGCCAAAGTCGTTTTCGGCGATTTTGCGCAGAATGCGGCGCATAATCTTGCCTGAACGCGTTTTGGGCAGGCCAGGAGCCCATTGGATCACATCGGGGCTGGCAATCGGGCCAATCTCGGTGCGGACCCAAGTTCGCAGTTCTTTGAGCAACTCGTCACTGGGCTCGGCATTGTTCATCAGGGTGACATAGCAGTAGATGCCCTGACCCTTGATGTCATGCGGATAACCAACCACTGCGGCTTCGGCGACGGCAACATGGGCCACCAGCGCGCTTTCAACCTCGGCGGTGCCCATGCGGTGCCCAGAAACGTTGATCACATCATCGACGCGGCCGGTAATCCAATAGTCGCCATCGACGTCGCGTTTGCAGCCATCACCAGTAAAGTAATAGCCTTTGTAATCCGAGAAATAGGTCTTTTGGAACCGCTCGTGATCGCCCCAGATGGTGCGCATTTGGCCGGGCCAGCTGTCTTTGATGCACAGCACACCATCAACGTCATTGCCTTCGATTTCAACACCGGAAGTCGGGTCCAGCACCACCGGTTGAATGCCAAAGAACGGCTTCATCGCGGATCCCGGCTTCATCGCGTGGGCGCCAGGCAAGGGGGTCATCAAGTGGCCACCGGTTTCGGTTTGCCACCAGGTATCGACGATCGGGCATTTTCCTTTGCCTATCACGTCGTTGTACCAGGTCCAGGCCTCGGGGTTGATCGGTTCGCCTACTGTTCCCAGAATGCGCAGGCTGGAGAGATCGCATTTCTCGACCCACTCATTGCCCTGTCCCATAAGGGCGCGCAGTGCGGTGGGGGCAGTGTAGAATTGGTTGACCTTGTGCTTTTCGCAGACCTGCCAGAACCGGCTGGCGTCAGGGAACGTGGGCACGCCTTCGAACATCAGTGTGGTGGCACCATTCGCCAGCGGGCCATAAACGATATAGCTGTGACCGGTGACCCAGCCTACATCTGCGGTGCACCAAAAGATGTCACCATCATGGTAATCAAAGGTAATCTCATGGGTCATGGCGGCATAGACCAGATAGCCACCAGTGGTATGTACCACGCCTTTGGGTTGACCCGTCGACCCCGAGGTATAGAGGATGAACAGCGGATCTTCGGCGTTCATTTCGGCCGGGGCATAGCTGTCGGCGGCATCGGCGGCCATGGCGTTATAGTCATAGTCGCGACCATCAACCCAAGTGGTCTGATCGCCGGTGTGTTTGACCACCAGACATTTCACATCGTCCTGGCAATGCAGCAACGCGGCATCAGCGTTGGACTTCAATGGTGTGACGCGGCCGCCACGTGGGGCGTGATCGGCGGTAATGATCACCTTGGCGCCGCAACCATTGACCCGTGCGGCCAGCGCGTCAGGGCTGAAGCCGGCGAAAACGATCGAATGGATGGCACCGATCCGGGCACAGGCCAGCATCGCATAGGCGGCCTCGGGGATCATTGGCATATAGATGATGACCCGGTCGCCCTTGGTGACACCCATCGAGGCCAGCACATTGGACATTTTACAAACCGAGCTGTGCAGCTGTTTGTAAGTGATGTTGAGGGCAGGGTCTTTGGGGTTGTCGGGTTCAAAAATGATCGCAGTTTGATCACCGCGAGTGGCCAGGTGACGATCGATACAATTGGCGCTGACGTTCAGCGCACCATCGGTGTACCAATTGATCGAAACTTCGCCAAAGTTGAAATTGACGTCCCTTACCTGGGTAAAGGGTTTGATCCAGTCGATGCGTTGGCCTTGCTCGCTCCAGAATGCATCCGGATCGGCCAATGACGCAGCGTACATTTGGTCGTATTTGGCAGCATCGACATGCGCATGCGAAATGGCTTCGGCCGACGGCGGATACACGGGGCTCTCGTTCTGCGTGGTCATCCTGGGTCCCTCCCTCTCAAATTTCTCAGCTTGTCACACCACAGCCCTTGGGCGGGTCTGTCAAACCGTTTTCTTCCTCAGCGGTGATCATAGAGCAGGTTGAAAATATGTGAATAAGCGACGGGAAAATAACGATTTGCTTGTGAACGATTTTCCGATGTTTTTCTGTATCTGTAAATTCGTGGGTGTGTGTGAGGGCTAAACTATTGGAATAAAAACTATATATTGTCAAATCTTGTGCGGGGTTGAAACCAGCTGTTCCGGCTGTGACCGGCTGTCAATGTGGCCATGGGTACAAGACAGAGATGTGACATTTAGTGGCAGTCTGTCGTTCAGGGCAGGGCCGGGGTCTCGATTGCGATGCAACAGCCCAAGTCTGAACTCGCCACCTTATGCCCCAAGCTTGGGGCGATCAGGTGGTCGCGCAGGGCTTGGCAGCGGCAAGTCTTATCGTTAGCTTACGTTCTAAGTGCCTCGTATCAAGGGCGCAAATAGGGAGAATTACCATGACCAAGATTTTGACCGCGGCCCTGATGGCCACAGCGGGATTTGCCATCGTTTCGGAAGCTGCTGCAACCGAGTGGAATGTGTCCGTTTGGGGTAAACGCCGCGCCTTTACCGAACATGTCGAACGTCTGGCAGAACTGGTCAGCGAAAAGACCAACGGCGAGTTCACTCTCAACATTTCTTACGGTGGCCTGTCCAAGAATAAGGAAAACCTGGACGGGATTTCTATTGGCGCCTTTGAGATGGCGCAGTTCTGTGCCGGCTATCACCGTGACAAAAACCCAACCATTACTGTTCTGGAATTGCCGTTCCTGGGTGTGAACACTCTGGACGAGGAAGTTGCCGTGGCGAACGCGGTCTATGCGCACCCCGCTGTACAGGCCGATCTGGCGCGCTGGAATGCCAAGCTGCTGATGACCTCGCCGATGCCGCAGTACAACATTGTCGGCACTGGTGATCCGCGCGCGACATTGGAATCGTTCAAGGATATGCGCGTGCGGGCCACGGGCGGTATCGGCAAAGCCTTTGCTGCCGTGGGTGCCGTTCCAACTTCGGTCACCGCGACCGAGGCCTATAACGCGATGGAATCTGGCGTCGTTGATACTGTGGCCTTTGCCCAACACGCGCATCTGGCCTTTGGCACCATAAACCGTGCCGATTGGTGGACCGCCAACTTGAACCCCGGTACCGTGAACTGCCCGGTTGTGGTCAACTCTGATGCATATGACATGCTGAGCGACAGCGAGCGCGAGGCGCTGGATGGCTCGGTCGAAGAGTCCATCGCGCATTATCTGGACAACTACGGTGCACTACTGTCCAAATGGGATGATGTGCTGACCGAAAAGGGCGTTCAAAAGGTCGAGATTTCCGAGGAACAGCTGGCCGAGTTCCGCACAGTTGCAGCCGACCCAATCCGCGAAGCCTGGATCAGCGATATGTCTGCTCAGGGGATTCCAGCACAAGAGCTGTATGACCTGGTGATGGACACGCTGGCCGACACCCGCAAGTAAGCCTGCGATATGTGATTGGGGCCGGGCATCATTGCCCGGCCCATTTGATTTCAAAATATAGACGAGGATCTGTTCCATGGCGACAAGCGCTGCGGTTTTAGAGGATGGCAGTCTGATCAGCCGGTTAGACGGTCAGTTGCTGCGGATAGAGCAGGCGTTGGCGCTGGTCAGCGGGTTGGCAGTGTTTTCCCTGATGGTGCTGGCGGTGGTTTCAGTGGGCGGGCGCAACGCGTTTAACGCGCCTTTGCCGGGCTATGTTGACTGGATTGAACAGGCGATGCCGCTGATTGCGTTCATGGGGATTTCCTATGTACAGCGCGACGGTGCCCATATCCGCATGGATATTGTGGTCGCAGCCCTGAAGGGGCGGGCCTTGTGGCTGTTCGAGTTGATCTCTGTGTTGCTGATCCTACTGCTGATGGTGGCCTTGGTTTGGGGCAGTTGGTCGCATTTTGGTCGCTCGTTTGATTTTGCTGCACCGCTGTGGAGCCGGGACAGCTCGATTGATATCAGCCTGCCGATCTGGCCTGCCAAACTGCTCGTGCCAGTGGCGTTTTCAGTATTGTCCCTACGACTGATGTTGCAGGTTTGGGGCTATGGGCGCGCGCTTATTCTGGGGTTAAAACACCCGGTGGCGGTGCCTCTGATCCAAAGCGCAGCGGCGCAGGCAGCAGCAGAAGCAGAACAGCTGAGCGGGGCCGACAATGGCACGGCTAACAGCGGCACAGAAGACTAAGGGGCAAGAACATGGAACCGATAGAAATTGGCCTTTGGGTCACCGGCATAATGCTGGTCATGGTGGTGGCCGGAATGCGGGTGGCCTTTGCTGCTGCCTCAGCCGGGTTAATTGGGCTGGTGTGGATCTTCTGGGCTAAATTTGGCTACGCGCCGGACAAGTTTACCAAAGCTCTGACTGTGTCGGTTAAGGTCGCCGGGCAAGTGCCGCACTCCAAGGTCTCAAGTCAGGCGCTAAGCTTGATCCCCACCTTTATCCTGATCGGCTATCTGGCCTATTATGCGGGTCTGACCAAAGCCCTGTTCGAGGCCGCCAAGCGCTGGATCGCCTGGTTGCCCGGAGGTCTGGCTGTGTCGACGGTGTTTGCAACGGCGGGCTTTGCAGCGGTGTCTGGCGCCTCGGTGGCCACTTCGGCTGTGTTTGCTCGTATCGCCATCCCGGAAATGCTAGCGATTGGCTATAACAAGCAGTTCGCCGCAGGTGTAGTTGCCGCGGCCGGAACCCTTGCCTCGTTGATCCCACCTTCGGCCATTCTGGTGATCTATGCCATTATCGTGGAGCAGGACGTGGGCAAGCTGCTGCTGGCCGGGTTCATTCCAGGCGCCTTTAGCGCGGTGGTCTATGTGACCCTGATTGTTGGCATTGCTATGGTGTTCAAGAATGTCGGCCCGCCCGTAACCGGCTTTACCTGGCGCCAGCGCTTTGAGGCGTTACCCGCCGCTCTGCCGATCATTTTCGTTGTCGTGATCATCATCTGTTTTGTCTACAACCCCTTCGGAGATCAAGCCTGGGGCACGCCAACTGAGGGCGGCGCGTTGGGCGCTTTTGTAGTGTTCTGTATGGCCATCTATAATGGCATGAAATGGGAACAGCTGAAATCAGCACTGCTAGAGACGGCCAAGTTGACGGTGATGATCTTCACCATCATCTGGGGCGTATTGATCTATGTGCGGTTTCTGGGCTTTGCGGACCTGCCGGGCGCCTTTTCGGACTGGATTACCTCGCTTGAGATGTCTCCGATGGTGATCCTGATCTGCATCCTGTTGGCCTATGCGGTGCTGGGTATGTTCATGGATGCCATTGGCATGCTGTTGCTGACACTGCCTGTGGTTTATCCGGCGGTGATGGCGCTAAATGGCGGCGAAAGCGTTGCTGCTGCCGATAGCGCCTTCGGCATGAGCGGCACCATGTGCGCGATCTGGTTTGGCATTCTGGTGGTGAAAATGGCCGAGTTCTGCCTGATCACGCCGCCGATTGGCCTGAACTGCTTTGTCGTGGCCGGCGTGCGCGATGATCTGACCGTGCAGGATGTGTTCCGTGGGGTGATGCCGTTCTTCATTGCTGATGGCGTGACCATCGCACTGCTGGTGGCTTTCCCCGGTATCGTTTTGTACCTGCCGTCACTGGCTGGATAGGGTCACTATGGGGCAATAGGGTAACGGCCGATGCCGCGTGTGATGCGACATCGGCTGAATTTATTTTGGCTGCACCGCCATCAGGCGATCCTCACGGGGTATCAGGGTTCGTATCGCTTTGAGGCAGCGGTAGTGGTTGTTTTGAATAACCGCCTCGGTTGCTTCGGCCAGCGAGGCGCGGCTGTCGGGGTCAGTGAACACCTGGCTCAGATCCTCGATCCGGCGCAGCATCGGCAGTCGGTCCTCTTGTGGATCGATGTCACCGGTCAGCACCAGCTGGGCTGCGTAACAGACCCGGCGCACCGGCGTATTGGCTTCCTCGGGGTGGATTGCATCGCGCAGGCGCAGGATATTGGCGTCCGGCGTCACGATCGACAACCGGCTGCGTCGATCACCGTTTTCAATCACCGCGCCATTCACCAGGACACGTTCTTTGGGGGCGAGTTTTAGGACTAATCCGCTCATTTCATGGGGCTCCGCTTCGTAGGCCACGCATGATGGCCGTGTTGATTTCAACCAGAGGGGCTACGCCGGCCTTGCGGGCCAGGACCTTGCTGGTGTGTTGTCGCGTGAACTCAGTCAGATAGGTAAGATGGTCCTTCAGCTCCAGGGGGAGTTGGTTGTTGGGGCTGGCAATATCGGCCATGAAAATGGTCCATAGCTTGCGATTGTCGGTGAGGGCAGCTGCCAGAGTGTTAAACCCATCCGGGCCTTTGTTGGCGGCTGCAACCATCCGGTGAGTAATCCGCGCAATGGCGTCATACTCAAGGTTCTTAAAAGTACGGGTAGGGGCTTTTGCCGCCGAATATGCTTGTTTTGCATGTCTGAGCGCGTTCACGTCAATTCCTTACGTCTAATCTACAGATTCTCTGAGACGGGAAACCGGGGCACCTGGGCGCCCCGGTTCAGGGCTGTTAGCGGAACAGCTGCATGAGTGTTTCTGGCGCGGAATTGGCAATCGAGAGGGATTGCACAGCCAGAGATTGCTGGGTTTGCAGGGCCTTCAGTCGAGCCGATGCTTCTTCCATGTCGGTATCGGTCATCGTACTGACACCCATTTTCATCGAGTCCGTCAGATTGGAAACAAATGTACCTTGGTCTGCCAGTCGGGCGCTGTCGGACCCCAATTGGGCCGCACCGTCGATTGCCAGGGCCAAGAAGGCTTCGATTTCACCCATTGCAGTTGCTGCTGTGGCGCTGTCAGTGATTGATGTCAGGTTACTTGCAAGGTCAAGATCGGCTTCAAAATCAACAGTATCGATGAGAATTTCAGTTGGCGTTGGAGTGCCAGTTGCGCCGACGCGGTCAAGTGACGCTAAAACACCCAGCTGAGTAGTGGAATTGCCGTCAATGTCAGAGGCCAACAGGTTGGCACCGTTGAACTGTGCAGCGGAAATAATTCCGGCAACTTGTTCAATTTTTGCGTCAATATCGGCCTGAATTTTGGCGTGATCAACGTTCTCGGACTGCGCGGAAACGATCAGTTCTTTAATATCAGTCAGGGTGTCCACAATCTGTTCGGCACCAGCTGATGCCACCGCAACAGTCGCTTCGCCGACAGCCAGGCTGTCTGAGATCGCGTTGAAACCCGCAATGTCGGATTCCATAGTTTTGGAAATGGCCCAAACAGCGGCGTTGTCTTTTGCGGTTCCAACTTTCTTACCCGTCGAGATCTCGTTCTGAGCGTCAGTCAGGCTATCGTTGACAGATTGCAGCGTTTGCAGAGCAACCATTGCGCCATTGTTGGTCAAAATGCTGGTCATGTTGTTTCCTTGTTCTGCTAGGATTTTACCCAGCGTATTCGCCCTGACGGGCATGTTTTCTAAAGTCGTTTCTGACGGTTGCGATCGGCCGGTAGCGGTCGCGCCACCCCGGTCCGAGATGCAAGCAGACATTGGCCCAACAGGTGTAAAAGGAGTGCTAATGCCAGAAATTGCATTATTAGAATTTTCTCTAAATTGCGTGTTTCTGCCTTAGCTCGACTCAGATTTACCCTGCTCAACTTGCGTCTGTGCGTCTGTGCGTCTGTCTAGTGGGTCGCTCTTTTTGAAGCGGTCTGTATCGGAATTTCAGTTCAACTGTTGGGAAGCCCATGAGAAGGTAGCGGCTGGCAGGCAGAATCAAAACCGATAGGCAACTTGCGTGCCAGGGTTTTGGAGATGCTAAGCCACTGACGGGGATGTCCGCGTGCCAATTGGGCTCTTTCAGTATAGCTTATCCTGGGGCTGACGAATAAGGGGCGCCTTCTTGGTTCATTGTTGACGTGACTAAGCACCTAATTTCAGAGACTTGGTTGGTGATTTGTATTTTTTTTCCTGAAAGCTGCGAAAAAGCGGAAACACCGCTTGACGATGCCCGAGACCTAGGAATATTACAGCCCAACATTCAGCAGCGATGCTGGATGGGCAGCAAGCGGTTGTAGCTCAGCTGGTTAGAGTGCCGGCCTGTCACGCCGGAGGTCGCGGGTTCGAGCCCCGTCAACCGCGCCACTGCTGCCTGCCTACCTTGGGTAATTCAAGGTCCGCCCCGGAGGGGACTGGATTGCAAAATCCACCGAGAAGAAAATGCGCGGTTGTAGCTCAGCTGGTTAGAGTGCCGGCCTGTCACGCCGGAGGTCGCGGGTTCGAGCCCCGTCAACCGCGCCACTTCTTTCTCATCCGCCCTGAGGATATCAGGGCCGCCCCGGAGGGGAGCGACCGCAAGGTCACTGCGCGGTTGTAGCTCAGCTGGTTAGAGTGCCGGCCTGTCACGCCGGAGGTCGCGGGTTCGAGCCCCGTCAACCGCGCCACTTGCCTTATCACCTGTCATAATCTGTCTCTGTTGCTTAACTATGTCGTTTCGACCTGCAGCCGCAGCGGGCCGTAGGCACGCTGCCATGCCCAACGGGGCCGCGCCTCAAAGAGGCATAGTGCCCGGGCGGGAGCCTTTGGAGGGAGGGGATCTAGACTACGGGGGTGTCTTGGCTGAAGCTGTTCAGCCAGCCATCCGCACTGCGCTGCCACAAAGAAGAGATATACATGGCCTCATCCGATCCGCTTTTGGTCCGGCGGTACGTTGCGCGGTAACTCAGCAGAACGGCGTCAGGCGAAATCACACGCAGTTGCGTTTCGCTCAGGGAAAACGATTCCATGACCGGCCCATCGGCCAGTTGACCGCAATGTTCGGCCCTGGAGGAGAACCCGGACGGGTACACACCGAGAAAATCATGGGTCAACATCCGACTGTCGGCCTCCATGTCTCCCGCCATCAGCGCCTGCCATACAGCAGTCTCCAGTGCCAGGATTTTGCTCAATAGCGCCCCGTTTGTGTTCCAAGTTTCTGTCATGCCGTTAACTTGCGGCAGGCACAGGTGAAAATCAAGAAACCGTTGCAACGCGATGGTTTAAGGGCCCGATCGAAGGGCTCAGGCCTCACCCCCGGTGGTCATTGCCAGGGTCCTAAGTAACACGGGTGCTGGAAACCCGCATGATTTGTGGGTTATCCGTTTACTGGTGAACCAGCGGCTGACGCAGCAATGAGAAGACACGGGTCCGTATTGTGGCCTTTCAGCCTGAACCGACGCTCAAAGACAAGGAAGATCAAAATGCGCATTCTGTTTACAGGCGGCTCGGGCAAGGCGGGGCGTCATGTTTGCCGCTATTTGCGTGATCAGGGTCATCATGTGGTCAATGTCGACCTGACGCCGTTGAATGAGCCGGGGATCGATGACCTACTGGCTGACATCAGTGATTCTGGCTCCATGTTCAACGTGATGACCAGCTACGCAAATTTCGACGAGTTGGAGCCGGGGCAAGGGGTGCCCAAATTTGACGCAGTGGTGCATTTTGCCGCCGTGCCGCGAATTCTGATCAAGCCCGACCACGAGACCTTTCGTATCAATACCACCGGCACCTACAACGTTATCGAAGCAGCGGTGAAACTGGGCATTCCCAAAGTCATCTTTGCCTCGTCTGAGACCACATATGCCGTGTGCTTTGCTGATGGAACCATCAACCCGGATGCTCTGCCGGTCGAGGAAGGCTGCGATGTGAACCCGATGGACAGCTACGGGTTAAGTAAAGTGGTTAACGAGGCGACCGGCCGCTCGTTCCAGCGTCGTTCGGGGATTGATATTTACGGGCTGCGCATTGGCAATGTCATCGAGCCCCATGAATACGACCAATTTCGCGGCTTCTGTGCCGATCCAATTGTGCGTCGCCGCAACCTGTTTTGCTATATTGATGCGCGTGATCTTGGCCAGATCGTCGATCGCTGCCTGATCACCGATGGTCTGGGCTTTCAGATCTTCAATGCTGGCAATGACACCAATTCGGTGGATATCCCCAACAGCGAGATCCTCAGGCGGTTTTTTCCCGGTATGCAGCTCAGCCGGGAGATGGGCGACCATGAAGCGCTATATTCCAATCGCAAAATCCGGACCATGCTGGGTTTCAAGGAACAGCACAACTGGCGGGATTATGTTTCGCTGTAGCGGGGCAGGATCTGGCCCGGTGTTGGACCAGTGACTTTGGAACAACCCGCGACCCTGGGCGTTTGTCCCATCGGCGGCACAGACCGCCGATGGGGATGCCGTAACCAGATTACTTTGTCAGCGCATCCAGAATACGCGCCCACGACCGGATGCCCTTGTGAAAGCTCTTGAGGTCGTATTTCTCATTGGGTGAATGAATGGCGTCATCCTCGTTGGCGTAGCCAACCAGCATGGCATCCATGCCCAGCTCTGACTTGAATAAGCCGGCGATTGGGATCGATCCGCCCATGCCGCAGAACACGGCCTCACGGTTCCATTCTTCCGACAACGCACCACGGGCGGCCTCAAATTCCGGGCGGGCAATGTTCATCACGGATGCGCGCGATCCTTCGAGATCCTGATCCCAGACCACTTTGGCGTCTGGCGACAGTTGGGCGCTGACGTGAGAGCGGATTTTGTCGCGCAGGGCGTCGGGATCCATGTCGCCAACCAGACGGCAGGTGATCTTGCAGTGGGCCTCGGAGGGGATCACTGTCTTGGAGCCTGCACCGTTGTAACCGCCCCAAAGCCCGTTCACTTCCAGCGTTGGTCGGGCCCATTGCTGTTCCAGCGTGGAATAGGCCTTTTCGCCGTGCGGCTGGCTGTATCCGACCGAGTTCAGGTAATCCGCCTCGTTGAAGCCGCAGCTTTGCCATTGGCGCAATTGGTCGGCGGGGACCTCATGAACCCCGTCGTAAAATCCGTCGACCGCCACGCGGCCGGTTTCCTGATCATAAAAACTGTCAACAATCCGCGACAGTTCCCGCAGTGGGTTCAAGCCAGGACCGCCGTAGTGACCTGAATGCAGGTCGATGCGTGGACCAATTATGGTGAATTCATCCTTCAACATGCCGCGCAGCTGCGAGGCAATCGAGGGCACGCCGCGCGACACCATCGAGGTGTCACAGATCAGTGCGATGTCGGCCTTCAGCTCCTCGGCGTGCTCTTGCATAAAGGGAATCAGCGACGGCGATCCGGATTCCTCTTCGCCTTCAAAGAAGAAGGTGATGCGACAGGGCAGGGTGCCATGTACGGATTTCCAGGCGCGGCAGGCCTCGACAAAGGTCATCAGCTGCCCTTTGTCGTCCGAGGCGCCACGACCGCGAATGACAGTGCCGTTTTCGGTCTCTTCCAGCTGTGGCTCAAATGGCGGCGTCGTCCACAGCGCAAGCGGATCAACCGGTTGCACGTCGTAATGACCATAAAACAGGACATGCGGCAGGTCGCTGTTATCTTCGCCGACGTGGCCAACAACCATTGGGTGCCCTGGTGTGGGGCGTTTTGCCGCGTCCACGCCAAGGGACTTTAGATCAGCAACCAACCAATCAGCGGCCTTGTCACAGTCAGCTTTATAGGCGGGATCGGTCGAGATGGACTGGATCCGCAGTAAATCCATTAAGTGATTGGTTGCCGTGTCTAAATTACGGTCAATCTGGGCTAGAACATCATCAAGTGACATAGGTTTCTCCTGGCTGTCGGGTATTTTGCGCAGAGCCTAGCAGCGGGGCTGACCGGGGACCAGAGGCGGTTGCGTCATGGCTCCGATAGGCACCGGCGACGTCATATTGGAGCCGGTTTTGGGCGCAAACAGGTAAAATCAGGGCGCTACTGTTCTTGCCGTGCCCTAAACAAAGGTCTATTTGATCCACATCAAGGCTACCACGCTGCGTTCGGACGTATGTGGTTGAACGAAACAGGCGCTCAAATTTACTATTCTCAATCGAGAATACGGCACAGTCGCTTTACACTCCGGGGTGCCGGGATTGGTCATGGAGATACCGTTGGACTATACCGCGAAGCTCGACACTGCGATTAACCAACTTCATGAAGAAGGCCGGTACCGGACCTTTATCGATATCGAACGCTGCAAAGGGCACTTCCCGCATGCAGTGTGGACACGGCCGGATGGCAGCCAGCAGGACATCACTGTCTGGTGCGGCAACGATTATCTCGGCATGGGGCAACACCCTGTGGTGCTTGAGGCAATGCACGAGGCGATAGACGCGACTGGCGCTGGTTCTGGCGGTACGCGCAATATTTCCGGCACAACGGTGTATCACAAACGGCTTGAGGCTGAATTGTCTGATCTGCACGGCAAAGAGGCGTCGTTGTTGTTCACGTCGGCCTATATCGCCAACGACGCCACGCTAAGCACCCTGCCCAAATTGTTTCCGGGCATGATTATTTATTCTGACGCGTTGAACCATGCGTCAATGATCGAAGGCGTCCGCCGCAATGGCGGTGCCAAACGAATCTTTCGTCACAATGATGTGGCGCATCTGCGCGAATTGTTAGCCGCGGATGACCCATCCGCGCCCAAACTGATCGCTTTTGAATCCATTTACTCGATGGATGGTGATTTTGGCCCGATCGAAGAGATCATCGAGTTGGCCGAAGAATTTGGCGCCCTGACCTATATCGACGAAGTGCATGCTGTTGGCATGTATGGCCCACGCGGCGGCGGTGTGGCTGAGCGGGACAACCTGGCGCATCGCATTGACATTATCAACGGCACCCTGGCCAAGGCCTTTGGAGTGATGGGGGGCTACATTTCCGCCAGCGCAAAAATGATCGACGCGATCCGGTCTTATGCGCCGGGCTTTATCTTCACCACATCGCTGGCCCCCGCTGTGGCGGCCGGTGCTGCGGCCTCGGTTGCTCATTTGAAGAAGACACCGGAGTTGCGCGACATGCAGCAACAACAAGCCAAGATCTTGAAGTTGCGACTGAAAGGTCTGGGCTTTCCGATCATTGACCACGGCAGCCACATTGTGCCGGTCATGGTTGGTAACCCTGTGCACACCCAAAAACTAAGCGATATGTTACTGGCGGACTACGGAATCTACGTTCAGCCGATTAACTTTCCAACTGTGCCACGCGGCACAGAGCGCTTGCGATTCACGCCGTCACCTGTGCACGGCCCAAAAGAAATTGATGCATTGATTAAGGCGATGGACGCCCTGTGGTCCCATTGTGCGCTGAATCGTGCCGATCTGGCGGGCTAAGTCACGAGCGCACTGTAAAATTATTTAGGGTGTGTTACTAAAACGTCAATGAAAGAGTGCAATCGAATCGTTGGGACGATTTTATAGGCGCTCTGGACTGTGACGTGACAGGCAGGAATGGGATAGCAGGGATGATTGGGCGCATCACTCAGCGCAAGTCTAAAGTGCGTGAGGTAACTACACCTCGAAACTTTGATGACTACGAATTTCGCCTCGGAGATGCGATGCGCGGTGAGCGCGCAACTCTGGGTAAGTCCCTGCTGGATGTGCAGCGAGAATTGCGGATCAAAGCCTCCTATATTGCCGCAATAGAAAATTCCGACCCCAATGTGTTTGACACCCCCGGTTTTATCGCCGGGTATGTACGTTCCTACGCCCGCTATCTGAACATGGACCCTGAACAGGTGTTTGAGGATTTCTGCCGCGAAAGCGGATTTGAAGTTGCGCATGGGATGTCTACCAAAGCGTCGAGTAAACGTGCCGGACCGGCGCCTATTGCGACCGGCATGGGTGGCTTGGGGAATGATGCATTCACCGCGCCCAACACACCGTTTTCGCCGCATCAGGGCGGCGTCCTTGCAAATATCGAAGCCCGGGCCTTTGGGTCTATCCTGGTCTTGCTGGCGTTAATCGGCGGCGTTGGTTTTGGCGGATGGACAGTTCTGAAGCAGGTGCAACAGGTCCAAATGGCCCCAGTGGAACAAACCCCGGTGGTTCTGGCCGAACTGGATCCTTTGCTGAACGCAAATGCGATGTCGCTGAATTCAGAAGCGGCCTTTACGTCTGATGCATTGAACCGGTTATACCGTCCTCAGGCATTGGATGTCCCGGTCTTGATGGCGCGCGATGCCCCTATTTCGACCCTGGATCCAAGTTCATTTGGTAGCTTTACCTCCCCTGAACGCCCCAGCCAGGAATTCGCCGAGGCTCGCCTGCCGTCCTCGACTGTCACGGCGCAACCGGTACCGCAGGTCATTGAACAGGCTGCTCCGCAATTGGCCATGGTCGCCGTGCGTGAGTCTTGGGTGCGGGTTAGTGCTGTAGACGGTAGCGTGATCTTTGAAGGTATCATGAAACCGGGTCAGAGTTATGAAATTCCGGCGACTGAAGAGGCGCCATTGCTGCGCACTGGCGAAAGCAGCGCCATTTATTTTGCCTTGGGTGGGGCGCATTTTGGTCCGGTTGGCCGTCGTGGCGAAGTCACTAGTAATCTACCGTTGTCCATCGATAACGTAACTGATCGTTTTGATGTCGCCGACCTGGATCAGGATCGCGATTTGGCCAAAATGGTCGCCGAGCTTGGTGCTGCGACTTTCTCAGAGTAATCCACAGTTTCTAATGGCTGATGTGATGTCATGTGCCATTGCAGCGCGTCACATCTGGGCGTATCTAAAGGCAATTGACCTTTAGTCTGGATCCGCAAATGTCGATCAATCATATCCGCCCCTGGCGTAATATCGAACGCCGAAAAAGCCGTCAGATCATGGTTGGCAATGTGCCCGTCGGCGGTGATGCACCCATTGCAGTGCAGACAATGACCAATACACTGACGACGGATGTTGCGGCGACCATCAAGCAGGTTCAGGCTGCCGCCGAGGCCGGAGCTGATTTGGTGCGGATATCAGTACCAGATGAGGCCTCGTCCAAGGCATTGAAAGAGATCGTCGCAGAAAGCCCGGTGCCGATCATTGCCGATATTCATTTTCACTATAAACGCGGTATCGAAGCAGCTGAGGCGGGTGCGGCCTGCCTGCGGATCAACCCAGGAAACATCGGCAACGAGTCGCGGATTGCCGAGGTGATCAAGGCTGCTAAGGATCACAATTGCTCGATCCGAATTGGTGTTAACGCGGGGTCGCTGGAAAGGCATCTACTGGAAAAATACGGCGAGCCTTGCCCGGATGCGATGGTCGAAAGTGGGTTGGATCATATTCGCATATTGCAGGATCACGATTTCCATAACTACAAGATCTCGGTCAAGGCGTCGGATGTTTTCATGTCCGCAGCGGCCTATCAGCAGCTGGCCGACGCCACTGACGCCCCCATTCACCTTGGGATTACCGAAGCGGGTGGATTTGTGTCGGGGACAATCAAGTCGGCGATTGGTCTGGGGCAACTGTTGTGGATGGGCATCGGAGATACGGTGCGGGTTTCCCTTAGCGCGGATCCGGTTGAGGAGGTCAAAGTTGGATTTGAAATCCTTAAATCGCTGGGTCTGCGTCACCGAGGGGTAAATATCATTTCATGCCCATCCTGTGCGCGGCAGGGGTTTGACGTGATCAAGACCGTCGAGACATTGGAGCAGCGGCTGGCCCACATTCATACTCCAATGAGCCTGTCGATCATTGGCTGCGTTGTGAACGGCCCAGGTGAGGCGCTAATGACGGATGTTGGATTTACCGGAGGAGGGGCCGGGGCCGGAATGGTCTATCTGGCCGGTAAGGCCAGTCACAAAATGAGCAATGAGCAAATGGTCGACAACATTGTTCAGGAAGTCGAGAAAAAAGCAGCTTCGCTGGATGCAGCGGCTGAAGCGGCCGAATAATATTGTCTGGTCAAGTTTTGCAGGGCGCGATCTTATACGCACCCTGCACTTACTTCAGCCGCGTTGGTCGCGTTTGTCTGCAATAATCACTGACATTTGATCCGCAGGCAAATAGCCGCGCAACAATTCATCCTGCAAGACAAAGGTTGGGGTGCCGGAGATATTCATCCGCTGCGCAAGCGCGCGGGTTTGGCTCAGTTCCTGATTGATCTCGGGGGCGTTCATCGCTGCCATGATGGCATCTGTATCCAGCCCCAACCCTTCGGATAAGCGGCGCAGAGCCACTTCGTTTGGCTCGCCGCCAAATTCGATCAATGCGTCATGCACCTGCTTATAGGCATCGTTGCCTGCCACAATCCGGGTCGCAATGGCAAAGCGGGAGGTCAGGACCGAAGCCTCTCCCAGGATAGGGAACTCTTTGATTATCAGTTTGATATTGCCGTCAGCGGCAAGCAGCTTTGCCACCTCAGGAGCCGCCCGACGACAGTAACCGCAACGGTAGTCCATAAATTCAACCAGGGTAATATCGCCGTCTGGGTTTCCCCCGACCCACGAATAGCCATCATTGTGCAGCTCTTCGAGATTGTTAGCCACCAGTGCGTCGTCCTGTGCGGCTTCGGCCACGGCCTGGCGCTGCTCAAGCAGGTTTACTGCTTCGATGATCACTTCTGGGTTTTCCAGCAGGTAGGCCCGTACTTCGGCGCCAAATACGGCACGTTCGGCCTCGGTCATGGCTGTCAGGTCCAGCGCCTGAACCGGAGCGGTCAGCAAGGCGAGGGATGTAGCAAAACCAGTAAGGGCACGGGGAATACGCATCATTTCTATTTCCTTTTTTGATATTGTTCTGCAGCGATAAGCACATCTTGTGCCCGACGCCAAGTGGCAGAGCCACGCGGCAGCAATGAAGTTGCGCGTTTGGCGTGTCGGCCTGCGTCCTCCATGCGGCCCCTAAGCGCGTAACGTTCTGCTGTGACCAGTGCGGCCATGCCGTTTTGACCTGTTTTGGCATAGGCAAGCGACATGTCACGCAGCAGTCTTGCATCGCGAAAATCACGAGCCCGGGCTTTCTCCATCGCCTGAATAGCCCGTTTAGGCTGGCCTGCAGCCAGCAATGCACGACCATAGCTGCCCAAGATCAGTGGCTCAGAAGGGGCAAGATCGACGGCCCGCCGGTAGGCCGACAGGGCCTCGTTCCAGCGGCGGTTTTCCATCAGGATTTGGCCCTTGAGCTCATAAAAATAAGCATCATTAGGTCGTTGTGCCAGCGCGCCATTCAGCGCATTCAGCGATTTCTTGAGGTTGTTCAAACGGTGAAAAGCCACCGCTTCCCGCATCAGGCGTATATCGGTTGAACTTTCTTCGTGGGCACGGCGTTTCGTCCACTTTGGTGATCGGTTGAAAGCGGACAGTTTGCCCCGGACCCGGGCAAACCAATAGTCGGCCTCGGCATTTGGAGTGCTTCTGTCGCCATAGCTTGCGACATAGGATTTGGCGGCCCGCAGGCGGTCTCGGCTCAGCGGGTGGGAGCGCATATAGGGATCTTGGTTGGCAGTGCTTAAAATGTCCTGACCAGCAAAAACCTGGTGCAAATCAACCAGTCCTTGTGGACTGACGCCAGCCCGGGTCAAATAGCCCGCAGCCGAGCGATCAGCCGACGCTTCTTCCGCGCGAGTATGGGCGAGAAAGCTTCGCAGGGCAGAGCTTTGGGTGCCAACTGCGATTCCCGCTGCGGCGTCCCCGGCGCCTGCTGCCGCGGCCAGGACTGCCAATGCGACGCCAAGCCCTGAGATGGAGCTGGCAGACCGCATGTTCTGCATACGCCTGGACAGATGACCATTGGCAATATGCGCCGCCTCGTGGCCAATCACAGCCTGAAGCATTTCGGGGCTGGTGACCTTTAAGATCAAACCGTAGTTCACAAAAATGGTTTGAGAATCCACAACAAACGCATTGAAGCTGGGGTCATTGACCACCAGAACCCGCACACGTTTGGCGTTTAACCCGGCTGCCGTCAGAACCGGAGCGGCTAATTTGGTTAGGCCATGTTCGATGTCTGCATCGCGCAACAGGCCGATTGCTGCCGACGGCAAGGCCGATGCCATCAGGAACAATGTGCTCAATAACAGTGCCGGGATTGACGCCAGCCTGGATAAACGGTCAATAAACATGGCCGCACCATGGGAGATCAACATGCGAAACTCAACCCGGTCAAATGTCGATCCCTTCATTGTGATGGATGTCATGGAGGCGGCGCGTAAAGCCGAAGAGGCTGGCAGGCACATTATCCACATGGAGGTCGGCCAGCCGTCAACCGGTGCGCCCCTGGGGGCGCGGCGCGCCTTGGCCTCGGCGCTCGAACAAGATGCTTTGGGGTATACTGTGGCTTTGGGGCTTCCGGCGTTGCGACAGCGTATCGCGCAGTTGTACGGAGAGTGGTATAATGTTGACCTGAACCCGGATCGGGTGATTATAACGCCCGGATCTTCTGGTGCCTTTCTTCTGGGGTTTACGGCGCTGTTTGACAGTGGCGACCGGATTGGGATCGGGGCGCCGGGTTATCCATCGTACCGGCAGATCCTGAAGGCGTTGGGTTTGACGCCGGTAGACATTCAAACAGCGGCGGAAAACCGCCTGCAGCCGGTGGCCGCGAATCTGTCGGGGTTAAATCTGGCGGGACTTATGGTGGCTTCGCCTGCAAATCCAACCGGAACCATGCTGGGGCGCGATGCTTTGGGCGCGTTGATAGGGGCGGCGCAGGACCACGGGGCCAGCTTTATTTCGGACGAGATTTATCACGGGCTGGAATATGAGGCCAAGGCGGTGACGGCGCTGGAGCTGACAGATGACTGCTATGTGATCAATTCATTCTCAAAGTTCTTTTCGATGACAGGCTGGCGGGTTGGCTGGATGGTAGTGCCCGAGGACCATGTGCGGGTGGTTGAACGGATTGCCCAGAATATGTTCATCTGTGCCCCTCATGCCAGCCAAGTGGCGGCGCTGGCGGCACTGGACTGTCAGGACGAGATGCGGCAGCACCTTACTGTTTATGCGCGAAATCGCGACTTGATGCTGCAGGGGTTGCCAAAAGCCGGGTTCACCAAGATCGCGCCACCAGATGGGGCGTTTTACGTCTATGCGGATGTCACTGACCTGACCCAGGACAGTCGGGCCTTTGCCGCCGAAATTCTGGAGAAAGCCGGGGTCGCGGTGACGCCGGGGTTGGATTTTGATCCTATACGCGGCGCCACCACACTGCGGTTTTCCTATGCGCGCTCGACTGCGGATATCGAAGAAGGCTTGGCACGGCTTGAGACATTTATGGCATCACGGGTATGAGTGGACCTGCGGCGCGCGGGAATTTGGTCGGCTGACAGTGGGGCGTTGATCAAAAGTAATCGGTGCGGATAGCTAGGGCAGTGACGTAGGTTTGTTGCTACAAGAGGCGGAAAAGGCTTGGAAAAAATGAGCAGAATTTTCACGTGGGTTGCTGTTGTTGTAGCCGTGAGCTGGCAGGGGATGCCGGTGCTGGCGCAGACGCAGGGGTTCAGTGGTCTGGCGCGCGTTGATCCTGTGTCTAGCCGGATTGAGGACAGTGGATCCGGTGGTGCGCACATCGTACTGGGCCTAAGCCAGGGGGTGCCATATCGGTTGTTCACCCTGACCAACCCACCGCGTCTGGTGCTTGATTTCCAAGAAGTAGACTGGCGTGGGCTGAGTTCTGATAGTTTGTTGCAGGGGGAGCAGATTACCCGAGCTCAGTTCGGCACCTATGTGCCGGGTTGGTCCCGGATGGTGCTGAACTTGGCTGAGCCACTGAGTGTTCAAAGCGCGGCTTTGGATATTGATACGGTGACAGCACAGGCGACACTGCAACTGGAGTTGGTGAAAACCAGTCCCGAATCCTTTGCGGCACGGGCGGGGGCCCCGACGGATCCGCGCTGGGACCTTCCGGTCGCTGAGGATTTGGCTGCACCGATTGCACGAGGTCCGGATGCGCCACTGCTGGTTGTGTTGGACCCCGGTCATGGCGGTATTGATCCTGGCGCCGAAGTGAAGGGCGAGGGGAAGACCGTGGTGGAAAAGGATCTGATTCTGGGATTTGCCATTGAACTGGGCGAGGAACTGGTGCGCTCGGGCCGGTTTCAGGTGCAGCTGACCCGGGACGGGGATTATTTTGTCTCGCTGGAACGCCGTATAGCGCTGGCCCATCAGGCAGGCGCAGATCTGTTTGTATCCTTGCATGCGGATGCGCTGTCCGAAGGTCTGGCGCATGGTGCAACGGTGCATGTTCTATCGCCCGAAGCCTCGGATGTGGCCTCTGCCAAACTGGCAGAGCGCCATGATCGCAGTGATTTATTGGCCGGCGTGGATCTGAGTGATGCTGATGACCGGGTCACCGGCATTTTGCTGGATCTGGCCAGGCAGGAAACCCAGCCGCGCAGTGATGCGCTTGCCCGGTCGCTGGTAGACGGCATGGCCAATCAGGGTGGCCCGATGAACCGACGACCCCTTCGATCGGCGGGGTTCTCGGTTCTAAAAGCCGCCGATATCCCTTCGGTTCTGATCGAGATCGGGTTTTTGTCCAGTCCGCGTGATTTGAAGAACCTGCAGGATCCTGTGTGGCGCGCGGCGATGACGCGGGGGATTTTAAATGGATTGGTGGCCTGGCGGGAAGAGGATGCTGCGCGCCGTGCCTTGGTGCGGCAATAATTGTGATGAAAGGGTTGGGGCGCTGCCCCAAACCCCGGGATATTTATTGCCAGATGAAGATCCGGTGGGGTCTTTAGGGCTTAGATGGCGCATTCTCGCCATCTGTTGTTTTGACCATTGGCGCTGGCGTCCTTATACAGGCGGCGTGTGCACAGGAAGGCCGTAGAGTGCTTAGACTTATTCTCTCATTTTTTGGATCCATTTTTAGTACCATCACGCTGGGTATTGCGATGGTGGCCCTGACGATTGGCGCCGTGTTCTGGATTTATGGGCGCGATCTGCCCAGTCACGAATCGCTGGCGCAGTATCAGCCACCGACCATCAGCCGAATCTACTCGGGCGAAGGGCATTTGATTGATGAGTTTGCCAAGGAACGCCGGTTGTTCGCACCATCAAATGAAATCCCGGATCTGGTGAAGCAGGCGTTCATTTCGGCCGAGGATAAGAATTTTTATAGCCATAAAGGCTATGACATGCGCGGTATTGCAGCCGCTGCAATTGAGGCGGTGCGCTCTCGTGGGGCCAATGTGCGCGGGGCGTCGACCATCACCCAGCAGGTGATGAAGAACTTTCTGTTGTCGGGTGATCGCAAGGCCGAGCGCAAGATTAAAGAGATCATATTGGCGGCGCGGCTGGAAGAGACACTGAACAAGGATCAGATCTTAGAGCTCTATATGAATGAGATCTTTCTTGGTCAAAACTCCTATGGGGTGGCTGCGGCGTCCCAGACCTATTTCAACAAGACGTTGGATGAACTGGCACCACATGAGGCCGCATTTCTGGCGTCCTTGCCAAAGGCGCCGTCTGATTTTCATCCGGTGCGGCGCAAAGAACGCCTGACCGAGCGGCGCGACTACGTTCTGCAGGAAATGTTTCAGAACGGCTATATCTCGGAGGCTGTTTACAAGGTGGAAGTGGATCAGCCGCTGCGCTCGGTTCAGAACGGGGACTTTGAGAGCTTCCGCACCGCGCTTCCACCGCGCGACTATTTCACCGATGAAATCCGTCGCCAATTGTCTGTTGATTTTGGCGAGGGTGAGTTTTTCACCGGCGGCTTTACCGTACGTGCCACCATTGACGCAGAAATGCAGCGCGTAGCTGCGCTATCTTTGCGCACAGGGCTTGAGAAATACGACCGCTCGCGGGGTGTTTGGCGTGGAACTGATCTGACAATTCCAGCAGATATGCTGAAGGATGAGGCCGCTTGGCGGACAGCCCTGGCAGAGAGTGATGTGCCCAGGGACGTCACGCTGGGGGGCGACTGGTTTCCTGCGGTGGTGCTGGGGGTTGGCGATAAAGAGCTGAGCGTCGGCGTCGAAGGCGCGGAGGCCACCGGCGTGGTGCCACGTTCGGACATCAAGTGGATGAAGGGCAGTTTTAAAGACAATCTGACCATCGGCGATGTGGTGCTGGTGCGGGCCGTGACCAAGGATGATGCCTTTCAGCATTGGTCGCTGCGGCAGATTCCCGAAGTGCAGGGCGGATTTGTCGCCATGGACGTGAACTCGGGCCGGGTTCTGGCGATGCAGGGCGGGTTCTCTTATCAGCATTCGGTGTTCAACCGGGCCACCCAGGCACAGCGGCAACCGGGATCAAGTTTCAAGCCTTTTGTCTATGCCGCAGCCCTGGACAGTGGCTACAGTCCTGCGACCATTGTTGTGGATGCGCCGATTGAGGTGAACACGCCTCAGGGTTTGTGGCGGCCGCGCAATTCATCGAACAAATTTTATGGCCCAACACCGCTGCGCACCGGGATTGAACGGTCGCGGAACCTGATGACAATCCGTCTGGCACAGGAAATTGGCATGCCGGTGGTTGCAGGCTACGCCGAGCGCTTTGGTGTCTATGAGGAGATGGGTCCTTATCTGGCCAACTCGCTGGGATCCGAGGAAACCACGCTGTATAAAATGGTGACGGCTTATGCGATGTTTGCCAATGGCGGCGAACGGCTGGAACCGACGCTGGTTGACCGCATTCAGGATCGCGAAGGACTGACGATCTATCGCCATGATGATCGCGACTGCGTGGATTGTTCGTCCTCAATGCTGCCTGACGGCGCCGCGCCACGTATCGTCACCGACCGCGATCAGGTGATGGATCCGATCACCGCCTATCAGTTGACCTCGATGATGCGCGGTGTGGTGGAACGCGGAACAGCAGCTGGTAATGTTAATTTGGGCGTGCCCACTGCGGGTAAGACGGGCACCACAAACGAGGCGCGCGACGTTTGGTTTGTTGGCTTTACCTCGAACATAGTGGCCGGGTGCTACATTGGCCATGACCGACCAAAGCCGCTGGGGCGGGGCACCTTTGGTGGTAATACCTGTGGTCCGGTGTTTCAACAGTTCATGGAGAAGGCGACGGCCAAATATGGCGGCGGTCCTTTTGATGTGCCTCCGGGGGGCCATTTCATTAAAATCGACCGCTTTACCGGCGCCCGTTTACCGGATGAGGCCAGCGGCGAATATGTTGTTGCCGAGTATTTCCGCGATGGGGCTGAGCCAATTTTTGGTCTGAGTTATGATGGTGGCTTTGCCATGGGGTCAAACTTGCCGCTGTTTGAAGAAGTCAACTCGACCGGGCGGCAGGTGACAACTTCCAGCGGTGGCACGGCGATCTTGGGCCCTAAGGCAACCATTGGCACAGTTAGTACCGGTGGGCTTTATTGAGGCAAAGTGCTGGCCTTGGCGCTGGGTAAATACACTGTCAAATTATCGCGCCATCGTCTGTTAGATCACGGCGTAATCCGGGTGGACTGTTCAACGGATCTTCCCTGACTTTGCCGTTCAGTGCCTCAAGCACTTGGTCGCCGGGAAACTTCGCCGGTTGGTGGCGCAGATAATAATTGCAGCCTGAACAAGAATGACATTTGAAAGTTACTTTTGAAAAATCCGGGTTCTTACGGTGGCTAAACGATGAAGGTTTGATGGTGGGATCGGGCAGAAAGACATTCTGGCTTTTGGCCCGACTTGCCCGCAGCGCTAGGGTGGTCTATCACCCAGATCTGACAGGTCATTCCAAGGAAACCCAATGCGCGCCGAGATCCAAAACTTCGTGACCCAGATTGAAAAGTCTCTGGATTTGCTGGCCCAACGTATGGACTGGGAAACCGTGCCACATCGGTTGGAAGAATTTGATGCCAGGGTCGAAGATCCAAATCTGTGGGACAACCCGGACGCGGCGCAACAGCTGATGCGTGAGCGTCAGAACCTGGTTGATGCATTGGCCACTTATACGGATATCAAACAGGATCTTTCTGACAATATTGAGCTTATCGAAATGGGCGAGATGGAAGAGGATCAAGAGGTCATTTCTGAGGCCGAAGAGGCGATCAGGGCGCTGACCGCGACTGCAGCCGCAAAAGAGCTTGAGGCGCTGCTGGATGGCGAGGCCGACAGTAACGACACCTTTCTCGAGATCAATTCCGGGGCAGGTGGCACGGAAAGCTGCGATTGGGCCTCGATGCTGGCGCGGATGTATGTGCGATGGGCCGAGAAAAAGGGTTATAAAGTCGATCTGCAATCCGAGAGCGCCGGTGAAGAGGCTGGGATTAAGTCGGCAGCCTACAAGATTAGCGGCAACAATGCCTATGGCTGGCTAAAGTCAGAAAGTGGTGTGCACCGGCTGGTGCGGATTTCACCGTTCGACTCGGCAGCCAAACGGCACACGTCTTTCACCTCGGTCAAAGTGTATCCAGTGGTGGATGACAATATCGAAATCGAGGTCAACCCGGCCGATATCCGCATCGATACTTACCGGTCGTCGGGCGCAGGGGGACAGCACGTCAATACCACCGACTCGGCTGTGCGGATCACCCACCACCCGACCGGAATTGTCGTCACCAGTTCAGAAAAATCACAGCACCAAAACCGCGACATCGCGATGAAGGCGCTGAAGTCACGGCTCTATCAGATCGAGCTGGACAAACGTAGTGCCCTGGTCAACGAAGCGCATGAAAACGCTGGGGACGCGGGTTGGGGCAACCAGATCCGGTCATATGTGTTACAGCCCTATCAAATGGTCAAGGACCTGCGGACCAGCCATGAGACCTCGGATACCAAGGGCGTTCTGGATGGCGATCTGGATGGCTTTATGGCGGCCACTCTGGCTATGGATGTTGCCGGGAAAAGCCGTGCCGAGGCGCAGGGTTAAACTGCCTGCCGCCCGAATTAAGTTAATGAAAGCCGGGGGCACCCGGCTTTTTCTATGGGTTCTAATCATAAGTGATCCAGAGCAATTTTCGGTTGAACGACACCCATTTACGGGAAATATGCACCAATAATAGATGTATCTGAGCTGTCTATTTGCTTGTCTGAATTCAGCAGGTAGGTTTGGGAAAAACCAATGTGTGCCGAAAAATCCCGTGCCGTGAACCTGCTGTTCTACCGTCGTTTTTCTTGATTGATTGTACCAAGGTCGCAGTCCTTGTGTTGAACTTTTGACTGGACCAAAGGGCGGATTGTTTGGCTATAGGCCGGATCTCACTGAGGCTAGGGTTAATCATACTCCTGGCCCGACTGCACAAAGGTTGGAACTTATCCTGTGATCCGTGTGATCGGGGCAGCGGGGTCTTTGGGAGGAGACATATATGATCACGGAGAGAGCTTTTGGAGTACCTCAGCTGCGGCCAATGACGCTGGCTATACTCACTCAGGCGTTGCGTCAGGGCTGGCTAGATTTTCGGACCAGACCTGAACTTGGACTGATTTTTTCTGGACTTTATATTCTGGCTGGCTGGATCATGGTCTGGATCACGCAGGTGACCGGGACCACTTATTGGTTGGTTCTGGCCGCTATCGGGTTTCCATTGGTTGGTCCCTTCGCAGCAGTGGGGCTCTACGAGGTGTCACACAGACTGGAACAGGGAAGGCCGAAGAACCTGAAGGATGTCTTTCAGGCCGTACTGCAACAGGGCAGTCGCCAGCTTCCATCACTCTGTGCAATCATTGTCGTTGTGTTTTTGTTCTGGTTCTTTCTGGGCCACCTGACGTTTGCCCTGTTTCTTGGCTTGTCCCCGATGACCAACGTATCATCTTCATTGGAGGTGTTTTTGTCTGCCAATGGGCTAATGATGATGGCAGTCGGAACCGTAATCGGTGCGTTAATCGCGTTGCTTTTATTCATGATTACTGTGTTATCCCTGCCGCTCTTGTTGGACCGCGAAATCGATTTTGTTACCGCTATGATCACTAGTTTTCAGTACGTTAGCCGAAATTTTGTGCTGATGTTTGGTTGGGCCGTGTTTATTGCGCTTAGCACTTTCATCGGAATGTTACCCGGGTTTATCGGTCTGTTTCTGGTGCTGCCGTTGCTGGGGCATTCAAGCTGGCACGTCTATCGGCTAATCGTGATCGCAGACGGGGCGTGATAGAAATCCGCCTTGCTCCGGATGGGTGCGAGGAGCCAGCTTCAGTCCCATCGGACACATGGCAGGCCTAGCCTTGAGGTAACATATTAACGGAACGGATCGCCGACCTGCAGCAATCGCCGGTGAAACGGCATCAAGTCCGCCTCAGAGACAAATCCGGACCCACGTGCTGCGCCTAGGATATCACTGAATTGAGGGCCCAGGTGCTCGTAGACCATCCGAGTGGCCCGGATGCCGCTGGTGACTTCTCGCACCGTGCGTCCGACGTAACCAACCCAGAAATTATTTTCGAGCGAGGCCACCCGTGCAAGGTAATTGAACGAGCAGGTCAAGGCCCCGCGCCGGGCGATAATCAGCGCAACCCCGTCGTCCTGACGGGTCGCATAGCCGCGAAATTCCCGCGTCCGCGGGTCAGCTGGCAGGCCCTGATGTTGCATCGCAGCTTTGGGTTCAAACCCTTTGACATAGGTGACCCCCTCTGAGCGAAACACATAAGCCAGGCCAATCAAATACTGGTTATCCTTAAGAAAACTGCGTCGTGAAAACCGATAGACACCAGATGGGAAAGATTGCTCCGAAAGTGAGCTGACTCCTTGCCCAAGAAAATCGTTAAGAATTTTTCCGTTTAGGATTTGCCCTTTGGTTTCAAGGTTTTCGACGGGCTCGAGCAGGATACGCGCATCGACCTTGAAGAAAGAGCAAATACGGTCCAATACATCCGGCCGAGGGAAACTTTCGCCAGACAAATAGCGATTGAACTGGGTCCTGTTGATACCCAATTGACGCGACAATTCAGAAATGGACGGATATTGTTTGGAGAGATGGCGTAGATTAGCGCCAAACATGCTTCGTAGTTCTGCCGGAGAACGGGCTACCGATGACATTGGACACTGACCTTAAAATTGTTCAAATCAATAGTACGTTGCAACGCCCAGAGTGAAATTTTCAGGGCAGGTTTGTCTATTTGACGCCAATTAGTGACAGGAGTGACGCTAGGTTGAGTCTAGAATCTATCGGCTCAGACACAAAAATCAAGGGCCAGACGCAGAATTTACCATGTTTCAACGCTACCAATTGGACCAGAATTGAAGGGTGTTTAGTAACGAGGTATGACATGAACGGTGTGGTTCTCTGGAGTGATGTTGATCAGAACAAGGCTGTCATTTGGTGTGAAGATCAAGGCGAATTAGCATTCTTTGCTCAGAAGGCATCCTTTGATGTGGTGGATTTGCACGAAGGTGATTTGATTTGTTTTGATTTAACTGTGCAACATAATAAACGTATGGCGGAAAATCCCCAGATTTTAGAGGAAGCTGCCTGCATGGGGTTGGCGCGGAGCCTGAAAGTTGCTGAGCCTGAGACTGTTCCGAAGCAGGCCCGCAGTCAGGAAACTGCAAAAGTTATTCGATTTTCAGCCCACAAAAACCAAAAGCGGCGCGAAAATTCATCGCACCGCAATTGTGTAGGGTAGTTCTTGGTTTGCGAGGCGTTTAGTCGCCTCGCAGCAATGCAGCGACGCCGGTTCGGGCAACTTCGACCAATCCCAGTGGGCGCATCAGGTCCGCAAACGCATCGATTTTGTCCGGCGCCCCGGTGATTTCAAAAACAAAACTGGTCAGAGTGCTGTCGACAACATTGGCACGGAAAATATCGGCAAGACGCAAGGCCTCGACCCGCTTTTCGCCGTCCCCGGAAACTTTAAAAATCGCCAGTTCCCGCTCGACTGTTGCGCCTTCCACGGTCAGGTCGTGCACATCATGGACCGAGACGATACGGCCCAACTGGGCTTTGATCTGCTCGATCACCTGAGGGGTTCCCTTTGTGACAATGGTGATGCGGCTCAAGTGGCCGGTGTGGTCCACTTCAGCGACTGTCAGGCTTTCGATGTTGTAACCACGACCGGCGAACAACCCGATGACCCGGGCCAGAACACCGGGTTCATTTTCGACCAAAACCGCGAGTGTGTGCCGCTCCTGCACATCCGAAAATGTCGGGCGCAGGTTATATGCCGAATGGCGGGTGGAGCCTTTTTTGATGTGTAGGGCAGACATGTATAGTCCTTTTCGGTTCATCGTGACCCGGAAAAATATGCTTTTCCGGGCCGTTATCGGTAATGAGATCGGACCGGGTTAAACCAGTACCGCGCCACCAGCCTGAATGGCGCCTTCGGTATCGGCCTCACCCAACAGCATTTCGTTATGTGCTTTGCCCGACGGGATCATCGGGAAGCAGTTTTCATGTTTTTCCACCAGGCAGTCAAAAATCACTGGACCGTCATGTTGGAGCATTTCCATGATGGCGTCATCTAGATCTGCCGGGTCCGAGCACAGGATGCCCTTGGCGCCAAAGGCCTCGGCCAGTTTGACAAAGTCGGGCAGGGATTCAGACCAGGACTGCGAATAGCGCGATCCGTGCAGCAGTTCCTGCCACTGGCGCACCATGCCAAGACGTTCGTTGTTCAGGATAAACTGCTTTACCGGCAATTTATACTGCGTCGCGGTGCCCATTTCCTGCATGTTCATCAGCCAGGACGCTTCACCTGCGACGTTGATCACCAGCGAGTCCGGATGTGCCATCTGCACCCCGATCGAAGCTGGGAAACCATAGCCCATGGTGCCCAAGCCACCTGATGTCATCCAGCGGTTTGGGTCTTCAAAGTTCAGGAACTGTGCCGCCCACATCTGGTGCTGCCCCACCTCGGTGGTGATGTAACGGTCGTATTTCTTGGTCAGGGCCTCAAGCCGTTGCAAGGCGTATTGTGGCTTGATGATCTTTTTGCCCTGGTCGAAATTCAGGCAATCAACCTTGCGCCATTTGTCGATCTGACGGTTCCAGGACACCACAGCCTCCACATTGGTTTTGCGACCGCGTGATTTCCAGATCTTCAGGATATCCTCGAGCACATGGCCAACGTCGCCAACAATCGGGATATCAACGCGCACAACCTTGTTGATTGACGAGGGGTCGATGTCGATGTGCGCCTTGGTCGAACTTGGCGAGAAAGAAGTCAAAACACCGGTGATCCGGTCGTCAAAACGTGCACCAATGTTGATCATCAGATCACAACCATGCATGGCCATGTTGGCTTCGTACAGCCCATGCATACCCAGCATGCCCAGCCAATGTTTGCCCGAGGCCGGATAGGCGCCTAGTCCCATCAGTGTCGAGGTGATTGGAAAGCCGGTACTCTCTACCAACTCACGCAATAGCTGGCTGGCTGCAGGACCCGAGTTGATGACACCGCCGCCAGTGTAGAACACCGGGCGCTCAGCTTTTTCCAAAGCGGCAACCAGTTCGGTGATAGATTCCAGATCGCCTTTGACGGGTGGCTGGTAATGGGACGCCGAGGGTTTTGGTGCAGAATAGGTGCCGGTGGCAAACTGCACATCCTTGGGAATATCAACCAAGACCGGTCCAGGGCGACCAGATGTGGCAACGTGAAATGCCTCGTGCAGAACGCCAGCAAGGTTGTCAGTGTCCTTGACCAGCCAGTTATGTTTTGTGCAGGGGCGGGTGATGCCAACTGTGTCGGCCTCTTGAAAGGCATCGGACCCAATCATGAAACTAGGAACCTGCCCGGTGAGAACAATGATCGGGATCGAATCCAGCAGGGCATCAGTCAAGCCAGTCACCGCGTTGGTGGCACCGGGACCAGATGTCACCAGGGCGACACCCGGTTTACCAGTCGACCGGGCGTAGCCCTCAGCGGCATGAACCGCGCCTTGTTCGTGACGCACCAGAATGTGCTGGATGTCGTTTTGTTGAAATATTTCGTCATAGATTGGTAGAACAGCACCACCGGGATATCCAAATACTGTGTCCACACCCTGATCCTTCAGGGCCTGTATCACCATTCTTGCACCGGTCATCTCACGTGTCATCTGCATTGCTCCATTGGCGTCGTCGTCTGTGTCGATATTTCATTGCGCATAAAAAAAGCCCCCGATTTTTTGTCGGAGGCGCATGGGTTCGAAAATGGTTTACCGTTACCGGCCCATGCGCTTGGTTCCTACGATGACGACTAGGGTGGTCATTGCCCCTGGCTCCTTTTTGCGTTGAAGGCGACATTATTGTTGGTGGCAGGGGGCGTCAACAGGTAATCGAGTTGAATTTCGACCAAATTTTGACATTTAATTACGTTTGGATGGTGATTTGTGAAATATTCGCTAAATTCAACCTGAATATCCAACTATCTGTAAGCTGTTCGCTCGACTGACGGCGCAATCCAATGTCCTGCGCTCGAATATTGTCGGATGGGTGGCTTGGAAAATTGAATATTTCAGAAGGCCTGTGGTTTACAGACTGGCGCCAGTCCCCTGTAAGACACCGTGTTCCAGCGCATAACGGGTCAGTCCAGCGGTCGAACTTAGGCCCAGTTTGCGTTTGATATTCTTGCGGTGGGTCTCGACGGTGCGCACCGAGATGTCGAGCACCAGAGCAACCTCTTTGTTGGATTTCCCCTGTGCCAATTCCAATAGAATGGTCTGCTCGCGGGTGGTCAGGGACTCGCGGGTGTTGCCGTCTTTTGGTTCGAGCGAGCCTTTGGCGCCAGTACAGAGGTATTTTTGCCCCTGCATAACGGCATCGATGGCCAGCTTGATTTCGTCGGTCGGTACATCCTTTAGAATATACCCCATGGCACCGTGGCTTAGGGCGCTTGAGATATACTCGGGGCTGTCATGCATTGTCAGGATCAGGATCCGCGTTGCTGGATTTCGTTCCAGCAAGATTTCGGTTGCGCTTAACCCGCCAAGGTCCGGCATGTTCAAGTCCATCAGGATCACGTCCGGCGCCAGCTCTACGGCCTGGTCAACGGCTTCGCGACCGGTGTTTAAAGTGCCAACAACCTCGATGTCATCATAGCTTTCAAGAATGGATTGGATCCCTTCGGCGACCATCGGGTGGTCATCCACGATCAGTACTCGGATTGGCTTGGTCATCAGTTTTCCCAAAAGTGCATGGCGCGGTTCACGTCCCAATACCCCGGTGCTAGGGCAGAAGTTGAGCGTCTGCCCTGCCGCCGGGGGGTAGCAAGTGACTGAGCGGCAGTCGCGCTTCGATCACCGTGCCGCCTTGGGTGCCACGTGATGACAGAATACGCAGGGTGCCGTCAAGTTGTTCGATCCGTTCTTGCATATTACGCAACCCGATGCCGGGCCCACTACGGTCCTGACTGGCAGGCAGGCCAATGCCATTGTCTGTGATGCGCATAGTGGCCCCTTTGACATGACCGCGCAGGTCCATACTAACATGAGTGGCACTTGCGTGGCGCTCGATATTGGTCAGAGCTTCCTGTGCGATGCGATACAGCGCGATTTTGCTGTTCTGATCCAGTCGGTTGCTGAACACAACTGTGCTGAAATCAGTTTCGATACCCGTGCGGGAGGCAAAATCACTGGTCAATGCCTTCAACGCGGGCCCAAGTCCCAGATCGTCAAGCACTCCGGGTCGCAGGTCCCGGCTGATCCTGCGGACTTCGGAAATAGCGGTGCCCAGATTGTTGAGCCCCTTGTCCAGCGGTGGCAGGGCCTGATCATGGTCGCCCCGGGCCATGCGTCGGCGGGCATTGTCCAGGGTAAAGCGAACTCCAACCAAAATTTGACTGATGCCGTCATGCAATTCCCGCGCCACCCGGCCGCGTTCTTCTTCTTGGGTGTCAAAAACGCGCTGAGTTAGTTCTTTCAATTTGGCATCCGCCAGACGCCGCTCGCGGATGTTCAGCATCATACCCGAGGCGAACACTACGATCAGTGCGGTCAGCGCAATGGCACCGATGTATATAAAGGTCCGTTGAACCCTTGCCTCGACTTCTGCACGGGCAATTGCCACCGATGCCAAGACGTCATCGATAAACACACCAGTGCCGACCGCCCATCGCCAGTCCTGCAGGCCGACCACATACGCCACCATTTGAGCCGACTCTCCAGTAGAGGGTTTTTGCCACATGAAACTGTGCCAGCCAGCCCCCCCGCGCGCCAACCGGATGAATTCATCCACCACTGGCACCCCATTTTCATCACGCAGCCCGGACCAGTTCCGATTGATGAATTCGGTCTGCCGCGGGCTGACCAGATTGGTGCCGTCATAATCATAGACAAAGAAAAAGCCATCGGTGCCGTAGATCATTGAAGACAGGATTTGCGCCACTTGGGTTTTGGCGGTTGCGTCGTCAGGTTGGGCGCGGCCATAAATAAAGGAAAATCCGTTGCGGGCCTGGGTGACATAGTTTCTCAGCTCGGCTTTTTTTGCCTCAAGTAACTGATGTTCCAAGGCCTGTATTTCGCGTTCCGCCAGGGCGCGCGATTGATAGGCCACCAGAACAGCAATCGCCGTCACTGCTGTGAGCAAGGGGAGCGTTGCCAGAAGCGATAGCTTTTGTGCGTAATTTGGGCGGGTAAAGAAGCGGAAGAGGCGCATAAGGCGAATCGATACGCAATTGGCCACCGGAAATCAAAGCCCGGACGTGCAATTAAGTACGAAAGGCGCACATTTAGCAGGGAAGAGTTAGAAAATTGCGTAGAAACTCCAATTTTTTGGCCAAAAAAGCACGGATCTACGCAGTAGTAGGTATTCACATCGAATACGCCGAAGCTAGGCTGTCGCCACTTGTATCGATCCGTCCGGCCTTTGGGTCAGGACAATCCGAATAATTGGGAGGAATAACACTAATGGATCGTCGTTCATTTCTAAAAACATCCGCACTTGGCGGAACCGCAGCAGCAGCCACCACTCTGGCCGCCCCTGCATATGCTACAGGCAAGCGCACTCTGACTATGGTGACCTCATGGGGTCGTGGTCTTGCTGGCGTTTTTGACGCTGCTCAGCACGTGGCAGACAGCATCACTACCATGTCCGAAGGCGACCTGACCGTTGAAATCAAAGCAGCCGGCGAACTGGTTGGCGCGTTTGAAGTCTTTGACGCCGTTTCCTCGGGTCAGGCTGACATGTATCACGCCGCTGACTACTATTTCACCGGACAGCACCCTGGTTACCAGTATTTCACCGCAGCTCCTTTCGGTATGACACCGCAGGAACTGGTGAACTGGTACTACCATGGCGAAGGCATGGGCCTGCATGATGAACTGGGTCAGATCTTTGGTCTGAAGTCCTTCATCGCAGGTAACACCGGCCCACAGGCTGGCGGCTGGTTCCATAAGGAAATCAATGGTCCAGAAGACTTTAACGGTCTGAAGTTCCGTATGCCTGGTCTGGGCGGCAAAGCTCTGGGTAAACTGGGCGCGTCGGTTCAGAACATTCCGGGTTCCGAAGTGTACCAGGCTCTGTCCTCGGGTGCGATCGACGGAACTGAGTGGATTGGTCCATGGGCTGATGAAAAAGCTGGTTTCCAGGAAATCACCAAGACCTACTACACGTCTGGCTTCCATGAGCCAGGTGCTGCCCTGACACTGGCAACCAACCGTGATGTATTCGACAGCCTGTCGCCTGCACATCAGAAGATCATCGAGACTGCTTCTGGCGAATGCCACCAGTGGAACCTGGCACAGTTCATGAACAACAACGGTGCAGCGCTGCAGCGCCTGCAGTCCGGCGGTGTGAAAACACTGGAATTCCCTGACTCTGTTTGGGATGCGTTTGGTAAGGCTTCTAAGGACACTCTGGACGAGTTCATGGATGACGAACTGTTCGCCAAGATCCGCAACAGCGTCGAAACTTCTATGAAGTCTTCGTCGAGCTGGCTGACCAAGTCCGAAGGCGCATATCGTGCGCAGCGCGACCGCGTATTGGGCTAATTCGCCTGATTGAAACCACTAGGATCCTCCGCTGTCGCGGGGGATCCTTTTACTAATTGCAGTAGACAGATCGGCCTGTCGGCCTGATCATCGCTGGCAATCATCCGGGGGCAATATGCAAGAAGAGAGTAGCATCTCCTTGGCAGGGATATTTGGGGGGCTCTTCGACGGGCTCTGGTGGCTTGTGCAGAACATCGGCATGGCCTTTTACAATTTCGGCTATGCCATCAGCCATCCTCAGCTTTGGCTTGACTGGTCAGACAAGCAGGCGGTTATGCGCTTTGTCTACTATGGCGGCTCGGCCGAGTTCTTTTTTGTGGTTTTTACGGCCTTCTTGGTCCTGACAGCTGTAGGCATGTACTTTCGTGGCTTCATGTGGGGCATGGTGCGTGGTTTGGAAGGATTTGCCAATACGGTGGGACGGTTCTTCGCCTGGGCCGGCCTGCTGATGGTTCTTCAGCAGATCATCATTGTGTTCATGCAACGTGTGTTTACACGGCCAGACATGAGCTTTGGCTTTGGTATTCCACTGCAGATGGACATCAGCTGGTTCGCGGAAGAATTGAAACTTTACAACGCTTTGGTCGTTTGCCTTTGTGTGACTTACACCTTTGTACAAGGCGGTCATGTCCGTGTTGATCTGATTTATGCAGGTGTCAGTCACCGCACCAAGAAAGTGATCGACATGGTTGGCTCAATGATCTTCATGATGCCGACGGCGGTGTTGATCTGGATGTACGGCTGGTTTTTCCTGTGGCGTCACCTGATCGTGCCGAAACCCTCGGCCAGTGACACAATTGAACGACTGCTGATGAAAGCCCGCGCACTGCGCTGGAACATTGAGACCATCGGGTTCAGCCCAAATGGCTTTAACGGGTACTTCCTGTTCAAAATCCTGCTGGTGTCTTTTGCAGGCTTGGTGTTCCTGCATGCGATTGCCTTCTTCTACCGCTCGTTCCTTGAATGTGTGGAAGGTCAAGGCAGTGAAGGTAAATACCTCGACAAGGATAGCCTTGGCGAGGGTGAAGAAGCCTACGAAGGCGCTCATTAATTTAAAGGACTACGGATATGGGATTCGGTCTTGATGGCGTCGAAGTCGGCTTGCTCATCGTATTTTTCTGCCTTTTCGGAGGCATCTTGTCAGGTTTCCCGGTGGCCTTTGCCATCGGTGGTGCCGGCATCATCTCTTTTGGTATCATTGCCTCGCTTGATTCAGCAGGACTGCTGATTCACCATGCCATTGATACCTCATCTCAGGCCTATAGAGATCTGGTTGGTTCAGGCGTCAGGCCGGATGTGGTGTCGGTTTTCCGATATCCGGATCTGCCACGACTGGCTGAACCGGTGTTCGCCAGCGGTTGGGAAACCGCAATAGACCGCAACATCTCGTTCATTGTGAACCGGATGAACGAGCGGGTTCTGGCGGGCGCTTCGATTGAGACTTTGTTGGCAGTGTTGATGTTCGTGCTGATGGGGATCACCCTGGAACGCTCAAAAATCGCCAACGATCTGTTGACCACGATGGCGCGGGTGTTTGGCCCGCTGCCTGGTGGCTTGGCGGTGTCGATTGTGGTTGTGGGGGCTTTCCTTGCAGCGTCAACCGGTATCGTGGGGGCGACGGTGGTCACGATGGGGCTGCTGGCCTTGCCAACCATGTTGCGCAACAACTATTCGCCCGAACTGGCGACCGGGGTGATTGCAGCTTCAGGGACCCTGGGGCAGATCATTCCACCGTCAATCGTGATCGTTCTTTTGGGCACACTGGCGGGTGACCTTTACTCTACCGCGCAGGAAACACGCGCGATGGAGCAGGGCTGTTCTGATGCTCTGACCTATCTGGGTGAGCCCGCGGTTGTGTCGGTAGGGACCTTGTTCCAAGCGGCGTTGCTGCCGGGGATTATGCTGGCGTTACTCTATGCGCTCTATGCATTTGGCTACGCAATGCTGAACCCGGG
This sequence comes from Parasedimentitalea marina, assembly GCF_004006175.1. GTDB lineage: Bacteria > Pseudomonadota > Alphaproteobacteria > Rhodobacterales > Rhodobacteraceae > Parasedimentitalea > Parasedimentitalea marina. The sequence continues at coordinate 1,637,486 of NZ_CP033219.1, forward strand.
CAAAGCGCCTGCGGTGGCAATGGCAGACAGTGGCAACGAACCGATTACGCGGTCCGAAAGTCTGACCTGGTTCCTGGCAGTTCCTGTCGCTTTGATTGGCGGCGCCATGTTGCTTGGCTCGATAGGGTTAATCGGCAGTCAGGACATTACGGTCTCATCCTTCTCAGATATCGGTCAGACGGCCTCATTGCGCACCAATGTCGGGGCGGAATGTCAGGCTTCGATGATCGAGCTGCACGGGCAAGAAGCCTGGGACGCTGCGGCGGCCGAGCAACAGGCGATCAACGATGCGGGTGGGATCACCGAAAGCTTGCGTTTGAGCGATGACGAGTTGGCAGCAGCCAAAGCGGCCAAGATCGCGGCAGCTGCACCTATTGGGACTGGCCTGACTATTTTGATGGTTCTGATGGGATTGACTTTGGCGGTGGGACGCGGGGTTTCGCCATCCAGCGATGCCAAACCGCTGATCCTGGGCGCCATTGGTGTATTGCTGGTTGCACTGGTGGATGCAGTGAACATTGCGCCTACAACCTCGCCAGGCTGGACCGTCATCATGATTGCAATTCCAGCATTACTGGCGCTGTACGGCTGTCGTGAAGCCGCAGTCCGCTGTGCGCGCAATGATCTGATCCGGGTGGTGTTCCCACCCTTGGTGCTGATCATCGCGGTTCTGGGCTCGATCCTGGGCGGGATCACCAATCCGACACCCGCAGCGGCGTTGGGGGCAGGCGGAGCCATTATGCTGGCGGCCTATCGCAAGCTGCAAGACGAAGGTCGTTCGGGAAAGATCATCATCTGGTCAACATTTGCGGTGCTGATTTGTATTCTGATCGGAGTGAACTTTGATCTGCGGATCAACCAGCCAAAGGTCAGTTTCGAAACCTGGGTGGCCTTTGCCTTTGCCTATGCAACCTATCTCTATGCGCTGTTTGGACTGCTGTACGGGTGCTGGGTGCTGTTCAAGGGCGGTGTGTTGTCCCCGATCGTGCGGGAAACTGCCAAGGTGACCTCGATGGTTTTCACCATTCTGATCGGCTCGCAGCTGTTGAACCTGGTGGTGATCTCCTTTGGCGGGGAAGAGTATATTCAGGATTTCCTGAAGAGCTATGATAACGAGGTGAAGGTCTTCCTGATCGTTATGGTAGTGTTATTCTTCTTAGGGTTCGTGCTGGATTTCCTGGAGATTATCTACATCGTGATCCCGATTGTTGGGCCGATTATCTATGGTGGGTCGTTTGATCCCAAATGGGTGACCATCATGATTGCAGTGAACTTGCAGACCTCGTTCCTGACACCGCCGTTTGGGTTTGCGCTGTTCTATTTGCGAGGGGTAGCGCCCAAGGAAGTGACCACCGGGCATATCTATCGCGGTGTGATCCCATTTGTGCTGATCCAGGTTGGCGGGCTGGCATTGCTGTATTTCTTCCCAGTGATCGTGACGATTGTACCGGCACTGATTGGGGGCTGATGCTCAGTTGATATCAATGACAAGGGGTCCTATGGGGCCCCTTGTTGCATTTTGGATGCCAGGGGGCGCTGCCCCCTCTTGGCCTGGTCGGCCAATTCACCCCCGGGATATTTCTGGCCAGATGAAGAGATCCGAAGAGTGCAAGTTGCCGCTGCAGGAGTACAGTTACGACAATTGCAGAAGGTCCCAGCGGTTGCCGAAGGGGTCTTGCCAGACGGCGACGGTGCCATACGGCTCATAGCGAGGGGCTTCCTCGAACTGGACGCCTTTGGCCAACATGGCCGCATGGTCGCGGGTAAAATTATCCGTTTGCAGAAACAATCCGACCCGGCCGCCAAACTGATTGCCGATGGCGGCACTTTGCCGATCACCTGTGGCGCGGGCCAGGATCAGGCTTCCTTGGCTGGCGCCGGGCGGCATGATGCGAACCCAACGTTTATGCCCTTGGTCGATGTCTTCGATCAGTTGAAAGCCCAAAACTCCGCAATAGAAGTTAATCGCTGCGTCGTAGTCCGGGATCACCAGTGAAAAGGCATGAAGCTGCTGTATTATCGGATCTGCAGACGTCGATCGGGCAGATTGATATTGGCAACCTGTTCGGCGATGGGGTCAGTTGAGAGCGGGTGAAGACCTGCCTCGAAGGCTTTTGCGTCCTGCATGGGCTGCCAACCACCGCCATTATAAATCTCAAGCCCGGTAAAACTGGCCTTGTATCCCATCTTGGGGCTGCCCGGCACCCAATAGCCGAGATAGACATAGGGCAGTCCTGCCTCGCGGGCGATATCGATGTGATCCAGGATCATATAGGTGCCGAGCGAGTTTTTGGGCAAGTCGGGGGTGTAGAAGGAATACACCATGCTAAGCCCGTCCTCGAGCACATCGGTGAGAGAAACAGCCGTAAGTTGGTTCTGCTCGGTTTCATTGTATTCTACCACACGGCTGCGGATCGGGGTTTCCTCGATCATGGCGGCAAATTCGAACACATCCATATCGGCCATACCGCCATCTGCGTGGCGACTGTCGAGATAGCGGCGAAACAATGCGTATTGGTCTTCTGTTGCCCAAGGCGAGGTCGCACGGCGTTCCAGCGTAGTATTGCGTCGCAAGGTGCGTTTCTGACCGCGCGATGGGACGAAGTCCGAGACTTTGATCCGGGCCGATAGACAGGCGGAACAGTCAGCACAGGATGGTCGGTACAACACGTTCTGCGAGCGTCTGAAACCCTGTTGCGACAGGCTGTTGTTCAGTTGCTCAGCTTCGTCTCCTTGCAGAGCAGTAAACAGTTTTCGCTCCATCCGGTCCGCCAGATAGGGACAGGGTTGCGGAGCAGTCACATAGAACTGCGGAGCAATCGGGAGCGTATGGCGCATGAAATTCCAGGATGATGACGTGACATTTATCCGAATGATAACAACCCATGCGGACTGCGCCAAGAGCGGATCTGAGAAATGGTTTCAGACTCGTCTATTCAACGCCACAGTACCAAGGCAGGCATCGGTCAGCCCCTGTCCTCGAGACGAGGTCAGCATCATAATCACCGAGATGACCTGCAATACCGGTATCATCAGCGAGAACGAGTAACCGGCAGTGTGGAAAACGGCCAGACGGAGGTCGAATTTTTGACCGGAGAGAGTTCGTAACTCAATTCCGGCAAAGCTCATGCCCCAGGTCGCTGACCCGTTGGCGATGGTGACCACACGGTATGCAAAGCCAAGGACAATAAAGAGCAGCGGCCAGAAAAAGAAACCGATGAACACGGTCATCACCGACACAGCAAAACACAAAGCGGCGATTATGACGCTATCAATCACCCAGGCCAACAGGCGTTTACTGGCCACCGCCTGATAGAACTGCGGTTGATAATCTGGGTCGGGCAGGGCGGTCATGGCAATTGGGTCCTCGCAATGTAAAATCCCTGCCCGGACATGGGCAGGGGGACTGGCCCGGGTCACTGACCCGCGGAGAGCTTTAAAATCAGGATTCTTTGGCGGCGCCGTCAGCACCGGCCGCCTTGGCGCGATCATCCATGAAATCGTCAAATTCGGCCTTATCTTTGGCGTCACGCAGGCGCTGCAGGAAGCTCTCGAAATCGCTTTGTTCTTGTTCCAGGCGGCGCAGGGTGTCATGTTTATAAGCGTCAAAAGCACTGTTGCCAGTCGAAGACATCGAATGGCGGGACCAAGCTTTGCCACGGCTGCGTGTACGGCATGAGGATGCGAACATTTTTTTGCTCCAGATCATGTAAAACAAAAGGGCCAGGCCGACTGGCCAGAAAAACACAAAGCCAAGAACCATGGCGGCGATCCAGGCGCCTTTGCCTTTATCATCCAACCAGGACTCGCCACGGGAAAACCATCCCTGATCGCTCGTCGGAGGGGCAACGGTTTCGGTGTAGGTGGTCATTTAATGTCTCCCTGAGTTTGAGTGAATGTAAATTCCTTTCACATTATGCTATATCGGAACTCGGTGGTTGCATTGCAAGTGCCATGTAAATCTTTTTTACATTGAGTGTGGCCGGACAGACTTTCTTGCACGGATGGACAGAGAAAGTTGCAGCAACTCGTTTTTGGTGTAGCCGGACAGACTTTCTTGCATGGATGGACAGAGATAGTTGCAGCAACTCGTTTTTGGATTTGAGGTAATCTAGCGCGGTATTTCGCGCCTGTCATTCCCGGCTTTCAGCGACTATCAATTTGGCCCAGTCTTCGGTGCTGAGTGCGGCTTGCAGTACCGCATCTACTTCCGGCAAATAGGAAATCCACATAGGGGACCCATCCATCTTGACGTCGGGCGGATTACCTTGAAACTCGCAGAGCGCTCGCGCAGCTCGTTCCCGAGCAGGTTTTGGTTTACGCATCATCGCCTCCCTTTTGAGTGACCTTAGCCGATTTGGATGCCTTGGGGACGGACGTTTTGGGACAGAGGTTATTGCAGTAACTGAACGGGCAGGGGCTCAAACCCTTCAAATTGTCTGTTTGACCGCGTCTTTAAACAGCCTTTAAACGGTCTTTGAACGCCGTTGTCGCGAAACGTCAAAGACGAGCTGAAGCATTGAATGGGAGGCCAGGGGGCAATCTCAGCGGGCAGCGTCCTTGTTCGCGTCAGCCCTCAGCCAATTGCGAACTGCCACATCGGTCACACAGAGTTTGCGTGCGATCTGAACCGTCAACAAACCCTGGGCTTTATACGCGAGGGTCCGCCACTTTTTGGCCAGTGGGACGCGAGGTTGCAACCGGTGAGATATTTCCGTCAACGCCTTGGCCTTGTCATATCCCACCACAGCAACGACGCTGGAGCGGGTTCCGGGGTTGCCTGCAATATAGATTTCGGTGCCACCGAAGGCCTCCAAAAAGCGGAGAGTGTCGTCCAGGCCCAGGATCTCGAAGTAGGGTTCGACCTGGGCGGTTGGTTTTGGATGGGGCAGGTCAGGAGGGGTCACCGCGTGGCCTTATCAAGTGTTCAAGGTCACGGTACTCACGGGAGAAAGTGTGTAGCAGCCCAGCCACTGCCGCCTTGTCATCGGACAAGACCTAGGCATTCAGCTAGATAAAAGGTGGTCAGTGGAACAGCGACCATACTGCCATATTTGCAGCGGTGCTAAACCGCAGACACCCACAGCTATTTGCGGGAGCTGCGTCGTAAAACGGAGTATAGCGCTTACCTTCCGGGATGTTCAGGCTTCGCTCCAAAAGCCAGCTTTAGTTTGGCATACCGGATCAGGGTGGTTGCTTGCGCGGTGCAAATGGCGGGCCGTCGGTCTGTTCCATCTCGCCTGCGGACCTTGCCGTCATTACTGTTGTTGATCCAACTGGAGTAACGGTCCAAAGCCGCCATCTATGCCAAACTCGTCTAACGGCCGGTTCCAGCCCTTCTACGACATTCGTGCCGGGTGCAGCATGAGGCGGCATATAGGGTAATAAGGGCGGAAAGAGGAAGATCGCTGCTAAAGGAGCGAACGGCTGCCTTGTTGACAGAATTGCCGTTCTTTTCAGTTGCAGCGCAGGTGCCAATGAGAAGTGGAAAGTCGCAGAAAGCGGAAGTCAGTTGAGCAGAAGCTGATCGAAATAGCCCTCGTTTCTCTTGTCCGTCCGTACCATTTCACAAATATCGTTCAGGTGTCTTTTCCATGTTGAGTGCTGTAGTCGACCTGTTCGGTTGCTGTTGAAATTACTTCTCACCGAAAGCATCATTCATTTTCGTATATTCTGAACGTCATTTGCAAGGTTTGCAAGCCTGCTATTCCCTCATTATTATGGGATCAAAAAAGTAAGTGTCAGGAAACGTTCAGCACTTTGCAAACCAGTTCGGAACTGAACTCGGATTTTGTCACAACACACCTGACCCCGGCGGTACTGGCTTTGTCCCACATAAATGGTGATGGCCAATCCGAGGCGATGATGACGGGAATCTTTGCAAGCCTAGGATAGCGTACCAGTTCCAATGCGAAATCCGCGCCTTTTCCATCCGGAAGAGAGTTGTCCAGAATGATCAATGAAACTGGACCATCCATCAACGACTCTCGTGCAGCCTGCAGAGTACCTACTATCCGTACTTTCATGTTTTCCACTGCCTTTTTGGCAGTACGATACATCATTTCCTGATCAAACGAACTGTCATCGACAATCAGACAATGAAGGATGGGATCACCGAACTTTGTGCGTGCCACGTTCTTGCTCCCTTTGTTGCAACGGATAAACCCTAGCGTGTTCTCCAAGATTCACAGACGATTGCAGAGTTTCGGGCCGCCAAGTTAAGAAATGCTTAAAGTTAAAATAGCGCAAAAAGATTCATCAATCCTTAGGATCGTATTAACTTCGATACATCTAGCATCAATTTCGGGTGAATTCTGAGCTGAGAGGTAAAAGATGTCTTTAACTGCAACGAAGTTGGAGAATGTTGGTCTAATAAGTGCGTTGGTTATAGATGACAACGCGTTCGACCGGCGTCGGTTGATGCGTATTGCTGATCAGACTGGCCTTGATTTCCTAATTCACGAAGCCGCCGAACCAGAAGAATTCGGCCGTGCGCTGGACCAAGATAAGTATGACGTGATCTTTGTCGACCTGAGCCTTCCCGGGGTCAGCGGTTTGAACTTGTTGCCAGTTGTTCGCAACCACTCGGTCAACAGTAATGCTGCAATGATCATGATTGCGGGTGATGGCCAGGCTGAAGTCGCTTTAGAGGCCGTTCGGTCCGGGTTCGCTGACTATATTGAAAAAGACAGGCTCTCGACGGCGTCTCTGGAACGGGCAACCCTGAATGCGTTGCAAAAAAGGACGCTTTCGAATGTTGCGCATAAGGCCGAGGCAGACACTAAGTCGATGGAAGCACTGCTGAAGAAATTCTCGGAAGCATGCAGCCAGGAAATGCGCCCGATGTTGACACGTATGATGCGCCATGTACGTCAATTGCGCGCTGAAAACCCGGAAGGCTGTATATCATCAACAAACATGACGCAGATCGAGAATACCTGCGCGCGAATGGATGAATTCCTCCAAGATCTGGCTTCCCTTGCGGATGAGGGCAACTTGTCCAGTGTCTTGAGCAACACTACACCCGTACAAACTGTGGCTCTTCGTCAGATCCCGCCGGATGTAGAGGTTGCACTCGATCACAAAGAAATAATTCGCCCTAAGGCCTCAGGTCACACAAAAGGTTGGGATTTAGTTCAACAATCTAAAAAACGCCCCTCCTTGTTTCGTCGAAAGACCTAACAGAGACATTCTATCTAGCGTGACTGAAAACAATCCGTCCTGCTTCCACCTGCGCGCTCGACCATAGAAGTTCAAAACTTTCTATGATGTGTTTTTGGGTGAATTAATCCCGGATATTAGCCGCCGCGCGAGTTCAAGCCAATAGTCTGGTTCAGTATCTTCAGGGTAACTGAACCTTTCCCAAAGCAGGCGGTCGCACCGCGCTGCAAAGCTTCATTATTGACTGTTTGGTCATCTGACCCTGATAAGAAAACGACGTTAGATGTGTTGGCGAAGCGATCGACCAAATCTACTCCTTCACCGTCCGGCAATCGGGAATCCAGAAAAACACAGTCAAAAACACGGCCTTCCTTTAGATGTTGAAGCGCCGAGGACAGGTCTGTTGCTTCAACAATCTCCACCTGCGCATCGGCCCTGCGCAGAAGACGGCGCAGATATTCCCGGTCAACGTCGTCATCATCGACAATCAACATACGCGGGTTCTGGCTAGCACCTGTCATGTCGGCAACGTAACTGTAGTCCAGTAACACTTGAGCAGGTCGATGGCTTTTGTAAAGGATGGGCCCACTTCGGATTTGACGATATATCCGGCAATATTTTTTTCGTAGGACCGCGTACGGTCAACATCAGCTTTTGACGTTGTCAGGACGAAAACGATTGAATCCCGCAGATTTTCATCATTTCTAAGCTCTTCAAGGAAATCAAAGCCGTTCATCCGCGGCATGTTCAGATCAAGCAGCACAATGAAGGGTTTGCGGAAGGCATCATTGCCGTTTTCCCGTAAAATTGACAAGGCCTGGAAGCCATCTTCGGCGACAGTGATGTCATTGCCGATCCGGCTTTTCTTGAAACCCCGGATCACCATCTCGGCGTCGACGTCGTCGTCATCGACCAAAAGAATTTTAATGTCGTTCATGTCCATTTTATCCCTCCAATGTGGGCCATTTTTTAGCCCAGGTGAAACTCATCGTCGTTCCTCGTTTTCCAACTTCCGAGTGAACATTGATAACGCCGCCCGCCGCAGCAACGGTCCGTGCGACAAGGGCGAGGCCAATGCCACTGGTGTCGACCTTGGAACGTGGTGACAGCGTCTGAAACGCCTCAAAAATCCGTTTGTGATGTGAAGGGTCGATGCCGGGGCCATCATCTGTGACCTGAAACTTGAACTCCGCCCCCAGATCTTCGGAAGATACCGAGATCGTTCCCGCATCCCTATCATGGTGCTTTACAGCATTGCTGATCAAATTGTTGAGGACGGTCTGCAGTGCCGGTTTAGATGTGGCGAAGTTTGGCATCTTGTCCCCGATATTTATCGAGAACCCCTCAGGCGGAGCCAGGTACTCGGCTATTTCCTGGCACATGGAGCGGGAATCCACCGAAGTTTCTACGATTTCCATTCGACCCAACTTTGAATATTCAAGCAATCCGTCCAGCAGATTTTCCAGCCTGTTGACCCTAACGCGTAGCCTTTCGGCATTATGCTTGGACTCTTCGCTTAGATGGCTCTCTTCATCCTCAACAATCCAGGAAACTAGATTATCTATTCCGCGCAATGGCGCCTTGAGGTCATGAGACGCAATGAAGGTGAAGGATTCCAAGTCTTCGTTGGAACGCTGCAATTTTCTTAATATCTGACCGCGCTGGTGATTGACGGCAACCAATTCGGCAGTCCGCGTTTCTACCAACGTATCAGCGTAGAGTTTCCGGCCATGCACAACGTTGAAATAGAGAGCAGCCAATCCGGTAATGAACAATCCCAGAACCATAACCAACCAAGGTGTCATTGGTGCTTTGGCAAATATCGAACCTGAAGAGGGAACCGAAACCATCCGCCACTCACGCCCCGAGAAATCAATGTCTGTTACATATCGAAGATCAGATGGGATACTATCGTCGCTCTCAAATTCGGAACCCTTCGGGTATAGCAGCTGTTGTCCAGGATCCGCAGTTTTGTCGAAGATGAACATGTTTATATCGGAGATGTCAGTGCGCGCCATCGCTGACGCTGAGGCTACCAAATCACCCATTCGATACACGCCCAGACCGAACCCTCTCAGTAAATCTTTTCGGCTTTGTGCGTTGGTCGGGACAGAACCTTCATCGTAAATTGGTATGAAAATCAAAAAACCAAATTGTTCGCCAGTTTCCTGTACCAATGTGATCCGGGCTGAAGCAACTTCTGCACCGCTACTGAGGGCCTGGTGAAGAGCTTCCAGGCGAGTTGAACTTGAACCAAGGTCAAACCCAACAGCCCTTTCATTTCCGGCAATCGGTTCGACATAGTATACAGGGTAGTACTCATCTCTCTCCTCAGCAGGAACAATGACACCCTGACTTGAGCGTTCCGTAAACTGGAATTCCGGTAACCCGTCTTGTCTGGCAAGATTACTGTATGCTGTTCTCTCGGCATGTGGGACGCGAGGAATCCATTCCAAGGCCTGAATGTGGCTATCCACGTCCAATGCTTCGATAAAGGAGCCAAATTCGGCGCGACTAACATGATCAGAAGCGTCAAATAGCCCTCGAATTGATCGCAACGCGGCTGCACTGGCTTCAATTTCCGAATGCAGTGCCTGACTTTGCTCTTGGGCCAGGCGGTAAAAATGTTCATCCCGGTTTTGTCTTTCCAGGCTGGACACTTCAAAAAAGGCACCGATAGATGCAACCAGCCCTAAGACGCATATCAAAACGATCGGGTAGACATGTTGCCGGGAGTACCCCTTGGCACCCTTCTTTTCGGCAGCCTGTGGTTGGGCCAGTTGGATCGGAGGGATATGTGCCGTCATCTACTTTCCTGTTCGTTTTGAAGTTGGATGTCGGCAAATATGGAAATTGCGACCGGTCCCTTGTTTCAGGGATAAATTAAGCACAGCTTAAACTAAGAGTAATTTTATCAAAAATTTGGGTACTTTCGGTGCCGAAAAGCGGGAAATGGTGCTCCCCAATATCCAAATTTGTAATATTTGTCGTTGAGCACACCAGTTTTTGACCGCCCGCCTGAAAATCCTGCGACAAAAACTTAAACGTAAATTCAGGCCGGTGATCAGCCACAATATGTCTCGTTGTCAGCACTGTCTATGACCTGTGCAGGCCTTTGCTAACGCAAGCTTCATGAATGTCTGGTCATATTTGGCATCTGGCTATTTACCCAAATGGGAGACATCCCAATGTTGAGAGCGATGAGGATGACATGTCGATGTTTAGGCAAGAAATGAACGTGCCCGGTACCTGTGTGAACTGTCCAGCACGGGATGAGTTGAATATGCTCGCTCGCAGAATTGGGCATGATCTACGCGCGCCCCTTCGTGCGCTTCAAATCCTGCCTGAGTGGATTGCCGAAGAATTTGACACCGCCAAAACAGACGTCCCGACCGAGGTCAGCGAATATCTGGGTATGATGAAAAGCAAGGCCGGCCAAATGGAGCACTTTCTGGTCGGCTTGGTTGAATACGCGCAAATTGCGAACCCTAAAGCCATGACCAGTAGTATTGATCCATGTGCGGAAATTAATGCACTGGCACAAGTAGTTTTGAAGGACGCAACATATGAGATTAACATCTCCTCGGAATTAGCCGGCTTAAAGGTTTTCCGAGAGGATTTCCTTATTATTTTCAGGCACTTGATTTCCAACGCAGCTCGCCATCATGGCCAAGGGATCGTTCATGTGCGAGTGACGGGCCGCCTTCAGAACCAAACTGCGTTTTTTGAAGTCGACGACAATGGGCCAGGAATAGAAGAAAAGTTTCACCAACGCATCTTTGAACCATTTGTCACGCTAAAGCCGAGAGACGAAGTCGAAGGCAGTGGATTGGGTCTGGCAGTGGTCAAGAAAATCATTGAACACTGGGACGGTAAATTATCAGTGCATTCTGAAACCGGGCATGGCGCAGCCTTTAAGCTCCAATTTCCGGCAGAAATACAAATCTAGGTCGCGCTGCCCCAAGCCTTCTTTGGATCTTGTCATCCACATGGCTCTAACTTTCAGCTGCAATGACGGCATCTTGGCGCGGGATTGGACGTTAGGAGATGAGTTGCCATTTCTCGCGTAGAGTAATCTTCTACTTAATTTCTATCAGGACCAAATTTTTTTAGCCAATGTCGTGTGCTTGGGCGAGTAATGGATTGCGCTAGTATCACCTCAGTCTGCCTTTGTTTGCGACCTTTGCCAACATATTTCAGGTATTCTGTCTTTTGATCGTGCCAAGATAGAAAACCGCAACTTTCATCACCCTTATCGAAGAGGCGAGTCCACAATACACTGTTCGCGGTAGGCCGCACAACCAACGTGGAATAACCAAGGCAATGACCGCTGAGGTCTCCACAGCTGTTCACCGCAGTGGTCGCCAACGACTGCTCAGGGCCGCTAGCGCCGTTAGAAATGCCAGTTTGTCGGACTTTGCAAAGCCCGCTATCTGCGCATTTCTGCCGTTGGAGTTGACCGCAGCGAAGGTCCGAACCCGCACTTCGTGACAAATATCTGCGACCGCAGCATTGGTTGCAATGGGCGGGGACTTACCATTTCACCATAACCGCACGAAGGGCAGGAATGGGCTTCTCTCGACAATGGGTACTTCGAACATAAGCGAAGGTTCCAGCCGGTTGTCGTGAACGACAGCTAGTGCTTGGGTAATCCCCCCATAATTGATGCGGTGCGGCTGTTGAGTAGACCAATATTCTATTGAGAATTGGTCACGTAGAATCCTAGTTCTAACTACTTCAATTAGTGCGAAACTGAGCCCAAATTGGGCGATGATCTGAAATATGGTATCTGGTGAATTCTTCGAATGACTGGGGTATTTCTGGGTTCCATAAGTCGCGAAACAACGCTCCATCGAAATCGAATACTCCATCCGTGATAAATGCTTGACCTGCATCACCGGGGAAAAATGCGAGTTGATCGTAGTGTTTTCCCTCAGTGATTGTTGTTCCGATCCGAGATTGATGCACAGGCACATGAAGGCCACGTGCGATTAAGGCCTCATAGATTTTGTCGCCAGGTACTGCAGCAGGCATATTGAGGTCGCCGATGACTATCGTGTTTCCGGAATAGGCATCGCCTCTGTTAATTCTCAGATCCGCCCATCTGCCCAAAGCGTATGTTTCAAGTGCGCGCCTGTTCTCTGAGACCTTGCTTCCGGATCCAAAATACAAATGAGCGTTGACTACTGTGAACACACTTTCTTCGACCTTAAAAGCCACGGCAAATGGGTTTCTATCAAAACCGCGAAACTTCTGCTCAATACCAGGAAGCCGGATGTAACGGTGCGACCCTTGAGGCACGGCAATCTCACCGGCCAACTCCAGACGTTCGACCCGATCGCTGTCATAAACGAACAACATGCGCTCATTGTTCCCGCCCATGTCTGAAAACACTGCCCTGAAGTGATCGGGCAGGGCATCCATAACTCGTCGGAAATCAGTAAGGTCCTCTTTCACCTCCTGTACTGCGGTGACGTCAAACCAGCTTAGTAGTTCAGCAATGACCTTAACATCTGCATCATCACGCTGCTGGCCATCGTCTCCTAAATTAGCGATATTCCAGCTACCAAGAAGGAACTTTCCAGGCTGGCGTTCCGGGATTTGGCGTCCAGTCTTTGTATCCCTCCAATTCCGTAAGGCGGAAATTTCACTTGGTGCATCAAATCCAAAGGCAGTTCCTGGGCGAGGAAATGGCGGCATGTAAGTCCCTTCCGGATGCTTGAGAGATATGGTAGGCAAGTTTTCGGAGACCAATCAGTCCTCAATTCGAGATTGTAACCACCACTGGGCAATGATCACTGAGACGCTGCTTCTCGTAATCAGCATATAGCGGATCATCATCGTGCCCCAGGCTAAGCTTTTCGAAATCAATATCGGCGCCTCCTGCCAGCAAGTCGTCATCCACCACAATAAAGTCGATATTCTCATCAAATCTGCTCGTGTGTTTAGGCCAGCACACGGTATCTTTCCCTTCAGGTCCCTTAGTCAAACTTATGCCGTTTGGATTTCCATCATTGAGAGCCCCCCAGAAATCTTCGTATCGGGTTGGGTTGCGGGTGACCTCGTTCATTCGACGGTTAAAGTCGCCGGCCAGAATTACATCGCGACCCGTTTCTTTTTGAGCCTCTACCCAGTTTTCGAGTATTGCGAGTTGAGCTGTTAGAGTTCGACAGTCAAACCTTGAGCCAAATGGTTTCTCGTTAAAGAAGTTCTGATCTTCGATTGGAAATAGAGAATATTGGTGGCAGGACGATTTCAGATGTAGGCCAATTAGCTTAACTTCTTGACCGCCAATCTTCAGATCAATGACCATAGCCGCTCTTGTTGGGCGTGCCGTCAATTCTTTTGTGTCCCGGTCAATATCGAAGTGTGTCAGAGAGAATGCATGCTCTGTTGTGACCGGTGGCGCACTTGCGAAACGATCTTTCGATATCGCCACGGCTGTAAAGATGTCTCTCTCATTTGGCGGCTTGTTCTCATCACCTTCCTGATAGCGATCAGAAATTATTAGGTGATAGTTGGACACTGGGAATACGCGTGCCAAAGCCGCAGGTGAACCGATCTCCTGAAGCAGAATGATGTCCGCATTTAGGCCCGTGGCTGTGTTGCTCAACCTTTCATAGTCGATGTCTTCTCGAGCGGTTGCTCGATCCCTCAAAGGAACTCCGGTTTCATGGTGCAAGTTGGCGATATTCCATGTTGCAATGCGAAGTTCATCTGCAATGGACGTCGCAGGCCATAATGCTGCAATTAAGGGCAAAAGATGATTTCGAAGTTTCATGCCACTCTCCTTCATCCAATTAAATTTGAATTGTCGTTCATTCCAGGGATGCGTGCCGGAGGCGACAGGCGTGAACCATTCTGCCAAGCTCCTAAACTACAGCCATCTACCAGATCCCAAGTTGTACCGTCAGTTAGATCCAGAGAAATCCCAATTCCGGCATCTTGCATTGCAGCACCAGAAACGGGCTGAAACTCTCCCGCACGCGGGTTGGTAAAGCCCGGTTCATCGGACAAGCCAGATTCAAGTTGAAAACCTCGTTCGATCAATCGGTCGGGATACTCGTCGTGATCAATGATGTCATTGAAGAACCGAATACTTAGTCGCTTCCAGTCCTTTGTGAACTCCGGCGGTTCTGAATTTGGATCAGTGTAGCCCAAGGGACCACCAAAAAAACCGCGCTTCACACAAGTATGTGTCGGGTGATTTTCTGGCTTGCAGTACTGGATGGCGTTGTTGAAATGCCAAAAGTTCCGCAATTCCTTCTTCTTGATGTAGGCGGAGCGTAAATAGAAACTGTTATTGAAGATGTAGTGACTGCCCTCACTACTTTTCTGCTTTGAAGGAAGCTTAAAGACAGCGCCTCCTTTATTCTCGTCGTTGACGGGGCCTGGGATTTCGTCAAACCACCCTGTGTTTCCAAAAATGTAGAAATGGCCAGACCTGCGCATTTGCAGCGATAACCACTTGTGTGCATTGAATATATCGTTGTGATAAATCCACCAGTTCCAGCCGCCCCATTCCGGTTCAATTGCATTGTCACGGATATAGCGGAAGGTATTCCCGTGAATGCGGACGTCCCGGTTCTCGCCACGGTCAAGCCCGTCACGATCCGAATGGAACATATGGATGCCGTTGAATGCGTGCCGGATGGTATTGTTGGCGATGGTCACATTTCCGGCGATACCAAAGGAGCGAAAGAATTCACCGTCGAAGGCGCGGGCGTCATTTTTGATATCAACCGCTTGACCGCCATGGATGATTTTCCAATCCAGTTCCCGCCAGATCCGTCCTTCTTCAATGTCCTGAACATAAGTGCAGTTCCTTAGAATAAGATCTCGGGTGCGCCTGCCGTCCGCAAAGATCGCAAAGGTTCCCTCACGCATGTCCAGGTTATCAATCTCGATACCGACGCAATTGTTCAGGTAAATTCCCGTTGGCCAGCATCCTAGAACTGAAAACCCTGAAAGCCGTATGTGCTTACAGTTCTTCAATCGGATAAACCCACGATGCGCTTCGCGACCCAAACTTGGGTAGCTGCCTTCGTCTTGCGCTTTGCGGGCAATGCTATTTCCTTCCTCCCGAAAGTCTTCATAGCGCTTTCCACCATCGAAGACGGCATCTTTGCTGCCCCGGATCGTAATCACATTGTCAGGCTTGCCCTGAAGCCTCTTAAGATGGAGAGCACTGTAATTTCCTGGGGAAAGTTCAATCACTTCGCCCGGCTTGATCTGCTCTGCAATGCTATTAAGAGTGGAAGGCGATGCCATATGAATAGTCATGTTTGTCCTCAAATAAAAGTGGCCAAGAGCTTACGTGAGTCAGTCAATACTTTCTGAGATTGTCACGTTTCTGTTCTTTTCACTAATAAATAGTCTCGTGAAGCGTGTGCAATGGGGGTGTGCTTACCGCTATTCCTGTGCTCGGTGTTTCCAAATTAATTCTCTATGAACCGTAGGTCAGACAACGTCACAAGTAGCAAAGCCGGTTTCCAGTGCTCTGCGGCTGTTGATGTCCGACACAGGGAAGGTCCGAAACTCAGCTTTTTCGTCGAACGTACATTGCGCAGTATCCGGGTTTGGGTATCCGTCACCTGACAGGGAATTTCATGCCCGAATAGGATGACAATTCCCAGGTCTGCTCATCGCGTGTTCGAGGTTATCCGAGCACAAAGAGCTTTTTCAGCTGAATACCGCATCGCATCCGAGGTCCAAAATGAGAGCCAAATACCGACTTTCTCTTCCTACCCAAGGCGATAGTCTTGTTGGCGAAAAGAAGGCATGGTCGGCAAAAATTGGTTGGTACTGCAATGTTGAGGCGCTTGGCGCGACTTCTGGTGCCCATTGCCACAGTCCGTATTAGGCCTGAAAGTGTGACAAGGCGATTGGGTCGACAGAAGTCACAACTCCTGATAGATTGCCAGTGAGTTTATTAGTCTTCAATTTTCACATTTCTGAGGTTTCAAAATGGCCAAAGAATCTAAGCCCGCCCTCTCAGCAAACCTTAAGTTTCTCGGTAGGACCCACGCCGCTGTGCGGGATCATCTATCTGCTTCCACTGAACTGCCCGATTTCCTGGCGACAGCTGGCGGGCTGTCGCTTGAGGGCCGCAAACGACTAATTGCGCAAGCCCTAGTTCTGATGGAAAGCAATTTCGTCCATCTGCCTTTAAAACGCGCCATGCATGGCATCGACCCCATCCAACGATTAAAGCTTGTCAGACACAGGCTGGACCGGGCGACACCTGCAACGATGGGGCCCGAATTCGCATTTCACCGCGAGATGATTGATATTTTCACCTCCGTTCGGGATCTTCACACCAATTATCTTCTGCCAGATCCATTCAGGGGCCGGGTCGCATTCCTCCCTTTTGACGTCGAAGAGTACTTCGACGCCGACGGGACGCCCCGCTATGTCGCCAGCCATTTTGTACAGGGTTTTACACACAGCCATTTCAAACCCGGTGTTGAGGTTCTGACCTGGAATGGAAACCCGATCGAGCGCGCCGTGGAAGTTACCGCAGATTTGCACGCCGGAAGCAACGCCGATGCCCGACATGCGCGCGGGCTTGATGGGCTGACAATACGCTCTCTGACGCGCGCGATGCCGCCAGACGCTATGTGGGTTGATGTTGGCTACGTCGATCTCAACGGGACGGACCGCGAGACACGCCAAGAATGGATTGTTTCACCTGCGCTGCCGATCAACAACGGCGTCGACCCGGACATTGCCAACCTGAATGCATCCTGTCTGGGCCTCGATATCGAGGCCGATGCTGTTCAACGTGCCAAGTTGATGCTCTTTGCACCCAAGGCCGTGGAGGAGCTAGCCAAGCCAAAACAGGTAACGGTTAAAATGGCCGCCCAAGGTGCCGAAGTGCCAACGCTGATGCCCAGCACCTTTCGGGCCCGCAGTGCAACCACCACTTCAGGCGAATTCGGTATCATACGAATTTTTACGTTCAATGTTAATGATCCAGGCGTATTCATTGACGAGTTTATTCGACTCGTAGAACTTTTGCCGCAAAACGGGCTGATCGTGGATGTCCGAGGCAATGGCGGAGGGCATATCCATGCCAGCGAAGGCCTATTGCAAACCATGACACCGAGTGAGGTGACACCGGAACCCACGCAATTCATCAGCACGCCGCTCAACACCGATATCTGTGCACGTCATAACGGCAACCCAGTTGGGATCGAACTGGGTCCCTGGGAAGAGTCGCTTCGCGAGTCTGTTGAAACCGGTTCGGTATACTCGCGTGGGTTTTCCATTACGCCGCATGACTTTGCTAACGCGCGAGGCCAACAATATCACGGGCCCGTCGTTCTGATCACGGACGCACGCTGCTACAGTGCAACCGACATCTTTGCAGCTGGGTTCCAAGATCATCGAATTGGGCACATCCTGGGCGTCGACGGCAACACCGGTGCTGGCGGGGCCAACGTCTGGACGCATAGCTTGCTGAAACAACTACTGGAACTGCCGCCCCCAACCGATCCAGAAACGCCGTTTGAAGACCTGCCAAACAACTCCGGGCTTCGTGTCGCGATCCGCCGGACCTTGCGGGTGAACGAACAAGCGGGAACGCCTCTTGAGGATTTGGGTGTGAAGCCGGGCTTCCGTCATGCGCTAACGCGAGAGGATCTGCTCAGTAGCAACGTTGATCTAATCAACCGTGCCGGGGAAATTCTAACCGGTATGAAAACCTATGGTCTCACGGCAAGCGTTGCAGATACAGCCGAAGGTCAGCGAGTGTCCGTTACGACGCTTGGTCTCGATCGGCTCGACTTTTACATTGATGGTCGACCGTTCAGCAGCCACGACGTCGGTGAAGGCACGCATGCAATCGACATTTCATCTGGCGGTGCATTGCTGAGGTTGGACGGATTTGACAATGGATTACTTGCCGCGTCGCGCCGTATTGTTCTCTAATCTCGAAGAGGTTCAGATTTGCGGGAACTCTGCGTTTTGTTTGGGGCACAGGCCTTGTCGGGTAGTGATCCTAAGCAGTTTCAGTGATGGTCGTTTGTCACTTTAGGGATTGCGATCAAGTCGAATCTTCTGCCCACTGTCATCGCATGGAATTTCGAAATCAGTGACGATCCAAATTCAAATTTCCGGTGTGGCGAAAACCAATGTCAGGTTTGTCCGGTAGGCTGTAAGTTCGGGCACCCTTTGATTTTACTCGTGCGGCGAATATTGGCAGTGCGGGCCGCGCCTGCAGCATAGCGGCAGGATGCTGAATGTCTCTGGTGGGACGTCCTTGCTGCGCAAAGGCGGAACGCGACCCAGCTGCTTCACATGGGATCGGCAGTGCTGAAAGGCCGGATCGAAATGGGTGAAAAAGTGATTGTGAACGTTAGAATACTTGCGAATAGGCTCAATCCGCTTGGTCTTGTCGTACCAGCGAGCCGTAGGCTGCAGGGCACGATACTTTACAAACCGAACATTGCCGCCTTAGCCTGATCGTATTTTAGTCAATCATTGGGTGATGTCATGTTGTCACGCCGCTCTTTTCTACTTTCGGCCAGTGCAATGGGCGCATTAGCTTTGCCAGCGTGCACGCCACCGCTTCAACCTCTCCCACCACCATCAGGTCTGCCTTATGTCAGCATCGACATTCATGCCCATATCTTCAACGCCACCGATATTCCGATCCCAGGTTTTCTTGATCAGGTTTTCCTCCGTTCTCCCGAAAGCCCCGTAGGAGGTAACTTCGCACCGCGTGCACTGATCCGGTTGGTAACAAAAATCCTGCTTCTCGCGGTGAGTACGGCGGATGAGGAACGCGACCGACTGCCACAACCAGCCAAGAGCGCCGCCGCATTGGTCGCGCAAGACAAGGCCATTCTTGCTCAGGGCGTCCGCAACTATGCCGCTATCGGGCAGGCAACTCTACGCGCCAACGACGTCCGTTTATCAGTTGACGTTAGTGAGGGTGCGCAGCTTCTTGGTGAGTTGAACCGGCTCGCAAACCGCGGCGTTTTTCTGCAGCGCAGCAGTGCTGACCTAGGTCTTGCCGTAGCTGATGCCGTTTTTGACGAACCCTCCCTTCCAGTTGTTGCCCTGCGGTCGACCGGCGGCGGCGGTGATCCCAGTCTCGCGCAGACCCTTCGCTGGGCGGTGCTTTTGACGCGTGACCGGCGCGATATTCTCGATACTCTGATCGGGTATTATGGATTGAGTGCCGGTGAGCAGGACGATAAATCGCGCGGAATTAGTGCCTTTTCTCCATCGCTTGTGGATTTCGAATACTGGTTTACGGAAAAAGCCCAGGCCAGAATGAGCAGCCAGCAG
Organism: Parasedimentitalea marina; assembly: GCF_004006175.1. GTDB lineage: Bacteria > Pseudomonadota > Alphaproteobacteria > Rhodobacterales > Rhodobacteraceae > Parasedimentitalea > Parasedimentitalea marina. The sequence goes on from NZ_CP033219.1 coordinate 1,656,944, forward strand.
GACCAGATTGACGTCATGTCACGCCTCGCTTTGCTGGAACGGCGTACGGTGCTCTTGAACTTTGCTCCCTTCTGCCCGCTCCGGGCGGCGATTGATGGCGATGGTGTGCATCGCCGCATCCGTAAAGCGATCCTCACGCAGGGATTTGTCGGGGTGAAAATTTATCCGCCAATGGGTTTCAAACCGATCGGAAACAGTAGCAATCAGAGGCTGATGGGCGGGTTTCGCAAAGCCCCTGGTGCCGGGATCGACCGCGAACTGCGTAAAATGTATCGCTGGTGCAATGACAACGGTGTGCCGATCAAATCGCATGGGAACAACTCGCTGGCGGCGGGCGAATGCAGCGGCCAAAATGCCGCCCCTGATCTTTGGGCAAGGGTTTTGCACGACTATCGCGACTTGCGGGTCAACATCGCCCATTTCGGAGGGTTTGAAGAAATCACCTCGTCTGATGTATGTGCGGATCCGCCACCATATGAAAAACGCGCTGCAGAGTTGATTGCCGAATATCCGAATGCCTATGTCGATCTAGGATATTGGAACGAGGTTGTCGGGACAAGCCGCCCGGGGACTGAGATTTTGGAAGAGGTCAGAGCGCTGGTGGAACAGACTCCTGAGTTAGCCGAACGGATCATGTACGGCTCTGATTACACAATGATTGGCAAGGAGAAGCAGTATAATGCCTATTTGCGTGACGTAGCCGCTGCCATTGACAGCATCAATGGGCTTTCGCGTGATGCGATCTTTGCGCTGAACCCGCAGCGCTATCTTGGGCTGAATGACCCGAATAACCCAACGCGGCAGCGGCTCGACGCCTTCTTTCCATCAGACCACCCGTACCACAGCCTGTTCTAGCCCCACACCTCGTTTCGTTTCTGCGCCTGTACTTCCTTATCCAAGATCGCGGTGTACTCCGAAGGCTTGCCCATTCCGATTGGCTTGGTCTCACGCCCCTGCTATTGCTCTGACGGCAAGGCAAAGGGCGAAAGCCATTACTCCAACCACTCTAGAGAAATCCAGCTGTGACCAGTTCGCGCTTGGCCCGCTCAACTGTGCGAACGTGACAGCCCAGGGACCGGGCAATTTTGCGATGCGGTTGGCGGCTGAGAAGCGCGGCTCGGAAGGCGGCCATTTTAAGGGCTCGGCTGGAATGCGGCCCAAGCGGGATTTGGATCCGCCCTGGACCATAGGTCTTGAACAGCCACTGTGTGATCTGGTCGCCAAGTTGCTCAGTTAGGATCGAACGCGCCAGGCTGTGCTGATGCGGAATGTTGGTTTCGGTACCGCCAAAGAGACCCGTCAGTTTCCAGACAGCGTCTGAGCCAAGGCAGTCTTCCAGCTCTTCCAGGATCTCAGGAACGGTCATTCCGAGATCGATCATTTCATCACAGGTCAATAGGTTCGGGGGGGCGTGTGTGTCTGGCATGGGATCTTGATGCCGACACTCGTCGGTGCGTACCGCCCCGTCATGTGTCGGGATCAGGCCCTAAACGCGCTGGGCAAAATTTGCGGGCGGTTTTGCTAGATCTCTGTGGCGCGATATGCGGGCCGCTGAGGTCACTTTCCGCCTGAACGCTACTCCGGGGCGGAATTTATCACAAGCGCGTTGCTGCCCCGTTTAAGTGGTATTTAACGGCGATCCTCAGAACAGGTCCGGCCTTCCAAAGTCGGCTTGCTGGGGTGAGACACGAAGAATAGGCAATTTATTGCTCTTTAAACCCGCATAGGACTGAAATTCGGTGTGCGGACTGGGGGCGACCAATATCTACAGAAAAAGATCGGACTGCCGCAGATCTTTCGGGCAACGCAGTTCTGCGGACATGCGTTCCACAGTGCGGATGTGAACGTCGACTTCTGCGGCAATGATCGAATGGCTCACGCCCTGGTCCAGCAGCATGGCGATCCGCTGGCGGCGTCCAGTTTGCCCGCAGATGTTTCCGGCGGGCACCAGCATCTTGCCGCTGCCCAGCAGCTTGTAGAGCTTTTGGGCATTGGATTGCCCGACGATTTTCGACAACGAGCTGCCGGGGGCAGGGTCCTTGGCGATATAGATCTCGCGACCGCCACGCTGTTTGGCAAGGCGCACCGCAAGGTCGACGCTGATTTCATCAGCGATCAGCGCCAACACGCCGGGTAGATATGGCTTGAAGCCATCGCTCACTTGCGATGCTCCGCCCAGTTAAAGTCGATACCAGCCCGCGCGCCCCAGGCTTTGAGCGCCTGGATCACGGCGTTGATCTGTTTGTGATCGCGTAACATGTCGATGTCGGCAGGCACCGAGCCCCAAATATTGCCAAACTGGTCTCGAACGAACTTATTCAGCCCGGCGCGGCTGGGGTCACGCAGCTCGCCTGCTTCGCCGAGCTTGGTCCAAAGCACATGCACCAAGCGCAGATCTGGACGCGAGGCGACTTTGTGCTTCTTCGCCCCCTTCGAAGAGGCGTTAAATCCGTCTTTCTTGAGCCGTTTAAGCACTTTTAAAAGGTCGGTATCATCCATGTCCTTCATGGATTTCTTGCCGGTCACAACAAGCTGCAGAGCGCGGCGGGCGTCACCGTCCAGGCCAAGTTCGCGACACCCGACGTGGATCTTTTGTTGCAGGGCGCGGGTCATGATTGGATGTCCTCGACATGCACAATGGGACCAACGGAATGGAGCGCCGTGATCCGGGCCAATCGGCGATCTGCACGTGCAGTTTCCTCGGCAGTAATGTCTGCAAGATCGGCGTCGGTCAGGCCAGCAACAGTGGCCTGTAGCCTGAGAACTGTCAGCCGACCTCCCAGGGTCATCGAGGCGCGGGTTTGACTGGTGGCGTAGGCGCTGAGGTTTTGACGCAGCTTCTGGCGGTAGTCGTCCTTAGACATGGGCATTGAAGACCCTCCGTTATGCTTTGGCGAGATCAATGGTGATGTGCTTCCAGGGCTTGTCGGCGGCGTCGCGCTGGTGGCAGCGCACATAGGTCGCCTTGCCGACAACATGCTCGGCGTCTTTGATGGCCCGCATTGCGCTCAGCCAACGGGTGTCATCGATATCCAGTTTGGTCAGTTTGACGATCTCAGCGCGGTTGATTTTGCCCTCTTTGTCGGTGTTGAAGGCGCTGGTGATTATGGCCTGAATTTCAATGCGAGAGGTCGCCGCCCACTCGATCATGCATTCGTCCACAAGCGCCTTGGCGATTTGCAACTCGGGGCCACAATCAATCTGATCAGCAACAGCGACCGAGACCTTGAAGCAGGTGTCGAAACTGAGAAGGGACTTGTTGCCTTTTGCGCCGCCAAGCGTTGCACCATACTCCTGAGCCAGCAGATCTTCATAGGCTTCGAGGTCATCGAATACGTGTTTTTTGAACCGGGCGACCTGATCCTGCAGGGCGAGGGCATGGCCGATGATCTTACGGACGGTTTCATCCCGAAGCTGGTCCTGGGCTTTGACCAGATCCAGCGGAACCAATGCGCCCTTGCCGTTGCGCATGTGAGGGTCTCCGTCGACGTCGATGCGGCCGTCTGGGATCGCCGCAGGCTGGAATTGGCTGGAGGGCTGATTGGTCAATGGATTTGCTCCGGTTTGGGTGTTTCAGAGGGGTAAGACAGGATTGCGATGGGTTCGGGCTGCAGGTCAGAAAACCCGGCTTCCTCGGCCAACATTTGGAAATCGCATGGGCTTACGACACCGGCGCATTGCGCCAGAATGCACCGGGCCTCGTATGTCTTGTAAAAGCTTCGAACCGTCATCACGGCCAGCGGCAGGTCATCGGCGCAGTCAAAACGGCCGGCCCGGATGGCATGGCGCAGCGCGATGCGTTCGGGGGTCTCTGGGGCGTCTCCAAGCGGGCGCAACAGGATGTTGGCATCGACCCCAAAGAAGCTGCAAATGCGGTCCAGCACGTCAGGCCGTGGAAAACTCTCACCGGTCAGATAGCGGTTGAACTGGTTCCGGCTAATGTTTGCTTTCTTGCAGATCTGTGAGACCACCATACCATCAGTCAACTTGAGCAGATTTGCCGAAAGTTGATTGCGCAAGTCCTGCGGGCTTCGTTCAGGTGGGTTCGGTTCAGGATTTTGCATCGGCAAACCTCCGGGATTTGAAGACAAGTTTGACGTCGGCGTTGGGCGTTGCTGTGTCCCTGGTGCCGCTGGATTTTGGGTCGTTGCGGGGGCACTTCCGGCAAAACCGGGTCATCAGAACGCGCTGTGGGTCAGAGGAGGTGCCGCGTCGGATTTCATCGCGCCAATGCAGGCAGATCTCGGAGGCGATTTCACCGATGGCCGGGCAGTCAATGTCGCCGCTGATGTAGATCTCGCGCACCCGCATGGCGACGTTGTCATAACTGCCCTGATAGCTCTTTCGAATAACCTGGCTAACGGCTGCGGCGCTGATACCAAGGCGGGCTGCAACCTTGTTCTGCGAGCTGCCGTCGCATTCGCGGATCAGGGTCATGATCCAGTCGGGGATCTCGTCGCCCCAGGCATCTTGCGCCACGATCTCGCGGTCGCTGATTATGAGGTTGCCCATGTGACCTCCTCCCCCTGGACATAGACAACACGGCCCTCGTTTGGGTCGACCACGACGGGAAGACGTTTAATCGTTGGGGGCAGGGGGCCAGTGTCGCGCACAAGGTGGTAGCGAACCGATTGCGCCGAGGTGCGGCCCCGGCGGCTGTCTTTCAGATACCCGGCCTTTTCCAATGTCGAGCAGTAACTGCGGATGCCCTTTTCCGAGAACTCGCCTTCAAACCCGGCAAAGGTCATCAGCATGTCCTCAACAGTGAACTTGTTTGCAGCCCGCATTGCCGTCCAGATCCTACCTTCCGTGGACAGGCGTTTGTCCTTGGCCCGGTTCATGATTTCCAAGGTTGAGAACGCGGTATAGTAGGGCTTGCCATTGTCATAACCGGCGGATCTGAGCAGGCCGGCGTTTTCCAAGGACCTCAAAAACAATGTGGTCTTGTTGTCCGGGGCGATCTTCTGCGCCAGGACAAGATCGCGGGTAAACCGGAGCTGCTGGCGCACAAAACTCCAAAGCTTTTTCTCTTCTGGCGTTTGCGGCGTCCAGGCCTGCACGGGCAGGGCCGTGTCGTGGAATGCGGAAATCTTGGAACCCAGCTTGTCAGAGCGCCATTGCGCATCCATAGCGCTGGTATCAATCAAAGCTGCATCGCCCGATAGGCTGGCCGGATCTTGCGCGGTGTAATAGCGAATGTTGCCCTTGCGCTGATAGAGTTTGACCAGGTTCAGGCGGGCCAGACTACGCAGGTAGTTGGTCCGCTTCCAATCCCCGGCAGCACAGAAGGCATCGACATCAGCGTGGGTGAACACCTGGCGCGATTGGATGAATTGCCAGATTTCCTGCTCATGTGCCCCGGATGGGGCGTGTGCGCTCATAGGGCACCCCCAACCGCTAGAAACTCATTCCCGGCGGGAAAGGGTTCCTTGCCCCAGTCCTTTAGGGTGACTTTCTGCATGTTCCAGGTGCGGGCCATGGTTCTGACATGGGCGATGCAGGTGCAAATCTCGCGCACCTTGCCACGTCTTTCCGAGACAATATGCTCCAGCAAATCTGGGGAGATTTCAACGCCACGGCCATAATACCCCGCAAGGGATTGGGCATCGTCCAGACTAGCCGGGTGAGCCGTGACCCGCTGCATGACACGGCTGGCGATGGCAGTGTATTTGGCCAGTTTCGCCGGGAAGTCATAAGGGCCAATCAGGATCAGCGGCACGTCTGAGCGGTCATGCAAGAACCGGATACTGTCAATCATCCGGGGTTTCAGGGCGTGGTCGGCCTCGTCAATGACCAGGGTGCGCCCAGCCTGGGCCAGGCTTTCCTGGGCGCGCATTTCCAGATAGGCGGTGGAGCCTTTCTCGCGGGCCCCAGCTCGTTCAGGATCTTCTCAAACAGGAACTTACTGGTGTAATTGTTGGTCAGCTGAATATGCAGGATATCCTGGTGCGCCGAGGCAAACATTGCGGCATGGGTTTTGCCCACTCCGGGTTCGCCGTGAAGGACACCGATGCCGGGCAGGCCTATGTCACGGTTTTCCAGCGTCTCTATCAGCGAGGCCAATAGGTAAACATTGGTGAGCGGCTTTACATATTCGCCGAGTTTTGTTCTCTGTAACATTGGTACCTCTGCTTCTTAGGTGTGCCATTGGGACGGCGTTTTTGGCGATCAACCGGCGTCGTCCCGTTTGGCAAATTCTTCTACTTTCTGAAAACCGCGATACTCGGGCAGCTCGATGTAGCTGCGCAGCCAATCGGCCTCGCCACTGCCAACCCGTTTCCCGGCGTCTGATTTCGCGATGATGTCTTTGGCGTCTTGGAACCGCTCTTTGGGGGTTGAAGCGGGTTGAAACCGCCCAACGGCCTTGGGTTTTGGATCTAATTTCGCCTTGTCCTTCACCCGCTGCTCGAAGGCTTGCCGCGCCTCAACCACTACTGGATCTGACGTGACCTGATGGCGAGGAACCGACACGGTCTTTTTGCTGAAAACCGGTTTCACAACCTTGGCTTCAACCAATTCCGATTGCGTCGCCGCTCGGGCGGTCCTGTCGGCGGCAATCTCTTGAACGGACAGAGGGCGGTGGGCCTTCAGAAGCTCCTTTTGTGCTCTCTTGATCCTGTGATTACGGCGTTCAACTTCCTTGGCCCCGGTAACGTTGAAGAACCCGACTGTTTGCCGACATTCGGCAAATCCGAGGTAAGACCCGTCGAGCTCGTAGATATGAACACCGGAATGCAGATCCTCTGGATCAAATCGGGCCACAATCTTTTTGCCAGCCCGCTCAGACATCCAGTCTGAATGATAGAAGTTCCTGAACAGTTGGAGCTGGCCGTTGTCCTTGTTCAGCTTGCCGGTCTCTTGACCCATCAGCCAAAGGCGACGTTGATCCTCGGTTGCCTTGCGGATAGGGGCTGTGGCGTAGCTCTCCGCAAATGTCTCGTCGAAGGATCGCCCCCGTGCAGTAGGGGACAATCGGCCCTCGCGTAAATTGTGCTCCTCAACTCCTTCAGCCACAACCTTCACAAAATCGTCTAGAGGGATCGCACGATTGCCGTAGTTTTCGGGTTTGGCATCTGGACGGTTGCCAGTATAAGCGCCGTCAAAGCGGGGGTCTAAAGCGATGTCCTTTGCAAAATCCCGGAACCCACGTTCAATCGGTTTAGATTGGCCACTTGCGGGCTTGGCCCAGTGAACTTGAATGCCCAGATTGGGAAGCACACCAAGGGGATCGTCTTTGCGCACCTTAAAGCGAAAGCGGTTCGGAATGCCGCCGGTGAGCCATTTACCGGTAAACTCCCGTCCGTTGTCGAACAGGCAATGGCTAGGGATGCCCCAGGTTTCGACCAATTCGCCAAAGGCGGCCATGACCATTACCATGTTGGGTGAATGATCGATGCGCCAGCTCAACATCTTGCCGGAATAGAGATCCTGGAAGGCAACGATCTGGGGCCTGTTTATGGTGCCGTCGGGCCAGCGCACGAAGACGTCAAACTTGTGGCAATCGGCGTTAACGCCTTCGAGCGCCGTCAGGGTGGTACGGTCCCGGATCTGCGCCGGAAAACAGCGCAACAAGCCCGCAAAACCTTCACGGGCCAACACTTGGCAAAGGCGCGGTACTTCATCGTCCAATCGCCGCTTTGCAGTCTTGCTGATCAGGATGTCCCAACCCTCATGCTTGGCTTTTTTGCAGGCAGCGCGATAGCATTGGGCAAATGTTGGTGGTCCTTGGCGCAGATAATCGCTTGTTAAATAGTCCATAAACGCTTGGGTGCAGGCCGCCTTATTGGGCTTGCGAACAGCCAAACGGTTACGCGGCACCAGATAGGCCAGGCGGTCCTCAGGGGCGACGCCTTCAACCATGCCGATCCAGTTGTAGACACTGCGGGCAGAGGAGCCACATTGGCGCGCGGCCTCGGCCACGGCGTGAACATGGGTAACGCCGGACTGGTGCAGACCTTCCACCATTTGCAGCGCAGCCAGCCGGGTTCTAGCCTTGGTCTTTGCAGTTTCCGGCAGGCTATCAAATGCGGCCCAGGCATTGCCCCGGTCCGGGCGTTCGTCAGGGGTCTCAGCGGCATCTGTCAGCAGCTTGCGCCGTGCTGCTAAGGGCAACACCGACCAGTGATATATCCAGCCGCCACCGCGTCCAACCTTGCGCTTGGCGCAGCCTTCAATGGCGCGCCAGCCGAACCGCTGTGCCAGCAGGTTTATGCCTGGTTTGCTGCCCGGCAGTTCGGGCAGGCCAGAGTTGGCCAGCTCTTCAACTGTCCACCAGATCTGTTTGGGTTCAACGACGCTCATTTGGTCACCCCGCCCGTTTGCTGGTGAAGGGGACGATTTCGGCATCTGTTTCCAGGGCTTCGTCGCTAACGACTAGGGCGTCTTTGCCCAGTAGCTCCAGCAGCTCGTCGCGGTGATCCTCGGCAAACCTCCGCCGGGCTTCTTTTGGGGCCCGTGAATAGGCGTCGTTTAGTTTTCTGCGCGCTGCCTCAACCGGGTCTTTAACTGCAGTTCCGGGGGATTTCTTGCGGGCCAGAACTTCCTTGGCGGATTTGGCGGTGCCATCACCCAGGGCGCGGCAAATATTGGCACGGTCAGTGGCTTCGCCGCATTTTGCGATCAGTTCAAGGTCAGTGAATTGGATCCGTTTGGGCGCATTCCGCAGTTGGGATATTTCTTCGCGAGACAGCTTTCCCCCCACACTGATCAGGCGTCGGATATGGCGTTCTCCCTTGTCGAAAACTTCGGATGCGTTGGCTGCAAAACTGCTAACGGACATAATGTCCGTTGGCACTCCATTCTTTGCACGTCCTCCGGCACTTCCACGAGCGGCCTCGGGGTGATCTTTCTCATACAGCGCCTTATGCGCCGCCAGAAATACTGCCATATCAAGGGCGCTCAACGGTGCTCCGGCGACATTGGCGTCAACTTCGATCCGAATAGCTTGGTCAAGGGTACAGTTACTCACACTGACCGGGACCTCTTCCAACCCGATTTCTTGGGCGGCACACAGTCGGTGCAGACCGTCCATAAGCCGATAGCCCCCATTCACCTTGCGGACCAATAGCGGCTGCAAGATGCGACCAACTTCACTAATGGACGATACAATGCTGGCGACACCAGTCGGCGATGCGGTGCGCAGGCGCTCTTCTACCTGGATGGACGTAACGGGTAGGGTGTCTATTTTCTGCCAATTAGGGTGGCGCATGGGGATGCTCCTAAATGAAAAGTTAGCGGGTAGGGGAGGGGGCCTGGGCAGCAAACAACTGCTGACAAAGAAGGCTTCCGTGTCTATCGTCGCGTTCATTAAAAAGACGGAGGAATTCAACCGTGGAAGAACAATTGCGAAAACGCATTTTTGATTTAGAGGCCCGACTGCGCGCACAAAACGTATTGCTAATGTCCCTCATTGTTTCACTCTCCTCGGACAATGAATGCACGGTTAAAGAGGCTCTTGAACTTGCCGAGCAACAAGCCGGTTCGGGCGATGTAGCCGGACTTGAAACCAGCGCCAGTTATCTCTCCGAAATGGTTGCCGAGCTGCGTTTTGTTCTTGAGCCGTAAGGCACCGGCCTTTGCAGCGTTAAGGTCAAAGAAGCCGACTTTTGGTCGCGTATGCCCCCTCTTTCTCTGGGCAACGGTTTCTTGAAACTGGTCGCGGTTAAGGAGGAAACGTTCACAGTCGCCAAGCGTTCGGTCGTTCAATAGAGCCGTAGCCCAGGCGGCCACCTTTTCCTGTGCCAGGCATTCTGCTTCGACTGTGTCGTCTAGATCGTGGGCAATACTCTCTGCGGATGCAGACCCGGCTTTCACAGAGGCCAGTTGGTCTATCAGATCCGCTCTGAGCGCCGCGAGACGCGTGTGCCTGGCAACGGCTTCTATCAAGCCGGATAGGCGTTCTGGCGCGGTCATTGGTGCTGTCGCCATGGCCTTGCATTGCTGTTCAAAAGTCATCGAAAAATGTCTCCTGCCAAAAGTCCAAAAATGAGAATTATGAAAAGTGAGGCCGCGCCGAGGATCTCGCCGAGCCAGAAAAGGGCGGTGCCAAACCAAGCGCGTCGGCCCCAGCGTCTCTGCTTTAATGTGCAATGGCTGGGGCCCGTCTTCGCGAGTGTTGGGCGTGAAAAAAAAGCCCCCAGTGGTGCATCCCCATGACCACTGGGAGAGTTGTCCAACCGGGCCCGAGCTGGAGCGTGGTTGGATTGGGAGTGAGGGTGAATATGTGTCACGATGCAGCCTTTGTGAGACAAACACTGTCCTTCGCACAGGTTTGTTGGCTCACTTGCCGAATTGCTGATTTGGAATGCTCTGGTAGTTCTTTTTGAGCCGCAACAATTAGCTCTTTTATATCAACGAACGGATGGTTTGACTTCGCAATCTCAAATGCTCTTAGAGCATTACTGATGGCAACGAGTTTCTTCCCAGATGGTTCGAGGATTTTGTCACCTTCGAACCTGCAGATGTAGTTTGAGCGGAGCCCAGCCAACTCGCAGAGTGCGGTTTGCGGAATACCGAGTTTACGCCGTTTGTTTGTGCATTCTTGTGGAGTAATGAGTGTCATTATATGTACCTTAGGATACTATAATGTAACTAAAGATACAATAATGTAGCCTTGTCAAGTATACATTTATGTATTACTTTGTACGCCAATGTAGGGTTTTAGGGCGAAAATATGGACGCTGAAGCACGTAAGCGGCTTAGAATTGCAATCGCTGCCAGTAACATAACCGGGCAGTCCATTTGTGATAAATATGGGTGGCCAAAGAACTATGTATCACGCGTGGTGAATGGTGATATCAAAGGCCCTGATCCGACTAGGCTCTTGCATATTTGCGACGAACTAAACGTGGGAATTGTCTACGTCTTGACTGGCCGACAGACCACGTCGGACAGGCAAAACCTACTCAATGAGATTGCTCAATCACCTCAAGAAGTTATTGATCAAGTTGCTGATTTTGTTCGCGACATTGGTCTGGGGAGCGAGAGCTAGAGTTTGCCAACAAGCGTCGGAGCTCATTCTCTATTTCTTTCAATTCGCTGTCTGAACAAGTTACAATTTTGTGGGCGACAGACTGAACTTTCTTCAATGTTTCGACTAGTGCTTCAATTTCTTGCAGCTTTACGGCGTTCACCGGCTGATTGTTCATTTTCTTATGCCTATGTTTTTAAAAATGTGCCTCTCATGAAAGTTGCTGAGGGGTGCATACACACATGGGTCCACTGCTGGCACAAGTGTGCAACTCTAAGGCCTTAATGTCAGTTTCTTTGGAACCGTTGTCCAGCCCGTCGGATCGTCCCGCATCTACAGATGACGCATTGCAGCCATTTGTTGTGAAAAGTACGAGCTACTAGATTGCCAGGTATTAAAGCTCTCGGTCGTTGGCCTAATTGGTGCTTTCGGCCCAGACCAGACCTTCGTGCCAAATCCTTCTAACGGCAGCAGTCAGCCCGAAGCTGACCTGGCGCCGAAACCTATCGCCAAAATGGCGGACCTTCAAGGCGATGTGCAGCACAAGTTAGGCTGCGGCCAAGTCTCCACTCTCGGCATCTGCGAAACTCCGTATCCAGGAGAGCATTCCGGCGTCACGAAGATCGAATTACGAACCTTCGCTGCGATCTTCCTTACGCCAACTTTATGCAAAGCAGGTAAACTTTCGAAAGTAGCACGTGGTAGTCATTTTACACCTTACTGGGCAACAAATGTGCAAAGAGGCCGGGTCATGAAGCAGCCAAGCTACGTCTAATGTGCAGAAGCCAAATAGGATTAGGAAAACCTGCGCTGCACTATCACTGCAACCAATTCTGAAATCAGGACCAGAATAATAATCGCGAAGGTCACAGCTGCAGCTTTATCATACTGGAAGGAGCGTACGTAAGTTTGGACATACAAACCAATCCCCCCTGCACCAACGATCCCCAGGACCAGGCTCTCACGTAAATTAAGCTCAAACCGGAAAATGGTGTCGCGCAGGACAACCGGTGCCATTTGCGGCCAAATCCCCCAACGCAGCTGTTGCGCACGAGAGGCACCAGCGCTTTCGAGGGCTGCCACGGGAGCTGAGGCAACATTGTCGATCGCTTCGGCATAGAATTTGGCCAGCATACCTGTCGCATGGAAAGTGATTGCTAGAATGCCTGGCAGTGGTCCCAAACCAACCGACCCCACCATCAACATTGCAACCACAATGAGAGGAATCGCCCGGATCATTGCAAGCAAGGCCCGCACGGGGCGCCAAATCAGTCGGGGGAACAGCTTTTCAGAAGCAAGCACCGCAAGGCCCGCGGATAGGATCACCGAGAAGAATGTGCCAAGGATTGCAATGCGCAAGGTTTCTAGCAAACCTTTCAGGATCTCGGGCCAGACGCTCCAATCCGGGGGGAACATACGTGCCAGAAAATCTGCCAGACGCGGCGCGGCGGACGACAGCTTGTCAGTGCTGATATCCGCACTGAGCCCGGCCCAAATCACGGCTCCGCCGATAAGTATCCAGATCAAATTTCGTGTCATCAGCCAACCAAACGCAGATCTGTGTCCGATCGAAAACCATCATAGAGTTGTGTAATGTCTTCTTGGGTCAAATGCGCCGAGAGACGATCAAACATGATTTCACCATCGCGCAGCCCAATAACCCGGTCAGCAAAGGTTTGTGCCAACTGGGGTTGGTGAGAACTGAAAATGACGGCAGTTTCGCCGTCACTGGCGCGTGATGTAATCAGCTCTAACACTTTTGCAGCCCGTGACGGGTCAAGGTTGCTTACAGGTTCATCCGCCAGAATCAGACGTGGTTCCTGCGCCAGACAGCGGGCGATGGCAACGCGCTGACGTTGGCCCCCAGACAACTGATCTGCGCGTCGATCTTCAAAATCGGACAGGCCTACATCTGATAAAGCACGCGCAACGATCAGATGATCTCCAGTATCAAAGGTCCCCCAAAGAGAGGGCCAGCCCCGCGTGCGCCCCATGCGGCCATTCATGACGTTTTGATACACGCTCAGGCGGTGAAGCAAAGCAAATTCCTGAAAGATAAACCCAACATCCGCGCGATCACTGCGTGTGAATCGTTGTCTTTTGGAAAGAGCTATATTTAGAACATGAGCCTCGCCAGATCCCAGACTTAGGCGGCGATCAAGTAACTCCAGCAATGTGGACTTGCCAGCCCCGGATGGCCCGAGCAATGCAATCCGCTCACCCTTCGATACAGAGAAGTTTATATTTTTCAATGCAGAAACTCCATCAAACTGATGTGAGACACCACAAAGGGACAGGCATGCGGTCATTCAAGTAACCCGTATTTCTGCGCCATATGACGGACACCATCATAGGCCGTGGTATCGGCAACAACATATCCATCCGGCCCATAAAGATACGCTAGAAGATACCGGTTCTCAGGCATGTTCAGCGTCAGCATCATCTGGGTGAAATTTGCTTTCATTTCGTCGGCCAAGTCAGGGCGCGCAATGATCGCGTGGCTGGGGATCTGCACGGACTCACCAATCACCTTGATTTCAGTCTGCTGTTCCGGTGTCAGCAGCATATCAGCATATTGGCTGGCCCCCGCCGCATCAACAAGCCCGTTTGCCATCGCCTGCATCGCCTGCTGGTAGCCCCCCGCAAAAAAGCTGTTGCCAAAGAACTCCGCCGCGCCTTGGGTGCCGGTGAAGAGGCCATCCTCAACAAACAAATCAAGTGGGTAAAGATAGCCGGACTCTGACACGGGATCCGCAAAAGCAATGTCGCGGCCTTTCAAGTCGGCAAGCGTATCAATGCCGCTGTCCTTGCGCACAAATACCCGGCCCGCGTAACTGGGATAGTCCCGGTAAACCTCGGACACCAGCGGCTCCGCCCCGATTTGGGCCTCGGCCAGCACAAATGGCAGCGCCCCCATGAACGAGATATCAGCATCGCCATTGCGCAGGGCCTCGACTGCGGCAGCGTGGTCATAGGTCACATAGCCCTGAACCGGCACGCCTAGCTGATCGCCCATCCATGCAGTGATGACATCAATATCCCCCAGTAGCTTTTCAGGGTTTTCCTGAGGGATGAACGCGATTTTCAGGCTGTCTTCGGCGAAGGCTGCTGATGCGGTGAGCGTCAAGGCGCTAAAAGATGAAAGTAACATGCGGCGGCTGAACATTAGTACATCCCCTCATTGATTTCAGATTGTAGAGTTTTGAACATATCCCACGCGGTGGCAGCATCTGCCCAGTTTCCAGCGGCACTGGCGTCTCCGACGGCCTGTAGATGTGCCGACAAGAGATAGACATCCGGTTTGGCCGCTTGATTAATCATCACCGAGGCATCCGCTGCCAGGTCAGGCGCAACAGTTTCTACCAAAAGCGCGATGTTTTCAGCGTCTTGCATCGGGATAAGGGTGTTCAAGGTTGAGGCAAAAGTGGTCAGTTCATCAAACGCCAGCCGAAAGGTGCTCTCGCGACCCTGAAACACTTGATAGGGATCTTCACCATCGCCGATAGCCTCTAGATAGGCGGTCAGATCAGAGCGTTCGTCGACATTCAGGTTCAGGGATTTGCTATCATTGAACCAGTCTACCACACCAGCAAGTGTCGGTATCGACCCGTCATGCATATAGGGGGCGGTGAAGTTGACGTTGCGCAGCGTCGGCGTGTCAAACTGCGTTGCAGAGCCACCTTCAAACGGCGCCTCAGAAGTGCCGATGTCATAGGTCTGACCATCGCGGAAGTTCCGCTCGGGAGTGTGACAAGATGCGCAGGCACGGCCGTTCAGTCCGTCAAAAGGCGTATTGAACAGGACTTCACCCCGCATTGCAGCGTCTGAGGCCAGATCGGTCAGATTGCCAGCTCGGTCAATCTGTGGGTTGGGTAGGAAATCAAACTGCCGCATATAGGCCATCAAGGCATCCAGTTGGAACGGTGTCGGCTCCTCGCCAGCAAATTCGGTGACGATCACATTGCGGGTGAAATCGCGCAGGCTGGCTTCGCGCCCGTCGCGGCCGTATGGCGCGGTAAAGCGGATGCCGCGCAGGGATGGAGTATCAAGGTGGTCATCGTTGCGATCATTGAACATCGGTGCAAAGAACGACCCGTCCACATCCATTCCGCCCGCATGATTGCTGAGGCCGGGAATGAAGAAATCACGGTTCACATCAGATCGGTTGTGGCAGGTCGAGCAGGTAAAGCCCAAATCGCGCGCCGGTCCTCCAAAAATCTGGGGACTGTCAAACAACATATCGCCGTAAGCCACGAGAGGCATGTCGGCCTCATCCAGGCCAGCCTCTTCAAACTGCAGGATCAGACGCGGAAATTCGCGCTGATCGGCGATGTCGGATCCAGGCGGCAGCGAAACAGGCACATCGACCGAGACACCGGTCTGAAGAGTGGTTTCCGGCACCGAAGTCAGTTTGGCCCGTGGTGCGAAACTGGCGGCGGTGAAGTTATCCTGCAGATAGGTCTCGATAACCGCGCGCGCAGCAGCAAACGCAGTGTGGTCAGGCTCCGGGGCACCAGATTGTGACAATCCAGCACTGCCCACCGCGGAATTCAGGGTCAACCAAGCCCGCCCCAGTGTACGGAAGCCAGCTGGATCACCCGCCTTAATGCCATCTGCGAAGGCGCGATACAGGGTCTCGGCGCGGGCGACCTCTTGAGCTGCATTTGCAGTGCCAAGTGCGTCGTCTGCCGCAGCAAGGGACCGCAAAATGCCATTTTTAACCACATCAGTCGCGGCTACAAACAGCGCCTGACGGTCCTGACTGCCAAGAGCAGAAGTTACTGCATCAACCTCTGCTTTGGACATTTTGGAAACTGCGGAAACATTGCGGGCGCTGCCGGTGACGGGCGTGGTCCAGCTGTTTTCTAGTTTATCCCATGGCATCGGATCAAGATTGCCCAAAAACAATGTCAGGCGATATGCGGCGGCACGAGGGGCCCAAGGTGCTTCTTCAAGCGCGGTGGCCTGTGCCGTCATGGGCAGCAGGCACAAAACAGCTGTGGTCAAAAATCGTTTCATGGCGCATCCAAAAGTTATCCCTGGCTAACTTAATTAGCCAAGGCTAACTTATTGTCAAGCGCATGCTTCGCGTGCAAAGCTGGATTAAGTCACTAAGAGTATAAATTCCCAATGATAAAGCCTCATTCAAATTCCGTTACACGCGCCGTTGAAGACCAAGTCCGCCAGTTCGAATCTGTGCGTACAGCCCACCAAAGTGAGATTGTGGAGGATTATGTTGAACTGATTGCTGATCTCATTCATCAGTATGGATCTGCACGCCCAAAGGATATCGCTGAACGTCTGGGCGTTGCACAACCGACTGTGACAAAGAACCTTGCGCGTCTTAAACGCGAGGAATTGATCCTGCACGAACCTTATCGCTCAATTCAGTTGACGGACGAAGGTCGGCAGCTCGCGGCGTCTTGCCAAAGACGTCATCGTACTGTTGTTGAGTTTCTGATTGCTTTGGGAGTATCTTCCGAAATCGCGGAACATGATGCTGAAGGTATCGAGCATCACGTCAGTGAAGAAACGCTGCAGGTCTTCGAGGCCTTTGCATGCAAGAGAAAGGCAGATTGAGACCCCGAGTTCGCAGGTAGACCGGTGCAGCTCTAACTTGAAATTCACATTGCACTCACGCTTCAATGTCTACAATGGGCACACCGCATCGCGACATTGAACATCACAACCAGAGACGAGTTAGGGTCAGTCGCTACATGCTGTGCTAGCAAAGGGTAGTGTCTGAGGAAATAGCCGAAGAGGGCTCAAAGCAGCCGGCAAGCCGTGTCTTCAGAATGTTGGCTTTGAAGCTGTGTCCAGAGTTTGCAAATGTTACTATCTGCGCATAGCGGCCGCTAGTGGTGGTCGCGTCTAATGGCCGGTTCCAGCCCAAAGCGGTCATGGTCTCAAACTTGCCCAGCGGCAAAAGCAGTCATTCAAATCCGGTTGGCTAAAGGTCCGCTGGGCGGACCTTACCGACATTCGATTTCCTGCCTTTGCTAACGCAACAACACTGTGCGGCTGCAGTAAACCCGTCGCTGCGGTGCAGTTCAAGTCCCCGAATCGGCCATTAGATGCCACTGCCAAGCGCGAGTTCTCACACGCCCTATCGCTGCGGTTAATTCTGACAATCGAGATGGAGAGCCGCCTCGAACGGTCAAATGGTGTAAGAGGAGATGGATCTCTGCTAGGCTGTGTTTTTTGCGTCCGAAAGTGCTGATTTCTTTCGGTTTGACCACAACCCAGAAATTTCACTAGGCTATAGCAGTAAACGGGCACCTCAGACCGAAATATGAATTCATGGACAAACCAAAAAACAACACTGAAGAACACTCATCGTTTTTAGATGATCGCCGCTTAGTTGTAACTCTTCACGGAATTCGTACTTTTGGCGGATGGCAAGAACAATTAGAGGCGCTCATCACCGATGAATTTGGGCGGAATACAGTCAAAGTAATAAACTACAAGTATGGTTTCTTTTCGGTCATAGCGTTTATAATTCCATTTTTTCGGTGGCTAGTTGTACGGCGTTTTCGTTCTGAACTGCTGTATTGGGAAAAAAAGAAAAATTGGCACAGGATAGACATTATTGGCCATAGCTTTGGCACACACGTTCTCGCTTGGGCGCTTCATGGAATCCCACGCCAAGAAAGACCAAGAATACACACAATCATTCTTGCAGGATCGGTACTAAGAGGGTCGTTTCCGTGGAGGGATCTGGTCGGCGATACAGTACTGCGCGTGATAAACGACTGTGGTTCGAAAGACAAAGTGCTTTTAGTTAACCAGCTCTTCGTTCTGTTCACAGGTATGGCCGGTAGAGCGGGCTTCAGTGGTGCGACGCATGGAGGATTTAGGAACCGGTTTTTCGAATTCGGGCACAGTGGTTATTTTTATAACAAAGATGGTCGGCTTGATGTTTCTTGGGCTCGTGAATTTTGGCTGCCATTGTTTCGTGGCGACAAGCCGGTTGACCCCTATGATGAACGACGCCCTCCTACGGTGCTCGACGGTGCCGTTGAAACTTTCGCTAACAATGCGGAGCCAGTAAAATTAGCAGTATACTTTGCCCCATTATTTTTTGCCACGATATGGATTTGGGGGCTGTATGTTGGAGAGGAGGAAGCGCGAAGATTTGCTGAGCAAGCGCAATCCAAAATTGAAGCTTCCCTAGTTGCGGAAAAAGACGCCACCAGAATCGCAGGTGAGCAGCGTGACTTAGCGCAGGTTAGGCTCAGAGAGTTCGAGCGTAGCGAATCTATGTTGTTGGCGGGAGAAGCAAAAAGACTGGTAAACGCGGGCAATGCTTCTGCAGCGGCACTGGTTGCGCTGAGAGGGCTACCTGCTTTGAATAGAGAGGCAGGTAACCGCCCGCTCGTCTCCGAAGTGCTGATGGCGCTCAACGAAAGCTATTTCAATTTAAATGAAAAGGCATTCTTGGAAGTGACTAGCACCGATATCTTTGAGATCAGCACCGATGGAAATTTTGCATTGACCAATGGCAATGATCTAAATGCGGTTCTCCTCAACATTCGAACGAACAAGGTTATTTCTGTTTTTAGAGTCGGCTGGGACGGTATGGCTTTCTTCAATCCCAGTAATAGTTCAATCTGGGTGGTCAACACTTATGCTGGCGCGTACACAATCCGATCTTTTGACGCTGAGAATGGCGAGTTCATCGAGGAGCTTTCGAATCCTGAGGAATTCCGAGATTTTGCAATAAGTGCGGACCGGACAAGAGCAGTAAAAGTCTTTGACCGTGTTGTGAAAATTTGGGACACGGAGGAGATGAAACTACTTTCTTCGTTTCCACACGGTGCAGATTCCCCAAAATTTGAAGAACTTAGCCATGACGGCCGTAGTGCCGTTCTTGAGGTTTCTCCGGAGCGTTATCGTGTATTCAATCTATTGACAGGTTCTATGATAGGAGAATTTGACGTTGATCGAGAACATAGTGTGATTACTGCGTTGAGCTCGGATGGGTCCCGGATGATCATATGGGGCGAACAGCTTTGGAACACAAAGACGGGTACGCTTGTCAAACGGATCCCAGGAAATATGAGCATTAGGGGTATTAACCACAAGCATGCCTTATTCAGCCCAAACGGAAGTCAATACATAGTCCCTCAAAGCGAGTATTCTGTACTCGCGGGAAACTCTTCCGACGGCGCAGAATTGTTCGAAATTGATAGTCCTGGATCCAAAATTTCCGGATTTTACTATAGCAAAAATGGTGATTGGATTATTGTCACAAATCTTGCAGGTGAAGTGACAATTTGGAATTCCAGAACTGGACAGCAAATAGAGAAATTGGCTGGGCACTCTAACATTATAAACGTTGTATATGGTGATGAATCAAAGAGATCTGTATATGTCGGAGATTTCAATAGTGTTAAAGTTTGGTCAACCGGCCCGAGGACTCCCGATTTTATCTTTTCTGAACATACTGGTCCGTCCTTGATTTCAATAAGTCCAGATAGTCGCTGGCTAGCAACCGGTTCGATTGACCAATCTGCCGCGATTTGGGATCTGCACAGGGGAAAACGGACCGCAAAGTTAACAGGTCACGTTGCTGCGGTATATGCAGCAGAATTTAATCCACATTCAACAATACTGATTACGGGCTCTGCTGATGGAACTGCCAGAGTTTGGGACGTGCCGAGTGGAATTCCAATCGAAACGCTTGAGCCGAAGAGTGGGTCTCCAATTCTTGCGATAGCCCATAGTCAATCTGGCAACCAAATCGCGGTTCTCCAAGAAGACGGATCGGTAACTATGTGGGCGTCTGAGACATACCAGATGACCTCCTCTTTCCAGAGCAGACGAGGAGCATACCAATTCTCGTTCAGCGATGATGACAAACAACTTCAATTGCGAGGAAGGAGTTTTGCTGAAATATGGGATCCAAATGTCGCCAGAAAACTGTTCGAAATTGAGCATCGAACTGAGACATCTCATGCCTATCGTATTGATGAAAATGGTGAAAGTATAGGGATCGAACGAGAAAGTGCATCAGGTATTTTTTGGGATGGAGCACATGTTCATTTTGGTAAGTCTTATGCACCGCAGAATTACAGGGACCCGGAAGTATTCCATTCGTCTTATGTTCAAAATCTCTCTGACCGGTTTCAAGGGTCGGTAGATTCCATAGGAAATAGAGATGTACTTCGTATTCTGGATAGAGACGCAGGCCAGCGAGTTACGCTACAGGGTCACAGTTCGGAAATCACAGCTGCCAGCATTGGTTCGGGTGGTCAATTTGCAGCAACAGCCTCGAATGATGGCACAATCCGATTGTGGAGTGTCGAGGAACAAAGGAGTTTGGCCGTTTTTGAGGGGCATTCGGACAACGCAATGGCAATTTTGCTGTCGAATGATGGTACCAGCCTTGTTTCGACCGGGAAAGACAATGAGGTAAGGGTTTGGAAGCTATATCCGCAATTTAGCAATCTTATTGTAAAAGTTTGTTCCATTTTGAGACGAGATTTATCGTTACTCGATCGGACGATTCTAACGAACTCCAGCTTGCAACAAGATTTACCTGAGAAGAGTTTTCTAAATTCTGGTGAGATGCCAAAAATTTGCGTGGAATTGATTGCATTTCCGGATACTGAATTTGTAAAATAAATACCTGACAAGCCCGCCTCCTGAGATCATTTTTCGCAAATCTCTATAGTCGTAATACTGGGATTTTTGCCATCATTAATTATTTACCGCGTTAGACTGGTAGCCAGTTGCGGTCGATAGTAACGAAAAACTCATATAGGTTAGATTAGGGGCGCAAGAATCTCAGAAAACTTCTCGACGCGCGATATAGCCTCTAGGGCTGATGTATCCGGAATCCGTTCTTTGGCCGCTCTATTCTTGCTGCAGCTGTCTTGAATGGCTGCTTCGCAGAATCAAATTTTCTGCATCTGCCACGTATTTTTGTGCTGCGTGTGCACGCAGCGATATTTCGACATGTCTGCAGTGGGCTCCTACCAGCTGCTCGCTGCGCACCGCGCGAATGTCTGCTTTCGGGAAGCGGCCAAGACTTTGCAAACTCCGTTAACTGCGCATAGCCGCCGTTGGGGCTGACCGCAGCGAAAGTCTGGAACCCGTTATTAGAGCAAAAACACTGCAGTACAGCACCTAGGATTGAGAGCACAATGTATGAATTCATGTCAGTCACGAACGAGCGCATGATGTCATAGCTTCGCCTGAAATTGCTTTCTAGTTCCAGCGCAAGAAAAGGCGCTCTGAGTTTTCGCACCGCCATGATTTCAAACGGTTATTCTCTATCTAGAAAGTCGGCAGTGAACAAAAAGGGCGACTTTCTAGTTCCACGGCTCAAAAATCGCTGGAATTACCGGTGTCTGTGGCATGGGTGGTGGGCATCAGCCTTATTAATATGGCTCTCTGGCGGGCTGGTGGAATTTGCAGAGTTTGGTGCCCCAATACCGGCCGAATGGCGATTTAAGCTCGTTTTAAGCCTTTTTGAAAGACACGCGCCCATTCTGTCCAGATCACGTTTCGTTATCTTAAACGCTCATGTTTTTAAGGCTCTGTCCGGCTTCTTCCACCATCTTCCGGGCTCTTCCGGTTACTGCAATAATAGGTGTCCAACAACATTTGGATATCGAGCGCTGTAGCCGGACAGACTTTCTTGCACGGATGGACAGAGATAGTTGCAGCAACTCGTTTTTGGATTGCTGCAGCTTTTCTTGGAAGAACTCAAGTGCTTATAGAAGGATATTCGAAACTGAGTTTTTCAATATATGGTTTGAACTCGTCATGGGCGACCTGGCCATATTCTTGGATAACTTGAGTGGCTGTCACTAGATCTTCGCCAATGTGTTCTGTGATACCGGCGAGAATGCGATTTAGTTGAGCTCCATGTTCATCCACTTGGGCCATATATTTTTTGGGTATTTTGGATTTTGCTATAGGTCCATCTAACTCTCGTGAGAAACCTGGGACGGTGTGAAGCCATTTGGAGAATTCTAGGTAGTCGGAAGAATATTGGTCTAACAGTTGAAGCAGATTTGCGGCTCGTTCCTCAACCATCTGTATTTTCCCGATGAGTTCAGAATGCTCCTTAGACAACAAAAAGCTATATTCTTCGACAGTTAATCGATCTGGCTCAAGGAACTTTCCGACCGAAGGACCAACAATCTGGAATGCTTGGTCTGCCTCATGCCCGTGCGCGTTTGCTTCCTCATAGAACTTATTGATGTGTTCATCGACGTTTGCGACTAAGTTGGCCCATCTGGTCAACTTCAAGAAACCCGAAACTGCGCTGCTGGCGTTGTTTCTTATTCTTTCCTCTTCCCGTTTTTTTCTCTCTAGGGAATTGGAGAAGTAGAACATAGCCAACGCTGTTAAGAGCGCTATACCGCCTCCGATTACTGTAGGAATAATCGCCGACCAACTAAATGATGCGCTAGTGTCGGGGGCTTGAACGATGATAAATGAAACTCTCGCGTCGATGTCGGATAACCAACTAAAATAGCTTTGCAACAAATTGATGCCTTTCCATGCGAATATTGTAGATAAGTACTTCTACCACATCGAGTGGCCTTCAGTTTAGCAACTTTTGTCGAGTTTACGGGATATCAAAATTCCGTATCAACAGCTCACCACGCTTCCCCCTGGCGGTTTCCTTGCGGGCCAGGGTGTAGCTGACCTCAACCTCTTCCATCTCAAACCCAGAAAAGATCTCGCGGATCTCGGGGGTGTCGTTGATCGACATCAGCGCCTTGCCCTTGGCTACCTTCATCCACTGCGCCAGGGCTTCAAAATCATCCGGTGCAAACATCGCCTTGCCATAATCGTCCTCGCAGCCCCAGTAGGGCGGGTCTAGGTAGAACAGTGCGGTGGGTCGGTCATAGCGGGTGATGAATTCGCTGTAGGGCAAGCATTCGATCACCACGCCGCTCAGCCGCGCATGAACGTCTTCGAGCATTGGTTCCAACGTTGATAGATTGAATCGGGCCGGGCGGTCCGGTGACACCCCGAAAGACCGCCCTGATATCTTGCCACCAAAGGCGTTGCGCTGGAGATATAGAAACCGCGCTGCGCGCTCCAGATCGGTTAGGGTATCAGGCCGGGTGGCCACCAGGCGCTCGAACTCAACGCGGGTGGTGAGCTGGAACCGCATGCAGTCGATGAACTGCGGATAGTGGCGCTGCAGAATGCGAAACAGGTTGGCGATGTCGCGGCCGAGGTCGTTGATCACTTCGGCGCGCGGCCGCATCTGGCGGCGCAGGAAGATACCGCCCATGCCGACAAAGGGCTCGGCGTAAAGACCATGTGGGGTGGCGTCCAGGATCGCGGTGATCCGTTTGGCCAGGTTGCGCTTGCCGCCCATCCAGGGGGCAACAGGTGAGGTGTTTTGAACTGGGGTTAAACGCACTTTAAAGAGCCTTTTCCATCGCGGTCTTGCCGCTTGGATAAAGGGCTCTGTTGTGGCCTCAAGTGATTGTGTGCCTTGCATCTTGGGCACTTGATATTGAGCGCGCCGTGTAGGGCATCACTCTCAATTTTAAATAGCAGCCGGGCACATTGGCCGCAACGCTGGTCTTGCATGGACAAGTGGAATCACCTCAGAAAGGCCACACCCTCGCGAGGGGTGGGAGCGGCCATAAGGCGATAGCTGGTCGGCGGGGTTTAGTGTGAATATTAGGCCCCGTGTTAAGGAGTGTTACAGCACCCCTTAGCCTCCCTGTAAGGAGGCGTTATGCGTCGTTATCCCGCTCACCGTCAAAGCTGGTGATCAGGGTGTTGCCCAGGCGGTGGGTGACTTGTGTGACCAGCCATTTACCACTCAAACCTGGGTGTATGCCCTGCAGATCGACAAAGCCCTCGGCCAGCAATCCGCCGTCAAATCCAGCCAGTTGGATGGACGCCTTACCACTGGCGCGTTTGCTGCTTTCCAGAGCGCTGTCTGCGGCGCGCTGCGCCTCATTTTGACTGGCATAACGGTGGCGCAGTTTTAGCAGCGGCTCACCATCGCCTGCGCTGACCTGGCGCACCTTTGCAGCGCCCAGTTCGGACCACTCGGCAATGACCTTACTGTACTTGCCCCGGCCGCTGGCCTTCCAGTTTCCCCGACTCATCTGGGTGACGTTGATAACTGGCACTGGAAGGTCGGAGCCGTCGGCGGCTTTGCCGATCCCACGTTTGATAAAGACCAGCGCGCCGCCTGCCGGTTTGGCGGTGGCGTCGAGGTCGCGGGCGAGGCGGGTTAGGAAGTTCAAATCACTCTCAGCGGTCTGCGCCAGGTACCCATAAAAATGAGCCTTTAAGCTCTCTGCAACAGCAGTTTCAAGACCGTTTTCACCGGCGATTTTGGCGACGATGTCCTGGACAGTAACGTCGTCCCAGTTGCGGGTTTTGGGGGCTTTGATGCCGCCCAACATGTCGGCCGCCTTGGCGCTGATGGTGAGCGTGTTGGGGAACAGATCACCGGATAGCTCGTCAACCACATAGCGACCCATCGGCACCAGACCAGTCTCTTTGAGACCAAGGCTGATGTCCAGGACAGCACCCACGTCGGGCAGTTCAATGCGGTTGTCGCGGTTGTCCAAAGTGATTTGCGCCGTGTCAGATTTCTGGCCCGCTTGGTCGGTCAAGGTGAGGTTGACCAGGCGGTCCTTAAATTGGGCGGTTTGGTCCACAGAATTGGCGATGATTTGAAAGTCTGGCGTCATGGCATTAGCCCCAAAGTCGCAGCGGTTTGGCGACGGGTTCAACGGCTTTTTCCGGCAGGATCAACACCAGCCCAAGCGGCAAGACCGGTCCCCGTTTTGCAAGGCCCGGATTGGCTTCATAGACCAGCTCGACCATGGCCTCAGAGCCGTAGTGTGAGCGGCAAATGGCGTCGACCATATCGCCGTCTTTGGTGCGATAGTTGGTCATGCCAAATCCGTCCCGTATGAGCGCAGAGTTAGGGAGAATTCGATCTTGCGAGGTGCCCCGTCGCGCATCAGGTAGCTCTTGCGTTCTTCGACCCGCACAATCACCCAACGCTGCCAAACCCAACCCAACCCGTCGACCATCATGAACGGCAGGCCTGTTGTGGCCTGAAGCCGCATCAAATCGACCTGGCGCAACCCGCCTTTGAAGTGGGGGTAAATCACCCCTTCCAGCGTGATTTCCTGCGCATCCGGCCCCCCGTATTGCAGGGCAGGCGCGCGGCCGATCCGGTTGACCTTGCGCCAGCGAAAGGCGGCACTGCGTGAGAGCTGCTGGTGGCCGCCATTACTCATACCAAACCGGAAAGCCCCAAGCGCCATCATGACTAAACCAAGTTGCATTAGAATGTCGCTCCATCGTGTAAGTCGCTGCGCCGCGCATCCTCACGCGCATCGAGCTCGCGGCGCACTTCGCGCGCCACATCCTCGGGCGACATGCCGGGGGTTGGGTAAATGTTGAAGGTTACTGTGTCGCCCTCCTGGACTATGGCTGGCGCGGCCGCAGGCGCTGACATTGCCGGGCGCTGGTCGATGCTTTGCAGGACCTCGGCCTGACTGGGCAGAGCGGCGGCCGGTGCGGTGATGGCAGAGGCTGCCATAGCGGCGCGCAACACGCGGGTGGGCAGGATTGAACCGGAAACACCGGGCACAAAGATCTCCGGTGATCTCTCGCCAACAAGGTAGGGAATACCGGCCCGAACCGGACCGCCGCTGTCGCGCCCGGCCGGTTGGCTGGAGTTGGGGTCGTCGCCGCTGACCCAGTTCATTACGTCGGTGATCCACTGGGGCTTTAAGGCGGCCAGTTTTGCAGTGATGGCGTCTACCATTTCCGTAAGGAGTGAACTCATACCGTCCCATAAGGATTGGAGCAGTGCGACGCCGGTATCATAGAGGCTGAACTCGGCAAACTTGGCGATAATCTCGTCGGGAACACCCATCAGTTCCATGGCGACGGCAACCATCCGGGCCGCGCCGTCTACCGCTGCGGTGAAGGGGTTGAATTTGGCAATCAGTTTGAAGACGCCATTCAGAATGCCGTCTTCCATATTCAGCCGGATCTCATCAACCATTGCGCCCACAAGTGAGCCGAGCCCGTCCCATAGCGACTGGATCAGCGCGACGCCGGTGTCATAAAGACTGAAGGCCCGAAACGCCTCGACGATCTGTTCGGGAACGCCGAGCAGCTCCATCACATAGGCAATCAGACCCTGCATCCCCTCCATGGCCAGAGTGAAGGGATTGAACTCGGCCAGCAGTTTAAACACGCCCTGCAATATACCCTGGTCAAAGGCCGCGCGCACCGCCTCAACTTTCTCAGTCAGAAAGGCCACCAACCGGTCCCAGTTTTGATAAACCACCAGGGCAAGTGCCGCGAGTGAGGTGATGATCAACCCAACCGGATTGGCCAGCATCAAAAGCCCCAATCGCCAAAAGGCCGTGGACAGCAGTTTGACCCCGCGCAATAGCGCCACCATCGGGCCTTTGCCAATCCAGGCCAGCAATCGGCCCGCCGCCCGAATTGGGGCCATGGGCAGTAGCCAGACCAGGCGCAGGGCCAGCCAGCCCCCATAAAGCTTGGCAACAGTTGCGACCAATCCGCTGTTGGCGCTGGTCCACTCTATTACTCGGCCGACCACACCGCCCAGGGCAGTGCCCGCATTGGTGCCCCAGCTTAGCCACTGCTGTTCGGTGGCATCCATTGGCCCGAGAAGGTTGGTGAACCACTGCCAGATCTCTTTGGCATAGGTGATAATGCTGTCGAGCATTGGCGCGGCCGGGCCCAGGGCGTCGCGGAACGTCTGCCAGAACCCGACAAAGAAAGTCTGCAGGCCCTGCCAGTTGTTGTAGATCCACACTCCGGCCATCGCGATCCCGACCAGCAGTGCGCCAACACCGGTGGCAATGAAGGCCAGACGCAGAGCAAACAGAGCGCCTCGGATCAGCTTTAAAGGGTTCAGCAGCGCCAGCAATCCAGCCGCAAGGCGGGGCAGCATCATCACCATCCAGGACGCGGCGCGAAACACATGCAGGATGGGCAGCAGCGTGGAAAACAGCCCCCAGCGCAAGCCAATGGAGGCGATCTTTACCGCAAGCAATCCAGCCGTGAGCCGGAACAGTTGGGTGATCAATTCCGGGTGGGCCTCAGCCCATTCAATGCTTGCGCCAATCATCGGCTGCAGCACCGCCAGCAGCTCGTTCAACTCGGGCAGCAAAATGGACCCGGCCGCAATGGCAAAGCCTTTGACAAAGTTGGTGGTGACCACGATGGCATTGGCAGTGGTGGCGGCTTGCTTTTGGTATTCCGCCAGCATGGAGCCCGCATAATCTGACGGATCTGCGATCAGTTCAAACGCCTCGCGCAGCAGATCCACATTGGTCAACAGCGGTGCAATCGCGCCTTTGCTTTCCTCGCCAAATAGCTGGCTGATAGCGGCGCTCTGTTGGTATTCGGGCAGATCAGCCATGGCATTGACCACGTCCAGAATTGCGCCCTGGGCATCTTCGTGCATTCGCTTGGACAGCGCCACCGGATCAAAGCCAAGGGCGTCCAGCACCTTTGCCTGTCGCTTGGTGACAGCCTCGCCTTTGGTCAGTGCGCCCAGAAAGTTTTTCATACCCGTGGCCGCCACTTCCGGCGCGGCACCACCCGATAGAAAGGCCCCGGCCAGCGCCGCGATCTCTTGTTCCACCAGCCCGGCCGACTGCGCCACAGCACCCTGGCGGCGGATGATATCCACCATCGCCGGGGCGGTGGCGTTCATGTTGTTAGAGATATGGTTGATCGCATCGCCAAGCCCCAGAGCATCACTTGCGGTCAGCTTCATGGCACTGCGCCAGGTCGCCATGGCCTGACCGGATTGCTCGGCCGTGATATCAAAGGCAACGCCCATCTGGGCCGCGTCGCGGGCAAAGGCCAGCAGTTGGTTGCGTTCCTCGTCGTCGGGCAGGGCAGAGTCGACAATGCCAGCCTGACCGGCCGCTTCAATAATCTCCGCAATGCCCTCGGCCGCCATTGGCAGGGCTCCGGACGTGGTGAGCGCCAGAATGTCGCTGCTCATTTTGTCCAGGCCCTCGGGGCTGTCAAAATCAATGACTTTTGAGACACCGGCCATTGCGGTCTCAAACTGGATGGCGGGCTGCAGGGCTTTGTAAAGCGCATAGCCAGTGGCGGCGACGGCAAAGGCCTCGCCGCGCAATGCGGCGCGGCGGGCCTCGGTGGCCGCAATCTGGGCATTGGCCCAGTCCACACCGTTGCGCCCGGTCTGTTCGGTGACATGGCCGATCTGTTGCAACGCACCCATGACCTGGCGGGCCGGGCCGCTGGCCCGGTCCACCAGATCCAGAATCAAAGCTACATTTAGATCACCGACTGCCATGGTGCGTTGCCTCGTGTTGAGCTTTGAGCCGCTGTCGCGCTTTTTCGCGCCAGAGGGCCAGATCTTCGATGGGCAGGTCGTCCATCACATCGGGGGGCCAGTGAAAGACAAAGGCGATATCCGCCATTGCCTCTTCCACGTCGTCGGGAAAGCTTAGTTGACCGCTTCCAGCTCCAGCACCTGACCTTCCAACTGCTCCTGTTTGATGAAAAAAAGCATGGTCTTGCCCGCCAAATCGGTGAAGTCTTTCGGGTCCAGATCTGCAATCTGACTCTCGTTCAAGGGCGGCTGAGTGATGCGCGGCAGTAATTTGGTCAAAGCGCCTACGTCCATCTGCAGGATGCTGGTCAGAGCAAGGCCGCGCAGCTCTCCCGTTTTGGGTTTGCGCAGGGTGATTTCAAAGACGTCTTCGCCGTCGATCTGGACCGGCTCGACGAGGGTGACGGCGTTCAATTTGGTGATTTTTGACATGGGTTTAAATCCGATTTGAAGAGGGGGTTTTGGAAGTCTGTTTTGCTTCCAATTCGTCGAGACGTGTTCGCGCCTGCTCAATGGTCAGCTTCTCGTTGGTACTTCCCAGCAGACAGAGAAAGGCCCCGGCGAGAAAGACGATAAAGCCAGCCCATTGCATGGCGGTGCTGTCTACCAAAACACCAGGCCCAAAGAGAATGGCCACCAAAATCAACCACTGAAGAATTACCAACCACATGGGAACATGTTTGTGGCGGTGGTCGATGACCTTGATATTCAAGCTGTCCATGGGGCCTCCAGGGAATATTGAATTAAGTTATCGCAGGCGGCATCATACCGCCCGCGATGTTAGGACCGGTCGCTTAGACGCCCATGGCCTTGCGCAGCTCAACGACCTGGTCGACGCCGCCGATAACGCGCTTGCCTGCCAGGATGTCGATTTCAAACAACTCGTCGCCGTTCATAGTCAGGCGGAAATAATCAACCGCCAGGGACAGCTTTAGCGGCACATCACTGCCGGGTTTCAGATCGCCAAAGTTGGTCGAGGTCCAGCGCCCACCCAAAGTGGCCACATAGGTGTCGGCTGAGAAATCATCCTCACCCATGGCAGCAGGGCGCAGGACCAGGCGCTTGCGGGTGCCAAACAGCTTAACGGCGTTTGGCGACCATTCGGACAGGGTGACTTCGGCATTCATCGCCTCAGTGCCCATGTCCACAGGCGAGACCCCGTCCATGCCAGCGCCCCGGTGGTTGGCCACCTGCATTTTGAGCTCGGGCAGCTTTCCCTCGGTGGCACGGCCTGCATAGCTGACCCCGTCCAGGAAGGCGTTGAAGTTGCGAATAGTGCGTGGATATATCATCGCGATTGTCCTTTCGATTAAGCGGCGGCGCTGACCGAGGAAATCAATTCCTCGTAATATTCACCCTCGCGGTGGGCCCGGAAAATCAAATGTTCCAGCGGTGCGGGAGGCTCAAAGTCAAAGTCGAGATAGAGCTTGCCCGCCTTCAGGGTGGTCTCGGTGTTCAGCTCCGGGTCCAGCCAACACTTGAAGCCCAGCAAGGCACCGACATTGACCATCTGTTGGCCAAAGCCCTGCACCCCGTCGCGGATGTCTTCAAAAAGCTGCGCCGACATGGGGCGGTCCATCGCCCAAAGATGCGCGGCCTCAATGCTTTCATAGATGATGTCGGCGGTGCGGCGCACGGACAGGAAAGCCCATTGGGCATCTGGCGTGGTGCTGCGGTTGCCCCAGAGGCGGAAGCCATCACGGCGAATGATTGTGGCCACCTCGGCCTCGTTCATCCGGTTAGCCTCGGTCTCGGTGGAACTGAGGTGGAAGCCGACGGGGCGCGTTGTGCCAGATATACCGTTGATCACCTGGTTGGACGGCGACCACCAGAAGCCGCGCTCGATGTCGCGTTTGGCGATCAACCCGGCCACATAAGCAGAGGCAGGGCGGGTGACATACGCGGCACTGACGGTGTCAAACACCGTGACGGCCGGATCCACAATGAACAACCGGTCAGAGCCCCAGTTGCCGCGCTCAGTTTTGGCGTCGGTCTCATCAGTGTTGGGGCCATCGGCAATGACCACAGCGCGGATCTTTTCCGCCACCGCGACCAGATTGGTGGTTACTGGATTGGCCGGGTCGCCCGGTATTGTGCTGGTAAAGCCAGGAGCGGCGAGAATGCGGGGTGTCAGATCCAGCTTGCTGCGCGAGGCTTCCAGCGCCCAGACGCCGGTAAACGCAGTGGCATCGCCGACAATATTGGCCAGGGTGGCGGCATCATCTGCGCCCTCGGCGACCCGGATGAACACGGCGACGCTGGCCCCTTGGGCATAGAGCGCCTCATAGGCATGTTTCAGAGTGCCGGCATCATTTAGCAGGGCGGCTTTGCGTGGACCTTCGACCAACACGGGCGTGTCCAGAGGAAAGATCGCCGCGTCGGCATCTGGTGCCGTTCCCACAATGCCAATGACCGAACTTTTGGCGGTGGAAATGGGGCGGATACCATCGTCAATCTGGACGACTTCCACCCCGTGAAGAAACTGTTCGGGCATGATTACGCCCCTCCGTTGATCTGAGTTTGGGCCTCGTTAAAGGCTGTTTCTGCCAGGGCTTTTGCATTCCCAAGCACGGTTTGGATTTGCGCCTCGATGTCGACTGCATCCTCCGCAATGGCGGCGATGGCGGCCTTGGTCTCGGCTTCAAGAGCGCCGATCAGCAGGGCAATCTGGCGATAGGCAGAGGCCTTGGCGTTGATCTCCGCCAGCAGTGCCTCCGAGGTGATGCCACGGGCTGCAGCCTCGCGGTCAATCATCGCTAGTTCTGCAGGTGCTGCACTGGCTGGATCGCGGGCGATCTCTTCCTTGAAGCGGTATTCCGCAAGCTTGCCCGGCGAGGCACTGGAAATCTGGGCGCGATAGGCGTTGGTGAACACTGCCACTTCCGTGCGCGCGCCTTGTTTAACCGCGGCACTGATGACGGGTGCCGGAACGCCCGCATCCTGGGCCGATGCCACAGACCAGTTGTAGTAGGGCTGGCCGTTGTGTTCGAAACTGATGGTCAGGGTCATGAGCTGCATTCCTTACAAGCTGGTTAGATTGGTGGCGATAAGGGTGCGGATGCTGGCCGGATCAGTTGCGGCGGCGACGTCCTGTATCCAGCGCCCTGCCACCGGGCCAGTGCCGCCGTTGAGGTTGGAGACACTCAGCGCGCAAAACACATCGTTGTTGATGACGCATTGATCGGACCCGACAGGCAAGTCGATCTGACAATTGCTCAAGCGCAGGGTCATGTTGCCCCGCGAGCGGAACATGCCTTTGTCGGTGACGCCAGCCCCGGCGGTGACGGCCTCAAACTGGATTTCCTGGCACTCGAAATAGCAGTTGCTATGGAGCGAGGACAAATCGGCGGTGCTGGCCGTATCCCCTTCCGAGGTGCCTGCAAATGTCACCTTAGCCCGACCGCCTCCCGTGACCTGGGCCTTGAACGCAACGCTCTGCTGTTTAAAATCCACCCGCTTGGAGACGTGATAATCCGTCAGGAAATAGACCGTCAGCAACCCGCCCATGGGCGTCATATTGGCAGCCTTCTGGAGAGTCAGAAACGGGCTGGCCTCACTGCCGTCATTGGCATCATCACCCGCGACCTGATCCACATAAAAGGTGCGGTTGATATTTGGGAAGGCCGCCAGGGCAGCGGCCAAAGACGCGTCAATCACGGCATTCTTACCTTGGTAAGCTGCCGCCAAGTCAGTGATCGCCGTGATGGCTGCAGTCATTTGTTCGGTTGTGGTCATTGGGATCTCCTCAATAGCTGCCGGTCAGAGCGCGCAGGAGCTCGGACTGGTTGAATTGTTCAAGGTGCAGGGTGGCGTGGCTGTAGGCGGTGGCGACGGTCAGATCGAACAGCGCATCGTCGGGCGCGTCGATGATCACCAATCCCTCGGCGATCTGGCTAAAGCTCAGGATGTGCTCGGCGATATGGGTAACCACACCAACCGTGAAGGGTTGGAAATCACTTCCTGCCCAGAGGAAAATCAGATTACCTTCGCTGTCGAAGAACCCCATTTCACGGGCATCAAATACCGGATCGCCTGGGGCGAACTCGGCCGTTATGCGCCAGGCGTTGCTGTCAACGATGTGGCGCTTGGTAATCGCCACGCGGGTCCGTTCATTGCGCAAGCCAATCTGGCCGTGGCCCGGATCGTAACTGGCCCCGTTGGCATCGCCGATTGCCACTTCGGTGATAGCCACCTGAGTGCCAGATCCGGCGGCGGCGTTGATCAGTGAGACGCCAATGTCAGTTAAAAGTGTTTGGGTCATCAGGCGACCGCCCTTTCTGTAATGAGGTGAGTGACGCGCGAAAGTGATTTGGGGCGCAGGGCACTGCGCAGGCAAAGCCCGGTGCTCAAGGTATTGGCGCGCGCCGCTGGATCGTGTGTGTCCTCGGATCTCCGGGTCATGCGGATCGATGCCCGCAAGGAAACCGCGCTTACCAATTCAGATGGCCGGGGGATTGGATCACTGGCCACGATCAGGTGCTGGGTGGATCGCGCGCCGGTGCGCAATGCAACAGTGGCGCCCACGCTTTGGCCGATCCGCAGCTCGTAATGGGCGCTGGCAGGTTTCACATTGTCCAGGACACGGGACAGGGTGGCAAAGAGCGCCTGGTCGATCTGCAATCCAGCCCCAAGAATATCATCGCCAAACGCGTCAACGCGGAAGGTATGGGCCGCGCCGCCGTATTCAAACCACTCCGAGATGTCGGTTCTAAAGCCAAGGCTGGCCAAGACACGGCGCACGGCCCCGCGTGTGCCTTTGACCCGGTGAACGGCAATGCTTTGCCGGATTGTGTCGCGCTTCTCAGCCTCTGACCAGGCAGCGCCCCAAACGTCGACCGAGAAGGCCCAGGCGAGCCAACCCAACAGCGGCGCGGGGCAGGTATCCGGGTTCATGAGTGTGGCGACCGCCGTCAGATCCGGCTTGGACTTGCCGATGGCCTGTTCAAGCGCGCGCTCTAGTGCGGTGCTGTTTGGGGGCAGGATGGTGGGCAGGTCAGACATTGGTGCCCCCCAAGCTCAAGGCGGGCGCAATGGGGCAATAAGCGGCCTCAGTGTCGCCGACCACGATGTCGGCCAGCGGCTCGGTCAGGTTCACTTTTTGAACGCCGGGCTGGTGCAGGGCGCTGTAGATCCCCGACAGAGTGATATCAAAGCCAAGGCGGTTTTGTTCGGTGATGTAGGTGGCAATGGCGGCCTGCGCGGCGTCCAGGACCGTGTCGCTGTCGGGGCCGCTAAACAGCACCAACTCGGCGGTGATCTGATAGGGAATGAGAGTTGCAGCCTGAACCACGACCTGGTCCGTCAGGGGCCGCACGTCTTCACCGTTTAAGACGGTTTCAACGGCGTTTAAAACGCTGTTTGACGGTGTGCCGTCGTTGTCATGCGACAGCACGGTTACCGTCACCTGGCCGGGGATCTCAGAAATAACAGAGACGTCTTTGATCTCGCCAGAGGCCGAGCGCGCCCAAAAGATATAAGAGCCGCGCGGTCCCGCCGTGGAATGCCCTTCCAGCGAAAGTTGCACCCGCTGGCGCAAGGCGTCGTCGCTTTCCATGATCTGCGCAATGGGAGGTGAGACGCTGTCGTCAGCCTCTTGTGCCACCAGGCGCACGACACCCCAATAAGCCGCCAACCCATCCAGATCGGTGCCGGTGCTGAGTGCCAGCATATTGGCCCGCGCACCGTCGTTGAATTCCAGACGGTCCAACATGCGATGATAAGCACAGACTCGCAGCAGCTTGGTGACCGGTTCGCTTTCCAGTGCCAGGTACGGCTCCAGTTCGGGCATCTGGATGATGGCCTCGGCCTTCATTTCCGCCAACAAGGTTTCATAGGCGACGGTCTGGATCACCTCGGGGGCAGGCAGCTTGGACAGGTCAATCGGGGTAAAGCCGCTCATTGGGTTGCGCCTTCAGTGTCGAGGCTCAATGGCATTGAGATCTCAAGGCCGTCGGCGTCGGTCAGTGCAAACTCGGCGTAGCCTGCGCCGGTGTTTACCAGCTCAATACGCGCCAGCTCGATACGCGGTTCCCACAGGTCCAGCGCCTCGGCCGTGGCCATGTAGGCGTCGATCATGGTTTCGCCATTCAAGGGCTGGTCGATGATGTTTGGCAGATCCGAGCCATAGCTGCGCTGCATCACCAGTGACCCCTTGGGCGTGGTGAGGATGTCGTGGATCGACTGCGCCAGATGCGCCGCGCCACTGAGCTGTCGCCCGCTATGTCGATCCATTCCACTCATGTTTTGGCTTTGGCCTTTTTGGGAGTGGCTGTCTTGGCAGGCTCATTGTCCTGGTCCGTTTTGAGACGGACGTTTTCATAGCGCGCCTGGTCCTTGGTCAGCGATAGAGTGTCGCCTGCTTTGCAGCGCTGACCGGCCACCCAGCCTGCGGCGGTGACGGTGTACTCATGCTTTGAGATCACTGGTTTCTTGCTCATTTGTTTGGCTCTCCTGTGTCGGCCCCGCCTAGGGCAATTCCGTTGTGGGTGTGGTGCACAAGGCTGACACCGCTGGCGATCACATCGCCGGTCACTTCAATGTCGCCATTCACAATCATCTTGCCGCCGCCCAGATTGATCATCGGCACGCCGCCGTCCGAGCTTGGGGCGTTTCCAGCAAAGACCGAGCAAAGGATTGTTGCCTGGGCCATGTCCCCAGACGGGGCCCCAACCATCACCTGTTCGCCGACACTGGGCATCCACCAGAATTGAATGGCACCGGCGCTAAGCTGTCCCACCTGGATCAGCGGCGTGGTCAGATCGCCGATTTTCACCTTGGCGGCCGAGCTGCCAGGATCGACAGACACAACAGTGCCAATCTGCAGGACGTTGCCCAGTCGGCGGTCGGTTTCAGAGGCGTTCAAAGTCATGAGGTTGGCTCTCCGACTTGGGTGTAGCCGGTGACATTGTCGGTGCCGATCGCTGGCGACTGCGCCACATACAATTCGGCTCCCAAGGGCGCTGCCTCAACTGTGTGGAACGTCACCGGCTGGCCCCAGGTTACGGCCCAGAGTGACGAGGTGATGTCCTTTGCGCCGCTCGACACCAGGGTGTGCATGTGAACGCCTTGGGCTGCTCCCAGTGCGGGTTCCCCCCAGCGCTTGCCCGGAATAAGGGTCAACAAGGCCTGGCAGATATTGGCGGCGGCAAGGTCACGCGGTGCGCCGAGACCGTCGCGGGTCACCACATAGGCAGCCATCGACAGTACAAAGCTATGAGCTGCATCGCTGCGAGTGACCCCAGGCTTTGCGCCCAAGGTGGAAATCAGAACTGCAGGGGCGGGCAGGCCACTTTTCTTCAGCTCTTCCAGTGAGAATTTCCCGGCGTGGGGTTTGCAGGTTTTCAATTCGGGAAGCCGCAATTTAACGGCGTCACATACCGATTGTGGCAACCGCGCCAGGACTTGGTCGATATCGCTCATTGCAACAGCTCCGTCAGGCGGCCGGTCACAAGGTCGGAAATATCCAGCTCGTCTTCAGCCGAGACACCCAGATAGGGGCGCGCGGGCACACCGCTGCCGATTTCGTCACCGCCAAATTGGTGATGCGCCGCATAGACCAGGTTAGACCCCACATGAGCGGCGGTGCCGGTTGCATAGCTCTGGATACTGTCCAGCAGATCGCCGTCGCTGACCAACAGGGAATGGCGGTCATGATCGCGGGTGTCGTCATAGGCCTCAGACCAGGGCGTCCAGGCTGCGCCGTCCGGATCAATCTTGGTTTCAAAACGACGCCGTGTTGAGCTTTCCAGCAGTGCACCGGCCTCGTCAGCCAGTTGCGCCATGTCAAAACCGGCCAAAGCCCCAAGTTTGCGGATGGCATCGTCCAGGCCAAGGGTGGTCAAAGATGCGGTGACGCCAGTCATATTAAGTGTCCTACCGCTTTGCTACTTGAGGACATGTCAGAGCCCCTTCATTTTTTCGCGGGTGAACTCGCGCGGCGGACCACCCGCAACAATCGGGCGGGGGCGGGATGGTTCCGATGGGGCTTCGCTGTCGCCGTCAGTTGCGGCCGTCAGAACCAAAGTCGCAGTGCCTTTGGCGATTTTTTCCAGATGCTTGATCGCGTCCTCATAGCGCTGGCGGTGCTCTTCCGAGAGCACATCGCGCGATGACGCCAGCCGATAGATCGCGATATCAACGCAGAACTGCACCAGCAGATCCGGATTTTCACCGAGAGGCAGGGTGTAACGGACCGCCAGATAGCTGTCGATTTCACCGGACGCTGAGGCCAGCGCCCGTGTGATGGCATCCACGTCAGGCACACCGTCGCCATCCCGGTCCGCCACATAAAGCGCGTCCTCGGAATACAGCGTGACAATGTCTGACTGGGTTGCGTAGGCCATCGGTTTCTCTTGTGGTTTTTCGGGTTTGAAAAAAGGTCCGGAGCTATGGGGCTCCCCATTCGCAGTGCTCCGGTACCGCGAAGGATCATCGTTCCCCAGGTATTGGGTTAGGCGTCAGGTTCTGGTGCCTTGAAGTCTTCCGCCAGCATGTGGTCCCAGATCCCATTGCGTTCACTTGCGGTGATCTTTCCCAGGTCGTCGCCCAACAGATCGTTCAAGGCGTCGACCTTGGGCTTGCCGTCTTTTTGGTAGTCGGCAGCCGCCAGGGAGCGGATGCCTTCTGCGATTTGTTCGGCCCGTGCCTCGGCCCGGCTTTCGTCATCATCCGAGGCCGGTGTGACGCGCAGCATTGGCTCGTCCTTCAGCCGTTCAAGCTGCTCTTCAGAGAAGCTTTTAGGGTCGACGATGACGCCGCTCTTGGGAAAGAACTTGCCGCACCGGTGGAAACCAGCGGCGGGAACGGCGGCGATTTTGATCATGGCTACTTTGCCCATGGGTCTGCCTTTCAAAGAAAATGGAATGGTTGCGGAGGCGGGATTTGAACCCGCGACCTCCAGCTTATGAGGCTGGCGAGCTACCGCTGCTCTACTCCGCTACGCGTGGCCTCAGGCGGCCCAGTCGGTGTCGAGAACATCGACCGCGTTGTAGTTGGCGTTCGACGCACCGCCTTCACCCAGCATGACTTTGACTGTCTTGTTGGCTTGTGAGCGCAGTTTCGGCCCAACAACCAGCAGGCCGGGTTTGATCCCCAGAGGGCGGCCGTTGATGTCACGCAAGCTGCGCATGTTCTCGATGGCCGCGTCCAGGCTGTCACCGTCCAGGGCGACATTGGAGGCATAAGCCATCTGCCACAGACCAAAGCCGACGTTTGAGCGCGCATCGACCCCGTAGAGGAATTCCTTGTTGTGGAAAACGTGGTCGGACACTTTCGGGTCCACATGCGCGATGAACTCAGGCTTTTTGCGTTCCTGGTAGATCATTGGCTTTAGCGGTCGACTCACATCCAGCAGATACCACCAGGGGTTTCCGACGGCACCTGAGGCATCGACATTGGACGCAACGGTGTCAGCGCCGGTGTTGTCATGAGACGGGTGATCCGTGTCAAAGAAGTATTGGCCATCGTAACACAGCTCGGTGACACCCTTTGCCAGCAGGCCAAAGGTCAGGTCATCAGGTTGTTGGCCTGCGCTGTGACCCATTTCCTGAAACAACGGCCCGTAAATGCCGAGGTTGTCGTCTTCAATATCGTTGCGATCAACACCAACAGTCGATTCAAAATCCTTGTTGGTGATGGAATAGCCGTGGGCTGCCATATCTTTGACAACGCGGGGCCCAACCCATTCCCGCATTTTGGGGAACTTGCCGAGCCAGCCATAGGTCTCGGACTTGGACGATGACGGCACGATGGTGGCGACTTTGGTAAAGTCGGCTTCCGGGCGGATCGCGCTGAAGGCGTCCTGAAAGTGCTTTTTATACCCAACTTGAAGGGCGGCGATAGCGGCTGCTGTGACCATCATGGCAGGTTACTCCTTTGACTTCGCGTCGGCGAATTCAGCTTCGGTGAAGCCAAGGACGCGGCAGGCTGCTTGCTCCTCGGCAGACAGGGCGGTGCCACCTTTGGTGGGGTCCTTGGTGTCTAGGTCAGACTTGCCCGCAATCACCGGGCTGGCGTCGACAAAGGCTGCAAAGGAAGCAAGACCACCCTCGGCGCGACAGGATGCCGTGTGGTAGTCGCGACTACCTGGTGCGATCTTGCCCGCCTCAACAGCGGCGTCGACGGCGGCGGTGATCGCCGCGTCTTTACGGGTCTGTTCGTCGCCCTCAAAGCCGCGAATACGGTTCATCGCCAGATCATAGTCGGCCTTGGGCACGAAACTTGAGCTGTCAGGGTGTTCGGCGCGGTTGCGGGCCGTAGCCTCATCCGACTTGAGCTTGTTGATTGCGGTCAACACATCAGTGTCAGACGCGCCATCCTTCAAACCCAGCGCCTCTAGGGCGGTTTTATCCATGGGGTGATCCTCCTGTTCGCCTGCTCGATTGAGGGCGGTAAGTTGAAAGTTTGGTTGATTGGTCAGGCCAACAGAGACCATTTT
Source organism: Parasedimentitalea marina (assembly GCF_004006175.1). GTDB lineage: Bacteria > Pseudomonadota > Alphaproteobacteria > Rhodobacterales > Rhodobacteraceae > Parasedimentitalea > Parasedimentitalea marina. The sequence continues at coordinate 1,695,719 of NZ_CP033219.1, forward strand.
GGAAATCTCGCGTGTCTGGCGGCCGTAGTTGAACACCGGGCTGGCATAGCGATAGGCGCGGGACGCCACGGCCTCCCGGCCTGCGTCCAGCCAGTCGATCTTGCCCCAGAGGGCGCTGTTGCGGGCTTCCATGTCCGTCAGCCAGCCAACTGCAGGGGCAGGTTCGCCCTTGGCCCCTTTTTCCTGGGTGGAATGCTCAAAGTCGACGGGCAGGTCGCCGCCGTTGTTTCGAAACGCGGTGACCACGGCTTGTGGGTCGCTCAGTTTCCACTGGCGACCGTCCCGGCTATCGAGATCCGGACCCGCCGGAGTGAGCTGGACCCACTCGGGGGCAGCACCGCCTTCGGTATTCAGCGCAAGCGCGATGGATTGGATGGAATTGGTCAATGTCATGGGGCGACAATGCCCCGCCAAATGCGGGCTTACTTCCCTGACAACTGTCGGGAGCAATTCTGCAGGGCGGGGCAGAGAAAAGAGCAGCGCGATTTAAGGGCCGCTGAGTGCAATTTTCGCCTAAACGCTACAACCACCCGGAAAATATCGCAAGCGCCACACAGACCCGTTTAAGTGGTGTTTAAATTTGATCCTGGTTGCCAGCTGTGGGGGCGATTTGTCTACATCAGTGAGATTGGAGGATAAATCGTATGAAAACCAGTTTCAGTGGGTTAAATGTTGTCGTCAATACAAATGCAAAACCGCTTAACCTCTTGGTATGTTCTTTTTGCTTTTTTTTGATCGGATTTGTGTCGAAAGGCTCACCCATTTTTTTGTTGGAGGTTTCCATCTACGGTTTCTCAACCAAACATATGCTGCCCAACAAATCGGGATGGCCCCTATTAGGAACGCCCATATAGGTTTCATCTCGCTTGCAATGCCCTTGATCCATTGCCAATCGGTGATGTTAACCTGAATTTCGTCTTCAAAAGTCTTCAGGGTAAAAGGTGCTCCGTCATCAACGTGTATAAAAACTGTGAGTAAGAGTATTTCAGCGCCATTCGTTTTGGTCCCCGTGACCGTCCATTGCCAGACGGTCGGTGAGAGATCAGAAATACGCTGTCGAGCCTCCCCTAATGGTTTGACTGTAAGCCCTGCGGTTCCTTTCAAAACAACTGACATTTCTGGCGTGACTTTTGCAAATCCAGTTATTGACTCTCCCGACAAAGCAGGGGGGAGAACCGGAGCAGCCTCAGATGCCAAGTTTAGCTTTAGTACGACGGTCTCGGGGGCGCCGCGCCACAATTTGGTAATCCTATTGTAGATGAACTGACCATCGGTCAGGCTGGGCAAAACCCTTTTTAAGTTGACCACATCCAGACATGCAGCTTCAAACTGAGGCCAGGATTTGTTGTGATCGCAAGGCGCATACCGCAAAGCTTTTCGCGCAGCTTGGCTTGGTAGATCGAACACGTTAGGCGAGTTGTGACCCAGAGTACCAGTTGATCCCATAGCACCTCCAAATCCACCAGGTGACTTGAACGCCCCATGTAGGGAAACAAAAGTTGATGCAAGCCCGAAACCAATAAAAAAGACTGCAAAGAAAACAAGAATCCTGTTGATGTTCCGCCTCATGCCGCATTTCCTATCAGGAATAATACTTCTCAATTATTTTGATCTGGCCAGGATTTTCTTTCCTTAAGCTACCTATGATAGCATAATTTACCTCACAGGGGTCAAATTGCTGGGTGAATATTTCCGCTCATTTCGGTGTAATCCATAATGATTTTTAGACGTGTACTTGATCGGTCTGGGATTGCATTCACCATTTTTGGGAGAGCTAGTTAGAGGATCTTGACCTTACTAGAGCATTAACAAAAGCTGTATATCGCCTCCCGAATGACGCTTTGTCACCACCCAACGCGGGCTGTTTGGCTTGTCCCTAACAACCCACCCGTCATCATCAATTCGCCCGTCACCGGCCTTAACCGCCAATTCTTCAATAACGCTGACGGTCGGCTCAATCCCAGCAGCCCGTGCACTGGCCATCGTCTCCTCAGAAATTGACACCACCCGCGACCGTGACCCCAAGCGCGTGGCAACCTCGCGTGGCAGCATCGCCACAGGCACAGACCCACTAGCGCTGCCCTCATGAATACGGCGCACACGCCAGGACGACGCCATGTCCCGAGCAGCGGCATGGGCAATGGCCGGATCGGCGCTGCCGAGCTTGCCCCGCAGGAATTGCTCCATTTGGCGTTGTCGATATTGGCCGGGGTTGCTCTCCCAACCTGGATCAATGCCCGAGGGGATGGATTTAATCTCGCCGGTGCGTTTGTTGAACACCTCGCGCATCGGGATCTCGGGGCTGTCGGCGATGCCAATTTCATCGGCTTCGCGCCGGGTGATCTGGCGCACGTGACATTTGCAGCCCCAGCCGTTGGGCGGATACCAGGTTTGCCAAAACGGATCGTCAACCGGTAACACCAACCCGTTCTTGGCCTCATGGCTGGGGCGGTGGCGTTGGCTTGGACCCAGCAGATAGACCAGATAGGGCAGGGCGCGTTTGCTGCGTTGGATGCGATCCCATTGGCCGGCGGCACGGGCCGAGCGCATATTGGCCCGGTAAATGGTTTTTAGTCGACGCGGTGAGCCCAGGCGCACATTGCGCACCTCGCCGGTGACAGGGTCGACCTGGTCTTTGACGCCCCACCACCCCATGCTGCGCAGACGCGGCTCCAGTTCCTTCTGGAACTGCTCATAGGGAATGCCCTGGTCCAGAGCTTTTTGCAGTTCGTCACGAATGGACTGCAGAACGTCAACTTGCATGGCCTTGGCGACAGTAAAGCTGACGGCGTGTTCTTCTGGTTCGACATCCTGCCAGTTGAACGAGGGTTTCAGGCTTTTGTTGCGCAAAAACGCCGAGGCCTCGGGTGGTGGACCGGGGTTAAAGCTGTAGCCCGGCTTGTCGGTCAGCTCAGTCATTGCCACTGTCGCCCAGGGCGCGGGCCTTAAAGGCGGATTTAACCAGGGTATCAATCAACGGGCGCGTATCCATTTGGGGGAAAGTATCAGCCAGGGCGGCAAGGGCCTCGTCATAGGTGGTGGTTGTTTCCAAAACCTCCATCACCGGCGCAAGGATGGGCGAAACAACTTCGACCCAGTCTTCGGCCAGCTCGCCTTCCAACGCGTCCAGAGCAACATAAGGATCTGGCGGGGTATCTTGGGCCCGGTTCTTAGCGGTGGCCTCACTCTCGCTGGTCTCTGGTTTGGCCGTTCCAAGAACTTCGTCGTCGCCGTCCGGTTCCGAATAGCCCAGTTTGGCCCGCACCTCGGATTGCTTCACTTTCATGCCCCGGTCCACCAGTTCAGCCGTATGGCGCAGAGTCAGGTCCAGATCCTCGGCTTCTTCAATGATGATATCCAGCTTTGGATATCGCAGTTGCACCCCGTAGTGCAGATCCACGTAAGGCTTGACCAGGTCGCGCTTCAAAGTACCCGTGACGGATCGTGCATCCGCCTTGGCCACATCATGGCGCACCTCGTTGTGAACCTCGGCCTGGGCCTGAGACGAGCCATTGTCCGAGGTCATGGTTTGCCCCAGAACGGCCTTCGATGTTTGCTCGTCCACCCAACGTGCCAGGCTTTCAAAGACCTGGGAATTGGCCGCGCCGGTCATCGCCTGGACGAATTCTATCTTCATACCTTCGGGAATAACCGCCGCCGCGTCAGTACCGATATTGGCCACGGCGTTGAACAACACGTCCACGTCTTCAGCGGTAGCGCTCGGCCCATAGCGCCCCAAGCGCAGGGGCAAGCCGTAGGTCTCGATAAAGGCGATCCAGTCTTTGACGGTGTAGTTTTTGCACATCCAGCCGAAGGAGACCAAACGCGCCAACCCACCTCGGATCGGCAGGCCAGATTTCAGCTTGGCCCGATGGGAAATCCACTTGAACGGGTCCAGTTCAACACCGTCAACCAGATTGGCCTCATCCACCATGCGCACCTGGCGGCCGGTCTCGCGATCAAATGTGAAAAAGCGCGGGTCATGATGCAGGAATTCTTCAACATGCCACACCCGTTTGTTGCGCTGCCAGACGATTTCGACCTGAGAGAAGCCTTTGCCCAGGGCGTCCAGCATATTCTCAATCAGATCTGAAAACCCCTCGTGCTCGGATATGTTTTCGCGCACGTCGTCGGCGATCTTTTTATCCAGCGCACTGTCAGAGGCCGGGGTAACAATTGGGTCGACACCTGAAATGGCCCGCTTTCGAATGCCCAGCACCGAGGCATAATGGGGGTCGCGCTCTTCCATTTCCTCGGCCAGGACCAGGTAGTCGTAAAGGTTGCCCTCATTTGCAGCCAACAAGATGCTGGATAGGCGCGATGGGGTAAGGCCCGACGCCACGGTTGGGGCCCAGGCATTGCGAATGGTGGTCAGGCCCGGTTCTGGAATTCTCTGTGTGAGCTGTTGGGCTTTTACCGGGCGTCCGTATGCGTCGAGCCATTGATGGGCCATTACCAAATTCCTTTTTGGGCGCGAAAGCCTGCGGTCAGTTTAAGCGGGCGTTGGGTATCTTTGCCGCCACCTGGGGGCACCGGGCGGTAGACGAAGGGTTGGTATTCGGTTTCGGCTCCAGCGCAGGCCAGGGCCGCTGCCCAAAAGCGGTCAGCGTGGCCGTCGGTGTCTGTGTCGGCGACCAGGCGGCGCACACCGGTAGGGCCGGTCACGGATTTGATGGAATGCAGATCCGCGCGTAACTTGGGGTCGCCTTCGGGGATCAGCATGGATCGATCCTGGAAACGCTCTTTCATGCCGGTGGCCATGTCGAGCTTGGCAGGGGCAGTAAAGATCACCCCTTCAACCCGATCCTCGCCGTGCGCCGTCTTGGCATCTTCCACCGGCTTTTCGCCCATGCCGGTTTGGTCGATGCAACAGCGGGCAACACGGTAGCGGCGGAACACATCCGCCAGTAGCGCGTCCTGGCGGGCAAATTTGATGCGCTTCTCGGCAATGATTTCTCGGGTGATCAATTGGCCGTCGACCAGTTCCATGACCCAGATCACAAACAAGTCGTTGCGGGCGGCAATATCAACGCCGACATAACAGATGCCGCCACGATAGAGGGCAGGGTGACCGGCGCGCACATCCTCGCAGGAGGAAATCAGATCGTAATCCAGCCAGCTTGAGGCGGCGTCCAGCCACTTCAGCTCAAACTCTTGCGACCAGGCGTCCTCGTCGGACATACCGGCGCGCAGCTCATCGATGTCGACGTCCAGACCCTGTTTGACGGCCTCGTAAATATCGACGTGATGCTTGGAGAAGTTGTTGTCCACGGTGGTCATCAGATCGTGGAACTTGTTGCCCTTGCCGTTGGGGGTGCTGATGACGCGAATTTTGTGACCGCCCCGCGCTGCAACCGGAAAGGCAGAGCCCCAGATCCGGCGGCTGTCCGCATGGAAGGCGAACTCGTCAAACAGCATATTGCCACCAAATCCACGCGCCGCATCTGGCGAGGCGGAAATAGCCGTAATGCGAGACCCGCCAGGATAGCGCACCTCCTGGGCTTTATACTTGGCCTCTTCTACATCGATCAGATGGGTGTCGCCGTTCTGGATGACTTCGCGTTTATGGGCTGGGACAATGAAGTCTTCCTCGGAAAACTCAGGCCGCCCCTTGCGCGCTAATGTTGAGTAGGCCGCATAAAAGCCCTCGGTCATTGGCTTTACAGCGTCTTCAATGGCCTCCTTAGCGGTGGCCTCGGATCGTGACAGAATGGTCCAGCGGGTTTTGTGGCCGTCAATTTCTGCGTTAATGCAGTCGTCAACGATTTCCCCGCCCGAGCCGAATGTCTTGCCACCGCGTCGGGTAAACATACCGATCTTGAAACGCGATTTGTCAGCAATCCATGCCTTTTGATACGGCAGGAACGTGATGACTGGCTCAAAGCTAACCGGCATAGCCGTCTTCTCTCGCCTCTGCCCAGGCGCTCATACAACGCGCGGCAAGGCTGTCTTGCGCTGGGTCATTGCCCAACAGGTCCGGGGCAAAGTCATGAGGGCCTAAGCGCCAGAGGTGACGACAATTGAGCGAATTCACCACATCCTTTTCTGCAGGGTAGACCTCAATTGCGCGGGCCTCAGCCCCCCAGGTGGCGTTTTTGATGTCCTGCAATTGGTCCCAGGTGATCTTGCCATCATGGATGACCCATAGGTGGCCGATGCCAGTGTCGACGTGGACCTCATAACCATGGGCCTTTGATGTGCGAATGTCGGGTTCAGCCATCAGGCAAACCCCATGATTTCTCGGGCCTTCTGGGCGGCCTCTTTTTCCACATCGCCGGCTTCGACCGCATCGTCCAGTTTGCTGGCCATCGCGGCGCGTTCCGCTTCTACGATCCGTTCCCGTTCGGCTTCCATGATTTGTTCGCGAATGCCGGAACTGGCCATGACGTCCTTCAACATCTTGCCGAGGAAGTGCAACTCGCGCGGATCGATGTCTTTGCCGTCCATGGCCATCTGGCTTTGCATGACCTTGAAGGCCAGAGTAGTGATCATCTGAAACAGAACGTTGTGACGTTGCGCTTCTTCTTCCAACCCGTTGTCATTCATCCAGCCTGCAGCCCAGGCGCTGGCCTCATCCTGGTATTTGACGAATTCGGCGTATTCGGTTCCATAGGCATGAATGGCGGATTTCTTGATCCGCAATTCAACGCCTTCTTCTTCCAGACGAAAATTCAGATCTTCGGCCAGATCCTCATAACCGGAAAAGCCGCGCTCTTTCAGCGCGTCCTGTAGCCACTTCTTTAGCTCTGCTGGTAGCAAATCGACCTTGCGAGGTGGGGGCATCGTTATTGACCGCCATCGGGCAAGCGCACCCCTTCATCAACGATTTCGTTGCGGGCCAGGCGTTTTCCACGTTTGGTAATCTCGGCAATGATCACGTCGCCGTCACCGCCGGTCTGAACGAGGCCCTTTTCTTCCAGCCAACTCACTGCAGCGATGATTTCATTGTAATAGGATGGAATGCCGCAACCTTTGGCCACGGCCAGCAGAATATCTGCATTCGCGGGCTGACCGTTGACCTGGTGTAGGTAGCCGACAATAGCGCCTCTTCGGGCGATTTTCTGCTCTTCTTGATAACTGTTCATTTGAGGTCTCTCAGAAATTTCTCATGAGCGCCGACTGTGCGTTCAACACGGTCCTGGCTGGCGGAGAGGCTTTCCATTTGGGTGAGGATTGCTTTCACGTTGCCGTTCATCCGCTCAATGCCGATGTTCAGATCGTGAAATTCGTTCTTGGAGGGCAGTGTCCTAACTTCCTGCTCGAGTTTCTGAATTTTCAGATCGTGCTCGTCCATGCGCTTGGAGCCAGTGTGAAACCGCTTGTCCACGTCTTTGCGGCGGGTGGCGAACCATGTGTAAATTATGGCCGCAACAGCCATTGCCAAATTTGTGAACTTAATACTCGTATCTAGATCCAAGTTCACTTGCCTCCCTCACGCCAGGCGCGGACGGCCTCGTTGTCTGACGGCTCAATAGCGGCTTCGGACAATCCAGCGTCGGTGCCGGTCTCGGCAGCGCCTGGGCTGTCATGCCGAAGGGCACGGATTTGGCTGATGCTTTCCAGAACCTGCGGCAATCGCGCCGTGCTTTGCGTGATAGCCTGGCTGAACTCTTGCGATTTCATTTGGAAGCGTCCGCCAAAATAGAAAGCGACAATGGTTCCGGCCAACCACCACAGCGGATCTGGCACCAAAACCAGCCCCTGCATCCGTTCGGCAAACCAAAGCGGATCGTACATGGCCGAGGCAAACAGCGAAAAAATGGCAATCACAATCAACGGGCGGGGCAGGCGGTTTAATCCGTCCATAAAGCGGTCAAAGCGCCCCTTGCGTTCCACCTGAAACTCAGCCCCGAACTGACCCAAGGCCGACTGGGCATAATCGGCGCGGCGCTGTGCACCTGCTTCGGTGTTTTCCATGAACACCTCGGCGGTCTCGGCAACCACATTACGGCCACCACCAAAAATCAATTTCAGCAGGTTCATGACCAGCCCCCCACGCGCTTGGAAAATTCTTGATCTGTCATGTGGAACTCAGGGCTGATGAACTCCTCGGCCCGCTTGATCCAGCCGCCTTTGCCACCAGCCCGGGTGCGGGCGTATTTGCGCGACTTGGCGCGCCGGTCAGCAAGGCGAAAATAGTAATTGCGACGGGCGATGCCGTAGGCGTCTACGAAATATGCGCCAGCCTTTTTGAAGGCCCGGTGGACGGCGGCGGCGGACTGGGGCCCCAAGGCCCCGTCAACAGTCACCGGTTCCTGAAAATCCCGAAGCAGCCGCTGCAGGATCTTCACCGCGTTACCGCCTGCGTTCACATACATGTCGAACATCGAGGGCTGCAGCTCAACAGGCAGCAGATTTATACGCGGTCTCTCGAAATAGTGCTTGATGAAAATATCAACGGCTTGGGGCCGGGTCAGCAAACGCACGTCCGCCGCGTCCACATCGCCATCGCGGTCCAGGTCCAGCCCCAAACGGCGCATGGTGTGGATGGTCACGCCGTAATTGGTGGCCCCGCCAGGATCGTCGGCGTCGTTCACATAGCCGCCCTCGCGCGCGACAATATCTTTGGCAATATTCTGAACTGAGTGCATTCCTACGCTCCATCTGTTTGGAGCGAAACTAGGCCGGTTTAAGGGCTAAGCCTTCCCTGACAACTGTCGGGGGTAATTGGTATTAAAGGAAAAAGTCTTGCTGTCGGCCACCCGACAGCAGTGCCGCTACTCGTTCCACAGTTCTCACGTGGACGTCAACCTCGGCGGCAATTTCGGCATGGCTCATGCCCTGGTCGAGCAACGCGGCGATACGTTGGCGACGTCCTGTTTCACCGCCATAATTACCGGTTGGGATGATTACGTTTCCGCTGCCCAAAAGCTTGATAATCGCAGCGGCGTTTTCCTCACCAACTATTTTTGCCAATGCGCCGTTGGGGGTTGGCGTCTTTGGAATATAGATTTGCCGACCGCCACGCGCCATGGCCAGTTTGATTGCGGCGTCCTGGTTGACCTCTTCAGTGATTAAGGCCAAGACGCCGGGCAAATAGGGTTTGAACGTGCGGTTCAATTCCGATGCTCCAACCAGTCAAAATCAATACCAGCACGTACACCCCAGGCCTTCAGAGCTTGGATCACAGCGTTGATTTGTTTGTGATCGCGTAGCATGTCGACGTCGGCAGGCACTGAGCCCCAGGTGTTGCCAAACTGGTCCCGAATGAACTTGTTGAGCCCGGCGCGGCTGGGATCGCGCAATTCGCTTGCCTCCCCGAGCTTTGTCCAAATCACATGCACCAGGCGCAGATCTGGGCGCGGCGCAGCTTTGTGCTTTTTCTTGCCTTTTGAAGAGGTTTTAAAGCCGTCGGCTTTGAGCCGTTTAAGCACCTTCAATAGGTCGTCGTCGCTCATGTCTTTCATCGAGTGCTTACCGGTCACAACAAGCTGCAAGGCACGGCGCGCGTCACCGTCCAGGCCAAGTTCGCGGCACCCGATGTGGATCTTTTGCTGCAGGGCGCGGTTCATCAGGACACCTCGTCTAAGAAGGGTGCAACCGGGTGAGACGTCGCCACGTCGGCTTCCATCCGGCGCATGGTGGTTTCCATTTCTTGGCGCGCGATGGTGTCAAACTCACCGGGTTCCATTTTGGAAAGAGCTGCGTCCGTTTTAAGCACCGAGAGCCGGGCCCCTAAAACCAAGGAAGCCCGCCGTTGTTTGATCGCAAAGGCGGTGAAGCTGCTGCGCAGGGCCTGGCGCATTTCTGTTTTACTCTTTGCCATTCTAGGGTCCTTTCTTGGGTTGGGGCTTCAGGCTTTTGCCAAATCAATGGTGATGTGCTGCCACTTGGCATCCAGTGTGGGACGTCGGTAGCAGCGCACATAAGTGGATTTACCCACCACACGCATGGCGTCGCGAATGGCCTGCATGGCGCGTGTCCAGCGGGTGTCCTGGATGTCCAGTTGCAAGAGTTTGTAAATCTCGGCGCGATTGATCTGGCCTTCTTTGTCGGTGTTGAAGGCATTGGTGACGATGGCTTGCAATTCGACCGGGGCTTCGGCGGACCATTCATTCAGGCATTCGTCAACAAGGCCCTTGGCAACCTGCAGTTCGGGACCAAAGTCAAATTGGTCGGCCACCGCCACTTGAACCTTAAATAGGCCATCAAAGCTCATCAGGGTTTTGTTGCCTCGTTTGCCGCCAATGGTGGACCCGTATTCCTGTTCCAGGATCGCCTCAAAGTCTCCAATGTCGTCAAAGACATGTTCCTTGAAACGGGCGGTCTGGGTGCTGAGCGCCAAGGCGTATCCGGCAATCTTGCGCACCGTTTCGTCCTGGAGCTGGTCCTGGGCTTTGACCAGGTCAATAGGCACCAGGCCGCCCTTGGTATCGGTCATGTAGGTATTGCCGTTTGCGGTTACGCGACCGTCGGATATTGGTTCGGGCTCAAATTGGCTTGGGGTTTGGGTGGTCAATGGATCTGCTCCGTTTTGCGGGCTTCGTTCAGGATTTTGCATCTGCAAACCTCCGGGATTTGAAGACAAGTTTGACGTCGGCTTCGGGCGTTGCTGTGTCCGCCGGTTTGGTGGATTTCGGGTCGTTGCGCGGGCACTTCCGGCAAAACCGGGTCATCAGAACACGCTGAGGATCAGAGGACGTGCCGCGCCGGATTTCATCGCGCCAATGCAGGCAGATCTCGGAAGCGATTTCACCGATGGCCGGGCAGTCAATGTCGCCGCTGATGTAGATCTCGCGCACCCGCATGGCGACGTTGTCATAGCTGCCCTGATAGCTCTTTCGAATAACCTGGCTAACGGCTGCGGCGCTGATACCAAGGCGGGCTGCAACCTTGTTCTGCGAGCTGCCGTCGCACTCTTTGATCAGGGTCATGATCCAATCGGGGAGCTCGTCGCCCCAGGCATCTTGCGCCACAATCTCACGGTCGCTGATTATGAGGTTGCCCATGTGACCTCCTCCCCCTGGACATAGACAACACGGCCCTCGTTCGGGTCGACCACGACGGGAAGACGTTTAATCGTTGGGGGCAGCGGGCCTGTGTCGCGCACCAGGTGGTAGCGAACCGATTGCGCCGAGGTGCGGCCCCGGCGGCTGTCTTTCAGATACCCGGCTTTTTCCAATGTCGAGCAGTAACTGCGGATGCCCTTTTCTGAGAACTCGCCTTCAAACCCGGCAAAGGTCATCAGCATGTCCTCAACGGTGAACTTGTTCGCAGCCCGCATTGCCGTCCAAATCCGGCCTTCCGTGGACAGACGTTTGTCCTTGGCCCGGTTCATGATTTCCAAGGTCGAGAACGCGGTATAGTAGGGCTTGCCATTGTCATAACCGGCAGATCTCAGCAGGCCGGCGTTTTCCAGGGACCTCAAAAACAATGTGGTCTTGTTATCCGGGGCGATTTTCTGCGCCAGGACAAGATCGCGGGTGAACCGGAGCTGCTGGCGCACAAAATCCCAAAGCTTTTTCTCTTCTGGCGTTTGCGGCGTCCAGGCCTGCACGGGCAGGGCCGTGTCCTGGAATGCGGAAATCTTGGAACCCAGCCTGTCAGAGCGCCATTGCGCATCCATAGCGCTGGTATCAATCAAAGCTGCATCGCCCGATAGGCTGGCCGGATCTTGCGCGGTGTAATAGCGAATGTTGCCCTTGCGCTGATAGAGTTTGACCAGGTTCAGGCGGGCCAGACTACGCAGGTAGTTGGTCCGCTTCCAATCCCCGGCAGCACAGAAGGCATCGACATCAGCGTGGGTGAACACCTGGCGCGATTGGATGAATTGCCAGATTTCCTGCTCATGTGCCCCGGATGGGGCGTGTGCGCTCATAGGGCACCCCCAACCGCTAGAAACTCATTCCCGGCGGGAAAGGGTTCCTTGCCCCAGTCCTTTAGGGTGACTTTCTGCATGTTCCAGGTGCGGGCCATGGTTCTGACATGGGCGATGCAGGTGCAAATCTCGCGCACCTTGCCACGTCTTTCCGAGACAATATGCTCCAGCAAATCTGGGGAGATTTCAACGCCACGGCCATAATACCCCGCAAGGGATTGGGCATCGTCCAGACTAGCCGGGTGAGCCGTGACCCGCTGCATGACACGGCTGGCGATGGCAGTGTATTTGGCCAGTTTCGCCGGGAAGTCATAAGGGCCAATCAGGATCAGCGGCACGTCTGAGCGGTCATGCAAGAACCGGATACTGTCAATCATCCGGGGTTTCAGGGCGTGGTCGGCCTCGTCAATGACCAGGGTGCGCCCAGCCTGGGCCAGGCTTTCCTGGGCGCGCATTTCCAGATAGGCGGTGGAGCCTTTCTCGCGGGCCCCAGCTCGTTCAGGATCTTCTCAAACAGGAACTTACTGGTGTAATTGTTGGTCAGCTGAATATGCAGGATATCCTGGTGCGCCGAGGCAAACATTGCGGCATGGGTTTTGCCCACTCCGGGTTCGCCGTGAAGGACACCGATGCCGGGCAGGCCTATGTCACGGTTTTCCAGCGTCTCTATCAGCGAGGCCAATAGGTAAACATTGGTGAGCGGCTTTACATATTCGCCGAGTTTTGTTCTCTGTAACATTGGTACCTCTGCTTCTTAGGTGTGCCATTGGGACGGCGTTTTTGGCGATCAACCGGCGTCGTCCCGTTTGGCAAATTCTTCTACTTTCTGAAAACCGCGATACTCGGGCAGCTCGATGTAGCTGCGCAGCCAATCGGCCTCGCCACTGCCAACCCGTTTCCCGGCGTCTGATTTCGCGATGATGTCTTTGGCGTCTTGGAACCGCTCTTTGGGGGTTGAAGCGGGTTGAAACCGCCCAACGGCCTTGGGTTTTGGATCTAATTTCGCCTTGTCCTTCACCCGCTGCTCGAAGGCTTGCCGCGCCTCAACCACTACTGGATCTGACGTGACCTGATGGCGAGGAACCGACACGGTCTTTTGCTGAAAACCGGTTTCACAACCTTGGCTTCAACCAATTCCGATTGCGTCGCCGCTCGGGCGGTCCTGTCGGCGGCAATCTCTTGAACGGACAGAGGGCGGTGGGCCTTCAGAAGCTCCTTTTGTGCTCTCTTGATCCTGTGATTACGGCGTTCAACTTCCTTGGCCCCGGTAACGTTGAAGAACCCGACTGTTTGCCGACATTCGGCAAATCCGAGGTAAGACCCGTCGAGCTCGTAGATATGAACACCGGAATGCAGATCCTCTGGATCAAATCGGGCCACAATCTTTTGCCAGCCCGCTCAGACATCCAGTCTGAATGATAGAAGTTCCTGAACAGTTGGAGCTGGCCGTTGTCCTTGTTCAGCTTGCCGGTCTCTTGACCCATCAGCCAAAGGCGACGTTGATCCTCGGTTGCCTTGCGGATAGGGGCTGTGGCGTAGCTCTCCGCAAATGTCTCGTCGAAGGATCGCCCCCGTGCAGTAGGGGACAATCGGCCCTCGCGTAAATTGTGCTCCTCAACTCCTTCAGCCACAACCTTCACAAAATCGTCTAGAGGGATCGCACGATTGCCGTAGTTTTCGGGTTTGGCATCTGGACGGTTGCCAGTATAAGCGCCGTCAAAGCGGGGTCTAAAGCGATGTCCTTTGCAAAATCCCGGAACCCACGTTCAATCGGTTTAGATTGGCCACTTGCGGGCTTGGCCCAGTGAACTTGAATGCCCAGATTGGGAAGCACACCAAGGGGATCGTCTTTGCGCACCTTAAAGCGAAAGCGGTTCGGAATGCCGCCGGTGAGCCATTTACCGGTAAACTCCCGTCCGTTGTCGAACAGGCAATGGCTAGGATGCCCCAGGTTTCGACCAATTCGCCAAAGGCGGCCATGACCATTACCATGTTGGGTGAATGATCGATGCGCCAGCTCAACATCTTGCCGGAATAGAGATCCTGGAAGGCAACGATCTGGGGCCTGTTTATGGTGCCGTCGGGCCAGCGCACGAAGACGTCAAACTTGTGGCAATCGGCGTTAACGCCTTCGAGCGCCGTCAGGGTGGTACGGTCCCGGATCTGCGCCGGAAAACAGCGCAACAAGCCCGCAAAACCTTCACGGGCCAACACTTGGCAAAGGCGCGGTACTTCATCGTCCAATCGCCGCTTTGCAGTCTTGCTGATCAGGATGTCCCAACCCTCATGCTTGGCTTTTTGCAGGCAGCGCGATAGCATTGGGCAAATGTTGGTGGTCCTTGGCGCAGATAATCGCTTGTTAAATAGTCCATAAACGCTTGGGTGCAGGCCGCCTTATTGGGCTTGCGAACAGCCAAACGGTTACGCGGCACCAGATAGGCCAGGCGGTCCTCAGGGGCGACGCCTTCAACCATGCCGATCCAGTTGTAGACACTGCGGGCAGAGGAGCCACATTGGCGCGCGGCCTCGGCCACGGCGTGAACATGGGTAACGCCGGACTGGTGCAGACCTTCCACCATTTGCAGCGCAGCCAGCCGGGTTCTAGCCTTGGTCTTTGCAGTTTCCGGCAGGCTATCAAATGCGGCCCAGGCATTGCCCCGGTCCGGGCGTTCGTCAGGGGTCTCAGCGGCATCTGTCAGCAGCTTGCGCCGTGCTGCTAAGGGCAACACCGACCAGTGATATATCCAGCCGCCACCGCGTCCAACCTTGCGCTTGGCGCAGCCTTCAATGGCGCGCCAGCCGAACCGCTGTGCCAGCAGGTTTATGCCTGGTTTGCTGCCCGGCAGTTCGGGCAGGCCAGAGTTGGCCAGCTCTTCAACTGTCCACCAGATCTGTTTGGGTTCAACGACGCTCATTTGGTCACCCCGCCCGTTTGCTGGTGAAGGGGACGATTTCGGCATCTGTTTCCAGGGCTTCGTCGCTAACGACTAGGGCGTCTTTGCCCAGTAGCTCCAGCAGCTCGTCGCGGTGATCCTCGGCAAACCTCCGCCGGGCTTCTTTTGGGGCCCGTGAATAGGCGTCGTTTAGTTTTCTGCGCGCTGCCTCAACCGGGTCTTTAACTGCAGTTCCGGGGGATTTCTTACGGGCCAGAACTTCCTTGGCGGATTTGGCGGTGCCATCGCCCAGGGCGCGACAAATGTCATACCGATCCGTTGTTGTTCCGCACTTGGCTATCTCTTGCAGGTCGGAAAGGGAGACCCGCTTAGGAGCGTCTCGGAGTTCTTGGATTTCACGGGGGCCAAGGGACCGGCCCGCAGCAACAAGGCGGCGAACTGTGCGCTCGTCGACGCCCATTTTGTCGGCTGTTGCGGTTACAAATGATACGACGGACATGTTGTCCGCCGTATCCCAACGTTTTGCGACCAAGTCTGCCCCGGTTGCTGCTTTTGTCTCAGGATAGGCCCGTTCATACACTTCTTTGCGACGGGCAAGGAATACTGCCAAATCCAAAGTGTTAAGTTCGGCATGTGCCAGGTTGTCGTCGATCTCGGCGAGGTCTGCCCAGTCGTCTGTGCAATCCCAGACCTTGGCGGGGATTACATCGCGACCCAGGGCGCGAAACGCTGCCATCCGGTGACCGCCGGCAATCAGCCGTAGCTTGCCGGTTTTCTTGACTTTGCGGACTTGGATCTCGGACATCAGACCTTGGGTCTCAATCGAGTGTGTCAGGCTTTTAACAGCCGTTTCAGACACCGGGCGCAGTCGGTTTGATGTGTCGATGTCATCAAGCGGGATTTCTGTAACTTCAATCAGGCGTGGGGGACGCATGGGGGATGCTCCTAAATGAAAAATTAGCGGGTAGGGGAGGGGGCTTGGGCGGCCTTGCGATTGCCGACAAGACGGTTCCAGAGCGCAGTGAACCTAGTGCGATCTTTTGGTCGTGTACGCGCCAGTTTTTCCCGCTCAACAGCCTTCTGGAACTGATCGCGGTTGACGAGGAAACGCTGGCAGTTGGCAAGCGTTCGGTCGTTCAATAATGCTGTGGCCCAGGCGGCCACCTTTTCCTGTGCCAGGCATTCTGCCTCGACCGTATCGTCGAGATCGTGGGCAATACTCTCTGCGGATGCAGACCCGGCTTTCACTGAGGCCAGTTGCTCTGTCAGATCCGCTCTGAGGGCCGCGAGGCGTGTGTGCCTGGCAACGGCTTCTATCAAGCCGGATAGGCGTTCTGGCGCTGTCATTGGCGCTGTCGCCATGGCCTGACATTGGTGTTCAAAAGTCATCGAAAAATGTCTCCTGCTAAAAGTCCAATAATGAGTGTTATGAAAAGTGAGGCTGCGCCGAGGATCTCGCCGAGCCAGAAAAGGGCGGTGCCAAACCAAGCGCGTCGGCCCCAGCGTCTCTGCAGTAATGTGCAATGGCTGGGGCCCGTCTCCGCGAGTGTTGGGCAAGAATACAAAGCCCCCAGTGGCGCATCCCCATGGCCACCGGGAGAGTTGTCCAACCGGGCCCGAGCAGGAGCGTGGTTGGATTGGGAGTGAGTGTGAAAGGCATTTAGCATTGGGCAGCACTCCTGGCGCTACGTTGGCTAGGTCGCCGACCAAGAGAGAGCGCCACTCGTTGGCGCTTGGGGCCGTGAAGCTCTTCAACATAGCCGCCATTCGACTTTAGGTGCGGCAGTACGTCGTGCTCTGGGGCGTCTACTTGATACCCAAGCGTGTGCAGGACGAGGCGAATAACTAACACAGATGGGTTTGCATCTTTGCCTTTGGCATCTTTGTCGTTTGCAAGGCGCCTTAAGTGCCTGCCAGTTATCCCACAGGACCGACCGAGCTCCTCATATGAAAGCTTTCCGAGCCCTTTGTTCTGGGCAGCGACTTCTTCACGTAAGAAGGCCGCGAATTGTTGTCCGCTCATTTGAGGCATCTTTGGGTCCGCTATCTTCGGTTTGATATGTCTGAACGTTAGAAGTAAACTTCTATCAGTTCAACCCTAAAAGTCTCAATTTACGACAGATACTTCTATTTCGCCGTAAGCCGCACAACGCTTTCGGACTTATATTTCCGTTTGCAGGAATTATTATTCCATGTATGTTGAGGCCATGATTGGTGCACTCGATAAAAAACAACCCACTAAAAATGGGGAGGTGGAGCTCTGGAGAAAGCGCCTGCGTCAGGCGTTGGAAGTTCGGGGTTTGGATTTTGACGAAGTGTCTGAAGCTGCTGATTGTAATCGGGAATATGTATCAAAAATGCTTGCGGGTCGGTTTAATCCGACTGTCGCGCGGCTGATGAGAATTTGTGACGCCGGAAAGATAGATATGGCGTATCTGTTTTCTGAAGAGCCGAGCGAAGAGGAGCGTAATGTTCTTGAAAAGGCTGCAAACTTGTCCAAGGACGATGCTGAGCTAGTCAGCCGGCTCATTAAGAGCGCCAGATCGAATTAATTCGACCTTCCTAATGGCTTCTTTGAATATTTCTGTGCCTAAACGTGGCGACTCCCGGTTGGCCTTGATTACCTGGTTCATGATTTTTTCTAAAATGTCTGCCGTCACTTGATGCTGTTTCATAATTCGACCTAATATTGGCTTATCACTTGTGATAATCGTATAAAGCGATAGTATCGAGAGCATTACATATCAAACGTGTGTGTCCAATATGAAAAGTGATATAAAAAGTTTTCTATTCAGAACTCTGGAAGAACTGTCAGACGGCGGTTATTCAGTGGGTGTTGGTTTCCAAGGAGTGGAACCGCATTTCGTCAAGTCGACCTATTCGTCAGATTGGGTTGAACGATACATCGAACAAAACTTCATTAAACAAGACCCAACAATTCAGTTTGGTCTATCCAGGTCAGCCTACGCTACTTGGGAAGACCTAGAGAAATTGTACCCAGATTCGAAAGGCTTTTTCGCTGAGGCAAGGGCGTTTGGTTTGCTACGGGGCAATACCCTATCAGTATGTGTTAGAGGGCAAGTTTCAATTCTCAGTTGCTCTGGGGCACACTGGGACGATGCTGTATTGCGTACCGCAAGTGCGGCCCTTTACGGCTTGGCAGTATTGGTTGCGGACGTAGACACCAACAAATATGACCCGTTGTCTCCTCGCGAGAAGGAAGTTCTCAACCTCATGACTACCGGGTCGAAGGACCAAGAGATTGCGAACATCTTGAAAATTAAAGTTGAAACTGTCCGCGCTCGAAGACGAAGCGCCTTCCTGGCAACCAACACGACTACGATTGGCCAACTTATGTCAGAAGTGATAAAAAAGGACCTCATTTAGGAGTTCTTTGTTTCCAAAAGAGTGATGGTCCACAAAATGGCGCTGCAAGTTGGAGAGCGCCATGCGATTACACACATTTTCATTTCTAGATCAATATCATCACGGTTCCATTTTTTCTGATTATCTCGCTTTGAGATATAGGGCATTGGTCAGAAAATTAGGCTGGGACCTGTCACATGATGGATCGGTGGAAATGGATCAGTATGATCATCCAGGTGCAGTATTCTCGGTCGTTACTTATCAGGGCAAAGTGATCGGTGGAGCGCGTGCATTGCCGTGTAGCGCTTCATGGGGAGGTTGGTCCTATATGCTGAAAGATGCATCATTGGGTAAGCTTGGACGAATACCAAATGATCTATTGTCCGAGTATCCCAACGCTGGCCATACGTGGGAAGGTACTCGCCTGGTAATGGACGAGACAGTTGAGTCGGCACAGGTCCGCCTGATGGCAATACGGTTGGTTGTGTTTGGGCTCTGCAAGTTGGCCAGTAAAGGTGGTGCTGAAACAATAATCTCTTTGTCTCCTTCACCATTTGGCCGGTTGTTGGGGGTTATGGGGTATACAGCAGTGCCAATTGGTCGGGAATACATCGGCGAGGAAGACAGTCTATCATACCGCGCCTTTTCAATGCCGTGCAATCCGCTGATAAATGCGGATGTATGCGCAGGGCTCGAAGTTATATCTGCTCGGTCTGAACAGCTCTTTATCCCTGGAGGAGAGGTCACCTACCTGCAGAGAGTTTGAAACGGTACTCTCCCATAAATGTCGAGAGCGGCCCTGACCTGCCGTTTGTGCCATATCCGTCTAACGGCAGTTCCCAGCCCATAGCAGTCATTGTTTTTCGGCACATCGGGCGGACGCCGCCGTTCGCTGCAAGTGCAGTGTTTTTTGGACAGCGCCGCAGAAGCAGCCACTCACACTATTTTTTTTGGAGCACGTGAAAGCAGCTCTCTTTGCAAGAACTTCAATCGCTTTCCTGAAAGCTTTAGCTTTAAGGCATTTTTCCGTGTTGCCTTAATCTAGATGATTTGCGAATTAATCTTCTGAGAGTGGATTAACTTTGAAGCGTCTTTCATCCGGCGAATTCCCTGTTTCGTTTGAGTAAGTTTTTATGAACTCACGCGTATCTCCGTCGTATGTAATGCTACCATGCAGACAGACGCTTGCAACCTTGGGGCTTTTCACTCTCATTCTCTCAAAATGTCTTCGTGTCCAATCAAGCACGGCTAGTCTGAGGGGGTTTTCTTGTTTGCCATAATTCTTATGCCGTTGATCATTCAGACCCAGAACGTTGAGGCAGAATCCTAAGTAGCTAGCGCCTTTGAAGTTGTAGAATTCATCCATTCGGCGAATTTCTTGGTAGATTAACCTTGCTACCCTACGATGTATCCATTTGCTGGTTTTGCTTTCGTTGAAATGAAAAAGCCGACTCCAAACTGTGTTGTGAGTGACGCTCCAACAAATATCGACGGGCTTTCGCACTTGAGATGCTTTGAAGATCAGATCAAATATGAGGTCCGCGAGGCGTTCATGGAAGCCGTTATTAAATGTGTCTTCTGGTTTGAGTGAAGACCAGATCTCGACGTCCTTGTCGTCAAGAAGTTTCATTAGTGCACGCAAAAAATCCACAAGTACAATGAGTCTGGCGTGTTCGTCACGCTGGTAGTATCGACTGTCATCGTCGTTAAGGTTGTAAAGATCGTGGACCATGCTTTTACAGTTTTCCAAGATTTGGTTCACAGCGAAGCTATCCATGCCATCTAAGCCGTGTGGCGACTCTCCCAACAGGCGCTCAATGTATAGGAGGCTGACGCGCGTATAAGCTTTCCAATTTTCCGCATCCCATTCGTCACGAATATTGTAGCGTGGGTCCAATGGTGAACTGTGTCTATTTGACAGTGACCGGATCAGCTTGGGGTTGGCGAAAATTGCGGAGCTGTAGAGCTGGACGTAACCGGACCAACCGGAATCCCAACCACTATCTTCATGGAATATGGGGGAAGTTTTGCAGCTCAGAAATTCAACGGAGACATTTTGTGCAAATGTATGAAATGAAATTCCCGCCTTATCCTGTGCTGAGACTTCATTAAAAATTGCCTCTGCTGTGTTTGGTGCAAAGCACGCCATTTCTGCACATACCCTACGATTTGCAAGCAACAACAAAAAATCATGAGCGATTTGTTCGGTTCGGCTCAAATTCCACGGCGTTCCTTTCTCATTTGGGGGAACCGGTGCAAACTTAATCAAGCTATGTGCCGAGCGTGCTAATTCATGCAGCGCAATCCTTAGCTCTGTGTCACCTTCATGGTGAGTCGCTCGTTGGTAGAACCAAAAGAACCGGCGGCTGTTCCAACGTGAAAACTTCGGGGGGCGGATATATGAGACGAATACCCAATAGAGTATTGCTAATACGCAGGGTGCGAGCAGGAAAGAGTCAATTACAAGGCGGTCGTCCATCACAGGCAACAACGGCCAGCCGTTGTAGAACCACACCTCAGCTAGCAATTTCAGTACAAAAACTGCCACGAAGAGCCAGAAGCTAAGTTGATAGACAGGTATTGGAGCGAGTGAGAGTCGCAATTTGTTTCTATAGTCCGATATGGTGTATATCACCAAAAGTAACGCAAGCGCAGATAGATAATCTGAAACGCCAAAAAGTGACTCTGAACCAGATGATCCGGCGGCAACCCAGCATACCTCAAACTCGTAGTATGCGTCCTTTAAAATCTCTTTGCAGGTCTGCAATAGCCAACCCCTAATTGCTTACAATGATCATCTGGCACAATAACCTATGTTTCTTCTGCACGACATGACATTTGTAGTGTTCCGTTGTTACGGGTCTCGTACTTAAACAATGATGTTGCGCGATGGGCGAATGGCTAGTCTTGTGAAGTTTCACCGCAGCATCAGATCGGTCAGCAAAAGGTAAGTATGAACCGTCCGCTCGACTTTGCAAAGTGCTCTATCTGCGCATAGCTGTCCTTGGAGCCGATGGCAGCGAATGGCCGCATAATGTTATGGTTCCCCCTAATATCGCTTTCTAGTTCCAGCATTAGAAATGGCGTACTAAATTTCCCTACCGCCATGATTTAAAACAACCTTTCTATATCTAGAAAGTCGTCACCGAACAAAAAAGGCGACTTTCTAGTTCCAAGGTGCAAAAGTCGCTGTAATTATGAGCGTTTGAAGTATCGGAGAAGGGCACTAGCCTTATTATTATGGCGCTCTGGGACGCTGGTGGAATTTGCAGAGTTTGGTGTCCCAATATCGGCCTATTGGCGTTTAAAGCCTGTTTTGAGCCTTTTTGAAAGACACGCGTCCAATCTGCCCTGGTCACGCTCGGTTGCCTCAAACGCCCTTGTTTTTAAGACTCTATCCGGCTTCTTCCGCCATCTTCCGGGCTCTTCCGGTTACTGCAATAACAAGTGTCCAACAACAAGCGCTGAGACATCTTCTAAAAGCCGCTGTTCGTCTCTGGCCGCAAGGGCAATCCATCGGGCACCGGCACGTCGTGGGCCACTAACCACTCTCGGATAGCAGTCCAGCGATCCTGGATCATTGGTAGGCACCGATATTCATCCAACCGCCCAACCTCACGCAACAGGGCAGCTTCCCATTGGAGTTTGAACTCTAGCCGGTGAGACTTAGCCCAGCTTTGGAACGCGGCGCGCCAGGCGTCGTGGTCCGCTGCCTCTAGGGTCTCGTACAAGTCATAAGGGATAGTTCGGGGCCAGTCGGGCATGTTGTCCTCTCAGGGTTGGATAACAGATGTGTCGCAGTTGGCAGGAACGCAAGGCCCAGAAGATTTCGCTTGGGCGCAATTGGTGCCAGGCGTATTGGAACGAGATAGTTGCAATGACCGAGCAGGCGGCGGCGAAAACCGATTAGAAAGCCACCGCGAAGAAGTTCTTAAACAGTCTTTGAAAGGCCTGTAGGACAGAGTCCGCCTGACTTAAGTGTTACCGAGGTCCATCGATCCATAGCCAGCTGAGATTTTCATATTTTATCCATTCGCTGTTGAAGTAAGCCACATCGACGACGATGCAGATCAGACCAATGGGCAGAATGATTTCGAAGAGTAAATAACCTACAAATGCTGGATAACCGATCAAATTGTGAAATAGTTGCCGCGCCAACTTCCAATACATGTATTTGGAATATGAGAGAATTTGCAGCCTCGCCTCTTCCATGACGCGAATAGCTTCAGACATCCTTTCATCCTGCGACAAAGTGCTGTTCTCATCTTGGAAAATGTCATGAATACTCTCAGACACTTCTACTACTTGATCGTTCGGTTGATAGTAAGGTTCCTTAAATTTAGCCATCTTGCGTACAGTGAATTTGCAAGCTGGTACTTTCAATATGTTGATGACGTTCGAATTTAGTGACATCACATCAGTCAACTTGTGAGCGCTTCCGATCCAGTTCTTTTGCCAAGTCATGAAGAAGACATCTGAAATCAGGTTTATTGCGTACCGAACAAACAGCAAAGCAGTTACCCAAAACAGGGTTGTGGTGACATACTCTGGCTTGAGCTTGATGTTGACCGCTGTTTCGGCCATTGGGGCCAAATCAATATCAAATATGTATATTGATAAGAATGCTGTCGCTGATACGAAAAATGATGTTTGGCGTTTCAGAGTCAGCGTACTCAGTGGTTTTTCCATCGGTTCCTCAATTTCATATTGGCTAAGTTGACTAGTGGCCTGCTGGCTTCAGAAAAACACAGAATAGAAAAACTTAATTTGCGCTGAATCTCCAGGCACACTTTAAACGCAAGTGGAACGGGGTTTAAACCCCGTTCAAAAGCTCCTTTTTCAACGCTTCAAACGCACTTGCCCTAGGGCGTCACCGTGCCAATGCTTGCACGGCTTCTGCCAATAGATCTGCCCCCATTGGTGCCAGCGCCCGCCTCCACAGCCCCATCGCCGTTTCACCGGGCAGGATCTGCACTTGGTCCTGGAGCCTTCGCCCGTTGGCAATGACCGCCGGTCCGCCGTCAATTGCATCCGTCAGCCAGTAGACGGTGCCGCCGGTAAACCGCGCGTCGTCTGCCAGGCAATCGCGGATGGCGTTACGGCCCTTGTAGGCGGGGAGAATAGACGGGTGGTAGCCGATAGCCCCCAGCCGGGCCCATTCAATGAACCAGCCCGGCACAATGCGGAAGGAGTGGGCAGATATAACCAGATCCGGACGCCAGGGCAGATCAGCCGACAACAGGGGCAGGGCGCGCGGCTTGACCGTGCACGGCAGCTCCAGGTCCTTGGCGGCGCGGGCAGCCAGACGGTCCTCAGGCTCAGTTATCAACGCTGTTGCAACTCCTTCGGCATCAAGGCGTCGCAGGGTCTCGGCAGCAAGCCAGGAACAGCCAATCACGGCCACGCGGAACTGATTGTTACTCGACATAGCGAAACCCCTGTACTGCTCGGAAATGCCCGCCTAAGCGACCTTTGATGCCGCTGGACTTGGCGGATGATTTTTGGCCGAGATTGGCTGAGGTTTGTGCCCAAAGCGGTTGCGCCCTGAGCGCCGTGGCAAGGCCGGGATGGGACGTGTGGAACAGGGTGGGCAAGGGGCGTTGATAGCGGTTCACACCGCGCCGCCACAAGGCGCACAGCTCATTTAGGAACCGCAGCCCCAGCCCTGCTCCTTGCCATTCGGGCATGATAACAAGGCGGCAGGCGCGGGCCTCAACCAGCCCCGGTCTAGGGCTGAAACAGATATGCGCCACGGGTTCGTTGTCGACAAAGCCGACGTAGTAATCAGCGGCCACCATGCGGGGCAGCTTCAGGTAGTGATGCGGCTCAAACAGGGGCCAGTAGGAACCATCGGTTTTGTGAATGTCCATTGTGAGGCGCGGGGGCCGTCGAAGACGCCTCCATTTGAATTCGGCGCTACGGGTATCAATGACCCAATCGGGCTGCAGCCATTGCACAACGTCGTCGTGGCAAGTGACGCCGACAAACTGACCTCCGGTGCGCCGCCAGGCCTTGGCAAATGCCGCCGCGCCAATCCGGGCCACGCGGCGATCAATTGTCGATGTGAACTCGTCCACAACGGCCAGCTTTGGCTTGTCACACAGCAGGCGGGCGAGGTTGGCGCGGAACTGTTCGCCGTTGGATAACAGCCCATGCGGGCGCAGCCAGCTCGGGACCGATCCGAGCCCAACGGCGGCCAGGGCAGCCGTGACACTGTCCATTTCAGCGTCTGGGGCAATGGCCTCTATAATGGCCTGGTCTATGGGCCACTTTGGGTCGCGGGTGATAGCCTTGCCAAAGAGCGCGCGCCCGAGTGAGGTTTTTCCGGTACCAGACGGCCCAACAATGAGGCCGACGCCCCAAGGCTGTGCGTTTAAATCGGCTTCAACGGTCAATTTAAAGTCGGCGTCGCCTTCGACATTGAACATGCTGGAGACCCGCGCGGCACGGTAGGTTTCAGGAATGGGCGATTTGTGGTGGATCTCGACCTTCATGTGTTCACCACCTTGCAGCGGTGCCCGTGGCCGGTCAGCTGTTCAAATAGGGATTTCTGCGCCGGTTCGTCCTGGACCAGGACAATGACGCCGAACTGCTGTTTATAGCGGTTCCCCTTGGGTATTCCGTGGGTTCCCGGCGGTAGCGGGGGCAGGTTGATTTCTTCGGATTTGGCCACTGGAGCCTTCCTTTCCATCGCGCTCCTGGCGCTTGGATAAAGGGCTCTGTTGTGGCCTCAAATGATTGTGTGCCTTGCATCTTGGGCACTTGATGTTGAGCGCGCCGTTTAGGGCATCACTCTCTATTTTAAATAGCAGTCGGGCACATTGGCCGCAACGCTGGTCTTGCATGGACAAGTGGAATCACCTCAGAAAGGCCACACCCTCGCGAGGGGTGGGAGCGGCCATGAGGAAATGCTGGTCGGCGGGGTTTAGTGTGAATATTAGTCCCCGTGTTAAGGAGTGTTACAGCACCCCTTAGCCTCCCTGTAAGGAGGCGTTACGACGCCGCCATCAGGAAGCACATCAGCTCGGCGTAGCGCAGGCCCAGGCGATCTCCGTTGGGCTCCTCGACCGCGTATTCCTCGGCGACGATCTCCATGACCGGAATGCGGTGTGTGCCGATTTTGGTGCCGTCTTCGTCAACCAGTGGAATGTCAGCCATGACACCCTGTTTGACTGTTTTGGACACCAGCGTTTGAACTGCGACCCCGTCCACAACTTCAACTTCCATGACGTCAGATGTGATCGTCTCAGTCACTTGCCGCTCAACTTCGCGGGTCTTGGTGACGGTCTTGGTAACAGGTGTGCGGGTGAACAGGCTGTAGCGGCCTACGTCCAGCCCCTCGGCGTCAAATGCTGCTTCGACGTCCTGGGCGATAAAGCCGCAGTGCAGCCGGGCGGCGTTCTCGCCCTTGGCCTCGACCGCATCAATCCACTGATAGATACGAGTGCCTGCCATGAGCGAAGCAGCCACCCGTTTTTCCGCATCGTTCAACACCCGAATACCGTGTTTCAGGCGCTCATCAGAGGACTGAATTGCCGTGTTGGTGGCATAGAAATCATCCCAGCGGAAGGACGCCGTGCCCAGGCTTTGAGCGTCATCTGTACCGGGGTGAATATGACCGTCGTACCTGATCCGCAGCCTTTCCACCGGGTCAGCGGCAGAGGACGTAAAGAACGACATTCCGACCTGTGTAGACCCATCCTGAACAGATCGAATAGAGGCATCCCGCGACCCGACACCGTTGCGGCTGGGATCAAGTGAAAGCTGCACAACGCCGTCGCTGGAGTGCCTGCGCAGTGCCAAATGCGCGGCACTGTCGCTCTTAACGGTGACGGCTGAACCAGCAATTGGCGCAACGCCGACGCCCAGCCCATCGGAGGTCAACTTTAGACCCTCGACCCCTTCTACCCGCCAACTATGGCTGGTCGCACCAAGAGCCCCCAGTCTCATCTCATAATCGATTGAGACACTCGCTCCGGCATCATCCCGTGTGGCCATTCGGAACACATCGGTCCAACGAAGAAAGCGAGTGCGTTGGTGGCTCGCCGGGTCGTCACTATTGCTGAGGTCCATAACGGGTGAAGGACCAACCACGTTGACAGCAGAAAACGACGCTACAGCCGGTGTCGCTTGCCCAATCGGGGTATCTTCCAATGCAAGCATTTCTGCCCGGTCAGTGAACAGCTTGATGATATCCGTGCCACCGGCGACCAAGGCCCAGTTGTTGTCGCCGATGCGGCGCGCGCCGCTGTCCAGGTCCGCAAGGAACCGCCAGCCTGGTGCGCCCAAAGTGCCATCTGGGAACTTACCCTGGCCCGCGCCGTCGTAGATCGACTGGTAATTGGTGATCAGCGATTGGACCGACGCCACCAGGGCAATGTCCAGGCTGTTGGTGGGAAAGATCGCATAGGCCTGCGGCGAGGCTGTTGCCCCCTGATAAGCAGTGCCCAGTGTGAGGGAGGCGGCATCCGTAATGCTCTCGATTTCATAGAGCCGGCCATCGGGGCCGACAAAACCCCAGCCGTTTTGCAATGCACCAAACCAGCCGGTGCCGGTCCCGGTGACAAGGGTTGCGCCGTTGGTGACGCTGACAGTGCCGGTGCTGTACCATGACATAATTTGTATCCCCTATGTGACTTGGAAAACCGTCCACTCGACGGTTGGATTGTTTAAATAAACGCCGCCCTGAGTGTCGAGCTGGATGCGCATAAAGACCCGTTGATCGGTGCCGCTGGACCAATGTGGCTTGACCAGATTTGCCGGATCGCGCTGCCAGACCAGATTGGGTTGGGTGTTCGGGTAGCCGAACCAGCGCGCGCCGGGCTGCAGGCTGGCGTTCAAGCTCCAGAAGCTGTTGTAAGGATCAAGCCCACTGGGGCCATTGCCGCCTGAATTTATGGCCGCGACGACAACCAGGGCCGCAGTGCTGGCCTGCCATACATCGTCGCGGCCAACCTTGATGCCGGTGTTCACAAAGTTCCAAACATAGCCGTTGCTATGGGTGCCGGAGGCGGTGAAAGACCCCTGCGCCAGCACCATTTGCCGAGAAACGACAATCCCGGCCGCCTTCAATAGACCGTTTACAAAATCCAGTTTTAGACCACTTGTGGGAATGCCGTTGCTGTCCTCGGAATAGCCGTCGCTTACGATCTGATCAGCGATTTGCAAACGGCCCACTTTGCCCCGGCCAATATGGACATTCGGCATGTGAACGCCTGCGGGCAGCAGCACTCCGTCCACTTCGGTGTCCTCGGTATAGACCACAAATGGGGCCAAACGATTGCCGCCCCCTGGTCCAACAATGGCGAACATGTCAGAGACAAAGGCCACCTCGGTTGAAGGCACCCCGGCGGCGTCCAACTCTGAGCGTAAAGTCATGCCACTGACCACGCCGTTGTTGTCAATTCGCAGTGTATATTCTGCCTGGACGCCGTCGATAGCGGACGTCACTTCAGCGATAGAGGCCGTGTGCTGGCCCTGCGTGGTTGTAAGTTCAGTCAGGGCCGTGGCCTGGCTGGACACTGCGCCCTCAGTCGTCGCAACACGGGTGGTAATCTGCTGCAGGGCGCTGGCCTGACCGTCGAGGCCCGACTCTGCATCTTCCAACCGGGAATTCAGGCCCAACGCATAGGTCGACAGGGCGTCCACCAAGGCTTCCGTTGCGGTGACACGCGATGTGACGGCCAACAGCGCGTCGGCACTGGCCGAGATGCTTCCTTGCGTGGCAGTCACATCAAGCTGCAACTGGTGCACGGCGCGCGCGGTGCCGCTGGCGCTGTCCACGGCCACCCGGTTCAGCTCGACAATAGCGCTGTCGGCCTCGCCAGCCTGTACCTGCAAAGTCGAGATTGACGCGGCGAGGGCAGCGGCTTCACTGCTGCGCACAGAGGTTTCCGTCTCAATCAGGGCTGTGTTGCCATCAATCGCTGCACCCAGTGTTGTCACGATTTCAGCCGTGGCAACGCGGCCCTCAGTGACCAGGGCGCGCATGTCCTGGCTGGCGTAGGCAATATCCTGACGCCAAATTTCCCGGTTTTCATATTGCTGCAGTAACAAGGCCAGAGTCGCGGCATTCCCGGCCTCAGCCGCTTCCATCAGGGCACGGGTATCCGCCACTGTCTGGGTGATCTGCGGCCCGTTCAGGGTTTCAATAGTGACCTCTGCCGACTGCAGGCGCGAGGCCACACCATCAAACTCGGCTGTGTCGACCTTAAGTTCGATTGCAGCGTTGGCCGCATCGATCTGCACCCAGGCACTGGAAAGGCTGACCGTCAGGCCATCCACGGTGACCTGATCGGCCTTGAGCGCAATTG
Source organism: Parasedimentitalea marina (assembly GCF_004006175.1). Lineage (GTDB taxonomy): Bacteria > Pseudomonadota > Alphaproteobacteria > Rhodobacterales > Rhodobacteraceae > Parasedimentitalea > Parasedimentitalea marina. Next base: position 1,724,110 of record NZ_CP033219.1, read on the forward strand.
CGGCTTCAGCGGCGTCCAGATCAATCATGACCTGATTAACCTGGACTTGCAGCGCTGCGACCAAGGGGATTTGGGTGGGGTCCAGCAGGGCATCCGTCACCACTTGATCGACATAGGCCTGACTGGCGGAAAGGTTGATATTGGCCTCGGCGGCATTCAGGCGGATCTCGACTTCGTTGATCAGGTTTTCAGCGGCTGAGACGCCGTAAATGCTGACCAGACCTGTTTCGGGATCGGTGATAATGCCAGCGTCGGCAAAGGTGCTTTGAACCTGCGACAGGCGTTCGGTGGCCCAGAGGATCTGACCGTTGATCACGCCCAAAGCCTGCGCCACAGACCGCTGCTCGATGTCGCGCAATTCCAATTGAGTATCGACGCGCTGGATCTCGCTTTCCAGCGGTGTAATGCGCGCGGCAATCAGCGCGTTGTCCAGGTTGGCGGCGGCTTCGTTTGCGTCGTCGGTTACGGCCTGCCAGAACTCTGGAGAGAGCGCGTCCGGACCTAATCGCACGTCTGGTGTGGTGACAGGCAGCCAGGTGGTCCAGTCGGTGTTGCGCTCATTGGAAATGGCCTTGGCCCGCACCTCATAGGGCCGGTTGGCCAGGGTTTCCAGATTGAATTCCAGCGCAGAGATATCCGACGTGCTGGCAGAGAGCCGCTCGTCTGTGCCGCCAACAATCCGAGCCTGAAAGGCCAGGGCAGAGGTTGTGCCCTCAAGACCGGCAAGCCAGGTCGCCCGGATTGCCACCCCACGGTCATTGCCGTTTTCGTCCTTCAGGCGGATGCCAGCGACGGCAAATCCGGGCACTCCGGCGTCCGGGACCTGCGGCGATCCGGTGACCTGGGGCAGGTCGGGCAGCTCAAACTCCGGATCAGATGCAAAATCATCTGGGTCCGTTTCCTGCAGACTGACTGCGACATTCAAGGTCCGCAGATCATAGACCACTTCGGTGATTTTGAAGGTCTTCAAGTCATAGCTGTTTGCCTCATTAGAGAGGCGGATTGTCTGAAGGGGCTGCAGGTGGAAAAAGTCAGGTGGTAGGGAAAACCGGTGACGGCGGAACCGGCGATTGTCGAGCAGCAGGCTATTGCCAATCTGGCGACATTGTTCAGCCGACGACACCATAGGCAGACGCAACTCAAACAACCGTTGGCGACCATCCTCAATGACCCAATCGTCCTTTATGATGATGTCGAGGGGATCTGCGTTCCATAGGGCATTGGGGGAGGGATGGGTGATTGTGACCGCGTTAAAGGTCGTCTCAGCACCGGGGAAGGGTTTGTATTGCTCGGGCTCAGAGACCAGAATGTCGGTGTCGTCAATGTCCACGGTTGGCGCAGCAGACCCGGCAACAAGAGGATACCAATAACCACCGAGCTCGTAGATCTCAGCATTGGCAGAGGAAAACAGCTCTTCCAGGAAGTCGGCCGGCTCTTCTTCAAACCGGACTTCAAAGCCCCCTTCAAAGCGCGGTCTTTGATTTGTTCCGATAGGTGCGTCGCAGGTGTCCATAGCAAGGGTCCACCAGTCCAGTGGCAAATCCTCAGCAGGGAGACCTCCGCCCCAGGTGCTGCCACAGGGCAGGGCAATTCCGCGAAACACATTGTAGCCGATCACCATCAGATTGCGGGTCGGCTCCCATGTGGTGGGATCAGTCCAGAGCTGTGCCCCTGTGCCACCCGCCGTGGCATCTTTGCGCGGGTCATAAAGGGCAGGTCCATCAAGCTCAAACCGCACGTCTGGTCGCCCATTGGGGAACATGCGGTCAAGCCGGTCAAAGGTCAAAATGGCATGGGGGACGCCAGTCAAAATATGGTTGTCGGTCCAGGGGCGCTCCTCAATCAGACCAAACTTGTCGACCAGATAAGGGTCCGCCGCCAGATGGGAGCCATTTATGAACCGGACCCAGCCCCGGTCGTTTCCGGCCCCGTCATTCTTGGAGACAAGCGGATAGCCAAAATCCGCGTGTGCGGTGTCGCCCAGGTCCGAGTATTCGCCATCAATGATAACCCGGCTCAAAGAGACGCCGGGCAGGTCGCCCACTGCAATCACAAAACACAAGTAGCGGAAATTGCCGCCATGGCTGCCCTGGTATTCCAGGTGCCCGGAGGTCGCATAGTGGCCCAGTATGGTGCCTTGCGGGTCGGTGCCGCCTGAGGTCGTGAATGTGGTTTGCAGGCCGGGTTCGCGTTGCTTGCGCTGCTGCAGCTTGGCGACCAGCATCGAAATTCCGGCTTTGACCAATGAGCGAAGCGCAAGAGAGGCCAGGGCCTTGACCGTTAAAGCGGCTTTGAAGGCTGCTCCCAGGGACGCCAAAACGGCGGCAATGGGGGCGGCGTCAGCAGGCTGAGTCAGTGCCAGCCAAAGGGCAAGGGCTGTTAAGAACAGGTTCATGGGCGAAACACCCTGACGGCGCGGGCCAGATGGACGTAATCCAATCGACGCGGGGTTAATACGTGGATTTGCGGCCCGCCAATAATGCCAAATGCGTCGTGGCCGTCTTCAGACAGCACAGCAATGTCACCAGGAGCGGACAGCGCCCAGCCGTCCACTTCAATCAGGTGGGACGCCGCCAAATCCCCCAGGCTGGCGTGGCCATGGTCTGCCAGCAAAGCGCGGCCCTGATCAAAACTCTGGTAACGCCCACGCCAGTTGGTGCTGGGGTCAGAACCGGTCAGGGCATTGACCCAACCCGCTGCAAACAGGGCACAGTCAAAATTCCCGGCAAAGCGACCGGCGCTCAGGCGCGGGTAGCTGGCGCGCACATTGGCCAGATAGTCATAAAGAGCTTTTGAGCGATCCATCATCACCCGCCCCACCGGACAGGCCATTCACCAGCCGTAGTGCTGTATTCGCGGCCCAGGTCCGCCGGATCTCGGCGTTGCAACTCAGAGCTGGACCGCTTCAGGGGCAGGCCCAAAGTCAGATTGCGGGCAGAGGACACCAGAACCAATTGCAGGAAATTCTCGCCGCCTTTGCGGGCAATCTCTTCGGGGGCTTCGTTCAAAAAGCCTTTGAACATGCGGATGGGTTCACCAAGCTGATTGCCGGTGTCGATATCCATCGGGCAGGAATGGATCTCAACACTGGCCAGGCGCGGATCATATTGGCGGACCAGGGCCTGCACTTCGTCTGTCAGGGGGGGCAGCTTGATCCGGGTTTGGCGGACTTGGAACCCAAGGCTGGCGGTGATCGGTGGAACATCAATCACGTTGCCTGCGCCGTAATATGTGCGCACTTCGCCGCCCACCAAAAAGATCTGGTGATCGTCACCGGTCCAAAACCCCAGGCTTTCTGGCGCGCCGGTGTCTCGGTTCTTGGCAACAATCCACAACAGCACCTGGCCGTCGGTGCCCCGGCGTTCGGCAAGCTGATTTTGGGTTGGGGTGGGGACTATGGGCATAGATCTACCTCAGGGTCTGGGTCCAGTTAATGACCCCGCCTTCACTGACAATGGACCGGCTGGCACCGTATTCGGCTTCCAGAATTTTTGCCCTGAGAACCGGATCGCCCAGCGTGACCGCAGCCCCCGCCTCTGCACCAGGGCGGATGAAGGGGATCACCTCAATATTGCTGATGGTTCCGGCCAGATTGGCGATTGCGTCGGAGACGACACGGTGCACTGCGTAGCGGGTTGGGTTTGATCCGTAGGTGAAGCCAAGCAAGTCGCCCTGCGAGACCTTATAGAGCGCCGGTGCGCCGGTCAGGCTGAACTCGCGGTTGTTGGTGTTTAGGTCGGAAATCGTCGGAGTGGCCGCGCCAAGGCCGCTTTTATCGGGGTCGGCAATAGGGCCTGGCAGCCTGATATCACGCAGCAAAAACGACGCGCCGGGTTCCTCCAGGAGGGCAATGCGGGCTTCAATCGCGGCCCAGACGCTGTGATAGTCCTTATCCAAGACAATCTGGCCCTGCCACAGCCGGGCCCCGCGTTTGTTGGCAATGACGTCGCCACCGCCAGTTTCAGATTGGGTCTGAGCACGGGCCAGTCGAAAGGTCACCTTGGCGACCGGCAGCGTGTCCAGAAATTGAGAGGTTGTCAGGGGCCATTGCAATGCCATCAGCCAGTTCCTCGCGGGTCATTCAAAACGCGGTGCACAGTTCCTGGCGCGACGTTGCTGTCGTAATCCTCGACCACATCCACGGCGATATTCTGGGCGGTTTCCTCGACCGTGGCTTTGAATAAGGGGCTGGGCTGGATGCGCAGCAGCACAGATTGCGGCCCGGAGTTTGAGCCGCCGGACAGGGGCTGTGCCGGTTGCATGCCGATGGTGCCACCGCTGGCCAGACCAGGGATATCAACACCGTCATTCATTGCCTGCAGCAGCGGGCGGTATTGCCGGGTTGCTTTTGCCGTGACCACGGTTTCGCCTGGGGAGAGCCAAGCCGGGACCTTGTCGTCTTTGTTGCCACCAGCGCCATAAACTGTCCCGCCATCGGCCAGGCCGATGCCCCCCAGGATCAGGCCGGTCAGACCGCCAGTATCTCCACCCAAGCCAAACAAATCGGCCCAGGGGCCGTCGCCCAGCAACAGCGCCTGCAGCGCGGCTGCAGCGATTGCAGCTTCAACCTGCTTCCAGGCATCCGCAGCCTGTTCGCCGCCTGCAACCATGCCTTCGGCTAGCGTTTGAATATTGCTGTCGAGAAAATCCGCAGTCTGGCTCGTCAGCTCAATCGCCTGCTGTTCCTTCAGGCGCTCACGGATCAGCTCTTCAACGGCTTCGCGTTCGGCATCGGTGGCGTTTATCAAGACATCGCGAACACGGGCCATTTCTTGCAGAACAGGATCAGTTTCGCGCAAGACCTCCAGGCGTTCGCGTTCCCGCCCGATCAGTCTTTCAATGGCATCGCGTTCGGCGTTGATCTGGCTGGCACCACCACCACCGCCACCGCCGCCGCTGCGACGGGTGCTGGCGGAACGCGGATTTGGTGGCATGACCACGGGCGGGATATTCATGTCCGGGCGGGTGTAATCGATATTCCCCGCGCCAATACCTTCGCCACGGGGATCATAGAAATCTGGATTTTGATTGATATTGGAGACGATTTCTTGGCCCCGCGCCTTCAGCAGGTTTGTGTTGAGCCGGTGCGCCTCATCTGCTGCCAGGGTAATGTTGCCAGCCATATCCACGTTTGCAACGCCGTTGGCGGCGTCCCAGGCTTCCATCAGTTCGGCCTTCAGGGCGTCGGCAATCTCGCGGGCTTGCGTTTGCTGCTGATAGATCGCGCGCTCTGCTTCCAGACGTTGCTCAGCAACCGCAACGCTGCCTTCGCCATGAACCGCAATTGTCGCTTGGATAGCGGCCTCGGCTCGAAGCTGCTGCAGGGTGTTGCGCGCGCTGGTGTCGATCTTAAGGCGCTGGCTCAGATAGTCCTGGGCAGAGGCCGCCATACTGGCCCAGAGGTCAGCGCCGGTTTTCTTCAGTTCCTGCCAAGGTTCCTGCAGGCGGCCGGCAAAAATTTCCAAATTGCGGATGAGACCGGCCAGACCGTCATAGAATTCCCGCTGTTTAGCATTGAGGTTCTCTAATCCTCCCGAGGCGTCCAGAAGCATGGCCCGCACGTCCAGGGCGGCTTGTAGCTTGGTTGCAGGCTCCTCGCTGCTGTCCAAAATTTCCAGGTTCCTGGCGAACTCAACACCGGCCAGGCGGGCAGATTTTCGAATTGAATTCAGGCCAAGGAAATCCTGAGACGCAGTGGCAGAGCTGTGATCGTCCCACCAGGATAGCTCCAGCACCAGATTGCGGACACTGGTTGCCGTGGCATCCATCTGTTGTGAAGCGTCAAACTTTGCCAGAGCGGCCATGTCAGCCAGAACAAGACGCAATGCAGGCGAGGCGGTGCCGAACTCTGCCAGCATATCGGCGGTGCTTTGACGGGCAGAGCGGGACTTTTCGGCAAAGGCATCAATGGCGTCGCCCACCGATTGGATGGCCTCTTCCAGGGTTTCGGCGTCCTCGTCCGCGCCGGTCAGCCAGTTTGACATGGCAGCAGCAGCGGCAATGGAGCCGATTGTGATAATGCTGATGGGGCTAATCATGCCGAGAAACCCGGCCTTGAGGGATTTTACCGCACCGGCTGCGCCCATTGGACCGATGACCTGGCTAATCTGCGTACCCTGTTGAATGGCAAGCTGCAGTGGGTTCTGACCGGCGGCCATCATCACGCCGATATCGTTGAACTGGGCTGTGAGGTTGCCGACCTGGCCCGCTGCGGCCCGCTGCGAATTGCCCATGGTCATGGCCTCGCGGGCGACGGATTGCTCCGCTGCAGCCATCGCTCTGGCTTTAGAGGCTGCGGCGGTAGAGGCCGCGCCCATTTTCTTGGTCGCAGTTGTGGCTTTTACCTCGGCAACGTTGACGTCAGTCGTTGCCTTTTTGACGCTCTCTTTGGCGGCTTTGACTTCCTTCAACTCAGACACAGCCTGACTGCCGTCCATTAAGACCTTTCCTGAGACTACAAACGACATCTTACTTTCCGCTCCATTCGGCCAATGCGCCGCGTTCAATCATCTGCACCTGGGCAAACAGATCCGGCGTCATATCCACCCCGGCCATTTGCCAGGCAGCCTGGGCACCTGGGTAGTTCAGCCCCGTCACCCGAAACGTCCCGTCAGGCATAGCAATGCGGGTGAACTGCGTGGTGACGTCCAGAAAGGCCTGCACAGCATCGACGTTTGCGGCCCAAACGCCGTGTTCGTGGTTAATGTCTGGCCCAATGTCGTCCAGCGGGATGCCCAGCAATTCGCAATCGGTCTTGTCTTCGTCACAGTCTTCGTCACTGGGCCCGGTTTCCATGAGCGTGCCCCGAACCCAGGCGCGCCCGGCCCAGATCAGTTTCCCAGTGCGTCCTGGATTAGGGCCGTGGTGTAGGTTTTCAGTAGGGCCATGCGCACATAAGGCAGGTTCAACAGGCCCTCGCGGATCTCTTCGCTGTAGGGGATTGGCTTTTCCTTGTCGTCGACCAGGTCATCAGCGGAAATCATGACTTCCCGCAGAAATTCCTTGACGCCCTCCGTTTCAAACCAATCCAAACCCTCCGATTGGTCACTTGGAACGACCTTAAAAAGCCCTTTAAAGCTCTGTTCAAGGTGCCCATCCCCATCAGGGACTTTGACTTTGACGGTGCGGGAAAACGTGGGGACGGTGACAACATTGAACATCAGGCGGGCTCCGGGAAATTAAGTAAGGGTCAGCGACCACTGGTCGTTTTGAGTGGCGGCGCGCGGGATTAGCCGCAGGGGCCATTCTTTGATATTTTGGGACTGGCTAATGCTGGGGCGCTGCATTTGCGCCGTGGCCAGGCTCAGCGTGGCAATGCTGCCAGCCGTCGTGCCGTGCACCAGGCTAACCGGGACCCGATCCATATTGACTGCCATGGTGAAGGGATCAAACGCGGTCAGTGGCTGCGCTTCAACCGTGGTTTCAAACGTCTCGGATTTATCGGTGATCAACACCCGATCGGAGCCAACCAGGAAGCGCGGTTCAATCTTATTGCCCAGGGCCAGTTTGGCCGATGACATGACAAAGGATGTGCCGTCGATAGTGAAGGTGGGAGTGTTCTTGGCTGAGACAATCTTGGGCTCTTTCCAGCTTGAGAGAACAACAACCGGGGCGCTGACTTCAGTCGGGATTGTAAATAGCCCGGTGAAGTCAAACTTGATTTTTGGCGTGGCCTGAGCGCTCAGGTCAAATTCCGCGGTGCCCCGTGCGCCCAGAATGACATAGCGGGTTTTGTCGATCACCATGTGAAAGGTGCCGCTCTCAAAGCTTTCACTGATCGGCGTATATTCCACGGATGTGCCTGCAGTAATGGTCTCGGCGGCACCGCAGGCGCGCAACAGGGCACCCCAGGCAGGGGCCGTTCCGGCGGTTCCGGAGGCGCTGAGATCCACTGTGAAGCTAAGAGTGGAATGCAGATCAGTTGGAATGGTGCCGTTTGCGCCCATGCCCGGCTGTTCCAGATCGCGCTCCTGGTCCTGGCCTTCCATGGGCTTCAGAGTGGCGTCCATGGCCAGCACGGCATTTGCCGCACCCGTGGGGCCGGGGTCGGTGCCATAGGTACTTTCCAGGGCAAACAGAATGCGCTTATTGCGCCAGAAGATTGGATCTGCCATTTACTTGGCCCCCTTTTTGGAACTGGGTTTTGGAGTTTGGATCTCAGGCTTGGCGGATTTGAGAGCCGGGTTAGAGGTTGGTTTTTCGACCTGCTTCAGGCTGCCATCGGGCTGGCGCACAAAGCTGCCGCCACCTTGCGGAATTTTGGGCTTCGTCATGCTGAGATCCTCAGTTGGTCGGTGATTGAAAAGTCGATCTGAAACACCATTCGGCCCTGGTGCAGGGACAAGAGCTTGCCACGCTCAACCTGAAACACGCCGCTCACATCCTCGGGGGCCCATCCAGCAAGGGTGTCCACCACTTCGCGGATCAGTGGGTCAATGCGTTTCAACGCCTTTTGCCCCGCCTTGTCATGGGCTGAGGCAATCAACAAAACGCCGATCACCTCATTTATGTCCTGGGTGAACATCCCAGCAGCGTCGCCTGGCTTGCCGCCCCTGAACCCCAATGGCACCACAATGGCGCTGGCATTGGCGGGCAGGCGTCCGGATTTCATCAGGTCAGCCAGATGGGCAACGGTTTCCACCTTGCCCTGCAGATCCGCGACCAGGGCATTCAGCCGGTCAGCAACGGCGTCAATCATCAGATGAACCCCGTCATTTTGCTGGCTTCCAGCGGGCGTTCGCGGTCGGTGATCTTGACGCCGGTCTCGTCAGAGCCGGTTGGTTCAACGCCTGCGATGGGCAACCGAATAGTGCCTTTGGCGATGTCGCGCAGGGCAGTCACCGCGTCTTTGTACTCGCTTTGGATTTTGTCTGAGGCCTCATAGACGTGCAGCCGGTAGATGGTGATCGCCGTGGCAAGATCTGCAATCAACGGCGGCGTCTCAGACAGGGGCAAGGTGTAACGGCCATGCAAATAGCCGTCGATCACGGCTCCGGCACCCTCAACGGCCTGGGCGACTGTGTTTACGTCAACGGCCCCGGTGCTGACTTCACCCCGGTCTGTCAACTCGACCAGTAGGTTTTCACCATAGCGGTCGTTTAGCTCTTGCAGCGTGGTGTAGGCCATGGGGCGCAGTCCGGTGTGAAGGGGTCAGGGGAGGGCGGCGCGATTACAACGCCGCCCTGTTGGTCAATCGGCCTCGGCGGCCTCTACGACGCCCAGGTGTTCCAGGCGGAAGAACTGCTTTTGGGTCAGCTCGACTGTCTCGTCCGGGCCATAGTCCGTGCCGTTGTGCCTGAGCTGGTCGAGAACAACGGCGGCCACCAGGTCTGAAACTGGTTTGGGCGTGGGGTCCGGCCCGGGTTTAGGCACTGGCTTGGGCTTAGGCACTGGCGTAGGAACCGGATCTGGGTCCGGAGTTGGTGCGGGAGCCGGTGCCGGATCAGGAATGGGGGCAGGAGCCGTATTTGTGGTCGGGGCAGGTTTATCCGCCCCGGCGTTTGGCTCTGGGTCTGTCCCCAGAGTGTCCTCTGACTTGGCCGCCACAGTTCCTTTGTCATCGATGCCAGCCGCTGCGTCCAATTGAGCCTCTTTCCCAGCGACAGCCTTTTTCAACTTAACGTTGGAAATATTGCCGGGCAGCTCTAGGCCGAGCTCTTTGGCTCGAGCCAGCAGGGTTTCACGTTCACTCATGATCTGACCCTCCCTTAGGCTGCGATTGCGTCTTGGATGAAGTAGCCGAGGTCTTTGGCGACGATCAGCTCTTTGACCCGCTCACCGCGTCGAATGCGGGTACCGCCCTGCAGGCCGATGTCTTTATCTTCAATGCGGCCTGCGATCTTGCCGCCATATTCAGCCGTCAGGCCCCAGGTCAGATCGCCACCTTCTGCGGTTGCCATCTTGTTGATGTGCAGCATGGAGATGTGGTTGCCCCAGGCGCGTTGCAGGTTGGCGGCCTGCTTGGGCTTTGCGGCGTTGTAAAAGGCGTCACCGATCAGCAGGCGAGAAATGCCCTCGCCAGAGAACAGATCCACGAACTGCTGACGGGTGACAATGCCCTCAGAAGTCAGGTTGCCCTTGACTGCGTTGACGATCTTTGGGTGTGAGCTGAGTTTTGACCAGACTTTGCGGCCCATCACCATTGTGTTGGGCGGCAATATCAGGGTGCTTTCCAGGCCGGTCTTGATCAACGCGATGGGGTCGGAGCCTGCATAGTCAGAAAGTTGATCACTTCCGGATAGGGTAACTTTGCGGCCCGTGGCATAGTTGGCCGCATTGTGAACCATCTTCGCCACCCGAACTTCGCGGATATTGAGAATAGTTTCCGACAGCATTTCGACCGCGTGGCCTTCGGGGTCAAAGGCCGACAGGTTGTTGGCGCGGGCGTTTGCCGCCGCCTCGATGTCGGAGAACGGGATGGGTGCATCAAGGCCGTAGTCTTCGACTTCACTGGTCTTTTGAGTGCCGTTGAATTCCAACTGCTGGACGCGGCCTTTGCGCCCGACTTTGGCGTCGGGAACGTTAAAGGCCTCTTCAAGCGGGTATTCGGTCCAGCTGAACTTTTCACCACCGACGGCAGCGCGTGGCATGACCTCATCGGCGATGCGGGACACCGCAGGGTTCTTATAGCCAATCGCAATTGCAGAGAGGACGGGATCGACCTGGAAGGGACGTTTGGGAGCCATGTTTCAGATCCTTTCTAAAGATTAGGCTTCGTGCAGCAGAGCAGGGGACAGGAAGGCGTCGATGACGTCACCGGTAACGCCAGGCTCATCGGCAAAACCGACAATGCGGATGGTGGTGGCAGTGGCGGCAATAGCCGCAATGGCCTTGCCCTCGCCGTCTGAGGTCAGCGGATCACCTGCGGCGACGGTGCCGCCCAGTTCAACATGGACCAACCCGTCACGGTGCACGTCGCACATGCCGTCAAGCTCAGACCCCATGGCATCTGAGACGCCAAGACTTGAAGCCGTGTTGCTATCTGCTTGAGTGATGGTGTTACTGGAGGCGGCGTCGGAAAACATGACGATGCGGTAACCGGCTACAGCGGCGCCTGCCGGATAGGCGCGAATAAATGTCGGGATCATGTTTGGGCTCCTTCAACGGCGCGCACGGCAACAGACATGCTGATGTCATTTCCGGCGGCTGCCTGGTCCGCCTGATAGACGGTGGCCTTGGCCGCCAGTTCAGCAGCATTCAGGGAAATGGCCCCGCCATGTTCTGGAAGAACATCGGGAATAATCGCACCGTTCATTTTGGGCAGTGCGTTGATTTCCTTTTCAACCCGCTCGGGGTCCTGTTGGTGCATGGAAATGTAATGATCCTTCATCGGGCTTGGGATCATGCGGCCCTTTTCCATCTCGCCAGTGACGAATGACTTAGCCTTTTCCAAAGCGCGGTCATTAGTCAGAGCCGAAAGGTCGGTTTGCAGGCTGGTATTTGCCGCCTGCAGCTCAGCAACTGAGGCCTGCAGGGCGGTCTCGCCCCCCAAACCGGCCCTGGCAACCTTGGCTGCAGCCAGCACATCGCCGCCGTCAGCGACGCCCAGAACAGTGCCAATTTCGCCAAGCTGTGATTGCAGCTCGATTGTTGCGGTTGCGCCGCCGTCTTTCAAAGTGGTCAGCGCGGAGGAAATATCCTCTTCCGAGGCATCGGCGCTAAGCCCCAGCACCCCGGCGATGTTTTTCTGAAACGACATGTCGTCGGTCTCCTGGTTGAGCGAGGCAAGCCCGCGAAAGTTGGGTCGATTAACAAGACTGGCCCGCAAAATTCCCATGACGGACTTGGAAGCCTTGTCGGGGATGGCAATTACAGGGGAGAGGTTGCGATAGGCGCGTGTCGTCAGCAGGGAACGGCCTTCATCAGACCATTCAACCTTGCCCCAGATCCCATCTGTGCGGGCCTGCATTTCAACGATCCAGCCGCGCGCTGGGGCGGGGAGCCCCTTTGGCGCGGCAAGGTCAATAGCGTGGTTTTCGTCAATGGGCAGGCGTTCGGCAAAGGCAAAACTGTCTGCAATGATCTTTTCCGCGTTGGTTACATGGTAGGGACCCCGCGCATCATTGGTTTGCACCAGGCCGTCGCTGGTGGGCAGCAGATGCACCCACTCAGGCACCGCGCCCATGTCATCGGGCAGGAGCTGGGAATTCAACGCAACGGAGGTGGTTTGTGTGATTTTACTCATGCCGCCATATTCGCAGCAGAGCTAAAACGCAGACACCCGCAACAGCTTGCGGGTGTGGGGGTATCATGGCGTGTTGGACAAGATGACGAGGAAATCCGTGCCAGTCAATCTGCCAGTCAATCCTGGCTGTTAGCGGCCTCTTCCAGCCAGTCTTCCAGCTCGGCCAGGATACCGGCCTCATCGTCATCAGACAAGCCAATGAAAGGACGGGCAGGAATGGTGCCCCAGGGAAGTGAAGCCCCATTCGCCTCCTTACCAAAAGCCCCCTTGGCCGCACCAAACTGCATCACGGCGGCTTGAATGGCGTTTGAGCCATATTCGACGCCGTCTTTGTCCGCATCATAAAACAGCGTGTTGCGCATATCGCCTGATTGATTCAGTGGCGCCCCAAAACTCAGGCTCAGTTTGGCGTAGCGATCCAGGGTGGTTTGAGAGCGCGGCGCAAAGGGAGAGCCGTCGGGTTGTTCGCCGTCACGCATGCGGTCCTGGGCTGAGGCCACCAGCAACTCGCCAATGTCGGCCATCACCAGCGACATGTCCTCAACTGCGGCGGCCACCGCAGCCAGAGCCGGGTCCAGGGTGTCTGTATTGTACTCAATACTGGCCATAGCGATTTCACCTTTGCTTTCGCTGGGGGCATTAGACCGCCAGGTTCCTTTGCTGAACTATACAGGGATCGCGCAAAACCCATAGCCGCCGATGCGAATATCGCAGGAAATTAAACCGAGGCGGTGAACTGCAATCATTCACTGCGGTGAGTGCGAGTGACTAGGTTGCGGACTTTAACTCTGCTCGTCGCTGTAAGGCCAAAGACCGCTTTCAGATCTGGAGTTTCGCAAAGGCTTCACGGTGAGACAATTTACTCTCTTACCATGAAATAGCACTTTTAAAGGTCGGCATTCATTGGCTTGAATCGCCAGTGATAGATGAAAGTTCTTCAAGAATTGTAGTTCGAAGGTGGCGATTAGAAATTTGTCCTCGATCAAAAACGCGTTCTATTGGTATCCCGAATTCTGCCATGAGATCACTGATCAGTTTCCGAAGACTGAAAATTTGGTCATTGGATAAGTCACATTTAATTGTGCCTGCAAGTTCCTCCCAAAGAGGGCAGTTGATATAGATACCAATAGTATTTTCATTACTCCCAGAAAGGACTGCTGGCGCCTTTGAAATGCTTCTACCGTTTTCAATAGTGCCTTGGGACGTAATGAGGAAATGTGCACCTACATCCGAAAAACCTAGAGAGCTTATCTGAAATTTTTTTATATTCAAAATATTGTCAGACTGAACGGGTGCGATAATGATTCGATTTATTTCTCGGCCCGTGTCACCATATTGAGTTGGAGACGGCAATATGGATGAAATTCCAGCCTCTCTTACCAGACGTTGCAATTCGGCTTTCTGCGTATCCAACTCTTGACGTAAAATGTCCAAAGCAGGATTTTCTAACGGTGGCTCTCCGGTTGGTGTGTCACGCGCCAATTCTTGTAGTGCCGCTGATATCTCGTTCGTTTTCGTGGTCAAGTTCGCTTCAAGTTGAGCTAACTTTTCAAGCCGAACGACTTCTTCATTAGCCCATAGCTTTGCGTCTTCGTCATCAAGCGTTCTTGCAAGGTACCTCAAAACAAAAACTCGCTCTGCCCCTTGCTGCGCGAGTGTATTGTTTACGATGGAGAACTCAAGAGATTGGTTGTCATTTGCGTTTTTTAAACTCTGCTCTCTTGTTTTTTCCACCGCGAGTTCAATGTCTTGCTGCTTTGATAGATAATCGCTTACAACTTCTGGCACAGTTAGAAACGCACCTATGACACCAACAATTGCAGTAACCCATTTTGGATTGTGCCATACTGGTTTAGGATCACTTTTTTTTGCAACTCCATTGGGCATTTTGTGCCTCCATTATTCGTCATAAGAAATTTCTAAAAAGTACTAATGTACACTAACAGTTAATGTATTTCTGTTGATCAAGTATAGTGTAATATTCTTCATGTTTGATACCCTCAATGTTGAAATCTCTTAGATCTCCGACAAGACTGTTGTCATTTGCTCCAGTCGGTCAAACTGGCAATTTGGCCTCTGGCCCACCATTTTCTGGGATCTAAAAAAGTGTTGGTTCCGAGGCAGGGCGTTCAAATCGGAGATCGAACAGGAGAGTTTCTCCCCCACATACTTTGCACCACCAACATGCGGTGCTTATTGCCCTGAATCTCTAGCGCCACTGTGTAGATCTGTGCGCCAAACCGCCTCGAGAACCGAACAATCGAATGACCAGCGCGCGAAGTGCCTGCGGCCTCTATGCTATCAGGTTGATCCAGAATGCGGGGCAACAAAGCAAGGTTTTCCTGGTTGATCTCGAATTGACCCCGCAAGTCTTCTGAGGCGTTGCCGTGTGACGCCAGGACATGGCGCACAGCGGAATCGTCCAGAGTGAAGTGGTAGTTGTCCAGATCTTGCCCGGTGGCTTCGGCAATGCGCTGGCGATGTGCCTGGCTCAACCGGCCCATTGTGCGGATCGGCGCGACTGTGCGCCCGTCAGCAACCGCCCCGGCGTAGCGGCGCACGTCGTCCTGCAGCGAGACCAGGTTGCGATAGGCGGTGGAATGGGCGTCCTGGGCCGAGGCGGGCAGGTCATCCATATAGGCGCGAGAAATCGCATAGGGCCAGTTGACGGTTTTGCCTGCCATAGTCTGCACCAGGTCGGCGACAGAGCCACCGGGGGCATGGTCCCAGCCTTCCCCAATACCGTCCAGACGTCCGGTGTTGGGGTTCACCTGGCCCCAATCGTCAGGCAGGACCTTGGAAGGATCGCCGCCGCGCCGTTTGGCTCCACCCATGGTGCGCGCGCCAAAGATCTGGCAATTGCAGCCAAACCCATTGGGTGGGAAGGCCTTCACCCAGAATGGATGATCTGACGGCAGGATCAGCCCGTCCCAGGCAAGGTGCTGCAAACGTGGCTCGTTGGACCCGCCGTGGCGGTAAATCCAATACTTGAATTTGCCCTGGCGCAACTGAGCAAGGCGACCGGCCATAAAGGAGCTTCGCATATTGGTGTGGTAGATCGTCCGCATCCGCCAGGCTTGCCCGGCTTCAGTGTCTTCTCCTGTCCAGCCGGTCCATCCGCGCTTGGCAACAATGGCCCTGAAATCGCGTTTGAATGCTTCAGTGCCGGTGCCTTCAGTAATTGTTCGCTCTACTGCGGCTGCCAGATCCGCTAGCAGATCGGCCTTAACGGCACCGGCCACCATAAAGCCCCGGTCCTGAGCGGACCCCGCCAAATCATCCCAAGCCGAACTGGGCACCAGATTGCCCAGGCGCAGCCGGAACGCCGCCACTTGCTGCGCAAAGGGCTGGCGGAAAATGGCACCAACCGGGTCAGTCATCTGCGGCGTCTTCAATCATGGCGCGGCCACCAGCCATAGAGGCAGCAATGGCCTCGCCCATGACTTTGGCCAGATCCTCGGTGGGCAGTTCTGGAAATCCGCCCAGGAGATTTTCACGGAATTCTTCCAGCGAACCAGACGCTTCCAGCATGGCCTCAATTGTTGAAACCATGTTCGTCATTGCCGGAGTGGCGGCTTGACCCAATTGATCGGCTAAAAGCGCAGTTGGCTCGATATCGTCAACGTGGCCCGCTGAGGGCTCTTGAGACTGTAGAGCGGCATCCCCCTGAAAATTCCCGTTGAGGCCCTTTAAGTGGTATTTAACTTTAGTCTCAGGGCTATTCTTGTCGCCTTTGCCACCGGCGACCTGTGGATTTGAAGCTGTGGACGCGGTTTTGCCCAAAACTGGCGCGCCAGCCTTGGGGGCACTCAGGCCCAGCTTGTCGCGGATTTCGCCTTCATCCACTTCGAGGCCAATCTGAACCCATGGCACGGCGGCATCGGTCCAGGCTTTTAAGTCTTCCGCTTTCGGGCGGGCGATCACCAGGCGCGGGTAGGTTTTCTGTGGCCCAAACTCAAACTGCATCCAGGGAATAATCAGATCGCGGTTTAGAATTGCGCCCAGATCCTGAGCGTCGGCGGTCTCGATATCCTCCTGGACCTCTCGATGCTCTTTGCCAGAACCCAGGCCACCGGTGACGGCATCGGTGGTGGCAGTCTGACCCAACACAAGTTTGGAGGTTTGCCGGTCCAGCCAGTCGCAGCGCTTTTCATAATGCTCGGTTGAGGAGCCCATGTTTTGGGCCGTGACAAATTCAATCATCATGCTTTCGGGAATGATGGCGGCGCAGTCACCGGCAATATTCGCCACCGCCTGAAACAGCTTGTTGCGATCTTTCTCAGATGTTCCCGGCCCATATTTGCCGATCCGCAAAGGCTGGCCGTAGGTTTGGCTGAAGATCGACCAGTCTCGCTGGGTGAAGGCCTTGAACATCCAAGTCCAGGCCGCCACGCGGGCGATACCGGACCGCAAGGCCAGGCCCGACTTGGCTTGCATCCGGGCATGAATGAACCTGAAGGCGGGCAGGGGAACCTCTTGGCCGATATCATTCAGCATAAGTGGCGTTTCCAGGTTATGGCGCTCAAACCGGAACCAACGCGGGTCACGGAGTTTAAGTTCCTTAGGCTGCCATTGCCCCTCAGAGCTTTCCCAGATGATTTCCGTAAAGGAATAGCCTTTGCCGACAGCATCCAGAATATGAAACAGCTCACTGGTCAACTCGCCGCGCTTCACCCACTTGCGGACCCGCTCGGCCATCTCGACGCTAATAGGGCTGTCATCAACGGTCTCTACTGCGATGTCGAGCTGACTGACTGACCGTTTACGGGTGCCCAACACACCGACGTAATGCGGGTCGCGCTCTTCAATGGCTTCGGCCAGTTCCAGATAGCGCACCGGGTCGCCGTGGTCGGCAGACCTGAGGATCTGCGCCAGACGCAACGGGTTCAACCCATCAGCCGGATAGCCAGTCACAGGGGAGCGGACCCCGCCAAAGCTCGGCGCGGCGATTTCCTCTGTAAGCGATGCACGGTCAATCGGGCGACCATCTGGGCCGAGAACTTTTTGTTGTCTACGGGCCATTAGATCCCCCCTCTTAAACCGGCACCTAACGGTGACCGCCACCAATCGCTGCCTTCAGACGCTGAGCCCCATTCATCGCCGGAATTGCCGGTCAGGCTGTCGCGGCGCGGATCGCCGACCGGCGTGTAGTCAATTTCCACCCAACGTTGGCGGGAGGCGAAATGCGCCAGTGCCAGGGCGATGGCATAATCGCCGTGGCGTTTCTTGCCTTTGGCGTCTGCTTCGCGCACTTCAGGCACACGCGGAATGCCCCGGATTTTCTTCACCGAGCGCAGATCGCTGACGTGGTCGTCGCTTTTGCCGATTGCGATGGTGGCGTCTTCAAAGGCGGTTTTAAGGGGCGGCATTTCCAGCCGGTACCAGTCCTGGCTAAACTTGATAGCCCAAACCAGGCCGGGGGTATCAATACTCTCGCGCAAGCCAAATTTGCGGCCCATGTCTTCGGCGACGGTCCAACCCATGCCAGTGGCATCAAAGGCAGCCCCGACCAGGCCTTCGCGCACCGCGTTCATGACTTCAGCGACAATGGCCTTTTGCTCATCGCCTGGCACATTGCGCATTTCAATCGACAGGGCCTCGCGGCGGTTCAGGTTTTGCTCGATGGCCAGCAGGCTCAGGACTGACAGATCGGCCACGCGGGCAAAGTCAAATCCCAAGGCATAATGGGGCTTTTGATCAAGCCCCGAGAGCACCTCTTCCAGATCCAACATGAAGTCGCGCAACAGGTCCCGCCGTCTGTCTTCAGGCAATTGCAGGTAGTCGTCTGGCAGCTCTAAGGTCAGAACCGGAGCGTCGGCAGTCATGCGCGCCTCGATCAGCGGCGCGGTGAGCCAGGCCCCGGTGCCCGCTTTGGGAATACAATGAAGCTCTTCGTCGGCATCGTCGCCATAGATCTTGTGAATATCATCTGACCAGGCTTTCTTGGCCTCTTCGGTGTCGGGTTTGCCAGTGACAAGGGCGATGCGCTCATAAAGCCCGGCCTCAATGGCGTCGCTGAAATCAACCCGCACCACTTTGGCATTGTCGCCGCGCTCTCCCGCCTGGATCTGACGCACCAGGACATTGAACGGGTTGGCATCGCCGTCGTGGGTGGAAATCACCAGCACCTTGCCGCCCCACATTAGCAGTGCGTTGGCGGCTTTCAACATCTCGTCCAGCTCTTCGTGGAAGGCCGCCTCGTCAAAGATCACATAACCCTGACGTCCCCGCAGGGATCGCGGCTTGCTGGTCAGTGCGACAATCTCAAAGCCAGAGGCAAACTTGATCCGGAAGGCCAGAATGTCTCGATCTTCTTCCCCGTTGCGCTGATCCTTGAACAGGAATTCCTGCACCGAACTGGCCGCCGGAATAAAGGCCTTTGCCCACATCGCCGCCGTGTCGATGAATTCGCGCGCCATGTCGAGATTAAAGCCGATGTAAAGCGTGTCCATGCCGCCAGCGGGTTTGGACGCGCCCGAGGTCAGCACAGCGTCTGCGGCCACCGCCCAGGTCATGCCGATCCGGCGGGACTTTTCGCAGACTACGAATGGGTACAAAGCGGTCGTTTGCAGCAGCGTTTTTTGATAGTCCAGCAGCACCGCTGGCAGATCGTCGTCGTCAGCAATGACATCGGGTAGGGCCTGGCGGCTTTGGGCGCGCAGGGCGTCCCATTTCTGGTCGGAGAGGGGTTCAGCAGTCATCGCTTGCCGCCAAACAAAATCTGTTCGCGGATGCCCTGGATGGTGCCTTTGGTCATGCCGAGCTGAATGGCCGCTTGCTCAAAGTCATCAACGGCGGCTTCGCGGGCCTTCTGCTCAACGCGGCGGCGCTCGTCTTCTCGCAGTTTTTCGCGCATCCCAGCAGACTGCATCAGATCCTTAAGCATGCGGGACAGGTTGGCCAGGCTTTTGGGGTCAAAGTCCTGATCCTTTTCAGACATGGCTTGCATCATCTGGAAGGCGGCTGTTGCAATCATCTGCATCAGCACTTTGTGCATGTTGCTTTCGCCCTCGATGTCCAAGTCGGCCAACATGGTTTCAGCCATGGCAAAAGCGTCGCGCTGATCTTTCAGCAGCTTGGAAAACTCTCCTACGGCTGACTTGCCGATGGTGAGTTTTTCGCCGCGTTCTTCAAGCCACGAATTCAGTTCGTCGGTGACGTCCATGATGTCACCAAAACCGCGTTCCTGTAGCAGTTGCGCCAATCGTTGGCGCAGCTCATCCGGGACCAGATCCAGTTTCTTAGGCGGAGGCATGGATTACGCCCCCGGCTTGGGGCGCTGGATTTCAGGATGGCGGGCAATGCCCTGGGCAATCTCGACGCCGCGCGTGGTCGCAATAGCAACGATGAACGCGCCAGTTTCCTCGGTTTCAACCAAGCCCTGTTCCTTTAGCCAGGCCAGCTCGGTCACCACTTGGGCACGGGTGAAGGCAATTCCGATCAGGGGAAGTTGCGAGGCCAGCATGGACACATTCGATGTGTACTTTGGCGCGTCTTCCAGAAAGCGCAGAATGGCAATCCGGGCATGTTGGCGCACTGTGTCTGAATAGCTCACTTGCCTTTTCCTTTGTCGAGTAGGTGGTCTTCATGCCGCGTGACAACGGTTTCCAGGCGTCGCATCACATCGCGCTGCGCGCCAATGTGGGCAGCGATGGCTTTGATTTCGCCGCCGATGTCGCTCATTGTCAGTTCCAGTCGGTGCATGTCTTCTTTTGCAGGCAGCGAGGCAACGGTCTGTTGCAGCGCCTGGATTTCCAGATCGTGCTGGTCCATACGTTTGGACCCAGTGTCCAGGCGGGAGCTGACGGTCTTGAGGGCCTCGTCCACGTCCTTTTGACGGGTGGCAAACCAGGTGTAGATTATGCCGCCCAGTGGAATAGCCACCCCAAGGGTTTTCAGGGCCAGATCATAATCCAAAGTCACTTGCCACCCTCGCGCCAGGCGCGGACGGCCTCGTTGTCTGACGGTTCAATAGCGGCTTCGGACAATCCAGCGTCGGTGCCGGTCTCGGCAGCGCCTGGGCTGTCATGGCGGAGGGCACGGATTTGGCTGATGCTTTCCAGAACCTGCGGCAACCGGGCGGTGCTTTGCGTGATTGCTTGGCTGAACTCTTGCGATTTCATCTGGAAGCGACCGCCAAAATAGAAGGCCACAATGGTTCCGGCCAACCACCACAATGGGTCTGGCACCAGAACCAGCCCCTGCATCCGTTCGGCAAACCAAAGCGGGTCGAACATGGCCGAGGCAAACAGTGAAAAAATGGCAATCACAATAAACGGACGGGGCAGGCGGTTTAACCCGTCCATAAAGCGATCAAAACGCCCCTTGCGTTCGACCTGGAACTCGGCCCCGAACTGGCCCAATGCCGACTGAGCATAATCGGCGCGACGCTGTGCGCCTGCTTCGGTGTTTTCCATGAACACCCCGGCGGTCTCGGCGACCACATTACGGCCACCACCAAAAATCAATTTCAGCAGGTTCATGACCAGCCCCCTACGCGCTTGGAAAATTCTTGATCTGTCATGTGGAACTGCGGAGCGATGAACTCCTCGGCCCGCTTGATCCAGCCGCCTTTACCGCCAGCACGAGTGCGGGCGTATTTGCGCGACTTGGTGCGCCGGTCAGCAAGGCGAAAATAGTAATTGCGGCGGGCGATGCCGTAGGCGTCCACGAAATATGCGCCAGCCTTTTTGTAAGCCCGCTGGACGGCGGCGGCGGACTTGGGGCCTAGCGCGCCGTCTACAGTCACCGGTTCCTGAAAATCCCGAAGCAGCCGCTGCAGGATCTTCACCGCATTGCCGCCAGCGTTCACATACATGTCGAACACTGATGGCTGCAGCTCGACAGGCAGCAGATCAATGCGCGGTCCCTTGAAATAGTGCCGGATGAAAATATCAACAGCCTGGGGCCGGGTCAGCAGGCGCACGTCTGAGACGTCCACATCGCCGTCGCGGTCCAGGTCTAGCCCCAAACGGCGCATGGTGTGGATGGTCACGCCGTAATTGGTAGCCCCGCCAGGATCGTCGGCGTCGTTCACATAGCCGCCCTCGCGCGCGACAATGGCTTTGGCAATTTGCTGAACTGACTGCATTATTCGACCCCTCTGCAAACCTGTTTTCAGGGTCAGAATGGTCGACTTCAGAGTGCTTTAAACACCCGCAACTGGTTGTGGCAGGTAAACTTGGGGGAGTGAATGTTCGTTTGGGACTGGGGCCAACGCTCTTTTTGCCTCAAAGTCTGCATTGGGCTGCGGCTATTAGCCACTAGGCTAAAGCCCCTTCGTTGACAACGCCTTCTAAACAGTCGCAGATAACTGCATTTAGAAACAGGTCAATTTAGTAATGAGATTGAAGGGTTGGAGTATGGTTGCGGTTGGAGCTGTCATTGGTTTGGCTGCTCTTGATGATGATTCAAACGATTTTTCAATTCGAAAAGTGCCAACCCCTACCACTGTGTCCACGCCCAGATCCCAGAATGCTCCATCGTCCAAAACCCAATATGTTACCGGCAATGTCGTGAATGTTCGGTCGGGGCCCGGCACTTCCTACAATAAGATATTTCAGCTGAAACGAGGCCAGAGGGTTCAAGCGCTCACTTCGGAAAATGGGTGGATCAAGCTTTCTGTCAACAACCGCATTGGTTGGATGTTTGGAAAATACCTGAGTACCACTCAGCGACCTAGGCAAGTGCAACAAACCCAAGTCACCCACACCTTGGAAAAGAAGTGCCACCCTAGTTACACTGGGGCTTGTGTGCCTATTGCAAGCGACGTGGATTGCGCTGGAGGTCGAGGCAATGGGCCTGCCTATGTTCGCGGACCGGTACGTGTTGTAGGTCCTGATATATACGGGCTAGACCGTGATCGAGATGGGATCGGATGTGACAGATAAGGCGATTTTCGGCTCCTTGTCACTGTTGGCATCAAGCAAGTCTAATGTCCGCTTCCAGCCGATTGTGTTGAAAAGCTCAGATTTCGAGCATAGGTGGCAAATTCCTGACCGATACAGGGCAAGTGCAAAATTTGGCAGAGGGGTCGGCCAAAACTGGCCTCCGGTGCTGGTGGGTGAACTCTGCGCGCCTTGGGAACAACCTCATCTGATTTTAGTAAGAGATGCGTTTCTGCCAAAAATTTTCCAATTGCTGATATTAGAGTTTTCAACACAATCAGCCCCAACTCGACATTCGTTTGCGTAATGTATCTGAAACCCAGGCCTAGTAGTATGGACGGATAGCAGACATTAGCTGCTGCGCGGTTAATCCATGCACCCAACTGGCGGTAGTCAACTAAATTTCAAACTGATTTTGCTGTTGCCGCAGCTGCATCGCCAACAGCAATAATGGCTTCTCTAACTGAAACGAGGTGCTGTTCGACGTCAGCGCATTTCAGGGTTAACCGTTCGCCTAAAGGAGCTGTGTCGCCCGATTTCTTTAAGTATTCCAAGTCAACCACACCACGATTGTGAACGAAAAGGTGCCGCCTCTGGTTCAATATCCATAGGTCTTTGCCTAATGCGGTCTGAATATTTGACGAATTGAAAAAAGCCTTCATTGCCCCCCTGATGTTTCCAAGACTGTCGAGCCGTCGATCTTTAAAGAGAACTGTGCCCATCGACTTTGAAAGGTCGAATCCGTGGTCGCCAATTGTTTGAAGATCGACGACCTTCTTTCCAAAAAAATCTTTCAAATCCTGAGAGGCAATGATGGAAGATGCTCGACTAGGATCATCATTAAGCCATGCAATTATAAATGAACGAGCGAAGCTTTCGAAGATTGACCAAGTGGAAATCAACGTCTGAACAAGTAATTCTTGCGCAGCAATCCTCACGGTTGATGATTTCAAGCGCCTATCCATTTCAAAAATTATTTGATCCCGTATGATATCGCTTCCCTCGTCGTTATTAAGGAATTCAGTCATCTTTTGGTCAGCTGACTTTAAGGCGCGTCGCTCAGAGTCTTCACTAAGGCCACTGCCTGGCTTTTCGGGAATAAGAGCAAGAATACGCTCCGCAGCATGAAACCTGTCAAATCGACGCTGCATCGTCGACTCTTGAATAAGTTGGAATGGAAGCCCGGCCGCACTGATCACGCTATGAAGACCCTCAGCCGCAGAAGCAACAGATTTCGCGCACGGATACTCACCGTCTGAATACGGCTCAAGCGGAGCAAGGAATGTTTCCGAGGGAAATATCATAAATACTTGTGCAGCTTCGATAGCTAAGTCACGAGGAGAGGGTGCTTTTTGTTTGTTGGTCATACCAAAATTTCCGCTAAAAATATAATGTATGAATATGATGATAAACGACACCTGACAACTAACAGGAATCCCATTATAAGAGTCACGCATCAATGTCACTTTGTGGAAACATTATACCATACACCGTTCCGATCTAGCCGTGCTTCTCGTTTCACATGTAAGTGGCGCCCTAAAAGCTGCACCGATAAGAATGGCGGCATTAGGAGTGTAGGTTTGCAAAGCCGAGCGGCAGGTGACTGCTTCGAAAGGCTGCACTGCAATGTTCCACACCCTGTTGAACGGCGGATCTAGGCCGAACAGACTGGCATTTGGTGGTCGGTTCAGCCGGTACGAGAAAAGCTATTAGTCGCAATATTTTAAAAGTTGGAAATCAAAATGACCCAAATTATTGGCCAGAAAGAAGCCGAGGAAGCTTACGTACAAGCCGTTAGTGTCTGGCTCAAGAAAGCCTCCGAGTCTGAAGCAATAGGCGTGTTGGTCGAACGCTTGGGTATGAACCGCGCATCCGCCAGTGACATGATCCGAAACTTCTCGCAGATGTTGAAGGGTGAAGAGTACCATAGGACGCTTAGCGAACTAGTTACGCGTTTCTATTTCGAACGTATATGTCTTGAGTTCGGGTTCGAATGCCTGAAAAAGGCCATCCAAGCGACGATGGCACACATAGAATATTACGAGGCCCTTTCGAGTGGGGGTAACCGTCCTGGATTGCGGAAGTTGTGCAAAGAATTTGAGGCTATTTTACCGCCCTTATGCCAAGATCCTGTTTATCGTTTTCAAGCAGAGGTCGACGCTGCATTGATGAACTCATCGGAGGATCGCCGTTCACGTCTAGAAAATACAGATCCAAACTCAAATCGAGTTGTTATCAGGACATTTGCGTTCCGGCGCAATCCAGACGTAGTGGCAGAAAGGTTGAGCCAGGCCAATGGTATCTGCGACCGATGCCTATCCCCTGCGCCATTCAACCGCAAATCCAATGGCCGCCCATTTTTGGAAGTCCACCATACAATACCATTGGCAGAAGGAGGTCAGGACGTAGTTGAAAATACTATGGCTCTTTGCCCAAACTGCCATAGAGAAGCTCATTTCGGTGAGGATTGGGCTTAATTTGATAACATCTAACTAATTTCCTGTTTGTCAGATATTGATGAACAAGGTAGTTTCCCCAATTCGGAAATGGCCGCCTCGGTGACGCTGCAACATAGCATTGACTGGCGACACGAGTGTCCAGTTTGGATCGTTCACGTTCTAACAGAACGAACTGCGCCCGAACTTGGCAAAGGTGACTATCTGCGCATTGCTGCCGTTGAAACTAACCGCAGCGAAGGCCCGGAAACCACCTTTCGTGCAGAATGCCTCAACAGTTTAACTCGCGACTAACAGATCAATACTGACACTGCTAGATTGCGAAAACTTTAGAGATCAGGAAACAAAGGCAAGGGAGGTAGGGGGGTGCTCTTTCGTTGGGCGTGATTTTGAACCTCGCCAACCTTTAACCAGTTACGAACAGCCACGTCGGTTACGCCAAGTTTTCGGGCGATCTCAACCGTTGCTAGGCCTTGGGCTTTGTAGGCGCACGCACGCCATTTTTTTGCCAGTGGGACCCGAGGCTGCAAGCGGTGCGATATGCTAGTCAGCGCATTTGCCTTGTCGAAACCAAGCAATGCCACGACGCTGGATCGGGTTCTGGGGTTTTTGGCGATATAGATTTCGGTGCCGCCGAACTCTTCGATAAAGCGCAGGGTGTCGGTCAGGCCAAGAACCTCGAAGTAGGGTTCGACCTGGGCAGTTGGTCTTGGATAGGGCCGGTCAGGAGCGATCATTACGTCGCCCACTTCCACCTTTGCGTCCGGATTGGTGGCGGCGATTGGCGGGGATGATCGTGGAAACAACGCCGCCCTGCAGCTTGTAGACGAAGCCACCCGAGACCACACCGCTGGCCCCGTCATGTTCCCGATGTCGGTCGACGATGCGGCCAATCCTGCGCCGCAATGCCTCTATGTCGAAGCCTTGCACCTGCTGCATGTAGCGCAGGACGGCGTGGTCAGAAACGCGGTGACGGGGCTTTTTCATTTGCGATGCCCCAACCAGTTAAAATCAATACCAGCGCGTACACCCCAGGCCTTCAGAGCTTGGATCACAGCGTTGATTTGTTTGTGATCGCGTAGCATGTCGACGTCGGCAGGCACTGAGCCCCAGACATTGCCAAACTGATCCCGAATGAATTTGTTCAATCCTTTCCGGCTGGGATCTCGCAATTCGCCTGCCTCGCCGAGCTTTGTCCAAATCACATGCACCAGGCGCAGATCTGGACGCGGCGCGGCCTTATGCTTTTTCGATCCCTTTGAAGAGGTTTTAAAGCCGTCGCTTTTGAGCCGTTTAAGCACTTTTAATAGTTCGGCGTCGCTCATGTCTTTCATGGAGGCCTTGCCGGTCACAACAAGCTGCAGGGCACGGCGCGCGTCACCGTCCAGGCCAAGTTCGCGGCAACCGATGTGGATCTTTTGCTGCAGGGCGCGGTTCATCAGGACACCTCGCTTGATAGGGGCACAACCGGGTGAGACGTCGCCACGTCGGCTTCCATCCGGCGCATGGTGGTTTCCATTTCTTGGCGCGCGATGGTGTCAAACTCACCGGGTTCCATTTTGGACAGGGCTGCGTCCGTTTTAAGCACCGAGAGCCGGGCCCCTAAAACCAAGGAGGCTCGCCGTTGTTTGATCGCAAAGGCGGTGAAGCTGCTGCGTAGAGCCTGGCGCATTTCGGTTTTACTCTTTGCCATTCTAGGGTCCTTTCTTGGGTGGGGGCTTCAGGCTTTTGCCAAATCAATGGTGATGTGCTGCCACTTGGCATCCGGTGTGGGGCGTCGGTAGCAGCGCACATAAGTGGATTTTCCGACCACGCGCATAGCGTCGCGAATGGCCTGCATGGCGCGCGTCCAGCGTTCGTCCTGGATGTCCAGTTGCAAGAGTTTGTAAATCTCGGCGCGATTGATCTGGCCTTCTTTGTCGGTGTTGAAGGCATTGGTGACGATGGCTTGCAATTCGACCGGGGCTTCGGCGGACCATTCATTCAGGCATTCGTCAACAAGACCCTTGGCAATCTGCAGCTCGGGGCCAAAGTCGAACTGATCGGCCACCGACACTTGAACCTTGAATAGGCCATCAAAGCTCATCAGGGTTTTGTTGCCTCGTTTGCCGCCAATGGTGGACCCGTATTCCTGTTCCAGGATCGCCTCAAAGTCTCCAATGTCGTCAAAGACATGTTCTTTGAACCGGGCGGTCTGGGTGCTGAGCGCCAATGCGTATCCGGCAATCTTACGCACCGTTTCGTCCTGGAGCTGGTCCTGGGCTTTGACCAGGTCAACCGGAATAAGACCGCCCTTGGCATCGGTCATGTAGGTATTACCGTTTGCAGTGACGCGACCGTCGGGTATCGGTGCGGGTTCAAATTGGCTTGGGGTTTGAGGGCTCAATGGATCTGCTCCGGTTTGGGTGTTTCAGGGGGGTGAGACAGGATTGCGATGGGTTCGGGCTGCAGGTCCGAAAACCCGGCTTCCTCGGCCAACATTTGGAAATCGCATGGGCTTAGGACACCAGCGCATTGCGCCAGAATGCACCGGGCCTCGTATGTCTTGTAAAAGCTACGAACCGTCATCACGGCCAGCGTCAGGTCACCGGCGCAGTCAAAACGGCCGGCCCGGATGGCATGGCGCAGCACGATGCGTTCGGGCGTTTCCGGGGCGTTTCCAAGCGGGCGCAACAGGATGTTGGCATCGACCCCAAAGAAAGTACAAATCCGGTCCAAGACATCAGGGCGTGGAAAGCTCTCGCCAGTCAGATAGCGGTTGAACTGGTTTCGGCTAATGTTTGCTTTCTTGCAGATCTGTGAGACCACCATACCATCAGTCAACTTGAGCAGATTAGCGGATAGTTGATTGCGCAAGTCTTGCGGGCTTCGTTCAGGATTTTGCATCTGCAAACCTCCGGGACTTGAAGACAAGTTTGACGTCGGTTTCGGGCGTTGCTATGTCCCTAGCGCCGCTGGATTTTGGAGCGTTGCGTGGGCACTTCCGGCAAAACCGGGTCATCAGAACGCGCTGGGGATCGGAGGAGGTGCCGCGCCGGATCTCGTCGCGCCAATGCAGGCAGATTTCAGAAGCGATTTCACCGATGGCAGGGCACTCGATATCGCCGCTCATGTAGATTTCGCGCACCCGCATGGCGACGTTGTCGTAACTGCCCTGGTAGCTTTTTCGAATGACCTGGCTAACGGCTGCGGCGCTGATACCAAGGCGGGTGGCAACCTTGTTTTGTGAGCTGCCGTCGCATTCGCGGATCAGGGTCATGATCCAGTCGGGGATCTCATCGCCCCAGGCATCTTGCGCCACAATTTCGCGGTCGCTGATTATGAGGTTGCCCATGTGACTTCCTCCCCCTGGACGTAGACAACACGGCCCTCGTTTGGGTCGACCACGACGGGAAGACGTTTAATTGTTGGGGGCAGGGGGCCAGTGTCGCGCACCAGGTGGTAGCGAACAGATTGCGCCGAGGTGCGGCCCCGGCGGCTGTCTTTCAGATACCCGGCTTTTTCCAATGTCGAGCAGTAGCTGCGGATGCCCTTTTCCGAGAAGTCCTCTTCCAACCCGGCAAAGGTCATCAGCATGTCCTCAACGGTGAACTTGTTCGCGGCCCGCATTGCCGTCCAGATCCTACCTTCCGTGGACAGGCGTTTGTCCTTGGCCCGGCTCATGATTTCCAAGGTCGAGAACGCGGTATAGTAGGGCTTGCCATTGTCATAACCGGCGGATCTCAGCAGGCCGGCGTTTTCCAAGGACCTCAAAAACAATGTTGTTTTGTTGTCCGGGGCGATCTTCTGCGCCAGGACAAGATCGCGGGTGAACCGGAGCTGCCTGCGGACAAAACCCCAGAGCTTTTGCTCTTCGGGGGATTGCGGCGTCCAGGGCTGGAGCGGCTGTGCCCTGTCCTGGAATGCGGAAATCTTGGACCCCAGCCTGTCAGAGCGCCATTGCGCATCCATAGCGCTGGTATCAATCAAAGCTGCATCGCCCGACAGGCTGGCCGGATCTTGCGCGGTGTAATAGCGAATGTTGCCCTTGCGCTGATATAGCATGACCAGGTTCAGGCGGGCCAGACTGCGCAGGTAGTTGGTGCGCTTCCAATCCCCAGCAGCACAGAAGGCTTCGACGTCAGCATGGGTGAACACCTGGCGCGACTGGATGAACTGCCAGATTTCTTGCTCATATTTCCCGGATGGGACGTAGTCGCTCATAGGGCACCCCCAACGGCCAGAAACTCATTCCCGGCTGGAAAGGGTTCCTTGCCCCAGTCCTTTAGGGTGACCTTCTGCATGTTCCAGGTGCGGGCCATGGTTCTGACATGGGCGATGCAGGTGCAAATCTCGCGCACCTTGCCATGTCTTTCCGAGACAATATGCTCCAGCAAATCTGGGGCGATTTCAACGCCACGGCCATAATACCCCGCAAGGGATTGGGCATCGTCCAGACTAGCCGGGTGGGCCGTGACCCGCTGCATAACCCGGCTGGCGATGGCAGTGTATTTGGCCAGTTTCGCCGGGAAGTCATAAGGGCCGATCAGGATCAGCGGCACGTCCGAGCGGTCATGCAGGAACCGGATGCTGTCGATCATGCGGGGCTTCAGGGCATGGTCGGCTTCGTCAATGACCAGGGTGCGCCCAGCCTGGGCCAGGCTTTCCTGGGCGCGCATTTCCAGATAGGCGGTGGAGCCTTTCTCGCGGGCCCCCAGCTCGTTCAGGATCTTCTCAAACAGGAACTTACTGGTGTAATTGTTGGTGAGCTGAATATGCAGGATATCCTGGTGCGCCGAGGCAAACATTGCCGCGTGTGTTTTGCCCACGCCGGGTTCGCCGTGAAGGACACCGATGCCGGGCAGGCCAATGTCACGGTTTTCCAGCGTCTCTATCAGCGAGGCCAATAGGTAAACATTGGTGAGCGGCTTTACATATTCGCCGAGTTTTGTTTTCTGTAACATTGGTACCTCTGCTTCTTAGGTGTGCCATTGGGACGGCGTTATTGGCGATCAACCGGCGTCGTCCCGCTTGGCAAATTCTTCTACTTTCTGAAAACCGCGATATTCCGGCAGCTCGATGTAGCTGCGCAGCCAGTCGGCCTCGCCACTGCCAACCCGTTTCCCGGCGTCTGATTTCGCAATGATGTCTTTGGCGTCCTGAAACCGTTCTCTCGGTGTCGAGGCAGGTTGAAACCGCCCAACGGCCTTGGGTTTCGGATCTGATTTCTTTTTGTCCTTCACACGCTGTTCAAAGGCCTGTCGCGCCTCCAGGACTGTGGGGTCGGAGGTGACCTGATGGCGCGGAACCGACACGGGGTCTTTGCTGAAAACCGGTTTCACAACCTTGGCTTCAACCAACTCCGATTGCATCGCCGCGCGGGCAGTCCTGTCGGCGGCAATGTCTTGAACGGATAGAGGGCGGTGGGCCTTCAGAAGCTCCTTTTGTGCTCTCTTGATCCTGTGATTACGGCGTTCAACTTCCTTGGCCCCGGTAACGTTGAAGAACCCGACTGATTGCCGACATTCGGCAAATCCGAGGTAAGACCCGTCGAGCTCGTAGATATGAACACCGGAATGCAGATCCTCTGGATCAAATCGGGCCACGATCTTTTTGCCAGCCCGCTCAGACATCCAGTCTGAATGATAGAAGTTCCTGAACAGTTGGAGCTGGCCGTTGTCCTTGTTCAGCTTGCCGGTCTCTTGACCCATCAGCCAAAGGCGACGTTGATCCTCGGTTGCCTTGCGGATAGGGGCTGTGGCGTAGCTCTCCGCAAATGTCTCGTCGAAGGATCGCCCCCGTGCAGTAGGGGACAATCGGCCCTCGCGTAAATTGTGCTCCTCAACACCTTCAGCCACAACCTTCACAAAATCGTCTAGAGGGATCGCACGATTGCCGTAGTTTTCGGGTTTGGCATCTGGACGGTTGCCAGTATAAGCGCCGTCAAAGCGGGGGGCTAAAGCGACGTCCTTTGCAA
Source organism: Parasedimentitalea marina (assembly GCF_004006175.1). GTDB lineage: Bacteria > Pseudomonadota > Alphaproteobacteria > Rhodobacterales > Rhodobacteraceae > Parasedimentitalea > Parasedimentitalea marina. The sequence continues at coordinate 1,754,593 of NZ_CP033219.1, forward strand.
AATCCCGGAACCCACGTTCAATCGGTTTAGATTGGCCACTTGCGGGCTTGGCCCAGTGAACTTGAATGCCCAGATTGGGAAGCACAGCAAGGGGATCGTCTTTGCGCACCTTAAAGCGAAAGCGGTTCGGAATGCCGCCGGTGAGCCATTTACCGGTAAATTCCCGTCCGTTGTCGAACAGGCAATGGCTAGGGATGCCCCAGTTTTCAACCAATTCGCCAAAGGCGGCCATGACCATTACCATGTTGGGTGAATGATCGATGCGCCAGCTCAACATCTTGCCGGAATAGAGATCCTGGAAGGCAACGATCTGGGGCCTGTTTATGGTGCCGTCGGGCCAGCGCACGAAGACGTCAAACTTGTGGCAATCGGCGTTAACGCCTTCGAGCGCCGTCAGGGTGGTACGGTCCCGGATCTGCGCCGGAAAACAGCGCTACAAGCCCGCAAAACCTTCACGGGCCAGCACTTGGCAAAGGCGCGGTACTTCATCGTCCAATCGCCGCTTTGCAGTCTTGCTGATCAGGATGTCCCAACCCTCATGCTTGGCTTTTTTGCAGGCAGCGCGATAGCATTGGGCAAATGTTGGTGGTCCTTGGCGCAGATAATCGCTTGTTAAATAGTCCATAAACGCTTGGGTGCAGGCCGCTTTATTGGGCTTGCGAACAGCCAAACGGTTACGCGGCACCAGATAGGCCAGGCGGTCCTCAGGGGCGACGCCTTCAACCATGCCGATCCAGTTGTAGACACTGCGGGCAGAGGAGCCACATTGGCGCGCGGCCTCGGCCACGGCGTGAACATGTGTAACGCCGGACTGGTGCAACCCGTCCACGATCTGCAGAGCTGCCAGCCGTGTCTTTGCTTTGGTCTTTGCAGTTTCCGGCAGGCTATCAAATGCGGCCCAGGCATTGCCCCGGTCCGGGCGTTCGTCAGGGGTCTCAGCGGCATCTGTCAGCAGCTTGCGCCGTGCTGCTAAGGGCAGCACCGACCAGTGATATATCCAGCCGCCACCGCGTCCAACCTTGCGCTTGGCGCAGCCTTCAATAGCGCGCCAGCCGAACCGCTGTGCCAGCAGATTTATGCCCGGCTTGCTGCCCGGCAGTTCGGGCAGGCCAGAGTTGGCCAGCTCTTCAACTGTCCACCAGATCTGTTTGGGTACAACGACGCTCATTTGATCACCCCGCCCGTTTGCTGGTGAAGGGGACGATTTCCGCGTCTATCTCGGGGGCCTGGTCGCTTTTGATCGAGACGTCTTCGCCCAGCAGCTCCAGCAGCTCGTCACTGTGATCCTGGGCAAACCGCCGGCGGGCTTCTTTTGGAGCCCGTGAATAAGCGTCGTTTAGTTTGCCGCTCGCCGCTTCAACCGGGTCTTTAACAGCAGTTCCGGGGGATTTCTTGCGGGCCAGAATTTCCTTGGAGGATTTGGCGGAGCCATTGCCAAGGGCGCGGCAAATATTGGCGCGGTCACTGGCGTCGCCACATTTTGCGATCTGTTCCAAGTCAGTGAATTGGACCTTGCGAGGAGCCTCTCGCAATAGTCTCGTCTCCTCGCGGGTAAGTTTTTCTCCGACGCTGATCAGGCGATAAATTTGCCGTTCGCCTTTGTCGAAAATGTCAGATGCGTTGGCTGCAAATGATTGTACTGACATTTTGCCAGTACAATCTCCGCGCCGGCCTGATTGGCTTTAAAGGCACGTTTTGCTTCCGGATGATCTTTCTCATACAGCGCCTTATGGGCAGACAGGAAAACCGCCATATCCAGGACGCTCAACGGTGCGCCGGCGACATTGGCGTCGACTTCGGTCCGTATGGCCTGATCAAGGGTGCAGTCGCTCACACTGACTGGGATCTCTTCCAACCCGACTTCCTTGGCGGCACACAAGCGGTGCAGACCGTCCATCAGCCGGTAGCCGTCCTTCACCTTGCGGACCAATAGCGGCTGCAGGATGCGCCCGACCTCTTGAATGGAGGACACAATGCTGGCGACTGCCGTCGGCGATGCAGTGCGCAGGCGCTCTTCCACCTGGATGGTCGAGACGGGAAGGGTGTTGATCTTCTGCCAATTAGGGTGGCGCATGGGGATGCTCCTAAATGAAAAATTAGCGGGTAGGGGAGGGGGCCTGGGCGGCCTTGTGATTGCCGATAAGACGGTTCCAGAGCGCGGAGAACCTAGTGCGATCTTTTGGTCGTGTCCGCGCCAGATTTTCCCGCTCAACAGCCTTCTGAAACTGGTCACGGTTGACGAGGAAGCGCTGGCAGTTGCGAAGTGTTCCGTCGTCCAACAATGCCGTGGCCCAAGCAGCCACCTTTTCTTGTGCCAGGCACTCTGCCTCGACTGAATCGTCGAGATCGTGGGCAATACTCTCTGCGGATGCAGACCCGGTTTTTACAGAGGCCAGTTGCTCTGTCAGATCCGCTCTGAGCGCCGCGAGACGCGTGTGCCTGGCAACGGCTTCTATCAAGCCGGATAGGCGTTCTGGCGCGGTCATTGGTGCTGTCGCCATGGCCTTGCATTGCTGTTCAAAAGTCATCGAAAAATGTCTCCTGCTAAAAGTCCAAAAATGAGAATTATGAAAAGTGAGGCCGCGCCGAGGATCTCGCCGAGCCAGAAAAGGGCGGTGCCAAACCAAGCGCGTCGGCCCCAGCGTTTCTGCATTAATGTGCAATGGCAGGGGCCCGTCTCCGCGAGTGTTGGGCAAGAATATAAAGCACCCAGTGGTGCATCCCCATGACCACTGGGAGAGTTGTCCAGCCGGGCCCGAGCAGGAGCGTGGTTGGATTGGGAGTGAGGGGGCGGGGAGATCACGACAGAATCCGTTCAGCCCGCTGCTGACGCGGATTTTGGATCATTTCCAAATTCTCCAGTGCGTCGTCCAGAGCCGCTAACATCGGTTGGGTGGGAAACTGAAAATCACCGTTGACCCAATGACCGTAGTACGACGGCTCTAACCGCGCCTCTCTGGCAAGGCCACGCTTGGAGACGCCTAGGGCTAACCTGCGTCGCTCGTATTCACCTACCAGCTTTCTTCTAGCTCGCTCTCTTTTGTCTGCTTCACTCATCATGGGCTTTAATCGCACTTTATTGACTTATATCCCGACAAAGCGGGATTAATATCCAGTTGTCAATATGACTTTTAAGTCGTATTAGTAGGACTAAGGGCGTATTATTGGTGATTAGGGCGATGGACGAGTGGCGAAATCGAATGAAGGCAGAGTTGGCTGCAAAGGGAGTGAAGATCACTATCCTTTCAAATTCACTCGGCTATAGCCGTGAGTACATCGGACGCATGATGAAAAAAGACAGCAATCCGGGCATCACGGATTTGCTGCGAGTCTGTGACGCCGCTGAAATTTCGTTTGTTTACGTCTTCACTGGAAAAAGAGAAAACCCCGCCTTTGACGGGGTCTTCAACGAGATGTCAAAGTTGACACAAAAAGAGCTTAAGGCCCTGAAAGAGCACCTTCAGTCTGAACCTATGCAGGCCGAAGCGATTGAAGGTCCCGGCAAAACTTAAGGGCTTCACGGGCTTTTTTTGGTGAAAGCGCGAGGACTAGGGCGACCAGTTCAAGAAATTCACTATCATTCATAATTGCATACCTACTTATCTTGAAAAGTAGACATCACTATACAGTTCTTGGAGGCATGCACGTTAGAGGTGCCAATGGCTCAATGTGCGCATTTTGTGTTTGTTGTTCTTGGAAATTACAGTCCTGCCAGCCCGAAGCAGTCGTGGTGCAAAAGCCTAGTGGAACGATAGCGGACTTTCGCCGCCACATGGGTGAAACTCCAAATCAAAAGGTCATTATTTTGAGGGCATTATGTGCATTTATCGCGCTTTGAGGGTCGCTATATAGTCCCGCAATAAAGAAACGCGCCGAGGACGAAAGCTTTCACCACTTTGCGCATAGCCTTCAATTCGAGTGACGTGAAACATACGGAAATCTGCGCGCAGGCAACACCATGCCAATAGTATCACAGCCCTATCGTGGTACGAAATCGCTAAGGGAAAGATGCGCCGTTGCGTAGACATATCATCTCGGTCTTTGTAACCAATATCAAGCGCCTCTTCGGCCCACATCGCCTCGCGCAATAGTGTCATATCAATCGTAGGAGCCACAGGAGTGCTAAACCGGTTTACAAGGTTTACGGCATGCATCGCCTGGCGCTGTTGGCGTTCTGGCAACGTTGCAAGAATTTTGGTCAACGCATCCTTGGCAGCCTGTGCCAAGTCAACGTCCCCGCGTTGGCTGACGTCTGACAGACCAAGAGTGAGAGCTTCAATCTCAATTTGAGTAAACGTCTGCGGTGGCATGGCAGGATCTTCGATCATGGTATAACCAAGTCCGGCTTCGCCATCGATCCGCGCACCTGCTGCGCGTAGGCTGTCGATGTCACGATAGATCGTACGCTCAGAGACCTCCATAGCAGCTGCCAGCCGTGCTGCAGTCACGGGAGGAGTAAGTCCCCGGATCAGATGGAGTAGGCGGAAAAGGCGATCTGATTTGGCCATTAGGTATTCTACGCAAAGCATCCTGACAGGAATTGGCAGGAGATTAGTGACATAGGTGCCTTACAAACAACAGTCAGGTTATGAAGGACCTCTCGAAATGCCAACTCTTTATCATTCTCCCCACACACGATCTTCTCGAGTCCTCTCCCAACTCATGCTGATGGGGAAACTCGACCAGGTCACAGTGGCCATTGTTGATATCGTCAAAAGTGATGGCAGCGGTCGCAAAGATCCAAACAACGCCCACCCCGAAGGTAAGGTGCCGTTCCTGGTGACCGATGACGGCGGGACCATTCGCGAAAGCTCAGCCATTATGATGTATCTTGACGAGATTTTTGGACACCCTTTCAGTATCAAACCTGGTGCTGCAGGGCGCGGTTCTTTCCTGTCCTGGATGAGCTACTATTGTGGCGTTTTGGAGCCCGCGATGGTGGCACATTTTGCGGAACTGGATCATCCAATCCTCAAGAGCACCTTCCGCACAATGACCGAGGTTGGTGAACAGATTGCGTCTGGTATGGGCGATGATCTTTTTCTTGTCGGCGATAAGCTGACTATCGCGGATATCATCATGGCCTCTGCGTTTCAGTGGGCACCACATCTCATACCCGAGGACCCTACAGTCAAAGCTTGGATAAAACGAGTTGAGGCTGCGCAAGATGGCATTGGGTTGAAGGCCTTTGAAACACAAGCGTTTGCAGCCCTTAAGATGTAGGCAAATACAAAGGGCTCTTTCTACTGTGATTTCAATGTGTTGCTGAAGCTCAGGCTCCAAGTTTCTCTGCTAGGTTCAGCATGACGCGGTATATCGAGCACAAAGGGCAGACTTCGGCCATTCACTGGGGTCTCCTCGAACGACTTCTATGTGGAGAAAACACCAATTCACTGCGCCGTAGCTACAGTCGTCTATCATCGTCTCACTTCGCGGCGAACAGTATCACGGACAGGAAACACTATTTCCGGTGATCGCAGGTATAGAAAATACACCCGGCTCATTTAGTCTACAATGACAGTATTTCGGGCCATCTTCTTCAACAAATAAAGTATGGCCTTACTACCAAAATTCCTATGATAGTATTGTAATTATCCGACTGAATAAGCCCCAATTTTCGACGTGCTAAGGTTGTTGTTCACCAGCGCTTCAGCAAAGGTGATACCGGCTGCAACACCATCGATGACAGGAAGGCCGAATTCTTTGCTCAATTGAGCCATAAGGTTCGCCATGCCGGCGCAACCCAAAACAATCGCCTCAGCGTTGTCTTGCTCGATAGTTTCACGGATTTCGGACCGGATTTTGAACAGTGTTGCTGGATCTCCCTCTTCAAGTTTAAGGACCGGAATATCCGTCGCCCGAACGCGCGCGCACTTTTGTACGAGCCCATAGCGCATCAGGTTGTTTTCAAGGCCCGGAACCGAGCGAGACAGCGTAGTGATGACGCTGAACTTGGTCGCGATCATGCTGGCCGCGTGATAGGCTGCTTCTCCGATGCCTAAAACGGGAACCGAAACCAATGTGCGCACTGCATCGACCCCAGTATCGTCGAAACAAGCAATAATAATTGCGTCAACGTCGGGATGTAGCGCGACTTCTTCAAGCAGTCCTGGAATACATGTGGCTACGTCCAAAAAACCTTGAATGCTTGACGGGCCGTTTTGTGAATTAGCTGCCACTATCTCGGTATCCGGGCGAGCAACAGCCCGCGCCGCCGTCGCTATTTTTTTTGTCATAGAAGCGGTCGTGTTTGGGTTAATGACTAGGATTTTCATAACTTCTCAAACCTCGCCGCCAAGATAGGCGGCTTTGATCCGGTCATCATGCAGCAGTTCTTTGGAATTGCCTTCGATCACTACATTTCCCGTTGCCATTGCGTAGGCGCGGTGCGAAATGCTGAGGGCCATGCGAGAGTTCTGCTCGACAAGTAGCACCGAGACACCTTCGTCGCGATTGATGGCGACGATTGAGCGCGCGATGTCCTGCACCAGTTTTGGCGCAATGCCAAGGCTGGGTTCATCAAGTAACAAAAGTTTAGGTTTTGCCATCAATGCGCGCCCGATTACCATCATCTGCTGTTCACCGCCTGACAATGTTCCCGCTGCCTGACTGTAGCGTTCTTTTAGGCGGGGAAAGCGGGATAGGATGCTTTCAAGCGTGACTTGAATGTCAGCCTTATCGTTGCGGGTGAATGCCCCCATCATCAGGTTGTCTTTCACTGACATGAAAGGAAACACGCGACGGCCTTCGGGCACCATTGCTATGCCGCGTTTAACGATGTCAGAAGGATCAGTGCCGTCAACGCGTTCTCCATCAAACGAAACAGAGCCATTGACTGGTTTGGCGAGCCCTGTAATCGCTCGCAGGATCGAAGATTTGCCAGCACCATTCGCGCCGATCAGCGCCACCGTCTCCCCCTCATTGACGGTCAACGAAACACCTTTCAGCGCGTACACATGATCGTAATACAGTTCGACATCTCTGAAATTCAACATTGCATTCATGGCTTACATCCCGATTTCGTCGTCGACGCTACCTAGGTAGGCCTCGATAACTTTTTCATTGCTCTGGATTTCAGTGGGTGTGCCCTCGGCGATCTTCTCGCCAAAGTTTAGCACCACGATCCGGTCCGAAATGTTCATGACCGCTGGCATATCGTGTTCGACCAGCATGACGGTCACCCCACGCTCGTCTCGTACCGAACGAACAAGCTCAACCATGCGCGTCGTTTCGTCATGGTTCATGCCGGCGAAAGGTTCATCCAGCAGCAACACTTTGGGATCGGTTGCCAATCCAATTGCAATGCCCAAGGCGCGCAGGTTGCCTTGCGGCAAATTGCTGGCCTGTTCATTGCTGATTCTGGACATGCCCAGAAACTCCAGCAACTCATCAGCAAATTGACCAAAGGCCGCGACATCTTCTTTTGCCGCCTTGCTGCCCCAGAAATATCCTGCAAGTGATGCCTTGGCGCGCAGGTGTTGGGCCAACACGACGCTTTCCCGCACCGTCATGCTTTTGAAGATTGTGGTTTCTTGGAACGTTCTGACCACACCCTTTCGGGCCACGACATGTGGTTTGAGATTTGAAATCCGTTCACCGTAATACAGAACTTCGCCGGATGTAGTCGGCGTAAACGATGAGATCATCTTGAATAGTGTGGACTTCCCAGCACCGTTTGGCCCAATCACCGACAGGATTTCGTTTTCTTCCACGTCAAAGCTGATATCGTTATTTGCGGTCAGGCCACCATATTTTTTGGTGACATTATTAACCTGAAGAAGCGGGCTCATTTGGATCCTCCTTTGCCGATGCGCAAGCTCAGCAGGCCATTTGGCAAAAAGCGGATCACTGCGATCAGAATGGTCGAGTAGATCAACATTTGGTATTTGCCGAATTCAAACAGCAGATCCCAACCGAAGTAGAGAACCAGCGTTCCGAGCATCGGGCCAAAGACATAGCCAAGCCCACCGAGGAAGCAGTTCAGCATAAAGTTGACCGAGTCTGCGACCTGAAAGCTGGAGGGGTAAACTGACTGCGAGATGGACCCAAACATGGCCCCACCAAGACCGCCAAAGAAGCTGGAGATGGCAAAGATTACAACGCGGATATAGGAGATATTGACCCCGATTGAGCTGGCCAATTCCTCGTTCTGTTGCATCGAACGACACAGATGTCCAAGGCGGGAATTCACTAACCGATAGAGTGCCAAATAAGTCACGATCATCAGGATGCAGGCGGAATAGTAGAAGGCCAGCTTTGTGTTCTCCATAGCGGCAAAATCCGGGATCAGCGGAATCCCGAACAGGGACACGCCCGACGGCAGGGGAATAGACGAAATCCCTTTGGCCCCATTTGTGATTGGCAGCGCAAGTGCCGTCAGCGTCACGACCTGTGTAAGGACAAGTGTGATCATCGCAAAATAGACGCCACGTAGACGCAGGATTGGCAGCCCGATAACGACGGCAACCAGGGCCGCAAACAACCCAGCCGCAGGAAGCGAAATCCAGAATGACCACCCGGCTTTGACGACCAAAATGGCCGAGACATAGGCTCCGATAAGCGCAAATGCGCCTTGCCCAATGTTGATCCGGCCAATGTAGAATGTCAGCCAGACCCCGGCGCTTGCGATGGCCAAAAGGGCCACCGATGTTAGCGTAAAGTAGAAATCCCAACGCCCCGTCATACCGATCAATAGAGGCACTCCGGCAAAGATAGAAAAGAGGAATAATCCGACGCCTACCAGTTGCTTTGCAGAAAAGTTCATCATCAGTTCAACCCCACGGCTTGCCCATCAAGCCCTGAGGCCGGATGGTTAGGAAAATCATCAACGAGACGAAGATCAGCAGGTAAGTGATGTCGCCATATTGCGACAGCACTGCGAGTCCGATGGCTTCCATAAACCCAAGGATGACACCCCCCCAAATTGCGCCAGAAATCACACCGGCACCGCCGATCATCACCATCATAAACGCCTTGATAGACGTAGGTCCGCCCATGCCAAGGTTCACACCAGTGATAGTAACCAACAAGCCACCGACAAGGCCTGCAAGCATCGCACCAAGCGCAAAGCCGATCATGGAATAGCGGTCAACATTTACACCCATCAACTGGGCTGCGACCCGGTCCTGTGCTAATGCACGCAGGGCGCGACCCGTTTTTGTATATTGCATTAGACCGATAAATGCGGCGATCGATAGGACCGCAAGGCCGCAGATTAGAATACGGTCGTAGGGCATGATCAGCCGGAAATCATAATTGAACACACCTTCGACGATTTTCGGAACGCCACGCTGTTTTTCGCCAAAGACCAATAAGATCACCGCATCCAAAAAGAACGCAATACCTGCGGCCAAAAGCATAGTGCTTTCATCACGGGCGGATCCTTTGATCACCGGAGCAAAAAGAAATTTCTCTATCAGCGCCCCCAAGATGGCCAGGGTTACACAGGACATGACGAGGGCCAAAACGAATGGCACTCCCCACTGGCCGTAGAATGTGTATGTGACGAAACCGCCAATCACATACATCTGGCCATGAGCAAAATTGAGGACATTCATCAGGGCAAAGATCAGGGTCAAACCAAGCGCGATCATCGCGTATTGGGACCCCAGATAGACGCCATTGGCCAATATTTGTTCCATGAGGGTTTTCTTTCTTGGAAAGGCCCCAGGCCACTTGAGCCCGGGGAATTTCTGCTTAGGACGAGCCAAAAGCAGTCAGGGGAATTCAGTCGACCTCAGCTACGAACAGCGTCTGGAAGGCTCCGTCCTGATAGACATTTACCACAAGTGGTACAGCAACTTGGCGACGCTGCCCGAACGAGGCCATACCTACATAACGCAGCTTTGCATCGCCGTTCATATAAGGATTTGGCGCTTCAAACGTGTCCATCGTCGTTTGGAACGCCGCCACGTCATCTATTGCCGAAGGATCAGCCTTAAGCGTCTCAAGAATGTATTCCAGGGCATAGACTTTGGTGTTGGACTCGTCGTTATACTCGCCAAACATGTCTGTGTAGCGCTGGACGAATTCGGTCATCATTGGCGAAGCGAGCTCTGGGGTGGATGCGCCACCCACAGAAATGAACCCATTTGCCAGATTACCAGCGCCTTCGGCCAGAACACCAGCATCCTGTGCTGTTTCTGTCGAAATTACACCTTGAAAGCCCAATTCCCGAGCGGAGCGGATAAGTTGCGGCGCGTTAGCAGGCGAAACACCAGACAACACAAGAAGGTCTGGTCGCGTTCGCATGACTGGCGTCAAAACAGGCGTAAAGTCTGTGGTGTCGACTTGATAAGTCACATTGGAAGAAACAACTTCCAAACCCAGAGCTTCTGCTGCCGCTATCCCGCCATCTCGTTGGGTGAGCGGATCGGATTCATTGGCGGCAATGAAGGCTACGGTTTTTACACCCTTTTCAGCCATCAAGTAATTGTAGATCGCAGGACCGGACTGGTAATTCGCGACCATGCCAAGAACTGCGTTAGAAGCAGGCGCCTGATACAACTCTTTAGGGAAAGCGTAAGGAAAATACATGATCCCGTTGGTCTCTGCCACGGGCCGCACGGCAGCAGCGCCGTCATCGACGTTCGGACCCACAACATAGTGGATACCCTCCTGAGCCATCTTCTCCATGCCTGCAATCGCACGCTTGGGGTCTTTCTGATCGTCGAAAGACACAATTTCGATGTCATATGCCGTGCCGTCAATCGTGTAACCGCCGGTTTCGTTAATCCAAGCAGCCCGTGTTTCCATAGAGCGTTGATTTGAGATACCCCAAGCCGCTGCGGGACCACTGGTCACACCAACAAAACCGATTTTCAGAACTGGATTTTCCGCAAAGGCCACTGTGGCCTGAAACGTGGTGAGGGTAACGGCCGTCAGAGCGACTTTCATTAGTGTTCTACGTTGCATTTTTTACTCCCGTTGAATTCGTTGTTGGCGTCTTTGGTGTCCTTATTGGCAGGCAGTCTAATGAGCGCATCATACATGCCGCGACACTAGATTGCCGATTGTTAACAATTTTTGTCAACACTTTTTTAAAATATTATCAACGATGCCTCTATTTTCCCCATACACTGATCGTAGTTTAAGCGGTATCATGCACCACCCACTGCCAAACTAATCAGTCTCGAAAGGTCTCAATGTGAGCATCAAATCTCCGGTAAAAACTTCAGGCGAAACGATTTATTCATCTGAACCAGACGAGAATTTGATCGTTGAACGCATCTACAAGGCTGTCATGGAGCAACAGTTGGCACCCAACACTAAGCTGAGCGAAGCGCGACTTTGCGAGACCTTCGGCGTTGGACGCATGCGTGTTCGGCGGGCGCTTTTGCTGCTTTCTAGTCAGGGAATTATCGACTTACATTCAAACCGCGGCGCATATGTCGCCTGTCCGGACAAGTCCGAGGCAAAGGATGTTTTTGACGCTCGATTGTTGATTGAGCCACCACTTGTTCGGCAGTTAGCCCAAGCCCCGAGTGAAGCTAGTTTGGCACTTCTCGCCGACCACATCGAACTTGAAGATGCTGCGCGCAGAGAGAACGAGCGTACGGAAGTCATTCGTCTGTCCGGTGAGTTTCACACCAAGCTCGCCCAAGCGATTGGAAACAAATCCATTTCAAGGATGATGCGGGAGCTGGTAACTCGTACGTCCCTGATTGTGGGCTTATTTGGATCATCAGAAAACGCGAGCTGTCCTGACGACGAACATACCAAGATCCTGAATGCGATTCAATCTCGAGATCCAGAACGGGCTGAAGAGCTTCTGATATCCCACCTGAATCATATCCAAAGCGGTCTCGACATGGATGCAAAACAGCAACCTCAGGATGATCTGGTGTCTATTCTGGGCTCAACTTGATTGAGTTGAGCGTGTCGAACCTGAGATTTTAAGCGGCCCAAGCCGCACCAGAAAGTGAATGCTTTTGAGTTGACTTCAGTGGGACTGCAATTTCTTTCCAATTTCGCTGACAGCGTTAATATAGAGTTCATGTTAGCGGGGCGGTTTCTGTCATTCGCTGCGCCGTCCACGAATGTCGACTCATGGCCGTTCGCGCCATTTCAGCGCGTCTTGGGGTCAGACTTTGCAGAGGTCAATAACTGCGCATAACTGCCGTTGGTGGTGATCGCGTCTAATGGCCGGTTCCAGCCCAAAGCAGACTTGTTACCTACCACTAGATCAACTGGTTCGCTCATGCAGAAAAGGGTGGGTTGGCTAGATCAAGTGGGATGAAACCCAGCTGACATCAGACTGCCACGCCCTCAGGATTGTCCAAACATATTGCGCCACCTATTAAATTGACTATTTCTGTCGGAAATGTTTAGTGCATCCTGCCGACATCTTTTCGGCACACTCAAATTCTGGAGAGACCCATGAAAGTCAGTTCACTGGCACGGGGTCTTTGCTCCGCCACCGCCGCCACCGCGATTTCATTCGCGTCAGCCACGATCGCACCCGCAGAGACAATTACCGTCACAGACATCGCCGGGCGCACCGTCGAAGTCGAGAAAAACCCGTCCAAAGTCGTCATTGGCGAAGGTCGCATGATCTACTCGATCGGGCTTTTAGACCAAGACAACCCTTTTCAGCGCATCGTTGGCTGGAAAGATGACATGGTCAAATATGACCCTGACGCCTATCGCAAATATCGGGCCGCGTTTCCACAGGCAACAGATATTCCTTCCTTCGGCAGCCCGTATGCGGATGAATGGAACCTCGAGTCCGTGATCTCTCTGGGCACTGAAGTTGTGCTGATGAACCTCGGCAACCTGCTCAAAGCGCAGGAAAGCGGCATCATTGAAAAGCTTGAAGAAGCAGGCGTGGCAACAGTCTTTGTCGATTTCCGCCAAGACCCAACCCAGAACACCATTCCAAGTGTGCAGCTGCTGGGCCGCATTTTCGACAAGCGTGAAGAGGCCGATGCCTTCTCTGACTATTATCAGTCGCAAATGAAGCTGATCTACTCTCGCGTAAACAGCATTCCAATCGAAGAACGCCCTATTGTGTTCATCGAACGCGCAGCCGGATACAATCCGGACAAATGCTGTAACACATTTGGTGCTGCCAACATGGGGCGCCTTGTTGATCTCGCTGGTGGCCGTAACTGGGGCTCGTTCAAAACACCTGGCTTCTCAGCTAAAGTGAGCCTTGAAGCACTGTTTGCGGATGACCCAGAAGTCATCATCGGCACTGGTGCTAACTGGGCCGAAGCCAACCCCGCCACAGCAGCTGTGCTGTTTGGCTACGAAGCTGATGAAGCGGCGGTACAAGAACGTCTCAGTGCGTTGGCATCTCGCGAAGGCTGGGGGGAATTACAGGCGGTGAAAAACAGTCGGTTCCATTCAATCTATCACCAGTTTTACAACAGCCCATATCACTTCGTAGCCATGCAATCCTTTGCTAAGTGGCTGCACCCAGAGCTGTTTGAAGATGTTGATCCAGAAGCCACAATGGTCGAACTTCACGACAAGTTCCTGCCGATTAGCTATTCAGGTGTGTTTTGGGGCAGCTTGGACGCCAAGTAAGCCAGACTTTCTTAAGGCCTCGCCCCGCGGCGGGGCCTTTCGCACTTTCAAGGACACATATCTATGTCAGCTAACGTGAACGCCGCCGGGATGCGGCAAACCTATAGTGCGCAAGTCCGGCGGCGCTATGCAATGATTGCCATCGTCACCGGGTTACTGTTTGCCAGCTTCCTGCTTGATGTTAGCACTGGTCCGGGCCACTACCCGTTGTCGACTGTGGTTGACGTCTTTATGGACCCGCTGTCACACGGCGTGCGTCTGAAAGTCATCATTTGGGACTACCGCCTGCCGGTGGCAGTAACAGCGGTTCTCGTTGGTGCCTTGCTGGCAGTTGCCGGTGCCCAGATGCAGACCATTCTAAACAATCCTCTGGCGGAGCCATTCACGTTGGGTGTGTCAGCGGCGGCCAGCTTTGGCGCCTCACTCGCGATTGTTCTGGGGTTCAGCGTGATCCCCGCAATTGGTGGTTTGCTAGTTTCTGTAAACGCCTTTGTGTTTGCGCTGGCCACCTGTGGGTTCATCCTGTTTGCCACGCGCCTCAAGGGGGTGGGATCCGAGACGATGATCCTGTTTGGGATCGCGATTTTCTTCACCTTCTCGGCGCTGTTGGCTTTGATGCAATACATGGCCTCCGAAGATCAAATCTCGCGCATCGTGTTCTGGATGATGGGCTCGTTGAGCCGGGCAAGTTGGGAAAAAATTGCACTGGGTTCAATCCTATTGGGCGTCACCATCCCGTTTAGCTTGTTGCGCACATGGCCAATGACGGCCCTGCGTATGGGCGAAACAACGGCCGAAAGCATGGGTGTGGATGTTGGGCGCCTGCGGATTGAAATGTTGATCTGTGTCTCACTGCTGGCGGCCACCGCTGTGTCTTTTGTTGGCACCGTTGGATTTGTAGGGCTGGTAGGCCCACATATTGCACGTTTGTTGGTGGGAGAGGACCAGCGGTTTTTCATCCCCCTTTCCGCGCTTGTGGGTGCACTGGTGCTCTCACTCACATCGCTGATTTCGAAATCAATTACACCCGGCATCATCTATCCAATCGGCATCATCACATCGCTGATTGGCGTGCCGGTATTTGTGTCGATCATTCTGAGTACACGGCGGGAGAAACTGACATGACCTTACATATTGAACATCTGGCGGCCGGGTATGGGCGTCGCAAAGTTTTGCAAGACGTCAATGTTCCGCAGATCGAAAGTGGCGATTTTGTTGGGCTAATCGGGCCCAATGCCTCGGGGAAATCGACACTGTTCAAAACTATTGCCGGGCTTATTGCCCCCATGTGCGGCAGCATCTCTCTTGCAGGTGATGACATCACTCATTTGCGTCGCCGAGACCGGGCGCACCGTATTGCATACATGCCGCAAGCGTTTGGCTGTAATGCTCTGCTGACGGTGTTTGAAACGGTGCTTTTGGCGCTCAAGCAAACCGGAGGCTGGCGGGTGCAAAGTGATAATTTGGACCGGGTGTCTGACACTCTGGCCGCGCTTGAGTTGGGCCACTTGTCAGAGCGAGGCATCGCCGATCTCAGCGGTGGACAGGCACAGATGGTGGCGGTGGCGCAAACCTTGGTGCGCGCGCCAGAAGTAGTCTTGTTGGATGAACCCACAAGTGCGTTGGATCTACATCACCAATTGTCGATCATGACCTCGGTGAAGAATGAAGCTGGGCGTCGAAAACCGGTGGTTATTGCAGCGCTTCATGATCTGAATTTGGCCGCAAAATTCTGCAACCGACTAATCCTGCTGCGAGACGGAAAAATCTTGGCCGACGGTGTGCCTCAGGATATCCTGGCGCGGCCAGAGATCGGCGAAACCTACAATGTCGTGACTGATCTGGAGCGTACAAAACGGGGTGCCCTGTATGTCGATGCCAGGCTCAGCGCATGACACAGCAGGTCTCAAATGCCCGAAATACAGATGCACAAACTCACGTTGCCAATTTTGACCTAAAGGAAGAAATTCGCGCATATTGGTCAGATCGCGCCGAGCGGTTTGACGAAAGTGCATCCCACCACATTGAAGCAACATACGGCGTGCCTGAGTGGCACAAAATGTTGCGCCGTGCTTTTGGCTTGGCCGCTCATCAAGACTTGCAAGGCGCGTCGGTGTTGGACATCGCATGCGGCACAGGGGAAGTCAGCCGGGTGTTGTGTGATTTCGGTGCCGCCGTGACGGGTCTTGATTTCTCCGACGCTATGCACGCCAAATCACGCGCCAAGCTTGAGAACCAAAACTGGCAGGCGCTGACATGTGACGCCGAGCACCTTGTCGGCGTCCCCGACAACAGCTTTGATTTTGCAATTACCCGGCATTTGGTCTGGACACTGACGGACCGCAATGCTGCATTTTCTGAATGGGAGCGGGTTCTGAAACCGGGCGGAAAGATATTGATTATCGACGGAAATTTTTCCAAAAACCGAGGTTTGGTCCAGCGGTGCAAGTGGTGGGTTGCCAGCTTGCTTGAGGACCCAGAGCCGCGGTCCCCTGAAGAAATGCACCGTCACCAGCACATCCTTAGTCGCTTACCTTTTCGCGACGGGCTTGTTTCCAAGAACTTGACAGCGGACTTGGAAAAAGCCGGTTTTATTGGCTGTAGAAACATCAGTGTGAAAGGTCTCTATCGGGCGGGTATGCGAGGTTGGCCGTTGCCAACAAGGCTGCGCCAAACGTCAGCCAATCGGTTCGCATTAATCGGCAACAAGCAGTCTTAATATTATTGACCGATCGTTCGTCCCATTTTGACAGGATTGAGCGGTCGGCCGAAGTTTTGTTCTCAGTAATATTAAGTTTGGGTCACTAGGGACGTCAGCGAGGGCATTTACCAGGGACATGACCGGCCGCCACCAGCGAAAGATCGGTTTGACGGTCCGCATCGCAGCAGACGTTTCCCGTACGTAAGAAAGGTTTGGACTAGTCCTTTCGATCCGATGCATTTGACGCCCTGACTTTGCAAGGCCCGCTTTCTGCGCATAGCTGTCGTTGGCGCTGACCGCAGCGAATGGCCGTATAATGTTACGGTTCCCCCTAAAATCGCTTTCTAGTTCCAGCGTTAGAAATGGCGCACAAAGCTTCCCTATCAGCATGACTTTAAACAAAAAATCTCTATCTAGAAAGTTGGCACCGAACAAAAAAGGCGACTTTCTAGTTCCTTGGATCAAAATTCTCTGGAATTACGAGTGTCTTAGGCATCAGCAATAGGCGCCAGCCTTATTAATATGGCGCTCTGGGGGGGCTGGTGGAATTTGCAAAGTTTGGTGTCCCAATATTGGCCAAATGGCGTTTGAAGCCTATTTGAAAGACACGCGCCCAAGCTGTCCAGGCCACGGTCCATTGCCTAAAATGCCCTTGTTTTTAAGAAGCTGTCCGGGTTCTTCCGGCATCCTCCAGGCTCTTCCGGTTACTGCAATAATAAGTGTCCAACAACATTAGCCACCTTAGTCGCTGTCATCGCCGCTCTTTTTCTTATTGTCCCGTCTCCCAATGGCTTCCAGTGCGCCCGGCGGGAGACCTGCGTATATCTCGTCAATTTCCTTCGGTTCGGAAATCCTCTTGTCGGCAATTACGTTCACTAGCTTAAGTAGTATCACTTCAGTATCTCGGTCGTCATCGATATCCATTTTCCCGGGATGAACTATATTGTTGCCGATCACTCTTACGACATCCAGAGATTTTTGAATTTTTGTGTTCAGTCCAGCGGCTACCAATGCCCCAATATCATTGTTGATATTTTTCCCCGGTTGCCCGAGTTCCTTACAGAGCTTCTGAATGGCCAGACGCGTCAGTGCCGCAGCTCCCCTTGGTGACAGGTCGATTATCGATAGTGCTTCGTTATAATCCCGGCGAATATCGGCCGGCAAATCGGTGTTGGCGGGTGGCCCATTGTTGTTGGACATCTATTATTGCAGTAACCGGGCTTCGGCGGGTAACTGGGCGCCATTTACCAGCCCAATCCTTCAATATTGGAGCTATTTTCAGAATCGGCGTATCATTTTCATAAATCGACGCGCGGAACGAGGGCCGAGTCACTACATTGGCCCCAATCCAATACTTGCGAAAAAGAATGGGCCGATTATGATCTACCTCGACCTTGCGCTGCGTGGCGGTGCTGTTACAATATTGATGTTGCTGGCCTTATTGCTCTGGCGCGCGCCCATCAACTTGGAAGGGCGCTTATCGGTTTCGGCGTTGGCCCTGTCCGAATCCGCTTTCCTGGTTATTACGGCGGCTCTGCCTCTCGACCTGCACCCAGCTTTGCTTTCAAATTTCACGCTACTCGCCAGCTTCACACCTGCAGCGACTACCTGGCTGATCGTAACCATATTTCTCGATGCTCCCGGTCAGCGTTGGCCGTGGCTGATAGCATCGTTGGTCACCTCTATCGCGCTTTATACCCATGAGGCCTTCCCAAGCCTTTTCTCCGTTTGCCTACCAATGTCCGTGGTCCTTTATGGAGCGCTTGTCATTCTCTCGCTCTGGTCCAGCCGTGACGATTTAGTAGAGTGCCGCTGCCGTGCCCGACCTGGATTCGCTGCAGCTATTGCCGGCCTTGCGTTGTTTTTGACTGCAGGTCAGGCAACAGGTTTGCTACAGGAGGACGGTATAATACTTGCTCTCTTGCAAGCTACCGGCACACTTGTGGTTTCCCTCGCATTTGCAGTGTGGCTGTTGCGCCCCGATGCGAACCTCTGGCCGGGTGAAACAACCCCAGACATCGACAGCCGTTTGCCGATCCACGATGAATTTGCAGACCCCGCCCTGATCGCAAGTATCAAGTCAGCCATGACCGCAGGCATCTGGCGAGAGGAAGGGCTGACCATCGGCGCGCTTGCAGGAAAACTCGCCGTACCGGAGCACCGTTTGCGGCGCGCGATAAACCAAGGGCTGGGCTTTCGAAACTTCTCGAGCTTCATCAACCGGGCTAGGATCGAAGCGGCCTGTGCCGCCTTGACGGCCCCCACCCAGATGAATGCAACAGTGTTAGAAATAGCATATGATGTCGGTTTTGCTTCAGTGGGGCCGTTCAACCGAGCATTCCGCGCTGAAATCGGGTACAGCCCGACTGAATACCGACGTATCACACAGACCGGTGCTTCCGCCGATTCTGAAAAATTAGCGCCAATTGCTGCAAACCTGCACTGATTTCCACAATCGACGCGCGAGGATGCGTTTGGCGTAACAAACTATGGGCATCAATTCCACAAAACGGAGATGCTCGATGCGCGCCCTAATTCTCACTGTGCTCATAATTTTTGCCAACGCGACCCAGATCCCGGCTCAAACAATGCCGACGATGCCGCCGTCCACTTTTCCCGAAACGGGAACCTTTTGTGATCTGCTAAAGCTCTGCCCGAAGGCCGATCTTGCCCAAGCAAGATGACTAGATCGTTTGTTCGTTCTGGCACTGAAAGCGAATCCGCCATTTGTGCCTAAATGTGCATGGTGCTGCAATCGGACCACCTCTCTCTTCCCTATGCCCTTTAACCTGACTGTCGGGAGCGGCCCTGACCTGCCGTTCGTGACAAACCCGTCTAACGGCAGCTCGCAGCCCTTTTAAGACCTGGGTGCGGGGCCGCGTCCGACACGAAGAGTGTGACGCGGTCATGCACTGCATTTCGCACCAAAGTCTGCTAAGCTTACAGACAAGACAGTGGCCAAAGCCACGGTCGAGTTATCCAATGTCTTTTCATCAGAGATTTTGGCTAAGCCAATCTACCGAAACATCAGTCAATGAAGTTGGCTTAGCAGCGTTCTGGGAAACTCCGGGTCAGGTCGTCAACTACGGCAATCATACCAGTATTGCAGAGTTTGTAAGTCCGGACCCGGAACAGTTGCCTGACTATTTCACGAGTTCAAATTCACCTGGTTTCCAGGTTTTTTCGAACCATGGCTCCAGTGGGCCATAGACGCGCAGTAGAGTGAACCAACCCTTGCCGGGTACAGTCTGGGTCCAGTTTGCCTCCTTGCCTGCCGGGGCTTCTGGCCCGAAATACAGATCGACAGACCCGTCGGCGTTGGTGTCAAACCCGCCACGTGCGCTGTTCTTGCTGGGGTAAAGTTGATCTGTCTGAAGCTCGGACCGGGTTTGCGGATCGTAGATCACAATCGACCAGAAATTCTTGACCGGCGCATCCGCTGGGATGGTCATCTTATAATTATTGCCCCCATCCAGGAAGTCACCATTGCCGTCACGCTCGGCATAGGCATAGTTCGACCCGACGCCGGGGATTTGCAGCGCCATCGCCGGGGTGTTCACCGTTGCCTGATAAAAGAACAACGTGCGAGCATCCAGATTGCGCCCGCCCATGCCATCATCCAGCAACCAGCGATAATCCCGCCCGATGAATGCGGTCTTCCACTGGCTACCCTCATAAAGATAAGCATTCGGATCGCGGGTGTCGAAAGTTATCGCGCGGGCGGTGGCGTTGCCGACCTTGATGGCGTCCTGCAGAATGGCCTCCATCCGTGCGTCCGGTGCAAAAGGTTTGCCTTTTATGATGCCGATGGACGCGAATAACCCGCGCAGTTCCGGATCGAGAAAGTCCACCGGTTCGCGGTCGATCACCGTGTGAAGCTCTTCGTAGAACTCATATGTATTGGCGTGGATGGTGTTGAAAACCTTCGTGGAGCCGCTGATGAACTCCATTTCCGGCGGATTGTCGGCCTGTGACAACGGATAGATTTTCAGGCCATCAGTGAACATCTTGTTGGCGGCATCCGGCTTGCCGTCCTTGATCAGCCCGCGCAGGATTACCCAGTTGGCATAGCTGGGCGAGGTAGAAACGAAATAGCCTTCCGGCACATCCCCGTCATAGCCCGGCGGCAAGATCAAATACTTGCCACCCTTTCCCTTGTCCGGCCCCGGTCCGCCCATGTCGACAACGAAACGGAAATAAGCATCATTTACCGTGCCAGGCCCCATACCCGAAGGGATTTCCATCACGGTTGGCCCGTCGCGCTTCAGATCAAGGAAGGAACTGACATAGACTGTTCCGGTGTTTCCAGTGAGGAACAGCGGGTTGGCGTCCATGAAGTTATCCATGATGATCGCCTGATGCGCCTGCGTCACGCCCATCTCGACGTTCCCAAGGCGGATCGCCTCGACTGATGCCGCAGGGATGCCGTTCAAAAAAGTTTCAACACCGCGCATGAAATCAAGGTTGTCATAGACCAGCCGTGAAGTTTCCTCAGTCGGCATTCCATCGTTGAATCTCATAGTCCCCAGCCGGGTTTCCACCTCGTTAGGGGTCATGATGTTCTCGGGAATTTTGTTGTTGAAGCCCGGAGTCGGTTCTTCGGCTGCAACACCGACGGCGGTCAGCGAGGCCGAAATCACCCAGCCAAAAAATATTCCAAATCTCATACGAAAATCCCTTTCCAGCATTCAATAATAGATGGCTACTGAGATGGTATAGTAAAATAAGGTGCCTTTCTACGTTAGTTGAAAACCTGGTGTTGTCTCTCTCCCGTTTGCTTGTCAGGTCCTGTGCAGGTTGTCGTATGCTCCAAGGAGCCCAAACCTGTCATTCGCCATGACGGGTCTAATGGTAGGTTCCAGCCCTTCTACGACATACGTGCGCAGTGAAGCGGACGCGCGGGAACAACTCACCGGGATTCCATTCCAACTTTGTCACCACCCGTCGCGGCTTGTCCCATGACGCTGCCTGATATGTGCCCACCGATGAGTTTTGAGTGATGTTTTCTTTCTAGCAGTTTGCCCGAGATCGGATAGACTTTGACTCGAGACACGATATTTGGAGGATTTTATGAATCTACTGGCAGGTATTTATGTTGTTTCAGCATTTCTGGGTGGGCAGAGTGGACTTACCATTTCCAACGACCTTGGAAAATCTCTGGAGTATTCCGGTGAAGTTGCGAATTTGATTAATGTCGGCGGCGCAAACATCACCGAAGAAAATGTAACAGGCGCCAATTTTGCTGGTCAAAACCTGAGTGGGGCCATTATCGCTCGATCAAACGCGACGGGCGCTGATTTCAGCGGTGCCAATTTGTCTGGCGCGACGCTGGATGCGTCGAATTTCACTGGCGCAAATTTCGCCCAGGCCAATTTGACCGGAGCGACGATCAACAGCTCAAATATGACTGGCGCAATCTTTACCGGAGCCTGTCTAGAAGGCATCACAATTTTTGCCTCCAATTTTGCCGAAACTGACCTGACCAATGCCAATCTGACCGGTGCTGAAATGCAATATACCAATCTAGATACCGCAGACATGACTGGTGTCGTACGTGACGGCAATTGCTAGAACCTCCGGACCACCAAGTTGCGGACAAACGGGCTCTCGCTGCTGTTGTTCTAACGTCCGCCTTGATGCAAGCGGGATAGATTTCGGCTCAGCAAAGGTATTGTACGGGGTGGCAGAAACGTCGATGTTGCAGACATGGCAACAGAAACTGAATTTTCCTTCGCAGCGCTAACAGGTTCTGCACGACGGCACATTCGGGTGTTTCAGATGCACCAGTTTCTTGATCGTTTTGCGATGGGTCTGACGGTTGCCGTTGTTGCTCTGGCGTTAACCGACCGAGGGCTCGACCTCTTTCAAATATCGCTTCTGTTCGGGGTTTACTCGCTCACGACCATGGCGATGGAGCTGCCTTTCGGCGGCTTGGCAGACAGTATCGGACGCAAGCCGGTCTTTCTGACAGCAGTCGTCGCCAGTTTGATTTCACTCGCGCTCTTTCTCTCAACCAGCGATTTCTATGTTCTCGCACTTTCTTTTGCGTTCATCGGTTTTGGACGTGCGCTTAGGTCAGGAACGCTTGATGCGTGGTTTGTCGAAACGTTCAAGGCAGCCGCGCCGAATGTGGACGTTCAACCCGCGCTGGCCAAAGCGCAATGGGCCAATGCCGTAGGTTTGGCCTCTGGCGCGGTCTTGGGGGGGCTTCTACCTGATATTTTGGGTTCGGTTGCAGAAAGCATCGGTTTCAGCATCTATGATGTATCCTATGCAGCAAGCTTTGGTGTGATGCTGGGCGTGTTTGCTTTCACGTTGCTGACCATTGTCGAAAAACCACGCCCCAAGAACCCCGGTGCACTCAGACAGGGGTTTGCAAGCGTGCCAAAGGTGATCAAAGACGCGGGCCTTCTTGCCCTGAAACATCCCGCACTATCAACCCTATTGGCAGCGCTTGCATTTTTCTTGATGGCAACCAACCCGGTCGAGGTGACCTGGCCAACCTTTGCTAAGCCAATGTTGGACGAGGGCTACGCAAATACCGTCATTGGCGCACTGACCGCTACCTACTTCTTTTCCATTGCTTTCGGCGCATCGCTGTCTCCGTACGTCAGCCAGATCTTCAAGCGGCAGCACGCAATGACGCTTGCGGCGACTTTTGCTTGCCTAGCAGGCGCTCAAATCGCATTGGCATTACAGGGCAATATCCTCGGCTTTGTGACCGTCTTTATACTGTACGCTGTGTTCCTTGGTGTCAGCGAGACACCTGCCAGCAGCATTCTGCATCGTTGCGTAGAAGACCGTCAGCGGTCGACCATGCTGTCTTTGAGATCGCTGATACAACAGTTGGGGGCCGCATTGGGTTTGGTGCTCGCCGGAACCGTCGCCGAGATTTACTCCACACCTATCGCATGGATTGTTGGTGCGGTGTTTCTTTTCATTGCTGCTATACTGTCCTTGGTTTTGGTCAAACAACTGGCCGTAGAAAGCCGATAGCTGACATGCGTGCACCGCGCAGCATCGGGCAATCTGGGCTCATTTGAGACCTTCGCTGCGGACACCATGTATGATCGGTGTGGGCCGTTTTTGCCTTCAGGTTCAAGTGGAGGCTTCGAAATCGAGGGTGAATCTTAATGGCTCACCTGCTCAACGAATTGCATCGATGGCAGGTGATTGGTGTAAGTACCATTGTATCTCAGAACTATAGAGTTATGGCCACAGTTCAGTCGTAGGCAGCATCCACGATAATCTCGACCTTGAGTTCCGGACGGGCAAGTTTTGCCTCGCCACAGGCCCGCGCAGGTGCATAACCGTCAGGCACCCAAGCATTCCAGACCTCATTAAGCCCGGCAAAGTCACTCATATCCGCCAGCCATATAGTGGCCCGCAACATCTTTTCGCGCGACGATCCGGCCTGGACCAGTAATACCTCGAGGCGCCTAAGGCATTCCTCGGTCTGCGCTTGGATGGTCTTGCCTTCACCAACCTGCCCGGTGATATAGGCGACCCCATTGTGCTTTACAATTTTCGAGGACCTGGCCCCGGTTTCGATACGTTCAATCATGCCACACCCCTTGATCAGTCAAATTACACGACGCACTCTATGCCGCCTAAAGCTAAACACTTCAACTGTCGAAGCGAACCTAGCCGTGTCTTCGCCACACGCGTGTTTAAGGTCCGGTTAAGACCGATAGCTCCAGAACAACAAATAACGATGAAAAACCGCAATGCCCTCCATAGCTGCCGCTAACGGGGGTTAAGTGGATTGTGCCGCTTCCCGCAAATCCGTCTGCGAGAACCAAGCGTTTTTTTGTGTCACCGCCGGGAAGGCAGTACTGATAGGGGAGGTCATTGTCGGCACCACGGTCCACTAAAACTACTTCCAGTTTTCCGCCGTGGCGGTAGTCAACTGTATCGCCAACTTTGAAAAGTCGTCTCGTCATTCGGGCCTCCGGGGTTAGGTGGTCTCATCCCCGCAAGGTCGACAAACTGCACTTTCGCGACCTTGGTATGTAGTGCAGCATCCGTCACAGAGGGCGGGAAGCAGACGTTCTCTGCAGTCAGCTAGAACATCTGCTGAGCGGGACGAAGTCGGCTTTCGCTGCGGCTGCGCCAATGGCCGCTTCAGTTTGTTAGCACTAAAATTATTACTAACAGCCTCTGTCGGGTTGTACTTCTTGTAACCATTGTACAAACGCCGCGACACTTTTCGCGTTGCAGCCGGATGTAGGCCGAGCCAAGAAATATCCATATGAAGATAGCTCAACGTCTGACAAGCGCACAAGTTTTCCATCGTCTATTTCTTGTGAGATTAAGTGATCATTCAGTGCAATGCCTTGGCCATCAATGACGGCCTGCACCCTGACATTCGGGTCTGGAATGATAAGAGTATCTTTGCGGGTCTGGTGCGGTAGCCCTGCGGCCGTGAGCCAGTCAGACCATGCCGTACTGTCGTCATGATCGCGCAACAATGTAAGTTCGGAAAAAGCGCGTTCCAGTCCGATACTCTTCACCTTTTGGGCAATGTCAGGGTTGCCAACTGGCCAAGCAGGCATCGTCTGAAACGGGAGAACCTCAACGTCATTCCAGTCGCCATTGCCCCAGCGGATCGCGATATCAACGCCTTGACGGTCCAGATCGAATAGCTGCGTCATGGGTTGAATGCGCAGCTGGATTTCTGGGTGTAACTGCATGAAATTCATCAGTCGTGGCGACAACCAACGAGATGCGAAATAACTCGACATACCCACGGTAAGAGATTGTGTGCGAGGTTCTTTGAGTTCTTCCAGCTTTGTTTCAATGCTCAGAAAATGCGACCGCGTTGCCTTGAGTAGTTGATGCCCTTCGTTGGTTAGTATGACGCCGCGCGTGCTTCTCACGAAGACCTTGAAGCCCAGATCATCTTCTAGTGTTTTGATTTGGTAGCTAATTGCACCCTTCGTCAGATGCAGTACTTCCGCTGCATCTGAAAAGCTGAGGTGCTGAGCAACTTCTACGAACAATCGTAGCGTGTCGTGATGTCTGTACCGTATGGCCATGATCTACGTATAAATTTTTTGAACGCCATGTATAGATAAATTCGATTTTGCAGCCTTCAATATCAGCGCATAACTACAAAAATTAGATGATTTGGAGAAACTACGTTGGAGAATTTGGACGTATTTGTGCAACCTGAGTTGCGAAAGGCTGCTCGGCGCGGACGCGCTTCTCGTCAAGCGGCAGTTTCAACCACCGTAGCACCCCGCACGCGGAAGGTTCGGCCTTACACATTGCTGGATGAAGCTGCACTGGTCGCCATTGAAGATCAGGCGGATTGGATTTTGCAGAACATTGGTGTGGAGTTTCGGGGAGATCAAGTTGCTCTTGATTTGTTTGCCGCCGCTGGTGCGAATGTCGATGGTGAGCGGGTAACGTTCGAGCCGGGTTTGGCGCGAAAGCTCTGCTCGACTGCGCCGTCTGAATTCAAGCTCCATGCACGTAACCCTGCCAACACTGTGACACTCGGCGGCGACAATGTTGTGTTGATGCCCGGATACGGTTCACCCTTCGTCAGCGACTTGGAGAAAGGGCGCAGATACGCAACTCTGGAAGATTTTCAGAACTTTGTGAAGCTGACCTACAGCACGCCTTGGTTGCACCATTCTGGCGGAACAGTGTGCGAACCAACGGATGTCCCCGTGAACAAACGGCATCTGGATATGGTGTTGGCGCATTTAACCCTGTCCGCCAAACCCTTTATGGGCAGCGTAACTTCTCCAGAGCGGTCACAAGACAGCATCGACATGGCACGCCTCGTGTTTGGGGCAGAGTTCATGGAAAAAAATGTGGTGATGCAGGGCAATATCAATGCGAACTCACCCCTGATCTATGACGACACAATGTCAGGCTCCTTGCGGATCTATGCGGCGGAAAATCAATGTGTTTGCGTCTCGCCCGCCATCTTCGCAGGGGCTATGGGGCCACTATCACCCGCTGCTGTAGTGGCTCAAACCTTGGCCGAAGCCATGGTGGGCATAGCTTTGGTCCAGTTGGTGCGGACTGGCTGTCCTGTCGTGTTTGGCAGCTTCCATTCTACCATGAACCTGAAATCAGGGGCGCTGACTTTCGGATCACCCGAAGCCAACCTTGCCAGCATGGCAATTTCTCAACTTGGGCATCGCCTTGGCGTCCCTGTCCGCTCGGGTGGCGGGCAGATCAGCGCCTCAAACGCGCCAGACGGTCAAGCCATGCAAGACAGCACAGGAGCGATGTGGGCAACTCTGTTGTCGGGCGCGCACCAAGTCTGGCACTCCGCTGGATGGCTGGAAGGCGGCTTGGTCATGTCATATGAAAAATTCATCATGGATGTAGATCATTGCGGTGTGATGTTGACGATGTTGCAAGGCTTTGGCGTCGATGAAGAAGCCTTTGGCCGTGATGCCTATCTCGAGACAGGGCCGGGTCAGAACTTCCTGTCCACGCAGCATACGCTACGCCACTTTATCACAGCCAATTTCCAATCAGATATCCCCGAGGCAGGCTCATTTGAGACTTGGAGCGAGAACGGAAGCCCAACCTCTGATCAGCGTGCAACTGCACGATGGAAACAGATGCTGACGAATTACAAGGCGCCGCCAATGGATGAAAATGTCCTTGCGGCCCTCAATGAATTTGTTGCGAGGCGCAAAGCGTCCATGCCCGACGAATGGTACTGAACATGAAATATCCTGGAGAAATCAAATGACTGAAGAACTTAGCCGCACATCTGCACTCGCCTCAAGGCATACAGCCCTTGGCTCTGGGTTAGAAGATTGGAACGGGATGGGCACAGCATGGACTTATGACACCAATCCAAATGACGAACATGACGCGGTACGTGAAGGTGCGGGCATGTTCGACATGTCGCCACTCAAGAAAGTCTTCGTTTCCGGCCCTGATGCAGCGGCAACATTGGACCACCTGACAACGCGGGACACATCCAAGATCGAGCCGGGGTCTGCCGCTTATCTCTGCGTTCTAACAGAAAGTGGTGGCGTGGCTGATGATGCTATCGTTTACAACAACGGCAATGACGAATGGATGTTCGTTCACGGCTCCGGCGACACAATGGCGCTGCTTGAAGCTTCTGCAGAAGGCCGCAATGTTAAGATCGTCTTCACGGATGATCTACACGATCTGTCGGTTCAGGGGCCGAAATCCTGCGATATCCTGAATGCACATTGTGATATTGACCTAACGTCTCTCAGCTATTTTCATCATGCCCCAGCTACATTGTTCGGTCACTCTTGCCGCCTCTCTCGCACGGGTTATTCTGGTGAAAGAGGATATGAAATTTTCGCAGACGCTGCTGTGATCGGGGATATTTGGGATAAGCTCGTAGGCGAGGGCGTGGTGCCTTGCTCTTTCACCGCACTGGATAAAGTGCGGATCGAGGCGGGATTGCTGTTCTATGGCTACGACATGACCGAGGACAACACTCCTTGGGAGGTTGGACTTGGCTTTACGATCAGCAAGAACAAAGGCGATTTCCGAGGCAAAACTGCGGCATTGGCTGCCAAGGGGAAAGAGGTAACCAGCAATGTTTGTTTGGACATTGACCATTCCGATATGGTGGCTGGCGGAGAAATTCTAGGGATGGATGGCAATGAAATAGGTGTTGTAAACAGCCCCTGTTTCTCGCATCGCTTAAACAAATCTCTGGCGCTTGCACATATTGCCCCAAGTGTACCTGTCGGGTCTGTAATAACAGTCAAAGGTGACGGTATCGATACAAAAGCAACGGTTGTTGCCAGCCCGATCTACGATCCAAAAAAAATTAAGACCCACGGTTAAACACCATGGGGCCTGCATTATGCAGGGCGAGGGGCAACGCAAGTCGCTGAGCGGACAAAGCTGTCTTTTGTTTCGCTCCCTCCAGGGGCATCTGCGAGACCTGGTCCTCAGTGCCGAAGCGAGGCGCCAGACGATCTAGCACTCTAGTTGGTCACCGGAACCGGGAGTATAGAACGCTCTAGTATAAATCGCGCGCTCACCCAGCCTAGTCTTCGATCAGACCGGACTTTGAACCAACCCCCCTTGGCTGTCATCGGTCAAGGCACAGTCTCCTATAAGGACATCAGTATTCTGTAAAAGGGTGTCGATGGGGTCTGTACCCAGACTAGGGAGCGCGCGAAGGTTGACATCTCGTTTGGCAACACCAACACGATCTTGTGGTGGCTCCAACCACGACGGCATTTGCTGCTCTGGATCAAATGGCATTCCTTTCAGGAGGTGACCCTCGCTGCATCCCAAAGCATCCGCAAGTAGAGGCACCGTGACTGGCGCGTTTTGGTTCGCACCGGTGGCACACCACCCTTTAATTCTCTGACTTCTGTCACACTCGACTGCAATCACATCCGTCTCCGGGAGATATTCATCACTGATTGAAATGCTGATTAGCCCCGTACTTTACCGCGACAAACTGCAAAATGTACCCGAGAGATAGACCGCGATCGTGTCTGTGGCCAGGCCATCGAAAATATCACGGACGAACACAGCGGCTTCTGGAAGTACCGGCGTGAAATCACCGGCAAAATCGATCCCTCTTTGGCTGCCTACCGTCAATCGATCGTATTGGGCAAAGCTTAACGATTGGCATATCCGCTCGACTGCCCCCTTATCCAAGCCGATTTGTGAGATCGCCCGTGTGGATAGGCCTTGGCCAACCGGGGGAAAACCCAAGGCCCAACTGCAAATGCCACCGAGCAGAAAATAGAAGCTATTGCGGGTTCTATGTTTTAGGGCTTCGCGCAACAGCATCGGAGATTGCGTACCGTCTTCGATCAGCTTGGTGCATTCCAGCACAGTGTCATACGTCAGATCCATTACGTCGCGAATTTTGGCAGACTGCTCAGATGGTGCATCTGGCAGCATTCCCATGTGAAATCCAACCGTTGCACCTCGTTCGATGTTGCCGCGGCCCATCGCAAGGATCAACGCGCAGGTAGAAAGGCTTTGTTCTCCTTGAGGACCAGAAAGTTTCAGTCAGGAGGGTCACTGGCAGTGGGATCCACCTTGAGCATGCTGCCAATTTTGAGGGCCTCGACGAAAATCCCGGCCGGGCTGTTCAGAACAAAATCCAACGAATGTTTTGCGTTCCGGTCGAACCATTTCGTGATTTTAATGAAGTCACCCGGAACGATTGAGCCCGTTAAGTAAACAACATTGCACTTGTAGCCGCCCCATTGTGGGAAAGGTAGTCTTGGCTGGTCTTCAAATACATCGTTTGGCATGGGGTAGACCCACTTCAACGCTGTGAGACGCGCAGAGAGATCTGGCCGCAAAGTGATATCCATGGCGTGGGCCGTGGATGTTAACGCAGCCACAGCCAAAAGCAGCGCGAGGAAAGTCCTGATTTTGGTTCTTCGCATGCCAATCCTTGCCATACTATTGGCTCAATCAGCCAAGGAAATTGGGTGGCAGCGCGAGAAGAATTAGTCAAATGGAGATCATGCGAACATTTCCCTCTCGGGACGTTCTCGCGGTGCACGGTCCGTTATTACGGTGCAAGGTTACACAATAGCTGTCATTGTCGGTATTTTTGAAACCTTGCAGATGGCTCAATAAATTACTTTATGCCGCGAACCGTTTTATCGTCGGCATTGGAGCGCATGTCAGAATATGCAAAGTTTGCTACCTGCGCAGAGCTGCCGTTGTTGGTGGTCGCGTCTAATAGCCGGTTCCAGCCCTAAGCGGTCATGGTCTCAAACTTGCCCAGCGGCAAAAACAGTCATTCAAATTCGGTTGACTAAAGGTCCGCTGGGCCGGACAACGCTACTTTTGGATGAGCTTGCGCGAATGTCTATTTTTGGTGAGCTCAATAATTTTCGGATTGAGTTTTAGGACGTGACCCTATCCAACCGAAAGGCTGGATAGGGTCACGTTTGGTCAACCGCAACAGCCTCCACCTGTGGCCGTTGCGGTGGCAATCGGAACTTCATCGAAGTTAGCGCCGCGCCCAAGGAAGGTTCTCTCTGCAAGATAAAAGTTGGAAAATGCTTCATCAAAGTCGGCAGGGACAGATTTTTCTGCAATGCCAGTCTTAGCTATTGTTTCCTGCCATGCTTTCACTTTCGGATAATTGGCGAGAAAGTCATATCCCGAATGTTTCTCAACGAGAAGCGCACGATGTAACAAGGGTAACCAAGCAATGTCTACGTTGCCCAGGATTTCACCATTGAAGAACGGCCCGTCAGCCAATTTTTTTCTGCCTTGTCAAAGGCTTTGTTCAGCTTTTCACTGCGTTCAGTGAGTGTTTCTTGGTTTGCGCTTTGCATGGTGGAACACTGAACAAGGTAGTGCTTGGTGGCTTGATAGCTCCACGCGCGATCAATCGCCCGCTGTTCCGGTGTAGAGACATCCACGAGAGGCGCGGTAACTTCATCTATATATTCGACGATAGCATCGGATTCAAAAAGCGCTGTACCACCTTCAGTAACAAGCATCGGCACCTGACCAGTAGGTGAAATATCCATAAACCATTGAGGCTTGTCGCTCAAGTTGATGTACTCGATTTCGTAGGGGAGGTGTTTTGCCTCAAGCAGTGCAGTTACGCGCTGAACAAATGGGCAAATTTTGAAACTTATAATTTTGATCACTGGTCTTTCCTTCGTTTTAGTTGGTTCAACCTGTAAGACGGATGCCAAAGTAAAAAGACGGAAGAAAATTCAACAATTTTCACAACTATCTGATTTAGAATGATATTCAGAAAGGTTACCGCGAGAATCTAATGTGAACCTGCAGCAGTTATCAAAGACAGAACGCAAAGCTCTCCTACCATTTTTGACACGTGTTTTTAGTGTGGAATATGGCAATCCATGCGCCGCTGCGTAGTCCTTTTGGGATTGTCCTTCGATGTCTATTGCAGTCAACAGTTGGGCTGTTTCACTCGGAAGCGCGGCGATAAAGGGTTCAACACATCGTTCTAGTTCATGGCGTGTTTCCGGCTCATCTTCGGAATACCAAAGATCATCAGCATGCATGTCCTTGGCGCTGCCATTCTTCCTATAGAAGTCAATGATCGTTCTGTGGGCTGTTTGAAACAGCCAAGACTGCACCTTCGACGGGTCATCCAAAGCAGAAATCCCCACAAATGTTTTGATGGATATTTCCTGAAGCAAATCCTCGACATCGGCAACATTTGAAACCCTTGAATGCAAAAACGCCTTGATACGCGCACGGTATTCAAACCAGATTTTTTCAACGTCCATGCGGCTCTCTTTTCCATCGATATACACTGCTGTGAGAAACCAATTAATTCATAGCTCATTCCTATGATAGCAGACATTGGCCGCAACGAGATAATTAGTCGGATCGGGCTCCTACCAGTTGCTCGCTGCGCACCGGGCGAATGTCTGCTATCGGGATGCAGCCAAGACTTTGCAAAGGTTGCTTTCTGCGCATTGCTGCCATTGAAGCTGACTGCAGCGAAGGACCAGTGTCTAACCCGTTCGCGATCTTGGTGTGCAGTGCAGCATCCGTCACTAAGGGCGGGAAGCGGAAGTTCCCTGCAGTTAACCCGAAGGACCGCACTGCGAGACGAAGCAGAAACACAATGCCGCCCAACACTCAGGTATTATAAATATTCTCTAATGACGTCCCAAGCGACAAGCATCCCTAAAGCGCCAAACAAAACGCCGAACAAAATCGACATCCAAATGCCCGCTGCCTGAAACGAGCGCATGAAAACTGCCGAAGAAAAAAAGATCGCCGCAAACACGTTCAATAGAATTCCAAGTAGTCCGACTTGAACCGCGATAATGATCATCAGCAAAGCGGAGCTATCTGGCGGGATGAAAGCGGTCAAGATTGATCCAAAAAACAGAACTGCTTTGGGATTTGTTATCAAGACAAAATATGCGGTTCGAAACGGCGCATATGTAGCGGGTGATTTGGCGGATGCGTCCAAACTGAAAATGCCGCCCTGCCGCACTGCACGAAAAGCGTTAACCCCCAGATAGATGAGATATCCCGCCCCAAACAATCGCAATGCGATATAAAGCGACGGGACCAACTCAAACAGAACGGCAATCCCAGAAATGGCAATCAAGGTCCAAGTAAAGGCACCAGCTGCGATCCCGATTGCGGCTTTAAGACCTGCGGGGCGACCAGCGGTAACTGAAGCCGTAATAATTGTTAGATGGTTTGGACCCGGTACGGCCCAACCTACAAACTGGATAACAGCGATCGGGAAAAGTATGCTCAGAAGATTGGCTGCGTCCATTCCCAAAACGTATCAAATAGAATTATCGGGGTCCAGAAATTCCGGGTAGCACTACAGGCAGCAGTCTTTCCCTTCGCGTTTTGCATTCATTCGAGTGATGTCTCAGACAATACTACCTCAAAGGCATTGATATATCAGGCTTCAGTCAAGCCGACCTCAGCGCAACCGCCCGCCAACTCAACGAGCGGCCAAGAAAGACATTGCAATACATGACACCAGCAGAAAATTTGGGGCCCGTGTTGCAGCGACCCGTTGAAACCACAGCAGGGAGCGGGCTTTGCAAAGTTTCACGAACGGACCAAACCGGACATCCAACGCTAGAACGCCAGGCTGCAGTGAAGCGTTCCAAAGCTGCAACTTGAAGCAGTCACGAGAATGCTTTTGTTCTGGCTGCTGAACGGCACTTGTTTTTCAGTTATCTACCTCGAGGCGTATCTAACTGTGAATTTGGATGGACCTGTTCTAGCATAGCTCCACGTCGTCAATCTTGTCGGCTGTGATAGTCAGTATTCGGCAGCTTTCCTTGGGCAAGATCGTCGCCCTAACGGGCCAACGATTGTCTCCGACGCCCGTCTTGCTGAGGAAATGTAATTCGATGTCAACTTGTTGTCCGATCACCAGTGTGAATTTCACGCTGTCAAAAAAATAGAACTTTATCTGCGGGTTTTGATCCAGCGCGTATGGCGTGAGGCCAAACGCCCCTTCGAGTGAGCGAAGGTCAGATCCAAGAATGGCTAGAATAGCGTCAACAAACTCTTGCGGAAAAACAACGTGAAAACTGGTGTCGTCAGTTTCATGAGCCGTTGCGATCATGTAGCCGCCACCTGCGCTCCATAATCGCCGTTCTTGGGTTCCATTGCCAACCACACGCCAGACAGCATGACTTTTTGCCTCGTCCCACGATAGGCTGTAATCACTGGAATCCCGGTAGCCAAGCCGCTGATTCATTTGAAACATCGCCGATAGCATTACCCCGGTCATATATTTCAATTCATCTATATTGGAATAGGCGTCATATTCCATCCACGAAGTGTCGCCCTGAATTGCGCGATTGGCCCAATTTCTCGCAACTAACTGGTTTGTGGACGTTACCGCTTTGTCGGAAAAAACGTGTTCTTTGGCCAGGTCATTCAAGAATTGGATGGTTTCGAGGGATGGATTCATCGCACCAGGGGGGAAAAGAAAGGATTTGTCGGTTTCGAAAGGGGTTTGAACCGGTGCCTCGAGACTTGGCTTTTTGGCTCGAAAGCTTCGGGCACAACATTCATCAAAAATAGAGCTCCGAAAAAAATAATTGGCCAAACCACGCCCCAGTTGATTCCGGAAGACGATGACGCCTGTGGCGCCTGAGACATACGACGGGATCCAAGATAGCTCGCCGCAAAAAAGAAACGGTCATATCCGTAAAACCGGTTTTGCATACGCACCTGATCGGACATCCACCCAAATGTTTCGTCCAACCGATCAACAAACTCAGGGAGGCGGTTGGAAACCGACGGGTTCCGCGCACTCCCGCTCATCCCTCGCAAGGCAAAACTAGGGTAGTCCTCGTTTTCATCGTCTATGATGCTGAACAAAAAGCTATACATCTCGTTTTCGACGGCTTGCGCGACGACCGGATCGGTCATCAATGGGTCCTCCAGGATTGACAGCAAGCGTTCGACGTCAGGTTCGGGAGGGGTGAAAGTTGATACCTGTTCGATCAGTGTGATGGCAGCGGGGGACAAAGATTCTTGCGCGAGGCCCTCCGCGTCAGTAATTACATCGTCAACAAGGGCACTTTCGTCAATTGGCCAGAGAGAACCAGAATCTGCAGGAGTATCCTCTTTCGTCCAGTCGTCGAATTTTGGCGCATCGATCAAGGCAAGCGCCGTTTCATAGGTTTGCCGAAGGGTCTGAAACCCCTGAGGGTCCGCCCTCTGATCGATCGCTTTCAACGCCTTTGCATAGGCCTTGCGGACCTCTTTTTTGTCCGGGTCTTTGCCTTCCAAACCCAGCGCATTAAACGGCCAATCCGTTTTATCGGACATAATTTGCTTCGAACTGATCGAGTTGCTCGGTAATTTCGTAGCGAAGAGCCTGAATCTCGTTCGGGTCTTGCCGATTAAGAGCAACTTGGAATGCCAAAAGGAGATCTTGAAGGTGACTACGATCCTCGGCCAGAGCCATGGCATAACAACGCTCGATCCGGGCTGAGAGAGCAAGGTTACCTTCATTGTCCTTGGGATGCACTTTCAGGGCCTTCAGAGCCTTTTTGCGGGATGCGATTTGTCGCTCGCTCAATCCTCCCGTAAGATTGGTAATCGATACGGATTGGTTTTTTTGTGTTGAAAGAACCGTTGTGTCGACTTCCAGCAGCCCTGACACGTCGTAACTAAGACGCACCGCAATTTCTTCATGTTCCTTGAGATTTCGTGGGACTTTCACTTTCATCGAACCTAATTTGATATTGTCTAGAACACGGGGTGACTCACCTTGGTAAAGATCGAGATCCACTTCAGTTTGGCCGAGCTCCATGGTCTGAAAAATGTGCTCGCGGGATGCCGGGATAACGGTGTTGCGTTCAATCACCGGTTCAAAGAATCCGTGTTCTACCCTGTTTCCGAATTGGCGACTAATCGAGAAACCAAGGGAAAATGCCGATACATCGGTCATCACAACATCGTCAAGAGCTGAATCATTTTCCGTCAAAGCGGCCTGGAATGCAGCCCCTAAAGCGACCACGTGATCGGGATCAATTCCGACTTCGGGCAGTTTTCCAGTCATGCGCGAAACTTGCGCCCGCACCAATGGCATTCGCGTTGCACCCCCAACAAGGACAACCTTGTCAATTTGGTGACTCGTCAGTTTTGCGTCGTACATGGCTCGCTCCACTGGCAGACGAAGCCGCCTGACAAGACCTGCTGCGATTTCAGCAAAGGTGTCGCGCGAAATTGAAAGGCATTCTGTTTGGTCACCCCGAACAAAGTTGCACTCCGCGCAATGCGAAGTCGACAAATGCAGCTTTAGTTTCTCTGCCACATCCCAAAGCCGGGATCTGACAACAACATCATCAATTGAAATGCCATGTTTAAGAGCCAGATGCTCAAAAAGAACTTTGGTAAAGTCCTCACCACCCAAAAAGGCATCCCCGCTGGTTGCCTTGACCTCCAAAACGCCTTCAAAAACTTCAATGATAGAAACATCAAACGTTCCACCACCCAGGTCAAAAACCAGAATGTGCCCTTGCTCGTCAATGTCTTGCAGGCCATAGGCGATGGCAGCGGCGGTGGGCTCGTTGATCAAACGCAACGGCTTCAAATCCGCCGACAAAGCTGCCGCCCGGACCGCATCACGTTGAAGCTGATTGAAGTAAGCCGGGACTGAAATTACTACGTCGTGTACGTCGACACCGGTTTCGGCGCAGGCTAGGTTCTTCAGATGCGACAAAACCATCGCAGACAAGTCCACTGCCGAATGGTTGTGGCGACCGAGTTTGAACTTTTTTTCGGTACCCATGGCGCGCTTGAAAGCTGCAACTGTGTTCTTGGGATGGGTTGACAGCCTTTCTTTAGCAGCGCTTCCAACGACGAGCGCTCCATCTAAGAAAGCAACTACAGATGGAACCATGGGCGTCTTTGAAATAAGACGTGCCTGACCATTTTCAAAAACACTGATCAGAGAGTTGGTCGTTCCTAAATCAATTCCAAAATACATTCTTTTTTACCATTCAGCGGAATCTGCGACAGTGCAGAGATTGCATCGGAATCTCTGAAACAAAAGAATCTGGATGGCAATGGAAATAACACAGTTGAGCTTTCTCAAGCAAAATCAACGGGAAGGTGTTGCCCTGCAAGCCATGTGACTCGAGGAACGAGCATCGCAACAGATCAGAATGTGTAATCTATCCGCTTCATCACAGCATGATTTCCTGGAAATCATTTTCAATAATTTCTCCGCGGACAGATGTTCAGGGTATTGAAAAGTCTTTCGCAGAGTTTCTCACCAAGTGATGCCTCCTGTTACAAACCAGTAGTTTAAAAGGCGATATGATTGGCCCTTTGCATGACTGCTTTCGGTGAGCTGAAACAGAATTGTTGCCGAATATTGCGAATGACCGCTTTTTGCCCGACGTGCTGGATGAACATATCCGCTTAGGGCTTATGCTGCGCTTTCTTCGAGCGGGCGCAATTTTCCTTAACTGCTGTTTGAAGCTGAGGATCGAGGCAGTGGCAACCAAGGTGAAAATTAGATGTCGTCAGGATTGCGTACTCTCAGATAATCGTTCTTCGGAATTTTCACGATGCCCTTAATCCCAAGTTGGGACCTGATTTGCTCATCCAATTCTTCAATCGCTCCTTTTACGGCGTTGAAAATGAGATCGGCGTCATTTCCCAAAGCCGTGATGAGGGGCAGTCCAGGTGTGGGCTTCGTCCATTCTAGAACCCGCAAACCGGCAGCAATTGGCTCATACGTTTCGATGTTGCGCCACGTCACAGCATCAAGAGAGGCGATGTCGGCACGCCCTGTCGCAACGGCCTGTGCCGATTCAAGATGCTGTTCGGTGTGCAGACGGTTTTCGAACCAAAACCCTTCAGGCCTCAGATGCCAAAACGGGGCTGCGTACCCCGATTGTGAGAACGTTTGATTGTACGCAAATATCGCATTTTTGAACGCAGTCACCTGAGTTCGGGGATCATCTGCGCGGACGACAATGGCACTGCGATAATACCCCGGCGGACAGTCGGCCAACCCGAAATCAGGGGTGCCGACAAGCTGAACTTTGTCATGCAACCATGTGCGATAGGGCATCCCGCACGTCTGGCTCAGGACCAGATCGGGGTGCTTCCAAACGAAGAACTCCTCGGCGTCTTGCGATAGCGTTTCGGGGCTATCCATCCCCGTGTCCGATAGATGTTTGCGGATCAGCGCCCAATAGAACGCGTGGGCTTGAACCAGTTGCGGCCGCTGGTACATCATCAGGTTAGCAATCATGTAACGTCTTTCCTTTTAAGAGCCGCAGCAGGCTGATGTGGCTGTGTCGGCACGGCATAAACAAGACGAGGTCACCGGCACATCTGTTTTGGCAAGGGCGATGCGAAGTTGCTCCTCGTAAATGAGAAGGTCATCCGACTCTCCACGCTGGCGTAGGCATTCGACCAAGCCATGAAGCGCCCAAACGTTACGGGGGTGGTGCGCGCAACGTTGCAATTTTCCATTCAGGCCCAGATCGGTGCGATACACATCTTCCGCTTCGTCAAAATGCTTTTGTTCAGCCAGAAGGGCTGCCAGTGCGTGGCGCGGGGGATGCATCCAGGCCCACGGTTCTGTGTATTCAAGATTGTCGTCGCGTTGCACGCTTTCGCGCAGATACTCAAACGCCAACGCATAGTTGCCTTTGTGGTATTCCAACTCTCCGTTCAACATCATTTCGCCTACTGAGAGCGTCGAACGCGCTGTGTTGTTAAAGAACTTACGGTTGTCGGGGATGCGCTCGACGGCAGCGTAGAAACTGCGGCGCTCTAGCTCTGCCGCATCGAAATTCTTCAGCGCGGCATGTGCCACGCCCTTGGCGTAGTGGTGCACCGCCGTAGACACGCAATAGAGAACAGGATCGTCGGGCATTGGGGTGTCGATAATTTCCTGCCAGCGTCCAAACCGCACCAGAACGTGCATCTTCATGGAGTAATAGCCCTCCATTGTGATCGCCAGTTGTGGGCGGCCTTTGACGCTAAGCACGTCTTTGGACAGCGTGGCACACATCTGTTCGGCGGCGGCCATTGCTGGTTTGAATTGACCCAGAAACATACAGTCATACATCATCAAATGCAGGTCATGGCAGCGCGCCGTCGTGTTAAAATTGAACGCACCGGCATAGTCTACATACATGTCGTCTGCGCGGATCGCCTTTTCGCATATCTGGGTTCTGTCAGGTGTAGTCCGAGATCCAGTCCTGCGACACCGGCGCAAAGGCTGATGCCGCAAAGGTCGTCATGTTATTCGGGGGTACGAAGAGCCACTCTGTGGGTCCTATAGATTGATACCCCTTCCGCTGAATGCCCCTATCCGCCAGTTGCATGTGCATTTTAGGGGCAAGGATGTCCGGTATTTTCAAGAGGCTTTTCGGCGGCAAGAAGGCCGATGGTAGTGGAGATGATCTCGGTCCTGACGCCTTGTGGACAACTACTTCAAGCTGCTCGAGGCATTGCAGGGCGCTATTTCGGACAGAAGATACTAGGACGCGGCGGACGCGGTCCACAAGAGCGTCGCGCCCCTCCGAAAGTGGCTGAAGGATTCGAGGAGAAACGGGAAGCGGTTGCAGATCCGCATTCTTTGGCTTCACTATGATGGCCATTACCGGAGACCGGAAAGGGCAGGAGGAGATCTACGATCTCATGAATGAATTTTGAACATCTAGAGGCGTATCGGCTTGATGCAGTGATACATCTTGAAGCCATCGAGTGTATCTGGCAGGTCGTCACATCGAAGCCGGGCGTGCTGTAGAACAACATGAAGGCGTCACTGGCAAAAGCTGAAGAAAATCGGCTCAACCAGTTTGTCGGGGCGAGTGACGATCAGCCCGGAAATCGCGAGAATCCTGCCACAGAGCTCAAAAATTCCGTTCAGTTCAGGCAACAGGCTCTACAACAACCGCACAACCCGTAAAGGTGGCTTGTTAAGATCGCAAAACAACCACAGCATGCGGTCGGTGGCATTCTACTTGGGGAATGTCAGACTAAAGGCGTAACACTGCCATTAGGTTCCCAAAATTGGGACTGTCAGACAAAGGGAGAATTAAACATGTGTGATATTTGCGTAATCAATTCAGTCAAGGAGCGGATGCTGTCGCGCCGCGACTTTTTCAAAGCTAGCGCCGCCGTTGGGGCAACAGCAACAATTGGCGGTTTGGTCGCTGCACCAGCTGCAATGGCAAGTGGACACGACAGCGTCGTCGATATGAGCCACAAGCTGTCCGAAGAGTTTCCGACCTATTTTGGCAAGCCCGGATTCTCCAAAAAGCAGGTATTCAACTTCAGGGAAAATGGTTTCAACCTGTTTGAGCTGTCGATCAACGAACACACGGCCACCCACATCGACGCGCCCCTGCATTTCTCAGCGGACGGTGCCAGTGTCGACGAAATTCCGGTCGGTGATCTGATCATCCCTCTCTGTGTCATTCATATCCACGAGAAGGCAGCCAATGACCCCGATGCGCAAGTGACGCCCGACGACCTAAAAGCCTGGATTGCTAAAAATGGCCCCATCCCGGACAAGGCCTGTGTGGCGATGCACTCGGATTGGGATGCCAAAATCGGCACCGATGCCTTTCGCGGCGCTGACGCCGAGGGCGTGATGCATTTCCCAGGATTCCATGTCGAGGCCGCTCAGATGCTGCTCGAAGAAACCACCGCAGCTGCGATGGCGGTGGACACGTTGTCACTGGATCATGGCATGTCGACAGATTTTGCCACCCATTATGCTTGGCTGCCCGCCGGACGCTACGGAATCGAAAACCTGGCTGGCCTGACACAGGTTCCCGAGGCTGGCGCCACGCTAGTGGTTGGCGCGCCAACGCATAAAGGCGGATCTGGTGGCCCGGCCCGCATTTTTGCGATGGTCTGAAAAACTCCAGTTATCTGTTGGTTGATGAAGAGATCAACGCCGCGGCACTGACCTCTTCATCAAAATCTGGGACAAAACGAGTCTCCATGACGGGCAGGATGGTAATCCGCCCCTTTTAATTGGGCCAGTCCGCAGAATTACGCGACCATTTTCAGTTTCATGGCGGGTCCAGTACTCGCCCGTAAATGTCGATAGCGGCCCATTCCGGACATTGGCCATGTCACCTCAATGCTATGGGTCGCAGCCCGCATTGCGGACTTTGCCGCGTCGCCATAATCCCCGCTTTGGCGAACTCACAGTCTGCCGGACTTTTGGGTCAGTCGTCACGGTCCAACGACAGGCGGGTATCGAACTTGATGTCAAACTAACGATACATGTTCCGAAAGCGCGCCGAAATTGCGTTCTCCATCGAGCACAATTAGCTGCGCAGGCTAACCCTGTTCGTGCCGTCACACAGCGATCAGAGTGGGGCCGTCTCGACCAGTTCTCGCATGCGGTCATGCGTCGACGCCACCAATTCTTCATGACCGGCAATCACGTCTCGTCTTGCGTATACGATATTGAACTGGTCCACATATTCGATATCGCCGATTATGGGAACGAAATCCGCCTCTTCTAGTAAGCGCGCGACTTCCAGATAAGTTTTCTGTTCGCGCCATCTTGGGCGGTGTTCCATCTCGACCTTAAGAATGAGTGTTTCTCGAGAAGCGAGCGTTTTTCTGGCGCCACTCAGCACTTCCAAAGCAAAGCCTTCGACGTCCACCCAAAGTGCGAGATGGCCGTTCAGACTATGTTTCTCGCGCAATTCATCTATTGTCGTTGTGGGTATCACAATTTTTTTTTCGCCGTCTCGTTTCGTTCGAAATGACGCCGCCCCCAAATTCTTCTCTGGGATGTAAAAATCAAGCGACCCGACCTTCTCGGCTAGTCCCACGTTTACAACCTCGGCTCCAAGCTCGCTGACCTTCTGCGTTTTGCGGTTGTAAATTTCAGGATTCGCTTCGATGGCTAGGGCTCTTTTTCCGCCATTTTTCAAAAATATTCGAGTGGCCGTTGCTTCGTGCGCTCCGCATTCCATGAAATCCTTTATGCGCGCTTCCTCCAGCAAACTGAAGAAGAACTCGTCGAGGATCTTCGCGCTTCCCCTTCGGTAGTATTTCGCCGTCCGGCTACGTTCCCGCTCTCCACATACTCCGGAAAATAGTTGCAGGGTTTCGCCGCGCACACTGTGCGTAGTTTTGTCGGGTGAACTGCTCATGTCTCGAATCTTTCAACTCTCTTTAAGAAAGGTTGGAGTTGCTTTCGCAAGGTAATTTGCCGACGAAACGTTCTCACATCTTGCCTTGGCAATCAAGCGCCGTGGTCGGATTGCGAGTTTCGCCACGTAGGAGAGAGGATTTCACTCGCTGAGCATGTTGTAGCAAGATTTCAGTTACGCTGGTTGGCAATCTAAGTCAAAGGGTCATAGAGGCTAAAAAATTTCCGTTTGGGGCTCACTGCGGTCATTAAATCGATAGCAGCATTCTTGGGTTCGACCGCTCATTGAAGGTCAGTTTTGCGGGGTCGCCCTAAAGACCGCGGACTTGTAACGAATGTCTCCTTCCCGCCCGGAGTGCAAAAATATTGCAGTGCAGCACCTGGAATTAGGAGCACAAAGTATGAATTTCTGTCGGTCATGGACGAGCGCATGATGTTATAGTTCCGCTTAATACTGCTTTCTAGTTCTAGGGCTCAATAATCAACGGAATTACGAGTGATTGAGGCGCCGACATTAGGCACCAGTCTTATTATGGCGCTCTTGAGGGGTGGTGGGATTTGCAGCGTTTGGTGTCCCAAAACCGGCCTATTGGCGTATAAATCCCATTTTATGCCTTTTTGAAAGACACGCGCCCAATCTGTTCAGATCACGGCTCGCTATCTTAAACGCCCATGTTTTCAGGACACTGACCGGCTTCTTCCGCCATCCTCTGGGCTTTTCCGGTTACTGCAATATCAAATGTCTTCTACCAAGCAACTCGGTTTTGGGTTTTATGGCATCCTAGCGGCGGGTTTGACGGTGGTCACCCTCAGAGCGTTGGACGTGCTTCCATTTTTCAAACTGCAATTGCCCAACCTTTCCAAACGCTGAACACCGGGCGGTGATCTGAGGTGTCGTCGGGGCTCAGACTTGAACGGTACGGCATCGGCATTTTGAGACAGAGATAATTGCAATAACCAGTCGGGACGCGTTCAAACTGTTCAAATCGTCGGTTTGAACGTGTCTTTAAACGGCTTTTAAACGGTCTTTGACCGCCATTGGCGCGAGCGTCGAAGAGGGGTTGAAGCATTGAATGGAAGGCCAGGGGGCAATCTCAGCGGGCGGCGTTCTTGTTCGCGTCAGCCCTCAACCACTGCCGCCTTGTCATCGGACAGGATCTGGGCCTTCAGTTAGATAAAGGTGGGCAGTGGATCAGCGACCATACTGGTATATTTTCAGCGGGGCTAACCCGCAGACACCCACAGCTATTTGAGGGAGCGGCGCCGTTAAACGGGGTATAGCGCTGACCGCCCGGGATGTTCAGGCTTCGCTCCAAATGCCAAATTTAGTTTGGCATGCCGGGGCAGGGTGGTTTCTTGCGCAGTGCAAATGGCGTGCGGTCGGTTTGTTCCCATATCGCCTGCGGACCTTGCCATCATTGCTGTTGTTGATCCAACTGGAGCAGCGGTCCAAAGCCGCCATCTAGGCCAAACTCGACTAACTGCAGGTTCCAACCCAAAGCAGACATAGCCTTTCGACACCAAGGGCGGTCTGCCGACCTTTGCTGCTAGCTGCACCAATGGCAGCTTTGGGTCCTTTTAGGGAACTCAGCCGCATTGTAACGAACGGCTGTTTTAAATTCCAATATTTCCATCGGTTGGCCTATAGCGAAACAATTATTTAGATCGCAAGATTGCTTTCAAAACAACTCAGGTGCGAAATCAATGAAGAATTTTTCCAAGCGGCAGACCCAGCGATAAGCAAGGTTCAGATGCACCTCCTCGCACAATCGACGCTCTGACCTAATGCCGAAGCAATAACCAACCAACAGCATTCGGATCAACAGTTCAGGATCAATCGAGCGCAGCAAATGGTCTTGCGGGGCATGGTCGTCTATCGAGAACTCGTATAACAGTGAGCCTTGCGCCTCTTGCTTAGGTCCTAACACCGTCAATCCCCTGCATTCACAGGTCAATTGACTCTGTGATGGACCCTCAAATCAACAAGAGTTTTTCAACAGAATTGGCCCATGCCGCACGTGAGAAGCGATCGGCCTGATGTCACGTGACTGACTCTCTGGGCTGGACGCTGCACTTTGCAAAGGTCGCAATCTGCGCGTAGCTGCCATTGGTGGGGATCGCGTCTAATGGCAAGTTCCAGCCCAAGTACGACATTCGTGTCAGGTGCAGCATGACGCGGCATAAGGGGTACTAAGGGCGGGGAGCCGACCTTCGCTGCGGGAAGATTGAATGACTGCTTTGCGGGGGTGAGTTCAAAGGGTGGCCGCAACATCTTAATTG
Organism: Parasedimentitalea marina; assembly: GCF_004006175.1. Taxonomy (GTDB): domain Bacteria; phylum Pseudomonadota; class Alphaproteobacteria; order Rhodobacterales; family Rhodobacteraceae; genus Parasedimentitalea; species Parasedimentitalea marina. The sequence goes on from NZ_CP033219.1 coordinate 1,798,203, forward strand.
CAGCCTTGATCTCTTGAGTAGGCAATCAGAGAATATTTTAAATTCTCCAACGGGAGGCGTTCATTGTGATTCGTTCTAAATTGCATTGTGGCACTTGTTATTGCCCCATATTTGGTAAATGCTACTTGACGGTTCATTTTTGAAATATTTGGCAACAGGCGTTGCAATTCACCTTCAATTGCAGATGAATTTTCATTTTGGTGTGTAGGATGTTCGTGTGGCCAGTTTGAACTCGGAAACTCAGACATGGACCATAGTCTAAATCTAAGGGCTAAATCTAAGAATTTTCTGTAGCTACGATTGTAGGGCACTGCTAAAACGAAATAATCCTGCGCTTCATTGCTAATGCGTTCAACCTCTTGATCGCCAATATCGTCGAAATTATTCAAATAGATAATTCTTGTGATACGATAGAATCCATTGTTAGTTTTATTTGGCGAAACCTCACGGGAATAGCTAACCAAACAGCCATCCAGAGAAACATCTTGATACCTCATCGCAATGAGAGAAGCCTTTAGATTCTCATCGGACCGTTGTTCTCCCGATGCAGCGCCGGTCAAAATGCACAAAGAAATTGTAAGAATGCGAAGCACAATAGTATCCGATATTTGGTCACGTTTCAGCCCACATTCCCCAAGTGGAATGCCATTACCTGCATGTTGTAGTTGTTTTTCAATCGGATCAAGCCATCCTTGCGAGTTGTGCGGTCATTAAGTGCCTGGCGCGTGAGCTGAACGGAATTTTCGGTCTCTATGGCAGGTTCTCGCGATTTCCGGGTTGACCGTCACTCGCCCGGACAAAGTTGAGCGGCCTGCAATAGCTGTCGCTCATTGCATCGTAGACATTGCAAAAAAGGGCTCTAACCAGCCATTCGCTGCGCCATTAACGAATGGCCGCTGAGGGCCGTTCACGTCCTATCAGGGCGAGCCGCGGCCAGACCTTGCAAAGGTGACTATCTTCGCGTTGCTGCCGTTGGATCTCTGCGCAGTAGTCTCCAGCTTTCAGCCCTTTTACGACATTCGTGCAGGGTGCAGCATAGTTCGGCCTATGGAGCACAAAATGCAGATTTGCCCCTTCGCTGCGCCAACGTCCATCGGTTGCTTTGGCTCTGAAACGACAATTGGCGACAGAGCAAAGGCTTGTCTCCAAAGCTTGCGATCCTCGGTGTCCTGTCGGACTAAATATCAAGTCTTCGCAGGCCACGCCCCAACAGTTTTGCACTTTCCAGGGCGGCGTTACGATGTAGCGCCCAAGCTTGCGTGAGACCTTCCAAGATGACTAAAATTTCAACCTCGCACCCGACCAGATCGGTGACCTTAACGGCGCAAGTGGCCACTTCGGCCTTGTGGCGTTCAAGTAGCTCTCGAAGTCGGGCGCTCCCGGGCTCGGATGCCACCGCGCCGTGAAAGAGGCACCCATGCGCTGTCTCGGTCTCCATCCAAACCCCGACGCGATCGAACATAGCGTCAAGCGCCGTCTTGGGATCATCCGGGATGTCGTCGAATATTTTTGAAAGGTAGCGCCGGTGGCGATGTTCCAAGGCTGCCAGCACCATCTCTGATCGGGACGGGGTATACTTGTACAAAGTTCGAAGGCTTACAGCGGCCGCGTCGCGGAGGTCTTCGACGCTCGGCTCGGCGAAGCCACGGCTGGCGAAGGCCCGTTCCAGTCCGGCGGCGATTTTGGTCATAGTGTCGGTCATGTTTGACATTGGTAGAGTGATCCTTCTACCAATGCAAGTAGAGGAATCATTCTACATATGGAGTTTTGACGATGACAGTTCCTGACACTATGAAAGCCATGGTCCTCACCGGTCATGGCGGGCTCGACAAGCTCGAATGGCGCGACGACGTGCCGGTGCCGGTACCTTCCGCGGGCGAGGTGCTGATCCGCGTCGGCGCGTCGGCGGTGAACAACACCGACGTAAACACGCGCACTGGCTGGTATTCCAAGAATGTGCGCGGCGACACCGGTTCGGCCGCGCAGGAGGGCTATGAAGGTGCCTCTGACGCCGATGGCGCGTGGTCCGGTGCACTTTCCTTCCCTCGTATCCAGGGTGCCGATTGCTGTGGAATGATCGTTGGGTTGGGAGAGGGCGTGGAGCGTTCGCGTCTGGGCGAACGGGTGCTGGTTCGGCCCATGTATCGGCCTGACAGTGCAGGCGACCCACATGCGTTGGTGACTTTCGGGTCGGAGCGGAACGGGGGCTTCGCAGAGTTCACAACTATCGGGGACAAGGAAGCAGTATGCGTCAACAGCCCGTTGTCGGACGCAGAGCTCGCCTCCTTTCCTTGCGCTTTCTCGACCGCCGAAGGTATGATTCAGCGCGCCAGGATCGGCGCGGAGCGCGTGCTGATTACTGGGGCCTCGGGCGGTGTCGGCTCAGCGGCGGTGCTGCTTGCAAAACGTCGCGGCGCCCATGTTACTGCGATAACCAGCCCGTCAAAGGCCCTTGCGCTGGAGGCGCTCGGTGCCGACGCCACGCTGGGCCGTGACGAAGCCCTGCCGCGGGACACCTTCGACGTCGTGCTCGATCTGGTGGGCGGCCCGCTCTGGCCCGCGCTGCTCGATGCGATGTCGGTTGGTGGCCGCTACGTGACGTCAGGGGCCATCGCTGGACCGATTGTTGAGCTCGATCTGCGCACGCTTTACCTGAAAGACCTGACGCTGGTGGGCAGCACGCGCCAAGACCCGCGCGTGTTCACCGACCTGGTCGGTTATATCGAGGCGGGGGAAATCAGGCCTGTCCTTGCGAAAACCTATCCGCTGCACGATCTGCATGCCGCGCAGGAGGCCTTCCTCGATAAGTCCCATATAGGCAAGATCGGGATCGCGATCCCCGACTGACGCCGATGTGGCCCGTTCCGGCAGAGCTGGGGCGGGTTAAAGGGTCAACATGTCTGCTGCATTCTGAGACAACTAGTGACTAGGGGTCAGCCGCCGAAAGGTTGGCGTGTTGGCCAGAAGCGGTCGCTCAGTCCTCCTCCTTGGACCGGCGGGTAACGGCCTTGCGCGCCATGTCACTGCGTTTCGGGGGCCAACGTTGCAAAGGCCAATTACTGCGCTTTGCTGGCGTTGGTGGTGATCGAGTCTAATGGCCGGTTCCTGCCAAAAGCAGACCTGATGTTTACCACCAGAGCTATAGGTCCAATCATGCAAAAAGGCGGATTGCAGACAGTTGCCGTCGCTTATACGAACGTCTGCTTTGTGATGCGAAGAAGACCCATTTTTGACTGGTTCAGAATGTGGGGACACATACGCATTATAGCAGCCTTGGCCTTCGGGGTTTCGGTTCTTATGAGCGATGCGCATCGCTTTGCGCACCGCTGTGGTTCAGCGAGTTATAGCAAAAAACCTCCCCCGGCTTGTACAGATTGCCCGGTGACCCACCCGGCCTTCTCGTCAGCGAGCAGCAATACCGCGTTTGCGATGTCATTTGGTTCACCAAGTCGTCCCATCGGAGTTTGAGCGATAATCATCCCCAGCATTTCTTCATTCGATTTAACGTCGGCCGTGATGTCTGTGTCTGTAAGCCCCGGTGCCACCGCATTGACCCTGATACCCTTTGGACCGAGTTCAGCTGCGAGCAGTCTTGTGGCGTGGTCCACAGCCGCTTTTGATGACGCATAAACCGCAACACCGGGCATCATGCCACGCGCCGCTACCGATGAGATGTTGATGACGGTTCCCTTACTTTCAGCAAGGTGAACTGTTGCCTCGCGGATAAGAGCCAGTGGTGCAAATACGTTGGTTCGGTAGATGCTTTCAATGTCTTCGTCACTTGTCATAGACAGTGGCCCCATCTTTCCGGTTCCGGCATTGTTCACCAGTACGTCCAGTCGACCAAATTTGCAGATCGTTTCTTCAACAATTCGACCCGGTTCGCCGTTCTTGCTGACATCTCCAGTTACAAAGTGGACCTGATCCCCCAATTCCTGCGCTGTTTCTTCAAGAACAGACTGTCTTCGACCGGTTATAACCACCTTTGCCCCTTTGGAAACAAAGCTAGACGCTGCGGCTTTGCCGATGCCAGTTCCGCCACCTGTGATGAGGACCACTTTGTTTTCGAAATTTTCCATTTTGCTACTCCTGATTGCTGAATGGTCAGGTGGCTTTTCTCACTGAGAAACCACATGTTGTTCTGATTAGTGTTGGGACGATTATGGCGCCGCCGGATTGTCAGGCGCAGTGGAGTTTTCTATGACCCAGCGTGTGCCAGCATTTTCTGCTGAGGCCACGCGTGTCATAGTGGGGTCGGGTTCAAGCAGCCGTTCGGTCGCATATGAAATCAGCGAGGGGACACTGGCATTGAGTTTGGACTGATCTCGGCTCATTGCGCTGTGCAGAACAAAGGGCGGCAGATAGGTCATGCCGACCATAAGTGCGGTCTGCTGAAATGGCGTCAGAAGTTCTGGCATCGAAAAGTTGTTGAACGCGCCTGCTTGAAAACTATCAGCCGGACCGCCTGTGGAGATGGCAAGTCCAAGCTCCTTGCCGTGCAGCTGGTTGCCACCGGGGCCATAGGCAAATCCGAGGAGCAACACCTGATCAAGCCAGGCCTTGAGAACTGGAGGTGACGAGTACCAGTAAAACGGAAACTGAAGAACGATGCGGTCATGATTTTGAAGAAGAGACTGCTCGACAGTCAGATCAAAACGCATTTCAGGCCCACCGACGGACGACAGATCACGCGTAGTGACCCCCGCAACATTTGATAGCGCCTGAAACCATTTTTGATTGACGATAGATGAAGAGAGATCAGGGTGAGCGCTCAAAACAAGGGTTTTCATAAGGTGTCTCGGTTGCGTTGTGTTTACAAGTTACCCAAATTTAGCTACACCCCCTCAATGCAACAATTGCCCTAGAAAGCACCGCTATGTTGTAGGAGGTGAGACAATGCGCCTGCCCCTAGCCACACTCGAAGTGTTCAACGCAATTGCTCAAGAAGGCAGCCTTAGCGCTGCAGCGCAGGTGCTCGGGATCAAGCGGTCTACGGTCAGCCACCAGTTGAAAAACCTGGAAGAACGGATCGGCACCGCCTTGTTTATTCGCACAACTCGGTCGATCAGCCTGACCGAAGCTGGGCGGGTGCTTGTGCAAAGCTCGAGTCCGGCGTTTGAGCAACTTACAAACGGCCTTGAGAATGCCCGCACAGCCGGTCAAAGTACACGCGGCAGGCTAAAACTCGCCATGCCTGAATTTGTCTATCACTTGCTGATCAGCAAACTTCTGGTGGCCTTTCAGGAACTTTACCCCGAGATAGAGATTGAACTCATTCTAACTGATGCCTTGTCGGATATCCTGAAGGAGGGGCTGCATGCTGGGTTCCGGCTCGGTGGGCTGATTGCCCAGGATATGATTGCCATCAGTCTGACCAACCCCATGAAGTCAGCCGTAGTGGCAAGCCCGGCTTATCTGAAAAAACACGGCACACCGGAACATCCTTTCGACTTGTTGGAACATAACTGTATTCATTATCGCTTCCAAAGTTCCGGCCAATTGGCGCCATGGGTCTTCTCCGGCCCTGACGGTGAGTATCCGGTAGAAGTGCGCGGAAGCCTGATTGCCAACTCTTTGCCAGTGGCAAATGACTTGGCAGTTCAGGGGTTGGGAATTGGCTATACATTCCGTGAATACTGCGCTGACGCTTTAGGCAGTGGTCAACTCAAGGAGATATTGACTGAGCACCGAGTGTCTATGCCCAGCGTAAATATCTATTTCCCTCAAGAGTATCGCTCGTTGGTGCCGTTGCGCCTGTTTATCCAACACTTGAAACAGGGCTTGGCTGGCGCCTCATCTCAATAGTCACTTTGAGTTTTTTATTTACCCTTACCTCCTTCGGGGGCTGACAACTGATCGGCCAAATCAGGTCTGGTGCGTTGATATCACCTACATCCTTATGCGGCGCGGATTTCTGTATCTGGTCGGGATCATGGACTGGTTCAACCGTGAAGTTCTCAGTTGGTGATTGTCCAACAGCATGGAGGCAGACTTTTGTGTTGAGGCCCTGAAAGAGGTCATCGCATGGCATGGCACGCCCGAGGTAATGAACCGCGATCAGGGCAATCAGTTCACTGGATTTGATTGGACGAATGCGCTGAAAGATGCGGACGTAGAGATATCCCCTCTCACACATGTAAACATGTGCTGCCGGGCAGTGCATGGACGGTGAAGGTCAGTGGTCCCCTCTCATCGAATGCAATGCACTCGACTGCCGGGCAGCGGACAACTGAATGACAGAAAGGTTTTGGCGTTTTCTGAAAATACGAGTGCATCTATCTCAACGCATTTGAAACAGGTTCGGAAACACGCGCTGGGATTGAAAAATGGATCGCATACTTCAAACGCCGAACGGCCACGTTCCACGCACGGAATCTTGACCCCAAATGAAGCCTATGACAGACAAATGGAACCCATGAGATCAGCAGCCTAAATGAGACCCTGATCCAGCTTAAGTTGCCTGCAACATGGTCGAATTACTGGGACCACCTCTAACTATCATCTGAACTGATCAAGGAACCATGGAATTCCAACCGCACCCGGCGGTCAAAACCGAGCCGCGCATCAGCCGCTTCGCCTGCACCCTTTGGGTGATCCATAGTTTATCGCTATTAATTTATCTAACTTGTTGTAATATAACGCATTATTGACAGTCAAATGGTAGGAAGCGTTGGATTGCTTGGGGGGGGCGGGTTCAGATATGACTTGGAAAATGGCCGCGTAGGCTCAATAGTCAAACTGTCCGGAAGTAAGAACGAAGGTCAGCCGGTGAATAAACGTAAATGGAGTACTATCCTTGGGTATTAGCATTAATATCGCCCGGCAGCTCGCACGAATTGCCCCCCTGCTAGAGGGTAAAAAAAACGGTATCATGCTGGGCCGACAAAAAATGCACTTTAGGCCAGAATGGCAACCACGGCTGATCAATGAATTAGCAAAAATGGGTATCCAAACGACAGAACAGGAAATTTTTCCGAGAGACCACTTTTGTGAACCATATCTCAATGCAATCAACTGGCCCCCCCTTGCCAGTCTGGATTTTTCAGACATTGAAGGCGCTGAGTATATTCACGATTTAAGCGAACCGGTGGGTGATAATCTGCGCAAACAGTTTGATGTCATTTATGATGGTGGAACTACCGAACATGTGTTTGATATTGCTCAATCCTTCCGTAATGTTGACGCGATGCTGAAAGATGATGGGATCTTTATTTCCTGCGTAGGGACAGATGGCTGGTTTGGTCATGGATTTTACCAAGTGGGACCAGATATCCCATGGCGCTATTGGCATGCTGCATTGGGATATGATGTGTTGGGCTGTTGGACATTTCCGAGAAGACGTAATGAAGAGCCGCGTGTGATCGAGGACCCTACAAATATGCCACGTGGTGCGGTGCACAGCTATGACCTGCCGCAGTTTATCTTTTACGTTGTTAGAAAGAACGGTGAAAAAGGAACGTTACCTCCGGTTATTCAGAGCCATTATGTGAATTATTGAACAATTGGTGATCGCTTTTGGTGTGGGAGAAACTATTATGTCGCTGTCTGACGTCAGCGCTTATGAGGCCAAATAGAAGGTTTGTTGCTCATCGTAACCACTGAGGAGTGGACGATGAGAAAGACAACGAAAATCCCAAGCAATACGACGTCCGCTTAAACCATCCTGAAAATGGGCGCGGCGCACCTTCAAATACAATTCCACGGTGGAATCCCCAAACCCTCCCATTAAATGAGAGGGCAAAAGTGGACGACTTTTACGCCGCCCGCGACTGCACTGTGCTGCCGCTACACATTCATGAATGACGACTTTCTGGATCAACCAGACTACATCAAGGCGAGTTTGCCCTTTTCCGGTTTGCCAGTTGGGGTACGTGGCATCTCGTCCAGAACGACAATGTGCTTTGGCACCATGAACCGGGCCATTCGTTCTGCGCAATGTGCTTGAAAGTTGTCTAGCGTGATCGTCTGACCCTCCTTGAGGGTGACGAAGGCCTTAATGTCCTCTTCTCCCATTGCACCAGGAACTGCGATGACCGCACAGTCGTGTATAGCCGGATGAGAGAGCGCACCTTCTTCAACTTCGTAGCCCGAGACCATTTCACCCTTCACCCTGATGCGCTCGCTGACTCTGTGCATGAAGTAGAAGCGGCCCTCATCATCCAGTCGTCCAATATCGCCGGTGTGAAACCATAGGTTACGGCGACTTTCGAGGGTGCGTTCCAACATTCCGAAATAACCATCTGCCATGACCCCTGGTTCATTGGGGCGCACCACTACATGCCCCGGCTTACCAGCTGGAACTGGGTCGTCGTTGTCATCCAGGATAGCGACTTCGAAATGCGGCAGCACGATCCCACCCTCTTGATCCCATTGCGGCACTACCACCCACCCTGCGTCCGTCGAGCCATAGCCGCCACCGGGGATCAGATGTGTATTGAAGCGCTCGTCAAAATCCTTCTTCGGAACCGGAGCGGGGGTCGACCAGCAACGGGTGATCTTGTGGCTTTTCTCCAATTTGCTGGGCGGGTTGGCCCACAGAAGTTGCTGCACCGAGCCCAGCATCATGAACCAGGTCACCCCGTAGTCGTTCACTTCCTGCCAGAAATTCGACAGGCTGAAACGTTGTCGCAGGATCACGCGACCGCCCATCATCATTGTCGGCAGAATGTCATAATACGCCGCGCCAATATGGCTCAGTGGATATGGCGAGTAGACGCAATCGTCCGCGGTTACCCGAAACGGGCCAATCATGTTCTCCGCTGTGCGCACCGCATAGCGATGCGACAGAAGACATCCTTTAGACACCCCGGTGGTCCCTGATGTGAACAAAATAGTGGCAGTATCCGTATCCTTGGCAGGAGACGTGATATGGGCGTCTATGTCGGAAAGTAGCGCTTCAAAACCAATCACTTCAAGTGCGGGGAACAGGCGCTTAGCCTCGTCCACCCCATCCAGCATCACCAGAGTTTTTACATATGGGATCTCAGCACGCACCGCATTCAGATCCGCAAGGTGTTCTGTCGAGGTGAACAGAACAGGCGCATGGGTTTGATCGATCATCCGCGCCAGGGGGGCACCGCGCATCGCCCGGTTCACAGAGACTTCGACCGTGTTTACTTTTTTCAACGCATAGGTGATGGCAAGGTATTCTACGCTGTTTTCCAGAACGATGGCCACATGGCCCAGGTCTTTACCGAACCGGTCGCGCAATCCATTGGCAAGACGGTTGGTCAGGCGTTCAAAATCACCATAGCTGGTGGTAGTGCCAGTTTCGGCAATGGTGATGAACGGCCGGTCAGCAAACCGGGTTGCGCAATCGTGCAACAGATCTCCGAGAGTGATTTTGAGCGCCATCCTGTCCTCCATGTCATGGGCTGATTTTCAGGAGCAATATCGCGGCAAGCTGACAGCAATAAGGGGGTGAAATATTATCCCATAATAAGGTAGAACTTATGATATGTGGAATCGGATCCCCCCCATACAAAGCCTCCGGCTGTTTGACACGGTTGTGCGCCATCGCTCCATGACCAGGGCCGCAGCGGAAACTGGCATTTCACAATCAGCAGTCAGCCAGTCGATTAGGCAGTTAGAGGATTTTGTCGATGCCCCCTTGCTGGATCGCGCGACCCGGCCCATGACCCTGACACCGGCCGGAGCAGAATTTCATCGCATCTGCATCGAAACTATTGGGCGACTGGCCCATACGGTCGAAGAAATGCGCCAGACCAACAAAGATAGTGGGAATACGGTAACGGTGTCCTGCAACCTTGGGTTCGCCACTTACTGGTTGATGCCCAGGCTAAACTATTTCAGCGCCGAGCACCCTGAAATCGAAGTCCACGTCATGGTCGCTTATCAAGGCGCGGCAGGTCTGCACGACGGGTCGGATGTGGCCATCAGATACGGCCATGGCCGCTGGGCGGATGGTCTTTGGGAACCGTTGTTCAAGGAAACGCTGATACCTATCTGCTCACCTCAATACCTGAATAATCATGGTCCGATCCGCGATGCCGCAGACCTGGCCAGCCGCCGTCTGATCCACGTTGCAGTGACCGATGCGGACTGGTTGGGATGGGAACAGTACTTCAAGCTAATTGGCCATACGAGCACACCAATTACTGGTGGCCTACGGTTTGGCAATTACGTTCAGGCGGTACAGTCCGCACTTACGGGTGAAGGCATCATGTTGGGCTGGCGATCAGTTGTCGGAGACCTATTGGCGACGCAACAGCTAACAATCGCTTATGACACGCCGACACATCTGGACAGTGGCTATTTTGTGAACCAATCAAGTTCTCGTGTGGGTTCAAACAGCACTGGCAAGCTTCTCGATTGGTTGGGCCGAAAGGCAACCGAGACTTTGGACTTCTAGGTGCTGTGTGGAGATTTCCTTTGTTGGCTTTAAGACAGAAGCCGCCCATTCAATGACAACTCTGCAGCCTGCAGTTTTGGCTAATACCCGTCAAACGCCGCATTGCGGGCAAAAGCGACCGCTGCTGCCCACACACGGTTGGGCGATCCGCACTCGGTTGGAGATTGCGGGAAATCATCGTGACCTTGTACTTTCCAACCTGGCTATCGACAGCAAGCTTCAAGGATGTGATCTGATTTGCCTGAAAGTCGCAGACGTACTTGCGGCTGGACACGTCAAAGAGCGCGCGTCAAGGATTCAGAGTAAAACCCAAAAAACAGTCCGATTTGAGATCACCGAGGGAACACGAAAATCGCTGCTACGCTGGATAGGCAAACCACTCATGATAGGGTCCAAGCATTTGTGGCCGGGGCGGTTCCGCGCGCGCCATTACATTTCGATGCGCCGAACCAAGATTTCACAGATCTACCCGAAGACCGGAAACTTACGCGCTGTTCAGCTCTTGCCTGGCCATACAAAGATGGACAGCACAGTCAGATACCCCGGCGTTGAGTTGGAAGATGCTCTAGCAATTTCTGAAGCAGTTGAAATCCAGTAAGTTGGGCCGATTTCAACTTTGGCCCGCTCTGGACCTTAACGTTGGCCACTGCAAACCATCGGTTCGAGCCCGAATCTGAGATCAATGCTGCACCAGTCACATTCCGGTACTAAGGGCGGGTTTCGGACCTTCGCTTAGGTCAACTTCAACGGCAGCAATGCGCAGTAGTTGACCTTTGCAAAGTCGGATCATCCTGCGTCACGAGAGTACCTGAACGGTCCTTTGCCAACCTTCGTTGACGACGCAGTGAATGGCTGGTCAAAGCCCAATGTGCCAAATGCAATGGTAGAAGAAACTCGTCAGGAAGGGTGGGGGAGAGACATTTGTTATAGGTGCCATGCGCACAGTTCGAGGACGTTCAAGTGGACGTTTGTTAGGTGGCAAAATTGCATTATGCTATTGGCGGCCATTCAGAGAAATACAGGTGTTCAGCCCTAGTCGCCAATCTCTTTTTGGGTGGCTGGTGCTGGCAGACAACCCGGCAAACCTGCGGGCAAAACAACCCGGGCACCGGCACTGTAAAGGCGCGCCGCAACGCGGGGGCTGTCTGCGGCAAGCGTGATGCTAATCGGGCCGACTGCAAGGATCGACATATCCGGATCGAGCTGACCCACAAATTCCGCAGAAGGCAGCAGCACGATATACGCAGGGGCCGCATCAGTCATCAAGCTGACCGCCAAAAGTATACAGAGCCAGCCTAATCCGAGGAGCGGCACAGCCAACAGGATCTGCTTAATAGTCATGGATGTGCTCTAGTCGCAGACCAGTTTCGTCCAGGCCCCTCAACACATCCGCCAACTCGCTAACCTTCACCACAATCAGGTGGCGATAATCATCATATCCCTGCCGGGCAAAGCTGTAGAGCGCTTGAATATGGGACGGATCAGGAGAAAGCGCTGTGAACAGGATATCGTCATTTCCAGCAATCTCGACGAACTCAATTCCCTCTTGGGCCATTTTGACAAGGATAGCCGTAAGAATCCGGTAGCGCGGCGTTTCGATGACAACGCCATTGGGCAGCACCTTGATGAGCTTCACTCCTTTGAAAGATGCAAGTTTGACGGGATCGGTGCTGGTCACCACCATCCGGAGAGTCAGTTCGTCCCCGCCAGTTTGTGCAACAGCAGTCGCAATTACATCCGCGTAAGCCGCCTTAACCCTATATTCGAGGCCAAGTGCCAGTTTGCGCTCCGTGTCACGAAAAGTCCTAACATCAACTGCAGACAATGCTTCAGCATCTCCGCGAAAATTCCACTTATACCACGGCACCTGTTGCAGGAAGTGGGCATACGCAGCCGCTTGCTCAGCCGAAAGTTCATCCGTCGCCGCCCGCTCGGCACCGCGTATCCATGCTGTCACTCGACCAAGGGTCTCTTCGTAGGCTGCTTTCATAGCCAGTTCGAGCGTGAAGCTTGATCCGATTACATAAACCATCTGTTTGGTTGCACTGTCGATCCCGCCATGTGCAGCTGACTTTTCCGAAAGCGCGCAGAGCGAAGACCAGTAGCCAACAATGCCGCTCAGATATCCATACTCGTGCGGATCACCGCTCTGGATTACTCTTCCGTAATCGTCATATGCGTGGACGATGTGCCACTCCGGGTAGGTCATGAAAGTTCGGGATTCTGTTCGGTGGTATTCAACCGGGATCAAGGAGGCATATTCTTCCCCAAGCGCCTCGCCCTGGCAGCTTGTTTCCACGTAGACAATTGGAACGGCCAGAACCATCGCCAGCAAGATCAAGGCCAGCAGGCTGCGCTTGGTCCAACGCCAAAGGGCGTTCACGCCCGTCGCTCGATGAAGAGGCCCGAAACAAGCGCAAATCCACCAAGTGCCAGATGTGGTAAGTTCGCTAGACTGCGCCCAAGCGACAATTCCATGCCCAGAGAGGCGTTCGTGAAGATGCCCATATCCAGAAAACCATAACCTGTGAAGAAGCCAAAAATGCCGTCACCCATGTATGCAGCGCCGAACAGGACAAGGAAGATCCTCGCTGCTTTGCGCGACATCAGACCCGCGATTAGCGCCCAGAGTGCCGAAGCAACATGCAAAGCATCGTCGTATAAATCCAAGGCGAAGATACCAAAGGCCAGTCCGGTTTCGTCGGTCAGTCCGGGAATGTAGTTGATCGAGGCTGCGATCATCAGAGCTATGAAATAGCCAATCGAGATCTTCTGAAGTTTGCTCATAGCGTTCTCAAATATGTGTCCCAAAAATTATTCCGCAGGATGAGGTCAGGGTCTATGCGGCGTTTGGCATCCACGAAAGCAGGCACCTGCGGATATGCAGCTAGCAATTGGTCGACCCGTGCGTGTGGGCGGTACGGCAGGTAAAAAGTGCCGCCAATAGCCACTATTCTATCGATCAATATCTCAGTCATCCGTGCCATGTCTGCTTCTGCCCGCTCGGTTAATTCTTGGCTGAAGGACATGACCGCCGCAATGCGCGGTCTAGGCGCAAAAGACAGAGTGCTTTCCGCATCAGTTGCCACGTAGCGCAAAGTGACATTTAAGAACTCTTGGTAAGAGGCAGGGATGACCTCTCGGCAAACCGTCAGAAACTCGTTGAACCTGTCGAAATCAACAAAATACTCATGCAGTATGTCTGTCCGGTCTGGATTCCGGTCATCAAGCGTTTTAACAGGCTCGTTCATCAGGCCGTTACGTGTAACATCTCCACCACCGAGGCTTGGTCCGATGACCGTCTCGTTCCACCAGCGGAAGTCCTTCATCGGCTCATTACCGAGCTGGGCCCTGTAGATACGGCTTGCCAATATTGACATCCAACCCGATCCGCCTGCCGGTGGAAGATTTTCCTGTTTTGTCGTTTTCCGGTAAGTAACGAGTAATGCCTCTTCGAAAAACCCCGCACGTTCTACATTGAGACGCCCATAGGCCATTGTGACTTCCGGATCCTTTAGGGCAGCCTCGTAGGCCCTGCTGAACTCATCTGCAGGCATGACCTCATAGAGAGGATAGAGACGAGTATTTTTCTCCATCTCTACTTCCAGATCTACTATCGCACCAATCAGGCCATAGCCGCCCATAGCATGTCCAAAAAGGTCGGAGTTCTCTGTCCGTGAACAGGTAACAAGTTCTCCGGACGGCAAGATCATGTTGAGGGAACGCACCGTCGACCCCATTGGGCCATAGGGAACTGGCCACCCGTGCGCATTCACGCTGTACGTAGCAGCGACTCCAAAATCGTTGTTCGATTGCATGACTTTGGGAGAAAAACCAATCAGATCGAGGGCGGAAATCACCTGAGACCAGCGCGCGCCAGCATGCACTCGGTATACGCCTGCATCCGTATCGGGTTCGATCATGTTGTTTTCGAAGGTCATTGCGGTTCCATTCCTTGGAATGGCTTGGCCACCCATGGAATGACGCGCCGCGCCAATGTTGAACGGCCGGCCATCTGCCTTTGCCGTACGCATCTCATTGCGCACTACCTGGATCAGGGCTTCGCCTGGGTCCTCTCTAATCACGATATGCTTATGAACAGGTGTTGCAGAAAGTCCGCTAGCATCGTTGAGAATACCGCCTCCCGATGAAGGATTAATCCGCTTTACCCCATCAAACACCGGTTGTTTCATACTAAAATGGTTGGCCGCAAACCATCCTGCTGCGCCACCAGACCCGAGCAGGAAAGCTCGGCGGGCAATCTTTTTCATTTGGCCTCCATTCAACAGCCGAACTTCCAATAACGGCCGATTGAGTTTCCCGTAGGTCATAGGAATACAAGTTACACAATAATTGGCCAATTTCATTAAGCCGACAAGTCATGAAATCCACCGACAATGTCATCACGTTGGACACATGAAAAAACTTGGGGGCTTTCTCCACTTTGTTTCTAGGCAATTTTCTGATTACGGCACTCCCATCGAACGGCAGCAAAACGAAATCTGTACTGTGGAATTTGATCTTGGGACTAAAGGCAAGAATAGGCCGCTCGCTCCAGGTGGGTCAACAACATCAGATAACGGCTCTGTCCGCTCAGCGGGTATTTGTGAGTCGCGCAGCGAAGGACTGGAACCGGCCCTTAGACGTGATCACCACCAATGGCAGCAAAGTGCAGATAGCCACATTTGCAAAGTTGACTCCCCAGATGCCATGAAGTGTCGCAACCGGACCTTGGCGCAGGACGCGGCGAATGCCTGGTTAGAGCGGCGTTTTTAAAGGGTCGATGTCGGTTTAGATTCCGGTGTCGGCAATCTGTCGGTACCCAACCGGGCACGATGTCAACAACCTTACTCAAACTATTTTGACCGAGAACGACTAGGCGTTTGCGTAGTGAGATGCTTGGCCTATGGTCCGGTTAATGCGGAGGGCTGTCGATGCAAAGACCAGAGACAGGATTTGCAAAGGCAGGTGACGTCCACATCGCTTACCATGTCTTCGGCAACGGACTGACTGATCTCCTGCATGATGGACCAGTCGCGGTTTGATGCCGCTCCTTTGATGGCATTTATTGCATCAATGGAGATGGACTATGGGACTGAAACGGACGGATTAATTTCGCAGGGATGCGGTGCGGATTGCGTTAACCAGTGGGATTACGCCTAAGCAGGTGGCTGATGATTTTGGCGTTGGCATGTCGACGCTGAACAAATGGATTGCCCAACACCGAGACACCGATGTGGTGTCGAAAGAGGATTTGAGTCTCGCCCAAAAGAATGACCGGCTTCGACGTGAGAACCGGCTCCTGAAGGCGGAACAGGACATCTTCGAAAAGCAACGCAGTTCTTTGCAAGCCAAAAACCGTGAGGTTCAGGTATATGGAAAAACTCCGGGACACGTTTCCGGCGCAGCGCTTGTGTCCGGTTGTGGTGGTCAGCGCGCGTGGATTGCGGGCTTTCCGCAGTCGTCCAACCAGCCGCAGGCAAGGCAGTGATCTGGTGACGCTGGCGCATATCAAAGAACAGCCGCGTCTCAGCTTGGGCAGTTGTGGCAGGCTACGGATGACCAAAGCGCTGAAAGAGGCCGGCCTGGATATCCTGGGCGATAAAGACGCAGTGCAGCCGGGCCTTGTCCTCGCCCTTGGCCTCGACCGCATCAATCCACTGATAGATACGGTTGCTTGTCTTGAGCGATGCAGCCACCCGTTTTTCCGCATCGTTCAACACCCGAATGCTGTGTTTCAGGTCCGCATCAGAGGACTGAATTGCTGTGTTGGTGGAATAGATATCATCCTAGCGGAAGGACGCCGTTGCGGCTGGGATCAGGTGAAAGCTGCACAACGCCGTCGCTGGAGTGCCTGCGCAGTGCTAAATGCGCGGCACTATCGCTCTTAACGGTGACGGCTGAACCAGCAATTGGCGCAACGCCGAAACCCAGCCCATCGGAGGTCATTTTCAGGCCCTCGACCCCTTCTACCCGCCAGCTATGGCTGATCGCACCAAGAGCCCCCAGTCTCATCTCATAATCGATTGAGACACTCGCTACGGAATTATCCCGTGTGGCCATTCGGAACACATCGGTCCAACGAAGCAAGCGCGTGTGTTGGTGGCTGGCAGGGTCGTCACCATTAATGAGGTCCTTAACCGGTGAAGGTCCAATCACATTGACACCAGAACACGACGCTGCAGCCGGTGTCGCTTGACCAATGTGGCTAGATCAGATTTGTCGGATCGCGCTGCTAAACCAGACTGCGTTGGGTTATTGGATAGGTTAATTTTCTGCATGCTCCAGGTGCGGGCCATGTTTCTGACAGGGGCAATGCGGGTGCAGATATCGCGCATTTTTGCGCGTTAGCCCGCTGGTCAGTGCGACCCGCACTGCATCTTGGCCTTGTTCTAAAGGAGCCGCTGTGTGTTCGAGGACTTTGGCCCGATCAAAAAGCTGTTAAAGTCGGTTGCTGCGATCAACAAGGAATGCTTCTGGCATAGCTGAGGTGACAAAAATTCCAGTCATTTCAATCGACCAGCCGAACATTCCTTCAACTCAAATGGATTATTGCGCATAATAGCGCTGCCAGTGAAATGCTAGGTGCCATGGGGAAACCTATTTGCTGCAACGCGGCCCAGCGATTCTTAAGACCATTTTGCGATCTCTGAAGCGCGGCAAGTATGACTACCATGCAGAGCAAGGTGGCCGATAGATACAGGGCAAAAGACTGAACCGTGTCCGAAGGTATCAATAGGGTGACCACAGAGAGCATCTTTACGTCCCCGCCAGCAATAATTCGGGTTGCAAAGAGAACAAGACCAATCGCGAACACAAGGCAGAAAGCCAGCAGCCGACTCAAGATTTCAGGCAAGTCCAGCATCGGGGCCGCAAGCACGAAGATCGCTAAGATCAACAGTACATTGCGATTTGAGATCTTCAGTTCTCGGAGATCTTGCCAAGCCATCCAAACCAATAGGGGGGCTGCAACCAACAAACCTGCAAAAGACGCCCAGGTCGCTGTCACGCGGCTGTGCCCCGGCCCACATTCTCATCATCAATGACAACCATTGCAACGAGGCGATATACAAGTTCTGACATGTTGTGAATATCGGTTTTTGCGTAAATATTGCGTAGGTGCGTCCGCAACGTGGACGCTGAAATGCCAAGTTGGTGGCTAACGCGTTTTACCGATTGACCCTTGCTCAGCAATACACAAACACGATATTCGGCTCGGCTTAGCCGGGCAGGGTTTGTCATGCTCAAAAGATGGGTATCAGGCATTTCAGGCTTGCGTGTCCGTGACATTTTCAAACAGGCTTCCAAATAGCGGCCAGGAGCACGGTTCGACCAGGTTCTCACCAGGGTACTAGACAGAGTGTTGAGAAGCGCCTGCTGCACGGGGCCAGGGTGGTCCGCAAAATGCAGTTCAAGAAAATCTGTTTCCGCACCGCCAGAGGTGAGAGGAATAACAGCCAGATCGCTGAGACCTCTGGCACGATGGATATGTTCAAGTGCTGGGCTATCCACATTCCCGGACATGGAACTATACCAGATCATTCCGGGTTTGGCTTTGGCGACGTAGCCGCCAAGCACGACATGGGCAAAAGACTGCCGCAGGTCGCCGGTCCTGCCAGAAGATTTTGTTCGGTCGTAGTAAAGCCCACAGCCCCGGTCAACGCCATGCACGTTCAACCGACACAGGGCGGCAGCTTCGGCCCCGATAGCCTTTGTTATGGCTCCTAGTGCTTCTTGGAAAGGCGCACATCCGTGTAAACATTCACACCAGCGTGCAATTGGTGATATCAGACCTATTTCGGAAATTTGAAATGCAGTGGTCGCCCTAATTCGTGTAGCAGTCCCCATCTTACTCCCCCTAAAAGAACAACTGCTCTACGTTTTAGCCTCCGTACATCAACAATACCTATGCTGGTATTTCTGCTTGTCCCTACTAGGGTGGCGCAGTTTTCAAAGAATCCAAATGATTGGGCAAAATAATTTGGATTCGAGTGAATTTTCAACGTATACGTGCAAATCTGACTGCCGTGAGGGAGGTGTCCTTGCCTGGTTGAAATGAAACTTCAGAATTATCGCATGCTGCATCTTGTTTTTTATGCGGAAAAGAACCTGATATATCTGATCACAACTGGGCCAACTGTCAGCAAAATCAGTGCAGGCAACATCAGGGACGCAAGCACCGCCGACATCTTCACTGGCAGTTTGTTTGCCATTTCCTGTGCCCGGACCTCTCGCTGATCCCGCAGATCTTCAGAGTAAGTTGACAGCGCCGTAGCCATGCTTGTGCCAAATTGCATGGATTGCAAGGCAACATTTGCAAAGGAACGGATAGTGCCAACACCTGTTCTGTCTGACAGGTCCAGCAGGGCCTCTTCGCGAGGTCTGCCTGCTTGAATTTGTCGCTGAACGCTCAGAAATTCGAAAGCCAGCTCAGGTGCTGCACTTGTCATTTCGTTGCCGACCCGCGTCATTGCGGCATCAAATCCAAGCCCTGAACCGACCGAGATGCGCATCAGATCCAACGCATTGGGGAAGGCTTCTTCAATCCGACGGCGGCGGCCCGCGACCCGCGCATTGAGAAGGTAGAGCGGCCCGAAATAGCCGCACCCAATCAGCGCCATTAGACATTGGAAAACCTGCAAATTTGTCCAATCACCAATTGTCATGGAAACTGGATTTGGCGGCAGTAATTCGGAAGCGCGGCTGAGGCTGACCAATAGCAGCAGCATAGCGGGTAGAACCAATCCGAGCAGAGCCCGGATCAGAAAAAAGCTACGCAGGGCGCCAGATTGCGAGAATCCGGCCTGGGCCAGCTTGTTTGTGAGTTCTGTCCGCTCTCGTTTATCGGAAGGTACAAAGGCCTTGATGAACCCACCACTGTTCTTGTCCAGGGGCATCAACAACCCCTTGTCCTGTCGAATACGAGACGCAGAGGGATGCAGAGCGGCTATTCGGGTTGTAGTGGGGTTATTACGTGCCAGAAATCCAGCAATCGCTCCGTACAACAGCAGCGCAGCAGTCCCGAATCCGATCATGATGAACGTACTTTCGGACAATCCACTTCGGGTGATCAGATCTGTTACCAAGTGTTCCATGATCACATCCCCCACTAAATCCTGAAATCGACAAGTTTACGTAGGGCTAAGCCATTGAGCACGGTAAGAAAAACAATAGACCCGACCATTGGCTTAAACATCGGGTCATCGGCAACGCCGTTGTAATAGTCCGGTGTCATGAAGGAGACCGAGCCAAAAATCAGAAATGGCAGCGAGGACAAGAACCATGCAGTTAATCGCCCTTCCGAGGACAGAGCTTTGATTTTGCGACGCATGGCAACCCTGCCGCGGATCACCCGTGACAGGGTCTCCAGCATTCCTGCCAAGTCGCCCCCGGTCCCATGCTGTATTCCGATGCTGGCAGCCAGATAATGGACATCTTCCAGATCCGTACGCTCGGCAAATTCCTGCACGGCAAACGGCAGATCCTCACCGAATGTAACCTGATCATAGATGATACCAAATTCGGTTGCGACCGGGTCTTCCATCTCGCGCGATACAACACCTATGGAGTTGTTGAGGGGATGACCGACCTTCAGACCACGCGCCAGCATGTCCAGTGCATCCGGCAACTGATGGACCAAACGATCCTGCATCTGCCTGCACCTGGAACGGATATAGACCACCGGCAGAAAGAGACCAGCAAACAGGGCCACCGCTAGGCTTTCGAACGTTTCGACGCGCATGGAAGCAAATAGAAAGGTCACCAAACCTACTATCAGGCAGAAACCCCAGAAAGGCCCTGCCTTGATGGAAAAACCAGCCTGACGCAGTTGCGTCGTAATATTGCCAAACACGGGAATGTCTCCCATTCCTTTGGTGCGTGCGGGTGGTTTAAGAATAGCCAGTCGCTCTGCGCCGGTCTTACCTTGCGCAATCATCTTCATGCGGCGATTGCGAGCGTCCTCCAGCCGACTGCGGCTGCCGAACATTTGCCGCAGCCCCGAGCAGATCAAGAGTACGCTAATGGCCACGCCGCTGAAGACTGCATATCCGACGAGCTGGCCATTCCATCCAGATGTGTAAAAAAATATTACATCCAGCATTACATGGCCTCCAGGTTAAAGGCATTTGCGTCGACATTAACACCAGCAGCAGCGAGTGAGTCGACACATTGCGGTCGGATGCCTGTTGGGGTGAATTGCCCCAGAATGTTACCGTCTTCGCCGCGCCCGGTTTTGCGGAATATGAAAATGTCCTGCAGTGTGATGACATCCCCTTCCAGCCCAGTGAGCTCGGAAATGCTAACCACCCGGCGATGGCCGTCTGACAGACGAGACAATTGCACAATGAAGTTGATACCCGAGGCGATCTGGGCCCGAACCGCAGACAACGGCAACTCCATTCCCATCATCGACACCATCTGTTCGAGCCTGCCAAGCGCATCACGCGCCGAGTTGGCGTGAACTGTGGTCATCGATCCGTCGTGACCCGTGTTCATCGCCTGCAGCATATCGAAGGTCTCGGCACCGCGTACCTCGCCGACGATAATCCGGTCCGGGCGCATTCTAAGCGCGTTGCGCACGAGATCCCTCTGGGTCACTGCGCCATCACCAGACGGGTTGGGGGGGCGAGTTTCCAGCCGCACAACATGGGTTTGCTGCAGCTGAAGTTCGGCCGCATCTTCGATCGTCACAATCCGCGATCGGGAATCGATGAAGGCAGAAATTGCATTTAACATGGTGGTTTTACCGGACCCGGTGCCCCCCGAAATGAGAATATTCATTCGGGCATCCACCAGCCCACTAAGGAAGTGCGCAGCCTTGCGGTTCAATGCGTTCTCGTCCACCAACTTGTCCAGCGTCAGGGGATCGTGGGAAAATTTGCGAATGGACAGCGTCGGGCCGTCAATCGCGCAGGGGCGGATAATTGCATTAACCCGGCTGCCATCTTCAAGCCGGGCATCAACCCACGGGGTGCTTTCGTCCACCCTGCGTCCAACCCGGGACACCACCTTGTCAATGATCCGCAAAAGGTGCTTTTCGTCGCTGAACCGCACGCTGGTTTCCTCCAGTACACCACCGCGTTCGACAAAAACGGTTTCATGACCGTTCACCAAAATGTCGTTGACGGTGGGATCGGCAAGCAGTGGTTCCAATGGACCCAAGCCAAGAACCTCATTCATCAGGTCTTCGACCAGAGATCGGAAATCCTCGGTCCGCATCGGAGCGTTCCTGGCGGCCAGTACTTCGTTGACCAACCCTGCCACTTCCCGCCTTAATTCTTCGGGTTGCACCTTGTCAATGATGGCCAGGTTCAGTCTTTCAATTAGTACCTTGTGCAACTCCGTTTTCAATTCCAGGCGGTCCGCCAACTTGCTGTCCAGAACCGGGGCGACGCTGTGGGCGGTCCCGTCTTCACCATGTAGATGAACAACATTTGGGTCATCCTGTTTGGCTGGTGAGCGGCTTCCAAAGTTCCTGAACATTGTCTATCTCCCCAATCAGTTTTTGGCGGATGTACGCGACTGGCGGGCCTCCGCCACAGCCTGCGCAAGGTGTCGGATGCCTTTCGCCAAGGGCGAACGGGCTGCCGCTTTTGACAGTGGGATCCCCTGGTCGGCTGCCTTCAGTGCTGCAGCGGAATCCTCTGCTAGCCAATACTTGAATGGCCGTTGCAAAACGCGCGCAGCTTCCTTCTCGTGGCTCGCTGCAAACAAGGGTTTGCGCTTGCGATTGATCACGATATCGACCTCCAGGCCAAGATTTACTTCGCTGTAGAAATCCAGAAGGCGGCGGGCTTGGCTGACCGCAGGAACCGAGCAGTCGGTGACCATTACCAAGCGATCGCTGGCTTCAAGGACCGGTGATAACCATTCAACCAGAACGCGCGGTAAGTCGATGACAACATAGTCAAACCTCGCCTGTAACAACTGGATCAGTTCGGCAGTCTGGCGTGGTGCAAGAGCATGCAAGGGTACAAATTCTGATGGTGACGGAAGCACCCAAAGTCCAGAAGTGGTCTCGATCATCGATTGCTCTAGAAAGGTGCTGTCAGGCATCACCCCTTCGTCTGCCATCTGATAGAGGCAAGAACTGGGCTGTTGGTTCAGAAAGGTCGAAACCGCACCAAATTGCAGATCAAGATCGACCAGTGCAACTTTATTGGTCGCGGTTTGTTTACGCCACCCGGTGCGCTGGGTCAGACAGTCGGCAAGATTGACGGCAACGGTGGTGGAGCCAATTCCGCCACGCGCCTGGGCGACCGAAACAACCGTACCTGAAAGTGCATCAGCGGTGGATCGCGCGTCAGCTGTGTCCAGAGATTGCCAAATGGATTTAGCCAGTTCGTCGGGGCTCAAATTGTCGGGCAGCACGTCCGCAGCACCAGCTTCGGACAATTTACGCATTTCTGAAAACGGAGTGTTTGCGTCGGCCAAGGCAATGACCTGGGCACCGGTTTTTGTGCGTTGGCGGATTTCGCGAATGGCGATGGCATCGCGCTCAGAATTACCTTCGGGACAAAAGATCACCAGATCGTTCTTCATGGCCAGTTCGCTTGCGGTGCCGTTCATTTCTGTCAAAGTGGCTTCGGATTTCGTCAACTCGGTTCCCGGACGAAGTTGGACAACGCTTTCAACTAAAGCACTGATGCCAGGATCTTTTGAGATCAAAGCAATGGATTTATTGTCATTTTTCATTACCAGCTCCTTGTCGTTGCGCATCATCCATTGCCACCCAGGGCCAGATCTTCGCCCGGCAGCGATACGCTCATTGGAGGGAAAACAACCGTTCCAGCCAGCGGTTGGTCGATGACTGCACCGCTAAGGCCTGCCAGGCGACCCAACGGCGAGAGGAATTGAAAGGTAAGGTTTTGTAGTTCGACCGTGACCACGGGAACATAGGGTCCGCCCAGAAAACCGAGGTTGCTGTCATAGGAATAGCTGAAGGACATATTGGACATATCTGCCCCAGGCGGCATGGACCCCCGCACCAGTGCCCAGATTTCACTGGCGGTGGCATTGCTGGCGGTGCCCACACAGGTGGTCGTGCCTGGGTCCGCGCAAATATCCGCTCCAACGCGGCAAGACGTCCCGTATTCAGGGGGCGTTCCCGGTACAGATGACGGGCGAACATTCGATTCGGGTACACCCGTGCAGGCTGGTGGGCGCACAGCCGCCACGCGGGAGGCCACGTTCATGGCGCGTTCGGCGACAACATAGTGAAATGCCATCCTGCCAAAGTCGATCATCCCCATGAACAAAAGCAGGAACAAGGGCATCACCACGGCAAGCTCTGTCAGTGTGGTTCCGGATTGATCCGCAGCAAGCCGCAACAGCGTGCCACGCATCCGTTTGTACATTATTTTGGTCCGGGTCATGTGCCAAACACCCGGCTTTGATCTGAAATGACTGTGTTGATCGTGGCGCGGCTGACACCGTTGAAGGCAAACACATCTGCAAACGGAAAAGTAATTGTCAGGCTGGCGGTTACCGAAACCACAGGTGCGGGTGAGACCCGGTAGACGCCTGCCGTACAGGTCAGGCTGGGTACCACCGAAGTCACCGTAATGCTGGAGGGGAACAGCAGGTGACCCGAGGTGCTGCGACGGACAATCGTTTCCAAAGCGGTGGTATAGCCAACCACCGCACCGCCAGAGGTGCAGATATCACCCGGGGCTATGCGCGCCAGATAACGCGCTGCGTCGCGCACACCGGACACGGCAGCTTGGTAGGACCACATCATCCGCCCACCTTCGATGATCACCGCAAAGACCAAAACCATGACCGGCAACATCAGCGCAAATTCGACAAGGGCTGCACCACGCTCTTCACAGCGGAACCGTTTCAGGATCAATGGGATGAGATTACTGTGTGCCATTGTGCTCACCTGTACAGCTGGACAAGATCGCGGAAGATACCCGCATCGCCCGTGCCCCCAACGCCGCCACCCGCACTGCCGATAACCTCGCCCCAAATGTCGACGTTTGGCGGCGAGGTGCCATCATCTCCTACGGGTTCGGTCAGAAAGATCTCGACGAATTCCTTGACCGGAACATCCGTTGCGGCGCCGCTAATCGGAGTGGCCACGCAGTCAACACCCGCTGCAATGATCACCCGGCGTTTGGGATCGCTGCTTTGGTGGGTGGAACATTGTGGACGTCCGGTTTCGGACAGGTCAGACAGGATAGCGGTGGCAGATCCTGGACCACCCGCAGCAGCGATCTCGGCCAGATAATACGCATAACGTGTGGTCGCGAGCGGATGCGGGTCTGTCCCGGCATAATTTATGTTGACGTAGTCCGCCCGGCCAACAGCCCAGTTGCCATCTCCGTACCGGCTGCAAGTGCCGGACCCAAAACATGTGTCACGGGGCAGACCAACGGTGTCCGGGGAAATCTCTTCATTGTTGCCAATACAGGAGCCACCGCCGTTGGGCACGATCCCTTTGATAACATTCGGGGCCGGAGCAAAATTTGGGTCGTTGCGCTCGCTGTTCATAATCGCAGAATACATATCAAACCGAACGTTAAAGACTGCGTCTTCGATGCCAACTTTCTGGCCAGGCTCGATATCTACACCGCGCTGGTCGAAACATTGGGTGATACTGCCCTCAGCCCCCAACAGGCACGCATCCATATTGATCCCATTCAACCCGGCGCAGGGACCTTCGTCATCCACTTCCACCTTGGCGGGATCCAGAAAGCCAAAATCTCCCGGGCCCCAGGCCGCACCGTTACCACCCGAGCGCAGGCGGATCATGGTGCCGACATTGGCATCCGCGATGAAGCCGGGCGGAATACAGAACATTAGCGGGGTCACGTCGCAAGCATATTGAGTAAAGCCGGCCACAGCTTCGGCCGAGGCAAGTTCATTTGGCCCGGAATTGCCAGTCAGCGTTGAAAAGGCAGCACCGAAGGTGGCACCGACGGTCGAGTCGATGACATCTGCATGAACATATCGGGCTTCAGCAGGGTCCGTCGTGACTGCGCTTAGCGTGGAGGTATCGCTATCCGGAACGGCGGAATAGTAGGTCAGGGCAAAATCAGCCGCACCGCTTAACGTGTCGTCACCGGTCCCAAAAGTCTTACGATCGGCGATAAGGGTGCTAGCGGCCGATTGGGCGCGGATCAGTGCATCTGCCTTGCCGTCCAGCTCTCCAGCGGCGGCCAGGGCTATGTTGTCCGCATAGGCTTGCAGCTCGCTTCGGGTTATCCCAACGCGCCCCAAATCAAAAGAGAGGGCGACGATGCCGAACAATACCACAAAGCTCAGGCCCCACATCACCAGCATGGTGCCGCTTTCGTCTGCTGCAAAACGCTTTATGGCTGTGTGGAACGGCACTGGCAGTGGCTCACTTTCTATGGCTCAGCGAATTTCAGTATGGGTGATTTTGGTACCTCGACGGATCAATACCGTTTTGACTGGTTCACTTTCGGGCAGGGGCGACAGTTCGCGCAGAACATCGCTGAGACCGATGGATTCAAGCGGCACATCAATTTCCGCACTGTCTGGCTTGCGCAGCGTCAGGCTCAGCGTACCTGCGCGTTGCGCAAGTGCCAGACGTTGTCCTTCTGCTGGTGTTACCTCGACAGTAACGGTTCGGGCCACACCAGGTGTATCCGTTTCCTCGTTGGCGTCCTGATCAACACCAATCACACGGGCATTCTGCAGAATTGTTACGGTTTTCAGCTCGGCACCGCGACCTTGGGTCAACAAAATGTCAACATGATCACCAGGTGTCACAAACCCACCCACTGCTGTTTCTGCGTTAACCTTTATCGCCATTGCCCTATGGTCGGGGCTGAGTGTCTGAACGATGGTGACTTTTTCACCAAAACCCGAGATTTTACCGATGCGGATAAGTTCACCCTGGGCGATCCCACGGCGAGCGCGGCGCGGTGGCTGGCCAGGCTCTGGTAGCAATTCGCTGAAATTCTTGTAGATCCCTTTCGGCAGGGACCCGGCGGGCCAGGAGATAGTTGTCAGCGCCTGGGACTCGATCACATTGCCAAAGGCAATATCTTGGGACGCAACAACTACCCGTACCATGGCGGGTGTATCCGCGCCGTTTGCCTGCTGTCTGTCGATTGTTCCTTTGGCCACGAATGCAGAACCCGCTGCAATTGATAGACCCGTGAACAGGCTGAGAAGAGAGGAAAAATTCATGACATGCTCCCTTTTGGCTAAGCTGACGGGATGAGTGCTCGCGCGCCAATGACACAAAAGCCCGTAGTCCAATGGCGAAACGGTCAGAAGGAGGATTGCCCCCTTGGCGATGCCTGATTTTATGGGGGCAGGCATCGCAAGTTTGGAGCTGTTTTAGGTACCGGGATCAGGCATTTCGTTGCCTGCTGCAGTCATGGCATCGCCGATTTCAGTGCCTAACGTGGATAGCGCAGCTGTGCCCAGTGCAACGGCCAGGGCAATTGCAATCCCGTATTCAACAAGGGTCACACCGCGTTCATCGCGGCGCAGCCGTTCAAAAAATCTCTTCAAGCAAGTCGTCATTTCAATCTCCCTATGGAATTGGAAAGCCGGAACTCCGGCAGATCACGCAGGGTGCTTTCATCGCTGCGTGGTCCCTTTCAGCTTGTCGGCATAAGAGAGCGGGCGCATCGTCCGAATAGTCCAAAAGCGCACGCATACATTGTTTTTCTCTGCGTTTGCTTCAGACCGCTCATGTTTCAATTTTTGGAAAGTCGGTTGCTGAAGGGCCTGCAAGATTGTGAAACGCAGCGGGTTGCGCTTTTAGGCATCTAAGGTGGGTGGTTCTCATCACTGGATTTGGATTGCAGAGCGGCGGGAATGCCAAATGAATTCCACCTAAAATCTCATGATGCACGCGCGGGAGACCGCCGCTGAGTGTTAAGTTGAGACAAGCCCGATCAGCGGCCGGAAACTAAGGGAGGGCGGTCGCCTGATCTAGGCCAATGCAAGAAATCATATCGCCAAGATTAAATATAGATACGTCGAATGGCTTTCTCCCAAGTCGACTTTGATTGCCCTGCAAAAGGACCTGTAAGGGGCTGAGAATACGCAATTTCAGTTTACGTTCTGATCTATTCGGGTGGCCGGTCAACGTGCCAGTAGAGCGCCCACAACATTTGACTTCAGGACAATATCACCGCAGTTACGGGCATAACCCAGATTTCTGCACTGGCGCCAGATCGCATGCAAAGTGTCGGGCGTTGCAAATCCGTTCAAAGACCCGAAGTACTCACCGTCCTTTTTCATTTGGCTTTGAAGTAGATACATTGCGAAATTCGGATTGGCCGCAAATAATTCCCTGCCAAACCACGCGGACTTCCACTCAGGATTGGCAAAGTAGATCTCAGCAAGGTTCTCAAATTGATGGGTTCCGCGGGCTTTGGAAACATCAAAAGACATTTCGTACTGGGCAATTTCAGCCCTCGTTAGAAGGTCCGTGTTTTCCTGTAAGTATGTGCGGGCCTGTGCACGGTCTCGGTGCACATTCCATCGGTTTCCATCCCGGACGAGACTTATGAGGAATTTGAGTGCCACCTCATTGTCTGTTTCGACGGCGCGTTCAAGAACCGCAATGGCCTCGGGGCCGCTTGCACGCATACTAATGCCCCAAAGCCTGCGGTGGGCTTCAAGTACGGCAATTTCTGGCTGCCCGGAATCCATCGCTTTTTGTGCATAGTTCGCGAATTTCGCCCGAGATCTCTTGCCAAGATAGCCATACATTGCGCCTTCGGCCAAAGTGGTCCAGGCGGTGTTTCGACCTAATTCCGCAGCCCGCAGAAGATAGGTTTCCGCCCGGTGACTGCCGAGACGGTTCCACATCAGGTCTTTTCCATAAAGTTCCAGCCCAGCACCGTCGCCCAACGCGGCTGCCGCTTCGAATAATTCAAGTGCCCGCGCTTTGTTACGTGGGACATGGGTCCCGGTGAGGAGGAAGTCACCAAGGGAAACCTGTGACCTGGCAGAGCCAGATTGCGCCGCTTTTTCAAGCAAGGCCAGGCCGCTTGACCGATCCTTGGCGAACTTTGTTCCGCGTAATAATTGCTCCCCCAAAATGCGGTGGGCCTCTAGGTTGCCCAGCTCTGCCGCCTGTTCCAGCAGTTGCCGCGCTTTTTCAATGTCCACGTCCTTATCGGAAAGGCCCCACAGATAGTCTTCGGCAAGTGTTACCATGTCGTGCGTTTCAGTCACACCTAGGGTCGTGTTCCGCAATTGCGCCCCGTGTTCCGGATTGCCAGCCGAAGTCACTTCGCCCGTTTCCGGTGTAAGCGCCAACGCCGAGGGCGCGGCGATCAGGGCAAGGGCCGTCAGGAAAAAAAACACAGTGTCCCGAAAAGAAAATGAAATAGGCGCTGTGGAATGTATCACGATCTGTCCTCCAAAAATGGATCACGCACAAGCGTGATAATGGAAGTTGTGATAGGTCTCTGCCTCACCTCATACTGACCTAAATGTCAAAATTTGTCGAGGTTTTACATTCAATTACTTGTTCGTGGTACCGCTTTTGTGTGCGTTCCTCGAAGCATATCCCGCAAAGGTTGAGGGCAGGGTCTCAGTTACCTGTCAAAAAAGTTTACTGCGTTGAAGGAGAGAAGGGTAAAGGACTTGAGCCGGTGTTTGCTTGGCTGCTTTCCAGTCCTGCGGAGCGGCGAAATGCCTGGGCTTCCAGCGCCTGAGCATACGATCGGCCGACAGGAGTTGATCGCAACTGATTGTCTACCAGATTGATGGCCGGGCTGCGCCCGTGCCAAGGGTAGGGGTTGGCTGCAAACCAGGCATAGCGTTCGACAAAAGGCAGGGTTTCCATCATGGAAATAGCTGATTTTGCAAAGGCTGCATTGGCGGAATAACTGGCCTTGTTGGGCTGGCTCCAGTCAATAAAAGCAAACTCTGAGACCCAGATTGGGCGTTTGTATTCCCTGTAGACAGCAATCAGCCATTTTCGGAATGCTTTCACATCTCCGGTTTTGGAATAGTAGTGAACCGCCATGAAATCCACCCGTAGGCCACGGCGATCTGCTTCTGACATGAACCGCCTTTGCCAAGATCCAGTGCCCAATGTTTGTGCTTGGGTTGTTGCAGGGCTGCCTAAGCGCAGACCGCGTGCCTCTAATCTTGGCCAAAGAGCAATTGCTTGCGCCACAGTCATATTTGCCTGGTGCTTGCCGCCCCTTCCATCCGGCTCGTTAAAAGCCAGCAAATGGCGCACATTTTGGGAACTTCGGATCCGATCACCAATGTTTCGAGCACTATGGATCATCGGAACAAATTCGACCGAGCGTTGAACCGGATGGTGGCTTTCAATCTGATCGGTACGCCAATCATAATACCAAGCCAGTCCCGGATGTTTTTCGATCCATTTCAGGATCGTGTAATCGGGGTTTTCCCACGCGCCAACGCCTGCGCGTTGCGCAATGGCGGACTGAGATGTGAGTGCCAAACCTAGCAAAAGAATAATCAGTCTGAACATTCTGCCTCGACGTAAGGAGCACAAGCAATCCGGACCGCTACTGGTCAGTTTAAGCCAATGCAGATGGCCAGCGGGATGTTAGGAATTGCCTGTCTGTGTGCAATCTTGTTGATCGCATTTTTGGCCCGATCTGCGGGCATGTGGATTCAGCCAATGGGCCAAAATTCGAATTCAGTTCGAATAACAGCGAGACCGTTGTCCGAACCCTGCAGGTGAACAGATATAGCTACCGTTCCCCACGGCGACGCGCCGTCGCGTTTTAGCGGAGTTACGCGGCCGAACTAGGCGCAAGAGGTTAAGACCACCACTGCCTGACCGCAGTCCGGCACTGCCACTGTCGTGGCTTTCGGCTTTTGTTGTAAGATTAGGACTCGATGCTGCTGCCCCAATTGGAGCTGCCATCACGGCGCATATTATGCCGACCGCGCAGATCGCGCGGGAAATCGTTGGTTTCATCACTGTCTCCTGCCTTCATCGCCTCACGTGTACCGGATCCTGTTTTTCGGCTCTCGGTGCATTCAATGCAAAAAGACATAGCAAAACTTGGGGTCCGGAACAAAAGTTTACCAACGGGAGCTGTAATTTTTGTTAACCGAGGTGCGATTTAGACACTTATTGGCAGAATATAACAACCAACTTCCGGAATAATGTTGAAATACATCAGGTCAAGCCATTGTGGCGAAAGACATCTTCCAGAACCCAACGAGACATTCTGTTGGCAAGGCCAGTGTGGCAGAAATCCGCCAGTAGTAAGGAATTAGCGCCCCAAAGAGGCTGCCTGCGTTCCAAGAGAATTCTGTGGGAACTGCCAATCCGGCAAGTCATCCGTTTCAGGCCAAGGGTAAACCTCTTGCTGGTTGAAGTATATGACCGCCTGTAATTCAGGGAAGTCTTCCAGGTTTTGGCGTACCTCGTTATTCCACCTTGCAACATATGAATCGCTGCCCACATAACCGAGCTCTGCGACCGCGATGGGAAGTCCAAACTGCAACGCGCGTTGATAACGGGGTTCAAAAATATCGCGGAAACTTTGCTCCTGGCCAAGAACATCAATTTCCCAAGCCTGCAGGCCAAAAACGGATAGTCCGATGATATCGGTGTAATCGGGGCCGGGGAAATATTCTGCCAGGCCTTCATGGCCAAGAGGTGACCACATGTAATCGAATTTGTCAGAGATTTCCCGGCAAGTACTTACCACTCTTTTGTAAGCAGAAATATAAATGTCCGGATCCCAATCGGCCCAAATGAATTGACCGGATGCATCTTCCATTTCCTGAGCCCAGCGAATGGTGACCGGGCTTTTGAAGTCGTTCAAAACACCACAAATCGCCTGAATGTTGATGTCGTAGGTGCCATTGGCGATGCCTGCGATCAGAATTTCAGGCGTATTGCGTTCATCTGCGGTCCAGGTCCAGGGTTCAATCGTAACGAGAACCGAACGTCCCCGTTCCAGCGCATAGCTGTCCGCATCCAACAGTGAGGGCAGGAAGACATCCTCCCATGGCAGAAACAAGTGTTCAATCTGCACATCCGTGTCGTTGGTAAAGCCACCATTGGGATCATACACCCCAAATGGCAGCTCACCGGGAGGAGCCGCCAGAACAGGAAAGGCGAGGCAGGTGAACAGCGAGGACACTATCGCCTGACGCTTTACATTGAAGCAGCCAATACTCAGAAAGGTAATCATTGTTCATACTCCCTGCTAAACTTGTGCTATCTCTTCCAGCCAGGATCATAGATTAAGACAACGGTTCCTGGCCCGCCCATGCCCGCACCGGCAACAGCGTATTGCACATGTATCAACCTAAAAGGCTCGAGTCCTTTTGACAGAGCGTAAAGGCTCTCGAGGCCGCGTTCCTGAATGGTGAACAGTGTCAGACCGACCAAAACAGAAGGGGCCGTGACCTTGACCCAGTTGGCCAAAGATCTGTTTCTGGTGAACTGTACCCGGCGAAAATGCTGAAACACGATGACCGCAGTGATCACAGTGTAATAAATACCACTAATCGCCGTCAAAAGATAGAAACCATGTGCGTTTCGCAGATCATCCACCAGGAGAACCGGAAGAATGCAGCCCAATGACAAACCAGCATAAGTCAGCACAATCCTGAGCGGCAAAACCTCTTGTGTAGCTTCTCCTTTAGGGGTGATCCGAAAATCAACAAACCCGCCAAACAGCCTGTCCCAAAGCGCCATGGCACATCCAAAAAGGACCCAAGGCCATTGCAACCCAAGGAAAAGTGTCTTTTCCCAGCTGATCACCGAGCCGTCATAGGGCCGGAAAAACCCGTCTGCCTTCAGATGATAGGCAATCAAAGTCAGTGCCAAGACCTGTGGCGCTGCGTGCAGAATGAAGGCCGGATAAGTCACTTCGGCATATCGAAAATCCAACAGCAAGGCCAAGATCGGCAGCGCGTAAAGAAGCGCCATGAAGAAAGCAAAACACGGGTAGAACAGCTGGCAGAATAGAAACAAGAACTTTAGCCGAAGTGGAAACTTGGAGAAGTAGCCAGAGGTGAATTTCAGAAAAATTGTGAACAGGCTGCGAGACCATTGAAACTCTTGCGTGCACAAGTCTGTAATGGTGGCGGGACCATCTCCTTCGGCGATGGCGTTCAAGGCGTGTACGCCGCGCCAGCCACCTGCGTTCAAAATCATCGTCGTGGAGTGATCTTCTGCCAATTCAGGACCAAGTCCTCCGACCTCTTTCAGGGCTTTGGTTTGTACAGCATAATGAGAGCCGATACACATCGGGGCCATTGCACCGGCATAGCCCGCCTGGAAAATCCCATGAAAAGCAGACTCAGTATGCAATCTGGTTCTGGCTGCCCAACTGGTATCTGCATTGCGTGAGCAGATACTGGGGGCACTGACATAGCCCACTTTAGGATCTGCAAAGCCGCGCATGATCTCTTCCAGATAAGTTGCGCTTGGCATGTGGTCTGCGTCAAGTTGAGAGACATAGTCGTAATTTTGATAGCCATAGTGATCATAGAAATATGCAAGGTTGCCTTCTTTGCATCTAGTGCGGCGCGGCCATTCCTTTTGATGATACTCAGGGTGTTCAAACCGGGTCGACACAAATACCCCGTGTTGTTTGCACCAGTCCAAAGTTTCACTATCTGGGTTTTCGTCCGCGAGCCAAGTGTCATGAGGATAGGTCTGATTGAGCATCGCCGTCAGAGTCTCCCGCAGCAGGGAAAAAGGCTCTGATGGGGTTTTGGTAACGATCATGGCTACACGGGTATTCTGAGGCGGCAGCGGGTCCGCAACCGGGATCCTTGCTTTGCGAAACACCCAGACAAAAAACAGCTGAAGAAAAAACAGCCAACCCAACCCCAAGGTCGCAATCCAATATTGCCACCCGCTCCCCCGATGTTCTGGCAAAAACCACCATCCCCAAAACCAGAGGGCAGCGCCCAGCCAAATTAGGACCATCCAGTTGTATTTGGTTTTCAAGCCAAAACCAAAGACGGATTTGCTGAATACCTGCACCGAACCTGACAGCTCTGTTGATAGATCGACTTTAGGCTCTGAGATCATCAAGTGCCTCCAGACCAAAGGACGGGGCCGCATCTGCCAAGATGTTGTGCAGATCGGACTGACAGGTCGTAAATCCCAATTCCTGTTTGGCGAGAGCGGTGTCGGCCACCAGAACTGGGGGGTCCCCGGCACGGCGTTCTGCGCCAGTCCAAGGTGTCTTTCGACCCGTCACATCCTCGATTGCTGCAATGATCTCGAGGATGGAATGCCCCTTGCCAGATCCGAGGTTCAAGGCCAGATTTCTTTCTGCTTCAATCAGCCTCTCGACGGCCAGCACATGAGCGCGCGCAAGATCCGCAACGTGAATATAATCTCTAATGCAGGTTCCGTCGGGAGTGGGGTAGTCGGTGCCAAAAACCTTAAGTCCCGGTCGGGCCCCAGCAGTGGCCATCAAGGCCAGCGGAATGAGGTGGGTTTCCGGGTCGTGACGCTCGGACAGGCGCCCAGATGGGTCGGCGCCGCAAGCATTGAAATACCGCAGCATCGCATAGTTCAAATCCCAGGCAGCCGCGTGATCCTTTATCATATCTTCGCATATGAGTTTGGTGCGCCCATAGGGATTAATCGGATTTTGGTGCGTGTTTTCCCTGATGGGTTGCCGGTCCGGAATGCCATAAGTGGCGCAGCTAGAGGAAAAAACGAGTGATCTGGTGTTGGTCGATTGCATGGCGTTGATCAGGCCAATCATTCCGCCAACGTTGTTGTCATAGTAGAGACCAGGCGAGATAACGGATTCCCCAACATAGGCCGCTGCTGCAAAATGGATCACGATTTTGCAGTGATATTTTTTGATAACCGAAGCCACTGCTGAACTGTTGCGAATGTCGACACGCTCTAGTGGACCCCACTTGACAGCCTCCGCATGTCCAGTGCGTAGATTATCGATAACCACAGGTAGGAAGCCCGCTGCGGCCAGTTGCAGACAAGTGTGGCTGCCAATGAAGCCTGCACCACCAGTGACCAAAACAGAGGTACGTGTCATCGGGCTACCGCAGGATTTGACAGGTTGTCTTGGCTTGTTTCGGTTTTGAAATAGGCAATAGTCCGATCCAAGCCCTGATCTAGGCCAATCTTGGGGGCCCAGCCAAGGTACTTTTTGGCTCTGCTAATATCGGGGCGTCTTTGCTTGGGGTCGTCCTCGGGAAGATCAGAATAGGTTATTCTGGACAGCGTGGTTATTTTCTTCAGGATAAGATTAGCCAGCTCAACCATGGTAAATTCGTCCGGATTACCAATGTTGATTGGCTCAAAATGAGTGCCTGGGGTGTGCATCAAGGTGATCAGCCCATCAACCATGTCGTCCAAATAGCAAAAGGACCGACTTTGGGACCCATCGCCATAAATTGTGATGGGTTGGCCATCCAAGGCCTGGTTGATGAAATTGGACACAACACGTCCGTCTAACGGGTCCATTCCAGGGCCATAGGTGTTAAAAATGCGGGCTATGCGAATGTCAGTTCCATATGTTTCCCTGTGATCATGAAAGATCGACTCGGCGGCGCGTTTGCCCTCGTCATAACAAGATCTGGGACCAACCGTGTTGACGTTGCCCTGATAACGCTCGGTCTGTGGGGTCACGTCTGGATCACCGTAGATCTCAGATGTCGATGCCTGCAAAATCTTGGCGTTTGACCTGCGGGCCACATCCAAAAGGTTGAATGCACCATATATACTGGTTTTCATCGTCTGGATGGGGTCCGATTGGTATTTCGGAGGAGACGCAGGGCAAGCCATGTTGAAAATGAAGTCATAGCGGCCCTTCTGGTTTATCGGGTTTACGACATCGTGGTGGATGAACGTAAATTTGGGATTCCGGGACTGCTGTTTGAGATTGCAAAGACGACCTGTCGACAAATTATCTAGGCAGGTGACTTCGTACCCGTATTCCAGATAGCGACTGCATAAGCGAGATCCCAAAAAACCCGCTCCACCAGCGATGAGAACTTTTCTTTGCTTTTCTGCCGCAGCCCGGCGGGCTGATTGTGAAGCTGCAGAAGGTTTGAGTCGCTTAAACTCAGTAACAGTATTCATACACAACGCTCCCTACCGGGCACGCACTTTTCGCTGCACTGCTCAAATATGGAAGGATCAAGTTCTCGGTCTAAGGGACACTCGCTTGAACTCACCGCAGACGGCGGACTGTCTGGTTTGTCCGCGCATGGTCGCGCCACTAGTCTTGTCAAAAACCAACAGTCGGGAGTATTCCAGACCACCTTCAATTTTGTCAAATTTTTAGAAGATCCTTCGGTATTTAGGGAGATTTCGTCCAATTTTGAAACCCAAAGTTGATTTTTGATTTATGAAAAACACCCTAAGGATTTGTTATTTCATGTGGAGAGGAGAGCTGACAGAATCGACCGACCAGCCAGTGTTTCAAGCCAATACCTTTTGCAAGAAAACACACGAACCCCTAGCATTTAATCCGCTGTTGGCAGGTCACTCATAATAGCTCTTGCTCCGGAATAGTTGCTCACTTGAACTGCAGTCATGAAGAACCGAATAGGTCGCCCAATCGTGTCAGACATGTGCATCGGCTGTTGATGATCCTTTGCCCTACAAGTTCAAAACCTGGCTGCATTCTGGGATTAAAGGTTTTGCTCACAGTCATGGTTTTCAAGTGCTGTTGCAGCCTGGGCACCCAGCGCATCAGGGATGTATCGGCTCCACCCCATCCTATAGCCTAAGCCCTTCGCACTGTTATTGATAAAGCTGGCTATGAATTCGCCATCCGAAGAAAACAACATGAGACGGCCAGCGTTCTCTTCCTCCAGCAACAGATGGCCAGAGGGCAAAAAATCGACGAGACCCTCAGTCAGTGTTTTTATTCCATAGGTTTCCATGGTCTTGCGAAAAGGGCTGGAAACCGTGTCGGTTTCAAAGTCATAAAACAACACCTCGGACACATCTCGCACTTTTTCTCCGGTTCCAGTGTTGATGACATTGTTGTTGAAAACGGCAATGGTTGTCTCACCTAAAATATCAACGTCGTGTTGATCCATCCAAGGGCCTTCTTTCATCCAGACAATTTCATCCGTCGAGGGGCGGTACTGAAGGATTGTCGAATAACGTCGGATGCTCAGGAAAAGATCACCTTTTCGCCAGAACTTTCCATCTTCCAGAACCGGTTCGATGTCGTTCAAATGAAATGGATCATTGGCGTGCAGACTTGCTGAGAACAAGCGATGGTAAAGGCCACTTTTGATAAAGACCTTTGCTAAAGAGCGTTGAAAGAGCACGTCTCCCTCGGGTGACAGACGTGTCAGGGTGTCTTCTAGATACCAATCCTCGGTTCCCGGCAGGTCTGAACGTGCGGCAAGCGTTGGGATCCAAAACCCGCCTTCGCCATCGAATTCGGATGAATGGTGGTAGTGGACGTCATCCTTCATCCAAACCCGGTCCCCACAGGCTGAAATGCGAATAAGCGGAGCATAATGGTCTTTTACAACTAAATCGCCGTTCCCGAACAAAAGCGGATGGATGGCGCGCCAGGCTTCCCGTCGCCATGCGGTATAATCCATCCAGTTCCAGTCCCGGCGGGCGTCCGCGAGCAACA
This sequence comes from Parasedimentitalea marina, assembly GCF_004006175.1. GTDB lineage: Bacteria > Pseudomonadota > Alphaproteobacteria > Rhodobacterales > Rhodobacteraceae > Parasedimentitalea > Parasedimentitalea marina. The sequence goes on from NZ_CP033219.1 coordinate 1,835,124, forward strand.
TTTCAACGTCGGGCCACCATTGGTGAACCAACGACAAATCAGTGAGGTCATACAACTCTATGACATGTCTGCTTTGGTCGCCGTCGTGGCGACTTAACAGCAAGTAGCCGGAGATATCTTCGGGAAGGCCTTCCTGTCGTATCCTCCAGCCGCCTGCACCGTCAAAGCGGTTTGGATCCGTTGACTGGACGCGGTTGTCTTCGTTTACAACCTTCTCGAAAGTCCAGGGAGTTTTTGCGATCAGGACCGCCACTTCTCCAAGTTTTCCGAACCGCGCCTTGCCTGAAGTCGTGTCATAAACGATGGCGCCAAAAACAAGCATGCCTATCGCCGCCATCACAAGCAGAAGACCGACAACCCACAGTTCGATTTTGCGGAAAACAATCCGCTCCAAATCCATTCTGCTCGAACTCCCTACAGTTCTTCTCAATACCCTAGCGACCGGTCTGCGACTGTCAACGTCCCCTAAGTAAAGTAAACAACGAGAAAAATGACTTGATTGACCTCAGCATATATTGGCTTCCATGGCTGTGACGCACGTACAAGTTGCCCCCTTCAGTTTACTGCAAAGCGTGCGATCCTGTGGTAGATGTCGCATGCATTTTCAAAAATTTGGGGGTCAAAACCCTCGATATTGGCGACATCGGGATCGCGGTGAAAATACCGATGAAAGTTGACGCCATAGGATTCCAGGTCAAGCTTTTCGCACAGGCCGTTCATCGTTGCCATTGGTGTCGCACGCAGATCGTCTTGCAGGACAAGTGCTAACTTGTCGCGATGTTCCAGCACGTGGCGGAATGTGTGTATCCAGTAATTCATCCAGTAATTGCTGTTTGCAGGATCGAAGTGGCCCGGCACAAAGTCCTCAAACAGAATAGGGCGGTGAATTGCACCAAATTCAAAATGGCCGATGTCGCGCATGTAGTGACGGATGAAGTCATCCTCGCGGTGTTTCTTCAGGAAATTACAGTGTTGGCGCAATAGGGATGCCGCATGACATTCCGGCCTGCGAACCGGAACGACAATCTTACAGTCCGGAAACGTTTCCAACAGGAATCCAAGGCGCGCTATGTTGGCATTATTCTTGGAAAGATAGTGTACCTTTGAGGCTCCTTTGATGCGCCCCTGAAGCCGCCGCGCATATGTGATTTTGGCCATATGATGTCGAAGGAAGCGTTCGGACCTGGGGTTGTGATCTGAGGAACGCCACAGGTCTATGCCCCTAGCAGTATATTTTTCCGGCCAACCCATTTTCCAGGCAACCTCTTCAAATGCCTCCGGTGTGTCCAAATCGATTTCCAGTCCGTCTCCATGTGCTCTCTGGTGCCGTTGGACAGTTCGCTTGTCACCGCCAGAGAGGCGATGCCAGAGGACAGGTGCAGTTAAAAAAGGCATGTCGCGAAATATATGTGTGGCTGTGCCCGGGATATCGGACAGGGCATTGAGCATGGCCGTTGTTCCGCCGCGCGCGAGGGATGTTATGAAAATGGGTGCGTCTACTGCCTCCGGGACGGACCGCGCCATTGTATTGTCCTCGATCCAGGAGACGCCTTTGAGTATGGCAGGGGAGGAAAACGCAAGTTCGTGAAAGAACCTATCTGTCGCAGAGTATTGGTTCTTTGACACAGACATATTATCGGTCGAACTGTTGCTGGGACGAAGCAGCGCCGTCGCCAGGATCATGACGGCTGACACACCGACAATGTAATCGAGCCGAAACATCACAGTAAAAACATCGGCGCTTGATACCAGACCTAAACCGCTTGCCGCATATATAGGCGCTGCAGCGGCGCCTAACGCAAAAGCAAAACGCCAGAAAATCCCAAAAGCAGCCCTAATAAGTGAAAGACCAGCGCGTCTGACTGCTATCTCCTTGGCACTGTCATCAATCTCAGGGTTCATCATTGCAGACAGCCCCGCAGAGGTCGTCAGCATGACTTGGTGAGCGACGCCCGCGATCCCCGTCAGGCCAAAGCATATGCCAAAAACAACAACCGCTGTCATCGAAATGGCAATTGTCATTATCATTCAGGAACCGGTTTTTTCGTCGCCTATTTCGGTGCCCTTCTTCATTCTCTTCAGCCTTCGCTTCAGCGGGTACCAAACGAGACCGACGATTAAGAGGGCAAGCCCGAATATCAGCGCAAAGGTGACTGCAATAGCTCCAAGACCAGCACCCGGGCCGATATAGGCGAATGCTGGATTCGGAAGAAATGCAATAAGCAGTAACAGGGTACAGGCCGCGTGGCGTATGAATGGACACATCAAAATTTCTCCGTTCCCCCTGACAACTTAAAATGATGTAGGCCGCCTGAGATGAAAAACGAATAAATGGCGTGGCAGGGACAACGTCTTGTCCTTTGAAATTTATTTGCTGAAATTACCGCTTTGTAAAAGCTGCCCCGCAGCGCTGGTTTGCTTCAGTTGGGGCGATATCAGTACCGCACTGTCGTCTGAGTTTGTGTTTGACCAAGTGGCCGCCCGGTAACAGGGAGGACAAAACCTTGCCCAATTGTATTGTTCCGGTCATTGGCCCATTTCGGGCGTCCATAGAAGTAGCGAACGGCCCACTAACGACCTTGGTAACCGGTGCAGTAAGGATCCGGGGCGAGCCCAAAAAGCCAAATGCTGTGGTTTGCTCGAATGTCGGCAGTCGGATGCTGGTTAAAGGTTGTGATCAAACTATAATGGATGGCCCCGCCGACAGTCCGGAGGGGCCAATACCCTTAAGTCTTTCGACGGGATGACAATACAATCACAGTTACGATAGCTGTTGCACCTGCGATATTGGGCAGTAAAGCTAACGGCCAAAAAGCTCCGATTGCGCCCAAAACCAAAAGCGGCGCCGTTATGGGCCCAATTGGGCCTTCTGCGTACCATTGGATTATTGCGTTGGTTGCGTAGATCCCGAAAAGTGCGAAGAACCCGATTTGAGCAACCTCTACCAGGTCTCCAGAAATCAAAGGTGTATAGGCAAACAACAACGGTACGACATACAAGCCTTTGGCAATTTTCCAACTTTCAAAGCCGGTTGCCATTGGACGAGACCCCGCAATTCCGGCAGCAGTGAACGCTGCAAGGCAAACAGGCGGTGTCACGTTGGAATCTTGGCTGAGCCAGAAAATGATCAAGTGAGCCGTTAGTAGAAAGGTTATCTGCAATGTTGGGTCGACCATGACGGGACGGATCGTAACTGCGATCTCGAACGGGATGTTTCGGATCAGTTCCCATGCCTCGGGTTTGGTCATACCCGTGGTCACTTGCGCGACAAGTGGATGATCCACAAGGAAAAACAGTCCTGATTTAGCGGGATCAGAGATCCCAGCAACGAGCTGTTCGGCAATCAAGCCATCGGCCATGATCCCTGCCAGCGCTGGTGCCGTCAGGATCGCAAGGATGATGTAGGCCGCGGTTACTGGCAATCCCATGCCCAGTACCAGCGAAGCAATCGCTATCAACGCAATGGCCAGTACCAGAGAGCCTTGCGACCATTGCGCGATCATCAAGGAGAAGCTGTTGCCAACACCACTGGTCACGATGGCATTGTTCATGATCCCGATGGCGGTCAACAAGATCGCTGTCATAATGGCAGAGCGGATACCGCTGACGAGGGCCTCTGAAATCTTTGCAGGGCCCATGTTGACGGGTTTGAATGCGCCATCTTTGTCAAAAAGTGCAATAAGGCTGGTCAACCACGAGGTCGCGACCACGGCGGCAATTGCCCAGCAGGCTGCGTAGGATGGCGTTACACCTGTCAACAACAACCAGATCATTACTGTCAGCGGGATGACAAACACTAAGCCACCAGACAGCATCTTGCCACGATCCACTGTCAGATCAATTTCAGAACCGGCGTCATACTTAACCGCCTCAATGCGCACGATAAATGCGACTGACAAGAAGTAGAGGATCGCGGGGACAACGGACACGGCAACAATCGTGCCATATGGGATAGAGGTGTAGCTGGCCATCACGAAGGCTCCGGCCCCCATGATTGGCGGCATGAGTTGGCCGCCAGTTGAAGCCGCGGCCTCGACACCCGCAGCAAATTGTGGGCGGAATCCGTTGGATTTCATCAGCGGAATGGTGATGACCCCGGTCGAGGCTGTGTTGGCAATTGCAGACCCTGAGATTGTGCCCGTAAGTGCCGAAGAGATGACCGCGACAAAGGCTGCGCCACCTTTGACACGGCCCGCAACGACTTTGGAAATTTCGATGACGAAATTGCTGGCCCCAGAGACGACAAGAAAGCCACCAAAAATCATGAACAAAGTGATGTTGGTGACCGAGATGTTGCCAAGGACGCCAAACATGCCTTCGTCATTGTAAAGGGTGCGAAATAACACGTCGTTGACGGGTAAGCTGGCGGATCGAAAGACGCCGGGCAACATAGTGCCCAGAAAAAGAATATAGCTGAGAGACAAGACGATCAGGATCGGAATGACCCAGCCAGCGACACGACGCGACAGGTCAATGCAGGCGAAAATCAGCAGCAATCCAGCGGCCCAGTCGATGAACGTAAACTGCCAGCCCAAACCTGTGACCGCGAGGGAACGTTCATATAATCCACTTTCAGCCCAAGCCACCCAAAGTGCAGCCCCCGCCACAAGCAGGCCATAGACGATATCAGCAACCCAAGCCCATGTTTGGCCCGACCGTTCACCCCAAGGACTGATCGTAATAGACGCGAGAAATGCAAAACCTGCAAAGTGGATTGCGTTCTGCCAAAGTCCGGGCTCGGTTAGATAGACGTTCGTCAAAACGTGCCAAATGGCAAAGCACATTGCGAAAAGGAACACGATGTGCCGGCGTTCAAATTTGCCCAATGGCATACTCAAAAGAATGTCGCGCGTCGCTGATCCGTTCGAAACAGAAAGTGTCATTGGTTCCCCCCAATTGGCACAAAAGGGGCAACTTAATAGTTACCCCTTTAAATCGTTTATTGCCTTATTTCGCGATCAGGTTTGCTGGGATTTCCAGACCAACTTCGGTGTAATAGCGTGCCGCACCGGGGTGCAGAGGTGCTGGCAGACCGGCCATTGCAGATTCAATCATCATGGCTTTAGTCGCGGGGTGAATCGCCTGCAGGAACGGCAGGTTCTCGTACATTGTCTTGGTCAACATATAGACATGCTCTTCATCCACGTCCGCATTTACGGCCAAAAAATTAGGCTGCGCGATTGTATTTACATCCTCAGCCTGGCCCGGATACGTGCCTGCCGCAATTGTGTAGGGCACCCAAAGGTTACGGCCACCGTCCATTGCAGCGGCTTGATCTGCCGTCACATCAAGGATCGTAAATTCACCCTCATTAGAGGCCAATAGCTTAGTGATTGCACCTGTTGGAGGGCCAGACGGGATACCCGCAGCAAACGCTTGACCGTTTGCCAGTGCATCGGCCGTTGGGCCATAGCCTGCATGGATCAAAGTAAAGTCAGAGCTCACGTCCAGGCCTAGACCGGACAACAAAACAGTGTTGGACCCGATAGTGCCAGAGTTTTGCTTACCCATACCGACGGGCGTACCCTTGAGCGCAATCAGATCTTCAACTGTCCCGGTCGTGGCCTTTTCTGTCGGCACGACAAACTGCTCGACGTTTTGCCACAGCATTGTGACAGAGCGAAGGTTTGCCTGCGGCTCACTTACGGGGCCGGTGCCTGTAACCGCATAAGACCCAAACAGGCCTTGCAGAATGGCGAAATCAGCAGTGCCTGCGGACAAGGCTTGCACGTTTGCGCCCGAGCCTGCCGAGTTCACGGCCGTCAGCGAGAATTTTTGCTTTGGCAGCAATTTGATTTTCGACAAGGTTGAGATCGCAGTGCCAACGGGGTGATACGTGCCGCCCGTAGATGCCGTGTTCAAGACATAATCGGCACTTTCTGCGAACGCACCGCCAGACGTTACAAGACCGGCACTTACAGCGATTGCTTTCAACATTTTCATAGTTCTTCCTCCCAGAAACGAAGCCGAAACCGGCCTGTGACGTTCATGCAGAACGGGGAGGGCGCACGATATGAGGGAAATTGCAGGAGAGAACGAATACTGCCTGCGGATTTCTTCAGGCCTGTTCAGCCCTTCAATAGAGCTTCTTTATCAAGCCCCAGCTTGACGATCTTCTCGTTCAATGTGCGGCGACCTATGCCAAGGACAGCGGCGACATCGTCCATGCGCCCGTCTTTGTCTTGAATTGCGCGGCTGATCAGTTCGCGCTCAAACGCAGCAACGGCCTCTCGCAGGGTCTCAGGGAAGGGTTGCAAGGGGGCCTGCCGCTCAATGGCATGCCGAACAGAGCCGCCACCGCGCCGTTCTGCCAACACCCGCCGTTCCGCCACGTTTTGCAATTCGCGCACATTGCCGGGCCAGTCATAGGACATCAGCGCCGCAATATCGTCATTCGTAAGCTTTGGGATCGGCAATTCGTAAAGCTGGCTGAGCCGCTGCATGTAATGACGGAACAATAGCAATACGTCCTCTCCGCGATCGGCCAGACAGGGCAGTACGATGTCGAGTGTGTTTAGGCGAAACAAAAGATCTTCGCGGAAGGTTTTATCGGCGACCCGTTGAGTGATTTTATCAGAGGCCGCGCTGATCACACGCAATTCAACCGTTTGAACCTCGGTCTCACCGACCCGTTGATATTGCTTGGTCTCTATCGCACGCAGAAACTTGGCCTGCGTTTGGAATGGCATCGAAGTTAGCTCATCCAGAAACAGCGTTCCATGGTCTGCTTGACTCATCAAACCGCGTGGGTTTTCGCTGGTGCCAAACACTGTTTCCTCAAACCGTTCCGGTGGGATCGCAGCACAGTTGACCGGCACGAACGGGGCAGTGGCAGATGTGCCAAGATCGTGCAACGCACGCGCTACCAATTCCTTACCGGTGCCCGTATCACCAAGGATTAAAACATTTGCACGGCTCAGCGCAAAATCAAAGACAGTGTCACGCACCGCATTGATCTGAGCACTGTTGCCAATCAAAATGCGCTCCAAATCGGTCAACTCAGCCAACCGACTTTGCAGCAGTATCGTACTGTCCTCCAAGCGCTTCATGCGGAGGGCATTTTTGAGAATTCCCAAAAGGCGACGCGGTGCGAACGGCTTTTCGATAAAACTATACGCGCCGTTCTGCAGGGCACCAACAGCCATCGGAATGTCCCCATGTGCAGAGATCAGAACAACCGGCACATGACTGGTTTCACGGACTTTAAGCTGAAACTCCAACCCGTCCATTCCGGGCATTCGAACGTCACTCAGGATAACGTCTGGGGCGTTTTTTTGTAGGGCTTCCAGTCCCTCAAGCCCATTCTTTGCAATCACGGTGTCGTAGCCAGCGCTCTGCAACAAATGCTCCAATGAGGCCCGCATTTCGCGATCATCATCAATAACAAGAATTGTACCTGTAGTCACGTTCTCGTCCCATCGGTTTGCGTTGGCTCAATGTCTCCAACCGGCAACGTAACCACAAATTTCGCCCCGTTGGTGACTTCACCCAGGGTCAGCTCCCCGCCGTGATCGTTGATTATCTCTGTCGCGATGGCAAGGCCAAGCCCCATGCCGACACCAGAGGGTTTGGTGCTGTAAAACGGTTCTTGCAGGTCTGTAAGGGCAGTCCCTGCAAGCCCCGGGCCATTGTCCGTTACATGTATTGCAACACTGTCCAAACCTTTGACAATATCAATTGTTATCTTGGGCTGGGGTTCATTTTCGACGGCATGGATCGCGTTTTTCAATAGGTTGATCAGGGCTTGTTCCAGCTGGATCTGATGCGCGTGCAATTCGATGGGAATGGGTAAATCGGCAGATTGAAAATCGATGTTTCCGGCCACAATTTCTGCCCGCAGCAAATTCTCAACTTCCTGCAGGACAACCGACAAATCGACATTCGTTTTTTTGTCACCCCGCCCACGTGCGAAAAACTTGAATTGACCAGTGATAGCCTCCATCCGGTCGACCAATTTGTTCAAATTTTCAGCCGTTTGATGCGACGTAATCTCATTGCCCATTTCGGCCGCTGCAAGATGGTTTCGAAAGGCGCTGATCGGCTGACCCAATTCATGAGTGACTGAGGCTGCGAGATGCCCAAGAGCCGCCAGTTTTGCACTTCGCGCAAGCTCGGTCTGTGCCTGCTCTAGGCGTTGGTTCGTCTCAAATAACTCCGTCCGCCGCCGTTCTGATGCGGTGTAGGCAAGTTCGATACGCCTGGATCGAAGAAACGTGGCAAAACCCAGAAGGAAGGTGATAATGCTACCAAAAAAAACCGTTGTCAGAAGCGTTTTGCGAAGAATGATGCTTTCGGGTTGCAAGTAGTGGACAGTCCAGTCGCGCCATTCAGAGTCCCCCGAAGCCACCAAATAGCTGGTCCCTTCCACATTGGCACGGTTTTCACCCCAAAAAGACCAATCCACAGGGGTAAGCTGCTCGTTGCCAAACTGCCGACTTTCAAGGATTGCATTTCGTACTTCCGGATTTAGGCTAATGACTGGCCGGTAGAGCCAATCTGGGTTTGAGGCAAGGACCACGATATTGTCTTTGTTTATGGCCACGACCGTTTCACTGTCGTTTTCCCATGATCGCTGCAATTCGCTCACATCCAGCTTGATCGCGATGACACCTTTTTGGGTGTTTTCGGCAAACGAAACCGGCTCGGCAACAAAATACCCAGGTCGACCCGATGTAGCACCAATTGCAAAGTAGTCGCTGCGTTGGCCTTGTAGCGCCCCTTGAAAGTAGGGGCGAAAACCATAGTTCTGCCCAAGAAAACTATGGGGTTGGCGGGCATTTGACGTTGCAAGAACGCGCCCGCTGGCATCCATCAGATATATTGCCTCAAGTTTGGCTTCTTGAGCCAAAAGCTGCAATCGCTCGTTCATTTTCGGTTCGACCGAGATAGGTTGCAGGGCCTCAGCAAAGCGCGGATCGCGAGCAAGAATGAAGGGTAAGTGTTGGTGCTGTCGCAGCGTTTCATTTAGCGCTCGCAAGTACAGGACCAAACGGTTGGACGCAGCTTCACCCTCTAATCGTTCAAAATAGTGCCGGGCCCCAAAGAATGTCGCGACGATGCCAAGCACTACAGTAACCAACAACACGCCGAGAACGCTTTTTCGCATCCTCCCAGGCGCGCCTTCGATATCTGGTTCAGTTTGCATTGACCGCTCCTATGACTTCACTTGTGATACGGGAGCACAGGGTATGTAAATAGCTGCCAATTAGGTTCTCCCAAGTCAGTCTGCGGAAATCCGCAGGCTTGAAGATCGCGTAAATCCCACATCTCAATGGTGCGCTAGTCCAACACATCCGACCTGAAAACGGCCAAACGCGCCGATCTATTTGGTGCCTCTCGGAGTACCCGATTAAAGAAAGTGACTTTCTCTGACGTCTTTTCAATTCGAGTGTTTCGTCGACACGCACGCGAAAGCCGACATTCGTTCAACTGCATCGATTGACCGCAGAGTCCGCTTTTAAGGCATCAGACCATCAGCGCGATCACCGTCAGCTCTGCGCAGGAAGCGACCTTTGCAATGTCGAAGCCTCTGTTTGGGGGGGCAGGTGGTTCCGGTCAACGACACAGCACAACTCAGGTGACCGTCCCGCTTTGGGGATGAAGGACAGCTTGATTGGAACTTGAAAAAGCGACAACATGCAAAAGATTGCATTCAAGTTGGGCAAAGGCGGCTGGAATTAGCCGGTTTTATTCTTTTGCCTTTTCAGGTTCAAAAAGGATTGTGCGTATGGCAAAATTTCCCAAAATGGACAAATCGGAAAAGGAATATGAGCGCGAACTCCGCCAGTTCAAATGGAATGATGCCCGCGCCTTTGTCGGTGTGGACTTTGATTCCACTGGCCTTGCACGTGCCAAAAACTTGATGGGCCAGGCCGCCGGGGCTGCGCTAAAAAAGCCCTATTGCAAAATTGGACTGGTACAAAAGAATCTTGTTTTCAGGATCAAGCATGACAAGAAACGCCATTTCGGCGAAGACGATATTATTTTAATTCGCAATTATGGCGATATCTCTGGCGAGGAATCGCTGAGCAGTAAGTCCAAAAATCAGGGCGTTTTGGGCCGGGCGACAGCGCGTGATCCGCTGACAGTAGAATGGTGGCAACGGACATTAGGCTCAACCGTCCAGGATCCGTCAGACCTGAATGTGATGATCCCACAATTCCAGTCCAAGCTTGAGACTTTGAACGGAGTAACAACCGCGCGCGCGTTTGACGAAACCATTCAGGTTTTGGACAGTATCAAAGGAGAGGCCCGTAAAGTCATTGCTGCCTTTCCTGCTAAAAATGATCGCATTCTTCTCAAAAAACTGGTTGCTGGAATTGCTTTCCACGAAAAGGCGGTTCGGGCCAAACAAGATCAATTCCAGGCTAAAGTCGGCAATGTTCTGCGGGTCATTATAGATTTTCTGAATAAGACTTCGAAAGAAAGAACAGCCGAGCTTATTAAGTCCGTGCAACAAGGGAAGAAATGCCTTGCAGCTGGCGACCAGCGAGGCGCTTTGCGTTGCAGTTCTGAGGCCGAACTCAACCTGAACAAGCTCACCGAAGAAACAAGTGAAACCTTTATAAAGCGTCTGGTTGCACTTCAGGCTCAGAAAAACGGCATTCATTCCGACGAATTTCCGCTGCGCCTAGTGGCGTCTGCACTGGGCGATGCCAGCCGGCGCGTTACAACGGCCACTGCAGAGTTCAAAACACTTGCGGATGAAATAGACGCCACAACGACCGAAGCCTCACCCGACAAGCGAAGTTTCAAAGTGGTCGACAAGCTAGAAGACGCGCTTAAGAAGATTATGAAACTGGCAAAAGACGTCGAAACCGCAGCGGTGCATGCGAAGGAAATGTTTTTGGATTGCACGACGGGTAGCAGGTTAGGTCGTTCAGCAGACGAATGGTTTGAAACGGCGACGACGGGGTTGAATGATACCCTTATTCCCACCGTCAATAAAATTTCAGCTATGATCACAAAATCGCGTTCTGAAGCCGGTCAGGACGATAAGGAACTTCTTAGTGCTCTGAAGAAATTGGAAACTGTAAATTCCCGACTGGAAGCCAACTGCAAAACCGGGAAGTTACATCAAAGCGTTGAAGCCGCCCAGCAAGCCTATGATAACGCACCCAGGTTGGTTGAGGAAATGCTACAATCCGTTGTCGCGGATACAGATAAACTACAGTCTATGGCGGAAGCGGCTCAGGCAATAGTCAAGGATTGGGAAGACAATAAAGCGGAAGCTGCAGAGACTAAAAAGTTGGTTCGGGAGGCCGTTTCACGAGCCACAACAATGTCTACAAGTGGGCAGGGTGGATATTCAATGTCGGGGTACTTCCCATGGGGGCATTTAGATAAAGTGGTCAAACATCAGCATTATTCTGGTTCGCGGAATTCATACATCAGAACCAAGGCCAAGTTTGAAGACCTCAAGCAGGTGCTGACTGATCTTGAGCAACGGGTTGCGTGAGATCCGTTTCACACTAACCCGCCTCTTACTGGGGCAGTGGTAATCCCACTAACAATGGGGATTTATCGATCCATTGCGAAGGCTGGATAAGTTGCGTAGTTGCTTTCAACTTAGACCACGCACAAGGGCCCGCTCACGCCCTAGGTGCCGGATGTTGCACGGCGCACCAAGATCTTAAAAGGGCTGGAACCTGCCATTAGGCGCGACAACGATTAACGGTAGCAATGCGCAGTTTGCCCCTTTGCAGAGTGTAGCAAACGGTCCAAACCGGGTTTGCCAGACCACCACGCAGCCCCCCGGTCAGCCATGGCTATAACTCGGCTTCAGCCAATAACCACTGCATCACCGCCGCAACTTCTGAAGTACGCTCGCTGCTTGATTTGCTCAACAGATAGAACGAACGCTCTGGTGCCATGTCGATATCGAACGGTTTCACCAGGCGCCCAGCCTTCAGATCCGAATGAACGAACGGGAAAATGCCCAACGATATCCCTTGGCCGTCTAATGCCGCTTGTATGACCGTGTTGGTATCAGTGATTACTGTCTCTTCTTCTATCGAGACATCTTTGCATCCGGCCAGTGCAAACCACGCCATCCACTCTGAACGATCCCGTTGATGAATGATCGGGTAGCGCTCTAAATCTTTCGGGATCTGAAGCTTAGGGCCTTCCGCAAGTAACGCGTTGCTCAATACAGGCGCATAAGTAATATCCAGCAACCGGTTGCTTTCAAGACCCGACCAATCGCCTGTCCCCCAATCCACCGCCAAATGCGTTGTCATCATCGCGGCATCTGTGATCCGCGGGCAATCGCGCAAGACCAGTTCAATATTGCGGTGTTTTTCACGGAAACGCGCAAGGCGAGGGATCAGCCAGCGGGCGCCAAAAATGGGACCAACAGCAAGCGTTACAACCTTTCGCGATGGACGGATGCGTTTTTCAATCTCCGCTCTGATGTCATCAAAAGACCGGGTCACCACAGCGCTGAGCGAACGCCCCTCATCCGTAAGAACCACCGCACGCGTCTTGCGAACAAACAGCTTGCACCCCCAATCCCGTTCCAGCTGGCGGATTTGGTTGCTGACCGTTGTTGCACTCACGCATAATTCCTCAGCGGCGTCCTTAAAACTCAGCCGTCTGGCCGCGACTTCAAAGGTGCGCAGTGCCGTCAAAGGGAGCTTACCCGGTATTTTGTGCAATTGAACGGCCCTATGGATACAGATTTCTTTATTCATACGGTGCGGACAAGTCACTTGTCGAGACACCCGATTCAAAGAATTATGCCTCTGTTGGCAATGGAATTCTTTTATGGACGACACGACGAACAATGCACCCCGCCGCCGTCCTGGTAGACGCCGGAAAAGTGGCGTTGTGCAGCCAGAGCATGCTCTACCTCGTAAAGCACCGGTCGGCGGACGCCTAAGGCCATTGAGCATGCATGATATCGCGCAGATCCATTCCGCATCTCTTGAGATATTAGACAAAACCGGGATCAGCGAAGCGCCCTCTGTTGTCGTCCGTGCCATTTCCGAACGCGGTGGGCGTCAAACAGATGACGGCAGGATCACATTCCCAATCGAACTGGTTACAAAGGCCCTCGCTGGATTGCGAAACGATGTTACACTTTATGGTCGCACGCCCGATCGTGACCTAGATCTGTCAAATGCACAGGTGCACGCCGGATCAGGCGGCGCATCACCCTACGTTGTTGATGCACAGGACGGTAGCTACCGCTCTGCCACCTTGGCAGATCTATACGATGCAGCACGCCTGGTAGATACACTCGAAAATGTGCAATTCTTCTCGCGCGCGATGGTTGCAGGCGACATGCCATCAACACATAGCATGGACGTGAATACCGCCTTCGCGTCGCTTGCCGGAACAAGCAAACATGTGATGGTCAGTGCCAGCGAACCTGCCCACGTACGCGATATCGCGCAAATGTGTTACTTCATCGCCGGATCAGAGCAAGCATTCCGTGATCGCCCATTTCTGTCACTCAATATAAATCACGTCGTGCCCCCATTGCGATTTGATGCTGGCGCTTGTGAAATCATGGCCGAAGCCGTTCGGTGTGGCTTACCAGTGATGGTGAATACCTTTGGGCAAATGGGGGCTTCCAGTCCTGTAACCATTGCCGGCTGCCTCGCACAAACCAACGCCGAAACCCTGGCGGGTATGGTTTTTGCATGGGTGTTGGACCCAGACGTTCGAGCGATTTACGGCGCGCGTCCGATGGTGACTGACTTGCGATCCGGAGGTATGGCGGGCGGTGGTGGTGAACAAGCCATCCTGACTGCTGCATCCACCCAAATAGCCCGTTACTATGGACTGCCCAATTCCACGATTGCTGGGGCCACCGACAGCAAGCTTGCCGATGCGCAGTCAGGGTACGAAAAAGCACTCTCGGTCACCATGGCAGCACAAGCTGGCACCAACCTCATCACACAAGCCGCGGGCACTCAGGCCGGCCTCATGGCGACTTCATTTGAGGCTTATGTGATCGACAACGATATGCTCGGCGCGATCCTGCAGTCAGCTGCCCCAATCGAGGTGAGCGCGGCGACCTTATCCACTGACATCATTGCTGAAACGGTGCGCGGCGAAGGTCATTTCTTAGGCCTTCCTGACACTTACGCCCGAATGAAGTCAGATTTTGTCTATCCAGCCCATGCGGATCGCCAGGCCCCAGATGCCTGGCTCGCAAACGGCGCACCGACAATCAATGCAGCGGCGCGAAAAACCGTGTCTGATACCCTGGCCGGTCATTTTCCACGCTACATACCAGCCGACATCGAACAAGAAATACGGGCGCGTTTTGACATCCGCCTGCCAGCAGCAAGGATGCAAACCATATGAAAATCGCAGTGTTGGGCGTTGGCGCAATGGGCTCTATTTACGCGGCCCTGCTTACTGACGCAGGCCATGAGGTTTGGGCCGTAGATACATGGACCGACCATGTTGACGCCATTAATGCCAATGGCTTGCGAGTTGAAGGCGCGAGCGGGGACCGCACTGTCAAAACTCTGCGCGCCACCACCCGGATTGAGGATGTTGGAACCTGTGACCTGTGCCTGATCGCGACCAAGGCCTCTGGCGTTGGTCCAGCCGCACAGGCCGCCGCTGCTGCCATCGGCCCTGATACACTGGTTCTGACAATCCAAAACGGTTTAGGCTCAGGTGAACGCATCGCCCAGCATATCCCAGCGGGCAATGTCCTGCTGGGGGTTGCTGACGGTTTTGGCGCCTCCATGAAAGGCCCAGGTCACGCCCACCACAATGCCATGAAACTCATCCGCATCGGCGAGATCAACGGAGGTCTCACAGATCGTTTGCATGGCGTAGAGAAAGTCTGGCAAGGCGCGGGTTTCAACGTCAAAGCGTTTGAAAACATCACCCAGTTAATTTGGGAGAAATTCCTGTGCAATGTGACGTTCAGCGCGGCCTGCGCGACTTTCAACACCACAGTTGGTGAACTGATGGCTCACCCCCAATACTGGCCCATCGCGCTTGGCGCCATGTCCGAAGCCTTTGCTATTGCAAAGGCAAAGGGTGTGCCCCTGTCCTTTGATGACCCAGTGGCATATGTCACTGCATTTGGCAGCAGTATGCCTCATGCCCGCCCATCGATGCTGTTGGATCACTTGGCGGGGCACGCGTCGGAACTCGACGCGATTAACGGTATCGTCCCTGTCATGGGTCGTGAACTAGGGATCCCTACGCCGTTTAACGATACGCTTACCGCCGTGCTGCGAATGAACGAGGCCACTTTCGAAGTAGCAAAAGCATGAACATCGGATCGTTCATTTATAATCACCAGGCCCTTTATGGCATCTTCGAAGGCGAAAACGTGATGCCCGCAAGCCCTGCCATTATCGCCGAATACCCCACATTGCGGGATCTTCTAGATGCAGATGGCGTGTCAAAACTGCATGACACAGACAATCTTGGAAACCCATTGCCATGCGACCGCATCACTTTTCAGCCACCCATTCCAAACCCGCGCAAAATCATTTGCGTCGGTATGAATTATCCCAAACCTTACCCCGTTGATGGCGTCGCCCCTCCGAACCCCGATAACATCATTCTATTCGGAAAAGAGCGCGACACATTATTGGCCCATAACGCCGCACTGGAAGTTCCATCAGGTGAGGCTGCAAATAGCTTTGACTATGAGGGCGAAATCGCTGCGGTCATCAGTAAACCCGCACGGCATGTTTCGGTCGCTGAGGCAATGGATCACGTTCTGGGATATTCAGCCTTTAACGACGGTTCAGTGCGCGACTGGCAGAAACACTCGATCTACGCAGGCAAAAACTTTGCCAAATCAGGCTCTTGGGGTCCATGGATCACAACAGCTGAGGCGCTTTTGCCACCTCAAGACCTTCACCTGACCGTCACCTTGAACGGAGACGTCGTACAAGCCGCATATGGCCGTGAAATGATCTTCTCGATCGCAGAACAAATCGCATATATCTCTACGCTTTTCACACTCCAGCCCGGCGATGTCATCGCTACAGGTTCGCCCAACGGAACCGGAGGCAGCAGAACGCCCAAGCGGTTTTTGAAGCCCGGCGATACATTGAGCGTGGCTGTGTCTGACGTCATGACCCTAACCAACACAATCGTATAAAGGGGTCTGTAGCGGGCATTCAGGGCGAGAAACTGACTACAAGGAAATGGGCAATTATAGAGGTTTGGAAATGAACACACTCAACCTGAATGCCCCTTTTGATTGCGCATAATATCGGACTTTCAGCAGTGCAGCATTCAACAGTATGGGCTCCGAGCCGACTTCTGGGAACGCAGATCGAAACCCGGCTCACGATACTTATGCATGCACCGCAGCGAATAGCGGGCGTCCACCCAACCTGTGTGAATTCCCTGACAAAAAAACAGCTATTTGGAAGTCAGCGCTGAGCTGGAAATTGCTGATAAACGTGTTTTTCACGAACAGCTGCAGTGGGGCCGTTCGCTGCGCTAGTGGCTGAGTGCCCCAAAGCCGGAGCGCCGGATGTGGGTAAATCCGTACATCCTTTCCATTTTCGCTGTCCTATGTGCTAATCAGAAGAATAAATGACCGAGGACACGATTGATGAGCGACAAAGAATTGACGATAGATCCCAGCCTAAATGTTTTGGGCGAAGACCTTAAACCCTGCTCCACATCTCCGGTAACAGGGTTTTTTCGCGATGGCTGCTGCAATACTGGGGCTGCCGATACGGGAAAGCACACTGTTTGCTGCATCATGACCAAAGAGTTCTTGGCCTTTTCAAAGTATATTGGAAACGACCTTTCGACGCCTCGCCCAGAATTCCATTTTGCCGGACTGAAAGAGGGAGATCGGTGGTGCCTGTGTGTGGATCGCTGGCTGCAAGCACATCAAGAAGATGCAGCGCCGCATATCGTTCTTGAAAGCACCCATAAGAACGCTCTTAGGACTGTTCCGCTGGAAGTCCTCAAAAGGAAAGCCGTGGATATCAACTGAATGTCCCGTCAGCAGTCGCTCAATCCGTAACGACACATGATCCTCGTAATCGAAGCCGTCCCAGTCCGAGGATGCGTTTGAGGTGAGCGACGAGTCTCTCGACTTCATTCGTAACTTCATCAAGATTTCGCATTGTTAGGTTCTGGCGACATCGCGGGCAACCTGGCTGGCGTCCTCTTGTTCTTTGCAGCTTCTGAATACTAAATGAAATACCTTTGACCCTCGCAAAAAGGGTCTTTGAAAATTGTGTTTGGATTAACTTGGTTGCCTATTTTTCAGAAGTCTCTCCTGAACAGCTCCGATAACTTCCATAACGGATTTCGGTGTCAGATTCTCGTATGCATGAACGGCATAGACTGGTTTTTCTTCAAGCACATGATCGGGAAAAACTTCCACTAAATCCCCGCTTTCAATCTCCTTCCGGATCGCCAGATCGGGGAGAAGTGCTACGCCTAAGCCCTCTCTGGCGAATGCCACCAGAGATTCGACCGTGTTACAGTGGAAAGTCGGTTGGAAGAATACGTTGAGAGGCTTCCTTGTCGTCCGATTTTGCAGCTTATGTTCGACCAATCTAGGCTCTCGGATGTGCGAGATATAAGGCAGCATTTGAAGGCCTGACAGCCCGTCCGTGGGTGTATCGCGCAACAAATCGGGTGAGGCGCACAGAATATCTCGCAGTGCGCCAACTTTTCTGGCTTTTAGGCTGCTATCGGCTAATGCGCCCACCGAGATGGACAGATCAATCCCGCCTGCCACCAAATCAAGACGCTGGTCATCGGCGATGACGGTCGGCCTAAGCAGCGGATATTTTTGAACAACTTGCGCCAAAGCAGGTGCGACGACTGGGGCCATCATGGCATGCGGGGCCGTGATGGTGATGGGGCCTGATGGTGTGGCGCCGAACGCCTCCATTTCAGTAGACGCTCTTTGGGAGAGAGCCAGAACCTCCTTGCAGCGCGCGTAATACCGCTCCCCCGCAGGCGTCAGGGTCAACTTGCGCGTCGTTCTATTGGCCAGCTTGACGCTCAGTTGCTCCTCCAGCCGCTTGAGGTTTTGGCTTACGGCGGATTTGGCCAGGCTCAACTCGTCGGCCGCCAAGGTGATGGAGCCTTTCTCCGCGATTGTGACAAAGGTCAACGGCAGGGTGGACAGCATAGCTACTTGTTCTCCAAAAGTGAACAGACATTACACTTTTCGTCTGTTTTTGAAACAAAGAAAAACGATCAAAGTAGCTCCATCAGCAAGCAGACGTCGCATCGAAGCGCGGCTCATCAGTTCAAAAAGGACCGCTCAGATGACGAGCCTCAAAACCACCATTCGCGCAGCAACACTTATGTCTGCGGTTTTTCTGACCAGCCTGCCTTCCAATGCGCAGGACGCCGAGGCATACTCAGCTAACGATCTGAAGGTGCAGCTTGCCGTGGCAACCGCCAGTAAAGCTTGGAAAGATGCGTTCAACGCAGGCGATGCTGCCGGCGCCGCAGCCATGTATGAAGATGATGCCATTATGGTTGTCAAACCCTTCGGTACATTTTCCGGCAGAGACGAAATACTGGCATTTTGGGCAGATATAATCGGCAAAGGCTTTGACGATGTCGTTTACGCCAACACGATCACAACTGTTCTGGACGGAGAGTCGGCACGTGTCGCCGCAGATTGGACAATGAACAAGGCGCGCGGCATCATCACCAACGAGCTTTGGGTGGTTCAACCAGATGGCCGCGCGCTCCTTAGCGAAGATCATTTCGAGATCACCCAATAGCCCGTTGGCATAACAACCTGCAAAATATCTTGCCCTGAACTTAGGACCAACCTATGCCCAAGATTGAAACACTGGATCTCCGTGTGCGCGACCCAAACACACAGGTGAAATTCTATTGTGATGTCTTGGGCATGAAAGACATAGGCGACGGGTGCGTCAGCTATGCAGATCAAGAGACGGCCCTGCGTTTTCTCAAAACCGAACGGTCTTACACGCCTCACCCCCATGATCTTTATTGGAAAATCGCACTTGCAGTCCCCGACATCGAACTGGCCTGTCGGCAATTGCAAGACAGAGGTGTGTCGGTTGGCACTCCCAGTCAATTCCGCGACGTCGGGTATTTGACAAAGATTGTTGATCCAGAAGGGCTCGTCATTGAGTTGATTGATCATTGGTTTCAGGGCAACAGACCCGACGGTCCTGTCAATCCAGATTTTCTGGGCGGTGGCGCGCACCTGAACCTTCTGACGCTGCGCACTGCGGACATCGACCCGATCAAGCGGGCCTGTGCAGAATGGGGCATGACGCCCTTGTCGGTTCAGCCCGTCACGCCCTATGGGTATACCTTGTACTTCTTTGCCTTCACTGCAGAAACCCCGCCGTCGACTGATCTGATGGCGGTTGAGAACCGGGAATGGGTATATCAAAGACCATACACCGTTCTGGAAGTGCAGCACCTGCATAGTATCGATGCGGTCGGTCTGCCTGATCCAGGCAAAGCTGGCTACGCTGGGATGACCGTGTCCGGCGTTCCCGGACTTGAGCATAATGCTGGCGGCATCATGGTCTCGTCAGGGAATTAACCCGGATCTGACAGACCGCAATAGATAGCCTCTCCCGGCAGCCGATGGCTGGCAGATGGCCACAAGCGGCATCAAAGTCAGCTCTGCCGACCTTGCAATTGTATCTGCCCATTTTCCGAAATTCGAAAGCCGCCTTGCAGTGGTTAGCAACCTCGGCAACAGCGGCACAGGGCCCCCCGCGAAGGGCCTGCTCAAACGGGGGCGATCAAAATGCGAGCAGGGGCAAATTTGCCGCCAAGACCCAAAATGTCACTCAATTTTGGCGACAGACACCCTAACTTTGGCACAATTTACGCGCGAGACTTGATTTGAGCCCGGTACAGCCACAACATGCAGGCGAAGGCATTCTACCTGAGGAATGACGGATGAAAGGGCAACGAGATGGCGACGCATACGCTTACAAGGACATTCAAGGCACCAGTGCTTTCGAGCAAAAAGGACTCTGTTCTTTTTATCGAACCCGCTGTGATCTCGTTCGACCTGGATTTCGACACCGGTTCTGACAAGGACAATATGGCTCTTCGCAAAACGCTGGACGATTCATTTGATAAACTCTGCAGGTATGCGCTGAAGTGGTTTTCTAATGATTTTTCAACATTGTTCGTTGCGATAACGCGGGCGCGAGAAAAGGCTCAGATTGCAGGTGGTTGGGGTGGACTTGGGGTGATTATTGACCCCTCGTGGAAAGTTGAAGCTGAGAAGCTGGTGAAAAAATTCAACCAAAGAATGCAGACCGCATTCAAAAGCTGGTCCAAAGCCGTGGTTGTGCGCGTTGACAAGGTGATGGAGGAGTGGAACCAGCGCAACAAGGCTTCGGCATCGGTCAAGGTCAAACGCGTCGGAGAGGTTGCGTCGTCACTGGCCGGTCTGGTGTGGGGCGGGGCAACGATTGTTGTCAATCCGACTGCGGCGGTCAGCATGCTCAGTAAGCTGAACGCATTGAAAAATCAGGTTTATGACGCCGCCACGGGGCTGGAAACCAAGCGCGCCAAGGTCGATAAGGAATTGACCATCCTGATAGAGTTCTGTGCGGTGCTTGAAAAAGAAGACGAGCAGACATGGACACAATGGGCCAAGAAGAAGGCCATGTCGGTCAGCAGCATTACGGCGAACCTCAGAACGGCAATCTCACAATATGAAATGGCGGTGATCCACCTGGCCTCCCAGGAGAAAAAACTGGGCACTGAAATCCGCAAACTCAAGGCGAACACAGATAAAGAGCAGCTTGAGTTGGATGCCGAAATTGGCCGTCTCGAAGTGCTTCACAAACAGGTTAGCGACAATGTCGTGAAGATTAGGCAGGCTCGGGACAGCCGTAAGGATCTGATCAAGAAATATAACCTGAAATCGGCCAGCGAAAAGATGCGGAAGACTTTGGGGAAATCGGTCAAGGCCGCATCCGTCGATATGTCCAAAAAGATGTCCATCCAACAGAAATTCATACAGAATGTGAGTGATGTGAATTTTGAAGTGAGTTTCGACGAACTGACCAATGGGCTCAAAGTCCGTAAACACACCATTCGGCTCAAGCTGTAATGGCAAGGGTCAAATCAGTCACCAATCGTCGCCATCCCGCATTGCATTCTTCAATATCGGTTAAGACGATACAGACGTCACAATTTGCAAATGGAATATTTGAACACGGCGAGTATTTACCGAGTGTAAGCTGCTGAATTCAGTATGACACAACGTAAGCAGCCGCAGGTAAGCGACAGGCAATATAAAGTACTCGCCGCCGCACAAAGAGACACCCTGGATATCGTCGAAGATACTTGGGCTAAGCATTCCAATTGCGCAACAGAGATCAGGCATGGATTTTGAAGACTTTGAGGAAAGCGGCTTTGGCCCTGCATTTCGTTCGTGCGATCTGAGGCTGTTGGGATCGGGGCAGGGCTATTCGATCTACTGATCTGGGCCGCTCACCCCTTTTCTTGTTTTGGCTTTCCTGACAGATCAGGCCGCCACTTCGATCTTCTCCAACTCCTTGATGATAGGCTTGCGGTTGCTTTTGATTACGCTGCGTGCAAGCGCCTGCGCAGCTTTACCGCTGGCCAGTTCCCGGGCAATCGCTTGCGCCAACTTTTCTTCAGACTCGCGTCCAGTCAGTTTCTTGAGCGCCGCCTTGACTGCTGACACCAGCAGGCCTTCGTCCTGGCTGAATATTTTCTTGGCATGTGCCTTCATCGTGCCAGCACTTGTGCGCGCCACAATCTTGACCGCTTCTTCAATCATCTTTTCCTTCCCGATGGCTGTCATCAGACTGGGTGCCTTCAAAAGTGCTCCCACCTCGTCGCGCAAAACAGCGCGCACGATCTGTGGAAACGACTTCGACAGAATTCGGCTGAACTCCTTGAAAAAGGCAGTTGCCATAGAGCCACTTAGTAATTTGCCAACCAGCGCGCCTTCGGCTCCGCCAACGACCATCTTGGCATAGAGTGTAAAGGCAATCTCTTCAAAGTTCCGCTCTTCACCGGCAACTTTGCGGCCAATTTCGTTACCTGCGCCTTTGACCAGCGCGGTGCCTGCACCGACAGCGGCGGCTATCTCAACAGCAGTGAACGTGCCGCCAACGACAGCGGATGCGCCCCCTGTAGCAAGCGCCCCGGCTACGATAAAGGCATAGTCATCGACGAACTGGACTGCCTTCACACCTTTGGTCGCCCCGTCACACATCTTGCGGCGATAGTCGTCTGACGCCTTGACGTAGGCGTCTATTGCGCTTTGCGCCTTTTTCCCCGCGGCCGTCACCTGCGAAAACTTACCACCAAGGATCTTCTTTTGCAGATCGCGCAACGCCGTTGAGGCCGCGTTCATCTCTTTGAGCGGGACGCGGGCGTTTGTCACGTTCTCGACCAATGCTGCAAAAAAGCCGGATATGGCGTTATCGTTCGCGATGCTGGCGAGGTAGAGGTATTCGTCGTCGTAGATCTTTTTCGTCTTGAACAGCGGCGTCAGCAGTTTAGCGTTCATATCCGCGATGATCTTTTTCTTGGTCGCCGGCCATTCTTTTTCGGGGACCAGATAGACTTTGCGATCCAGCTCAACTTTGTGATATTTGATCCTGCCATCCCAAAGGACAAGCACGTCGCCTTCTTCAAGCTTGTCTGCAACTTTGCGTTTCTTGCGCAGGGCCGCGTTGCCCTTAAGATTCCAGACACCGATCCAATCGGTGATCTTGTACTTGCGCATAGCAGTCTTAAAGTTTTCGCCCTTTTTCAGTTTGTACTTTAGGAACATAAATCCACTCCTGTGAATGCGGTGCGCATCGCACCCCGAGTTTGTTGATCATGAAATGAAGCTGAGGAAATAATTCAGCGGGTCTTTGAATGACCTCTAGATAGGCAACAGGCCGCAGCTGCAGAACCAGCGTCTGTGCAGGGTGCTTATGCAAATTTGCAAGAATGGCAGTAATTTTAAGGCAGAAATACTTGCTCGAATTGCTCGCGCAGGGTCGCAACCACGGCTTCGACTCGCCGGACTTTCAAAGTGTCAGGATGGACGTGTAGATGCAGGGAGCGGGTCAATTGCGACTTGGGTCCGTCAATCGCCTGCAGTGTCGTATCCTGCTCTCCCAGACACATCGGCAAAAGCCCTTTCCCAGCCCCGCTCCGCACAGAGGCAAGGATCAGCCCCGCATCTGTCACCGTCACACGTAACTTGTCCGCATCGCCCCGGTGGCGGTTCCAGTAGCGAACCGGCGCGCGGTCCGGTGCGTCTTCGTCGTAAAAGGACACCCAGTCAAGCGCATCGGGATCGCGACCCTTGAGCGCGTAAAGCGCGAAGGGCACATCACCAAGTCGCAGAGCGGTATCACCGTGCTTCGGCGGTGCCTCGAACCACAGCGACACCGTCGCGTCAGAGCGGACGGGTGACGTCGGCGCCTGTGTCAGCAGCCGTACATCCACGTTGGGATACTGTGCGAGGAAATTCGGCAGCACCCGTTCAGACAGCCGGTTGAGGATCCATGCGTTGCCAAAGATGCGCACAAGACCTGAAGGGCCACCTGGGCGTTCATCTGATGCACCTTCAACAAAGACATCAACTGCCTGTTCCACGGCCTCAGCCAGCGGCAGTAGCCTTTCGCCAGCATCGCTCGCCTGCAGCCCGGTCTTGGAGCGTTTGAACAGCACCGTATCGAGAGCGACTTCCATACCAGACAACCGGCGGCTGATCGTGGACTGGTCAACCTCGAGCATGATCGCTGCGCGCGACAACGATCCGCCGCGCGCGACGGCCAGCAAGATTTTCAGATCGTCCCAGTTGAGGGGCATGGGCGCTGTCCTTGCAAAATGCAACGCTGCCGGGCCGCATCCGCCGATCTGCGCTACGCAATTTTTTCCACTTTGCTTGCGGTTGTTTCAAGCAATTTGACAGTAGCATCGCATTTCATGTATGTCAGCGCCACAGCTCTGTTCATCCTGGCGATGACGTTCCTATCGGCCGATTGATTGATTTCCGACCGCCTTTGCCCTGAAGTTTTGTACGGATTTCATCACACGTTACATTTTTTGGTTAAATCTGGTCGAATTGCTTTGTCTGGGTGACCAAGTAAAAGCTGAACCAAGCGTAAGTTTCCTGTCTTACTGTAAAACTGTGAAACCTTGATGCGGCGCATCGTATGCGTTCCATGGGCGCTTAGGTCTAGCCCACCGAATTTGACCCACTCACAAACCAGCCGTTCAAAAAAACAAGGCGGGAACGACCGTGTTCGCTGATGCAAACACGGTCTAACATTTGATTATCCACGGCCACGATATGTTGGGACACCCTGGTCCGGTATCCAAACAGTCGAAGGCTGCTCACCAGTTTGGTAGAAAATATCAATTGGAATGCCTCCGCGTGGATACCAATAGCCGCCAACGCGAAGCCACTTGGGTTGCAACAATTCCACCAGTCGCTTGCCAATGGTAACTGTGCAATCCTCGTGAAAGGCGCCGTGATTGCGAAACGAACCAAGGAACAGTTTCAGCGATTTGCTTTCGACCAGCCAGTCACCGGGAACGAAATCTAGTACGATGTGGGCAAAATCAGGTTGCCCGGTCATAGGGCACAGCGATGTGAACTCGGGCGCAGTGAAACGCACCGCATAGTCCGTTCCAGCCTGCGGGTTCGGAACGCGTTCCAACACCGCCTCTTCTGGGGAGTTGGGCAACTCGGTTTTACCACCAAGCTGGGTCAGATTTGCATAGATGTCTTCGTTAGCCATTGTCTTGTTCCTTCAAACGCCGCGTTTGTTGCCCCAGACGAGCACATGCAGCTGTGGCAGGATGGTGGGAGTATACCAGTGATCTCCCAGAGTTTTATCGATCAACCACTCATAGCGGTGCATGATGCCGTCCATGTCGATCTCGGCATCCTCGGCCTCGGGCGGCGGTGGAGTATGGTTGCCGGGTTGCAGGTACAGTGGCAGGTCGGGGTAGCGGGCAGCGACGTTGCGCGCCCAGTCATAGTCAGCCTCGTCAAAGATCACGATTTTCATCACCGTTTCAGCCTGCTTGGCCTGGTTGATACAATCGTCGAACTTGGCCCAATCCACTGTTTCCCCTGAGGATGGGGGCTTGGGGCTTAGGATCAACGTGGACAGATCACTGAACCAGCTTTGTGCAACTGAACCCTGGGTTTCCATGACAAAACGATATCCTTTGGCATGGCCTAGGGCGATCAGGGGCGAGAAGTCCTGAATGGCCGGATTGCCGCCGGATAGGGAAACGGCTAGGGGCACGCCCCCAGACAGATGCTCGACCTCAGCAAAGATGTCCGCCGCGCTCATCATTTTCCAGTCGTGGCGGAATTTGCTGTCCACCGCATGCAGGCTGTCACACCACGAGCAGCGATAGTCACATCCACCCGCCCGCACAAAGACGGTAGGAACCCCGATCACGGCGCCTTCACCCTGTATGGTTGGGCCAAAAATCTCAGCGATACGTAAGCGGTTCATGGTCGATACTCAGCCCAGGTTTTGGGGGTCTCGCTGATCCGCACGGCGCTGGTTTGGGGCCAGCGCGCCTGACAGAATTCATAGATTTTCTTGGCCAGAAATTCCGAGGTGACCATATCGTGATCGAAGGCCTCGTTCAGATGGCGGTGATCCAATTCATCGTCGATCCAGGACTTGAGCGGCGTTAGCTCGCGATAATCGAGGACAAAGCCATTCTGGTCCAACTCATTAGCGGCCAACTCTACTTCAGCGATGTAATTGTGCCCATGCATGCGGGAACAGGGGTGATCGCTGGGCAGGGCGCAAAGCTGGTGACTGGCGGAAAAGTGGAACTCTTTGGTGATCCGATACATCAGGCGTTCTCCAGTACAGATTTCCAATAGTCGGGATCTGCATATACGGTGGGATCTGTGACCCCAGCCAGATGGAAGGCCTCGCGCCGTTCCACGCAGGTGCCGCAACGTCCACAGTGTTGTTCGCCACCTTTGTAGCAGGACCAAGTATCTGCAAACGGGGTGTCGTGCTTGGCACCTTCGGTTACGATGGCCGACTTGGGAACATGCACAAATGGCGTATAAAGTTTCACATCAGCATAACCATCCAGCGCTTTGGCCTGCATGGCTTCAAACGCTTCGGTGAAGTCGGGGCGGCAATCGGGATAGATAAAGTGATCTCCTCCGTGCACCGCAGTGGCAACTGCATCAGCCTGTTTGGCCGCAGCCACGCCAAAGGCAATGGCCAGCATGATGGCATTGCGGTTGGGAACCACCGTGACCTTCATGGTTTCTTCGGCATAGTGCCCATCTGGCACGTCGACATCATCTGTTAGGGCGGAGCCGGACAGATGGGCGCCGATATGGCGCATGTCGATCAGGTCAAAGGGGACACCAAGCCGTTTAGCACAGCGTGCGGCAAAGTCGGTTTCTTTGCTGTGGCGTTGGCCATAATCAAAGGAAATCAGGCCTATCAATTCGTGTTCTGCCGCAACTTTGTGCGCCAGAGAAACCGAATCGAGTCCGCCTGAGCAGATAACGATTGTCTTCATTTTCAGGTCCATGTTTTGTTTGCCGGGTTGGCTACGACCGGCGCTCACATTGTGTGAACGCCGCGTGTCTAGCAGAAACATTTGGCAAGGTAAAACGAACTGTTTGTCGGGTGACTGAATTGTTCAAACGTCCGATCTTTGGTGCCTGCTCTGCAAACATCATCAGTGCGGGGGCGGATGGGGAAGGTGTCTCAGCGCACTTGCTCTTGTCGCGAAGACCCGAAAACCACCCGGTTTAACTGCGTGTCTGTTGTGGCGAGACGACGGAGAAGACGTAAGTAGCGGGCTGGCCTTGGCCATTCGACTCAACCCGCTCCTGCGGCAGTAATGCGTGGAGAACGGACTGTGCAAAGTCGGGATCACTATATGCTGAGCTGGGTACGGTCGGCCCTTTTTTGACTCTAATTGACGTTGCAACGAATGACCGCTTCACCCACAAGCGGACTTTTTTGTTGCTACAAGAGCGGGATTTGCATCTTTCCTTGCGATGACCTTCATGGGTCGACCTTCAGAACAATTTTGACACGGCTGCCGGCTGAAAAATTCGCTGTAACCCAGTGACAAATTGAGCCGCAAACGAATGAATGGGCAATACGACCAAATGCCCAACTAATCCCCAACCAGCACCGCGCTTAGGCGATGCCCTTTTGCCGGGTATCCACCTCGGACAGGTCGACTAACGACACATCGGACACTGCAACGCCGGGCACTTTGTCATTGATGATGCTATCGGTGCCGATGCCGGTCCAGTCCAGCAATAACAGCTCCCAGAGATGCCAGCCGCTGGCGTCTTTCTTGCGGATCAGCGGTTCACCGATGCGCAGGTTGCAATTGTAGCGTGGGTCCAGCAGGGCGGGGGTTATCACCGCGCCGTCCATGTCGGTGACGGCGGGTGTCAGTACCACAGTCACGTCAAAGAAATTGGCCCCTCGGACAGCTTCAGGTGTTGCGGTTTCTGGATGGATCACCATCAGGTTTTTAGCCAGCGCCACGGCCTCTAGTACGGCCCGGCTGGGCGCATGCAGGGCGAAATCGACGCAGAGCACTTCGTCTGTATCAGGTTCGGTGGTCACATCCGCATAGACCTCGATGCCGTTGATGGAATAGCTCATTTGCTCAACCCCTCGATCAGTCTATCGCCGGAGGCGCCAAGGATCAGGCCGAACCGGGCCAGAGTGACGATGCCGGTAGGTGCAAACTGGATGGGACTGCCAGCCAAATCGGGCAGATTCGGGGTCAAAACGGCGACCCGCAGCGTGCCGTCATGAGACAGGTTCACCCCAGCGTTGCTGTGGTAAGCCGCCCAGGAAAATGGGACATTTGCCCCCGGCAGAGACTGAGCATCAGCTTGCTGGACGGCGGTTTGAACGTCATTCGTTTTCTGCACCGCATAGAACTTACCAGAGGCGCTTCCGCTGGTGCTCAACCGCCATTCGATGAAATTGCTGCCGCTTTCTGTCCAGGATAGCGGCACCACAGTCGAGAAGGCATCCTCGTCCACATAGGTCATCGATCCCGCCATAAAGAGGGTCAGGTCCTGGATCTCTGCGCTATCTAGTATGCGCGTCGGCATGGCGACTTTGCGCAACCGGATATTGGTAAAGGTGGCGGTCAGCGCCGCGTCACAATGCAGCGCAAAACTATCGTCAACAGTATCGGCAACGGCCAGCAAAGCATAAGACCCATTGTCGCCCGGCGTGGTCACTGCTTGGTTGGTGCCAATATCGCCCAGCCTGAGGGCGACAAATCCAGCATCGTCCGAGTCTGTGATGTCATATTCAACCAGATAGGTTGCCCCGGCTTCAACACCCTGGCCGGTCTGTTTGGCGTTGCTGGTGCTGCCCGCCGCGTGGGTTAGATCGCCTGCCGTGTCGGTCCAGTTGCTGCCCAGGGTCCAGGCGCCGTCCTGTACCAGGTTCGGCGCGCGGTTGTGTCTTACCAACAGTTTAGCGAGGGTCAGGGGTGAGAGTTCCAGACTGTCCCTGGCGCGCGCCAGCGGGGTGCCCGTGGTCTTGATATAGCTCGACCCACCGGGGATATGGCCCGGTTCGGACATCACAGCCGTGACCACCTGGGTGCCGGTATGGGCGCCGCCGTCACTGCCACTCATGTCAAAATAGCTGGGAAAAATCTCAAGCGAGGTGGCGGTAAAAGTGGTGCTGTCATAGGCATACCAGGCAATCCAGTGGTCGCCCTGATCCACCACACCCTCGGCGATTTTGCCATCCGCATCCCATTTCGAGGTGACAACTCCGGTTTGCGCATTGAACGACATCCCGGCATATTTGGAGCCGCCGTCATTCCAGGTGGTGCGACAGGCAAACAACGCGGTCGGGGCTACGGCCTTGCGCACCTTGACGCTGACGGTGTTTATCCCGGTGACCGGGTTCATTGGGACCGCTATGTTTCGGTAAGTGACGGCGTCACTGTCGACGATCTCCCAGGCGGGCAACCCGGCGATTGTCCCTGATGCGGTCAGGCTGCTGAGCGCTGAAGTATCCCAGTTCGACAGGTCCTCGGACCAGTTGATATCATTCTGTCCCGCCGGTTCCTGCAGCAGCCCCACAGGCATCCACTGACCCAGCCCGGCGTCATAGGCATGATGGCCGCTGCGCGGTTCATTGATGGCTGCCGTCATCACATGACCCAGCGCATTGACATAGGTCCGGTTTCCCGCTGCGGCAAAGTCGAACAGATCCAGCAGGCCAGGCCCCGGGGCACCACGATAGCGATCGCGGATGAAATCCGCCAAGATCTGGGCCTCAGGGCGGATGGTTTGCCCGCCCTGCGTCAGGCCAAGTCCCAGCCCGATCCTCATTACACCCACCCGTAAACGGTTGCCGTGGTGCCGGTTGCCTCGACACCAATGCCCGAGAAGTTCAGCTGCTGGCCAGCAACAACCGTATAGGCCAGCACGGTGTCATTGCTGTCGCGCAGCATCACAATGCCATCCATTTCCACGTACAACACTCGCGGTCTTTCGGGCAGATCCACGCCATCGGCAGGGACAATGAGAAAATGTTCCGTCGCCGGGCTGGTTAAGTCCCGGAGGTGCGTCTTAAATCTGTCCAACATCTGAGGATCTCCTGTTGTTGGTGAAAGGGAGGAATTGAGGGGCAGGGGGCGTCACGGGACCCGTTTTGCACAGCCATTTTGGACGCCTGTCATGCATTTGACCGTGACAAGCCGCATTGTCTTAGTCACCTTGGTCAGCCGACCCCCATTTGCCTTGAATATTTCGCGCACAGATTTTCCTTCTTCGACATTTGGATTCCGGAGTAATGTTGCTTGCGAATGATCGTTGCCGTCATAATATCCGAAGTCACCGATACCTGTTTTTGCGAACCAAGCCAGCGCCCCTCTGTCAGTCTGGACCCGCGGGCCTGAACGATTGCCTGCAGGGGCCTTACCCATCGGCCACCCAGCGCACCGGCACTTCGAATGACATGCTTTTCGGCGATTATTGTTAAGAAAGAGAGCCCTGACCGTTCTCAGCTAAGGCAACGGCTTGTCTGTTCGGTGGGCATTTGGACGGGCCAATGCCTATTCAGATGCGGATTTCGGACTTGGCGAGGCTTACACCGCCGATCTCAGTGCGCTATTTGCGCCCCCCGGCTGCGTTCTGAACCAATTCGTCGACGAGGGCACGTCCTGCGCCCGGTAATGCTGCCAGGGACCGGACCAGCACATAGCGTTCTCGCAGGGCCCAGCTGTCGTCGATGCTAACCAGTGCGATCCGCATTGTTTTGGTGTGTCTGCGGGCGGCGGATTCCGGTATGATGCCAATGCCGACCCCGGCCTCTATCATCCGACACATCGCCTCGAAACTCCGCAGTTTGACGCGCAGGGCCCGGTCATAACCATTCTTCTCCATCAACCCCCGCAGGAAAGCCAAAAGCGTGCTGCCGTCGTGCAAGCCTATATGCTCAAATGCTAAAGTGTCAGCAAAGCCCACGGATTTTCGCTCGGCCAAGGCATGTTTTTCTGGAACGGCCAGCAGTAAACGATCGGTTGAGAACCGGATCGCCTCTAGTCCGGTCTGATCGACATCGCCGGACACAATGCCCAAATCCGCAGTGCCGTCGCGGATTGCGCGGACAATGTCTTGTGTCAGTCTTTCCTGAATATCGATGGTGACCCCAGGCCGGGAGGCCAGAAATTTAGCCAGCACCTCGGGCATGAATTCAGTGATGGCGGTGGTATTGGCAAAGATGCGGACATGGCCGGACGTGTCACTATCGGATCCGGTAAAATCGTCGCGCAAATAGTCGATCTGGCGAAGTATGATCCGGGCATGGCGCAAAAATGTCTCGCCCGATTGGGTCAGGCTGACACCTTTGTTGCCGCGATACAGCAATTGGGCCTCAAGACCGGCCTCAAGCGCGCGGATGCGGGCACTGGCTGCAGGGGCAGACAGGAAGGTCTGGGCCGCGCCCTGCGTCAGGTTTCCAGCCTCGGCGATGTGGACAAAGAGTCGAAGGTCGGTGAAGTCGAAATGCATATGGGTCCCTTGCGTTCAGCTATGGTGAACGTAGCCTTAGATGATGGTGAATTTCCAGAACGCAAAAAGATCGCCATACTAAATCAACGTCTATGGGGGGATTGGAAACGTGGCGATTGAGTTGAAGCACCTAGGCGATTGGATCGGGCGCAGCCAAACAATGAGCGAGACCATCGCGGCTTTTCCGTCGACCGCGCTGGCAGCGACACTGGATCGTGACGATCCCGCCTATACAGATGGAACCGCCTTGCCACCGCTGTGGCACTGGCTGCATTTTCTATCGATCCACAAGCTCGAGGATTCGGGGTATGATGGTCACGCCGCGCTGGGTGGGTTTTTGCCACCGGTGCCACTGCCACGTCGGATGTGGGCCGGAAGCCGCCTGAAGTGGTTGGCGCCTATGCGGATTGGACGTGCCTTGCGCAAGGTTTCGACCGTTGTCTCGGTGGATCACAAGGCAGGGCGCAGTGGTAATTTGGTCTTTGTGAAGGTCCGTCATCAGTTGTTTGACGGCGATGTGCTGGGCATAGAGGAAGAGCATGACATCGTTTACCGTGCCAAGCCCGAGCCAGGTTCAGCCGCGCCTGCGCCATCGCAAGCCCCTGACTATAGTGTCTTTTCAAGAACCATTTCACCAGACCCTGTACTGCTGTTTCGTTATTCTGCCCTGACCTTTAACGGCCATCGCATTCATTATGATAAGCCATTCTGCACCAGTTCCGATGGCTATCCCGGCCTTGTTGTGCACGGCCCGCTTTTGGCGACACTAATGCTGGATCTGTTGCGGCGCGAAAGGCCTCAGGCCGTCGTCACAGCATTTGATTTTCGCGCGTTAGCACCGGTGTTTGATACCCATGACTTTTCCGTCCACGGTCAGCCCGGCGACAATGGCACCGTAAAACTTTGGGTCCGCCGCCATGACGGTGCGCTGGCAATGACCGCAACTGCCTCCGTAAAGGATACTATATGACCGACCCTCATCAGGACCTGCGCGATGCCTTGCGTGCTTTGTGTGCAGAATTTCCGCCGGAATACCATCGCAAGGTGGATGAGGACAAAGCCTATCCAGAGGGTTTTGTGGACAAGCTGACCTCTGAGGGATGGATGGCGGCGCTGATCCCCGAGGAATATGGCGGTTCAGGGTTGGGACTGGTTGAGGCCTCGATCATCATGGAAGAGATCAACCGGTCGGGTGGCAATGCCGGTGCCTGTCACGGTCAGATGTACAATATGAACACCCTGCTGCGGCACGGATCACAGGCCCAGAAACAGCGGTACCTGCCTAAAATTGCCAGTGGTGAACTGCGTTTGCAGTCGATGGCGGTGACCGAGCCGACGACGGGGACTGACACCACCAAGATCAAGACCACCGCCGTAAAGAAGGGCGACACATATGTCATCAACGGCCAGAAGGTCTGGATCAGCCGGGTGCAGCACTCGGACCTGATGATCCTGTTGGCCCGCACCACGCCGCTACCCGAAGTCACACGCAAATCCGAGGGGATGTCGATCTTTGTGGTCGATATCAAGGCGGCGATTGGCAACGGCATGGAGGTCAAGCCGATCTCAAATATGGTCAACCACGAAACCAACGAGCTGTTCTTTGACAACCTTGAGATCCCGGTCGAAAATCTGATCGGCGAAGAGGGGCAGGGGTTTCGCTACATTCTGGACGGGTTGAACGCCGAGCGCACCTTGATTGCGGCGGAATGCATCGGAGACGGGTTCTGGTTTCTCGACAAGGTCACCGCCTATGCCAAGGAACGCACGGTGTTTGGCCGACCTATTGGCCAGAACCAGGGGGTACAGTTTCCCATCGCAGAGGCCAAAATTGAACTGGAGGCCGCCAACCTGATGCGCTGGGAGGCCTGTCGGCTGTTCGATGCCCATGAACCCTGTGGCGAGCAGGCCAATATGGCCAAATACCTTGCGGCCAAGGCCAGTTGGGAAGCGGCAAATGCCTGTTTGCAATTCCACGGTGGGTTCGGATTTGCGACGGAATACGATGTGGAACGCAAGTTCCGCGAAACACGCCTGTATCAGGTGGCGCCGATTTCCACCAACCTGATCCTGTCTTATGTGGCCGAGCACGTGCTTGGCCTGCCGAGGTCATTTTAATGCGGCCTCTGGATGGTATCACGGTTGTGTCGCTGGAACATGCGATTGCGGCGCCCTTTGCGACCCGTCAGCTGGCCGACCTCGGCGCGCGGGTAATCAAGGTGGAACGCCCCGCGGTTGGCGATTTCGCCCGCTCGTATGACAGTCGTGTCAATGGGTTGGCTTCGCATTTTGTTTGGACCAACCGATCCAAGGAAAGCCTGACACTGGATTTGAAACATCCCGAAGCCGGTGCAATTCTGCGCAAGCTTTTACGAGATGCAGATGTCCTGGTTCAAAACCTGGCACCGGGTGCTGCGGCGCGCTTGGGCCTGTCACGTGACGCGCTAAAGGCGGATAATCCCGGACTGATCGTCTGCAACATCTCAGGCTACGGCGAAGACGGACCGGATAAGGACCGCAAGGCCTATGATCTTTTGATCCAGGCCGAGGCGGGCTTTTTGTCGGTGACAGGCGATGACCAGACACCATCCAAGGCGGGTATTTCCATCGCAGATATTGCCGCAGGCATGTATGCCTATACCAATATTCTTGCGGCAGTGATCCAGCGCGGCAAGACCGGCGAGGGGGCCTCAATCGACGTGTCGATGCTGGAGGCAATGGCCGAATGGATGAGCTTTCCAATGTACTATGCCTATGACGGGGCGCCACCGCCGGCCCGCAATGGCGGCAGCCACGCGACGATCTATCCCTATGGCCCCTTTGCGGCGGGAGATGGTGCGGTGGTGATGCTGGGGCTTCAAAATGAACGTGAGTGGCATGCATTTTGCGAAACCGTACTGATGGACACCGGGCTTGCCAGTGACCCACGCTTTTCCTCCAATGCACGGCGTGCAGAGAACAAAGAGGAGCTGCGTGCCCTTATCCTGTCGGTCTTTGCGAAGATGAATGGTGAGAAGGTGATTGAAAGGTTGGATGCTGCCGGGATCGCCAATGCGCGCATGAATGATATGGCGGGCCTATGGGCGCATCCACAGCTTGAGGCGCGCAACCGCTGGAGCGAAGTTGCCAGTGCAGCCGGGCCGATCCCCACACTTTTGCCGCCAGGTCGCAGTGATGCCTTTGCACCGCGTCTGGACCCGGTGCCACAACTGGGCGAACACAGCCGGGCCATCCTGGCCGAACTGGACGTGGAACCAGATGTGATTGCAATGCTAGAACAGGATGGTGGGATATGACCGTCTTTGGCTCGGGACCCGTTAATTCACTTGAGGTGGTGATGCCGTCCTGATTCAAATTCCCTAATTGTGGGGCGACTGAGCGCAATTTTTACGGGCTGAGCGAAGATCAATTGGCGCGGCTTTGACCCTGTTTTCCGCAGAGCCATGGCGTGTCACGCGGAGTTAGCCGCTGCGTTCTTAGCGCTATTTTCTTTATAAACAACAATTGTTTACGCTGGTGTGATGCCCCATGGGAATATGATCCACATAAGACACTCTATAACTGCTGGAAACGGTGGAGCGACACGGTGGTACTTGCGCGGATCATGATGGGACCGGCAGCAGATGCCCCCGACAACATGATGATCCCGATTGATGCAAACTGCCTCAAAGCACACCAAACAGCCTCGGGCCTACGGGCATAAAAGCGGCGCGTGACTACTGACTAAGACAGCTGCCCAAAGGTTTTCCTGTCCGTCATCACTCTCGCGGCAACTGTCATTTTCTGGCGGTGAGTTCTGGGGCTAAGCTGTCAGGCCGTCTACACCGTTCAGTTTACGATTTTGATGACTTCACAGACTCCAAGATGTAGTCCTTGTTGAAAGCTGTGTAACTGCTCGCGGTGACTGAAAGATGTGGCTCAATAAGGCGGTGCAGGTCAGGCAGCCTGTGGAATGGCACGGACGGATAGCTGTGGTGTTCCGTATGGTAGGGCATGTTCCAGGCGATTGCCCGCACCAGCCTGTTTGTAAACGTGGTCCGGGTGTTTTTAAACATATCAACAACGGCAGGGCAGCGCCCGTGTTCTGCCAGTAAATAGAGACGCAAAAATGGCTGGCCAAGCAGCATCGGTAACAGCCAAACAAAAAACAGAACCGGTGTGGATTGCCAAACGCTTACCGAGAATAAAATGGCATATCCAAGCAGATATACACGCGCTTCTTTTGTAATCTGGTTCACCCGCGCCTTGGGTACATAGGCATACTGTTGTTGCCCCAGTGCGTTTCGCAACAGTGTTTTTATGTGGCTGATCCAGACGGGAATACCTGAGATGTGGGATATATACTGAGCCCAAGTGGTCGGCTTTGGCGCTTCGAGTTCGGGGTCCTTGCCGGGTATTTGGGTGAAACGATGGTGTGCAAAGTGGAAGTACCGAAACCATGTTGCAGGGAGCAACAATAGGAACCCACATACATGCCCGACCACATCATTGATCCAGCCACTCCTGAAGGGTGTTTTGTGGCTGGTTTCATGCAAAAGGGTGAACAAAAAGACCAATAAAACACCCTGGACGATCAGAACCAACTGCCAGACGGGAGCAGACTGAACAATTAGGCTGCTGCAAAGGACGATTGCGCCCCAGTGTCCCACCAAATGCATTATGCCCTTGACGTCGCTGCGCGCCGTCAGGGTCTCACGTTGGGTCGGGCTAAGGGTAGAAAGAAATGTTTTGTGATCCATTGACGACTGTACCTCCTGATTTGGCAGATACATGAAATCGTTTCATTTCCATACCGATTATCATGGAGATATTGAAAATCCGACCGTCCTAATAGTGATGGAAATAGCCCGTTCTGTGTGCGCGCTGCAAACGTTCAAGGCAGCCGCCCGTCACGAAAGTCTGGCACTGGCAACAGATGAACTGGATCTATCTTCTGCCGTCATCAGCCAATTGATACGAGGCCTGAAGACAAGATTGGGCGACAGCTTTGATTAGGATTATCGACAGGGCCGCGTCGAGATCCAGGATGGACTGGGTGAACTGAGGCCTAGGCTCCGCCTCCCACAGGTGGTGTGTGTCATCGGATGTGTCAGAAAAAGTGGCCAGAAAGCGACAAACGCCCCAGAATGGAGTGCTTTTCGTCTGTTACCAATAACATGCAGGGAAATTGGCTCCGGCGGTAGGGATCGAACCTACGACCAATTGATTAACAGTCAACTGCTCTACCGCTGAGCTACGCCGGAACGGTCCGTGTGATATAGCGCCGAGGTTCTGGACCGTCTAGTGAAGAAATGAGAAATTTCGAAATTATTTTGCGCTCTCTACGGGAGGCGTCGAAACGCGACATCGGCAGTTAGTTTTCCGATGGGTGCAACCTGAAACTTCCCAAATAGATCAATGAGATGTGCAAGAATGTTGCGTTCGGCGGCGGGCAGCAGTGACTGGGGTGTTGTGGTGTATATCCGTTGTGCCAGTTGATGCGCTGTGGCCGGGGACTGCGCCAGTTCTTCTAGGATGGCTTGCTCGCGGGAGGTTCGGTGGGCAATCAGCCAATCAAGCCGCGCCGAGGGATCGGTGACCGGTGCGCCGTGGCCGGGATGAAACACCCGCCATTGTCTGGCGCGCAGGCGGTGGCACGACGTCATAAAGTCCGTCAGATCGCCGTCAGGCGGAGACACCAGCGAGCTGGCCCAACCCATGACGTGGTCTGCGGTAAAACAGGCATCACCCCAGGCCAATGCGATGTGATTGCCCAAGTGACCGGGGGTGTGAATAACTTCTAGCGTCCAGCCGTCGCCAGTGATCATTTCGCCGTCTTCGACGATGATGTCCGGCCTGAACGCGGTGTCTATGCCTTCACCACCGCCCACCAGCCCCGTCGCGGTAAGCTCCGCCATGATGGTACTGCGCCCGGCTGTTGCGTTTCCGAAAGCGTAGATCGGTGCGCCTGTGCGCTGGCTCAGCTCGGCGGCCAATGGGGAATGGTCGAGGTGACTGTGTGTAACAATGATATGTGAAATAATTTGGCCAGAACCAACGGCCGCCAGAATTGCATCAAGATGCGCTGGCAGGGCAGGGCCAGGATCGATCACGGCCAGGGATGTTTCGCCAATCAAATAGGTGTTGGTGCCACGATAGGTCATCGGCGAGGGGTTTGGCGCCACAATACGCCGCAGCCCCGGCTCCAGCTCAAACGCGACTCCGGCGACCGGGTTGAAATCATCAGGAGCCTGCATCATTGTGCCTCAATCTATAGGTATTCATTCAATCGCCTGCCGGTGTCTGTGCTTCACAGTCCTTTCAGTGCTGTATAGGCTTAACCCATGTTCTTCCCTTGGCTCAAACGTTATATGCCACGCAGTCTGTATGGGCGCGCCGCCTTGATCATGATGTTGCCCATTGTGGTGCTTCAACTGGTGGTTTCCATTGCATTCATTCAACGGCATTTGCAGGACGTCACCGCGCAGATGACCAGTACGATTCTGCGTGAATTGGAAATGATCTCAGAGTTTGGAGCGGACAGTCCAACCCAAGATGCCATGTTAAAGAAAACGGCACCCTTATTGGCGCCCTTGAGAATGAAGATGCGCTTTCTGGATGCGGCGGAATTGCCGGTGCAGGATGAATTGGCCTGGAATGAATTCTCGGGACGGGTGGTTCGCGATACTCTGCGCAAAAATTTCGCGCCAGTCTTAGCGGTGCAGTTTCCAGATAACCGGCAAGTCAAATTGATTTTTGCAAATAAACTGGGGCCTGTGGAAGTCAGCTTTAATCGACGGCGTGTTACTGCGGCAGCTCCCCACCAGCTTATTGTGACCATGTTGTTTTTTGGCGTGTTTATGACGACGATCAGCATTCTTTACATGCGCAATCAATTGCGCCCAATCAAGCTGTTAGCGGATGCTGCACAGGCGTTTGGGCGCGGGCGTACGGTCGTGTATAAACCAAGGGGTGCCACCGAAGTCAGGATCGCCGGAAGCGCGTTTCTGGATATGAGAGCCCGCATTGAACGTCAGATCGAGCAACGGACCTTAATGTTGTCTGGTGTCAGTCATGATCTTCGTACGCCGCTGACCCGGATGAAACTGGGCTTGGCACTGCTGGACGAAGAGGATGCCGAGCCGCTGATGCAAGATGTTGATGAAATGCGCCAACTGTTGGACGCTTTTCTTGATTTCTCGCGTGGCGTATCAACCAGCTCGCCGGAGAAAACGGATCCTCAGGAAATGGTTAGTTCGATTGTTGAAAATTGGCGCCGTGAGGGCAAGGATGTGATGTTGGGTGAAATAAGCAGTCAGGGCACAGTGATGTTGCGCGCTGGAGCCATGCGCCGGGCCATTGATAATCTGGTGTCGAATGCGGTGCGATATGGCAGCCGGGCGCGGGTGTCGGTGACACTGACAGAGCGGTCGTTGCGCATCCGCGTTGAGGATGACGGCCCCGGTATTCCGCAAGATCAGTACAATGAGGCCATGCGGCCCTTTACCCGATTGGACCCCTCACGCAACCAAGACCTGGGGTCTGGGGTTGGTTTGGGGTTGGCTATTGTGGCCGATATCGCGCGTGCGCATGGCGGGGCTTTGCGGTTGGGC
This sequence comes from Parasedimentitalea marina, assembly GCF_004006175.1. Classification (GTDB taxonomy): domain Bacteria; phylum Pseudomonadota; class Alphaproteobacteria; order Rhodobacterales; family Rhodobacteraceae; genus Parasedimentitalea; species Parasedimentitalea marina. The sequence continues at coordinate 1,873,710 of NZ_CP033219.1, forward strand.
AAAAGTGGTGATCTGGGCGGACTGCAGGCCGATATCGTTATTGGCAGGTAAATGCTTTTCGCTGCTAGTTGAGCGAATTAATGCTGAAAGAAACAATTGTCTTGTGAATTCAAGGATCGATTGCCACCATTGAGTAATGGTACATAATCTATTTTTGGGACATGTTTTCCTATGACAGTTTTTTGTAAGCACTATGTGTCGTTGTGTTGTGCAGCGGCACTGACCGCAGTTGCCGGGGCCTTTCCAGCTATGGGTCAAACCGAAGCTGCACCACCACCGACAGAGCCCCCAACGGTGTCTCTGGATCCGCAGGCCATAGATATTTTGACATCGGCGTCGCAATATCTTGCTGGGCAGGATGTTCTGTCGATGGATTGGTTTGTGTCTTTTGACGTAGTGGTCGATGGGCGTGAAAAAATCACCTATATGCGCAATGGGGCAAATCTGTTGCAGCGTGGGGTCGGGTTTTACGGATATTCCGAATTTGGCGGTGAAACGCGCGAGTTCTTTTTTGACGGGACGAAGTTCCAGATCTTTGACGTCGAGGAAAACGCCTATGTGTCTGCCGCGATCACCAGCGATTTTGATACATTAGCGGACCGGATAGGCGAGACCTATGATATCCGGCTGCCGATATGGCAGGTGATGAGTGCCTCGCCACGGGGCGAACTGCTGGATCGGGCAACTGCTGCGGCCTATCTGGGAACCACCAGGATCGCCGGGCGTGAGGCGCATCATCTGGCCTTTTCCAACTATGAAACGGATTGGCAGATCTGGATATCAACAGACGTTGATCAGCCCGAGCTGATGATGATCGTTGGCACTGATCCTTATACTCAGGGCTGGCCGCAATACCGGGCTTATTTCACCAATTGGAATTTTGCTCCTGACGTTCCAGAGGGTGTGTTTACATTTGTTCCGGATGAGGATGCTGATCTGATGGCCTGGCCAAAACCAGAGGATGTTAGCATTCTGGGGGGACGTAACTAATGCGACAGTTTTTTATTGGTGTGCTTATTTTTGCAGTCTCAGTCGGCACCTCACCTGAAAGTGTCATGCGAATGTCACCCCGTACGGATACCGCTGATGCGCGCGGCCACGGCGGTGGTGGTGGACGCGTAAGGGGCGGCGGTGGTGGCAACCGGGGTGGGTTTTCCTCTGCGCCGAGATCAAAGCCATCAGGGTCCAGAACGCGACCGTCTGCTGGCGCGCGCCCCGCAACACGTCCGGCAACTCGCCCCGCGACAAAGCCATCGACGCGACCCGCTGCAAAACCGGCGACCAGACCAAACCGGTCGCCAGCTGCAAACCCCGGTCGGCCAGCGGCTGGGCAGCGCCCCGCTGCCGGGACCCGACCTGCCGGTGCGCGACCGCCTGGGACACGTCCGGTAGGGTCCCGTCCAGTTGGATCACGGCCTCCGGGTGCGCGCCCACCTGGATCCCGTCCTCCGGGATCGCGCCCACCGGGTGCAGGACATCGCCCTCCGGGCAGTGGCCGCCCGCCAGGCTATCGGCCTCCCGGCTACCGTCCTCCGGGATATCGACCGCCGTATCATCGGCCGCCATACTATCGGCCGCCGCACTATCACTACGGCCCGTACTATTACAATTCGGGTTGGGGATGGTTCTTTACCGCTGCAATTGTCGGTTCGACATTGGTCTATGCAACTTCGCTGCCTGAAAACTCCGAGTGTGAGAAGATCACAGAGGATGGTGAAACGCTCTATGCCTGCGACGGTGTCTTGTACCGGTCAACCTACTATGAGGATGAAAAGGTCTACGAAATTGTATCGGACCCGCCTGCGGACGAGGGCCAGCCACAGTCGGTTGTCGGCATGGGGCTGACCGATCCCTTTACCCGCGGCGAAACGGTGAAAGAGCTGCAAAATCGTCTTGTTGGCGCCGGCTATGATGTGGGCGGCGTTGATGGGGTGTTTGGCAGCGGTACGGAAACGGCTGTGATGTGGTTGCAGTATGACAATGGGATCGAGTCTACTGGCGTGATTGATCCACCCACTGCGCAACTGTTGGGTTATGATGTGCCAGGTGCGCAAGCCCCTGCGACCCCGCCGGCGGCCCCTGATCCTGAGGCAGCAGTACCTGCTGATCCGGCCACGGATGCCGAGGCAGAAGCACCTGCTAATCCAGCTCCGGCAACGGACACCGGGGCTGCGGTGCCTGCCGGCCCTTCGCCTGCCACTGATGCAGATGATGCTTCGGTCGAACCGGAGAATTAAACAATAACAGCTGCCAGTCCCAAAGACTGGCAGCTGATCGTTGTGTTTTGGCAGATCCGGGCCATGACCCGTTGTGACCTGTCGTCTAAACTGTCCCTACATGGGGGTCCTCATTTCTTTCTTAGGCCCGCAGCCGCTCGTTTGTCGGATCCCAGATCGGTTGATCGTCTTGGACCACAGCGCGGCATTTAACGCCGTAGATTTCAACCTCCAGTTCAGTGCCCGGCACTGCCATATCAGCACGCACCATGCCCAGCGCAATCGAGGCGTTTACCCGGTAACCCCAATCGCCACTGGTGACCTCGCCGATGATCTCGCCGTCTTTCCAGATACAGGACATATAAGGCGCGTCTGCCGTTCCGGCATCAACGATTAACGTGACAAAGCCCTTTTTGACGCCCTGCTGTTTCTCGGCCTGAATTGCAGCCTTGCCGGGGAAGTCCTGCGGCTTGTCCAGTTTGACAAACCGACCCAATCCGCCTTCGAGCAGAGAGTAATCACTGGTCAGATCACCTTTCCAAGTGCGGTAGCCCTTTTCGATCCGCAGCGAGTTCAGCGCATACATGCCAAATGGTTTGGCACCGGCCGCAAGGATCGCCGCGTAGATTGCAGGTTGGTCCGCATTGGCACAGTGGACTTCCCAGCCCAGTTCACCGGCAAAGGACACCCGCGCCAGAAAGGCAGATTGACCCGCGACAGTGGCGGTTTGATGGGTCAGCCAGCCCAGCGACAGGTCCGCATCAGACAGTCCGGCAAACAGCTCGCGCGACTTGGGGCCGGTGACGATCATCGTGCCGAATTCAGTGGTGTGATCACTCAGGGACAGACCGTCCGGCAGGGCATTCCGCAGGATTTCAAAGTCATGCCACTGTGCGGTGCCTGCGGTGATCATGGTAAAGTGATCCTCGCCGTGTCGGATACAGGACATTTCAGTCAGGATGCGGCCACGCGTGTCCGCAATATAGACCAGATTCATCCGTCCAATTTTGGGCAACCCGCCAGCGACCAGGCCGCGCAGGAATTCAGCAGCCCCTTCGCCGCTAAGGTTGAAGCGCGAGAACCCGGGCAGATCGAGCACACCGACACCGTCGCGCACCGCCTCGCATTCTTCCATGATGCGCTGTTGCCAGGGGCCTGACCGTCCCCAGGTGTGGGTTGCCTCGTCAGAGGTGTCATCGCCGTCCTGGGCAAACCAGTTGGCCCGTTCCCAGCCGTTATAGGCGCCCATCACGCCGCCCAGCTCCTTGACTGTTGCATGTACTGCACTAACTTTTTTGTCGCGTGCGGCGGGCCATTCGTGGTGCGGAAAATGCATGGCGTATTCGTTGCCGTACACCTCCATGCCTTTTTTCACACAGTAATCATGGTCGGTGTAATCGGTGTAACGCCGCGGATCGCAGGCCCACATGTCCCATTCGGTCTGACCATCAACGATCCATTCGGCCAGCACCTTGCCAGCGCCGCCGCCCTGGGCGATGCCAAAGGTGAACACGCAGGCCTCAAACGCGTTTTTGACACCGGGCATTGGGCCAAGCAGCGGCAGGCCATCCGGCGCATAGGGAATCGGCCCGTTGATCACCCGGCTGACACCGGCCGTACCCAGGGCGGGAACCCGCTCCATGGCGTCCATCATGATGTCTTCGATCCGGTCCAGGTCATCGTTCCACAGTTGAAACGAGAAATCCTCGGGCATGGGGTCTTCAGGGGTCTCCCAATGGGCACGGCAGTTCGGCTCATACGGGCCAAGGTTGAACCCGTGCTTTTCCTGACGCAGGTAATAGGACACATCCACATCGCGCAGCAGGGGCAGTTTTTTGCCGCCATTGGCCTTGGACCAGGCCTCGATCTCGGGCACTTCTTCGGAGAGCAGGTATTGGTGGCTCATCACCATCATCGGGACCTTGCGACCGCCATAAGGCGTGAACCAGTCACCCACGCGCTGTGCGTAATATCCGGCTGCGTTGACCACATAGTCACAGTCAATGTTGCCCTTGTCGGTGTGCACGGTCCAGGTGCCATCCTCGTGCTGGGTGACGCCGGTTGCCGGGCAAAAGCGCAGGATCTTGGCGCCAAGGTCACGGGCACCCTTGGCCAGGGCCTGGGTCAGCTGGGCCGGGTCGATGTCGCCATCATGGGGGTCATACAGAGCCCCGGCCATGTCATGGGTTTCCAGAAAGGGATAACGCTCTTTGGTCTGCTCGGGCGTCAGAATCTCGATATCCATACCCTGATACCGGCCCATGGATGCGGCCCGCTCAAACTCCTGCATCCGTTCCTTGCTATGCGCCAGGCGGATCGAGCCGGTCACATGATAGTTCATCGGGTAATCAACCTCGTCGCCCAGCTTTGAATACAGCTCGGTTGAATAGCGCTGCATGTTCATGATCGACCACGAGGTCGAAAACGTCGGTACATTGCCAGCCGCGTGCCAGGTGGATCCCGCTGTCAGTTCGTTCTTTTCCAGCAGGACACAATCGCTCCAGCCCTTTTTGGCCAGATGGTACAGGGATGAGGTGCCAATGACACCGCCGCCGATGATCACGACGCGAGCTTTGGTTGGGAAATCAGACATGAGCGCTCTTTCTTAGTCTTGTTGCGGGACAGTGTCCGCGATGTCGTAATAGTCACCTTTGGAGGCGACGAAGATGTGTTTGGTAATCTTTAACCTGGTGGAACCATCGACGGCGCCCAGCGCGAAACTGGTGGTGTCTTCATCGTGGGCCTTCCAGAACAGATAAGACCCGCAGCGTGGGCAACTGCCGCGTTTGGCCAGATCGCTGGCGGCGTACCAGCTGACCGGGCCCGTGATCGTTAAGTCACTGTCGGCAACATAGGCCGAGGACCAGATGCCACCCGATTGTTTGCGGCATTGGCTACAGTGGCACATCGAAGCACCCTTTGGCTCGGCCCCGGTTTCAAAATGGATGTCGCCGCAAAGGCAGGACCCTTTGATCATCATGAGCTCTCCAGGTTTGGTGTCGTGCTGGCCCCCAGCAGTATCCCGTAGACAATAAAACAGACTGCCATGGTGCGGCGGATCCAGGTGTTGAACACCATGGCCATAGCCGCACGGCCCAGACCTGCACCCAATGCGGTATAACCGGTATAGCTTAGCGCGGTGATCACCAGTGCCGTCGGCATAATCACTCCCATTTGCTGCCAGACTGGCACATCCGGCTGCACAAACTGCGAGAAGGCAGCGAGGTAGCCGGCGACGCTTTTGGGGTTGATCGTGGCAACGGCCAGAGCATGCAGATAGACATGGCGGGCAGGGCGTTCCGTCATGGGTGGAGGGTTGCTGGCATTCAACCAGCCCCGGACACCCAGATAGATCAGGAAACCGGCGCCGATCAGTTTGGCAGCAAGAAATCCGGTTGGCGAGGCCGCAATCAGCGCGGTGACACCCAAGGCGGACAGGACCAGAAACAGGCAGGACTGTGTCAGGATCGCCAGCACGCCGACCATCGCCCTGGACATGCCCAAGGCCATGCCATTGCTGATGCAATTCACCGCATTTGGTCCCGGAGTGGTGACAAAGACCACCCAAAACAGTGCAAATATTGTCCAGGCTTCAAAACTCATGGCGTCAATACACCGGCGGGGCGATGACCCAGATCGCGACAGCTGGTTCCGCATAGGGGTTGGCCCATTGGTAGGGTTCATGACGGATGCGGAAACTGTCGCCGGCCCCTACAGTGAAGGCCCGCCCGCCGATCACCAGATCAAGTTGGCCCGAAATGATATACCCCACCTCTTGCGTGGGGCGGTCCGCCGGGGTCTGCATTTTGGAATGGGCCTGAAAGGTCGAGTGCACCATCTCAAAATCATCGGTCAGATCCGGCGACAAAAGCTCCTCGATCAGGCCTTCTTCGCTGGCGCCAATAGGACGCCGCGCGCCTGCGCGTACGACATATCCCTGTTCATTGTGGGGTGCATTGGTATGGCCAAACAGCATCGACATCGGCACGTCAAGGCAGCCTGCAATCTGGCGCAGGTCGGAAATCGTCGGCTCGGACAGATCCCGTTCTACCTGACTTAACCACCCAACCGAGCGGTCCAAACGGGTGGCCATGTCATTCAGGGTCAACCCACGTGTCTTACGCAATGCCCGGATGTCGGCACCTAGGGACGCAGTGAGCGGGGCTTGGCTGTTCACGGGTGGTCTCCTGAATAAGGTGGTGAAATTATTCCCTCAAATTTCACGATGAAGGGGAATCGTGAAATTATCAAGCATTTTTTCATGGTGATGAATGATGATCATCAACAGCCTTGTCAGAAAGCCAGTCTACAGCCTTTGGGTGATCGCGTTTGAGGCAGGCGGCTAGTACTGGTCAAATGAGACAAAACCGCTGGGTATTTCCAGATATTGCATAGGTGTCTCGGCAGGTTCATTTACGGCCTGTATGGCGGCCCGGGCCAGATATTCACCCGTTGCGGTGACATCTTCAAGTACGACCAGAATTTCTGAGCGGAAAAATTTCAGGAAAGGGATCGCCTCTTTGGACACAACGTCAATGTCTTTTCCCACCTCAAAGCCCTTAGTCTCCATTCCGGCGACAGCGGACATCGTTGCGTTGACCGAACCACATATGAAACCATCAATCAGCGGATCAGCAGTGACTTTTTCGGCAACCCATTCGCGCATTTGGTTGTTGGTGCTGTCACTGGTAATTCTTTTTGAAAAGCACAGTTTCACGCCTGCTTTTGCTGCAGCGGCTTCACCACCGCGGACCATTTCCTGCGCGTAGTTATGCGAAATCGGTGGGGCGATCATCAGAATGTTCTTACGGCCCCGCTTGACCATCTCTTCAATTCCCAACCGGGCAAAGGCTTCATTGTCGAAATCATAATAGGCGTGTTGATCCTGCCAGTTGCTGCGCCCATGGGTGGCAAAGGGAAACTGCTTGTCCATCAAATAGGCAACGCGGGGGTCCTCGGGCAGGATCTGATTTAAGATTACCGCATCAGCAGAACCGTTTTCCACGATATATCGGATCGGTGTCATTGGATCATCGCGCGGGAAGAATGGTGTCACATTCAGGTGGTATTGAGTGTTGCGCAGCCCACTACCAACCGAGGTAATCAATCGCGCGGTCTGGTTCATCATGTCGTGTTCGGTGGACATCACCAGACTGATGACGTTGGTACGCCCGGTCCGCAGGCGCAGCCCGGCGCGATTGGGCACATAGCCGATTTCGTCCGCAATTTTGCGAATCTTGGCCTTGGTGTCGGCACTGATGTCTGGGGCATTGCTAAGGGCGCGTGACACAGTTGGCACCGCCATGCCGCTTAAAGCCGCAATTGTTTTTAGCGTCGGTTTCCTGGCTGAACCTGCTCTGATTTGAGTGGGCTTATCCGTGTCGCTTTTGGTCATGTCTTTGTTTGAAACCTTTGATCTGCCCCGTCTTTTGACAGTGTTGGGGCGTATTGCAACTGATTTCGAGGCAGGGCGTCCCGGTATTGTTTCGGAGAGAGGGGCCATTGGCGGGTCTTCATATCTTTACAAAAAAAATTCTTGCCAGGTCAATCTAAATCGATATAGGCATCTACTATAACGATTTAGGTCTGGGAGGAGAAAGTTGTGAAGTGTAAGACAAAACTACTGTCGGCGGCGGCAATAATATGCGCGTCAAGTGCCGGAGCCGCTGATTTAGAGGTTACACATTGGTGGACATCAGGCGGTGAAGCCGCAGCAGTATCGGAATTTGCCAAGGCCTTTACCGAGAAAACCGATCACAACTGGGTGGATGGTGCAATCGCCGGGTCGGGTGGAACCGCCCGTCCCATTATCATCAGCAGGATCATCGGAGGTGACCCGATGGCTGCAACGCAGCTGAACCATGGGCGCCAATCCGAAGAGTTGATCGAGGCCGGGTTGATGACCGACCTGACAGAGATCGCCGAGGCAGGCGGTTGGAAAGATCTTGTGAACCCGTCGGCGTTGCTGGATGCTTGTACGTTTGAAGGTCGTATTTACTGTGTTCCTGTGAATATCCATTCGGCGCAATGGCTCTGGCTTAGCCATGATGCCTTTGCAAAGGCGGGTGTTGCAGTGCCGCAGGATTGGCATGAGTTTGTCGCCGCAGCCCCAGCCCTGGAAAAGGCTGGTCTGGTGCCATTGGCCATGGGCCAACAGGGATGGCAGCAAAATATTGCCTTTGGCACGCTGACCATTGCGATCGCCGGGATCGATGACTGGCGCGAGGTGTCTGTAAATAAAAATGCGGATGTTGCGGCAGGTGGTTCTTACACGGCCGTATTTGAAGCGGCAGCCAGTGCACGTGAACTGGCACGCGACAGCAATGTTCAGGACTGGAATCTTGCGACCAATATGGTGATCTCCGGCAAAGCTGGTGGCCAAATCATGGGCGACTGGGCGCAGGGAGAATTCCAGGTTGCCGGTCAGGTTGCAGGCGATGACTACACCTGCCTGCCCGGGCTTGGCATCAATCAAATTCTGGATACCGGTGGGGATGCTTTCTATTTCCCCAAAGTGGATGATCCTGCAGTTCAGGCGGCGCAGCTAGAGCTGGCCACGCTGTTGATTTCACCCGAAGTTCAGGTTGCATTCAACCTGGCCAAAGGATCGCTGCCAGTGCGCGGTGATATCGATATGTCCTCGGCCAACAGCTGCATGCAAAAAGGCCTGCAAATTCTGGCTGACGGAGGTGTATTGCCGTCAAACGACATGAACCTTTCCGCAGATACGACAACGCAGGTTGAAGATCTGATGGCCGAATTCTGGGCCTCGGATCTAAGTGCCGCAGACGCTCAGGCGCGTTATGTGGACATCATCGCACGGGCAGATTGATAGACGCATTACAACACCGGAGCCCGGTTTGCCCGGGCTCCACCTGATCTGCGGAGAAATGGACATGAACGCTGCCAAACGGCCCAACCGTTGGTTTCGGAATTTAAGTGCCAAAGTCGCCTCTATTCCAATGATACTGACAGCACTGGTTGTCTTTGTGGGCGGGACGGCCTGGACGGTCTTTTATTCCTTCACCGGCTCACGCTTGTTGCCCAAGGTCAAATTCGTCGGCTTTGATCAATACGAGCGGCTATGGTCGACCCGTCGCTGGATGATCTCAATCGAAAACCTGGCGGTTTACGGAATATGCTCGCTGATCCTGACGATGGTTCTGGGCTTCACTCTTGCGGCACTGCTGGACCGCAAAATCAGATTTGAAAACACTTTCCGGACCATTTTCCTATATCCGTTTGCCCTGTCGTTTGTAGTGACCGGCCTGGCCTGGCAATGGATCCTCAATCCGGATTTCGGCCTTCAGGGTGTGGTGCGAAGATGGGGCTGGGAGGGCTTTAATTTCGATCCGCTCAACAATCCGGACCTGGTGATCTACGGACTTTTGATTGCCGGAATGTGGCAGGGCACGGGGCTGGTTATGGTAATCATGCTGGCCGGTTTGCGAGGCATAGACGAAGACATCTGGAAAGCCACACGGGTAGACGGGATCGGTCTGGTGAAAACCTATGTTCAGGTCATTGTGCCGATGATGCGTCCAGTTTTCGTAACCGCGCTTGTGATCATCTCTAGCGGCATCATCAAGCTGTATGATCTGGTGGTTGCGCAGACAAACGGCGGGCCGGGTATCTCGTCAGAAGTGCCGGCAAAATACGTCATCGATTACATGTTCAAGGCCCAGAACCTGGGGCAGGGGTTTGCAGCATCCACCATGATGCTCGTCTCGGTCATCATCATTCTTGTGCCCTGGGCCTATCTGGAATTTGGGGGAAAAAAGCATGGCTGATGTATCACCCTCGACCATTGACGCAGCGTCTATGGCGGGTCCACGTGGGACCAAACCCAAAAACCGTCTGTCGCGTCGAAACATCTTTTTGTACGGCACCCTGATATTGATCTCGGTCTACTATCTGTTGCCGCTGTATGTGATGGTGGTGACGTCGCTGAAAGGCATGCCCGAGATCCGGATGGGCAATATCTTTAGTCCGCCTGTCGAAGTCACCTTTGAGCCTTGGGTCAAGGCCTGGTCCGAGGCCTGTACCGGGTTGAACTGTGACGGGTTAAGCCGCGGCTTTGGCAACTCGGTCAGGATCCTGATCCCTTCGGTTGCCTTGTCGATTACCATCGCCAGTATCAATGGATATGCGCTGGCCAATTGGCGGTTCAAGGGCTCGGAGGTGTTCTTTACTATCCTGATCATCGGCGCGTTTGTTCCCTATCAGACCATGTTGTACCCGATAGTTATCTTGCTGCGTGAAATCGGTCTGATGGGGTCTGTCTGGGGCTTGGTTCTGGTCCACTCAGTCTTTGGAATGCCGATCCTGACCCTGTTGTTCCGCAACTACTTTACCGCGATGCCAGAGGAGCTGTTCAAGGCGGCGCGGGTGGATGGTGCCGGGTTCTGGGGTATCTATTTTCGGATCATGTTGCCGATGTCGGTGCCTATCTTTGTGGTGGCAATGATCCTGCAAGTCACGGGGATCTGGAACGATTTCCTGTTTGGTGTGATCTATACCAAGCCAGCAACCTATCCGATGACGGTTCAGCTGAATAACATCGTCAACTCGGTGCAGGGTGTCAAAGAATACAACGTCAATATGGCGGCGACCCTTCTGACAGGTCTGGTGCCGCTTGTGATCTACTTCATCTCCGGAAAACTATTTGTGCGTGGCATCGCTGCCGGCGCGGTGAAAGGCTGACACTATGAATATCCCCAAACCCTCAGTCCAGATCCGCGATCTTGACCTGCATTTTGGCGAAGTAAAAGTCTTGCAGGGGCTGAACCTCGACGTCGGCGAAGGCGAATTCCTGGTTCTTCTCGGCTCATCCGGCTGCGGCAAGTCCACGCTTCTGAATTGCATCGCAGGTCTGCTGGATATCACGGATGGGCAGATCTTTATTCAGGGCGAAAACGTCACCTGGAAGGAACCATCCGAGCGCGGCATCGGCATGGTGTTTCAATCTTATGCGCTGTACCCGCAGATGACGGTTGAGGGAAACCTGTCGTTCGGGCTGAAGAATGCGCGCGTTGCCAAGGACGAAATCAAACGTCGTGTGGGCCGGGCCGCCGAAGTCCTGCAGATTGAGCCGCTGTTGAAGCGCAAACCGGGCGCTCTGTCTGGGGGACAGCGGCAACGGGTTGCTATTGGGCGCGCACTGGTCCGGGATGTGGATGTTTTCCTGTTTGACGAGCCCTTGTCGAACCTGGACGCCAAATTAAGGACCGATCTGCGGGTTGAATTGAAGCGGCTGCACCAACAGCTGAAAAATACCATGATTTATGTGACCCATGATCAGGTCGAAGCCATGACGCTGGCGGATCGGATTGCAATCATGAAAGGCGGCAAAATCATGCAGTTGGGCACTCCGGACGAGATCTACAATCGGCCCCAGAACCGCTATGTCGCAGATTTCATTGGCAGCCCCTCGATGAATTTTCTTGAGGGAAACCTGGAGAATGCCGAGTTCTCGACCGGGGATTTGAAACTGCCAATGGCGGGCTATAACTTCGTGAACGGCGGAGCCTCCAATGGGGAGACGACTATAGGCATTCGTCCCGAGCACGTCGTCACCGGCGAGTTGCTCGGCCGGGCGTCGGTTCAGACCAATGTTAAGGTCAATCTGGTTGAGCCGATGGGCTCTGACACCTTGGTCTATGCTGATCTTGCCGGCGATCAAATCCGTATCCGTATGGATGGACATTCTCAGGTCCGCACCGGTGACACTCTTCCCATCGGAATTGACGCACAGCGGGCCTCGTTGTTCGACAAAAAATCAGAAACGCGTCTCTGACCAAAACAAATTATGAAAGGTGGCAATATGCCCGCGATATCCTATCAAATGTATGGGTCCAGAAATTGGGCCTTGCCTGAAACCTTTGCCATGTTGTCGGCGGCTGGGTTCACAGAAGTCGAAGGCTACGGCGGCATCTACGGTGACCTTGATGGCCTGCAGGCTTGTCTGCATGAGAACAAGTTGCGCATGACAACCGGTCACTTTGACCTGTCTGTCATTGTGAACGACCCACAGCGCGTTATCGATGTCGCAAATCGCTTTGGTATGGAGGCCGTTTTTGCACCCTATCTTACTGACGATGCCCGCCCGAGCGATCTTGCAGGATGGCAGGCATTTGCCAATGATCTGGTCGAGGCTGGCAAACCGCTTCAGGCCGCTGGCTTAACCTTTGGCTGGCACAATCATGACTTTGAGCTGCTGGATCTTGGGGCAGGGGTAACGGCACTGGATGTGATCGCACAGGCCTCGCCGGATCTGAAACTGGAGCTGGATATTGGTTGGGTGATCCGGGCCGGACAGGATCCAGTGGCGACCATTCATAAATATGCCAATCAGATCAGCGTTGCGCATATCAAGGACATCGCCGCACAAGGGGCGGGTTTGGATGAAGATGGATGGTCTGATGTCGGGCATGGTGTCGTCGACTGGGCGCCCATTCACGCCGCGCTGCAGGCTGCGGGCGTTGGGCGTTACGTCATCGAGCATGACAATCCAAATGACCATCACCGGTTCGCGACGCGGTCGCTCGACAGTGTCACTGCACTCTAAGGACAAAACACAATGCAAAATCTTGGCGTTGGCATCATCGGATGCGGCAATATATCCACCACCTACCTGAAATTTGCGCCCAAGTTTAGCGGTATCGAAGTCCGGGCAGTTGCGGACATCAATATGGAGACGGCCAATGCCCGTGCCGCGGAATATAACGTCCGCGCTGAAACAGTTGAGGGGCTGTTGCGGGCTGATGACATCGACATCATAGTGAACCTGACCATTCCGGCGGCCCACTATGATATCAGCCGGCAAATTCTGGTGTCCGGGAAGCATGCCTACTCGGAAAAACCGTTTGTTCTAAACCTCGAAGAGGGCAAGAAGCTGCGGGATTTGGCCACGGTGAGGGGACTGCGTGTCGGCTCGGCACCGGATACGTTTTTTGGTGGATCTCATCAATTGGCGCGCGCAGCAATCGACAGTGGTAAGATAGGATCGGTGATTGGTGGCACCTGCCATGTGATGTCGCATGGTATGGAGCACTGGCACCCCAATCCTGATTTCTTTTTTCAGCCGGGTGGTGGCCCTATTCTGGATCTTGGTCCCTATTATATCACCAACCTGATCCAGTTGATTGGACCGGTTCGTGCGGTGACGGCGATGACCGGAACCAGCTTTGCGTCCCGCACCATTTCAAACGGTCCGCGTGATGGGCAAACTGTGCCGGTTGACACGCCGACCAACATTCACTCAGTTTTGCAGTTTGAAAATGGGGCCATTGTCACCTTTGGTGCAAGTTGGGACGTCTGGAACACCGCTCATCCCAACATGGAGCTTTATGGGACCGAGGGATCGATGTCTCTTCCGGATCCAAACTTTTTTGGAGGAGAGGTGACGCTAACTGCAAAAGACGGTGATTTTGCTACTCTCACAGGGGATGACCATCCCTTTGGTGTCCCAAACGAAGAGCATGACGACGGGGTTATGCAGGCTAATTATCGTGCCGCGGGTCTTGCTGAAATGGCCCAGGCGATCGTCGAAAACCGACCCCACAGGTGTAATCTTGATTTGGCTTTGCATGCAGTAGAGGTGATGACGTCGATACTGGCCGCAGGTGAGGCTAAGCGTTGGGTCGAAATGACCACCACCTGCGAGCGTCCCGATGCACTGCCGCCGAAATCTGCGCGTTTGTTGTGGAGCGGCGCTTAGCACCATCGTATGGAAAACACACGATGATCCGTCGACTGGACATCAACCAAAACGCGGAATTATTTTGATGCTCATTTTATCTGATCCAGAAAGTTCTTTTGGATCAGATTGGGCAGCTCTAGCGTGATTGGCTCACCCGCTCACGTTCTTTTGGTGCAGGTATATTATGCTGAGTTTACTGGCCGGGCTGGTTAATTTTACGTAGGTTTTAGTCAAATTTACATTATTGAGACTACTGTGCTGGGGTGTCTTTGCGCATTTAGGTGAAAGAAAATCGTGATGGTACTTCGAGTTTTCACGTGCTCAGATTGTGGGCACAAAATGCGCCTATCGGGTCGAAGCTGTCACAAGTGTTATTCCAAAAAACGATTTTTCCAATCTGTAACAGGTCTCTCTTTGATCAGTATCGTCGTGGTGATTGCTCTGGGCATAGCTGTCGCGGCTTAACGGGGGTAAGCCCCTGTTCGGTTTCCCAACCTTTCGACCACAGCTGATAGGGTTGTCTGGTCGTTTTGAAGTGGCCGCGTGCCCTGTGATGATGTTTAAACCCACAGCATCTAAAGCTCTCGTTCTCGCCAAGGTTTGGACTTCGTTCCTCTGCAGATCTTGCCGATGCGGGAAGTGGTCACCCCGTAGGGGAACGGTTGTAGGTTCAGGGTTTCAAAAAGGTCGCCCGCTTGAAATCACATCAAAATTCAAGCGGGCGAACCGGTTTAGAAATCTTCCCACATGTTGCCCGCAGCACTCGCGACCTTGGCTGGCTGAAGCGGGGCTTCGTCCATTGACCAGTCATCGTCTTGTTCGGCCTGCGGCGAAAACGAGATGTCTGTTTCGCCGTGGGATGTGAACGGATTCTCCTGGCTGTGACCGGTGTCGTCAATTTTGAAATGGGACACTAGCGTGGACAGTTTGCGAGCGTCTGAATTGAGCAAGTGACTGGCTGCGGTGGCTTCTTCGACCATCGCAGCGTTTTGTTGGGTCACATTATCCAACTGGGATACGCCGATGTTTATTTCAGCCAGTCCAGTGGATTGATCTGCGGAACCAACCGCCATTTCAGAGACGAGATGGGAAATGTTCCCCACACGATCAACGATGGTATTCAGGGCCTCGCCAGCCTTGCCGACCAGAAGAACGCCGCGATCTACGTGCTTTGAGCTGTCTGTGATCAGTGACTTGATCTCGGTGGCCGCATCTGATGATCGCTGTGCCAGTATTCGAACTTCTGAGGCGACAACTGCAAACCCTCGGCCTGCTTCTCCAGCGCGTGCAGCTTCGACGCCTGCGTTCAGGGCCAACAGGTTCGTCTGAAACGAAATGTCATCGATTACGCCAATGATTTGTGAAATATGGCGGGCTGAGCTTTCAATTTCTGTCATCGCGGACACAGCGCTCTGTACAACAACACCGCTTTCTTCGGCTTCTTGTTTGGCTTCGTTTACAATGCTTTCAACGCTAAGAGCGCCTTCGGCCGCCGATTTGACGCTAGAGGTCATTTCTTCCAAGGCGGCGGCAGTCTGTTCCAGAGTTGCGGCCTGGCTTTCGGTGCGACGCGACAAATCATCCGAGGCCTGACTGATTTCGGTGGCGCCATTGCGAATACTTTCAGAGGAACCAACAACTTCGAAAACTGTTGTTTTCAGACTTTCCAGGGTCTGATTGAAATCATCGCGCAATTTGGCGTAACCGTCGCTCATGTCGTCCTGAATTCGGACTGTCAGATCGCCTTTTGACAGGCGCTCCAGCCCATCCCCAATCGCAGTGACAGCCGCTGTTTGCTCCGCCTGGCGTGCTTCTCGCTCGGCCTCAACTGCCTTGGACATCTCTTCTTTCTCAACAAGCCCGTTTCGGAAAACCGATAGCGCTTGAGCAATGCGATAGACCTCGGTGCTGGCGCGGTCATACCCGGTGACCGGGCTTAGATCGCCTGCGGCCAGGTGCTCAGTGGTCTCACTGATTTTTGCAAGCGGTCGGGTGATCAACAGTTTTGTCAGCAACAGCGACAACACAAGCACAGCGGCGGACACGCCGAGAAGACCGTACATTTGCTGTTCCGCTTCGCGCACATCGTTGGTCACGGTCACAGCCATTTCTGAGATAGCTGTTTGGCTTTCTCCGCTGAGCGTGGCCGAATGGTGCGCGATTTCGGACACTGCTTGTGCGGCAGCCTGCGAAACCTCAATTGTCTTGGCTTGAGCCTGGATTGTAGCAATTCGAGACGCTGCCAGCCCGCCGCTGGCATCGGCCTGGGCGGCAATCCCGTGAATGTCCTCTGTCAGAACCCCATTCTGGAAATTAACAAACTCCCCAAGTGCTTTGGCGGCTGTTGTCAGTGGATCAGCTGCAATCTGGACCTGTTCCACGCCATCAGAGGAGACAACGCGAAGTGCAGCCACCTGCAGACTGTTGATCAGTGTGTTCATTTCCAACAGTTGGTTAAGCACGCCAACCTCGTTGTCCAACAGGCTTTGCACGGCATCACGGTTGGTTGTGCTGCTTTCCTCGGCAGCCATTGTCAGTTCGAATATTGTATTATCAATGGCAACGATAAGGGCGTTGGCACTGGCTTCACGTGCACTCAGCACTTCCTTGCGCAGAGCCTTCTGTTCAGATCGGCGCGCAACCAACATTCTTTCAAATACTTTGAACGCATTCTGAACCGTTTCGGCCTCTTCAGGGTTGAGGCCCAGAGCGGCGGGATCTTCGAGAAATACTGTGAGCCGTTCGGCGGACCCAGTGGCGGCCTGTGTCATGATTTTCTTGGTTGGCACATCACGTATTTGACCAAGGCCCAATGACATACCGGCCAGAAGGTTGATATCGGCCTGTGCTTCCAACAGGCTTTGCAGGGTGCTGAACTGTTCGTTGACCAACCCGGTAAGAGTGGTTTCAATCGATGCAATCGTGTCTTCACCGCCTAATGTAAGGTTAAAGTAGGCTTCATCGGCGGCCTCTAACAGATGGTGCTGCAGGCTGCGGCTATGGGTCTGCATGGCAGTGATCTGTGCACTGATCTGCGCATCACTGACAAAAACGGATTCACGTGCTGCGAGTAGTTCTTTAAGGGATTGATCGGCGTTCTCTGCCAGGGTTGCGAACTTGGGCTGCAAAGCTTCTGGAAGGTTTTTGACACCCTCCTGCAACCGGCTGGCTGCCTCCTCGGCTTTAATGCGGCCTTGTTTCAGTCCAGCACTGTCCCCGGCAAGCAGAATATCCGTCATGGAGTCCCGGGTCAGACCAGCTGCGTCGGTCAGCACTGCACTGTATTCCAATTGAGGTAACATATCACGGGTCAGCATCGACATGTCTTCTGAGACACGGGAAAATACCGTTGAAACCAAAACTCCGACGACGGCGGATGCTGCGCCCATAGCCAGTAGGATCAGGGTAATCTTGGCCCCAATACTGGAAAATGGTCTGTAGCCCCGTTTCTTTGGAGGAGAAGCCTGTGCTGTCATGATGTCATCTCAACTTGCTAAGTGTTCTATTGGCCTGCCCAAAAGGAGCGGGCAGGCCGGTTCTTGTTGCAATTTGGTTTTGGTTAGGAACCGCCAGCGGCTGTGACCGGCTGAAAACCACCGTCTTGGGTGATGCGGGTCAAAAAGACCTTGTCCATGCCTTGATTGTCATCGGGGCCAAAACTCATTGTGACGCCTCCGAAGTCCACTGTGCGCAACCCGGCGAGGGCTTTCAGAAAACTCTCACGTGTGAGGTCGGTGCCCGCGTCTTCCAGTGCTTTGATAGCCAAACGACCGGTTAAATAGCCTTCGAGGGTGACAAAACCAGGCGTGGCATCGGCATTAACAGCGGTCAGCGCGGCCTGGTATTGTGCAACAACAGGTACCGATGCATCCCACGGGAAAGGCACGACCTGACTGATGATTACATCTTCACCGGCCTCGCCCAGCTCTTGCGCCAGGGCATCAGACCCAACGAATGAGATGTTCACGAAAGTCGGGTTGAATTTAATCTTGCGCGACAGCCGGATGAATTCTGCAACTGGCTTGTAAGCGCCAACCATGACAACGGCGTCTGGCTTGGATTTGCGGATGGACAGCAATGCCTTTTTTACAGCGGTGGTGTTGCGGGTATAGGTGCCCTCGGCCGACAATGTCATGCCACGCTTTTCCAGCGCTGCCGTGACTCCAGCCAGTCCAACACGACCAAAGCCGTCATCTTGGTACAAAAGAGCAATCGATTCCATGCCCTGCTGATCTACCAGGTATTCAATCCAGGCCTCCGTCTCGGCAAAGTAGGTTGCCCGCACGTTGAAGATATTGCCATGGCTTGCATCCCGCAGAAAACCAGCACCTGTGAAGGGGCCAATAAACGGCATGTTGGCAGCAGTGGCCACCGGTTGGGTTGCAGAAGACGTTGGGGTGCCGACGGCTCCGATCAATCCAAGATGGTTGTCACCCTCGATCACCGCTTTAACATGGGTCACTGAACGATCTGGTTCGTAGCCGTCATCCAGACTGTCGAGAACAATCTGGCGTCCGTGTACGCCACCATTTGCATTGGCTTCTTCAAAGGCAGCCCGCATGCCCTGTTGCATGCCCTGACCTAATGCGCCCGCAGGTCCATCAAGTGCTGCCACTTGAGCAAAAGTAACCTGGTTGGCAGTGACACCTTGTTCGGCGCTAACGAGAGATGGCAGCAAACCTAAAATGGCCGCTGCGAGTACCGTTTTCCCACTATACATCTAAATTCTCCAAATTCCGAATGTGACCGGGAAAATGGATGAGATCAGTTAACAAAACTGGAAGCAAAAAAACTTGTTACTGAAACTTTTAGGGATTGAGCCACAGTTCCATTAGTCCGGTTCGTCTTCGTGGCTTATGTTGTATATCCAAAAGGGAAAGTGGCCATCGCCGGTCCACAGGCAGGATTCTCCAACAGGTGCCGAGAATAGTTAAGTCCACTTGTGCCATGTGAATTATACCAAAAGGCCTAGGGAAGCTGCGCGTCGTCGGGTGCTCGGCTTATGCTGTCAGCCTGTCTCGGATGCTTCAATGCTTAGCTCTGAGATCGGTTTGACCCTTTGTAGAAAAGGAGAGTTGGTTCGAAGCCGGAACTGGCGGGGACCGGGTCGCATGGCCTGGTTGCAGGGCCTGAACGGGCGCGCTGGAACTCTGGTAGGAAAAAGTGCTACACGGCCTCGTCGATGCTACTAGCCGCAGTGCAGAGTTCAAAAGTGGCAGTGAATCTGAGCGAAATAAGGAAGACGCGCAAAATGACGGAGTTAAAAAGCCGGGATAAATCAGGGTTTTCCGATGTTCGTCGAGCCGCCCGCCTATCCGTTGCGCCGATGATGGACTGGACCGACCAGCATTGTCGTTACATGCATCGCCTGCTGAGCCGTGAAGTCTTGCTCTATACTGAAATGGTGACCGCGCCGGCCCTGGTTCGGGGCGGGGCATTGCATTTGTTGGCGCATGATCCGCTGGAATATCCTTTGGCTTTGCAATTGGGTGGATCTGATCTCGATGAGCTGGTTACTGCAACGCGTTTGGGTGCTGACGCTGGCTATAATGAGATCAACCTGAATTGCGGTTGCCCGTCAGACCGGGTCCAGTCCGGCGCCTTTGGAGCTGTGTTGATGCAGCGCCCCGACCTGGTTGCCGATTGTGTCGCAGCCATGTGCGCGGCGGTGGATGTCGAGATTACCGTTAAGTGCCGTATCGGGGTGGACGCGCAGAAGCCTCAGGACGTCTTGCCTGATTTCCTGCAAAAGATCAGCAATGCTGGGTGTCGCCGCGTGACAATCCATGCTCGCAAGGCCTGGCTGCAGGGCCTTAGCCCCAAGGAAAACCGGGATATCCCGCCGTTGGACTATGAGATCGTGCACCAGATGAAAGCTGATTTTCCGGATCTGCATATTTCGGTCAATGGTGGCATCACAACACTGGCAGAGGCCAAGGCCCATCTGGATCGAGGCCTAGATGGGGTAATGATCGGCCGGGCGGCGTATCATCAGCCTGGTGATGTCCTGCGCGCCGCGGATCCAGAAATCTTTGGCACCGGCGAGTTCAGCGACCCGATAGATGTTGCCCGCCAGATGTTGCCTTATATTGAACGTCATCTCAGCCAAGGCGGACGGCTGCACCAGGTGACCCGTCATATGCTGGGATTGTTCGCAGGTCGACCCGGCGCACGGCAATGGCGGCGCACGCTGTCAGAGGGGGCCCACCGTGACAGTGCAGGTCCTGCGCTGGTCGAAACAGCGCTCGCCGCGATTTCGGAGTAACCCACAACCATCCTTCTTTGATCTGGTCACTTCCCGCAGGGCATTGTTTTGTCCTGCGCATGCAATAACTAAGGAATAACTGATGCCCGATACTATGCTTCTCATTCAAATGCTGGTGATGCTTGCTGTGATTGGTGCGATTGCCGGAGTGTTAGCCGGGCTGTTGGGGGTTGGAGGTGGAATTGTCTTGGTACCGGCCTTTTTCTACGCCTTTCAAACCTTGGGATATGGCGGCGACCAACTGATGCAACTGTGTCTGGCGACCTCATTGGCGACGATTATGGTGACTTCGCAGCGGTCCCTGCTGAGCCACCATAAAAAGGGTGCTGTAGAATGGGAGATCCTGCGGGGTTGGGCCCCGGGCATCGTTTTGGGTGCCGTCGCAGGTGTGCTGGCTGCCTCAGCGTTGCGGTCGACCACCCTGCAAGGGTTGTTCGGCGTGTTGGGCCTGGTGATCGGGCTGTATTTGGGTTTTGGGCGCAGTGAATGGCGATTGGGAGACGCAATGCCAAAAGGCGCACGGCGTTTCGCTTTGTCCCCGTTGTTTGGCTTTCTGTCTGTTCTGATGGGCATCGGCGGTGGCAGCTTTGGTGTGCCACTGATGAGCCTGTATAACACGCCCATTCACCGTGCTGTGGCCACAGCGGCCGGTCTTGGGGTGATCATTGCCGTGCCCTCGGTGATCGGGTTCTTGTTTCTGCCGATTGACCCTGCTGTGCGTCCGCCACTGACCTATGGTGCGGTCAATCTGGTGGCTTTTGGCGTGGTGATTGCAATGACGCTGATGACCGCACCCTTGGGCGTGAAACTGGCTCACGCGATGGATCCAAAGCCGCTAAAGCGGATTTTTGCGGTGTTCTTGATTGCGGTTGCATTGAATATGCTTCGCAAAGCCCTGTGGGGGTAACGACGGATGATTGACACCTTCCTGGACAAGGGCTGGATCAGTTTTAGTCATGATCCGACTGTTGAGGCTTGGGCCCGTCATGCCCAGCTCGCCGGGCAAGCAGCCGTACAGGATCCTCGCCACGCAGAGTGGATGCAGTGCGAAGGCACTTGGTTTATTGGCGTTGACGCCTTGGAGAATGATCCACAGGGGCAACTGCCGGGTGGCCCTCCTCTTGCCGGGGCACCGATAGACTTTATCACCAAATACCTTGGCCCGATACCGCCGCTCCATAAGGCGCAACTGTCCGTCATATTCCCCGGCTACCCGCGACCGCGTCCAGGAGAAGACACTGCTGCGTTTCGCTATCGCGAGAAACGGGATGCGGCCCATGTGGATGGTGTTAAACTGTTTGGTGAGGCGCGCCGTCGCCGGGTAGAGGAACCGCATGCCTGGGTGCTGGGACTGCCCCTAACCAAAACCAGCGCCGATGCTGCGCCGTTGGTCATCTGGGAGCACAGCCACAGGATCATGCGTCAGGCCTTTGAGACAGCTTTTGCCGGACAGGCAGCCGAGACCTGGTCACAGGTCGACATCACCGATGCCTACACGCGGGCCCGGGCCGAGGTATTTGAAACCTGCAAACGGGTCACTGTCCATGCATTCCCTGGCGAATCCTACCTCATGCACCGCCTTACCCTGCATGGGGTGGCACCCTGGGCTGCACAGGCCTCCGCGCCCAAAGAGGGTCGAATGATCGCCTATTTTCGACCAGACAGTGCTGATCTGAAAACATGGCTCAGAGCGCCTTGAACGCGCGGTCGTCCAAGTCGAATGCCACTCTTTCATCTTTTTAAAAATACTCGCGCCGCAGGCCTCGTATCAACGGGCGATGTGATCAAACCTGCCCGCAATTTACCTGCGGCCCGTCCGGCCCCCCCGGCGTTTCTTCGGGACGGCGCTTCGGTTTGGCAGGTCTGCGATGATCGCAGTGCGTTCAGTCGCAGACATCAGTGACCAGCGGCTGATTTCCTCGACCGTTCGGGCACAACCGGCGCAAAGCTGGGTCACAGGGTGCACGACGCAGATCTGGGTGCAGGGAGAGTCTACCTCTTCACGTTTCCAAACGTCGCGATCCATGTCTCTACCCGTTCTTCAAATGCGCCAGGCGATCCAGCGCGCCCTGTAGAATATAAGAGGCTGCTACGTGATCGATCACTTCGGAACGACGCTTTCGGGATGTATCCGCCTCTAACAGGGCCCTCTCGGCGGCCACCGTACTAAGCCGTTCATCCCAAAATCCGATCGACAATTCGGTCAACCGGCCAAGGTTGCGCGCAAAAGCGCGGGTTTTCTGACAGCGCGGCCCTTCCGATCCATCCATATTGCGCGGCAGCCCCAGCACGATACCACCGACGTTACGGCCTGCGATGATCTCAAGCAATCGGGCGGCATCCAGTGTGAACTTCTTGCGACGCACTGTTTCAAGCGGAGTGGCAACAGTGCCCATCAGATCCGAGACCGCAACGCCCACGGTCTTATCGCCTAGATCCAACCCCATTAAAGCACGATGTTGGGGCAGGCTGGTTGCAAACTCCTCGAACACATCATGGATCATGGCAATAGTCCTGCCTGTTGCGCTGCGCTTGTGATCAGGGCCACTGCGGCGGCGTCATCTGCAAAGGTTTGTATAGCTTCGTCATGAATAGCCTGGGCCCGGTCGACCTCTTTCAGTACACTTAAGGCTACGATCAGGCGGGCCCATTCCTGCGGACTGCCACCTTCGCTGTTCAAACGCTCGGCCAGGTTTGCGACCATGCCTCGGATCATGTCTTGCCGGTCTTCAGCAGACATATCCTGGGCGCTGGCCATTTCCTCCGGTGTTGGACCAGTCAACGGCGAACCCGGTGCCGGTACGGCGGTGGGTGGGCTGTAGTCAATGCCCGCACGATAGGCCATTTCAGCGATCTGGGCCTGTATGGTTGGGATCCATGGTGCGTTGGCTGGTCCGGTTTGCAGGGTTTCCGCCCAAATCTGATAGGCCATATCCGGGCGTCCGATCTGCCCCAGCATCAGCCCCCAGTAATACCGTGCGGCGCCGTTGCCACCGTCGCGTTCCAGCGCGCGGCGCAGCTCGGCCTCCGCTTCAAGCGAGACGTAACCGCCGGCGGCCATGATCATCAACTCGGCGGCTTCGGCATGGTCCTTGGCTTCGATATCACCGGACATAATCCGGATATAGTTCTGCTTGGCCTGATAGGCGGCAACAAAATTGCCCAGATTGGCCTCATGCTGCACAAGCAATGCTTGTCCCTGCGCATCGTTGACCCGTTCACCAGCGGTCTGGCGAAGCTGCTCTACCAATTGCAGATAGCTGTCTTCGACCTGCTGTGCAGGCAGTGGTGGAACACCGGCTTCGGCCTGTGCCTGCGATGGGCGATCCGTTGACCGCTCTTGAGCCAGTGCAATCCGGTCAGACAGGGGCATATCGCCATATCCATTCACACCCAACCGGACATACAGTCCCAGCGATCCGGCCAGAATTAGCGCTGTAACCAGCACCGCCATCACCAGGGTTACGCGGCGGGGCTGTGCGAGATTGGCCTGATGGGCTTGCAGCTGCTCGTCTGCGGTCAGAATACGTCGCGATATTTCGGTCTTCGTACGATCAGCATCACTTTGGTTGATGACGCCACGGGCCAGATCCTTGTCCAACTCTCGCAATTGCTGGCGGTAGACTTTCAAATCAAACGCAGCAGCCGGTTGGCCAAGCTTCCGCGCCCGCAAAAGAACCATGGCAATCAGCAGTGAAACGGCCAGCGCCATAAACGACGTAACAATCCAGAAGGTCATAGTGTCTCCGTAGTTTGGTCCTCATCTATAGGGCCAGAGCAGCGGAAAAAAGAGCAAATTTGTCGCGCTTGCTGCGATCTCACACGACAGTGATGTCGCAAACCTGCGCAATTGCGACGATTAACGGCGCGGCTTAGGTGGAGTGCTGATGCATACCCATCTCATATCTCGACCCAATTGGATTCGCCATGAAACGCTACTCGGTATTTGCTGTCGCGCGCGAGGCCCTGCGCTACCACTCCGGATGGGAACGCGCATGGCGTTCTCCCGACCCAAAACGTCACTATGATGTCATCATTGTTGGGGCAGGCGGCCACGGCTTGGCCACGGCCTATTACCTCGGCAAAAACTTTGGCATCACCAATGTCGCCGTGATTGAAAAAGGCTGGCTGGGCGGCGGTAACACTGGACGAAACACCACCATCATCCGGTCCAACTATCTTCAGGACCCCTCCGCCGCGATCTATGAAAAGGCGCGCGGCCTGTATGAAAACCTAAGCCAGGACCTGAACTATAACGTCATGTTCAGCCCGCGTGGTGTGTTGATGCTGGCCCAGACCCAACACGAAATCCGTGGCTACCAGCGCACAGCGCATGCCAATGCCCTGCAAGGCGTTCCGACTGAATTTGTCTCACCGCAGCGGGTCAAGGAAATCGTGCCGATCATCAATCTGGATGGCCCGCGCTATCCGGTTTTGGGGGCCCTGTGGCAGGAACGTGGCGGCACCGCCCGCCACGACGCCGTGGCCTGGGGCTATGCCCGCGCCTGTTCAGACATGGGCATGGATATCATCCAGCAATGCGAAGTCACCGGCGTTCGGGTCGAAGGTGGCCGCGTTGCTGGTGTCGATACCTCCAAGGGCCCAATTGATTGCGACAAGCTGGGTATGCTGGTGGCTGGCAACGCCTCGGTCCTGTCCGAAATGGCTGGCTTCCG
Source organism: Parasedimentitalea marina (assembly GCF_004006175.1). Taxonomy (GTDB): domain Bacteria; phylum Pseudomonadota; class Alphaproteobacteria; order Rhodobacterales; family Rhodobacteraceae; genus Parasedimentitalea; species Parasedimentitalea marina. Next base: position 1,898,568 of record NZ_CP033219.1, read on the forward strand.
CCTGCCGATGGAGAGTGTCGCCCTACAGGCGCTGGTGTCCGAGCCGATCAAACCCTGCATGGATGTGGTGGTCATGGCCAACACGGTGCACGGCTATATGAGCCAATCCGACAAGGGCGAAATGGTCATCGGCGGCGGTACTGACGGCTTTAACAACTACACTCAACGCGGCTCGTTCCACCACATCGAAGAAACGGTGCGCGCTTTGAACGAGACCTTCCCAATGGTCAGCCGCCTGAAAATGCTGCGCCAATGGGGCGGCATTGTGGATGTCACCGGCGACCGCTCGCCGATCATCTCCAAAACCCCGGTGGGCAATGTCTTTGTCAACTGCGGCTGGGGCACCGGCGGTTTCAAATCCATCCCGGGTTCCGGCTGGGGCATGGCGGAACTGATGGCCACAGGCCATTCCTCCCTGACCGAAGCCTTCACAATCGACCGCTTCAAAGAAGGCCAGTTCATCGACGAAAGCGTCGCGGCCGGGGTGGCGCACTGATGCCCCGTAATACTTCAGCGCAGGCTGCCCTGCCGCTCAGAGGACAATGATATGCTGATCCTTGAATGCCCCTATTGCGGTGTCAAAGCCGAAGAATCCGAACTCCATGCTGGCGGCGAGGCGCATCTGAAACGCTTTGGCCCCGGGTCTTCCGATGATGACTTCCATGATTACCTGTTCATGCGCGAAAACCCCAAAGGCGTGCATTTTGAGCGCTGGCGTCACGTCAACGGCTGCGGCAAGTGGTTTCACGCTGCGCGCTGCACCATGACACTCGAGGTGTTTGGCACCTATTCGGCGCAAACCCTGGAGCCGCCACAAAAAATCCGCGATGCGGTTACCGCAAAACGCCCCGGCTGGAGTTGGAGAGACCTCGCATGAGCCTTCATCTTTTTATAAATACTCAAATCCCGACCGCCCCTCTGCGTGAAAGGTCCGCCACATGAGCACGCGTCTTGCCAAACAGGGCCGGTTGATCGACCGCTCCCAACCTATCGAGTTCACCTTTAACGGCTCCCGTATGAGCGGCTATCAAGGCGATACCCTGGCGTCGGCTCTGCTGGCCAATGACCAAATGCTGATGGGGCGCTCGTTCAAATATCACCGCCCTCGCGGCGTTGTGGCGTCTGGCGCCGAAGAGCCTAACGCTCTGGTCGGCCTGGGAAATGGTGACCGGTTTGAGCCGAACCAACGGGTCACCACAACCGAGTTGTTCGCCGGGCTGTCGGCCCAGTCACAGAACCACTGGCCCAGCCTGGAGTTCGACGTTGGCGCCATCAACACACATCTGTCTCGCTTCTTGCCAGCCGGTTTCTATTACAAGATGTTCATGTACCCACGTGCCTTTTGGAAACATGTTTACGAGCCGATCATTCGTCAGTCGGCTGGTCTGGGCAAGGCGCCAGATAAGGACCTGAAAGACGCGGATCAGTACGAACATTTCTATTTCTTTGCTGATGTTCTGGTGGTCGGTGGCGGTGTTGCCGGCCTGCAGGCGGCCAAGATGGCTGCCCAGAGCGGTGCCAAAGTGCTGCTATTGGAACAGACTGCATTTTGGGGCGGACGTGCGCCGGTAGATGGCGGCACCATTGATGATCTCGAGGCAGAGGCCTGGATCGAGCAGACCCTGGGTGAACTGGCAGCAATGGAGAACGTGACCCTGCGCAACCGTTGCATGGGAGCCGGTGTCTATGATCATGGCTATGCCCTGGGATACGAACGCCTGACCGACCACACTCCGGGTGAGCCAGGCCCACGCCATCGTCTGTGGCGAATTCGTGCCAAGCAGATTGTCACCGCCACCGGCGCCATTGAACGGCCGCTGTCCTTTGCTGGCAATGACGTTCCGGGCGTCATGCTAGCCGGCGCGATGCGCGATTATGTGGTGAACTGGGGCGTCACTCCGGGTCAGCGTGTTTTAGTCGTCACCAACAATGACGATGCCTATCGTACTGCGATCACCCTGCATAAGGCTGGCGTCGAGGTGCCCCGCATTCTGGACGCCCGACCCGCAGGCGGCGGCGCCTTGATGGAACAAGCGCGTCAACTGGGTATTCGGGTTGAACCCGGTCGCGCCATTGCCAAAGTCTCAGGCGGCAAACGCGTTACGAAGGTTGCGATCTGTGCGCAGGACGGTGAAGGCGGCGCCCAGGAAGAGATCGCGGTGGATGCGGTTGCCATGTCCGGTGGCTGGTCTCCGGTTGTACACCTGTGGTCGCATTGCGGCGGCAAGCTGATCTGGGATGACGCTCAGGCCCATTTCCGCCCCGATGCCTCGCGGCCTCCGCTGGGCGATGATGGCGCTGGTTTTGTGATCGCCGCAGGGTCTGCTAATGGAGCAATGGATCTGGGCGGAGCGCTGCTGGATGCCAGTGCGGCTGGTTGTGCAGCTGCAAAGGCCGCAGGCTTTGCAGCGCAACAAGACGCAGCGCCGGGCGCTTCTGACAGCGCGGAAAATCCAATGCTGCCGGTCTGGTTGATGCCTGCCAAGGCGGATATCAAGCTGCGGATGAAAACCTGGCTGGATTATCAGAACGATGTCAAGGTTTCAGATGTGCAACTGGCAGCGCGTGAAGGCTATGAAAGTGTTGAACACACCAAGCGCTACACGACGCTGGGCATGGCGACGGATCAGGGTAAACTGTCCAACATCAACGGGTTGGCGGTGCTAGCTGATACACTTGGCGCGGAAATCCCGCAGGTTGGGACCACTACGTTCCGCCCGCCCTATACCCCGATTTCAATGGGGGCGATTGGCGGCGAGGCCCGTGCTGAAATCTTTCAGCCGATCCGCAAAACTCCGATGCACGATTGGCATGATGCCAATGGGGCCGACTGGGAACCAGTGGGTCAGTGGCGCCGCGCCTATGCCTTTGTGAAAACGGGCGAAACTGTTGAGCAAGCCGTGTCGCGTGAAGTCACCAATACCCGCGAAAATCTTGGCCTGCTAGATGCATCAACCCTGGGCAAGCTGGTCGTCAAGGGCGCTGACGCCGGTCGGTTCATGGACATGATGTACACCAACATGATGTCCAACCTGAAAGTCGGTAAATGCCGCTATGGTCTGATGTGCTCGGAAAACGGGTTTCTGATCGATGACGGCGTTGTTGCCCGCATCGACGACGACACCTGGCTGTGCCACACCACCACTGGCGGCGCCGAGACCATTCATGGTCACATGGAAGAATGGTTGCAGACTGAATGGTGGGATTGGGATGTTTATGTTGCCAATGTAACCGAGCAGATGGCTCAGGTTGCTGTGGTTGGTCCCAATGCCCGCAAAGTTCTGGAAAAGCTGGGTGGCATGGATGTGAGCAAAGAGACGCTGCCGTTCATGGAGTGGCGGGATGGTCAGATCGGTGGATTTGACTGCCGCGCCTATCGGATTTCGTTCTCGGGTGAGCTGTCTTACGAGATCGCAGTTCCTGCCAGCCAGGGCCTGGCCTTCTGGACCGCCTTGATGGAGGCTGGCAAAGAGTTCGGCGTGATGCCTTATGGCACCGAATGCCTGCATATCCTGCGCGCCGAGAAGGGCTTTATCATGATCGGCGACGAAACCGATGGTACCGTGATCCCACAGGATCTGGGGCTAAGCTGGGCGATCTCCAAGAAAAAAGATGACTTCCTTGGCAAACGGGCGCAGTTGCGCTCGCATATGGCTGACCCGGATCGCTGGCAGTTGGTTGGTCTGGAAACGGTGGATGGATCGGTTCTGCCAGATGGGGCCTATGCCACTGGCAATGGCGTCAATGCCAACGGACAACGTAATGTCATTGGCCGGGTGACCTCGACCTATTACTCACCAACCTTGAGCAAGGGCATTGCAATGGGGCTGGTGCACAATGGGCGCAAGCGCATGGATGAGGTGATCGAGTTCCCGGGCACCGATGGCACGATCTACAAGACCAAGATCGTTGATCAGGTCTTTTATGACAAAGAAGGGGAGAAGCAGAATGTCTGATCCTGTAAGCGCACTGAACGGCGCTGCGTTCAGCGGTATTGCCACTGTCGAAGAGCGGGGCTTGGCCGGAATGATTACCCTGCGCGGTGATCTTGGTTCAGCCAAATTGCAGGCTGCCGTGACATCGGCCACCGGTGCGTCAATGCCTGTTTCGGGCAAGGTCGAGCTGGGCGAGGACGGCGGGCTGGCTTGGATGTCCCCGGACGAATTGCTGGTTCTGGTGCACTACGGTGACGTCGAGACAAAGCTGACCGAGATCAAGGCCGGGCTTGCCGATGAGCATGCCTTGGCCGTCAACGTCTCGGACGCCCGCGCGGTGTTCCGGGTGTCGGGTGACGGAGCGCGTGAAGTGCTGGCGAAGCTGTGCCCGGTTGACCTGTCGGCCGAAGCCTTTGGTCCCGGCCAGTTCCGCCGCACCCGTATGGCGCAGGTGGCTGCAGCATTCTGGCTGGACCACGACGGAGCGTTTCACGTCGTCTGTTTTCGCTCGGTCGCGGATTACGTGTTCAATTTACTCAGCAACGCGGCCCAATCGGACTCAACGGTTGGTGTTTACTAGAGTGTAGTAAAATCCCGCACCACCCATTGTAGGGCTGGTGCGGGTTACTGTTCTCTTTGACTTGATCTGCATCGCACATTGGCACATAAGTTTTTTTGACAGCAACAATTTTTGAAGGGTGCCACAATGGCTTTTGAACTTCCCGATCTTCCCTATGCCCATGACGCACTAGCTGCCAAAGGCATGTCCGCTGAGACCATGGAATATCACCATGACTTGCACCACAATGCTTATGTCACCAATGGCAACAAGCTGATCGAGGGCACCGACTGGGCCGGTAAGTCTCTCGAAGAGATCATCGTAGGCACCTATAATGCAACAGATGTTGCCCAGAACGGTATCTTCAACAACATCTCGCAACTGTGGAACCACAATGAATTCTGGAAAATGATGGGCCCAAGTGGTGACGTCATGCCCGGTGAGCTGGAAAAGGCTCTGGTAGAGAACTTTGGGTCTGTAGATGATTTCAAAGCTCAATTTTCGGCGGCTGGCGCTGGTCAGTTCGGCTCGGGCTGGGCTTGGTTGGTTAAGAATGCCGACGGATCCCTGGCAGTGACCAAAACCGAAAACGGCGTGAACCCGCTGTGCTTTGGTCAGACTGCACTGTTGGGCTGCGACGTCTGGGAGCACTCATATTACATCGATTTCCGCAACAAGCGTCCTGCGTACCTGTCGAACTTCCTCGACAACCTGGTCGACTGGGAAAACGTGGCTTCGCGTCTGGGCTAAGTCTCAGTTCGCCAAGGCGAATTAAATTTGAAAACGCCCGGCTAAGTGCCGGGCGTTTTTGTTTTCTGGCCTCCGGCGGGAGTATTTGGAAAAAGATGAATGGGTGAGACGATCAGAGCTGATTGTAGGGGCAGGGGGGGCCGGTCTAAGTGGGATCAACTTTGAAGTGCTTTGACAGCTTCAGGCCCTGACCCTGATAGTTCGAAGCGATGCCCGAGCCGTAGAGCTGGTCCGGTACTTGGGCCATTTTCTCATAGACCAGACGGCCCACGATCTGGCCATGTTCCAGCACAAAAGGGGCCTCGTGGCAGCGCACTTCGAGAACCCCACGTGAGCCCGCTCCGCCCGCAGCATCATGACCAAACCCGGGATCAAAGAAGCCCGCGTAATGCACCCTAAATTCCCCGACCATGGCCAGATAGGGCGCCATTTCCGCTGCGTATTCGGGGGGGATATGGACGGCCTCGCGGCTGACAAGAATGTAGAAGGCACCGGGGTCCAGAATGATGCGCCCATCGCTGCTGCGGACCTCTTCCCAGTAGTCACGCGGGTCGTATTCGCCGATCCGGTCCAGATCAATAACGCCGGTATGCGGCTTGGCGCGATAGCCAACAAGATCACTTCCAGGCAGCTGTAGATCGACGGAGAAGCCCAAACCGTCCTGAATGACCGCAGGGCTGTCCACCAGCGGGGAGGCAGCGTGTAGCGCGGTCAGCTGGTCGTCAGTAAGTACCGCCTGACCGGTGCGGAACCGTATCTGGTTCAGCCGCATGCCTGGCCGCACCAGTACCGAAAACGAACGTGGGCAGATTTCAGCATAGAGAGGCCCAGAGTATCCCGGTCTGATCCGGTCAAACTCGGCGCCGCCATCGGTGATTGTACGGGTGAGAAGGTCAAGCCGCCCGGTGGAGCTTTTGGCGTTTGCCACTGCGGAGACATGGTCAGGCAGGTCCAGCCCTTCCATCAGAGGGACCACGTAGACGCAGCCTTTTTCCAACACGGCGCCGCCGCTGAGGTCAATGCGGTGCATCTCGAATTCACGAAGCCGGTCTGTAACGCTCTGACCTTTGCCTGCCAGAAATGACGCACGCACGCGGTAGGCAACACTGCCCAGTCGCAGGTCTAGGCTGGCGGGTTGAATTTGTCCTTGAACAGGCGGGTCAGAGACGGTGATCTCGCCGTGTTCAAGCATCTTTTCAATGGCTTGGCTGGGTAAAACACCGGTCATGATTGGTTCCTTTAAATGCAGCCCCAAGGCTGATCGCCCGGTGATGCTGACTTATTTTCGCGCTGCATGCAATTCGTTCTGCATACAGATGGGGTGCATTGGATATACAAAACGCCCGGGTGAAGGATCACCCGGGCGTTTTTGTATGGTCGGGCTAGCAGGACTCGAACCTGCGACCTTCCGTCCCCCAGACGGACGCGCTACCAGGCTGCGCCATAGCCCGTTATTGAGAGCGTTTTACTGTATCTGAGAGCAGGGGCAAGAGGTAAAATTGGTCTTTTTTCAATTGGCTGTCGGATTGCTTTGGCTATTGGTGATGGCGCGCAGTTGTTCGGCACATATCAGGGCCTCGGCGAGTGAGGACTGGGGTAAAGATGTGATGCTGGCCAACCTTGCAAGAACGCCTGCACGGGAGACGTCAAATGCATCGTCTGCAGTATCGCTTACCTCAACGGTGGTCGGGCGCGCAGTCGCCATCACGGGCGCAGCCGCAACATCAGCCTCAGTTGATTCTGCAGATTCCACCTCTGCTTCGACCGCAGCCTCTGGCTCGACATTCGCTTCAGAACCGGGATCATCACTGGGCATGTCGTGCGTCTCAGTAGCGGCAAAGTCGTTAGAAACCGTCTCGCTGAGGGGGGCCATGGCAGCCACAGGCTGAGTTTCGTCTTCGCCGGGCAGGTCGTCGACTATAGGTTCAGCTGGGAGTTCTGCAGCGGCGGATTGAGGTTCGGCCTCGGGTTCGGGCTGCGAATCAAGGTGCATTTGCATTTGAGTCGGCGCGCGCTGGGTTGGTGTGGGGAAGTTGGTGACGGTAGCCTCAGTTTCGGTCATCGGGACCGGATCGGCAGTGTCATCCAGCGAGGCAGATTTTTCGGAGACGAAGGCGATGCCCTGATCGCGCAGCAAGGCCTGAACCTCTTTGATCGACATACCCTTGTCGTGCAACAGGCACTTAATACCGCCAAGCAGAAGCATGTCGGCAGGACGATAATACCGCCGTCCGCCAGCCCGTTTAACAGGCTTGATCTGGGTGAACTTACTTTCCCAAAAGCGCAGGACATGTGCTGGAATCCCCAACCAATCCGCAACTTCGCTGATCGTGCGAAAGGCGTCTGGTGATTTTGACATGTGACCTGGCCCCGTTATGACCGGTTGCCGCCAGCGACACGGTTCTTCATCAAATGGGAGGGTCGAAAGGTCAAAACGCGGCGGGGCTGAATAGGCACTTCTTCACCGGTCTTCGGGTTGCGGCCGATGCGAGCAGATTTATCGCGTACGCTAAAGGTGCCAAAAGACGATATTTTCACCTGCTCACCGCGTACCAATGCGTCAGACATATGGCCAAGCATGCTTTCGACCAATTGCGCACTTTCGTTGCGAGATAGGCCAACTTCGCGAAAAACCGCTTCGCTTAAATCCATACGAGTCAGAGTTGTGTCACTCATTACAAAATCCCCTTGTTTTATAAATCATAGGGCGTAGAGAATTTCCCTGTCAATATCAATGATTTGCAGCGACCGTATTTGCTTAAGTACTTACCAGCGCAGAACCACGGCGCCCCAGGCCAGTCCGCCGCCAATTGCTTCGGCAACAATCAGGTCACCTTGCTTGATTTGGCCGCGCAGTTTTCCAACTGAAAGCGCCAGTGGGATTGAGGCCGCAGAAGTGTTGCCATGATCCTGAACTGTCACCACAACCTTGTCCATGCTCAGGCCCATTTTCTTGGCGGTGCCCTGAATAATGCGAATATTGGCTTGGTGCGGTACGATCCAATCAATGTCAGACGCCGTCAGATTGGCCCGGTCCAATGCCGTATTGGCAGTCGAGGCCAGTTTTTCTACAGCGTGGCGGAATACCTGATTGCCCTGCATCCGCAAGAAGCCGGTGCTCTGAGTGGAAACACCGCCATCTACGTGCAGCAGGTCCTTATAGCGCCCATCCGAGTTTAGGTCTGTCGACAGTAGCCCGCGGTCGTCAGCAGAGCCTTCGCCATTTTGAGCCTCAAGCACGAGCGCACCGGCACCATCGCCAAACAGCACGCAGGTTGATCGATCCGTCCAATCCATAATGCGGCTAAAGGTTTCGGCACCGATCACCAGCACGCGTTTGGCCTGGCCTGATAGAATCAGCGCGTTGGCATTGCTCAGGGCATAGACAAATCCAGCACATACGGCCTGAACATCAAAGGCAAATCCCTTGGTCATGCCCAATGCAGCCTGAACCATGGTTGCGGCTGATGGAAAGGTGAAATCGGCCGTTGATGTGGCCAGTACAATGGCGTCTATGTCATCGGCATCGCAGCCCGCATCGGCCAATGCGGCCTTGGCGGCATGTGTGGCCAGAACAGAGGTGGTTTCACCCTCAGCGGCAAAATGACGACGCTCGATACCCGAGCGTGACCGAATCCATTCGTCTGTGGTTTCAAGTTTGGCTTCGAACTCAGCGTTTTCGACCACTCGCTCGGGAAGATAATGCCCAACACCGATAATCACAGCACGTCGCGTCATTCTATGGTCTGCCTTTAGTCTTAGTGTTCCGTGGCTCGTGTGGGGTCACGGTCAGGCTCACTTTGGGTAAGCTCGACCGAGGATGCAACCCGTGCCGCCAGTTTTTCTGCAAAGCCCTGTTGGGCAAGCAAGAATGCCAGTTTAACCGCCGCTGATACCCCGGTGGCATCTGCGCCACCATGAGATTTTACAATTGTTCCATTCAGGCCGAGGAAAACTCCGCCGTTCACCCGTCGTGGATCAATCTTTTTGGAAAGCCGGTTGAGTGAGGGCAGGGCAAACAGGGCGGCCAAACGGGACAAAATCGAATACATGAACGATTCGCGCAGTGTTTCCCGGATCAGACTGGCGGTGCCCTCACCGGTTTTTATGGCCACATTGCCGGTAAATCCGTCGGTGACGATCACATCGGCTGTGCTGCCGGGAATATCGCTGCCTTCGACAAATCCGACAAACTCAAAATTGCCGCGGTCCGCGTGGTCCGCGATCAGCGTATAAGCTTCCTTGAGTTCGGCGTGGCCTTTGTGCTCTTCAGTACCGACATTCAGCAGGCCAACGCGCGGGCGGGGGATGTCCATTGAATTGCGGGTATATGAGGTGCCCATCAAGGCATATTGTAACAGATCCTTGGCATCGGCGCGCACGTCGGCCCCAACATCCAGCATCACGTTAAACCCTTGGGGATTTCGTGATGGCCAAAGAATGGCAATCGCCGGACGGTTCACACCAGGCAATTTACGCAGGCGGATCATGCTAATCGCCATCAAGGCGCCAGTGTTACCACAGGAGACCGCGCCCGCAGCTTCGCCATTCTTGACCGATTCCACGGCAGACCACATGGAGGTGTTCTTGCCGTTGCGCATCACCTGACTGGGCTTGTCTTCCATCGATACGACTTCAGAGGCATCGTGGAATTCAACCCGGTCCGCCAGAATACGCTTTTTCGCGACCAAAGGTTTCAATCGATCGCTAGGGCCATGCAGGATAAATCTGATGTCAGGATTCTTGGCCGCTGAGATAGCAATGCCGGCCACCACTGCTGTGGGGCCGGCATCTCCGCCCATGGCGTCGACCGAAATCGTTATTCGGCTGGCAGGCACCGTAGATGGTTCGGATTGAGCCGTCATGTGTTACCTGCCTGCATTAGGAGCCTGGGACGCAGCTTATGCAGCGTCTTCGTCGATTTCGTCGTTCATGGCGACGATTTCTTTTTCACCGTAGTTGCCGCAGGAGGGGCAAACGTGATGAGGACGCTTCAATTCGCCGCAGCTCGAACATTCGTTCGGGTTTGCAGCAACCAGGGAATCGTGTGCACGACGGTTGTTGCGACGCGACTTGGATACTTTATTCTGTTGGACAGCCATGGTCTCAACCTTTGTTTATTAGGGCCATAGGGCAGATCCCGAGGCTGATTTCGTTGTTCGTTTCAAACGGTGTGACGTGCGTTTAGGCTGCAGCCCGTCCGATGTCCAACCATAATTCCGATGAGCGCGCGAAAATACTGCGAATCTCGCGCGATGCAAGGGCTTTTAGGCGAGCTGAGCGGTTAGAGCCAGAGCTCATCTGGTTCAAACCGCGAAAAAAGCGGATCATTGATCTTTTTTTAGTTGGTTCTGCAGATCAGCAAGCCCAGCAAACGGGCGCGTATCTTCGTCGCGCATCGGTTCCTGGCCAGGCTCTGTATAAACAGCTTCACCCAATTCGACACTTTCTTTCCTTGGATACTGAGGCAATGCTAGCGCCAAAGCTTCACTCATAATGGCATAGGGGTCGATGTGGCTTTCCAGTGGCTCCACATTGTCGTCCTCGGGCATTTCCACTTCCGGCTCGTCCGAAGTCACTGCTCCGGCAAGGAAATGTCGCTTCACAGGGATGTCTATACGGGTTGTGACCGGATCCAACGTAATCACGCAGGTTTGCAGGGCGGTTGCGCCCAAAGTTCCAGTCAGGATCCAATCACGGCGATCTTGTGCTTCGATTTTACCGGCGAACTTCATTTTGCGCAGTCCGCGCAACCCCAGGTCGTTGGCCAGCTCTTTTAGCATGGCGGTATCCGGCTGGATATCAAAGGTTGTCGGGCGATTTTGAGGCAGATCGGCAACGCGTAACGCGGGGCTATCAGTCATGGCGTGAACTTTCGTTTCTTGAACCGGAGGCCGGGTTTAGGTAGTCGGGATCAAAGGCGTTATCAAGCCGCGACGGGAGAGCAGCATGTTGGCAATGACAGATTGGTTAAAAACGGGGACCAAAATTGTGGTTTTAGTTGGGGCTGGAGTGGCCTTGGCTGGCTGCGCAGCGCAGTATCGCAATCACGGTTATGTTCCGACCGAAGAGGAACTTGCCGAAGTTGTCGTTGGTGTGGATACACGGGATTCCGTTACTGAAACCATTGGCGCACCGTCTTCGTCGGGTGTTCTTGACGAAAGCGGATACTATTACATCGCGACCCAATTGCGGCACTATGGACCCAGTCAACCCAAGCCGGTTTCGCGTGAGTTGGTTGCTATCAGCTTTGATCAGTCCGGAGTCGTTAGCGGGGTCGAACGCTTTGGTCTTGAAAACGGCAATGTGATTCCCCTGGAGCGCCGGGTGACCAGTTCCGGTATTCAGGATAAAACATTCCTGCGTCAGTTGTTGGGTAGCATTGGCAATATTTCACCCGGTGGTTTAGTCGAGTAATCTGTCGATTGCCGGTTTCTGTCCAACCGCCGAGCGCACCACTTTAACGGGGGTCGCAATGTCACAGCGCGCCGAGATTCTGTGCAAAGGTGGCTATCGAGCCCGGTTTGCCGCAGGGCAACAGGATCTGACTGCCGCACAGGCCTTGCGCACCCAGTGTTTTGGTACTGGCGATACAGATCTGGATAAGTTTGATGCGCTGTGCTCGCATATCCTGATTGAGGATCTCCGGACAGGATTTTTTGGTCTGCGCCTTTCGGCTTTTGCATCTGTCAGATGGTCAGGGCATTGCGCATAGCTATTCGGCGCAATTTTATGATTTGTCGCGGCTTGCGGATTATCCCATGCGATGATCGAAGTGGGGCGATTTTGCAGTCATCCAACTTGGCGTCATCCGGACATATTGCGCCTTGCCTGGGCGGTCCTGACCCGCATTGTTGACGAGAATGGCGCACAAATGCTGTTTGGCTGTTCGTCTTTGCAGGCACCAACGCCGAGCCTCACTTTCATGCTTTTGCCGCTTTGCAACGGCGTTATCTTGCACCCGACCGCTGGCGACCATTGGCCAAGGCCCCAATCTGGTTCACTTTGATCAGTTGCAGCGCCCCAATGACATCGATGCGCAGGCTATTCAGGCCATCCCACCTTTGTTGCGCAGCTATCTAATGATGGGGGGGTGGGTCAGCGATCATGCGGTGGTAGATACGGAGCTGAACACGCTGCATGTCTTTACCGGGCTGGAAGTCGGATCGATTTCAGAGTCGCGCCGCCGTTTGCTGCGCGGGATGGCGGGGTGATTTCAGGTATTTGGCAGGGCAAGAAATCAGATGCGCAACGAGTGGTTGGCGTTGACCTGCCAGAGGCAGCGCTGTAGCAGGCTGCCATGGCACGTATTCCTCTTTTGCAGATGTCCGGAATCGCACTGACTTTTGGTGGTGATCCGGTTTTTTCCGATCTTGATCTGGTGGTTCATCCCAGCGACCGTGTGGCGCTGGTTGGCCGCAATGGATCGGGTAAATCCACTTTGATGAAGGTGATGGGGGTTGGTCCCGACACAGGCACCATCGTTATTCCTCCGGGGCGCTCCGTTGGCTATATGGAGCAGGATCCGACGATGTCGGGGTTTGCCACATTGGGTGACTTCGCCTGCAGTGAATTGGAACCCGGTGAACTGTATAAGGTTGAACGGGCGGGAGAAGGTCTGAAATTCGACCCTGCGCGTTCGGTTGACACTGCATCCGGCGGAGAGCGTCGCCGGGCGGCACTGGCCAAGCTGATGGCTGAATCGCCCGATCTTATGCTGCTGGACGAGCCCACCAACCATTTGGACATCGAGGCAATCGGCTGGCTTGAACGCGAGTTGAAAAGCACGCGTGCGGCCTATGTGCTGATCTCGCACGACCGCGCTTTTTTGCGGGCTTTGACCCGTGCCACGCTGTGGATTGATCGCGGTCAAGTGCGGCGGCAGGAAAAGGGATTTGAAGCCTTTGAAGCCTGGCGTGATACCATCTGGGAAGAAGAGGACACGCAGCGTCACAAGTTGAACCGGCTGATCAAATCAGAAGCCCGCTGGGCAGTTGAAGGCATCAGCGCGCGGCGTAAACGGAATATGGGACGGGTTCGGGCGCTAAACGATCTTCGGGCTGAACGTTCGAGCCAGATAAAACGCCAGGGAACCGCGGACTTCGCGCTGGAGAGTTCTCCGAAATCGGGGCGCAAGGTGATCGAGGCCGAGGCGATTACCAAGGGTTTGGCGACAAACAGATCGTCGCGGATTTTTCACTGAAGGTGCAGCGCGGCGACCGGGTGGCCTTTGTCGGCCCAAATGGTGTGGGCAAGACGACCCTGTTGAATATGTTGCTGGGGCTGGTGGAACCGGACGAGGAACAGTCAAGCAAGGCACCAAGTTGGAGATCGCCCTGTTTGACCAGGCGCGTGATCAGCTGAATCCGGACCTTAGCCTATGGGACAATCTGACCACCGATCCTGAGATGGGCGTGTCGGGCAAAGCGGATCAGGTGATGGTGCGCGGTATGCCCAAGCATGTGGTTGGTTACCTGAAGGATTTCCTGTTTGACGAAAGTCAGGCGCGGGCCCCTGTTCGATCCCTGTCAGGCGGTGAGAAGGCGCGGTTACTGCTGGCCAAACTGATGGCGCGACAAAGTAACCTGCTGGTGCTGGATGAACCGACAAACGATCTGGATATCGAAACACTGGATCTGTTGCAGGAGTTGCTGGACAATTACGACGGGACAGTGCTGCTGGTCAGTCACGACCGTGACTTTCTGGACCGCGTCGCGACCACCACCATCGCGATGGAGGGCAATGGCCGCGCTGTCGCTTATGCGGGCGGTTGGACTGACTACCTGTCACAGCGGGTGCCGGTCGAAGGGGATAAGGTCAAAGGCGCCAAAGGGTCCAGGGCAAGGCCAAGCAAGAGGTGAAACCTGTCTCGGGACTATCTTTCACTGAAAACACCGGCTGGAGGCTCTGCCGGGCGAGATCGAACGACTGGAACAGGAAATTACCAAGCTTGAGGGATTGATGGCGGATCCGGAGCTGTTCACGCGTCAGCCGGTTAAGTTCAAGAAGGCTAGCGAGGCCCTGGAGCAGCGACAACAAAACTGGCGACATCCGAGGAGGAGGATGGAGTTGGAAGAGAAGGCGGGTGGTTGACTTCGCATCGTCTGTTTTGCGGAGGACCTGAAGTGGGGGGCGCTGCCCCTCTGGAGCATCAATAGATTGGTGCTCCATTCACCCCTGGGATATTTATGGCCAGATGAAGCTGCGCGGAGTGTGGGGCACTGGCGGCTGTTCTAGGTTTCAAGAACCCGTGCTGGTGCGCCGACAACAGTTGTTCCTGCTGCAACATCAGACAGAACCACAGATCCGGCGCCGACAATGGCTCTGTCGCCGATACTCACACCGGGCATGAGGATTGCGCTGCCGCCGATCCATACATCCTGGCCTATGGTGACGGGCAGGGCGATTTCCTGCCCCTGGCTGCGCAAAAGTGCGTCTTTGTGGTGTTGCGCGCAGTAGATCTGAACATTGGGGCCAAACATGCAGCGATCCCCTATGGTGACAGGGGCAGTGTCAAGAATGGTGCAGCCTGCATTCAGATAGACATTGTCTCCCAAAGTGATGTTGATCCCATAGGCACAGTGAAATGGTGCCTCGATAAAACAGTGGTTGCCGTAAGCGGCAAACAAGTCGGCCCAGGGTGGACTGAAGGGGTGCCCCTGTCGGGGGCGTCAAATTATGCTGGTGAACAGCCACGCGCGCTGTGTGGCGTAGTGCGTCCAACTCGGTGTCCAGGCAGCAGTACCAGTCACCAGATTGCATCTTTTCGCGTTCGGATCTGGTCACATTGGCCTCCTGCTGCCTTATTTCATATGGCTTAGCGCATCCGTAAAGCACCGTCGAGGCGGATAACTTCACCGTTCAGATAGCCCATCTCGACAATGAAACCGGCAGTACGGCCGTATTCGGATGGGTCACCAAGGCGGGCTGGGTTTGGCACATCTTCGGCAAGTTGTTTGCACGTCTTCGGGCAATCCGGCCAGCATCGGGGTCATGAAAATACCGGGCGCTATGGTCATTACACGGATTCCAGTCGAGGCCAGGTCACGGGCCATTGGCAAACACATGCCGACGACGCCCCCTTGGAAGCGGCATAAGCGGCAGCCTTTTGACCATCAAAAGCCGCAACTGAGGCGGTGTTGATGATCACGCCGCGAGCGCCATCGGGTTCGGGCTCGTTCTTGGCAATCTCCATCGCAGCAAGGCGGCCGACATTGAAGGTGCCAACCAAATTGATGTCGATGGTGCGTTTGAAGGCGTCCAGCGGGTGCGGTCCATCGCGACCGACTGTTTTGATGCCATAGGCGATGCCAGCGCAGTTTACGCAGGCGGTGATTTTGCCCATCTTGGAGATGGCGTCTTGGACTGCAGCATGGACAGAACTTTCATCGGTGACATCGGTTTGAAAAAGTGACCGCCAATTTCGGCGGCAACTGTCGGTCCGCGCTCCGCGTCCCGGTCCAGAATGGTGACTTGGGCTCCGTTTTCGGCGAAGTGACGTGCTGTTGCTTCCCCAGTCCCGAAGCGCCGCCGGTGATGATGGCGGCTGTGGTCGACAATTTCATGAGCGCAGGTCCTTGTGCTATCTGAACAGGTGTTCAGATAGCCATACGCTTAGATCTGTCCAGTTTTCCGGGGCGTCATCAGGCCACGATCAAGCGCGGCAAGCGGCCGCAGCAGGCGTCCCATAGGGGCCAATAGGCCCATGTGCCGCCCAAGACGTGTACATTGGCGCCGGTTCCAAGTTTAAAACGGGCCAGCCCAGAGGCATCTTCGGTATTGATCAGGCCCAGATCCACCGGTGTAGCCTTTGGTTGCAAGCCAGTTCATGGCTTGCCACATCAACAGGTTATGGGCGGATAGGGCCCGGCCTTGGTCCGTGGAGTGACTGACATGGTAACTGGCGCTGGTGCCATGACACAGGATCAAAACCGCAGCGACGCTCTCTTTGCCATCAAAGGCCTGGAACAATTTTGCCTTACCGGGATTTTCATGGATATAGGCAAGTGTCAGGTCCAGTGGCCAGTTGCGATAGCCACGCTGGCCTTGCTGTTTGGCTTCGGCCTGAAACAGCCAATGACCGGGATCCTGTGGCATATTCTGCCGGGTGACCCTGAGCGATTGCGATTCGGCGTGCTTCAGACGGTTACGCCATTTCTGGTGCAACGCAGCGTGGCGCTGTTCTTGGGGGCTGTCAAATCGAGGCGGGCAACCTGTGCCGGGCTCATCAATGGGACGGCGCCGAGTTTGGCCAGTTCGGGTGTCGGGTTTTCAGGTGACAGAATGACCGGGGTGGCGCAGGCCCTGCTCTTGCAGGATTTCAAGCAGGCGCAAAGGTTTGTCAATACGCGCACGGTTGACCATGGCGACGTCAAAACGCCCCATAAAACGGCGGCGCATGACCAATGTGTCGCTGATCTGGTCCAGAATCAGCGGATCCTGGCCGCGATAGCGTAAAGCGCGTGCAAACTCCTGCGATTGGGCAAGGGATCGGATGGGGTGGATTGTTGAATGGGGCGGGGCATCACATCAGCTGGCGTAAAATCAAACATGAAGACCATTAACGCTGTGGAAACCTAAATGATGGTTAATGAAACTATGAAAAATCAACATAAAATCATGGGCCACCACGCGCCCGCGCCGCGGATGACAAAAGCAGCTGCGTTTCTTGTGGCCACGGCCCTGTCAGTGCCCGTCTTCATCCTGCTGAATTGTATTGCCTGGCTGATGGGCTGACCCATAGCGCCCGGTCCGCAAATGATGCGGGCCGGGGAAATGTTATAAACGCGGTGGCTTAACTGTCTAGCCGAACCAGCGCATGGCGCTTTTTACCGGCACTCAGCTTGATCGGTGAGGCCAGCGTGTTGGTGTTGATCATCAAACCAGCGTCGGTCAGTGGTGCATCGTCCAGTTTTGCCCCATTTTCTGCGATCAGGCGCTTGGCTTCCTTCCCGGTTTTTGCCAGTCCGGATTTTACGATCAGTTGTACGATCGAGATGCCATCGCCCAGTTCGGACGCTGATAGCGACAGGGTGGGCAAGTCACCGCCAACGCCGCCTTTTTCAAACACTTCACGGGCCGTGGATTCGGCTTTTGCCGCCGCATCAGCACCGTGCAAAAGCGTGGTCACTTCGTTTGCCAGACGGATCTTGGCCTCGTTGATCTCGGATCCTTCCAACGCGCCCAGACGGTCACATTCGTCTATTGGCAGTTCGGTATAGAGCTTCAGGAACCGGCCCACGTCGGCATCAGTGGTGTTACGCCAGAACTGCCAGAACTCGTACGACGACAGCATGTCGGGATTCAGCCAGATCGCACCGGACTGCGATTTGCCCATCTTTTTGCCGTCCGAAGTGGTCAGAAGTGGTGAGGTCAGGCCAAAAACTTCGCCTTCAATGGTTCGGCGGGTCAGGTCGATACCGTTGACGATATTGCCCCACTGATCCGAGCCACCCATCTGCAAAACACAGCCATAGCGGCGGTGAAGTTCCATGAAGTCATAGGCTTGCAGGATCATGTAGTTGAACTCAAGGAAGCTAAGCGATTGCTCCCGGTCAAGACGCGACTTCACGCTCTCAAACGCCAACATCCGATTGACCGAGAAGTGACGGCCGATGTCGCGCAAAAATTCCAGGTAGTTCAACCCGTCCAACCATTCGGCGTTGTTGATCATCACCGCGCCGTTGGCGTCGTCGCTATAGTCGACATAGGCCGAGAACACTTTTTTGATGCCGGCGATATTGTCGTCAATCTGTGCTTCGGTCAGCAGCGGACGTTCATCAGCGCGAAACGAGGGATCGCCCACCTTAGTGGTGCCGCCGCCCATCAGGGTGATCGGCTTGTGCCCGGTTTTCTGGAACCACCGCAACATCATGATTTGGATCAGCGATCCGACATGCAGCGACTTGGCAGTGGCGTCAAAACCAATGTAAGCAGGCTGGCCCGGGGTCAGCAGGGCTTCGTCCAGGCCCTGATAGTCGGTGCAATCGGCCAAATAGCCGCGCTCGATCATTACGCGCATGAATTCCGATTTGGGATGGTAGGTCATGATGTGCCTCGGCTATGGATTGCGTCGGCCTGTATAAAACGCAATTGCGGCAGTGGGAACAGGTTTTCGAGAGAAAAACACTATCCTTTAAGGATGGTTAACGGGCAGACTAGGCCTGGCAGGACAAAAGGGGCTGGGAATGAGCAACGTCATTTCAAAACTGGTGTGGTAAAGGCGTTGGGCGCAATGAGCGGCACGTCATTGGACGGTGTTGATGCAGCTATTATAGAGACCGACGGCAGGCAGATTTATGGCTTTGGGGCCTCAGCCTATCGTGGCTATTCTCAGACGGAAAGAGATCCTGCGTGCAGGATTGGGGTGCTGGGGTGGCGATACAGCCGAGGCCGCGGCGCAGGTGGTAGACACCGCCCATTCCGAATTGATGTCCGGGTTTTCCGACTACGACATTGCCGGTTTTCACGGCCAGACACTGGCCCATGCACCGCGTCAGCAGGGCACCTTTCAGGTTGGCGATGGCACTGCTTTGGCGGAAAACTGGGAAAACCCGTGGTCTGGGACTTTCGCTCGGATGATGTGGCAATGGGCGGCGAGGGCGCACCACTGGCGCCGTTCTTTCACTTTGCCTGTGCCAAGTATCTGAACCTGCGCCAACCGGTTTGCTTTCTTAATCTCGGCGGTGTTGGTAATCTTACCTATGTTGATCCGCGCTTTGACTCAGCTGAACAGCCGGGGCATTGCTGGCCTTTGATACTGGTCCTGCCAATGCTCCGGTGAACGATCTGATGCAGGCCCGGCTGGGGCTGCAGATGGACGAGGGCGGCCGCGTCGCACAGAGTGGCACAGTAGAAACGGGCGCGCTCGAATTGTTTTGGCGGAATCGTTCTTTTCAAAGCTTCCGCCCAAATCTCTGGATCGCAATGATTTCTCTGAGATGATCACGCTGGTCAGAGAGTTGAGCGACGCGGATGCCGCCGCGACACTGACCGCAATGTGCGCCGCCGGGTGGCCCAAGGGATGCAGCATTGCCCAGAAAAGCCCACGGTGGTTTTGACCACGGGCGGCGGTCGCCATAACCCAGTGCTGATGCAGATGCTGTCGGTCTCGCTGGACTGCCCGGTCAAACCGGTTGAGGAGGTCGGGCTGGACGGTGATATGCTTGAGGCGCAGGCCTTTGGTTATCTTGCAGTGCGAGTGGCACGGGGATGGTGTCCTCGGCCCCGGCACCACCGGTGTCAGCGCCTGTGTCGGCGGCGGCGTGGTCAGCGTGCCGGGGATCGCAAGGCGGGATAACACCTATCCGCGCGCAATGTCAAACCCGGGTGGTGCCAGTTCAAACCCGTCAAACTGGAACCCCGGCGACACGGTGCAACTGACCAAAGTGTAATCGCCGGTGCTGCGGGCAGCTTGCCAGTGCCCCTCTGGGACCAGGATCTGCGGCTCTCCTTCGCGCAGGTCCGGGCTAAGCAGATAATCCTGTGCCGGACCACGATCGTTCTGCGCCAGCGATAGCACCAGCGGCGCCCTGAGTGGAATAGCCAGATTTCGGTGGCGTCCACACGGTGCCAATGGCTGCTCTCCAGCGGCCAGTAGGAAATATATGCAAGTGCCACTGGCGCGGCCTTCGTTCGCGGCCTGCCAGGTTTGCCGGTACCAGCCGCCTTCGGGATGCGGTTGCAGATCAAGCCTGGCGATAATCTCCTGTGCGGTCATGGTATTGGGCGCTCCTTTATGGCTGGAATTTTCATATTGAATGCATATGTTGTGATCATGAAACTGCATATCCCCTTTGATAATTCATACGCGCGCCTTGCTCCCGGATTCTACAGCAAACAAGCGCCTGAACCGGTAAAATCCCCACTTTGATTGCCTTCAACCAGGATCTGGCGAAACTGCTGGGTATCACTCCGGGTGACTGGGATGAGATGGGCCGGGTGTTTGGCGGCAATCAACAGCCCGATGGCGCCGAGCCACTGGCGCAGCTATATGCGGGGCATCAGTTTGGCAGTTTCAACCCGCAACTTGGCGATGGCCGCGCCGTCTTGCTGGGGAAACTGTCGGTACCGATGGACAGAGGCGCGATATTCAACTTAAGGGATCGGGTCGCACCCCTATTCCCGCCAGGGCGACGGGCGCGCTTGGCTAGGGCCAGTTTTGCGCGAATATGTGGTTTCCGAGGCGATGCAGGCCCTTGGCATCCCAACCACGCGGGCGCTGGCGGCTGTGACCACCGGGGAAACCGTTCAACGTGAGCGGGGCCGCCGGGGCGGTCCTGACCCGCGTGGCAACGAGCCATCTGCGGGTCGGCAGCTTTGAGGTGTTCGCCAGGCGTGGTGACACGGACCGCTAAAACAGCTGACAGATTATGCAATTCAACGCCACTATCCGCAAGCCGAGGGCCCAATGGGGCTGTTGCGTGCAGTCCGCGATAAGCAGAGCAAGCTGATCGCGGACTGGATGGGGTTGGGTTTATTCACGGGGTGATGAATACCGACAACGCGTCGATCGTAACGAAACCATTGATTATGGCCCCTGCGCCTTTTGGATAAATACCATCCGCAAACGGTGTTCAGCTCAATCGACCGCACTGGCCGCTATGCCTATGACAATCAGCCCGCAATCGCCGTATGGAATTTGGCACAATTGGCCACAGCTCTGATCCAGCAGCTTGACGATCCGCAACAAGGCGTCGAGCAGGCAACTGAAATTGTGCATGCCATGCCCGCGCTGACCCAACACCATTGGGAGCAAAACTTTCGCTCCAAACTGGGCATTTCAATTGCCGGCGCCAATGATCTGGAACTGATCTCGGACCTGCTAAGTCTAATGGCGCAAAATGAAAGCGACTTCACCAATACATTCCGTGGGTTGGCGACAGGTCATGCCCGTGATCTGTTCACCGATCATCAGGGTTTTGACAGCTGGAATGCTCAATGGCAGGCACGATTAGGCAATGAACCCGATCCAAAGGCCCTGATGCTGAGAACCAATCCGGCTTATATTCCGCGAAACCACCAAATTGAGCACATGATAGACGCCGCCGTCGCAGGCGATTACACATTGTTCCACACCTTAAATCAGGTCCTGGCCCAGCCCTTTTCGGAACATCCAGATCATGTTGCCCTGCGCCAGCCTCCAACATCGGACCAGATCGTCGCGGCCACCTTTTGCGGCACGTGATCGCCTTCATCTGGCCCTAAATATCCTCGGGGGTGAATTGGCCAACGGCCAAGAGGGGGCAGACAGCCCCTTTGTCGTTAGGACCAGCGAAAAGATCGGCACCCTGTACCTGACCCGCAGAATATCCAATAAGCAGAATACCCAATAAAGAGGCAACCAAAGGAATCCCGATGTCCGTGCCAACCCTGCGACTGGCCAGCTACAATATCCAAAAATGTGTTGGTCTGGATCTGCGCCGCAGGCCTCGGCGCACATTGCAGGTGATAGAGGGCACCGGGGCGCAAATCATGCTGCTGCAAGAAGCTGACAAACGGTTGCCACCGCGTCCCGCAGCGTTACCGCATTTTGTGTTGGACGAGGCCGGCTGGCAAATCGTTGATCTCGGCGGGGCTGGCTCTTTGGGCTGGCATGGTAATGCGATCGTCTGGCGCTCAAATTCCGTCAAAATGCGGGACTACGGTCACATCCACCTGCCGGGACTGGAGCCGCGTGGCGCAGTCTGGGCTACGTTTGACACTGCCATCGGCCCGCTGCGGGTGATCGGAGCCCACCTTGGATTGACCGGCAAGGCGCGTCATGAACAGGTGCTGCACTTGGCGCGCACCGGCGCCAACTTTGATGACACTCCCATGGTTTGGGGTGGTGACTTTAACGAGTGGTCCCGGGCCCCGGTTCTGGATCACTTGGCTCCGGACATGACCTTTCTGGCCCCCAAGCCGAGCTTTCCGGCTTTGCGGCCCATTGGGGCGCTGGACCGAATGGCTGTTGGGCCGGATCTACAGGTGACAGCGCATGGGGTGTACCGGGAACGTCCGGCGCATATAGCCTCGGATCATTTGCCGGTCTGGGCCGATCTGTGCCGTGCATGAAAATCCCGCTCCGGCTTGAACCGAAACGGGATTTGAATTGGCTTAATGCTGACTGGGTTCAGGCTGCGGTACGATTGCTGCCACCACCGCCGCCACCGCGACGTCGACGGTTGCCACCACCTGGTTTCGCACCGTCTCCACCACCCGAGGATCTGCGTTGGCCACCCTGGCCACCGCCGCCACCGCCCCGACGACGATTACCGCCACCGCCATTGGGCTTTTTCTTGGCACCGGGCTGGACTTCCCATGGGGTGCCCGAGGCAACAGGAATTATCGTGCCCAGAACCTTCTGAATGTCTTTCAATTCACCCATTTCGTCGGGCGCGCAGAATGCAATCGCAGCACCATCTTTGCCAGCGCGCGCTGTCCGGCCGATCCGGTGGACATAGGCATCTGGCACGTTGGGCAGGTCATAGTTGTAGACGTGTTTGACATCCGGAATATCCAGACCACGGGCCGCTACATCGGTGGCAACCAGCACTTTAATAGCGCCGGATTTGAACGCCGCAATGGCGCGGTCGCGCTGTCCCTGGCTTTTGTTACCGTGGATCGACGCGGTTGAGAAACCGGCTTTTTCCAGGGTCTTCATCAACTTTTCCGAGCCATGCTTGGTACGGCCAAAGACCAGCGACCGCTCGTCCATGTGCTTGGCCAGCAGTTCCTTCAGTAGTGCAGTCTTTTCCGCCTTGGCGATAAAGTGGATTTCCTGCGTCACTTTGTCGGCGGCTTTGCCCGGAGGCGAGACTTCGACGCGGATCGGGCTTTGAGGTAGCTGGCCGCAATCTCGTTCATCTGTTTTGGCATGGTGGCCGAAAACAACATGGTCTGACGTTCGGTCGGCAGCAGAGCTGCGATTTTGCGCAGGGCGTGGATGAATCCCATGTCCAGCATCTGGTCGGCTTCGTCCAGCACCAGAAAGTCACAGGACCCCAGATTCAGCGCACGGCGATCCAGAATGTCCAGTAAACGACCGGGGTGGCGACCAGAATGTCGGTGCCACGGGCAATGCGCTGGATCTGCGGGTTGATCGACACACCGCCAACCACCAAGCCAACACTCATTGTTGAGCCTTCCATCAGGCCCTTGATTTGCTGACTGATCTGATTTGCCAGTTCGCGGGTTGGAGCCAGAACCAGACCGCGTACGGTTTGGGGGCTGGTTTACGCTCATACTGCATCATCTGTGCAATCAGTGGCACACCAAAGGCTGCTGTCTTGCCGGTGCCGGTCTGGGCCAGCCCCAAGACGTCGCGACCTTGCAACGCATGCGGGATCGCGTGCGATTGAATGGGGTCGGGTCTTTGAAACCCATGGCTTCGATCCGGTTCAGAAGCTTCTCGGGAAGCCCCATTGTTGAGAATTCACTCAAGTCATATCCTTTCGCAGCCCTTGCAGATGCAATGGCCGGTTTTGCCGCATCCAGTGCGACGAGTTGGGGCAGGGACCTCGGGCGCAGCTGGCCGTATGCCAGCGAGCCGGTCGTCTGCTCGTGCCCCACGCGTGATTTTGGGAACGCAGGTATTTCACTGTAGGCGCTGGAGACCGAAGTCTCGGAGGGGCATACATGCCCGAACGCCTCTGCTCACGCGGCAGAGAGGGATACCTGGTGGGGCAAATGGCTGTGGATAAGGCATTTGTCAACCAGCATTCTGTGATAAAACCCGGTTTTCGCGCGCCTGTTCTTTCGTTACACAGGGCAACCAAGCGCACTAAGAGTGCACTGTGAGCGCACAGAGGATGCCGATGCCTGACACAATTATTTCTCGCTGCGAAGCCAAAGGCCTGCGTATGACAGGGCAACGCCGGATCATTGCCCGCGTATTGCAAGACAGTGATGATCACCCGGATGTTGAGGAACTTTACGCCCGTGCCAGTTCACTGGACGCGGGAATTTCAATTGCCACGGTCTATCGGACGGTAAAGCTGTTTGAAGAGGCAGGCATACTGGATAGGCTGGAATTTGGCGATGGTCGCGCCCGCTATGAAGATGCTGAACGCGAGCATCATGACCACCTGATTGATATGAACTCTGGCGAAGTGATCGAGTTTGTAGATCCCGAGATCGAGGCGCTGCAGGAAAAAATTGCCAAAAAGCTGGGGTATGAGTTGAAGGGCCACAAGCTTGAACTCTACGGCGTGCCAATCCGCAAGACGTAAACATCCCGATCGGGTTGTCGCTACGACGGTTACCGCGGCAGGGCCAGAACTGAGCCTTTTGGCCAAAACTTCCGGGTAATGTTGGCTCGTGCAGTTTAGTCGTTACTGGTCGGTGTTACCCGTTGTCAGTTTTTGCCCCTGCAGCCATAAAATTGGTGGCGTCGGTGTGGCTGAGGGCCTGGCTGGCATAGGTGAATGTGCCCTGTTCAAGGACTTCATTTGCGGCACGGACCATGGCGCCAAGGGCGCGCGCAAATGAGCCGCCAACGCTGACACGTTTGACGCCAGCATTTGCAAGTTCAGTCAGAGACCAGGTTGGCCCGCTGAGCCCCATGACCACATTCACCGGCTTGTCCACCGATGCACAGAGCGTCGCGATGGAGTTCAGGTCTGGCAGGCCGGGGCATATAACACGTCCGCACCGGCGTCACCAAAGGCCTGTAACCGTGCGATGGTGTCCGCAAGGTCAGGCCGTCCACAAACGAAGTTTTCGGCGCGTGCGGTCAGCAAAAACGGCTTGTCACTGCAGGCTTGGACCGCCGCATGCATGCGGTCGACTGAAAGATCAAAGTCATAAATAGGATTGTCAGCGTCCCCTGTTGTGTCCTCGATCGAGCCACCGACCAAGCCGATTTCCACGGCCTGTAGTATCGTATCTTCGCAGGCTTTGGGGGTGGCACCAAAACCATTTTCCAAGTCTGCAGCAACTGGCAGATCGCTGGCGGCGATTATGTCTCGGGCATTTGCCAAAATATCTTCTCGGCTAACCGCGCATTCTGAATCACGTTTCCCAATCGAAAACGCCAGTCCGGCGCTGGTCGTCGCCAGGGCCTCAAACCCAAGCTGGTCGAGCATCATCGCGGTGCCGGCGTTCCAGGGGTTGGGAAGTACAAAGGCGCCGGGGCGGCTATGTAAATTCCGAAATGTCTCATACTTGCGTTCTGCGGGTGTCATGAGTTCTTCCTCGACTGGTGATTGTAGTTTAGACATCTTGGAACAAAATGGGAACGCATAAAATTCTGTGATGGATTACCTCAAGATCTGTTGCGAATATGGGTCGCGAATGGGATAGCGCTGAGACCCTTTTGCCGTTTGCCTGACGATATGACTTCGAAGCGCTGGCGCTCCTTTTGATGGAACTACGAAAATGAACAACCTCAACGGTATCTTGATGGTTATCGTCGCAATGGCGGCGTTCACGTTGGAGGATATGTTTATCAAACATCTGTCTCAGGATATTCCAGTGGGGCAGATTTTGATTTTGCTGGGCATTGGCAGCGGTGGTGTTTTTGCCAGTCTGGCGGTTTATCAGCGGCAGAACCTGCTTGCCAAGGCAGCCTGGCGTCCCATCATGGTGTTTCGCATTCTGTCCGAGGCCTTGGGCGCGATGTGCTTTTCCACGGCGTTGTCTTTGGTTGATCTGTCTACAGTGGCTGCGGTTTTTCAGGCGCTGCCCTTGGTGATCACCATAGCGGCCCTGTTCATGAACGAACAGGTCGGGTGGCGTCGGTGGAGCGCGATCCTTGTAGGGTTTATTGGCGTATTGTTCATTATCCGTCCCGGATTGGCCGGATTTGAACCGGCGTCTCTACTGGTGCTGGCAGCTGTATTAGCGATTGCGCTGCGCGATTTGTTGACCCGACTTATCGATAGCAAAGTGTCGTCCACCGTGGTCAGTTTCCAGGGCTGTGCAGCCTTTACCGTGGCGGGCGCAGTGTTGTTGCTTGTGACCCCAGGCGAGGTCACTTCGGTGAGCCTGTCGCAGGGTTGGATGATTGCAGCAGGGACGGTGTTTGGCATGATGGGTTACTACGGCATTGTAGTGGCTATGCGGGTCGGTGATGCCTCGGCGGTGACGCCGTTTCGCTATTCGCGACTGCTGTTTTCGATCCTGGCTTAACATGGTAATGTTCAATGAACGTCCCGATATGATGACTATGGTCGGAGCATCACTGATCCTTGATCCGGATTGTATACCTTTCTGCGCGAACGACGACTGGCCCGGGCAGATGATATGGCAGTGGCCTAAAGGCTGGAATTTCGCCATGTGTTTTACAAGATTGGGAAATGTTAGCGCCAAATAAGCTCTAAGAGGTGTGTTAGCGATAACGCTGGTGGTTTACATTTTCTCTGTGTCTACTTATGACGCTGGCAATGAAACGTCATTGTCAGGGACATTCCGATGAGCACCATTATCGACATTCACGCCCGCGAAATTTCGATAGCCGGGGTAACCCGACAGTTGAGGTTGATGTGATGCTGGAAGACGGCACCATGGGCCGCGCTGCTGTGCCCTCGGGTGCATCGACCGGCGCGCATGAAGCCGTTGAAAACGCGATGGCGACAAAAGCCGCTATATGGGCAAGGGTGTGTTGGACGCCGTGGCCGCAGTCAACGGCGAGATCGCCGATATGCTGGTTGGCTTTGATGCAACAGAACAGGTGTCAATTGACCAAGCCATGATCGAGCTGGACGGGACCGACAACAAAAGCCGTCTGGGGGCGAATGCGATTCTGGGTGTCTCTTTGGCTGTGGCCAAGGCCGCTGCAGATTTCACCACACAGCCTTTGTATCGCTATATCGGTGGCACCTCGGCCCGCGTTCTGCCGGTTCCGATGATGAATATCATCAACGGTGGTGAACACGCAGACAACCCAATCGACATTCAGGAATTCATGATCATGCCTGTGGCTGCGGAAAATATCCGCGAGGCTGTGCGCATGGGGTCAGAAGTATTTCACACCCTGAAGAAAGAGCTGACGGCTGCTGGCCTGTCCACTGGTATTGGCGACGAGGGTGGCTTTGCGCCGAACATCGGGTCCACCCGCGAAGCACTGGATTTTATCCTCAGCTCGATCGAAAAGGCCGGTTATAAGGCCGGTGAAGAGATCTATCTGGCGCTGGATTGTGCGGCGACCGAATATTACAAGGATGGCAAATACGTTTTGTCGGGTGAGGGCAAGTCGCTGACATCCGAGGAAAACGTGGCTTATTTGGCTGCGCTGGCCAATGACTACCCGATCATCTCGATCGAAGACGGTATGGCCGAAGATGACTGGGACGGCTGGAAACTGCTGACCGAGACCATCGGTGACAAGGTGCAGCTGGTCGGCGACGATCTGTTCGTAACCAACCCGGCACGTCTGGCGGATGGCATTGCCCAAGGTTCTGCCAATTCGATGCTGGTGAAAGTGAACCAGATCGGCACCCTGACGGAAACTCTGCAGGCTGTCGACATGGCGCACCGCGCGGGCTTTACCAATGTGATGTCGCACCGCTCTGGCGAGACTGAGGATGCCACCATTGCTGATCTGGCTGTGGCGACCAATTGTGGTCAGATCAAAACCGGCTCGTTAGCACGGTCGGACAGGCTGGCGAAATACAACCAGTTGATCCGCATCGAAGAGACCCTCGGCGAAATCGCTGTTTACGCAGGTCGGTCGGTTCTGAAACGCTAAGGCAAAATACCTAAGTACGTACGGGGTCCAACCCCGCCTGTCTGGCGGGGTTTTCCAATCCAGAGATGGCTTCTCGAGATGTCTGCACTTTCCGCCGATGATCATTTCCTTACTTCACACGCCCAACTGTTGCTGACGTCATTCCAACGTCTTGTGGGACGACCATTGTTGGTCGGGGCCAGTGCCAAGGATCTGTATCACGCTAATTTCCCAATACTGTCGCACAACACTGCAGCCGACCCGATACTAACCTACGGCAATCTGGCGGCGCAAAACCTGTGGGAAATGCAGTGGAAGGAGCTGACTGCGCTGCCATCCGTTTGACCGCTGAACCTGCTCATCGTGATACACGTGACGCCATGTTTGCGGAAATGCGGAGTAAGGGATTCATCGAAAACTATTCTGGGGTACGTATCAGTGCCAGCGGCAAGCGTTTTGAAATTAGGAATGCTGTGATTTGGTCACTTTTGAACAGTCAAGGCCAGAAGGTTGGTGAGGCGGCAACGTTTCAGGATTTTGAGTTTCTGTAGTCAGGGTATCTTTTGTACTCGCGACCAAGTATTCCGGTTGCCTTCGGTCACCTGTTGCCTTTTCTCGGCCTTTGATTAGAGTTATTTTGAATTTGATCAAATTATGAGGCCGAGATGGCAGTGTTGCAAATACGCAGAACTAAAGAGGCCGATGTTCCTGTTGTGGCTTGTTTTGTGCAGTGCCTCTTGACGAACTCTCCGGCGCCACAACACCGGGCGATGCTGCGGTGCTTGAACCGATAGCACGCGATCTTTGCAAAGCGGTGACGCTATTGGGTTGCTGGCGCAGTGGGGCGAGACGCCCGTTGGGGTGATGATGCTAAATCCCTGCGCTGCGATCTACGCTGGTGGCAGGTTTGGTGAAATCTCTGAGTTATTTGTGCTGCCTGAGTGGCGATCAAAAGGGGTAGCCGCTGAATTGCTGAAAGCAGCCACCACCCTTGGGGCCAAGATGGGGTGGAAACGGCTGGAAGTCGGTGCTCCGAACCAGCCGGAATGGAGTCGCACATTAGATTTTTACTGTGACAACGGGTTTGATGAGGTCGGACCACGATTGCGCAGGTTGATTTGACGGGCTCGCTCTGGGCCGCTTTATAGTCTTTTACTCATCAATAAATTTCCATCATTAGGTTGAAAGCGAGCACGGGCATAAAGACGCTGCGCAGCTTCGTCTTCACGGTCGACTTCCGTGTAGTGCGATGATACCGGCCTCGGCCAGGGTTTTGGGCAAGGTAATCAGGACCTCTGTTGCGATGCCACGTTTGCGCACGGGTGGGCGCACAAACAGCTCATCCACAAAGGCATCCATGCCACCATACTCGACCGACCAACTGAAGGTGACTACGATATAGCCAATCGGCGCGCGGGTGGGACCAATCAGGTAAACCGCACCGTAAGGAATGCCGTTCAGCAATGGCTCAATCCCAGCGCGGCGGCTGTCTTCGCTGCTATCGATATTTATTTCGGTATGAAACGCCGCGACGAGGGTCAGGATTTTCTCCAGATCCTCGGGGCGTGCCAGATGGTGGGCGGCGCTCATAACCCCAATGAAAATCGCATTGGCAACCCTTTCGAGCTCGGATATGCCCAATCGGGGCGGATCAGGAACGCATCACAGGGGCGCACCGGGTTTTTGGCGACCAAGCTAAAAACTTTGCCACAAATGGTGAACAACGCATCACAGCGTGCCAGGGTGACATCCACGGCACCACGATGGGACGGCCGGACTTGAAGACAATCTCGGCGGCCTCGGGGTCAACGTAGATGTTGAACTCGGCTGCCGGAGTGATGTTGCCGACCTCGAAATAGGCGCCCCCATCAGGATGATTTCCTGAACCTTTTCAACAATGTCGGGCGCCTTGTTGAACGCCGCAGCAATATTGGTCAGCGGGCCCAGGGCGCAAAGGGTAACGGTTCCCGAAGGTTGGTCGCGCAGAGTGTCGACGATGAAATCCACGCCGTGCCCATCGGCGAGCGGCATTGTCGGATCGGTCAACACTGGTCCATCAAGACCGGTTTGACCATGAACATGCTCGGCTGTGACCAGTGGGCGATGCAGCGGCGCATCGCAACCTGCGTAGACCGGGACGTTAGTCTTACCGGCGATCTCACAAATAATGCGAGCATTTTTCTGGGTCAGAGGCAGAGGTACATTGCCCGCGACAGCCGTGATGCCAAGCAGGTCAATTTCGTCCGGACTGGCGAGAGCCAGCAGAATGGCAACGGCGTCATCCTGGCCGGGGTCGGTGTCGATGATGATTTTGCGAGCAGTCATAGGGGCCTCTAGGTATTGCAAAAAAGGAGACTTGCAAGCCTGCCCTGGTTTGTCCAGTGATAGTGATTAGGGCGGGCTGCTAAATGAGGATTTCTGGCAGAAAAATGTTGTTTTGGTCCGTGGTCTTATTCAAAGGGAACAGTGCCGCGCTCATGGGCTTTTACCGCGTCCCACAGGGCGTCCATTTCGTCGAGATTACTATCCGAGGGCGTTTTCCCTATTGCCGCCAAACGGGACTCAACACCTTCAAACCGGCGGGTGAATTTAGCATTGGCGCGCCGCAGGGCGGCTTCGGGTTCTACCCCGAGGTGGCGACCCAGATTGGCCATCACGAACATCAGATCGCCGAACTCTTCTTCGACTGCGTCCTGGGTCAGCTCGTCGCGGGCCTCGACCAGTTCAGCGCTTTCCTCGGCGATCTTGTCCAAAACATTGGTAGTGGAGGGCCAGTCAAAGCCAACGCGGGCCGCGCGCTTTGCAGCTTAAAGGCGCGCAGTAGGGCAGGCAGACCAATGGCAACCCCGTCCAGGGTGCCTTTTTCGTTCTTGTTTGCGCGCTCGGCCGCTTTGATTGCCTCCCAGTCCTGCGTCTGTTGCTCGGCGGATTTATCGCGGCTTTCGTCGCCGAAAACATGCGGGTGGCGGCTGACCATTTTGTCGGACATGGTGGTGACCACATCCTGAAAGGTGAAATGCCCCGCCTCGGCCGCCATCTGGGCGTGGAAGACGGATTGAAACAGCAGATCACCTAGCTCACCTTTCAATTCCTGCCATTGCTGGCGATCAATGGCGTCGGCAACCTCATAAGCTTCTTCGATTGTGTAGGGGGCGATACTGGCAAAATCCTGCTCGATATCCCAGGGGCAGCCGGTTTCTGGGTTGCGCAGACGGCGCATGATTTCCAGCAGACGTTCGATGCCGGCGGTTTGGTCATTGATCAAGGTGTTTTCGGGCATTGCAGAGGCTTTCGTTCCAGTGTCAGATGCATCAATCCCGAGTCTGACCTAGGAGTCCAGCCCATGCCCGTTGTTAACCGTATCGCCGACTTTGCCGAGGACATGAAGACTTGGCGGCGGCATTTGCACACTATACCGGAACTTGGGTTTGATCTGCCAGAAACATCCAGTTTTGTGGCCGAGCGTTTGCGGGAATTCGGGGTTGATGAGTTGCATGAGGGGATCGCGCAAACAGGCATGGTTGCCATCATCAACGGTCAAGGGATTGGGCCGACCATCGGGTTGCGTGCGGATATGGATGCCCTGCCGATACCCGAAAACACCGGTGTGGAATATGCCTCGACCAAGGACGGGAATATGCACGCCTGTGGTCATGATGGGCACACGACGATGCTGCTCGGGGCTGCAAAGTATCTGACTGAGACACGGAACTTTTCCGGCCGGGTGGCATTGATTTTTCAACCGGCCGAAGAATCCGGTGGCGGGGCTGGTGTAATGGTCGACGAGGGGATCATGGATCGGTTCGCCATTGATCAAGTGTATGGCATTCACAATGCACCGGGATTGCCGGTGGGGGAATTTTTGACCACTCCCGGCGCTCTAATGGCAGCCGTCGATGAATTTCATGTCAACATTCAAGGGCTTGGTGGGCATGGTGCAATGCCGCACGAGACCCGTGACCCGGTGATGGCAGCCTGTGGCATTGCCCAGGCGATTCAGACCATCGTCAGCCGAAATCACTATGCCCTGCAGGATCTGGTGATTTCGGTTACCCAAATCCACACTGGCACAACCGATAATGTTATTCCGGATACTGCCTACATCAATGGCACTGTGCGCACATTTGATCCGGGCGTGCAGGCCATGGTGATGAAACGGATGCAAGAGATTGTGGATGGACAGGCATCCAGTTACGGGGTCGAGGCAAAGCTGGACTATGAGGTCGGCTATCCTGCCACCATCAATGACGCTGACAAAGCAGCGTTTGCTGTGTCTGTGGCCGAGGAAATCTCGGGGGAGGGTAAAGTGGATGCAGTGGGGCGTCGTGAAATGGGCGCCGAAGATTTTTCGTATATGTTGCAGGCACGTCCGGGGGCCTATTTGTTTTTGGGCCAGGGTGAGAGCGCCGGGCTGCACCATCCAAAGTACAACTTCAACGATGAGGTTTCGCCGGTTGGGGCCTCATTCTTTGTTCGGTTGGTTGAGCGGGCGCAGCCGATGCGCTGACAGATCTATGAACTGGTGAGGTGACAGGGGACAAGCGGTCAGCTATGCCAAAGCGCAATGGCAGGCGGAAGGGGATACAGTAATGGCTTTGGAAGACGCAAAACACATGGTGGATCACGCATTTACGCGTGACGATCTAAGGGGTTTGAGTTTTGAAAACACTTTTGGTGGGGTCACTTCGTTTTTGCGACGCCGTTATACCAAAGATCTGAGCGGCGTTGATATTGCCGTTACTGGTGTGCCGTTTGACCAAGCTGTGACCAATCGTCCGGGAACGCGACTGGGTCCACGAGCAATCCGCGAGGCCTCGTCGCTGCAGGCACCGGATGCGCCCTATGGCTGGGGCTATGACCCATTGAGTGAGCTGGCTATTGTCGACTACGGGGATATGGCGTTTGACTATGCCAATATTCCGGCATTTCCGGATAAACTAACCGATCATATCCGCACCATTCTGGCTGCCGACGCCGCCTCGGTCACCCTTGGAGGGGATCATTATATCAGCTTCCCGATCCTAAAGGCCTATGCGGAGAAATACGGACCGATTTCCTTGCTGCAATTTGACGCCCATACAGACACCTGGGCCGATGACGATATGTCACGGGTAGATCATGGCACTATGTTTTACAAAGCGGTAAAATCAGGCATTGTGGACCCGGCGACCTCGGTCCAGGTCGGCATTCGGACCCACAATGAAACCACCCTTGGTGTAAATATCATTGATGCCGCAACGGTGCATGAAATTGGCCCGGTTGAAACTGCCAAGCGGATCAAAACGATCCTGGGCGACAATCCCACCTATCTGACCTTTGATATTGATGGATTGGACCCGGCCTATGCGCCGGGAACCGGGACCCGGTCTGGGGCGGTCTCAGCTCGGGGCAGGCGGCGCGCATTCTGCGTGACATTGCCGGTATCAATATCAAGGGCGGCGATGTAGTTGAGGTGTCGCCGCCATTTGATACCACAGGCACCACGGCCATTGCCGGTGCCCATGTGGCCACTGAAATTATCTGCCTGCTGGGCTGGAATAAGAGAAACAATGACTGAGTATAATCAACCGATCAGCGGCAACGATCTGGCCAGGTTTTCTGGCCCTGGAACGTTTATGCGATTGCCGCAGGCGACCTCGCTTGATGGCTTAGATGTGGCCGTCCTGGGGATTCCGATGGATATCGGAACCTCGTGGCGATCCGGCACCCGGTTTGGCCCCAAACAGATCAGAGCCGAAAGCGCGATGATCCGGCCCTATAATATGGCCACCAAGGCGGCCCCGTTTGAGTATCTGCAAATCGCGGATATTGGCGATCTTGCGATTAACACATTCTCGTTGCCAGACAGCCTGCGCATTATCGAATCCAGTTATGATGCAATTGTTGGCACCAGTGTTGTGCCGGTGGCGATGGGTGGGGATCATTCGATCACCTTGCCGATACTACGCTCGATTGCCAAAAAATATGGTCCGGTGGCCGTGGTGCATGTGGATGCCCATGCGGATGTCAACGATGACATGTTCGGTGAAAAAGAAACTCATGGCACAGTGTTTCGCCGCGCCTACGAGGAAGGGCTGATCCAGGCGGACAAGACCTATCAGGTCGGTCTGCGTGGAACTGGCTATGCGGCCAGCGATTTCACCGAGGCACAGGGCTGGGGCTTTCAGCAGTTCCCGGCTTCCGAGCTGTGGCATCGATCACTGAACAATCTGGGTGCGGAAATACGTCGCGATATTGGCAATAGGCCAGTCTACATCACCTATGATATTGATAGTCTGGACCCTGCTTATGCTCCGGGAACCGGAACACCAGAAATCGGCGGTTTAACAACACCGCAAGCCCTGGAGTTGATCCGGGCATTGCGGGGGGCGAATATCGTGGGTTGTGACTTGGTTGAGGTCTCGCCTCCGTATGACACTACCGGCAATACGGCGTTAACCGGCGCGAACCTATTGTATGAGATGCTGTGCATTCTACCGGGTGTGACGACAAAATAATGGGGTTTCTCAAGTCCAATCACGGCTTTTGGGCCGTAAAACTAAGGACTGGCTGAGGTATGGGACGAATTATGCTATTCGCTTGGATATGTGGGGCTGCTGCCATCGTGGTGCTGGGCCTCATTCGGTTGGCACCTGTTGACCCGCTGGACTGGAATACCCAGCCAGAACTTTCCGAGGACAAGACGTTTCGCGGCGGAGTGTTCCGGGTGGTGCGCACCGGACCTGACGGGTTAGCCCGGTTTGATCGGGTGGCAAGTGAGGCGCCGCGGACCAAGTTGCTGGCGGGTCAGTTGAAGACGGGTTAGCTACCTATGTGACCCGAACCAAGTTTCTGGGCTTTCCGGACTACACCACCGCGCGCCAAGACGGGGATCTGCTGAAAGTCTACGCCCGTCTGCGGTTTGGGCGCTCAGACCTGGGTGTGAATGGCGCACGGATTGCCAGCTGGCTGAGTCTGATGGGGATCAAAGAGAGCCCAAGCACGGCCCCTGATGAGGTACAGACCAACTAGCTGAGCTGCCGTTACAGCTGTGGAAATACCTCTAGTGGGCTATACTCGCCTGGTGTTTGATCCAACGACGAAGATAAACACCCCTGGTTCACTTCACGCCACATTGGTACGTTCAGGGACATCTGGCATTGCGCCATGAACATGCGGCCATCAACCTGCAAACAGATCGTTTGGCCCAATTCTACCCGTGATCCTGACCTGTCCGTGCAATAGCAATCAATGGTCTTGCCGCCAGGTGCGGTGACATCTGACAGTGCTGGATGGGCACTTAGGGTAAGCGCGGCGACTATAACGGCTCTGGCATGTTGCATGGCGCTAGCATATCACAAGGATCAGGCCTGACCAAATTTCATCACAAGCGGACGATCCCCTATGGTTCCCGAAGAACGTCTTGAACAGATCATCCAGCGGTTTCAGTATCTTGAAGCCCTGATGTCCGATGGCAGCAGTGGCAGTGATATTGCCCAGCTGGCCAAGGAATATTCGGACCTGCGGCCAGTGGTCGAGCAAATCACTGGCTATCGGCGACTCATTACCGATCTGGACGAGGCCCAAGAGATGCTGTCGGACCCGGATATGAAGGCGCTTGCCGAAGAAGAGATCCCCGCGTTAAAGGCCGCTATTCCGAGCGCCGAAACCGCCTTGCAGGTGGCGTTGCTGCCCAAAGATGCAGCAGACACCAAACCTGCTATGCTGGAAATTCGCCCCGGCACCGGCGGCGACGAGGCGGCGCTCTTGTTTACGATTTGCTGCGCATGTATCAGCGCTACGCCGAGGCGCGGGGCTGGAAGTTCGAAGTGCTGGAAGAACAGTTGACCGAACTGGGCGGCATCAAGGAAGTTGTCGCGCATATCAAAGGTGAAAACGTCTTTGCTCGAATGAAATTCGAATCTGGTGTGCACCGGGTGCAGCGGGTTCCGACCACGGAAAGCGGCGGACGCATTCACACCTCGGCAGCAACGGTTGCGGTGCTGCCTGAGGCCGAGGATGTGGATATTGAAATCAACGCAAATGATCTGCGTATCGATACCATGCGTTCGTCCGGGGCTGGCGGGCAGCACGTGAACACCACAGATTCCGCGGTGCGGATCACCCATTTGCCCAGTGGCGTTGTCGTCACCAGCTCGGAGAAATCGCAGCACCGCAACCGTGAGATCGCGATGCAGGTTTTGAAGACTCGGTTGTTTGATCTGGAACGCCAGCGAGTGGACAGCGAACGTTCGGCGGACCGGGCTGCACAGGTTGGGTCGGGTGATCGCTCGGAACGGATACGCACCTACAATTTCCCACAGGGCCGGATGACAGATCATCGGATCAACTTGACGCTCTACAAGCTGGATCAGGTGATGGCGGGAGATCTGGACGAGGTGATTGATGCCTTGTCAGCTGACAATCAGGCGCGGCTTCTGGCCGAAATGGGGCAATGACCGGCGCGCAAACCGCAGCGCAGGCGATGGTCGCCGCCACTGCGCGATTGCGGGCGGCTGGCGTGCCAGATCCGGCCCGCGATGCCCGGGTGTTACTGGCCCATGCCGCGCGGATTGAGGCCAGTCGGGTGACGCTGATTGCGCCCGAGGATCTGGAATCCGATATCGCAGAACGCTATGAGCAGTTGATCGCGCTGCGGGCCATCCGGGTGCCTGTATCGCATCTATTGGGCGAGCGTGAATTTTATGGCCGCCGGTTCAAGGTATCGGGTGATGTTCTGGACCCGCGCCCGGAAACGGAATGCCTGATTGAGGCCGCCCTGGCCGCACCATTTCAGCGGGTATTAGATCTGGGCACCGGATCGGGTTGTATTTTGGTGACGCTGCTGGGAGAACAGCGGGACGCCACTGGCCTTGGTGTGGATCTAAGCGAAGCGGCTTGTTTGCAGGCCAGTGCCAACGCAGTGCTGCACCGGGTTGAGCCTCGGGCTGATATTCGCCAATCGGATTGGTTTCAGAACGTAGATGGTCAATTTGATCTTATCGTGTCCAACCCTCCCTATATTGCGCTGAATGAAATGCCGGGGCTTTCGGCCGAGGTTCGAATTCATGAACCGGAAATGGCCCTGACGGATGGTGGCGACGGTTTGGGGGCCTACCGCCGTATTGCCGCGAACGTGGGACACTACCTAACACCGGGTGGTCGCGTTTTGGTTGAGATCGGTCCAACCCAAGCGGCGGCGGTGGCTGCCCTGTTCGAATTGGCTGGATTGCGTCAGATCCGTGTCGTTCAAGATTTGGATGGCCGCGATCGGGTGGTTTGTGCGCAAAGCGCCTAATCCAGATGAGGTTTGGCGCCGAAAATGGCCAATTTGATCGAAAAAAGTCGAAAAATCCTATCCTGCCTCTTGTCTGGATGTGCCGGACAGGGTTACACATAGGCGTCGCAAGTGTGTTTGGCTCAGAACCCTTCCCGGCGACACCAAGCCCAAAATGGTCGATGGTCCGGTGCTAATATGCACAGTTTGGGATCTGCGACGCAACGAATCAAGGCTGACGTTATACAAATGAGATCGTCTAAATCACGTTCGCGGTCGAAGTCGAACCGCAATCGCCCCGCTGGTGGTGGTAATGTTGTAAACCGGGTTTTTGATAGCTCGGGCCCAGAGGGCAAGGTGCGTGGCACCCCGCAACAAATCATCGACAAATACAACCAACTGGCGCGCGATGCGCAGTTGGGCAGTGACCGGGTCGCAGTTGAGAATTTCCAACAGCATGCCGAGCACTATATGCGGATGTTGGGTGAGGCTCAGCGTGAGCAGGATGCCCGTCGCGAAGAGCAAGAGCGGCAAAACCGTGATCGCCAGGCAGAGCGTGATCGTGAACGCGTCGAACGTCAGGAGCGCGAAGCTGCCGCTCGTAATGACGCGGCTGCCCGCAACGAACCCGTTTCAGCGCCAAGACCCGCCCCGAGCGATGATCCAGCAGGCGCACCACAACCTGACGTTCTGGATATGAGCAGCCCTGTCGAGGCATCTGGGGATTCTGGTCTGGTCGAGACGCCAGAAAGCAAACCCAAAAAACAAAGCACACGTCGCCCTCGCACGCGTAAGCCTGCGCCAAAGCCACAGGAACCAGTGGCCGACAAAGCCGCCGGGGAACCTGCTGCGATGAAGGCCGAAACGCCGGCGGCGCCAGTCGCGCCTAAGGTTGAAAAAAAACCTGCGAAGGCCGCCGCACCTAAGGCAGAGGCACCAGCGGCTCCGGTCGCCCCAAAGTTGAAAAGCCAGTCGCCGCGCCTGTTGCGCCTAAGGCTGAAACACCAGCGGAGCCTGCCATTAAATCTGGTGATGCGCCCAAAGCGGCTGAGTAAGTTTTTTTATGAGACATTGAAGAAAGCCCCGGTCCAGTAGGGACCGGGGCTTTTTTACGTCTGGGGTTCAGGTTTGAGGATCTGGGCAAAGAACCCCATAACAACGCAATGTCCCGTATCTATCGCAGGCGCATTGGATTTGGCATTGGGGTATGAGACATACCCAATGCCAAAGGCCGTAAAGATCTGGTTTTCAAATTTCAGCGGTGATCGCAGAGATCAGCAGTCGGGGTTTAGACTGCGTGCCAGGGCACAGAATGCCTCCAGACTGACCTGTTCCGCGCGTTCAGTCGGAGGAATGCCCGCAGCATTCAGGTGGTCCTCGATGTCTGGTGACACAGATTTCAGCGCGGATCGCAGCATTTTGCGGCGTTGGTTGAAAGCGGCGGCCACCACCTGATTCAACGTGGCTGCATCGGCGGGAAAACGCGGTTGAGCCAGGGCCGTCAGATGGACCACGGCGCTGGACACTTTGGCGGCGGTGTGAAGGCGCCTGGAGGCAGGGATAACACGATATGCGGTTCTGCGCGCCACTGGGCCAATAGGGCCAGGCGGCCATATTTCTGGTGCCAGGCTGCGCTACGATGCGCTCGGCGACCTCGCGTTGGAACATCAGCGTCAGGCTTTGCCAGAACGGCGGCCATTGTTTGGGGTCAACCAGCGCACCAGTAATTCTGTACCGATGTTGTAGGGCAGGTTGGCGGCTACGCGGATCGGTGGCGTCAGGTGCTCAAGCGGATTAACCTCGAGTGCATCCCCTTCGATCACCTGCAAGCGATTAGGATAGGCGTCAGAGATCTGAGCCAGTGCGGGCAAGCAGCGGGCGTCTTTTTCGACCGCCAACACCCGGCGTGCGCCCTCGGCCAGCAAGCCCCGGGTCAAGCCGCCGGGTCCGGGACCGATTTCCAATACGTCGCAACCGCTCAGGTCTCCGGCATGCCGTGCGATCTTGGCCGTCAGGTTCAGGTCCAGCAGAAAGTTCTGCCCCAGTGATTTGCGGGCGGACAACTGGTGGTCTGCAATAACCTCGCGCAGGGGAGGCAGAGTGTCGATGGCGGTCATAGGGTTTCTAACTTGCTGCTGGGCGGTAGGATAAGCAAAGATTTTGTGCCTCCGGCGGGGATACTTAGGGCCAGATGAAGGATCAAGAGGTTCTGGCCATGGTCTGCGCCATTTTAAGGGCTTCGATCAGGCTGCTGGGATTGGCCTGTCCCTGTCCAGCAATATCACAGGCGGTGCCGTGATCTGGGGAGGTGCGAATAAACGGCAGGCCCAGGGTGACGTTGACGCCGCGGTCAAAATCCAGCGTTTTTATCGGGATCAGCGCCTGATCGTGATACATGCAGATGGCCGCGTCATAGCGGGCGCGGGCCGCGGCATGGAACAGAGTGTCGGCAGGATGCGGGCCAGTGAGGTCGTATTGTTCTGATTGCAGGTCGCGCAGCAGTGCAGTGATCCAGGTCAGTTCTTCCTGGCCCATTGCGCCGCCTTCACCAGCGTGGGGGTTTAGTCCGGCCACGGCTATGCGCGGGTGAGCGATGCCAAACTGTCCTTGCAAGCCTTGAACCGTGATGGCGATGGTCTCGCGCAACAAGGCTGGGGTGAGCTGCTGCGGCACCTCAGCCAGCGCAATATGAATAGTGGCAGGCACCACGCGCAACTGTTCTGAGGCCAGCATCATCACAACCCGGTTGCGTCCGGCCAGTGCGGCGAGAAATTCGGTGTGACCGGGATAAGCAAACCCCGCCCCGTCAATCAATGCTTTCTTATGGATCGGTGCGGTACAGATCGCAGAGGCCTGTCCGTCCTGCACCAAGTTGACAGCCGTCTCTATGGACCCAATGACGGCCGCAGCGTGCTGTGAACGTGGTTGGCCGGCGATGACGGGTCCCTCAAAGCGCTGGGTTAAAACAGGTAGGGCTGTGGCGCAGATGTTCAGCGCCTCTGCAGGGGTGGAAATTTCGACAAATTCAGTGCCTTGGGGAAGGTGACGAGGGTCGCCAATCCAAAAGAACGGGCAGGTGTCGCGTAAAACATCCCATGCCTTGACGGTGATTTCTGGGCCCACGCCCGCGGGCTCCCCACAACTGAGCGCAATGGGGAGGAGGGGGGTCATTTTATGACAATCTCGGCGTCAGCACGCAATTGCTCGATGAAACTCTCGGAATAGGCCTCGAGCCTTTGCTGAGTGAGTGCATTTGCGACTCCCTGGCGACCATTGTCTTCGTCAGACCCCAAATCAGCAGTGCGACCACACATCATCAGCAACATCAGTGTTTGGCCAGAGTTGCGGGTCAGAACGGTAGATGTCTCGCCAGTGTCCAGTTTTGCCAGCTCAATTGCGATATCCTGAGGGATCTCGGCTGGAACCAGGCTTTGGATGTCCAGAACCGCAGGGTCTTGGTCTTTGGCGATTCCATAGAGATCGTCACAGGTGTCGATCTGAGCGGCTACACGTTGGGCGGTTGCCTGGGCGTCCGCACTGTGACCACCTGGAATGAAGTAGCTGGCATATTCGATTGCTGCATATCGTGGCGCCGCACCGGCAATTTCGCGAACGCCGCGCATTTGAAACAGCGCAATAGCGCCCTGAAGGGGCAGTGGAGCGGTGATTTCGCCAGTGTTCAGAGCTAATACAACTTCTTGCAGTTGTGGTGGCAATTTGGTCAGTGACATCCAGGGAAGGCGACCCTGATTGGTGCGGCTGTCGGCAGCGGAATATTGTGTCGCGGCCGCTGAAAACTCTGAGGTACTGCCCAGCTGGCTGATTTGTTCGGCGAGTTCTCCAACCTGAGGTGCATTTTGTTCATTTATCGGGATGATCACTTCGGACAAAAGCACCTGCACACCGCCAGTGCCCGCCCGCCCCATTGCACGATCAATTTCCGCCTCGCTTGGGCGCGCCGGGACAAGAACCGTGACCCGACGTAGTCACGCCAGGTCAGTCCGGCAATGGTGTAATCGCGGAGAGTTTCAGGCGACACACCATTTTCGCCAAGTGCTTTGGTGAATTCCTCGAGTGTCAGATTGGCACGACCTGCAAGCTCGGTCATGCCAGCAGTGACCGCGTCTTCGGAAATACTTATGCCGGCGTCAGATGCGGCCTCTTTTTGCAATCGGTCCTTGATCAAATCCTCAAGAGCGAGTGAGGCAGGGTCACCGGGGATACCAAGCAACCGGTTGAACTGGGTCCGTTGGTCTAGTTCAAAGTTTGTGATCACCGATTCATTCACGATGACAGCCGGCGAAAATAATCCCTGTGCCGACAGGAATTGGGGAAGCGCGACCGCCGTCCCAATAATAAGGGTCGTGTAAGTTACACGGACAGCACCACGGATGAAATCCGGGGCAGAGAAGCAAGACTTTAAGATTTGCTGCATGATCGCCTGTAATTTTGTGTGCCGCTATCAACGGAAAAACCGTTCAATGCGATGGTAAAGCCGAAATCGGTCGAAGGCTCAACACTTGATGTGGTAGTGTAGCGCCTGTTAACAGAAAGATCGACCGTTACGCATTCGTTGCTGTAGACAAATCCGATGCCCGCCCGAGACGCCCGAGAGTCGGAAATATCGTAGCGTATATTGGCACTGGCGGACCAGTTCGCATGAACCTGATAACTGCCGTCGAACCAAACTTCTGAGGTTTCTTCGGTTCGACCTTCGTCTACGTCAGTGCCAAGCCACAGATAGCTGCCAGAAAGTTGGGCTGTCTGATTGGACCAATCTCCGCGAACTTCGGCCTTAGAGAAGTTCAGTGAGCCATTTAGCAATCCGCGCGTTGTGAGGGCCAGGCCATCATCCAGTTTGAGCTGCCCAGCCAAAAGAATATCGGAAGAGGTGCCGCCAAGACCTGAAGACTTGGTAAAGCTGTTGTTTGCCGTGCTCCGGAACACTTGGCCAATTGCGCCTGAGGCCTGCCAGCCTTTGTTAGAATAGCGGGCCCAGTTGACCCCATAGACCAGTGACAGACCTTCTTCACGGGCATCAGTTGCCGGAAATCGGGAAATTTCCAGTAGATTGCCCTGATCGAATTCGACGAAATTGCTTTCGTCATTTGGGACTGCATCGCCAATGGTTTCGCTCCAGCCCAGTTGCAAGATGGGCTCCACAAATTCTGAATCCCCTGAGGCAGTGCGCCGGGTCATAGGCAGGCGGAATGTGACTGCACCCCGTGGCGTTATGCGGGATTCATTTGACGCATAGTTCGTGTCATCTTGAATGTTAAACGCATCGGCAGACATGCCCAATTGGGTCTGGGTGACAATCCCGTTTTGCAGATGCCATTCCCGGTCCCAATTGGCATCCAGAGTAGTTCGGGCGACATCGCGTCCGACAACATCTGTGTTGGTAGAGCGGGTATGGGCATGTGCCAACAGGGTCATTTGCACTTCACCGCCCAGTTGGGAGGGATGAAACCGCTGCTGATAATACGCGTCTCCGATGGACGACGGGATTTCAGTCTGCACCTCTGTGTCGCGCAGGGTTTTGTAGTAAATCGCACTTGCACGGAAAAAGCTATCGCGATGGATTTTTGAGAGCGTCAGTTGCGAGCGTAGACGGTCAAGGTCTGGCAGCCCGTAATCTGCTAGGTATGCATTGTCCGAAGTGGTTCTGATTCCAAATTCAAGCTTGAAGTCATTGCGCAGATCAAATGCACCATCGGCAAACAGATAGCCGCGGGTGTCACCCGGCTGCAAATCATCGCGAGTAATGGCACCTTCAATTTCAAGGGCTCCATTTCTAAATGCCTGTCGGTACCGCGCATCCAGAGTACGGGTTTTGATGACAGATAGGGGCCAACGTCAGGTCCCGGTTGTCGCCAAACGTAAAGAAATACGGAACTTTGATACCGGTACTTAAGGCCGAGGTGGTGCGCACGGACGGCACAAGGAAGCCGGAGGCCCTATCGAGTGTTGGATCAGGCAGGCGCAGGCCTGGAAAATAGAACACCGGTACGTCCAGAATTCTGAATTGCGCATTCTCAAAATAGAGCTGCTTTTCCAACTGGTCATGGGTGACCCGCTCGGCACGGATTTGCCAAAGCGGTGGCGAGCCGTCGCCACAAACGTGGCAAGATGTAACGGATGTCTTGTAGAGTTGCGTATACCGACCACTGACGCGGGTCATCTGTACCGAGGCCAGCTGGAGTTGCTGCTGAAACACCATGCGGGCACCATTCAAAATGCCATTGCGCAGGTCTTTGTCCATTTCCGCGGCACTGGCCAGAATGGTGATCTCGCCGCCCTGATCAATGCGAATGGGTCCCACAATCTGGAGAGTGCCATTGTCCCGGTCAAAGGTGATTTTCTGTGCTCGCAAGCGGATATCACCCTGAAAGGCTTCGACATTCCCCTCGGCAATCAAGGTGCGTTCAGGGGTAATGAAGACCTGATCGGCAACCAACATGGCCGGTTGACCGTTGTTCGCTGGCGTAGAGGATTGCTGTGCGGCGGCGGCGGAACCCAGTGCCATCCAGGGAACAACGGTCAATACGTAAAGAGTGCGACGCATTTCAGCCATCCTCTGCGTGGAGAAGTAAACCAAGTGTCAGCAGGATCGAGGCGACAGGCGGCGCCCAAGCGGCCAAGCTGACTGGGATTTGACCGTTTTCACCCAAGATTTGAGCGAAGTTTCGAATGAAATATAGGCCAAACCCCAATAACACGGCCATGAGAACTGCCAACCCTGTGCCACCCGACCGCGCGTGGCGCATGGTAAAGGCGGCACCAACCAGAACCATCGCTACGAGAAACAGAGGTCGCGCCAGCTCCACTTGTAGCTTGACCTCAAAGCGTTTGGCCGAAAAACCGGCCTCGCCAAGTGCTCGAATTGTTTCGGGCAGATCATAAATCGAAATCCCCTCAACAGTTCCCAGGGTATCGCGAATTCGATCTTGGGTCAGTGTTGTGGGCAATAAAAGCTCGCTATGATGGCCCGAATTTGTTTCGGGGTTCAGTCCTGGGGTCAGAGGCCACTCCTTGGCATTTTTCAAAAGCCAGGAATCGCCTTTAATCCGCGCACTTTCGGCGATGATCT
Organism: Parasedimentitalea marina; assembly: GCF_004006175.1. GTDB lineage: Bacteria > Pseudomonadota > Alphaproteobacteria > Rhodobacterales > Rhodobacteraceae > Parasedimentitalea > Parasedimentitalea marina. Next base: position 1,942,806 of record NZ_CP033219.1, read on the forward strand.
GGCGCATTGGGCCTCCATCTGGAGCATAGGAAACAATGGTGACGTCATATAGACTGATATCGCCAGACTCACCACCATAACCCGCCGCGTGGATGACGGATTGCCCCAGTGCACCACCCTGACGCAGCCAAAGACCCTCGCCAGAAATAGACAGGGCCGCCGGGCCGCCGGACCGGTATGTATCTGAAAGATCCTGGTATCGGTTTGACGTGGCCGCAACAATTGGGTTCAAAGTGCTGACTGTAAAAACGCCAATCAAAGCGGCCATGCTTAACGGTGCTGCCAGCGCGCGAATGCCCGATCGGCCTATGGCACGGGTCACCACCAGTTCACTACTGCGAGCAAGACCAACAAACAGTACAATGGTAGCAAGGATCATGATCAACGGCAGAAACTGGTTCAACGCCGCCGGAGCGCTTAATAAGGTCAGGTTTAACAATTGACCAAAACTAAGGTCGAGCCCGTCAAAACGTCGGAACTGTTCATTTAGGTCGATCAACATCACCAGAGTAAGCAAGACTGTGCAAATGATGGCGAACCATTGCAGGAAACGACGCGCATAATAGAGGTCTAGCTTCATTGTGCTGCCTCTCCTGTCGCATTGTCGGGACGTTGTTTGATCAGTTTGATCGGTTGGGCCGCCAGTTGAAGGAAGATGACTGTAATGACCAGTCCAAATGCTGATGGTAGGTAGATCAATGGCCAAAGGTCAGCATTTTCCAGTACTGGACCTGCAACCACACCACGCAGACTTTCGATGACAATTAGTAAAACAAAGGCCAGCAAGGCCTGTCGCCAAACGCCAAACCTTGAGAACGTCCCAAGCATCAAGGAGGAAAAGCCGATCAGGACGACGGCCACGCAAACAATGGCTCTTGCAAAACGTTGGTGAAGCTCTTCGGCCAATTGACCAAGGCTAAAAGCTTCCTGTTCCGAAATTAAAGCCGCGCGGGTTAGGAGCTCGAAACTGGGAATCACCCGAATGCCACGGATTTTCTCTCCAGATTTGTTTGCGAGTGTACTGATATCGTAGGAGAAATCTGTAAATACTGTGGACGACAGCGTGCGGCCTTTGAGATCCGTTCTAAGGGCCATACCGTCTACCATCACAAGATGAGAGCGGTCCTGGTCGCGAACCAGAAAAGCACGTGCGGCGGTATAGATCACGCTTTGATCCGAAGTACGCCGGTCTGATAGAAACACATCGTTGAGCGTCCCATCCGAATCAATCTTGCGCGTGTAAAAAGTCACGCCTTCGGCAGGATGAAGGAAATTTCCCTCACTCAACAGTTTGGCAGTGATATTTCGCGAAACTTCGGATTCTCGGTCGCGAAGTTGATCAATGGATGCGGGCAACAGAAAATGTGTCAGTGCTGACATCATTAATGCGGTAACGATCCCAAAGGCCAGCGCTGGCCGGGCCATTTGCCAGGGACTGGTCCCAGTGGCTCGCAATACTGTTAGCTCACTTTCACTGTTCAATCGGTTGGTTACCCAAACAGCAGAGGCAAAAGCCGCGACGGGTAAGACCATCCGGATTAGGTTTGGCAGCGCCAGTGCGGTAAACTCAAAAAAGATCAGCGCCGACTGTCCGTCGCCTATCAGGCGGTCAAACAGCACCACGGCCCGGTTGATCCAGAACACCGCCACCAAGATCAGTGCGAAGAAGCCGAAAAAGAGTAGATACTGGGACAGCACATATCTGTCGAATCGTGACACTGCGATCCCCCCAGACCTTGCCATTTTTATTGTCGCCGATCTTAGAGTAAAACGCCGCCGGGTAAAACTGCATTTTCCACGTGAATGCAGATCCTTCGGTACAACAGGCCCTAGTCAATTGTTGTGCTGCAGGCTAGCTGTTGAGCCAAATCGCATCAATCCAAGCTGGAGCCCGCCTCATGAACAGTCTGACACCTATCCGTTTTGTCGATTACGATCCCAAATCACTGTCAGAACTGGTTGGCCGCGTGGTGGTGCTGATCACTCCGGAAGGTCTGATGGATCAGGCTGGACGCAGTGCGAACCGCCTGAGCAAAGGCGCCTTGGCGCGGTTGATCGCCAGTGATGGCTTTCAAAAGGTCAAAACCGGCCAGGTTATTTCCCTGGGCTGGCCGGCGGGCATGCAGGTCGAAGCCTTGGATGTGCTGGTCATGCCGCGCCGCGTTACACCGATTGAAGCCCGCAAAGCTGGTGCAGCATTGGCAAAACTTGGAGCTGGTAAAACGGTGACGGTGATGGCCGGTTCCATGCCAAAAGCCGCTGATCTGGCGCTCGGAATTGCGCTGCGCGGTTACGCATTTGATCAGCATAAATCTGCCGAAGACAGTAAGGCCGCAATTGAAGTGGTGATTGCGCACAAGGCACATAACGATATCGCCGCGAAATTTGCGCCGATGCAGGCTGTCGCCGAAGGCGTCCACATGACGCGTGATTTGATCAATGAGCCGGCCAATGTTTTGACCACCACCGAATTCGCCAATCGTCTGGTTGAGATGGAAGCCATCGGCCTTAAGGTTGAGGTGCTGGACGAGCCGAAACTGGAAGAGCTGGGAATGCGCTCACTGCTCTGTGTTGGGCAGGGCTCTGATAGCCCATCCAAAGTTGTGGTTATGCAGTGGAACGGCGGCACTGATGGCGAGGCCCCGTTGGCACTGGTCGGTAAGGGCGTGGTGTTTGACACCGGCGGGATTTCGTTGAAGCCGGCGGGTGGCATGGAAGATATGACCATGGACATGGGCGGCGCGGGTGTGGTGGCAGGCACCATGCGGGCGCTGGCCTTGCGTGGCGCCAAAGCCAATGTGGTTGGTCTGGTTGGTTTGGTCGAAAACATGCCCTCGGGCAATGCTGTTCGCCCCGGCGACGTCGTGAAATCGATGAAGGGCGACACTATTGAGGTGATCAATACCGATGCCGAGGGACGTTTGGTCCTGTGCGATGTGATGTGGTACACGCAGGAACGCTTCAATCCGGTTGGAATGATTGATTTGGCGACCCTGACCGGGGCCATAATCGTTGGGTTGGGCCACGAGAACGCAGGTGTGTTTTCGAACAATGATGCGCTGTGCAATGCTTTCCTCAAGGCAGCCGCTGCCGAAGATGAGGGCGCGTGGCGGATGCCACTGGGCAAAGGCTATGATGATCTGATTAAGTCGCGCATCGCGGACATTAAAAATACGGGTGGTCGTGCGGCTGGTTCAGTGACAGCAGCGCAGTTTTTGAAGCGGTTCGTTAAAGATGAGACCCCCTGGATACACCTTGATATTGCCGGTGTTGCCTCGGTTAAATCCGACACCACCTATGCGCCCAAAGGGGCAACCGGCTGGGGCGTTGCGGCGCTGAACCGCTTGGTAAGTAATGGGTTCGAGACCCAGGACGAGATCGAGTGAGACCAGAATGGGCGCGGTTTTCTTTTATCACCTGACGCAGGGACCGCTGGACAAAACTCTCCCTGTCTTGCTTGAAAAAGCACGTGGGGCGGGCTGGCGTATCGCTGTTCGCGGCAATGATCCTGACCGCATGGGCTGGTTGGACGAACGTCTGTGGCAGGGCGCCAAAGACAGCTTTCTGGCGCACGGGCTGCAGGGCGGGCCAAATGATGCGCTGCAACCAGTGTTGCTGACGACCGGCCCAACAGCGGCAAATGCGCCGGAATGCGTGATGGCTGTTGACGGTGCACCCGTTAGCCCGGAAGAGGTTGAGACCATGCAGCGGGTCTGCGTGCTGTTCGACGGCACCGACCTTGAGGCTGTTCAACAGGCCCGGAGCCAGTGGAAAAGCCTGACTGATGCCGGGTGTTCCGCCCAATACTGGTCCGAGGAATCGGGTCGCTGGGAGAAAAAGGCCGAGAAATAATGCAGAGGCGGTGCAGTTATTGCGTAGCAGACTGTACGAAATTGTGATCCGCCCAGTCACCCGAGACTGCTGTTAAAGGTTGCTGATGCCCCGAAAACGCCCTAGCAGAATACAATGGAATTGCTAAAGCGCCTTGTCTTGACCGTTGCTTTTGGTTTGCTGATCCTGATTACAGGGCTCGGCACGACGGGGTATGCGCTTGCTATGGATGGTCAATCTGGCCACTGTGCGGATCATATGTCTATGCTCCGCGAGGCTAAATCTAACCCAAATGCTGGCAGTGACGCTTCTCAGCATGAGATGACCCCGAACTATACCGCCAGTGAACACGAAAATTGCAATGTCCATATGTGTCCGGGATTATCGAGTTTGGTCCCTCAGATTTCTGCTGGAATAGTTCGTTTCGACGTCGTTCAGGCACGTTTTGAAAGTGATCTGCGACATCTGAATCAGGTCGAAACTCCGGACCGCCCTCCTAACGGCTAAGACTGATCCACCCTGCGTTTGCTGTTTGGCTAGGCCTGGATGCTGTTGCGTCCGGTGTGGCAGCCGACGGGCTTGCGCGCAATTTCAGTCAATATCCTGGTTAGGAACACCATATGAATCGAAGATATATCATGTTGGGGGGTGGCGGTATTGTCGCCCTTGCGTTGATTGCGGTTTGGCAGACCAGATCACCGAACCAACAAATTCCCTCAGAGTCTGGAAATGGCGGGGCGATTGTCGCCGTTTTGAGTCCACCGGTTGAGGGCAATGCGGCGATTGGCAAGCAGATTTTTGAGAGTGCATGCGCCGCCTGTCATGGTGTAAATGCAGTCGGGACAAAAGGCGTTGCGCCGCCGCTTATCCACAAAACCTATGAACCCAGTCACCACGGCGATGAGGCGTTTCAACGCGCTGCTGCGCTAGGTGTCAAAAGCCACCACTGGCCGTTTGGCGATATGCCGCCAGTCCAAGGCTTGACCCGTGGCGATGTTGCCATGATCGTCACTTACATACGCGAGCTACAACGCGCCAATGGAATTCTTTGAGGTATCAACATGAAAATCATCATCACACTTGTTCTGACAACGTTGCTCGCCTCGGGTGCATCAGCCCATTCAAAAGTTAACACAACCACGCCGCCCAACAACTCAATATTAGCCAACGTTCCAACACAGATCGAATTTGGCTTTGCAAATAAAATCCGACTGACAAAAGTCGAGGTGTCCCATGACACCAATCCAGCTGTTGCCATTGAAATTGGCGGACAGACCGGTTTTGAACAAATGTATACTATGCCGTTACAAGATTTTGGGGACGGCAGCTACTTTGTGAGGTGGCGGGGACTGGGCATGGACGGTCACGCCGTGCAGGGTGAATTCTCTTTCGAGGTTAATTGAATATGCTGGATATCTGGGAAGTTGCTGCAATCGCGGCTAAGGTATTACTGTATACAAGCCTGTCCGGGGCGACAGGGCTTGTCTTAGTGCGGATTGTCTTTGTCGCCCATGTCACGTCTCTTGAACGGCGATTGCGGTCGTTTGCGCTGGTTTTGACCGGCGTTGCTTTTGCAGCGACCACCTTTAGCTTTCTTCTGCGTGGGGCCGCACTAACGGGTGATGTGTCCGGAATGGCGGATCCTGAAATGCTTGGCCTCCTTTGGACCACCTCGGTGGGGGATGTGTTGTTCTATCGACTGATCGGCATCGCCTTGCTGTTTGTTGGCCTTTTTATTCCCAAAGTCGGGGTTTGGGTGACTTTAACAGGTAGTCTGATTGCGCTTTGGTCGTTTGCCCAGATCGGTCATATTCCAGAGTTGGACCAAACCGGCATTCGCCTGTTGTTGCTGCTGCATTTAATTGGGATCTCGTTTTGGATCGGGATTCTTGCACCTCTGCGGTGGCTGGCCCGCGATCCAGAGAAATTGGCAGCGGCGGCGGATTTGGGGCACCGTTTTGGTGTCATGGCCTCGGGTGTTGTTTTGGTCCTGGTCCTGGCAGGAGGTCTGATGGCCTGGCTGATATTAGGAAGCATTTCGCTCATTTTTTCCACAACTTACGGAGTAACCCTCGTGGGTAAAGTGGCTTTGGTCGCTTTGCTGCTGGGCTTGGCCGCCGCCAACAAGTTCCGTTTCATCCCGGCAATGCAAGGCGGGGACCATGCCGCGGCAAAGCACCTGGTTCGCTCAGTTGAAATTGAAACTTTTGTCATCACTGCTGTATTGGGCGTAACCGCCACTCTGACCAGCGTTTTGGCATTACCGATGTGAGTAGCAATATGAATAGACGAGACTTCCTGGCTGCTGGAACTGCGGCACTGCTGGCACCACGACTGGGTTGGGCCAGCAGCTCACAGGATTTAGTTGCGCAACCCGTCACGGCACAAATTCTACCAGACGACAGTCCGGCATCTGCCATGTGGGGATACAACGGTAACACGCCTGGCCCCGAGCTTCGCCTGGCCCAGGGAGGCTTTGTTGATGTCAGGTTTCTGAACCAGATCAATCAGGGTTCGGCGGTGCATTGGCATGGTTTGCGGTCGGAAAATGCAATGGACGGTGTTCCGGGGTTGACCCAAGACATTGTTCCCAGCGGCGGTGAGTTTGCTTATCGCCTGCGCGCACCGGATGCAGGCACATTCTGGTATCACGCCCACAACCGATCCTGGGAGCAGGTCGCCAAGGGGATGTATGGGCCGCTGATTGTGGAAGAACGCAATCCACCGGATGTGGATCATGACATGACCGTTTTGATTGACGACTGGAGGATGTCAGAGACCGGCGTCTTGGCGGCGGATTTTGACAGTCGGCATGATCAGTCCCATGCGGGTCGATTGGGAAACTTTGCCCGGGCGATCATAACACCTGAGGCTCAGCTTCGGACCGGCGACCGCGTGCGTTTTAGACTGCTCAATGTCGCAACAGACCGCATTTTTCCTGTCGAACTGACGGGTATTCAGGGAAAGGTGGTAGCCCTTGACGGTATGCCGCTCACCACGCCTCAGGATATCGCTGATCTGGTTTTGACCCCGGCTCAGCGTGTTGATATCATTGCCGATGTCACGGCACCCGAAATTGTGCAGTTCCTGTTCCCAACGCCTGACAGTCCCTATGTTATGGGAGAGATTACCGTTTCAGGGGCCAACGACCAGCGCATCGCATCACCGATTACGCCGCTGCCGGCAAATGAAATCGCGCAGCCAGATCTGGATGCCGCGCTGTTGTTGACATTGACAATGGAAGGTGGCGCAATGAGCCCTCGCAGCACGTCTTTCAGCGATATCTGGGGCTTCAACGGTCAGTCAGGACTAACCGACAAGCCGTTCCATGATTTTGAACGGGGACAGACGGCACGTATATCTTTGGTGAACGACACCAGGTTTCCACATGGGATACACCTGCATGGCCATCACTTTTTTGAACTGAATGCAGACGGAGAGCCGGGCGCGTTCAGAGATACCACTTTGATCGAGGCCGGAGAGACGCGTGATATTTTGTGCGTTTTTGACAATCCTGGAAAGTGGCTGCTGCATTGTCACATGCTGGGCCATCAAGCTGCAGGGATGAAAACATGGGTGAATGTATCCTAATGGGCGGTTCGATTTCCCGGAATAAGTTGAGGTGCACAGGAGGATTGAGATACTAAAAAATGCTGGTACTCAGCCACAGCTAAAGGCGACCCCGGTCCCATTGTTTAACACCAATGGGGCCGCGGCCAGATTGCAGCCTTGCTGTTCAGGTCGAGGTTTCCACTCAGGCACTTGCCGCTGGACTCTCGGGTGTCACGCGCCAGAATGTAACGGCCGCATCGAACTCAGCTGTGTGAAATGCGAGTTGTTCAGGCCCCGAGTGGTCACCACTGAACCGCCCAACGCGCTGTGCGCAATCGAAAAATCCGGGTGCTGGTAATCCGTTCCGTGTTTTGCTGACCACCAAAGCTGCGATCAATGGCTGGTTGGCGGCGGCATCTTCTTTTATCAGATATTCCAATGCGAGAGTGAGCCGATGGATCGTATTTGGTGGCGCAAGGCCCAAAGCCTTGGCAAGCGCTTGATAGGTGATGGGCACCGCTTGCCCGGCAACTTGGCAAAGGTAGGCCCGCAGGCGCGGTGCCAACTGGGCGGCCGGATCTGCGGCACTGTTTTCGGATAAATCAATAGGTGGCATGTTGGTGCTCCTAATTTACATCGTCGGGCGACATCGTCTCTAGTCAGTCACGCCCCAATACTCTGACATCTTTCGAGCATCGGTTTGGGCGCCTGAAACCGTCAATAATTACGAGCGCGGGCTACCTTTATCCAGACCCAAGTATTCCAAGAGCAAACGAACCGTTGATGTTTCCGCGCGTGCATTTGGGACGACGCAAACATAGTCTTTTTTCATTGGCAGGTTCACCTTAGTCGGAGAAATCAATGAGCCGGAGATGAGATCTGCCTTTACCAACATGGAAGGGGTCAGGGCGACACCTGCGTTTTGCTTGGCTGCCGAAATCGCAAGTGACATGTCACTAAGGATCAACCCCGGGTTGGTGAGGGCGACGCTAGCGGTGCCTGCCTCTCGCCGCCAATCCGCCCAGACCGGCTCGCTGGCGTAGGCTGGTCCCCATTTATGGTGGATAAGCTTGGTGTCGGGAATATTCGTCATCATCCCGTCGGGGTCTGAGTATTGTTCCCAAAATGATGGTGAACAGACCGGAAGCGCAAAATCAGAGAATAGTGGGATTTGGCGGTACCCCGGGTAAAACGCAGACCCAAACGTCAGGCGAACATCAATCGCCTCCCGCTCAAAATCAATGGGGTCTTCCTGAACACGAATATCCAGCGCCACCCCGGTCTGCTCTCTGAAACTCAATGCTTTTGGAAGAAACCAGCGATCTGACAATGCTGGTAGCACGCTGACGACAACTTGCCGGGTGCGTTTGTTGCTGCGAACGATTTGGGCCGCATCTGACAGCTCACCAAATGCCCGAGCCAGTTTGGGGTACATCTCTTCGCCGGCGTCGGTCAGGGATATCCGGTTGCCTTTGCGCAGAAATAGCATTTTGCCCAAATGGTCTTCGAGACTTTTGACCTGCAAGCTAACAGCCGCAGAGCTGACACCCAGTTCATTGCCAGCCAGTACAAAGCTGCCGCATCTGGCCGCAACCTCAAAGGCCCGCAACCCGTTCAAGGAAGGTAGATTATGCATCGTCACCCTATTTTTTCTTATGATACCTAATAATAAATCTGGTTGTGATTGTCCATAACATGCGCTCAATGAGGACAACGGAGGACGTGATATGAACCAGTTTATCGATCTTGAAAAATATCCCCTGGACCGCCCGGACAGCGCTGAATACGCCGCTTTGGTTGAAAAGTGTCAGGCGGACCTTGCCAGTGAGGGCATGTTCAATCTGCCAGGGTTCTTTAAACCCGGCGTGGCCCAAGCGGCAGCGGATGCAGTCAAACCGGCCATGGACACCGAGTCTTTTCGCCATGCCCGGCGCCACAATGTTTACTTCAAGGACAGCGTGGATGGCCTAACAGATGCGCACCCGGCGATGCAAAAAGTCGAAACTGTGAACCACACACTTTGTGCGGATCAGTTGGTCGGCAACCCGGTGATCGATGTGTATGAATGGGCACCGTTTGCGGCCTTTCTGGCTGCAACCAAGGGCAAAGAAAAACTGTATCAGATGGCCGATAAGATGGCGCGCGTGAACGTGCAGGCGACCCGCGACGGTGAGGGGTTGAACTGGCACTTTGACCGGGCAGAGTTTACCACGACAATTCTGCTTCAAGCTGCGGAAACTGGTGGGCAGCTTGAGTATCGTAAAGATCTGCGATCGGCGGATAATCCGAACTATGACGGGGTTGCGGCGGTGCTGGCCGGAGAAGATCCGGAAACCAAGCAGATGATGCCCGAAGCGGGTGCGCTGAATGTTTTCCGAGGCGTTAACACGGCCCACCGTGTGATTCCCGTCGAGGGCCCAACCGAGCGGGTGACTGCAATTTTTTCCTACTATGAACAGCCTGATGTGGCCTTTTCGACCGAGGAACAGCAGGGTTTCTACGGCCGCTCTGTGACCTAAAACAAATAGCTCCTTCCTGGCCTGGCCCGGAAGGAGTTCCCATTTCAAACCGGGACATGGCTGCGACTTTGGCTTGCGGCAAAGTCTTGTCATAGGACGTCAAAATGACTCAAACTCAGAACGCCTTTAAAGATGATCGCAAACTGACCTATCTCAACAGCAATGGGGCTGATAAGCCGCTGATCAGCCCGGTCAGTGCGACTGTTGTGGACAGTGCGCGGAGCTATCGTTTGGGGCGTTTCAAAGAGATTCTAGTGCAGAATGATGTTGCGGGGATCATCCTGTATGATCCTATCAACATCCGTTATGCATTCGACAGCTCGAACATGCAGGTCTGGACCAGCCATAACCCGGTTCGCTATGCCATGATCTTGGCAGACGGTCCGGCGATCCTGTGGGAGTTCAAGGGGTGCGAGCATTTGAACGACGGCTTGCCGGGCATCGATGAACTTCGCACTGCCGTGTCCTGGATGTTCATGAGCAAAGGCGACAAGGCGGCTGCTGGTGTTGAAGTCTGGGCCGACGAAATTGCGGATGTGTTACGTCAGTATGGCGGCGGCAACAAACGTTTTGCTGCAGATAAACTGGATGGCCCAGGACTTCACGCCCTCGAGAGCCGTGGGTTTACTTATGTTGAGGGCGCTGAACTTACCGAGCGGGCCCGGTCCATCAAATCGGCCGCAGAAATCGAATTGATGCGCTGGACAATCCGGGTCTGCGAAGCCGGCATGGCGCGGATCTATGAGCATTCGGTTCCGGGCGTTACCGAGCGCGAACTTTGGGCGCATCTTCACTTTGAAAACGCGCGCTCTGGCGGGGATTGGTTGGAAACCAAACTGCTGGCCTGTGGTCCAAACACCAACCCCTGGTACACCGAATGCTCGGATCGCGTCTGTCAGAAAGGCGAAATGATCTCGTTCGACACTGATATGATAGGCCCTTACGGCTATTGTGCCGACCTGTCGCGCAGCTGGACCTGTGGCTATACGCCAATGAACGATACACAAAAACGCATCTACTCGACTGCGCTAGAGCAAATCGATCACAACCTGGCGATCCTAAGTCCGGGGATGAGTTTTGCCGAATATAACGAGAAAAGCTGGCGCATCCCGTCCAAGCATGTCGACTATCGCTATTCCCTGGCGGCGCATGGGGTTGGGATGGCGGATGAGTGGCCGGTTATTCCCTTGCATGTAGATTTTGGCGACACGGCAACCGGCGGCGAGATCGAGCCGGGCATGGTGCTGTGTATCGAAAGTCTGGTTGCTGAACAGGGGTCCGAAAGTGTCAAGCTTGAGACACAGGTTCTGATCACGGACACAGGATATGAACGGTTGGACAGTTTTCCTTGGGAAGTTGTTTAATTCTGAAAACCTCTGTGCGTGACACACCTGACTTGAAGGCCAACTATGTTTGATAATTCCGACGTTTCTTCCGGCGATCCAATTGTTTTGGATGGCGTGTCTCTGACCTGTGCGCAGCTAGTGACGGCTGCACATCAGAAGTCAAAAGTGGCAATCACCGAAGAGGGCAGGGATCGGATTATCCATGGTCGTAAGGTGGTGGAAAGTGTCGCGGCCAGCGGCGCCCCCGGATATGGCATCACCACCGGCGTTGGATCGCAAAAGGATTTTGCGGTCGCTGCTGAAAATGTGCAGGACTATAATCGCCGTCTGGCCCGCGCGCATTCAACCCATATTGGCGGCGCTGTGCTGCCCAAAAGCCGTGTCCGCGCCGCTTTGATCATTCTGGTCAATGAATTTTCGCTTGGGCTGTCAGGCGTTTCAGAACCTCTCGTCCAATTGATCACAGATCAGATCAACGAGGCCGCAATGCCCGAGGTGTCATCTTACGGGACGGTGGGCGCGGCAGATCTGATACCAATGTCACAGATAGCGAACTGGTTGCAAAACATGCCGCAAGCGCAAAAGTTTGGCATCCCCGGACCCAAAGAAACCCTGTCCCTGATCAACACCAATGCGATCACTCTGGCCACCGGAGCCGAAGTGTTGATGGAGGCACGTGATGTGCTGGATCTGGCAAACCTGTCGCTGGCCTTCTCGCTGGAAGCCTTCCGCGGCAATCTGGATTCGGTCTCGGAAAAGGTGAACCTCGCGCATCGTCGTGGCGGGCAGGCGAAGGTCAGTGCAGATATACGTGGGCTGCTGCACAACAGTAAGCTTTGGGACGATGGACAAGCTCGGCGCATTCAGGACCCGCTGAGTTTTCGCTGTGCCTCGCAGATCCAAGGGGCGCTGAGCGAACTGCTGGACCGTGCGGTCGAGGTCTGGGATCAAGAGCTGAACTCTGTCACCGATAACCCGATTGTGGATGCTGCAGAACAATGTGTCCGATCGCATGGTAATATGGATTCTACCCGCATGACCCTGGCCATAGACGGGCTGCGGCAGGCCTTTGCCAAAACGCTGGATATCTCTGGCGAGCGGTTGCACAAGCAACAATGGACCGAGTTCTCCGGGTTGCCCACGGGGTTTGCGGACGCAAATAGCCCTCTGGGCGGCGTACAGTTCCTGAACCTTGGCCATTTGGCGGCGTCGCTTATCACTTCAGCCAAGATCTGGGCTGCGCCCTCGTTGCTTTTGTCTGTCGGCCAACTGGCTGACGGAGTAGAGGACACAGCTGGGTTGGCGTTTCATTCGGTCGCTGACTTTGAGCGTATACTTGAGGCAGCACGTCTGGTTCTGTCGATTGAAATTCTGGTCTCGGTTTGGGCGATCAACAAACGTGGACTGCCAACATCCGATTTGGGCGAAAGTCTTCGGGAATACACCGATCAAATCACCTCGTTGCTGCCTATCGGCAAAGAGGGGCTGGACGTGTTTTCAATCGAGCCGATCGTCGACGTCATTCGCTCTATCAGTCAAAGCCGGGTTGCCAACTTAGTCTGAGGATCATTCCGGATAGGGTGTCTTAGCGGGTTAACACCAGTGATCCGCTGCGAATTTCGATGCTGGACCAACGTTGCAGGTAACTCATGCCAAGCAGCGATTGGTCCAATTCGCCTTGGTTAACCCAGACCCGGACATTGGTGTCAGTGATTGGTCCCAGTGATATCGTGTCAAGCCAGACCGAGGCTGTGCGCACTTCACCGTTGGCTGTGTTGGCGCGGCCCAGATAGGCGAGGGTGTCTGGGTCAATCCCGGCCCGACGCGCGTCAGCTGCATTCAGCACAACATCCGTAGCACCGGTATCGACCAGAAAGCTGACAGGCACCGAGTTGACATCCAAAGTCAGGTAATAATGACCGTCGTTAGAGCGAGGAACCTCAATCTGGCCAGCGTCGCCAATCACCGATTGTTGCGGCAGGACGGTGCTGCGGATATCACCCCATAGCCCATACCCAGCAATCACACCTAAAAAGATGAAGGCCCAAATCGCAAGTTGCTGCACGGTATTACCCAGACTCTGGCGGTTTTGCACAAAGACCCAGGATCCGACAACCAACAGCAGCAGCACAAGGTAAATTACCCGACCATAGTCAACGTCTACCATCAAATACCCCCCTACAGTCTCATTTAGGTACTGCTGCGAAACTTGCTAGCCCGCAAAGCCAAAGTCCTTAAGCCCGTCAAGAATAAACTGGACGGACAGGGCGGCCAATAGCATCCCCAAAAGGCGGGTGATCACATTGATCCCGGTCTTGCCCAGCAGTCTTTCGAACAAGCCAGAGGCAAGGAACATCGTCGCCACAATGACCATAACTGCCAGCATTACCGTGATCACCATGGCAAAACCCTCGATGCCGGTGGTTTGCCCGGCCAACAGGATCACCGTCGCGATAGAGCCAGGGCCGGCAATCAGCGGAATGGCCATCGGAAAGATAGAAGGATCCTGGCTGTCGTCATCATCGCCCTGATCCTGACGCCGTTTGCTACGCCGTTCAAACAGCATATCCAGGGCAGTCAGGAACAGCAGGGCGCCACCGGCCACCCGGAAAGCGGCCATGGAAATGCCGATAAACCCAAGCACCGCCTCGCCGAAGGCCGCGAAAAGCGCCAGCAGGACGGCGGCTGTAAAACAAGCCCGCAATCCAACCGACCGGCGGGTGGCCGGGCTCATCCCTTGGGTCAGCGCCATAAATACCGGAGTCAGGCCAATCGGATCAACAATGACAAACAGCGTCACAAAAGAAGTGATCAGAAAGGCGGTATCAATCACAGCGATTCTGCTTTTTCCAATTTTTCCAAGGCCTTCATCCACATGACTTCGGCACGGCCCAATGCGACCATGACCTCGGCGTGCTTGCCTTGCCAGACTTTGGCCTGATCTTTGTTCTCGGGTTCGTACATCTCTGGATCACCCAGTTTGGTGTCCAGCTTTTCCTTCATCTGGGTCAGCTTTTCCACCCGCTGCTCGCTTTTTCGCGCCTCCGAGCGCAACGCCAGGATGGCATCGCGGGTCGGGCGTTTGGGTTTTGGCTTCTGCGCCGCTGGTTTGGGCGCAGGTTTGTCACGCGCCAGCAACAGATCGCGGTATGAGGCCAGATCGCCCTCATAGGGGTTCACTGTGCCATTTGACACCAGCCACAGTCGATCAGCCACCAGGCTAAGTAAGTGCATATCGTGGCTGACCAGGATCACCGCGCCGCTATAGGCCGTCAGCGCCTCGACCAGGGCCTCGCGGGATTCGATGTCCAGGTGGTTGGTCGGCTCATCGAGAATCAGCATATGAGGTGCATCGATGGTCGCCAGCAACAGCGACAACCGGGCCTTTTGCCCACCGGACAGGCGGCCCACTTCGGTGTCTGCCTGATCTGCCCCCAGACCAAACCCGGCCAGACGGGCGCGCAGTTTGGATTGACCTTCGCCGGGACGTTCCCGTTGCAGGTGCATCAATGGGGTCTCGTCGATGAACAGCTCATCGACCTGGTGCTGAGCAAAAAAGCCAATGCGCAGCTTGTTGGACTGGGTCATCTTACCCGACATCACGTCCAGGCGCGCCGACAGCATTTTGGCCAGCGTGGATTTACCCTGACCGTTTTTACCCAGCAGGGCGATCCGGTCGTCCTGATCGATGCGCAGGTCCATCTTGCTCAGAATTACTGTGTCGCCATAGCCAACTGATGCGCCTTCGGTGGCGATAATAGGCGGCGACATTTCTTCGGGCTCGGGGAAGGTGAACACCGTGCGCGCGGCATCTTCGGGCGCGCGGATGGTCTCCATTTTCTCCAGCATCTTGACCCGGCTTTGCGCCTGTTTGGCCTTACTGGCCTTGGCTTTGAAGCGATCAACGAAGCCCTGCAGATGAGCGCGACGCAGATCCTGCTTCTTGGCAGCTGCGGCCTGCACGGCCCGGTTGGCAGCACGCTGGCGCGCAAATTGATCATAGTTACCAGAGTAATAGGTCAACCCGCGCTCTTCGACGTGCAGAATGCCACCAACCGAACGGTTCAGCAATTCGCGGTCGTGGCTGATGATGATCACGGTATGTGGGTATTTCACCAAATAGGCTTCCAGCCACAACGCGCCTTCCAGGTCGAGGTAGTTGGTCGGCTCATCCAGCAGCAGCAGGTCGGGCTGAGAGAACAGCACAGCAGCCAGGGCCACACGCATCCGCCAACCACCCGAAAAGTCGGAACACGGACGTTGCTGGGCTTCGACGTCAAAGCCGAGACCTTTCAGAATTGAGGCGGCGCGGGCTTCGGCGGACCAGGCATCGATGTCGGCCAGTCGTGTTTGGACCTCGGCGATCCGGTGTGGATCTGTGGCGGTTTCGGCCTCGGCCATCAGCTCGGCGCGTTCAGTATCAGCAGCCAGAACCGTATTGATCAATGAGACGTTTGACGAGGGGGCCTCTTGTGAGATGCCGCCGATACGGGCCTTGTTGGGCAGCGAAATGTCGCCCGATTCCAACACCAGTTCGCCGTAGATCAGACGGAACAGAGTGGTTTTCCCGGTACCATTGCGGCCAACCAGGCCAACCTTGTGCCCGTTTGGAATGGTGGCGCTGGCGCCTTCGAAAAGCGGACGGCCTTCGACGGCATAGGTGATATCTTTGATGCGTAACATGACGCGGGACGTAGCAGACAGTGACCGACTACGCCAGCCTCTGTTATTGGGTTCGTGACGTTCTGTTTGTCACTGGTTTTGCCGACGCGTTTGCCGACGTGTTTGGCCACGTGTTTACCCGTGCATTTCCGGCCGTTGAACCTAGACTGAACCCTTTCCAAACCGCGCTTGCCGTGTTACCCGAGCGCCAAATCAGATCACTGGTGGAAGGGCGTTTTGCCCAGCCCCAATAACAGGAGAAGCCCGATGGCTCTGGAACGCACTTTTTCGATCATCAAGCCCGATGCAACACGCCGTAACCTGACTGGCAAAATCAACGCCAAATTCGAAGACGCTGGCCTGCGCATTGTTGCGCAAAAGCGTATTCACCTGACTATGGCTCAGGCTGGTGAATTCTACAAAGTTCACGCCGAGCGTCCGTTCTACGGTGAGCTGTGTGAATTCATGGCGTCGGCACCGATCGTTTGTCAGGTTCTGGAAGGCGAAGGCGCCATTGCCAAAAACCGTGAAGTCATGGGCGCTACCAACCCTGCAGACGCAGACGCCGGCACAATTCGTGCTGAGTTCGCTGAATCCGTTGGCGAAAACTCGGTTCACGGCTCCGACGCACCAGAAACAGCCGCTGAAGAAATCGCTTACTTCTTCTCCGGTCTTGAACTGGTTGGCTAATCCGTAACGGGTTACGCAAAAAATGATTGGGCCGTCTGTTTCGCGCAGGCGGCCTTTTTCACGTGCCGCTTAATGTGCCACAACGATTAGCGGCGTTTCTCAACGACCCCGATTTGGTTCAACAGTGTTTCCAACTCGGACAGGCCTTTGTCAAACGCCCGCTCTTTGATGGCGTCAAACCGGATGCGCAGGGCCTTTTTTTCTTCGCCTTTGCAATCATTCCACGGTCGACCCTGCAGGCCCATCACCAACACGTAATATCCAATGAAATGGGGTTTGGTGCCGTTTTTCAAAAGCAGGGCATAGGTCTCATCTGCGCCCAGTGCACGCAGATGTTCAGCTGACGGGATGCCAGCACGGGCACAGGCCTCTTCGTAAGCAGGACCAAGATTGCGGATCGATGATATTGGTGTGTTCATGGTTCGTTTCTATCGGGGGCTTTACTGGATGTCATCCCTGCAAAAGAGGTTCATTGTAAATGGGGCGGGCAATTGACAGTGCTGTCGGGCGGCATCACCTTGGGCTTAGAAAACCGAAGGGGAAAGTGATGCCAGCGCATATTTCGCAGCAAGCAACTTTGAACATAGAGAATTTTGACTTGGCCAACCCACCACAGGGGTTTGTTGAAGACCCATTTTCCTTTTACGACGCCCTTCTGGCGACAGCCCCGGTTCTGCGGCAGCCGGATGGCTCGGTGATGCTGTGCCGACACAGTGACCTGAACCGGATCTACCGCGATACCACGTTATTTTCGTCCGATAAAAAAGCGGCTTTTGGACCCAAGTTTGGTGTTGGCTCGCCGCTGTTTGAACACCACACCACGTCACTGGTGTTTTCTGATCCGCCATTGCACACGCGGGTCCGCCGGATCATGACCTCTGCACTGGCACCGCGGGCTATTGCACGCATGGAGCCGGGGTTGGCGGCAACGGTTGATCACTTGCTTGATGACATGGCGCATAGCAATCAGGTCGATTTGATCGAAGATTTTGCCTCGTCTATCCCAATTCAAATCATTGGCAATCTGCTGGACGTCCCAATGGAGGAACGTCAGCCCTTGCGAGATTGGTCCTTGGCCATCCTTGGCGCGTTAGAACCCTCGCTGAGTGCGGACCAATTGGCAGCGGGTCAAACGGCTGTCGCCGAGTTCAAAGACTATTTGACAGATCTTATAGCGCGGCGGCGGGCCCAACCGGGAGATCTGGAGACTGATGTCTTAACACGGTTGATTGAAGGCGAAGGCGCCGACGGAACGTTGAGTGAAATAGAGTTGATCCAGAACTGTATTTTCATCCTGAACGCCGGCCATGAGACCACAACCAACCTGATTGGCAGCGGGTTGGCCCTGTTACACGATCATCCGGAGCAAAAAGCCCGACTGCTGGATAATCCTGACCTGATCAAACCAGCCATCGAAGAGATGCTGCGGTTTCGGTCCCCCAACCAACTGGGCAACCGGGAAACGACAGCAGAGGTTGAGATCGGTGGAGAAGTCATCGCGAATGGGACCAATTTGCATCTGGTCATTGGCGCTGCCAATCGCGATCCAGATGTTTTCGAGTCTCCCGAGATCTTTGATATCTCACGGTCCCCGAACCGTCACCTCGCGTTTGCCGGAGGTCCCCATATCTGTGTAGGTTTGACGCTGGCGCGAATGGAAGGCTGGATCGCAATTGGACAGTTTTTAAAGCGGTATCCGGATTTTCAAATCCAGCCCGGCCGCATTCCCGGAGGGCGCATGAGGTTTCGGGGATATGCCAAACTGCCGGCTGTTTTGTAGTGGAACATTTCTGGAATGGATCGTTTTGCAGAAATTTCGGCTAACCCATACCAGTCAATAGGGTATGGGCATTGGACGATTACTGTTTGAGGAGTTCGGCTGGCACATATACTTTACCGGTGCCCATGTATCTGACCGCCTCCAGCAATGATTTTGCCCCCATGGTCTTTGGCAGATACCCAATGGCGCCTGCGTCCAGTGCTTCCTGAGCGGTCTGGGTGGGCGCACTTCCAGATAGAATGGCGACACCTTTACCACCGTTGCTCTTCAATGCGCGTTCCAACCCTTCCAAGCCAAACATCCCCGGCATGTTATAGTCGAGCAGAACAAGATCAAAGGGGCCGGATTTGTCAATTTGATCAAGCGCATCCGGAAAGTTGATGGTCGTGATGACCTCGGCGCCGCCAACAGAATGCAAGTAGGCGGATATGGTTTCACGTACCATGTCGTGGTCATCTGCAAGTAGTATGCGCATAAAGCTCACTAGCTGGCTTAAGGTCCGTTTTCACATATATAGGGTTGGATCTGCCAATTCCATTAACTTTTACAAATGAGTGGGTGGAATTGTTGATCCAAAGGCCTTTTTTCACGTTTGCGCCGCCTGAAATAGGCAGGAAAGGACACGTGACGGCATGGGATGTCGTGACAATCTGCGCCTGTCCAAATCTAGCGCCAGAACGCGACCCAATTGATCAGTTCGTAAAAGCGTTTGCCCAGAAAGACCACATGGGTGGTTCCAAAAAGGGCGATGTCGATGACAAGCGCGGCGCTGATTATTAAACCAAGCACGATTGAAATTTTAGGTGTCATATCGCCCCGCCCAGAAACTCACCCGGCCAGATATGCCTGACCAGGCGAGTGATCTCAAGCTTAAGCAGCCTTGGATAAGGCAGAAAGGCGTCCCATGGCGCAGGCCACATCAGCCATGCGAACAGAGAAGCCCCATTCGTTGTCATACCAGGCCAGAACCCGAACCAGACGATTGCCCACAACGCGGGTCTGTTCTGGCGCAAAGATTGAGCTTTCCGGTGACTGGTTGAAGTCGGTAGATACCAGCGGGGCAGGTTCATAGCCAACGACACGCGCCATCGACCCTTCAGAGGCTTCCCGCATGACCGCATTTACTTGATCAACAGTCACATCGCGCGAGGCGATGAACGTCAGATCGACGGCGGATACATTGGGCGTTGGGACGCGCATGGCAGACCCGTCAAGGCGACCTTTCAGATTAGGCAGTACCTCACCCAGGGCTTTGGCCGCACCGGTTGATGTTGGGATGATCGACATCGCAGCTGCACGGGCGCGGTAGAGGTCGTCGTGGCGGCGGTCCAGGGTTGGCTGGTCGCCGGTATAGGCGTGAATGGTGGTCATTTGGCCATGTTCAATGCCGATACCATCGTCGAGTGCTTTGGCCAGTGGTGCCAGACAATTGGTGGTGCAGGACCCGTTCGAAATCATGGTGTCAGTGGCGCGAAGCTCATGATCGTTGACACCATAGACAATTGTTCTGTCGATGTTTTTTCCGGGGGCGGACAACAGAACCTTTTTAGCACCACGTTCCAGGTGTATTTTGGCCTTGTTGCCGTCGTTGAATTTACCGGTGCATTCCAGAACGATATCGCAGCCGTCCCAGTCCAGTGCATTCATGTCATAGGTAGAGTACATCTGCATGTCGCCACGACCCAGGTTCATGGTGCCGTTTCCGATGGTGACTTCGCCGGGAAACCGGCCATGCACAGAATCGTATTTTAGCAAGTGGGCTGCAGATTCCAGCGGGCCTGTGGCATTTACCTTGACCACTTCGATGTCATCACGCCCAGAGGCCGCGATGTGTGACAGGGTGCAACGGCCAATACGGCCAAATCCATTGATCCCGACTTTGATGGTCATCTGTATCTCTCCAAGCGAGCAATCCTTATGCTGGATATAATGCGGTACCAATCACTTCGAAAGAGAGAATATGGATATAAAACCATACTGTTAGCGCAAAATATTCATGTTAACGGTAACGAAAAATGGCTGGTGGCGATAACACAAATAGAGATTGCGCTAACGCTTGTGCCACCCGAGTTATCGGTTAGGTTAGCCAGCGCAAGGATAAGCTAAAAGGGTTACGGGATGAGCGGATTGCTGGCACTGATGGATGATGTGGCAGCAATTGCCAAGGTGGCTGCGGCTTCGGTTGATGATGTCGCGGCACAGGCCTTGAAGGCCGGGTCAAAGGCGGCTGGTGCCTTGATCGACGATGCCGCCGTGACCCCCAAGTACCTGCATGGGTTTGCCGCCAGCCGGGAACTGCCGGTGATCTGGAAGATCACCAAGGGGTCGCTGAAAAACAAACTGCTGTTCCTGCTGCCCATCGGATTGCTGCTGGTCAATTTTGCGCCCTGGTTGATTTCTCCGCTACTGATGCTGGGCGGATCGTATCTGTGTTTTGAGGGCGCCGAGAAGATCTATCACCTGCTGGCGCCGCATGACGATACCCATGTATTCAAAGAGGACGAACCGGGTGATCCGGCACATCTGGAAGAGAAAAAAGCCGCAGGGGCCATCAAGACGGATTTCATCCTGTCCGCCGAGATCATGACCATCGCTCTGGCTGAAATTCCCGATAGCAACATCTGGATGGAGGCCGCAACGCTGGCTTTGGTGGCGGTTGGCATTACCGTGGCCGTCTATGGCTCGGTTGCATTGATTGTCAAAGCGGACGACGTTGGTTTGTACATGGCGCGGAACAGCTATTTCTCTGTGACCCGTAATCTGGGCCGAGGATTGGTGCGGATGATGCCGGGGTTCCTGAAGCTGCTGATGATTGTCGGGACTGCAGCCATGTTGTGGGTTGGTGGGTCGATCGTCATCCACGGGATGGAGCAGATGGGCTATGGCTGGCTGGGTCACCATATCCACGACTACGCCGCTGCGGTGGGCCATATGGTGCCCGAGGCCTGGCTGGGTATCACCGAGTGGTTTGCCAAGGCAACGATGGACGGAGTGTTTGGACTGGCATTGGGGTTTGTTTTGATTCCGGTCGCGACCAAGGTGATTGGGCCGATGGTTAGCCTTGTTTCCGGTAGATTATAGCTCGGAAAACATTGAATATTAGAAACTCACAGGACTTACTGGACATGAACATTTCTGAATTGCCATTAGTTCGGCGCCCGTTGGGGAGGGGCAAATGGCAAACCACAATGATAATTGGACGACTTAGTGACCCTTCCAATTCGCCGGGTTTTGCCGCTGAAAGCACTCCATTTAACGTTGATGAACTATATATTTTTCTAAGCATGCGAATCCATGCCGCGCTTGAGGCTCAGAAACGGGCGATCTGGTTCGGAGGGCGTCTATATAATAGGTTAAGTGGGATTTCTGAAAGTTACATTCCCTTGACCGGGCCATTACTATTGACTGTGCTG
Source organism: Parasedimentitalea marina (assembly GCF_004006175.1). Taxonomy (GTDB): domain Bacteria; phylum Pseudomonadota; class Alphaproteobacteria; order Rhodobacterales; family Rhodobacteraceae; genus Parasedimentitalea; species Parasedimentitalea marina. Next base: position 1,964,599 of record NZ_CP033219.1, read on the forward strand.
GAGTTGGTTGGCAGGGATGGCACCAGTCTAGTCCTAGGCGATCAGCCATATGAACTGCGTTTGGACTTTGCTCAAAAGGCTCATGATGTTCTTAGGGTAAAATTCGAAACGTCACCTTCTGTTTAAGGCACAATGGTGAGGGTGCCGTTCCGAAGGAGTCTAAAAAATGAGCATACCCACAAAGAGCACATGAAATCAGTCTTCATATTTGCTGTATGTGGCTATCTGACCATAAGGGCAGGCTGATCGGAGCACGTGTTCCCATGTCTCCGCTTGTTCAGTTGAAATGAGATGAATTTGGGACCTGCATCTGCTAAAAAATAAAGGGGCGCCCGAAGGCGCCCAATTTTGTTTCAACTGTCTGTACTGTTTCAGCCCAGCAGATCTTTGACCTTTGCCACAGTCGCGTCAGCGGTAATGCCGAACTTCTCGTACAGCTCACCAGCAGGCGCCGAAGCACCAAAGCTGTCCATACCAACAAATGCGGCTTTCTTGTCTTGGCCACGCTCGCCCATCAGCCAACGATCCCAGCCGCCGGCGCGAACGGCGGCTTCGATGCCAACACGGACCGGACCTGCAGGCAGAACCTTGCGACGGTAGGTTTCATCCTGCGATGCAAACAGCTCCATACAAGGCATAGAGACAACGCGGGTACCGATACCCATCGCTTCCAGCTTGGCCTTGGCCTCCATCGCGATGGCGACTTCGGACCCAGTGGCGATCAGGATCACCTGACGCTTGGCCTCGGCGTCAGCCAGAACATAGGCGCCTTTGGCGGTCAGGTTGCTCAGCTTGTGCTCGGTCCGGACGGTCGGCAGGCCCTGACGGGTCAGCGACAGCACCGATGGGGTTTCCTTGGCAGACAGGGCAATTTCCCAAGCCTCGGCAGTTTCAACCGCATCAGCGGGACGGAACACATAGGTGTTCGGCGTCGCGCGGCAGATTGCCAAATGTTCCACCGGCTGGTGTGTTGGTCCATCTTCGCCAACACCAATTGAGTCGTGGGTCATCACGAACACCGATGGGATTTTTGACAGGGCCGCCAGACGCATGGAGGGGCGCGCATAATCGGTGAAGCAGAAGAAGGTGCCCGAGTAGGGGCGGATGCCGCCGTGCAGTGCCATACCGTTCATCGCAGCGGCCATGCCGTGTTCACGAATACCCCAATAAACAAAACGACCCTTGCGGTTGTCGGTGTCAAACACACCCATGTCGCCTGTTTTGGTCAGGTTGGAGCCGGTCAGGTCAGCCGAGCCACCCACGGTTTCCGGCATGATCGGGTTGATCACCGCCAGCGCCATCTCAGATGCCTTACGGGTCGCAACCTTGGGCTTGTCTTCGCTGATCTGCTTTTTCAGGGCTTTGACCGCGGCTGACAGCTTTTTCGGCGCGTCCATGGCATAGGCGCGGTTGAACCGGTTTTGTTTTTGCTCGGAAACTTCAGCAAAGCGAGTTTCCCACTCGGCGCGATCTGCAGCGCCACGGCTGCCGATAGCTTCCCACTGGGACTTGATGTCGGCGGGCACTTCGAACGGACCCGTTGTCCAGCCATAGGCTTCTTTGGCGGCTTTCATCTGGTCGGCGTCCGTCAGTGCGCCGTGACCCTTGGAGGTGTCCTGCGCAGCGTGGCCCAAAGCGATATGGGTTTTGCAAGCAATCATCGAAGGTTTCTTCGATTTTTTAGCGGCGGTGATCGCCTCGTCGATGGCCTGTGGGTCGTGGCCGTCGATTTCGATGACCTGCCAGCCAGACGCCTTGAAGCGTTGAACCTGGTTGGTGCGGTCCGACAGTTCGACCGAGCCGTCGATGGTGATGTTGTTGTTGTCCCAAAACAGGATCAGCTTACCCAGGTTATGACGTCCGGCCAGGCCGATGGCCTCTTGGCTGATACCTTCCATCAGGCAACCGTCACCGGCCATCACATAGGTGTGGTGGTCAACAATCTTGCGGCCATACTGAGCGCGCTGGATTTCTTCTGCCATGGCAAAACCAACAGCATTGGCCAGACCCTGACCCAGTGGGCCGGTTGTGGTCTCAACCGCGTCCAGCAGGAAGTTCTCAGGGTGACCTGCGGTCAGAGCGCCCATTTGGCGGAAATTCTTGATCTGGTCCAGGGTGACCTGAGCATCGCCACAGAGGTGCAGCAGCGAGTAAATCAGCATCGAGCCGTGGCCCGCCGACAGGATAAACCGGTCGCGGTCAGGCCATTGTGGGGCAGATGCATCAAACTTTAGATGCTTTTCAAACAAGACGGTCGCGACGTCGGCCATGCCCATCGGCATGCCAGAGTGGCCCGAATTGGCCGCAGCAACGGCATCGAGGGTCAAGGCGCGGATCGCGGCGGCCTTGGCCCAATGTTCGGGGTTCGCAGTACGCAGGGCAGTCAGGTCCACTGGGTCATTCCTTTGGGTTTTCACGCAGATAGGGGGCTGAATAGCAGCGATTTGGCAAAGATCAAGTATTGCTGGGCGTCAGATCGCCGTCTGAGGTCAAGTTTGACCTGCAAGTGGTTGAAAGCAAACATGGGGTAATTTACTCATTGTTTGAGTAAGCTGGCAGAAACCGGAACCTGGGCGCGATTCGCATGGTGGGGAAGGGATTAGGCAGATGGTGCGGATTGGTGAGGAACGGGCATGAGTCAAATCGAGGAACTGCAAAGCCGTATAACGGCCGCGATGGACAGAATCGGGACCGGATTGGGCGCACTGGAGGCGGCCAAGGACGAAGCTGCACAAAACGATTTGACACAGGCACTGGAAGACGAACGGCTTGCCAATGCCCAACTTGAAGAGCGCCTGAAAACTCTGAAAGCGCAATTGGCCGATGTCCCGGCGCCAGTGGATACTTCAGGTGACCTCGAGGCCCTGCAGGCCGAGGTAGAGTTGCTGCGCAATGAAGTTGGCAATACTGTTGAAAAAGATGCTTTGAAAGAGGAGGTTGCCCGTCTGACGTCTGAATTGGAAGCGGCGGGTAACACGGCAGCAATGCAGGCCGAGGGCAAGGCGTCGCTTGAGGCTGAGGTCGCCGAAGTAAGGGCGGAGGTTACTGCCTTGCAGGACCAGATTGCCACGGCTGCGGATGGCGGTGGTGATGAAACCCCGACCGCTGAGCTGACTGCCGAAGTCGATAGCTTGAAGGCGCAGCTGGAAGCCGCTCAGGGCGCATTGGACGAGGCACAGGCTGCATCTGGCCAACCCGAGCTGGCACCTGCGTCGGACAACAGTGAAGAACTTGAGCGTCAAAATGGTATGCTCGTTCAGCTGGACACGGATCTGCAGCAATTGCGTCATGCCAACGAAAGCCTGCGCAGCGCCAATACAGCCCTGCGCGAGGCCAATGCCGCTGGGGTTGGCGATGCAGGTTTGATCAATTCTGCGCTGGAAGCGGAAATTGAAGGTCTGCGCGCAGCTCAGGCCAGCGATCAGGCGCAGGTGAATGTGGTTCTGGCCAAGCTTGAACCCTTACTGGCGCAAGCGCAAAATCTACCAGAAGGGGAGGAAGTCTGATGCCCGAACTGACCATTCATATCGGCGGTCGTGCTTTTGAAGTCTCCTGTCAGGATGGCGAGCAGAGCTATTTGCAGTCCGCTGCCAAAATGCTGGACGATGAGGCACAGGTGCTATCGGATCAGATCGGTCGGATGCCCGAGGCCCGGATGTTACTGATGGCAGGCCTGTTGCTGGCAGATAAAACTGCAGCGGTCGAGGATCGGATCAAGATCGTCGAGGCCGATTTGGCAGCGCGGGACGCGGAACTGGCCGAATTGCGTGCCGCTCCAGCCCCTGAACCCGAACGTATCGAGGTCCCTGTCGTGCCACCACAAGTGACCGATACGCTGGCTGAACTGGCCGCCCGGGCCGAGGCAATGGCCGCACAGGTCGAAGAAAAAGTGACCGAGGGTTAAGTCCGTCAATTCTTGGGCACCTTAGGGTTATATCAGGCACGAAAAAGCCCCAAGGCCGGACCAGGATGGCGGGCCTTGGGGCTAAAGCAGCTGATTTGCCAATTGTGCCGGGCGCAACTGTCCCGGCAAATCGGTTTTAAGCGTTGGCTTCGCGAATCTTCTCAAAGGCAGCTTTGTCATAGGTGATGGCGTTTTCGTCAAACACGCCGTCCAGCTCACCCGAGAGGGCCATTTCCGTGATGATGTCGCAACCGCCGACAAATTCGCCCTTGATGTAGAGCTGTGGAATGGTGGGCCAGTCGGAGTAGTCTTTGATGCCCGAGCGGATATCTTCGTCGGCCAGCACATTGACGTCAGTGTATTCGATGCCGATGTAGTTCAGTACACCAGCCACGCGGGACGAGAAGCCACACTGCGGCATGTCCTTGGTGCCTTTCATAAACAATACCACGTCATTGGCTTTGACGGTTTCGTCGATACGGGTCTTTGCGTCGGTCATGTCGCGTTTCCTTAGTCTACCGCGCTGTCGCGCTTCATTTTGCGTTACGACTGCTGAAACGCCTGCCGACGTCTTCTAACAGCTGGTTTTGTTTTATGGCCTGTTCAACCAGATCCAAATCCGTTGCTTCTTGTCCCAGCTCAACCTTTTTGCGGTTTCCATTGCGCATTTGGGGTTGCGACTGTGACAGTGTCCGTCTTTTGTTGCGCTTCACATAAGCTTCAATTGCGATTGCCGCAACCAGCAGCCCTACAATTGCGGCGATGATCCACGGCATGTTCATGTCTTAAGAGCCATGGCCTTGGCAAAGGCCTGTGGGTCGCGGGTTACGCGCACTATTTCGCCATGTCCGCCACCTGGACCGCCAGAATGGTAAGAGGTGTCAAAAACTTGATCACCTTGTCCGAGCTCGGCACCGTGCTTGTTTTTGTTGTCATTTCGCGCACGACTTTGAGCGAGAAGTGCGATGAGCAGAACAACTGCGCAGAAAACCGATATGGATATGATTAGATCCACTAAACTATTCGGGTGCTTTGGTGGTCAGGCCCAAAGCATGGATTTCGCCGTTGGAACCGTCCATCTTGCCTTTGAGCGCAGCCATCACAGCGCGCTGCTGCTGAACACGGTTTTTGCCCCGAAAGCTTTCGTCGATCACCTGGGCTGAGAAATGCACACCGTCATCCCCCATCACGATGATCTCGGCATTGGGAAAGCTTTCGCGGATCAGCGCTTCGATATCTGAGGCTATCATGGCCATTGGGGTCGTCTCCTGTCTTGTTGCCCTAGATGTAGATGTGCCGGGGCGGGGCCGCAAGGGGGACTGGTGATCCTATTGAGCGCGCTGCGCGCGCACCGGTTTGATTGGGTCTGGAGAGAGACGCGCCGACGCCTGTCGATTGGGCGTTGCAAAGGCCGCACTGTCGACGAGCGGGCAGGGGATCTCGACCAATTCTGAGTGCTCTGGTCCGCCCGCCCCAATGTGGGACGGACGGTTTTGAGGTAGAGAGCCTGATCAGTGGGTGGGCTAGGCGACTGCAGCAGCAAAACTGCCGCGGTAGAGTGCGGCCAGATCGGCCAGAGGTGCTTCGCTGCCGCCTATTTTCACAGTATCGCCGGAAAAATGGCCTACGGTGGTGAGGGTCACACCGGACTGCCCGGCTGCCAACATCAGCGCTTCGGCCTGGTCAAAGTTACAGGCGACCAGATAGCGCGCCTGATCTTCACCAAACAAAGTGGGGGTATCGCCTGCATCGATTTGCACCCCGACACCGGCCTCTTCGGCCATCTCGAATGCCGCCAGTGCGAGACCGCCGTCAGCCAGATCGGTACAGGCCTTGATATAGTCCCGGTTGTCGCGGATGAAGTTGCCGTTGCGCTGTTCAGCGTCCAGATCTACAGCCGGGGCATCTCCGTCTTCACGGTTAAAGACCTCAGCCAGCAGGGCGGACTGGCCCAGGTGGCCCAGGGTTTCACCAACCAAAAGGGCAACATGCCCGTCGCGGGCTTCGCCAATGATCGGCTCTTCCCCGGCGGCAATCAAGCCAACTGCACCGATTGTGGGTGTCGGCAGGATGCCCTCACCGTCGGTCTCGTTGTAGAGCGAGACGTTGCCGGACACGATTGGCATGTCCAGAGCCGCGACCGCCGCGCCGATGCCTTGAAGGGCGCCAACAAACTGGCCCATGATTTCGGGCTTTTCGGGGTTGCCAAAGTTCAGGTTGTCGGTGGTTGCCAAGGGTTTGGCACCTACGGCTGTCAGATTGCGATAGGCCTCGGCCACCGCCTGTTTGCCGCCTTCAACCGGGTTGGCTTTGACATAGCGCGGCGTCACGTCCGAGGTGAAGGCCAGCATTTTATCGGTACCGTGCACCCGGATCAGGCCTGAACCTGCGCCTGGACGACGGGCAGTGTCGCCCATGACAGTGGTGTCATATTGTTCATAAACCCACTGTTTACCCGCGTAGTTCGGCGAGCTGATCAGACCTTTGAGCCCGTCAATCGGGTCAATGGTGGGAACGTCGGCGTCGGTCAGTGGTTCAGCGGCAGGGGTTGGAACCCAGGGACGGTCATATTCCGGTGCCGATCCCGCCAAGGTGGTCAGTGGCAGATCGGCCTTGATCTCACCGTTGTGCAAGATCAGGAACCGGTCTTCGGCGATTGTTTCACCAACGATGGCAAAATCCAGGTCCCATTTTACAAACACCGCGCGGGCTTCGGCCTCAAGTTCGGGGTTGAGAACCATCAGCATGCGTTCTTGAGATTCGGACAGCATCATCTCATATGCTGTCATGTTCTCTTCGCGCTGGGGCACATCTTCCAAGTTCAGCTTGACGCCAAGCTTGCCCTTGTCGCCCATTTCCACTGCCGAGCAGGTCAGACCAGCAGCACCCATATCCTGGATAGAGATCACCGCACCGGTGGCCATCAGCTCCAGCGTGGCCTCCATCAGGCGTTTTTCGGTGAAGGGGTCACCGACCTGAACGGTGGGGCGCTTGTCTTCGATGGTGTCATCAAACTCAGCCGAAGCCATCGTCGCGCCGCCAACACCGTCGCGACCGGTTTTGGCGCCAAGGTAGACCACGGGCATGCCAATGCCAGAAGCAGCCGAGTAGAAAATCTTGTCACTATCAGCCAGGCCGGCCGCAAAGGCGTTAACCAGGCAGTTGCCATTATAGGCCGGGTGAAAGCGAACTTCGCCGCCGACGCAGGGCACACCAAAACAGTTGCCATAGCCGCCAACACCTGCGACCACGCCGTTGACCAGCTGGGTGGTCTTGTGGTGAGACGGTTCGCCAAAGGACAGCGAGTTCATCGAGGCAATTGGGCGCGCACCCATGGTGAATACATCCCGCAGAATGCCGCCAACGCCGGTCGCCGCACCCTGGTAAGGCTCGATATAGCTGGGGTGATTGTGGCTTTCCATTTTGAACACCACACACTGACCATCGCCGATGTCCACGATGCCTGCGTTTTCGCCGGGCCCGCAAATCACTTGGGGGCCCTCGGTGGGCAAGGTGCGCAGCCATTTCTTGGACGACTTGTAGGAACAGTGCTCGTTCCACATGGCTGAGAAGATCCCCAGCTCAGTATAGGTCGGCTCGCGGCCCATGATGTCCAGGATGCGCTCGTATTCGTCTGGGCTCAGTCCGTGGCTTTCAATCAGTTCGGATGTGATGGCTGGTTCCTGCATCGATCATTTGTCCCCGGATGGCTGTAATTGCGGGCCTTTTAGGCCAAGCTGGCCTCAGGGGGAAGAGAAAAGCGGCATGGTGAGGCGTCGCAATCGGTTATTCCCAATCTCAGGGTGGGGAAACGCGGTGGCAAACAGTCACTCCCGTCCGTCGCTGGGTATCTAAGATACCCGCTCCCGTTGGGCATGGCGCCGCGCTTTGCGCGGCGCCATGCCCAAGTCTGCAAGGAGTATTGGCCCAGCCAATGCTGTGCGCAGCCGCGGGAGTGTTTGGATCGGATGGACTGAGGTTTCACCCTGAGCAGGATATCAGAACCGCTGTCCGACATAGATGTAGATTTGGTCGTCACCCAGATTACTGTGGCTAATATCAACCGAAAAATCGATCGGGAACTTCTTGGACACGCGATACCTCGCACCCAATCCGATGGCACTGTGGCTTCCACCGTCACCAAATTCGGAAAGTTTTGCGCCGGTCCAGCCGATGCCGCCAAAGGCAACAGCGCCCCACCGTGGTCCAAATCGCCGTCGGTACTCTGCCTGAAACGATGTCGAACGCAGGTCGAGGAACTGAGTGGAGTTGAATCCCCGCATATTATCAGTGGCGCCGATCGAGCATTGGTCAAAGAAAGGAGTTTCATCGGTTGCGGCGCAAAACACCCCCCGAAAGGCCAGAGTGCTGTCCGCTGCAAGCGGTCGATAGGTGTCATATTTTATATTGGCCTTGTCGTAGCTGGCTCTGCCGGTATCGACGAAGAAGCTGCGGGTGGCCTCGGCTGTCAGCCGTGAACCGTCAGTTGGGTAGTCACTGTTGTCACGGCGATCCCAATCGGCGCTGAAACCCGCGGTGATGATTTCCAGGTTGAGATCCGGAGAATACTGCGGAGGCAGTGAAGGGAAACTGGTGCCATCGACAGCAATAGACGTGTTCAGGTACCGGATTACACCACCAAACGAAAGATCCTCGGTGACGCCATAAGCCAGGTTGAAACGGGCAAGTTGGCCATCCTGGTGAATTGGAATAGGGCCAAGGGAGGTGTACAGATCATATCTGACATCCGCTTTGCCGGCAAAAAGATTCAGCAGCCAACGGTTGTTGTCAAAGGCCAGGTTGGTCATCAATCCAGCTGCCTGGCTGCCGTTGTCTGATCGCATTGCGCCCAGTCCGATGACTGAGGTTTTTGAGCCGGGATCAATTTTGAACAAATACCCGGCCCCAAGAGCCAGGCCCGAGCCGATTGTTGGATTGGAAAATGGGACCGGTGCGACAATCACAGAACCGTTGCTGAAGCCAAATCCACTGTCGCCTCCGGCGGTTTCAATGTGATCCATTTGACGATGAACCTCATCAGGTCCGGCAGCCTGCACTGTCTGTGGGCCCAGACCGCACAATATGGCCACTGTGATCGCATGAGCACGGACATAGTGTGGAATGGTCAGACGCATCGCATGAAACGCGTCTGACAGGATTGATAGTAGAAATTGAGCAATCATGTTTAGGTCATTCTGAGGCGAGCTCATTTTTTCCCTTTTGCAGCAGCGGCCTCGGCTGCCTTGGCCTCAACCTGTTGCTGTACGGCTGCACCTGCTGCTGCGGCAACCGCGGTTTTATCCGCTTCACTCAGATTATCTGACTCGTCCAGTCCGGGAAGTGCAACGCGAACTTCGCGGCGGGCGAACTCAATACCGTTGGCATCAAACTCTTTGCGAACCCGGTTGTAGATCTCTTTGCGAATGGTGAACTGGGTGCCGGGCTTGGCCATGAACTTACCCCGCATAACGATGCCGACATCGTCAAACTGGAACACACCCTGGCTTTTGAAGGGTTCAAGGAAATCATCCTTGTATAGAGGATCTGCAATCATTTCGGCGCCGATCCGTTTGAAGATCTTTTTGACTTTATTGGGGTCGGTATCAAATGGCACGGTGAACATCAGCTTCATGATGACCCAGTCCCGGCTGAAATTCGTCAGCTTGGGAATTTCGCCGTAGGGAATGGTATGCACCAGGCCACGGTGGTGGCGCAGCTGCATCGAGCGGATCGAGATTTTTTCGACCGTGCCCATGGTGCCGCCGACCTCGACATATTCGCCAACGCGAAAGGCATCGTCGATCAGGAAGAAGACGCCTGAAACCACATCAGTGACCAGTTTCTGGGCACCGAAACCAATCGCCAGACCAAGGATACCAGCCCCAGCCAGCAGGGGTGTGATGTCAATGCCAAGGCTGCCAACGGCCAGCAGACCGAAGATCACCATAATAGCAGTCTGGGCGCTGACCAATGCAAGTGGCAGTACGGTGGTCAAACGAGATCCACCTGCGCCACCGCCTTCGCCACCACCCAGATCGCCTTCAACTCCGGCCACGGATGTTTGTTCTTTGGCAAGCTGGCGGTTGACGTAAAGCGAGACCAGTTCATAGATCACATAGCCAGTGGCAACGGTCATGATGAACTCAACCGAGTTGGCGGCAAACCGTTCACCAACGCCAGCCGCTGCCAGATTTCGTAAATCAAGGTTCCAGGCTTCTGCAACCCTCAGGACCACAATCAGGCCGGCAATAACACGCCCGATTTTGATATAGCTCCGTTTGGTGGCTTTATAGGCGGCCTCGGCCACGGCCCCTTCGCCAATCATCGGCGGCAACATATGACGCACCAAACCGCGAATGGCAGTGTCTATGACCGGTGCCAAAAGCAGCCAGAACATTGTGGTGTAATGCGGAGTTGTCAGGAGTAGCTTGAAGTACCCGAAACCAGACAGAACCTGAACGACAACCCAAGTGACAGCGGCAACCGCAATGGCAAAGTAGGGGTAGGCAGAGGCCACCCAGACGTCGAACCTGCTGCGATCCGGATCCGTTCCAAGCATCATCTGGGTCAGACCTTCACGGGCGGTCCAGAATATCAGTGCCACATAGATGTGCACGGCTGAGTTTAGCCAGAAGGCAATGCGTGTTTCTGCAATGGCAACACCATTTGCGGTGTTGAACCCAATGATGAACATCGTGAAACCACCCAATAGCACCAAGCCAATCAGGTTCCGGTGCAGATAGGCAGCCCAACGGTCGTCTATATTGACCAGCCGAAGATCGGACCGGTGCGGTGCAAGTACAAAGCGCGAGACTGCAGCGCCAAGGCGAGGAAACCAGATCATGTAGGTGACAAATGGTCCGGCAAAGGAAAGTTGCGCAGGGCTAAGCAGGGCCAGGCCGACAGTTCTGAGTGCCACATAAAACGCAACCAAGCCTAGGATTTCGCGACCAAAACGGCGGGCCAGAAAGCCAAGCGCGCTCCATAGTGTAGCATCGTCGGCCGTAGCTTCAGTGCCCTGCCAGCGTTTTGAGATCCTATTTACGATCATCTCGGCAGCAAGACCTGCGGCAATGGCAATTGCCATGAATGCGAAAAGTTTCAGCAGGCCCATGTCGCCAAATGCCGATCGAAAGTTCGACAGGGCCTCGATCTGTTTGGAACCCAAGTGAGACAGCTTCCCAATGGCGCTTAGGCCGGGTGAATAGAACGCTGTCCAGGTTTCTTCCAGGGTTGCGATCAATCCTTTGCCTGGTGCCGGCGCAGATTGAGCAGCAGCAACTGCGTCCAGTCGATCCAGCAATAGACCGCGCACTTGATCATCTGACATTCTGGCGACCATTTCGTGGATGGCCTCTGGGGTCAATGGATCCGGGAGCGTCACCGTATCTGCGGTGTTGGTGCCTGAGGTTGGCAGCATTTGCGATTGGGCGGAAAGAGGCGCTGTCGTTGCAAAGGCCATCAGGACGATCAGTCCCAAGACATGCAAAACCTGAACGTAGCGCTGCAATAGAGTTTTCATATTATCCTCTGGAAAATCTGTCGGAGGTTAAAAAATTAGTAGGCTGGCAAAACACCGGAAGTACCGGTGGCACTTATCATATGCAGTTTGCTGGAATTTGTCTGTTTGGAAAAGCAAAAAAAAAGGCCGAGCGCAAGGCTCGGCCGAAGTCCAACAGGGAGGTATGAAGGTGAGGCAAATGCCATCGCCTTCGTGGAGTGATTTAGGCGCGCCGTGTTGGCTCTTCAAGACATTAAATGCATGGGCGTTGACAATGCCGCTATGCAGTTATTGCATAGCTCATATTTTGCCGAGTTCTTTTAGGTGTTTACGGTGGGCTATGATCTCGTTTTGTACAAAGTCACGGAACGCCGAAATCCGGCGGGAATGACGCAATTCTTCGGGATAAGCCAAGTATACAGGAACTTCGGTTGAATATTTGTGCTGGAATATCTGCACCAAATCAGGGAAATCCTCGGTGACATAGTCCGGCAGAACGCCAATTCCCAAATCGTGCAGAACCCCCTGCAACACGCCAAAGTAGTTGTTAACAGTCAGCAACGACAACGGGTTATGTGTCATCAAGTTCTGCACCAAATTGGCCGCCGTCCCGACTTGCGGGGACCGTGGATTCTGACAGATCAATCTGTGCTGCGACATGTCGCTCAGCTCTTCAGGGGTGCCATGTTTGTCGAGATATGCCCGCGAAACATAGAGCTGCATTTTGACTGTCATCAACCGTTTTCGAATCAAATCAGCCTGGCTGGGTTCTTTCATGCGAATCGCAACATCTGCTTCGCGCATCGGCAGGTCCAACACGCGTTCTTCCAACATGAGGTCGATTTTCAGGTCCGGATATTGCTCGTACAGTTTAGTCAGACGCGGCGCTAGCCACAGGGTCCCGAAACCAAATGTGGTCGTGACCCGCAATTCGCCAAATACCTCTTCATCGCTGTCCCGAATGCGGGCCGAGGCAGTCTCAAGCCGTTTTGACATTGCAGCGGTCGCGTCAAAAAGCAATTCACCTTGCTCCGTCAAGATCAACCCCCGCGCGTGGCGGTGAAACAGCGTTGCACTCAGGCTTTCTTCCAAGGCACGAATCTGGCGACTGACAGCAGATTGCGAGAGATTCAATTTGTCACCGGCATGGGTAAGGCTGCCAGCGTCAGCAACTGCGTGAAAAATTCTAAGTTTGTCCCAATCCATAGCAATCTCTTTTGATTTGTTGGGGCTAACCTATATGAATTGTATCACTTGTTTCAATTTTAACCGTGTCCCAAAGGCAATTATTTGGAAAAACGGCTATACAGGTCAGCATTTGTGACCTATTACCGAGGGTATCAAAGCACGCTAGTCACGGTTGGGAGGCCCAGATGAGCCCGCAAGACATATCTCTTAACGACAAATATGATCTGGATAAGAAATCGGTCATGTTGAATGGGACCCAGGCGCTGGTCCGGTTGATGTTGACGCAGAAGTTGCGCGACAGTGCAGCTGGCTTGAACACAGCAGGTCTGGTCACGGGCTATCGGGGGTCACCGCTTGGGTCTGTCGACACAATGATGGTACGCGCTGAAAAGCAATTGTCTGCTGCGGATGTGACATTTCAATATGGGCTGAACGAAGACCTTGCTGCCACCGCTTTGTGGGGCAGTCAGCAAGCTGAAGTGCGCGGCGAGGGCAAATACGACGGCGTCTTTGGTCTGTGGTATGGCAAGGGGCCGGGGGTTGATCGTTCCGGTGATGTTATTCGCCACGCCAATATGGCCGGCAGTTCCAAACATGGCGGCGTGCTGATGGCCATGGGCGATGATCACACCGGCGAAAGCTCGACCGTCTTGCACCAGTCGGAATGGTCGTTGATGGATTCCTACCTGCCGATCGTAAGTCCGGCGGGCGTTCAGGAAATCCTCGATTATGGTATCTATGGCCTCGCACTAAGCCGGTTTTCCGGCCTCTGGGTCGGATTGAAGACAATGAAAGACACAATCGAGGTCACCTCGGTTGTGGATGGCGATCCCAATCGGGTGCAGCTTGTTACACCGGAACTTGAATTGCCGTCTGACGGGTTGAACATCCGGCTTGCGGACGACCGCTTCCAGCAGGAAGACCGTATCATCGACCACAAACGGTTTGCCGCCGAGGCTTTTTCCCATGCCAACAAAATGGACAAACGCATCTGGGGGCAACGCGGTGCCAAAATTGGCTTTGTCGCAGCGGGCAAAAACTGGCTTGATCTGACCCATGCGCTATCGCTGTTGAATATCGATGAAAACACCGCCGAGCGGCTGGGGATCACCACTTACAAAATCGGCCAAACCTTTCCGCTGGATATGAAGGGGTTTCACGATTGGGCCGAAGGGCTGGATCTCATTGTTGTGGTCGAAGAAAAACGCAAACTGATCGAAGTGCAAATCAAAGAGGCGATCTTTGATGACCGTCGCGGACGCCGTGTCTATGGTTGGCACAAGGGCGGTGGTGCAGGTTCCATGCATGGCGAGGAACTGTTCCCGACCCGCTACGCGCTTGACCCGATCATGATCGCTGAAAAACTGGGCCAGATCCTGATTGAAGAGGGTCGGGAAACCGATGCCATTCATGCCGGCATGACAGCCTTGGACGAGGCCCGCCGGTCGGATAACGCAGAAGAAATCACCTCGCGGTTGCCGTATTTCTGTTCGGGTTGCCCGCATAACTCCTCCACCAAACTCCCCGATGGTTCGCGCGCCTATGCCGGCATTGGGTGTCACTTTATGGTGCAATGGATGGACCGCGAAACCACCGGGTTCACCCATATGGGCGGCGAAGGGGCTAATTGGATCGGCGAGGCACCGTTTTCCAAGCGAACCCATGTGTTCCAGAACCTCGGCGACGGCACCTACAACCACTCAGGCGTGCAGGCGATCCGTGCCGCATTGGCTGAGGGCACCACCATGACCTATAAGATCCTGTACAATGATGCTGTGGCGATGACAGGCGGGCAGGGCAACGAGGGCGGGCTGGACGCCAGCCGCATCGCCCACGAGCTGGTCGCCATGGGCGTCAAAACGCTGGCCGTGGTCTATGATGAGAAAGAAGACGTGGTCGCCAGTCAGTTCCCGGCTGGCATGCGGATGCACGAACGCAGCGAGCTGATGAGCGTCCAGCGCGAATTTGAGACAGTCGAGGGCGTCTCGGCAATCCTGTACATCCAGACCTGCGCCGCCGAAAAACGCCGCCGCCGCAAGCGGGGATTGTTCCCGGATCCGGATCAGCGGGTGTTCATCAACACTGACGTCTGCGAGGGCTGCGGCGATTGCGGCGTCCAGTCAAACTGTGTGTCGATAGTTCCGGCTGAAACCGAGTTGGGGCGCAAACGGGCGATTGATCAATCTTCCTGCAACAAAGATTTCTCCTGTGTGAATGGGTTTTGTCCATCATTCTTGACGATCGAGGGCGGTAAGCCTCGCAAAAATGCTACTGCCGAGTTGGACTTGCCGGATCTACCAGAGCCGGCGCTGCCGAGTATTGATGGCACGTTCAACGTGATCATTACCGGCGTTGGTGGCACGGGTGTGGTTACTCTTGGCGCAGTACTGGCGCAGGCGGCGCAGATCGATGGCAAGGGGGCTGGCATGATGGAAATGGCCGGCCTGGCTCAAAAAGGCGGCGCCGTGCACATTCACTGCCGTCTGGCCAATACACCTGAAGATATCAGCGCCATTCGTGTCGCCACCGGCGAGGCCCATGCGCTGATTGGTGGCGATCTGGTGGTCAGTGCCGGTGCCAAGACGCTTGGATTAACGGCGACCGGACGCACTGGAGCAGTAGTCAACAGTCACGAAATTATCACTGGTGACTTTACCCGTGACACCAATTTCACCATTCCTTCGGATCGGTTGCAGCTGGCATTAGAGGCACGTTTGCGGGACCAGCTGGCACTGTTCGACGCCACCGATCTGGCCAAAGCGACATTGGGAGATTCGATCTTTTCCAACATGATGGTCTTTGGGGCCGCTTGGCAGCGCGGCTTGATCCCGCTGAGCAAGGAGGCGCTGACGCAGGCCATCACACTGAACGGTGCCGCGGTCGAACGAAACTTACGCGCTTTTGAAATAGGCCGATGGGCCGTGTTGTTCCCGGCCGAGGCCGCGCGCCTAAGCCAGCCCAATGTGGCGAAACTGCCATTGACGTTGGACGAAAAGATTGCTGTGCGCCGGGAAAAACTGATTGCCTTTCAGGGTCCTCGATTGGCAAAGCGATATGACAAAATGCTAAATGGGATCAGTGATGCCAAGCTAAAAGAGGCCGTCGCCAAGGGCTATCACAAGCTGCTCGCCTATAAGGATGAATATGAGGTCGCCCGTTTGCTGCTGGACAGTCGCGCCAAAGCTGAAGTGGAGTTTGAGGGCGATTTCAAACTGTCCTACAACCTCGCACCGCAAATTTTGGGTGGAAAAGACTCCAACGGCCGTCCCAAGAAACGCAAATTCGGCCCCGGAATGCTGCGTCTGCTTGGCCTGTTGGCCCGGCTGAAACCCCTGCGTGGCACACCGTTAGACATCTTTGGATATTCGACTGATCGCAAGATGGAACGGGCCCTGATCAAGCAATATGAGGCGGATATGAAGGCTTGGTTACCCAAAGCCAGCCCTGAAAACCTGGAGCCGCTCATTTCTTTGGCTGAACTGCCTTTGCAGATTCGAGGATTTGGCCCGGTCAAACATGACGCTGCGCTGAATGCGGCCAAACGACGCGAGGAGCTGTTGGCTGTGTTGGATCAGGGCGGTGCGCAGATCGAAACCGCTGCGGAATGACCCCAAAGGCTCCCGCGTCTACTAGGGTGCATTGGCAGAGCCAAAGCGCCCTGGCAGGCTTGGGCCTGGCGCCGCGCTGACGCGCGGCGCAGTGGCGCTTCTAACAAATGTGTTTGGATCTTCATCTGGCTTTAAATATCCCGGGGTCCGGGGCTGGCCCCGGTCCAACGCCAGCCCGGCTCTCTAGGGTGCATATTCTACTTATTGGGTTTGCCACTCAAAACGCAGAATCTTGCTTCAGTAGACACTAGAGTTTTGGTGAAAACCCAATCTATTCTGTGCTGAGGGTGGAACACGCCCCTATTTTCCACGCCTTTCTGAACCCGTGTGTATCAGACGTAAAAGCAAGGATGGATTTCTTGTGCAAAGCGGCGTATGTGCTGTCACCAATGCCGCAAAAAACATATGATTACGGCTATGAATTCAAAGGCAGGCTTCGGGCCTGACAGGGACAATGGCAGTTGGTATCTTTGATTCTGGGTTGGGCGGGCTAACCGTTCTGAATGCCGCGCAGCAACGGTTGCCGGATGTTGATTTCCTCTATTTTGGCGACAACGCCCATGCGCCTTACGGGGTGCGCGACGCCGAGGATGTGTTTCAACTGACCAGACGCGCGGTTGAAACCATGTGGGCGCATGGTTGTGACTTGGTGATTTTAGCCTGTAATACAGCCAGTGCGGCTGCTTTGCGCCGGATGCAGGAAGGTGGATTGCCTCCAGGCAAACGGGTTCTGGGGGTCTTTGTTCCGTTGATCGAGGCTTTGACCGAACGGCAATGGGGTGACAATTCGCCACCGCGCGAAGTCGACGTTAAACATGTGGCACTATTCGCCACCCCAGCAACTGTGGCAAGTCGGGCCTTCCAGCGGGAGCTGGCGTTTCGCGCGATTGGTGTGGACGTCGAAGCACAAAGCTGTGGCGGAGTGGTAGATGCCATTGAAGATGGCGATGAGATCCTGGCCGAAGCCTTGGTGCGCAGCCATGTGGATGCTCTAAAGCGCAAAATGCCTGAACCCCAGGCTGCCATTCTTGGCTGCACCCATTATCCGCTGATGGAAGACTGTTTTCAAAAGGCTCTGGGTCCTGATGTGAAAGTGTTCAGTCAAGGCGAGCTGGTGGCGGAAAGCCTGGCCCACTATCTGGACCGTCATCCCGACATGATGGGCCGCGGTGCAGGGGGCTTCCTGACCAGCGGCGACGCCACCCGTGTCAGTGATCGGGCAACTCAATTTTTGCGACGAGAAATCACCTTCGCAGCTGCTTGACTTATTTTCCTGATCTAGATCAAGGCGTTTGTCCTTTCCTTTCCTATGTTCATCGCCAATCACAGCGATGACCTATGACATCCAAGAAAGAGGTCTGATATGGCCCATAAAATAGCTATTCTGGGCGCCAGTGGGTATACTGGTGCTGAATTGGTGCGGTTGATTTCACAACATCCGGCCATTGAAATTGTTGCCCTATCTGCCGACCGTAAGGCCGGTCTGGAAATGGCGCAGGTTTTCCCGCACCTTCGGCATCTGATTTTGCCCACTCTGTGCAAAATTGACGAGATTGATTTCTCCCAAATTGATCTGTGCTTTTGCGCTTTGCCCCATAAGACCAGCCAGGACGTCATTTTGGCGCTGCCGAAGACCCTCAAAATTGTCGATCTGTCGGCGGATTTCCGTTTGCGGAGCCTGTCTGAGTACGAAAAATGGTATGGCAACCCACATAGCGCGCCGGATCTGCAGGCGGAGGCAGTTTACGGGCTGACCGAATTCTACCGCGATGACATTGCGGCGGCGCGTCTGGTTGCGGGTACGGGATGCAACGCGGCGGCTGGCCAGTTTGCCTTGCGGCCTTTGGTCTCTGCCGGGGTGATCGATCTGGATGATATCATTCTGGATCTGAAATGCGCCGTGTCGGGCGCTGGTCGCTCCCTAAAAGAAGGCCTGCTGCATGCAGAGCTGAGCGAAGGCTACAATGCTTATGCGGTGGGCGGCACCCATCGGCATCTGGGCGAATTTGACCAGGAATTCTCGATCCTGGCCGGTCGCCCGGTGCAGATCCAATTCACACCCCACCTGATGCCCGCCAACCGGGGCATTCTGGCGACCGCATATGTCAAAGGCGATGCGCAAAATATCCACAACACTTTCGCCGCCGCCTATGGTGACGAGCCCTTTATAGACCTGTTGCCTCTTGGAGAATCTCCCAGCACACATCATGTCCGCGGCTCTAATTTTTGCCATATCGGTGTAACTGCAGATCGGATCAAGGGACGCGCGATCATTGTTGCGGCCCTGGATAACCTGACAAAAGGTAGCAGTGGTCAGGCCTTGCAGAACGCCAACCTGATGTTAGGTGAAGATGAAACAACCGGGCTGATGATGGCTCCACTTTTCCCGTGAGGATGAAATGAAAACACTGAAAAAGCGGCGGCGGATACAAATTGTTTTGGTGTCAATCGTTGCACTGGCTGTCGCTACCGGGTTGATTGGCTATGCATTGCGGGATGGGATCAATTTCTTTCGTGCCCCCAGTGCGGTGATTGCCGAACCGCCACTTTCCAGTGAGATTTTTCGGATTGGAGGCTTGGTCGAAGAGGGGACTTTGGTCAAAGGCCAGGGCGAGGTGATCACCTTTTCGGTCACTGATGGTGGTGCCTCTGTTCCTGTGTCCTTTACCGGTGTGTTGCCGGATCTGTTTGAAGAAAATCAAGGCATGATTGGCACCGGAAGCTATGTGAACGGAGTCTTTATAGCCACTGAAATTCTGGCCAAACACGACGAGAGCTATATGCCGAAAGAGGTGATAGATGCCTTGAAAGATCAGGGCGTTTACGTCGAACCGGAAAGTTGAGGTTATCAGGCGGGTTCGGCTTTGGCCGGGCAACTCTGACGACAGCAAACGCGCGTCCTGGGTAACAGGGCGCGCGCTCTGCTTTTGGGGGTTTAAGAATTACAGCGCAGAATGTTTCACGGTTCTACAAGGAGTGCGTGATGCCAACTGTGCTACAGATTGCCGAAGATATCGTCGCTCGTGAAGGCGGTTATGTGAACGACCCCGATGATCCGGGCGGCGCAACCAATTTCGGGGTGACGCTTGCGACGCTGCAGCGCTTGGGGCTGGACGTGACACGGGATGGGCGGGTCGGAGTGGCAGACGTGCGGGCCCTAACCCGGACCCAGGCAGTGGACATTTTCATAGAGCACTACTTTACCGCACCGCAGATTTCAGATCTTCCGGTTCTGCTGCAACCTTCGGTGTTTGACATGTATGTAAATGCAGGCAGCAATGCGGTGAAAATTCTGCAACGGCTGTTGAAAGATATGGGCTATGAGGTGGTGGTGGATGGGGTGATTGGGCCCCAGACAGCTGCAGCGGCAAAAACGGCCGGTGTGGTAGATGTGGTGGCTCTGAAAGACGCCTATGGAATCGCACGGCGGAACTATTATTTCCGGATCGCCGACCGCCGTGTGGCCAGCCGAAAATACGCGCGAACCCGAGCAGGCGGCAAAGGTGGCTGGATCAAACGCGCCGAAGAGTTTCTGTCACCGCATTATCACCTGAGCGATCAGGCCTTTCGCGCACGGGTGGCGGCATGGGGATGATATCGGAAATATTGAGTGTCATTTTTGGTGGTGATCGCAACGTGTTGCGCGAAACAGCTGAAGTGTTTCGGGAGAATGCCGAGGCCGGGGCAGTGCGTGGACATGGGGCTCAGATGGCGGCTCTGGCACAGATGCAGGCTGAATTTGAAAGGACGCAAAGGGGCGCGTTTGATCGGGTGATGGACGGTGTGAACCGTATGCCTCGCCCGGCGCTGGCGCTGGGAACCTTGGGGCTGCTGATTTCGGCGATGGCAAACCCGGTGTGGTTTGCCACAAGAATGCAGGGCCTGGCACTGGTGCCCGAGCCTTTGTGGTGGTTACTGGGGGTGATTGTGTCGTTTTATTTCGGGGCGCGTCAGCAGACAAAAAATCAGGAATTGCAAAGAGATATCGCGCAAAACATGGCCCGCGTGCCGCAAGTGGTGCAGAATATCTCGGCGCTGCGTGCGCTGGACGTTGCAAGTGCCGCAACCGGGGGGGCAGCTGCTGATGAAATTGAAGTGGTGAAACCGGGTGAAAATCCGGCGTTGCAGACCTGGAAGAGGGCCAGCAACGAAGGCGGATCTTAGTGCACCAACCTGTGACCTGATAGCGCGGCAATTGCCATTGGCCCGCAGCCATCTTCGGCCTATACAGGCGTCATGATTACAGAACTCGGACACTTCGCCCTCATCCTCGCCTTTTTGATTGCTATCGTTCAGATGGTCGTGCCCTTGATCGGCGCCCATAAACGATGGCCCGGATGGATGGCTGTTGCCGAGCCGACAGCACAGGCGCAGTTCCTGTTTACCGCCTTTTCCTTTGCCGCATTGACCTGGGCCTTTGTGACTTCTGATTTCTCGTTGCGGTTGGTGGTGGAAAACAGCCACTCGGCGAAGCCCATGCTGTATAAAATCAGCGGCACATGGGGCAATCACGAGGGCTCGATGCTGTTGTGGGTGCTGATCGTGTCGCTGTTTGGCGCGTTGGCCTCGCTGTTTGGCAATAGCTTGCCGCCAACGCTGCGGGCGCGTGTCTTGGCGGTGCAGGCTTCGATTGGAGTGGCGTTCTTTGCCTTTATCCTGTTCACCTCGAACCCGTTTTTGCGCATGGTCGTGCCGCCGTTTGACGGTCAGGATCTGAACCCATTGCTGCAGGATCCGGGCCTGGCCTTTCACCCACCGTTTTTATACCTCGGCTATGTTGGCCTGAGCATGGCATTCTCATTCGCCATTGCGGCCCTGATCGAGGGGCGCGTCGATGCCGCTTGGGGGCGCTGGGTTCGGCCCTGGACCCTGGCGGCCTGGGTCTTTTTGACCATTGGCATCGCTCTGGGCAGTTGGTGGGCTTATTATGAACTGGGTTGGGGCGGATTTTGGTTCTGGGATCCGGTTGAAAATGCGTCCTTTATGCCGTGGATACTGGCCACAGCACTGCTGCACAGCGCCATTGTGGTCGAGAAACGCGAGTCGCTGAAAAGCTGGACCATTCTGTTGGCTATTCTGGCGTTCAGCTTTTCGCTGGTCGGGACGTTTATCGTGCGCTCCGGGCTGCTGACGTCGGTGCATGCCTTTGCCACCGATCCAGTGCGCGGGGTCTTCATTCTGTATATTTTGGCGATATTCACCGGCGGAGCGCTGACCCTGTTCGCCACCCGCGCTCAGGCGATGGAGGCCAAGGGCGTGTTTGGCGTTGTCAGCCGGGAAAGCATGCTGGTGGTCAACAACGTGCTTTTGGCGGTGAGCTGTTTTGTGGTGTTCTTTGGCACCCTTTGGCCAATCGTCGCCGAAATGGTTTTCGACAGAAAGCTGAGTGTCGGCCCGCCTTATTTCAACGCAGCCTTTACGCCGTTTATGGTGGTGCTTGGACTGGTGATGCCGGTTGGGGCGATGCTGCCGTGGAAACGTGGCAAATTTGGTCGGACGGCCTGGTCTTTGCGTTATGTGTTTGTGTTGGCTGTCGCCCTTGGTGTGACGGCCTGGGCCATGCAGACAGGACGATCCGTGTTGGGGCCAGTGGGGTTATTCCTAGGTTCGTGGATGGTCTTTGGTTCGGTCCTTGATCTATGGTCGCGCACTGGCCGCACAGCGCGCGTTGGCGTGACCGGGCGCCTTGCGCGGCTTGGTCGCTTACCGCGGGCGGATTGGGGCAAAGCGTTTGCACATGGCGGTCTTGGCGTCACCATGTTTGCCATAGCCGGGCTCACCGCCTGGGAGCAAGAGGACATTCGAGTTGCCTATGTTGGACAGCCGTATGACGTGGGCGCCTATACCCTGACACTAGAAGACGTCGGACGCAGCCGTGGACCAAACTATTTCTCAACGACAGGCTCTGTACGGGTTACCAAGGCTGACCAGTTTGTCGCCACTATGAGGCCAGAGAAACGCGAGTACCCGGTAACACGCATGCCAACCACCGAAGCGGCCATCGATTACCGGCTGTTGCGGGATCTGTATGTGGTGATTGGGGATCGGCAGGCGGATGGAGGCTGGGTCATGCGGACCTATATTAAGCCGCTGGCCAATTGGATTTGGGGCGGCTGCCTGCTGATGGCGCTGGGTGGCTTTCTGTCGCTGAGTGATCGCAGGTATCGGGTTGCCGCTGGCGCCCGGAAGACCCAAGTCACGGGGGTCCCTGCGGAATGACCAACATCGCGAGAACCTGGATCACTGTACTGGCTGTGCTACTGAATCTGACCGGCCCCGTTTGGGCGGTTCAACCGGATGAAGTGCTGGACGATCCTGCGCTTGAGGAACGGGCCCGGGAGCTGTCCAAAGATCTGCGCTGTCTGGTGTGCCGTAACGAAAGCATTGATGAAAGCAATGCGGATCTGGCCCGCGACTTGCGGATTTTGGTGCGGGAGCGTCTGATGGCCGGAGACAGCAATGCCGAGGCAATGGACTTTATCGTCGACCGCTACGGCGAATATGTGCTGCTGCGTCCAACAGCCAGTGGTGCCAATTGGGTGTTGTGGGCGGCTGGTCCGGGGATGCTAATCTTGGCTGTTCTTATGGCAGGATTCTATGTCCGTGCGCGTGCGGTCCCCGCAAAATCTACGGATGGCGGTTTAAGCGATGCTGAACAAGCCCGCCTGAAGGAGCTGATGGACGAGTGATTGCATCGCGCGTTCCTGATTGCTAGGGTGACGATGGTCAGCAGTTCACCCAGGCTCCGCCATGCGCTAAACCTGCTTTGTAAGTATCCGGATTCATTATTTTCAGGATACCATTTGGATAAGGGCGGGCATCCAGATCCCTGACCGGGATACGGTATCCATGGGAGATAGATATGACCCGGGATGTAATTCGGCTGACCATTGCCGACCTGTCACAATTTACGAAATCATTGCGCGGCGTTCTGCCCGAGCCTCCAAGCCACGTTGAAATGTTGAATGCAGTGGCTTTGGCTGCGGGCTACAAGAATTTTCAACATTTACGGGCGGTCCATACACCTGAACCACCAGTAGACGGGCGAAAACTGGACCGAGCGTTGCGCAATTTCGACGACAAAGGGCGGTTTGCCAACTGGCCGGGTAAGACCAGCATGCAGTATATGTGCCTTTGGGCGGTCTGGGCCCTGATACCGCCCCGGACGATCATGAATGAGCGTGAAATCAGCCTCTGTATTGACAGATTGACAGCAGTGAAAGATGCCGCACAAATTCGACGCTCGCTGGTGGAAATGAAATTGCTAAACCGAACCAGAGATGGATCGAGGTATCAGCGGGTAGAACAACCGGTTCCAGCCGAGCCTCGGGCGTTGATTGCGGCACTGCGCGAGGCACAAAGAGTGCCTTTGCCTGACGTTGCGTTTGCCTTTTCCCGGTCGGCTACCTAAGTCAGCATGCAAACAACGTAAAATGATGTGAGGCCGAGTGATGGACTACAAGGAAATTACCTATTTGCTGGCGGATGGGCTGGCGATTGTAACGTTGAACCGCCCAGAGAAGATGAATGCCCTGACTAGCCAGATGCGCGCCGAGATTACCCACGCCCTGCGTCGGGCCGGTGGCGAGGCCCGGGCGGTTGTGCTGACCGGGGCAGGCACTGCCTTTTGTTCGGGCCAGGATTTGAGCGATGCCAGCAATGGCAATGACCTGGATCTTGAGCGGACCCTGCGGGATGAGTACACACCAATGCTTGAGGCGCTGTATGACTGTCCTGTACCGACCATCTCGGCGGTGAACGGACCGGTTGCGGGGGCAGGCGCCAATCTGGCCCTGGCGGCGGACGTGGTGATCGCCACCGAGAGCGCCTATTTCATGCAGGCCTTTGCCCGTATTGGCCTGATGCCGGATGCCGGTGGCACCTGGTTCCTGCCCCGGCAGATGGGCATGGCCAAAGCCATGGGCGCGGCATTGTTTGCGGATAAGATCACGGCTAAGCAGGCCAGCGACTGGGGGATGATCTGGGAAGCGGTCCCGGACGCCGACTTCGCCGACAAGTGGCGTGCACGCGCCACCTATCTTGCCAAGGGACCAACCAAGGCATTTGGCGCCATCAAACAGTCGATCCGGGCCAGCTCTGGCAACACCTTGCCGGAACAATTGTCGGTTGAGGCGCATCTTCAAGGGGAGTGCGGTAAGTCGCGCGATTTCCTTGAAGGTGTCACCGCCTTTATGGAAAAACGCCCAGCCAAGTTCGAAGGCCGCTAAACATGTGCGGGATGTGAGGCTGACGGCGCCGTCGTACATCCCCAGTCTATCAGAATAGGGAAACAGCCCGGCCAGTAGGCCCGGGCTGTTTGTTCGTTTGAGAGATGTATTAATCTAACGGACTGATGTGACCAATGTTATTAGAATTCCGGCACCTGACGTCACATCTGGTGTCAACTGTCAGACAACGATGCAATATCCGTGCTGACATCAAAGGTATCGTCTGCGTTGACCAACCGCATGACCATAGTGCTATCAGCCATTTTAACAGCGTCGGTTCCACCACTGCTGTTTGTCTCTGTCTCCATGCTCATCGTTGGTTCCGGAAGTGAAGCATCATAACCGTAGACAAGCATGTCTTCGCCTTCGGTTCAGTGGCCGATAAAAAAAGTATCCTTGCCACCGCCAACGGAGAGTACGTCAATGCCTTCGCCGTCGTCCAATTTAACACTAATGCTGTCAGCTGTATCATCATCGTCATGCACAAGTACGATGCCTGCAACCAGGCCCAAGCCAATCAATGTCATTCAGAAGAGGTGTTGTGTAAATAAAAGGCCCCAAACCAACAGGTTTGGGGCCTTTATCAATCGTGCAGTCTCCGCTGGTTGGCGGATCTGATTAGCGGTTCTCTATATCGGTATAGTTGCGTTCAGTTTCGCCTAAATACAGCTGACGCGGGCGACCGATTTTATTCTGTGGATCAGCGATCATTTCTTTCCACTGCGACACCCAACCAACGGTCCGCGCAACGGTGAAGATTGGCGTGAACATAGATGTTGGGAAACCCATCGCCTCAAGAATGATACCCGAATAGAAATCGACATTCGGGAACAATTTCTTTTCGATGAAATAGGGGTCATGCAACGCGGTCTGTTCCAACTCTTTGGCAACCTGCAGCAATGGGTTGTCGTCGATACCCAGCAATTCCAGAACTTCGTCAGCCGACTGTTTCAGTACCGTGGCACGCGGATCGGTGTTTTTGTAAACCCGGTGTCCAAAGCCCATCAGGCGGAACGGATCGTTCTTGTCTTTGGCGCGGGCGATGAATTCAGGAATGCGGTCGACCGAGCCGATTTCCTTGAGCATCTCCAGACAGGCCTGGTTGGCACCGCCATGCGCAGGGCCCCAGAGGCAGGCAATCCCAGCGGCGACACAGGCAAAGGGGTTGGCACCGGAAGACGAGGCCAGACGCACGGTTGATGTGGATGCGTTCTGCTCGTGATCGGCATGCAGCGTGAAAATACGGTCCATGGCGCGCGACAGGATCGGGTTCACATTGTAGTCTTCAGCTGGAACCGAGAAACACATGTGCAGGAAGTTCGCGGCGTAGTCCAGATCGTTGCGCGGGTATACAAACGGCTGACCGATTGAATATTTATAGGCCATTGCAGCGATGGTCGGCAGTTTGGCGATCAGGCGAATAGAGGCCACTTCACGCTGCCATGGGTCGGCGATGTCGGTTGAGTCGTGATAGAACGCAGACATTGCCCCAACAACACCAACCAATGTGGCCATAGGGTGGGCATCGCGGCGGAAACCGCGGAAGAAATTGTGCATCTGTTCATGCACCATAGTGTGACGGGTCACACGGGATTCGAAATCTTCCAGCTGAGTAGCGGTCGGCAGTTCACCATATAGCAGCAGGTAGCACACTTCTAGATAGTGCGACTTACCGGCCAGTTGGTCGATTGGATACCCACGGTGCAGCAACTCACCTTTGTCACCGTCGATGAAGGTGATGGTGCTGTCGCAGCTGGCTGTCGATGTGAAACCTGGGTCATAGGTAAACACGCCGGCTTGGGCATATAGTTTCCGGATATCAAGAACATCGGGTCCGGCTGTTGGCGAAAAGATTGGCAGCTCATAGGATTCGCCATTGAGGCTAAGCGTGGCGGACTTCTTGGTCTCGGTCATGGATATCCCTTCCTGTTATTGGCATGGAAATGGCACCGAGCCACTCCACGCAGGCACGGCCTGCACGATTGAACAGCAGGCGTTGTCAATTTGAGCAGGCTCTAACAGCGAAAGCTGGTTTAACCCACGGCATCGTTGAGACGGGCCATGGTTTCATCCCGGCCCAGAATCGACATCATGTCAAAAACCGAAGGCGTCACCGCGCGTCCTGCCAGTGCTGCCCGCAATGGGCCAGCCAACTTGCCGAACTTGGTGTCATGGGCTTCTGCGAAATTATTCAGAAGCTCCTCCAGTTGATCTCGTGACCAGCTAACATTTTGCAGCTGCGGCGTCAATTCACCCAGTATACCGTCGGATACAGACGCCAGCGCCTTTGCCGCTTTCTGATCCGGTTGAATGGGGCGTGAAGCAAGAACAAATTCAGCCTTTTCAAGGAGATTCGGGAAAGTCTTTGCCCGATCCTTAAGACAATACATCGCTTTTTCGAGATTAACTGACTGGGCGTCAGTTAGGCTAGGATGCGACGCTGCCGCCAGATACCCCTGAATTTCATGCCGCAATGCGGCATCATCGCTGACAGCAATGTGTTGGCCGGACAGATTCTCCAGCTTTTTTGTATCGAACCGGGCTGGGCTTTTGCCGATTCCGTCCAGATCAAACCAATCAAGAGCCTGGGCATCGGTAAAGAATTCGTCATCACCATGGCTCCACCCCAAGCGGGTCAGGTAATTGCGCATACCAGCGGCTGGATAGCCCATCGCCTGATATTCCTGCGCGCCAAGGGCACCGTGGCGTTTGGACAATTTCTTGCCATCTGCCCCGTGAATCAATGGAATATGCGCCCAGACCGGCACGTCCCAACCCATTGCTTGGTAGATGGTCATCTGGCGCGCAGCATTGTTCAAGTGGTCATCGCCGCGGATCACATGGGTGACATTCATGTCGTGATCGTCGACCACAACCGCCAACATATAGACCGGGGTGCCGTCAGACCGTAACAAGATCATGTCGTCCAGTTGATCATTGCGGATGGTGACATCGCCCTGAACCTGATCTTCGATAGTGGTAACGCCGCGCTGCGGCGCTTTGATGCGGATCACAAAGGGGGCATCAGGATGGTCGGCGCTGTCAACATCGCGCCAGGGCGAACGGTACAGGGTGGATTGCCCCTCGGCCTTGGCTTGCTCGCGAAAGGCAGCGATTTCATCCTGGGTGGCAAAACACTTGTAGGCCTTGCCCTCGGCCAGCAGCTGATGGGCGACTTCAGCATGGCGGGCGGCCCCTTCAAATTGGCTGATGACCTCTCCGTCGTGATCCAGACCCAGCCATTCCATGCCTTGCAGAATTGCGGCGGTGGCTTTGGGGGTTGATCGTTCCCGGTCGGTGTCTTCGATACGCAGCAGGAATTTCCCACCACGACCGCGGGCATACAACCAGTTGAACAGGGCCGTGCGGGCGCCACCAATATGGAGGAAGCCGGTAGGAGACGGAGCGAAGCGTGTGACGACCGGTTTAGACATGGGGGCCATTTACCTTTTGGAAACTTTTGTGGAGCTAGATTTGAGGCCTGTCTACCGAGCCAAACGGCGAGGAGCAAGATGCGTGCAACTGCAGCCCTGGACGCCCTAATGCAAAAGCAGCGTGGGCACCTGTTTCCCTGGGCCCCGGTGTTTCTGGGGGCAGGGGTTGGGCTGTACTTTGGTTTGATGGTCGAACCAGGCGTCACAATATATATTGGCATGGCCGTCATCGGTGTGGTTGGCGGCTTGGTCGGCATACGGGCACGGGAAAGTGGCGCGGTTTTTGGTCGGACCGTATTATTGATCGCTACCGGATTTTGTCTAAGTGGCTACCGGGCCCACAATGTTGCGGCCTCGGTTTTACCCTATCGCTATTACGGACCAATCGAAGGTCGGGTGGTCGCCATTGATCGATCCGCCAGTGATGCGGTGCGTCTAACACTGGATCGGGTGCGATTGCGAAATACCGCGATGTCACAGACGCCAGAACGAATACGTATTTCCCTGCATGGGTCGATAGATGTCCCATCACCGGGCAGTCATGTTATCACCACGGGGCATTTGATGCCACCGCAGGGCCCAGCTGAACCCGGCGGGTTTGATTTTCGCCGTCACGCCTGGTTTCAACGTATTGGCGCGGTTGGCTACACCCGTTTGCCGGTTCTTTTGGCGGGCCCCGATGATGCGGATCTGTGGCTGCAACGTCTGCGCAGGCGTGCCTCGACCTATATCCAGACCCAGTTGCCCGGCGAGACCGGCGGTTTTGCGGCGGCCCTGACAACAGGGGACCGAAGCGGTATCGGGCAGGATAGTCTGATGGCGTTGCGGGGTAGTAATCTGGCCCATCTACTGGCAATTTCCGGATTGCATATGGGGCTTCTGACAGGGTTTATTTTTGTGTCTCTGCGGGTGCTGCTCAACCTTTGGCCCAGGTTTGCCTTGCGGGTGGCGGTGAAAAAAATTGCTGCTGTGGGCGCATTACTTGTTGCAGCGGGTTATCTGGCCTTGTCAGGCGGTAATGTCGCAACCGAACGGGCCTTTATCATGGTTGCGGTAGTGCTAGGGGCTGTGCTGTTGGACAGGCGGGCCTTTTCCCTGCGGGCTGTGGCCCTGGCGGCGATGATTGTTTTGGTGCACCGACCTGAAAGCTTGATGGGCCCTGGGTTCCAGATGAGCTTTGCTGCGACAACCGCCTTGGTTGCGGTGTTTACTTGGATTCGGGATTCCGGTGTCTCAATGGGGCCGGTCTGGGCGCGGGCGGCTGTGGCGGTTGTGATTTCGTCGGCCGTGGCGGGGGCTGCAACCGCGCCATTTGGCGCCGCGCATTTTAACACGCTGTCGCATTATGGGCTGATCGCCAATCTGGCATCGGTACCTCTTATGGGGGTGCTGGTCATTCCGGCTGCGGTATTGGCGTTATGCCTGGTGCCTTTGGGTGGCGAGATGATCGGTTTAACCCTAATGGGCTGGGGGCTGGACTGGATCCTTATGGTTGCACATTGGGTCACCGACCTAGAGGGCGCGCAGGGTCGGGTGGTGGCACCCGGACCTGCAGTTTTGCCATTGATTGCTGTTGGGATGCTTTTCGTCATCCTTTGGCAGGGACGGCTGCGCCTAACTGGGGTGGCGCCGGTTGTGCTGGCCGCCATCCTTTGGGCGCAGAGCGAACGTCCGCCCATATTAATCTCAGCTGATGGCGCCTTGGTCGGGAAGATGACGGAAGCGGGCCGGGCGCTGTCGAAACCCAAGGGCGCAGGCTTTGCAGCCCGGGTCTGGCTGGAGAATGACGGAGACGGAGGCGATCAGATTGCGGCCTCAGCCCGTTGGACTGGCAGCACCCGACACGCGATGATTGGAACAACAAAGGTGGTGCATGTGATCGGAAAGCGGGCCGTTGAGGCCTTTGACGAGTGCCTGGTCGGTCAAGTTATTGTCACCACAGTTGATAAAGACCTGACTGGCGACTGTCAGTTGTTCGACCCCGCCCGGTTACGCAAGTTGGGAAGTTTGATGATAACGTCGGATGGGATCTTGCTCAGCGCGCAAGAACTGGCAGGTCAACGTCTGTGGACTGGCGGTTTCGCAAAAATGCCCTAACGCCAATCCTTACTATGTCTCAATAGGTGCGTATCAGTCCAACCAGGCGGCCCTGCACTTTGACCCTGTCTTCGGGGTAAACACGGGTTTCATAGGCTGGGTTGGCAGCTTCGAGAGCAATGGAGCCACCTTGGCGGTGAAAGCGTTTCAATGTTGCCTCTTGTCCTTCGACCAACGCAACGACGACATCGCCATTATCTGCCACAGAGGTCTCGCGGATCACGACAACATCGCCATTATTGATGCCGGCGTCGATCATTGAATCGCCGCGTACCTCAAGCGCATAGTGCTGACCGGCCGTTGACAGCATCGAGCTGGGCACCGAGACCTGATGAGACACCTGGCTGATTGCCTCGATCGGGACACCGGCTGCGATGCGCCCCATGACGGGCAATTCGACGGCTGTTGCGCGGGCGGGTTCGATATTGGCTGTTGCGGTTGGCGACGAGGGCTGATTGCCGCCCTGGATCACCCGAGGCGAGAAACCAACAGGGGCGGTGCCACCGCCTAAAGCTTCGGGCAGGCGGATAATTTCGATGGCCCGGGCCCGGTGCGCCAAACGACGAATAAATCCGCGTTCTTCTAGGGCAGTGATTAACCGATGGATGCCTGACTTTGATCGCAGATTCAGTGCAATCTTCATCTCATCAAAACTGGGGGGCACGCCGTCCTTTTGCAGGCGGTCGTGAATGAATTCCAGTAGGTCCAACTGCTTCTTGGTTAACATATGGGCATCCTCCGCACCGCCGTGTTTTGATTTGTTCTATTCTTGTTCCTGTTTTGTGTCAACTGCGTTGCGGCTTTACCCCGAATTCTGACGTGCCGGGCACCGCGATTGGTTCATTGGTAACGCTATTTCCTGACTAGGAAAATTGGTTAGATCGGGATGTAATCGACCTGCGAACCTATGGCGCGTGCAGGGTCGTAGGGGGGGCGGATCAGCAAGACGTTGGCGTCCGCGAGAACAGTTAACAAAGCGCTGTCCTGGCGCTCAAAGGCGCGGATTTGCCCCTGTTGCAGGATCCCTCGCATATAGTGCTGACGTGGGCCGTTGGCGGGCATTTCAGCAGACAATGTCGCGGTGAGGGCCGTCGGTTTATCTGTGCCAAGGCCAAGCATGGCGTGGATCATTGGTGCAATGAAGATATGACCGCAAACCATTGCAGATACGGGATTTCCGGGCAATCCAACCATGGCGGAACCCGCCATTCGTCCGGCCATCAGTGGTTTGCCGGGCCGCATCGCCACTTTGTAAAATGCGCGTTCCATTCCCAGATCGCCGGCCACTTTTCCAACCAGATCATGATCCCCAACCGAGGCACCGCCAATGGTAATGATAAGATCGGCGCCCGCTGCAAGGTCAAAGGCCATCGTCAGCGAGTCTTCGGTGTCTCGGGCGATTGGAAGGATGCGGCAATGGGCGCCAAGCGCGTCCAGCATTGCCTTCAGACCAAAGGTGTTCGAGGCAATGATCTGATCCGGGCCCGGGTTTTCACCGGGCATCACCAACTCGTCTCCGGTTGAAATAAGCGCCACTTGCGGGCGGCGGGCCACAGGCGCCGTGGCGATGTTCATTGAGGCCAGAAGAGCGACATCGCTGGGGGACAGCAGACGCGGTGCGGTGATCGTGTCACCGATTGTAAAATCGTTACCCAATGCGCGAATGTTGGATTTTCCGTCGGGCGGATTGGCGATTGTAATCAGGTCATTGTTGCGGGTGACATCTTCCTGAATGACGACAAAGTCAGCGCCAGCAGGCACCGGTGCACCGGTGAAAATGCGCACCGCCTGACCGGGTTTAATCTGACCCTCAAACCCATGACCGGCGGCGGATTCGCCGACCACCTTTAGGATCGAGTGTTGTTCGACCTCGTCGCCCCGCATAGCATAACCATCCATGGCTGAGGCAGCAAAGGGAGGCTGGTCGCGCCGCGCCGTCACATCCCTGGCCAGCACCCGTCCGGCCGCCTCGATCAGGGGTATTTCTTCGCTGTTCAGCGGAGAAACCAGTGCCATCAAATGCGCTAGAGCGTCGTCAACTGTGATCATTTATGCCTCGTAACGGCCTGATTTTCCGCCGTCTTTCAAAATAACGCGCAGCCCGCCGATCTCCATCGCCTTGTCGACTGCCTTGCTCATATCATAGATCGTCAGGGCAGCGGTGCTGGCGGCTGTCAGGGCCTCCATCTCGATGCCGGTCTGGCCAGTGGTTTTGACCGTGGCCTCAATTTGCACACCGGGAAGATCAGAATCCAAGGTCAATTCGACCGCCACTTTGGTGATCGGCAGCGGGTGACACAGCGGGATCAGATCGGCAGTTTTCTTGGCACCCATGATGCCGGCCAGTCGCGCCACGCCCAGCACATCGCCCTTTTTGGCGCGCCCCTGCGAGATGATATCGAATGTGGCCTGCGCCATACGGATATGGGCCTGGGCGGTGGCGATGCGCGATGTCACAGCTTTGTCCGAGACATCCACCATATGGGCATCGCCCTTGTTGTCAAAATGGGTCAGCGGCATCACATGGCTCCGGGGGTAAGGGGTGTTGCAAGCAGGGTGCGGGTTGCGCTGGCAACATCGTCTTGACGCATCAGGCTTTCGCCGATCAGGAAAGTGCGTGCACCATATTGCGCCATGGCCGCCAGATCCTGCGGTCCTGTCAGGCCGCTTTCGCAAACAATAGTGCGATCTGCCGGAACTCGTTTGGAGAGGGTGCGGGTGGTATCCAGTGAGGTCTCGAATGTCTTGAGGTTGCGGTTGTTGATCCCCATCAGCGGCGATTTCAACGCACAGGCACGGTCCAGTTCATCGGCATCGTGCACTTCCAACAGCACATCCATGCCCCACTCAAATGCGGCCTGTTCCAGCTCAGAAGCCTGGGCGTCCGAGACGGATGCCAGAATGATCAGGATACAGTCCGCCCCCAAGGCGCGGGCTTCGGCGACCTGATAGGTGTCATACATGAAATCCTTGCGCAGGGCCGGCAAGCTACAGGCGGCGCGGGCTTGAACAAGGAACTCTTTGGCACCTTGGAAACTGGGCGTATCTGTCAGCACTGACAAACAGGCAGCACCACCCGCTTCATAAGCTTTTGCCAGCTCGGCAGGCACAAAATCTGGCCGGATCAGACCTTTGGAAGGGCTGGCCTTCTTGATCTCGGCGATCAGACCATACCCCTCGCGACTGGCGCCCAACAGGGCCTGGGCAAAACCACGGGTCGGGCTGGCTTCACGGGCTTCGGCCTCGATCTCGCTTAGCGGTTTGGCGGCTTTGTCCGCGGCCACTTCCTCAAGTTTGTAGGCCTTGATTTTATCCAGCACATTCATAGTCATTTCAACGCCTCCGGTAGCTCAGTCCAGTTTATTGTATCCTCATCCCGGGACGCCAGCCAGCGATTGACCGCTGAAAATGGCCGCGACCCGAAAAAACCGCGTCGCGCGGAAAGGGGCGAGGGATGGGCAGATTTCAGGATCAGGTGATCGCCCGGATTGATAAAAGATTCAAGCTTTTGCGCCGCGTTGCCCCACAGAATGTAGGCAGTAGGCCGGTGGGAGGTGTGGTCCAGTACCTGATGCGCCAATTTGGACCAGCCAAGCTGCTTATGTCCGTTGGCTTCGCCCGCCGGAACCGACAGCGCCGTGTTCAACAGTAAGACCCCTTGGGAGGCCCAATGCCGCAGGTCGCCGGTCAGCGGAGCTTGACCAGTATCCTCAACCAATTCTTTGAAAATGTTGTTGAGAGAGCGGGGCAGTGGGCGCACATCCGGTTCAACTGAAAAGGCCAAGCCATGCGCGTGGCCCGGTGTCGGATAAGGGTCTTGGCCCAGGATTACCACGCGGGTTTTCGCAGGTGGGGTCAGGTCCAGCGCCGCAAAACGCAATGGCTCCGGGGGGAGAACTTGCCGAGTGTCGGCCGCGATCACCGATTCTATGGCTGGCCAGTCTTGTGCAAAAAATGGCAGATCTGACCAGCCCATAGGAATGTCTAGAATATCCATTGGGGGATCAGGACGCCCCGGAGGTGATCCGTGCCAAGGCTTCCAGTTTCGATTTTGCGGCACCTGAATCAATGCTTTCGCGGGCCATTTCAACACCTTCGCGCAGTTTGTCAGTTTTCCCGGCAACCACCAATGCCGCGGCGGTGTTCAGCAAGACAGCGTCGCGGTAGGCGGACTGTTCGCCGTTCAGCAGTGCGCGAAACGCGTTTGCGTTGTCTTCGGGGTTGCCGCCTATGATGTCCTCAAAGGGATGCACTGGAAGGTTTGCCTCGTTGGGGTGCAGTTCAAAGTCGTTGATGCTGCCGTCTTCTTCGAGGGCCGAGACCCAGCTGACACCGGTAATGGTCAGCTCATCAGTGCCGTCAGACCCGTGCACCAACCAGGCGCGTTCAGAGCCGAGTTGGCCCAGGGTTTCCGCCATCGGCCGGATCAGGTCACGGGTAAAGGCTCCGGTCAGCTGACGTTTGGCGCCGGCTGGATTGGTTAAAGGGCCTAGAATGTTGAAAATGGTACGGGTTCCCAGTTCCTGCCGTGTTGGCATCACATGGGCCGTGGCTGGATGGTGCATTGGCGCCATCATGAAGGCAATCCCACAGTCCGCCAGGGCCTTTTCAACCACATCCGGGGTCACCATCACGTTGATGCCCATCTGGGTTTGAACGTCTGCAGTGCCAGACCGGGATGACAGGTTGCGGTTGCCATGTTTTGCAACCACCACGCCGGCACCCGCAGTGACAAAGGCTGTGGCTGTTGAGATGTTCAGCGTGTGTTTGCCATCGCCGCCGGTGCCGACAATGTCCATCGCCCCTGCCGGGGCCTTTACCGCATGGCACTTGGCCCGCATTACGGCGGCGGCGGCGGCATATTCATCTACCGTTTCACCACGTGTGCGCAGCGCCATCAACAAGCCACCGATCTGGCTGGGCGTGGCCTCGCCCTCAAACAACAAAGTAAAGGCTTGTTCGGCCTCGTCGCGTGTCAGAGGGCGTTCTGCCGATGCACCGATCAGCGGTTTGAGTTGGTCGCTCATGCGGGCACCTTCATGTCATTCAGGAAGTTCTTTAGCAACGCGTGGCCATGTTCCGAGGCGATGGATTCGGGATGGAACTGAACACCGTGAATGGGCAGTGTCTTGTGCTGTAACCCCATAATAGTGCCATCTTCCAGCTCAGCGGTGATCTCCAGGCTATCGGGAAATGTGTCGCGGTCGACCACCAGCGAGTGATACCGGGTTGCCTCGAACGGCGTGGGAAGACCGGCGAACAGACCTTTGCCTGTGTGCTTCATGGTGCCCATCTTGCCATGAACGATCTCGTGGCAGCGCACAACTTTGCCACCAAACGTCTGACCGATGGTCTGGTGGCCCAGGCAAACGCCCAACAGGGGTGTGCGGGTTTCGGCGGCGGCCTGGGTCAGGGCCAGACAAATTCCGGCCTGATCAGGATCGCAAGGCCCGGGAGACAGTAAAATTCCGGACGGGTTCATTGCCATGGCTTCTTGGACATCCAAGGCATCATTGCGGCGAATTTCGACCTTTGCGCCCAGTTCACCCAAGTAGTGTACCAGATTGTAGGTAAAGGAATCATAGTTGTCTATTAGCAGCAACATGTTGACAGGCTCGTTTAAGGGCTGGCGGGGCGGGGCCACGCCGCATTATAGTGGTCACAACATACATGTTCAGGGTTGCGCGGCAGCGTCAAGGGCGCAGGATGGGGCAGCAGAATTTCCACCGGGGGTGTTGGGCGCAGTTTCCACAGCTTGGACGGGTAAACGCAAGACGTGAAAGGTAAGACAGGCATGCGAGGATTCCTGGGTGGGGTAAGTATAGGGGCCGTGGTTGCCGTTGGAGGTGCTGCCATGTTGTCATTGTCGGCTCCGTTACCGAAAGTGGTTGATGTCACGGCTCAGACACCGTCTGAAACCAGTGAGCCAACAGATGAAACGGGCCTGCCGATTGAAACACCTGGCCCCGACGCTGATTTGGTCGAGATGGCTCCAATTGCACCCTCTGGCGAATCTGGTGCTGAGTTGAGTGGCTTGCAGGGGCTGGATACTGAACCTGGATCTCGGCCTGTGGTTGGCGCAGATGAAACTGCGCTGTCCGATCCCGACGAGCCGTCAGTAGGGGGCGGGTTGTCTCCGGAAGTTGCGACCCAGACGGATTCGCCGGTTGTTCCTGTCGACGCGCTGCCGGTGCCGTCGGTGCCGTCGCCAGAAGCCGAGATTGTGGTGTCCAGCGATCCTGCGCAGCCCGGGCAGCCTGGTGGCGAGCCGCAATTACCTGAATTAGATCCCGACACCACAGCCCCCGAGATTATCGCAAGTATCGCCGAGACGCTTGATGGGCCCGCCGCTGGGGACCGTGGCGCTGATATCGTGACCAACCCCGGAACGGAAGACGCGCCCGTTGCGCCTGAAAACCCGGAATCAGCCCCCGTGACGGTGCCAGCAGTGAGCGTCGATGTGCCAACTATGCTTGCGCCAGACACAGGTACAATGCCGGTTAGTCAACTGCCAACAGTGGTCGATTCTCCGGCCGAGCAATTCGTACCGGGCGAAAGCCGCGACGCGGGGGGCAATTCCGCCGAGGCTCAGGAAGACAGTCTGGATCAACCCGGAGAACAGATTGCGGCCCTGCCCACTACGACAAACGCGCGCGACGCATCCGGTGGCCCAACCATTGGAACTCCCGTTGTGCCGCTGACCGAGCGCAACAGTGAAGGGTCGGGAAACCCGTCATCGGAGTCGCAGGTGGTTTCGCCGTTTGAATCTTTTGCTGAACCGTTCACAAATCCCGAAGGTCGCCCCCTGATGGCGATCGTCCTTATTGATGATACCCAGTCTATTGGCGCCGAGGCGCTGGTCGGCTTCCCTTATCCGTTGAGTTTTGCAATTGATCCGCAGGACCCGAAGGCCACCGAAAAAATGGCGGCCCGTCGGGCGGCAGGTTTCGAGGTGCTGGTTTTGACAGATTTGCCGCGGGAAGCTGCGCCCCAGGATGCGGAAACTTCGCTGGCGGTTTGGTTTGATACACTGCCCGAATCCATTGGTGTGCTGGAGGGAACCGGTACTGGCTTTCAGGGCAATCGGCCATTGGCCGATCAGGTTTCGGCAGTGGTCGCGGCGTCGGGTCGGGGATTGCTGACGCAAAATCACGGTTTGAATACTGTCCAGAAACTGGCTTTACGGGATGGCGTGCCGGCTTCTGTGGTCTTTCGTGACTTTGACGGAGCCGGGCAAAACCCTAAGGCAATCCGACGGTTTCTGGATCAGGCCGCGTTTCGTGCTGGTCAAGAAGGTGCTGTGATTATGCTGGGACGGGTCCGACCTGACACGATCTCAGCTTTGCTGCTCTGGGGGTTGCAAGATCGCGCCTCACGGGTGGCATTGTCGCCGGCCTCTGCGGTATTGTCCTATCAGATCACCAACAACTAACACGACAATCAACGGCTGCGCGTCACTTTCGTCTTACGGCTGTTGTCCAACAAAATAGAGCAGAAATTTTATGATCGACTTGGTGGTTCTATGCACGGCCGCGTTTCTGGCAGGCGGGCTGAATGCGATTGCGGGCGGAGGCAGCTTTTTAACCTTTCCAGCATTGGTCTTTACCGGCGTTCCTGTGATCGCCGCAAATGCAACCAGCGCCGTTGCTGTTTTCCCAGGCTATGCCAGTGGAGCACTGGGGTTTCTCGGAGAGTTGCGATCCTTTGATCGCCGGATGCTGCTTCGCCTGGTGGGGCTGTCGGTGGTTGGTGGCGTGGCCGGGTCCCTGCTGTTGCTGGTGACACCTGCAAGTGTTTTCAACTGGGTCGTGCCCTGGCTGTTATTGTTTGCCACTATACTATTTTTGTTAGGGGGGCGCATCAATTCCTGGATTGTCTCGCGTGGTAAGGCAGAGAGCAACGGTTGGCTCACCACGCTTTTGGTTTCGATCTACGGTGGTTACTTCAATGGCGGGCTTGGCATTGTTCTGCTTGCGTTGTTTTCCGCCCAGGGAATGCGCGATCTGAACCTTATGAACGGGCTGAAGAATGTATTGTCCTTTGTTTTGTCCGCGGCCTCTGTACTGACTTTTGCCTTGGCAGGCGTTGTGTACTGGAAAGAGGCTATCGTCATGATGGTGGCAGCGACAGTCGGCGGCTACGTCGGTGCGCGGTTGGCGCGCCGCATGCCGGTGGCCATGGTGAAACTGATCGTGATTATTGTTGGTTTGGTCATGACCACAGTATTTTTCATGCGCAGCATTTAGTATCAGGTTGCCATTAAATCATAAAA
The DNA here is from genome assembly GCF_004006175.1 of Parasedimentitalea marina. Taxonomy (GTDB): domain Bacteria; phylum Pseudomonadota; class Alphaproteobacteria; order Rhodobacterales; family Rhodobacteraceae; genus Parasedimentitalea; species Parasedimentitalea marina. The sequence continues at coordinate 2,002,831 of NZ_CP033219.1, forward strand.
GTTAAGCATAGGATCAGATATTACGCCGGGTTTCGACGTTGGGAGACCCTGGGGCTGAGACAGCAAAGCAGTTTAACTGGGGCTGGTCATTCAAAAACTCAGGCTGCAACGGTATGTTGCGTCATGGTTACTTAGGGTTACTAAAAAGACTTAAGTCTCAATCAAATAGCTTTGATGCTAAACGAAATGGCGCCTCAATAGTGAGACGCCATTCATCATGCTCATAGACCGAACTATGCCGATCCAAAATCCAAAGCCGGGGGTTAAGTGTTTCCATTCCCCGTAAAGCGGCCCGCGTCAGCGGCGGCGCGGCGGATGGCGTTAGATTTGTGTACGGTTTCCATGTATTCGGCGTCAGGGTCACTGTCGTAAACCACGCCGCCTCCAGCCTGGATATGCAGTTTTTTATCCTGAACCACTGCAGTGCGCAGCGCGATGCACATGTCCATGTCGCCACCAGCCGAGAAATAGCCAACACCGCCGCCATAGACGCCGCGTTTTTCGGGCTCCAATTCATCGATGATTTCCATCGCCCGAACTTTGGGTGCACCGGAAACAGTACCAGCTGGCATGCCCGCAAAGAAGGCGTCTAGCGCATCTTTGCCCTCAGCCATTTCACCCACGACATTGGACACAATATGCATCACGTGGCTGTAGCGTTCGACGATGAACTTCTCGGTCGGGCGCACGGTGCCGATCTTGGCGACCCGACCGGTGTCATTGCGACCCAGATCCAGCAGCATCAGATGTTCGGCCAGTTCTTTCTTATCCGCCAGCAAATCGGCCTCTAGGGCGCGGTCTTCTTCGGGAGTGGCGCCTCGGGGGCGGGTACCGGCAATGGGGCGAATGGTGATTTCGTCGCCAAACACCCGCACCAGAATTTCTGGACTGGCGCCGATCACCTGAAAGCCGCCGAAGTTGAAATAGAACATAAAGGGCGACGGATTTGTTCGACGCAGCGAGCGATACAATGCAAATGGCGGTTGCCGAAAGTCCTGTGTCCAGCGCTGTGATGGAACCACTTGAAAGATGTCGCCAGCCCGGATGTAGTCCTTGGCCTTGTCCACCGCTTGTTTATATTCGTCTCTGGTGAAATTGCTGACCGGCGGTGCAATTTCATCGGCCTCGCCCAGATCGCGGGTGTCGGCAGGCATGGCGCGTTCCAGATCCCGCACCGCGTCCATCACCCGTTCTGCGGCTTGGGCGTAGGCGGCACGGGCACTTTGCCCATCACTGGCCCAGCAGGGTGACACCACGGTTACTTCGCCTTTGACACCGTCCAACACAGCCACCACTGATGGGCGCATCATCAGCGCATCGGGCAGGCCCAGTGGGTCTGGGTTCACATTCGGCAGATGTTCAACCAAGCGCACCATGTCATAGCCCAGATAGCCGAACAGCCCGGCCGCGGCCTGCGGCAGATCCTCGGGGAGATCTATCTTGCTTTCGGCGATCAGGGCCCGAAGATTGTCCATTGGATCACCGGACTGATCGGTGAAATCTTCTGCATCAAACCGGGCCGACCGGTTCAACGCCGAAACCTCGCCATGGCAACGCCAGACCAAGTCCGGCTTCATCCCGATGATGGAATACCGACCGCGGATCTCGCCCCCCGTCACTGATTCCAGCATAAAGGCGTCTTTCTGGGCGCCTGTCAGCTTCAGCATCAGTGACACCGGAGTGTCGAGATCCGCGGCCAAGCGGGTATAGACAACCTGGTTTTCGCCAGCCTCATAGGCCTTGGCGAAGGTGTCAAAATCGGGGGTCAGAGCCATGATCTGGAGCCTTGGTTACTGAAGAAAGTTGGCCTGGACGGCGTTGATGGCTTGCTGGTCTACCGTGGGGCGGGCTCGGACCTGGGCGTCTAGCGTAAAGGCCTGAAACAACGCCTGAGACAGGGCCTGGTTGAGCTGTGATTGCAAAGCATCTGACAGCGCGGTCAGGTCGGTGCTTTCGCCAGCAGGCAGGATTTCCTCCAGGCGCAACACCACGGTTGAGCTTTCGTCGGATACAATACGCAGCTCTCCCGGTTCCATTTCGAACACCTGAATCATCATGTCTGCTGGGGTGTTGTCGATATAGGCAGTACGGGTCAGGCCGGTTTCTGGCGTCACCGTCAAGTTGCCGTCAAATTCACCGTTGGCTTGAGCACGGGCAAGAATGCCTTTGGCTTCGGTGGTGATAGCGTTCTGGCGCTGTTCGGCGTTCCACCCCTGCAAAGCCTTGGTCATGGCATCGGCCAGTGGCTCGGGGCGTGCGGGCAGGGTTGTATCCAGGCGGATGGCGAACAGGCTGCCGTCCTCGAGGAATTCGACGGCAGGAAAGTCTTCGTCAGTTACGGCGGCAGCGGCCACGCGGAAGCCGTTATAGGCAGCGACACTGTCGCTGCTTTCAGCTGTCCAGTTGATCTGGCCCAACTCCATGTCCGTTTCGCCAGCGATCTCTTCCAGGGTTGCACCACCTGCCAGAAGATCATCGATCTCTTCGGATTGTTGCTCGATCAGGCGACGGGCGCGGCCAATAGCCAGCTCATTGCGCAGCTCGGCCTCAACATCGGCCAACACGGTGACGCGCGCCTCTAGACGGCCATTGATCCGGAACAAAGCCGGGCCAAGCGTCGAGGGCAGGGGACCTATAACATCACCAACCTGTGCCGAAAACACGTCCTGCCCAGCGGCGCCCAACGCGCCGATAGTCATGTCGCCCATGTCAACGTCGGCCAGTGCCAGTCCACGGTCATCAACCAGAGCCTCAAACGTGGTTCCACCTGTTTCCAACTGGGCCTTAGCGCTTGCGGCAGAGGCTTCATCGGCAAAGACCAGACGCTCCACCAAGCGGCGTTCTGGCGCTTGATACTGATCAGCGCGATCCTGAAACAGGTCCTGCAGTGCTTGTTGATCGATTTCGACCTGATCAATCAGCATGTCAGGTGACATCAATACATAGGTGATTTCCTTGGTTTCGGGCAGAATGAACTGATCGGGGTTGGCATCGTAAAAGGCCTGTAACTCGGCATCTGTTGGTGCCAATGCGATCATTGCGGTTTCGTCGTTGCCCAGTTGAACCCAAGAGAAGCTGCGGCGTGCGCCGATAAAGCTGGTAATGGTATCGCGCATGGTTGTCGGCATTTCTGCTCCGACCATCATCGCCCCCTGCACCAACGTCCGGGCAGATTCACGGCGCAGATCATCTTCAAAGTCGCGCTCGTTCAGACCGGCATTGTTCAGAGCATACTCATAGGATTCACGGTCAAACTCACCGCTGATGCCTTGAAAGCTCGGAATTTCAACGATTTCCTTCAGCAAATTTTCGTCACCGATGGAAATTCCAAGTTGTTCAACTTCGTTGTCGATGGCTGCAACCAGAACCAATTGGTTCAGGACCTGGCGATCCATACCCAGTGCAGCGAGCTGCGCCATGGGGATCAGTTGCCCGGTCTGCGCCTGCAGGGCACGCTGTTCGCGTTGCAGTGCAAGATAATACTCCTGCATGGATATTTCCTGATTGCCAACCGAAGCAACGGGCGCGTTCGAACCCGTGAAGCTAACGGCGCCAAAGCCCACAAGGCCGAACATGATCAACCCCATCAGGATCCACACGAAGGTTTTTGAAAGATGTTTCATGCCTACGGCCATGATGCCCTCTTATTTGTCGGTGCCGCTGCATAATGCGCCCTTGAACCAGGTGCCGCAGTGGGGTGTAAAATTTTCTGATGCCCTGAATACGCTGCCACCCGGTAAGGAGCAAGCAGTGTTGCGGCGCCATAAGGAATAATCAAACCCGGCCCTAGGGTTGAAACGAGGCCAAGCGGTGGAACAGCTCGTCAATGCCGGCGCGGTCTACATTGGCAAAGGCAATGCGAAACTGCCGTGCACCCGCCGGATCATCGCTGGGCATGAACATAGAACCGGGCAGCATTAGGATCGACGCGTCGGTTACCAGTTTACGTGCAATATCTGCCGAGTCTTGCGTAAACGGGTGCTCGACATAGGCAAAATAGGCGCCGCAGCCAAGTAGTTTCCAGCCTCGTTCGGCAAGAATTGCAAAGCCTTCGTGAATGGCTGCGCGGCGATCCAGGATCTCATCTCGTTCGCCTGCCACCCAATCTGACAGGTTCTCAATGCCCCAAAGCGCGCCAATCTGACCCAGTTGGTTGGGGCAAATTGTAACCGTATCGATGAATTTCCCCATCTCAATTAACTGGGCTGGTGAGGTGGCGATGGCGCCAACGCGGTGGCCTGTCAACCGGTAGGCCTTGGAGAACGAATAAAGGTGGATCAGCGTTTGATCCCAATCGGGCAGTTGCAGCAACTGATGCGGCGGACCGGACCGGCTGTCGAAATCGCGATAGGTCTCGTCCAGGATCAGGGCCAACCCGTTGGATTTTGCCAGATCATAAAACGCGCGCAATAGGTCAGCGGGGTATTCGGTGCCGCAGGGGTTATTAGGCGAGACCAGCGCAATGGCGCGGGTGCGCGCGCTGATCAGGGCTGCTGCCTTATCAATGTCGGGTCGCATGTCAGGATCCACCATCAGGGGAACAGCGCTGACACCGGACATATCCAGCCACATTTTGTGGTTGAAATACCAAGGAGCCGGAATGATGACCTCGTCCCCGTCCTCACAAAGAGAGGCTATGGTGGCGGCAAAGGCCTGATTGCACCCCGACGTAATGCCGATCTGGTCGCCCGACACCTCGGCGTCGTAATGCGCTGAAATCTGGGCGGCCAGCCCGGTTCGCAGATCATTGCGGCCTAAGACTGCTCCATAAAGATGGGCACTGTTGTCGTTCAGTGCCGACTCTGCCATTGCTTGACGAAGGCCCTCGGGTGGGGGATCTATTGGCGCTGCCTGACTGACGTTTAACAGGGGACGGTCCGACGGGAAGGTCATGCCGTCAAGCCAGCTATACGCCTCGACAATAGGAGAAACGAAGGTTGAACGGGTGCGGGACATCGACATTTTCGGGTTCCTGTTGCTCGGCTTAAGTGGATCTTCGGATAATCTGTGATGAACCAAAGCAACTGAAGTAAAGTCGGCAGAAATTCAGCTAATGACTGGCAGAGGCAGGAACTGGTTGCAAGAAGAATGGGCGATAAATCAGCGACGCAGACTGAAAACCAAAAAGCGCGCTCCGATGGGGAGCGCGCTTGTGTTGTATTTCAAATGGGGTCTGAAATCAGTCGGTGCCGCGATAGGGTTCGACGTATTGCAGGGCCATATCCCAAGGGAAGAAGATCCAGGTGTCCTGGCTGACTTCGGTTATAAAGGTCTCGACCTGCGAGCGACCCTTGGGTTTGGCGTAGACCGTGGCAAAATGCGCTTTTGGGAACAGGCTGCGCACCAATTCCAAGGTGCGGCCACTGTCCACCAGATCATCAATGATCAAAATGCCCTCTCCATCTCTCATCATGTCAGCGTTCGGAGCTTTCAATACCTCGGCTTCGCCCTGATCCTGATGGTGATACGACTGCACCGAGATGGTATCGACGGTGCGGATATCCAGCTCACGCGCGACAATCATCGCGGGCGCCATGCCGCCACGGGTGATGGCAACAATCGCGCGCCAGCCTCCGTCTTTTGGGCCTTGCCCATCCAGACGCCAGGCCAGGGCCCGGCTGTCCCGGTGGATTTGATCCCAGGAAATGTGAAAGCCTTTTTCATGTGGCAGACGATCGGTCATAATGGGGCTCTCCGCTGAGTGCGTCAGGTTGCTGCGATCTTGATCCCCAGCAAGGCTAGCAGCCCGCCAAAGGTTCGATCAATCAGATGTTTCATGTTGATATAGACGAGACGGGTTTTTTCCAAAGAAAAAAGCCGTGCGACAAGGGCGTTCCACAGGGTTTCGCCTAGGAAAATACAGATCAGCAGGGCCGCCATTACTGTCCCAGAGGTCCCGGTGGGAACCGTGCCGACAAAAACCGCGCCAAAGAACACGGCTGGTTTTGGGTTGGCAAACTGGGTCACCAGTCCCAGCCGAAATGCACCAAATGGCGTCCGTGGCGTGGCCGGTAGGGCAACTTCGGCGATGGGGGTATCTGCGTCGCGCCACATTTTATAAGCCATCCAGATCAGCAGAGTTGCGCCGCCGATCTTCAGGACGGTTAAAAGGATTGGCGCATAGTCAAACAGCAGCGCCAATCCAAACAGTGCCGCGCCCGCCCAAGTCACCGCGCCCGCACCGATTCCGATGGCCAGCGCAACTCCGCTGCGCCAGCCTTCGGTCAATCCGATGCGCGCCGCCATCACCACGGCAGGGCCGGGGCTGATGGCCGCCATCAGGCAGAGCAAAACTGCGGCAATAAAGGCGGCGAGGCTCATTCTTTGGACATATCCGGTGCATCCACGGCCTTCATGCCAACCACATGATAGCCTGCATCGACGTGCAGGTTTTCACCGGTCACGCCCGAGCTGAGGTCAGATAGCAGGTACAGGGCCGATTTGCCGACGTCATCAATGGTCACATTGCGGCGAAGGGGCGAGTTATACTCGTTCCACTTCATGATATAGCGGAAGTCACCGATGCCCGAAGCCGCCAGTGTTTTGATAGGGCCAGCTGAAATGGCGTTGACGCGAATACCGTCTTTGCCCAGATCTTCGGCCAGATACTTGACTGATGCCTCCAGTGCGGCCTTGGCAACACCCATGACATTGTAGTGCGGCATCACCTGCTCGGCACCGTAATATGTCATGGTCAGAAATGATCCGCCCTCAGTCATCATTTTCTCAGCGCGCTTTACAACGGCCGTGAAGGAATAGACCGAGATGTCCATGGTCATCTGGAAGTTGGAGCGGCTGGTGTCGACATAGCGCCCGCGCAGCTCGCCCTTGTCGGAGAAGCCAATGGCATGAACCACAAAATCCAGCTTGCCCCACTTTTCTTCCAATGCGTTAAACAGTGCGTCGATTGACGACTCGTCAGAAACGTCACAGGGCAGGACAGTATCGCTGCCCAATTGTTCAGCCAGTGGCCCGACCCGTTTTTTGAGCGCTTCGCCCTGATAGGAAAAGGCCAATTCAGCGCCCGCATCGGCGCAGGCCTGAGCAATGCCCCAGGCGATTGATTTGTTGTTGGCCAGGCCCATGATAAGGCCGCGCTTTCCGGCCATCAGTTGATTAGACATGCAGGTTCTCCGCCCGTGTTCGCGTGATTTGGGGATGTTTAGGTTATTGGGCGGTTTGCTTCAAGGGTTGGCGTCTTGTAGGTCGCGATCAAGCTGCCTAGGGTGCCAATAACAACGTGTGAGGGATCAATGTCAGACCGCAGTGGAATTTTTACAGGGGATGATCCATTTGAGATTGCCCGGACTTGGTTGGCCGAGGCCGAAACGGCAGAGCCCAATGATGCCAACGCAATTGCGCTGTCAACCGTCGATGCCGATGGGATGCCAAATGCACGTATGGTGCTGTTAAAAGAAATCGAAGCGGCGGCCTTTGTGTTTTATACCAATTACGAAAGCGCCAAGGCGAACGAGTTGGATCAAGCGGGAAAAGCCGCCTTTGTGATGCACTGGAAGTCGCTCCGTCGCCAGATTCGAGTGCGAGGGGACATCACGCGTGAAGATGGCCCGCAGGCCGATACCTATTATCAGTCTCGCTCTTTGCAAAGTCGGCTGGGCGCCTGGGCCTCGCATCAGTCACAGCCACTGTCCAGCCGGGCGGCGCTGATGGCCGAGGTCGCAAAAATCACAGCAACTAAAGGAACGTCCCCCATACGGCCTCCTTTTTGGGGCGGGTATCGGTTGATCCCAACGGAAATAGAATTTTGGGCGGATGGAAAATTCCGGCTACATGACCGATTTGTTTGGCGGCGAGCTGACGCCACGTTACCTTGGGCAGTTACCCGAATTAGCCCGTGAGTCTTGTGTGGCAAGAAAAACAAAGGGGAGGGAAAACGAATCTTTTAGACTTGAAACAGGTGTAGAGTCTGGCGCATTAACTATTCCAACAGCAATAAAAACAAGAACACGCGGTGGGCTCTAAAGTGGCAGAAGATTTAAGTAGCATGCATCAAGTGCAAGGCCAGGTTAAATGGTTCGACCCAGCTAAAGGATATGGCTTTGTGGTCTCTGAGTCTGGCGGCCCGGATATCTTGTTACATGTAAATGTGTTACGGAACTTTGGCCAAAGTTCTGTTGCAGATGGCGCTGACATTGTAATTCTCACTCATAACACGGATCGCGGTGTTCAGGCTGTCGAAGTGGTTTCGATTGTTGCGCCCGAGCGTGATGATACACCGGTGCTTGCTGATTTCGCTGATCTTGATCTTGATGCCATACGGTCCGAGCCGCTGGAAGCGGCGCGGGTCAAGTGGTTTGATAAGGGCAAGGGTTTTGGCTTTGCCAACGTGTTTGGTAGCAACGACGATGTTTTTTTACACGTCGAAGTCCTACGTCAGTCGGGACTGGCAGACTTGCAGCCCGGCGAAGCCTTGGCGATGCGGGTCATTGATGGCAACCGTGGTCGTATGGCGGTCGAGGTTCTGGCCTGGGAAAATGCTGTAGAGTCTGAAACGTGAGCAAATCTGCATGATCAATTACGTTGCAGCACTGACCTTGGGTATTGCTGCAACTGTTTCTGGTGCGGCGCAGGCCGGGTGCCAGCCAGATCGCGTCGATTTACGGGGCGATTGGGGGCAGGCGTCCTTTACAATTGAAATTGCGGATACCCAAGAGGAACGGGCCCAGGGATTGATGTTCCGAGAGACCATGCCGCGTGGCGCGGGCATGTTATTTGTTTATGAATACCCGCAGCGCGCGAGCTTCTGGATGAAGAATACACTGTTGCCTCTGGATATTATTTTCACGGATGTGAACGGCGTCGTTACACGGGTGCACTCTGATGCAATCCCCGGCGATTTAAGCCCAATTCCCGGCGGTGACCAAGTCTTTGCTGTGCTTGAAATTAACGCTGGATTGGCGGCCCGATATGGCATTTCTGTCGGCACTGAAATGCGCCAAAGTGTTTTTTCAAAAGGACTGCCTAAATGGCCATGTTAGGGGTTTTCGAATCCTTTGGGCGCAGCTAGAGAAGGCGCACGGTCCGGGGCGTGGCGCAGTCTGGTAGCGCACCTGTTTTGGGTACAGGGGGTCGCGAGTTCGAATCTCTCCGTCCCGACCAATTTTCTCTTGTTCAGTGATGCCCTGGTCATTGGGCGTTCACTGGACAGGGTAAAAATTAAATCCCCCGATATTCGCCGATTCTTAAAAGCAGCGTAAAAACTGAGTTATTGCCTCTGCCGTAATAATTCAGGATGTTGGAAATTGCGGTATTGAGGCCACATGTACACCGAAAACTACCCGTTGAACCTGTATTTGGTATTAATCATTAATTAACCAATTTGGATATTAGAACTGCGATAAAGGCAGTGGATTTTTGCAGGGACTCAGCTACAGCGGTGTAGTTTTTGCAGGACCGTTCACTCAGCTCTCATGAGGGACAGTCAACAACTCGTTACTTTGTTGAGATAAATCTCTTTGGGGTTCTACTGGCTATCCTCAAAAATTTAGCGCGATCTCCTGTGGATGAATCACTTGCGGTTTTATGGGCCAGAACTTTAAAAGTAGGTCAACAAAAAAGAGTGCATTTTGGGCTAACTTTAGCGTTGACCAAATATGCAAATATACGCCAAATTGTAGCCATCAGATGGAGTGCCACTAGATCTAGCGTGATCTTCCTGTGGGGCAACATCGACAAAATAGCAATTGAAACCTCCGTATTGAGGGCCTGTTTTGGTCAAGGCGCACGCTTGTCCGTGTGTTGCCCACGGTTGGTTTTTGCGTATCTAAAAGTGGGTCGTGCGCGGGCAACGCACCAAAAAAACTTGAAGGCAAAGGCAGCAGAATGAAGATTGAAAGAAAGTTCACCACCGCCGGGCGGGATGCCTATGCAGATCTGAATTTCATCTCTGCAACGTCGGAAATCCGAAATCCGGACGGAACAATCGTGTTTCGTCTCGATAACGTAAAAGTACCATCAAGCTGGAGCCAAGTCGCCAGCGATGTGATTGCTCAAAAGTATTTCCGCAAAGCCGGCGTGCCATCTCGTGTTAAAAAGATACGTGAGAAGAACGTGCCAGAATTCCTGTGGCGGTCGGTTCCCGACGGCGATGATGTTGAGTTCGGCGGCGAGACTTCCTCAAAGCAGGTGTTTGACCGGTTGGCGGGGGCTTGGGCTTATTGGGGCTGGAAAGGTGGCTATTTCACCACCGAGGAAGACGCACAGGCCTATTATGACGAGATGCGTTTCATGTTGGCCAGCCAGCGCGCGGCGCCCAATAGTCCGCAGTGGTTCAATACCGGGTTACATTGGGCTTATGGTATCGATGGTCCGGCGCAGGGTCACCATTATGTGGATCACAAGACTGGTAAACTGACCAAGTCCAACAGTTCCTACGAGCATCCCCAGCCACACGCCTGCTTCATTCAAGGCGTGCAGGACGATCTGGTCAACGAGGGTGGCATTATGGATCTTTGGGTGCGCGAAGCGCGCCTGTTCAAATATGGCTCCGGAACGGGCACCAATTTTAGCCACTTACGGGGTGCGGGTGAGGCCCTGTCCGGAGGTGGCAAGTCTTCGGGTCTGATGGGTTTCCTGAAAATCGGAGACCGGGCAGCCGGTGCGATCAAATCGGGCGGCACCACGCGCCGCGCCGCTAAGATGGTTATCGTCGACGCAGACCACCCCGATATTGAGCAATTCATCGAGTGGAAGGTGCTCGAAGAGCAAAAGGTTGCCTCTATTGTTGCCGGGTCCAAAATGCATGAGAAGATGCTGAACAGTATCTTTGAGGCGATCCGGTCCTGGGATGGCGCCGAGGCAGATGCCTATGACGCGGCCAGCAACACAACGTTGAAGACGGCAATCCGCGAAGCCAAGAAGATGATGATTCCTGAAACCTATATCAAACGGGTTTTGGATTACGCCAAACAGGGCCACACCAGCATAGAATTCCCGACCTATGACACCGACTGGGATTCCGAGGCCTATAACTCGGTTTCAGGGCAGAACTCGAACAATTCGATCCGGGTCACCAATGCTTTTCTGACCGCCGTTGAAAAGAACGCTGATTGGCAGTTGATCAACCGCACCGATGGCAAGGTTTCAAAAACCATCAAGGCGCGCGATCTGTGGGACCGGGTTGGCCACGCCGCCTGGGCCTGTGCGGATCCGGGCATTCAGTATCACGACACGGTTAACGACTGGCACACCTGTCCGGCCGACGGTGAGATTCGCGGATCGAACCCCTGTTCCGAATACATGTTCCTGGACAATACCGCCTGTAATCTGGCGTCGATCAACCTGCTGACCTTCCTTAAGGATGGCACGTTCCAGGCCGAGGACTATATGCACGCCTGCCGTCTGTGGACGATGACGCTGGAAGTGTCGGTGATGATGGCGCAGTTCCCGTCCAAGGAAATCGCGCAACTGTCCTATGATTTCCGTACGTTAGGCCTGGGCTATGCCAATATTGGCGGCTTGCTGATGAACATGGGTCACGGCTATGACAGTGACGAAGGCCGCTCCCTCTGTGGTGCGCTGACGGCGCTAATGACCGGTGTTGCCTACACCACTTCAGCTGAAATGGCTGGAGAACTGGGTCCGTTTGACGGCTATGGCCGGAACGCTGAAAATATGCTGCGGGTGATCCGCAATCACCGCAACGCCGCCTATAGCAAGACGGATGGTTACCAGGGGTTATCAGTCAATCCGGTGCCTCTGGACCTGCACAATTGCCCTGACGCACGGCTGACGGATCTGGCCAAAAGCGCCTGGGACGAGGCGCTGACGCTGGGTGAAAAACACGGCTACCGCAATGCCCAGACCACAGTGATTGCCCCAACCGGGACCATCGGTCTGGTGATGGACTGCGACACCACCGGAATTGAGCCTGACTTTGCATTGGTCAAATTCAAGAAACTGGCTGGTGGCGGTTATTTCAAAATTATCAACCGATCGGTGCCGTCGGCATTGGAAGGTCTGGGGTATTCCTCGTCTCAAATCGAAGAGATCACCGGCTATGCAGTGGGCCACGGCACTATCGGCAATGCGCCAGCTATCAACCATACTTCGCTGGCGGGGCATGGGTTTGGCCCGAATGAGCTGTCCAAGATTGATGCCGCTTTGGAAAGCGCCTTTGACATCCGCTTTGTCTTCAATCAGTGGACCCTGGGCGAAGATTTCTGCACCGGTGTTCTGGGAATCCCCACGCCCAAGCTGAACGATCCGACCTTTGATTTACTGCGCCATCTTGGTTTTACCAAGGCCGACATCGAGGCTGCCAATGACCATGTCTGTGGCACCATGACGCTGGAAGGTGCACCGCATCTGAAGCAAGCGCATTATCACATCTTTGATTGCGCCAATGCTTGCGGCAAGAAAGGCAAACGTTTCCTGCCGGTAGATAGCCACATCACCATGATGGCTGCGGCGCAGTCGTTTATCTCGGGGGCTATCTCCAAGACAATCAATATGCCGAACGATGCCACTATCGAGGATTGCCTGAACGCATATGAGCTAAGCTGGAGCCTGGGCATTAAAGCCAACGCGCTTTACCGCGACGGATCAAAGCTAAGCCAGCCGCTTGCAGCGGCACTGGTTGAAGATGATGACGACGCGGCCGAAGTGCTGGAAACCGGCAACGTCCATGAAAAGGCCGCTGTTCTGGCTGAAAAAATCGTGGAAAAAGTCATCGTCAAAGAGATCATCAAATCGCACCGCGAGAAGATGCCACATCGCCGCAAGGGTTATACTCAAAAGGCGGTTGTTGGTGGCCATAAAGTCTATCTGCGGACCGGCGAGTATGAGGGCGGCACCCTGGGTGAGATCTTCATCGACATGCACAAAGAAGGCGCTGGCTTTCGGGCGATGATGAACAATTTTGCCATTGCGGTCTCGGTTGGCCTGCAATACGGCGTTCCGCTCGAAGAATTCGTTGATGCATTTACCTTTACCAAGTTTGAACCCGCCGGCATGGTTCAGGGCAACGACAGCATTAAGAATGCAACGTCAATTCTGGACTATGTGTTCCGGGAGTTGGCAGTCAGCTATCTGGACCGCACCGATCTGGCGCATGTTAAACCTGAGGGCGCGACATTTGATGATATCGGACGTGGCGAGGAAGAAGGCGTATCAAACGTTTCTGAAATCAGTGAAACCGCCGCCAGTAGATCGCTGGAGGTGCTCAAGCAGATTTCTTCAACCGGCTATCTGCGCAAGCGGATGCCGCAGGATCTTGTGGTTCTTCAGGGCGGGCAAAACGACGTTACAGGTTTAACGGACGGTGCCGATCCGGTGTCATCTTTGCAAACTTTGGTGCCTGAAACAAACTCAGCTGCTGCGGCACCTAGCTTGGGCAATCCCGGTATGACAGCGCGCACCAAGGCAAAAATGCAAGGCTATGAGGGCGAGGCCTGTAACGAGTGCGGCAATTACACATTGGTGCGCAACGGCACCTGCATGAAGTGTAACACTTGCGGCGGCACATCCGGCTGCAGCTGATCACCGCGCGTCCCAGTCAATGGGGCGCGTCACTACAATATGCCATAATGGGCATTTAAGGTTCGAACGGCATTTGGGTTCGGGTCATGAAAAACACAGGACGGGCAATACATTGCCCACCTGACCAAGACACGGGGCGGGTGCGCTTGCCCCAGACGCTATTCAGGCAGCAGGCAATAACAAAACGGGCGGTAAATTATAGCGCTTGGATAGCGAAACTTGGGGGGTCTTGTACCCCCCTTTTTTTCGACCTGTTGGATTGCTCAGTCGCGCTTCCATTCTTCCCAAACAAAAGTGTAGCACCAGACTTGGCTATGGCTTTTGGACAAGCCAGCAATGATAGTTTCGCGGGCCAGCTGCAGTTGAGGTTCGAACAAGTGGAACTGAACCTGGAGACGGGCAATACAAGGCATTAAGCCTGCCTCAATCAGCGCGGGTAACAAAGTATATTCGCCGCCTTCGATGTTAATCTTTGCAAGCGCCACATCTTTCAAACCATGTTCTTCAAAAAAGCTTGAAACAGGGACCACCGGGGCCTGAAAACTACGGCTATGTTCGGCAACTGCAGAGGATGCATCCCCTGCATCGGATAGTTGCAGTGTCCCGTTCTCGGCACCAAGTGCACATTCGTGGACTTGGACGCGGTTATCCGATTTATATTTGTCTCTCAAGTTTTCGGCGAAAACAGGGTGAGGTTCAAAGACATGGATGGTGCAATCGGGTTGCTGGCTTAGAACAATATCACTCCATTCACCTCGAAATCCGCCGATATCCAAAACCACGGCACCAGCTGGCAGGTCTTCGTAGTGACTTAGCCTGGCCTGGCCATTCTCAGCTCTGAACTTTTGGAAAGCATCAAAAAACACTCCTTTCCAAGGGTTGCGTCTGCGGTCGAGCCAACGTTTCAGGGATGCCATGATCAGAAACAGCCTTTTACTGCCAAAAGATGCGGTCTACAGGCCAGACGGACCTGTGGCAAGGACCATTGGAATTCTTGAAAAAACGTGAGCGGTTTCTTTCGGCGATGAATTCTCCTGTTTGGTTGGTAGGGGGAACGTTCATGTGTGTATTTGATTGCGATTGACCGCAGTTAAGAACAGGCTTGGCGAAGGCGTGATCTCGTGTTAATCACGGCGTATGAAACAGACCTGCACCATTATCATCTGCTGCATTCCCTGCTGACCAAACCAGCGGGCCGGTATCTGTCGTTTCTATCCATCTGACATTCTGCTAAGCCCGCGCCGCGCGCAAGGTACATCCCTGTACCAACCTTAGGAGCTGTCATGACACCTGACATCGTGATCAAACTGCACAATACCAAGACCCGCCGCAAAGAGGTCTTTACTCCGATCGATCCGGACAACGTGCGGATGTATGTCTGTGGTCCGACAGTTTATGACCGCGCCCATCTGGGCAATGCGCGCCCTGTGGTGGTGTTTGATGTGCTGAACCGCTTGCTCCGTTTGACCTATGGATCAGAGCGGGTGACCTATGCGCGTAATTTCACCGATGTAGACGACAAGATCAACAAACGGGCTGCCGACAGTGGCCGAGATATTGAGGTGATCACCGATGAAACCATTCAGTGGTTTCTCGATGATATGGGTGCTTTGGGGGCCCTTGAACCTGACCATATGCCCCGCGCGACGCAATACATACCGCAGATGGTGTCAATGACAGAGGCCCTGATCGACAAGGGCCATGCCTATGCCGCCGAAGGGCATGTGCTGTTTGCTGTCGACAGCTGGAAAGAGGGTTATGGCAAGCTGTCCGGACGCTCAGTTGATGACATGATTGCCGGTGCCCGGGTTGAGGTGGCGCCGTATAAGCGCAATCCGATGGATTTTGTTCTGTGGAAACCGTCAGACGACACGCAACCGGGATGGGACAGCCCCTGGGGACGGGGGCGTCCGGGTTGGCATATCGAATGTTCCGCGATGTCGTTTGAGCTGCTGGGGGATACGTTCGACATCCACGGCGGCGGCAATGACCTGATGTTCCCACACCATGAAAATGAAATTGCGCAAAGCTGCTGCGCAAATGGCGACGATAGTTTTGCAAAAGTGTGGCTACACAATGAGATGCTGCAGGTTGAGGGCAAGAAGATGTCCAAGAGCCTGGGAAATTTCTTTACCGTCAGAGACTTACTGGAACAGGGCGTGCCGGGTGAGGTGATCAGATTTGTGTTTTTGTCGACACATTATCGAAAACCGATGGATTGGACTGACAAAAAAGCAAAGGAAGCCGAGGCGACGCTGCGCAAGTGGCGGGCGTTGACAGCGGGCATCGAACCCGCAGCCAACGCTGCTGCCGCGGTTGTCGATGCTCTGTCGGATGATATCAATACCGCTGGAGCGATTGCCGAGCTACGAAAAATGGAAAGAATGATCTCAAGGCAAGGGGATGTGAAGAATAGTCCGGTCGATCTACATGCTGGTCTTTTAAGCAACTTCCTCGCTTCTGCGCGCTTGTTGGGGTTGCTGACTGAGGGTCTTGGCGATTGGGATTGGAAGAAAACTATGATTTCAGTCGACTCGTTGAATCCTGCGGTGGGGAAGGTTGGTCAAGTTGAAATCACGACATCTCGCTTTGAGTACCTAATTCACCAGCTCTTGGAGATGAGAAAAACAGCTCGCACAGAAAAGAAGTGGGAAGTGGCAGATGCAATTCGTGGTGGCTTTAAAGAAGCAGGGGTAAGGGTAGTTGATACAACTGAAGGCCCGACTTTTTCAATCGAAAAGGATGAATTGGATTCACTTCCCTACTTTCACAGGGTGCGTTTAGCGTCAGAAGGGCGAAACAACGACGAACTTACCCTAGCTTTGAAAGAAGCTGAACTTGCAGGCGTGCATTTTTCAGATCCATCTAACCTCGATCTATCTCCGGCTTGGCGCTCAAAGCCCAAAACTGAATTTGTTGAGAGAAAGTTAGAGGAACTCAAGGCCAAGTTGGAGGCTATCGCATGACCAAACAACGCCTCTACCTCTACGACACCACCCTGCGCGATGGGCAGCAGACCCAGGGTGTACAGTTCTCGACGCCGGAAAAAATCCAGATCGCCGAGGCGCTGGATACATTGGGACTGGACTATATCGAGGGTGGCTGGCCTGGGGCCAATCCTACCGATAGTGCGTTTTTTGATGAGGCGCCTAAAACCAAGGCGCGCCTGACTGCTTTTGGTATGACCAAACGGGCCGGGCGCTCAGCCGGGAATGACGAGGTGCTGGCGGCGGTGATGAATGCCGGAACGCAGTCTGTTTGTCTGGTGGGCAAGGCGCATGACTACCACGTGACCGCCGCGCTCGGGATCACGCTGGAGGAAAATCTGGAAAACATCCGGGCCTCGATCGCGCATATCGTAGCGCAGGGGCGGGAGGCACTGTATGATGCGGAGCACTTCTTTGACGGCTACAAGGACAACCCCGATTATGCGCTTGCCGCCTGCCGGGCGGCACTGGATGCAGGGGCGCGTTGGGTGGTTTTGTGCGACACCAATGGCGGCGCCTTGCCCAGCGAAGTTGGGCGTATTGTCGGCGAAGTGATTGCGGCGGGCCTGCCCGGAGATCAACTGGGCATCCATACTCATAACGATACAGAAAATGCTGTGGCCTGTTCGCTTGCGGCGATCGATGCAGGTGCGCGCCAGTTGCAGGGTACATTGAACGGGCTGGGCGAACGCTGTGGCAATGCCAATCTGACCACCTTGATCCCGACACTGCTGTTGAAAGAGCCCTACGCCATTTTGTTTGACATCGGGGTCAGCCAAGAGGCGCTTGCCGGTCTGACGCAGGTCAGCCGGATGCTGGACGATATTCTAAACCGGGTGCCGATGCGACAGGCGCCGTATGTGGGGGCCTCGGCCTTTGCGCATAAGGCCGGGCTGCATGCCAGTGCGATCCTAAAGGATCCTAGCACCTATGAACATATTGAGCCCCAGCAGGTGGGCAACGCCCGCATCATTCCAATGTCAAACCAAGCCGGCCAAAGTAATCTGCGCCGACGGCTGACCGAGGCGGGGCTGAGCGTCGATAAAGGCGATCCGGCGTTGAGTCGAATTCTGGAGCAGATCAAAATTCGCGAGGACGAGGGGTATTCCTATGATACTGCACAGGGTAGTTTTGAGCTGCTGGCACGGGAAGAATTGGGGCAACTGCCTGACTTTTTTGAGGTTAAGCGGTACAAAGTCACAGTTGAACGGCGCAAGAACAAGTACAACAAGATGGTCAGCCTGTCCGAGGCGGTGGTTGTTGTCAAAGTTGACGGCGAAAAGCGGCTTTCGGTGAGTGAATCCGTGGACGAAACCGGCGGCGACCGAGGACCGGTCAACGCGCTGACAAAGGCCCTGATCAAGGACCTGGGCCGGTATTCGCAAGTGCTGGCTGACATGCATCTGGTCGACTTTAAGGTACGCATCACCCAGGGCGGTACTGAAGCGGTCACTCGGGTGATTATCGACAGTGAAGACGCCACTGGCCGACGCTGGTCAACGGTGGGTGTTAGTCCGAACATAATAGATGCCTCGTTTGAGGCGCTGTTGGATGCGATCCGATGGAAGCTGATCCATGATGACAAAGAAAAGTGATGGCCCTCTATTATTTCGCAAGTAGTGACCGGGATTAAGGAATACATGGATGGGTTTTGATGGCGACCTGCAGTCTTGTGCTGAGCTGGTGCAAAAAGGTGATGTGGATCGGTTTCAGGCGGTGATGGCTGCGCCGGTCGCGGCGCGCGAAGTGTTGTTTACACTGTATGCATTCAACGTAGAGCTGTCGCGCGCACCCTGGGCCAGCAGTGAAAACATAATTGCCGAGATGCGGTTGCAGTGGTGGCGGGATCTGGGGGCCGAGATCGCCGCTGGTAAACCGGTGCGCCGACATTTTGTGGCAACCCCGCTGGCGCGACTTTTGCGACCAGAACTGGCGACCGTGATTGATGCCATGGCTGAGGCGCGGCGCTGGGATATCTACCGGGACCCCTTTTCGGATGAGGCAGAGTTTGACTCCCATATTGATGCGACATCGGGCGGATTGATGTGGATGGCTGCCGCCTCATTGGGCGCAGCAGACGAGCGTGTGGTGCGCGATTTTGCCTATGGTGTGGGAGTCGCCAATTGGTTGCAGGCTATTCCCGAACTGGAGGCCCATAAACGGATTCCTCTGCTGGATGGAACACGGGAGGGCGTAACAGGTTTGGCCCGTAAGGCTTTGGATAGAATGTTAAATGCTCGCTCCAACGGTGGGCGGATTTCAACCGATGCCGGCGTTGCATTGTTGGCAGGATGGCAGGCTGAGGCGATTTTACGCCAGGCCATCCGCGAGCCTGAGAGGGTGGCTCAGGGCGCCTTGGGTCAAAGCGAGTTTCGCCGACGTGCGGGGTTGATTTGGCGGTCTGCCTTGGGGCGTTGGTAGATCGATCATAATAAAGGGTAACGCCAAATCCGGCGGTATCCTGCCATGTTGTATCAAGCTGTTTTTGGGCGCAGGGTGAGCCACAGCAAGGCACCACCGGCAAGCACCAGAAATGGGGCCATGGCCATGTTGACGGCGTTCCAGCCCTCGATAGGATTGCCGCCCGAACAGTTCATCAAACCGCCAGACGACAGCGAGGCGAAGGTTACGCCACCAAACACCAACAGATCGTTGAGGCCCTGCATGCGGCCACGTTCATGCGGTTCATGGGCTCCGGCCAGCATGGTGGTGGCGCCGATGAAACCAAAGTTCCAGCCGAGTCCCAGCAGGATGAGGGCGACAAAGAAGTTCTCCAATTCGACCCCCTGCAACGCCACGGCTCCGGCTCCGGCCAGGATGGCGAGGCCAGCGCCCACGACCTTTTCAACACCAAAGCGCACGATCAAATGGCCAGTGAAGAAAGACGGGATATACATGGCCAACACGTGCAGAGTGACAACGTCTGAGGCATTGTTCTGGGTGAAACCACAGCCCACAACGGCCAATGGTGTGGACGTCATAACAAGGTTCATCAGCGCGTAAGAGACCATCGCACAGATCACGGCCACAGCGATACGGGGAGTTTTTAGAAGCTCCCAACGCGTGCGACCACGTGGCGTGTTTTCATTAGGAGCAGCGGGCTTGGGAATGTCGAGAAACAGGAACAGCAGTGCGCCGACGATGTTTATGGCAATCACCGCCATATACGCTCCCAGAAAAGGGATCACAAAAGCATCGCTAGTTGATTGAACAAGTTGTCGACCAATAAGAGCAGATAGCAATCCACCCGCCATGACATAGGAAATTGCTTTGGGGCGGAAATTTTCACTGGCGGTGTCTGCGGCGGCAAAGCGATAGAAGCCCTGGGCGCTCATGTAGATGCCGGTTAGGAAACTACCGGCCAAAAAGATGGGGAAAGATCCGAGATACAGACCATAGGCTCCGACGAGAGCACCTGTCGCGCCGCCCATGGCACCAACCATAAAGCCAAACCTGCGGCCCCATTTTTGCATAATGGCCGAAATGGGCGTGGCAGACAGCATGGAACCCAGCACGATCAGCGATATAGGCAAGGTCGCAAAGCAGGCATTGGAGGCCAGCGATTGCCCGGCCAGACCGCCGATCGTAAAGATGATTGGCATTTGCGAGCCAAGAAAGGCCTGCGCCATCACCAGAATGGCAACATTTCGTTTGGCGACACCGTCGTCGTGAGTGGTCATACTAATAGTCATTTGGAATGCGTAGCTGCGAACATTGCCGGTTACAAGCGGCTTGCGGCGCCGGATAGTGCGGGTAATCTGCACAAGTTGGAGTTACAGGAGAGTGACGTGACGTCAGATCAGCATGTTGGAAGAATTATTACAGATGATTCCTGCGTAGCGGAAGGGGCCGCCTGGTTAGCTGCCCACGAGCCGCGATTTTCAGCTGCGCTTCAATTAACCGGACCATTGCCGCTGCGTCGCAAGCCGGATGGGTTTGGCGAATTGTTGTCTGCGATTGTCAGTCAACAGGTCAGTGTGGCTTCAGCGCGCGCAATCTGGGGGCGCATGAAGGATGCTCAGATGACGGATCCGACCATTGTGCAAGCTGCCAGTGATGATGACCTGCGCGCCATTGGTTTGAGCCGACAAAAGGTCAAATATGCTCGCGCCTTGGCTGGTTCACCGATTGATTTCAATGCCTTGAGGAGCGCTTCGAATAGCGAGGTCATCAAGACCCTTGTGCAGGTTCAGGGCATCGGGGCCTGGACTGCGGAAATATATGCTATGTTCTCTCTTGGCCGCGCGGATGTCTTTGCACCGGGTGACCTGGCCCTGCAAGAGGCGGTGCGCATTCTGTTTGAATTGCCCGACAGACCCAAGGAACGCGAGCTGCGCAAAATGGCCGAGAATTGGTCCCCATGGAGGTCGGTTGCAGCGCGTCTGTTGTTTTCCTATTACCATGTAGCAAAATCCAGGGAAGGGATCTGATGACTCGTGTATTAACCGCAGAACGCAAAGAACCGCTATCGGGGACAACCCGATCTGTTGTGGTGTTCTTGCATGGCTATGGGGCCAATGGGGCTGACCTACTTGGGCTTGCAGACCCGCTGAGCGAGCATTTGCCGGACACTCTGTTTGTGGCGCCTGATGCGCCGGAACGCTGTGCGGGATCGCCGATGGGCTATCAGTGGTTTCCGATCCCTTGGATTGATGGATCATCCGAAGAAGAATCCGAACGCGGCATGCAGTCGGCCATTGCGGATCTGAACGCCTTTCTTGACGCATTGATGGTGGACGAGGACGTTCTGCCCGAGCAGGTGGTGTTGTTTGGCTTCAGCCAGGGCTCGATGATGAGCCTGCATGTTGCGCCACGTCGCGAAGATGCAGTTGCCGGTGTCGTGGCCTTTTCGGGACGTCTGCTATCTCCCGAGACACTTAAGGACGAGGTGGTCAGCAAGATGTCGATCCTGCTGGTGCATGGCGACGAAGACGACGTGGTGCCGCCGCAATCCTTGCCCGCCGCCGCTGAAGCCCTGCAAGAGGCCGGGTTTCAGGATGTCTTTGCCCATATCCAAAAGGGAACCGGACACGGAATTGCCCAGGACGGGCTAAGCGTTGCCTTGGCGTTCATGCGTGACAAACTGGGGCTGTAGCCTGAACTCAAGAGATATGAACCGTCAGGGGAGACCCTGGCGGATTAGATGATCAATGTGAGACCATTGATAATGTTTGGCGGGATGACCGGCTATCTACGCCGCCCCCGGGAAGGGCCGGAAGATGCCGGTGCGGGGGCGTCTTGCCATGTGCCCGGCTGCAGCCCGTCCAGGGTCCAATCGCCAATACGCCAGCGGATTAGGCGCAGCGTCGGGTGACCCACAGCGGCTGTCATGCGCCGTACCTGACGATTGCGACCTTCGCGGATCGTCAACTCGATCCAGGTGTCAGGAATGTTTTTGCGGACACGAATGGGCGGCACCCGGGGCCAAAGTTCCGGAGGCTCAGACATAATGCGTGCCTTTGCCGGTCTCGTGAGCCCATCCTTAAGCGTAACCCCCTGTGCCAAAGCTGTCACCGCTGCTGTATCGGGTCTGCCTTCGACCTGAACCCAATAGGTCTTGGCCATTTTATGTTTCGGGTCTGATACCCGCGCCTGCAACCCGCCATCGTCTGTCAGCAGCATCAAGCCTTCGCTGTCGCGGTCCAATCGACCTGCTGGGTAGACGCCGGGCAGGTCGATGAAATCGCTGAGAGTGCGACGTGGGGTGCCCTCGGTGCCGCGATCAGTGAATTGCGGAAGAACATCAAAGGGTTTGTTGAAGCGGATCAATTGGGTCATGCCCGCCCATAAAAGGCGCGTGCGCTCAAAGCAAGGGCTGTATCACGGGGATGTTGTTATGGGTCAGACAATTGTGCTCGAGATATAGTGGAAACAGAGGGCTTGTCAGGTTTGAACCACGATATATAGTTAGTCTTATGATGGAACTGTTCCCCAGCTTAGGTGCCAGGACATGGAAAGTTATGGCTAGGATGACGTTACAGATGGGCGCGTTTAAGGCCGAATTTGAGCGCATTACTGTCGTGATCGAGTATCACGAAGTGGTGCGAAGCCCCAGTTCCGTCATTCGAATACAGACGGTGTCAGGGCCAACAGACGTCAAGATTTTTGAAAAGCGCGTGGACCTCACGCGCTTTTATTCGTTTTTACGAGATTGGATTTCTATGCGTTTAAGTATGCAACCTGCTGCCAGAAGAACAGCCAGACCAAGGCTAATGGGCTTCGCTAATTCAGGGGAGGTGATCGCATGAACCAAGCTGTTGGCTCTTTGCGGACGCTGGTATTGAACGCCAACATGCAACCGCTCAGCTGGGCGCCGCTGTCTGTTTGGAATTGGCAAAGTGCATTTGTCGCAGTGCATCAAGACCGGGTGCTTCAGATTAAGACCTACGACGACATAATCGTGCATTCGGCAACGCAGTCATTCGAAGTCCCTGCAGTGGTGGCGCTAAGGAGTTATCACAAACGAAGAACGGTCGGCTTTACCCGTTACAATTTGTTTCTGCGCGACGAGTTCAAATGCCAATATTGTGGAAAACGGTTTCAGGCAAAGGATCTGACATTCGATCACGTGGTTCCACGCAGCAAGGGCGGCGGCTCGGTTTGGTCCAATATCGTGGCCTCCTGCGAGACGGACAATTTGCGAAAGGCCAACAGAACACCAAAGCAGGCTGGCATGCGTTTGTTGCGGCAACCGTTTGAACCCACAGCCCGCCAACTGGACGCTGCAGCCCGACGCCAGCCCCTGGCCGCAGGGGGATTACACCAGACCTGGATGGACTATTTGTACTGGGGAGCCGAGTTGGAGGGGTGACAGGCCTTTGCCTTGACCCTTTGCAAAAGCAGTGGGGCAAGGTTGTACAAAGGTGACTCAGGCCCGCAGATCTGTGACTTCCTGCCCGATTTTCTCGATGTCATAGGGCGTCGTTTCGTAGATCTCGTTGATCCAGTTCCCATAGAGAAGATGCGCGTGGCTGCGCCAGCGATTGAGCGGTTTCTGGTTTGGATCGTCGTCCGGATAGTAATTGTCCGGCACGTTGATTGGCGTACCTTCGGCAACATCACGGTCGTACTCTTGCTTGAGGCTGCTGCTGTCATACTCAAAGTGATTGAAAATATACAACGCCCGGTGTGCCGGATCCTCGATCAGGCAGGGCCCAACTTCGGCACTTCCCAATAATGTTCTCAGTGCAGGGTGATGATCCACCTCGTGTTGGCGCATCTCGGTCCAGCGCGACACAGGAATCACAAATTCATCCGAAAAACCGCGCAAGTAAGGCGAGGCCGGATCCATATTTTGCTGTCGGAAACACCCAAAGGCCTTGTGCGGCAGAATGTGTTTCTGAATACCGTGGAAATGATTGATCATCGCCATTCCACCCCAACAGACACCAAAGGTGGAATGCACATTGGTTTGGGTCCATTCGAAAACCTCGCACATTTCCTGCCAATAGGTGACGTCGGCAAAATCCAGATGCTCGATTGGGGCGCCAGTGATAATCAGCCCGTCAAACTTCCTGTCGCGCACTTCTGAGAACGGCAGGTAGAATTCCGCCATATGTTCAGCCGCGGTGTTGCGGGTGCGGTGCTCGCTCATCCGGATCAGGGTCAGATCAATCTGCAGAGGTGTTGCGCCAATCAGACGCGCAAACTGGTTCTCGGTCTGGATCTTCTTGGGCATCAGGTTGAGCAGGGCGATGCGCAAGGGGCGGATATCCTGACGTGCCGCCTGATCCGGCGACATCACCATCACACCTTCGTTCGTGAGAACGTCAAAGGCGGGCAGGTCAGACGGGATTTTGATAGGCATATCAGGGTCTCAAACTCTGGATCAGGGACTGTGGGAGATAGGGGCTTTAGGTGCGGGACTCAAGGGCGGTGTCAATTGCGCCTGCGATCAGGTCGGTAAACCGGTCTTGATCCGTGGCCGCGGCGATTTGGTCGGCCGTGACCGTGACGCCCCAGTTTTTGGCCATCGCAGCATAGCGCGGTTGCCGATGGGCCAGGGCCTGAGCATAGGTCCAGCGAATGAACTCATCGGGGTTAACATCACTCTCTGAAATGTTGTTTTCATTCAAATATTCATCCCAAACTCTTGTAAGGAATGCGGGTTGATATGACATGGGCTTCGGGGCACGATCAAAGCGACGCACCAGCTCTTTGGTATGGGCGTCATCGCCTTTGATCCAGACCATCAAGGCCCGATTGGACAGCTCGGTTAGCACCGGATCTTTGGGATCATCGGCATCGACCCACTCGCAGATCGACCCACCCGTATCGCAGATGAAATTGTCATAACCATAGAGCCGCTGAGCCCGGTCGACGAAATACTCGGTATCCAAAAGGGCGTGGATCTCGGCCAACCGGAATTGTTCCTGACGGCGGCGGTATTCGTCGATCTCCAGGCCTCCCTTAGCCAATGACCCGGGTTTGCCCAGATAGCTGGCCACCGGGGCGAGGTTCTCAAAGCTGATATTGGAGCCGATGTAGATTGAATCTGACAATAGAAGATCGCGCAGGAACGGGACTTTCATCGCTTCGGCCTTAGCATTATCAGCGATGTATTCGCCCATATAGCGGGTGCCAATGCGGTAATCGATGGAATAGTGAAACCACTGGCCGCCATCGCGCAGCATGTTGCTGACATGGGTCTTGCCCAGACCGGACATGCCAAAAAACAGCACCCGTTTGTGCGGCGCATCGCGCCAGTCCTGTGCGGAAGAGTAAAGCATGGTGGCCGGGATCCCTGTAGTGTCCAGCCTTGCTAGCCAGTGCAGAGCGCAGGGTCAATCAAATGCAGTCTATTGATCTGTCGGCAAACCCAAACGCCCCGCGATGAATCGCGAGGCGTCAGTTGTATTGTCGTAGTTTTGATTAGAAGTGGTACCCGACTTTGATACCTGCACCGATCGAAGAGTTGTCGGTGAACGACGATGTCAAGAACGGCGACGAGCTAACAACGGTACTGGCACTGCCAACGCGCGTGTAGTTGAGACCGCCAGATATGACCATGTTATCCTTGGTATAGCGCAGGCCAAGAGTTGCGCCAAGCCGACCACTTGTTGGACCCAGGTTGGAGACATAGCCTCCCTTTGTGTCTTCGTAGCTGACGGCAAATGAACCAGACAGGGTTTCCGTCAACTTGCGTCCAACGCCAATCGTATAGGTGAATGTATCGTCACTGAACGAAACCAGAGGGGAGCCAACCAACGTTCCGGTATAAAGGAGCGGCGAGATATCAAACTCGGACCATTCCACCCACCGTACACCACCAAAAAGCAAGGTGCCCTCGGCTATGCCAGTTTGGAAGTCAAGGTTGACGGACTGCGGGGTCTCAGTTGAGGTGACTGAGTCGACAGTTCCTCCGGCATAAGTTTCTGTAGTTGCAAAGTCATGTTTGATTTTTGAAAAGTAGGTAAGAGCAATTCGCATGGCAATTTCGGGTTTCTCGTAAGCAGCACCAACCAGATAACCAAAGCTCTCGTCGCGTTCTCCAACTCCGGTATAGGATGCGACTGCCGGTATCCCTACGTTTGCTTCCAGTGTCTGAAGTCTAACCCCACCATGTACACTAAAGCCGTTATCCATTTTATAGCGCAGGATCCCAGTTAGCGCATTTGTCGTCAACTCGGCCGTCGCACCCGAAAACACATAGCCTGTACCGGTAGGGTAGTCGACATTTGCCCCAAACGGTTGATCGAAGATCAATGCAAAGCTCAACTGGTCGTTGATGTCCCGTTTGTATGCGCCACCAAACTGAGAGTACCGGCTCGCCATGTCGCCAGAACCCGTGCCAATTGCGGTGCCTGAAACATCTGGCGAAATGCTACCAAATGAGAGTTCAACATAGTTGCCCTCTTCGAATAGCGCACCGAGTGTTTGTCCCGAGCGGTCGATGCCACCTGCGGATGCTCCGCCCGATACCAGCGCCAGCATGGCTGACGTTGCAATATATTTATTCATTGTTTCTCCCTCAGACCGAAGCCTGCCTCATTCACTATTCTGTCGATATGCTAATCAATATCAAATTGTCAGATCAATGATTACGACACGGAAGCCTTGCGGCGCACTTGAAATTTAGTGGCAAAGTTCAGGTTGCGCGCTCAGTATTTGGTGCCTTAGCATCTATGATATTCAGGTAGTTAGCAGTGAATATGACAATTGCGCCACACAGGACCCAAATATTTAGTGGTTCGTTGTAAATGAGCATGCCTAGAACCGCGATGACCGGCAGTCGGGTGAAATCAATTGGTACGACAACTGTTGCCGGCGCGACGGCAAGCGCGTTGGTCAGGCAGAAATGTGCGGTTAGCCCTGCGACGCCAATTAAAATCAGCCAGGGGGCGGTTGTGGGGTCGGGTAAGGTAACGTCGCCATCATAGCCAGCGATCAGGATGCCCATGACCAGTTGCATGGTGGTAAGCCAGAACAGGATTGATCCCACATGTTCCTTCCGGGTCAGACGTTTGGTCAGAATGCTGGTTAAGGCAAAGAAAATCGCCGAGGATGCAGCGGTGATGACACCAATATTGATGGTTTCCGGGCTTGGTCGGGTTACAATCAAGATGCCGATGAAACCGCCAAACGCTGCCAGGCTGCGGGTGCGTGTCAGCCGTTCTCCCAACAAGAAGGGCGCCATCAGAATAACCCAAAGCGGGGAGGTGAACTCCAATGCAAAAACTTGCGCCAAGGGGATAACGGTCACCGCAAAGAACCACAGATTCTGTCCAGTGAAATGCGCAGCATTGCGGATCAAGTGAATGCCCAGTCGTTGTCTAGACACCTGAGCCCATTTACCGGTGGCCGTTAGCACGATGGCGACAACCAGGACACCGACCACGCTGCGATACATCATGATTTCAAATGTATCCAAAGCAAAGCTGACTTCACGTCCGGCAATAGCCATCGCAGAAAACGATGCGATGGCCCCCATCATCCACAGTGCTGCGCGTCCGATCTGGGCCGGTTGGTCTGACATGTTTTGGTTCCTTAGCTGTCGTAACGGCGAGGAAGCGTTATATTTTGAGTGCCGTCAAGCAGGCAGGCAGGATGAGCCCATGCAGATACAAAACAGCCCGCAACGACGGCGCTGCGGGCTGTTTAACTTAACATTTAAAGATGGGTTATTCCCATTCAATCGTACCCGGAGGTTTCGAGGTGATGTCGTAAGTTACCCGGTTGATGCCTTTGATTTCATTGATGATCCGCGTTGCGGTTTCACCCAGAAATTCATGGCTGAACGGATAGTAGTCGGCCGTCATGCCATCTACTGACGTCACAGCCCGCAGCGCGCAGGCAAAATCATAGGTGCGTCCATCGCCCATCACGCCAACGGTCCGAACAGGCAGGATGGCTACAAAGGCCTGCCAGATATCGTCGTAGAGCCCATGTTTTCGAATCTGGTCAATATAGACCGCATCGGCCTCGCGTAGGATTTCCAGCTTTTCACGGGTGATCTCGCCGGGGCATCGAATGGCAAGACCGGGACCGGGGAAGGGGTGACGGCCGATAAAGCTGGCCGGAAGGCCCAGCTCGCGACCCAAAGCACGCACTTCATCTTTAAACAGTTCACGCAGGGGTTCGACCAGTTTAAGGCCCATTTTTTCCGGTAGGCCACCAACGTTGTGGTGCGATTTGATGGTCACCGAAGGTCCACCGGAGAAGCTGACAGATTCAATGACATCCGGATACAATGTCCCCTGAGCCAGGAACTCGGCACCGTCGATGGAATTGGCGTGCTTCTGGAACACGTCGATGAACAGCCGCCCGATAATCTTGCGCTTGGTTTCCGGATCTGATTGTCCGTCCAACTCACCCAGGAACAGATCCTGTTCATCGGCATGGATGAACTGCATATTGTAGTTGTCGCGGAACATGGCGACGACTTCGTCCGACTCGCCCTTGCGCAACAGGCCGTGATCAACAAAGACGCAAGTCAACTGATCGCCGATGGCCTCGTGCAGCAAAACGGCAGTGACCGAACTGTCGACGCCACCGGACAGGCCGCAGATGACTTTCTTGTCGCCAACTTGCTCGCGAATCGCCGCAATGGCCTGCTCGCGGTACAAACCCATGGTCCAGTCGCCGGTGAAACCAGCCAAGCGCACAAAGTTTTCGTAGAGTTTGGCACCGTTGGGTGTGTGGTGTACTTCTGGGTGGAACTGCACCGCATAGAAATTTCGCGCGGCGTCGGCGGTTATTGCGTATGGCGCGTTGGGAGAGGTCCCATAGACCTCAAATCCGGGCGCAATCTCACTAACATGGTCACCGTGGCTCATCCAGACTTGCTCGCGGTCGGCGTCGTCAGCGAACCAGCCGTCGAGCAGTGGCAAGGATTTCACAGTTGGCGTGACGTAGGCACGGCCAAATTCGGCAGTTCCATGGCCGCTGTCTACCTGACCGCCCAATTGTTGCATCATCATCTGCTGACCATAGCAAATGCCCAAAATGGGCACGCCGTAGTCAAATATCTCTTGTGGCACCCTTGGGCTGCCCTCTCGGGTCACACTGTCAGGCCCGCCAGAGAAAATCACTGCTTTGGGCGCCATATCGCGCACAAAAGCCATCGTGATGTTCTGATAGGGGTGAATTTCGCAATAGACGTTCAGTTCACGCAGGCGGCGCGCAATTAGCTGCGTAACCTGGCTGCCGAAGTCGATGATGAGAAGGCGGTCATGGGATGTCTGGCTCATGCTGGCGCGATAGAACAGACGGCGGGATTTCGCAAGCAAAATTACGTCAACACAGACAGTGTTGTGCAGGGAGAGACGACAAGAAGGGGGCTGCCTGCCCCCTCTGGCCTGATAAGGCCATTCACCCCGGGGAGTATTTGCGAAAAGATGAACGTTGCCGAGGCAGCCAGGATGAATGTCGCTTTTCAACTTGAATGGCCGTTATCCTTCGACGGCGTCTGGCAGCCTTGGGTTAGATAAAGACAACAAAACGCCTGCTATGAAGGACAGAACATGGCCGAAGCAACTTCACGTAAACGCAGCCGCTCAGGGGGTGGGGCGTCGCGCCGCGCTGAACGGACCAGTGTAAAAATCGAAACGGCCAAGTATATCCAGCGCAATATCCCAAATTTTGAGGTATTGAGTGAAGAGGCCCTCGATGTGATCGAGACCAATGCTGAAACGGTGCTCGCCGAAATCGGTGTGAATTTCGTAGATAACCCTGCGGCGTTGCAGCGGTGGCGTGACGCCGGGGCTGAGGTCGAGGGCGAAAGGGTCCGGATCCCACGTGGCCTGGCCAAGAAACTGATCGCCACGGCGCCTTCTGAGTTTACACAGCACGCCCGGAACCCAGAAAAGTCGGTTGTCATTGGCGGCAAGAACCTGGTGTGCGCGCCGGTCTATGGACCTCCGTTTGTGCGGGACGTCGAAGGGGGCCGACGCTATGCGACTATGGCCGATTTCGAGAAATTTGTTAAACTGGCCTATATGTCCAAATGGCTGCACCATTCCGGTGGTACAGTTTGTGAACCAACAGATGTTCCGGTGAACAAACGGCATTTGGATATGTTGTTTGCGCATATGACATTGTCGGACAAACCGTTCATGGGATCGGTGACAGACCCGACACGAGCGCAAGACAGTGTCGAAATGTGCGAAATTCTTTTTGGCAAAGAATTCGTGCAGGACAACACCGTGATGACGTCGTTGATCAACATCAACTCGCCGATGACATTTGATGATGTCATGATGGGTGCGTTGGAAGTTTATGCCAAAAACAACCAGGCTTGCATCATTTCTCCGTTCATTGTTGGCGGGGCAATGGCGCCTGTTTCGGTGGCTGGTACACTGACCCAGGTCTTGGCCGAGGTCATGGCAGGGATCGCCTATAGTCAGCTGATCCGTCCTGGCGCACCGGTGATTTTTGGTGCTTTTGTCAGCTCGATCGATATGAATTCCGGGGCTCCGACCTTTGGAACACCTGAAGCTTCGCTTGTCACTTATGGCGCAGGTCAATTGGCGCGCCGATTAGGATTGCCATTCCGGTCGTCCGGATCGTTCTGTGGCTCAAAGATTCCAGATGCTCAGGCCGCATATGAGACGGCAAATAGCCTGAACATGGGTCTGATGTCAGGTGTCAACTTTATGCTGCATTCCTGTGGTTGGCTTGAAGGTGGGCTGGTGGCCTCGTTCGAGAAATTTGTCATGGATGCGGATCAGTTGGGGGCCTTGCATGGGTTGGCCAAGGGCGTGCCGATGGAGGAAGACGACCAGGCCCTGGACGCAATCCGCGAAGTTGGCCCTGGGGGGCATTACCTTGGGTGTGCCCATACACAGGCCAATTTCAAGACTGCGTTCTGGAAATCTGAGGTCTTTGATTACAAGCCGTTTGAGACCTGGGATGAGGACGGCGGTCGCGATACCACGGCAATTGCCAGCGATCGGGTGGCGCATTTGATCGCCCATTACAAAGCCCCCAGTCTTGACCCGGAAATTCATGCAGCCCTGGTGGCCTATGTAAACGAAAAGAAAGAGTCGATGTCTGACGCGTTTGCGTAGCGCGACCTCAGCACTAAGTCTGTTGATTTGGAACAGGGCGGTTATCGATATCGGTGGCCGCCCTTTTTTTATCCAATCGCAAGCGGTTGTTGTCTGACAACAGCTGCGACTCGGCCATCAATGCGATCAACACTTCGATATGGCGCATGAGGGGATAGCCGGGGTCATTGTTAAGGCGGCTTTCGTTCAGCTGTTGTTCTTGCTCGATCAGTTGCAATACCGCGACTGCAGACTTGGGCATTCTGCCATAGCCTAACAAGCGTGGCAGGTGACGGTCCCGGCAGTATTCGCGGGCCCCAATGCGGGCAGCACGGATGAGAAGTCGCGGGCGATGCAAGGTTGATAATCGACCAATCAGATCCAGCATTTCCTGGTCCTTTCTGTGTGGGAATTATCCACAGTATCACACATCTTTAGCGGGTGTTGCTGCGCAGCTTTACATGCGAGCGCTGCATTTATTATTGTTTACCATTTGGAAACAAAGATGACGGGAATTAAATTACTGTTGGAAATGGATAGACTGGTCATGGACACCGTGTGGGTAAACCTGGGGATAAACGGTGGATGATCTGACCTGACTGCCTGCTGTTGGGATATCAAAGAATGCAAACACAGCCAGTTTCACCCTTGCCGAGTTGGGTGCCCAAAGAAGCCTGCCACTATTTAGACCATACCGAAGCCGGACGATCTATACGGCAACTGGCCCGAACTGCCGGTTGCCATGCCTCTACGGTATTGCGTCAGGTGAGACGGATCGAAACGCGGCGCGATGATCCATTGGTTGATGGTGCCTTGCAACATCTTGCAACCTGTCACTACGGAGTGTCAGAAGGCACGGTACGGAACTGTAACCTATTCGAAGATGTTAAAGCTGGTGAGGCCGGCTTTGAACAAGATATGATTAGAATCTTACGGTGCCTGTGTCATAGCGGAGCAGTCCTGGCTGTGGCAGAGGGGATGGAGAAGGCAGTTATCGTTCGCGATACAAATGTTGATGCCGCCCGTAAAACTATTGTTGATCGTCGATTGGCCGAGGTTCTGGCGTTGCGCGACTGGATCAGCTGCGGCAACCCAGGGCGGTTGAGCCGGTACCATATCACTGCGTCTGGGCGTAGTGCCCTGAGCACCATGATGGCCGCAGCTGAAAACCTTGCCCAGGTAGAGTCGGGAGGGTTCTCTGAGGCGCAAAATGTATTTTCGGGCCAGACGCTGGGGATGAAAACGGAATCCAAAACCCCAAGGCGGATCAGATATGGCTTGGCCGAAAGCCCATTGGACACTTTGGCAAGATTGCACGACCGAGACGGAAAGCCGTTTCTTTCGGCAGATTTAGTAGGGGCAGGGGAGCGACTGCGGGAAGATTATGAGTTGGCTCAAATAGGAAATCACTTAGCATTAGGCCAAAATCAGTTTAGCAATGAACAATGTGGCACATCAATTAAATCTGACCCGTCCGCGGCGGCTAAGAAACGAGCAACAGGGGCTCTCAGCCATCTGGGGGCAGGGTTGAGCGATATTGCGCTTCGGTGTTGCTGCCACTTGGAGGGGCTGGAGGCCGCTGAGCGCCAATTAGGTTGGTCTGCGCGATCCGGCAAAGTGGTTTTACGGATCGCCCTGCAACAACTGAAATCCCATTATGACCGGCAATCCGGTTCAGATGATCTGATTGGCTGACGCAGGGACTTGGGCGGAAATGCGCAGAACATCGAGGGGCAGGTTTTGAGGCTGAAAAAAAGAGGGCCCACCAATGGCGAGCCCAATTTAGCATCTAAGTAATCCACGCGCAGACGGTGGATTAGGCTGCTGTTTCTGTCAGGTAGGTCAGAACGGTTTCTGGGGACGAAACGCCATAGGGATCTTCACTGTGGTTATCTGCCAGCCCGGGTTCTTCGAACCAGGCTTCGACCACACCATTGTTTACAACGGCGGCATAACGCCAGGAACGATTGCCAAACCCAAGGTTATCCTTGGCCACAAGCATGCCCATCTTGCGCGTAAATTCACCTGAACCATCAGGGATTACGTCGACGTTCTGCAGGTCTTGCGACTCGGCCCATTTGTTCATGACAAAACTGTCGTTTACCGACATGCAGTAAATCGCATCGATTCCCTTGGCGCCAAAATCTGCAAAGCCGTTTTCAAAGCCAGGAAGCTGGTAGGTCGAACATGTAGGCGTAAAGGCACCGGGCAGCGAGAACAGGACGACGCGCTTACCGCTGAAATAATCAGTGGTTGTCTTGTCTTCCCAACGAAATGGGTTGGGGCCTTCAACGGATTCGTCGCGCACGCGGGTGTTGAAAGTTACTTCGGGCAGTTTTACGCCAGCTTTCATTGGTAGCATTCCTGATTGGTTGGTGATCGGTTTGGCTGCAGACTTAAAATGATTCTAAAGTCGCCGCAATATCAGAGTCCGCATGTGACGATGTCGCGCATCAATGGCCAAGGTACACATCGTTTTACCTGGCATTCATATTTGCAATTTAACGTTTATCTACCGTCAGTTACTGGATCAAAGTTGAGAATTTTTCGACCTTGCCTTTTGTTATTTTGGTGAAATGTTTCCACTGAAGAACAACCCCTAGATGACAAGCCAGGACAGATGAAAATTCATAGATCCGGGGTGTCGAGAACAGTTTGGCAAGGGGTTTACAGGTACAGGCATGTGACAGGTGCAATACAGCATTGCATTTTGGATCATTTCGGTGCCATTGATCCATGCTAAACACGGTCATGACAGTTGCCACAAAGGACATCCGCGTGAGAGATCTTAAAATCCCCGAACAGCGTCATCCTGAGAAAGCCCGCCGTCCGGACAATGCTCAACCGAAAAAGCCAAGTTGGATTCGGGTAAAGGCGCCTGGCGGTAAGGCCTATGCTGAAACTCATAAAATCATGCGTGACAATGGGTTAGTGACTGTTTGTGAGGAAGCTGGTTGCCCGAATGTCGGTGAATGCTGGTCTCAGGGACATGCCACCATGATGATCATGGGCGAGGTCTGCACCCGTGCTTGTACTTTCTGTAACATTGCCACAGGCAAACCACCCGAAGATTTAGACGCCTTTGAGCCAGGCCGTGTAGCACATGCCGTGCAGAAGCTTGGGTTGAATCACGTGGTGGTCACCTCAGTAGACCGTGATGACATCACCGACGGTGGTGCGGACCATTTCGCCCAAACTATTCGGGCTATCCGTCACCGCAGTCCGCAAACTACGATTGAAATTCTGACACCGGATTTCATCAAATGTGACCCCTCAGTGCTGGAAGTGGTTGTTGAGGCCCGGCCAGATGTGTTCAACCACAACTTGGAAACAGTGCCAGGTTTGTACCCTGAGGTTCGCCCCGGTGCCCGGTATTTCCATTCTCTGCGGTTGCTGCAGCGAGTCAAAGAAATGGATCCGACGATGTTTACCAAGTCTGGTATTATGGTCGGTCTGGGTGAAGACACCCAATCGGTGCGACAGGTTATGGACGATATGCGTATGGCCGATATCGATTTTCTGACCATTGGCCAATATTTACAGCCGACACCTAAACATCACGCAGTTGATCGGTTTGTCACCCCGGAAGAGTTTGCCTCGTATGAAAAGGCGGCTTTTGGTAAGGGGTTTTTGATGGTGTCTTCAACGCCATTGACGCGGTCATCTTATCACGCGGGGGATGATTTTGCCCGATTGCGTGCTGCTCGTCAGGAAAAGCTAGGTAGTGTGTGATTGATATTTAAATGGCGCAACTTTGTCAGTTGCGTCATTCTGGTGTGATCCCTGACTAAGCAAATATTGCTGTTGGATTGCGCAAGATGCACCCGAAACTGTAATCGAATCACAGGTTATTCGGATTCTTCCGTGAATCGAACCGTGCCGATATAGGGCAAATTCCGGTTTCGTTGCGCATAGTCGATTCCATATCCGACTACGAACTCGTCTGGAATTTCAAATCCGATCCAATCGGAGCGGAAATCTACTTCGCGACGACTGGGTTTATCCAGAAGTGCAATTGATTTCAGACGCTTCGGGCTGCGACTTTGCAACAATTTGGTGACATGGTTCAAAGTATGTCCGGTATCAACGATGTCTTCGACAACCAAGACATCGCGACCTTCGATTGCGCCTCGTAAATCCTTGAGAATTCGGACTTCCCGACTGCTTTCCATCGAGTCTCCATAGGAAGACGCCTCTAAGAAATCCACCTCGATCGGCAGGTCCAATTCCCGGACGAGATCGGCGATGAAAACAAACGACCCTCGCAACAACCCGACTACAATCAGTTTGTCGGTCCCATCAAATTCTGTAGTGATTTCACTGCATAACTCTTCGATGCGGGCTGCAATGGTCTTGGCACTGATCATAACATCAATGACATATGGCCGCTGTGACATAGTTGACCTCTTGAATTTTTTGTCTTCATAGGACAATACGCGCCATGAATATAGTAGGAAACTCCAAACCCTCATGCCGACACATTCTGAAATCCGTCACTTGCCGTTCACGGCGCAACAGATGTACGATCTGGTGGCCGACGTTGGGCAATACCCAAAATTTCTGCCATGGTGTTCCGCGGCGCGAATACGCGGAACCACAGAGTTAGGTGATGCCTTGATCATGGAGGCAGATTTGGTGATTTCGTTCAAAGTGTTCCGTGAGCGGTTTGGCAGCAGGGTCACGCTTTACTCAAAAGATCAAAAGATCGATACCGAGTATCTGGATGGTCCATTCCGGTATTTGACTTCAACTTGGTCATTTGTCGACACAAAGGATGGGTGCGAAGTCTCGTTCTTTGTTGATTTCGAATTCAAAAATGCAATTTTGCAGGGAATCATTGGCGTGGTTTTCAATGAGGCCATGCATCGAATTGTGAGAGCCTTCGAACACCGTGCCAGTGATCTTTACGGTTAAGATATAGGTTACCGACCCGACCCCAGCATCTGACAATCCCCCATTGGCCTAATTGGATTGACCGCGTTTGCATATCCCTGTGTGGTTTTCAAACTTTGAAACCATGTCGGTTTAATGCAGGGCGTAGTGCATAAAATCAGCACCTGTCTGTCGCCGTGGGTCAGTGGTCTATTTTTGTAACGTTTCCTGGGTGGCCACCACGGCCTGATACAAGAGAGTCAGGGCATGTTCCTGAGCAGATTTGCGCACGTTTGAACGGCCCAGTGGGCCAAATTCAACTGTTTCCGAAGTAGG
This sequence comes from Parasedimentitalea marina, assembly GCF_004006175.1. Classification (GTDB taxonomy): domain Bacteria; phylum Pseudomonadota; class Alphaproteobacteria; order Rhodobacterales; family Rhodobacteraceae; genus Parasedimentitalea; species Parasedimentitalea marina. Next base: position 2,039,012 of record NZ_CP033219.1, read on the forward strand.
GGCTTGATCAGATACTGCGATGCTGAAACAAACCCGGCCTTCGGGTTTGTGATCTGATCCTCCGGGGCCGGCAATTCCTGTAATTGACACTGCAAGTGTAGCGTCAGAATTGCGGAGTGCGCCGAGAGACATCTCTTCAGCGACTTCCCGGCTTACGGCTCCAAAGGACGAAATAGTGGCGCCGGACACGCCCAACATTTCAACTTTGGCTGCATTGGAATAGGTGACAAAGCCGCGATCAAAAACTACTGACGATCCAGGGCAGTTGGTTAAGGCGGCGGCGACAAGACCGCCAGTGCAGCTTTCTGCGGCGGCAATGGTCACGTTGGCGGCCTTTGCCTTGGCGATAAGGTCCGTTAGGTCCGGGGTCATTGGTTAAACATCGGTTGCAGGACTCCGTGCCAAAGACCCGCACAAACTATTACACCAATGGCAGCAAATATCCCGGCAATTACATCATCCAGCATCACCCCCACAGCGTCACCGCGTCGGTCGGCACGGCCAATTGGGCCTGGCTTGGTAATGTCAAACAGGCGGAACAGCCCAAAAGCCACCACCCAACCTGGCCACATTGCAAGGATATCAATGCCGTGCATCCAAGACGCATAACTGAGAGGTAGCAGCGCTATGAACTGGCCGGCGACTTCATCAATGACAATTTCAGATGGGTCATGGTCGTCGGACCCTTGTGTCATTTCATTTGTTGCCCAGATACCTTTGATATACGTGCCCACCACTGCCAGAGCGAGAAGCGGCAGGCCGCCGAGCGTGTGAAAGGCCCAAGCCAGGGGCAGCGCGACCAAAGATCCCCATGTTCCTGGGGCTGGGCGGAGATATCCAACTCCGCCAACTGTGGCGGTCAATTGGGCTAAACGGTTCATATCTTCACCAATGCGGCAGTGGCCAAAGCGGCGATACCTTCGCCACGACCTGTGAAGCCAAGTTTCTCGGAGGTAGTGGCCTTAACCGAAACGCGGTCGATCTGAATATTCAGGATGCGCGAAAGCTCGGCCCGCATTCGTTCAGCATGTGGGCCAATTTTGGGAAATTCGCAGACCAACGTGCAATCAACGTTGGAAATGACAAAGCCCCGATCGCGGGTCAGATCAACGGCATGACGCAAAAAAATCTCACTTGCCGCACTTTTCCACTGTGGATCAGAGGGGGGGAAATGTTGGCCGATGTCACCCTGTGCCAAGGCACCGTATAGAGCATCTGTTATTGCATGCATCCCAACATCCGCATCAGAATGGCCTTGTAACCCTTTGTTAAAAGGAACCTCTACCCCACATAGAGTAACCTGATCCCCAGGTCCGAAGCGGTGCACATCATAGCCATTTCCCAGTCTGATATCCATTTACGTCCCCAAAATTCGCTCAGCCCTGGCAAAATCGCCCGGTGTCGTTATCTTTATGTTGTCTGGGTCGCCCGGAATGATCGCGACGTCAAGCCCTGCGGCGCGGGCAACCTCGACGTCATCTGCAGCACCGCCGGGATGGGCCAGGTGCGCGGTGAGAATTGCATTGTAATGGAAACCCTGTGGTGTTTGGGCAGCAAATAACCCGGTCCGGTCCTGGGTGCCGGTAACTTGTCCGTCGGCACCCGTCCATAAGGCGTCTGTCACGGCGACAGCTGGAGCGGCGGCATTATTATGGTCCAATGCAGTCACAATGCATTCAATCAGCTGAAGGCTGACACAGGGGCGGGCGACGTCATGGATCAAGACCTTGCTGACATCATAGCCTCTTAAGGCTTGCAACCCATTCAGGACGGATCCGGCCCGATCTTGTCCACCCGGAACAAGAATTATCCCGGGTATCGAGGCAAAGGATTGCCAAATGTCTTCGTCGTCAGGTGACAGCACAAGAACAATGTGGTCCACCTTGGACTGCATAAAAATGCCCAACGTCCAGTCCGCGACCCGTTTTCCACTTAGCTGTCGCCATTGCTTAGGTTGGCCTCCACCTGCACGGAGTCCACGTCCGGCGGCAACGATAAGGGCAGCAGTGGTCATGGAGATCCTTCCTGTGATTGGCTGTTGTCTATGTGGTGACGTCACGTGAGGCAATCATCCGTCAGGATGTGCTTAAAATATAGGCAACTTCTGCGTGACGCCCCCTTGATTGGCCATGAATGATTGCAGCATACCCCAATTCTTGTTTAATGGCTCCCTATATGCACAAGGATTAGGCAATTGCCCTTCGCACTAGGATCTACATCTATGATGCCGCCAATCGCATTGGCGCCGATGGCGGGAATCACCGATCGCCCATTTCGTGATCTGGTCCGCTCTTTTGGGGTTGGTCTGGTGGTTAGTGAAATGGTCGCCAGTCAAGAGATGGTACAGGCCAAACCAGGCGTGAGAGAACGTGCCGAGCTAAGCGCAGATGTCGAGAATACAGCCGTTCAACTGGCCGGGCGCGACGCCAATTGGATGGCAGAAGCTGCGCGCCAGGTGGCGGATCGTGGCGCCCGGATCATAGATATCAACATGGGGTGCCCTGCCAAACGCGTTGTTAACGGCTATTCCGGCTCGGCATTAATGAAAACACCGGACCATGCGTTACGGTTGATCGAGGCCGTGGTTTCGGCCGTTGATCTCCCGGTCACATTGAAAACCCGGCTAGGGTGGGACGACAATGACTTGAACGCGGCCAGTCTTGCCCGGCGGGCGCAGGATGTTGGCATTCAGATGGTGACCATTCATGGGCGAACCCGCTGTCAGTTCTATAAGGGAACGGCCAACTGGGCGGCTATCCGAGATGTAAAAGAGGCCCTCTCGATTCCGGTTTTGGCCAATGGTGACATCGTCGATTTGGGCGCAGCTAAACAGGCGTTGAAACAATCTGGCGCCGATGGGGTGATGATTGGTCGGGGGGGGCAGGGTAAGCCCTGGCTGCTGGCGCAAATTGCCCATGATATTTGGGGAACTAAAGCACCTAAAATCCCTTCTGGCAGTGCATTTACGGAAATGGTTTCAACTCACTACAGTGCGATGCTAAGTTTTTACGGCGTAGAGCTTGGTGCCAAAGTGGCACGCAAGCATTTGGGTTGGTATATGGATGTTGCGGGATCTGTTGCCTCGCTTCGACGGGTTGTTCTAACCGAAAAGAACCCGGAACAAGTTTTGCGTCTGCTGCCGGATGCTCTTGCCGATACAGATCATGAGGTGGCGGCATGATCTCAGGCGCAACGCTTTGGGCATCTTTGCCCATTCCAGCGTTTCTGATCGATGCAGATGACCGAATTGCTGATATGAACTCCGCAGCCGAGGGTTTTCTGAATGCCTCTCGTAAGTCGGTTCTGGGTCACCCGGTCTGGGATCAAATTGCCATTGATGCCCCTATTGAGGGTGCCTTTGCCCGTGCTCGACGTGATGATTCAGCCTTATTTGTGAACGACATCGATGTCGGATCGGGAAACCGGGCGCCGCTGCAGTGTGGCGTGCAGGTGGCCCCAGTGGTGGACCATCCAGGGCAGATGTTACTGATGCTGTCGCCACGAGAACTGGCCGGGCGAATGACACAAACGCATTCCGCCAAATCGGCCGCTCAGTCAGCCATAGGCATGGCCGAGATGCTGGCCCATGAAATCAAAAACCCCCTAGCGGGGATCACCGGTGCGGCGCAGCTGCTTAGCATGAATTTAACGGCAGAAGACTTTGAGTTAACCGATTTAATAGTTGCTGAATGTCGCAGAATTGTAAAACTGTTGGAGCAAGTCGAGCAATTCGGTAACCTGTCTGAGCCGGATTTCCACCCCGTCAATCTGCACGATGTATTGGACCGAGCGCGGCGCTCCGCAGTACTGGGGTTCGGCGCCCATATGACCATCATCGAAGACTACGACCCCTCGTTGCCTATGGCTTGGGGGGATGCAGATCAAATGCTGCAGGTGGTATTGAACCTGTTAAAAAATGCCTCAGAAGCTGTCGTTTCAAAACACGGTACCATAACGATCAGGACGTTCTACGAACATTCTTTTCGACTACGCCGCAGCGACGGAACCGGAAAAACACTGCCGTTACAAATCGAAATCATTGATGATGGCCCCGGTCTACCAGCGGCCATCCGTGACGATGTCTTCGATCCCTTTGTCTCGGGGCGGGACAATGGCACCGGTTTAGGTTTGGCACTGGTTAGCAAAATCATCTCAGACCATAACGGATGGATTTCAGTAAGCTCGACGCCGGGACGGACTGTTTTCCGTCTGTCGCTGTCACGGGTTCCACATGAAATGAAGACTTAAGGAGTAAAGATCCAATGGACGGCACAGTCCTCGTCGCTGACGACGATCGCACAATTCGCACCGTTTTGACACAAGCGCTGACCCGCGCTGGGTGCAAAGTGCACGCGACATCCTCGCTGACGACCTTGATGCGTTGGGTCGCAGAAGGCAAAGGCGATGTGGTCATTTCGGATGTGGCAATGCCTGATGGTAATGGTTTGGAAATGCTCCCAAAAATTGCAAAAGACCGCCCAGGCCTGCCAGTGATAGTTATTTCGGCGCAAAACACAATCATGACAGCCATTAAGGCTGCCGAGGCTGACGCCTATGACTATTTACCCAAGCCGTTTGATTTGCCAGACTTGATGAAGCGGACGGCTAAAGCTTTGGCACAGAAAGAAATTGGAGCATCCTCACCGAGGGTGAAATCCAAGGAACGACCGGATGATTTGCCGTTGGTGGGCCGCACCGAAGTAATGCAAAACCTTTATCAGTTAATTGCACGGGTTATGAATACAGACCTGCCGTTAATGATTTCTGGTGAAAGTGGGACTGGCAAGTCATTGATTGCCCGCGCAATTCACGATTTCTCTGATCGCAGGGTGTTGCCGTTTGTCTGTGCGACGTCTTCTGATTTGTTGGACCTAGAGGGCCCTGTTCGGCTGCTGGCCAAAGTCAAGGGCGGAACCTTGCTAATAGATGAGCTGCTCGATTTATCAGATCAAGCACAATCTAGGCTCGTTCACATGATGGATTCGCCTGGTGAATTTAACCCAAGATTTATGGCGACAAGCCAACAAGATCTGACTGCAGCAATAGATTCAGGCGCTCTTCGACAGGACCTATATTACCGAATTTGCGGAACGGGGTTACATGTTCCATCGTTGCGGGAACGGGTTGAGGACATTAGCTTGTTGGCGGAACACTTTCTAATTCGGGCGGAAAACGATGGTTCACCTCATCGGTATTTAAGTGATGGTAGTCGGGAAATGTTGCGCCATTATTCCTGGCCTGGAAACGTTCGGCATCTTGAAAACGTAATCCGCCGTCTCAGTTTGACTGCACGCAGTGAAGAAATTGCAAAGAACGAAGTTGCTTCCGTGCTTGGGCCGCTGCCAGAAGTTGAACCAGCGTTAGGGGGCGGGGGAGAAGAAAAGCTGTCCGAAACGGTCGCCCGGCATTTGCAGCGCTATTTTGATCTGCATGGAGATATACTGCCGCCGCCGGGCCTGTATACTCGTCTGTTACGGGAAGTTGAAACGCCGTTGATTGAGATTTCTTTACTTGCCACCGGCGGAAATCAGGCCAAATGCGCCGATTTACTGGGAATTAACCGAAATACCCTACGCAAAAAAATTACTGATCTTGATATTCAGGTGACACGGCGTCGCAAACTGATGTAATATCGCCACATGATCGTGGCTTGCCGGTGAATCAACTGGTAGATGACCACGATATACGGCGGTTTGCTCTTCAGGGCATACATCAGGATGAGGATATTACGTGGCACAGAGGTCACATATCCATTCGGCTTATGGGTCCTTTGCGGCCTTGGTCCGGTGGCGAAGAACCAGGCGGGCCCGTAACATCGGCACGCTGGGAATTGTGGTCTTGGGGCCGCTACTGGCCTTGGTTACATTTCTGGTCTTAGGCCCTTTTGGCTGGGGGGCCTCGTCGCCAACGTTGCGGCTAATTTTATTGGCCGATTTGGTGTATGTGCTCACGATTGCAGCCTTGGTTCTGGCGCAACTTGGGCGTCTGATCGCTGCGCGCCGGAGAAAATCGGCGGGTTCTCGCCTGCACTTACGTTTGATCGGCACGTTTACGTTCTTGGCACTGGTGCCAACGGTGACGGTGGCCGTTTTCGCAGGGCTGACGGTGAACGTTGGGCTTGAGGGCTGGTTTTCGGATCGGGTTCGACAAGTGGTCGGCAGCTCGCTCGCTGCTGCCGAAGCTTACGAGACACAACAGCGCCGTGATCTGTCCGAGGACGCTCAGGCCTTGGCCCGGTTTTTAGATCAAAGCCGCTCACGTAGCTTTTTTATGAATGAGGCTGAGATGCGGCAAGTCCTGACACAGGGGCAGTTACAAATTCAGCGAGGCCTGCGCGAAGCGTATATCATCAACAGCGATGGCGAGATCCGAATTCGCGGGGAACGGTCGTATGAGTTCGATTTTGAACGACCAGGTGGTGACGATATTAGCAATGCATCCTTGGACGGACTGACCATCCTGCAAGACTGGGACAACAACGAGTTTCGCGCATTGGTTCGGCTTGATGCTTATGTTGATCGCTATCTTTATGTCAGCCGAAATGTTGATGGTGAACTGTTAAGTCTGCTTGATGAAACCAAGCAAACTGCGCATTTGTATCAGCAATTGGAGAACGAGAGAGGACGCGTTCTGTTTGAGTTCGGACTGTTGTATCTGGGCTTTGCGATGATCCTAATTTTGGCCGCGATGTGGCTGGGAATGTGGTTTGCTGAGCGGCTCTCACGACCGGTAGGCCGTTTGACAGTGGCCGCAAAACAAGTGGGCGGGGGCAATCTAAACGTTCAGGTCCCAGAAGAGGACACAGATGATGAGATCGCAGATTTAGGACGCTATTTCAACCATATGACCCGTGATCTTCAGGTGCAAAGGGAAGCACTGCTGGAAAATACGCGCCTTATTGAGACCCGCCGTCGATTGTTTGACTCGGTTCTGTCATCGGTCACTTCTGGTGTGGTTGGCCTGGATAACCAGGGGCGCGTGACGTTTGTTAATAAATCGGCAGAGCGGCTGCTGGACTGGCATGAAGAAAAGCAGTCTTCGGCTCTGTCGGTGGCAGTTCCGGAATTTGGTCCCTTGTTTACCAACCTGACTGCGGCTGGTGGCGAAGTGGTGCAGGGGGAAGTCAAAGTGACCCGGCAGGGTCGGTTGGAAAATCTGTTGGTAAGGATGTCACCGAGACTGTCAGAAAATGGCGATCTGGAGGGTTACGTGGTTGCATTTGAAGACGTGACCGATCTGGTGAGCGCACAGAGAATGGCCGCCTGGGGTGATGTGGCACGGCGCATTGCGCATGAGATCAAAAATCCACTGACACCCATCCAATTGAGTGCCGAACGGATTAAGCGTAAGTTTGCCCCCCAACTAGGAGAAGAAAATAGCGACAAGCTAGAGGCTATGACAGATGTTATTGTTCGCCAAACCAATGATTTACGCCGCATTGTAGATGAGTTTTCAAAATTCGCCCGTATGCCTGAACCAGACCGCCGCGAGGAGGACCTAGCGCAGTTGGTGTCGGACGCAGTGTTGCTTCAGCAGTCTGGTCAGCCAGGCATTCACTTTACCACAGATATGCCACAGGGCTCTTATTTGGCTGAAGTGGATGCGACGATGATTAGTCAGGCCCTGACCAACCTTATTAAGAATGCAGGAGAAGCAATTGCCACTCGGGAACAAAAGACCGGGCAACGGGTTGATGAACCGCAAGTTCGGGTGTCCTTGAACAAAAGAGATAATAGTTATCAAATCACGATTGCTGACAATGGAATTGGCTTGCCGGAAGATCGGGCACGTCTATTTGAACCCTATGTCACAACACGTAATGAAGGCACCGGATTGGGGTTGCCAATTGTTAAAAAAATTATTGAAGAACATGGAGGTAGCCTCGTGCTAGAGGATGCTCCACTGTTTGACGGTCAGCAACACCGGGGCGCTATGGCAGTGATCCGGTTGCCAGCCGAGGCGTATGTTGCGCAAACCAACAGGAATACAAAGAAGGCAGGTCTGACATGAGTGACATTTTGGTTGTTGACGACGAACGGGATATTCGCGAACTCGTTTCGGATATTCTGGAAGACGAAGGGTTTTCAACGCGCAAGGCCGGCAACTCGGACGAGTGCATGATGGCCCTGAACGATGAAGTTCCGGCGTTACTGATCCTGGATATCTGGCTAAAAGACAGCCAGATGGATGGTATCGACATCCTGAAGGCAGTGAAGCGGGATAATCCGGAAGTGCCGGTGGTCATCATCTCGGGGCACGGCAATGTCGAAATCGCAGTGGCTGCGATTAAGCAAGGTGCCTACGACTTCATCGAAAAACCATTTAATATTGACCAACTGATGGTTGTGATCCGCCGTGCGATGGAAACGTCTCGTTTACGCCGTGAAAACACCGATCTCAGGCGAATGGACTCTGGAAGCGCTGAAATGATTGGTAACTCTGCCATCTATCGCGCCTTGACCGGTCAATTGGATAAGGTCGTGAAGTCTAATGGCCGCGTCATGCTAAGCGGTCCCGCCGGCAGCGGTAAAGAGATTGCAGCCCGTTATATTCACAGCAACTCAAACCGTGCGTCTTGCCCATTTATCACCGTCAGCTGTGCAAGTATCGAACCTGATCGGATGGAAGAGGTGCTATTTGGCCGCGAGACCGCCGAACGTGGGATCGAACCAGGACTTTTGGAGCAAGCAAATGGAGGGGTTATCTATTTCGACGAAGTGGCGGACATGCCACTGGGCACCCAGTCCAAGATCCTCCGTGTATTGGTTGATCAGCAGTTCAATCGTGTTGGAGGGGCAGAAAATGTCCGCGTCGATCTGCGGGTGATTTCTTCGACCAACAAAGATCTGGCGCAGGAAATTGCCTCTGAACGTCTTCGTGAAGAATTGTATCACCGGTTGAACGTGGTGCCGATCGATGTTCCCTCTCTGGCTGATCGCCGCGAGGATATTCCACTGTTGACTGATCACTTCATCAGTCATTTTAACGAGACGCAGGGCCTGCCGCTTCGTGAGATGAGTGAAGAAGCAATTGCTTTGATGCAAACGATGCTATGGCCCGGAAATGTGCGCCAGCTGAAAAACGTTGTTGAACGGGTTTTGATCCTTGGCGAAAGTAGTGGACTAATCGAGGCTAAGGAATTGCCGCGTGAAGATGAGTCACCCAGCGAAGAAGGACGGGTCGTGCTGTCCGGGGCATTGGCCACATTGCCGTTGCGAGAGGCCCGCGAGGCCTTTGAGCGTGAATATCTGTTGACGCAAATCAACAGGTTTGGTGGCAATATCAGCCGCACTGCAACATTTGTTGGCATGGAGCGTTCGGCATTACACCGCAAACTGAAATCTCTCGGAGTTGTGACATCGAATAAATCGGGTGCCCGGATCGCCCATCTGGACAGCGAGGAAACGCTAGCTTGATCAATTTTTGCAGATTGGATGATGACAGCGTATCCGTAGGCTGGTGTCATCCGGTCCAGGTCAGCCCGGCTCAACAATCTGAAAACTGCCGTCTTTGTTTTTAATCGCGCAGGACTTATCGCTGAGCTGTGGCAATCGCGTGGTTTGTGCGGTTCCGGCCGCTTTTGCGATTGATAGATTGCAGTTTTGCAGCTGGATCCGTTGATATCCCTTAACCGCCATGCAGTTTTGTTCAACCCTGCGGCGGAGGTCGAGGTTGACGTCTACGGTATAAATGTGGCCCGGTATCCAGTATCCAGGGCTGTAGTGGCAATTCGTGCCGTCACAGTATCTGTCGCCGGGATAGAAAACTGGTGCGGATTGCCGGACTTCGTTGGCCACAGGCGCGTCTTTCAGGGCCTGGGTTTCACAGCCCAACGTATCGGTTTGCATACGTGACACTTCTGCCCCAGGTTTGTAGTACAGTGTCAGTGGCGTACAGCTGACAAGACCTAGGAGTATGGGTGCAAAAACTGAATTTTTGAATGACTTAACCATGGGTATACAATGTGCTCAAACATTCGAAGTTACAATTGAATTGACCCAGTTCTTGGCTTCTGTCATGCAAATCACTGGCGAAAACGCGCCTAGGGGCAAAAAACATGAAAGTCATCATTTGTGGTGCAGGACAAGTTGGCTGGCAAATTGCACGGCACTTGTCTGGCGAGCTTAACGATGTCACCGTGGTTGATAATAATCCAGATTTGGTGCGCCGGGCGACTGATACATTAGATGTTCAGGGCATTGCCGGATTCGCCTCCTACCCGGATGTTCTTGAACGGGCAGGGGCTGCGGACGCGGATATGATCATTGCTGCGACCCATTCTGACGAAGTGAATATGGTCACTTGCCAGGTGGCTCACTCGATTTTTTCTATTCAACGCAAGATTGCGCGGCTTCGGTCCCAAAGCTATTTGGATGCGATTTACTCGGACCTTTATCGCAGGGACCATCTGCCAATTGATGTGGTGATCAGTCCAGAACGTGAGGTCGCAGCGGCGGCTATGCAACGCCTTTCGGCGCCGGCCGCGTTTGACATCGAAACCTTTATGGATGGCAAAGCGCAACTGTTGGGCATTACCATCGACGAAGATTGTCCCGTGGTTCATACCCCATTGCGCCAGCTCACCGATTTGTTTTCGACATTGCGGGCCATAGTGGTTGGCGTACGACGCGACGGAACCTTGTTTGCCCCAGACCCCGGTGATCAGCTATTTGTTGGCGACAATTGCTATGTTTTTACACATATCGAAGACGTCAACCGGACCATGGAAGTGTTCGGGAAGAAAGAAACCAAACAAGATCGGGTTGTGATCGTAGGCGGTGGTAATGTTGGGCTAGAGGTTGCCAAGGCGTTGGAAAACCGCACTGCCCGAACGCGCGTCAAGATGATTGAGCGAGACCGCAAAAAGGCAGAACACTCGGCCGAGGAGTTGGTCCGGACGATTGTGCTGAATGGCGATGGCTTAGATCGGGCGCTGATGATCGAGGCAGGTACGGATCGGGCCGATGCGATGCTGGCGGTCACAGATGACGATAAAACGAATATGTTGGCAGCTGTCCGTGCCAAAGCCGAAGGATGTGCCCTCGCAATTGCGCTGATCAATGATCCAACACTGGTGCCGTTGATGGCGCCGTTGGGGATTGATGCTTACATCAACCCTCGTTCGACCACCGTGAGTTCAATCCTGCGCCACATCCGTCACGGGCGGGTCCGTCAGGTCTATTCAATTGGTGATGCCGAGGCCGAAGTGATCGAGGCAGAGGTGATGTCAACCTCTCCTATGGCCGGACAAATGGTCCGGGACATAGATTTTCCCGAGGGTGTGCTGGTTGGTGCAGTCTACAAAGGCGACCAGGTGCTGCGACCTACTGGGTCGATGCGGATCGAGGAAGGTGACGTGATTGCATTGTTTGCAATGTCCGATGACGTCCCCGAGGTCGAGCGCCTGATGCAGGTCTCGATCGACTTTTTCTGAGATGAGACGCAACTCTACATCACCGGGTATTTTACGCCTGCCGCTGTTCTTGTTAATATGGGGTATTGCATCCCTGGCGATGTGGGTGCCTGCCGTACACGCTGTGGTTTTGAATGACCACCCGACGTCTCAGAGCTTTTTCTATTCAGGCGTTGTTGGACTGGTGTTTGTGACGCTCATTGGGATTTCACTTGGAAACCGCGTGCCACGCTACGGTATGCTGGGCCAATTGCTGTCCATGCTTGCTACCTTTGCAGTATTGCCACTGTACCTTGCGGTACCGACCTATGATGCTTTGCAAAATACCACTTACCTGAATGCCTATTTTGATATGGTCAGTGCCATTACGACGACCGGGGCGGATGTTTTCGCAGACCCCGGTCGCTTGCCTGATAGTGTACATCTGTGGCGGGCTCAAGTGGGCTGGCTAGGCGGACTGTTGATGTGGATTGCGGCGTCCTCTGTGCTGGCGCCCTTGTCACTTGGCGGGTTTGAAGTCACTGCGCGGGGGGAGCCGGGACGGGGTGCAACCACGCCTGCCCACATGCAGCGCGGTGATCCAAGACGTCAGTTGGTGATGGTGACCAAGGCACTGGTTCCAATTTACGCTGGTTTGACGTTGGCCTTGTGGATTTTGCTGATGATGACAGGCGAGAAAAGCCTGACAGGGTTGAGCCACGCCATGTCCGTGATGGCAACATCTGGTATTTCGGCCGTAGGCGGCGTGGAGAACGCCAATAGTGGCCTGGCAGGCGAGATGGTGATGTTCTTATTCATGTTCTTTGCGCTGTCGCGCCTGACTTTCTCAGCTGATACAGCAGTATCTGGCTACGTTCGGTTGGACAAAGATCCGGAATTCCGCATTGGCATGATCCTAGTCATCGGAGTGCCATTGTTGCTGTTCCTGCGTCACTGGTTGGCGGCCTTGGAAGTCAGTGCATCGGAAAACCTTCCACAAGCCCTTCATTCGCTTTGGGGGGCAATGTTTACGGTGATGTCATTCTTGACGACGACCGGGTTTGAAAGCTCAGATTGGCAAGCCGCGCAACAATGGTCGGGTTTGGGCACATCTGGATTGATCCTTTTGGGCTTGGCGCTTGTTGGTGGCGGCGTTGCAACAACGGCAGGCGGCGTAAAGCTGCTAAGGGTTTATGCCCTGTATCTGAATGGCATGAGAGAAATGGAGCGTCTGGTACATCCTTCGTCCGTCAGTGGCGAAGGAGCTGGAAATAAACGGCTTCAAAAAGACGGTGCCTTTGTGGCTTGGGTCTTTTTCATGCTGTTTGCGCTGTCTCTGGCTGTTATCAGCAGCAGTTTGGCGGCACTGGGATCTGATTTCGAACAGGCATTGGTTCTTGCCATTGCAGCGCTCTCCACAACGGGACCTCTCATCGACTTTGCTGGCGAAACACCGATCAGTCTGGCGTTGCTGGCTCCGTCGGCCAAATTGGTCCTGTGTTTCGCGATGGTATTGGGACGACTAGAAACTTTGGCAATTATCGCATTATTGACACCTAACCTCTGGCGTAATTGAGTGCTTCTAGGTAACACGGCAGTATTGTCCAATGATTTATGGTTGGAAACGCAGAAATTCTGTGTCCATACTACTATTATAAGAGTCGCGCTGGTCCGCAGTGTGCAACAAGAACAAAAGCGAGAACAAACTATGGCTTCGGATCGACAGAACCTTCAGGATGCATTCCTGAATCATGTACGTAAGACTAAGGTTCCAGTTACAATTTTCCTGATCAACGGTGTGAAGTTACAGGGTGTAATAACCTGGTTCGATAACTTTTGTGTGCTGCTACGTCGGGATGGTCAGTCGCAACTGGTTTACAAGCACGCGATCTCTACGATCATGCCATCTCAACCTATCAGCCTTTATGAGGGTGAAGACGCCTCTTGATGGAGCATGACGAGATCCGGACCCGCGCTTGGGTGCTGCATCCGGATATTAAATCAAATAGCAAGCGCCGCCCAGCGGAGCCTGCATTAAATGAAGGCGTGGCGCTGGCCGAGGCGCTTCCTGATCTGGATGTGATCGGGTCGAACGTGGTGCGCTTGCCCAAAGCGCATTCTGGACATCTGTTCGGCAAAGGCAAGATTGAAGAGCTTAAGGCGATTTTCAAGTCCGAGGATATTGACCTCGTACTGATCGATGGCTCGGTCTCACCTGTTCAGCAACGAAACTTGGAAAAAACCTGGGACGTCAAATTGCTGGACCGGACTGGGTTGATCCTCGAGATTTTCTCGGATCGTGCCCGGACCCGCGAAGGGGTGTTGCAGGTTGAAATGGCTGCGCTGTCTTACCAACGGACCCGACTGGTCCGGGCTTGGACGCACTTGGAACGTCAGCGAGGCGGTTTGGGCTTTGTCGGTGGACCGGGGGAAACCCAGATCGAATCCGACCGTCGAGCAATTGATGATCAGTTGGTGCGCCTGCGTCGCCAGTTGGATAAAGTCGTCAAGACCCGTTCTCTTCACCGCGAAGCGCGTGCTAGAGTGCCCTATCCAATTGTTGCATTGGTAGGTTATACCAATGCCGGGAAATCGACATTGTTCAATCGTTTGACCGGTGCGGATGTCATGGTCAAGGACATGTTGTTCGCAACACTGGACCCGACCATGCGCCGGGTCGAGCTAGAAGATGGGCCAGAAATAATTCTGTCTGACACGGTTGGTTTCATTTCTGACCTGCCGACAGAATTGGTGGCTTCATTTCGGGCGACGCTAGAGGAAGTTCTTGGTGCTGATCTGATCGTGCATGTTCGAGACATCAGCCATGACGACACCCATAATCAGGCCGCAGACGTCAAAAATATTCTCACATCGTTGGGTGTCGATGAAAATCGGGCACAAATTGAAGTGTGGAATAAACTTGACCAGCTGCCTGAAGATGAGGCTGAGGCGCGGCGTCAACGTGCGTTGAACGAAGACGATATTCACGCGATTTCTGCGCTAAGCGGAGAAGGTCTGCCGGAGCTTATGCGCGATATTGGCGTGATCTTGCAGGGTGTTCGCCTAAATGAGACGCTTACCCTTGGGTTTTCGCAAGGCAAACAGCGAGCATGGCTGTTTTCTGAGGACTTGGTCCAAGGTGAAACCCAAACCGAGGATGGGTTTGAAATCAAGGTCATGTGGACTGAGCGGCAGAAGTCCCAGTTTAATTCTCTATAATACGATTCGAGATGAGCTTTAATTTTTCAGCTCATCTCGTTTTACGCTTCGGAAATAAGAGACATTAACGCGGTTGAATTCGGGTGATGCCCACTGCTGCAGCCCGCGCCAGTTCAGTATCCAAAGACATCGGGATATATTCACCACGGCGCCAAAGCTGTGCCATGTCATCGTAATAGCGCGACAGAAAATGCCCGGATTGACCGGTCGAGGTGATAAACACCGAACTGTCCGGGTCTGAAAAATCATAAACCCCCCGATACCCAGCGGCATGTACGTTTTCAAAAGGATTGGGGCCTTCACCAGAGCTGAGCCCACGCTGCAGGGTATTGTCACCACCACTGGTGGATTGGCGGATATTCACAAAGAATCGCAGCAAAGGAACGTCACCGAGGATCTCATGGTCTTGAGTGGCTTGGTGGGCATCCCCCCAACGCAATGCCTCGAGTGCGGGTCCATACCGCTCAGTGATCCAGACCAAAGCATCGTCAAGCGCCAACTGTGCTACCCCAGTACAGGTTTCAACAGGGGCACTTTGGCGGACATCGCACCAAGCGGCCGCACCATCAACATTGCGATATACCCGCTCGATAAACAGTGGTTCGACCTGATAGAATTCACCGGCCATCGGTCCCAATTCATCGATTATAAGGCGTTTTTGCAAAGCACTCAGCCAGGCCGCATAGATAAGCGGCTCTGGCAAATGCTCGTTCATTTCACCATTCCACTCCGACAGCAGCCTAAGCGCGACTTGCCGTTGCTGCTCGGGTGAACCATCGGGAGCGGCGCTGGAAGTATACCACAAATCAGCGCCGATAAGGGGCAGGATGGTACGCGCGGTATAGGATACAGCATCCAGTTGGGCCTCTATGAAACTGTCGCGGGTGTGCACCTGACGGGTTTGCATCAGTTTTTGCCAGCGGCGAACGCGTTGGGTATCACCCCAATTATAAGAGACATGATTGGGAAAGGGACGCTGCAGAAGTTTGTTATTGGTGTTGCCCAATATGCCGCCACGAGGATTAATAAACTGAGGATTTGCAGCGTATGGCGCGCGACCCTGCCAGCGATTTTCGCGCCGCCATCCCTGATTAGGCAATCTGCCCTGGTTTTGATTGCGAGCGTCACGTTGTGGAATCGCGCCAACGGTTTTCAAGGCAATGCTGGTCTGATCCGCCAGAACCAGGTTTTGTGACGGCGCGATGTAATGCTCGCCGGTCGCAATTGCGTCCTGTACAGTCTGGCTTCGCATTAAATTGATCGCGGCTGTCATCGAGGTATCTACCGGGCTGAGCGCGGTCCAGCTAAGACTGGCGACATGACCAGGTGGAGTTACAGTTGATAAGCCATTCATGGACCCCGGCATTACGGGGCCGTTTTCGCTCCAACGCAGTGTCAGGGTCAACGGTTTAGCATTTTTAATCTGGATGATAGAGGGCCGTGACTTAAAACGCTTATATCCACTTGGAGTTAGGTATTCCTCGTGGTTTTCAGGGTTCAGTTTTTCAATGAAAAGGTCCTGATCGTCTACATATGATGCGGTGGTCCCCCAACCCATGTTCTCGGAGCGGCCGGCTATAATGGCTGGAATACCGGGCATGGTGGCACCGATTACTCCTCCGGTGGCCAATTCAAGCCGGGCCAGATACCAAAGCGTCGGAGCGCTTAATTCCATATGCGGGTCATTGGCCAGAAGTGTTCCACCGGCGGCGGACCGGTTCGGCATGGCAGCCCAAACGTTAGAGGCCCCAGCTGACCCGCGATTGGGAAATGGTGATAAGGCTGTAGACGGCATATCTGCGGCTTCTGCGTATCGTTTCAGACCGGGAAACAGTTCGGTATATTCGGGCAATGCGGTCACACCGTTGCCTGGAGCATCTGGAAGAATGTCGATCAGCCGCGCGGCATCATCCAGTATCAGTGTCACCCGTGCCCGCAAAACTTCGTTTTGCATTTGGTCCGACTGTTTCAGCGCCAGGAGTTTCATCAAGGCGATGCTATCGGCCGGCTGCCATGGGGCAATGGGAGCGTTAAACAGGAACATTTCTGGCGCACCCCGGCCCAGAGCACTGTCATTGATCTCACCCAGCCTGGCGTTAACCCCGGCGGAATAGGCAAGAAGGGCAGCCTGGGTCCCTGCATCTTGTTCACTAACGGATTGCTGCGCCAGCCGATACAGATCCAGGCGTCGCAGAAAGCTGTCGACATCAACCGTACGATTGCCAAACACTTCGGACAGACGCCCCTGCACGGTGCGCCTCAGGACCGTCATTTGCCACAGTCGATCCTGAGCATGTGCATAGCCCAGCCCAAAGAACACATCTTCGTCGCTGGCGCCAAAACTTCCGAAGATATGCGGCACATTTGCGTTGTCCCGGACAATCTCAACAGGGGCGGACACGCCGGGCAGGGCGATGTCTTTATCGTATTCAGGCAGCGATTGGGAGGCTAGAAAGTAGATCAGCCCGGTGCCCAGAACCAACATGAGAATCAACGCTGCGGCTACTCTCATGAGCCATCGGAATAGAAGTCCCATGTATGGTTGGTTCCTTGGGTATTGTTCATTCAAAAGTCGAAGGCGATTGAACCTTTCGACACTGCTGCTACGGTCGCGCCAACATAGGCTAAGTCGGATCAGGGGGAAAGCAGATGGCGAATATAGCATTTTTAGGTTTGGGAGTAATGGGGTACCCGATGGCCGGGCATCTTCAGGCTGCCGGACATCATGTAACGGTGTATAACCGTACAGCTGCAAAGGCCAAGGCCTGGAGCCAGGAACATGGGGGTGCCCATGCCGCAACACCGCGTGAAGCAGCGACTGGGGCTGATTTTGTAATGGCTTGCGTTGGCAACGACGATGATTTGCGCGCGGTATGTCAGGGCGCGGACGGAGCGTTTGCAGGTATGGCGCAGGACACTGTGTTTGTTGATCACACAACGGTGTCGGCCAAAGTGACGCGGGAACTGTATACGGTAGCGCATGCAGCCGGTGTTGCCTTTATAGATGCGCCGATTTCGGGCGGCCAGGCCGGGGCCGAGAATGGTGTTTTGTCGGTGATGTGCGGTGGAGACGAAGCTGCATATGGCCGGGCTGTTCCGATTGTCGACGCCTATTCGCGGATTTGCCGCCGCATCGGGGCCAGCGGTGCAGGTCAGATGACAAAGATGTGCAATCAGATTGCCATTGCAGGCTTGGTGCAGGGATTAAGTGAAGCAATGCATTTTGCAGAGAAAGCGGAACTGGACAGCCGAGCCGTTGTCGAAGTCATCAGTCAGGGCGCTGCTGGCAGTTGGCAAATGTCGAACCGCTATGAAACTATGATTGAAGATCACTTTGAGCATGGCTTTGCCGTGGACTGGATGCGCAAAGATCTGGGAATCTGTCTGGACGCGGCAAATGAAACCGGTGCCAGTTTGCCAGTGACGGCTTTGGTTGATCAGTTCTATAAAGAGGTGCAAAAACAAGGTGGCGGACGCTGGGATACGTCAAGCCTGCTTAAGCGACTGCGGCTTCTAGGTTGAAATCATTGTGAAAATGCAAAACGCGCCGGTTCTGGCGCGTTTTTGTTGGTCAAACTTCTGGTTTATCAGGGGATGATACGAGTGTATTTTGACCCTTCAAGGGTAGCCCCGACCTGAAGACCAGCCTGTCCAAAAATGGCGGCCAATATCGGTGAGGTCAGTGTATTTGTGTCGGTTGCCAAAGTATCGCCTTGGTCACGGATGACGTAGCCAATATCGGCGCCAGCTGTCCAGCCAGTTGCACGCCGGAACGAGCTTAGGGCATCTTGGGTCATGAAGAACAATACGTGGGAATATTGCTGAGCGCCAATTTGCAGACCTGCGTTGGCTTTAACCGTGGAATAGTAGTCGACGGTAGCGCCATTGATACGTAATGCGCCCCGGCCATAGCCAGCCCCGAAGATGAATCCAGCTTCGGTCACCAGCGGCATCACCAGCATTCCAGTGGATTTTTCTACTAGTGTTTGGGTATTGGGGTGTAAGTTTCGCATTTGAGACAACGTGGCATCAACGCGGGCGTCAATGGTCGATGCTCCGCTGCTGCCAACGCCATTCCCGCAGGCCGCCGTCAGTCCGGTGGTCGCTATGGCGCCTAGGGCGAAACCGCGACGAGTCAGCCTTGTTGAAATTATATTAGTCATTGAGTTCACTGCCTGTAATTGCTCGATCAAGGCCGGTTGATCCGGCTCTGGTTGGTCTTATAGGTGTTTTTCGGCCGAATGTCATCAATGGGTATCAAATGATGCGCGGCTTCTTGCTGGACGCATCACAGTATACAAGCATGGATTAAAGGCGCGAAAACTTTCAGGTATTGAGTATCCGTGCGACTTCGGGTGCGAAATACGTCAGAATACCGTCACAGCCGGCCCGTTTGAAGGCCATCAGGTTTTCCAACATCACTTTTTCGCCATCAATCCAGCCATTCAGTGCAGCAGCCTGGATCATCGCGTATTCGCCTGAAACCTGATAGGCAAAGGTGGGCACACCAAAATTGGTTTTGACCCGGTGGCAGATGTCGAGATAGGCAATGCCCGGTTTGACCATCACCATATCTGCGCCCTCAATCAGGTCGCGCTGTACCAGCCGCATTGCCTCGTCACCATTGGCAGGGTCCATCTGATATGTTTTCTTGTCTCCCGACAGCGCACCCGAAGCACCAACAGCGTCACGGAAAGGGCCATAGTAGCCGGATGCATATTTGGCCGAGTAAGACAGGATCATCACATTACTGTGGCCCGCTTTCTCCAAAGCCTGGCGCATGGCGCCAATACGGCCGTCCATCATATCTGACGGACCAATGATATCTGCGCCTGCTTCAGCCTGGGCCAGCGTCATTTTCACCAGAGCTTCAACAGTGGCGTCGTTGACGATCTCGCCATCCACCACAAATCCGTCGTGGCCATTGATATTATAGGGATCCAGCGCCACATCCGTCATGACAGCAATATTTGGCGCCGCAGATTTGATCGCACGGACCGCTTGATTTGTGAGGTTGTCAGGGCTCCAGGCTTCGGCGCAGTCTTCCGTCTTCAGGCTGGCGTCCGTATATGGAAAGATGCAAATCGACGGAATGCCCAGCGCTTGAGCTTCGATGGCTGCGGCAGCGATTTTGTCAACGGACCGTCGCATGACACCGGGCATCGACGCAATTGGCTCTTCAATACCTGTGCCGTCGCGGACAAAAACAGGCCAGATCAAATCGCCGACACTTAGCGTATTTTCGCGCACCAGATCCCGGATCGCCGGTGTTGCACGGGTTCGGCGCAGGCGTGCGGCTGGAAAGGAGGCAACGGTCGGCGTCATAGAATTTCTCCTGAAGTGGCTGAGAATTTGTTGGCACAGTTCCGGACAGGTTCACAAGGGCACAAACGTCGCGGTTGTGGGTTTATTGTCGCCAGACCTTGTGCCGCCGGGCGGGGCAGTGGATATATGCCCGAACTTGACATTGCCAAGCGCAGGGAGCGGCAATTTGGAATTACTTGATACTTTGGTTGAACTGATCGACATGCGGTCCTTTTCCAACCTTTGGTTCTGGATTGCCTTGGCCGTCGTCTGGTCAAGTGCAAGTCATTGGGTGCTTGGGGTGCCTATTGACCTGGTTTATCGGGCCGGCCGCAATGGCGGACAAGCGGAACTGGACCTGGAAGACTTGGTTCGCGTGAACGTGAACCGGATGTTGTATATTGTGCAGGTTTCCGGTGCCTGGTTGCTTGGATTTGTGTGTTTTATTTTGTCCGGATTACTGGTTCTCGGAGTGGTTTATGATGTTGAATTTGCACAGGCGGTATTTCTGTTGCTCTTTCCACTGGCTCTGGTCGGATGCGTCAGTTTGGCGACTGCAAACAAGATCGCACGGGATCATGTGATGGGGGAGGGACTGCGGAAACTACTGGTCCGTTGTCGCATATACATTCAGATGATCGGTACTATTGCTATCTTTGTGACGGCGATGTGGGGGATGTATCAGAACCTGAAATATGGTTTTCTCGGCTAAGCGTGAAGCTGTTTGATTTTCGGTGAAGGAGAGGCGCGAATGGCGCAGCGTATGATGACCATGGGCGGTGCGCCTGAGGGGTTTGACGCCCGTCTTGTCCTCAACGAGGTGCAAAAGTCGGGTGGACCGGTTCTGCATGTGGCACGTGATGACAAACGCATGGAGGCGATGCGGGCGGCGCTGGCATTTTATAGCCCCGACATGCCAGTCATTATCTTTCCTGGCTGGGATTGTTTACCCTATGACCGAGTGTCGCCCAATGCTGATATCGCCGCTGCGCGGATGGCGACGCTGGCGGCACTGGTACACCAAATGCCCAAAGCCTTTGTGTTGCTCACCACCTTGAATGCGGCGACCCAACGTGTACCGGGACGAGATGTACTACAAGAGGCCGCTTTTTCGGCACAGGTAGACCGACGCATTGACGAAAAAGCACTTCGTAATTTTCTGGTCAGAATGGGCTATACCCAAAGCCCAACAGTGATGGAACCGGGTGACTATGCGATCCGGGGAGGCATCATCGATGTCTTTCCTCCTGGAGAAAGCGGCCCCATAAGGTTGGATCTGTTTGGCGATGTGTTGGACGGCGCGCGGCGGTTTGACCCGGCTAGCCAACGGACCATCGAAAAACTGGACCTGGTCGAATTGGCGCCTGTGTCCGAAGTTATTCTGGACGAGACCGCGATCACGCGGTTCAGGCAGAATTACCGCATAGAATTCGGAGCTGCCGGCACCGATGATCCGCTTTACGAAGCGGTAAGTGCAGGCCGCAAACATCAGGGCATCGAACATTGGCTGCCGTTCTTTCATGCCAAACTTGAAACGCTGTTTGATTTTCTGCCCCAAGCGACAATAACTCTAGATCACCAGGTGACTCCTGCCAGGTTGGCACGCTGGGACACAATCGAAGACCAGTTTGAGAACCGCAAGATTGCGATGCAGGCCAAAGGTCGGATCGATACGGTATATAAGCCAACACCACCCGGTTTATTATATCTGGACGATACGGCTTGGGAGCAGGCCGTAGGTGCGCATCGTGTAATCCAGCTGCACCCGTTACCGCAGGCCAATGGTCCTGGGGTGGTTGATGCTGGCGGCCGTATCGGACGCAATTTCGCGCCTGAGCGGCAAATGGAAAGTGTTAGCCTTTTCAGCTCACTGTCTGATCATATTAAAGTTAAACTGCAAGATGGACCGGTGGTTGTCGCTTCTTATTCAGAAGGCGCGCGCGAACGATTGACGGGGCTGATAGAAGACGAAGGCCTCAGCGAAGTTATTTCGATATCAAATGGCACCCGGCTTGGAAAATCGGGGCTGTATCTGGCCGTATGGGCCTTGGAACATGGGTTCGTCACCCCGGACATGACCGTTATTTCCGAGCAGGACGTGCTGGGTGATCGATTGATCCGGGCGCCACGCAAACGCCGCAAAGCTGAAAACTTCCTGACCGAAACCCAATCTCTTGGTGCAGGGGATTTGGTGGTGCATGTTGATCACGGCATCGGCCGCTTCCTTGGGTTAGAGGTCATCACAGCGGCTGGCGCTGCACATGAATGCATTCTGTTGCAATATGCCGAGGACGCACGACTGTATTTGCCGGTCGAAAACATCGAACTTCTGTCGAAATATGGTCACGATGAAGGCCTGTTGGATCGGCTGGGCGGCGGTGCCTGGCAGGCCAAGAAAGCCAAACTGAAAGAGCGCATCCGTGAGATGGCTGACAGGTTGATCCGCGTTGCTGCCGAGCGAGCATTGCGTAAGGCACCAGTTCTGGATCTACCTCCGGGCAGTTGGGATACTTTTTCGGCGCGCTTCCCTTATCAGGAAACCGACGATCAGTTGCGGGCCATAGGCGAAGTCATCGACGATTTGACTTCGGGCCAGCCAATGGATCGATTGATCTGTGGGGATGTCGGATTTGGTAAGACTGAGGTGGCTATGCGAGCTGCCTTTGTTGCTGCAATGTCCGGTGTGCAGGTCGCTATTGTTGCTCCAACCACTTTGCTGGCGCGACAGCACTATGCCAGCTTTGCCGAACGGTTTCGTGGTTTTCCGCTGGAAGTCAGGCAATTGTCTCGCTTTGTTAGTGCAAAGGATGCACAAAGCACACGAGATGGGATGGCACGAGGCACTGTGGATATTGTCATCGGCACGCATGCTTTGCTGGCAAAAAACATACGGTTCAGGGACTTGGGCCTGTTGATCATTGACGAAGAGCAGCATTTTGGTGTGGGTCACAAAGAACGCCTGAAACAAATGCGCACTGACATTCACGTGCTAACACTGACGGCGACGCCAATCCCACGTACCTTGCAGCTCTCCCTGTCAGGGGTGCGGGATCTGTCTATCATTGGCACCCCTCCAGTGGACCGCCTGGCGATCCGCACCTATGTCAGCGAATTCGATACCGTCACCATTCGCGAAGCACTACTGCGGGAACATTATCGCGGTGGGCAAAGTTTCTACGTGGTTCCCAGAGTCAGCGATCTGCCGGATATCGAGGCCTTTCTCAAAGAACAAATGCCCGAACTGACCTATGTGATTGCCCATGGCCAATTGGCGGCCGGTGACTTGGATGAGCGCATGAATGCGTTTTACGACGGGAAATACGACCTGCTGCTGGCCACCACAATTGTTGAAAGCGGTCTGGATATTCCAACGGCGAATACGATGGTGGTGCACCGGGCGGATATGTTCGGGCTGTCGCAACTGTACCAGATCCGTGGCCGGGTGGGACGTTCCAAAACCCGCGCCTATGCCTATTTGACAACCAAACCCCGCGCCAAGTTGACTGCTGCCGCCGAGAAACGACTGCGGGTTTTGGGGTCGCTCGACACACTGGGGGCCGGCTTTACCTTGGCCTCACAAGACCTTGATATCAGGGGGGCTGGCAACCTTCTGGGAGAGGAACAATCCGGACAGATGCGCGATGTTGGCTATGAGTTGTACCAATCGATGCTGCAAGAGGCGATTGCCAAGATCCAATCCGGTGAAATGGAAGGTCTGTCAGAGGCTGATGATCAATGGGCACCGCAAATCAATCTTGGCGTGCCCGTGCTGATCCCCGAGGCTTTCGTGCCGGATCTTGATGTGAGATTGGGTCTGTACCGCCGCCTGTCTTCGTTGACCAGCAAAGTTGAATTAGAGGGTTTTGCGGCAGAATTGATTGACCGCTTTGGCAAACTTCCGAAAGAGGTCAATACGCTGATGCTGGTGGTACGGATCAAGGCGATGTGCAAACGGGCTGGCATTGCCAAACTGGATGGAGGACCCAAAGGTGCCACGATCCAGTTCCATAACGACAAATTTGCCTCGCCGACTGGATTGGTTGAGTTTATTCAATCTCAGGATGGGCTTGCCAAAGTCAAAGATAACAAGATTGTCGTGCGGCGTGACTGGCGTAGCGACGGGGACAAAATCAAAGGTGCTTTTGCAATTGCCCGAGAACTGGCTGAAAAGGTAGTTGCAGCCAAAAAGAAGACGAAAAAATCCGCCTAAAAAGGGGCGGTCTTCTTTATGGTCAGAACTCGGTTCGGTACCCGACGCCGATAGAGCATTCATCAAAAAAGCCACTCTGTTGTGACAGAGTGGCTTTTTTGCTTGGGGTTTTGGAGTGGATTATTCTGCGGGCATCTGTGCTTCGACCCTACCCATGCGGAGCATGAGTAGAAATGCCGTGCTAATCATAGTCAAAATCCCCACGCTAAGTGGCAGCAGAGACCCGTCAAAGAGAAGTCCGATCGGGGCCGCTATGATCGCGCCAAACACGGTGGAGATCGCTCCTATGACCGAGGCCGCCATTCCGGCGATGTGACCCATCGGTTCCATTGCCATTGCGTTCAGGTTACCCAATGTCATGCCAACCATGAAAAACAAAGTGGTTTGCCAGGCGACAAATATGGCGAACTGTACTGTGTCAGGTAAGGCGATATTGCTGAGAACAAGCACGGCTGTTGAAAATATAATTTGGCTGGCCAGTGACCAGGTCACCATCCGGCGCATCCCGACTTTGACCACGACGATTGCGTTTAACATACTGGCGCTGCCAGAAATTAGAGCAACCAAACCAAACCAAAATGGAAAGCTATCTGCGCGTCCAAAGATTGTATCATAGACTGGCTGGACCATCGTGAGCATGGTCAAAAGTGAACCCATGCAAAGGGTTTGGACCAAAATGGATAGGCGTACAGTTGGATGTGCAAACATCTCTCGGCCTGCTTTCATCAGGAGCGGTATCTTAAAGGCACGGCGATTTTCAGGTGCGAGCGTCTCGGGAAGGCGGAGAATGGTCCAGATTACCACGATAATTAGAAAGAGTGAGATAGCGATGAAAATTGCGCGCCAGCCAGCGATTGAGATAATGCCAAGGCCCAGCAAAGGGGCAAAAGCCGGTACCAGAGTGAAGATCATCATGGCGATGGACAACACGCGCGCCATTTCACGGCCTGAAAACAGGTCCCGGACAATGGCAATTGCAACGACTCGTGGACCTGCAGCCCCAAGCCCCATGATGACCCGGGTGATCAATAGCAGCTCAAGCGACGAACTTGCCCAGGCTGCGGCTGCGGACAAAACATAAACTGTGGCGCCGACAAGAATTACGGGTTTGCGTCCAAAAGCGTCAGACAGGGGACCGGTAAAAAAGGTCCCTATGCCAAGCCCAAACATAAAGGCTGTTAGAATAAGTTGTGCACGGTTGATGTCATTGGGACTTAGGGCTGCTCCGATTTCCGGTAGAGCAGGCAGCATTGCATCGATCGAGAATGCAATTGTTGCAAACATCATTGCGACTAACGCAGTAAGTTCGGCCTTTGACATTTTACTTTTGACGGGGTTGGACATTGCTTACCTCAAGCGGCACAAAACGTGCAAAATGTGATCGGATCCAATACGGGAGCTATTTGAGCGGCGCTATCATATTAGCAACCGGTCAGCCATATGCTTGCTTGCACATTGGTCTGTGCATGGATGTCGAAAAAAGTGGGGGGCGCTGCCCCCTCTTGTTGCCATGCTTGGCAACAATTCACCCCCGGGATATTTGGAGCCAGATGAAGCGGATCACAATTGTATTCTGTTTTGAGGTAGAAAGTGCATTCGCCAAGTGGCTGAGCAATTTTTGTACTGGACCGCAATCATTGGTCTAACCGGGGTTAACCTGTTCCATGATTTCACCGATCACTTTGAGCCAGAGTTCAGGCGGTTGAGCACCCGGGACAGCATGTTTATTGTCGACAATAAACGTGGGAACAGAGGTCACGCCCATCTGACGACTATGGGCATCGCGAGATTTGATGTCGTCAATATCGTTGTCAGTTGCGAGAAGTTTTTGCACTACAGCGGCATCCATGCCGATGCTATCCGCAATATCGCCAAGAACTTCGGCATTGCCGATGTCGCGGGCATCGACAAAATAGGCATGAAACAAAGCATCAACGGCCGCTGTCTGTTTGCTTTCGATTCCGGCCCAATGAATCAGACGGTGTGCATCCAATGTATTTGGCGTACGCTTCATGGCTTCAAAATTGATCTGCAATCCGGCATTTTGGGCGTGTTCAACGATCGGAGCGTAGACCTTTACTGCGGCCTCTTTTCCGCCAAACTTTCCTTCCAGATAGGCGCGTCGATCCATGCCTTCGGCAGGCATGTCGGGGTTCAGTTGAAAGGGGTGCCATTCAATGACGAATGGATGGTCCGGGATCTGTGCCAGCGCCTTATCCAGATTGTTTTTCCCAATGTAACACCAGGGGCAAATGGGATCTGAGATGATGTCAAGTTTAACGGTCATGTGAGGATGAAACCTTGTAGAAAGTAGGCAGAGCGCGCCGCAGTAGTTTACCGTTGGCGCCGAGCGGCAGGGATGGCAGGTGGATATAGACGCGGGGTTGCTTGTAACGTGCCAGGTGAGCATTGGCAAAAGACTGCAGAGCGTCGTCGTTCAATTTTGTGGGAGCGGTATAGAAGGCGCCAATGACAAATGTGCCTGGCTTAATCTCGACAGTTGCTGCGCCGATCTGGGTGATGTCGGGATGTTGAGACAGTGCAGATTCCACCTCGAGTGGCGAGACACGAAAACCTCCTGCATTCATCATGTCATCGTTGCGTCCAAGGTATGTAATCTGTCCATCCTCGGTCAGTTTGCCCAGATCACCTGTCAAAAACCAATCACCCTGAAATTTGGCAGCGGTTTCGTCGGGATCATTCAGATAGCACAGCATAAGCCCCGGATCCGAGCGGTGTATTGCAATAATGCCTTCATCACCAAGGGGAACGGGCCCGTCCTCACCAATAATTGCAACGCGTCGCCCGGGTTGCGGTTGGCCTAAACTGTGATTTTGCGCGGGGCGGCTTGGACTGGACGATATGAATGTCGAGCACTCAGACATGCCATATGCTTCGAACAGCTCGGTTCCGGTGGCTTTGGTCCAGGCCTGATGCAAATCAGTGGATAGTTTTTCTCCGGCGCTAAGCCCATGTCGCAAAGTAGGCAAGTCCAGCCGTGACTTCCCCTTTAGGGCTTTGCGGTATACCCCGGGCGCGGCCGCAAAAATACTGGCCTTATGGGTGCGGAGCAAATTTGGCAGATCAGCAAGATCTGTGTCCGCAGATGGGATCAAGGCCGTCGCGCCGATGGTCCAGGGATCCATCAGACCTGTTCCCAAAGTATAGGTCCAATTGAACGCGCCAGCATGTAGCAGCCGGTCATCCGCTTTTAGATCGTACCAACCGGCGACCATCATCTGCCGCGCCCAAATGGCTCGGTGCGCATGCGCTACTGCACGCGGAAATCCGCCGGTACCTGAGGTAAAGACGATATAGGCTAATCGTTCGGGGTCGCCGAGGTTGAATTCGCAAGGGGGGAGGTCGCGCATCTTGATAAGTGAGTCGGTGGTGATTTGATGTACATGCGGTCCACAGTCTACCTGTGGGTCACGTAGAACCGCAGCCGGTGACAGCTCGGTGATCATTTTGGCAGTGTCGGCTGTGGTCAACTGGGAAGAGGTCGGAACCGGAATAAGACCGGCTGCAATGGCTCCAAGATAGGCGATGGGAAATTCAACCGTATTGCCCAATCGCATTAAAACGATGTCGCCTGGTTTCAGACCGGTTTGCAATAACCCTGTCCCGGTGCCCCGCACCGCATTTTCTAAGGCGCGGTAGGTCCAGGTTTTAGCCTTTGTGCCAGAGATAATGGACAGGGCTGGTTTATCAGGGGTCAGTGGCGCATGGCGCAGCACATGCGCCGCCAGATTGAACGGTGCAGGGCAGGGTTTGAATGGACCTTGGTCAAAGATAGACAACATGCAACTTGGCTATCGCGGGTGGTGGCGCGTTGCAAGCAGCCGGGGGGCAGCCTATAGAGATAGCATGACAAATAAAGATCCAAAATCGTTGATTACCATTGCCCGAAGCTCTGGTGACCAGAGTGAAGCAGAACCGTTAGATCTGGGTATGCGGGTGCGTGAATTACGCAAGGCACGCGACTGGACATTGGAACATGCCGCTAATCAGGCTGGATTGGCCCGGTCGACCTTGTCGAAGATCGAAAATGGCCAAATGTCACCCACTTACGATGCGCTAAAGAAGTTGGCGATTGGGCTGCAAATCTCTGTTCCACAGCTTTTTACACCTCCACAACGGGATCAGGTCAACGGTCGTTTGGCCGTGACAAAGACCGGTGAAGGGGCAGCCCATGCCACCACGACCTATGAGCACGAATTGTTGGCTGACAGTCTATCGCGCAAACAAATGCTGCCGTATCGCGCCCGGGTTCGGGCCCGTTCGATGGATGAGTTCGATGGCTGGGTCCGTCACGATGGAGAAGAGTTTTTGTATGTGCTTACTGGCGTAGTCAAGCTTTACACTGAATTCTACGAGCCGATTGAGATGCGGCGCGGTGATAGTGCGTATTATGACGCCGCTATGGGTCACAATGTTATTTCGTCCAGCGACGAGGATGCGACTATTTTGTGGGTCACGTCGTTGGCCTGAGCAGATAATGGGGAAAGGTCAGCCTTCAACCTCATACAGCAAGCCTTCAATGAAAAGGAAATCATCTACCTCTTCACGGGCTTCTGTCAGGGTAAGTTGGTGTGTTTTGGCAAGATGCGCAATAAAGGCCTCGCGGTCTTGCAATAGGGATGGCACCAGATCCGGATGCAGATAGGGAAATCGGTTTTTCATCCGCGGTAGGCTGGCGGCCCTGACATTCGTTGAACGTAAAGCTGTCATAGCCGCTCCTCTCACCGGGCAACAACGGGTCTCTTACTGGTTTAGTGTACTTAATAATGTCACCGAAAGATACAGTCGGACGGTGAACCAACATCTGCGGCTGGTGAGCGAAAGTGGAGGCAAAATGTGCCATTGGAAAATAACGGGTGAAAATTGTCTATATGCGCTGGTGTAAGACAACTTTTCTGGGCTGACCGGCTTAACCATGTTGGTTCGGTCTGAGGTCGCTCGTTCTAATCGCCGACCACAGAGGCTCGTTTCTAGGGCATTGATACCGTAGAAATGAACCCCTGCAGTCACACCAAGATCAGCTGTCAAACTTAATTTGGATCATACCACCAGACAGTGGGCATGAACTGTGGCCGATCGCCATAAATCGGTAGGGTTTCCGGAAAGTGCAATTCTTTGGCATGGGCAATGCGACCTTTGTCAAATTGCCAAATTGGAATCACATAACGGCCCGTCGTCAGAACCCGGTCCAAAGCTCTTACTGCTGAAATGAAATGCTCGGCGCTGGTTGCGTTGAGCATCTCGGGGATTAAGGCCTCGACC
The DNA here is from genome assembly GCF_004006175.1 of Parasedimentitalea marina. Taxonomy (GTDB): domain Bacteria; phylum Pseudomonadota; class Alphaproteobacteria; order Rhodobacterales; family Rhodobacteraceae; genus Parasedimentitalea; species Parasedimentitalea marina. Next base: position 2,068,420 of record NZ_CP033219.1, read on the forward strand.
ACCGGGCTGTCCACACCCATAATATTGCGGGATCCGGGTTGAGTTACTCCGTCGCGGCCCCAATACAGAAATTGTTCATTCCCGGGGCTAAGTGACAGATCAACACGAAAATGGGTCATGTCAAAATCATACTCTTTTTGACGTGCAACATACTGAGCGTTATCAACAGTTTCAGTGGTGACCGTGATTCCAAGGCGTTCGAGCGCGCGTGCGTAGATTTCGACAACAGTCTGCATTTCGCTATCGCCTTGGCGCAAAAGAACTGAGAATTCGAAAGCAGCGCCCTGAGAATCTCGCAAGACACCGTCCTGAACCGACCAACCTGCTTCATTCAACAGATTTGTTGCTGTGCGAAGGTTCTTGCGGTTTCGTTCCGTCCCATCACTTACTGGTAGCGCGTATCCATCCAGCGCCCCAGGCAAGAGGTTGTTTGCATAGGGTTCCAGCATTTCCCGCACATCGCCTTCGGCAGGACCGGATTGCATGCCCAGCGCAGAGTTTGAGTAATAGGAGGTAATGCGGGGCTGTGTGCCGCCGGTGATTGTTCCATTGATATATTCAAAATTGAAGGCGTAAATAAGCGCCTCACGTACGCGCCAGTCCGCAAAAAGGGATCTGCGGGTATTCATAGCCAACCCGGTAATACCAGACGGTCGTTGGTGCGGGATTTCCGACTTCACCACATCGCCGTTTTGGACCGCAGGGAAATTATAGTTGTTGTCCCATTTTCCAGCATTGTATTCACGCACTGCAGTCAGTTCACCAACCTTAAAGGCTTCGAACAAGACAGTTGAGTCGCCAAAAAATTCAATCCGCATCTCGTCAAAATTCTGCGTACCACGCCGAAATGCCAGATCCTTGCCCCAATACTCAGGGTTACGCAGCAGGTTGACGTATCGGCCGGGATCAGAGGCGTCGATGACATAGGCGCCGGTCCCGATCGGCGCTTCGATAGGGCCGCTTTCAGCAAAATCCTTACCCGCCCACTGATCTTTTTTCAAAATAGGTCTCAAGCCGGCAAGCAAAGCCAGTTCGCGATCCTCGGTGTTGAAATCAATTCTCACCTTCTGTGGGCCAGTCTGCGCTATGCTTGCGACCTTGGACCAGAACCCACGGTAGCGCGGGTGTCCAACGGTGCCCAGGGTTTCATATGACCAGATCACATCCTCGACTGTGACTGGAGATCCATCCGAAAAGCGGGCTTCGGGCCGAAGCGTGAATTCAACCCATGATCGGTCTTCTGGTGTTTCGATGGTTTCGGCCAAAAGCCCGTATAGAGAAAAGGGCTCATCCCAGGACCGGCCCATAAGACTCTCATAGCCCCAGAACCGAAGTTGCCATGGAGAAGTGCCTTTCAACACAAAGGGATTGAGTGAATCAAAGCCGCCGGTGTTGCCAAATACAACACGTCCCCCTTTGGGCGCTTCAGGATAGGCATAGGGCAGCGAAACATAATCCGGAGGTAAGGCAGGCTCGCCATACATCGCAATACCATGAGCTGATTCTGCAACTGCACAATTAACGCTTAGAAGCAGGGTGATACCTGCCATCGTTGACGTGACTTTTTTGAAAAACACTGATCGCATTTTGGCAACAATCCCACTTGGGCTATATTTCCTTGTGTTATCAATGTACCCCGGCTTTTACGCCTTTTCAAACTTTTAGCTTGGATAACGCCGGTTTATTGAGTATAACTAACTCACTGCTCGATAGGTTTCTTGCCTGTATGAAACCTGCCTCAATAACTTGACGCCCGCTTCGCGCGGGCGTTTTTTTTGTCAGAGCGTTAACTAATACCCATCCAAATTGAGAATGCGCGGTCTCGGGGAAGTGGATTTACAGATGCTAGGCTGCCATATGAGCATGGCGCGGTTTGCGCAAGTGATTAAGCCTTTTCACAGGAAATTCTCTAAAACGAATTCTACATAACTATCGTTTTCTTTGCAGGTGCAGCATGGCAAGTTACTGTATAGACAAAATGACATCAAATGAAGGGAAGAGGCGAATGTCCTTGCAAGGAAAAACCGCAGTTGTGACTGGATCGAATTCGGGTATCGGACTGGGGGTGGCGCGGGAGTTAGCGCGCGCAGGGGCAAATCTGGTGCTGAATTCGTTCACGGAAACGGATGAGGATCATGCACTTGCGAAGTCGCTAGCAGCAGAGTTCGATGTGTCCGCCAAGTATATCAAGGCTGACATGTCTATTGGACAGGAGTGCCGAGACCTGATCAAGGCCGCAGGAGCCTGTGATATCTTGGTTAATAACGCTGGTATTCAGCATGTTGCGCCGATCGATGAATTTCCTTTGGAAAAGTGGGACGCAATCATAGCGATTAATCTGAATTCAGTCTTTCATACCACGGCAGCAGCATTGCCAGTGATGCGTGCAGCCGGTTGGGGGCGGGTGGTCAACATAGCTTCGGCACATGGATTGACGGCCTCACCCTTCAAGTCAGCATATGTCGCGGCAAAACACGGGGTTGTGGGCATGACCAAATCCGTGGCCCTGGAAACGGCGCAGGATCCAATTACCTGCAATGCGGTGTGCCCGGGTTATGTGCTAACACCCTTGGTCGAGGCACAAATCCCCAACACCATGGCTGAATATGACATGGACCGGGAAACCGTTATCCGTGAGGTCATGTTGGCACGCCAGCCATCTAAAGAGTTCGCGACTGTTGAGCAACTAGGGGGAACCGTCGCCTTTTTGTGTTCTTCCGCCGCCGCGCAGATCACCGGAACCACGCTGAGCGTCGATGGTGGTTGGACAGCCTTGTAACGGAATGTAGGGCGGGGGCCAGCCCCCGCACCCCCGGGATATTTATGGCCAGATGAAGTACCGAAAGCCCGAGTGGGTTTACTCTGACGGCACATCTTCAGGGAGAGTTGGGTCTTTCGAATTTGGATAGACTAGTCCAGCAGAAATGACCAATTTGGCGGCGTCTTCGACACTCATTTCCAACTCAATTACATCTTCTTCTGGCAGGAACAAAAGAAAGCCCGAGGTTGGGTTCGGCGTGGTTGGCAGGAAAATGCTCATCAGCTTTCCTTGGGGGTTTGTTTGTTTGTGGACTTCCCCCTTGGCTGTAGTTGAGACAAAACCAATCGCCCAGATGCCTTTTCGAGGGTATTGAATGAGGCAGGCCTTTTCGAAGCTACGTTCTGATTGGGCAAAGACGGTTTCGGAAATCTGCTTGATACCGGAATATATGGTCCGCACGACAGGCATGCGTTGGACCAGGCTTTCGGCAAAGGAAATCATCGAGCGACCCAAGATGCCTTTGGCGATCCAGCCGATGATGATCGTGAACAGTAGGAAGATGATCAATCCAATGCCTCGCAGATTGATCCCGATGTATTTTTCCGGCAGGATCGTTGCTGGCACCAGTGGCAGAACCACACTGTCGACCCAGCCCATCACCGACCAAAGCAACCAGATTGTCAGCCCAACAGGGGCGATAACCACGATGCCGGTCAAGAAGGACGATCGAAGCCGGGCAAAAAGGCCTGGTCGCCGATGGGGTTCTGGGTCAAATGGCGTTGTCATAAGTCTTTTCACTATTGATCGGGTGCAAGTTAGGTAATTTGCCCGGCGGCGGCAATGGTCTCACATCAATCTCTGATGGTCAGACCCGCAAAGAGATTAACGCGCGCGCAATCTGTGAGGCCAAGCGTGCATTGTTGCGCACAAGGGCGATGTTGGCCGTCAAAGACCGGCCCTCGGTCAATTCAAAGATCCGCTGAAGCAGGAAAGGCGTGACAGCTTTTCCACTGACCCCTTTCGCGTCTGCCTCGGCCTGTGCCTGGGTGATGACCGGGGCAAGGGTTTCTGCAGCGATTTCGTCAGCCTTGGGGATTGGGTTGGCGATCAGTTGGCCGCCTGGAAGGCCTACAGCCTGGCGCATTGCGTGCGCACGAGCAATTTGGTCTGCATCATCCATGCGCAAGGGGACTGACAAGTCGGATTGAGAAGACCAAAAGGCCGGAAACGAGTCCTGCCCATATCCGATGACCGGTACCCCTTGAGTTTCCAGCACCTCAAGCGTTTTTGGAACGTCCAGTATCGCCTTGGCCCCAGCGGCGACAACGGTGACCGGAGTGGCCGCGAGTTCTAACAGGTCTGCCGAGATGTCAAAGCTCGATTCTGCGCCCTTATGAACACCGCCAATGCCGCCCGTCGCAAAGACCTGGATGCCAGCCAAATGGGCAGCGATCATAGTTGCAGCAACCGTTGTTGCACCTGTTCCACCATTGGCCAAACAGGCTGCAAAATCAGCGCGCGATAGTTTGGCGACGTCTTTCGCTTGTCCTAGCTTCTGTAGCTGGTCGGCTTCGAGACCCACATGCAAATGGCCGTCGATAACAGCGATAGTGGCCGGAGTAGCGCCCGCATCACGAATGTCCTGCTCGACTTGTGCGGCAACTTCTATGTTTTGCGGATAGGGCATGCCATGGGTGATGATGGTGCTTTCAAGCGCCACAAGAGCCGTTCCCGCAGCTTTGGCCGCTTTGACCTCAGCCGAATATTTGATGTCGATCACAATGGGGGTTCTCCTGAAACATAGGTAGCTGCAGCCTTAAGCGCAGAGGCGAGTGCGGCTTCACAGGTGTCGCCGCGGCTTTCCGCTGCGATATGAGCCGCCATAAAGGTATCTCCAGCCCCAGTGACGCGCGCAACAGTGACGCGGGGTGGGACGAGCGTGATAAGTGAACGTGTGCTGGCTTCGGTTGCGGAACTGCCGCCGTCGGTGACCAGAACACGACAGGCCCCCCGGTCCAGCATCGCCTTGGCCGCAGTCTCACTGTCGGTAAAGTCGGCCTGACACAGCAGCCCGGCCTCTTCGAGGTTAACATAAAGCGTACCCCGATTGCAGGTCAGGAATGGACGCAAACGTTCTGCCTTGCCCGGTGAGGCAGGTGCAACACGAAGATCTGCCGCGTCAAACGCAGGGTCATTGGCGATGTCGTCCAGCAGCGACAAGGTCAGGTTGCCGTCCAGCGCAATTGGGCCTGTGAAAGGGGAAGTGGGGGATCCAAGGCTACCGTCACGCAAAGGTTTTAGAATTTTGTCTCCGGCCGCCTCTAAGGAATGGGCGTCGGCGATCGCAGCGATCAGGCCATTTGCGCCTTCGACCGCCATGTAGCGATCTGTGGGCAGGTCATCAGACCGGTATATGTAATCCGTCACAAGCCCGAGTCGCGCGCAGGCAGCTATTAGCTCGACACCTTCGTCATCGCGACCGACGGCACTGAGAAGTGCAGGTTTTAAACCAAAGCGCGCGAGTGTCATTGCAATGTTCATTGCCACGCCACCGGGTAATTGGGTGATACGTCCCGGCATGTCCGATCCACGTCGCATTTCCACCGGCGAACGACCGATAATATCCCACAGGACTGAACCAATACAAAGAATGTTTGGCGTCGGCTGAGTGTTGTTCTGTGTCATGCAGGTGTTCTGCCCAGTTTTACAGCGCCTCGCAAGCGGCAACCTGCGTTAGGGCGTGGCAAATGTTAGCGCAGCCCACAGGGATTCCCAGACCGGATCCCCAGATTGCGGTGCTGGGCGCAGCACAACAGCGTCCAACAGATAGGTGTGACCCGGTTTAACCGGTACCTGTACGAGACCCTGAGAATCAGTTTTTTGCAGGAAAACCAACACTTTGCCATTTGGCCCGCGTTCAAAAATCTCGATTTGAGCAGAGCCACGAGCAGTGCCCTGATAGTAAAGCCGGACCGACATGCCCAAGGACAGGTCATCGGTATAAGGGTTGGCAAGTGCCACAAATTCAGTCTCCATCCCCTGAAAGTGATCGGAGCCTTCGCCATTTTCGACGGCAATCAAGGTTTTAGCGTATCGTGTGTAACTTTCTGCAAAACCTTGGCTGGGCAATCTTCGGGCCTGATGCTGTTTGGGAATGTCGACAAAGCCTTTATGATCAACAAATGTCTGAAATTGCACCCAGGTTTCGTAGGTTATTGTCTGTGGTGCAGTTTCGTGAGTGATGATTAGCAATCCCGGTTCCGCTTGAGAGAGTTGAAACGCCGGAAGATCTCCCATCCGGCCTTGATAGGCTGTGGTCAAATCCCCCTGCGTTACGTCAAAACGCCGCGTTCGTCTTGCAAAAAACACCTGATTGGCACCGCTGAAGTTCTGGCCGTTTCGGAGATCCGCAATTACCGGGGCTCCTGATTCCACTTGATATTTCTGTGGTTCAATCCAAAACTCGTGCGAAAGGGCAGGCAGGGTGGATAGGACCAGGCCAATAAGAACAAAATTAAGACGGCGGTATAGGCAGATGAACATTCGCAAAACCTTATGGGCACTGGGGAACAGGCTGGCTGTGACAATATATTTGTCAAGCATTGCTTTGACTGCCCTGGTATCGGGCGGAAACGCACATGAAGTAACGCCGACCATTGCCGATTTTCGGGTTGAGGACGGACAGATCGCGCTTGATCTGCGATTGAACGTCGAAGCCTTCGTTGCTGGCATAAATCTGGACGGAATGGATGACACCAACGAATCCGATCAGGCCAAAGACTACGACAGCCTTCGCGGGCTGGGTCAGGAGGAGCTGGAACCCATGGTGCGTCAGTTCGCCGAGGAATGGTTGGAAACTGTCCGGGTTACTGCGGGTAGTACGCTCCAACTTAGCGTTTCAGAGGTGGTCATTCCCGAAGTGGGCGATATTGATTTGCCCCGTGCGTCCTATTTATTGTTGAACGGACGTGTCCCGGAAACGGCCCGCAGCTTGACTGTTTATTGGCCCAAGGGGTCAGGTGGCGTGGTGCTCAGGCAGAACGGTGTAGAGGAACCTTACACTGGGTATTTGCAGGGCGGTGAAACCACCCCCCTTATTCCATTGGCCGGCGGAGCGGCCCTAACGGCCCAGGAGACCTTTGTTGATTACCTGCCGATTGGCTTCGAACATATTCTGCCCCTAGGTCTGGATCACATATTATTCGTTCTGGGCCTCTTTTTCCTGAGCCCGCGACTGCGGCCGCTGCTGTGGCAGGTAAGTGCCTTTACGGTTGCTCACACCATAACTTTGGCTCTGGGCGCTCTGGGATGGGTTCTGGTGTCGCCTAACATCGTTGAGCCCTTGATTGCGGCCTCCATTGTCTACGTGGCGGTGGAAAATATCTTTCTTCGCCGACTGACGGTCTGGAGACCCTTGGTGATATTTGGATTTGGATTATTACACGGGCTTGGGTTTGCATCGATACTGGGCGACATCGGGTTGCCGGGCGACCAGTTTGTCGCCGCATTGATCGGGTTCAATGTTGGCGTAGAACTGGGGCAGTTGACGGTGATTGCAATCGCCTTTGCCACAGTCAGCGTTTGGTTCCGCGCGCACCCCAAGTATCGTGGCCGGGTGGCCATACCGGCTTCGATCACCATTGCAGTGATCGGAGCATATTGGTTTGTCGAGCGCGTGTTTCTGTAAACGGCTTAGCTCATCGCGGCCGTGAGGCGCTGCAGTGCCGCAACCGGGTTCTCGTCCCGCCAGATCTCGTCGCCGACACCAAAGAAGTCGGTAAAGGGCGATACGGTCCGAACCAGGTCTTCGGTCAGGCCGCCTTCGGCAACCATCGGGACCTCGATCATTTCTGACCACCATTTGAACAAATCAAGATCTGCAATGGCGCCGTCGCCCAGCCCCGACGTGCCAACCGGACCAAAGCTGACGTAATCCGCGCCAGCCTCGGCGGCGGAAATGCCGTCATGATTGGAGGCGCCACAAAAACTGCCAACAATGGTGTCTGCGCCCATTGCCTTGCGGGTGGCGCGAACCGAGCGTGCGGAATCAGTCAGGTGGACACCGTCCAGCCCAAGGCGCTCGGCCAGGATTTGGTGGTCGGATATAACAATGGCGACGTCCCGTGCATGAGTCACTTCGCGCAGGGCGTCAGCTGCCCGGCTCAGAGTGTCTTCGTCCCGGCTCGCCAAATCCAGACGCAGACAGGCAACGTCAGTGGAATCCAAAACCTTGGCCAGTTGATCGGGAAATTGGCCCAGCTCGAAACTTGGCGGTGTGATCAGATAGATCTGCGGTTTCTCTGGGCTGTCCATGGGTCCGGTCCTTATTATATCTTGCGGCTGTTTAGCGTATAAAGTTGTAGGTGCAAGGTTTATAGGGTGCTGACAGAGTATTCGTGATGTCACGGAAATGCCAGATCTTGCTCTGATGGCGATTGCAGACTAGATCGAAGCGACGTTTCAGAGAGAGTACCATGCCAAGCCAGACCTCACAGCCCGCCTTTGTTTTGGTCCGCCCCCAGATGGGCGAAAATATCGGGGCCGCAGCCCGCGCAATGTGGAATTTTGGCTTGGACCGAATGCGCATTGTGGCGCCGCGTGATGGCTGGCCCAGTCCCAAGGCGGTTGCCATGGCATCGGGGGCTGGACGTTTGCTGGACGAGGCACGCCTAAGCCCGGATGTGCCGGATGCTCTGGCTGACTGTTCCTTTGTGTTTGCGACGACAGCCCGGCAACGCGGTTTGACCAAACCGGTTTTCAGCCCAGAAGCAGCGATGAAACTGGCGGCCGAAAAAATAGCCGCCGGAGAAAAAGTTGCGGTGATGTTCGGGCCGGAACGGGCCGGGCTGGAAAATGAGGATGTGGCCAAAGCCAATGCCATCATTTCGGTACCCGTGAACCCGGCATATGGCTCTTTGAATTTGGGCCAGTGTGTGCTGCTGACCGCCTACGAGTGGCAAAGGCAAGTGGGAAAAATCGAGCACGAAGTGGTCGAAATGGGCAAGGCGGATTGGGCCACCGGTGTCGAAATCGAGAAATTGTCGGACCATTATGAAGGCCGCCTGGACGAAGCCGGGTTCTTTTTCCCACCTGCAAAAGCGCCAAATATGAAGGTCAATCTGCGCAATTTGTGGAGCAGAATGGCGCTTACCAACGCAGATGTGCAAATGCTGCACGGGATCATGCGGCAGATGGTTCGCTGGAAACAACGCGGTGATGAATAAGCCGACTGGACCTCTGTGGGGCAGGGTTCTAGCGTGGCGATGAATTGAGTGAGGCAAGCATGAGCAAGCGTAGCATTTTTGAAGACGTCGAGGGTGAGAGATCCGACAAACCGGCAATCCAACCTGGCCTGATTAACCGGGATAACGGCGGCGCCCGAGGTGCAATTCGGGCTTGGTTGATGGTGCTGTTTGCGCTGGTGGTCGCAATGATTGTTGTTGGTGGGCTGACGCGTCTGACAGACAGTGGCCTGTCGATTACCGAGTGGAAACCGATCACCGGTGCAGTGCCTCCGCTGAGCGAATCTGATTGGCAAGCCGAGTTCGACAAATATCAGCAAATCGATCAATGGCGCATTGAAAACCAATGGATGCAGCTGGACGATTTCAAGGCGATCTATTGGTGGGAGTGGAGCCACCGACAGCTAGGCCGGGTGATGGGACTGATCTGGGCGCTTGGATTTTTTGGCTTCCTTATAGCTCGTAAAATCCCGACTGGATGGACCGATAAGCTGGCACTGCCAGGGCTGCTGGGAGGCCTGCAAGGTGGCATAGGATGGTGGATGGTCGCATCGGGCGTAACACAGGGCGAGGGCATGGTGTCTGTTGCCTCATATCGACTGGCACTCCACCTTGGATTGGCCTTTGTCATCCTTGGATTCATCGCATGGTACATGATGATGTTGTCGCGCGGAGATAGAGCCTTGATGCAGGCGCGCCGAGCCAAGGAAATCAAGCTGTTTGGGCTTTCCACAGGTTTGATGCATTTTGCGTTTTTGCAAATTTTACTGGGCGCCTTGGTGGCTGGCATTGATGCAGGTCGGTCTTATACGGATTGGCCGTTAATGGGCGGACGGGTATTTCCGCAAAATGCTCTGTTGCTCGAACCCATGTGGCGAAACTTCTTTGAAAGCCCGGGTTTAGTTCAATTCATTCACCGAATGAGCGGGTATTTACTGGGCTTATTTGCCGGTTTCGTTTGGCTGAAGGGGCGGCGTAGTGCACACCTAAAAACGCAAAGCTCCTTTCACGCAGCCTTTGCAGTTTTGTTCCTGCAGATTGTTCTGGGCATTATTACTGTTGTCTACGGCGCCCCCTGGCAGGTGGCTATCTTACACCAGTTGATGGCGGTGGTGATCTGGGTCTTGATCCTGCGCGCTCGCTTTTTGTCAGCTTACCCAATTCCCACATCAATCAAGGACATTTAACAATGAGCGCATTTGATGAACTGATGCTTTTCCAACGCGACACGCAAGCTCTTGGTGAGGTTGCAGGGCGGTTGGGTTGGGACCAGGAAACCATGATGCCGCGTGGCGCGGCGCCCCAGCGAGGCGAGGAAATGGCGGCCCTTGAAGCGATTTTGCACGCCCGCCGTATGGATCCAAAAGTGGCAGAATGGCTGGATAAGGCAGAGGCCCCAGACGCGGCAGGTACCGCCCATCTGAGAGAGATCCAGCGGGGCTTTGACCGGGCCCAAAAGGTGCCGGCGGACCTGGCGAAAAAGCTGGCTCAACTGACCTCGGAGTCACAGGGCAAATGGGCCGCTGCGCGGGCCGACGAAGATGTCGCTGCGTTCGTTCCGGTGCTGGAAGAGGTCGTCGCGCTGAAGCGTGAAGAGGGCGCAGCACTGGCCAATGGTGGCCACCTTTATGATGCCATGATCGAGGATTATGAGCATGGCACCACCAGCGCCCAGATTGCGCAGATTTTTGATGCTATGCGGCCACGACTGGTCAATCTCCGCTCTGCAGTGTTGGAGCGACCTGCGCCAAAGGGTTTGAGCGGTGTGTTCGACGAGCCCAAGCAGATGAAGCTGACGCGAAAACTGGCCAAGACGTTTGGCTACGACATGAACCACGGCCGCGTGGATAAGGCAGTGCATCCGTTTAGCTCGGGCAGTGGGTTGGATGTGCGTATCACCACCCGAACCAGCGCAGACGATCCGTTCAACTGCTTCTATTCCACAATCCACGAAGTTGGTCATGCGTGCTATGAGCAAAACATCGATAAGGCTTACTTGCTGACACCATTGGGCCGCGGCGTTTCGATGGGTGTGCATGAAAGCCAAAGCCGGATCTACGAGAACCAAATCGGACGTGGACGTGCCCTTACCGGTTGGTTGTTTGAACAAATGACCGAGGTCTTTGGCGACTTTGGCGTTGCCGATGCCGACGGATTTTATGCAGCGGTCAACAAAGTTCATAACGGCTATATCCGGACCGAGGCGGATGAAATTCAGTATAATCTCCACGTGATGCTGCGATTCGATTTAGAGCGAGCCTTGATGTCAGGTGATCTGCAAGTCGCAGATCTAGAGGCTGCCTGGAATGATCGCTTCAAGGCCGATTTTGGCTACGACGTGGACAAACCATCAAATGGCTGCTTGCAGGACGTTCATTGGTCGGTTGGTCTGTTTGGGTATTTTCCGACATATAGTTTGGGCAATGTCTATGCGGGGTGCTTGCACCAGACATTACGCAAGGCCATTCCGGATTTGGATCAGAATTTGGCATTGGGTGACACTTCGGGGGCAACTGGCTGGCTACAACAAAATCTGCAGCAGTATGGTGGATTGCGGTCACCGCGGGACACGATTGCACATGCCGCTGGAATGGCCCCGACACATGAGCCGCTGCTGGACTATCTTGAGGCAAAGTTTGGCGAGATCTACGATCTGTAGAGAGTTGCGGTTTCAAATATTGGGTTTGGTTTTGTATAAGTTTACAGAGACCGTTTCAGGCTCCAATTAAGTAAAAAAGCGCCACCCAGACTTGGGTGGCGCTTTTCTTACTTAGTGACGAGAAGGCAGACTTTAGTCCTCTGCGCCACCTTCGTCTTCATCTGCGTTTTGCTCTGCGATCCAAGCAACCGAGACCACTTCCTCACCTTTTCCAGTGTTGAATACTTTGACGCCGCCAGCACTGCGTGAGCGGAACGAAATCCCTTGGACTGGAACCCGGATGGATTGACCTTTTGAAGTGGCCAACATGATCTGGTCAGCCAGGTCGACCGGGAAAGTCGCAACAATTTCGTTGCCCTTCATCGCGGCGACACCTTGTCCCCCACGTCCGCTTACGCGGTAATCATGCGAAGAGGTCAGATTACCTGCGCCACCCTTGTTGATTGTAACCAACAGGTCATTTGCAGCCAGCATTTCCTGGTAGCGATCTTCCGTCAGGGCACCTTCGATCTCATCGACGACCTCATCTTCGGAAACATCGCTGCCCAATTCCGACCTGAACCGCTTGATAAAGGCACTGCGTTCAGATGGTTCGGCCTCAAAATGGCGGATCACCGACATAGAGACTACACGGTTGTCGTCGCCAAGACGAATTCCCCGAACACCTGTGGATTTACGGCCCTTGAAGACCCGCACATCAGTGGTTGAGAACCGGATGGCGCGGCCCGCATTGCTTACCAGCATGACGTCGTCGTTTTCAGAACAGATCCGCGCATTGACCATTTCCACGCCCTCGGGCAGATCCATGGCGATTTTGCCGTTGCGTTTGACATTAACAAAATCCGACAGTGCATTGCGTCGGACATCGCCGGCTGTAGTGGCAAAAATGATCTGCAGATTGGCCCAGTCGTCCTCGGGCACATCCACCGGCATGATGGCAGCGATCGAAACACCAGGCGGGATCGGCAGGATGTTGACTACAGCCTTACCCTTGGAGGTGCGACCACCCTGCGGCAGGCGCCAGGTTTTCAGCTTGTAGACCATGCCATCCGTGGTAAAGAACAGCAGTTGGGTGTGGGTATTGGCCACAAAGAGGGTGGTGATCACGTCCTCTTCTTTGGTCTGCATTCCCGAGACCCCCTTGCCGCCGCGTTTTTGCGCGCGGAAATCGGCCAGCGGTGTACGCTTGATATAGCCACCCGAGGTCACGGTCACCACCATGTCCTCGCGCTCGATCAGGTCTTCGTCGTCCATGTCACCGGACCAGTCGACAATCTGGGTGCGGCGTGGCACAGCGAATTGGTCCCGCACTTCGGTCAACTCGTCAGCGATGATGCCCATGATGCGCTCTCGGGAACCAAGGATTTCAAGATATTCTTTAATCTTGCCGGCGAGTTCTTCCAGCTCGTCGGTGACTTCCTTGACGCCGATCTGGGTCAGACGCTGCAAGCGCAATTCTAGAATAGCCCGGGCTTGGGTTTCCGACAGGTTGTAAGTGCCGTCGTCATTGGCTGTATGGGTCGGATCATCGATCAGCGCGATATACTGCAAGATAGGCTGCGCTGGCCAACGCCGGGTCATCAGTTTTTCACGGGCCTCGGACGCGTCAGCAGAGGCGCGGATGGTGGCGACGATCTCGTCAATATTGGTGACGGCAACCGCCAGGCCACACAGGATATGACTGCGTTCGCGTGCTTTGCGTAGCAAATAAGCCGTGCGTCGTGCCACCACGTCCTCGCGGAAGTCGATGAACGAGGTCAAGAACCGGCGCAGCGTCAGTGTTTCGGGCCGACCGCCATTCAGCGCCAGCATGTTACAGCCAAAATAGGTCTGCATGGGCGAGAAGCGGAACAACTGGTTCATCACCACTTCGGCGGTGGCATCGCGCTTCAGCTCGATCACCACACGTACACCGTTGCGATCGGATTCATCCTGAACGTGGGCAACACCCTCGATTTTCTTTTCGCGAACCTGCTCGGCGATCTTTTCGATCATCGCCGCTTTGTTCACTTGATAGGGGATCTCATCTACCACAATGGCGTAGCGATCACGACGAATCTCTTCGACACGGGTCTTGGAGCGAATGATGACGGATCCACGGCCTTCAAGATAGGCCTTGCGGGCCCCGGTTCGGCCCAACATCACACCACCAGTGGGGAAGTCGGGTCCGGGGACATAGTCGATCAGCTGTTCGCTGGTAAGATCCGGATCTTCAATCAACGCAAGGGTCGCGTCGATCACTTCGCCGAGGTTATGTGGCGGAATGTTGGTGGCCATGCCAACGGCAATACCGCCCGCACCATTGACCAGCATGTTTGGAAAACGGGCTGGCAGAACGGTTGGTTCTTGATCCTTACCGTCATAGTTGTCTTGAAAGTCGACAGTGTCCTTGTCGATGTCACTCAGCAAAAAAGCCGCCGGCTTGTCCATCCGGACTTCGGTATAGCGCATCGCGGCGGCATTATCGCCATCCATCGAGCCAAAGTTGCCCTGACCATCCAGCAAAGGCAGCGACATCGAGAAGTCCTGCGCCATTCGAACCAGCGCATCGTAGATCGCACTGTCGCCATGGGGGTGGTATTTACCCATGACATCACCAACGGGACGCGCCGATTTGCGGTATGACTTGTCGTGGGTATTGTTGGTCTCATGCATCGCGTAGAGAATGCGGCGGTGCACGGGTTTAAGCCCGTCCCGCAGGTCAGGAATGGCCCGACTGACGATGACAGACATCGCATAGTCGAGATAGGAGGTCCGCATTTCGGATTCGATAGAGACGGATGGTCCATCATAAATCGGCCGAGAAGGCGGAGTTTCATCCATATTTTCAGGAGTTTCCGGCGTATCGCTCACGTTTGCTGCCCGTTGTTATTGATGGGTCTATATCTTGTGTTTGCACCCTATCAGAGAGGGCATATGGGGCGCAAGCAAGCAGAGTTTCTGACGGGCATTTCTCCATTAATAATGCAGTAACACGTTGTTTTTGGCCTATATTAACCAAATTTGTTCTACCTTTGTCGGACATATCCAATAACTGGAGGCAAAAATGGAGCCATCTGAAACCGAATTAATGCTAAAAGGCTATGGCCTGACCACGGCCGAATTCACCTATCATATGCCGGATCATGTTCACGTGCTGAACACTTATGTCTGGCAGGACTATGATATTATGCCGGATCACCCCAAGTTATTTGAGTTTATAGAATTCTGGCAGCGCGAGATTGAAGGGCCTCTTCACTCGGTACGCTTTTGCCATCGGAAAATGCTTAGTTCCGGACAGTGGCGCCATGTGAAGGGAATCTTGACGCTGCACTAGCTGGGCTTGGCTGATGACACCGGTCTCTTAGACCCTCGATTGGCTGCACGAACCCATAGTTCAGGCTGAACAGCTTGCCCCACCAAGCACGCAGAACTTTGCGCAATGAGGGTGGTTTAAGGCAACGTCTTGTTCGGCATCTTCCAAAGATGGGCCCAATTCGAACTCTGGCGTATAGGGCAATAATGTGCAGGCAACGACTGTTGGGCCTGCCGCACCTTTGCGTTTTACCACCATTCGAGAGGACGAACACATGACGTCCTTAGGCGACTTCCCCAATATCCCCCAACAGGCGGTGGTTATTTCAGGGACTTCCACGGTTTCATCCATTTCTGGAAATAAAACTGTCTGGCCGGCGCTGTTTGCATCAATGTCAAACCCATGTTTTTCAAATAAGGCAGCATATCCCAGTCGGGAGTCTGCGTCGTTTGTGCCCCACTGGCTGCGCCCAGCTACGGCCATTGTGAACCCGTTCGACTGCAACCACTGCATGCCCTGCAGGGTCTTTTTGAAGCTGCCAGCACCGCGCTCGGCGTCATGAACTTCCTGTGAAAAATGGTCCAGCGAGACACGAATTTCCATTTGGTCTGGGAAATCGGACTTGAGCTGCAAAAGGCCAGTTTGGACTGATTTGCGCATCATAGGCTGCATTGCATTGGTCAAAATCAGAACACGATACCCACGCTGAAGTGCCGCCCCGGCCATATCGACCATTTGAGGGTTCATAAAAGGTTCACCGCCAGTGAAGCCGATTTCCTTGATTGGCCAATTTCTTACTTCAATCTGATCAAGATAGGTGCGGACCTCGTCGGCACGAATATAGACAAGGGCATCGTTGCTGGGCGAACTGAGAATATAGCAGTTCGCACATTCAATATTGCAAAGCGTTCCGGTATTGAACCACAGGGATTCAGGTTGACTAAGAGCAACAACAGCCCGTTTTTCGCCACTGGCCGTGACAAAACTATGCTGAAACTTTCCAACATTAGCTGTAGATTGAGGCAGGTCTTTCATCAGGAGGATCCAAACGGTTTTTTGCTCCCAATCCTTAGACGAAGATATCAGGTAAGTTAAAGGTAATAGGGGGACAAGTTTTGGTGACTTGCCCAATTTAAGCCCGGTCTTAACGGCGCATAGATACTTTGCTAGCTCTACACCACGTGAATTTATTTAACGGTCCTGGAGTTTCCGGTTATTGCCAGTTGGCAAACACCCAGAATTAAGCGTAAACCATATGATAGCGGTAGCATCTGACCGATGACAGCAACGGATTGACGCGCCTTCATTTACGTTGTGAACAGGGGATTAGCCCATGAAAATTATTGAATATCCTGATCGTGATATGTTGGCCATCGACGTGGCAAACCAAATGGCTGGAGACCTCAGCACGCATTTATTGAACCATGAAACAGCCTCCATTGCTGTAGCAGGAGGGACCACACCAGCCCCGATTTTTGACGATCTGTGTGCTGCTGATCTTGATTGGTCCCGCGTACGGGTCATGGCAACGGATGAGCGGTGGGTGGACAGCAACAGTGAACGTTCAAATGCGCGCATGATCGGTGAACGGTTAATGGTGGATAGAGCGGCGTCAGCCCAGTTTCTGCCATTTCATGTCCAAAACAAAGAACCAGAGGACGCCCTTGGTGATCTTGAGTCTGCAGTGTCCCCGGAATTACCCATATCCGTCCTATTGTTGGGAATGGGCGCGGACATGCACACAGCCTCACTGTTTCCTGGAGTTCAAGGTCTCAAAATGGCCCTCGATCCATCAGCCCCGGCGCTGGTGATCCTGCGTCCAGCCAGTCAGCCAGAAGCCCGTATCAGCCTGTCTGCGCGGGTATTGGACGCGGCTGTTTCCAAGCATTTGGTGATATTCGGCAAGGAAAAACGAACAGCGTTAGAGCGTGCTTTGCTGCTGCCACCAGAAGAGGCTCCGGTGCAGGCGGTATTGTCAGAAACAACGGTTCACTGGTCCCCTTGAAGGATTTTGTTATGACCATTGTGGGTCTGCCCGCCAGAGAGATGCCAAACGGGCAGGCCAATCGCTGTTGCATCAAGCCATTTTCCGAAATGTTTCAATAATACCCATAAGGGCCTACTATCAAGGCATTGCGGGTTTTGAGGCGCTGAAATTCCAGAATCTGAACCTCAGGGCGCTGATTTTGACGGAGCCAATCTCCGAGGTGCCTCGGTTGTGGATACGGCAATTTTGAATATGGAATGACTTAAGCGGGGGCAATGACGCTTTTGATGTAGCTTCGGCTAATCAGCGTTTTCATGACCATGTGCCTGCACTCGACTTGATAGAAACAATAACAGCTCACCAGTCTTTCAGTCCAAGCAGCGATCGGCCTAAATCTGTCAACACCGCTGGTGAGACGTATCTCTTTTCCCAATTTCTTGGATCTCCCGGGAAATCAGGTCGCCTAGGAGGTTCAATCTCCTCCCACAGCCGGATGCGCTCCGCTTTTTCCTCAGAATTCGACGGCTCCGCTGGATGCATCGAGATGTATTGTGCCAACCGCACCCGGTCCTTTGAGATATTTGGGCGCACGCCATGAGCTAGCAGCGAGTTGAAAATCATCAAATCGCCGGGGTCCAATGTGATGTTCTCACGTTCAATCCCTGTCATATCCGGCATAAGAGGGTTTCGATCTGATGGCTGCGTTTCGACCCATTCGTCAAAATGTTCAAAAAGACTAGGAGCGCACTGAAACCCGCCGGTCTCATCGTCCTGCACGTCAAGGCTAAGAACGCCTTGCACACCGATCGGGGGAGGGACAATTGAGGTATTGACGTCCCAATGAATAAAGCCGTCCTTCGAAGTTGCGCCTTTCTTTGGCGGATTCAAGTTTGCGCGGTCAATGGTCACCCATAGATCCTCGCGGTCCCAGATGTCGACGAAAGCATCATAGATGCGGGGAGTTTGCCGATTATCCCAGAGGGCCTGATGGTGATAGATTTCAACCATGCCAGCATTATTCAGCTCTTTGCGGACGTGGGACCGCCGTTCTGGCGCATACCATGTGCTGGGATCATTCGGGTCTTTTTCATCAAACTCCCAAAGAACATCCGCCAGAGCTTTAGCCTGCGCCGCAGGAACTGCTTGCTTCACAACAACGTACCCTTTGGTGATCCAGTGTTGCCAATCCTCTTTCGACAGAACCCGTAGTGGCAGCGTTTTCTGAACATCCTTTAACTGCGTTGTCAGGTTGGTGCTGATTGGATGACTGATTTCGTCTGCTGAAGGCAGCATTTCTTGATGCTCCGTAGATCTGAATGTCCCATACAACTTGGCCGCAAGTCACAGCGAATTGCAAGTCATCAGTTTTTCTTGAACTCCTTTGCCGCCTTTCGCGCCCTTCCAGCAAACGGCGATAGAGCGCTAAAGTCATCGGGTTTTGATATTGATGGCTGCTTTAATCTGACCGTGACGCGTTACAAAACAGAAATGCGTTGCCAGATCAGTGACCTGACTAACCCTTGCTCCTTGCGACTATGAATGAGGCGGATCCATCTTCTGGGCGCCATGTGTGTTCACTGATGAACCCATGGGCCTGCAAACGCTCAACAAGAATATCCTGTGTTAGAGCGCGAATTTTCGGCAGCACACCAATAGTCCCCAATGCGGGTATGGCGAACCTTTGAAACCCTTCCAGACAGACCGTCGAACTGAAGAACAGGCCGCCTTCCTTCAGAGATTTACGAACGCGGTCCAATGTTTCGTCAAGGTCAGAGACGAGGTGAAGGATCGACATGGCCAGTACAGCGTCATACTTTTGGTCAGCCTCCGGGACGGGCCAGTTTTCGAATGCGCAGATTTCGAAGTTCACGTTCCTGACACCCTGCTCTTCGGCCTTGCTTTGCGCGATAGAGATCATCTCTGAGGAATAGTCGATGGCATCAATATGGGCGACGTTTGCTGCATGGATGAGGGCAGTCGTGCCAGTGCCGCAGCCAAATTCCAGGATGCGATCCTGGGGTGCCAGATTTTGCCGGGTCACGTCGAGTTTGTATTGATAGGCAGTTTGGTTTTGAACCGGGCGGCGGGCATAAGTGCGAGCCAACATATTCCAGAAGCGTGATGGATGAACGAGCATGTGTGTTCCTTTGAAAATAAGTGGGACGTACGTCGGATCAGTTGGCGTCCTGGATGTCGAAGACCTCTTCTAGGGGTTTGTCAAACACGCGGGAAATCAAGATTGCAAGTTCGAGCGTCGGCGAGTATTTGGCGTTTTCGATTGCAACGATAGTTTGCCGTGTGACGCCAACCTTTTCAGCAAGATCTTTTTGGGTCATTTCGTCGGCATCAAACCGCAAGCGTCTGATGATATTGGTAATCTTGAGTTTTCCCATGGCTCAATACCCCCGGCGATAGCTGACAAATTTGACGATATCCGCCGCCAAAGACCCGAACGCCATGCCGAAGTAGATGATGTTGAACCCGATAAGCGCAGATGCATCAAGGGCCAAGACGATAACTGCAGTGACAAACCCTGCACCTGCAAAAGCGATAATTGCGAAGTTGCCACGGCGTTCGAAAAGTTTGTCGCGCTCATCTACGATGAAGCTGGGCTTGGGTTCGTTTGTAAAGATCGCAAAGCCGATGTTGAATAGAATGGTTCCCGTTATCGTGGCGACAATACCAAGAGGAATCAACCAGATCACGAGGCGGGCCCAATTGTTTACAGCATCTGAGCCTTCAAACATTCCAGAGGCGTTCATCTCCAAAAGCCGAAGAACAACGAAGGCACTGACGGCAAGGTTCACGAAGATTGAGACGACAGTATTGCGATCTTGATATGTCATTTTGAGTTCCAAATTGGCACGGGGTTTATTGATCCAAAGTCTAATATTCTTTACATGGAGTATGAAATTGCAAATGCGGAGTCAAATATTTTATACACCTGTTCCCAAATTATGGATGTGTCACGTTTGTTGAGAGGACAAGGGCTGAGACGAACTACCGGTGTTAAAGGTAGTTCTCGTTGTGGCTTGGGTAATGCGAAGCTGTGCCGGTCTGACTCTGGGTATTAGTCTTGGGATCGTGCTTCACCCCCCAGACATTCCTGTTTTTTCCATACCATTTCAGGGTTGAAACTCAATTATCTCTTGAGATAGCTGAGTAAGGTGCTGAAATATGGGGGAAACTGAAGGTTGACTGGAGCGGGTAACGAGAATCGAACTCGTAACTTAAGCTTGGGAAGCTCGCGTGATACCTTTTCACCATACCCGCGCTCAGCTGTTGGGTAAGCGATGACAATTAGGGCGTCAAGGCAATCTCGCCAAAGCATTTGGAATAGGGACACAAACCAGCCGGAATTCACAATGCGACCTTTGGTCATTCTGGACAACCGTATGTTTGCTGCACAATTCTTACACCTGAATATTTGGTGAGGTAAACGAATGCGCTGGTTTTGGTGGTTTTTGGGGGCACTGAGCGTCGGTTGTCTTTCTATATTTTGGTATAGCCAGTCTCCTGCACTGCCTATTCAGTATATTTTGACAGCTGAGACCATTTTGACCATGGACCCTGATCAGCCTGAGGTCGAGGCGATCCTGGTTGAAAATGATATTATCAAATCTGTTGGATCGCTGGCTGCACTGTCGTCTCAGAGTAATGCGCAGGTGATCCGTTATCCGGGCAACACCATAATTCCTGGGCTGATCGAGCCCCATACGCATCCCATTGCAAGTGCATTATTGGGGGCTACTGTAAATATTGGGAGCGCGCATTATGCGTCACGACAAGAGATCATGGACGCATTGGCCGAAGCAGCCGACGGGGTGCAGTTAACACCGTGGATTGTCGCATTTGGCTGGGATCCTATCGCTGTTAGCGGATTACACACGCCGACCTTGGAAGAGCTTGACGCTATTGCACCTGATAAACCAATGCTGATTTTGACCCAGATGCTCCATGAGGCGTTTGTCAACAGCGCCGGATTGAAGGCAGCAGGCATTCAACAGGCCAACGGAGCTGAACTCAGGGAACTGGAATTGGTTAACCAGGCGATCTCGGCTATTCCTCCGGCGGCAGATGCCATTGTGGAACTGCTGGTGCGGCGCCAGTATCAGGCCTATGCCAAAGTGGGTTTTACCAGCATAGGGGTTGCAGGCGCGGTTGGCCGACATCCAGATCCGGTTGGATTATTGTCCAGGATCGGCGCGAATAACAGCCCATCATTGCGTAGTTTCATCTACCTTCTCGAA
Source organism: Parasedimentitalea marina (assembly GCF_004006175.1). GTDB lineage: Bacteria > Pseudomonadota > Alphaproteobacteria > Rhodobacterales > Rhodobacteraceae > Parasedimentitalea > Parasedimentitalea marina. The sequence continues at coordinate 2,089,614 of NZ_CP033219.1, forward strand.
AATCAGGATGATACAGGCCACAATTCGCAAAATAAGAGTGCAGTTGTCGGACGTAAATACTGGCTGGATGGATCCCCGTTTACGGGTGGAGCTGCTACTCGTGATCCCTATGAAGTAACGTCACTGACATCTGAAACACTTGGATTGCAGGCCGGGCACCATGGCGAGGTTTTGCTGCGGGAGAATGACCTCTATGAGAAATTGTTGCCGCAACACCAGTCTGGTCACCAAATTGCGCTGCATGTTCAGGGGGAACGGGCCATAGACGTTGCGTTGAATGTGCTTGAACGGTTGTCTCAGGACGTTCCAGAGCCAGGAGTAAGCCACCGACTTGAACATAATGCACTGATCACGGCGGATCAGATTTCGAGGGCAGGGGACATTGGCGTGTCGTTGGGGTTCTTTGTCGATCACATCACGTATTACGGCGATCAACTGCAGGACCTATTCGGAGCTCAGCGGGTCGGACGTTACATGCCCACAGCAAGCGCACAGTCAGCTGGGGTGGTGATCACCCTTCATGGCGATCATCCAGCAACACCTCTTGATCCGATGCAGACGATGGCAACGTCAATCACCCGACAAAGCCTTAGTGGTAACGTGATTGCAGGGGATCAAGCTCTTAGTGCTGAACAGGCGCTGGCCGCAATGACATTGAATGCAGCGAAACAGCTGGGCCAAGAGACGCAATTGGGGTCCATCCAAATTGGTAAAAAGGCTGATTTCACAATCGTGAATGGCAATCCGCTCACCACCGATCCGTCAGACATTGCCCAGCTTCAGGTGACAGGTGTTTTGATCGACGGGCAACCCGTCGATCTTCGCTGGATTGCAACCTTGAGCCCAGGGTTAGTGTGGCGGCTGCTGAAATCTCAATTCTGAATAAGCAGATCGCATGGAGGCAAAAAACTGCAAGCCTTAGCCTCGACGGCGCCTGCGTCTGCCGCCAGAATCGTCACTGCCAGTGTTAAAGTTGACATTGGGCAGGGTAACCAGCGTGCTCAATATCGGAAATGGCTCAATCGCATTTGGGATCGCCGAGGCGTTGACAAAATGCTCTTGAAACCGGGGTTCAACGGCAGTTTCGATCTTCTCGATCTGGCGCACGGTTTCCTCGATTTCAACGCGCGATTTTGTGTTCAGCAGCGCAATTCTGGCGCCTGTGCCAGCCGCGTTGCCCGCCGAAGTCACATTGGCGAGGGGGCAGTCTGGTATCATCCCAAGCACCATCGCATGCTTGGCTGAAATATGGGCGCCAAAGGCTCCGGCCAGGACCACCCGATCGACGGTATCGACACCAAATTTGTCCATCAACAGACGGGCACCGGAATAGAGTGCCGCCTTGGCCATTTGGATGGCGCGAATATCAGGGTTGGTGACCGTGATCAGCGGGCCGCCATCCGGGGTGCCGTCCCAAATGACATAAGAATTTGTCCGACCATCAGCAATACAACGCGGTGTTCCGGTTTGCTCGGACGACCCGATCAACCCTGATGCATCCAACAAACCGGCCAGCCGCATTTCTGCAATGGCTTCGATAATGCCAGACCCGCAGATCCCGGTGACGCCGGTAACGGCTATGACATCTGCAAAACCCGCCTCATCCGACCACATATCCGATCCGATCACTTGGAACCGTGGGTCTTTTGTTACTGGATCGATTTCTATCCGTTCAATGGCGCCAGGGGCCGCCCGCTGACCGGAACTGATCTGCGCGCCCTCAAAGGCAGGGCCAGTCGGCGAAGAGCAGGCCAGGACTTTGTCGGTGTTGCCGAGCAGGATTTCCGCATTGGTACCGACGTCAACGACCAGCACCAGGTCTTTGGACTTATTGGGGGCCTCGGACAGCGCAACTGCGGCGGCGTCTGCGCCGACGTGACCTGCGATACAGGGAAGCAGATATACTCGTGCAGCTGGGTGGATCTCCAAGTCTAGGTCGGTCGCCTGCACTGCAAGTGCATTAGAGGTGGCCAGCGCAAACGGCGCCTGTCCCAGTTCAAACGGGTCAATACCCAGAAACAAATGGTGCATAACCGGATTGCAAACAAATACAGCGTCAACAATCAGTGCCTTGTCGATCCCAGCTTCCGACGCGACCTGTACAAATAAAGCATTCATACCTTCGCGCACTGCGCGGGTCATTTCCTGATCACCCCCCTTGTTCATCATCGAATAGGAGACACGGCTCATCAGGTCTTCACCGAACCGGATTTGCGGATTCATAATGCCCGAGGACGCAACAACCTCGCCGCTTTGCAAATCACACAGGTGCGCGGCTATTGTGGTTGAGCCAAGATCAACAGCAAGTCCATAGATTGATCCCTCGTAAAAGCCAGGCCAAACATGCATGATTTTTGGTGGCTGAACCTCATCGCCCAAATGCACCGCAACAGTGACTTTCCAACCGCCCTTGCGCAAAATTGGCTGTACACTGCGCAGAATTTCAAAGTCTGCTTTGACATTTTGCAAAGACCACTGAACCTCCAGGGCCTCTAGCAGCCGTTCCATATCACCCGAGGGTTTGTGCATGTCGGGCTGCTCAACCTCAACATAGAACAGGCGAGTAGACGGATTCATCTCGATGTCACGCGCTTCGGCCCGTTTGCGGACCACCTGGCGGTGCACCTGGCTCTCTGGCGGCACGTCAATGACGACATCGCCCTGAACTGTTGCCTGACAACCAAGACGGCGTCCTGCCGTCAGACCACGCTTGTCCTTATACCGTTGTTCGACTTTATTCCACTCGCTTAGCGCATCATCTGTGACGGTGACACCGTGTTTGGGGAATTCACCGTAAGACGGAGTAATCTGGCACTTTGAACAAATTCCACGGCCACCACAGACCGAGTCAAGGTCGACACCCAACTGTCGCGCAACCGTCAATACCGGAGTCCCTACTGGGAAATTTCCCCGTTTGCCTGAGGGGGTGAAGACGACAAGGGGATCAGTGGTCATGTGCCTGCTTTCAAGTGTTCGTATTTGATGCGCAGAATATGAAGTTTTGCAGTAAGCGAAAGGCAGGTCGCGTCATTTTCTAGTCCAGTGGCGGCATTTTATCCAAATATGTGCCTGGAATGTAGAATTAGCCCCCCAAATCTCCATCAAGATGTCGACAGGTTTGGCGCTTTGGCAAAAATCACCGCTGCCCCTTTCCTCTGACCGGTATCCATGCGATAGGGTGGCCGCCAAACGGGCTATGCATGGGGATATAAAATGCAGATTCGTGAGGCTTTTACCTTTGATGATGTTCTTCTGGTGCCGGCGGCGTCGAGCGTGCTGCCAAGTACGGCCGATACGCGGACATTTGTGACGCAGTCCATTGCGCTGAACATCCCATTGCTCAGTTCCGCAATGGACACGGTCACCGAAGCTCGGATGGCCATTGCGATGGCACAGGCCGGCGGTATGGGCGTTATCCACAAGAACCTGACTGCTGCAGAGCAGGCCATGCAGGTAAGTCGGGTAAAACGGTTTGAGAGCGGCATTGTTTACAACCCGATTACCCTGACTGCCAATCAAACCCTGGCAGATGCAAAAGCACTGCAGGAACGGTATCGTGTGACGGGATTCCCGGTTGTGGACGATATGGGGCGCGTTGTTGGAATTGTAACCAACCGTGACATGCGGTTTGCCTCGGATGATCAAACACCGGTCTCTGTGATGATGTCTTCGGACAAACTGGCCGTCCTCCATGAGCCTGCAGATCTGGCCGAAGCCAAGTCGTTGATGGAAGCGCGCCGCATCGAAAAACTGCTGGTAACAGATGAGGTCGGCAAACTGACGGGTCTGTTAACGCTGAAGGATATTGAGCAGGCTGTGTTAAATCCCACGGCTTGCAAGGATGACCTTGGCCGATTGCGTGTCGCCGCTGCCAGCTCGGTTGGTGACTCTGGGTTCGAACGAACTGAAGCGCTGATAGATGCCGGTGTTGATATTGTGGTAATTGATACAGCGCACGGGCACTCTGCCGGTGTGATCGAAGCGGTCAACCGCGCCAAAAAGATTTCGAGCTCTGTTCAAGTGATTGCAGGGAATGTCGCCACAGCCGCCGCGACACAGGCGTTGATTGATGCGGGTGCAGATGCAGTCAAAGTGGGTATTGGCCCTGGATCGATTTGCACAACGCGCATTGTCGCCGGTGTTGGTGTTCCACAGCTGACCGCTATCATGGACTGCGCGGCAAAGGCCGGCGATGTGCCTGTGATTGCTGACGGTGGTATCAAGTTTTCCGGCGATTTTGCCAAAGCAATTGCTGCCGGCGCATCCTGTGCCATGGTTGGATCGATGATCGCCGGCACCGATGAAAGCCCAGGCGAGGTGATCCTGTATCAGGGCCGCTCGTACAAATCCTATCGGGGTATGGGCAGCATCGGCGCAATGGCACGTGGCTCGGCCGATCGCTATTTCCAAAAAGACGCCGCCAGTGACAAGCTGGTCCCAGAAGGTATCGAGGGCCAAGTGTCCTACAAAGGCCCGGCAGGGACTGTTGTCCATCAATTGGTTGGCGGGCTTCGTGCGGCAATGGGCTATACTGGCTGTGCTACAATCGCAGAAATGCGGGAGAATTGCGAGTTTGTGCGTATTACCGGCTCTGGTTTGAAAGAAAGCCATGTCCATGACGTCCAAATTACCCGAGAAAGCCCTAACTATCGGGCCGGTTGACCTGCAGGGAATACAACGATGACGATTGAACATTCGAAAAGAGCCAAACAATGACCCCCGCTGCACGGCTTCAAGCTGCAATTGAGATCCTTGATGACATTCTAGATGGAGACCATGCGGAACGCGCCCTTACGGGTTGGTCCCGTCGCAGCCGTTTTGCCGGATCCAAGGACCGCGCCGCAGTGCGTGACCATGTGTTTTCAGCCCTGCGGTGCCGCCGATCGCATGCAGCTCTTGGCGGGGCCAGCACAGGACGTGGTTTGATGCTGGGGGCTCTGCGGGAAGCAGATATTGACCCAGATACGATGTTCAACGGAGTGGGCTACGGCCCTTCGGAACTAAATGAGGAAGAGGGCCTGACGCCACGGGCCGCGGCCACGGATGCAGAAGCTGTGGATATACCCGAATGGTTGTGGCCGCAATTTTCTGCCAGTCTGGGCGATAACGCCAAGGCAACAGCCGAAGCATTGCGCCACCGCGCTCCGGTGCATTTGCGGGTTAATCTGCTGCGGTCCAATACTGAACAGGCGATTGAGGCATTGGCGAACGAAGGTGTCATTTGCCAACCACATGCAGCTGCGGAAACCGCATTGGAAGTGATCGAGGGTGCGCGACGTATTCGCAATTCTGAGGCATATCTGTCGGGCCTGGTTGAGTTGCAGGACGCAGCCAGCCAAGCGGTTGTCGAAGCGCTGCCCCTTCGCGATGGCATGAAGGTGCTGGACTATTGTGCCGGCGGAGGCGGAAAAAGTCTGGCGATGGCAGCGCGGGCGAACCTATCGCTTTTTGCCCATGACGCCGCACCGCGCCGGATGCAGGACTTACCGGACCGGGCACACCGGGCTGGCGCAGATGTTGGTGTGCTTAAGCCAGAAACCCTCTCCGAATTCGGACCATATGATTTAGTTTTATGTGATGCACCCTGTTCAGGATCAGGCTCTTGGCGGCGATCACCAGAGGGCAAGTGGCTGCTGAGTGCGGAGCAATTGTTAGAATTGCAAGAAACACAGCAAAACATTCTGAACACGGCGGCTGATCTTGTTGTTGCAGGTGGCAGTCTGGCCTATGTTACTTGCTCTGTTTTGAACTCTGAAAATACAGAGCAATTAACTGGTTTTATGGCCCAATCATCTGGTTGGAAAGTGGCATCAGAACAGTCTTGGCAGGTGCAGAATGGTACAGACGGGTTTTATTGTGCTGTGTTGACCCGTTTAGCTGTAGATTGCTAGGTGTCTTAGGCGGAAAGCTGCATTTCCTTAACGCGGCCTTAACCATCTATGCCGCGAAATAGGCACTTACGAAGTTAGCTGACGGAGCCGTAATGATCGGTCGCCCCAATTCTCCTGTTCCGGACCTGCGTGTTTCTGCCCCTGAGACAGCGCGGCTGGCAGCGACAGTGCTGCTGGCTATCATGATGTGTTCAGCCTCATGGGTCTTTGGCTGGCCTGATTGGGTTGAACGTGGCCTAATAGCGGTTGGTCTGACTTTGGTCGCCGTGGCCGGTTTGATGGCACTGCAGGCCCGGGTTAGGCTGCGGGCACGGGCAATGGCCACGGATCTGCTGACTGGATTTATTGAGAAGGATGCCAGCCCCAGTTTTGTTGCCGATGATGACGGTTTTATACACGCGCGCAATGCAGCTGCTGAGCGGCGGTTCACGGATGCGGAAAAGGAAACACTTGCAGGCACCTTACGAGCGGTATTGGCCAACCCTTCTGCCGTATTATTTCGCCTGCAAAGCCGCGCTCTAACAGATGGGGCAGCACAAGAGGACGTGATTACGCGCCGTGGCCATGTTCGGCTGGCAGTGCATCAGATGCAGGGTGGCAGTTTCCTGTGGCGGGTTGAAGATATTGTCGAACGTGCCAGTGCCGGGCGAAATGCTGAGAGCATTCCAATACCTATGATGACTGTCGGGCGCACAGGGGCTGTGTTGTTCATGAATGAGGCAGCACGGACACTGATCGGCGGCCGCATCAAATCTCTGGATCGGTTGTTTGTGGACCTGCCGGTCCGATCAGGGCAGATTAATACAATGAGCACCGCCAGTGGTCCAATCCAAGCACTGGTGGTGGAAAATACACGGACCCAGGGTCGTAACGAACTATACTTCCTTGAGACAGACGAAGCTGGAAGTTCTGGTTCCGGGACCAGCTTTGTTGACCTTCCAGTGCCGTTTTTAAAAGTAGCTCCTACCGGCGAAGTGTTGTCCGTAAACAAATTGGCGCTTGGCCTTTTGGGTGCTTCGAATTGCAAAGATATGAAGTTAGGCCAACTGATGGAAGGCCTGGGGCGGCCAATGTCGGATTGGTTGCGTGACACGGCAGACGGTTTGGCGCCGAACAAATCGGAATTCCTTCGCTTGTCACGACGTGACAAAGAAGTGTTCGTACAAGTCACATTGAGCCGTGCGGTCGAGGACGGTGTCACAGTTCTGATTGCAGTTCTGAATGACGCTACAGAGCTTAAAACGCTTGAAGCCCAATTTGTGCAAAGTCAGAAAATGCAAGCGATTGGCCAGCTGGCTGGAGGCGTTGCGCATGATTTCAACAATCTTTTGACCGCAATCTCCGGCCATTGTGATCTGTTGCTATTGCGGCATGATCAGGGTGATCAGGACTTTGGTGACTTGATCCAAATTCATGAAAATGCCAACCGTGCGGCCGCCTTGGTGAGCCAACTTCTGGCATTCTCGCGCAAACAGACACTTCTGCCTGAAGTCCTGGATCTGCGGGACACACTGTCCGATTTGACTCACCTGTTGAACCGGCTCGTTGGAGAAAAGGTTACTCTTACGCTTAGCCATGATCCAGTGATGCGATCCATCCGCGCCGACAAAAGGCAGCTTGAGCAGGTGCTGATGAACTTGGTGGTGAATGCGCGAGACGCAATGCCACAGGGCGGCGAGATCCGCATCGAGACAGAGGTCGTTTCGTTGGACCGCCCCATTGAACGGAACCGGGCAACTGTGCCTTCTGGCGATTGGGTGACCGTCAAAGTTCAAGACGAAGGGATCGGCATCGATCCGGACAAAGTTCAGAAAGTGTTCGAACCTTTCTATACCACCAAACGGACCGGCGAGGGTACTGGACTTGGATTGTCCACTGCTTATGGGATTATTAAGCAGACTGGTGGGTATATTTTTGTGGATTCCATCAAAGGGTCAGGAACAGAGTTCACTCTGTATTTCCCCGTCCATCAGGCAAATGCGACTGCGTCAAAATCTGCTGGACCCAAGATTGAGGCCGTCGTTCCAAAACACGGTGAAGGTGTAGTTCTTTTGGTAGAAGACGAAGCGCCAGTGCGGGCCTTTGCCTCGCGTGCATTGCGCCTACGTGGCTACACTGTGCTAGAGGCTGAATCGGCTGAGGATGCATTGCGGACACTTGAAGACCCGGGATTGAGTGTTGATGTCTTTGTTACGGATGTCGTCATGCCTGGAATGGATGGCCCGAGTTGGGTCCGCGAAGCATTGAAAACACGCCCTGATACACGGGTTGTCTTTGTCTCAGGTTATGCGGAAGGGGCATTCGGAGAGTCCGAACCAAATGTGCCTAACTCTGTCTTCCTGCCCAAGCCGTTTTCGCTAAACCAGCTGACAGAAACCGTGCACGACCAATTGAACTGACCGGCTGTAGATTATCGGGATTTTCATGGGCTGCTGGTCAGCCAATGGACGCATATAGGTCAAACTCTGAAACGCATTTTTTACGCAGCTGTGCGTCAACTTGAGGCGATAATGACAATTCCATTGCAGGGCTGACATTTTGTTGTGGGAGAACAAGCGTTGTAGATAATCGCTTTTCTAGGAAACCAATCAACCGTTCTTGTTGTTCGTAACGAAACAGGTGCGAGACAGCGCACCCATTGGGCTGAGTTTCCAAAAACTTTGCTTGGCTGCCGACATTGGCAAACCCAGGCTGCTGTCCCTGACAATATGCAAGGACAAAGTCATCAAATGAAACATTGCTTGTAGAGTTTTCTTTGCCGTTCATAAAAGGGCGGCGTCGAAACCGGTACCAGCTTCCTAACCAGCTGACTGGCTCACGCATCACCGCCACAACCTCCATTTCGGCATCACAGACCTTCTTAAACATCGGCCGAATCCAGCGGTTATACCGATACAGCGGCGCATGTTTTAGCTCAGGCGGATCAGAGTAAACTATATCGGCCCGGTCTCGTAAGGCAGTGTGATAGGCAGTGGTCCCCGTCTTCGGTACCGACAACAGGACAAGACGTTCTTTAAAAAATACAAGCATCGTAAAGTTCCGGTCAAATATTCACATAGTCAGAGATGGTAAACACCTTCTTAACTCTATCGGCGAACTGTCAGGGAGGGAAGTTTTCATTTGCATTGTTCTCCTTTTGTACGCATAAAGAACGGGAGGGGAACAAAGCAGTGATTGCCGCCCACGCATGGGTGTGACACAAAGAGAGGGACAGGGGAATATGGCGGATCTTTTGACCATGAAAGACAAGAAAAGCGGCGACAAGCAAAAGGCGCTGGATAGCGCTCTGGCGCAGATTGAACGGCAGTTCGGTAAAGGTTCAATCATGAAGCTTGGCGACAACACCATTCAAGAAATTGAAGCCAGTTCAACCGGTTCATTAGGGCTGGATATCGCACTCGGCATTGGTGGCTTGCCGATGGGCCGGATTATTGAAATTTATGGACCAGAAAGTTCAGGCAAAACCACATTGACGCTCCACTGTGTTGCTGAGCAGCAGAAAAAGGGCGGGGTTTGCGCGTTTGTCGATGCAGAGCACGCGCTTGATCCGATGTATGCGCAAAAACTGGGTGTGAATTTAGACGAGTTGCTGATCTCGCAACCGGACACCGGTGAGCAGGCCTTGGAAATCACCGACACGTTGGTGCGCTCGGGGGCTGTCAATATGATTGTCGTCGATTCCGTAGCTGCGTTGATTCCAAAATCAGAGCTGGAGGGTGACATGGGCGACAGCAGTGTCGGCGTCCAGGCCCGCTTGATGAGCCAGGCAATGCGTAAGTTGACCGGTTCGATCAGCAAGTCGAAATGTATGGTGATCTTTATCAACCAGATTCGCATGAAAATTGGCGTGATGTTTGGATCTCCTGAAACTACCACTGGCGGCAATGCACTGAAGTTCTATTCATCCGTGCGCCTGGATATTCGTCGTATTGGCGCCCTTAAAGACCGCGATGAAATTGTTGGGAATGCCACTCGTGTGAAAGTGGTGAAGAATAAAGTTGCACCTCCGTTCAAGCAAGTCGAATTTGACATTATGTATGGCGAAGGCATCTCTAAAATGGGCGAGCTGCTGGACCTTGGGGTTGCAGCTGGCGTTGTGAATAAGTCGGGATCTTGGTTCAGTTATGGTGATGAACGGATCGGTCAGGGCCGCGAAAATGCCAAGACTTACTTACGTGAACATGCGCATATCGCCATCGATATCGAAGACAAAATCCGAGCGGCCCATGGCTTGGAATTTGACCGGCCTGAAATAGACGGTGGGGATGACATCCTCGAGGCCTGATATCTTCTTTAACTAATTGAAAAGGGCGCAACACTGTTTGTGCCCTTTTCATATACTCTTGACCGGTGGCAACAGTGGACAGTGCCGGGTGTGACCGCTACACCTTCTCGGAACGCTTTCCAATGCCCGTCAAGAGACCTGAAAATGCCAACTCTGAACGAAATTCGATCCACATTTCTGAACTACTATTCCAAACAGGGGCACGAGGTTGTCGCGTCCAGCCCACTGGTGCCGCGTAACGATCCAACGCTGATGTTTGTCAATTCCGGGATGGTCCAGTTCAAAAACCTGTTTACCGGCGTAGAAACACGCGATTACGCGCGCGCCACCAGTGCGCAAAAATGCGTCAGGGCAGGCGGCAAACACAATGACCTCGACAATGTCGGATACACCGCTCGCCATCATACATTCTTTGAAATGTTGGGAAACTTCAGTTTCGGTGATTATTTCAAAAAGGAAGCAATCCCTTACGCTTGGGAGCTCCTGACCAAAGAATTCGATATCCCCAAAGATCGGTTGCTCGTCACAGTTTATCATACCGATGACGAGGCGGCGGAAATTTGGAAGAAAGTTGCCGGGTTCAGTGATGATCGGATTATCCGTATCCCGACCAACGACAATTTCTGGCAAATGGGCCCAACAGGTCCTTGCGGACCCTGCACCGAGATTTTCTTTGACCACGGCGACCATATCCCAGGCGGCCCTCCGGGTAGTCCAGATGAAGATGGTGATCGGTTCATCGAAATCTGGAATGTTGTCTTCATGCAGAATGAGCAGTTCGAAGATGGGTCGATGACAGCATTGGATATGCAGTCCATTGATACCGGAATGGGACTAGAACGCATTGGCGCATTGCTGCAGGGCAGCCATGACAATTATGACACTGATCTTTTCAAGGCTTTGATCGAGGCCTCCGCCCATGTGACGTCCGTGGATCCTTATGGTGACCAGAACGTGCATCACAGGGTGATTGCCGACCATTTGCGCTCAACCTCATTCTTGATCGCTGACGGAGTGATGCCGGCGAATGACGGCCGTGGGTATGTCCTGCGCCGTATTATGCGCCGCGCCATGCGTCACGCGCATCTATTGGGAGCCAAAGACCCGGTAATGCATCAGTTGGTACCCGCATTGGTGCAGCAAATGGGCGCAGCATACCCGGAACTGGGCCAGGCTCAGGCGCTGATTGAGGAAACCCTGCGGCAAGAAGAAACTCGGTTCAAGCAGACGTTGGACCGCGGTTTGAAACTTTTGGATGATGAACTGGACACATTGGAGCAAGATGCTCCGCTGCCGGGAGCCGCAGCCTTTAAGCTGTACGATACCTTTGGCTTCCCACTGGATCTGACCCAGGATGCCCTACGCGAAAAAGGTCGTACTGTGGATACGGACGGCTTTGACACTGCCATGGCAGAGCAAAAGGCCAAGGCCCGTGCCGCCTGGACTGGTTCAGGCGAGGCCGCTGACAGCACCATCTGGTTTGATATAGCTGAAACCCATGGAACGACTGATTTCCTTGGTTATGACACTGAGGTCGCCGAAGGGCAGATTGCGGCATTGGTTCGGGATGGTGCAGAAGTCAAATCGGCCGGCTCGGGTGAAAAGGTCCAGGTTGTCCTAAACCAAACCCCGTTTTACGCCGAATCCGGGGGACAAGTTGGCGATGTGGGTACGATCCGTACGGAAGGCGGGCATGCCCTTGTGACGACTACTCGCAAGGCCGCCGGTGTATTTATTCACTTTGCTGAAGTAATCAATGGCACCATTGGCACCGGAGCAGCCGCACAGCTGCAGGTCGATCATGCCCAACGCTCGGCTATTCGTGCAAATCACTCGGCGACGCATTTGCTTCACGAAGCGTTACGCGAAACTTTGGGGAACCACGTTGCTCAGCGCGGATCACTGAATGCAGAAGACCGGTTACGGTTCGATTTCAGCCATTCCAAAGCACTGTCAGCTGAGGAGTTGAGCAAAGTTGCGACCGACGTTAATAGATTTATCCGGCAAAACAGCCAGGTTGAAACCCGCATCATGACACCGGATGACGCCCGCGCAATTGGAGCGCAGGCCTTGTTCGGTGAAAAATATGGAGATGAGGTTCGAGTGGTGTCTATGGGGCAAGCGGAAACCGGAAAGGGTCGTGACGGAACGACCTATTCGATCGAACTCTGTGGCGGTACCCATGTCAAACAGACTGGCGATATTGGCACCTTTGTTCTGTTGGGTGACAGTGCGTCATCGGCAGGCGTGCGTCGGATCGAGGCCCTGACAGGTGGTGCTGCCTTTGCCCATATCGAACGTGAATCGATGCGTATGGGCAAAGTTGCCAATGCCTTAAAGGCCCAATCGGACGAAGTTCTGGATCGATTGAAGGCTTTGATGGATGACCGCAAGTCGCTGCAAAACGAGGTTTCTCAATTGCGCCGTGAACTGGCTATGGCAGGCGGCACTGGCGAGGGAGGCGGCGCGGAAGCCAAAACCATCAATGGTGTTTCGTTTATTGCTCAGGTTTTGACCGGCGTGTCGGGCCGTGATCTGCCCGCCTTGATTGACGAACACAAAGATCGTTTAAAATCTGGCGCGGTCCTACTAATAGCGGACACCGGCGGCAAGGCTGCAGTTGCAGCGGGCATTACCAAGGATCTGGTTGGCAAGCTGTCAGCAGTGGACCTGGTCAAGGCGGCTGTGGTTGAACTGGGCGGAAAAGGCGGCGGTGGCCGTCCTGACATGGCGCAGGGTGGCGGCAAGGACATCACAAATTCGGATGCAGCAATTAAAGCTGCCGAAACCGTATTGGAAGGATAATACCCATGGGAGCACTATGGATAGCACATGTAACGGTGACTGACGCCGATGCTTATGGCAAATATGCAAAACTGGCCGGTCCAGCGATTGCCAAGCACGGCGGAGAATTCATCGCGCGTGGTGGTAAGTTTGTGCAGTTGGAGGGCAAGGAGCGTCCGCGTAATGTAGTCGCCAAATTTCCGTCTGTGGACGCTGCTGTCGATTGTTACAACAGTCCAGAATACCAAGAGGCTCTGAATCACGCACGGGGTGCATCTGAACGTGAACTGATGGTCGTCGAAACCAGCGACTAAGTCGCCTCGCGTTTTGGTGTGCTTGTCACGCCAACGAAATTGCCAAAATTTAGGGGCATCGGATAGTATCCGGTGCCCCTAATATTTTGATCTGACAATAAAAATAGGCGCCCCGGTGGACGCCCATTTTAGATTTATCCGGCAGCGCGTGATGCGCGTTTGCGCTCGTGCGGATCCAGATGACGCTTGCGCAAACGAATAGCGTTAGGTGTAACCTCGACCAGTTCGTCATTGTCGATATAGGCAATCGACTGCTCCAGCGACAGGGTCACTGGGGTTGTAAGGCGTACGGCCTCGTCGGTACCAGAAGCCCGAACGTTGGTCAGCTTCTTACCTTTTAGTGGGTTCACTTCCAGATCGTTCTCACGGCTGTGTTCGCCAATGATCATGCCCTGATAGACATTTGCCTGGGCGCCAATGAACATTTTGCCGCGCTCTTCAAGGTTCCACAAAGCGAAGGCCACCGACTGACCGCTGTCCATCGAAATCAGAACGCCGGCGCGACGACCTGGAATTTTTCCTTTGTATGGCGCCCATTCATGGAACACACGGTTCAGCACACCAGTACCACGTGTATCGGTCATGAACTCGCCCTGATAGCCGATCAAGCCACGCGACGGAACGTGCGCGATGACACGGGTTTTGCCAGCACCTGCTGGTTTCATCTCGGTCAGCGATCCTTTGCGTACACCGGTAAGCTTTTCGATCACAACACCAGAATACTCGTCATCCACATCAATGGTGACTTCTTCAACCGGCTCATGGCGTTCACCGTCAATCTCGCGGAACAGAACCTGGGGGCGCGAAATCGATAGCTCAAAACCCTCGCGGCGCATGTTTTCGATCAAAACGCCCATCTGCAATTCACCACGACCTGCGACTTCAAAAGCGTCGCCGCCCGGCGTGTCCGTAATGCGGATTGCAACGTTTGTTTCGGCTTCTTTCATCAAGCGGTTGCGAATGACGCGCGACTGAACATGTTTGCCGTCGCGGCCAGCCAAAGGGCTGTCGTTGATGCCAAAAGTGACTGTGATCGTCGGAGGATCGATCGGCTGTGCTTCCATTGCTTCCGTGACTTCTGGATCAACGATGCTGTCTGCAACTGTAACCTTGGCCATGCCCGCAATAGATACGATGTCACCGGCTTCAGCGACGTCGATCGGCTGCTGTGTCAACCCACGGAAGGCCAGGATTTTGGTGACCCGGAAACTTTCGATCTGGGTGCCATCACGGGACAGGCCCTTCATGGTTTCCCCAGCTTTCAGCGTGCCGCTTTCGACACGGCCCGTCAGCAGACGACCAATAAATGCATCGTGACCCAAAGTGGTGGCAAGCATCCGGAACGGTTCGTCTTTGCGGTTCTGCTGGGCTGGGGCAGGGACATGCTCAACAATCAGGTCGAACATTGCCGTCAAGTCTTCACGTGGCCCTTCAAGGCTCATGTCAGCCCAGCCAGAACGGCCAGATGCGTACATGGTTGGAAAATCCAATTGTTCGTCCGAGGCGCCAAGGTTCGCGAAAAGGTCGAAACATTCGTCCAGTGCACGGTCCGGTTCGCCATCTGGTTTGTCGACTTTGTTGACAACAACAATAGGCTTAAGCCCCAGCGCCAGCGCCTTGGACGTCACAAACTTGGTCTGTGGCATCGGACCTTCGGCAGCATCAACCAGCAACACAACACCGTCGACCATCGAAAGGATCCGCTCTACCTCGCCACCGAAGTCGGCGTGACCTGGGGTGTCAACGATATTGATACGGGTGCCTTTCCATTCCACCGAGGTGGCTTTGGCAAGGATTGTGATGCCGCGTTCACGTTCCAGGTCGTTGGAGTCCATGGCGCGTTCAGCCACCGCCTGGTTGTCGCGGAAAACACCGGATTGTTTCAGCATTTCATCCACAAGAGTGGTTTTGCCGTGATCCACGTGAGCGATGATCGCAATGTTGCGCAGTTCCATGAAGTCAGCCTTTGTAAGGGAGTTGCTGCGCCCATAGCGTGAACTCTGGCCAAAGGCCAGAGAAAATGCATCTCGGCAACATCAAAGCTGTGTTCACCAGTGTTTTGTTATATCTGGTGGAACGTTTATTCGATCAGTGGCTGGTGGACTTGGAAAATAGCTGGATGATCACGATTCCAAGGATAATCAGCGTCATCCCGAGTGTCGCCGCCAGATCCAGCTTTTGGCCAAAGACCACATAACCAATAGCCGCGATCAATACGATTCCTAGCCCGGACCAGATGGCGTAGACAATGCCAACGGGCATATAGCGCAAGGTCATGCCCAGAAAGTAGAACGAAACCGAATAGCTCGCGACGACGATCAACGACGGCACCAACCGTGTAAATTCCTTGCTGGCCTGCAGAGCGGTAGTGCCTACTGTTTCGGCTGCAACAGCTACAATTAGGTACAGATACTGGACGGGCATTTTTGACTTTCTGGATGGGGCAGGATTCTAAAATCTAAGCAATATGAATGATGCACTCATAATTGAGCATTTGGGAAATTCAATCTTGGAAACGGCGGCCGGTGTCGCGTCCAGTACAAATGTGGCATGGAAAGCCTAAAAAATCGAACAACTGGCTGTGCGGTGCCACACTCGACCTGGTGTGGCGCGGGGTATACTGACAACCCACAAATTTTGTTCAATGGGTACTTGTGCCAATTTCGTGATCAATAAAGAAGGATAACACAATGTGTCGATGGGCTGCCTATATAGGAGAACCAATCTTTCTTGAGGATATTATCTCACGCCCCGACCATTCTCTGATTGAGCAGAGCAAAGAGGCTGAAGAGTGCAAGACATCGACAAATGGGGATGGTTTTGGTGTCGCATGGTATGACACCCGTCCGCAACCGGGGCTGTACCGGGATGTTTACCCGGCCTGGTCTGATCCAAATTTACGGTCTGTAGCGCATCACATTCAATCCAGGCTGTTTTTGGCTCATGTCCGCGCGTCAACCGGCTCAGCGATCAGTCGGAACAACTGCCATCCCTTCACGGTTGGAAACTGGAGCTTTATGCATAATGGGCAAGCCGGAGGTTTTGAACATTTCCGCAAGCAAGCCGACATGTGCATACCAGATGAACTGTATCAGCATCGAAAAGGCGCCACTGACAGCGAGGTCCTGTTTCTGATGGCGTTAGGCGAGGGGTTGGAAAATGACCCGCAAGGCGCGCTTGGCCGTGCAGTTGCCCGATTGGAGACACTGTCCCGTCAACGGGGGAGCACGCCCCATATGCGACTGTCTGCTGCTCTTTCTGATGGCCATCGGCTGTTTGCGGCGCGATATTCATCTGATCTCATCGCGCCATCGGTCTATTATCGATGGAGTGACACTCACCAAGGCTGGGCCGTGGTGTCAGAGCCGTTGGAGACCGATGAAGATGGATGGACTGAGTTAGAACCGGGAACCTTCTTGGAACTGAATGGCGACACCGTTACCCTGACTGATTTTTCGCCTGAGAGCTAACCATAGGCTCCTTCTAGCAAAACTCTTTAGCGTCTCTGGTCGCCGCAGTGCTTTATCAACTGTGATCTACGCCCTTTCATCAGGTCCCGTAAACCGATAGGGGCGTAAAAAAATCAAACATAACAGTATACTTATGTCACCGGCTACCTGAGATTGCTTTGTTTGGGATGCGTTTAGTATAAAGTTACATCCTCACCAATGTTCGCCAGTAATTGTTCAATAACAAGGCATTACTGGTCGTGCATACCACTTTTTTTGCACGCGAAGACGTCAGCAATGCATGAATTAGCTTTTTGGTACTTTCTAATTTCTTGCGGTTACATCGTCAAAGTAACTAAATCTGAACCACCGTTTGGTTAAACAAACGCGAAAGGTAAACCATGAGGAATGTAATTCTCTGTTTTTTCGCAGTTTTAATAACATCGCTTGCCCCGTTGCTGTTGCTGGTCGCGGGCCCTGCTCCTGAGGTTGGTTCGCCTGTCCTGGTGATTGCCAGTCCCTGGGGAACATCAGCGCCTCAAGTCATTGAGCAAGCCGGCCTGTTTGAAATTGCTCCGGAACGGGCTGTTTTTGGTGCTTTGACAACGCTCTCAAGGGTCGGAGACATAGAGAATTTACATAACAATGGGGCCTGGTTTGTATTTGATGGAAAAAAGGTATCAGAACTATGCGGAGTTTGAAGTCTAAGATTATTCCCAGCGGAAGCGCCCCATTGGGACGTAGCGAAACCGTAGGTGAGAATAGAGTACAGCAAATTTCCAGCTGGATTTTGATGCCCGCACCAACACTTGTTACTGTGTTCTTGAACGATGCAATGCCGTGGTGGATCATATCCCCCATCAGCCTGATGTTGGGCGTTCTGGCCTTTTTATCAGACAAATCGTCAGAGGGCACACGTGACTATGTACTGGCTTTTTGTTTCGTTGGTCATTCGATCTTATTTACCACGGCATTCTCAGGACATCCCTGGCAGATAGATGCACATATGCTGTTCTTTGCGACACTGGCGATTGTTGCGACTTTGTCCAACGCCGGAGCCTTGGTCTTTGCTGCAGGTCTGATTGCGGTTCACCACTTGTCGTTAAGCGTCTTGATGCCAAATCTTTTGTACCCAGGTGGTGATCTGATGAGCAATCTTAGTCGCACAGTTTTGCATGCCCTTATAGTTGTCATGGAAACAGCTGTGTTGCTGATTTCCATCCTGAAACGCCATGCTACCGATATCGAGTTGCAGCACCAGCAGACAATTGCGGTGTCTCAGGCCAAGGCTGCGGAAACGGCACAGGATCAAGCCCTTCAGAACCAGCAGGAAGCCGAGGCCGTTGTGGCGACATTCCGGCGTCACCTGGACAAAATGGCCGAAGGCGATCTGGACTGCCAAATCAACGAGGAGTTTCCCGAAGCTTACAAACCGATGCGGGACAATTTCAACCGGTTGGCAGAAAGCCTTGCATCTGGAATCGGTATGGCAGTGTCGACTTCCGGTGAATTCAGGACCAATGCTATGGAAGTATCGCAATCAGTGCAAAGCCTGTCTACCCGGACGGAATCCCAGGCGGCAACATTAACGGAAACCAGCGTTGCGCTGCAGGAGCTGAGTTCGTCTGTCAAAAACACAGCTGCTGATTCAAGTTCGGCTACTGAAAACGCCAACAGCGCCTATACCAGTGCGGTCGACAATGGATCATTGATGAAATCGGCGGTTGATGCGATGGGAAACATTCAACAATCTTCCGCAGAAATCTCCAAAATCATTGATGTGATCGAGGACATTTCATTCCAGACGAATTTGTTGGCGCTGAACGCCGGTGTTGAAGCCGCCCGCGCAGGGGATAGTGGTCGTGGCTTTGCGGTAGTTGCCGCCGAAGTGCGAGGCCTTGCTCAGCGCACGGCTGATGCCGCGAACCAAGTCAAAAGTCTAATTAGCACTAGTGCCATTCAGGTTGATGAAGGTTCCACATTGGTGAATAGCGCGGGCAAAGCTCTGGAGGATATCGTTAAGAAGGTCTCGGTTACCAATGATTTGATTGGAAAAATATCGTCGACCTCGACAGATCAGGCATCAGCGCTTTCGGAAATGGCAGATGCGCTAGGTTCGCTTGACAACGCGACACAAACCAACGCCGCTCTGGTCGAAGAAATGTCAGCCCTCAGCATGACCATGGACTTGAAGGCACGCGATCTAGAAGCGACTTTGTCGCAGTACAGTTCAGGCGCAGATAACGAGTTTTCAGATGTTGTCGACATGAACAATGGAGCGACTTTTAGGGTTGCCAGTTAAATCTGTACAGCCCCCCGGCCAATATTGTGTTGGTCGGGGGCGGTGGCGTCTAAACGGCGTCAAACCAAGGTTTTATGCGTGCCCTGACATGATGCCAAACCTCAGGTGCGCCCCGAAGAACCTTTTGGCCAACACGGGTGTCAATCTGATCAAGCGACACTTGATATTCGACCCAGCTACCGCCGCCATTGAGCAGGTTTAACAACACAGGCTGAACGCGATCGATCGACTTGGCAAAAATAGCATCATGACTTTCAGCAGCTTCGAATTCATGCCACAACGTATTAAATTCTGTATCCTGATCCTTGGGCAACAATCCAAACAGCCGCGTTGCTGCTGCCTCTTCCTTGGCTGCCAAAGCGACTTGATCTATGTGCCCGTGAATGGGGGCATCGCCGGCGTCGATTTCCACGATATCATGCAGCAGAAGCATAATCATAACACGGTCGATATCAATATTGTCGGCGGAATGTTCTGCCAGCACCCACGCATAAAGCATAATGTGCCAGCTGTGTTCGGCTGAATTCTCACGCCGAGAGCCATTGCCCAAAAGTGTAGCTCGCAGAACCTGTTTTAGTCCGTCGGCCTCGTTTAGAAATGGCAGACGGCAGGTCAATGAGTCCAAGGTCTTAGCTGCAGGGCGGCCCAGCAACTCCTGGGCATGCAAATAGGCCTCAGGAAATTCATGTTCGAGAGAAGCAGCACGTCCACCGTCCAGAGTATTCTTGACGATCTCAAGATGTTCTGGAACCGGACAAGCGCCATATAGAGTTTGAAATATTGGCTGGCAACGGTCTAGTTGTTTGGCGAACCGTGCATCGCTGGATTGATTGGTTTCGAACTCTTGCCACAGGGCAAGCATATCGGCACCTTGGTCATCCGGCAGTAAACCAAACAAGCGTTTTGCAGCCACTTGTTCAGCCTGAGCCACCGCATGCCAATTGGTTGCTTCATGAATGGGGTGGTCACCCACATCGATTTCAACCAAATCGTGGAGCAGCAGCATTTTGATAACACGGGCGATTTTGACATCCGGCGCCGCCAGGGGCGCTAGCACCAAAGCATAGAGCGCAAGGTGCCAGCTGTGCTCTGCCGAATTTTCACGCCGTGAACAATCCAGGATCAGATTGGCACGTTCCACTTGGCGCAATTTGTCCGCCTCTAAGAGGAATTCAAACTGCCCGTCTAACCGGCTCGTCACGATTTTATGTCACCTTCAGTCGCGGCTTGGGCTTCGGCTATTTTCTTGTTCAGAAACTTGCGCGCAATGCGTTCAGCCAGGCGCACGCGCATTTCAGTTAGAAATGCTTCTTCCAACGTCTGGGAGGAAGCGGCCAAGACGCCGCTTACCTCCATGAACAAGCGGTCTTGACCAGTAGCGTCCTGCACTTTCATAGTGTCATCAGCCAATTGTTCGGCAAGCCGTTCAAGCGTCCCCATTAGCGGGTGTTTTCTGTCAGGCGGCGTTTTACATAATCGGAGACATTCCCGATCATGTGGTCCATGTGAGGCTCCTGGAAAAAGTGGTCAGCGCCCTCAATTTCCTGATGGGTGATGGTAATACCCTTCTGCTCGTGCAGCTTGTTCACAAGATTCACAGTATCCGCCGGCGGGGCAACTCTGTCGGATGTGCCATTGATGATCAAACCCGAAGACGGGCAGGGCGCCAGAAACGAGAAGTCATACATATTGGCCGGTGGCGATACCGAAATGAACCCAGTGATCTCGGGACGGCGCATCAGCAACTGCATGCCGATCCACGAACCAAAGGAAAAACCAGCAACCCAACAATGTTTCGAATTGTTGTTCATCGACTGCAAATAATCGAGCGCCGAAGCCGCATCAGACAGCTCACCCACGCCTTGGTCATATTCGCCCTGGCTACGTCCAACACCGCGGAAGTTAAACCGCAATACGGTGAACCCCATATTATAGAACGCATAGTGGAGGTTATAGACCACCTTATTGTTCATGGTGCCGCCAAATTGTGGGTGCGGATGCAACACAATTGCGATGGGCGCGTCACGCTCTTTTTGAGGGTGATAGCGGCCTTCAAGGCGGCCTTCGGGTCCGGGAAAAATGACCTCAGGCATGGGCAGTTGGATCCTATTCTTTTTTTGCGGGAGATGCCTGTCGGGTAATTCTTGACGAATTCCCTAAGGCACCTTAGAACGGTTCTAAATGTGGGCGCAGTATAAAAACCTTGCTCCGTCAGGCTGAGATACGCACTGACGCCGCTAAGGTCAATGTTTTCGCTGTGTTCAGGCCGATTGGAGTACGACAAACATGAAGCTTTCGACAAAAGGGCGCTATGCCATGGTTGCATTGGCCGATATTGCGTTGCAGCCCACGGATAAATTGGTCGTATTAGGAGACATTTCAAAACGCCAAGATGTCTCCTTACCCTATTTAGAACAACTATTCGTCAAGCTACGCCGTGCTGAGTTGGTTTGTTCAGTGCGAGGCCCTGGCGGTGGGTATCGTTTGGCGCGCCCTGCGTCGGAGATTCGTGTCGTTGAAATCCTATCTGCGGTGGACGAGACGGTGGATGCTATGCATAAGGGCGCCGGTGCGTCAGGGGGGACGTCTGGTAGTCGGGCGCAATCGCTTACGAACCGTTTGTGGGAGGGGTTAAGTGCACATGTGTATGTGTTCCTGCACCAAACACGGCTATCGGATATCATCAACAATGACCTCGCGCCCTGTCCTGCAGTGCCGGGATTGTTTTCAGTAGTTGACGCTGAATGAGCAGTCAGAATTACAGTCTGTTTATGGCGGACAAAACCGGGAAAACATGTATCTATGACTAGGGTTTACCTGGATCACAATGCCACAACGATGTTACGGCCCGAAGCACGCGCTGCGATGATCGCGGCGATGGATGTTTGCGGCAATCCGTCTTCGGTCCACGGTGAGGGCCGCGCCGCCAAAGCACTGGTGGAGCGAGCTCGCGCTCAAGTGTCCTCAGCCTTTGGGGCGGATGGGGCGGATATAGTGTTCACGTCAGGATCAACTGAAGGCGCCTTACTCGCCTGTGGTGACCAAAAATTACATGGTTCTGCACTTGAACATGATGCTGTAAGGTCTTGGATTTCTGAGGATCTACCCGTAAGTCACAACGGAGCCGTGACAGTTGAGCAGCCTAACCGTACGGCTCTGCAGCTTGCCAATTCTGAAACCGGTATCCTTCAGATCCTGCCACAGGGGTTGGCCGTTTCCGACGCAACACAAGCATTTGGAAAGCTTCCTATTGCCTTCAATTGGTTAGGCGTAACACGCGCTCTCATTTCGGCGCATAAACTGGGGGGGCCTAAGGGAACCGGCGCTGTTGTTTTGAAGCGTGGAACC
This sequence comes from Parasedimentitalea marina, assembly GCF_004006175.1. Lineage (GTDB taxonomy): Bacteria > Pseudomonadota > Alphaproteobacteria > Rhodobacterales > Rhodobacteraceae > Parasedimentitalea > Parasedimentitalea marina. The sequence continues at coordinate 2,111,987 of NZ_CP033219.1, forward strand.
GAGCTGGCCACTCAGATCAAAGGTGGAGGTCAGGAAATGGGGCGCCGCGGCGGTACTGAAAACGTTATCGGAATAGCAGGCTTTGGCGCTGCATCCGAAGCCGCTGCCCGTGACTTGGCTGATGGCGTGTGGGAACGCGTTGAAGCCCTGCGAAATATGCTGGAGCAGGCCCTTGTGGCTGGAACTCAAAACACTATTTTTGTGGGGCAATCAGTTCCCCGCCTGCCAAATACACTGTGTTTCGCTACTCCCGGTTGGAAAGGCGAGACCCAAGTTATGCAAATGGACCTGGCTGGTTATGCAATCAGCGCCGGATCGGCTTGCTCTAGCGGCAAGGTCCGCGGAAGCGCCGTGCTGACGGCCATGGGATACGACGAAATCACAGCTCAGAGCGCCATTCGTGTGTCGCTGGGCCCCGAAACAAGCGAAAGCGATGTGCTGCGATTTGCAGACACGTGGCTGGCAAAAGAAAAGACTTATCGCGCCCGGGTGGCGTGAGCAAAGGAGACCTAAAATGGCCGCTTTGGACCAGATACAAGTAAAAGAAGGCGTTGATCAGGAGACCGTCGATACAGTGCGCGAAGTTGGCGGCGCTTACAAATATGGCTGGGAAACCGAAATTGAGATGGAATATGCCCCAAAAGGGTTGTCTCCTGACATCGTTCGGTTGATTTCTGAAAAGAATGAAGAGCCACAGTGGATGACGGACTGGCGGCTGGAGGCCTATGAGAGATGGCTGACCAAAGAAGAGCCAAGCTGGGCCATGGTTGATTATCCGGAAATCGATTTCCAGGATCAGTATTACTATGCCCGTCCCAAATCGATGGAAGTCAAGCCAAAGTCCCTGGATGAGGTCGACCCCAAATTACTGGCAACCTACGAAAAGCTTGGTATCCCTCTGAAAGAACAGATGATTTTGGCTGGAGTGGAAGGCGCCGAGAATGCGCCTGCCGAAGGTCGAAAAGTGGCAGTGGATGCGGTATTTGACTCTGTTTCTGTCGGCACCACATTCCAAGCCGAGCTAAAAGCCGCAGGGGTCATTTTTTGTTCGATCTCCGAGGCCATCCGCGAACACCCTGAACTGGTTAAGAAATATCTTGGTACTGTTGTTCCAGTATCCGACAATTTCTATGCGACGCTGAATTCGGCTGTGTTTTCCGACGGGTCGTTCGTTTATGTTCCGCCCGGCGTTCGCTGCCCCATGGAGCTGTCGACCTACTTCCGTATCAACGCTGAGAATACCGGTCAGTTTGAGCGCACGCTGATTATCGCCGATAAGGGCTCTTACGTGTCATATCTTGAAGGCTGTACCGCGCCAGCCCGCGATATCGCCCAATTGCACGCTGCTGTCGTCGAGATCATCATCGAAGAAGACGCAGAAGTAAAATACTCGACCGTTCAAAACTGGTATCCCGGTGATGAAAACGGCAAAGGTGGAATCTACAATTTCGTCACCAAACGCGCTGATTGTCGTGGTGACCGCGCCAAGATTATGTGGACCCAGGTCGAAACCGGCTCGGCAGTAACCTGGAAATACCCCTCGTGCATTCTCCGCGGTGACGACAGCCAGGGTGAATTCTATTCCATTGCAATTGCTAACAATTACCAGCAAGCCGACACCGGTACCAAAATGGTTCACCTGGGCAAAAACACCAAGTCTCGGATCGTGTCCAAAGGCATCAGCGCTGGACACGCACAAAATACTTATCGCGGTCTGGTTTCGATGCACTCCAAAGCTAAAAATGCGCGCAATTACACCCAATGCGACAGTTTGTTGATTGGCAACAAATGCGGAGCCCATACGGTTCCGTATATTGAGGTCAAGAATAATTCGGCGCGGGTTGAGCATGAGGCGACGACGTCCAAGGTGGATGACGAACAACTGTTCTATTGCCGCTCGCGTGGAATGGACGAAGAAGAAGCAGTTGCCTTGGTGGTTAATGGATTCTGTAAGGATGTATTGCAGGCTTTGCCGATGGAATTTGCGATGGAAGCGCAGCAACTTGTAGCGATCTCTTTGGAAGGGTCTGTGGGATAGCCGCAGCCGCCAGGTTTTCCTGGCGCAATGGAAATTTTACTGGTCGGTTCAACTGACCAAAGAAGGATGAACGCTTTGGTGCATACTGAGGTCCGACCACAGGTCCGGACCCGCTCCGAAGCCCAATGAACATTCGCGACAAGGAGCGAAAAATGCTGAATATTAATAACCTGCACGTCCAACTTGAAGATGAAGACAAGCAAATCCTCAAGGGCGTCGACTTGACCGTAGAAGCCGGCAAAGTGCATGCCATCATGGGGCCAAACGGATCCGGAAAGTCTACATTGTCCTATGTGCTGTCAGGCAAGGGTGGCTACGTTGTCACCGAGGGGACTGCGTCCCTTGATGGTCAGGACTTGTTGGATTTAGAGGCCGAAGAACGTGCCGCTGCCGGTCTGTTTCTGGCTTTCCAATATCCAGTTGAAATTCCGGGTGTTGGCAACATGACCTTTTTGCGCACCGCTGTGAATGCGCAACGTAAAGCGCGCGGTGAAGACGAAATGAGCGCGGCTGAATTTCTGAAGGAAGTGCGTGCCACAGCCAAATCGTTGAAAATTGACGCTGACATGTTGAAGCGACCAGTCAACGTAGGGTTCTCAGGCGGAGAGAAAAAGCGGAACGAAATCCTACAGATGGCGATGCTTTCTCCAAAAATGTGCATCTTGGACGAAACAGATTCCGGGCTGGATGTTGATGCTATGAAATTGGTTGCCGAAGGTGTGAATGCGCTGCGTGACGGAAAACGCGGGTTTCTTGTGATCACACACTATCAACGGTTGCTGGATCACATTAAGCCCGATGTGGTGCATATTATGGCCAATGGCCGCATCATCAAATCCGGCGGACCAGAGCTGGCTTTAGAAGTTGAAAACAACGGCTATGCCGACATCTTGGCTGAGGTAGAGTAAATGGCTCTGCCTGATCTGAAACGAACCGCCACCGAGGCCCGTTTGGCTGAACTAACAATGCCGGTTGGCGGATGTTTGGCCGAGGCACGTCGGGCCGCTTTGTCACGGGTTCAAACCATGGGGTTGCCTGGTCGCCGGGACGAGTATTGGAAATACACCCGTCCGGAAACACTGGTCCAGAGTACGGCACCAAAGGCCGCCGTATTCGTTCACGACGAAGCGCCGATATTTGAAAATTTCGACTGCTTGAAAATCGTGTTTGTCGACGGTGTTTTTGATGTAGAGGCTTCAGATAATCTGAAGCTTGAGGGTGTCCAGATTGATCGACTCTCGGATCTGGTCACACAAGACATCCATTGGGCCAAAGACTTGTACGGCGTTCTTGAAGCGCGGGGGCAAGATCCTGTGTTCCGCCCACTGGCTGCTCTGAACACTGCGTTTGCCGATGACGGGGTTGCAATCCGGGTGACCGGAAAGCCGAGCAAGCCAATAAATCTCATTTACAATCACAACGCCGAAGAATCGGATGGCATGTTACACCATGTCATTCGGGTTGAATCCGGCGCCGAGGCTACAGTGCTTGAAAACGGTCCTGCCGCCGCACGGTTCAATAAGTGCAGCGAAATTGACATCGCTGACGGAGGCGCTTTGCATATGATCTGTGCCCAAGGCCGAGATCATGAACGTCGCGCTGCAACTCATCTGTTCGCACGTTTGGGTAAGGACTCGGTTTTCAAATGCTTCACACTGACCGTCAACGGTGTGTTGACACGTAATGAAACAGTCGTTGAATTGCTCGGCGATGATGCCATCGTTCATGTTGCCGGCGCCTGCGTCGGGGATGGCGATTTCCATCACGACGACACAGTGTTCATCACACACGTTGGCGAGAACTGCGAAAGCCGACAGGTTTTCAAAAAAGTACTTCGCAATGGGGCTACTGGCGTGTTCCAGGGGAAAATCTTGGTAAAAGCCAGCGCTCAGAAAACAGATGGTTATCAAATCAGCCAGGCGTTGATGCTAGATGATGACAGCCAGTTTTTGGCCAAGCCAGAACTGGAAATCTATGCTGACGATGTTGCCTGCTCACATGGGTCGACCTCTGGCGCTATTGATGAAGAGGCTTTGTTTTACTTGCAAAGCCGAGGTGTGCCTCACAAAGATGCGACCAACCTTTTAACATTGGCCTTTTTGGCCGAAGCTGTCGACGAAATTGGCAATCCGGATATCGTCGAAACGATTGTCAGCCGACTTGAAAGCTGGCTGATCCGGCGCCTCTGATGCCTGTAACAACAGACATAGTCGCTACATATAAGGGACCGCGCCGCGTTGTGGCGAGGATCCTGGCCATGGGGCCGCGGGAAGACCGTGCTTTGGCAATCCTTATGGGGGGCTGCGCACTGGCGTTTACAGCCCAAATGCCCCGGTTGGCCCGAGAGGCTCATTTTACTGGCCAAGATCTGAACATGCTTCTAGGAGGAGCATTGTTTGGCCTGATCTTCATTGCCCCTTTAATTCTATATACACTCTCATGGGTGACCTACCTTGTGGCACGTGTTTTAGGTGGTAAGGGGGGCAGTTATGGCGCCAGGCTCGCTCTGTTTTGGGCATTTTTGGCGGCTAGCCCGCTGATGCTGCTCAACGGCCTCACAGCTGGATTTATCGGTCCGAGTCCCGCATTGTCCTTGGTCGGAGGGCTCTGGTTCGCGCTTTTCTGTTGGTTTTGGGTTTCTGGTCTAATTCAAGCCTATTGGATCGCTAAATGATAATTCTCTGGCAGTCACTGGCTACGATGACACTGACATCGGTCAATCCTCATCCTGCGCCTACGCTGTCATTTCTACGAGGCCTAGCTCGGCCTTTCTCACTGGGGCATTCTGCCAATGTATGACGTAAACACAATTCGTGCTGATTTTCCGATCCTTTCTCGAGAGGTTAATGGCAAACCGCTGACTTATCTGGATAATGGAGCATCGGCACAAAAGCCAAAGGTGGTCATTGACGCAATTACCCGGGCCTACGCCGAGGAATACTCCAATGTTCACCGCGGCTTGCACTACCTATCTAATCTTTCCACAGAGAGATACGAGGCCGTTAGGGGCACTATTTCAACCTTTCTGAACGCCGGTGATGAGAACACTATCGTGCTGAATTCCGGCACCACTGAGGGTATCAATTTGGTTGCCTACGCCTGGGCAATGCCGCGTTTCCAACCCGGAGACGAAATTGTGCTAAGCGTGATGGAGCACCATGCAAATATCGTTCCCTGGCACTTTCTTAGGGAACGACAGGGGATCGTGCTGAAGTGGGTGGATGTTCAACCAGACGGATCTCTGGATCCACAGGCGGTTATTGATGCAATCGGGGCCAAGACCAAACTGGTTGCTGTGACCCAGTGTTCGAATGTTTTGGGCACTGTCGTTGATGTCAAATCCATAACTCAAGGCGCCCATGCCAAGGGAGTTCCAGTCTTAGTTGATGGATCTCAAGGCGCAGTTCACATGCCTGTGGATGTGCAGGATATAGGTTGTGATTTCTATGCTATTACGGGCCATAAGTTATATGGTCCCTCCGGCTCCGGAGCCATTTTTATCCGGCCTGAGCGTATGGCAGAGATGCGCCCGTTCCTTGGTGGTGGGGACATGATTAAAGAGGTCAGCAAAGACCACGTTTTGTATAATGATCCGCCTATGAAATTCGAAGCCGGCACGCCTGGTATTGTCCAAACTATCGGATTCGGTGTGGCGTTGGAGTACATGATGGGCTTGGGAATGGAAAATATTGCCTCCCATGAAGCCAGCCTTCGTGACTATGCAGAGAGCCGGTTCGCCGGATTGAATTGGTTCAATATACAAGGGCAAGCTTCTGGAAAGGCAGCTATATTTAGCTTCACTATGGACGGGGCTGCCCATTCGCATGACATCTCAACAATCCTTGATAAGCGCGGCGTCGCAGTACGGGCAGGTCATCATTGCGCCGGACCGCTCATGGAGCATTTAGGAGTAACTGCAACCTGCAGGGCGTCCTTCGGGCTGTATAACACTACTGGAGAAATCGACACACTCATCGACTCTCTTGAATTGGCACATGATCTATTTTCATGATCATTGCGGCGTAAAAGTAATGGCGCCAGTTTTGGCGTCATTACTAATTGCTTTCAAAAGTAATTTACATAGACAAGTATTGTTGAAGTTCTATCTGACGAACTCAAGTTCAAGAAAAACATCTGCAAAATTGGGAATTTCTAACAGCGGATTAGGCGCTATCGTCATAGAAAGCAGGCAAAAGTATCAAAGTCGGGTGATTTAGGTGCGCTGATTTCGCACTCAAATAATGCAGTGAGCGGTGTTTCCTTGTGTAATGAACCAGTGTTCGGTTTCGGGCTGCGAACGGCATGATTAATACTGGCAATGAATTTGCTTTTGTTTGCCAGAACACTCAGCAACAATCGGATAGATTGGAGAGCGGTAACTACGCTCCGACGGATGCGAAGGCACTGCAGATCCATTGCACCAAGCTTCCTATCTCCTCACTCAATTCTGAATGCCGTGGATGTATCAGCCCATAGGTTGATCCATCATCAACAAACCCAAGCGGCGCAATCAGGCGCCCCCTTTCGAGATCATCACAGGCCACGATTTGTGGGCAAACTGCGACGCCAAGGCCACCCGCAGCAGCTTCTGCCAGCAAGAAATGGTGGTCGAACAATCTAATTTCAGCAGGTTTGGGCGCGTTCGGGATTTGATCCAACCAGGTCGACCACGCATTCGGCCTGGTTTTGCTGCCCAGTCCGATATAGTTCCCAGCTTGGAATGCGCCAATCATCTCCGGAGTCATCACGGCACCGATTTCCTCGTCAAACAACGGGATGATCTGCCAGTCGGGATCAATAGGAAAATCCAGGCGGCGCACAGCCAATGTCACGCCATCCCGAGCGAAATTGAGCGTACCACCACCTACAGACAAATGGACCGGGATATCAGGGTGTGCATCCTGAAACTGGCTCAGCCTGGGGATCAGCCACCGCATGGCGACAGATCGTTCACAGGAAAGCACAATCGGAGCATTTACTTTTTGAAGACGGATCGAGGTCAACGTTTCACCGATCAAAGCGAGGGCCTTGGAGGTGGCGTCGGATAAAAGCTCTCCCTCCGGAGTCATGGCAATGCCACGCCCATCAGGGGTTACCAAGCGAATATCCAGATCGCGTGATAGCTTAGTAACGCGTCTGCTGATTGCCCCATGCGTCAAGGCTAATTCGTCGGCGGCCGCCCGCACAGAGCCAAGTCTTGCAACGGCCTCAAAGGCGCGTAGGTCATCGAGGGAGGGGATCTCAGATCGCTTCATACGTGATAAATTATCACCAATTTCGGTCAGAACAAATAGATTTATAAAGGTTACACGTTTGCTATGTTCACCATATGAAATACACGCATCGACATATCCTTCAGATTGGACAGCTTTTCGTGCCAGCGGGCGAAAACGAATTGTGATGGCGCCTGCCTGTCCTGAGGCCGGGCGCATTACCGCCGGCGGAGTTCAGCATGTGAACGGCGTTCCCGTGTGCCAGTCCTCCTATGCTGATGATCTTGTCCATCCTGCAACAACATCGCGGAACGCAGATCTCCTGCCTTACGCGAGCGCGGATGTGACCATTCTAGATGCGGTTACGCAGAAGGAACTGAACCAGAAGGTGGCTGCAGTAGAAGACGTTGAAGATACACTTTGGGTTGGCTCCCCGGGAGTGGCAATTGCATTGGCCAATCGGTTTGCGCAAGCGCGCTCTGATAAACTTGCAATCCGAATGTGCAACTCGATCCTGATCGTCGTCGGCAGTGCCAATCCGGTCAGCCGTCGGCAATTGACACAGGTAATGCAGCATCCCCACACCACATACCTGATGATACCAAAGGATCGGGTCACCGCGCCTGCACAATCTCTTTCGGATCTGGTGGAGCAAGCCATGGATCATTTTGGGGAATGTGACACCGTGATCGCTACAGGTGGGGACAAGATGGAAGCCGCGCTGAACTTGCTTGGAATTTGCCAGTTTTCCCTGGTCGGCGAACTTGAGCATGGTTTTCCGCTCGCGATAGCCACGCTGCCAAATGGGAGCTTGTTAACGCTTGGAATGAAGGCCGGTGGCTTTGGCGTGGACACAACATTGTTGCATGCGGTCGATGTGCCGTGCACCAGGAAAGGGAAGGCTATTTGATGACAGAGCAAGTTAAACCCCTGGCCATCACTATGGGCGACCCGTCCGGGATTGGGCCAGAGATCGTCGTAATGGCGCTGGTCGAGCAGCCAGGAGTCCGCGCCTTGGTGTTCGGCTGTCCGAGTGTGATGGAACGGGCTGTCGGAATTGTTGGGGCCGATTGCGATGTGCGCTCGTTGCGCTGTGTGCAAGACGCTCGTTTCACGCCTGGCGTGATTGAGGTTGTGAGCAGTGGCAATCTGACCGAACTTCCCGCAATAGGACAGATCCAGGCAACAAGTGGAGATGCCGCCTTTTCTGCCATCCAGCTGGCCATCGCTTGTGCGCTGGAAGGGCAGGTGTCAGGTATCGTCACAGCCCCAATCCATAAGGAGGCATTGTCTCAAGCCGGGATTTCATATCCCGGGCACACTGAAATGCTGGCCGATTTTAGCGGGGCAGAGCGCGTGGCAATGCTGCTTGGGAATGACGAGATCCGCACCGTCCTCGTGACCATTCACTGCTCGCTTTCGGACGCCATCAAGGGCGGTAGTTTCGAGGCGCAGATGACGGCAATCCGGCTGACTCATGAGGGTGCCACAGCCTTGGGATACGACAATCCGCGTGTGGCAGTTGCAGGCCTTAACCCGCATGCCGGGGAAGGTGGGCTGTTTGGCCGGGAAGAGATTGAGATTATCGCGCCTGCAATCAAGGCCGCTCAGGCTGAGGGGATCAACGCCTCCGGACCCTGGCCTGGCGATACGGTATTCATGATGGCGCGCCAAGGTCAGTTCGATATTGTCGTGGCGCAATACCACGATCAGGGGCTGATCCCCGTCAAATACATGGGACTGGAGAAAGGGGTGAACATCACCCTTGGTCTGCCCTTCGTTCGCACCAGCCCCGATCATGGCACCGCATTCGACATTGCCGGAACCGGCAAGGCCGATGCCGCCAGCCTTCTGACCGCCATGAGTTATGCCAGCAAACTGGTATCTGCCCAAAGTAAAGGAATAGCCTGATGGGACTTCGTTTTATCTTCATGCTCACCCGCAATGACAAGACGGTTGAGGACGCAGAACAGCATCTGAAAACAGCGCTTGCTGCAGGTGTGCATCACATTGGCTTCAAGGATGTGGGCCTTCCTTTTGAACGGTTGAAGGATCTGAATGCGGCAATCAAGGCCGGTGGAGCCACCAGCTATCTTGAAGTGGTTTCCCTGGACAAGGAAAGCGAGATTGCCTCAGCCAAAGCCGCTGCGGAGATCGGTGTCGATATCCTACTGGGCGGCACGAATGTGGATGCGGTTCTGACTGTTCTGGCGGGCACCGACATTCAGTATTTCCCGTTTCCAGGCCAGATCGAGGGCCACCCCAGCGTGCTCGCGGGTAGCATCGACGAAGTGGTCGACAGTGCGGTGGAATTGGCTGGGCGAGAGGGTGTGCACGGACTTGATTTGCTGGCCTATCGCTCAACCGAAAATGTTACTGGGCTGATGGCGGCTGTCTGTGCAGCGGTGAAAAAGCCGGTGATCATGGCCGGCTCGATCGGTTCGCGTGAGCGCATCGAAATCGTCCGCCGTTCTGGTGCTGCTGGTTTCACCATCGGCACCGCGGCGCTTGATGGCGACTACCCAGCCGACAGCCCAGTGTTGGAAACCCAATTACGTTCGATCCAACGGGACGTGGCTGGGGTAAACAAACACGTGTCTCCGCACGGTCCCAAGAACCTCGAAAAAGCATTTGCCTCATTCACGCAAACCTGGAGCCCGCGCCTCGCCGGAAGGGTCAACAATATGGCGGTCAAACTGGCCAAGTTCGAAGGTGAGTTCGTCTGGCATCACCATGAAACGGAAGACGAGATGTTCCTTGTCCACAAAGGGCAGCTGTTGATGAAATTCCGTGACCGGGATGAGGTGGTAGACGAAGGTGAGTTCATCATTGTTCCGCATGGGGTGGAGCATTGCCCGGTGGCGTTGGGGGGCACCTGCGAGGTCCTACTGCTTGAACCAGATACGACGGTGAACACCGGGAACGCAGACGACCCACGTCGGGCAACCGATCTGGCGAAAGTCTAATGTGTGGTAGCGAATCGACCAGACTAATACAGCCAGAACATGAAAGCATGCGCACCGAGACCCGAGACCCGAGACCCGAGACCCGAGACCCGAGAATACTGCTTCGCCTAAGATCGGTTCGCAAGCATCAGGCTTTGATTGCAGTCTTACATGAAGCCTCGTAGTCGACATCCGGATGGCGGAAGGAAAAGGGGCCGGCCCAAGAGGATGTTACGCAAAAATGAGAAAATACCTTTTTAGTATTTCGTGAAGCAGATCCATTTGTTGTTCAAGGTGCGGCACATTTTTTGACTAAAAAAGTCAAGTACCATAAGCGGCAATCAGCGACGGGTCCGCATGGCGAATAGCCAACTTTTTCTTTTTCAAAAAGAACGGCCCGATGCTGTCAAGAAGGTCCCTGTTATCCGTATTTAGCGGTCTTGTTTTCACTTTCCCATTCTGGGTTTCCGGCGGTGAAGTTGCTCATGAAATGGGCTCAACTACAGTTTCGGATGCGCCACAGCGTGTGGGTGTTCTTGAGTTTAGTTTCATTGATGCTTTGGCTTCGGTTGGTGTCGCACCGGTTGGCATCGCTGACGACAATAAACGAGTTGGAGTCTTTCCGGCTTATTCTGACGTTACTGGCGATGATTGGGTCTCGGTTGGAACCCCTAAAACACCCAGCCTTGAGATCATTGCTTCGTTGCAGCGAGACCTGATCATAGCCGATAAAACGCGCCACGCAGCAGCCTATGACACACTGTCTGAAATTACCTGACCATTGGTCTGGACAGTCTGGGCGGTGATTATCACGCGTCGATGGTACATATGTCAGTTATCAGACAGGCCCTTGGCAAGCAGGCCGAAATGGACGCACGCGTTAAGGCCAATAAGGCAACAATGGCCGCCTATGTAGATGAGATCAAGACCACCGGTAACGGGGTCGTTGCGCAATTTGGGGTCACCAATGCCAATGGGCTTTGGTTGCACAGCCCAGTTTCTTACAATGGATCCTTGTTGAAGATGTTCGGCTTCAACTCCAACATGGCTCCGACTGAGGGCAGCGTTTATCAAACCAATTAAGTTCCTACAACGCTGGAACAATTGTCTGTTGTTGATCCTGGAGAAATACGTGCAGCCTGCATTTACGGATAGCTGTGCAGGGGATGCGCTGTATGAAGAGCTGAGTGCCGAAAAAATGGTAAAATGTACGAGATCTCCGCGCATAGCTTGTCCAAGTTACGTGGGATGCTTGCAGCTGAAATGACGGCGCAAGATATGCTGGAATTCATCAAGAAAATGCTCGAAGACAACTAAAATGGAACGTGGCGAATGGCTTAAGCGCTTTGCGTTCGCCACTTCTATTTTCGCTCTTCTGTTCGTCGGTGGCACTGCTGCGTCCCTGGCGACAGGAGGGCGAAATGATGTTGGGCTGAACGCGCTGTTAGGCGTGTTTAGGGCCGAGCCAGCAACATTTGCTCAGTCCATTATGTTTGACATCCGGTTGCCACGGACAGTTGCGGTAATTCTTACCGGGATGAACCTCGCCATTACTGGTTTGGTTTTTGCAGGCAATCACAAGAAACCCATTGGCATCACACTCAATTTTTGGCGCCAATCAAGGTGCTGCCTTGGGAATGGTTTTGATTCGATTTTCTTTCACAATGCTTGACGCTGCAGTAGGAGCGTTTGCCGTCGCCAGTGCGCTGGTTGCAGGACTGTTGACTTTGTTGGTCTTGTTGAACGGCGGATGCCTTGCGATATCCGGAACCATTGTTCAGGCGCTATTGCGAAATCCTCTGGCCAGCCCGAAAATCATCGGTATCAATTCAGGCGCCGCACTTGCCGTGTACTTGATGGTGATAATGTTTCCCAATCTGTCCATCACATATCTGCCTGTTGCAGCAGTCATGGGCGGCTGCCTTGCGGCCAGTCTGATCTATCTGGGAGCCGAATTTGGCAAGGTGTCGCCAGCCCGATTGGTCCTGATCGGTATTGCCGTCGGGCAGTTGTGTGATGCGGGTGTGAACTACATCCTGGTTACATCACCCACGTTCACTTTTTCAACGCCGCTGGTTTGGCTAACGGGATCTCTGTGGGCGCGTGGTTGGGCCCATGTAGGAATGGTCTGGCATGTCCTGCCGCTGTTGGGCGTGGCCAGCGTCACCCTAAGCTTCCGGCTGGATTTGATCCGCCTTGGGGACGCTCATGCAACTGGCCTGGGCATGAATGTGCGCGTCGAGCGTTTTATGTTGATGGTTCTGGCGGTTCTGCTGGCCTCGGTATCAGTAAGCGTCGTTGGAGTGCTTGGTTTCGTCGGGTTGATGGCACCGCAAATCGCACGCAGCCTGATGGGAGGGGACATCACCGTATCCTAATACCGTGCGCCACTTTGACGGGCATGTTGCTGGTGGTCCTGGCGGACGCAACTGTTGGGACGCTGGTACCACCGACTGAAATCTCAGCTGGTATTCTGACCGCGATGTTCGGCGCACCGTTTTTCATCTTCATTCTGACAACCTCGGGCAAAGCAAAACATTCATGAGTATTGAACTCAATCAGGTCAGCGCTGGCAACAACGGCTTCAAGCTGTGTGACATCTCCCTGACTATTGCCAAAGGGAGCTTTACTGCTCTTATCGGCCCAAATGGCTGCGGGAAATCAAAATTGCTTAACACGATGGCCCGCGTCCTACAGGCACATCAAGGCACCATCCACATTGGGGGGAGCAACATAAAGACCGCCAAGACAAAAGAGATCGCCCGATTGGTGACGTTTTTGCCGCAAAACTCAGTAGTGCCGCCGACGATATCTGGGGAGCCGTTGGTCAACTACGGCCGCGCACCACATCAAAACCTGTTGGGTTTGCGCAGTCAGGCCGATCGCGACGCTGTCGAAAATGCACTTCACATTACCTCGCTCGCGGGTCTGCGTAAACGTCCGTTGGCGGAACTCTCAGGTGGTCAGCGCCAGCGAGCTTTCATCGCAATGTGTTTGGCTCAAGATACCCCGTATTTGCTGTTTGATGAGCCCACATCATTTCTTGATATTCACCATTAATTCGAAACCTTGGACTTATTGTCTGGGTTGCAGCGCGCGGGTAAGACCTGCGTCGTAGTGTTACACGACTTCGCTCAAGCTGCACATTTTGCGGATAATCTGGTTGTTATGCGGGACGGTGCAATTCAAGTGCAGGGCAATCCCGCCGATGTGGTGAGGTCAGCAATGCTGGGCCAAATCTATGACCTCCGAGCCAAGGTTATCTCAGATCCTGTAAGTGGAACGCCTATGATGAGCCCGGTTATGTCTTCCCAACTTTTAGGACAGAAATAAGCCCCCGCAAGGTTCTGGATACTTCTAATTCCATGTCTGATAGTTTCGCCGTTCGAGAAGTATTTAAGGGCGTAATGGCACAGAGTAGCAGCCAGTTTAGGAGCTTTCACAAGAACTCACTCACAATTGACCTGAAACTTTCCCGCTTATTTCGTGTTCACGATAGAATATCGCAGCAACAAGAAAGCGGACACAAACTCGCACCCGCTCGGTTGCGACCAGGTCTGGGTGGGTTAAAGCCCAGGTCGGCAAGGCGTGCGCAGCTCTGGGTTCAGAGATGCGTACCAATGTCGGGTCGGGATCGGCAGCAAAGCAGTTTAGATAGCCAAAGCCCATTCCAGCACTGATCGCACTTTGTTGCGCCTGCATGTCTGAGATTACATGTGTCACCTTGCAGTTGGACATCGGCGAGTCTTCACGCCAGTGGGCCAATACATCTTTGCCACCCAATGCAATCCACTCGGCGGTTGGGTTTTCGCCAATAAAGCTATTCGCTTCGACATAGTCCTGGGTCGCATAGACTGTATTGGCAAAATCCGGCAGCCGGTGGGCGACCAGACCGTCATCAGGTTGCACCTGAAACCGGATGGCAATATCGGCGTTTCTCCGTCGCAAGTCGGCCACCTCAAAGGTTGCATCGACCTCAATTTCAATCTGCGGATAAAGCGTCGTAAACTCTGCCAGAATAGGCATCAGCAGATCTTGTGCCAACAGCGGAGGCGTTGATATTCGCACCACCCCTGCAAGGCGTGCATCCCGGCCAAACACCTCGCGCTCCATACTCAGTATTTCACTTTCTACCCGCTCTGCACGTTCGACAAGTGCTTCCCCTACATCGGTCAGAACGAAACCATCGGGCTGACGCGTAAACAGTTTGATGTTCAGTTGATCCTCCATTGCTTGCAACCGACGCGACACAGTTGAGTGGCTGACACCCAACTGCTTGGAAGCAGCACGCACTGACCGTCCACGTAGCACTGCCAGAAAAAATCGCAGGTCATCCCATTCAAAAACTTTCATCAGGGCCTCTCTCATTCTTGGAATGCGATTCATTACGCATGGTGCAAAAACGGAACGAAACATTGCAACTATAGCCAGTTCCACACCGCAGTTGCACCCGGTATTCCAAATTTAGACGCAACGCTGCCCCAGATGAGGGCACCCAGGAGTTCTGAAAATGAAAAATCAAATCCTTATCATCGGCGGCACCGGAAACATTGGCACCCCGTTGGTCGATCTATTGAAGGACGGCGACCAAAGTTACCGCGTCATGGTGCGAAACGAGGAAAATGAGACTAAAATGGCGGCGGCAGGTGTCCCCTTTGTTCGTGCAGAACTGGGAGATTGGCCAAGCGTTGAGGCCGCTTTGGAAAACGTCGACACGGTGTTCCTTCTGAGCGCGCCGTCGCCAGTCATGTCAGACTTGCACAAAGGGCTCATTGATCGCGCCAAATCCGCAGATGTGCACAAAATTGTGCGGCTGTCGGCTGAGCCTGCCAACTATAGCAAGGGCCTTCCGATGTATGAACAGCATTCTGAGGTTGATGACTATCTGGTGGCGAGTGGGTTGGACTATGTCATTCTAAGACCACATTATTTCATGCAGAATATCCCACAAATGCACGCGACCTTCATGAAGGATCAGGGCATGTTTGCGCAATACATGGGTGACTCTCGAATTCCCATGGTGGATGCGCGTGACATTGCCAAGGCAGCGCTGGCTGGACTGACTTCGGACGCGTTCAACGGCAAAATTCACGTTATCACGGGTCCACAGCCGATCAGTTTTGATGATGTTGCCAAGGCTTTCTCAAAGCCCCTCGGCAAGGAAATCAGCTACGTGAATCTATCCTACGAAGATCAGAAAGCCGGACTTGAAGCCTATGGTACACCTGAAATGGTTGTTCAAACGGTCATGACCTTGTTCAAGCGCTGGTCCGAGGGAGAGGATCAACCGGCAACCAGCGACTACGAGAAAATCACCGGAGAAAAGGCGACAGATATCGAAAAGTTTGCAGCGGATTTCGCCCCGGTGATGTAACTATTCGGCTTAAGTTAAACAAAAATATTCCGCGCCGCCTAAATAGATTTGGGAGTGGCGCGGTGTATCATTGGGGGGTAGTTCCCATGAGAAGGAATAACAGAAATGACCCGATTTCCATCTCAAACTCCGCATGGTGAAATCAGCGAAGTTTTTTCAGATGTCTTCTTTGTGACTGGAAGTGTCGACATGATGCCTGGTTTCAGGATCAGCCGCAGCATGACTATTCTTCGGGATGGAGACATCCTGACGCTCATCAGCCCGGTTCGCCTGAGTGAGGCCGGGTTGAAAGGGCTGGACGTCTTGGGCCGGGTCGAAAATATCGTCAAACTTGGTTCGTATCACTTGGGTGCCCACAACGGCTTGGATAATCCGTTTTATGTGGATCGCTATGGCGCCAAACTGTGGGCGCTGGCAGGGATGGAGCACAAAGGAGGCTTGAGTACTGACCACATACTTAAGGCAGGCGGGGACATGCCAACCAGAGATCTGTCTTTGTTCGTATATGAGAGCTCAAAAATGCCTGAAGCAATGTTCGTGCTGAATCGCGAGGACGGCGTAGTTATCGCAGCGGACAGCCTTCAGAACTGGAGTGAAGTGGATGAGTTTTTCAGCGAGGCCGCTGCCAACGCCATGACGAAGGGCGGATTTATCCGTCCTGCTAATATCGGCCCAGAGTGGAAGCGTCATTGTGCACCGGCCCCTGCAGAATTTGAAAAGGTCTCCAAACTGCCCTTTAGGCATCTGTTACCCTCACACGGCACCCCTCTCTTGAACACCGCCAAAACTGATCTTGTCCAGACATTCTCCCATCAGTTTAGTTAGCATTAAGGCGCTGTAATACCTTTACCTCAGACAGCTGATCTCAATATCCGGCATGCGCGGACCATTCAAATGGCATTTGATGGAGATCGCTTCCTAGAGCCCATTGCACGCGGCATCCTGAAGGAGCCTATGCTCAAGCAATCAGGGAGTTAGGTGGCCCAATAACGTCATAAATTTCACCGTTTTCCTAACGTCCCCGCTTACTCACTGAGCCAAACATTAGGGGAGACAAGATTGTCTGACGTTAGACACTGGGAAAATGGCGGAGAGACAGGGATTCGAACCCTGGGAACCCGTGAAGGCTCAACGGTTTTCGAGACCGCCCCGTTCGACCACTCCGGCACCTCTCCGCGGGGGTCTGGTGAGGCTGCATTTAAGGCGGTTCTTGAGGCTGTGCAAGAGGGTTTTCACAGTTCGGTCAAGAAAGTCTGTTTTCCATTGCCTGTATCCATAAATCGCTTAGGTATTGTGGTATGAAATATTTTCTCCCCTTTCCCGTATTCGTGATGCGTGGCCTGCTAGTCCTTGTTCTTGCGTCCCTTTTAGTTCCGAAAAGTGTATCTGCGGCAGATCGTGATCGGATCGAAACCTTCCTGGAGGTTACTGGGTTTGATGTCGCATTAGACAGTATTGCGCTGTCGGCTGGCAGTGCACCAGACATGCTGGGCTTAGAGCCGGGCGATTTCGGGACTGCCTGGAGCCGCTTGTCAAACCAGGTATTTGATACAAACGTGATGCACGATCTTGCATTGCAAATTCTGTCGAAAACATTGGATGAAGAGGCGCTGGCCCATGCCTCGGCCTTTTATGCAAGTGATTTAGGGCAGCGGTTGGTTGTGGCTGAAAATGCAGCCCACATGATCGAAGAAGATGATGTCGTCCAACGGGCAGGAACACGAATTATCTCAGAGTTGGTGCGCGAGGGGTCTAAACGGCTGGCCATTTTAAAGCGTATGGGAACCGCAATTGACTCCTCAAATACCGGCGTTAAGGCGGTACAGCAGATCCAACTTCGTTTCCTTATGGCGGCTCGGGATGCTGGTGTCATTGAGTTGGAGTTGGGCGTAGATGGCTTAGAAGCCCTATTAAAGGAACAGGAAGGTGATTTACGCCTTGCATTACAAGCGTCAGCACTGGCTGGTTCAGCTTATACCTATCAGGCATTTACGGATCGGGATTTACTGGCCTATGTCGAAGCCCTGGAACATCCCTTGATGCAATCTGTCTATGAATTGCTGAATGCGGTACAGTATGAGATTACCGCAAACCGGTTCGAATTGCTGGCGTCCCGGCTATCTGAACTGGCCATGGGCCAGGATATCTAGGACAGCAGCAGGGCAGGGAATGCAGGTCCCTTTCGCCGTTCCTGTTGCGGGACTTGACAGGGTCACGCAACTGCCGCATAAGCCCGCATCCCGGCTCGGAATCTGTTCTGTGCCGGGTTCATTATGTAATCGGTCCCCAACGGGACGCGCAGTTCGAGGTGGCATAGGCCAAAACGCCCGTTGAGGGGACCACAGAACGCGGTTAAAAAAGGAATGACGCATGTTTGCGGTCCTCAAGACTGGCGGCAAGCAGTACAAAGTTCAAGCGGGTGATATCCTCCGCATTGAAAAATTGGCTGCTGATGCTGGCGAAACAATTCAGTTCAACGACATCCTGATGCTGGGCGGCGACGCTCCAGTTGTGGGTGCACCCTTTATTGAAGGCGCTGCTGTGCAGGCCGAGGTCATCGACCAGATCAAAGGCGAAAAGCTGATCCATTTCGTCAAGCGCCGTCGTAAGCACTCTTCTAAGCGCACCAAAGGTCACCGTCAGAAACTGACATTGGTCCGGATCACTGAGATCATGGCTTCTGGTGCTGACGCATCCGGTGTTAAAGTTGCAACGGGCAAAGACGCTTCGGCAGCTAAGGCAAATGCACCCGCAGTTGCTGCATCCGATGATCTGACACAATTGACTGGTGTTGGCCCGGCCGCAGCTACAAAACTGAACGACGCTGGCCTGACCAGTTTTGCTCAGATCGCAGCCTTGTCGGCAGACGACATTGCTGGTATCGAGGCGGTCAAAGTGAAACCCGAGTGGGTTGCACAGGCTGCAGAGCTGGCTAAAGGCTAAGGAGAGACAGAATGGCACATAAAAAAGCTGGTGGTTCCTCCCGTAACGGCCGCGACTCTGCTGGTCGCCGCCTAGGCGTGAAACTATATGGTGGCCAAGCAGCCACTTCAGGTAACATCATCGTTCGTCAGCGCGGGACCAAATTTTGGCCGGGCGAAGGCGTAGGCATGGGTAAAGATCACACGATCTTTGCTGTTGTCGAAGGCGCTGTTACCTTCCACAAAGGCCTGAAAGGCCGCACCTTTATTTCGGTTCTCCCAGTGGCGGAGGCCGCTGAATAAACCGAACCCACAAGGTTAATAAATATTTGGGGGATCGGTGATAAGCCGGTCCCTCTTTCTGTTTTGGTGCAGACCACATGACTATATCTGTAGTCCCGATCTAAGCCAACCTGGCAAGGTTGTCTGTAGAACGAGTACCGAGTGAATAAGGAATATCTGCATGAGCCTGGATCAAACACCTATACAACCGCTCATCGAAACAGAGCGATTTGTCTTGCGTCCTCTCAGGAAATCGGATGCCGGGTTGCTTGTGCAATATACCAGTGATGAACGTGTGGCACGTATGACCAGTTCCATACCTCATCCGCTGCCACCTGGCGCAACTGAAGCTTACATAGGACGTGCGCTGGCGGAAGAGCGCGACGAAGATGTTTGGGCGATCGATGGAACCCGTGATGGTGGTGCTGAACTTAAGGGTGTGATTGGTTTGAAGCGAATGGATCGCAACCAGTCAGAAGCAGGATTCTGGATCGCACCTGTGTTTTGGAATACGGGACTTGCTTCCGAAGCACTAAAGGCGCTGGTTGACGCAAACCCGTTGAACAACGCAGCTATGTTTGCCTCTGTCTTTCAGGACAATCCTGCCTCGGCGCGGGTGTTGACACATTGCGGCTTTGAATATCTGGGTGACGCTGAAACATTTTCGGTTTCGCGCAATGCAGCCGTGCCAACTTGGACATACAGCAGAAAACTGTGATTGGCGCGCCGCTCATGATGCGTTAAGGCAAGCGTTAAGCGAGGCGGGGATAAAATTGCCCCTGCCATGGATCATTCGATACTATCACGCTTGGGTCAGTGACTTGGACCGTGTGAAAAGGAGCAGTCATGAAATTCCTCGATCTGGCAAAGGTCTATATCCGATCCGGTGGCGGCGGCAACGGCTGTATCAGCTTTCGGCGTGAGAAGAATGCAGAATATGGCGGTCCCAATGGCGGCGATGGCGGCAAGGGGGGAACCGTCTGGGTCGAGGTGGTCGATGGATTGAACACGCTGATTGATTTTCGCTATCAGCAGCATTTTTTCGCAAAAAGCGGCCAAAGCGGGATGGGCCAGCAGCGCACCGGTAAAGATGGTGATGACATCGTTTTACGGGTACCCGTCGGCACCGAGATTTTGGACGAAGACCAAGAAACAGTCATTGCTGATTTGACCGAAGTTGGGCAACGCATCCAATTGGCCAAAGGCGGCAATGGTGGCTTTGGTAACCTGCACTTCAAGAGTGCAACTAACCAGGCCCCCCGTCGCGCCAACCCAGGTCAGGAAGGCGTTGAGCGGACCATTTGGCTAAAGCTTAAGTTGATTGCCGATTCCGGTCTTCTGGGCCTGCCGAACGCCGGCAAGTCTACTTTTTTGGCGGCCAGCTCTAACGCACGTCCAAAGATTGCGGACTACCCTTTCACCACATTGCACCCGAACCTCGGCGTGGTTGGCGTTGATAATGCTGAATTTGTTATTGCTGACATTCCTGGCTTGATTGCAGGGGCCCATGAGGGTCGCGGTATCGGTGACCGGTTTTTGGGCCATGTCGAACGGTGTTCGGTTCTGCTGCATCTGGTTGACGGCACATCTGATACTATTGCTGAAGATTACCGCACTATCATCGGCGAATTGGAGGCCTACGGCGGCGAGCTTGCAACCAAAAACCGGGTAACCGCGCTGAACAAGATCGACGCTCTTGACGACGAAGAGCGTGCAGAGGCCCAGGCAGAACTGGAAGCGGCAGTCGGTGGCTCCGTTCTAATGATGTCGGGTGTCAGCCGTGAAGGTTTGCCCGAAGTTTTGCGTGCGGTAAAAGCGGAAATTGAAGATGACCGCATTCGGTCGAAACCCGCTGAGGAGGCGGAGTCTTGGAGTCCCTAAGCAGCGCAAAACGCATTGTTGTCAAAATTGGTTCCGCGTTGCTGGTCGATCGCGGCAATAGTGCCTTGCGTACCAAGTGGCTGCGGGCTCTTGCTGAAGACGTCGCATGGCTGCGGGCACAACAGATTGACGTCATTCTTGTATCGTCTGGCTCTATCGCTTTGGGTCGTGGCGTGTTGTGCCTTTCAAGTTCCGATCTCCCTCTCGAACAGTCCCAAGCAGCGGCAGCCGTAGGACAGATCAGGCTTGCACGGGCATATGAAGAAGCACTGGTTCCTCACGGAATTAAAACCGCACAGGTTCTTGTAACACTGGAAGACAGCGAAAATCGCCGCCGGTATTTGAATTCGCGCGCGACGCTGGAAACATTATTGGGTTTTGGCGTGGTTCCGATTGTCAACGAAAACGACACCATTGCAACTGACGAAATTCGCTACGGTGACAATGATCGACTGGCAGCTCAGGTTGCCGTGACTATTGGAGCTGATTGCCTGGTTCTATTGTCAGATGTTGATGGGTTTTACAGTGCCAATCCTGCGTTGGACCCAAAAGCGATCCGCTATGACAGGATTGCCCAGATCACTCCGGAAATCGAATCCATGGCTGGCGATGGTGTCTCAGGACTTTCCAAAGGTGGAATGATCACAAAATTGATGGCTGCCAAAGTAGCAACTGCCGCGGGTTGTGCCATGGTGATTGCTGAAGGTTCCCATTTGAACCCATTGAAAGTACTAGAGAATGGATCACCTTGCACTTGGTTTTCAGCACATACTGATCCCCAAACGGCACGCAAACGTTGGATTGCGGCCATGAAACCGCGCGGCGAAATAACAATTGATGTTGGTGCGGCGAAAGCTTTGAAATCCGGTAACAGTCTGCTTCCTGCAGGGGTCACTCAAGTGGAGGGCAATTTTGGCCGCGGTGAGCCGCTGGCCATTGTTAGCCCATCCGGGCATAAGCTGGGTCAGGGACTTAGCCGGTACACTGGCGCTGAAGCTCGGGCAATTTCGGGTCTCCAGTCGCACCAGATCGAGAATACGCTTGGCTATCCTGGCCGCGCGGCCTTGATCCACCGGGATGATATGGCACTCTGACTCTTTTTCTTGGTAAAAATGCCTCCGCCGGGGTCGACGAACTCTGGCGCCCAAATTGGGAAAGATTTGAAACTGATGAACGACATTGAAAATATCCCCGAACTCATGGCCAGTATTGGCGCGCGTGCAAAAGCGGCTTCGCAAATTTTGGCTACTGCTTCGGGTGAAGACAAACATACCGCACTGATGGCAGCTGCCGATGCTGTTTGGGCACGACGGAACGAGATTATCGCCGCGAACCTACGCGATCTGGATTTCGGCCGCTCCAAAGGCTTGTCCGACGCGATGATGGATCGCCTCATGTTGGATGAACCCCGCATTCAAAGCATCGTCGACGGCTTACGGGCGGTTGCTGGGCAAGATGATCCGGTTGGCCAGGTTCTGGAAGAATGGGACCAGCCGTCAGGGCTCAACATCCAACGGGTTCGCACTCCGCTGGGAGTCATTGGGGTGATCTATGAAAGCCGCCCGAATGTTACGGCTGATGCGGGAGCCCTGTGTTTGAAGTCAGGCAATGCGGTGATCCTGCGCGGTGGTTCAGAGAGCTTTCATTCTAGTCAGGCTATACAGGACTGTCTGGTTGCCGGACTCAATATGGCCGGACTGCCGCTGGATGCTATTCAACTGGTTCCCACCCGTGACCGAGCAGCCGTTCAACAATTGCTGACGATGACCAATTATGTCGACGTTATTGTACCGCGCGGCGGTAAAGGCCTAGTCGGGCTGGTCCAGCGTGAAGCGCGTGTCCCGGTTTTTGCACACCTTGAAGGTATCGTGCATATTTACATAGATAAGGCCGCTGATGTGAAAAAGGCACTGGAAATCGTGCTGAACGCCAAGACTCGTCGAACCGGCATTTGTGGAGCTGCCGAATGTCTGTTGATCCACAGCGATGTCGCTGAATCCCTGGGTAAGGACATCTTGTCGGCCTTGATGACCGCAGGCGTAGAAGTCCGTGCAGAAAAAGGCCTACCTGGTCCAGATAACATGGTGACAGCAACCGAGGCCGACTGGGGTTGTGAGTATCTTGACATGATCATCGCGGCCAAACGTGTGGACAGTATCGATGATGCGATCGCACATATTCGTCGGCATCATTCGCAGCATACTGACTGTATCATCACAGAAGACCAGGATGCGGTTCAGACGTTTTTCACCGAGCTTGATAGTGCTATCCTGATGCATAATGCATCAACACAGTTTGCAGATGGTGGTGAGTTTGGCATGGGGGCAGAGATTGGTATTGCAACCGGTAAGATGCATGCGCGTGGCCCGGTGGGAGCGGCACAATTGACCAGTTTCAAATACTTGGTCCGAGGCAACGGAACTGTTCGGAGCTGAAACCAATAGAGCGTCGGCCCATGGGGGACTGACGCTCTGCAAATTTAGGCTTACATGATCAAAAATTGATAGTGATTTTGTCCAAGCTTTGTTCGACCCGTACAGTGCGATCCATACTCTTTGCCATTTCAGGCAACATGGCAAATTGCACCAACGCTGGGGTGATTGTAGAACTGGATTGACCACCACTGATCCGCGCCCAGAGATCATCATCAACGTTTATCTTTGGTGCTTCACCAATCACGGTCCATTTTCCATCCGCATAAAAAACTTTAGCAGTACCGCCATAGGGCATGGCTGTCTCAAGGCACTGTAAGGCCAAAAACGAAAGACGGACTTCTTGTCTGTTGCAGGCTTCCAGCGGAGACCACTGAAACTGTAGCCGGGCTCCTTTGCTCATGTCTTCCAAGATCGCAACGGTTTCAGCTCGGCTGAGTTGTTGATTTCCAGCACTGCCAAAGGCCACTCTAAAAAACCGAATGCGTGCATTGGCATTGCCAACGCTGTCAGAGATAAGTTCCAGTTCAGGACCGGCAAGGTCGCCAGACATCTCGAGTAATTCGAGGCCATTGTTAATGGCGCCCACTGGGCTGATCAAATCGTGGCAGATCCTTGACCCTATCAAAGCCGCCAAATTGACGTTATCTATACCCATGTCTTTCCTCCGAATTGGGCCAATCCCTTATGACCGACCTCAATGCGATTTTATCGCCCGGTATGTTTGTCCAGC
Source organism: Parasedimentitalea marina (assembly GCF_004006175.1). GTDB lineage: Bacteria > Pseudomonadota > Alphaproteobacteria > Rhodobacterales > Rhodobacteraceae > Parasedimentitalea > Parasedimentitalea marina. Next base: position 2,135,806 of record NZ_CP033219.1, read on the forward strand.
ACCCAGATCATCCCGAATGGGGAGTGGGGCAAGTGCAATCAAATATCGGCGGTAAAATCTCCGTAAATTTCCGTGACCAAGGCAAGCTGGTGATCGACGGATCCCGCATTGCTCTGACACCAGTATTTGATCCGTGATAACGGTTGATGAAGAGTTAACGATTTAGGTAAGTTTTGCTTAAATTGTTGCTTATTCATCGCAATGTTGCTTGTTGATCGCAATCTGGTCTATCTAAGCCCGACTTTGAAATGTGTTAGCTGTTTATCATGCCAGACCAAGGCCCTGCCTTTACCGTAAAAATCGCTGAAACCCGCGAGGATTTGCAAGCCGCGCAAGCGCTACGTTATCAAGTTTTTGTTCAGGAACTTGGGGGAAATGGAAACCTAGTCGACCACTATGCCGGCTTGGAAAGTGACGATTTCGATTCCTACGGCGACCACATGATAATTAAGGATAACTCCAATGGAGTTGTGGTCGGTGTTTACCGGTTGTTACGGGAGGATCAGGCCGTCGCAGCCGGAAGTTTCTATTCAGAAGATGAGTACGATCTGACCAAACTCAGAGCTTCGGGTCGCAAACTGTTGGAATTAGGGAGAACTTGCCTCCATCCCGACTATCGCGGAGGTGCTGCGATGTTTCATTTATGGTCGGGACTGTCAGAATATATCGCATATCACAGTATAGAAATCCTGTTCGGTGTGGCCAGTTTTCACGGGACAAACCCTTTGGCTTTGGCAAACTCCCTTTCGATACTGCGACAAAACCATCTTGCACCAACCGAGTTGCGCGTGCGTGCCAAGACCTATCAGTCGATGGACCTAATACCACAAAATGCACTGGATCGACGTCAGGCTATGATCGACACACCAGCGTTGATTAAGGCCTATTTGCGTCTTGGCGGATGTGTTGGAGACGGCGCCTTTATCGATTATGACTTTAACACCACCGACGTCTTTCTCATCCTTGATACAGAGAAAATAAACCATCGGCAAAGACGTATATATTCAGGCGGGCGAGGGCACCGATGAGCACCAGTTGGCAGAGCGAAATTGAACCTGATCCGATTCACATTTCGGGACTTGGCTGGGCACTGATTAGTTTGCGATGCTTGGTTTTGGGGGTGTTGGTTTTTGGCGGACTTTTGATCCTGCTCACTTTGCGTCTATTTGAACGACCAATGTGCGGGCTGCATCGCCCCATCACTCCTTACGTCACCCAATTTGTATGTCGCAATGCGTTTCGTGTCATGGGCATTGGCTTTCGGACAACCGGTGACCTTATGCAGGAACGTGGAGCTGTCGTCGCCAACCACTCGTCTTGGTTGGATATTTTCGCACTCAATGCTCGCAAGCGTATCTACTTTGTCTCAAAGGCAGAGGTCGCAAAATGGCCAGGAATTGGCTGGCTGGCCAAGGCGACCGGCACTGTGTTTATCGAGCGAAATCCAAAGAAGGCTCGCGAGCAAACATTGCTTTTTGAACAGCGCCTTAAAGCGGATCATAAACTCGTATTTTTCCCCGAGGGAACCTCGACTGACGGATTGCGAGTTTTACCCTTTAAAACAACACTTTTTGCGGCGTTCTTTAGTGAACACTTACGTGACTTTATGTCTGTGCAGCCGGTGTCTGTTGTGTACCACCCGCCCAAAGGGGAACCAAACAGGTATTATGGATGGTGGGGAGACATGGATTTTGCTCCACATTTGCTCAAGATATTGGCCACTGTGCATCAAGGTTCAGTCGAACTTATTTACCACCCTCCGGTCTCTGTGTCAGACTTTGAAAACCGTAAGGTTCTAGCGGCATACTGTGAGGATCAGGTACGTAGGGGGCATGATAAAGGGTGAATGAACAGAGGTCGTCATTTGCACTTGCACCATCTATGAACCTGCCTTATACGCGCGTCATTCAAACCCGCAGGCGGGGTTTGGCCTGATTGGGGGAGACATCCCCAACAGACCGCCGGTTGGAGCATCCGCTCTAAGACCCCCGCCGAGGAAAAAACCGGAAAGGTAATACGAATATGGCTCTTCCTGAGTTCACTCTTCGTCAGCTGCTTGAAGCTGGCGTACACTTTGGCCACCAGACACAGCGCTGGAACCCGCGTATGGGTCCGTACATCTATGGCGCACGTAACGGCATCCACATCATGGATCTGACCCAAACTGTTCCAATGCTGGATCAAGCTTTGCAGGTCATTCACGACACCGTTGCAAAAGGTGGCCGCGTTCTTTTTGTTGGTACTAAGCGTCAGGCTGCAACGCCAATCGCCGAAGCCGCTGAGAAATCAGCTCAGTACTTCATGAACCACCGTTGGCTCGGCGGCACATTGACCAACTGGAAAACCGTTTCCCAGTCGATCAAGCGTCTGAAAGACATCGATGAGAAGATGGAAGTCGGCTTCGAAGGTCTGACGAAAAAAGAGCGTCTGGGCATGGAACGCGACCACGGGAAGCTGCAGGCTTCGCTTGGCGGCATCAGCGAAATGGGCGGTGTACCTGATCTGCTCTTCGTCATCGACGTGAAAAAAGAATCCTTGGCCATCGCCGAAGCCAACAAACTGGGCATCCCAGTTGTTGCAATCGTCGACACCAACTGCTCACCTGATGGCGTAGACTACGTCATTCCTGGCAACGATGACGCATCCCGTGCGATCTCGTTGTACTGTGACCTGGCTGCCCGTGCAGCTCTGGAAGGTATGTCCACTCAACTGGGCGCCGCTGGCGTTGACCTTGGCGCATTTGAAGAAGCGCTAGTTGAAGAAGCTACGGCTGAATCTGCCGAAGCCTAATTCAACCGTCACAGGTTTAACACATGGGGCAGGGTTGACCTGCCCCAATTCGTTTTGATTTGAGGAGAGCCAAAAGATGGCAATCACAGCAGCACTCGTGAAAGAACTGCGCGACTCGACCGGCGCAGGCATGATGGACTCGAAAAAAGCCCTGACCGAAACCAATGGTGACATGGAAGCCGCCGTTGACTGGCTGCGGACCAAGGGTCTGGCCAAGGCAGCAAAGAAATCCGGCCGTACCGCCGCTGAAGGCCTAGTAGCTGTAAGCGTTGAAGGTACCAAAGGTGTCGCGGTAGAAGTGAATTCAGAAACCGATTTCGTCGGAAAAAATGCTGAATTCCAAGGCATGGTCAGTGACATTGCTAAGGTTGCACTGAGTGTAAACGATGTTGACGCACTGAACGCAGCAGATATGGGCGGCAAGACTGTCGCTGAAGTAGTAACAGCCAAGGTTGCAACTATTGGTGAGAACATGTCGGTGCGCCGTATGTCCGCACTTGAAGGTGACCTGGTTGTTTCATACGTCCATAATTCGGTTACGTCCGGAATGGGCAAAATCGGTGTTCTGGTTGCATTGACCGGTGGTGACGAGGCTTTGGGCAAACAGATTGCGATGCACATTGCAGCTGTAAATCCGGCCGCACTGAGCGAAGCCGATCTGGACGCTTCGGTTGTTGAAAAAGAAAAACAGATCCAAATGGACATTGCCCGCGAGTCTGGCAAGCCGGAAGCTGTTATCGAAAAGATGATCGTCGGCCGTATGAAGAAATTCGTCGGTGAGTCGACATTGCTGAACCAATCGTTTGTAGTGAACCCTGATCTGACCGTTGGTGCTGCAGCCAAAGAAGTCGGCGCAACAATTACTGGTTTCGTTCGTCTTGAAGTTGGCGAAGGCATTGAAGTTGTGAAGGAAGACTTTGCGGCTGAAGTCGCCAAAGTTTCACAAAGCTAATATGGTTATCCAGCGGTTTTGAAGCTGGACATATATAGACAAGATGAGACCCGGCTCCGGACAGGTGCGGGTCTCATTTTTTTTCTGTGAGTTCCTTCTGGTACAAAAAAACGGAGCCGCGTTACCGCGACTCCGTTTCTTTTTCGAAGGGTCCCTCAAGATGGGGATGGAAGAAACCCTTCATTGACTTCCGGCTTGATGCCATCAATACGCACCCAACACGAAAAACGGGCTAGACTAGTTTAAAATAAAAACGCCTTCACTCGAATGTCCCTTTGGCTAAAGCCACCACTCACGGAACAATTGTAGAATGCAATTATTCTCGTTTTGGTGGAAGTAGTGAATACCTTACTTGCTCGGGTAGATTGAAACACAAAAAAAGACAACCACTTGGAGATTGAAGTTAAGCTTCCATCACAAACATCTGGTTCAGCAAGGCAGCCTTCAGTACAGCCTGCGCGGTGGTTTCAACGCTCAAGGAATCTCGTGCGAGACGTAAATGTTTTTCAACCGTGGCGGACGTTAAGCCCATCAGTATAGCAATATCCTGAGTGGTCTTTCCGTCACCGACCCATTGCAAAGCCTCGCGCTGGCGCTTGGTCAAGCCACGATTAGGAGGAGAGTAGGGAAGTGACAGAATTTTAAGATGGGTGATGTTGTTGATCAGGGTAATATCTTCACCGTGCTCGAGCCACATCTCATCCAAATGTTCCTGTGTCAGATCACGCTTGCCTGCCAGGGAAATCGCACCTTTGAATCGCCTTGAAATGGAATGAAAGCTAATTGTGTAACCCGCAGTCATTCCCATACGTTTATTAAACTCAATAACCTTTCGGCCTTCTGTACTTAACTCCCGATTGGCGTCCATTGCGTGTACTTGGCGCCAGCTACACGCGCCCTCATTCTCCAAGGCCCAGCGTGTCATTGGAGCATGAAAATAAAGTCCAGTGTGCATAAACCCTTTAAGGTACTCACTCGAGTGATTGGAAAGAATGACAAAATCATCTGGATCGCCAAGTGACGTTTCGGTTTTGTATCGCGTATAACCATAGATCAGCCGGTCAAAACCGTACTGTCCCATTTGGTCAATATGACCGACCCAGAGCTCCTCCAGGCTTCGGCTGCCAGATACAAAATGCAGATATTCCGTCAGCTTCATTTTAACTGCACTCTTCCAAATGGGCCAATAGAGCACTGATTGCCATCGTGTACCCCATAGATCCAAATCCACAAATTTGCCCAAGTGCTACTTTTGATATGTAAGACAACTGCCGAAAATCTTCCCGTGCGTGGATATTTGAAAGATGAACCTCGACACAGGGAATTTCTACGGAAGCCAGCGCATCCATAAGGGCAATTGACGTATGAGTGTAAGCTCCCGCATTCAGAACGATACCTTGGTGATGTCCCTTGGCGGCGTGTATGGCGTCGATCAAAGCACCTTCGTGATTAGACTGGTGACACACGACTTGAGCACCTTGAGACTTGGCGTGCTCAATGCAGTCATTGTCGATCATGTCCAAAGTGACCAGTCCGTATACGTCAGGCTGTCGAGTCCCAAGTAGATTTAGGTTCGGACCGTTCAGAACCAGGATACTACGCATTACAATCAATTCCTTTTACTCATTATCGTGCGGATTATGCCAGCCATCGCTGAAAGTCGAAAGGGAACTTACAAAATACTCGCCTTTTCTCAAATAAACTTGCCCATTGGGGCAAAAATACAAGAACGATTATCATCACAGAAACAGTACTCTAAAGTACCTGCTCTAAACCAAAAGTGCGTTTAGCATGGCTGCAAAGCCAGTCGGGGGCACAACTTTTTCTCTTACCCGTTGGTCAAGACTACTTTGCCTAACACATTTCTATTTTGCAGCATCTCAAGTGCCTGTTTGGCATCTTTCATATCGAATCGTGCACCTATATGAGGTTTAATTTTTCCGGCAATGTAGAGGTCAAATAGTTCCGACAAGTTCTGCAAATGTGATTTGGGATCTCGGAGTACTGACGCTCCCCAAAATACGCCGAGGATTTGGCATCCTTTCAACAGTGTCAAATTCAAAGGAATTTTGGGAATGCCGGCAGGGAACCCAACGACCAAATACCGTCCTTCCCATGCCAATGTACGCAATGCAGCTTCCGCATAATTCCCACCAACGGCATCGTAAACAATATCAACGCTCTCATTTCCCGCTAGCTCTTTGATACCACGCGTAAAATCCTTTTGCCCGGTCCGATCAAGTTCTTTACTGTAGACAATTGTTTCATCAGCACCAATGTTCCGACAAAACACCGCTTTTTCCTCGCTCGACACTGCCGCAATAACGTTTGCACCTGCGGCTTTTGCCAGTTCAATCGCTGCAGCCCCAACGCCGCCAGCTGCTCCGAGAATTAGGAGAGTTTCTCCGGACTGGATCCGGGCGCGATCCTTTAATGCGTGGTAAGACGTGCCATAGGTAAAGATAAAACAAGCGGCTTCTTCAAAAGTCATTTGCGACGGAAATTTGATAGCTTGATCAGCAGAAATGCAAATATGGGTGGCAAAACCGCCATGACCCGTCAGCGCCAAAACACGGTCGCCCAGTGAGAAGCCTTCGACATCCTCTCCAATGCCTATGACCCGTCCAGAAATTTCACCACCGGGGGCAAAGGGGCGAGGGGGCTTCATTTGGTAAAGGTCTCGAATGATTAGTGTGTCCGGGTAGTTAACCCCCGCAGAATGAATGCGAACTAGCAGTTGACCAGGTGCTACATTTGGATTTGGAATTTCGCTCCATTCCAAGGTTTCTGGGCCGCCCGGAGCGGTGCTGAGCATTGCCTTCATTTTGCTTTCTCCTTGATTTGACCTGAGCGAGCCAAAGTTACGTCAAGTCTTCTTTCCACCGACAGCGTTGTCAATGAAATTGCAAGATGCAATTCTGTTCAGAGGCGAAATATTCGTCTGGTACCCGTTCATTCACTGAGGCTACGATAACAATGGCTGAGATTACCCATAAACCATTCATTCGAAAGACTAATGGTATTGAGGATGAAGAGACACAACTACGCCTCACACTGAACGGTTCACCATAGGCACTGTTACCTTAAATTTGATTGCAGCACGTCCAAGGAAACGGAACTGAAATGTTCGAAAATAATCAAATCATCGAAATTTGAGTGCTCGTCAATTCAGCGACATAATCACATGGGAGACAAATAGTGTCATCTGAGAATACAGCCCTGGATCTCATTGCCGTTGAGGCTTACTTGCGTGCTCACCTTCCAAATTTCGCGGGTCCGTTAAGCGCTGTCAAATTTGAAACAGGACAGTCAAACCCGACCTTCCTGCTGAAAACACCCGCGCGCAACTATGTACTCCGACGTAAACCCATGGGGGTTCTGCTAAAATCAGCACATGCCGTAGAGCGCGAATTTCGCATTCAAAAAGCATTGATAGCTTCGAATGTTCCGGTCGCAGGTATGCATTTACTGTGCGAGGATGAAGACATCATCGGGTCATCATTTTATATCATGGATCATGTCGTCGGGCGAAATTTCGTAGAGCCAACACTTCGCGGCCTGGACGGATCGGAGCGAATGCAAGTGTTTGAGAATATGGGGGAAGTTTTGGCAGACCTTCATATGGTAGATATTAATGCAGTGGGCTTGTCCGACTATGGCCCCGCCGGCAACTACTTTGAACGTCAGCTGGCCCGCTGGACCAAACAATATCGCTCCACGGAAACCGAGCGTATTCCCGAGATGGACACGTTGATAAAGGAATTGCAGTCAACATTGCCACTAGATGACGGTCAACGAAGTTTGGTTCACGGTGACTATCGCATAGATAATCTGATTTTTCAGAATAACGGTACGCAATGCCTTGCCGTTTTGGACTGGGAATTGTCAACCATTGGGCATCCTTATTCAGATCTGGCTGGGGTGATAATGCAATGGCAAATGCCCCAGGGACCTGAGGGCCGTGGTCTTTTAGGTGTCGATCGCGAAGTTAATAATATTCCTTCAGATCAAGAGTTTATGGATATGTATTGCGCCCATCGGGGCCTACCAGGGATCGAGAGTTTTGAATTCTATCTTGCCTTCAGTTTCTTTCGCATGGCCGGGATCCTTCAAGGCGTTCTGAAACGCGCAATGAGCGGAAATGCCTCGAACCCCGAACGGGCAAAGAAACTTGGGCAATATGTTCCGCTTTTTGCTCGGCACGGGCTGGATGCTCTTTCAAAGTAAGTATCTTCTTGATCTTGGACAACAGGACCGGAATCTCTTCCGCGGAATTGGTTAGGGCGGAGAAACGCCAACACGCATCTACGTCGCTCAAGAGGGATTAATGCGCCCAACAAAAAGTTGAAGAATGACTTCCAATGCATTGGCAGTTATAACTTTTCATAGGATCTCTTTAGTTTTTGCATGCCTCGTATCCAACGGTCATAGTCCGTCGTTTTGGCGCGCATGTAGCCCAGGACCTTCCGATGAGGTAATATAAGGAACCTTTCACTTTCAATAGCCTCGATACAGGCCAAGGCCACGACATCTGGCTCTAGAATTCCATCAATACTCGCAACCTGGTTTTCCAGACCATGTATCATGTTTGAACGAACGGCCTGAGGGCACAATACAGATACACCGATCCCGGAATCACCGTAAGTGATTGCCAACCATTCTGCAAAACCGACCGCTGCATGTTTTGTCACGCCATAAGGCGCGGCGCCGATTTGATTTAACAGGCCTGCAGCAGAAGCAGTGTTCAAAAAATGTCCGCCACCGCGCTCTATCATTTTGGGCACCATGTGTCGAGCGGCCCACACATGAGACATGACATTGATATCCCACGTTTTTTGCCAGCTATCGTTATCAACTTCGACACCGCCCAGCGTCAGAACTCCTGCATTTGAGCAAAACAGATCAATAGGAGCGATTGTCTCCTCAACGTATGAGATCAGGTCAGAAATCTGGCCTTCGAACCTGACATCCACTTGCATTGCCGTCCCATTGATTTCTGCAGCAACTTTCTTAGCTCCTTCGATATCTATGTCGGCGCAAATGACATGTGCGGCTCCTTTCCGAGCGAGAGCGTAAGACAGTGCACAACCAATCCCATTTGCAGCTCCTGTGACCACAACACATGATTTTTCAATAATCATTTATCTATCCTTTGTCGTGCTTAGAAGTTTACGCTGGCCCAAGATGTCAGGCAATCAAACTTCACCTATAATACATAATACTGATTATGCGTCTAATTCAACGTTAAGTAGATTAGGGGCTAAGAATGAAATGGCTAACAAACGAAATTCTCGGACCTCTCGCCCGTCGCGTCGGCGGTCAGGCCGGAGCTGCTCTTGTGGCTCTGGGCGTGGCTCAACAGCACGAAAGCGCAGTGGCGGCAGTCGTCGCATGGGCAATCGTAAGCGTCGGTGAATTAGCCGTAAGCTCACGGGGCCGCAAAAATCTTGCGGATACTGCAAAGCAAGCATGGGGAACTAACTGATGGTTTTTCCCGCTAATTGGGGCTTTTCTGGGAACAGCAGGTGGCGCGGCGGCTATTACTGCCGGTTCTACTCTGATCGGTGGTGCGCTAAATCGTAGGGCCGAAAAAAAAGCCAATGCGGCGAATAGTCCCGCTAGCCAAGTGGCACAATGGGAAGCTGCCGGAATTAACCCTGAATTTGGGATTAGTTCCGGTGCGTATATTCCTCAACAAGCTACATCAATGGGCGATAGCTTTGCCGCTGCTGGCGGTCAATTCGCCCGTGCGCTTGACTTGAACCATGAGAAAGGACTTCGCGAAACCAATATTGAATTGGAAAACGAGAAGTTGCGCAAGGAAATCGATATTCTTGCCAACCCATCAGATCCATCATATATGCAGAGATACGGGGGATACTCCCCCTGCCCTCTGTTGGTGGTTATAGTTCTCATGCAAGATCTAGTGTTCAAGCTGTTTCTGGTTCTGGTTCTGACGATATTCTTGGGTCAGACGGGGCTCCTGAGTTAAACCAGGGCACTGTCACGTCGGCCCAAGACTTTGGAAGCGGTACTTGGGTTGACACTCGGGTTAGAGACGCGGAAGTGTCTTCCGATCGCTATGGCGATATTGCCGAAGAGGCCGCTGGCTTTCGCAATCTTTACATGGATGCTTTCGCAATCTTTACATGGATAATGTGTATAATGAGCGGCTTGGTGCCTTAGGCGACCAATATGGCCCTCACATTGCTAACGAAGTTCATGGCGAGTACGAGCGGGCGGATGGTCGTACTAACGACCAAGTTATATCGGACGTAACGGACGGAAAGCCTACCACCTTAAGGCCTAAATTTCGCACTTATCCCGAAATGTCTGTTCTTCATGACAATTTTGAATCCGGCATTGTTCCCCTTTGGGGGACTGGTGAATATTCGGAACATATGCGCCGTTTGTATCCATAACGGCTTCTATCCCCCTCTAAAATCTAGGAAAAAATATGAACTAAGCAAATCCACGACTCGCAATCCGTCAAGAGTTTAACGGCCAGCGCCGTTTGCGCCCTTGGTCTAATGCTCACTTTGGCGGAATGAAGGCTGTTGAGGCCCATCCGCTGGCAATCTGTCGTTTCCGTCCCGATGAAGGCGGAACCGTATCCTCAAGTCTTAGGGTCGGTCTTGCGCCGCTCAGTGGGCACATGCGTAGTAAGGCCTATGTTGAGGTGACGCAGGTTGCGGTGCCTTATAAAGCCATTGAAAAGCTTTTGCTTGATGGTCAAGAGGATGCCGGGGTCACTGAAATGTCCCGACGCCGCCTTTTGGCTGGTGAGGGTTTTGGCCTTGAGGACCAGGGGCAGATTACAAAAGCGGCAAACATCCACCCGCGAAGCGTCGGCGGTAATAAGCGGGTTACTAAAACCGCTCGGGCTGCTTACCTTTGTGCAGGTAATCATTTGCTCAAAGTTGCATACTTTAACGCAACCCCTGCGCCCCATACCGAAACGGCAAATTTGCCGGCTCTTTTAACAGCGAATGTTCTTGAGCGGTTTAATGGCGTTCTTGAGCCTGAAAGGCTGGTTGATGGGGTTGTCAATTTGACGGGTGAACTACCCATCAAGGGTATTGGTACCCGTATTCGTGATTTCGACACCGTCAATTCGGATTCTTATAAAGAGTCTGGGGAGACTGCTCCTAGGCAGGTTACTGGTTGGCAAGTTGGCGATGGTCATGGCAACAACTCCGTGATTTTGGAACAGGACCCTGATGATCTTGATTTTCCTCTTATCCGTGCTGATCTTGACGGTGTTGGCGAGCTTACGTTTCGCGATATGATGGCTAGCCAAAAGTTGGACGGTCTTATTCAGAAATTTGCCCAAATGATCAAGGCAGATCCTGTCAATGGTGAAGAGGCTGTTGAGCGGGCTTTGTATGGCATTAAAGTTGACTATGACCACAATTGCCAAGTGTTGTATCGAAAGGTACATGAACTCACTGCTGTGCATCAGCGGCCAATGGATGGCGCTTCAATTAACGATGTGTCAGCGCATTTTGAGCTTAATAGCGCCTTTACATCTTTGGTGCCGGTTTCTGAGTTGGGCTTGCAGTTAGTTACTATTGTATCTGTCAAGCTGCTCGAATCGCTGACCCATCAGCCGGACCCTGCCCAAACTTAAACTTGGGAATTGGTGAACCGCGTTCACGACAAAACGGAGCTTGATGAAGTTCTTCTTACTCGTGCTGATTTGGAAAGTAAGGTTCTTACACACAATGAGGACTAAAGGGCTTTCTGGGTGGGTCACAACTCAGGGCGTGAACGACCAACAAGTTGCTGGCGTCGAAATGAAGACCTCCATGTGGACTTATGAAATTCCGACCTCTGTTACGCCAAGCAACGTTAGCTACCCGGCGGAAGGTATTACTATGTATCCGTTTCATAATTGGAACGGGGCGCATGCTGAATACACCTTCTCGCAGGTGGCGGCCATTTCCACATCGCACGCCAAGGGCCCGAACCCTGTAGAACGTATTCAACTCTTCGCTGATGATTAGAAGCCACTGAGGCTGTCACAGAGCCTGTTGCGCCTTTGGTCGGCGTCGGGCCGCGCGAGGACTTGGCAGATACCTCCGTCAATGAACCGGAGGTAAGCACCGATGAAACGTGATCCAGCTATGGGTGAGCCGCGTAAGCGCCTCACAAGAATGCGCTACGGCGTTGGTCCGATGGGCTTTTTGGCCGATCAGATTATGAAGGAATTACAGCGGGCGGGTTATCCCCCCCCGCGAATTCAATCTGTACCGAACGCCAGAGCAACAGGCCAAATACCTATCGGGGGGGACCTCGCAGGCAAAGGCCTATACTAGTGCACATCAGTACTATGGTGCGTCCGATATCATCCATGAAAAATGGGCGTGGTTTGACAAGCGACAGAAAGGCAATGTGCCTGACGGTACACAGTTTTGGGACCGCCTCTGGGATTGCGTCGAGGTCGTTGGCGAAAAATTCAACGTTGAGTGCAGTGACCGGCTGTCTTGGGACCCTGCACATGTGCAGTTGGCAAACTGGCGCGAATTTCGCGAGGTTGTCGGCCTCAAAGAGCCGAACCAGATGCAACTTGACTGGTATTTCCAGATCACGCTCCCGGCTGTTTGGAAGCAGCACTAGCGCAGCAAGCAACGCGCTACATAGGCAACGTAGAGGCCCCCTTTAAGGGGGGCCTCTGCGGCCCGATACATCCCCCTTGTTCCTGTATACATTTAATGACACCCTCGGATTGAAACATTGTGCACTAACCCCCCCATATTCAATGGCTACGAAACAAGCTGTCGCGAGTGCGATGAATGTGTGGCTACATATAAAAACACTTGGGTTTCTCGTTGTGTGGCTGAAAAGCAAACAATGCCGCACGCTTATGCCATTACTTTCACCTATGCGGATATAACAGAAGAAATCGATGGTGAGTGGATCACTGAGCCACCGCTAGGCGCTCGGGTCTATCGGTATAAAGATGTTGAGCTTATGTGGAAGCGCATAAGATCTGCCGCTAACCGCAAGTGGAAAAACGAAGAATTCGAAATGCGGTACGTGATAGTTGGGGAAAAGGGCACTCGTTTCGGGCGGTGTCATTATCATGGCGTCGTCTTTGCCACTCATCCAATAATTGAGCTTGGCAAGATAACCAGCAGAAAAGGCAACGAATTCGCTTATAAACGACGCCTAAACTGGAGTATTTGGGGGCACGGATTTGTTGAGTTCCAAATCGCTGACCGTAAGGGAATAGCCTACTGCCTCAAATACATCCTAAAAGCCCGCATGACCGCTGAGCGCTCTAAGGGGCATAAACGCGAGGGCAAAACGGAGTGGCTCGCAAGCTCCTATCTTTGGTGCTCCAAAGTTCCAGCGATTGGGTCAAAGTGGCTTTGGGGTAAACTGAATGATCTCCTGAGTAAGGGGATGTGCCCACCTGCCCTGCGTGTGCGGGTTCCCGGCGGTGGTGACTGGTATGTAAGCGGTAAGCTGCAAATGGAAATGTGTCTGTTTCTGCATCAGGCAAACAATGAATATCAGCAATTGCGAGGGCGTAACCTCGCTGGCTGGTTGACACTGATAGAAAGTGTCCAGGACGAAATTGAAAATTCTGAAACTGGTGAAATCTGTAAACGAAAACCATGGGAGTGGCTTGTCAATGGCGAAGAACTGGAAGAAAACCCCGAACACACAGCGGAGCAGGCGCAGGCCGACTTCAACGCGCTCAAGGAGTGAGTGGTACGCCCACAAGCGTCGGATCGCCGCGCCGATCACGAACGCAAGGGCGACACTCCGTAATTGTGGGCACATCGTCCCTTGTGACCTCTGCGCCAGCGAGGTTGACACAGGAAACCTTGCCGACCTCGAGCAAGAGTACCTCCTACGGTTCTCAGAATGGCAGGAAAGACATTCGCAAGGCTCGAGGGAACAGGCTGGGGACTACGAAGAGAGATTCAAGGAATGGTGGCTTACACGCCTCCGAGCTTCTCGGGGATGCGTACTACGAGAAACCGACCTCCTCCAAGAACAGTTCAAAAGGCTTATCCCCGTCACCAAAGCGCAGCACGGTCTCACCTACAAGGGAGCCGTTGGAAAAGCGCTGCAAGGAACGTCCTGACAGTCGCGAAGCAAGAAAGGGTAACGGGGGCTCTAGGCCCTTCGTTCCATGGTGCGATAGAAAAAAAACGACTAATCCAAAAAACAGCGAAACCAAGGGGGGGCAATGCCTCCCCTTTTGTTGTCAACAATAGCCTGAAAACGGAAACTCCAAATATTGGAGTTTTCAGGCGGGGAACCTGCCAAAACCCAGCATAGCTAGCTATTCGTCCAAGACGCGCGGTAAAGGCAAAAAATAGCCCGACAAAATCAGGAAAAAATTGACAACTTAAGGCTGAACTGCAAAGGAATAGTCAAAAAAGCTATGGACAACCTAAAGAATGTGTGAGACACAATATGTAGTGCGCATCCTGCGCACGGGTTAGCGCATTTATCTAGTAATATCAGGTAAATAGTACTGATTTTCAGAGTTTCTATATGCTATGAGTGCGCGCTATTTCCAACTGCTACTATAGTTAGAAAACAGTGGTAACTTTGCCTAACCACCGTTCGCCAACAAAACCAGAGCGACACTGTATAGAGCACGATGTATTCCAAGATGGTAACAGCTTTAGGAACAGTGCTTTATTGGACCTCAGTCACAGGACTGGCCTGCGACGGCCTTGAATGGAAGGCCTCCAAAGAGGTCTTCCAAGGGAAGATGCTGTAGGAACAGTAATGATGTTCCTACCTTGAATCTCACGAGGTATCACCATTTAAGAAACGCTCTCACGGAATACTTAGAAAAAGGCTTGCAACCCTGTTTGCGCACGCCCAAGGATCAACGCATGTACATCGTGCGTGCCCTCATATGTGTTGACTGTTTCAAGATTCATCATGTGGCGTATAACCTGAAATTCCAGCGAAATACCGTTTCCACCATGCATATCACGGGCGTGGCGTGCGATTTCGAGTGCTTTTCCACAGTTATTTCTTTTCACAATTGAAATCATTTCAGGAGCTGCTTTGGCCTGATCCATCAAGCGACCTACTTGCAATGAAGCTTGAAGACCTAACGAAATTTCGGTCTGCATATTGGCGAGTTTCAATTGGAATAACTGCGTTTGTGCCAATGGTCGATTAAACTGGTGCCGGTCCAACCCATATTGACGCGCGGCGTGCCAACAGGCTTCAGCAGCCCCCATTGCACCCCAGCTGATGCCGTAACGCGCACGGTTCAAGCAACCAAATGGACCTTTTAGCCCCTGGACATGAGGCAGCAATGCATCCTCACCAACCTCAACACCGTCCATCACAATTTCACCCGTGATTGATGCTCGCAACGACATCTTGTTTTCAATTTTCGGCGCTGTCAGGCCCTTCATGCCTTTGTCGAGGATGAAGCCACGTATTTTATTCCCGTGTTCCTCTGATTTTGCCCAAACAACAAACACGTCCGCAATCGGTGCATTTGAAATCCACATTTTGGATCCGGTCAGTTTATACCCGTTTTTTGTCTTTTCGGCGCGCGTTTTCATGCCCGAAGGATCAGACCCGGCATCCGGCTCTGTCAGGCCAAAACATCCAATAAATTCGCCGCTCGCCAATTTAGGCAAGTACTTCTGCCGTTGCTCTTCACTTCCGTAAGCATAAATTGGGTACATAACCAATGAACTTTGAACAGACATCATTGACCGATAGCCGGAGTCTACACGTTCTACTTCCCGGGCAACCAAACCGTAGGCAACGTAGCTGCCGCCCAATCCACCGTACTCCTCGGGAATCGTTGTACCGAGCAGACCCATGTCTCCCATTTCCCGAAAGATTGAGGGATCGCATTCTTCGTTGGCATATGCACTGTTCACGCGGGGTTGCAATTTTTCCTGCGAATAGGCCCGTGCCGAGTCCGCAATCATTCGCTCGTCTTCACTAAGCTGGTCACTTAGACGTAAGGGATCGGTCCAGTCAAAACTGCTCAGATCCGGCGCATCTTTGGCGCGAAGCTCCGGTTTGGTATGGGCCATTTCTCTATTTCCTTCCTCAAAGTCTCTTTTGAAATGACTTTAGACTCGAACAATTGACAAAAACAGCGAGACTTTAACACAAAAGTATGAGTATTTATCATACATGGTTACACCGCGACGTTTACTCCCCTCTATCTCTTCGCTCCGCGCTCTGGAGGCACTAGATCGTCTTCAGTCAGCTTCAGCGGTTGCTGAAGAACTGTCCCTAACTCAGAGTGCCGTAAGCAGGCAATTACAAACACTTGAGCGGCAATTGGGTATGGAGCTGATCATTCGAGAGAAGAAACGCCTGTCGTTAACCCAAGAGGCGCAGGAATATGCTGCCGAAGTCCGGCAATCGCTCTCTCAAATAGCTCAGTCGACTTTGAGATTACAAACTTCCCCAATGGCTGGCACGCTTAGTCTGGCTATTCTTCCTGCATTTGGCATGCGTTGGCTGATGCCGCGATTGCCGGATTTTTCCCGGTTGCACCCTGATGTAACAATAAACATGGCCACTCGGCTTAAAGAGTTTAATTTCTCTGGGGAACCATTTGATGCCGCAATACATTTTGGTTACGCCGAATGGCCCGGCACCCAGTCACTTCTATTGAAACACGAACAAGTTTTGCCAGTTTGCGCCCCGTCTTTATTGGGCAAAATGAAGATTTCATGCCCATTGGATATTTTGAAATTGCCGTTGCTCCATATTCAAACCCGCCCGCAGGCATGGGGAACCTGGTTTTCGGAACAGGCAGGCGTGTCGCAACAGTCGGTATCGGGAACGATGTATGACCAATTCGCAACTATTACCCAAGCCGCTTTGCATGGGCTTGGCGTCGCCTTGATGCCTGATTATCTGGTTGAACAAGAATTAGCCGCTGGAAGCTTGATCGCCTTGCACCCTGCCCCAGTCGAAACCAGCGGCGCTTATTATTTGGTCTGGCCCGAGAGCAAGTCCCGTCACGCTGCCTTAACCAAATTTCGGCATTGGTTAGCGACGCAGTCACAGCCCGAGGACCCGTTACCGAGGTGACCGGGTGACCTGCACAGCATCGAACCTTTGGGGTTTTACTTCGGTAAAACCTCTGTCAATTCAGTCCGGAAACGGCGCATATTGTCCTGATAGTGCAAGGCACTGTTGGTCAGACTTTTTTCCATGTCGGCATCCACAGAACGTATCACTCTTCCTGGAGATCCCATGACCAATGAATTATCCGGGATCTCCTTATTCTCCGTAATCAAAGCGCCCGCACCGATTAAGCAGTTCTTACCAATCTTGGCTCCGTTCAGCACGATCGCTCCCATTCCAATCAATGTATTATCGCCAATTGTGCATCCGTGCAGCATGACCTTGTGGCCAATTGTGCAATTCTGACCGATGGTCAACGGGTAACCGGCATCGACATGCATGATGCAATCTTCTTGCACGTTCGACCCCAGCCCGACCCGGATTTCTTCATGGTCAGCGCGAATAGTGCAGCCAAACCAGATCGAGGCACCCTGCCCGACCAAAACCTGGCCAATCAAATTGGCATCTGGTGCCACCCAAGTGTCACTGTGAATTTGCGGTACATGCTCACCCAAGGCATAAATAGTCATGACTGTTCCTCAAATTCGGTTTGAAGTTTACGCACATGATCTGTCAAACTGGGTTGCTGGATACGACGTAACCGGGTCGCTGTGATAATTGTTTTAAGACGCTCTTCGGTCATATCCAGATTATCGTTGATCAACACATGATCGTAGCCGTCCCAATGGGAAATTTCGTCCCAACTTTTCATCATTCGGCGTGAAATCGTTTCGGCATCATCCTGGCCTCTGTTTTCCAACCGTCTACGTAGCTCGATTATTGAAGGTGGAAGGAGGAAGATTGACAATGTGTGCTGGCCAAGAACCGAGTTGCGGATCTGTTGGGCGCCTTGCCAATCGATGTCAAACAGCACGTCTTCGCCCGCATCAATTGCGGTTTGAACCGGTCCTTTTGGCGACCCATAAAAATTGCCAAAAACATGCGCATGCTCCAGCATTTCTCCAGAAGCCACTGCCGATTTAAAATCACTTTCTGCAGTGAACTTATAATCAGTCCCATCCACCTCGCCACTGCGTGGTGCCCGAGTGGTCGCAGAGACAGAGAACCTAATACTTGGATCCCACGCCCGTAAGCGTTTGGCCAGCGTGGATTTTCCCGCTCCAGATGGGGAAGATAGGATGATCAATAGGCCGCGCCGTTCTGTCATGACGTGCTCTCCTTGTTCTTATTCTATGTTTTGGACCTGCTCACGCATCTGATCGATAATGGCTTTCAGTTCAAGCCCGGTAGCCGTTAGATCGCTGTTCTGGGCTTTTGAGCACAGTGTGTTGGCCTCGCGGTTGAATTCTTGCATCAAAAAATCAAACTTGCGTCCAACTGCACCGCCTTTGGTCAGCAATTCCCGCGCGGCCGCGACATGTGCACCCAATCGGTCGATCTCTTCTGTGACATCTGATTTGACGGCTAAAATAGCCAATTCTTGGGCGACACGTGCGGCGTCGGCTCCTTCGGTATTGTCTAAAACTTTCGCTAGATTCACCTGCAACGCTGCTGCTACCAGAGGCTTGCGAGCCTCGGCCTGACCGGCAGAAAGTGCCCTTAACTGTTCAACTTGGGTCAATTGTTTGGTTAATATTTCAGCCAGCGCCGCCCCTTCGGTTTCACGCATTTGCACGAACTCTGACACAAGAGTTGCGAATTCCTTAGCCAATTCCTTAACAAGGGGAGCAGGATCATCTTGGACATTGGTCAGTTCAAAAACTCCGCGCTGGGACAGGATATCTGCGGCACTGGATGGGGCCAAATTAAGGCCGGCTGCATCAGCGGACGCTTCGATGTCGGACAGTGCTTTCACGATCGACGTCACGACAGCTGCGTTTACTTCCAGCTGTGAACCGGTGTCGTCAGCACGTGACACGCGGAGCGCCAGAGATACATTCCCACGAGCCAAAGCCTTACCCAGTTGACTGCGCAGCTGTGTTTCCAATCCGTCTAGCCAATCCGGCACCCTCAGACGAAGGTCTAATCCCTTGGCATTCACCGAGCGTATTTCCCAGCTCCAGCTGTGAGGTCCCAGGCTACCTTGGGATGACGCAAAACCAGTCATTGATCTCAAAGTCATGCGGCGCGTTCCTTATGGTTGGGTAGCAACTTGCCCAGCACCTAAAGCCATGGACCCGGTCTGCACAAGGTCGGATACTGGGCCTTGGCGGTAAAATTGGTTAATAGGGCATGCTCCGAGCATATTAACCATTGGTTTAACATTTAGTCCAAATTTGAACTAGATTGTGTCATGTTAACTCCAGAGTAACCATTCCGGTACTAATCATTAAAAGCAAGTTTGCTCTGATGGAAACGGGATGAAATCGGATGCGAACGGAGGGATAGGATATGTTTTTTGGTAACCGCAAGGGTTCTGGACAAAACACAGGTCAGGACAAGGTGATTTCAATGGATAGTTTCCGCAGTGGGTGTTCACTGTCTCCAATTCGCCAAGCTGAAGCCTATTGGACGGCCTTGCGCCGGGGTAATGACGTCCCAAATCGGTCACAGATTGATCCCCGTGGGTTAGAAAACATCCTAAGCCAGACCTTTGTTCTGGAACGTATTGCTCCAGGGATTGCACGCTTTCGCCTTGCAGGGCAGAAACTGAATGAAATGGCCGGAATGGAAGTACGTGGCATGCCACTCACTGCATTTTTCACGCCGGCAGCCCGTAAGCAAGTGAGCGCCTCCCTTGAACATATGTTTGATGCACCCTCGATTGTTGAACTGACCCTTTCAACTGTGGCCACTCGAAACAATCCGGCGCAAGAGGCGCGTATGCTCATGTTGCCATTGCGGAGTGATTTGGGTGACGTTAGCCGGGCTTTGGGTGTCTTTGTATCTGAAGGCAACGCGACAAAAACGTCCCAGCGCTTTGATGTGGTAGCAACCGAATTGCGCGCCGTCACTGCCGTACGTCCAGTTCAGAAGAAACAAGAATATAAGTCTCCGGCAAAAACGACCAACGAGCTCAACGCTGGATTTGCTGAAACGCAAGCCAAATTTGGTGACGAACGGTCTGTGATGGATGAAGCACGGGCCCTCGCGAAGAAAAGCCGTGAAATCATGGATGAGACTCGCCAGACGTTACAAAAGACAGGCGATCAATCAAAGTCTAAACAAAATATCGCGCCTCACCTACGCTTGGTCGTGAGCCGGGATTGATCCAACCCTGCTAATCTGTTAATATATTGTTATTGGTTCAAGCCGCTGGTCATAGCTCTTGGAACAACCGCGCCCCGAGGAGAATCCCGGGGCGTTTTCTTTTGGACGCAGCATTTTCAATTATTACCTATTTAAACAATGGGATACAAAAAATGCCCGACGTCTTCGCCGGGCATTTTTGATAGTGATTTTGCTCACGCAGTTAGCTGACCTGGCGGGCCTTTCGCTGCACGCGATGATTTGACAGTTCTTCTGCCACCAGAAAGGCCAGTTCAAGTGATTGACTGGCGTTTAGCCGTGGATCACAGGCCGTATGATACCGGTCGCTGAGGTCTTCGTCCGTCACAGCCCGAACTCCACCAGTACATTCAGTCACGTCCTGGCCAGTCATTTCGAAATGCACACCACCAGGCACAGTCCCTTCTGCATCGTGAACCGCAAAGAACTCACGAACTTCGCGCAGAACGCTTTCAAATGGACGCGTTTTATAGCCCGACGACGACTTGATAGTGTTGCCATGCATCGGATCGCAAACCCAAGTGACGTTAGCGCCTTCTTCGGCCACTGTCTTAATAAGTCGCGGAAGATTGTCACCGACTCCGCCTGCCCCAAACCGAGCAATCAGGGTCAGTTTACCCTCTTCGTTTTCTGGGTTTAGCTTTGACATCAAAACCTTGAGATCGTCAGCTGTAGTTGTAGGACCACATTTCAAGCCAATGGGATTCAGGACGCCTCGGCAGAATTCAACATGCGCACCATCCGGCTGGCGAGTCCGATCTCCGATCCAAAGCATGTGCCCGGACCCAGCCAGCCACTGTCCTGAGAGCGAATCCCGCACGGTCAATGCTTCCTCATACTCCAGCAGCAAACCTTCGTGACTGGTGTAGAATTCAACCGATTGCAACGTATGCGCAGTGTCCTGGGTCACGCCTGCAGCCTTCATGAAGTCCAGGGTATCACTGATGCGGCTAGCAACTTCGCGATACTTCTCAGCCTTCTCAGATTCAGTGAATCCCAGCGTCCAAGCATGAACCTGATTGACGTCCGCATAGCCACCAGTCGAAAAGGCCCGTAGCAGGTTTAGGGTTGCAGCTGCCTGAGTATAGGCCTGCAACATCTTGTTCGGGTTGGGAGTTCTGCTTTTTTCAGTAAAGGCCAACTCATTGATGATATCGCCGCGGTAGCTCGGCAATTCGACACCATCGATGGTTTCTGTCGCCGCACTGCGTGGTTTAGCAAACTGACCAGCCATCCTGCCCAGTTTGATTACCGGCACTTTTGCGCCATAAGTTAACACCATCGCCATTTGCAGCATCACCTTAAAGGTGTCGCGGATGTTGTTACCGCTGAACTGTTCAAAGCTCTCGGCGCAATCCCCCCCCTGTAACAGGAAGGCTTCACCGCGCCCAGCAGCAGCAAGATGCTGTTTCAGGCGCCTTGATTCACCGGCAAAAACCAGAGGTGGATAATTGGAGAGCTGTGCCTCAACGCCAGCAAGGGCATTAACGTCGGTATAGTCAGGCATCTGAACCCGCGGTTTGGCGCGCCAGTTCGATTTTTGCCACTCACTCATAGCTCTTCTCCACATCAGAGGTCTTAAGTTAATTGAAGCTTCTCTATACTAAAGCCAAACCTTTGTGGCCAGTTGTGAAATGCACCCACTTGACGTGGCTGCAAAGCTGTGAGCACCGTATTGCATACACCTTGGACTATCACCCTAAAGTGTCCCCGAATATTTAAGGAAACTTGCGCCATGCAAGAGCAACGCCAGCTTGTCGAAATAGACAGCGCTACGGATCGTCCTCGCCGGTTTGTCTTTGTTTTAATGGACAAATTCACAATGTTATGCTTTTCGGCTGCATTGGAAAGCCTTCGTATTGCCAACCGTATGAGTGGCAAAGAGCTGTATTCCTGGGTCCTTTCGGGCGAGGGAGGCGACTACGTTACATGTTCAGCGGGTACCTCCTTCCGGTTAGATCAGGATCTTAGTGACTTACAACGCGACGATACGATTCTGCTGTGTGGTGGCATCGAGGTGCAGCACGCCACGACAAAAAAGCTGTTGGGCTGGCTGCGTCGGGAATCACGCAAGGGACTTTTGGTTGGTGGCCTTTGCACAGCCGCCTATGTCCTTGCCAAAGCAGGACTGCTGGACGGCAAGAAGGCAACGATTCACTGGGAAAATTCGGACAGTTTTTCGGAAGAGTTCGACGAGGTTGAATTGACGCGATCCGTGTTTGTCCTGGACGGCAAACGCATGACCACAGCTGGTGGCACGTCGTCGATCGATCTGATGTTAAAACTGATTGCCACGGATCATGGTGAAGAACTGGCCAATGCGGTCGCGGATCAGTTGATCTATTCTTCTATCCGAACAGACCAAGATAGTCAGCGACTGTCTGTACCGACCCGTATTGGGGTCAGGCATCCCAAGTTGTCGACGGTCATTCAATTGATGGAAACCAACATAGAAGAACCAATCAGCCCTTCTATTCTGGCAAAAGACGTCGGCATGTCGACCCGCCAGTTGGAACGCCTGTTCCGGCGCTACCTAAACCGTTCTCCTAAACGATACTACATGGAGCTGCGCTTACAAAAGGCCCGTAACCTATTGATGCAAACAGATATGAGTGTGATCAACGTGGCCTTGGCTTGCGGCTTCGCCTCGCCTTCACATTTTTCAAAATGCTACCGCGCCCACTATGATACCACGCCTTATCGCGAGCGCGGCAGCATGGCATCACGCCAACAAACGTGACGTCCTGCCGAAACGATCACCCGTCTGTCGTTTCGAATAGAAAACAACCCAAATTTGGGCAGTTAAGGCGACGGTGCCAGTCTGAAAATGGCGCCGTCGGTTTCAGACGCAAACCAAATACTACCATCTGGCGCTTCTACAACGTCCCGAATTCGTCCTGTACGGGGGCTCTGCAATCTCTCTTTTTCTGACAAATTTCGCCCGGAAAGCCTTGAAATATAGTCAAACTTCAAGGATCCGACAAAGAAATGTCCGCGCCAGTTAGGCCATAGTTTTCCAGAATAAATCATCATGCCCGATGGTGCTATAGAGGGATCCCAGTACCAGGACGGCTGTTGCATCCCTGTTTTGGACCTTCCCTCGCCTATTTGTGCACCGGAATAGTGGCGGCCATATGAGATAACTGGCCAACCATAGTTATTACCTTTTTGAATTTCATTGATTTCATCACCACCTTGGGCGCCATGCTCAACCGCCCATAGACCGCCTTTAGAATCGAGAGCGAGGCCTTGCGGGTTTCTGTGACCATAAGACCAAATGTGAGGCTGTGCCGTGGGTTCATTGATAAAGGGGTTACCCCGAAAGGCCGATCCGTCCCGGTTCAAATGGATGATCGATCCCTGATGTAATGAAAGGTCTTGAGCAGTTTCTTTCTGACCGCGTTCACCTAACGTCATGAACAAAGAGCCGTCTTGAGCTTCTATAATACGGGAACCATAGTGCCTAGAAGTGCTTGAACTTGGTGCTGCTTCAAAGAGAATTCGTAGGTCGCTCAGCCTCTTAATGTCGGAACTCAATGTCGCAACAGCAAGTGCGGTACCCGACCCAAGACCTTGCCGTTTAGAGAACGTCATGAAAATCTCCCGACTAATGGGAAAATCGCGAGGCACCATCACGTCCAGCAAACCGCCCTGACCGTTGTTGACCACTTTCGGGGTTCCCTTAATCTTTTGGTTTTTTGCCCCATTTACGATGTACAACCCTTCGTTTCGATCCGTAACCAACACAGCGCCACCCGGCAAAAATGCAATCGCCCATGGGACGTCAAAGCCATTTGCCATTTGGGTCACCTGCATTGCCCCCTGGCTGGAAACCAGTATCTCCGCCGTAGATGTGCCGGCAAAGAATGAAAAAAGTAGAAAATATCTAACTAGTGTCAATTTCTCTTCCCTTCCATTTATTTTAAGCCTAAAGTAAATTGACCTTCTGACCCCCGTTAAGAGGTGGCAGGGCGATCTGAACCACGCGCAAATTGATAAGACTTTTCTTTTTTACCGCGCTTGCCTAGGGTCTAGGTTGAACAGTTATGTTCCAAAAAATGGGAGTTTTCTAATGAAAAAATTGTTGATGGCCACTGCCGCCGTTGCACTGACTGCGGGCACAGCTTTTGCTGGCGGCCACGCGAAAGAAGTAAAGCTGGGCGTTCTCTTCGGTTTCACTGGACCAATTGAATCGCTGGCACCAGCCATGGGCTCTGGCGCTGAACTGGCTATGGCCGAGGTCACCAAGTCCGGCGCGCTGTTGGATACCGCAACCGTGACGCCAATGCGCGCAGACACTGGCTGTATTGATAACGGCTTGTCCACTGCTAACGCTGAAAAACTGCTGGCCGATGGCGTCAACGGAATCATTGGTGGTGATTGCTCGGGTGTGACCGGTGCGATTCTTCAGAACGTAGCCATTCCAAACGGTATGGCAGTCATTTCACCATCCGCTACGTCACCTGGTCTGTCGACCATGGAAGACAATGGACTGTTTTTCCGGACATCTCCATCGGATGCTCGTGAAGGCCAGGTTATGGCGGAAATCCTGCAGAGCCGTGGTATCAAGTCAATTGCTTTGACCTACACCAACAACGACTATGGCAAGGGCCTAGCTGACGCGATCAAGACCTCATATGAGGCGATCGGTGGCGAAGTTACCATTTCGACTGCGCATGAAGATGGCAAAGGCGACTACTCGGCTGAAGTTGGCGCTTTGGCTTCGGCTGGTGGTGATATTTTGGTTGTAGCAGGCTACCTTGACCAAGGCGGACTGGGCATCATTCAGGGTGCTTTGGACAGCGGAGCGTTTGACACGTTTGGTCTGCCTGGTGGCATGATCGGTGATTCACTTCCTGCGAATGTTGGTGCTGATTTGAATGGATCGTTTGGACAAATCGCCGGTTCCGGTGGCGAAGGTGCCAAAGCGTATTTTGCAATGGCTGAGGAAGCGGGCTTTGACGGGTCTAGCCCATATTCGCCAGAATCCTATGACGCCGCAGCGTTGTTTATGCTGGCTATGCAGGCCGCGAACTCAAAAGACCCTGCAGATTATGTATCCAAGATTCTAGAGGTAGCAAACGCTCCGGGTGAGAAAATTTACCCGGGTGAATTGGCCAAGGGACTGGAGTTGATCAAAGCTGGTACAGACATCGATTATGTTGGTGCCTCAGCGGTTGAGCTGATCGGGCCAGGGGAAAGCGCTGGTTCCTACCGCGAGATCGAAGTAACAAACGGCGAGAACAAAACCGTCAAGTTTCACTGATCTCAGCTGATACGTGATACGAAAGAACAGCCCGGGCCTTGCTCGGGCTGATCCAAATCAAAAGCTGCAAAAAAAAATACGCGGTGGGGGAAATTATGAAATGATCGTCGTCGACGATGTGCACAAGCACTTCGGAGGGTTCCACGCTGTTGATGGGTCAACGCTGGAAATCGCCAAAGGCTCCATAACCGGGTTAATCGGCCCTAATGGCGCAGGAAAAACCACTCTTTTCAACGTAATAGCAGGCGTTCTTCCACCAACATCGGGACGGGTAACGATGGATGGCGAAGATATCACCGGACTGCCACCACACACCCTGTTTCACAAAGGGCTGTTGCGAACCTTTCAGATCGCGCATGAATTTTCATCGATGACCTGTCGAGAAAATCTGATGATGGTGCCCGGCGGACAATCCGGAGAGACCCTGTGGAATACATGGTTTGGCCGAAAACGCATCGCCGACGAGGAACGAGCACTACGTGCCAAAGCCGACGAAGTGATGGAGTTCCTAACAATCGAACAGATCTCCGACCTTAAGGCTGGTGAAGTCTCTGGCGGACAAAAAAAATTACTGGAACTTGGCCGCACTATGATGGTGGATGCCAAGATCGTGTTTTTGGACGAGGTCGGCGCCGGCGTGAACCGAACGCTGCTCTATACGATTGCCGATGCCATCAAACGCTTGAATGAAGAACGAGGTTACACCTTTGTTGTGATCGAGCACGACATGGAATTCATCGGCCGTTTGTGCGACCCGGTGATCTGCATGGCCGAGGGAAAAGTGCTGGCGCAGGGAACGCTGGACGAGATCAAAGCCAA
The DNA here is from genome assembly GCF_004006175.1 of Parasedimentitalea marina. Classification (GTDB taxonomy): domain Bacteria; phylum Pseudomonadota; class Alphaproteobacteria; order Rhodobacterales; family Rhodobacteraceae; genus Parasedimentitalea; species Parasedimentitalea marina. The sequence goes on from NZ_CP033219.1 coordinate 2,161,914, forward strand.
CGAACAAGTGATCGAAGCTTATCTTGGCACTGGTTTGAAAAACAAAGATAAACTGGCCGACGCATAACAATGGCAGTTGGTACAAACGCTCCGCTCGAACGGGGTTTGGGGGTCGTGAATGTCTGAACCATTTTTGATTGGCGATAGCATGACAGGCGGGTACGGCAAGGGGCCGGATATCCTGCATGAGTGTACAATCGCTGTAAACCGCGGTGAAATTGCGGTGATTGTTGGGCCCAACGGTGCTGGCAAGTCCACGGCAATGAAGGCCGTGTTTGGAATGTTGAACGTGCGTGGCGGTTCAGTCCGGCTGGACGGAGAAGATATCACCGCTTTCAGTCCACAAGACCGAGTGGTCAAGGGCATGGGATTTGTGCCGCAGACCAGCAATATATTCACCTCACTCACGGTTGAAGAAAACCTTGAGATGGGGGCTTTTATCCGCACAGATGACATCCGCGATACCATGGAGCAGATCTATCATTTATTCCCAATCCTGAAAGACAAGCGCAATCAAGCAGCCGGAGAGCTGTCCGGTGGTCAACGCCAGCAAGTCGCTGTTGGGCGAGCCCTGATGACACAGCCCAAAGTGCTGATGCTGGATGAGCCCACTGCCGGCGTTTCACCGATTGTGATGGACGAGCTATTTGACCGGATCATTGAAGTCGCGCGTACTGGCATTCCGATCCTTATGGTGGAACAAAATGCCAGACAAGCGCTGGAAATCGCTGACAAAGGATATGTTCTAGTGCAGGGACGCAATGCCTTTACCGGTACCGGGAAAGAGCTGTTGGTTGATCCTGAAGTTCGCAAATCGTTCTTGGGAGGCTGAGGATGAAACGCTCTTTTGATCCCAAGCCGCTTTCGCATTCTCCTGCAGTGCGAATATTTAATATCTATTCGGAGACCAAATAATGGATCTTCTCAACGCCCTTGTGGCGCTTACCAACTATGTGATGATCCCAGCGGTTGCTTACGGCAGCCAATTGGCTCTCGGCGCGCTGGGTGTCACCTTGATCTACGGCGTTCTTCGGTTCTCGAACTTTGCCCATGGCGATACAATGGCATTTGGCGCGATGATCACCATTTTGGTGACCTGGTGGATGCAGTCAGTCGGGATTAACCTTGGCCCGCTGCCAACTGCTCTGCTCGCCCTGCCCTTTGGGATTTTGGGCTCCATGGCATTGCTGTTGGTCACCGATCGGGTTGTCTATCGGTTCTACCGAGAGCAAAAAGCCAAGCCAGTTATCTTTGTGATGGTCTCACTTGGTGTCATGTTCATGATGAACGGGTTGGTCCGTTTTATCATCGGACCTGGCGATCAGCGCTTTGCTGATGGTGAACGTTTCATCATTTCCGCGCGTGACTTCAAAGCGATGACAGGCCTACGTGAGGGGTTGGCATTTAAGACCAGTCAAGGCATCACGGTGATCACTGCAGTGGTTGTGGTGGTCGCTCTGTTCTGGTTCCTGAACCGCACCCGCACGGGTAAATCGATGCGGGCCTATTCGGACAACGAGGATCTGGCTCTTCTGTCAGGCATCAACCCCGAACGCGTGGTGATGTACACTTGGATGATCGTAGCAGCATTGGCCACAATTGCCGGTGTATTGTACGGGTTGGATAAGTCTTTCAAACCCTTTACATATTTCCAGCTTCTTCTGCCAATATTCGCCTCGGCCATTGTTGGCGGCCTTGGCAACCCGTTGGGGGCCATCGCAGGTGGTTTTATCATTGCCTTTTCCGAGGTCTCAATCACCTATGCCTGGAAAAAGGTCTTAGGGTATTTGATGCCTGAAAACCTGGAACCCGATGGATTGGTGCAGTTACTCAGCACAGACTACAAATTCGCGGTCTCTTTCATTATCCTTTTGATCGTTCTTCTGTTCAAGCCCACCGGCCTCTTCAAAGGAAAATCGGTATGAGCGAGACTATAAAACACTCTCTTATGTTTGCCTTCGTCGGACTCCTGATCATATTAGATGGCACCACCAGTTATGGCATCTTTTCAGGTACTTGGAACTCGGCTTTAGGTATTCTGAACATGGGGCTGGTCTCGGCCATTATGGCGCTGGGTGTGAACCTGCAATGGGGATTTGCAGGCTTGTTCAACGTCGGCATCATGGGCTTTACTGCGCTTGGTGGTTTGGCGGTTGTACTGGTAACATCGGCGCCGACACCCGGCGCCTGGAGCCAGGGTGGCGTTGGTATCATCATAGGTTTGATACTGGGCGCACTGACAATTGTAGCTGCAGTCTTTGTCACCAAGAACATGGCAACGGGTAAACCCCGAATGCTAGTACTGGCCGCGATCCTAATCGGCGGGTTCTTTGCTTTTAGGGCAGTTTTTGATCCGGCAGTCTCTGGAGTTGAAGCCATCAACCCGGCGCTATTGGGGAACCTTGGAGGGTTAAATCTACCCGTCTTGCTGGCATGGCCCGCCGGCGGATTGCTCGCAGCAGGAGCTGCTTGGTTGATCGGCAAAACCGCATTGGGGCTGCGTTCTGATTATCTTGCAATTGCAACGCTTGGCATCGCTGAAATCATCATCGCAGTTATGAAAAACGAGGACTGGCTATCGCGCGGCGTCAAAAACGTTGTTGGCCTGCCCCGACCCATGCGAAAAGAGATTGCTCTACAGGAAGATCCTGGGTTCATGGAAACTGTTACATCTCTTGGTTTGGACCCAGTCATTGCCTCTACCCTCTATGTGAAAATCATCTACTCTCTGTTGTTTACCGCAGTTCTGCTGGCCTTGTTGTGGATGGCACAGATGGCTCTCAAGAGCCCATGGGGACGGATGATGCGGGCTATACGTGACAATGAGGTTGCCTCAGAGGCAATGGGCAAGGATGTCACGCGCCGTCACCTACAGATCTTTGTACTCGGCTCGGCGATTTGCGGTATAGCCGGTGCGATGATGACAACATTGGATGGACAGCTGACACCTGGAACCTATAACCCTCTGCGGTTCACCTTCTTGATTTGGGTGATGGTTGTTGTTGGCGGTTCAGGTAACAATTTTGGCGCTGTACTGGGCGGTATTTTGATCTGGTTCTTCTGGATCAAAGTTGAACCGATGGGCACTGGCTTAATAACATTCGCCACCTCCGGTCTGGCCGAAGGTAGCGCGCTAAAGACCCATCTTTTGGAAAGTACAGCCCACATGCGACTGTTCACCATGGGGTTGATCTTGCTGCTTGTTCTCAGGTTTAGCCCTCGCGGACTAATCCCTGAAAAATAAAACAACGCCGCCCTGGTTGCCGGGGCGGCGCCAATATTTAAGTGTCAACAAAGTCGGGCAAACATCAACGCCCCTTGAACAATCCGCCCAAAATCCCTCGGACCAAACGGCGGCCCGTAGTGCCCTTTAGCTCTTTGATCACTGCTTCGCTCATGGCTGAGCCAAATGTATCACGCGGTCGCGTCATGCGCGATGAGGACCGGCTGACCCGGTGACCGGTAAATCGGCGTGCCGATTGATACTCACGTTCCATGGTGGGCAAACTTTCAGTCTGTTCCTCAATAACCTCGGCCTCAGAAGCGGCTGCCTGTGCCCGCTGGGACAAAATTTCGTATGCAGAACGGCGATCTAAAACCTTGTCGTATTTATTGGCCATCTCAGACGTGGCCATTATGCCGACCCGTTCGGCTTTTGTTATTGGACCAAGTTGCGAACTGGGTGGCCGGATCAGAGTACGTTCAACAATGCCTGGCACACCCTTTTTCATCAGCATTGAGGTCACCGCCTCGCCAACCCCAACTTCACGTATAGCCTCCTCAGTGGAAAACCTCGGGTTTTCTCGATATGTCTCAGCCGCCATTTTCAGACTCTTGCGATCTTTGGCTGTAAAGGCACGCAAAGCATGCTGAATGCGGTTGCCCAGTTGACCTAAAATATCCTCGGGAACGTCCGCTGGGTTTTGAGTGACAAAATAGATCCCGACACCTTTGGATCGAATGAGACGTGCAACCTGTTCAACCTTATCGACGAGTGCCTTGGGGGCGTCATCAAACAACAAATGCGCCTCGTCGAAAAAGAATACCAGCTTGGGCTTGTCGGGGTCACCTACTTCGGGCAGTTCCTCAAACAATTCGCTCAACAACCACAGCAGAAATGTTGCGTATAACCCTGGTGCCGCCATCAATTTGTCTGCAGCCAAGATATTTACCATGCCTTTTCCTTCGGCATCGCATCGCATCAAATCACTCAGCTCTAGTGCGGGCTCGCCAAATAGCTGGTTCCCACCTTGATTTTCCAACACCAGCAATCGCCGCTGAATGGCTCCTATCGACGCGGTTGAGACATTTCCATAGCGAAGTGATAGCTGGCCTTTATTTTCGCCAATCCAGACAAGCATAGACTGCAGGTCTTTTAGATCCAGCAGTGGCAAGCCTTCAGTATCTGCCAATCGAAAGGCAATATTCAAGATGCCTTCCTGTGCGTCGCTCAGTTCCAAAAGACGCGCCAGTAAAAGCGGACCCATTTCAGCGACTGTGGTACGAACTGGATGACCCTGGACTCCAAACAGGTCCCAAAAAGTCACCGGGCAAGCATGGTAGGCGAAACTTTCAAATCCAATTTTGGTGGCACGAGCGGCAAATGCATCATGCAATTTGTGACCTTCGCTACCAGGTTTTGCCAATCCTGATAAATCACCTTTGACATCAGATAAAATCACTGGCACGCCCGCGTTCGAAAAGCCTTCGGCCAGTATTTGCAGGGTTACAGTTTTTCCAGTCCCAGTCGCCCCCGCTATCAAACCATGCCGGTTGGCGTATTTCAGGGTCAACCCCTGTTTGGCGGCGTAATCGTCTCCACCACCGCCAACAAAAACTGTCTTTTCCATGCTCGAATCCTGAATTAAGTCAATACTCTCATACTCGCACTAAACGTTAACTTCTGTGTGCAATAGTAACAATTGTCCGCTGTTGTCATCCTGGCAGTCAAGTGGACATTCCTCCCTGTCAGACTGGGCCGTGCCTCGTGGCACGGCCATTTTTTTAGGTCCGACTAACCATCTAACACCTCTAACCCCATTATTTTCACTCTCAATACATTTTTTTGCGCCTAGCTGTTGACCGAACGCTGCCCCCCTCGTAACCTCACAAACAATAATAAGTCGGCCAGTCCGACGGGGAGAACAAACGGAAAAGGGAACCTTATTGGTTCCCTTTTTTGAATTTTGTTCCAACATGTTCTTTCTGGTACTGACATGGGCCTGGAAGTAGTCAATTCTCGCTGACGGCATAGATATCTACCTGACACAGGTAGCACACCATGCTAATGCCTGAATGGACGCCCAGAAAAAAAGAGACTTTCATGTTTAAATCCCTGACTCAGCTTTCGGTTGCCGCAATTATCACGTTTTCAGCCCCATTAGCGGCCCAAGAGAGCAACGCAGTTACTCCAGCCGAAACCACTGAAACAGAGCAGCCGGAAACCACTACTGAAGCCCCTAACATAGCAGGGTTGGATCTTGGCCAACCAGTGAATGCAGGCCCCCAATTGGGTGATCGTTATTCTAACGGCAAACACGGCGACTGGGATCTCGCTTGTGTCAAGACAGAAGCCGAAACTGATCCATGCTCTATCCTCCAAATTTTGTCCGATCCTAACGGAAACCCAATGGCCGAGTTTTCGATGTTCCGGATTAATCAACCAGGGGGCCAAGCCGTTGCAGCCGCAACTGTAATCGTTCCATTGGAAACCCTGCTAACAGCAGCGTTGACTATCTCAGTAGATGGTGCCCCAGGAAAGCGCTACAATTACACCTATTGTAGCCCACAGGGATGCGTTGCACAGATCGGCCTGACACAGACTGACGTTGATGCCTTTAAAAAGGGCGGCTCTGCAACTCTTTCAATACGTCCTGCCCCAGCGCCGGACCAGATCATCGACCTGAAATTGTCGTTGAAGGGCTTTACTGCAGGGTATGACGTTGTAGATATCGTCGAGCCATAAGGCAGATATTCAGGACTGGAAATTTCGACCGCTGCTCATACCAGAGCGGCGGTTTTTTATTTGACCAATTGAGCTAGACTCCACGCAGGGCCAATACTGCGTTAAGTCCGCCAAAGGCAAATGCATTGCTAAGAACAACGTCAACCTCTGCATCACGTGCTTCATTCGGCACCACATCCAAGGCACATTCGGGATCTGGCTCCTGATACCCAATGGTCGGGGCAATCACACCGTCTCGTATTGCCATGATACAAGCCAGTAACTCGACTGCACCGGTTCCGCCGATCAGATGCCCATGCATGGATTTTGTCGACGACATCATGAGGCGGTCTGCATGTGGACCAAAAACATCAGCGACTGCAGCGCATTCAGTTTTATCATTTGCAGCCGTACCTGTTCCGTGGGCGTTGATGTAACCAACTTCATCTGCATTGACCCTTGCGTCGGTCAATGCACCGGAAATAGCGCGCGCAGCCCCCTGTTTGCTGGGCATAACAATATCTGCCGCATCTGATGACATGGCAAACCCGATCACTTCACATAATATCTCAGCACCACGAGCATGGGCGTGATCGTAATCTTCAAAAACAAATATTCCAGCCCCTTCTCCCTGCACCATACCGTTTCTGTTCGCACTAAATGGCCGACAGGCGTCTTTTGACATCACCCGCAAACCTTCCCAGGCCTTCACACCGCCAAAACACAACATCGATTCTGAACCACCCGTCACCATGGTTGGCGCCATTCCGGTTCTCACCATTTGAAAGGCCTGAGCCATGGCATGATTGGACGATGCACAGGCCGTCGAAACGGTAAAACTGGGCCCCTTAAGATTATACTGCATGGAAACATGACTTGCGGCAGCATTGTTCATTAGTTTTGGAACAACAAACGGATGAACCCGGTTTTTGCCGTCCTCATAGACGGAACGATAATTGTCATCCCATGTTGAAACGCCGCCCCCGGCAGTGCCCAATACAACACCGGATTTAGCTGCCAATTCACCGACGAATTCGAGCCCCGATTGCTCGATCGCCTCTTTGGCTGCTGTAAGGGTAAACTGAGTAAACCGGTCATACAGGCTAATCTGTTGTCGGTTAAAACGTCCTTCGGTTTCGAAACCACGGACTTGTCCGCCAATTTTGATCGTCAGACGATCGACATCCTGAAAGTCCAAATCACCAATGCCGCATCGCCCTTCGCGCATTGCCGCCAGTGTCGTCGGAACCGAATGGCCCAATGCGTTGATTGTTCCAGCCCCAGTGATGACAACGCGCTTCATACTATCAACCTCGGGCTGCAGACTGTTGTTATTTTTCAGAAATAAGCACTTCAATACCCGATATTATCGAGGCAATATTTGAAATGTCAAAGTCACCATTTCCAGGCTCGTTAGCATTGAACGGTATTGAAATGTCGAACTCTTCCTCGATAGCAAAGATGCACTCGACAACGCCCATGCTATCAATTCCAAGGTCATCTAATGTGCTATAGAGAGTGACATCGGACGGGTCCAGAATCGCCTGCTCGGCAATGATGGAAAACACCTTGCTTTGAATGCTCATATTAGACCTCTGATCAGACGCATTGATGTTGACCTATCGGCTTAGCTACTATTTGAAAACAGCCTTTTTCAACGCTTCAATATCTCGCATTATTCGCGGCAGACGGCGTTGTGCTTTGTATATGTCCGTGTGTGTGTCCATCTTCACCGCTGGATATCCCATGACCACTCGACCGGCAGGCACATTGGATATTATTTTGGTGCCACCACCAGCGACCACTCCATTGCCAATGAAAATATTGTCGTTCACTCCACATTGGCCAGCCAATACAACATTGTCTCCAATGTCTACTGACCCAGAGACGCCAGTTTGACCACACAATAAGCAGTCTTTACCAATTCGCGTATTGTGGCCGATATGGACCTGGTTATCGAGTTTGCTCCCGTCACCGATCACTGTGTTGCGAATTGTCCCATTGTCGATAGTGCAATTGGCGCCTACTTCGACGTCGTCACCGATAGCGACCGCCCCAAGAGAATGAATTCTCAACCAGGTTTGCGCCGCCGCTTCACCTTGATCCACAAGGGATTTACGAACATTTTCAACTCCTGAAACCTCAGGTGTTACAAACGAAAACCCATCACTACCGACACGGGCCCCTGGTTGGGCAATGAAACGGGCACCAATCGTAGCGCGAGCACCAATAGAGACCATCTCGCGTAGAAACGCATTTGGACCAATCACGGCTTCAGTACCAACAAAACAATGCGGACCGATTGTGGACCCTTTTCCAATACGAGATCCCGCACTGATAATCGACAGTGGGCCAACACTGACACCTTCTGCCACTTCAGCAGAGGGATCAATGATTGCTGAGGGATGAATACCCCCCCCGAAACCTTGCCCCGAATCCAACGTTGCCGTTACACCTGCCATGGCCATTCGTGGGCGTGGTGAGAAGATTGCAGCCTGCAGGCCCATGGCCTGCCAATTGGCATCTGGCCACAACAAGGCAGCTTTTGCGCTGCCTTGACCCAAAGTATCCGCATATTTGGGCGACATTGCCATCGCCAGATCCTGCGGACCTGCGTCACCGGGTTCGGCTGCGCTGGAGATCTGAAGATCCAAATCCCCTTGGGCGTCTGCGCCCAGTGCTTCAGCTATCTGGCGAATAGTAAACATATCAGGCCCTTCCCGAAATGAATTGGCTTAGGGCCTGAGGGTTACCCTTGAACGCTGCTCAACACCACCCCTGCCCGTTCAAGAGCTGCCCAAACTTTGGCGTCACGTCCATAGACATCCCGACGAAATTCGGTGCGGCCCTTGGACGACACAAACGCCGTGCGATAAATGATGTGCACGGGGATATTTTGTTCAAGTTCAACCTTAGTCTCTTTGCCAGTGTTCAATACTCGGTGAAAAAACTCTTTGGGATCTTCAGACTGCCGCGCTAGTAATGCATATGCAAATTCAAATGGTTGTTGCAATCGGATACAACCATGTGAATAGGCCCGCACCTCTCGCGAAAACAGGTTTTTGGCTGGCGTGTCATGTAGGTAAATGTTGTATTTATTGGGAAACATGAATTTAACCAGCCCCAATGCGTTACGATTACTCGGCGGTTGACGCATAGCGAACGGAAAGCTTCTTGCAGTAAATTGTGTGAAGTCCACAGCACTGCGGTTGACCCGACGTCCCCGGCTGTCGGTTATTTCAATATGGCTTGCGGCGTTTGGATTCGCCTTCAATTTTGGCAAGTATTCCTTGGTCACAATGGACCGCGGAACATACCAACTGGGATTGATAACCATATGTTCCATTACGTCTGAAAATTCAGGTGAACGACGGTCACCCTGGTTCTTTCCAATAACTGAACGCGTTTCGAACGTGACATCACCATGATCAACTATTCTAGCCGTGAAATCAGTCTGATTGACCAATACATGACGTTCGCCGCGCTCAGTCGGCAGCCAACGCTCACGTTCCATGGCCACAATGACCGACTTCAGTCTTGCTGAAACCGATTTGTTCACTTCGGCAATGGTGCCTTTGCCAGCCACACCATCAGCTTCCAGCCCATGTTCAGCCTGAAATTGCTGGACTGCAGCCTCAATCGCACCGTCATAGGTAAGCGTGGCGCTCCGCTGCATATACCCCATGGAAATTAGTCGGTTACGTAAGGCAACAATATCCGGGCCGCTTTGACCGGGTTCCAGTTTGCGGTTTGGCAGTGTCGGCCCCCAACCGCCCTGCTGCACTAGCGCTTCGAGGCGAAATTTCTCTTTCATCAACGCCCGATACTGCGATGATTTGGGCGCCAGAGATCGCATGAACGCTGTTGGCTGACCGTCGCGTATTCCGGTCAGGAAATCACTACTATTTGTCTCTGGGTTTTCCCGAACCATCCCGTCATCAATTTGTGAAGGAACCAAAAAACCGGTTTGAATATCAGTCGCATAGTCGACAAATGCCTGACTTAGTTGGACTTCGAGCAAGCCCAGATCACGTGTGGTTCGAGCATTCTGCATCTGCTCAGCTAGCCGCGCTACCTCAACAGATCGATCCGGCAAACCGTGGACTGAAATATTGCCGAGCGCCGCGAGTAAAGCAGACCTGCGCGCACGATCCATATCTCCTGATCCGGTCCAGATCGGCTGATAGTCATTTTCGCGATAGAATGCGGCTACACCGTCATCTGAAGATGCTGCTTCGGCAATTGCTTGTTTGAAAGCAGTAACTTGCGCTTGAGCTGGCGCAGAGGTCATCCCCAATCCCAAACCACCAAGTGCCAAAGCAAAAACGCCTGCTCTTAGTTTTGGTGACAAAATCGCATGGGGAATACACATCATATCATAACTTCCTTGAACGGTTTAAACGTCAATTAAAGGCTCTGCCTACATGAAATTCTGGTGAATACTAGAGGGAGAAGTCCATTCACATTTTCATCAGCACACAACGACCGCCACACCTGATGCCGCGTAGACGCAGTCTATCCGACTCCTGGTTGAAATATGATCAAAAAATACAGGTTAATACCGCAATTTGCGCAAAAAATCGCCGAAAATTGGAAATAGATACAAGTTGCAACAATCCTTTCTTGGCACACGAATCGAGCTGTGGCATACAAACATCATCCGGGGATGGATGAAAACAGCGCTTGTAACATCGAGCGCAGGCAGGACAGCGTACGGGACGGCGCATTTACAATGGTAGAAACCAGATCTTCGGGGATGACCCGACGGGGCTTATTGGGTGCTTTCGCAGCAACCACACTTGGTGCAGCTCCAACATTTTCAAAAGCAGCGGGCTTTCTAAGAGGTTCGGGGGACATTCGACGCATTCGAATGTACTCGGGCCGGACCGGTGAGCGGATCGACATGATCTACTGGATTGATGGCAAGTACATCAAAGATTCTGTAAAAGAAATCAACCACTTCATGCGCGACTGGCGAAATGATCTTGTCAAAGAGATTGACGCGCGCACAATCGACATCATGGCGGCGTCACATAACCTGCTTGAAGTGAATGAACCCTATATGATGCTGTCGGGTTATCGCAGCCCTCAAACCAACGCCATGTTGCGGCGTCGTTCACGCGGTGTCGCTAAAAACTCTCTCCATATGCGCGGACAGGCCGCAGATCTGCGTTTAGCTTCACGGTCGGTCAGCCAGATGGCAAAAGCAGCCATTGCCTGCCGGGCCGGCGGCGTAGGTAAGTATCGTGGTTCCAATTTTGTCCATATGGATTGCGGACAGGTCCGCAACTGGAACGGCTAATCTATTATTGACTTAGTTTTTTTGTAAAAGCCCGCGCGTCAATCGTGCGGGCTTTTATGATTTCTTTCTGGCCTGTCGACCATCCATCCAGGATGTAGCGAGTTTGATTATATCACAGATACTTATTCCCTCAATCTATTGCGATATACTATTGAAACCGAAGATACATTGCGTGCGCACAAATTTTGACGATGATTACTGAGTAGACGAAATTTTCCATTGCGGTGGTAAGTTTGGACAGCTATACCGCCGTTGAAACAGGCACCTGTAGCTCAGCTGGATAGAGCGCTGCCCTCCGAAGGCAGAGGCCATAGGTTCGAATCCTATCAGGTGCACCATTTCCCTCTTCGAAAACACCATTCAACTCAACGTCTTGCGTTGACCTTTGTGCGGTGCCGGAAAATTGTTTGATATTCAATTATGATTGACCGCCCCTGTTTTGCCCCTACCCCCCCTCAAACCGGGCTCAAGTGTCCGAAACACACTTCAGTTAAAGACGGCTCCAGTTAGCTAAGTAGTTTAAACAAATCGCCGGTAGTTCGTCTCAGGCCGTATAGGCAATTCCTCCCCGCGCAGGCACGTCATCGGCCACCAACCACTCGCGAATAGTTCTGAATGCCAGGTGCCCACTGCCACTCGTCTTGTGGTTCATCCACACATCTTGCTTACTGGGCTTTAGGATTAACCCTCGAATCTAGTTCGCCTGTTCTGAAATCCAATCGTCATCTTTGCCGAAGGAAAAATGATGGGGGGTTCCCTTTCTGCTCCCGATGCTCCTCATCAAGATTCTCTAATATTTGTTTTGTTTTCTCAAGATGCACGTCCGCATCTGCGACGCGCATGTCGGATAGTTTCTTAGGCTCAGGACCCATAACCTGAATATGATAGTTGCAGCGAGGGCGATGGCCGAAGGGAATACCTTGGGGCATCTGTCATAGAGGGTTGGCCATGCGCCTCCAGTCTTTCAGGCGATCAAACATGATCTCGATACAATTGCGTCGTTTGTATCGGCGTTTGTCATATTAGACAGCCAAGCCGCGGGACTTTCGTCCGGTGATGCAAGGCGTAATTCCCATATCCACAAGGGCTTTACGGACCCAATCCGCGTCATTGCCACGATTTTTGCTGTCTGGAGCTTCATCAGCAAGCCTGTCCATAATCCGGGCAAATATTCCCATTTGCTCCACCGTTTCCACCGGTTGTAAAGCGTCTTGGATGGTCCGTACTCCCTTGGCGCATCACACCGGCGAAAGCCCTTGCAGTTAAAGAATAGAATTCCACTTAGGGCACGCCGATCATCAACCATTGGCACACCGTGGTTCTTTGGGAAGTAGGGCCGAAGCCGCGCCATTTGATCTTCGTTAAGCCAGTAAAGATTGCTCACATCACCCCCGAAGTTCCGGGGGCTTGGATAACGCCGACCTGACAACCTCAACCGTATTAATAGGTCTTGAGCCCAATTCTCGTAATTATTTACTTTCGCAGTGAAATTGCATCCAATTTTCTGCAGCGCCACCAAGTCAAACGGGCGTCCACAATATTGCCCAGATGAATGTTTCAAAGTGAAAAGGGCCAGTCACAATAGTGACTGGCCCCAAAATACGGACTTCTAAAGCACTTAACCTCGGCGACGGCGGCCACCTCCACGACGGCTTCGACCCTCGTCGCCATCCGCAGATGGTGGTTTGTTGAACTTAATCCATTCCCCTCCATGCGGATCGTTGTTGGTCAGTAAGTTAGCGGCGCGAATGGCTGTCATTTCACTACCCGCGTGTGGTTTGGTCGAGCCCATGCCAAACATTGCAACGAAGGCTTCATCCTCCATACCTTCGGGAAGAATAATTCCGGCAGCCTCAACGATCGCTTTCTTCTCGGCAATCTTCTTCTGCGAAATCGGCAGCGCCACGGGGTTCATGATCGCACTGGTCATACCAGCGCCCATAGCCATCGGTAGGAAGGCATTATTGACGCCATGACGATTGGGCAAACCGAAGGAAACATTGGAGGCGCCACAGGTTGTATTCACTCCCAACTCTTCGCGCAAACGACGGACCAGAGCAAACACTTGCAATCCTGCCGTCGCCATAGCGCCGATTGGCATAACCAGGGGATCAACCACGATATCATGGGCGGGGATGCCAAAATCGGCAGCCCGTTCGACAATTTTCTTGGCAACGGCGAAACGCACGTCGGGATCCTCGGAAATGCCAGTGTCGTCATTAGAGATCGCAACCACAGGCACGTTATATTTCTTGACCAGAGGCAGAACCAACTCCAGCCGGTCCTCCTCGCCGGTCACCGAGTTCAACAGAGGCCGTCCTTCAGCTGCAGCCAATCCGGCCTCAAGTGCACCAGGCACCGAGCTATCAATGCAAAGAGGAACGTCAACCAAACCCTGAACCATGTGAACGATCTTGGCCATCAATGGCGGCTCGGTCTCGTTTGGGTTTGGGTTAGAGTTATAAACGACTCCTGCATTGATATCGAGAATATTGGCGCCAGCCAAAACCTGCGCTAACGCGTCTTTCTCAACGGTCGAAAAGTCGCCCGCTTCCAACTCGGCGGCCAATTTCTTACGGCCGGTGGGATTGATCCGTTCACCGATCACACAGAACGGTTCGTCAAAACCAAGGACCGCGGTTTTTGTTTTTGATTCTACTACAGTACGGGTCATTATTGATCCTTAGGAGTTGACCGGCTTTGCCGAAGCACCGCCATTATTGATTGCCCAGTTGGCATTGGTTTTAATACCGCCTAGAGGGAAAAAATGCACATTTGTGATGTTAAAGTCCGGGTTTTCTGCTTTGTGCGCCGCCAATTTGGTTAGCACGTCAGTCGGCTCGTATGGCAATAACAGCTTAGTAACATCCATCGCGCGTTTCTGTAGCACCTTGAGCGACGGACCTACCCCACAGGCAATCGCGAATTTAATCAGCGTCTGCAGTTTGGCCGGACCGGCGATACCGATGTGGATCGGAATATCAACTCCAGCAGCTTTAATTGCGTCAGCCCATTCGATTATAGGATCAGCTTCGAAAGCAAACTGTGTCGCTAATGCCATTTTTGCATCCGTGCGCTCGTAGAATTTTTGTTTCCACATAAGCGCTTCAGAGACGTTCTTATCAGATCCGTCAGGATCAATGTCCTTGTTTCCTTCTGGGTGCCCGGCCACGTGTAAAGTGGTAAACCCAGCTTTGTCGAACAGACCTGTCTCCAACAGTTGCATCGAGCTCTCAAACTCACCAAAAGGTGTCTTCACACCGCCAGCCAACAGCAGGGCCTGCTTGATATCCGCTTCACTTTGGTAACGGTCCAGCCAGTCTGCCAGTGTTGCCTTGTCTTGGATAATCCGCGCCGGAAAGTGCGGCATGACTGGAAATCCCTGATCATTCAACCGCTTGGCGGTCGCAACCATTTCCTCGATTGGGGTACCTTCGATATGAGCGACGTAGACTCGGGTCCCTGCGGGCAGCAGATCGCGGAAGTCATCAACCTTGGCGGCCGTACGCGGCATAACTTCGATTGAATACCCCTGCAAGAAGGCCTCAACTTGAGGATTGACGGGTTGTGCACCACCGGCATCACGTTTTTTAAAGTTCAACAAAGCCATCACGGCCTCCCATAGTCGTGTCGAGCCTAGGCCCATCCGTCGTTCTGAATCAATTTTTTGAGCCGGTCTTGATCAAACTCAGTCTCAAGGCGCGCGGCTTCAGCAGCCACAATTTCAGCCGCGTCCCCGTCAAGCGTATAGGGTTCGCTTTTTCGCCATTCCGCCAGATATGCATCTGCATCTTTGGCATTCACTTTCATGGCGGCGCGATCAATGGCTTGCTCAAACCGCTCTTCAAGCTGATGCTTGGCCCCTCGACGGCCTCGGCCGACGATAACCTGGGCCGGAATATCCCGCCAATACACGATAGTGACTTCAGGCATTGCCGTTTCCTTTCAGGTCGCTCTGTTACTTGTCGTTCTAGTGCGCCTATGGGCGGCGCGTAGGTCGAATTTCGACAAACCAAGAGTTCTGAGCGACGTTTTTCAATGCAAGGAAATTACATTTTTGCCTCAACAAAGGCTACAGGCAGAAATCGTCATAATTCTCATCTGGTTTATGAGTTTGATGTGATGGCCCCAATCCAAGTGAATGACGGGGCTCACTGCGTCTTGCGTGTGCCGGTCCGCCCACCTATGCTCAAGGCAACACGATAATCGGAGGGCGTGACTCATGGCGCCCAGGCGTTCCAATGGTACGGGCGCGTTCCCAAAAGCGGTAGAGACCCCCGTGCCAGCCCGACCTAACCCCGACGCATTATATGCTGCGTTGGATTTGGGTACAAATAGCTGCCGGATGCTGATTGCCCAACCCAAGGGCAGCGGCTTTCATGTGGTGGACAGTTTCTCCAAATCGGTGCAGCTTGGCGCCGGATTGGAACGGACCGGGCGGCTGTCGCGGTCATCGATGGCGCGCACCATTCAGGCGCTGAGAATCTGTCAGCAAAAATTGAGACGGAATCGCGTTACACATATGCGACTTGTGGCAACCGAGGCCTGTCGCAGAGCCAAAAACTCGCGCGAGTTTATTCGTCAGGTAAAACGTGAAACCGGTCTCACACTCGAGATCATTCAGCCGGAGGAAGAAGCGCGTTTGGCCGTGATTTCCTGTGCACCACTGGTGTCGACACAGACTGAGCAGCTCTTGGTCGTGGATATCGGTGGCGGATCAACAGAACTTGTGTGGATAGACATTTCTTCGGTTCCCCGGCGTGACCGACCAGCCGCTATCATGCGTTTGCACAATGGATTCCACACCACAGATAGTGTGTTTCCCAACGCCAAAGTTGTGGATTGGATCTCTGTCCCGCTAGGCGTTGCCACGCTTCGTGATCAGTTCAATGACGTTGACGACGACGCCGCAAGATTCGCCCTAATGAGTTGGTTTTTCGAAGAAAACCTGTCAGAATTCGCCCCATATAAAAACGCACAAGATCGTGCAGGGTTCCAGATTGTCGGGACATCAGGCACTGTGACAACAGTTGCAGCGTCTCATTTGGGCTTGAAGCGTTACGACCGGACCAAAGTGGACGGGTTGCGAATGACAAGCGACCAAATCGACCGGGTTATCCGCGGTTATCTCGACCTTGGGCCATTAGGGCGACGGCGTGATCCACGAATTGGCGAGGACCGTCAGGCCTTGATTATGTCTGGTTCCGCAATTTTGCAGGCCCTGCTTCGTTGCTGGCCAACCGACCGGCTATCTGTTGCCGACAGGGGGCTGCGTGAAGGTCTGCTTTATGCCCAAATGAGCGCGGCCGGCGTGTTGGACGATAGCCCGTTCTAAAATACTTAGCATCTCAGGCTCCCCGACTATCATAGTTTTGTAAGGCCTTTATGGTTCTCGGTGTCTGGTTTGTGGTTTAGTCAAACAGTGAGACAGATAGAAAAGTTGCAATTTTTACTGCCGCGCTGACGCAGTTACGAAATTAATGCCCCTTTTCCTTTGCCTCGCATTGGCCTAAGTCGACATATAACTCATGAGGGTTTTCAAGCCCTGACCGCCTGACGGCATGAAACGGATCACTGTGATGGCTAAAACACCAACTGGCAAGAATACCTCGGGGCGCGGACAACGTGACCTGAAGGTTAAGGTAAAGACAGCTCGCGGGCGCACTCTAAGTTCAAGTCGCTGGCTGCAACGTCAGTTGAATGACCCATATGTAAAACGTGCGCAAACCGAAGGTTACCGGGGAAGAGCAGCGTATAAGATCATGGAAGTCGACGATAAATATCGTTTCCTGGTTCCCGGAGCCCGGGTTGTTGATCTGGGCTGTGCTCCCGGTGGTTGGTGCCAAGTTGCAGTGAAACGGATCAATGCTCTGGGTGAAAAAAAGGGCAAAGCAATTGGCACTATCCTAGGCGTCGACCTGCAGGAAATGGAAAGCTTGGCCGGAGCTGAATTGCATCAACTTGATTTTATGGATGATGGCGCCGACATTCAGGTCAAAGAATGGCTGGGGGGCAAAGCGGATGTTGTGATGTCGGATATGGCTGCGGCAAGTTGCGGTCATAAACAGACTGACCACCTTCGGATTATCTCGCTATGTGAAGCTGCTGCCTACTTTTCGTTTGATGTGCTCGAAGAAGGTGGAACATTTGTCGCCAAGGTGCTGGCTGGCGGCGCTGAGGGTGAATTGCAAAAAATTCTAAAACAGAAATTTACCAAAGTAATGAATATGAAACCCCCCGCCTCGCGCTCGGATAGCTCGGAGAAGTTTGTGGTTGCGATGGGCTTTAGGGGATAAATTATAGCCTTCGATTAGACGTGTCGGGTGTGGGGCAATCGAAGAGAACGCTCGGCTAACGCGCGAAATGCTAAGGTATCCACTCCCTCTCCTTCGCTACGCCGCGATACCCGCAGGCGCATGCAGGCCTGATCCGCGGCGTGCTTTTGCCGTATCAATTCAAAAAGTTGCGAATGGCGAATTCTTGCCTTCAATTTCGTCATCAAATCCCTCCTCGTCCAAAAGGTGGCCCAATTTATGGTTAAAGGATAGGTAACAACTACGCCTGAGGGATGGCCGAATTAAGGCAATATTGCCACTTTGTCTAAAACCTTGCCTTTTCTGGGACATTCTCTGAAGCGGGACGTTTGGCATTTGACGGCTTTGCCACTCGGCGCGGGTACTATGTTTCAGTACGCCTTTCTTCCTGGCCCTCATGTCCAAGGGTCTGCATCAAAGCCCCGTTAAATTCTGCACCTAAAATTAGGATCGCGGCGTTGAGATATAGGAAAATAAGTGCAGCCATGGCCCCCGCCAGCCCAGCATATGTCGCTGAATATCGTGCAAAACCACCGACATATACAGAAAATCCCCAGCTTGCCCCCCACCACAAAATTACAGTCAACAACGCCCCCGGTAGAATGTGTCGCAGTTTGTGAATATGACCCGGCAACAAAACGTGACAAGCCAGAACCGCAATCAGCGGCGCCACTGTCACCAGAAAACCGTTCAAGCCGTCCTCCCAGCCGGTCCCAATCGTAATCTGCGGAAAAAAGTCCGCAAGGTAGCGGGCAAACAGCGGCATGAGAAACTCGAAGAACGCCGTTGCCATGATCCCTGCCCCGCCTAATATTACGAAAGAAATACACAACAAACGGCATTTCCAGTATGGTCGAGGATCATCGTCTCGGTAGGCTTGAACCATAGCCAAACGAACAGCATCGACCCCGTTGGACGCGAAATACAGTGCCAGGACACCGCCCAAGGTCATGAGCTTGGAATTCGAAGCCGCTAACACAGCGTAAAGTTCATTCACAATTGGTTCCGCTACTGCCTGCGGCCAGGACCCAAAAACAAGATCCACCATATCTTCAAGCTGCACATCCTGTGACAGCAAACCAGCCACTGCACCGGCCAAGGCGACCGTAAATAATACAAAAGGGAACAACGCCAGCATCATAGACATCGCTATATGACTGCTAAGCACCCAACCTTGCTTGCGATTAAAGCGCTGTACCGCAGATAGTAGCGCTGCGGGCAACGCATGGAAAAATGACATCTGCATCAAAGATTATCCACCTGGAAAGCCACACTTCCAGATAAGGCAATTAATCCCATGGGATGCAACCTGATTGTTCGATTTCCACATTGGCGCGCATTACTATTTTTGTGGTAATACTCAATTTACAAATTCATGCTTTCCATGTGGATTGGCTACACGCTTGACCAAATTTCCAAACTACAACTTGAACTAAGATAAACCTTCAAACAATTGAAAATATGGCGAAAAACATGTTATCAATCACACTCAGTTCTCTATTCATTTTGACAATGTGGACAGCAGCTGGATTGTCAGCTCTAAGCGCCGCGAGAACGGCCCGCACGCCTCAAGGTGCAATGGGTTGGGTTGTGTTCTTACTCGCTCTTCCGATTGTCGCCCTTCCCGCTTACATGTTCTTTGGCCATCACAGGTTCAAAAATTACCGCGCTGCTCGCCTTCAATCGGAACGTGCAGTTCAAGGCATCAAAACCTTCGCCCAAAACTACTCGGTTGCGCCCGAGCAGATGGCAATTAACCCAAACCCATTTGAATCGGTTGCTGGACTACCGATTTGTCGAGGCAACGGGTTTGATCTGTTGATCGACGGTGAGGCCGCTTTCCGGAGTATTTTCCAGGCTATTGACGAAGCCCATGATTATGTCTTGGTACAATTTTACATAGTTCGTGATGATGTGCTTGGACGGCGCCTGCGGGATCATATGATCGCAGCGGCTCAACGCGGAGTGGCTGTGTGGTTTATGACAGATGCAGTGGGCAGCCATGCTCTGCCTCATAGTTATTCACTAGGTTTACAGGCTGCAGGAGTGAACTTAGTGGATCCCGGTACTCGGCGCGGGCCAAAACACAGGTTTCTCCTCAACTTTAGAAATCATCGCAAAACTGTGATCATCGATGGAAAGATTGGCTTTACTGGTGGATTGAACGTCGGCGACGAATACATTGGAAAAGATCCAACTTTTGGCCCATGGCGCGATACAAATGTCCGCATTTCCGGGCCCGTTGTACTTCAGCTACAGCTTACATTTGCTGAGGACTGGCATTGGGTGACGGATGAGCCACTGTTAGAACTCTTAAATTGGACTGCTCATATTTCGAGCCAGGATTTGGCTGCATTAGTCATCGCGACTGGACCCGGAGATAATACTACAGAAACAGGTTCCATGATGTATTTCTCAGCAATTTCAGCCGCTAAGCACAGGGTCTGGATCGGTTCTCCGTATTTTGTCCCTGACCTGGATGTGGTTGCAGCCCTGAAACATGCTGCGTTAAAAGGCATTGATGTCCGCATCCTGTTGCCTGACATCATTGACCATTATGCACCATGGTTGGCTGCCTATTCCTATTTTGACGACCTACGTGCAGCCGGGGTTAGAATTTTTCGCTACAAACCTGGCTTCATGCATCAAAAGGTCATCCTTGTTGATGAAACTTTTGCAGGTATTGGAACCACCAATTTGGATAATCGCTCATTTCGTCTAAATTTCGAAGCCATGGCGTTTTTCTTCGATATCATGGTCGCACAGCAGGTTTCAGAAATGCTGAAAATTGATTTTTCTCGGTCTGATGAAATCACTAAGGGACTGGAGCAGCAAAAATTGCTCATTCGGCTGGCTGCTCCAGTCGCGCGCCTGTTTGCCCCAGTACTTTAGATATCCCCATCAACTTTATTATCAACAACAAAAATATGCCCAATCGCTCCAACAAGGAAAGCGGTACTTATACCAAATCCCAACAAGCCCGTGACGGCCGAAAAAGCAGCAAAAATTCGCATCGCAGGACCAAGGATCACGTCCCCATAACCTAACGTCGTGTAGGTCACCAAGGAGAAATAAACTGCGGTATTCCAATCAGGTAGCGCGCCAGAAAGTACGAAACCGGACGACCAGATCCACACCTGAAGAGTGTGCGCAAAAATAACATAAGACAACGCAACAAAAATGAATGACGTTGTGTGCCTTGGTCTTACAATTGCGCCAAATCGTTTGACCAGTCGCTTAAGGGTTTTGGCGCAAAGTAATAGGATCGCTGTTTCCAGTATGAGGCACAGTATCAGTACCAAGCTCCCCCACAAGAGCTGTTGAAGTAGAGACATGCCGCTATCCTTATGGTTTCGTCTGAGAAATGGGGCGATCGTTTCAATAGTCTAATTATATCAGGTCACTGTCGCCAGATGCAATTGCCAAACATCGGTCAGTTCGCACCTACAACCGAAATTGTTCAAACTTTCTCCTGCACTCGAAAATTCCGGAAATGCAGCTTGTACTGGACAGTATTGCTCGACAAGTATTCAGTTAATTGGATTGGATGCCCCATAAGGTAAGTTGGAAATGGTCAATGATATGCTAGTAAGCATCCGAAACATAAGTAAATGTTATCCGGGGCAAGACCAATCCCGGGCAGTTCTTCGCGACGTCTCCTTGGATCTAGAAATAGGGGCAAGTGTTGCGTTGACTGGGGAAAGTGGATCGGGAAAAAGCACTCTCTTGCACCTCATTGCCGCGCTTGACCACTATGACAGCGGTGATATTACCATTGATGGTACAAGCCTGACTGGCCTAAAAGACAGCACCCGGGCAAAATTAAGAAGAACAGAAGTTGCGGTGGTTTTTCAACAGTTTAATCTCGTTCCTTCACTCACTGTCACGCAAAACTTAATTCTACATGCCCGTCTAGGTGGTCGCGTTGATGTTGGTTGGATCACAACATTGACTCGCCGTTTGGGCCTTGAAAATTTAACCCACCGATATCCCGAGCAGTTATCCGGTGGTCAACAACAACGCGTTGCCATTGGCCGCGCATTGGCGGTTCGACCAAAGCTTTTGTTGGCAGATGAACCCACCGGAAATTTGGATGAAACCGCCAGCGCCGAAGTGTTGAAGCTGATGCTAGAATTGGTCCGTAATAGCGGAACTTCTCTGTTTCTTGTGACACATTCTGCTCAAATAGCCGACCAATTGGATCGCCGGGTCCATCTGAGTGAGGGCCAAATTCAATGAGACGCGCCGCCCTATGCGCATTGTTGTCACATTGGAGGTTCCACCCCTTGCAGCTTCTGACCCTGATTACTGGATTGGCTTTAGCTACAGGGCTTTGGTCTGCTGTGCAGGCCATAAACGGTGAAGCACGAGCCTCCTATGAACGCGCATCGACCCAATTGGGCTCGACAGGATTGGATAGCCTGGTTCCCAAAAATGGCAGTATATCAGTGGCAAAATATGTGTTGTTACGGCGCGCAGGCTGGAAATTGGCGCCGGTTCTGGAGGGTCTTTGGCGCCTTCCCAATGGATCGGTCACTTTAATTGGCATCGATCCACTGAACCATCCGACCATATCTGCATTATCATCCACTGCATCGTCACAATTGGATGCCTTGAGCCCGCGCGGTCGTCTATTTCTGCACCCGAGTACACGGAGATATTTAAACGGTTACTCCAATTTACCACCTGTGACATTCACCGAAAATCTTCCGACAGGTGTAGTGTTAACTGACATCAGCATTGCCGAAGAACTACTTGAACAGTATGGACAAATATCGAGACTGATCATTCTGCGGGATCAGCCAATTGGGTTAGCCCCATTAGCCGGCCTTGCCCCCGAATTGGTCCGGCGGACTGCAAGTGGCGCCCAGGCAGATCGCCTCGCCGACAGTTTTCATCTGAATCTATCGGCCTTTGGTCTGCTGTCTTTTGCCGTTGGTCTGTTCATTGTCCACGGTTCGGTTGGATTGGGCATTGAGCAGCGGCGTAATTTGTTTCGAACTCTCAGAGCTATGGGCGTTTCATTTCGCCTTTTGATTGGACTGCTTTTGGGAGAACTGATGATAATCGCATTGATTGCTGGAAGTCTGGGTTTAATCCTCGGCTACCTTGTGGCCGGCACACTGCTGCCTGATGTAAGTGCAACGTTAAACGGTCTGTATGGAGAAACTGTCGATGGCAATTTCACCCTACGCAAGAGTTGGATTGCATCTGGTCTTGGCATGGCGATATTTGGCACTTTGGTTGCCAGTGTTCAGGCTTTTGTAAATCTTTTCAGGATGCCACTGCTATCAGCGCCAGGACTTCAAGCCCAGAAGCTCATCGCACGTTCAAGCCACCGGACGATGGCAATCTTTGGCTGTGGTCTGGTACTGGCGGGTTGTTTCACAATACTATTGTTTGATGGATTGATGGCCGGATTTGCTCTGCTTGCTGGATTGATGTTGGGAGTTGCTGTGCTCCTGCCGCTACTATTGTCCAAATTGCTTGCAATGGGCGGCAGAACAGCCCAGAGCGCATTATCCGAATGGGTTTGGGCCGATATGCGTGCACAGCTCCCAGGAGTATCACTTGCAATGATGGCACTCCTATTAGCGTTGGCGACCAATATTGGCGTCGGAACAATGGTTTCCAGTTTCCGCCTCACCTTTCTTGGTTGGATGGATCAACGGCTTTCGGCGGAGATCTACCTTACCGTAAATAATGATGATCAGGCAGAAGTATTGACTGACTGGCTAGCCGATCTAGGCATTACCACACTGCCAATTCGCTGGACGGAGGTTCCTTACGAGGGGTCGCCACTGCGGGTTTACGGTGTCATCGATCACCCCACATATCGAGAAAACTGGCCAATTTTGGAGTCCAGCTCTGCTGCCTGGGACGTGGTTTTTAAGGGAGAGGGAGCGATGATTAATGAACAATTGGCTCGCCGTCTGAATCTTTGGCCTGGTGACATTTTGGCGCTTACCGAGGAGTGGCAGACAACAGTATCCGGCGTGTATTCTGACTACGGAAATCCAAATGGTCAGATCATAATTTCACTGCCAGACCTGCTGCAACGGGTGGACAATATACCCAATCGACAATTTGGTCTGAGACTGCCACCAGACGATGCCCCTGAGTTGATAAACAAAATCCAAGAAGCATTTGATTCTTCGTCGGTAACCGTTGTTAACCAAGCCGATATCAAGGCCAGATCTTTGGCGGTATTTGATCGGACTTTTGTCGTTACCAGTGCTCTCAATTTATTGACTTTTGGCGTAGCTGGATTCGCGATCCTGACCAGTCTTTTGACACTCTGGAACATGCGGCTACCGCAACTTGCTCCAATTTGGGCGCTAGGTATTTCCAGACGACAACTTGCTTGGCTTGAGTTACTGCGCAGCCTCACTTTGGCCGCATTGACAACCGTATTGGCACTTCCACTTGGGCTCATTCTGGCTTGGGTGTTGTTGTCAGTGATAAATGTCGAGGCCTTTGGTTGGCGGTTGCCAATGTATCTGTTTCCGATGGACTGGGTACGCTTGTTGGTGCTGGCCTTGATCTCAGCCGCAGTAGCTGCAGCAATTCCTGCCTTTAAATTGGCGCGCATCAAGCCAGCAGATCTCCTTAAGGTGTTTGCTCATGAGCGTTAAACTACTGCTTACAAGTTTGATAATTTGCCTGCCTATAAAGGCGTCATCACAGGGTTTTGCGGGGCTTGGGACGCAGGTTGAAGGATTTGCAATTCCTGACCGACAGCAGGCACTGACGTTCCCTCTAGATCATAGTCCTCATTCTGATTTTCGGATTGAGTGGTGGTACTTGACGGCCAACCTTAATGGCGATGATGGTCGTGAGTATGGTGTGCAATGGACTTTATTTCGAACCGCTCTCAGCACCGAGGACCTTTCTGGTTGGTCCAGCCCACAAATATGGATGGGCCACGCAGGCCTCACCACTCCGGAAGTCCAGTATTTCGACGAACGTCTAGCTAGGGGCGGCATTGGCCAAGCAGGGGTTACCCCTCAACCTTTCACCGCCTGGATAGATAACTGGGAGATGACCAGTTCTGATCGCACTTTGCAAAACCTGACGGTTAATGCCAGCAGTCGTGAATTCGCCTATGATTTATCTATGACTGCTAGCGGCCCTCTGGTTCTACAAGGAGACAATGGCTACTCAGTGAAATCTGCCAGTGGACAGGCCAGCCACTATTACTCGCAGCCCAGTTATTCGGTGTCCGGAAGGCTAACTCTTCCTACTGGTACTGTAGAGGTCTTGGGACAAGGTTGGTTAGATCGTGAGTGGTCAAGCCAACCCCTGGCTGAAGATCAAAATGGCTGGGACTGGTTTTCGTTGAGATTTGATAGCGGTGCAAAACTGATGGGGTTTATTCTGCGCGGAGACAGTGGCGATTTTAGTTCAGGCACCTGGATTGAGGCTGACGGTAGCGCCACACCATTGGCACCTGGCGCGCTTCAGGCAACACCGTTGGACTATAGCATAGTTGAAGGTCGAACCATTCCCGTTGAATGGAAAATCAACCTTCGGGATCATGAAGTTTCCGTTAAAATTCAAACAATTAACAAGCAAAGCTGGATGGGGACCTCATTTCCATACTGGGAGGGACCAGTTACCATTTCCGGAAGCCACACGGGTCGTGGGTATCTGGAAATGACAGGATATGAATAGGGGCGCCTATTGGCGCCCCCGTTCGCTTCAGCGAACCACAAAGACCGAACACGTCGAATGTCGGACTACTCTGGCTGCGTTTGGCCCTAACAGGTAATCCTGCAAGTCCGGTTTATGTGCCCCGATGACAATCAAGTCTGACCCAGCCGCTTTAGCTGTTTTCAGGATCTCCTGATAGGCGGTACCCGTCGCCACCAGATGGCGAATTTTTGCGTTGCGCTCATTCCCCACCGCTTGCTCGCAAACCTCACGCAGTCGCGCTGCGGTTTCCTTGACCGCCTTTTCGTGGTGATGCTCCTCAAAGAAACCTGAAACCCAGCTTTCACCAAAATCGGGAAGAACAGTCACCACATCCAGCTGCGCGCCATCCTGCCCAGCCAAAGTCGCTGCCTGAACAATGACTTTGTTGAGGATTTCGGCGTTGCCAAGATCGACGGCACAAAGGACTGACTTGCTCATGCGGGAACTCCTTCTTTACTGGCCCGTCCACGCTGCAACATGGCCACCAAGGCCAGCAACAGCAATGCCGGCAGGTATACCAGTTCCTTGGGCAATTGTTCGGCAGGCGCTTGGATCGCTGTGATTTGAACCGGCTCATCGCCATAGAAATCAAAACTCTCGATCTTGGTTGAAACCGGCGTACCAAACATTGGCTCGTCAAGTTTCATCAGGCCGTCTTCCTCTAGCAGCATGAACCCATAGGCGTCGGCGCGGGATTGTCCGTTGCTTTCACCTTCGATCACCATCACCAGAGTGGTTGATTTCACTTTGGAAGAGTCGAAATCTGGACCCTGGACCGTAATCCGCAGCTCGCTACCCTGCTCAGCCTCAGTCAAAACTTGCACCAGCTCGGTCGGCGCGACATCGGAATAAGCAGGCATAAGCCGGTTCATAACAAAGTCAGGTCTGAACAACACAAAAGCCACTAAAACCAGTGCTACGCTTTCGTAGACGCGTGACTTGGTAAGGAAGTGCCCCATTGTACCAGCCGTGAACACAAGGATGGCTATGGTTGCTGATATCGCGACAATAATTCCTTGTACCAACGTCACATCGATCAACAACAAATCGGTGTTGAAGATAAACACAAACGGCAGTGCCACGGTTCGCAGGCTATAGAAGAATGCGATGAAACCTGTCTTGATCGCGTCGCCGCCAGAAACCGCAGCTGCGGCAAAACTGGCGAGGCCAACCGGTGGCGTTACATCCGCCATGATCCCAAAGTAGAACACAAACAAATGCACCGCGATAAGGGGTACCACCAATCCCGATTGTGCGCCCAGTTCAACCACGACCCCAGCCATCAGCGAGCTGACAACGATATAGTTGGCAGTGGTCGGCAGGCCCATCCCCAGAACAAGGGACAGCAGTCCTACCAAAACCAGCATCAAGATCAGATTGCCACCCGACAGAAACTCAACCAGGTCCGCCATC
The DNA here is from genome assembly GCF_004006175.1 of Parasedimentitalea marina. Lineage (GTDB taxonomy): Bacteria > Pseudomonadota > Alphaproteobacteria > Rhodobacterales > Rhodobacteraceae > Parasedimentitalea > Parasedimentitalea marina. Next base: position 2,188,582 of record NZ_CP033219.1, read on the forward strand.
ACTTGGCCGATACCGGTTAGCGTCACAGTACCAACAATGACACCCGCCGTGGCAGTGGCCAGTGCAATACCGATCATATTGCGGGCACCCTCGATCAAGCCGTCCCAAAGATCCACAACACCCTCTTTGAAGGCATTGGCGGTTTCGCTTTCACCGCGGAACATCGCCTTGATCGGTTTTTGGGTCAGAAGGATAACGAACAACAGCGCAGTAGCCCAAAACGCGGACAAACCTGGCGATTTCTGCTCGATCATCAAGAAGTAGACCAAGACAATAATCGGCAAAAGGTAATGCAGACCTGCCTTATAGATCTCGCCCACCACTGGCAGTTCAACCACCTTGGCGTTCGGATCATCCGGCACCAGATCTTCAACCCCTGAGGCGACCCACAGCAGCGCCACATAAGTCGCTGCCACAATTGCCGACATCACAATGTTGGAAACACCCGGCATCAAGTACGCCACCAACTGGACCGGATATTGCACACCATAGCACAGCGCCGCAAAGCCAGCAAAGAACAGCGCCATGCCGCCAATGGTTTTACCCATCGAGACAACACGGTTGCCCAGCGTTGGCATGTTACGCTTCACCGCCTCCAGATGCACGATATAGACCAGTGCAATGTAAGAGATTGTCGCTGGCAAGAAGGCGTGTGTGATCACCTCGACATAAGAAATGCCGACGTATTCCACCATCAGAAACGCAGCAGCCCCCATAACCGGCGGCATGATTTGCCCATTGACCGACGAGGCAACCTCGACTGCGCCTGCCTGTTCACTGGAAAATCCGACCCGTTTCATCAGCGGGATGGTAAACGTCCCAGTGGTGACCACGTTGGCAATCGATGAACCAGAGATCAGGCCCGTCGCTGCCGAGCCAACCACAGCTGCTTTGGCCGGGCCGCCACGCAGGTGACCCAGTGCACCAAACGCCATTTTTATGAAGTAATTGCCTGCACCCGCTTTGCTGAGCAACGCGCCAAACAATACAAACAGAAAGACAAATTTGGTCGAAACACCCAAGGCGATGCCAAACACACCTTCCGAAGTGATCCACATATGGCTCATCGCCTTTTTCAGGCTAGCACCTTTCCAACGGATGACATCTGGCAGCCAATCCGAGGAGCCAAAGAACACGTATCCCAGAAAAATTACCGCAATGATCGCCATTGCTGGGCCTAACGCACGCCGCGCAGCCTCGAACAATAACGCCAGGCCGAGGAGTGCAAACCACTTGTCGACATCATCCGCAAGACCACCGGACGCAACCACTTTTTGGTAGAAAATGTAGCCGTAGAGCGCGATGAATGCACCGCCGACAGCCATGATCCAGTCCTGAACCGGAACAAAACTGCGTGGGCTGGTCTTAAGCATAGGATAGGCCGTAAAGGCCAGGAACATAGCAAATGCCAAATGGATTTGCCGTGAATTGTTTACCACACTTCCGGGCAACAATATGTTGGACATTGGTGAGGCCAAAATGACCTGAAACACCGACCAAATTACCGCAACGATTGCCAGAAACAGCCCGATCGACCCCGGAGGGTTTCGCGCACCGGCGTCTGAGGACGCCACCAGGTCTTGCAATTCATCTTCAGTAAGCGGCCGATTTTCATGAACATCAGATGTCATGGATAATCTCCCCTATGGCCGTCGTTTAGACGCGGCCTTAATATTGACGCCAAAGGTCACCCCCAAGCGTGAAACGGGGCGCTTAAAGCGCCCCGTTGTTTTACAAAATTGAATTATTCAATCCAGCCTTGCTCTTTGTAATACTTCGCAGCACCAGCATGCAGCGGAGCAGACAGACCAGCTGTAGCCATTTCCTCAGGCTGGAGGTTGGCAAATGCTGGGTGCAGCTTGCGGAACGCATCGATGTTTTCGAAGACCGACTTAACAACGGTGTAAACAGCTTCTTCCGAAACAGCATCCGACGTTACAAAAGTCGCGCCTACACCAAAGGTCATGGTGTCTGAATCCGACCCACGGTACATGCCGCCAGGGATGGTGGCTGTGCGGTAGAACGCATTGTCGTCGATCAGGCCAGTCACAGCGTCTCCGTCAACAGTTACCAGAACCGAGTCACATGCTGTGGTCGCTTCCTGGATCGAACCCGACGGGTGACCGACGGTATAAACCATGGCATCAATTTGATTGTCACACAGGGCCGCAGACTGTTCAGCAGCCTTCAACTCGGTTGCCAATGCAAAAGCATCCATGCCCCAGCCCTTGGCCTCCAACAGCACTTCCATTGTGCCGCGCTGACCCGAACCGGGGTTGCCGATGTTTACGCGCTTACCCTTGAGGTCATCAAAGTTGGAGATGCCTGCATCTGCACGCGCAACAACTGTAAAGGGTTCAGGATGTACTGAGAACACAGCACGAAGGCCTTCAAACGCGCCAGCGTCGGAAAATTTGGATGTGCCGTGGAACGCATGATGCTGCCAGTCAGACTGAGCCACACCAAATTCCAACTCGCCCTCGCGAATGGTGTTGATATTGTAGACAGAACCGCCGGTTGATTCAACTGAGCAACGGATTCCGTGCTCTTTACGGCCTTTGTTTACCAAACGGCAGATTGCTCCACCAGTTGGGTAATAGACACCTGTTACGCCACCGGTGCCGATGGTGATGAATTCTTCTGCCATCGCTGCAGGTGCCATGAACGAGGCGGCCAGCAACGCGCCTGCGGTCAGTTTAGTGATTGTCATGATCAAGTCTCTCCCACTTGTATGTGTATAGATCGGGATCACGGACACTTTCTATTCCGCTAGGCGATTAGCCCAACAGGATTTTTACTCGACTTGGTGAGCCGGTTTTTTTGGTTTGTCCCCGATCCGCCCTGACGGTTCCATCCTCCTATGCTCAAGTCAAGAGTATGCGTTTATGTCGCAGGCTGGATGGGGGTGAATTCTGCTTATCTGACAAACCTGTTCGAATTTTCCCCGTCAAAGACGGTAGTCTCCCTGCCCTTTCCAGTCATTTCCCCACATTTAACAAAAATTAATTTACTTTTTCGCCTGAAAGCGTCACAATATTCAAACTCAAATCAATACAACCTAAGCGAGAGGAAATTGATGTTGAACTCATAATTTGTGAACCTAACATCGTCGTGACCTTCGCAAGTGCTGATCACTCGATCACAATGAACTTCTGACATGACAAGTTACTAAAAATAGGCTAACTGACCCTTATTGTAAGTAAGCCGAATTATTATGAAATTTTCTGGTGGAGTGGTAACGTTGACTTATTTGAGCCAAGTCATTTCTGACAACCCAACGATCGACGATTTCTGGTCCCTCGAGCGCTGCGTCTCTCTGGCAGCGCGCTCTGAACCTCAAGGCCAGGGATCGCCACTGATGTTCGATGTCGAGCCTGAGTTCCGAACAACTCCCCGCAAATGGGACCTCATCCTGACGGCTGCATATGAACGCGGCATGCGAGCCCGATGAATGGTCGCAGTTTTCACTAAAACCGACTAATTCCGATGGACCTTGGCGTTCCTCCCGCATATCCTTCAGCTCTGGAAAACCACTTCCCGATATGAGCCAAGGAACATTTATGCAGTACCACAGTCCAAATAGTTTCGAGGATGCTGCCGCATTGGCCTTAGCCGCAACGGGAACAACCCGTTTTCTGGCAGGCGGCACTGATGTATTGGTACAATTGCGGGCTGATATTATCACCCCTGACACTGTTATCGACATCAAAAACATACCCGGCACCCAGAACATAACATGCAACGCTGATGGAAGTTGGACACTCGGTGTGGCCACTCCCGGAGCTGAGATGCGCGAACATGCTGGTCTAGGCCAGGATTGGCCGGGTCTTGTTGAGGCCATGGACTTGATCGGTTCAACTCAAGTACAAGGTCGCGCCACCTTGGTAGGCAATCTCTGCAATGGATCGCCCGCCGCCGATTCCGTGCCAGCCATGGCCACAGCTGGCGTGGAACTATCGATCACCAACGCTCAAGGTACCCGCCGCGTTCCAGTGATGGATATTCCGGCCGGTCCCGGGCGTACTCATCTAACACAAGGTGACGTCATTTCAGCCGTACATATACCGGCACGCGGTGAGCGCGGCGGAGACGCCTATTTGCGCTTTATTCCGCGTACCGAAATGGACATTGCTGTTGTGGGATGTGCCGTCAACCTTCGGCTGGATACCGCCGGTGTCATAACCGAAGCCAGCGTCTCATTGGGGGCTGTTGCCCCTACTGTTCTGGTTCTAGATGATGCCGCTGACACCCTCATTGGCAGCACGCTGGACGATGCTTCATTGGACAGGCTGGCCGAGGCCGCTTCGGCAGCCTGCAATCCAATTTCCGACAAACGCGGCACGATTGAGTTTAGAACCCATGTTGCCGGAGTCTTGGCCAAACGCGCCGCTAAAATTGCCTATGCGCGCGCGCAGGGAGTGACCAAATGAAGACCATTCATGTAACCACCACAGTCAACGGTGACACTGTCGAGTACCTTTGCGATCCACGTGAGACGATGCTGGATGTTTTGCGCGACCGCCTGAACCTGACTGGCGCCAAAGAAGGCTGCGGCACCGGCGATTGTGGTGCCTGCTCGGTCACTGTGGATGACCGTTTGGTTTGCTCATGCCTGATGCTGGGGGTCGAGGCCGAAGGAAAAACGATTACCACAGTCGAAGGTATCGCAGATGGCGAAAACCTGCACCCATTGCAGAAAAAGTTCATTGAATATGCAGCCTTACAATGCGGAATTTGCACACCAGGTATCCTAGTGGCGGCAAAATCACTGCTAGAGAAGAACCCAGACCCAACTGAATCTGAAGTTCGGTATTGGTTGGCCGGAAACCTGTGCCGTTGCACCGGATATGATAAAATCATTCGCGCAGTTATGGATACTGCAGCAGATATGCGGGAGGCTTCCTAATGGCTTTGGATGATCGCAAGACTACCGATTTTAAATTCATCGGCTCCCGCCCTGACCGCCCCGATGGCCTGGACAAAGTCACGGGTCGCGCGCAGTTTGGTGCTGACGCTCATGCCCCAGGCATGCTGCACGGCGCGATTGTGCGCAGTCCTCATGCACATGCGCGTATTATTAGTATTGATACCAGCAAAGCTGAACAACTGGATGGCGTAAAATCCGTAGTGACCCGCGCGGATTTTGCCAAGGATTTGTCAGGTGAATTTTCCTTTGTTTTGGAAAACGTCATGGCCGGCGAAAAGGCTCTCTATGATGGCCATGCGGTTGCTGCCGTCGCCGCCAGCTCCGCGCTGATTGCCCGAGATGCAGCCAAATTGGTCAAGGTGGATTATGAAATCCTGCCGCATGTGACCGATGTTGACGCTGCCATGGCCGATGACGCCCCCATCCTCAACGACACATACGCTGATGCGTCGGTTCCGTCAGGTCTACACCCAAATGTGGTGCGTTATCATGACAGTGGCCATGGTGATGTCGACGCCGGATTTGCCAGCGCAGATCTGGTTATTGAAGATAGTTTTAAAACCGAAGCGACCCACCAGGGCTACATCGAACCCCATGCTTGTCTTGCGACGTTGGGCAATGACGGCAAAGGCGAGCTATGGTGCACCACCCAAGGCCATTGGATTGCACAAAAGACCTGTGCCGCATTGGTTGGTATCGACACCTCGCAGCTTCGGGTTACCGCATCCGAAATCGGTGGCGGTTTTGGTGGTAAAACCACCGTATTTATTGAACCCGTCGCATTAGCTTTGTCTCGTAAGGCTAACCGACCAGTAAAAATAGTCATGAACAGATCCGAAGTTTTTCGCGCCACGGGTCCGACGTCATCAACATCGATGGACGTCAAAATTGGTATGATGAAGGATGGGACTATTACCGCAGCACAGGGCATTTTCCGGTTGCAGGGTGGCGCATTTCCTGGGGCTCCGATGGAGTTTTCTGCCATGTGTGCCTTTGCCCCCTATGCACTAGAGAACGTGAAACAGATCGGCTACGACGTCATTTCCAATCGCCCCAAGCAGGCTGCTTATCGCGCGCCAGGCGCACCGATGGCCTCTTTTGCCGTTGAGTCCGTAATCGACGAGCTGTGCAATAAACTTGGTCTGGACCCCATTGAAGTCCGACTGAAAAATGCATCGCGCGAAGGCACCAAAGCGTCTTATGGACCTAGGTTCCAACGCATCGGTTTGGTCGAAACACTTGAGGCCGCCAAGGCACATCCACACTACTCGGCTCCATTGAAACCAGGTCAAGGTCGCGGTGTGTCCTGCGGGTTTTGGTTTAACCACGGCGGGGAAACCTCTGTTAGCCTTGCACTTTCCGAGGATGGAACTTGTCAGATCTCGGTTGGAACACCAGATATTGGCGGCTCGCGCGCTTCTATGGCCTTGATGGCTGCCGAAGTTCTGGGCATCGACTATGAGAACATCCGGGTTACCATCGCTGATACAGCGACCCTGGGATATAACGATGTCTCTCACGGGAGCCGGGTTACCTATGCATCAGGCCTAGCCACAATCAAAGCGGCTCAAGATGCCGTCGAGAAGCTGTGCAAGAGGGCTGCAGCCAAGTGGGGAATTCCAGAAGACGCTGTTTTCTGGGAGGATGGATGTGCCAAACCTTCGGGTGCCAATGCCGGAAACTTCGATCCTGTTCCATTGGCTGAACTCACGAAAGATATGGGTGCAACCGGAGGTCCGATATCGGGACATTTTGAAGCGACGCCCGAAGGTGCCGGAGTATCTTTTGGCACCCATATCGTGGATGCCGAAGTTGACCCCGAAACCGGGAAAACTGCTGTTGTTCGCTACACGGTAATCCAGGACGCCGGTAAGGCGATCCACCCGACTTATGTGGAAGGCCAGTTTCAGGGCGGTGCCGCGCAGGGCATCGGTTGGGCGCTGAACGAAGAATACATTTACGGTGAAGATGGTCGGTTGCAGAACTCGATCTTTCTGGATTACCGGGTCCCCGTGGCCTCGGATCTGCCAATGATCGACACGGTAATAGTCGAAGTGCCAAACCCAGGCCACCCCTATGGTGTTCGCGGTGTTGGTGAGACTGGAATTGTGCCGCCACTTGCGGCGATCGCCAATGCAGTTTCGGCTGCCGCTGGCGTTCGTCTGCGACATTTGCCAATGTCGCCACCGCGTATTCTTCGGGCCCTGGTGGCGCAGGCGCATGAAGGTTAAAGTCCATCTTTGGTCAGGGTTGCGAACTCTGACCGGAGGGCTGGAAAAAGTAACTGTAGATGCGGCCAACACCGGAGACCTGTTGGCCGCTCTGGTTAGAGACTTTCCACAGTTGGCGCCGGTGATTGAAGCCGGGGTGTCAGTGGCTGTGGATGGCCGCATCATTGCCTCAAGTCTGACCGAACCCCTTGGCGCGGATCAGGAAATCTATTTGATGCAACGATTAAAAGGCGGATAGTTGTTGGGGCCCTGCCCCAAGCCCCGGGATATTTTCAGCCAGATGAAAATTGGATCAAAATTAAAAGCCCGCCGAGGACATCGGCGGGCTTTCAATATTTTGATTTCCTTGCAGTTATTCGGCTGGGGAAACAGTCTTGGCGGAACCTTTAACCCATTCCCGTAAGCCTTGCATAAAAGCGTAGAGAACAGGGATCAGGATGACCCCAACAACGGTGGCCATCAACATTCCACCAAAAACAGCAACCCCGATAGCCTGTTGGCTGGCGGCACCAGCGCCCGAGGCCATGAGAAGCGGTACAACTCCTAACAAGAAGGAAAAGGCTGTCATCATTACAGCCCTGAAGCGTTGGCGGCCAGCTTCATGTGCAGCCTCTTTGATTGACAACCCTGCGGCACGGCGCTCCATCGCAAATTCGACAATGAGAATACCGTTCTTTGCCGCCATGCCAATCAACATGATCATGCCAATCTGCGTGTAGAGGTTGATGTCACTTCCGGTGACCGCAACTGCAACAACTGCGCCAAACATGGCTACGACCACAGAAAGCAGAATTGCGATTGGCATTGTCCAACTCTCGTATTGTGCCACAAGAAACAGGTAGGTGAACAAAATTGCCATACCAAGAATAACAACAACCAGGCCGGAGGACGAAAGCTGTTGCTGCGCTGTGCCGGTCCATTCAAAACTATACCCCGGCGGCAATGCGGTTGCGGCCTCTTCTTGCATGACGCCGATAGCGTCGCCGGTGGACAATCCAGCGGCCGGTACAGCCGTTACAGTCGCTGAACGGAACATATTGTGGCGTTTCAAGATAACTGGCCCAAGGATGTTTTCAACATCGATTAAAGTAGAAAGCGGGACCATTTTACCGCTCTGCGAGCGGACATAAAGATTACCGATATCCTCAATCTTGTCTCGGTACGATCCATCGGCCTGTACCATCACGCGATAAACGCGGCCGAATAGATTGAAATCATTGACGTAATACGAACCCAAATGGGCCTGCATGGTCAGGAAGACCTCTGAGATTGAGACATCCAAAGTTTTCGCTTTCTCCCGGTCCAGATCCACGAAAACCTGCGGAACATTCGCCCGAAACGTGGTGTAGGATTGGCCAATTTCGCCCCGCTGGTTGGCAGCATAGACCAACGACCCGACTGCAGCCGCCAGATCCTGTGGCGTCCCACCAGCGGTTTGCTGTACCTCCATTTCAACGCCTGCTGACATTCCAAGACCAGAAATCGGCGGCGGGTTAAACGCAACAATGCTCGCTGCGGCTTCTGCATTTGCCAGGCCATATACTTGCTTTAATATGGATGTCGGGAACAGATCAGGTGTTTGACGTTCGTCCCATGGGTCCAAATTGATGATTATCATCGCACCGTTGGCGCTGGCCCCGTTCAACATACTGAAGCCGTTGACCAGAATTGTGCTGTGTACGCCCGGAATTTGTTCGATTTGTTCATTGACCCGTTTGGTCACCACCTCGGTACGACCCAGGGCTGCAGCATCGGGGAGCTGGATGTCAACAAACAAATACCCATTGTCCTCGGCTGGTAAAAACCCTTTGGACGTTATCCCAAAAAGAGTCCCGGTTCCTGCATACATAGCAAGAACGAGCGCCACTGCCAGAAACGGCCATCTGAGCAACCGTCCCACGATACCAAGGTATCCGTTTCGCAAAATGTCGATAGCGCTTTCGAATTTGGCAAGTAACCCAGTTGGCGGCCCGGAGCGTGCCTTGAGCACCAGGCCACATAGGGCTGGCGATAGGGTTAATGCATTGATGGAGGAGATAACAACTGCCACCGAAATCGTCACCGCGAATTGCGAAAACAATTCACCACTAATCCCTGGCATAAAGGTAACTGGGACAAAAACAGCCAATAAAACCAAGGTCGTTGCAATCACCGGCCCGGTGATCTGCCCCATCGCCTTGCGAGTTGCGTCGCTTGGGTTCAGCCCTTCTTCGGCGATCAAACGCTCGACGTTTTCCACCACAATAATGGCGTCGTCTACCACAATGCCGATTGCTAGAACCAAAGCAAACAAAGAAATCGTATTGAGCGACATCCCCAGCAAAAGCAAAAATGCGAATGTTCCGATCAATGACACCGGAATGGCCACCGCAGGAATAATGGTCGCGCGCCATGAGCCAAGAAAGACAAAGACCACCGATACAACCAGAATAAATGCAAGAACCAGTGTCGAAATAACATCCGCAAGCGATTGCTCGACAAAATCAGTGGTGTTGAACGGAACGGAATAAATCACATCTTCCGGAAACGACATCGCCAGCCGGTCTAGTTCGGCCAATACTGCGGCTGAGACAGCCAAGGCGTTGGCTCCTGGGGCCTGATATACAGCAAGGATAGTGGCTTCGCTTCCATCGTAAAACCCTGACGTACTGTAGTTCGAGGCTCCCAATTCGACGGTCGCCACATCACGAACGCGAACCGTGCTGCCAGCCTCACCTGTTCTGATGACAATATCACCAAATTCATCAACTGACGTCAGGCGGCCTTTGGACTTGATTGTATACTGAAAGGTTTGATCACCTGGAACCGGTGGCGCACCGATCTGGCCAGCAGATACTTCAAGGTTCTGCTCTTTTACGGCATTGATCAGATCCCCCGGGGTAATGCCCAAAGCGGCCATCTTTTCCGGGTTCATCCAAATCCGCATCGAGTAACTAAGACTGTTAAGGATGTCTGCCTTACCAACTCCGGCAACGCGACTTAGCGCATCTTTAATATTGATCTCAGCGTAATTGGACAAAAACAGATCGTCATAGGTGGCGTTTGGCGAGGTCAAAGTAGCAACCAGCAACATGTTTGTCGAACTTTTCTGTGTCACAACGCCCGACGATGTTACTTCTGCCGGTAGGCTGGACAAGGCCTGAGCAACGCGGTTTTGCACGTTAACCGAAGCAATATCTGGGTCCGTTCCAACCTCGAATGTGACCGAAAGCGAATAGCTGCCAGTATCTGACGAGCTTGACGACATATAAATCATGTCATCAACGCCGTTGACCTGAGCTTCAATTGGAGCAGCTACGCTTTTTTCGACGGTTTCCGCATTGGCGCCGGTGTAGCTGGCTGTGACGCTCACCACTGGTGGCGTGATATCAGGGAACTGAGCCACCGGGAGAGCCATATAACCAATCAGGCCCATGATCGTCAGGACCATTGATATAACGATCGCAAACTTGGGGCGTGAAATGAACAGGGATGAGAACATGATTTATTCTCCAGCCTGGCTGGCGAGCACTGGATCGACTTCGGCACCGGGACGGATACGTTGCAGACCTTCAACGACAACAGTCTCACCGTCTTTAAGACCATCGTTCACGATAATGCTGGTGCCAACAACATCGCCCGTCTCAATATAGCGTTGCTGAACCATTTTTTGTTCATCAACCACCAGCACAAATGTACCTTGTTGATCTCGTTGAATCGCAGCCTGACTTATAACAATGCGATCGACTGGCTTTTGGGATTCCAGGCCCACTGTCAAATAGGACCCATCTATAATCCAACGATTTTCATTTTTGAATTCAGCCCTCACAGTGATCGCGCCGGTGGTCGGGTCAATTCGGTTGTCCGCAAAAGCAATAGTCCCGCGTTCGTCCAATTCGTCCCCGTTGGGCAACACGACAAACACTTCGATTAGTCGCTTTTGCTCTTCTTCCGTAGCCGCATCCTGTTGAACCTTCTGTAAAACTCCAACGAACTGCTTTTCGTTGAGCGCAAAGGACACATAAATCGGTGCTTCCCGTACGAGGTTTACCAGCGAACTGCTGCCTGGCCCGACAACGTCACCCACACTCACTTCTACCCGGCCAATGCGACCAGAAAACGGGGCGTGAACTTCGGTATAGCTTAAATCCAGTTCGGCTTGTTGAATTGCCGCTTTGGCCGACCGCACCTCGGCTTCGGCCACTTTTTCATTGGCCCGCGACGTATCACGCTCGGCTTCGGGGACTGCCCCGCGCGACAGGAGTTCCTCTTTACGAGCAAGTTCCAACGACGTCAGGTGAAGATTGGCCTCAGCTTTTGCCAGGTCAGCCTTACGTGCTTCCAGCGTTGCCTCATAGGCGCTGCGCTCGATCCGAAACATCAGGTCGCCCTCTTGGACGTTTGCCCCATCCGCGATCAATACCTCCTCAAGGAAACCATTGACCCGTGCAATAACATTCACTTTGTCAATTGCCTCACCTCGACCAATGAAGGTTTCGGAATTCCGCAAAGGTTTAGTCACCGCAGACATAACTGAAACTTTTGGCGGTGGTGCTTCCTGCGCCAGAGCAACTGGTGAGACACTGAGAGTCAACGCAGTGCTAAGTACTGCAATTTTTGCAGCAAACCTGCGATTTGAAAAAAGTGGACTAACTAATTTTTGCATTACTGCGCCTCTCATTTGGCATCCAACAGGCGGCAGCCTATACATTCAAAAATATATATTGTGGATACGCGGAATCAATTTGTCCCCATGTTTACCGAGCGGGCAGACAACCGCAAGAAACCAGACCTCTAAAAGGTAAAAAACTTCATTTGAATGCCCTAAAGAAACGCGCCTTTACAGCTCATTTCGCGATGTGTTGACGCAGCTCCGTCTTAACGACCTTACCATAGTTGTTCTTAGGCAGAGCCGTCAGAACGACGTAGTCCTTCGGTCGTTTAAAACGGGCAATATTTGCGATGCAATGGGCGTCCAGCGCAGCCGCGTCCACCTGTTGGCCATCAGCAGAGACAATACAGGCAACAACTTCTTCACCCCATTCGGCGTGTGGGCGTCCCACAACAGCGACCTCTGCAACGCTCGCATGACCCAACAAGATCTCTTCTACCTCACGCGGGTAGATGTTTGACCCTCCGGAAATGATCATATCCTTGGATCGGTCATGCAAGGTCAGAAAACCATCTTCGTCTAAGACGCCCATGTCGCCAGTCCACAACCAACCATCCCGAATGGTTTGCTGACTTGCATCGGAATTGTTCCAGTACCCTGACATCACAGCCGGACCGCTGACCACGATCTCGCCAATCTCCCCTGTTGGTAAGGTGGTGCCATCCCGATCGACGACCGAAACACGGCTGACCATTTGCTGTCGCCCAACGCTGGCCAATCTTTGGCGCCACCGCGGGTGGTTTCGATCTGCGACCGTCTCGCGAGGCAATACAGTAATCGCCATCGGGCATTCACCCTGGCCATAAATTTGCACAAACCGAGGCCCCATAACTTCGACGGCCTCTGTGATGTCAGCTAGATACATAGGGCCACCTGCGTAAATAATAGACACCAACCCGTCACCACTTGCACCGCTCGCATTGGCGTAGTCCACCATTCGCCGTACCATCGTGGGGGCAGCAAACATCGAAACACGATCAAACTGGGCAGCAAGATCAAAAATCTCTGCTGGTTCAAACCCCTCGGACGCGGGACAAATATGGCGACCACCTGCAATCACATGCAAGAAGTTATAAATACCGGCACCGTGGCTCATTGGAGCGGCATAAAGGGTTGAATCTGCACGACAATGCGACCCAACTCCAGCAAGGTATCCGGTTATCATCGCCATCATATTGCCAGCACTGATCATCACGCCTTTTGGACGCCCCGTTGTACCCGATGTGTAGAACAACCAAATCATGTCACTCGCAGAGACCGCAGCCGGTTCGGCTTGTCCAGACACATTATAGAGGTCAGAAAAGCTATCCTCCCCGGCAATAATCACTTCTTCAAGGCAGTTTGGCCTGATGGCGTCCAATCCCGCGGCGTTAGAGGCCGAGGCAAATACCACCCTAGAGCCGGAATTCTCGATGATCCAAGCGGCTTCCTTGGCGTGGAGCTTTGCGTTAATCGGCACCGCGACCGCTCCGGCCCACCAGATACCGTACAAAGCCTCAAGGTATTCCGTTCTGTTCTGCATCAGGATGGCCACTCGGTCGCCAGCACATATGCCGCGTTGGCCCAATGCACCGGCAATAGAGGCGGCTCGATGTGCGAAAGTTCCATAATCCGCCGTGAGCACTGTCCCGCAAAACAACGCCGGTGCTTCGGGAGAGGATTTCGCGGTGCTTAACAGCCATTCAGCAGGATTCATATCATTGCCTTCCTGTGTACATCCCTAGTGTATGAAATGTCAGGGAACCCGGGCAACTGTAGCAACAGGGCGATGCAGAACAAGTATGTACCAACCTGTTATCCAATTACCCTACGTTCCATCATGACCCCAAACTGATATCAAATCGGACACTATAGTCTTGGCCTCAAATGAATTTTGGGTCACCCTTAAACCAAATCCATTATCAGGCAGACGAAAGAGGTCCTATCGTGAAGGTAAACGGAACACACTACCGCTCGTTGTGGTGGGATGCGGACAAAGACGCGCTGCAAATTATTGACCAACGATGGTTGCCCCATGAATTTCGCGTTCTGCAGGTCAACAGCCTCAAAGACTTTGCCGATGCCATTGTTGAAATGCGGGTACGTGGAGCGCCATTGATCGGTGTCACAGCGGCCTATGGAATGGCACATGCCATGCGACTGGACCCGTCAGATGCAGCAATGGATCAAGCTTGGGAATACCTGGATGCCACACGGCCCACCGCAATTAACCTGCGCTGGGCCCTAAACCGAAGCCGCAACATATTGCGGGGCGTTACGCCTAAAGACCGCGCATCAGTTGCGCTGAAACTTGCTCATGACTTGGCGGACGAGGACGTCGAAATCAACCGTAAGATTGGCATTCACGGACTTGAACTTATTAGAAAAATTTCCAATTCCAAGCCGTCTGGCGAGCCCGTAAGACTGTTGACCCACTGCAACGCAGGATGGCTAGCGACCGTGGATTGGGGGACAGCCACCAGCCCGATGTATCACGCCCATGACGCCGAAATCCCTATTCATGTTTGGGTCGATGAAACCCGACCGCGCAATCAGGGCGCTTTGACAGCCTGGGAGCTGGGCAGTCACGGCATCAGTCACAGTTACATCACGGACAACGCGGGCGGGCACCTTATGCAGCATGGTCAGGTGGACCTTGTGATCACCGGTACAGACCGCACCACCCGGCGCGGCGACGTGTGCAACAAGATTGGCACTTACCTCAAGGCATTGGCGGCACAGGATAACAATATTCCCTTCTATGTCGCCCTTCCCTCGCCCACAATCGACTGGAGCGTTGACGATGGTGTCGCTGAAATTCCAATCGAAGAGCGCAGTGGCGTTGAGATCACCCATGTGCAGGGCAAGATGGCAGATGGCAGCCTTGGCACCACTCAAGTGACCCCCGATGGCACATTGGGCGGAAACCCAGCCTTTGATGTGACTCCGAACCGTCTGGTCACAGGGTTAATCACTGAGCGTGGCGTCTGCGATGCCAGCACAGAGGGTTTATCGACACTGTTTCCCGATCTGGTGAATGCGCCGTGACCGTCCCGTATCAGGACACCTCTGAACTCCGGCAGGCAGTCATCGACGCCTGCCTTTCACTGAATAACCTGGGTATCAACCAGGGCACGTCGGGGAACATCTCTGTTCGGGTTGAGGATCAGATGCTGATTACCCCATCCGGCATCGCCTACGACTGCCTGTCACCGGATATGCTTGTTTCGATGCCACTAGATGGACGTGCAACGACTCTTGGCCAGTTGAAACCTTCGACCGAGTGGCGGTTTCACCAGTCCATTCTGCTCTCGAAACCACATATGCACGCCGTTGTTCACGCACATCCGGTCTATTGCACGGCTTTGGCCATGAACCACCAGGAGATCCCGGCCTGCCATTACATGGTTGCGGCTTTTGGCGGCAACTCTGTTCCGTTGGCCGATTATGCTATTTTTGGCAGCGAGGCGCTGTCCAACAATCTAGATAAAGCCTTGGCAGACCGTCATGGCTGCCTCATGGCTAACCACGGCGCAGTAGTAACCGGCGAGACGCTGGAAAAGGCAATGTGGCGTATGGTCGAGTTGGAAACTTTGGCAAAAGGCTATGTGACTAGCCTGTCCATTGGCCACCCTCAGCTTCTAAGCGACCCAGAAATAGAAGAAGTTTTACGGGCGTTCTCAAATTATGGCGCCCAAAATAAATGATAATAATTGTGTTATTTCAATCAGTTACTAATTACACCTCATGCAATTGAATGAAGTGATCGCATTACGCGCGCATTACGATCAAAATTCCAACCTTATCTCCTTGTAATTGTTTTAATTTCGTTTCACCTTTGCATGCATACAAACGGAAACAGTAACATCTTTCTGTCTCGTACCTACTAAATGCGTCTCTTCGGAGGGAAATATCAATGCAAGACCCGCTGATTTTCGACGGCCATAATGATGTGTTGTTGCGCCTGCATCAAGGCGATGTCAGCGCAGGGTTGGACGGTTTTCAAGGTGCTGGTGGACGCCATATCGATCTGGAAAAGGCCCGGACCGGTGGGTTTGGTGGTGGTTTTTTCGCCATTTATGTTCCCGGAGAACACAGCCACACCAACGACATGGATGAGATGTTAAAGCCCAGCTACGACTTGCCGCTTCCGCCTCAGGTCGAATGGGATATCGCGTCCAAAGTGGCGCTGTCGCAAGCCTCTAGTCTAATCAAACTAGAGAGAGACGGCGCACTAAAAATATGCCGTACCACCACAGAAATTCAAGATTGCATGACACATGGCTTGATGGCCGCTGTAATGCACATGGAAGGGGCCGAAGCCATTGACCCCGATTTTCATACACTTGATGTGTTGTATCAGGCCGGGTTGCGCTCGCTTGGTCCGGTGTGGAGCCGTCCAACGATTTTTGCCCATGGCGTACCATTTCGTTTTCCCAGCACACCAGATACCGGCCCGGGACTGACCGACGATGGCGTTAGATTAATTCGCAAATGCAATGATTTAGGTGTCATGGTTGATCTATCTCACCTGAACGAGGCAGGGTTTTGGGATGTGGCACAAATCAGCACAAAACCGCTGGTTGCTACCCATTCCAACGCCTATGAGCTATGCCCTCATAGCCGCAACTTGACCAATCACCAATTGCACGCAATCCGCGACAGCGACGGAATGGTCGGTCTGAATTTCGCCGTCGCCTTTTTGCGTTCAGACGGAAGGATGATCGAAGACACACCTATTTCGGCAATGTTGACTCATCTTGATTACTTGATTGAGAATCTTGGAGAAGATCGAGTTGGCCTGGGCTCTGATTTTGACGGTGCTGTCGTGCCCGCAGGGATCAAAACCATCGCCGGCTTGCCAAACTTGCGCTCTGCGATGCGAAACCACGGTTATGACGACCCACTAATAAAGAAACTCTGCCATCAAAATTGGCTGCGTGTTCTCGACCTGACCTGGACGTAACATCGACCGGGTCCAAATACTTAAAACCAAAAGGGAGTAATAATATGAATGCTTTTACAAAACTAATGGGTACTGCTGCGCTGGGCTTTGCCCTGGGTGCTGTTGCCCTGCCCGCAATGGCGGAAACGCCTGCCAATATGTTGGTGATCGCCAACCGTATCGATGACATCACCACACTGGATCCCGCCCAAAGCTTTGAATTTGCTGGCTCGGACGTGCTGCGCAATATCTATGGCCGGTTGGTCAATTTTGATCCCATGGATCTGGACGCAGGGTATCAGCCTGATCTGGCCGAAAGCTGGACTGTGTCTGAAGATGGTCGCACTATCACATTCACCATGCGTGACGGCGTCAAGTTTCACTCGGGCAATCCAGTGCGCGCCGAAGATGTCGCATTCTCGTTCAAACGCGTTGTAACGCTGAACAAAACCCCATCGTTCATCCTGACACAGTTCGGCTTTACCCCCGAAAACATGGACGAAACCATCACCGTCAGCGGCAACACCGTGTCAATCACCACGGACAAGGAATATGCAACTTCGTTCGTGCTGAACTGCCTGACAGCCACCATCGGCGGGATCGTTGACGAAGTCACAGTCATGGCCAATGAAGTTGACGGCGATCTGGGCAACACATGGCTGAAAACCAATTCGGCCGGTTCCGGTGCCTATACACTTGCCAGCTGGAAGCCAAAGGAAAGCGTCACCCTGACTGCTAACTCTGACTTCTATTTGGGTGAACCAGCGATGAAGCGTGTCATCGTTCGTCACGTTCAGGAAAGTGCAACTCAGCGCCTCATGCTCGAGCGCGGTGACATTGATGTTGCGCGCAACTTGAATCCATCCGACGTCGAAGGCATTCGCAGTGCCGAAGGTGTCGAAGTTCTCGAAGAGATGCGCGGTCGTCTGATGTACATCTCGATGAACCAAAAGCATCCAGAACTGTCCAAGCCCGAAGTTCGCCAGGCACTAAAGTACCTGATCGACTACGAAGGCATGCAGAACAGCTTCCTCAAGGGAGCTTATGTCACCCACCAGAACTTCCTGCCGCGCACCTATTTGGGCGCCGTGGATGAGAACCCGTTCTCGATGGATGTTGAAAAAGCCAAGGCCTTGTTGGCCGAAGCGGGTGTAGATGGTCTGGAATTGACTGTTGGTGTTCGCGAAGCGCAGGAGCGTCTGGAAATCGGTCAGTCACTGCAAAACACATTTGCGCAGGCCGGCATCACGCTGAACCTCGAAGTTGGTACTGGCAAGCAGGTTCTTTCCAAGTATCGCGCACGCGAGCTGGATATCTATCTGGGTGCATGGGGCCCTGATTATCCGGATCCACATACCAATGCTGGTACATTTGCCTATAACCCCGACAACTCGGACGAGGCGCAGGCTACTGGTCTGCTGGCATGGCGCAACAGCTGGGATACTGGCAAGCTGACTGGTATGTCTGCCGCCGCCGTGGTCGAAGGAGACCGCAGCAAGCGTGAAGCAATGTATCACGACATTCAGGCAACTTTCCGCGATACCTCGCCTTTTGCTGTGATGTTCCAGAAGATTGAACCGGCTGGCATCAACGAAGATGTTGAAGGTCTGAACCTTGGCGGTGCGATCACCGCAGTGTCATACTGGACCGTGACCAAGTAAATGTCGTCCACACACTACACACCAAAGAGGCAGCCCCGGCTGCCTCTTCCCTCTTGGCTAAAGGGTACGCTCGTCACCCTGGCGTCAATCTCGGTCACCATGTTGGGGCTTTTGTTTGTCACCTTCTTTATCGGTCGGGTGATGCCAATCGATCCGGTTATTGCAGTCGTTGGCGAGCGCGCCACGCAAGAGCAATATCACGCAGCATATCTTGAGCTGGGCCTCGACAAGTCATTGATTACACAATTCACCTATTACGTCTGGGACGTGTTGCATGGTGATTTTGGAATGTCGCTGCTGAATGCGCGTCCGGTGTCCGAAGACATCAAACGTGTCTTTCCTGCGACCATGGAACTGGCCACCATAGGCATTATCTTTGGCATTGTGCTTGGCGTTCCGTTGGGTGTCGTTGCCGCAGTTCGCCGCGGCAGCTGGATTGACCAAATTGCCCGTGTGGTTGCGCTTGTTGGATATTCAATGCCCATTTTTTGGCTCGGACTGATGGGCCTATTGCTATTCTACGGTATTCTCGGCTGGGTTGGCGGCCCGGGGCGTCAGGGCATTTTCTATGAGGATACTTTTCCCTCGGTCACCGGTATGATCTTGGTCGATGCCGCGCTCGCTCGCGATTGGGGTGCCTTTAAGGATGCATTTTCCCATATCGTGCTGCCGGCCTCGCTGCTGGGCTATTACAGCCTAGCCTATATCAGCCGGATGACCCGCTCGTTCATGCTGGAACAAATGTCAGCGGAATATGTGACCACTGCCCGTGTCAAAGGTCTCAGCGAATGGGCTGTGGTCTGGCGCCACGCTTTTCGCAATATCCGCGTACAGCTGATCACTGTGATCGCACTAAGCTATGCCAATCTGCTGGAGGGCTCGGTGCTTACCGAGATCATCTTCTCGTGGCCCGGCATCGGCAATTACATCACCACCGCGTTGCTGTCTGCTGATATGAATGCAGTGCTGGGCGGCACGGTTGTTGTTGGATTAATTTTCGTCTGCCTGAATATCTTTTCCGACCTTCTCTATAAAATCTTCGACCCGAGGTCCAAATGAGCAGTCAATCTCAAACTATGCGCGAATGGCTTTTATCCGAAACACCCGAGTCGCGTCGGCATGCCCGCTTAGCTGCCCTCTACAAAGGCTGGCTGACTCTGCGCGCGAACCATATGGCAATGATTGGGCTGGGCATTATTGCGGTTCTGGTGGGTACGGCGATTTTTGCGCCTCTGCTGGCGCCGCATGACCCCTTTGTACAGGACCTTGGCAACCGGCTGAAACCTCTGGGAACCGAGGATCATATTCTGGGCACTGACACGTTGGGCCGGGATATTCTCAGCCGAATGATCTACGGATCGCGGATTACGTTATATATCGTAGCACTAGTGGCGATGATCGCGCCGATCGCTGGGCTGTTGGTGGGCACCGTGTCGGGGTATGCTGGCGGTTGGACTGACATTGTCCTGATGCGCATCACCGATATTTTTCTGGCCTTTCCGCGCCTGGTGCTGGCTTTGGCATTTGTTGCCGCGCTGGGCGCCGGGATTGAGAACGCGGTGCTGGCCATTGCTCTGACCGCCTGGCCGCCCTATGCCCGCATGGCTCGTGCGGAAACCCTGACTATCCGTTCTTCGGATTATATCAGCGCCATTCGCCTGCAAGGCGCCGGACCGCTTCGTATCATCATCAAACACATTTGGCCTCTGTGTATCAGTTCATTGATCGTGCGGGTAACGCTGGACATGGCTGGCATCATTCTCGCCGCTGCTGGTCTGGGCTTTTTAGGACTTGGCGCTCAGCCTCCCTCGCCCGAATGGGGCGCAATGATATCAGAGGGCCGTCGTTTCATTTTGGATCACTGGTGGATCGCAACTATGCCCGGTCTTGCAATCTTTACGGTTTCGCTGGCTTTCAACCTACTGGGTGACGGCTTGCGCGACGTGCTTGACCCAAAGGACAGCACCTCATGACGACATTACTGGATGTAGATAACCTTTGGGTAAAGTTCCCCACCCGCAGCGGCGTCTTTGACGCTGTACGTGGAGTGTCGTTCTCGTTGGGACGGGAACGATTAGGCATCGTCGGCGAGAGTGGTTCAGGCAAATCACTGACGGGCCGGGCTATATTGCAGTTGATCCGCCCACCCGGAATTGTCGAAGCAGGTCACATCAACCTGCATGGTGAAAACCTGCTGGCCAAATCCGCACAAGAAATACGCACGGTACGCGGTGAAAAGATATCGATGGTGATGCAGGATCCTAAATTCTCGCTGAACCCGGTTATGCGCGTTGGCGATCAGATAATTGAGGCCTACCGGCTGCACGCCAAGGCCAGCAAGGCCGAGGCCTATCAGAAATCGGTTGAGATGCTTGAGGCCGTGTCGATCCGTGACGCCGAACGGGTGATGAAGGCCTACCCGCATGAAATGTCGGGTGGCATGGGACAACGGATCATGATTGCCATGATGTTGATCCCCAATCCGGAAATCCTGATAGCGGATGAACCGACCTCGGCTCTGGATGTATCTGTTCAGGGACAGGTTCTGTCGATCATGGACAAGTTGGTAAAAGACCGCGGCATGGGGCTAATCTTTATCAGCCACGATTTGAACCTTGTGTCGCAATTCTGCGACCGGGTGCTGATCATGTATGCCGGCCGTATCGTCGAAGTCTGCCAGGCCGACAAGCTGCACGAAGCGAAACATCCTTATACCAAAGGTTTATTGGGCAGCCTGCCCCGATTTGAGTCCCCACGCGACAGATTGCAGGTGTTAACCCGTGACCCGGCTTGGCGAGAAGCCCCCAGCGTGGAGGGGCGGCTATGAATGACGCTATTTCAATCCAAAATCTAAATGTTTGGTTTGGCGAACATGACGATCTGTTTCAGGCGGTCAAGAATGCCACTATTTCGGTATCTGAAGGGGCCAGTTTTGGTCTGGTCGGCGAAAGCGGTTCAGGCAAGTCAACCATCCTTAGGGCACTGACCGGACTGGCTCCTCAGTGGGAGGGGCAGATGTCAGTCAATGGTATCGAACTGAGCCATAAACGGGAAAAACATTTTTACAAAACTGTTCAAATGGTGTTCCAAGACCCCTACGCCTCGTTACATCCGCGCCAGTCAGTGGATCAGGTATTGTCGGAAACGCTTACCCTGCATGGATTTCGTGATATAGATGATCGGGTCAACCGGCTATTGCTCGATGTTGGCCTTGGCCCTGAATTCAGATTTCGTTACCCGCACCAATTGTCCGGTGGTCAACGCCAGCGCATTGCCATTGCCCGCGCTCTGGCACCGGAACCCAAAATCCTGCTGCTCGACGAACCAACATCGGCACTGGATGTGTCTGTACAGGCCGAAATCCTAAATCTGCTGTGTGATCTACGGGCAGAACATGGCTTGACCTATCTGATGGTCTCACATGATCTGGCTGTTGTGGCACATATGTGCGAACGCGCTGCAGTGATGCGTAATGGCGAAATCGTCGAGATTATCGAAGTGGCCGATATGCGCGCCGGTAAGACTACGCATGACTATACAGCTCAATTGCTTCATGCTTCGGCAAATCGAGTTGCTTGAAATGGGCCATAAACTGCGCGGTTAAACGCCGGGCAGTTCATCGACTGGACCTGTCAAACTTTTGTGCTACTCCAAATGCTCGTTTAAGCCAATCTTGGACGTCAAATATTGATACTTGAAGGATAAACCTGTTAAACCGATTCACATTCCAAATCAAAATACCATATAAGGGTTTGCGGATAGGAAGGATTTCACCATGCAACTGCCATTCAATGGAGCAATCAGCGCCTACTATGAAGACGCAGCACCAGCCGAAATTCGCAATGCTATCCGAGAGCACGGCAAGGACAAAATTTTAAGCCGAAGCTATCCACATCCAGAGAGAATGAGCCGCAAATCCTATAACAAGGAAATGGCCAAACTGCAGGTTGAACTGGTAAAAATGCAAGCAGGGATCAAGCAGTCCGGCGACCGCGTTGCTGTTCTGTTTGAAGGGCGAGATGCCTCCGGAAAAGGCGGTACAATCAAAAGATTCCGTGAAAATCTTAATCCACGCGGCGCACGTGTCGTGGCTCTTAGCAAGCCCTCAGAGGCAGAGCAGACACAATGGTACTTCCAACGGTACATTGATCACCTGCCTTCCGGTGGTGAAATAACATTCTTTGATCGCAGTTGGTACAATCGTGCGGTCGTGGAAAACGTCTTTGGGTTCTGTAGTGACGACCAACGTGAGCGGTTTTTCAGACAAGTGGACGGATTTGAACGCGCGCTGGTCGATGACGGCATCAAACTGTTCAAGTTCTGGCTGAACGTCGGCCGCGCCGAGCAGCTGCGCCGGTTCCTTAAACGGGAAGAAGACCCATTAAAGCAATGGAAACTCAGCCCAATTGATATCAAGGGCCTTGAACGCTGGGATGATTACACTACTGCTATTGGTGAAACATTTGAACGCAGCCATAGTGAGGCAGCGCCCTGGACAGTGATCAGATCCGAAGACAAACGCCGGGCGCGAGTGTCTGCCGTCCGCCACGTCTTAAGTGCGCTCGACTATGAAAATAAAGACATCAGTGCACTTGGTTCTGTAGACACAACAATCTGCGGCGGCCCGGAAATCTGGGATGCCTAAACGTGGCTATCATCACGGCAATTTACGCCAGGCTTTGGTCGAGGCTGCACTGCGGCTAATCGAGGTAAAAGGTCCAACTGGATTTACCTTGTCTGAGGCTGCAAAACAGGCTGGAGTAACCCCTGCGGCAGTCTACCGGCACTTTGAGGGACGTGAAGACCTGATCGCTGAAGCGGCGCGTCAGGGGTTCTCAATGTTTGCGGATCTAATGCAATACGCTTACGAAAAGGGTCAACCCTCGGCCTTGGCTGCATTTGAATCCACGGGTCGCGCCTACTTGGCCTTTGCCCGCAAACATCCGGGCCATTACATAGCCATGTTTGAGAGCGGAATTTCAGTCAATAGAACTGCAGAATTGGCCGACGCGGCCGGCCGCGCCCGCGGCATTTTTGAACGCGCTGTTACCGAATTATGTGAGAATATCCCACCGCATAAGCGCCCGCCGGCCTCTATGTTTTCGGCTCATATTCTGGCGCTTAGCCATGGGGTTGTAGAGCTTTACGCCCGCAACACCCCAGGCTCCGCTTCGCCGTTTTCGCCGGAGGATCTACTGGAAAGCGGTATAGGAATCTACTTGCGTGGCTTAGGTCTGATTGGCCCGGATGCGTAGTATATTGGCGAGCTGGCCAATAGATCTCTAAATGCGGCGCCGCTGACGTATTGACCATTCTTGCCCCCAACCTGAACTGGAAAGCAAAAAGGCCGCGCATTTTGCGCGGCCTTTTCAATGTGATATAACCCAAACTTAACGCTTGGAGAACTGGAAGCTCTTACGAGCTTTGGCCTTACCGTATTTCTTACGCTCAACAACACGGCTGTCGCGTGTCAAGAAGCCAGCAGCTTTCAGTGCGCCGCGCAGGCTGGGATCATACAGCTGCAGTGCTTTGGAAATACCGTGCTTGACCGCACCGGCCTGACCGGACAGGCCGCCGCCTTTGACGGTAGCATAGACATCAAACTGGTCTTCGGTGCCGGACACCTGGAACGGTTGACGCAGGATCATCTGCAGAACCGGACGGGCGAAGTACACCTTGATTTCGCGACCGTTCACGGTGACCTTACCGGAACCCGGCTTGATCCAAACGCGGGCAACAGCGTCTTTACGCTTGCCGGTTGCATAGGAACGGCCCAACTCATCACGCACAGGATCGCGTGCGATGATGTCTTCGGCTACAGCTTCAACGCCAGCAACGGCGCTCAGCTCTTCGAGAGTGTTGATCTGATCAGACATCTACATTAGCTCCGGGTGTTTTTCTTGTTCATGGACTTTACGTCCAGAACGTCGGGGCTTTGCGCCTCATGGGGATGCTCGGCACCAGCGTATACACGCAGGTTTGTCATCAGCTGGCGGCTGAGCTTATTGCCCGGCAACATGCGCTTGACCGCTTGGATCATGACGCGCTCGGGGTGCTTACCCTCGAGGATCTGCTGCTTGGTACGCGACTTGATGCCACCCGGGTGACCGGTGTGCCAGTAGAAGTTTTCTTCGCGTTTTTTGCCAGTCATCTGAACTTTGTCAGCATTGATGATGATGACATTGTCACCACAATCCATGTGAGGTGTGAACATTGGCTTGTGCTTGCCGCGCAAGCGCATGGCAACAATCGAGGCAAGACGGCCCAGCACCACGCCTTCGGCGTCGATGATGATCCATTTCTTCTCGATGTCTGCTGGGGTAGCAGAGAAGGTTTTCATGGCAGGTAAATCCTGTTTAACGTGGAGAACATCGGAACAGGTCCGACATTCGAGTTCTATGGACGGGGTTTACGGGGAACCTTTGCACCCGTCAACCACAGTTATATAGATTTTATAGCGCAATTACATACACTTACAAATTAGGTATTATAATACCCCATAAATTCTCACCTCAATCCAACCAACTTTCGTATCTCGCGCTCTACTTAACTCGGTACATCTGACTGGCGCTATTGTGGGGCAACTCCACCTTTAGGTTTGGTTGCGGCGAATGAAACGGCGGGAATGACTGTATCCAAGGGGAGCAGGAGCTATTCAGCTGACTGTTTCACTGTATGACGTCCCTTATAGAATTCTGGCGCATAGCGATACTTCATGATCCGCTGGCTCATGCCAAGCGGACCTAAACGCTAATTTGCTCCGGGGGGTTATCCAGCAAAGCTCTGAGACGCTGCATGGCGGCCTCGAACACCGCCAGGGAAACATGGCAATTTACGGCAATACGCACAGCATTTGGTGCACGCCCGTCCCGCAGGGCAAATTCATCCGCCGACCTTATCTGGACGCCTTGCGCTTCGGCCGCTCGGGTAAAAGCTGCCGAACGCCATCCCGCAGGGAGCCGTAGCCACAAAAATGGCACTTGATCATCCCAGGTAAGATCAAATCCACCTAGAGTATTCACTGCACTACGCACGTACCGGGCCATCTCGGCCTGTACCTCGCGGGCCAACACTTTGGTCTTAGGATCCCGCAAAAGGATGCAAGTCAGCGCTGCCAGCGGCTGCGCTAACCCAAAGTACCCGTGTTCGGCTGCCCGCCGCAAATCTGCCCCTCTTCCCTGCGGTGACAATGCAAACCCAACACGTAAAGACGGTGTCAACGTCTTCGAAATTGAACTCACGTGCCAGCCCAACTCAGGAGCCAGCGAACGATAGCTTGGCGCGCGAGGATCCCCCATTCGGTAGCAATCATCCTCGATAATTTGAATACCGTGACGCCTGGCCACCCTGACAATCTCTTGGCGCCGCTCCAGTGGAGTATACAGGCCGGTGGGATTGTGCACTTCGGGACTTGTGCAGAACGCCACCGCGCCAGACTGGCGAACCGCTTTTTCCAGAGAGGCCGGAACCACACCGTGTTTGTCCATCTCAACTCCGACGACACGGGCCCGCAACAATTCAGCTGCACGGCGAAATCCAGCATATGACAGATCTTCAACCAATACGGTGGGTTGCGGCCCTTGCAATATGGCCTGCATCACAACCATCAGTCCACTTTGACCGCCGTGAGTAAGAACCACGTCCTTTTCATTCAAACTTCCGAGCGGTAATTCTGACAGCCACTCAACCACTGCCTCGCGCACTGGCTGATAGGCGCTCCGGGTCGGATAGCTAAGAAAAGACAGTTCCGGACCTTCCGAAACCTGTATCAATGCTTTGCGAATTGCTGCAACTTGACCGACGTCCGGAATCCTTGGGCTGAATAAACTGATGTGATCCGGATTTTTCAGTTCATGGACATGTAACTGCCTAGCCCAAACATCATCCAGAACCGGTTTTTGCTTGGCCGCAACAAAGGTGCCACGACCGACCTCGGCCTGAAGCAAGCCTTCCTCAGTCAGAATCGAATAGGCACGGGCAACAGTCCCTGGCGTAATACCCAGTTGATAAGACAACTCACGCACGGGCGGCAATTTTGTGCCCACCAGTAGATTACCGTCATCAACTGCTGAACGAATTGTATCCGCAAGCTTTTTATACTTCGGGCCCTTGGTCTCACCAAGGTTTTGAGGCCAAATTGTACTCATTACAATCCTTCCATAGACAGTACGTAAATCACTTTGTATCAAGTAAAAGTAACACAAACGCAGGATTGTATCAACACAATATTGGAGTACACGATGATACACAACGCCCACATGTCTCAGTCTAACATGTCATATTTGGTCAGTCGCCCGGCTCTGCCGGTCGTGGCGCAATGGGCCGTCGCGTTCGCTGTACTCATCACAAAGTGGACTTTGCGCCGTCGAACCCGCAAGCACTTGCGTCATATGACCCAAGAACAACTGGACGACATCGGCCGCAACCGTGCCGAGGCCCATCATCAAGCCACTCTTCCGTTCTGGCGCCCTTGATCCCCAGGGACACCAGAACTACCTTAAGGCCGGGGGAAACCCCGGCCCTTTTTCGGTTGTTCACCATTCGCATATGGAAAGTCAGATATCTGGACCTAAATACAGCGGCCTTATTCATATACTATTGAACAGAAACATGATGACCATTCAATCAACGTGCCGGTGGAATAGAATATGTCATGCTTGCACGGGCGACTGGTTCACTCTGCCCGGCCGAATGAATCAATATATCACAGACTGCCAGTGATCGCCCCAGTTTTAACAACCTGCAAGTCGCCAGCAAATCCACTCCTGCGACTGGCTTACGCATGAAATCCATCGAACAGGTTGTTGTTACAGCCAAGGCCTCACGCCCAATTCTGGCCAGCACCATCGCATAAGCGGCACAGTCAGCGAGGGCAAACATTGACGGTCCAGACACAGTCCCCCCTGGTCGCAGGTGTTTGTCTTGAATTATCAACCGCATCAAAATTTCATTCTCAGACAAATCATCAACGGCAAAGTCCTCCCGAACCTGCGGAAAGACTTCGTCCAAAAACGCCATCAATTCCGCCGCGTTCATTTGTAATGACATACTTTTCTCCTACCTCGGTGCTGTCTAAGATTGGGCAAGCACGCCAAGGAGAGCAAGATGACAATTTTAAAACGCCACGACACTGGCGCTATCGCCCACCTGACATTGGACACGCCCAAGACATTAAATGCATTGTCGGACGAAATGCTTGCGGCACTACAAGAGCAAATCAATACCCTTAGCATCGACACAACGATCAAGGTTGTCATCCTTTCTGGGTCAGGCAAAGCATTTTGCGCCGGTCACGACATCAAACAAATGAACAGCGCCCGCTCGTCCTCGGATGGTGGCAAGAGCTATTATCAAGATCTGTTTGCCCGCTGCACAGCCGTGATGACGGGACTGCAAAAACTGCCACAGGTGGTTATTGCCCAAGTTCACGGCATTGCCACTGCGGCCGGCTGTCAATTGGTTGCGTCCTGCGATCTGGCTATCGCCGCTGACGACACAAGATTTGGTGTAAATGGAGTCAATATCGGCCTGTTCTGCTCGACTCCAATGGTCGCCCTGTCGCGCAACATCCCCCGCAAACATGCATTTGAACTGCTGACGACCGGGAAATTCATGACCGCGACCCGTGCCGCCGAACTGGGATTGATCAACCATGCAGTTCCCAACACTCAACTTGAGGCCGAAACCTTACAGTTGGCCAACACAATTGCCAGCAAGTTGGCTGTGGCGGTCAAGATTGGCAAGCAAGCGTTTTATCAGCAGCTGCAAATGCCAGTGGACCAAGCCTATGCCTATACCAGCGACGTGATTGTCGAAAACCTTCTGTACCAAGACACCATCGAAGGCATGACTGCATTTGCTGAAAAGAGAACACCTAACTGGGAGAAAGAATAAAATTTCTCGATAATTTTAGACTTTGTTTACGATTTGGTGCGCATTGTTTCCATATCGAGCCTTTCAATAAAGGCAAGAACATGGCAAGGATTGGGCAGGGCATATAGCCCGGTCACAATTTGGGTCGCCGCCTGTGGAAGGTCCCTCCAAACCGGATCTCTCCCCGGTTCGACATTCCTGCAGCGGCGACCCCAATTCACCTGCATGACAATAGTGTGACGTTAAATTCGCCCTGGCCTTTGATGCGGCCCAGGCCCAATTGTCCCTTCAATTTCTCATACGCTGTATTGCACCAAGTCGCGCCCTGCCCTATGTCGCAGCCATGACACAGACATTGCATATCGTCGGCGGCGGCATGGCCGGATCCGAAGCAGCCTGGCAGGCCGCGAACATGGGCGTTCAAGTGGTTATCCACGAGATGCGCCCCAAAGTGAAAACTTTCGCACATCAGACCGGTAATCTGGGCGAGATGGTCTGCTCCAATTCCTTTCGGTCGGACGACGACGAGCAAAACGCCGTTGGCTTGCTGCATTGGGAAATGCGCGCTGCCAATGGGTTGATCATGGCCACCGCGGATAAGCACCGCCTACCCGCTGGTGGAGCTTTGGCAGTAGACCGCGAACCGTTTGCTCAAACTGTCACCGAAAACCTGCAAAGACACCCAAATATTTCGGTCTCTTATGAGGAAGTCACGACGCTCCCGGATGATGGACATTGGATTTTTGCTACGGGCCCACTGACGTCTTCGGCTTTGGGACAGGCCATTCAAGCCGAAACGGGTGCCGAAGCTCTCGCTTTCTTCGACGCCATTGCACCGATCCTTTATGCTGACAGTATCGATATGTCACAGGCCTGGATGCAATCTCGTTATGACAAGGGCGAAACCGAAGAAGAGCAAACAGCTTACCTCAATTGCCCGATGACCAAAGACCAGTATGAAGCCTTTATTGACGCGCTATTGGCCGCTGAGAAAACTGAATTTCACGAGGGCGAAACCGCTGGATATTTCGACGGCTGCCTGCCAATCGAAGTCATGGCGGAACGCGGACGCGAAACACTTCGGTTTGGTCCCATGAAGCCAGTTGGACTGACAAATGCGCACAAACCTGATGAAAAGGCCTATGCGGTCGTTCAGCTTCGTCGGGACAATAAACTGGCGACTTTGTTCAATATTGTCGGTTTTCAAACCAAGATGAAATACGGGGCCCAGACCCAGGTCTTGCGGATGATCCCAGGATTGCGGGACGCGCAGTTCGCACGTCTTGGTGGCATCCACCGCAACACCTTTCTGAACTCCCCCACATTGCTAGACGCCCAGATGCGATTGAAAACAAAGCCAAACATCCGTTTTGCCGGTCAAATCACCGGCGTAGAAGGTTATGTTGAAAGTTCGGCCATGGGACTTCTCGCCGGGCGCATGGCGGCTGCTGAGATCCTTGGGCAAGATCTGCCTGAGGTGCCGCAAGACAGTGCCATGGGCGCATTGATCCACCACATTACCGGCGGTGCCGAGGCCAAGACGTTTCAACCGATGAATGTCAATTTCGGCTTGTTCCGGCCGGTTGATGGCCTAAAAGGTGGCCGCCGCGGACGTAAAGATCGATACAAGGCCTATACGGATCGTGCAAAAACCGTTTGGTCTGAATGGATTAGAAGCTTTACTTAAGTTATGCACAGAGGCGAATAAATCGTGACATTTATCACCCGTTTTGCCCCATCTCCAACCGGACCACTACACTTGGGTCATGCCTATTCTGCCTTGTTGGCACAGGATATGGCTGACGCTGAAGGCGGGCAAGTATTGCTCAGAATCGAAGACACCGACATCAGCCGGTGCCGTCCAGAGTGGGAACAAAAGATCTTTGATGACCTGGACTGGCTGGGTTTGCGCTGGCCACAACCAGTCTTACGTCAGTCAGAACATCTGGATCACTATAATCAAACGCTGATGTCGCTGGCCGATCGCGAATTAATCTATCCGTGCTCATGCAGTCGCAGCGATATCCGATCCGCACTCTCAGCACCACAGGAAGGTGTACCTTTACACTCAGGCATCTATCCAGGCAGTTGCCGCCACCGCACCCTGGACAGCCTCCAGGAGGGTGATGCCATCCGGTTGAATATGGCCCGCGCCCTGCAAGAGATTAATCCGCTGCAGTTCACAGAACGCGGTGCGCGTCATTCTGGTATTCACCACCTTGCCCCAGCGCGTATGATTGCTGAAATCGGAGACGCCATCTTGGGCCGTAAAAATATAGGAACCGTGTCCTATGTACTAGCCTCTGTGATTGACGACGCTGCTCAGAATGTTACTCATATCGTCCGCGGTGAGGACCTCTATCAGATTACCTTTTTACAGGTTTTGTTACAGGCAATACTTGAACTGCCTACCCCAACCTACAACCACCACAAATTAATCCGCGATGACACTGGTAAGCGTCTGGCCAAACGCGATGATGCGCGTGCCATATGTAAGTACCGCTCCGAAGGTTCAACCGCTCAGGATATTCGCAGGATGGTCGGCTTAAAGTAAGCAGCTTCCGCTTTCACTTGCCCCCCCCAATATCCCCTCCGGAGGCACGGACCGAAGGGCCGCTTACACCATCGGCTGCATCAGCTCGACTTCGTTCCGGGATCGAACTGATGTGTAAAAACAACTACGCCGATTGGTATGACAAGCCGGGCCAGTTTGATTAACCCTAACCAGTAAGCAGTCGCGGTCACAGTCCACCCTCAAATCGACCAATTCCTGGATATGCCCCGAGCTTTCACCCTTGACCCAAAAGGACTGTCTCGAGCGGGACCAATAAGTTACCTTACCGGTTTCCAACGTCTTGGCGACCGCCTCGGCATTCATCCAAGCCATCATTAAGACCTCTCCACTGGAATCTTCTTGCGCAATACAAGGGATCAATCCGGCCTCATTGTAGGTCAGGCTTCTGGGATCAAAGGACATATCAAAAAAACCTTTTGCATCTGGATATTGCACCCTATGTATTGTGAACGCGCAGTCAGGGAAAGCCCAAGGAATACACATGTCCAGCGAAAATGATCTGATAAAACTCTACTCTACACGCATTCTTGCGTTGGCTGCAGACATTCCGCATTTGGACCGTTTGGAGGCACCGGACGCAACGGTCAAAAAGCGCGCTCCGTTATGTGGCTCAGCGATCACCGTGGACTTACGCCTATCTGACGGAAAAATTATTGATTTTGGTCAAGATGTTAAAGCCTGCGCACTAGGTCAGGCCTCGGCCTCGATAGTTGGTGCTGCAATATTGGGACGCACTTTTAACGAAATCGAAACGGCCCGAAATCAACTCAAGTCGATGTTGACAAATGACGGCCCAGTGCCTGCCCCACCCTTTGAGGGTCTCGAAGTTCTTATACCTGCCCGCAATTTCAAAAACCGTCATGCGTCGATCTTACTGGCGCTCGAAGCCACGCTTGAAGCGATGCAACAGATTTCACAGGAAAATTACGGCTAACCCCATTAATAGCGTACCGCCTTTGTAGTCTGGTCACCCAGACTTGCCCTCACGGCATTCGATCCACCACATAGCGACCCCCATCTAGAACTGATCTCTGTTCTGAGCCTTCAGTGAACTGGGATGTGACTAAGGTTCAACAAAAAAACCGCCGCACATCCGGGAAGATGGCGGCGGCAGGGTTACTCTCTCATGCGGGATCCGGTTGCCACCGGCGGATCATGAGGCAGATCCGGTGTGAAATCAGGGCAGGCAGAAGACTCACAACATCTTATTGGGACAGGATGCGGGCGCAGCCGGCACAAAAGAGCAATCTGTATTTCTAGATAAGGCTAGGCATATGCAGGGCGACAACCAACATGACAATCAATGAGGCCGCACCGACAGCGTCTTGTAATAGGGTCGCCGGCGAATGCTGCAATGTGTTCTTAATTTGTTCAATCATTAGATGGCCTCCAGAAATTTATGTCTGTTGATCACACTCTGTGGTGTTTGTTGTCCCTTTGTTCTCACTTTCCTTGCTCGCTGTAAAGAACTTTATGAGAACATTTGAGAACAAAAACTAGAACATCTGGCGGATTATCCATTAACCAACTGAAATTAAACGAATTGCCTGATCTTGCCGCATCAACCACAACAGAACACGGGCTGCCCGCCCACGCGGACTCTCCAAACCTGGATCTATGGCAAGCAACGCCCGCGCATCACTTTGTGCTACCGCCATCAACCCAGCCTGTCTTTCCAAATCGGCAATTTGAAATCTTGGTAGTCCCGATTGGGCAGTCCCGATCATGTCGCCGGCACCACGCATCTGGAGGTCCGTTTCAGAAATGACAAAGCCGTCTTCAGTTTCACGTAAAACTTCAAGACGCTTGCGCCCGCCCTCTTTCAAAGGGGCTTGATACATCAAAAGGCAGGTCGACTCGGCGCTTCCCCGTCCCACGCGCCCACGCAACTGATGCAATTGTGCCAAGCCGAAAATTTCAGCTCTTTCAATCACCATGATAGAGGCATTGGGAACGTTGACTCCCACCTCGATCACTGTTGTCGCCACAAGAACGGAGGTTTCACCAGATTGAAAGGCAGCCATAGCAGAATCTTTGTCCTTTGATGGCATCTGCCCGTGGACCAACCCGACAACACCCTCTCCCAACACCGCGCGCAATCGCTTAAAACGTTCTTCTGCCGCGGTCAAATCCATCACTTCAGATTCTTCGACTAAGGGACACACCCAATAACATTGACGGCCCTCCGCAATGGCATGGCGCAGATGGCTGATGACCTCGTCCATCCGTTCGGTACTGATAACCGCGGTTTTGATTGGTTTACGTCCCGGTGGCTTTTCATCCAGAACTGAGACATCCATGTCGCCATATTGCGCCAACGCCAGTGACCGGGGAATAGGCGTGGCCGTCATCACCAGAACATCTGCACCCCGCCCTTTTTCAGCAAGTTCCATGCGTTGGCGCACGCCAAACCGATGTTGCTCATCGACAATGGCTAACCGAAGGTCGTTAAATTCCACATCTTGTTGAAACACGGCATGCGTCCCTACCAAAATGTGAATGTCGCCCCGTTTCAAAGCCGCAAGTTTAGCTCTGCGTTCCGCCCCCTTGTCACGCCCAGTCAGCAGTTCCAAAACCACTCCAGCATCCTCCGCCAGAGGTCGTAGTCCTTCGAGATGTTGGCGGGCCAGGATTTCTGTAGGAGCCATCATAACGCCTTGGCCACCAGCTTCAACAACAACCAACAAGCCCATGAAAGCAACCAGTGTTTTTCCAGATCCAACATCGCCCTGCAGCAATCGGTTCATTCGCCTGTCTGCCTCAAGGTCGGCGGATATCTCAGCAATTGCCAGGCTCTGGGCCGAGGTCGGTTTGTACGGAAGCGCCGCAAGAACCGGAGCCTGAAGAATCCCGTTTCCTCTACTCGAAATTCCGCGCGTTTTACGTTCCATTTGTCGAGCCAGCGCCAGTGTAAGCTGATGGGCAAACAACTCGTCATATGCCAACCTGGCACGCGATGGCGACTGTGCATCCAGATCGTCCAGCCCACTGGGGTTATGTGCGCTCAAAATTGACTGATGCCACTCCTGCCAGTTTTCTTTTGCCAGTTGTGCGGGGTCAATCCACTCTTCTAATTCCGGAACCCGCGTCAGTGTACTCCTCACTGATTTGAACATAGTCTTCTGAGTGATGCCCTGAGTGAGATTGTAGACCGGTTCAAAACCTGGAATCTCTGACGCCTCAACCAGGGGCACCATATAGTCAGGATGGACCATCTGGGCTAATCCATCGAACAACTCAACTTTACCCGACACAACACGGCGGGCTCCTTCCGGAACCTGTGCTTCCAAATAGCGGCTGCGACCATGGAAGAATACCAATTGAAAGTCTGTTTCAGCATCAGTGACATGAATGCGATAAGCGCCACCACGATTGCGTGCAGGGCGGTGTTCGCCGATAGTAACTTCAACGGTCACCACGCCGGGAAAATCGACCCCGTTCAACGTAGTTCGAAGCCGCCTATCCACAACAGAATATGGCAGTGAAAACAACAGGTCACGCGGCGTTTCTATCGCCATTTGAGTGAAGTTCTGTGCCGTCTTTGGTCCCACCCCCTGCAATGTTTCCACTGCCGAGAACAGCGGGAACAGTATTTCCGGGCGCCCACTCATGTCTGAGCAATCATGGCAAGCCAGCCATCCTCATCGAGAACTTTTACTCCAAGGTCAGCGGCTTTTTTTGCTTTGGTTCCCGCACCCGGACCAGCCACCAGGATATCGGTCTTTTTGGACACCGACCCAGACACCTTAGCTCCAAGTTCCTCGGCCTGTGCCTTTGCTTCAGCACGAGTCAATTTTTCCAATGTGCCAGTAAACACAACAGTTTTCCCAGCGACAGGGCTTTCACTAGAGGGAGCTTCGGGTGGCATAATTTGCAACTCGTCCGCCAACCTCATGATTGCAGCACGTTCTTCGACGTTGGCAAAAGTATCTGTAAGTGAAAGAGCGACAGAAGCGCCAATCCCATCAATACCAATAAGATCTTCCCACGCCGCAGTGTTTGGCGCCTGAATTCCACTGTCCGCAATCACCGCGTCTCGCGTTTCCTTGATTTTTGCGCGCCGATTTTCCGCCTTCGCAGCGATACGCTCTGCATCTACGGCCTCATCAGCTTTACGCCATGCCAGTGCTGCCGCACGGGCGGCGTCCACTCCCAGCAAAAAATTCCCCCAGCTCATGAAATGCAAAGCCAAGTCTTTGGCCGCGGCCTCGCCAACGTGACGAATGCCCAAAGAAAACAGCATCCGG
Organism: Parasedimentitalea marina; assembly: GCF_004006175.1. GTDB lineage: Bacteria > Pseudomonadota > Alphaproteobacteria > Rhodobacterales > Rhodobacteraceae > Parasedimentitalea > Parasedimentitalea marina. Next base: position 2,223,671 of record NZ_CP033219.1, read on the forward strand.
CCAAAGCCGATACGACGCTTATCCTCAATTGCATTAAACAGATTGTCAGCGCTTTGCTCCCCCCAACCATCTCGGTTTTTTAATTTGGTAAAATTGCCGTCGTCCCGTTTCTTCAGAGTGAAAATGTCGGCGGGTTCGCGAAGGGATAAACGCTCATCCGCATAGAAAGATTCAATCTGTTTGGCCCCTAACCCTTCAATGTCAAAAGCCTTACGAGCGACAAAATGTTTCATTTTTTCCTTGGCTTGCGCCGGACAGATCACCCCCCCGGTGCAATAACGTACGGCATCCCCCTCTTCCCGCACTGCCTGACTGCCGCACTCAGGACAAATGGATGGAAAGGCAAAGGAAATTGAATTTTCAGGTCTTTTATCCAAATCCACATCTGAAATTTTCGGGATCACGTCACCGGCGCGATATACCTGTACCCAGTCGCCAATCCGGATGTCTTTGCCATTGCGAATGGCGGCACCCTTTGAATCTCTACCAACGATGTAATCTTCATTGTGCAATGTGGCGTTTGACACCACAACGCCGCCAACCGTGACCGGGGCCAGCCGGGCAACTGGGCTCAAGGCACCGGTTCGGCCAACTTGAATGTCGATGGCCTCAATTCGGGTCCAGGCCAATTCGGCCGGGAATTTGTGCGCTATCGCCCATCGTGGGGTGGTTGAGCGAAATCCAAGCCGTGCCTGCAATCCAAGGTCATTCACTTTATAGACAACCCCGTCGATATCGTAACCCAGTGTTGCACGCTGAGCCTCGATTTTGCGATAATGCGCTACTAACTCTGATGGTGTGGCACAAAGTTGTGTAAGGGGGTTTGTTTGAAATCCTAAAATTTTCAGGCTCTCAATTGCCTCCAACTGAAGACCTGCGAGTGGTTCGGAAAGCTCACCCCAACTATACGCAAAAAACCGCAAAGGCCTGGACCGAGTAATTTCAGCGTCCAGTTGGCGCAGTGATCCTGCTGCAGCATTACGTGGATTGGCAAAGAGTTTTCCACCACGCTCCTGTTGCCGGACATTCAGTTCAGTGAAGTCTTCATGGCTCATATAAACTTCGCCGCGCACTTCCAGAACCTCTGGTGCACCGGAAATTTTCTGTGGAATGTCCGCGATGGTCAAAGCATTTGCAGTGACATTTTCACCTGTAGAACCGTCACCACGTGTGGCCGCCTGCTGTAAATTGCCATATTCATACCGTAATGACAGCGACAACCCGTCTATTTTAGGCTCAGCGGTATAGCTAAGCGAAGTGTCGGCGGCTATTCCGAGATATTTGCGGATGCTGCTATCAAAGCCGACAACATCTTCGTCATCAAAGGCATTTCCTAACGATAACATCCGCTGTGAATGGCTGATTTTACCAAAACCCGATGCGACGGGTGCACCTACTTCGGTTAGCAGTTTTGCAGCCCCATCGAAGTTAGGATATACCTCAACCAGCTCCAGGAACCGGTGTTTTGCTTCGTCGTAAACTGAGTCGGAAATCGAAGGAGAATCGCCTCGGTGATACTCTCTGTTCGCTGCCCAGAGTAACACTTGAAGCTCATGAAATTCTTCACGAGCTTCGTCTTCGGACATTTCTCTAACTGGACGCGTCACACTATTCCCCTGTCACCATCTGTTACGGTGATAGGATGTGCAGCTCACTTGGTCTAGGTCCACAAGTGATCCATATCAATTTAGCAGCGGAACCCTGTGGCACCGCTGCCAAAATCAATCAGGCACCAACAGCCATTCGTGGGCTATTGGCCATATGATCTTCCTGCGGGTCCCGTAGAACATAGCCCCGGCCCCAAACAGTTTCGATATAGTTTTCGCCATCTGTTGCATTGCTCAACTTCTTGCGCAACTTACAGATAAATACGTCAATAATCTTCAACTCCGGCTCATCCATGCCGCCATATAGATGGTTCAGGAACATTTCCTTTGTAAGGGTCGTTCCCTTACGCAGGCTCAGCAGTTCCAGCATCTGATATTCCTTGCCCGTCAGGTGCACGGACTTACCATCCACATCTACAGTTTTCGCATCAAGATTAACGGCAATTTTGCCGGTTTTGATGATAGACTGCGAATGCCCCTTAGAGCGGCGGATAATAGCGTGAATGCGAGCAACCAGTTCTTCGCGGTGGAACGGTTTGGTCATGTAGTCGTCGGCACCAAAACCGAAACCCTTGATTTTATTCTCTGTATCGTCTTCGCCGGTCAGAATCAGAATCGGCGTTTCAATCCGAGACAACCGCAACTGCCGTAGCACCTCATGCCCATTCATGTCCGGCAAATTCAAATCCAGCAGGATCAAATCATAATCGTACAGCTTGGCTAGATCGATGCCTTCTTCACCCAAATCCGTCACGTAAACGTTCAGATTTGCGTGCGTTAGCATCAGTTCAATGCTTTTTGCTGTTGTTGGGTCGTCTTCCACCAGAAGTATGCGCATGGTCTTTTATCTCCGCCTGTAAACTCTTTCCCTCAAGTTGCGTTAACCTTGATGGAAAAAGGTTAACGCCCCGTTACCATAATGGTTAATATGGGGCAGAGCCTAGGTCTGTCGATATTTTTTCAACGCTGTGGTCTTTAATGCATCCACGCCGTGATCTGCCACAGCCGCGATCCAGCTGCGAAACTCTTCTTCGCTTAGATTATAGCGCTGCATGGCTTCGGTTTGTGGTAGCAAACCATAGAGCACCCCACGCACCACAGCTGCTTTGCGCGACGCCACCCAGCGGCTGGTGGTTTCTGGCGGCAGGTCAGCGTGGGTCATAATTGTCCCGTCCGGCAAGGTCACTGCCCGTGGCCCGTCCACTTTTTTCAAAAACATCGACGTATCCCTCGTTGTACACCACTAGCCTTGACCGCTGTGACTTAATGATATGTGAACCATGCCCCTTGAGAGTCTGTAGGATTTTCTTATATTCTGCGACGTCTGCCCCAATTCCCCAGGAGTCGCCCCATGGCGCTGGATACATCCCACCCGTTGAACTCGCTTGGCTTTGCTAAACCACCATCTGAAACCCGTGTCGTCGTAGCCATGTCCGGCGGCGTCGACAGCTCTGTTGTGGCAGCATACTTGGCCGATCAAGGCTATGACGTAGTCGGTGTGACGCTGCAATTGTATGATCATGGTGCCGCTCTGGCCAAGAAGGGCGCCTGTTGCGCAGGCATTGATATCCACGATGCCCGCCGTGTCGCCGAGGAACGCGGCTTTCCGCATTACGTGTTGGATTATGAGAACATTTTTAAAGATGCGGTGATCGACGAGTTTGCAGACAGCTATTTGGCAGGTGCCACTCCGGTTCCCTGCATCCGTTGCAATGAACGAATCAAATTCAAGGACTTGTTACAGACCGCCAAGGACCTAGAGGCCGACTGCATGGCCACCGGTCACTATATTCAGCGCAAAATGGGCGAGCATGGCGCCGAGCTGCATTCGGCAACCGATGCCAATCGCGATCAGAGCTATTTCCTGTTTCCAACCACCCCGGAACAGCTCGATTTCCTACGCTTCCCCCTGGGTCATCTTCCGAACAAGGACGCCACCCGCAAAATGGCAACACAATACGGGCTGGCGGTGGCCGATAAACCAGACAGTCAGGATATCTGTTTTGTGCCCGACGGTGATTATGCCGGACTGATCGAGAAACTGCGCCCCGGTGCTGCCGAACCCGGCGAGATCGTGCATGCCGACGGGCGTATCTTGGGTAAACATGACGGTGTATTGCACTATACGATCGGTCAGCGCCGCGGTCTTGGCATTGGCGGGCTTAGCGAGCCGCTGTATGTGGTCAAACTCGACGTGGACACAAAACAAGTCATCGTCGGCGGTAAAGAATTGCTGGCCACCCGCACAATCCCAGTCCGCGAAATCAACTGGTTGGGGGATGAACCTTTCACGTCGCGCGACGAGTGGCACCTATCGGTCAAAGTCCGCTCAACCCGCCCCCCTCGTGAGGCCATTATCCGGCCGATCTCAGCCACTGAAGCCGAAGTAGAGTTGCTGACACCCGAAGAGGGTGTCTCTCCGGGTCAAGCCTGCGTGTTTTACGCCAACGAGGGCAGCAGGATATTCGGTGGGGGTTGGATTTGGCGCGGATATTGATCCGCTACGATTACATTGTGCCCGGCAGCGATGCCGGGCAAGGCCTAGGGTAATCGGTCCAGAACAGCCCGCGCAGCGCGCAGGCCAGGGGCTTCTCCGCCCTGCCCCAATTGCGACATGGTCAATGCCATCGCCTTCTTTTGATCCGATGGATCATCGGCCACTTTCGTCAGCGCCGAAACGATCTTTACAGGCGTACACTCGGAGCCCAAGCACTCCGGCACAAACCGACTGCAGGTCACCAGGTTTACCAGCGTTACAGTGTCAATCAGCGCCACGGCTTTCATGATCCGCCAAGTCAGCCACTGAAACCTATAGGCAATGACCATCGGTGTACTTGCGGCCGCCAGCTCTAACGACACCGTTCCCGAAGCCGCCAGTGCCAAGTCTGCAGCTGCAAAAGCCGCGCGTTTGTGCGCCTGCGCCGTCTCAGGCTCAAAATCTCCGGGGTCCACCACAATGGCATCGCTGGGCCAGTCTTGCAGGTTTTCACGAACAAGGCTGGCAACAGCCGCCGCCGCAGGCACAACCACTCGCATCTTTGGATTTGATTTTTGGAACGCAACCAGTGCCTCGCCAAAAACAGGAGCTAACTTTTGAACCTCAGAGCGGCGTGACCCGGGCAAGGCCAAAACAAAAGGTGCATCCCCCAAGCCAAATTCAGAGCGAAAGTCAGTGATTTCAGTCGGTGTTGCCTGCGGCTCTGCAACCACCGGGTGGCCAACGAAATCACACTCCATCCCTGCGGCTTGCATAAACTTCGGCTCGAAAGGCAGCAACGCCAAGACGTGATCAATGACCTTGGCCATCTTTTTGGCACGACCTGGGCGCCAGGCCCAAACCGAAGGTGCCACATAGTGCACAGTTCGGATGGAACTGGATTGTTTCACTAGCTTCGCAACACGCAAAGAGAAATCCGGAGCGTCGATGGTGATCAGCACATCCGGCTTGCTGGCAATCACCGCATCAGCAACCTCACGGATGCGGCGTTTCAAATGCAGGTACTTAGGCAGCACCTCCGCGATTCCCATGATCGACAGCTCGTCCATTGGAAACTGTGACGATAACCCCTGCGCCATCATCATCGGCCCGCCGACCCCCTCGAAGGATACGCCAGGGGCCAGGTCATGCAGCCCTGCCATCAAAGCGCCGCCCAGCCGGTCACCCGAGGGTTCGCCAGCCAGAATAAACACCCGAAGGCTCATGCTGGACGGAGCCATAAAAACAAGCCCAGACGATCGGCGGTGGCAATCACCTCGTCTTGTGCCAAGACAATGACGCCTCCAGCCTCAAGTACGATGCCAGACAGCCCCGCCTTGGCTGCCATTTCCACTGTGGCAGGTCCAATCGTTGGTAAATCTGCCCGACGATCCTGTGCAAGTTTAGGCGCCTTGAATAACAAACCGCCCTGTCCGTCCGGGCGATTTTGCAAGGCCTGCAACATCCAGTCGGTTCCAAATGCGTTTTCCACGGCAATGGCCTGCTGATTTCGAACAGCGCAAGATTGGCCAATGTCCGCACTGCTCATTGCAGCCACGATTTCGACCCCGCGTAGGACGTCTGCCTTATCCAGTTCACCCGGTTGAACCTGAGTAGGGACACAAGCAGTCATCAAAAGATCAGGCGCCACATCCTGTGCAGACTTGACAGAAAATCCAGATTTTTCAAAAATTTCAATAACTGCCCGCAGGGCGCCATCATCGCCACTTCCCAGCGCGGCCTGCAAGATTGGAACCAACGGAAAGGTTGCAGCATCGATTGCCGTCGGATCAATCTTGGGGCGCGCAACCGCGCCAGCCATACAGATTTCGGTGATCCCGCGCTCGGTCAACTCGGCCAAAAAGCTACCCAGGTGCTCCAGCCGGAACCGCAGCTCCGCCACAACCGAGGTTGGATCATTTCCTGCCATGGAACAAACCAAAGGTCTTTCGTCTAATTGCGCCAAGATTTCTCCCGGCAAGGCGCCTGTTCCAGCGATCAACGCAAGCATATCTTACCCCCCTGGTGTCAGGAAAGAGCGATCACTGTCACCAGTGATAAAGGCCACGATTTCCTGAACATAATCACTGTCGCTCTCATCTGCTAAACGCCGAGCCCGTTCCTGAAAAGTGCCTTCGCCTTGGGCCAGCATCTGAAACGCAGCCCGAAGTGCGGTGATATCGGACCGCGCAACACCGCGGCGCTTCAGCCCAACCAGGTTCAATCCGTCCAGATCACCACGTGGCGCCTGTACCAAACCGTAAGGAATGACGTCATTGGTAACCATGGTAACGGCTCCGATGATCGCGCCTTTGCCAATCCGCACCCATTGATGGATACCGGACAGGCCACCGATGATCACGTCGTCTTCAAGGACACAATGCCCGGCAATTGCGGCCGAATTCACCACAATAACCCGGTCGCCGATTTTTGCGTCATGGGCAATATGGCAGCCAGCCATGAACAACCCATCGTCGCCAATCCGCGTCACTCCGCCGCCGCCTTCTGTGCCGGCATTTACCGTCACATGTTCCCGGATGCGGTTTCGTTTGCCAATCAAAGTTCTGCTTTGCTCTCCCTTGAACTTCAAATCCTGAGGGACTTCACCCAGCACAGCAAAAGAAAAGACGACGGTTTCGTCGCCGATCTCGGTGTGGCCAGTCAAAACCACATGGCTTTTCAAAACCACACGGTCGCCTAACACCACGTCCGCGCCAACCACGCAGAAAGGACCGACTTCGCAGCCCTCGCCAATGATGGCCCCCTCTTCGATCACCGCACTGGGATGAATCTGGCTCATCACGTTCAGTCCTTTTGCAGGTCAACCATGGCAGTAAATTCGGCTTCGGCAGCCGCTTCACCATCGACAGTTGCCTTACCCGAGAATTTCCAGATTTTACCGCCGGGTTTCCCACGCAAAGTAACGATATTCATTTCAAGCACATCACCTGGTCCGACTTTGCGGCGGAACTTGCACTTATCAATGTTCATAAAATAGATCAGCATATTACTGTCGATCATATCAAAGGCAGTGCCAATCATAACGCCGGCAGTCTGAGCCATCGCTTCGACGATGGTGACACCTGGCATGATTGGTGTGCCCGGAAAATGGCCTTGGAAATGCGGCTCATTCATAGTGACATTCTTGATGCCACGGGCAGAGTTAAACCCATCAATGTCGAGCACTTTGTCGACCAGCAAAAAAGGATAGCGGTGCGGCAGGATCCGCTGGATCATTTGAATGTCAGCGCTTTTCAGCTCGGCGGTCATAACGGTCATCCTGTTCTTGTCATGGAGTCTGTGCCGTCCCTAGCAAGACGGCGGCTTTTGGGCAAGCGGCCGTCCTTACTGTTGGACGTCTTCGTTCGTCGGCGCACCATCGCCCAACACGGCATCAATACGGGAAATCGCTAGATCTGTTATATCAGCGGCATCCGCACTGAGAAATACAGAGGATTGGTCCAAAATGGCCCCGGCACCTGTCTCCCGCATCACCTGTTGCAAAACGGGCAAAGAAAGTCTGAAAAACTCGCGCCTAGCTACTTCGCCTACTGAATTGATTTCACGCAGTTTACTTTCCTGCAGCCGCCGGGTTTCCTGAACTTTTTCATCAAAAGCATCAGCTAACGCCCTAAACGCAGCTGGCTCCATAGAAAGACGTCGCTCTGCTAGCATCTGCTCCTCGGCACGTAACTCAGCTTCAATACGTCGGTTTTCAGCCGTCAAAACCGCGCCGTCAGCCTCAAGACCCCGGGCAACCCGGCGCCCATATGCACTGCTTGAGTACAGCCGCTCCGGCTGTATCGTCAAAATGGAACTCTGCGGGATACCCAATTGGGTCCCACTAGTCACATCAAACCCAATGGTTCCTTGAGCAGGGACTGGCAGCGGCGTAAACATAACACTTGCGAGTGCAATCACTTTAACTAGCACTCGCAGGTGACCATGTTTACCGGAGATCGGCATAGATTTAGAACCGGGCCTGGATCGTCAGATCAAAACTTTGCTCTTTGTCGTAACTCTCTTTCTTTATCGCCTTCGAAAAGTTGAACCGCAAAGGGCCAAATCCAGTTGTCCACAGCAACGAGAATCCAATGGTTTGACGGAAAGATCCGCCTTCGCCAACAATAGTTCCGCCTGTGGTGTTTGCATTGGAGAGATCCCAAAGATTGCCAATGTCGTAGAACAAGCCTCCACGCATGCCATATTCTTCTGGCAGGCCAAGCGGGAATTCAGCATCAAACTTAGCCACGGCGTAATAGTTGCCACCTAGAAAGTCATCGTAGTTACTAGTCGTGGTTCCAATGGCCGATTGATCACGTGGGCCGATACCGCCTGGTTCAAAGCCGCGCATGACATTCGTTGACAGAATGTAGCGGTCGATTGACCTGCTAGAGTCATTACTAAGCCAGCTCAAAGCGCCTGCTTCAAACGTTGCCCGTAGGGTAACTTCTTCGTTGAACACCAACTTCTGGGCAATTAGTTTTGCGGTTGTTTTGACATATTCATTGTCGCCTCCCAAACCGGCATAATCGGCACCAAGTTGCACCAAAAATCCGGCATTTGGGTCTAGCCCAGTGATCCGGCTGTCATAAGTATACGTGAAACCAACACTGCTCGATGACAATTCGCCCTGTCCGATTTCATTGCGGACGACCGGACCTGCCAGTGGGTCTCCGTTGCTATCATCTCCACGACTGACCATTTCATCGCGGTCCCATAGGTATCGGACTTGAAGAAGAGTATTTTCGCCGGTTTTGAACGACAACGACGGGGTGATAAAGGCTCGCTTTGTATCATATTCCGAGAAGCTGGAGTCTGTTTCCGAAACACCCAAGTCTAGTGAAAACCGCAGATCCCGGCCCAGCAAGTGAGGTTCAGTAAATCCAAAAACATATTCTTCCGAATCCTGAGCCGTCGAAATATTGAACGACAACCGCTGCCCTCGACCAAGAAAGTTGTTTTCCGTCAGGCCAATGGCGACACCAAATCCATCATCGACGGAATAGGCGCCACCAAGGTTCAATGATCCAGTTGGCTGTTCTTCGACATCGACGTCCACGACGACCTGACTTGGTGAACTACCTTCCCTAACGTCAACTTCGGCGGTCGCAAAGAATCCAAGCGCACGGATACGTTCCGCGCTCTCGCGAATTTCCCGGGGATTGAAGGGATCGCCTTCAACAGTTTTGAACCGCTGGCGGATCACCCGATCCAACGTAGTGGTATTTCCTTCAATATCGATACGCTCCACAAACAGCCGTGGGCCTCGAACCAGTACAAATTCAATATCGAGTGTCAGGTCACGGTCATTTCTGGATATGCGCGGCTCAACCCGCAAGAAATCAATTCCCTGTCGAATGGCGAGCGTTTCCAGGCGTTCAATCGAATTCTCAACCAGCAACGGAGTATAAATCACACCTGGCTTAACCCTCAGGGCATCAAAGAAAGTATCCGAATCCGCCTCGCTGATTTCACTGGAAACTGATATCTGGCCAAATTTGAATTGCTGACCTTCGGTGACATCCACAACCAGAAAGAAGGCATCTCTTTCACTAGTGACTTCGGCGTTTGCGCTGTTCACCCGAAAATCGACATAGCCCCGCGAAAGATAGAAATCACGCAGAACTTGCTTATCAAATTCAATGCGGTCCTCGATCAAAGTGTCCGACTTGATGAGTGCCCGCAACAAACCTGCCTGCTTGGTTTCAACAACTCGGCGCAAACGGCGATCTGAATAGACGCGGTTGCCGACGAAGGAAACTCGTTCAACTTCAGTTGTATCGCCCTCGGAAATTTCAAAAACCAGATCGACACGGTTGTCGCTACGGCGAATGATTCTGGGGGTTACCCGCGACGCCAACCTACCCTGAGCACCATATGCTTCAGCAATATTGGCTGCATCCCGTTCGGCCACCGATGGATTGAACACCCGGCGTGGAGCAGATTCGACAAGCCCAAGCAGATCCTCATCCTTGAGTCGGCGGTTCCCCTCGAAACTGATTTGACTAATCGTCGCAAATTCAGTGACCTTGATGATCAGAGTATTCCCACGCGGCACCAACTCAACGGTTTCAAAAACACCACTATCAAGAATACGCTGATAGGCATCGTTTAGTTGCCCTGCGCTAACTGTTTTGCCGCGCTCAATCCCGGTATAGGCCACAATCGTCGAGGTCTGAATGCGCTGGTTTCCCTCAACCTGCACCGAATTGAACTGATAATTTTGTGCCTCTGCAAACGTTGGTGCAAAAGCAAATCCCAAAGCGACAGCAAGCGAAATTGCTGACACCTGTCTATACAACATCTTGGTGCGCGATCGGCACCCCCCGCAGGATTTACCCGCGTTTGTCCCCCAGAGCATATCAAATAACCCAATTTTTTTAGCAGCTTTAAAACTGCGTATCGGGTTTATGCTCTGTTGTCAAAAGCTAGAAAAGGGAGAGCAGGCCTGAATTTTGTTGCTGCATACATCCTTATGGTGATCCAACACCGTGACAGCCATCCAGGCCCCTGCGATCAAAGCCAAAAAAATGACAAAGGACGACATAGCGCGGTCCCAATTCAACCGCATCAAAAGGCCCAGTCCACGATATGAGTATTGTAATGTCTGCATGGCCCAGACCCCCTTTTGTCATCAATTCGTTGCACCACAGACCGAACGTCGTTCGATGCTGTGCGCCTTTCCAAAAGATTAACAGGGGAATGTGGCCAGATTTGGACGGTCGCCTTTTCGGCGACCATCCAAAGATTAAAATCAGCAGAAGATGTCATTGCCCAGGGCAAACACCATTAGAGACAGAATGGCTGCGATCCCAAATGTCATTAACACTCGCATGGCCATGTCGCTCGGTTGCTTTTTTGTAATGGCCTCATAAGCATAGAACATCAAATGTCCCCCATCGAGGGCCGGGATCGGAAATAGATTGAGCAAGCCAACCGCGGTAGAGAGCACTGCAATAAACCAGATAAAGCTTTGTGCACCCTGACTGGCCATGGCCCCTGATGTTTCGGCGATACCTAACGGGCCGGACAAGTTACAGGAATTGATGTTCCCCAGAATCATGTGTTTTAGCCCGGACAATGATGTCTCCACGACCATCCGAACCTGCAAGGCACCAGACGTCAGTGCATCTACTAGTCCAGTCGGCTCTGACGCCGGGCTAAAGGCCAAGCCGCCGCCGATGCCAATCCGCCATTTCGTGGCAAAACTGCCGTCCGCCTGTGGTTCGTCAACGCGACGTGGCGCCAAGGCCAGTTCCAGAGATTGGCCATCTCTCCATATATCCAGCAAAAGCACAGTGCCGTTTGCAGCCTCAACAACGCTTTTCAACTGAGCAAACGATGCAACGGGCTCACCGTCAATTGCAGTAATCACGTCACCCGCCATCACTCCGATACTTGATGCGGCACTGCGTGGCATGACCGCACTGACAACAGCCGGTGCAAAATTTGGTCCCTCGACCACCAGTTCCACCCCATCCCGCAGAACGAAATAATCTAACGGTTGCTCAGGTGGAATTTGGCTACGGAACGTGCCCCATTTTTCGAAGTCAGACATTTTGGGCACATTGACACCCGCAATCGAAATAACTTCGTCACCTTCTCGCAACTCATTGACCAAACCCGGCATTGGTACCAATTCGCCAACTGTCAGCGGGTACCTGGGTTCGCCACGGACCATAAATACGCTGGCGAAGATCAAGATAGAGAGGATAAAGTTAAACACTGGGCCAGCAGCGACTGTCGCAGTCCGCGCCCACAACGGTGCGCCATGCATCGTACGCCGTAGCAAGGTTGGATCATCCTCAGCGTCTGCCATCGCCTCTTCATCCCTGCCCGAGGCGGCGTTGGCGTCTCCAAGAAACTTTACGAAACCGCCAAATGGCAACAAGGCGACTTGCCAGCGGGTGCCATGCTTGTCAACGCGGCTCCAGAGCACCGGACCAAAGCCAAGCGAGAACACCTCGGCATGAATGCCAGACCAACGACCAACAATGTAGTGGCCATATTCATGTACTGCCACGATCACCGACAGCGCCACGACAAAACTGATCAGCGTATACAGAAAGCCGCCAAACTGCGGAATGAGAGAAGCTACGTCCAAAATATTACCCTGTTCGTTTTGTCATGGCTACATCGGCCTGTTGCCGTGCCAACTGGTCAATCTTCGACACGTTATCAAGTGTCATTGCGGCGTCAATGAGGCTGGAACTCCCCTCAAAATCTTCCAACACCTGCTCAACTATGGTCGCCATATCCAGAAATCCAATCCGGCTCGCGATGAAGTGATCCAACGCCCGCTCTTTGGCCGCGTTGAAAACCGCCCCCATCATGCCACCTCGCGCCATGACGTGATAGGCTAGGCCCAATGCAGGGAACCGCGCAGGATCCGGGGTCTGAAAGTTCAGCTGGCCAATTTTGGCCAAATCCAGTCGAGCAACCGGAAGGTGACGCCGTTCTGGCCAATGCAGTGCATAACCAATCGCGTGCCGCATATCCGGGGCACCCAAATGCGCCATCAGCGCCCCATCGCGAAATCCAACTAAAGCATGAACCATAGATTCTGGGTGAACCAATACTTCAATTTGTGAAGGTGAAACGCCAAAGTATTCATGTGTTTCAATTACTTCCATCGCTTTATTGAACATAGACGCACTATCGATAGTGATCCGCTGCCCCATGTCCCAATTGGGATGAGAGGACGCCTGAGCCAGTGTCGCCTCGTTCAACCGGTCCAGCGGCCAATCGCGGAACGCCCCACCAGAGGCGGTTATGATGATCCGCTCAACTGAATCAATATCCTCGCCGACAAGTCCCTGAAACACAGCGGAATGTTCACTGTCCACCGGCAAAATACATGCACCGTGGCGTTTCGCTGTGTCCAACAACAAGGCGCCGGCGCAGACCAGCGATTCCTTGTTGGCCAGAGCCAGTGTCGCACCCTGCTTCAACGCCTCCATCCCCGGGGCAAGACCTGCCGCACCAACAATAGCAGACATCACCCAATCGGCGGGTCGCGCTGCGGCCTCGATCAGGGCATTTTGACCTGCCGCCGCCTTGACGCCGCTTCCAGTCAAAGCCGCGCGCAAATCAGCCAGCCGGTTTTCATAGGCGGTGACAGCAATATCGGCCTTCAACGCTATGGCATCCGCAGCCAATCTTGCGATGTTTGCGCCCCCAGTCAGGGCCACGACATCATAGGCGTCCGGGTCACGTCGAATCAGATCGATGGTGTTTTGACCAATCGACCCGGTAGCGCCAAATATTGAAATTTTACGCATTACAGTGTCCCGCTAGGCAGGCCCCAAAAAGTCAGAAAGATTAGCACCATGGCCGCTGCTCCCAACATTCCGTCAAAGCGGTCAAACAGGCCTCCATGGCCAGGAATAAGCGCACTGGAATCTTTAATCCCCATCTTACGCTTTAGGGCGCTTTCAGCAACGTCGCCTGCTTGACTGGCCATCGACACCAAAACGGAAAGTACTATCAACCCAGGCCCAAACCCAAGTTCATGAGCGAACCACATTCCAAGTGCGGCCGCAGAAATCCAACCAGCCAGCGTACCAGACCAGGTTTTCTTTGGGCTGACGCGAGGCCAGAACTTGGGTCCGCCGATCAGTTTTCCGGCAAAATATCCGGCCACATCAGTGACAACCACAATACTCACCAGCCATACCATCCATTGGATTCCCAGTACATTTCGCATCCAGATGAACCCAAAGCCCGCAATCAGCGCCCAAAGAGTGAAGCCAAAATAATAGACCCGACGCTGTGACAGTTGTGACACCCCCACCAAGGCCGGCGCAATCAGCAACGGCAACGTCCAGACCGGCGGCAGCAAGGCTGCAGCCAGGGTGGCAACGCCGGCCAGCCCACCCAGTTGCAAAGCAACACTGCGTTGCTCCGGCACCAGCATTCGCACCAATTCCCAGATTAGACCGCCACAACATAGTGCAATCAGAATCTCAAACACTAAGCCGCCAGTGAAAACGGAAAATATGCCCACTGCCAGCATGACGATGGCCGAGATTAACCTTGGGGCCAGATCTGCCCAGCGACCTTTAGCGCTCATGTCTTCACCTTACCAAATCGGCGATCACGACGCCCAAACTTCCTGCAAAGACGACCTAGCTCAGCCGCTGTGAAATCCGGCCACAACGTATCAATAAACTCATATTCCGCGTAAGCTGATTGCCAGAGAAGAAAATTGGATATCCGCGCCTCGCCGCTGGTCCGGATTACCAGATCGGGATCGGGCAAAACATGCGTGTCCAGGTACCGCGGCAGCGTTTCTTCATTGACGTCTTCCGGGTTCAACTGTCCTTCAGCAACGTCCCGCGCCAACCGTTTTGTCGCCCGGGCCACTTCGTCCCGTCCGCCATAGTTCAACGCAACAGTCAAATGTGTTCCGTCATTGCCTTCAGTTTCGACTTCAAGATTGTCCATCAACTTGACCAATTTTTCATCAAGTTTAAGACGGTCACCGATGAACCGCACCCGAACATTTTTTGTTGCCAGAGCCGTCATTTCCTTGGAGATGTAGCGACGAAACAGGCTCATTAAACCGGCGACTTCAGTCTGTGTTCTTTTCCAGTTTTCAGTAGAAAAGGCGAATATCGTCAAATATTCAATGCCGAGCTTGGGACAAGCTTCAACAACTTCCCGAATTCGCTTTGCCCCAGCATGGTGACCAAACAGCCGCGGCCTTCCGCGGGCTTGCGCCCAACGTCCATTACCATCCATTATAATGGCAACGTGACGCGGGCCGGGCCCACCCATTGACAGAGCGCCGCCGTCTTTGGATGCTATATCAGGTATATTTGACATGCTGGAACGTCAAACTTGCATGATTTCTTCTTGCTTGGTCTCAAGACTGGTATCGACCACTTTGATCATCTTGTCGGTCAATTCCTGCACTTCGGTTTCCCAAAACTTCTGGTCATCCTCAGACATGCCATCAGACTTGGCCTTTTTGATCTGATCCATACCATCGCGACGGATGTTACGGATTGAGACGCGACCGTGTTCGGCATACTGACCGGCCACTTTAGTCAGTTCGCGGCGCCGTTCTTCGTTCAGCTCGGGAATTGGCAACATGATAATGGTGCCATTCAATTGCGGGTTTATACCCAGACCACTCTCGCGGATGGCTTTTTCGACTTTACCAACCAGCCCCTTATCCCAAACATTGATTGTCACCATGCGCGGTTCAGGTACGTTAACAGTGCCGACCTGGTTAATTGGAGTTTGCGATCCATATGCGTCAACCATGATAGGCTCAAGCATCGAGCCAGAGGCACGGCCGGTTCGCAGACTGGCAAATTCAGTTTTCAAATTCGCCATAGCGCCGTCCATGCGACGCTGCAAATCATCGGTATCGAGAATAAAATCGTCAGACATGCTGCTCATTCCCCGTCTTCAGGTTATGTTTTCTAGGCTCATAAGCCATTGGTAGCGCGTTGTATAGCAATCTTGATGCTGAATTTTGGCCTCATCTATTGAAACGAGGGCTTCAATCCACCAATTCTAACACGACACAACGATCAACGTGACAGAAAACGGGCCTGAGATTTAAAAAAATCAAGCCCGCCATCCTTGTCTTTTGTTATCCTGCGACCCGGGTATAGGTGCCCTTACCCGCCAGAATACCGCGGAACCCGCCCGGCTCATCCAGTGAGAACACTATGATTGGCAGGTTATTGTCGCGGGCCAAAGCAATCGCCGAGGCATCCATAACACCCAGGCGTTTGACCAGAACATCATCATAAGACACATTGTCATAACGCACTGCGTCATCATATTTCGCGGGATCCTTATCGTAGACGCCATCAACTTTGGTGCCCTTAAAAATCGCCTCACAGGACATTTCATTGGCGCGCAGAGTGGCTGCCGTGTCTGTGGTGAAATAGGGGTTTCCGGTTCCCGCCGCAAAGATGCAAACCCGCTTTTTCTCAAGGTGACGCACAGCGCGGCGACGGATGTATGGTTCACAGACTTGATCCATCGGAATAGCCGAGATCACCCGGGTAAACACCCCAAGTTCTTCGAGTGCGCTCTGCATCGCTAGTGCGTTCATCACTGTTGCAAGCATACCCATATAGTCAGCGGTTGTGCGCTCCATTCCCTGAGCAGATCCGGACAGCCCGCGGAAAATGTTACCACCACCAATCACCATGCAGATCTCGACGCCCATATCGTGCACCGATTTCACTTCTTCCGCTATGCGCTGAACCGTCGGTGGATGTAACCCGAATCCCTGATCTCCCATCAGCGCCTCGCCTGAAATTTTCAGCATAACGCGTTTATAGGTTGAAGCGGAGGGTCCGCTCGACTGATCGGTGGAAAGGGGCATATTGCGCTCCGGAATGTGACGGGGTTAAGCTGTCGGGCAAAATGGCGCAAATCGGTGCCATGTTCAATGCAAGTTGGCACAGTTTGATTGCAAAACTGTGTCGTATTATTGCGCAGACCAGGACAACACACATGCGTTTGCCCCAAATCTCTCCGGACCAACCGGTTCTGATCGCTGGCCCCACCGCCTCAGGTAAGTCCGCACTGGCACTGGAGATCGCACAGAACCAAGGGGGGGTGATTATCAACGCGGATGCCAGTCAGGTCTATAATTGCTGGAACCTGATCACCGCTCGCCCCTCTATCGCCGAGGAGGAAAAAGCGGAGCATGCCCTTTATGGTCACCTTCCATATGACGCCGCCTATTCCGCCGGACATTGGTTGCGTGAGGTCAAACCCCTGCTCTCAGGTCCCCATCGTCCTATCCTTGTTGGTGGCACTGGCCTGTATTACACGGCACTGACCGTTGGCATGGCGGAAATCCCATTAACCCCACCCGCGATTCGCACTACAGCTGATGACCTTGCGACAGAGGACATGATGGCCGTATTGGATTCTGAGACCAAGGCCAGAATCGACGTGAAAAACCGAGCACGGGTACAACGGGCCTGGGAAGTTCAGCAAGCCACAGGTAAACCACTATCGGCCTGGCAAGATGACACGCCACCGCCATTGCTACCGGTCGAATCCTGTGCGGCCCTCGTGTTTGACGTTGACAAAAAATGGCTCGAGTCCCGCATCCGTCGTAGGTTTGACCAGATGATAGATCAGGGCGCGCTTGACGAAGCCCGGGCCATGCAGGACCGCTATGATCCGAATCTGCCATCTTGCCGCGCCATTGGCGTGCCAGAGTTGATGGGCCACCTGAACGGAGACCTGACACTTGAGCAGGCCCGCGAGAAGGCCTCGGTAGCAACACGGCAATTTGCCAAACGGCAGCGGACCTGGTTTCGCTCGAAGATGCAGGATTGGACGGCCTACTCGCCTTCTGAGTGACAGGCGACGCAACTGTCGGCAGAGCCTTGTCCGAATCGAAGACACATGTGCAAGCTCCTGCAGCAACAAAGTTTTTAAAAACAGGTATTATGCCCTACGACCCTAACCCTCTCGAAGAAATCCAAGTTGTCCCTCTATCCGGGCTGCATCCCGTTGGGCCATGGCAACTAGAGCTGGCACATGACCGTGACAGGCATATTCTAATCTGGATTACCCGAGGCCAAGGTCGCATGCTTATGAATGGGGCACGCCGAGGGTTTGGTCCACACAATGCGTTATATGTCCCTGCTGGTGGACTGATGTCGCTTGAAATGGGACGAGGCTGCTTAGGGCAGGCCCTATTGGTGCCCGCATCAAATGCGATCGCCCTTCCCCATCGTCCACAACATCTGCGAATTAACAATCTGAGCGAGCAATCCAGCCTGACGGCTTTGTTAGACGTTATGCAACGCGAACAATCTGCACGCGCAACACTATGGCACCGCGCGATGCAGGCCCATGGAGAGTTGATCGGAATCCTTTTGCGACGCCAGATCCACAGCGACGAGGC
The DNA here is from genome assembly GCF_004006175.1 of Parasedimentitalea marina. Lineage (GTDB taxonomy): Bacteria > Pseudomonadota > Alphaproteobacteria > Rhodobacterales > Rhodobacteraceae > Parasedimentitalea > Parasedimentitalea marina. The sequence goes on from NZ_CP033219.1 coordinate 2,241,654, forward strand.
CACGCAACCAAAACGCAATGCGGCGCGGCGGTTAACTCAAGCCTATTGCGCCCGCATCTCTCAGTATTTCGGCGACAACATCAGCATGTCCGATCACGCGACTGCCTTGGGTGTTACAGCAACCCATCTGACCCGAGTGGTCAAATCTGAAACCGGAACCACGGCTGCCGGTCTTTTGACTGAACGCCAACTTTACGCCGCGCGGTGCCTGTTGATTGAAAGTGACCTGCCGATACAGGACATTGCTACGCGCCTGAATTTCAGCAGTTCAGCTTATTTCACCCGTTTCATGACCCAACACACCGGCCAAACACCCCGGGCTTTGCGCAAACAATCCCGTAGCTGATTCTCTCTAGTCGAATTTATGGTATTTTCACACGCAACTTTCTTGCGTTCTAGACACATGTGACCAGAGCCAACCCGTGTAAAGTCAAAAACGACAGGAAAACGTCGCAATTATGCGCAAAAGTGTCCAAACTGAGCATTGACCTATGGGCTCAAGTAAGGCCGTATATTCAACATGGGGAAACAAAAACGATAAACCGCACCTTATTTGGCCTGATTAGCATTTGAAGAAGATGCCGATTACAGCGCTTTTATCCCATTGGTGCGACAGGGAGAGTCTTCATGTCTAATGAGACCAATAGCGAAAAACCCATTCATTGGGCCGCAAAAATGCACGCACAAGAAGTATTCGACGGCAAACTAGATCGTCGTGAATTTCTGACCCGCGCAACTGCACTGGGTGTAACATCGGCCGCAGCCTACGGGATGATCGGTCTGGCTGCCCCAGCAAAAGCCGAAGGCTCAGCCAAAATGGGCGGCACATTGCGCGTCCAGATGGAAGTCCATGGTCTGACAGAGCCGCGTCTCTATCAGTGGTCTGAAATGGGCAACATGACCCGTGGTTGGCTGGAACATCTAATTCACTACAACAACGATGGTACCTTCTCTCCCGTTCTGGCAGAAAGCTGGGAAACCAGCGACGATGCCAAAACCATCACCATCCACCTACGCAAGGGTGTGACATGGAACAACGGTGAACCGTTCACCTCTGCAGATGTTGTTCACAACTTTAATCTTTGGTGCGACGGCAATGTCGAAGGCAACTCGATGGCCACTCGGATGGGTCCACTGGTTGACCCCGACACCAAGGTTGCCATCGAAGGTGGTATCGTTGCTGCCGACGAACATACTGTTGTTCTAAATCTGCCATACGCAGACATTACCATCCTGGCCGGTATCGCAGATTACCCTGCAGCCATCACCCACCCATCGCTGGACAGTGGCAATCCGATTGACAACCCAATCGGGACAGGACCGTATTTGCCAGATAGCTACAATGTCGGCGAAAAGGCTGTCATGGTACGCAACGAGAACCATACATGGTGGAACGAAGGCAACGGCGCCTATCTGGACCGCATCGAGTTCATCGATTACGGTACAGACCCGGCCACGATCATGTCAGCAGTCGAATCTGAAGAAGTCGACATGACTTACGAATCGATTGGTGATTTCATCGATATTCTCTCCGGTTTGGGCATGAACCAATCCGAGGCGTCAACTGCAGCCACAATCATTACTCGTCCCAACCAGCTCGCTGAAGTTGACGGTAAAATGCCCTATGCCGACGTCCGTGTACGACGCGCATTGGCAATGGCGGTAGACAACGCGGTTGTGTTAGAGCTGGGTTATGCCGGTCGTGGCTCGCCTGCGGAAAATCATCACGTCAGCCCCATCCACCCAGAATACGCCGAACTTCCTGCACAAAAAGTGGACCCTGCAGGCGCGATGGCCTTGATGAAAGAAGCCGGTATGGCCGATTTCGATCACGAGATCATTTCGCTGGATGACGGTTTTGAAAAAGACACAACCGACGCGGTCGCCGCGCAGCTGCGCGATGCTGGCTTCAAGGTCACCCGCAAAATTTTGCCGGGGTCAACATTCTGGAACGACTGGGCTAAGTATCCGTTTTCTTCAACTACATGGAACCAACGTCCATTTGGTGTTCAGGTACTTGCACTGGCCTACAAAACCGGTGTTCCATGGAATGAAACCGGATTTGCCAACGAAGAGTTTGACAGCACCCTGGTCGAGGCCAGCTCAATCGCAGACGCGGACCAGCGCCGTGTTCTGATGAAGCGTCTTGAGGAAATCATGCAAAATGAAGGCGTGATCATTCAGCCGTATTGGCGTTCGGTGTACAACCACTCGCGCCCAGGTCTGGTTAATGCTGACATGCACGCACAGTTCGAAATTAGATATCAAAACATCGGCTGGGATGCCTGATTTGACACTATTTTGATCGTGAGACGGGCCACCAAAACCGGTGGCCCGCCCTTTCGTCTGCCGGCAACAAGCAAGCTGTGGATAACACAGTCTTCGAGCACCAGAAGGACACTCCGCGATGGGACGGTTTATTCTACAGCGATTTGGAGTGATGGTTTTGACCGCACTGTCGCTGACCCTAATTGTTTTTTTCCTGACCAATCTTCAGCCCAATCTTGAAAAGATAGCCAAATTTCAGGGTAACGCTCGGATGACCGAGACAGAAGTTGAAAGCTGGTTGGACAAAAATGGCTATGCACAGCCAATGATGACCCGCTACGCTGAGTGGCTTGGACTGGCCAGAGGCTGGACCTACACAGATGACGCGGGCAAAGTCACAGGCCGGTGCATCGCACAGGGACAAGAGCCATCAGACGCACCGGCCCGGTGTGGATTGCTGCAGGGAGACTGGGGCTATTCTATTTTCTTCGAGGCCGATGTCGCTGGCAAGGTTCTCGGGAAACTGGCGCTGACAGGCAAACTCATGTTTTGGGTCATGCTACTTATGATCCCACTTGCTTTGTTCATCGGCGTTCTGTCTGGCATGCGAGAAGGTTCCAAAATGGACCGGACCCTCTCGACATTTTCAATCATAACAACTGCGACACCTGAATACGTATCCGGGGTTATCTTTATCGCAATCTTCGCCTCTTCAGCAGTTGGGTTGAAATGGTTCAAGGGCACCGCAACCTCGGCGATGGACAACGCCAATTTTGAGAATTTTTTCCTGCCGGTTCTGACAATCTCGCTGTACGGGATGGGCTATATTTCCCGCATGACCCGCGCCTCGATGACCGAAGTGATGACGGCCCAGTATATCCGTACTGCGCGCCTTAAAGGGGTTAGTTTCTATAACGTGGTTGTCAAACATGCCCTGCGAAATGCGCTCATCGCCCCCTTTACAGTGATCATGCTGCAGTTCCCATGGCTGCTGAATGGTGTGGTTATTGTGGAAACTTTGTTCAATTACAAAGGCTTCGGCTGGGCATTGGTGCAGGCCGCCGGGAACAACGACATAGAATTGTTACTGGCTATATCAGTGGTTTCAGTCGTGGTGGTTCTCGTGACCCAGCTGATATCAGATATTGGCTACGTTTATCTCAACCCACGCATTCGAATTTCTTAAGGGAGGAAGAGCAATGGACCCTCTCAGCACGTTTGAGATAATAACCCGAATTCTGGTGCAACTGTCACCTGTATGGATCTCACTGTTTTTGTTATATGCATTGTCGATCGCCTTTAAGCGGCGGTTGGGCCTATATGGCAAACTGTTTGACAGCCCGATTGGCATGATCGGTTTTGGCTTGGTGATGTTCTGGACATTCACCGGCATCTACGGCGCCATGGACATGATTGTGACCCATGACCCCCTGGCACAGATATCTGGCATGAAAAACAAAGTCCCCGGAACCGCAATACGCGGTGTCGAAGAGGGCGACTATGCGTGGTACCTTCTTGGAGGCGACAATCTGGCTCGTGATGTGTTCAGCCGGTTGATCAAGGGATCTTGGGAAGTCATTAAAATCGCGCCACTGGCAGCCATTTTTTCTTTTATGGTTGGCATTACCCTGGGGCTGCCGGCCGGATACTTCGGCGGCAAACTGGATATCGCCTTGTCGTTCCTGGCCAATCTGATCTTGGCATTCCCGGTGATCTTGTTGTTCTATCTGTTGGTGACACCGGAGATCGTTGCCACCGGCGTTCCGAACTATATGGCCATCGTGCTGTTCGTCTTCCCGATCATCTTTCTGGCGGTCTTGCTGAACTCGCGCTATCATACACGCCCGACACTGCGGACCCCCTTGCTGATTGGTGTTTTGGGATTGGCAACCTGGATGTATCTGCAACTGGTGTCCAACGGTGGCTATCTGATCAACACGCCCGATTACAAAATCATTGGACTGCCGCGGGTGCTCGATTTCTTTGACATCGATCCTGGCCTTCTGGTGGTGTTTGTGTCGGTTGTTTTTGTAAACTCGCCCACAGTGTTTCGTATTGTGCGAGGCCTCACCATGGATATCAAAACCCGTGACTATGTTGCAGCGGCTCAGACCCGCGGTGAGGGAACTTGGTACATCATGTTGTGGGAAATCTTACCCAACGCACGCGGACCTCTGATCGTCGATTTTTGCCTGCGCATTGGCTATACGATCATCCTGCTGGGAACCCTGGGCTTCTTTGGTCTGGGCCTGGCACCGGAAAGCCCAGACTGGGGCAGCACGATCAACGATGGCCGCAAACTATTGTCGATCTACTTGCACCCTGCCTTACCACCGGCCCTTGCACTTTTGAGCCTGGTATTGGGCTTGAACCTGTTGGCCGATGGTCTGCGCGAAGAGAGTCTTAAGGACTAAAGAAACTGGCTGGGGGCGCTGCCCCCAGACCCCCGGGATATTTTTAGCCAGATGAAGAGACCCAGTGTCTTTGACATCAGCAGGGAGATAACAGATGAGCAAGATGGCAGAATATGATGGGCCAATCCTGGAGATTGACAAGCTATCGATCTCGTTTTTCACACGACTGCGGGAAATTCCGGCCGTTATGGACTTTTCAGTTTCTGTGATGCCTGGAGAAGCCGTTGGGCTGGTCGGTGAAAGTGGCTGTGGCAAGTCCACCGTCGCCCTTGGTGTGATGCAGGATCTGGGCAAAAATGGTCGAGTGGTCGGCGGCAGCATCAAATTCAAAGGCCGCGATTTAGCTGAAATGAGCCCCGAAGAACTGCGCGACGTTCGGGGTAATGAAATTGCGATGATTTATCAGGAACCCATGGCCTCGCTGAACCCGGCGATGAAGATCGGCAAGCAGCTGATGGAAGTGCCGATGATCCATGAAAGCATAAGCCAGGAAGAAGCCTATGCCCGCGCGCTGGAAGTGGTGACGGATGTGCGTCTGCCGGACCCGGAACGAATGCTCAATTCATTCCCTCACCAGCTGTCTGGCGGCCAGCAACAGCGCATTGTTATTGCCATGGCGCTGATGTCAAAACCTGCACTGCTTATTCTGGACGAACCAACCACTGCGCTGGACGTAACCGTCGAAGCCGCTGTGGTCGAACTGGTTCGGGATCTGGGTAAAAAATACGGCACCTCAATGCTGTTTATCAGCCACAATCTGGGATTAATCCTGGAGACCTGTGACCGGCTCTGTGTGATGTACTCTGGCGAAGCGGTCGAACGCGGCTCTATTGAAGAAGTGTTCGACGACATGCAGCACCCTTATACACAGGCGCTGTTCCGGTCTATTCCATTGCCTGGTGCGGATAAAAATGCGCGTCCCTTAGTGGCCATACCTGGCAATTTTCCATTGCCGCATGAAAGACCGCCGGGCTGCAATTTTGGCCCACGCTGCGACTATTTTGAGGAAGGCCGCTGTGATGCGACCGATGTTCTGATGGAATCGGTGCCCGGCAATGACCGGCATCAAAGCCGGTGCCTGAAATTCAACGAGATCGACTGGAATGCACCGATTGCCATGTCTGAAAAGAAAGCAAAAGCCAAGATTGGGGATGTGGTTCTGAAGGTTGATAACCTGAAGAAATACTATGAAGTCGCAGCCAATGCCTTATTCGGTGGCGGAGATCCAAAGGTAGTCAAGGCCAATGAGACACTGAGTTTCGAAGCCCGCGAATCCGAAACGCTGGCCATTGTCGGTGAGTCAGGCTGCGGCAAATCGACCTTTGCCAAGGTTCTGATGGGTTTGGAGACCGCCACAGAAGGAGAGATCCTGCTGGATGGCAACAATATCGAACAAGTCCCCATTGAGCAGCGCAATACAGGAACCGTGGCGGATATCCAGATGGTGTTCCAAAACCCGTTTGACACTTTAAATCCATCTATGACGGTGGGACGACAAATCATCAGAGCGTTGGAAATCTTTAAGGTTGGTAAAACTGAGGCAGATCGCAAACAGCGGATGCTGGAGTTGCTGGATCTCGTAAAGCTACCGCGGGCCTTTGCTGATCGGATGCCACGGCAACTGTCTGGGGGGCAGAAGCAGCGTGTTGGGATCGCCCGTGCCTTTGCAGGCGGGGCGCGTATTGTAGTGGCGGATGAACCGGTGTCGGCGCTGGATGTATCGGTCCAGGCTGCAGTGACCGACTTGTTGATGGAAATACAGCGTAACGAAAAGACCACGCTGCTGTTCATCAGCCATGATTTGTCAATTGTACGCTACCTGTCGGACAGGGTCATGGTCATGTATCTCGGCCATGTCGTCGAAATTGGCGATACCGACCAAGTCTTCTCTCCACCCTATCATCCCTATACCGAAGCGTTGTTGTCAGCCGTCCCCATTGCCGACACTTCAATCGAAAAACAACATATTGTGCTGGAAGGGGACATTCCATCGGCTATGAACCCGCCATCTGGATGCCCTTTCCAAACCCGTTGTCGATGGAAGGGTGAAGTCCCTGACGGCCTGTGTGATCGCGAGGTGCCACCCGTTAAACAGTTGACTTCCGGTCACCAGATTAAGTGCCATCTGTCTGATGATGTTCTTAGCAAGATGGAACCCGTAATCAAAATTGCCGCTGAATAACGACCTACAAAAAAACCAGTGCACTCAAATCAACAACTGGCAGACATTTCATCCATAGTCTGCCAGTTTCGAATCCATTCGGGGCCGCCCAGTGCATCGACCAACGGTTGAAGGTGCTCCTGATAGGGTTCCCATTTCCCCAAAGCCTTGGTGTTTATTTTCTCACGCACCTGCTCTACCGATGCGGTTCGGATTGCGCCAACTACATCCTGGGGCGCTAGGCATTCGTCTTGCCAGGCAAGGTTAGTGTGCTTTAGCAATGCTCTGATCTGAGGTTCAGGCGCGGTTACCAGCTCTTGATAGGACTGAATACGAAGCTGATCAGGCAACTTATTTTTGTAGTCCTCAATCGACCTATAAATTGAGCAAGTCATTCGGCCGATCCAATCCAGTCGGCATGTAAACTCGTTTCCGGTATGAAAGTTTGTTGAAAAATTCGACAGGCCCACATCCAACGGATGTCGTGACATAAAGACAAACTTTGCATCCGGTAGCAGTATATGTGCCAGACCAAGGTTCAGCGAATTATGCGGCATTTTGTCAACGATGACATCATGGGTTACATTTTGACCTTGCGAAACGAACTCGTAATAGCAGCGCCGGAACATAAAAATTTCCTGCTCTGACAGTTGCCCAAACCAGTCCCAGACATCTGCACCACGGTGTGTGTCTTCTACATGCTTGCGGACGACCTGAAGCGTTTTGGATAACGCCGGACTTTCGCCGATAGTCCCCACCGACGAATGCCGGGCCAAAATATTCTCTACCAATGTGGTACCGGATCTAGGCATACCGACAACGAAAACAACACGCGGGCCATCAGTTTGGCTTTCAGGCGTGCTGCTGTGCTGAAATTTCTGGATCTGACCATCAACCAGTTGATCCATCGCATCAGGCGCATAATCTCCTTCTTTGATTGCTTTTGCCTTGGCAAAGAACCGGAACGCGGCGCCTGGACGATTTGAGGAATGCTCGATCTGTCCAAGCGCACTAAACACCGCAGATCGTTCATCGCTGGACAGGTTTTTCGACTTTGATATTGTCCGCAACCGCGCGGCTTTGGCGCTATTGCGTTTGAAAGGCGCGACACGATTCAGTGCAGACAATGCAAGAGCAGAATTAGGAGAGACCTTTAAGACCTTGTGATACCCTTCAATTGCACCTTTTTTGTCACCCGTCGAGTGTTTCATGGCAGCCAGTTTACCCCACACTGCCGTTAAATCCGGCCTGATTTCGATGAGTGTTTCGACCAGTGAAATTGCCGTCTGAGTATCACCCAGCTGAAAATAACAACTGGCTGTCCGGTCCAGCACTCCGGCATCAAGGCTTCCACCCTGTAAGAGAGGAAGTAATCCAGCCAAGGCCATTCTATAGTGGCCTTTCCTTACAAGAAAATCAGCCGTTGTTAGAACATGTTGAGTGGAATGAGATGCCACACCTTGGCTGCTATTTTCAAGTTGAGCGGAATTTGGCATGTGTTCTCACAGGGATTATTTGTCCCTTCACGTTACCAATTTAAAATGAATGCAAAGTAAACTGACCGCCCAAACTCTTAACGCAATGCCCGAAAATAGCACCATATATGCAAATATTCCTGCATTATCAGCTCTTTTCCCTCAAGAACGACAATATCGCTAGCTGAGCAGAGACTCTGAAAGTGCTTTTTCGCGCAAAAATTTCAACGTCATCCACGTTTGTAAAGTTCAGGGATTGGGCCAACAGCCCCTCTCTGGATCAGCTCAACAAAATGACGACAATCATCAGAAGGTTCATCGCTGATAGAGGCAACAGCCAGGGCTTGCGCTGATGCAAAACAGCACCAAATACTGCCAGCGGTATCGACAATACAAGTCCAGCCATACTCATTGTGCCGACTATAACGCCCATTAGACCACTACCTGGCCCCCACAGTGTGCCTGGCATCACCATGCCCTTCAGGCCAACGCCAATCAGAATACCCAGTATTGCACCAAGCAAGGTCACACTGATACCGCGCAGGTCAACAGAGGGTTGCTCTCCCAAAAGACCGTCAACGATTTCACGGGTTGGTACCGCAGTAGGTTGCCACTGCATACGATCAAGACGTTCATCAAAACTTTTGACAATCACGGCAATTCCTCCAAAACTTAAATCAATTTTAACTATAATTAAGGCAAATTAATGCGCTGAGCGCGGTGTTAACGAGACATTAAGGCGGCCTTAAGGCAAGGTTAACATCTCCGGGGAAAAGAGCTGTAATTCAGCTCCCCCAGATTTTTTTCACGTAATTTTGAGTCTCTCGATACGGCGGGATGCCGCCATGCTTTTCAACGGCTTGTGGCCCTGCGTTATACGCCGCCAACGCCAGCTTCCATGTTCCGAATTTGCGGTATTGTTTTGCCAAATACCGTGCGCCACCCTCCAGATTTTGCTGTGGTTTTTGGGGATCAACACCCAAAGCCCGTGCCGTGGCTGGCATCAGCTGGGCCAACCCCAATGCGCCCTTGTGGGACTTGGCATTTGGGTTCCAATTGCTTTCTTGCTGGACCAACCGCAGGAAAAGATCTTCGGGAACACCGTGCTGCCTTGCGGCAGCACGCGCCATATCAATGTATTCGCCACGATACTTCCCGCTATAGGGTAAGTGGCCCCACTTACTCGGTGTATGTATGCTTGGTGGTTTTAACCGTACCGAGTTATTGTACTGACCCGCCGCGCGGCCATCCAAAACACGGGTATGCGAGGCAAACAAGCTCCGCTGACTTTTGGTTCCAAAAATATCCGCCGCGGCTACCGGACCAGCCGAAAGACCTGCAACAATCATGCCAATTGCCAGCTTGCGCATATTCGATAACCCTGCCCTGACCTCTAACCTCGGCGCAATATATAGGTTTTAGTTCAAAAAGAAAGCACCCCGGCAGAACCTTGCCAGTGTCATCTCCACGGTAACCGGATCCTACTTCACAATCATCAGTTTCATCCACAGATGCCTGCTTTTATCAACCGCGCTCGGGCTGTACTGTGGCCTACTAATAGGCGCAGTCAGATTCGCGTCACCACAATAAAGACAGCTATAAGGACACGCCCCATGGCCGGCTCAGTCAACAAAGTCATTCTCATCGGCAACTTGGGCCGCGACCCCGAGGTGCGCAGCTTTCAGAACGGCGGCAAGGTATGTAACCTGCGCATTGCCACATCGGAAAACTGGAAAGATCGCAGCACTGGCGAACGCCGTGAAAAGACCGAATGGCACTCGGTTGCCATTTTTAGCGAGGGTCTGGTTCGGGTCGCCGAGCAATATCTACGCAAGGGATCAAAAGTTTACATCGAAGGTGCATTGCAAACACGCAAGTGGCAGGACCAGTCCGGCAATGACCGCTATTCCACCGAAGTTGTACTGCAGGGCTTTGGGTCTACGCTGACAATGCTGGATGGACGCGGTGAAGGTGGTGACCAAGGTGGCGGCGGTGGCAATTTCGGCGGTGGCGGTGGCGGCAACTACGGTGGCGGCGGTGGATACGACAGCGGCTCGCAGGGCGGCGGTGGTGGCGGCGGAAACTTTGGCGGTGGCGGCCAACAAAGCGGCCCGTCCCACAACATTGATGACGACGAGATTCCGTTCTAAATCGAACAGTCTGTAGAAGCGCATATTCTCAGAAAACTAATTTTCTGAAGACTGACAATGACGACCTCAAGGATTTGCTTCTTTGAGGTCGAAACAATTATGTTGCGTGCTACCGGCGCGAACGAACTGATATCAAGACTGCAGTATTCTGACAGAATTCCAGAAACCTGATACAGCCCAATAGGGAACTGGCCCGATAACGACAGCACGTTGGAAACGGCAATACTTGCCTCGATTTTCCCAACTATTGTTGACCTCCACATATGTTCCGCCCAATTTTTCGTGAAATTCCTGTCGCATTTTTCATCTTGGTCGCAAATAGAACAGTTTCCGATTGCGACACGGCCATTCTGGTCTCACAGAGATTGGAGAGACCATGCAGAGGGAACAGTGCTTTGTTAGCCTGATTTACCGCACAATTGGTGCGGCCCGTGGTCGTGCAGCCCGAGGCCGACCCATTTGGATTTGATAACCCTTCAGATCCACTTGAATTAACAGGCTCTACCATGAACGACCAAACCACTCCCACCGCCCGCGTCGCCCGCAGCGGAGGTCGCGCTGCGCGTCGCGCGGCGCGTGCCGCGCCCGTTGCCGATCACCTTCGGTCCGTAACCCCCGGTATGGAAGGCGGCACACTCAAGCCGCTTTCGCAGCAAGACATGGAACGTATCCACAACTCGGCTCTGACTGCACTGGAAACCATCGGTCTTGCAGATGCACCACAAAGCGGCATTGACTATCTGACCAGCGTCGGTTGCATCCTGGGCGATGACGGCCGCATCCGGTTCCCGCGTGCCCTGGTCGAAGACACCATCGCACGGGCCAACCGTTCGGTCACATTGTTCAGTCGAGACGGCAAGTCCGATCTGGAACTGTCGGGTACCCGCGTACACTATGGCACCGCAGGCGCCGCCGTCAGTATGGTTGATGTCCATGGACGTGAGTACCGGGATTCAACCGTACAGGACCTTCACGACGCAGCACGCATTGCAGACAAGTTGAATAATATCCACTTTCTGCAGCGACCAATGGTCTGCCGCGACATCCTCGACAATCGCGAAATGGATTTGAATTCCATCTACGCCACCACCTCTGGCACCACCAAACACGTGGGCGTTTCGTTCACCGAGCCTGATTTTGTCGATGACGCAATTGAAATGCTGCATATGATTGCCGGCGGCGAAGACAAATGGCGCGAGCGCCCCTTTGTGTCAAACAGCAACTGTTTTGTTGTGCCGCCAATGAAGTTCGCCACCGAAAGCTGCGAAGTCATGGAGAAGTGCATCCTTGGCGGTATGCCCGTACTTCTGCTGTCGGCGGGTATGGCGGGGGCCACGGCGCCGTCGACCATCGCTGGCGCCATTGTTCAGGCCTGCGCCGAATGTCTGGCCGGGCTGGTCTATGTCAACGCCGTCAAACCAGGGGCTCCGGCAATCTTTGGGACATGGCCATTTGGTCTGGATCTCAGAACGGGCTCTATGTCGGTGGGTTCGGGTGAACAGGCCTTGCTGACGGCAGGCTGTTCCCAGATGCACAAATTCTATGGCATCCCCGGAGGGGCCGCTGCAGGGGCCGCGGATTCCAAACTGCCAGACATGCAAGCCGGTTGGGAGCAAATGTGCTCGGCTGTGATGGCAGGTCTGTCTGGGCTCAATATGGTCTATGAATCGGCAGGTATGCATGCCTCGCTGCTAGGCTTTTGCCATGAATCGCTGATCCTCAGTGACGACTTGATTGGACAGGCGCTACGCTGCGTACGCGGTATCGAAGTGAACGACGAAACAATGGCCTTAGATCAGATCCACGACACCTGTATTGGCGGTCCGGGACATTACCTAGGGACCAGCCAGACACTTGGCCGAATGCAAGTCGACTACGTCTATCCGAACCTTGGTGACCGCACCTCGCCGAAAGAATGGGCGGAAATGGAAAAGCCGGATCTGTTGCTCAAGGCCACTGCCCGCAAAGAAGAAATACTAAATACGCGGTCCACGGCCCGATTTGATCCTGAAACCGATCAAGCCCTGCGCAGCAGGTTCAATATCCACCTGCCAAGTTAAGGTGTAATAATTCCGCTCCCCCCGTTTGGCACGCAGGTGCCAACGGGAGGGATCACGGTATCTACTTGGCCAAAGTATCCTTTAGAACACCCAAAACGGCCTCGGGTGGAACTTCGCCTGTCACAAAGGCCGTACCGATATTTCGCGCCAGGATGAATTTCAACTGGCCATCGACAACCTTTTTATCCTGCCCCATCAGATCCACCAGGTCCTGCGCCGAGGGCAGATCACCGGGGATGTCGGACAAGTCGGTTTTCATACCCATCGTTTTGAGATGGGCGCGAACCCGGCTTGGGTCTTCCTGGCTACACAGTCCCAACCGCGCTGACAGCTCAAAGGCAAGCGCGCAACCAATGGCCACGCCTTCCCCATGCAACAATCGATCCGAATAGCCTGTGGCCGCTTCCAATGCGTGACAGAAGGTATGACCCAGGTTCAACAGCGCCCGGTCTCCCTGCTCTGTCTCGTCTCGTGCGACGATGTCGGCCTTCATCTGAACCGAGCGGGTCACTGCCTCGACCCGCGCCGCCATATCACCGCTCGCCAGAAGAGGACCGTTTTCCTCAAGCCAGCTGAAAAATGCGGCATCGCCGAGCATTCCGTATTTCACCACTTCGCCGTAGCCAGCCAGAAAGTCACGCGCCGTTAAAGTGCCCAATACTGCGGTATCGGCCAGCACCAGTGAGGGCTGGTGAAACGCCCCGATCAGGTTCTTTCCCTGTGGTGCATTGATGCCCGTTTTACCTCCGACCGAGCTGTCAACTTGTGCCAGTAACGAGGTTGGGATCTGTACAAACCGAACACCACGGCGCAGCACCGCAGCCGCAAATCCGACCAGGTCGCCAATCACCCCACCGCCAAAGGCGACAACAATATCGCCCCGCTCTACTTTTTGCTCCAGCAACCATTCAACGGTACGGCTAAACTGTGGCCATCCCTTGGTGGACTCCCCCGGAGGCAACGCCAATGCGACCATTTCAATGTCTGCACGTGCCAAACCAGCCCGCAATGTATCCAGATGCAACGCCGCAACGGTTTCGTCACTGACCACCACCACACGGCGCCGGGTCAACAGCGGCGCAATCCGCGTGCCGGCTTGATCCAGTAAACCCGGGCCAATCACCACGTTATATGAACGATCACCAAGATCTACGTGTACAGTGTTTTCCATTATGTCCATTCCAATACATCGGGGCGGGTCTTCAGAACCTGCAGCGCCCGGTCTACCATTCCTTCAATTGAAACCTGTCCATCTGACGGCACATGCAAATCGGCCTTGGCGTATAAGGGGACCCGGGCGTCATACAAATCACTTAATGTTTGCCGAGGGTTATCGGTTTGCAACAAAGGCCGGGTATTGCGGTGTTTGACCCGGTTCCATGTCACGTCCAAGTCAGCCTGCAACCAGACCGAAACGCCGTTTTCCTTAATAATTTCCCGATTTTCTTCGGAAAGAAAGGCACCGCCGCCTGTTGAGAGAACCCCGCGCTGCTCAACCAGCAACCTGGAAATCACCTGCCGCTCTTTTTTGCGGAAATACGCCACGCCATCTCGCGCAAAAATCTCTGGGATCGTCAAATTTGCGGCCGCTTCAATTTCGTGATCACTGTCCAGAAACGGCACATTCAGGCGCGCCGCCAAGGCCCGACCCACAGCCGTTTTGCCGGCCCCCATCATTCCCACCATCACAATGGTCTTCTTCAACCGACTGGGAACGGAGGTTCCGATTTCAACTTCAGGTTTTTGCTCATTTTCGCTCATTCTTGTGTGAATGACGTGATCTTGTCGAAAAGGCTATATATAACTTGTGCAAAACACCAAGATGAAGGGCAGAGAACACACCATGGGGCGCATTTTCAAATACTTGATTATCGTTGTAATTCTGAGTGTTATAGGACTAATCGCATATGCTTATGTCGGACCTTGGTTTGGGGCAGATTTCAGCGCCCCAACCACAGAAGTGAGAAAACCGGTGGTATTAGATGCCAATTAAGCAGGTCCTCCTGCCTTTGACTGCGTGGTTGTGTCTTGTCAGCATCGCCCATGCGGCAGATCCGTTGTCGGCTATCAGCTGGCTTCAGCAGACAAACCCCAACACCTCTTTGCCGGACACCGTACTGCTGGAACCCCCAGTCGCAGGAACAGCATTGCAGCCGCAAATTGTTGTGACCCCACTGGAAAAGCTATTGGCCCCAGTTGGCCTGGTCCCGTCCTCAGCCACCGGATTACCCGTTGACCTGTGGAAAGGGAGCAGTTCAGTCACCCTGTCCCGGTTGATTGCCCGGGTCGGGGTGCGGGACAACCCGGCGATGCAGTCCTTGCTGTTCACATTGTTATTGTCCGAAACCCGCCCACCCAGCGGAACCGATGATAAGTTCCTACTGGCCCGGCTGGACCGGTTGATGGAGCTTGGGGCAACTGATCCGGCCCAGGCCCTGGCGGAGCAGGCAGGCCCCTCGAACAATCTGGACAGGTTTCAACGTTGGTTTGACGCCACGTTGCTGACTGGAGACGAAGATCGGTCCTGTGCTGCCCTGACAGCGAAACCCTATCTTTCACCGGAATACTCGGCCCGTATTTTCTGCGCAGCCCGGCGGGGGGACTGGCAAACTGCCGCGCTGACACTTGAAGCAACCCATGCGCTGGCGCTGATGCCCAAGCAAGAACTCGACCTGCTAGACCGTTTTCTCAGCCCCGATGTATTTGAATTTGCGCCGCCCCTGCCGCGACCACATGATCCAAATCCGCTAACGTTTCGACTGTTCGAAACCATCGGCGAGCGCCTGTCTACCGCCCCTTTGCCCCGGGCCTTTGCGTCTGCGGATCTGCGCGACATCGCTGGCTGGAAGGCCCAGCTTGAGGCCGCCGAACGCCTCACCCGCATTGGCGCCTTGAACCCAAATCAGCTATTGGGGCTCTACACCGACCGGCTTCCTGCTGCATCGGGCGGCATCTGGGACCGGGTCGCTGCCCTTCAGCGGTTTGAAACAGCCTTGAACTCTACCAGTGTCGATGCCGTTTCAAAAACACTGCCCGCCGTCTGGCAAGCTATGAGCCAAGCCCGGATCGAAGTTGCCTTTGCTGATTTGTTTTCCGATAAAATTGCCCAGGTTTCATTGACCGGCGACAGTGCAGAACTGGCTTGGCATATACGTTTATTATCCCCCAGCTATGAGCCTACAGCGCTGCCAATTCCTGTAGACACCCGTAGGAACCGGTTTTTATCTGCTTTAGCGCAGGGGAAACCTAATGAAGTTGCAGCCACGACTGCATTGGAACAGGCCATTGGGGATGGGTTTGCGGCCAATACCCTGCCGCCCAAAGATATGCAAATACTGCTGGACAGCGGTCAGTTGGGCGAAGCCATTTTGCGCAGCATGGAGATGTTCGAACAGGGGGCCACCGGTAACCTGTCCGATCTCAGCGCAGCACTAGTGACATTTCGCGCTGTTGGGTTAGAAGATACAGCCCGCCGTGCGGCCCTGCAATTGATGCTGTTGGAAAGAACCTAAGATGGCGCCGCATGACCCTCATCAATGGATCTCGGCGTTTCTGGACGCGCAGGCGGCAGAACTGGGGGCGTCTCGCAATACGCTACTGGCCTATGGCCGCGATCTCAAAGACTTTGCCGCATGGTTAGACCGCAACACAATCGACATCGCCACCAGTAGTCGTGAGGACATTGAGAACTACTTGATTTTCTGTGACGCTCAGGGTTTGGCCAAGTCCACCCGGGCGCGCAGGCTTTCGGCAGTCAAACAAATCTACCGATTTGCATTCGAAGAAAGTTGGCGCACCGACAACCCAGCCATTCAGATCCGCGGGCCGGGCCGGGCCAAGTCTCTGCCCAAAACGTTAGAGGTGATCGAGGTTGACCGCCTGCTGGATGCTGCCCGGCAAACCGGGCGCACCCCGGCCGACAAGCTGCGAAATACCTGCCTGATGGAATTGCTTTATGCCACTGGAATGCGGGTGACCGAGCTTGTCTCGCTGCCTGTTTCGGCAGCGCGCGGGGATCCCCGGATGTTGCTGATCCGTGGCAAAGGCGACAAAGAGCGGATGGTGCCTTTGTCCCCTCCAGCCCGGATTGCCTTGGCTACATGGGTTACGACACGCGACGAAATTGAGGAAAAGCGCCGCAGTAAAGGTCACCCTGCCTCGTTGTTTTTGTTCCCTTCGCGCGGGAAAACCGGCTATCTGACACGTCACTGGTTTTATCAACTGATCAAAGAACTGGCTGTCACCGGTGGCCTGAACCCTGACAAGGTTACGCCCCATACCCTGCGGCATGCCTTTGCAACGCATTTGCTGGCCAATGGGGCCGACCTGCGCGCCATCCAGACTTTGTTGGGTCATTCGGATATTGCCACCACAGAGATTTATACCCATGTTCTGGATGCGCGGCTTAGCGAGCTGGTTCTGCAGCATCATCCTTTGGCTCAAGACGATGACGAGCCTGAGCCCTAAGACTTGATCAGGCTCCGATCAGGGCCCATAAGCTTATCTTGTATCGCAATTTTTGGACTTTTCATGGAAACCACCTCGACCGTTCTCGACAGCGCCTTTTGGATCACCGCCGGTTTTATTGTCCTGTTGCTGGTGCTTTCCGCCTTTTTCTCGGGGTCAGAAACCGCTTTGACGGCTGCGTCTCGTGGCAAATTGCGTACCCAGGCCGATAAAGGCTCCCGGGGGGCCAAGCGGGCTTTGCTTGTCACTGAAGACAGCGAACGGTTGATCGGTTCTGTTCTGCTGGGCAACAATCTGGTCAATATCTTAGCCGCATCGCTGGCAACCGCCCTGTTCACCCGCCTTTTTGGCGAAAGCGGTGTTGCACTATCGACTTTGGTCATGACCCTGCTGGTTCTGGTCTTTGCCGAAGTTCTGCCCAAAACCTATGCCATTTCCAATGCTGAAAAAGCGGCCGCGACGGTTGCGCCGATCATCAGTCTTCTGGTGACCCTACTGGCACCATTTGTCAGCGCCGTCAGCCTTTTGGTGCGCGGTGTCCTGCGTGTTTTCGGCGTACAGATCGACCCCAACAGCAACATTCTGGCTTTCCGCGAAGAAATCGCAGGTGCGCTGCAATTGGGACATTCCGAAGGAATGGTGGAAAAGGAAGACCGTGACCGTATTCTTGGCGCCCTGGACTTGTCAGAACGGGCTGTCGAAGAAATCATGCTGCACCGTTCAAACATTGAAATGATCGATTTGGCCGATGACGCTCAGGTGATTTTGGAACAATGCCTGAATTCTCCCTACACGCGCCTGCCACTGTTTCGCGATGAGCCCGAAAACATCATCGGCGTGATCCACGCCAAGGATCTTCTGCGCGCGATGTATTCCCAGATCGGTGGTCCCGAAGGCAATGCAACCGCGCTGCGTGATTTTCAGATCGCGGAAGTCGCCAAGCCGCCCTACTTCATTCCCGAAACCACCCCGCTGGACGACCAGATGCGCCAGTTCCTGCGTCAACGGGCGCATTTTGCCCTGGTGGTTGACGAATACGGCTCCCTTCAGGGGTTGATCACGCTTGAGGACATCCTGGAAGAGATTGTCGGCGAAATCACCGATGAATTTGACCCCGCTGCCGAAACTCCGGTCGAAAAAGCTTCTGACGGAAATTTCCTGGTCGATGGCGCCATGACTATTCGCGATTTGAACCGCGCCACTGAATGGACCCTGCCCGACGACGAGGCCAATACAGTTGCAGGATTGGTCATTCATGAGGCACAGATCATTCCCACCAAGGGGCAGGTCTTCTCGTTCCATGGTTTTCGCTTTGAGGTGACCGAGCGGGAGGGCAACCGCCTGACCGGGTTGAAAATCCGCCCCCTCGCATAACTGGGCCACGCGCCAAAATCGATCACACATGTATGGGCCCGTTGCAGAATATTGCGGAGGGCCCTTTTTCCCAACCCGGCAATACATTTCATGGCGGCTGCGTAACGTTATATCCCCGCAATCAATCTGGTCACTGACAACCCTGACTAAGCCCTGTCACTCGTCTATCCTTTTGTTTTCCAGTTCTGCGCTGCTTAACTGCAATTACCAAAGGCCTCACCGGGTCAATTGACTGGCATATTCCCCTTATTCCTAGCCGCAGACGACACGCAATGTCGCTTTTTGACTGGACTACTGTTCACATATGTCCAGAATGCCGAATAAGGATGCTTTAGGAGATTTGAAATGAAAACCACCACACGTGTGGCCGTCATTGGCGGCGGAGTCGTCGGCTGCTCAGTTCTGTACCACCTGACTAAATTGGGGTGGTCGGATGTCATGTTGCTTGAACGCTCCGAGTTGACCTCGGGGTCGACCTGGCACGCGGCTGGCGGGTTTCACACTCTGAACGGCGACACCAATATGGCGGCGCTGCAGGGCTATACCATCAAACTGTACCGCGAGCTGGAAGAGATCACCGGCATGTCCTGTGGGCTGCACCACGTTGGCGGTATTACTTTGGCAGACAACCAGGAACGGTTTGACATGCTCAAGGCTGAGCGCGCCAAGCACCGTTTCATGGGGTTAGAGACTGAGATTATTTCGCCCGAAGAAATCCGGAAAATTGCCCCGGTCACCAATACTGATGGCATTTTGGGCGGCCTTTATGACCCGCTTGACGGTCACCTGGACCCTTCAGGCACCACCCACGCCTATGCCAAGGCTGCCCGCCTCGGCGGCGCCACGATTGAAACCCACTGCAAGGTGCTGGAAACCAATCAACGCCCCGACGGCACCTGGGATGTGGTCACCAACAAGGGCACTATCCACGCCGAACATGTCGTCAACGCAGGCGGGCTTTGGGCGCGCGAAGTTGGTGCCATGGCTGGCGTTTACATGCCGCTGCACCCAATGGAGCATCAATATATCGTCACAGACGAAGTGCCGATGATCGCTGAAATCATCGATGGCGGCGGCGAACATCCACACGTCATGGACCCGGCCGGCGAAAGCTATCTGCGTCAGGAAGGGCGCGGATTGTGCATCGGCTTTTATGAACAGCCCTGCAAACCTTGGGCAGTGGACGGCACACCTTGGGACTTCGGCCATGAACTTTTGCAAGACGACTTTGACAAGATCGAAGATTCAATTGCCTTTGCCTATAAACGGTTCCCCGCTTTGGAAACCGCAGGGGTAAAATCTGTCATCCACGGCCCCTTTACCTTTGCCCCAGACGGCAACCCGCTGGTCGGACCCGTGCCAGGCATGCGCAACTACTGGTCGGCCTGTGCTGTCATGGCTGGATTCAGCCAAGGCGGTGGTGTCGGCCTGATGCTGGCACAATGGATGATCAACGGCGAAACCGAACGGGACACATTCGCCATGGACTGCGCCCGCTTTGGCGACTGGATCACACCGGGTTATACCCGCCCCAAGGTAATCGAAAACTATCAAACCCGGTTTTCCATCGCTTATCCCAACGAGGAACTGCCAGCGGCCCGGCCTTTCCGCACCACTCCGATGTACGACATCTTTGACGGCATGGGCGTTGTCTGGGGTCAGCAATACGGTCTGGAAGTGGCCAACTACTTCGCTGCCGAAGGCGAACCGCGCTATGAGACCCCCAGCTTCCGCCGTTCCAACGCCTTTGATGCCGCCGCGCGCGAAGTCAAGACAGTGCGCAGCGCAGTCGGCATTAACGAGTTGCACAACTTTGGCAAATACCTGGTAACCGGCGCCGGAGCACGGGCTTGGCTGGACCGCATCATGGCAGGTCGAGTGCCAAAACCGGGCCGCCTGTCCCTAACCCCAATGCTGTCACCCAAGGGCCGCTTGATCGGTGATTTCACCATTTCCTGCCTCGGCGAGGAAGAGTTTCAGCTGACCGCCTCATATGGCTCCCAAGCCTTCCACTGGCGCTGGTTCCTGCAAAACCTCGATGATGGTGTAAAGCTCGAGAATATCTCGGACATCCGCAGCGGCTTCCAGATTGCGGGTCCACTGGCCCGTGAGGTCCTGCAGGCCTGCACCCGTCGCGACATCTCGGACATGAAGTTCATGGATGTCCGCCGTATGTCTGTTGGCATGGCCGACTGCATTGTCCAACGGGTCAGTTATACCGGTGATCTGGGCTACGAGATCTACTGTGACCTGCCCAGCCTGCGTGCCCTTTGGCAGGTCCTGTGGCAAGCTGGCGAGCCACGCGGCATGAGACCCTTTGGCATGCGCGCCATGATGAGCCTGCGCCTGGACAAATTCTTTGGATCCTGGCTCAGCGAATTCTCCCCCGACTACACGGCCGCAGAAACAGGGCTTGATCGTTTCATCTCCTTCAAGAAAGACACCCCGTTCATTGGTCGCGCAGCCGCCGAAGCTGAACGCGACACAGGACCAACCCGCAAGCTCTGCGCATTTGAGGTCGAGGCTGATGATGCTGATGTGGTGGCTTATGAGCCGATCTGGCTTGATGGAGCCGTTGTCGGTTTTTGCACATCGGGAGGCTATTCACACCATGCCTCAAAATCCATTGCACTGGGGTTTGTGCCAATAGATCGGGCAAAAGACGGTCTGACAGTCGAGATCGAGATCCTGGGCAAAATGTACCAGGCCAAACTGATCACCACACCGTTGTTCGATGCCGACGGTGCTCGTATGCGCGGCTAACACCGCCGACGATCAGCCTCAAGATGCCCCTGGTTACCCCAGGGGCATTTTTTGTTTGGCAAATCACAATATAGCTCTGGCCTTTCGGCTTCATCTTTTCAAAAATACTCCCGCCGGAGGCACCCTGTCCTCGCGCCGATCTCAAACCCGGAGACCCCATATGCGCCCTCTCGCCATAATACTATTGGCCGCAGGAGCCTCTCGCCGCATGGCCCCGCGAGATAAGTTGCTGGAGCATGTGGACGGTGAACCACTGATCTCCCTGATCACGCGTCGCGCAACGCGCACGGGATTGCCCTGTTATATTACTTTGCCCAGTCGATCACATCCACGCGCAAACTGGATTGGCGACGCCACTGCAGTGCAGGTACCGGATGCAGCCGAAGGCATGGCTGCATCCATCCGTGCCGGAATTGCAGCCCTGCCTGATCATATCGAGGCCGCGATGATACTACCAACGGATATGCCCGAGATTGAAAGTCAGGATCTGATACATATGGCAGCCCATCACCAAGGCAGCGATGGTCCCATTTTGCGTGCCTGCGCGAAGGACGGAACACCTGGTCACCCCGTTCTGTTCCCAAGACGTTATTTTGACGATTTGGCCGCGTTGAAAGGGGACACTGGCGCCCGTGCTGTCCTGGCCAGGGCGCCTGTTGAAATGATTACTCTGCCGGGTCAACGCGCCACCACGGATCTCGACACCCCCGAGGCCTGGGAAATCTGGCGTGCCCGCACCCCTTAAATCTCAGTATTATCGTTGCAAGAAAAGCAGGACCAGACAGCCCTGCTTTTTTTTGAACCTGCCGTTGTCCTAGTGTACCAGCAGGCGCGCCTCGTGCTTTTTCAACGATCGACGTGCCGACGGATAGACCGCTTGGCCTTTCTGCGTTTTCAGATTGGGAAACAATTCAAGCAATTCATTGCGTTGAGCACTGTCCAAACCACGCAGTGTCTGATCACCAGGCTGGAAACTTTCGGTCCAGGCACCATCCGACAGCACCACTTCATGTTGGTCGAACATGAAGTGAATGTAAGTTACTGTCGGGATTTCGGCCACATCAATACCCGCCAGACCAGTCAGGTGCTTTGCGGCGACCAGAACTTCACGGTCTTCAAAGTACAAGGCCGTCTTGTCATTGGCGACCAAGACCCGGTGGTTTGGACTGACCATAATGTCACGCTCGGGCAGACCATTGCCCAATGCGCCCTGCCGGATCAGAACCGGCTGCAGATGCGGCGAGGCGATCAGCTCATTGCTGGTCATGTCCCGACTGCCCAACCAACGGATTGACTGAATACCATTGTCACGGGTGATCACCCGATCGCCGGCCTTCAGATCTTCAACCTTACGCTCACCGTTGGGCGTTGCGATCAAGGTCCCCGGAGTGAAGCACGGAATAACCGTCTCGATTTCAGAGAAATCACTGGTCCCGGTCACAACACCATCTGCGTCGTAGAAGGTCACAACACCGGATTCTGGGTCACCGACATTGTAAGTGACGCTCAGAGAGCCACCAGGATTTGCGGCCTCGGCAGTGCCCGTCAGATCCAAAACATCAACGTCCAGCCCATCATCGTCTTCACCGCCAACAATAACGTCGTCTACGCTGATATTGACAAAGGAATCATCACCATCCTGACCAACGAGCAGGTCGCCGCCATCTTCAGCATTATCGTTGCTGCCAGAGATGGTATCATCGCCATCACCACCAACCAGAATATCCCGGCCTTCTCCGCCATCCAGGAAATCATCGCCTGTACCGCCGTCAATGGCATCATTGCCTCGGTTCCCATACAGTTCGTCGTCGCCTGCACCACCAAAGATAACATCCGTTGCCCAGTTGCCTTCAACAGTGTCATTGCCGGCACCCGCTACGATAATATCTTGCGACCCGACTAATGGAGGAACCGCATCGTCATAGTCGACACGGTCTCCCTCCGGGTCACCAGTATAATCCAAGTCAATCAGATCATCGCCGCTGGTCCCGTCAACGACACCTTCCACACTCGTTGTTCCGGGACCTGAAGACGGATCTTCCAGGACCGCACTAGTGCTTGCTGTGCCGACTACATAGACGTTTTCGATTTCTGAGAACTCAGCGGTGCCTGTCTCGTTCAGGTCATCATCATAGTAAGTAATGGTGCCCGCTTCTGAAGTGGGATCGTTGCCATTGTAAACCACAGTTGCCAAGCCAGACACAATGACGGCGTCATCGTCGTCTCCACCTTCGCCGCCAACAATTGTGTCACCGATGCCTGCGCCGATGATATCTGCATCATCGCCACCCGAAACGAAGTCGGCCCCCTGGCCACCCAGCAGGACATCATCGCCGGTTCCGCCGGAAAGGCTGTCTTCGTCGATGCCGCCAAACAGAGTGTCGTTACCCGATCCGCCACTTAGGGTATCGTCGTCGTCCTGACCGTAGATCAGATCGTTGCCCGCCCCACCATCAATTACATCCTGACCGTTGGTAGGATCTGGATCAATTGGATCTCCCTCTGATCCATTGTCAATGATGTTCAATACATCCGGGAATACAGGATCAAGGCCACCGTAAATAGTATCATCGCCGCCGTCGCCCTGAATACTGTCGGCGCCTTCGCCACCAACAATATAATCGTTGTCCGCACCACCCGAAATTGTGTCATCGTCAATGCCACCGTCAATGCTATCGTCACCGGTGCCACCAGTGATGACGTCCGCATCATCCCCAGTGATGATGGTATCATTGCCAGCTCCGCCATCGACAACATCCATATCATCAGTTGGATCGCTGTCCGCTGGAATCGCCGGAATTGTTACGTCTGGGCTGGTGTAGCCAGCGAAGCCACGATCCGGCAGTGCAATTCCGTCACCTGAGGTGTCAATAACATCGTTACCCTCATCACCGGTTACGGTATCGCTGCCATCGCCGCCGATGATTGAATCATTGCCACCGCCGCCGACAATGAAATCATCGCCGTCACCGCCATCAATGGTGTCATCGCCGGGAATAATATCTGCCGACCCAACTGAAACATCAAAGTAAACATCCGAAATAATGATGCCTGTGTTGCCACTGCCGTCCTGCTCATGCTCGATAACCAGACGAGAAATCGGACCGTCGATAGTCACCAAAAGGGAAATACCCGGATTGGTGGGATTTGCGTAATTGCCATCCGCCGTCGCAGTTTCGTCGCCAGAAACTGCATCTTCGTCTGAAAGGGTCAGGCCAGACCCGCCATCCAGATCAACAACAACGGGATCGCCGTTGGCGTCAAATGCGGTGACTCTAACAATACCATCGCCGTCAATGTCGTTGATCCGGAACGATACATTCTCAACCGCATCTGAGAATTCCAGCTGATAACTGGCCTCATTGTCATTGCCATTGGTCACTGACGCCAAGCCGCTGTTGTCCTCGACGGGATTTCCGTCACCGTCAATACCACCCACGTACTGAGTAGAACTTGTGAATTCAGTATCTACACCTGAATCTTCGTTCAGTACTGTATAATTGACAGTGACTGCGCCGGTGTCCTGACTAAAGCCGCCGCTCAAGTCGTCGCCGTTGTCTATGGACCCACCGCTGTCCGGATCCGGAGCCCTGTCCCATTCAAAGACCTGACGGCCAACCATGTTGCCACCGGGTGCATCCGTATCACCCTCGATAACATCATCACCTTCACCACCACTCAGGCTGTCATTGCCTGAGCCGCCGTGAACAGTGTCATCACCAATGCCGGCCTCGACAGTGTCATCACCGGCACCCGCATGGATCAGATCATCGTCCGGTCCATCAGCCTGATTGATCGCATCGCCATTGTCGATCATGTCACCTTCGGGATCACCGGTATAAGCGAGGTCTATCAGATCATCGCCACTGGTGCCTTCAACAATGCCATCACCGTTTGCAACAGGCGCGGCAATCGAAGATCCATCAACGCTTTGGCCAGTAGACCAGCCTGTCATACAATCCTGAGTAATTTCGGTGATCTCGATGGACGAAATCTGAAGATTGTCGAGTGTCCCGTTGTCGCCAAGATCAGTGACAAAAAGATCGCCGTTTTCGGTCTGAACAATCACCGCAGTCACTGTGACCTGGGCCCCATCATCCAAGGTCACCAAAACTTCGCCTTCGAGTGTTGCATCCGTCGCTTGGGTTATCGTGCCATTACCCACATTATAAGTGATAGTGTCCTCGCCACCATCACCATCATCGGCATCAAAATCGTCATCGACAATGAACGTATCACAGGTTGTCGCCTGAACAATCTGCAGAATGTTATGGTCAACAGTCAGCCCATCAAGAAGAGACGCGTCTTCTGCTTCCCAATTGCCCTCAGTTGGATCTACGATCAAAGGGTCGGAAGCCGAGGCGCCATAGTTCCCAAGATAAATCAAGTTCAGCGTATTTATTTGAGACGGCATCTTATTCTCCTAAACGGCACGGGCACGCACCAAACCGCAAAATTAAGCGGATACATAATTCCAATTCTTGCGGACAAAATCATGGCATGATCAGCGACAGACACTTGCGTTTGGGACGATGGAGAGAACACCAACTCCAATAGAATTGGATACGCACAAGCAAAACCCTGCATACATTCAGTTTTGGCATCACATGCAGCGACAGCTAGCTTGTTACCAAACAGTTTCTCGGCATCGTCCTGATGCAAAAAGTGCAGTCGCCCCCACGACCCGCAGATTTCCCCCAAAGAAGGGCTAACCAATCATTACACTTTACTTGTCGCCCTAAAATAGAAAAATTTAAGGATTTAGTCATCAGTTCGGCGAAATTATGCTTTTCTGAGTTCAAGACTCAAACATGCGCCACAAAGATTGTTTCCTAACCATAATCACTTAAATTACGTAATTGCTGATAACAAAGTATAAAATCACAAAGCATTTCTTTGCTCCACATCCATCCACATGGATTGTCTCCCGAATTGAAACGGTTGAGCAACGGCACCCCTCTCGGCTGTATCATAGGCCAGCCTTCAAAAAACCGCAGATTTAAGCCAACATTGGAACCAATCGGCTTCGGTTTCGTCGATTGTAGCCGATTAAGATCCATTAGGCAGGTCGCCACGGTTCGAATCAACACATTGACTTCAAGCCGTATTTTCATGACCATCTGGTCTTGCGCGATTATTTGACACGGAGTGTTCTACCGGTGAAAACCGGCGACCGATTATAATGCTTGCGATGCAGCATCATTGCAGCTTGATAGATGAGAGTGCCACAAAAAATCGCTGAAAAGCACTGCGGCAGTTTTCTGAAGCGGGATCACAGGCCCATTTGGCAATACCTCGACATATGACCACCTGCGAAACAAAGTCCTGATTGTGAACTGCCCAAATCACATTAAGATTGAGATGGGCAGTTACGCTATTAACCGAGCACTTCGGCGACGGCCTCTTTACAGACATCAACCACCTGATCAACTTCAGCGCGAGTAATGCAAAGCGGTGGCGCAAATCCGATGATATCGCCCTGCGGCATGGCACGGGCAATCACATTCCGTTTGGCCATCGCCGCCGAAATTGCATAGCCAACCTTTTTCGCCGGATCAAAGAACTCGAGCGGTGACTTGGTGTCGGCAAATTCGATCGCACACATCAAGCCTTCGCCACGAACCTGCGCTACATTTGGATGATCTCCAAAGGCCGCCGTCAGCTGCTCCAGCAGATAGTGTCCTGTGGTGGCCGCATTTTCGACCAACCCCATGTCATCGATCAGCTTCAAGTTGGCAACACCAGCCGCCGCGCCAATTGGATGGGCCGAATAAGTCCAGCCATGGCCAATGGGGCCATTCTCATCGGTCCCCTGCTCCAGAACCTTCCACATTTTATCAGACACAATTGAACCAGAAAGCGGCGCATAGGCCGAGGTCAAGCCCTTGGCAATTGTGATCAGATCCGCCTCGATCCCATAGTGTGTCGCGCCGAACATGGAGCCCAGACGGCCAAAACCACTGACGACTTCATCCGCAATCAAAAGGATATCATATTTCTTGAGAACCGCCTGAATGGCAGCCCAATATCCAGCCGGAGGTGGCACGATACCGCCGGTGCCCAACACAGGTTCTCCGATGAAGGCCGCTACGGTATCCGGCCCCTCGGCTAGGATCATCTCTTCCAGTTTAATCGCGCAATCGGCCGAAAACTCTTCTTCGGACATGCCCGGCTTGGCGCCACGCAGGTAATACGGGGCCTCGGTGTGAACCACCTGTGACAGCGGTAGATCGAACTTGTTGTGGAACAGCTCCAGCCCGGTCAGTGATCCTGTCATCAGCCCCGAGCCGTGATAGCCACGCCAGCGTGAGATGATTTTCTTTTTCTTGGGCCGCCCCAGGATGTTGTTGTAGTACCAGACCAATTTGATGTTTGTCTCATTGGCATCTGATCCGCTTTGACCATAATAGACCTTGGACATATTGCCCGGGGCCCGGTCTAAGATCATCTTTGACAAGGTGATCGACGCCTCGGTGCCGTGACCAACATAGGAATGATAATAGGCCAACTCATGCGCCTGCTTTGAGATCGCCTCGGCAATTTCACTGCGCCCATACCCAACATTCACGCAATACAAGCCAGCAAAGGCGTCCAGCATTTTGCGGTCATCCCGATCGACGATATAAACACCTTCGCCACTTTTGATCACCCGGGTTGGGGTCTCGCCACGCGCATGTTGGGCAAGATGAGTGGACGGATGAAAAAAGTTTTCACGATCCCATTGGGCAAGTTGATCATTGGTAAGCACGTCAAGTTTCCTTTTTGTCGTCTTGGGCCAGAACCGCCAGGCAATCGCCGGGCTTGATCAGGCCAAAAGTGTGCCGGACCGCCAAAAGGCCATCCATTTTTGAGTGAATTTCCATTGGCATCACCCCTGTGCGGGTGGTGTCCCAAATACGCGCCAGCACATCGCCCGTGGCGACTTGGTCGCCAAGGTTCGTGGTGTATTCGATCATCCCGCCAATCGGCGAAAAGTGGAAACAATTATCATCGTCCTGAACCAGATGTCTGCTGGGCGAAAGCTGCATTTCGCCCTGCAGTATCCCTGCATGGATCAACAGGTTGCGCAGCCCTTTTCGGGCGATTGCAACAGTTTCAGGCGTGCTTGTCCCTGCCCCACCCAGTTCAGTGGTGACAAAGGTTTTGCCCAAGGCCTCGACGGCACCGTCATACATACCGGCGCTGTCAATCTCGAGCATGAGCATTGAAAACGGTGCATTAAATGCATCACGGGCGGCACTGCAGCGCGCCTCTTGTTCCTTGTCTTCCAACACATGTGACGCGGCGAACGGTAGGAAATCCAGGGTTTTGCCACCCGAATGAAAATCCAGCACAATATCGGCCATCGGCAACAAATAGCGCTGAAAGAAATCCGCGATCTTTTCGGTGACCGTGCCGTCTGGTCGTCCGGGAAACACCCGGTTCATATTGCCCGCATCAATCGGCGACACCCGCGTGCCGGCCGAAAAAGCAGGCATGTTCATAAAGGGAACAATGATGATACGTCCGGTTATCTGATCAGGGTCGATACTCGCGGCCAATTCCGTTAGGGCAAGTGGTCCCTCATACTCATCACCGTGATTGGCTCCGGTCAGCAAGGCTGTCGGCCCATCGCCATTCTTGGCTACGGTAATGGGGATCATCACTGACCCCCAGGCGCTGTCGTCACGGCTGTAGGGCAACCGCATGAACCCATGCGAGATGCCATCGGCATTCAGATCAACTGTCAGGGATATCGGCGAATTGCGCATGGCTTACCCCTTCACCATCAACCCGCGCGGGGTTGTGCACAGGTATTCTGCACTAGTTTCAGTGATCAAAACCGGCTCGGTTATCTCGATGCCACCGTCATCCAGCCAAAGCGCTGGCATAAAGTGGAAGGTCATCCCCGGTTCAAGAACTGTTCTGTCATCACGGCGCAGCGAGAACGTATGCTCGCCCCAGTCCGGCGGATAGGACAACCCGATGGGATAGCCACAGCGACTGTCCTTCTCAAACCCCAGCCTGTTCAGCGTCGCGTTAAACGCATTCGAGATGTCCTCGGCAAAGTTTCCCGGCTTTGCCTGCTCCATTCCGGCCGCCACTGCCTCCATCACGGCCGCTTCAGCGGTGCGATATTTGGCGGGTGGTTCACCAAAGAACAGGGTCCGCGATTGTGGTGCATGATACCGTCGGTAAACGCCCGCAATTTCAAAGAACGTTGCCTCTCCTGCCTGCAACTCATTGTCATCCCAGGTCAAATGCGGAGCTGTGGCGTCTTTACCTGATGGAGCAAGCGGTACAATCGAAGGGTAATCCCCCCAGTGCCCGTCAACACCCGCAATTGCAGCATGATAAATATCGGCGATCAGTTCATTTTTCTTCATGCCGGGTTCGGCGCGGTTCAAAATCGTGGCGTGCATGTTTTCGACGATTTTAGCCGCGCGCCGCATATAGGTGATCTCAGTCGGGCTTTTGACAGCACGCTGCCAGTTCACCAATACATTGGCATTCACCCATATGGCGCTCGGCAGTTCCTGCACCAGAGACATGTAAGCAGCGGCGGTGAAATAATAATTGTCCATCTCTAGGCCAATGCGCGCATTTGCCCATCCCTGCGCGGATAACAGTCGCGACAGATCCTCCATCGGGTGCTTATCTGGATTCTGAACAAATGTGTCTTCATAGCCAAATACCGCATCGGACGGCATATAGACGGTCCGCAAAGCCCCCAAAGCGTCCATTGCCCGGCCCCACCAAAGCGGCGGTCCGGACGGGCCGATGATGACGGCTTGGTGAACGTAAAACGACCAGCCATCATAACCCGTCAACCAAGCCATATTAGCTGGGTCGGTCACTACCAGGACATCGCAACCAACCTGCTGCATCGCGGCACGCACTTTTGTTAATCGAGCACTATATTCATCAAGCCCAAACGGAAGATTACTAGGGATCATCAGGCGGCCTCCAAGTGGTTGTTTTCGCATTTGACACTGTAACGTCCGGGCCGTTGTGCAAATGGGTTTTGTCATGCATCGTACCGATAACACTTGCAAAATTGATGCAAACGTTTGAAACATATGCGATAAAAATGCACAATTCATGGAGACATGAAGATAATGATCAAGCTTGACGATCTGGACCGAAAAATCCTGCATGAAGTGCAGCTCAACAATCAGCTCACTTCGGCGCAGCTCTCCGAGAAAATCGGCCTCTCGCCCACCTCTGCCCAGCGACGGCTGAACCGATTGCGCAGCGAAAAAGTAATCGAATCTGAAGTTGCTATCGTTTCGGGTACTGCATTGGGTCGCTCGCTGACGATGATGATCGCGGTCACGTTAGAGCGGGAACGCTCTGACATCATAGATCATTTCAAGAAATCTGTCCGCAGCGAACCCGTTGTAATGAGCGCATATTACGTGACCGGGGACAATGACTTCATCCTGATCGTCAGTGTCAAAGATATGGAAGAATACGAAGAGTTCACCCGCAGTTTTCTATACGACAATCCGGATATCAAAGGTTTTAAAACCACAGTTGTCATGGATCGGATCAAGGCCTCGTTCTATATATCCCCTTGGGAAACGAGCTAACCCCATTCCTTCATCGTTTATGGACGAGGACTGCGACGGAGATGAGTGCTGCGACGAGGGTTAGGGAGGCGATGAAGAACCAGAACTCTGCGGTGGCGCTTTGGGCTTGGGGGACGGGGCGGTTGTAGGCCTCGGCCCAGACCTGGGCTGGTAGCAGGGCCATCACAGCATAGGCGAATAAGCGGGTCATGTCAGGTTTCCTGAGTAAGGGATCGATAGATTTGTGGCAGGGCACGGGTCAGGCGGGTTGGGTCCGGCAGCAGGGTGAACCCTGCCCGCCCAAAGATACGCGCAAACCAGTCCTGGCCGTCTTGATCTATGACAATGCCGTGCACAACATGACCCAGACGCCGGGCCTCACGCACCGCCATATGGCTGTCTTCAATGCCATGGATGCCCTCGTAGTGGTCCAGATCATTGGGCTTGCCATCGGTCAGCACCAAGAGCAGTTTGCGGGTTGAGCTTTCCTGATCCAGCATCGCGGTTGTGTGACGAATGGCGGCACCGAGCCTTGTATAGTGGCACGGGGTCAGCCCGCAGATTTTCTGCGTGACCTGCTGTGACATCGGCGCATCGAAGTCTTTGCATTTCCTCACAAATACCCGGTCGCGGCGCAGCGAGGAAAAGCCCCAGATGCCCAGCCTATCGCCACTGGCATCGATACCGCCGGCCAGTGCCACCAGGCTTTCACGGGCGATATCCAGCACTGTCGCATCCCCCACCGAGGCCTCGGTGGAGCGCGAGGTGTCGAGCAGAAAGCCCACCGAGAGATCGCGCTCAATCTGGCGCATACTTTGGTAAATCCTATCGCTTGAGGTGCCATCCGCCTTTAGGTCCACCCGCGCCGTGATCAGCGCGTCCAGATCCAACTCGCTGCCCTCGACCTGACGGGGTCGCAGGATCCGGCGCGGGCGCAGTGCCTCAAACTGACGGCGCACGGCGCGTAACATGCGCGGATCCGGGGCCAATCCCTGCGGCGCGTTAGCATCGGCCTCGGCCTCCAGCACCCGGGTGTGATCGGGCATGTAGATGCGCTGGCGGTGATCCCATTCAGGATATGTGAACACGCCCGACAGGCGCTCGTGGTCGGCGTCCGCCGGGGCCAGATCCAGGTGCATCCGCAACCGGGTGGCGGCTTTTTTGTCGTCATGCTTGGACAGGATGATCTTATCCTGATCATCGGCCGCCTTTTGCGCGTCCTCGTTTTCGTCGTCGTCCACCATGCGGTTCAGGTTCATGCTTTCGACCCAGGACAGGATCGATTCAAACCGGTGGAAGATAAAGCTGTCCTTGCGGTTGGCCTCGTCGCGGTCTTCGCGCGCAGCCATCTTGCGATTGGTGGTGGCCGCACCCGGCGGCGGGCCTGCGTTATCCCCCTCTTCTTCCTCGCCTGCATCTGCCCCGGATCCGGGCGCCGAGAGCGTCAGCCAGATCGGCACGGGGGTATAGGGCAGATAGGTTTTGGGGCTCTGCTGTGGCGCGGGAATATCGAGTGGCGAGGCTTCGGGGCTGTTGAGCTGATCACAAATGGCGCGTTCCAGCCGGGCCTCTTCGCGCGGCAGCATCAGTTTCGGTCGGGTTGCCAGAATAAAGCTGCACATGCGCTGATAGGTGGCACGCAACCCCGGACAGCGTTGATAGGCCAGATCAGAGGCTGTCGCCATGGCCTCGATCTGGGCGTGATCTTTCAGGCAGTCGCAGCCCTCAAGCACTGGCAGGACCGGCCGGGTCGCGGCCAGGGCAACCAGCCAGAAATAGGCCGCCCGGTTCATTTCAGCCTCGGGAAAGGCCTCCATCAGTGGCGGCAGCCCCAGTCGTTCGCCGTCAAAACGCGGCAGGAACTGCAATTCCCCCCGGTTGCCCAGCTTGCGGGTCACCGATTGACGGTGGTGTGAGCGAATGGCAGGCACCTCACCAATCTCGACAGACCCATCGCCGCCAAGCGCGCGGAACAACAAGACCAGGCTAGGTCGGATATCACACAATTGCACCGCCACCTCGGGGAAGCTCGGCTGAGCCCCCACTTTGGTGACGTAATCGTGCCAGATGTTGCCAACGGCTTCTTCCGGGTCCATCAGATCAAGGGGGTGAATGGCCATAGCTCCTTACCCGTAAACCACGGCGATCAGATCGCGCAGGGCGGTTTGAACATCCGTCTCATCGGTCAGAGGTTCGACAATTGCCGCCTGCAGGGCCTGATCAACCCCCATGCCGCTGGCGATCAGCTGCGCGGCGTAAATCAGCAACCGGGTCGAGACCCCCTCCTCCAGGTCCATGCCAGACAGGGCACGGATATGCCCTGCCAGCCGGATCAAGGGCGTGACGCGGGCTTCGTCCAGGCCGCTTTCGCGGGCCACCACAGTGACCTCGATTGCGGCATCGGGAAAGTCGAACGTGGCCGACAGGAAGCGCTGCCGGGTCGAGGGTTTCATCCGCTTCAGCACGTTTTGGTAGCCGGGGTTATAGCTGGCTACCAGCATAAAGCCCGGGGGCGCCAGCAGCTCCTCGCCGGTGCGATCCACCATCAGGGTGCGGCGATTATCGGTCAGCGGGTGCAACACAACAGTGACATCCTTGCGGGCCTCGACCACCTCGTCCAGGTAGCAGATCGCGCCTTCGCGCACCGCCCGGGTCAATGGGCCATCGACCCATTCGGTCTCGCCGCCACGCAGCAGGTAGCGGCCGATCAGATCGGCAGCTGACAGGTCATCATGGCAGGCAACAGTGTACAGCTTACGGCCAGTACGGGCTGCCATGTGTTCGACAAAACGGGTTTTGCCGCAGCCGGTCGGCCCCTTCAAAAGAAGGGGCAAACCGTTGGTATGGGCTGTCTCAAACAGGGCACATTCAGTGCCGACAGGCTGGTAGAATGGCACGTCAAAATCAGTGGTTTGGGCGTTCATGGTTACTCTCCAGCCACCGAGGTTTGGGACGGTGCGTCAGTGCCTTTGATCAACAGTTCACGCCGCGGCACCATCATTGAGTAGATGAACAGCAGCGCACCGATGACCACCGCCAGACCCGAGCCAAAACGCATCATGTAAAACAGGCTCAGACCTTCCTGCACTTCCATGAAGTTTTCGCCCAGGACCCGCTGCATATGGGTCTGAATGGTGCCCGCAAAGGTCAGCACAAAGGTCATGAAGGCCATGCCGCCGGTCATCAGCCAGAAGCTGGCCATGTTCAGCACCTGATTATACGGGTCACGTCCACGCAGATGTGGGATCGCATAGCTCATGACGGCCAGGTTGGTTGCAACATAGGCACCGTAAAAGGCCAGGTGACCGTGGGCCGCAGTGATCTGAGTGCCGTGGCTGTAGAAGTTCACGCCGTGCAGGGTGTGCAAGAAGCCCCAGACGCCAGCGCCAAAGAAGGCAACAGTCGACGCCCCGAGGGACCACAGCAGCGCCGCCTTGTTGGGGTGATTGCGACGGCCCTTCCAGACCATGACAAAGGCAAAGCTCATCATCAGGAAGAATGGAATGACTTCCAAAGTCGAGAAGATCGAACCGATCCACTGCCAATAGCCCGGCAGGCCAATCCAGTAAAAGTGGTGACCGGTGCCCAGGATACCCGAGAACAGCGCAGTTGAGACAATCACATAAAGCCATTTCTCGACAATCTCGCGGTCGACCCCTGTCAGCTTCAGCAACAGGAAGGCCAGGATCGACGCCATCACCAGCTCCCAGGTGGCCTCGACCCAGAGGTGGATCACGAACCACCAGTACATTTTGTCCAGGCTCAGGTTGTCCGGGTTGATAAAGGCAAAGATCCACAGCAGCGACAGCAGCCACAGACCGGTCAGCAGCACATTGGTGATGGCGGTTTTACGCCCCGCCAGCACCGTCATGCTCACGTTGAACAGAAAGATCAGCGCCGCAACCAGAATGCCCAGTTTGACCCAGGTCGGCTGCTCGATGAACTCGCGACCCTGCATGCCCAGCAGATAGTTGCCCGGGAACGGGTTGAACACATAGGTCAGAACAGCGCCCAGAGTGCCGATGACCAGAATGATCAGCTGCAGATAGGCCAGCTTCTCCGAGTAGATCTCGCGTTCGCTTTCCTCGGGGAGCAGGTAATAAGCCGCCCCAAAGAAGCCCAGCAGCAGCCAGACCACCAGCGCGTTGGTGTGCAACATGCGCACCACATTGAACGGCAGCAACTCGGACAGAAAGTTCGGCGAGACATAGATCCAGCCGGCAATGAGCCCGCCCAGAACCTGAACAGCGAACAGCGCCATCGCCACCAGGAAATAGGCATAGGCCACTTTTTGTGATTGATATTTCATAGCCTGTCTCCTTAACCCGCATCATTGGGCGGCCAGCCCTGTGTGTCGGTTTGGTCGGCCCAACGCAGAAATTCCGCCAGTCCGCGGGTTTCTTCTTCGGTCAGTTCAAAAAATGGCATCTGGCGCCGCCCCTCAACGCCGCTGGGCTGCGCCTGCATCCAGCCATCAAGGATCTCATAGGCACCTTCGGCGTCATCCAGCGTGTCCCAACGGGTCATCACATTGCCCAGCTCAGGGGCAAAATACGCCCCCTCCCCGTGCAGCGTATGACAGTTGATACAGCTGTTGCGCTCCCAGACATGTTTGCCCAGAACAACCGCCTCACTCAGCGGCATTCCGGCGGTGGAACTCGTCACCACATAGCGGTGACTTTGAACAGACAGGACCCCAAAAATCGCCACGAAGAACAGCGATCCTCCATAAAAGATATTGCGGGCCCGGGACTTCGTTAGGATCTCTGACATTTGGGGAATCCAGTCGTGGTTGCGGGTGCAACCGATCTAAACCCCAATCCCAACAACAAGTTTGATCCAGAACAAAGTCCCAGAGGTTTTTAAAGCTATCGTGACACAAACTGCCGCTATCCAAACCCTGCAAATATCAAAAGGGTCATCATCAGATGTCATTGATAGACAAGACCCTCCTCGTCTCTGAGATCCTCGCAAGGTATCCCCAGACAGCACCGGTCTTCCTTAAATATCAGATGCTTTGTGTGGGCTGCCTGGTGGCGCCGTTTCACACTGTCGAGGACGCCTGTCTGGAGCACGGCCTGGACGAAGACGCATTTCGCAAAGATCTGACCGCCGCAATCGCACAGGATAGTCAGGATGTTCCAAAAGGCTAATCCCCTTGGGCGATATCTCAGCCGGACTTCTCGCTCAAAACCACCAAACCATGCGCATCCGTTACGACGATATGCCGCCGTGTGCTTTTCACCAGGCCGTTCTTCTCCCAAGCACTCATCAACCGGCTGACAGTATGCAACGTGGTGCCGGTCATATCCGACAAGTTTTGCCGAGTGATCGGGAAATCAATCTCGATGCCGCCATCGGTTTTCTTGCCCGACTGATTGATCAGCCGCAGCACCGCCCGCGCCACCCGTTGTTCAACCTGTTGCGTTGCCATTTCCACCAGGCGATTGTTCATCTCGCCCATCCGCTCGCCCACAACCTTGTAGCTTTCCGTCGCAAACCCATCGTATTTGGCAATAAAATTCGACCATTGCCCTGTGGACCACGACAGGACCAGACAGTCATCCACCGTCATCGCAGTCGCCGGATAGGTCACCCGCCCGATCGCCGCGGCGATACCAAACAATTGCCCCGCCACGATATGCAGCGCAATCACCTGATCACCACCTTCAGTTGTCCGCACCACCCGAATATGACCATCCAGCAGCAGGTAAAACCGCTCTGCCGGCATCCCCTCTTCAAAAACTGCTGCCCCAGCATCAAAACGCCTTGGCTCCGCAAGATCCAAGACCTCGCGAATCTGCGACCGCTCCAGTTTCCGGAACGGCGGAATGTGACCCAAAAGACTTTCATCCAGTTTTTTCAAAATCACATCCCTAAGTTTGCTCAAGAACAAAGACCCTAAAAACCCAATACCCTAAAAACCAAACAAGACAAGTGGCGCCCAACATATAGACGGGTGGCCCAGAGCCTGAAAGACATACTTGAATGGTAACAATTGGTCGCATGCCTGCAGGTTTGGCGGCCTTATTCACTGTAATTAGGTGAGTCTCGCAATCGCTTTTCTATGGCGGTAGAGCCGCTAACTTCTGGTGCTCGGATCCCCGAACCGGTGGTGACACACTGCCCAGACCCCACACCGCGCATGCGGGTAAACCACCCCAATTTCTGCCGAAGGGCCTTAGACAAAATGACGCCTCGAAACGAATACACTGGACCAACGCTGCTCAGCTACGGATTTCGACCCTTTTTTCTGCTGGCACTTGGTTTTGCCAGCATCACCATCCTGATATGGATGGCGGTCTACCAGGGTGATTTGAGCCTTTCTGGTCCGTTTCAATCGGTTGATTGGCACATACATGAGATGCTGTTTGGCTATACCTCGGCGGTGATTACCGGGTTCCTCTTTACCGCCATACCGAACTGGACGGGTCGGATGCCGGTTAGAGGCTGGCCACTGGGGGCTTTGTCGCTGTTATGGATAGCAGGCCGATTGGCAGTTGCAGGTCTCATCCCCGTTTCATTCATTGCCACTATGGTGATCGATTGCGGGTATTTGGTGGCGATCCTCGCCATTGTCTTACGAGAAATCATTGCCGGCAAGAACTGGCGAAACCTGGTGGTTATCGGCCCTATTGGGCTATTTTTGATCGCAAACGTTCTGTTTTACATTGAGGTTCTTCAAAACGGAGAATCCGACTACGGACGCCGGTTGGGCTTTGCAGTTGTGATATTCTTGATCACACTGATCGGCGGCCGGATTATACCAAGCTTCACCCGGAACTGGCTTGTCAAAAACAATCCCGGACCACTGCCTGTACCGATGAACCGGTTTGACAAAATTTGCATCATGTCCGCAGCTATTGTCTTGGTTCTTTGGGTGGCCATTCCCGACACATTGATTTCGCAGGGCACGTTGATTGTGGCGGCCATACTGCAGGCAGCCCGGCTATCGCGCTGGCGCGGCGCTCGCGTTCGGGCCAGCATGCTGTTGTTAATGCTCCATATTGCCTATGCATTCATTCCCCTTGGACTGTTGTTGCTCGGCTTGGGCCTGACCGTCAGCGGCCTGCATGTTTTTGGAATCGGAGCCATTGGCGGAATGACATTGGCCGTGATAATACGCGCTACGCTTGGGCACACGGGGCGCGACCTTGCAACTACCTGGGATCTCTCAGCTGCCTTTCTACTTCTGCTTTTGGCCGCCGCAATACGCAGTGTCCTGGTCGAGTTCACAGCAGATCCGTTGACCGCTCTCTGGGCAGGAGCAATCTTGTGGACGGTCGCATTTGCCACGGTTCTCATACGTGTTGGCCCTTGGTTTTGCGGGCAAAACCCGACGCGACGGAGGCCGAATTAATCACCATCATTTGGACCAGACTGTCGCTTGGTCAGCTTCCGAATCCTCGAAAGAACAGCAAGTTCCAGCAACAGGATCTGAAAACCCTATTGAAGAGATGTGAAGCTCAGCAACTACTCATCCCTGTGTAAGCACAAAGACTGGCTGACCGGCAGCACTGGCACTGAAATCCGTCGCGCATTGAAACACAAATCGTTTTGGGACACAGGTTTACCTTCCTTGCCTATGGACTGCGCCTGTCTGCCTTGTTGAGGATCACGAAGAACGTCAATGCAATAGATGCCTTGTTGGGGCTCCTGACTATCTATTGGTTTCGGTTAGTACTTCGGGGGAATTGTCAGTCTCGCCGCTACCACTGTAGTCTCCTTGCGCCTTGGGCATTCCATATATCACTTTGTCCGTCCTCTGTGTACGAGTTGACCGTGAAGGAAGCCGCATCGGGAGTGATTGCCATCTTTGAAGCGGTCCATTGGTCCGGTTCAGGCCTGAACGGGCGGAGTGTCTATGAAGCGTCTCCAAAAGGACCGGCGCTGGCTGATCCCTCTCGCTGGCTCAAAAAAAGTGTTGCCCGGCCACGGCTGCCTTGATCGCGCGGACCAGCACAAATAGCACTATCGCGCTGCAGCCCAGGATGAATGGCCAACTGAGAACGCTCAATGCGCCGCCCGCGACCCGATCGAAAAAGATCATCGCTGCGCCAGCCAGTGACACGGTCGGAAAAGTGAAGGCACCCCAGGCCGGGGTCCAGCCGCCTGCGATCAGCCAGCCGATCCGCGTGGCAAGCCAGATTGCAAAGCCCGTCTCAGCGACGCCAAATATATGCATCATCGTGGGCGACCAAGTCGCATTCAGCAGGTCGGCCGAGATCACTCCGACGCCGCACGGCGCGAGGAATATCACCATCCCCTGGCGCAGCGATTTCGGGATCGGCGCACTGAGAATGCGCTGGAGCGAGAATGCGGTGATCACCGCCCAGGCGGCCACCGCGCTCCAGTAGATCACCGCCGAGGCGGTCCAAAAGCCGAGCGGAACTCCTGCGATCGGCGCAACGATTTGACCAACGAATGGCAGGTAGAGAGTCGGGTTGATTACCCGTTCCTCGGGCGGAGAATGAGCAAGAACCCACAGCACCATAACCGCATGGATCAGATGATGCGAGACCCCGACCAGCAGCAATAATGCCGCCAGCTCTGTCGTGTATGGGACTAGCGCCGCCGCGGTTAGCATCATGCACATCGAGGCCGCCGAGACTGCCGCCCGTGCTGGCACCGGGCCCAGATCGTCCAGGATTGCAGTAGGATGCAGCGCAAGCTTGCGCGCATAGAGCGCAGCACATACCGAAGAGAGCACGATCGCCAGCGCCAGCCAGACCTCGCCGATCACCGTCGGTGCTCCCAGCGTCTCCGCTGCTTTGCGCCACAAGAGACCCGCCCCGAGGACACCGAGGCAGATCGGAAACATCGCCGATGGCGCCCGGCGCAAAAACGCAGCGAGGTTGTCGATACCCATACAAAGCCCCTTCGGCCGTTCTCAATCGGCGGTTTGCCGACGATGCAAACCATACCTCTGCCCATCATTTCTGCAAGAAAATGAGCTTGCACCATGTGGTGTGGAACATCTCTTCTGAGTTAAATGTGCGCATTTAATCCGAAGAACCCTGTTCAGTCTGCGACACTGCCGACAGGTTGGATCTGCTCTCTGAGTTGAGCTCTGCAGTGCTGAACAGATCTAAGCTGCTAATCGTGGCAAACACGTCTAAAGGCAGCACAAAGCAATTTCACGACATTCTTGCCGGGCGCAGCATGACGCATCATTTGGAGCAAGATGGACGGGGAGCCGTCTTTCGCTACGCTCCACATCAACAGCGGTTATGCGCAGATATCCTTAAAGTAGAGAAATATGTTGCGTCTTGTGAAAGCACTCACAAACAGGATTTTTCCAATCAATAATAAGTGCCCAAGACGATTTGACCGGCACTTGCAGGAAGCTATCTTGAAGAACTAAGATGGAGGGCACAATATGCTTATTCGTAATGTTTTAGTTGCTTTAAGCTACTGGGCTTGTGACTTATGACTTCTCCAAATATTCTAAGCCTTGTTGCATTGCTTTCTGTGATCACAAGCTTTGCGGCGCAAAAATCTATAGCTCAGGCTGTAGAATCTCCAGAATGGGTCATAGACTCCGGTTCTGTAACGGCTGGAGGTTTCGAAGACAGTGACGGCATACTGTGGTTTGCAACAGCAAATGGTGCTTTGCGTTATGATCATAAAAGCGCGAGATATTTTGACACTGATGGATCGGCGTTTCTATCGAGAGTTGGGTCGATTGCCGAAGATCGGCAAGGTCGAATTTGGTTTGGGCGCAGCGCGGGTGGCGTCGTCGTATATGACAAATCTGACAATAGTTTCATAACTTACCAACATGACCCTTCTGATCCTTTAAGCCTAAGTTCCAACACTATGAACTGGGTGCCTGATCTGGTGGCAACTCGTTCGGACGGCTCTGTTTGGTTGGGCACCGACAACGGTCTCAATATTCTGGATAAGGTCGATGGCGGGTTCAGGCATTTTTTCCATGACCCATTGGACCCTCACTCCCTTGCAGGAAACAACATCTGGGGCCTGCATGTGGACTCGAAAGACCGCGTTTGGGTGGCAACAAGTTCGGGACTTAGCCGCCTCGATCCCGGATCAGGCGTTTTTGTTAACTATCGCCACGACCCTGAGATTTCTATGAGCTTACCGTCGGACCAAGTTTACAGTGTAGCCGAAGGGCGAAACGGTGAGATCTGGGTTGGAACTGAAAATGGTCTTGGCCGACTGGATGTCTCGACCGGACTATTCAGAAATTTTCGGAACGATCCCAGCAATCCAACCGGGATTTCCCATAACCAAGTGCTTACGGTTACTGTTGATAGCCTAGGGCGCGTTTGGCTCGGCCGACTTTTTGCCGTGGCAGCGGGCGTCGAAATGTTCGATCCCGTAACCGAAAAATTCCATGTGATACTTCGCAACGCTGACGCCACAAAACCAGGCACTACTGAGATGATCCTTTCGGTGTTTGAGGCAGGTGATGGAACGATCTGGCTGCCTTACAACACAGGACCAGTTTATCGAATTCTGCCAGACCGGTCGATCTGGACAGCCCACTTTGAAAACTTGGGATCGGCCGAAAAACACTTGGAACCAGTCTTAGTTGTTAATGAGGACAGTTCGGGGGGGATTTGGGTTGGCGGTGTCGGTGGTCTCAAGCGCTACGACGCAGAAACAAAAAGCTATTCACGCTGGTCGCCGATCGCGGACCTTTCCGAAAACCCCAGCCCATCTTTGGACCTAGAAGAGGTCAACACGATCCTGCAGGCTAGTGAGGACAGGCTTTGGATTGGCGAAGTTGATTCTGATTTTCTGTTGATAGATATTGCGTCCCAATCAGTTCTCAGGCGCCTAGAAGCACAGCAACCGGCGTTTGGCACCTGGGGCGGTGTTTATGACCCCAGTAATCCAAAGATCATTTGGTTTGGTTCACAAACAAGCGGTCTAGGTCGGGTCGACACCACGAACGGAAATTACCAGTTTTTCAACAGTTCATCCAACATCGACGCAGGGATCACAGCAGCATTTGTGTCCGGAGTTTCCGTTGCCAAACCTGGAACGTTCTGGCTTTCCACCTGGGGCCAGGGTTTGCTAAAATTTGATGGTGAAAGGGTTATTGAATC
The DNA here is from genome assembly GCF_004006175.1 of Parasedimentitalea marina. Classification (GTDB taxonomy): domain Bacteria; phylum Pseudomonadota; class Alphaproteobacteria; order Rhodobacterales; family Rhodobacteraceae; genus Parasedimentitalea; species Parasedimentitalea marina. The sequence continues at coordinate 2,283,412 of NZ_CP033219.1, forward strand.
CTACAGTCACAACCCGAACGACCCAAAGACGATCGGCAGCTCGAACGTGTCTGAAGTGGAGATCGGCCCGCAAGGCCAGCTTTGGGTCGCCACTATTGAAGGTGGGTTAAATGTTTTCGACGAAGCGACCGGGACGTTTGATCGGATCGGTCGGGAATCTGGCCTCACCACAAGTACAATCTTCGCTATCGAGGTCGACGAAAAGGGTTTTCTCTGGCTTGTGACAAATGCCGGTGTATTTCAGTTTGACCCGCAAAATCGACATGTTGTCGCCAGTTATGGTCGCCAGGATGCGTTGCCAAGCGATGTTTTTCTCAGCTGGCCCGGAGGATCCTTCATGACCAGCCGTCAGGATCTTATGCTCGGCACGCTTTCGGGGATCGGCGTCATTTCAATCCCATCGCTCACTGACACGGGCGGCCACCCGCGAGTGATTTTCACTTCGCTGACGCAAAGTGGTGAGAACTTCCCTCTTCAGTCCGCCATCGAGCGTACCAAAGCGATCGAAATCCAATGGCCAAATACTGATTTTGAGTTTGAAGTATCGGTTGTTGGACATGCTGGACATGCGCAACGCGATATTCGCTATAAACTGGAGGGATTCACCAAAGATTGGTTTGTTGCCGACAGTGCGTCACTTGGACGGTATAGCCGCATCCCAGGAGGCCAATACAACTTGCATGTTCAAGGGCGTGTCGGCGATGGCGAGTGGAGTGAAAGTGCCAGTATCGCTGTTACCGTCCATCCGCCATTTTGGCAAAAACTCTGGTTCCAAGGTGTTTTGGCCATACTCGTCGTCGGATCTCTTCTTGGGTTCGTGGCTTGGCGCCTGAATATCGCCAGGCGACTTGTCAATGCTGCCGAGGCTCTGCGTGGCAGCGAAGAGCGACTGCGATTGCTGACAGACACAGTTCCTATCCTGATTGCATATATGGATACAAACAAGCGCTACCAATTTAATAATAAGGTATACGAAGATTGGTTCGGGTATGCGCAACAAGACCTAAAAGGCCGGCACGTCAAAGACGTTATTGGGGAAGGCGCATATGAAGTGATAAAACAACATGTGGATCGAGCCTTAGCCGGAGAAACAATTGTTTATGAGTCCACGATACCATTCAAGGATGGTAGCAAGCGCAATGTTCATGGCACATACGTTCCGGATTTCGATAAAGATGGGTCCGTGATGGGCCTGTATGTCTTGGTTGAGGACGTCACTGAATCAATAGCGGTGCAAGAACGCCTGCGTCAGGCCCAAAAAATGGAGGCTGTCGGCCAATTGACCGGCGGCATTGCCCATGACTTTAATAATCTTCTGGCCATCATCCTAGGAGTTGCAGAGCAGATGCAATTCGAAAAGATGTACGATGGGGATTTGATAAAGGACATCATCCGCACAACCGACCGAGGTGCTGAACTGACGCATCGTTTGCTTGCGTTTTCGCGGCAGCAATCCCTGACGACGCAGTCAATCGACCTTGCCGCTCTCGTCGATGGGATGTCAGATCTACTCAGCCGGTCCCTTGGAGAAACTATCGCGATCAGCTTTCAGCTCGATCCCAACCTTTGGTTGGCTGCCGCCGACCCCAGCCGGGTCGAAGACGCGCTTTTAAATCTTGCGATTAACGCCCGCCACGCGATGCCCGACGGTGGCGCGCTCACCGTCGAATGCCTGAACAGCTATCTGGATGCGGACTACGTGGCCCATAATCCTGAAGCAACGGTCGGCGACTTCGTCGTGTTGGCTGTTTCTGACAGCGGCACCGGAATGTCTCCGGAGGTACAAGAACGCGCTTTCGAACCTTTTTACACGACCAAGGAAGTCGGTCAGGGAACCGGTCTGGGGCTGTCAATGATCTATGGTTTTGCGAAGCAGTCCGGGGGGCATGTCAGCATTTACAGTGAACTGGGCCAGGGCACCACTATCAAGCTCTACTTGCCACGCGACTGCGCGGCTGCGGCGAAGCCAAGCAAGGCAAAAGTTGTTGAAACGCCACTTGGGCGCAACGAGTCGGTGTTGCTAATAGAGGACGATCCAATGGTGCGTGCGCTCGCGAACAAGATGCTCGATAGCTTGAGATATCAAGTCAACAGCTTCGACGGTACGCAGGACGCTCGAAAGGCTCTGGAATCTGGACAACAGTTCGATTTCTTATTGTCAGATGTGGTGCTTCCAGGTGGCATGAGTGGCCCGGAATTCGCGAAGGAAGCCAAAAAAAGCATCCCAAATTTGAAGATCATATTCATGTCAGGCTACTCGGCAGAAGCAGCAAAAGGGTCTGGCTTCCTTGAGGCTGGTGATGTGCTGTTGACCAAACCATTCCGAAGACACCAACTCGCAATAGCGATGCGAAGGGCAATTGCCTCTACAAAGTGACAATTTGCCATTGGATGTGAGTGTTACCGGTAGCACCACATTCCGACCTGGATGTTCGTAATGCGTACTTCACTTTCGATGACTGTGACCCGATCATCCGTATTTCAATGCCAATGCTTAAAAATTCAGCTAGCGATGATGAACTTGGGTTTATCCTAGGCCATGAGTATGGTCATTTGGTGTCTGACGTCATCGCTTACAGGTCCATATAGCGGTATTTGATAAGAGAGTGTTCTTGGCTCATCGTAATCCCTGAGGAGTGGAAGATGAGACAGAGCACTGGAACAGTGCAAAAGCCCTGGCGAGAAGATCGTCAAAGATATCAAACGTGCGACGCGCAAACACTATGTGGTGCAGGGCTCGAAACCGGGCTTTGGACTTAAACGCAGCGAATGCCAGATACGAGCCCATGGCGCAGGATGCTGAATAACTGCCATACGTGTGATTTTTGCGATACAAGAATACCGAAGCTGGTTTAAATCTACATGATGTTTCGCGGGGATTGCGTTTCAGGCTCACGATCCGATGCTTTCACTAAATTGTAGTTTCCAATATAAATCCCTCCATCGGAAGGTGGTTGGAGGCCGGTGGGTATGAACAGACGTGAATTGATTGTTGGCAGTGGCGCGGCAGGAATGATCAGCATGACAGGTCAATCATTCGCCCAAACCGACGCAGGTTTCTACGTTCCGCCTGAGGAAGCAAAACACCAGCGCACCTTTATGCAGTGGCCAGTTGATCGTCGCGTTCATTCCGATCCTGTGTTTCTGGATATGGCGCAACAGACCATCGCGGAGGTCGCCAATGCAATTTCTGCATTTGAACCCGTGACAATGCTTGCAGCACAAGCCGATCATGCGGGTGCGCGCAAAAAACTATCTACCGGAGTTGAACTTTGGGATATTCCGACCGAAGACCTTTGGTGTCGGGATGCCGGGCCAATATTCGTGGTGAACGCCGCAGGTGATTTGGCTGTGAGCCATATCCAATTCAATGGATGGGGCGAGAAACAGGTAAATCGTCGTGACCGTCAGATTGCCGGCTTGGTTGCCGCACGGTTAGGCTTGGACTTGCGACCAACGGGTCTGCGTGGTGAAGCCGGTGGCGTTGAACAAGATGGCCACGGCCTATTGGCTGCACACGAAAGCTCATGGGTAAATGATAACCGTAATCCTGGCCTGTCTCGTGATGAAGTCGAAAGCCGTCTTTTGACTGCATATGGCGCTGACCGACTGATTTGGTCAGATGGTGTTTGGGGCAAGGATATTACCGACTATCATATCGATAGCCTAGCGCGCTTCACTGGTCCAAGTCGCGTGCTACTCAATCTCCCGAGCGATCCTGATATGAACGATCCGTTCCATTTGGCCGCTTTGGACACACATGACCGGCTTGTGTCTGAGGGGTTAGATGTTGAGGTGATCTTTGAACCAAACAGACGACGGGTGCGTAGCATCGACTTTGTGGCATCCTATGCCAATTATTACGTCTGCAATGGCGGCGTCATCGCTGCTGAATTCGGTGATCCAGAAACAGACCAGGTCGCTGCGGCAGCCTTGGCACGTCATTATCCTGGTCGAGAAATCGTGACACTCAACGTTGATCCACTGGGCGAGATGGGTGGCGGCATCCACTGCGCGACTCAACAGATGCCCGCAACATGAAATGGCTGTCTCGCAATGCCCCATCCATTGAGGCATGCTCGGCCCTTGTTACAGCCAGTGTTGCCATCGCCGCTTTGATCGGTGTGAAAGTGCAGCTAGATGAAACTGAGAGACTGCAAAAGGCACAATCTGCGCGTGAGGCTTTTCGTGCGCATCTCGCACTTGCGGCGACGTTACCGCAATTCGCACGGCCCAAAGACAGCTGTGCCTTGGTAGCGTCCACCCAAGGTGGGTCCTACATCGCGTTCGTTGATCATCTGCTCTATTCTGCCGAGCAAATGTTGGTCGTTGGGGAAGGATGGGACGCCACATTCCTGATCGAGCTTGCACCACATAAGAGCTATCTTTGCTCGGAGCCCGCACCGATTGGGGCGACAGAAGAGACGGCATCTCTCCTCAATGACTTTCGCCAGAACAACTGCACAGATCAGCCTGCCTGTTAAGTACAATCCCAGAGCAGGTATTAGTGCAACAGCAACGAAATCACACTTCGTCCACTTCTAGCCCCTTCGCGATGCTGGAACCCAACGTCCGTTTTCACCGTGACAGTTGGAGCGAGCGAGGACCGCTTTGAGCTATGAGCTGCCATTAGGCGCAAAACGCACCAACGGCGGCTTTGGAGCGAACCGTTTGCAACAAAAGCACATAATCAGTCGATCGTCGTCGGCTTGCGCAATGCCGTCAATGCAGCAGCGGCGATCTCAAAAGACCTAACCCTTGCCGTGTGGTCATGAATCATACCAGTCACTAAAAGTTCGTCAGGCTGATACTTGTCAATAATCGTGCGAAGCTGCGCCTTGATCGTCCTCGGAGATCCCGTCGCGGAACACGACATCGCCTGCTTTACTTGTGCAAACACCGACGTTGGGATTTCGGAGGCAACATCATGGGTTGGGTATGGTAGCTTGCCAGGTTTGCCAGCTCGTAGATTAGAAAATGCGAGCAATTGTGATGACCGTAGAAATTCAGCTTCTGCATCTGTTTCCGCCGCGCAAACCCCAGCAGCAACCATCACATACGGCTGCGATAAGATGTCGGATGGTTGAAACGATGTTCGATAAGTTGACAGGGCTTCTTCCAGCATGGCTGGCGCAAAATGCGAGGCGAAGGCGTATGGTAGACCGAGATAAGCCGCTAACTGCGCACCATAAAGGCTTGAGCCGAGAATCCAGACTGGAACATGTGTGCCCGCTCCTGGAACAGCCTGGACGGCAGTGTCACCCGGCTTATCTTCAAAATACCCTATTAGTTCTTGCACATCCTGAGGAAAGCTATCCTCGGGTGCCATATGACGGCGCAGCGCCCTGGCCGTCGCCATATCTGTTCCCGGCGCGCGGCCTAATCCAAGGTCAATCCGGTCCGGATAAAGCGTCGCAAGCGTTCCGAACTGCTCGGCCACCATCAATGGGGCATGGTTGGGCAACATAATTCCCCCGGCCCCTATCCGCATGGTACTGGTTGCAGCAGCCACATAGCCAATAACGACTGCTGTCGCCGCGCTGGCTATCCCAGGCATGTTGTGATGTTCCGCCAGCCAAAAGCGATGGTATCCAGCCTTCTCAGCTGCTCGTGCGAGCTCAGCCGTATTGGATAATGCGTGGGCGGCAGTCTTCCCTTCTGGAATAGGCGATAAATCGAGCAACGAGAATTTTTGCATGGGTGTCTCCGTTCGAGCGACACCTAAATGCTTCAAATGTAGAACCCAAGCTCAACCGAGGCTTTGTCTTGAAAAAAGCGGTTTCCATAACGTCTGACCTTTGGTGTCACCCGAACCAAATGGTGCGCGAAGCACTTGGGCCTGCAATGTGAATACCGCCGGGCAGCACTGAAAGTGTAAAAATTCCAAAAGACCGCCACTGACAACAATCTACTTCAGATCTGTGCGTTGGCTATGAACGCCACAATTATCGCATCAACCATCGAAAAAATCCCTGAAATGTTCTGTGGAATCCTGCACGTCCAGTGTTAACTCGGACACCACTCTAAACCGATGTAAGAGCACTACGCCCAACGTGCAAAACAGGAACAAATGAACAACGATCAATCGTACTCATGCCTGAATTTTGGAACCGCAAATAACAATTGGGAACTACCATACGCGTTTAGCAACTTTGCGCCCCAAAACCCATTTTATATAAAGGAAAATGGTGGGTCGTGAGAGGCTCGAACTCCCGACATCTTCGGTGTAAACGAAGCGCTCTACCAACTGAGCTAACGACCCGGTAAGGCGGGATTTAGACAATGCGCACGACAGGCGCAAGAGCCAAAACGCATTTTCTCAGATATTTTTTCTTTACCCAAAGAACCCACCTTTCATACGGTGGAAAACGACAGAAATTGGAGGCCGGTACCCGCTGCGTTTCAGGGACATGTCCGTCCCGAGAACTAGGGCGGATATGGTTTGGTTGGCCGATAAATCTGCAAGCCCCTATGGACCTGACGCTGCAGCATGCCCGGGAAAATTTGCCCTTTCGACTTAACCTTCAGCCTCGAGTGCATTGATACGACGCTCATTTTGAGCCAAAGCTGTTGCATGCGACACCTTGATCCCCGCCAAACATCCTGCTTCCTAACCGCGGTTCAAGCAGGAACAGTCAGAGCTGCAGCTGAGCAGATTGGATTGGAGCCCTCTACTGTCAGTCGCAATATTTCGGCATTGGAAACACATCTGGCAACCACTTTGGTGGAGCGGGGAAGGTCCGGGATCCGACCAACAGAAGCGGGTATGCTTTTGGTGGCGTTCTTGAAACGTCAGATTGGCGAACTTGATCTTCTCCGGTCGGAATTTGATGCTCTTGCGCATATGAAACGGGGCAAAGTATCGATAGCGGTTGGCGAAGGTTTTGTCGGCGACTTGTTCGACAGGGCCTTGTCTGAATTTTCCTCAAAATACCCGGATATCTCTTTCGCCATAACAGTGGGGTCAACCGAGCACGTTGTGCACCAGGTCACGTCAGAACAGGCGCATCTGGGATTGGCTTATAATGTCGCCAAGGATCCGGTGATCAGAGTTGTAACATCTGCAACCCAGCCCCTTGTAGCCCTGGTGCACACCAACGGCGTTTATGACAATTCGGAGCCTGTAGATTTGCTCGCTCTTGCAAACATACCCTGTGCCATACCACCAAAATCCTTTGGCATTGGGGCGATGATTACGACTGCAGAAGCCAAGCATGGTGTGCGGCTGCGCGCCGTTGTCGAGACTGGTTCAATTGCAGCGCTGAAGGCCTTTGTGCACAATGATATGGGCTGCACGATACTGCCAAGATTTGTTGTCGAGAGCGAGCTTTCATCCAAGACCATGACCGCGCGCCCGGTATCATCCATGATATTTGCAGATGGCGTGGCCTCGCTGGTTCGAAAAGAAGGACGGAAATTGCCACAGGCCGCTGACCTTCTAGTGAAGCAATTGAAAAAGATGTCCGCTTTTTCCCCAATGGACTGATTGTTGCGCTCAGCGCAACGAAACTCTCCAATTGCCGTCATTCCTTGCTGTTGAATAATGGGCCATAGTTCTGGAAATTCGTGTGACTGGAAGGATTGTCGGCGTGCAAATTGGACTTATCGGATGTGGCAACATGGGCGGCGGGATGGCTGCGCAACTGATCGAAAACGACAGCGAACTGATCTGCTATGACCCCAACCCTGAGATACTAAGCAAGATGCGCAACCTCGGAGCCATCTGCGCCAAGACGGCTTCGGAACTGGCTCAGTTGGCGGACATCATCATCTTATCGCTGCCAAAAGCCACAGTGGTTGACGCCGTAATGCGCGACATTGTCAGTGATATCCGCCCCGATAGCATTGTCCTGGACACCTCGACATCCGAACCAGCCACGTCTCAGGCAATGGCTGTTTTGGGGGATGCAAATGGTTTTTCATTTATAGATGGCCCGGTGAGCGGTGGTCCGGCAGCGGCAAATGCTGGCACCATGACGATGCTGTTGGGCGGCAATGCATCCGCGATAAAACGGTTAACACCGGTGTTGGATATTCTTACCGCAAAGACAGTAATTGTCGGTGGGTCTGGCGCGGGTCATGCGGCCAAGATTGCCAATAACATGCTTTGTGCAGCCAATCTTGTTTTGCTCGGCGAAGCCGTGCGGCTTGGCCAAGCTGCAGGTGTCGCCCCCGAAGATCTGCTGCAGGGTATCAACGCCGGGTCTGGTCGCAGTGGGGTAAGCGAGGTGAACTTTCCCAAGTGGATCTTGAATAACGCCTTTAACTCAGGCTTCACCATGGGATTGATGCGCAAAGATGTCGGGCTGGCGCTTGATCTGGCCCACGGAACTGGAGTGGACCTTAGCGGCTTTGCGCAGATCGCGGACATATGGTTGAACGCGTCGCGGGACATATCAGACAGCGCCGACTTCAACGAAATCGTTAAACATGACGGGAATTTGGACCATGATGTCTGATCGTAAGAAAACACTTTTGGATGCAATGGCAACGCTTGGGTTGGGTGAGCGTCCACAGAGCCTAATCGACGGTGTTCTGATGGACGGTGCGGGCGACACTGTGACAGTGGTGGACCCCTTCACCGAACAGGACTTATTCTCCTATCCGGATGCAGATACCGCACTGTCAGTGTTGGCTTGCGACGCGGCCCAACGCGCCCAACTGGGCTGGGCCAAAGGCATTTCGGCGGCGCAACGCGGACAAATTATGCAAGATGTCTCTCGGTCAATTCTTGCAAATGTCGACCCACTTGCAACCATCGAGGCGATCATTACCGGAAAACCCATCCGCGACTGCCGGATCGAGGTCGCTAAAGTGGCCGAAATGTTTGCCTATTATGCCGGCTGGGCAGACAAGCTCCACGGAGAGGTCATACCGGTGCCTTCAGGGCATTTGAACTATACTCTGCGCGAACCCCTTGGCGTTGTCTTTCAAATCACACCATGGAATGCACCAATATTTACAGGCGGTTGGCAAATCGCACCTGCCATTGCCACCGGGAATGGGGTGGTTATCAAGCCAAGCGAGCTGACGCCCGTCACCACCGTCGCACTGGTAAAACTGGCAGAAAGTGTAGGTCTTCCGGCTGGGCTGGTGAACGTACTTTGTGGACTTGGCCCGACCGCTGGCCAGGCTGCCATCAGTCATCCTGCGATACGCAAAGTGATCTTTGTAGGCTCTCCCGAAACAGGTCGGCGCGTCGCGGTTGCGGCAGCCTCGGCTTTGAAACCCGCGGTGTTGGAACTGGGCGGAAAATCGGCAAATATCGTCTTTGAGGACGCCAATTTGGAGCATGCCTGTCTGGGCGCTCAGGCGGCGATCTTTTCCGGCGCTGGGCAAAGCTGTGTCGCCGGGTCCAGGCTGCTGATCCAGAAGTCCGTCTATGAAGACATGCTGGCGATGCTGTCTACCGGTATGAACACCATCACGTTAGGCGATCCGCTGGACGAGGAAACGGAGATCGGTCCGATCAGCAACGCCCGTCAATTTTCGCATGTCACCAGCATGATCGGCGCGGCACGTGATGCCGGTGCATCTGTTCTGTCTCGCAACACACAGCATAGCCAAGGCTATTTCGTGCCGCCAACTGTACTTCGAGATATGTCAAACTCTGCCAAAGTTGCGCAGGAAGAGATTTTTGGACCGGTTGTCTGCGCAATCCCCTTTGAAGATGAGGCCGATGCCATCGCCCTGGCCAATGACAGCTCCTTTGGCTTGGCCGGTGCGGTCTGGACCGCCGACGTAGGGCGTGCGCATCGAATGGCCGAAGGAGTTCGTGCAGGAACATTTTGGATCAACAGCTACAAAGCGATCCACGTCTCTTCACCCTTTGGTGGGTCCTTGAACTCGGGATTTGGCCGATCCAGCGGTACCGATGCCTTATTGGAATACACGTCGGCCAAAAGCGTCTGGCTTGACAGCGCGCCTAAACCACGCATCGCATTCGGCTATGTCTCTTGAGGGTGATTTATGAAACTTATCAATGATATTCACGCTTTACTAAATACTACGCCAGACTTAACGAAGGTTCTGAACTTAGGCCACTTCGCGGATTTCCCTGCATTCGCCGGAACCCTACTCGCCAGCAGTTGTAGCACCCCCGCGCTCGGTGAAGTGGTCCGCAACGTATATGACAGTGATCCCATTCTGGTAGAGATGTCGTGTTATGACATCGCCGAAACCGCACGTCGTAATTTTGAGCCCGGCGGGCCTGCTGCTACAGTTCTGTTTGCACGCGGCGTCCATGCTATTATGGGGCACCGCGTTGCGCATAAACTTTGGGATGACGGCAACACGGCGCTGTCTCTCGCAACAAAATCCAGCTTTGGGCGCGCTTTCTCAACGGATATTCACCCCGCTGCGCAGATTGGACCAGGCCTTTGGCTCGACCATGGCTTGGGATTTGTCGCGGGTGAAACCGCTGTCATCGCCGAAGACGTTTCAATCTGGCATAACGTCACCCTTGGCGGCACACTGAATGATAGCGGATCCCATCGTCATCCCCATGTCGGTCGTGGCGCGGTTATAGGCGCAGGTGCGATGTTATTGGGCGGCATCACCATTGGGGCCAATGCCAATATCGCTGCTGGGTCGATTGTTGTGCAAGACGTTCCCCCAGGTGCACTTGCCGTGGGACACAAAGCCCGAATCCAGGGCGAGGCCCAAATTAGTTTCAGCCCCAAGCCGGAGATCTCATAATGAATGCGTCCTTTGGCATTGATCATCCGTTGCTTGCAACCAACGACATCGAAGGACTACGTAAAAGGCTGATATCACTGGGGTTTAACATGACCGCCATCGGGAGGCACCCATGGGGTACCAGCACCAGCCTTGCAATGTTCAACGGGTGTTTGATTGAAATTATGGGCATATATGACGAAGCCCTTTTGGACGAGGTCCCCTCTGGTAATTTCCGCTTTGGTCGTCATGTTTATGAGCATCTTCAGATCCGTGAGGGCGTCGCGTTGTCGGCCTTGCACAGCACCGATTCAATTGCCGATGCCCGAAAGGCAAAGGCAGCAGGCTTCATCGTTGCCGGGCGTCTTGAATTTGGTCGTAATGTGATCCTGCCAGATGGGACCGAAGGACGAACTAAAACCACCCTCGCGTTGCTTCCTGACGAAAAGTTCCCGCGCCTGTCACTGTTCCTTTGCCAACAACATCGCCCTGAATTGATCTATGTGCCTGAATGGTTAGAGCATCCAAATAAAGTCAGTGGAATATGTGGGGTCAACATACTGGCAGGTAAACAATTTCACGCTGAATTAAAGGCACGGTTTGAAGGTATATATAAAAGTTGCAATTTGATAAATGGTGGATTTCAATGCCAGACGGCCAACGGCATCATCCGTATACTGGAGATCGATACATTCGAACAGGTCATTGGACCTCTTCCCGATGGGTTACGAAAGGACAATTCCCCCTGCATCGCAGGCATGGATTTAGTCATGTCCGATCCAAATATGACGCATGAATTCCTAAAGAAATCCAACATTGAATTCCGTATCATCGAAAATGGATTTACACTTACAAATCCGTCATTGACCGCGAATACAATCCTACGAATGCTCAATAAATAAACGATTTTCACGCACATCCGCTTGCTCACTGACGATATATCTCGCTGTCAGTTTAAGCGTGATCAATAAGCCATCAGCCCCCCGTCTGTCACATCCCAACCGTTAAGAATTAAATATAATTCAATTAAAATGATTAATCTTTCGCCCAGCTTTCGCCACAAACAAACCGCTTCAGCACTGCATTTATTGACCATACCTTAACACAATCCCAAGTTTGGAAATTCACTTGGGAATTAAGTCATGTGTCCAAAGCCCAGCCAGAATGCTGTGCAGTGCTTCTCTGCATATGAGGAGAACTCGGTTTTTGGCAGTGTTTCTCAAAATGAGGTCAATCAAATATGACAAGTATCAATACCAATTCAGGTGCGCTGACCGCGCTGCAAATGCTTGGGGGAACCGTCGAGCAAAGAGAGGTCGTCCAGGAAGATATCGCGACCGGAAAAGAGGTAGACACAGCAAAAGACAACGCCGCACTGTGGGCCATTTCACAAGTTATGGAAGTAGATGTAGCTGGATTCGCTGCTGTTTCTGGTTCCCTGACCCTGGGCGAGGCAACTGCATCGGTGGCCGCAGTCGGCGCCGAACGGATGACTGACGTATTATTGGAAATGAAACAGCTGACCATAATAGCTGGCAGCGGTGCCGTGGATTATGGTAAAATCGAAGCCCAGATGGCCCAGAAAACGGAACAGCTGAATTCGATTATTTCCTCGACACAGTTCAACGGTGTAAACCTGCTTAAGACGGATATCGACGGGGCTGGAAACTCGTCGCTTACGATTGCATCATCGATGGATCGAACTGGGTCATCGGCGGCCAATCTTGCGACTATTTCCGTCGACAGTCTTAACTTTGAAGGAAGTACCAGCTTCGACATCAACAACCGAACCGCGATAACGGACCCCGCCAGTGCCCAGATGGCGCTCAGTGAAATCGAAGGTTTTTTGAATTTTGCGATCGAGGGTGCAGCCTCCCTTGGGGCCAGTGCCAGTAAAATATCGAGTCAGAATGACTTTATTGGCAAACTATCAGACAGCATGGAACTGGGTATCAGTGCGATAACGGATACTAACATTGAGCAAGCCTCTGTTCGTCTTGCCACCCTCAATGCTCAGCAACAACTCGGCGGTTTATCACTCTCTATTGCAAATGCATCGCCACTTAGCTTGCTAGCACTTACCTAACACATATTTGGGCCGGGATCTGTCCCGGCCCGTCCATCTTTCAGTAGTCAGAGTGTCAGCAAAAGGTAACCAGACATGATTGAATTCCTGGTAGACCGCGATACCGAGGCCTTCGAAAAAAAGCCACCACTGACTTGGGTGGTGCCTCTGAAAACCTGCGGCTTCTTACGGCAGATGTTACTGATGAAAAGATCTCAATGGGTCATCATGGTCGGCCTGAGGAAATTGCACAATCGGTACTTTTTCTGGCCTCCAAGCAAAGCAGCTTTACCACTGGCACCACGTTCTTGGCTGATGGCCGGATGAACATCTAAAAAGTGCAACCCTGTCCATATAAAACCGAGCAGATCGGAAACCCAACTGCTCGTCATTTCCACATTCATTTTATCGACTCTTTCAGAGAAAACGCAGGTTAACCCGCCCCGTTCGCCCCAAGGACGGCCGTGACCTGTCCGGCCTCCAGAGGCAGGTTCATGGCTGACACCAATGAACAAGGTCCGTCATTTATGGATATTTTTGCAAGTTTCAGTGACATAATCAGACCTCCTCTGTACCAAGATAAGCAGCTTTTACTTTGGGGTCAGACAGCACAGCCGCTGTCGGCCCAAGGGCAATTTTCTTACCGAAATCCAGCACCAGTGTTTCCGCATGGATCCGGGCGATCGAATCCACATCGTGGTTAATCACCAATGTCTGTGCCCGGTCCGGTCATGAATGCCCAAGAACAGATCCCCCAAGCGGGCGGTTTCTTCGAATGACAAGCCGCCCGCCGGTTCGTCAAACATGATCACTTTGGGCTTTCCAACAAGGCATTTGGCGACATCGGTCAGCCGCCGTTCAAACGAATTGCGCAATGTGCCTGATTTTTCCACGCGATCTGCCATGCCGACGATCTCCAAAACCCGCAACACCTCCTGACGTTTTCGCGCAGCTCCCTGTGGTGAGTGATCGGTTTGAACCAGCACATTCTCGGCAATGGTCAGGTCATCGGCAATTTCTTCCTTTTGAAGCGACCGCCGCAGCCCCCAATGTGCGCGTTTGTATGGGGCGAGCCCCATCAGGTTTTCACAATTCCGGATGATCTGACCACCCTGGGTCGCAACAAAACCGGACACCACGTTCATCAATGCCGTCTTTCCCGCCCCGTTTGGGCCGATGATACCGCTCACCGGTTTTGAGAAATTTGCATCAACTCCGTCAGGCGCAGCGGCTATCACAGCCCCGAACCAGTACCGAGCACCACCCACCACGGCGAGCGCAAAGAGCAAGATACTCTCACTGGCCTTAAAGGTGCCGCCATTTGGAAACTGAAACGTTGCCAGAATGATCTCCAGCCCGCCAGCTACCATCAACGTAATCAAAGCAAGGTAAAGTCCGAGCACTCGAAGCACTGCCAGCGCCAGCACCCAGCCCTGGACCATCATTGCCAGACTGGTAGTCCCAGCAATCACACCCGACAGCCCCCAGGCAATGGTTTCTGCCTTCAAGATCGGAATACCGACCAGCGCAAACCCCAAGGTCGCCACTGCCTTTACCCCGGTTCGCGCCACGCCAGCACAGGTGCGATCATGCGCCCGTAAAGCAGCGATATCGACAAGGATACAGACCAGCCAAGTAATCGGCGTCCAGACGCCCCATTGGACCAGTTGCCAGGCGGTCACAACACCTGCAGCCCTTGCAGAAGTTCAGGACCCCGGTGGCGCGAAACAGCACCACCGAACCAATTCCGCCCAGTGCATACAATAACCCAACCGCAAGGCCGGATACAAAAAAACCGATAAACTTGGGCGGTTTAACCCAACCCAGACAGGTGACAATGGCCACGATAAGCACGGTGTATAACAGCCAGTTGATGTAACTCATCTTGGTCACGGCGTCTGTCCCATTCACACGTCACCAGCGTCATGGACCAGTTTAGCTGCAACCTGTGCGGCAAGTTCCGGAGTCCATTGGTCGTTTTCCACGCGGTAATCAATGGGGCGTCCAATGATACCACCATTGGCATTAAAGCAGGAAAAATAGGCTGCCACCGCATCAGTCGAAGTAGAAAAATCACAAGGTGCGGCAGTCCCGTGAATACCTCCAACTATGACGGGCTTTCCGGTTGCGGCGGCGCCAGTATTGGCGCCGCACGATGGTGCTGTTGCGGCCTGATCGGCAACGGCCAGACCAAAAAGGCCCGCCGTTGCCGACAATACGATATTCAGTTTCTTCATGGTGTCCTCCCTAGGTGTGTCGCTTTGTTACGACGTCTTTTGTCCCGGCCCTCCGGGGAACAAGATTACTAGTCAGCGATTGAGCTGCTCAGAGCCTCCTTGTCCGTAAAGAAACGAGCAACGCGCTCGGCTATCATCATTGTGGATGCGTTTGTATTGCCTGACACCAGTCGCGGCATGATGGAGGCATCGGCAACCCGTAGGCTTTGAACACCCCGCACGCGCAATTCAGCATCAACAACCGCCATACGGTCGGTAACCGTGCCCATCTTCGCGGTGCCAACCGGATGAAACACGTTTTTTGCAGTCCGACGGACATAGTCCCTTAAGGCGTTGTCGCTCTTCTCAATCCCTGGCACAGGCAGGGCCCTGCGCTTGATCAAGCGCGCCAGTGACGGAGCCTCCGGGATCTCGATTGATTTCTTCACGCCCCATACTAGGATCTCAAGTTCATCTGAGTTTGAGAAAATACCTGCATCGAACAGCGCTGGGTCTTTCGAATTTGCCGACCTCAGCTTGACTGACCCGCGAGACTTGGGCCGCAAGAAGCACAGGCCAATGGTAATGCCGTGTTCTTCAATGGGCGCACGATCCGTCCAACCCGCCATGACCGGCAGAACGTGCAATTGCAAATCTGGTAGACCTGCATCCGAGACATCGATGAAACCGCCGCATTCGATGCCAATAGTCCGGTGCGCGTTGCCAAGTACTGCACCATATGCAGCGCCCCCCGGACGCCTTTGTCTTGGCGATAAAAGGAAATCGGGTCGTGGGTGACGCCCTGAACAGTGGTTTCCAGATGATCCTGAAAGTTCTCGCTACCCCCCCGGCAGATTTGCAACCACGTCGATGCCATGGCCTGACAGGTGATCTGCATCGCCAATACCTGACAGCTGCATCGGACGGGGCGTTTCTATGGCGCCATCTCACAAGATCACTTCACCGGCAGCGCCTTTGCGGGTGCCATTTTCCAGTTCAACACCGATCGCCCGTGTTCCCTCAAACAACACGCGGGCAACGCGGCTCTCAGCCAGGATCTTGAGGATTTTCCGCGCTTCAGCTTTTCTTAAGGACGCATCCGCTGCTGCCCAACGGCGACCATTGTGAGTGGTTGTCTGGTAGAACCCTACCCCGGTTATGCGCGCAGTCATTGAAGTCAGGATTGTAAGGGATTCCAGCCCCTTGCGCGGCGCGGATAGAGGCCCGGCTTAACGGGTGGTGAAACCCGGTTTCCGAGACATGCGGCCCACCCTCGGTTCCGTGGAACTGTCCGGAGAGCTCAATATTGCTTTCCAGATCACGAAACACCGGCAGCACGTTCGAGTAAACCCGGCCGCGATTTCCGTTCTGGGCCCAGCCGTCATAATCCTCGGCCTGTCCACGCACATACAGCATAACATTCACCGATGAGCTGCTGCCGATCACATTGCCCTGGATCACAACCGAGGATCGCCCGCTCACAGCTTAAGACAATTCTCCGACGGGGGTTGGCAGTTATCGATCTGAGTTTCACAGACGACGAATTTACGATACCACAGATTGCGGAACGGCTTGGCATATCAATGCGGAAGTTGCAGCGCAGCTTTGCCCTAATCAGAACAACGCCAACCGATTATCTGATCCAAAAAAGGCTGGAACACGCCTGTCAGTTGCTTCGGGCGCGTCGATCAAAACAAGGGACCCAACTGGTCTCGACTATCGCCTACGCCAGCGGATTCAACGATGTTTCATATTCTAACCATCAGTTTCGACGGGCCTTTGGCTGTGCACCAGGTCAATTCTGAAGTTCCCTGTCGATGTCAGGACTGGCTGCGCAATTGGCGCGGCGTCAGATCAAACTCTGCTTTGAAAGCACGGGTCATAGCGCTGGCATTTTCATACCCACATCGGGCAGCGATTTCAGTCACCCGTTGATCCGTGTCGCTCACCAGTTTTCGAGCCAAGTTCAACCGGAGCCTGCGGTAAACAGCCTGTGGCGTGGCCTTCAGTTCTGCCCGGATGCGCTGTTCAAGTGTTCTTTGCGTGCAACCCACCAACTGAGCAATATCTGCAATAGAGACAGGCCGTTCAAGATGTTCCTGCATGATTGAAATCGCCCGATCCACGGATCTAAGTTTGGTGCGCGAGACCGAAGGCTGCGACTGTGCCGTATCCCGGGACATGAACAATTGCGCCACTTCCATCGACAATAAAGGGTCGTGCGTTTCGCCTATCAGGTGCATGATAAGGTCGAAAGCTGCCATCGCCCCTGAACAGGTAATCCGGTCGCGATCTATCACAAATCGTTCACGCTGTGCGTTAACATCCGGAAATGTCTCGGCAAAACCGGTTAGCTCCTCCCAGTGAATTGTCGCGCGATACCCGTCTAGCAAACCTGCACTGGCCAAAAGCCAACTGCCCGTGTCCAACCCTGCCAGATAGGTATATCGGTTTGCAGCGGCCCTTAGGCCCTTGGTTATGTCCCATCCGCCAAGACCGCGAAACCCATACGATGGCATGACCATCAGGGCTGTGCCTGCCCCCTCTTTAAGCGCGGCATGAGGGGCGACCTGCATACCGCTGGAGCTGACAACTGGCGCGCCACCCAGTGTCAGGAACCGCCATTGATACAGCGTGTTCCGTGACAACGTATTTGCCGCCCGCAAAGGCTCCACTGTGTTTGCCAGGCAATGAATGGAGAAATTGTCAAAAAGCAAGACATCGAAACTCTGTGTCCGGTCATCAATTTTTGTCAAACTCTGCATAGTTTACGTCTAACTCTGCACGACACGGCAGCGCAAGACGCTATTTCATTCAGGGAAAATCATCGACAAAGGAACCCGAGAAATGCATTTTGGCTTGTCCGAAGAACAAGAGATGATCGTCTCGACTGTTCGCAGTTTCGTAGAAAAAGAAATCTACCCCCATGAGGCCGAAGTGGAGCGGACCGGTCAGGTTCCGATCGAGTTGGGTAACACAATCAAACAAAAGTGCATCGATCTGGGCTTTTACGCCTGTAACTTCCCTGAGGAGGTCGGCGGCGCGGGGCTAAGTCACACGGATTTCACCCTGGTCGAACGCGAGTTGGGCCGCGGATCGATGGCGCTGACGCATTTCTTTGGGCGCCCACAGAACATTCTGATGGCTTGTAACGACGAACAGCGCGAACGCTATCTGCTGCCGGCCGTACGTGGCGAGCGAATGGATGCGCTGGCGATGACGGAACCGGACGCCGGATCGGATGTACGTGGCATGAAATGCCAGGCTATACGCGACGGTGGCGATTGGGTTGTGAACGGCTCAAAGCACTTCATCTCTGGCGCGGAACACGCTGATTTCTTTATCGTATTCATCGCGACCGGTGTGGATGAAACCCCCAAGGGGCCCAAGCGCCGGATCACCACTTTTCTGGTGGACCGTGATACACCGGGGTTTAATGTGCGCGATGGTTACAACTCGGTCAGTCACAAGGGCTACAAGAACTGTATCCTGACATTTGACGATTGCCGCCTGCCCGATGCGCAGGTGCTGGGTGAGGTCGACGGCGGTTTTGCGGTAATGAACGAATGGCTTTATGCCACCCGTTTGACCGTCGCGGCCTTCTCGGTTGGTCGGGCACGACGCTGCTTTGACTATGCGCTGAACTATTCTGCCGAACGCAAACAGTTCGGCCAGCCGATTGGGAAATTTCAGGGCATCGGTTTCCAGATTGCGGACATGATCACCGAAATCGACGCCGCCGAGTGGTTGACCCTGGCCGCAGCCTGGCGTCTGGATCAGGGCCTGCCCGCCAACCGCGAGATTGCATCTGCCAAGCTCTATGCCTCGGAAACACTGGCGAGGGTCACCGACACCACCTTGCAGATCTTCGGTGGCATGGGGCTGATGGATGATTTCCCGATCGAACGTTTCTGGCGTGATGCCCGGGTAGAACGGATCTGGGACGGGACCTCGGAAATCCAGCGACATATTATCTCTCGCGATCTGCTGCGCCCACTCGGCGCCTGAACCTGCTTTTCCCAGCGGTATTTTGCGGTTTCGATTGGCGGACTTTCTGCGCCAATTGGGACCCTACACCGCTGGGGCTCATTCAATTCTCGCTATATGGCCCGCGCATGTCCAATATTCTTAGCCGTCTGTTCCAACCCAAGACTATCGCTATTGTCGGCGGTGGTGCCTGGTGTGAGCAGGTCATCAAACAATCTCAGGGAATGGGGTTCACTGGCGAGATCTGGCCGGTTCACCCGCGCTCTGATGAAATCGCCGGGTACCCAGCCTATAAGTCCCTTACGGACCTACCGTCGCCGCCAGATGCAGTGTTCATCGGCATCAACCGCCATGCCACCATCGAACTGGTCGCCAGTCTTGCCGCTATGGGCGCCGGTGGCGCGGTCTGTTTCGCCTCGGGCTTTTCCGAAGCCGCAGCAGAGGACACCACAGGCGATGACCTGCAGGCGCAATTGGTTGCCGCTGCCGGGGAGATGCCCATTCTTGGGCCCAATTGCTATGGCTTTATCAACGCTCTGGACGGCGCCCTCCTTTGGCCTGATCAGCATGGGTGCCAAAGGGTCGACCATGGCGTTGCGATCCTGACGCAAAGCTCGAACATTGCGATCAATCTCACCATGCAGCAACGCGGCCTGCCGATTGCCTATGTGGTGACCTGCGGAAACATGGCGCAGACCTCGCAGGCACAGATCGCCTCGGCATTGATCGACGATCCCCGCGTCACCGCCGTGGGCCTGCATATCGAAGGGTTCTCGAACCTGCGAGAGTGGGAGGCGCTGGCCGCCAAGGCCCACCTCAAGGGCGTACCGCTGATCGCGCTAAAGGTCGGCGCGTCGGAGCAGGCCCAACAGGCAACCGTGTCCCACACCGCGTCATTGGCTGGTAGTGACGCCGGTGCGCAAGCCTTTCTGGACCGGCTGGGCATTCCCCGGCTGAGTGCCCTACCCGACCTGCTGGAAACACTGAAACTACTGCACTGCTATGGTCCTTTGCCAAGTGGCAATATCGCCTCGATCAGCTGTTCCGGCGGCGAGGCAAGCTTGATCGCCGACATGTCAGTTCAGACAACCCTGAACTTTCCACCGCTATCTCGTCGGCAACAGGTCGAATTGCGCGAGGCGCTGGGGCCGATGGTGGCCCTGAACAACCCGCTGGACTATCACACCTATATCTGGCGCGATCAGAAGGCGATGGCGCGGGCCTGGTCGGGTTTGACCGGTGATGACATCGGAATGACGTTCTCTATCGTCGATTACCCCACGACCGACGCCGCAGACTGGATCTGTGCCACCCAGGCCGCCCTAACCGTGCGCGTCAATACCCAAGCTCGGTTCGCCGTGGTCGCAACCCTGCCAGAGCTAATGCCGGCAGATGTCGCCGCTGACTTAATGGCGGGCGGAGTGGTGCCCTTTCTGGGCCTACGTGAGGCGCTATCCGCGACCCAAGCGGCGGCAAGTCTTGGAGTGCCAAAACAAGCGCCAGTCTGTTTGCCGGGAACTGCTACTCCGACGCAGACCTTGACCGAGGCCGCCTCGAAGCGGGCCCTTGAACAGCATGGCCTTCAGGTGCCACAGAACCGCTCGGTCCATGGGCAGACAGCAATTTCAGCTGCCGCCGCTGAACTGCGCCCTCCCTTTGCCATCAAGGGCGTTGGGCTGGCGCATAAATCGGAACATGCCGCCGTGCGACTGGCTGTGATGCCCGAGGACGTCGTCGCAATTGCAGCAGACATCGGCACAGACGACGTGCTGATCGAAGAGATGGTCACCGGCGCTGTCGCTGAACTTTTGGTCGGCGTGACCCGCGATGACGCCCATGGCTATGTGCTGACACTGGGCGCTGGCGGCGTGCTGACAGAAATCCTTCGCGACACTGTGTCCTTGCTGTTACCGGTACAATCCACAGAGATTGAGGTCGCCCTGAACACCCTGAACTGTGCCCCACTACTGGCCGGTTACCGTGGCAAACCAGCCGCCCATATGGCCGCGATTGTCGAGGCGGTGCTGGCTGTACAATCCTACGTGCTTGCAAATGCACAAACCGTTAGCGAAGTTGAAATCAACCCCCTGCTCTGCACGCCTGATCGGGCCGTGGCAGTTGACGCCCTTATTCGAAAGGCCTGACAGATGTCTCCTATTAAAACCAAACGCGATGGCGCCATTTTGGAGGTCACTCTGGATCGCCCCAAAGCCAATGCCATTGATCTTGCCACCAGTCATGTCATGGGTGAAGTGTTTCGTGACTTCCGCGATGACCCTGAATTGCGCGTGGCCATCCTGACAGGTGGCGGCGAGAAATTCTTCTGCCCTGGCTGGGACCTGAAGGCTGCTGCCGATGGCGATGCCGTGGATGGTGATTACGGCGTTGGCGGCTTTGGCGGCCTGCAGGAATTGCGCGACATGAACAAGCCAGTGATTGCGGCTGTGAACGGCATTGCCTGTGGCGGCGGGCTAGAGCTGGCCCTGTCGGCAGACATGATTCTGGCCGCCGACCATGCCTCGTTTGCCCTGCCGGAAATCCGCTCGGGCACGGTGGCGGATGCGGCCAGCATCAAATTGCCCAAACGCATTCCTTATCATATCGCAATGGAGTTGCTGCTGACCGGTCGTTGGTTTGACGCAGACGAGGCACGTCGCTGGGGGCTGGTGAACGAGATCGTCGCAGCCGATCAGCTAATGGATCGAGCATGGGAATTGGCGCGCCTGTTGGCCAGTGGCCCACCGCTGGTCTATGCGGCAATCAAGGAAATCGTCCGCGATGCCGAAGACAGCAAGTTTCAGGACGCGATGAACCGGATCACCAAAAGCCAGCTCGCCTCGGTTGATGTGCTGTATCGCTCGGATGATCAGATGGAAGGCGCGCGTGCCTTTGCCGAGAAACGTGACCCGGTTTGGACCGGCAAGTAACCAAGATCCTAGAAATGGCCTCGGTTTAAACCGAGGCCATTTCTGTACTTACAGGTTAGTGTGGGACCTGAACCTCGAACCGTTTGAACGCCAGGGTGATGAGGCCGGCAATGACCATATAGACAATGGCCAGCAAAAGCAGCGGTTCATAGACAATGAACGTGTCAGCACGGACGCGAGACGACACCGAATAGATATCGATCACTGTGATTGTGGCCACCAGCGGCGTTGCCTTCAACTGCAGGATGGTTTCTCCACCCAAGGTGGGCAAAACGTTGCGAATGGCCTGCGGAAGCCAGATCCGGCGGAACATGGTGGACCGGCGCATGCCAAAGGACTTAGCAGCCTCTAGTTGGCCTTTGGCCACGCCAGAGAATGCGCCGCGCATCACCTCGCCCTCGTATCCAGCATAAGACAGTGTCAGCGCCAGCACCGCATAAGGCCAAGCCTGCCGCAAATAGGGCCAGAGCTCGCTACTGCGTATCCATGGAAATTGTGGGAAAAGCGATCCCAGACCGTAATACAGCAGCCAAATCTGCAGCAATAGCGGCGTGCCCCGAATGATGGTGCAGAAACTACGCGCGGGGATAGACAGATACCAAGGGCCAATCGCCTGAGCCAACCCCAGCGGAACGGCCAGTATAAAACCCAGTACAGTCGTCACCGCCATGATCCAAATGGTAGTCCATAACCCCTCAAGCGCGAGAGGGGCGTATTTCGGGATCCAATCCCAGCGCAGCGTAATGGCGCACCAGACAACCAGCGCTGCAAACAGCGCCATCATCACAATGCGATGGGGTTGCAATAACGATTTGAGCGCGATCATCCCCTGCCCTCCCGTAGCGACGGCTGGCCACGCCGAGCCCATTTTTCAATCCAGCCAAACACCACGCCGGAACACAGGGTCACCATCAGATACAGACCACCTGCCGCGAGGAAAAAGGTAAAATATGCCCGGGTGCTACTGGCCGCTTGGCGGGTTTCCAGCGTGAGCTCCGAGAATCCAACGATGGCCAGCAAAGCTGTGTCCTTGGTGGCAATCAGCCAGAGGTTCGCCAGCCCCGGCGTGGCAAAAGACATCATTGCGGGAATGGTGACGCGCCACATAGTCATCATAGGCGGCATACCAAAGGCCCGGGCGGCCTCAATTTGGCCTGGCGGGACAGCTTGAATGGCGCCACGCAGCACTTCGATTGAATAGGCTCCCTGGACGATGCCCAGCACCCAGATACCCGCCACGATGCCACTGATTTCAACACGTCCATAGCCCAAAGCGGCAGACAGCTGGTTGATCAGATCGGTGCCAACGTAATACAGGATCAAGATCAGGACCAGCTCGGGAACCGCCCTGATAACGGTGGTATATATGGCCAACAGGTCTCGCAGAACCGGCCCGCCATATAATTTTCCATAGGCCCCGAAAAGCCCGATCAGCAGCCCAAAACCAAAGGCTCCGAATGCGATTTTCAACGAGTTCGCCAAGCCGCGTAGCAGATTGGCGCCCCATCCCGGAGCCGAGAGCGACAGCAATTGTGCGCTCTCGGTCAGGCCGAGCGTTTCGAGGATCAGTTCCAAGGTCAGATCTTATTCGCTGTAGATACTGGCGTTGAAGTAGCGCGCGGTGATCTTCTCGTGGGTACCGTCAGCCAGAATGGCCGCAATCCCCGCATTCAAAGCCGCCTGCAGCGCCTCATCGCCTTGACGGGTGCCAGCGCCGACACCTTTGCCAAGAATGGCCTCGTCATTGGCCACTGCGCCTTTGATTTCACAGCATCCTCCAGCGTCTGAACCGACAAAATCCGCCATCGCAATGCTATCTGCCTGAGTGGCGTCAATACGACCGGCAAACAGATCCTGGTTTGCTTCGTCCTGGGTCTGATAGACGCGCAGTTCAGAATCCTTGAAATAGGCTTGTGCATAAGCCTGGTGAATGGTCGATGCCTGAATGCCGATAATTTTGCCTGCCAGCGATTCCGGAGAGGCGTCGATATCCAGCGATTTATCGGCGACAATCACGGCTGGTGTGTTGTAGTAGGCATTGGAAAAGTCGATGGTCTTGGCGCGCTCGGCGGTGATCGACATCGAGGCCATGATTGCGTCAATTTGCTTACCGGTCAGTGACGGAATGATACCGTCCCAAGCAACGGGCGTGATCACACAATCCAGTTCAGCAGCGGCACAAACGGCGTCGATGACTTCAATTTCCCAGCCAACCCACGTGCCGGAGGAATCAACCGATGCAAACGGCGGATAGGCTTCGGCGGCGATGCCAATCTTGACCTGCTCAGCGGTGGCCGCACCCGCAACCAGTGTGGCGGCAGCAACGGTCGCGGCTAGAATGGTTTTTAGTGTCATAAGGTATTCTCCCTGATGTATTAGTTATACACTCTGTTGATGCAGAGCTTTAGGTGACGGAGCTGAGAAATTGCTTCAGCCGCTCCGATTGTGGATTGCCAAAGACCTCGGCAGG
Organism: Parasedimentitalea marina; assembly: GCF_004006175.1. Lineage (GTDB taxonomy): Bacteria > Pseudomonadota > Alphaproteobacteria > Rhodobacterales > Rhodobacteraceae > Parasedimentitalea > Parasedimentitalea marina. The sequence goes on from NZ_CP033219.1 coordinate 2,307,754, forward strand.
TGGGCCCTGCTCTTCAATGCGGCCTTCGAACAAATACACGACGTGGTTTGCAACCTCGCGTGCGAATTTCATCTCGTGGGTGACCAACAGCATGGTGCGGCCTTCGGCGGCGAGATCTCGAATCACAGTCAGCACCTCGCCTACAAGTTCCGGGTCCAGCGCCGAGGTCGGCTCGTCAAACAACATGACATTGGGATCAACGGCCAAGGCCCGTGCAATTGCTGCACGCTGTTGCTGACCACCGGACATAAAGGCCGGAAATGTATCTTCCTTGTCGCTTAAACCAACGCGGTCCAGCAATTCCCGGGCGCGTTTGATCGCTTCGCCACGTGGCACCTTAAGAACATGAACCGGCACCTCGATTACGTTTTCCAACAGGGTGCGATGCGTCCAAAGGTTGAATTGCTGAAACACCATAGCCAGCCGGGTGCGGATGCGTTCGATCTGGCGCCGACTGGCCGGGCTACCGTCCGCATTCATCATGACTTCTTCGCCGTCGATGACGATTTGACCCGACGATGGGGTCTCTAGGAAATTGATGCAACGTAACATCGTCGATTTGCCGGACCCCGAGCCACCGATAATGGCGACCACATCCCCCTTTTTTGCGTTCAACGACACGCCCTTCAGCACCTCTAGGGAACCAAAGGATTTGTGCAAATCCTTAACATGAATGACCTCGGCCCGCGTGTCGGGGTCAGGTATTGGCTCTGCTGATGCAGCTGTCGGCATTTTCCGGCGTCCTAATTTTTGTGCTTGTAGTAAGGCTTAAGTTTAGTAATTATGCAAGTGTATAATTACTGAAATCAAGAGAGGATGCCCAGTGAGCGACGAACGCCGCAAGTTCAAACGCGAGAGTGCCGATCAGCGCAAAGAGGCGTTGATCGTGGCGACGCTATCGCTGGTGGCTGAAGGCGGCGTTCGTGGTGCCACCGTGCGGGCCATTGCTGAACGGGCGAATGTGACACAGGGTTTGATCCGGCATTACTTCAGATCCAAAGAGGACCTGATCATCGCTGCTTATGATCACCACATGACCAATATGACCGACCAGACTTTTGCTTTTGCAGCTGCAGTCGACAAATCGGCGCGTGATCGTCTGGCGGCACTGGTGAATGCATCACTGCAGCCACCGGTGGCTGATCCCCGTGCCGTTGCCCTGTGGGCCAGTTTTCTGAACAAGGTGCAGCAGGATGCACAGATGAAGGCCATGCACGAACGCACCTACGTGTACTTCCGCGACCAGCTGCAGGAGCTTATTCGCGCCGCGCTGGAGGAGGCAGGACAACAGACATCACCTGCACGCCTGCGCCATCTGGCGACGGCCTGCAACGGCGTTATCGATGGGCTTTGGATGGAAGGCGGCGCATTGCCGGATGCCTTTGCGCCGGGTGAATTGCCAGGCATCGGGGTGGAAGCCGTTGGTGCAATAATTGGATTAGACTTAGATCAGAAGGCAGAACAGCCATGAAAACAACTGCGATCACCACTCGACTGGCCGGTTTGGGAGGCGCCAAATGGGAATTGCATCTTAAAGCGCGGGACATGATCGCCGCCGGGGCCGACATCGTCGAGATGACCATCGGCGAACCGGATGTGCCAGCACCAGCTGCGCTGATGGATACAGCTGTTAGTGCAATGAAAGCCGGTCGCACCGGATACTCTAACGGGCGTGGCGAGAACAATCTGCGCGCCGCTCTGGCAGATCGCTACACGGCCAGCATTGGTCGCAAATTTGCGCCCGATAATTTCCTGTGTTTTCCCGGAACACAGACCGCGTTGTTCACCGTGATGATGGGCGTTGCCGAGGCGGGCGACGAGGTGCTGGTGGGCGATCCGCTGTACGCCACTTACGAAGGCGTGGTGCAGGCCTCCGGGGCTGAAATGGTCCCGGTGCCTCTGCGCCCCGAACATGGGTTTCGTATGCAGGCGACGGATCTGGCCGAACGAATCACCCCGCGCAGTCGCGCCATCCTGCTAACTTCGCCGCATAATCCAACTGGGGCCATCCTGACGGCCTCCGACATCGAGGCCATCGGGGAATTAGCGATCAAACACGATCTGTGGATCATCTCAGACGAGGTCTATGAGCACCTGGTCTTTGATGGCTCGACTTTTGTGTCGCCACTGTCCAACCCGACCATTGCAGATCGGGTGATTGCGGTGTCATCGATCTCAAAGTCACACGCCGCGCCAGGGTTCCGCAGTGGCTGGTGTGTGGCCTCGACAGCGTTTTGTGACGCGCTGCTGCCGGTGTCAGAAACCATGTTGTTCGGCAACCAACCCTTTATCGCTGATATGACTGAACAGGCCGTCCGCGAGGGGTCTTCGGTGGCCGAAGGCATGCGCACACGCTACGCCTCACGAGCGGTCAAACTCAGTGAGCGCCTGAGCCAAGAGACCGGATTGACAGTTCACCAGCCCGAGGCCGGTATGTTTGCGATGATCAATGTCGCCTGCACCGGGCTGGACGGGCAAACCTATGCTGAAGATCTGCTGGAAAACGGTGGCGTGGCGGTGATGCCCGGAGTCTCATTTGGCACCACAATGACAGATTGGGTGCGCGTGGCCCTGACCATTGACGATACCCAATTTGACCGGGCAATCCAGCGGATCATTTCACATGCCAACACCCTGCAAAGGAATGTCGCATGACCACCATCGGCGAGGCGCTTGTGACCCAACTGGCCGAACGCGGTGTCGAGACCGTCTTTGGCATTCCCGGTGTCCACACAGTAGAACTGTATCGCGGGCTTGCCACCTCGGGCATTCGTCATGTGACCCCGCGCCACGAACAGGGTGCGGGTTTCATGGCAGATGGCTATGCCCGAGTATCCGGAAAACCCGGTGTGGCCTTTGTCATTACCGGACCGGGCTTGACCAACACCCTGACCCCAATGGCGCAGGCGCGCGCCGACAGTGTGCCGATGCTGGTGGTCTCCGGCGTAAACAGCGTTTCCTCTCTGGGTAAGGGAATGGGCCATCTGCATGAGCTGCCAGATCAGCAAAAGATGATGTCGACGGTGGCTTTGCTTTCCGAACAGGTGCGCACAGGGGACCAGCTGACACCCGCACTGGATCGGGCATTTGAGCCGTTCTCATCAGGGCGACCGGGACCAACCCATATTGAGATCCCGCTGGACGTTGCCGGAGAAGATTATTCTGCCGCCGCTGAACGGACTGTACCGTTAGATCCTGCCCAAGCAGACGCCACGCGGGTTGAGCAGGCAGCACACCTGCTGGAGACCGCCAAATCTCCGGTCATTCTGGCCGGCGGTGGAGCCGTGGCCGCAGCCGAGGTTTTGCGTGAATTGGCAGAACGACTGGATGCGCCTGTGGTGCAAACTACAAATGCGCGGGGGATTATGTTCGATCACCCACTGGGCGTGCCAGCCAGTCCCAGCCTTAAGGCAGTGCGTGAGTTGATCGGAGGCGCAGATGTCGTCCTGGCCGTCGGCACCGAGTTGGGCCCGACAGATTACGACATGTATGCCACCGGAACCATGGCCCAGATGCGCAATCTTATCCGGATCGATAGCTGCGCGCAGCAATTGAACCGGCATGAAGCTGAAATAGGTCTGCAAGGCGATGCCAAGACCACTCTGGTCAATCTGGAACAGGCGATCCGGCGCAAGAACGCCCCCTCTGCAACAGGTGCCGACAGGGCCGCGCAAACCCGCACTGCCGCCTATGGCGAATTAGGCACGGCCTATCAGGCCCAGGTGCAGATCCTCAACGCGATGCGAGACGCCCTGCCCGGCACCATCATGGTCGGTGATTCAACGCAGCCCATCTATGCCGGTAACCTGTATTACGATGCCGCCCGCCCGCACGGCTGGTTCAATGCAGCCACCGGATACGGTGCTTTGGGCTATGGCATACCAGCCGCAATCGGCGCCGCAATCGCCGAGCCAGGCACCCGGATCACCTGCATCGTTGGCGATGGCGGGGCCCAGTTCAGCCTGCCCGAGATCATGGCCGCGGTTGATGAACAACTCTCCATCACCTTCGTTATCTGGAACAACCACGGCTACCACGAGATTGCCACGTCCATGCAGGATGTCGGTGTCACTGTGGTGGGCTGTGATCCAACCCCGCCAGATTTCGAAGCAACCGCAAAATCCTTTGCCATTCCCCATCACCGCTGCGCTGCCGATCCGCAGGCCGTGGCTGATGCGATGGCGGCCGCGGCCCAACTGACCGGGCCCAGTATGATTGAAATCGAGGCTCCGGTATTCCGGGCTTCTTAAACGGATGAGACTACAATGAGTGATCCAACATTTGAATTCCGACGCGCCATCACCCGACGTCCCTCGGCCAGTATCGTCGAAGGCCTGCGCGCCCAGGACATTGGCACCCCCGATCTGGACCGGATGCAACAGGCCCACACGGCGTATGTTGCCGCGCTGAAAAGAACCGGGGCTGATGTCACCGAACTGGCCCCGCTCGAGGATTTCCCCGACGCGGTGTTTGTCGAAGATACTACTTTATGCCTGCCACAAGGCGCGATCCTGATGCACCCCGGAGCGCCCTCGCGGGTCGGAGAAGTAGCAGAAATGGCCACAACTGTGCGCGGCCTTTACGAGGACGTCCGTCAGATTCAGGGCCCCGGTCATATTGAGGGCGGCGACATTCTGGTCACCGCTCGGGAAATTCTGGTTGGCCGCTCGGACAGAACAGATGCAGCGGGTGTTGCAGAGCTTGCCGAGATTGCTGCCGAATGGGGCCACTCTGTGCGAGAGGTCTTCACCCCCCCTGGTGTGCTGCACTTCAAGACCGATTGTTCACTGATGGACGGTGAAACCATTCTGGCTACCAAGCGTCTGGATGCATCGGGATGCTTCAAGGGCTACCGGGTTTTGCATGTCGCTGAAGGTGAAGAACCCGCCGCCAATGCGATCCGTTTCAACAATCTGGTGCTGATGGCCGCTGGTTTCCCCCGCACAGCCGAAATGCTGAACACGGCAGGCTATGAAGTGGTCGAAATCGACAATACCGAATGCGCCAAACTGGACGGCGGCATGTCCTGCCTGTCGCTTAGGTTCTAAAATCTGGGGTCCCTTGGGATTGAACCTTAGGGCCCTTTTTCCAGACCGTGGAGCATGAAACGACAGTTGAAGTCGGGCCTTGCAGCACCGATACTAGGCCCATGGCGGAACATCACAAAGAAGGTCAGCGTAAGCGAAAGGCCCATCTTGCTGGACATCCAGAATGGATGGACTACCCACGCACGCGGCCCAGGGCCTTGAAGGCAGGCGTAGATTTCTTCTTTACTGGACGCATGTGCAAGAACCGTCATTACAACCTGCGCACTGTCTTGGGGTCACGCTGTGTTGCCTGCGACAGCCAAGCGCAGGACGTCAGCCCTTCGCTTGAGACCTTTATGCGGGATTGGATTTGTAAATCCTAGCGATACAGCTTGCCACCATGGGGTTGCTTGACCCAATTCGATCTCAGGACGTTAAAGTGTGTACATGGCGGAGGCCTGCCCCGCCATGTACCGCAAAACTTACTTGACCAGAGCCCTATTCAACAGCCAGGCCGCAAGTTTACGCAACCCGACACCTGATCTGATTTCAAACTCTTCAAAGTGGAACCGCCGGGATGACACACCAAGGCGACTTAGCCCCTGCGCCAAGAACTGACGCATTCTTTGCGGACCGCAGAAATAGACTTTGGCCTGGGCAATATCACTGACATAGCTCTCTATAGCCTCGGCATTGACCCGACCCTGCGACCGGGAGGCGTGCAGAACAACCCGAAAGTTAGCCACTTTTGCTTCGACAGCCCGAAGTTCGTCCAGGTGATTTGCGTCTCGGTCTTCTGAAACACAGTAGACCAGTGTCACGGGGCCATCGGCATCGGTGAGAGCCTGTGCCCAGGCGACAAAAGGTGTAATGCCAATGCCTGCAGCGACCCAGACTTCGGGTGCCTGCGTCGCGCGGCGTTCAAATCGTCCATAGGCACCTTCCAGGCGGGCGCCTGTGCCGACTTTTAGGTGATTGCTCAGGCTATGGGAAAAGTCGCCAAGATCCGCAATGGTCATGCGAATATTGCCCTCTTTGTCCGGCGCATTACTGATTGTAAAGGGATGCGGTTCCGACACGGCGGCATGATCAAATGTCACAAATGAAAACTGGCCCGGACGGTGCTTAAGCGGACGGCTCTCTGGCGACATGGTAATTGCAAGTGCGGTCCCGGTCTGTTGGATATCAGAAACCTTGTATTTCCTTGACGACCGCAATGATGCAGGTAGCTGCTTGTAAACAAAGGCCAGAATACCCACCGCGCAAAATGCAGAGACATACAGAGCTAGTGGGTCGCCGTTGGAAAACGGCTTGAGGATAAACAGGTAATGGAAGGTCGACATGATAAAGAACACTCCCATAATCCGGTGTGTCCAGCGCCACAGGTGGTAAGGAATGAAAGTTGCGATCGTAATGACAACAAGGATCAAAAGCCCATAGAGCGAGATTTCACCCATGGTTTCAGCCACGTCGGTCAGGGCTGTCTCGCGCCCTAGCCCGTCCATATCCGCATCGATGGTATCATGTAGCAACAGCGCTCCCATGGACAAGATGCCCAACCATTTGTGCAGGATGTAACATCGGTCCAACCCGCCAAACAGTTGTTCAACAAAACTGAGTCTGGTGGCAATCACTTGCGTCAACGCCATCCCGATCAGAGCAGCCATTCCCAAATACTGACTGAATAGCGCACCCGTATCGTATTTTTGCGCGAGGGGAAGCAGCCAGATAACAGGTAGTATCAGGGCTGAGGTTACACCCACCAGGCCAAGTGGTTTCAGGCGCATTATGACGTTCCTTCTTTCATCGGTATGTGTTGTTGTGATCGGGTAAAGGCAACGCGGGCCTCAAAACCTAACTGTTGTCCGGGTATTGGCGAATACAGCTCTAGCTGACCTTCACAATCACGTAATATTGCCGCGACGATAGACAGCCCGAGGCCCGTTCCACGGTGTTCGGTCTGACCGCGTACATAGCGGTTCGTCACTGTTGTCAACAGTTCTGTCGGCAGTGTGTCGCATTCATTGGTGATCCGTATCTCTCGATCCTCAACCACCAGCTTGAGTGGGGTGCCTGATGGCGCGTAGGTCAGTGCATTTTGCAGCAAATTGCGCAGCACAATTGCAAAGGCATCAGCCGTGATAAACGCTTTGAGTGACGTGTTTTCGGAGCCCGCAATCAAAATTCGATCTGCCGCATCGGCAAATGGTTTTTCGCGCAGGACGATGTCGATCACTACGCCCAGGCTGGTTTCTTTTTCAGAAGAAGCAAAGCCCGCCTCCAGCCGGGAAAATTGCAGCAGGTTTTCCGACAGGTGTGAAAGATGACGCAAGGCCTCTTCGGCCTGTTCCAGATGCTGCACAGTATCAGCGCGGTCAACTTTGGATTGAAGAACCTGTATCTGTGCCAAGGCCCCGGCGATGGGGGTCCGTAACTCATGTGCACTTTCGGCAGCAAAGCTGCGTTCGGCGTCCAGCGCTGATTTCAATCGGACCAACAAATCCTCAACCTCGGACACAATCGGTTGCAACTCTTTTGGCTGCGCTCCCATGTCCATGGGAGCAAGATTGCGACCGTGGCGGCGGGCAATGGCTGCACTCAGACCCAGGATCGGTGCCATGGCCGCCTTTACAATGACAAAGACCAACCCGGCAAGAATTGGGATCAGGACTGCCAGCGGCAGGAACATCCGCAGGATGCTTTCGATCAGGATATTGTCCCGCAGCCCAGCGCGTTCACTGACAACAATACCAAACCCGGACTCTGCATCCGTCAGGGCGTAGGCCCGGCTGCCGCTCCATTCGGAGAACCCAAGCGGGATGGAGCCGGAGGAGATGTCCGTTGGACGTGCGCCGGAAAACAGCAGAACCCGGTTTGATCGGTCGAGAATAAAGTAATCAAGATTTGCATCGTCTCGGGTGAGATTGGCAATGAAATTGGCTTCGCTATCATCAGCGTCCCCTTCCAGAACCTCGTCCAGCTCATGCATCGCCAAGGGTAGCAGGCGCAGTGCACTTTGACGCATGGTCTCGTCAAACGCGGCGTTCAGCTCGCCCCTAAGGACAACTGCTGCGATGACAACCGAGATCAACCATAGCGCACTGACACTTAGGGATAAGATCAACGCCAAACGTCCAGCAATAGAGCGTTGTTGCTTCATTTCGCGGCCACAGCGTAACCCAACCCACGTGAGGTGGTCACAAAATCATGTCCCAGTTTTTTACGAATACGACTAACGAATACTTCAACTGCATTGCTCTCTATCTCGGCGCCAAAGGCATAGAGGCTGTCCTCGATGACTGACTTTGGCACAATGGCACCCCTATTGCGCACCAGACAATCGACCACGGCCCACTCGCGTGAGGTCAGGATGATGTCGCGCCCGTTCGAGGAAATCTGGCGGCGACCTAAATCAACCTGCACGTCGCCAATCTGAGTTGCCGGATCCGAACTGGCGCTATAACGCCGCGCAACTGCTGACAACCGCGCCGTCAGCTCGCCCAGATCAAACGGTTTGACCAGGTAGTCATCAGCCCCGGCATTCAAACCTTCGATCCGAACTTCGATCTGGTCTTGTGCCGTGGTGATAATAACGGGCGTGTCATCGCGCCTGGCCCGCAGCTGCTTTAGGAAATCCAGACCACGCCCGTCAGGCAAGCCAAGGTCCAGCAGGATCAAACCATAGGTTTGCGTGGCACAGGCATCCTCCGCGTCGTCAAGCCGCTTCACCCAGTCGACGCCGTGACCTTGATGTTCAATATGGCTGTGAATGGCCGAGCCAAGCACATGATCATCCTCAACCAATAATACGCGCATCTCGCTTCCCCATCTCGCACTTCAAGTCCGATATATGGCTTATCTGAACCCTACCTGAATAGAAAAAACGCTCCCCTTCAGCCTGTCGTCAGTTTGGGCGTCCAATCAACGCTTACTAGAGCTACTGGATGAAGGAAACGTTTCGATGAAACACCACTTACTAGCAACAGCAGTCAGCCTTGCGGCCCTGCTCTCTGCCGGACAAGCGGATGCGCGGCAGGTTACCATTACCACGCAGTTGAATTCTTTTGCAGGACCGCGAGCCTACGCAGCGGTTTATTTGACGGATCCTGCTGGGACGGTTGTAGATACGTTGTGGGTCGCAGGCGGCAAGAGCAAATATTACAAACACTTGCGCTCTTGGGCGCGCGGCAGCAAGGCCTCGCGGTCAAACCTGCACAGTGTAACGGGGGCCAGTGTTGGCTCTGGTGGAAAACTGCGTGTCAGTGCTGACATCGCCGACACGATGATCGCTGACGGCTATCAGATACGGGTTGATACCTCTGTCGAGGACAATGCTGATCATCCTCGGTCTGCGGTCCTGACATTGGGCCAGCAGACATCGGTACCGGGTCGCGGGTTTGTTCATACATTGAGCCTGAAATGAGTGTCTCGATGCGCGGACTGCACCGGTGGGTCGGTTTAACTTCAGCGCTATTTGGTATCGCGATGGCAGTCACTGGCGTCATTCTAAGCATTGATCCCGCAACCGAAGCCGCAACAACCGGATCCCTGACGGCTCCTCCTGATATTACGGTTGCCCAATTGGCCCAGGCTGTAAGCGATCAAGTTCCTGGGCTGGAACGGATTGAGAAAACTGCCAATCATACCGTGATTGCCCATTTTGCGACAGCAGAAGGGTTTGGCCAGACCTATTTCAACGCTACAACGCTGACCCCGATCGATAGCACTCCGAACTCCCCCTTCCTTGGCTATATCAAGGACTTTCACCGCTCGCTTTTCCTGGGTGACTTTGGACGCGGTGTTGTCGGGATCAGCGCCCTGGCAATGTTTGTACTGTCAGTGTCGGGTCTTGCGATGATTGTGCGCAAGATGGGCGGATGGCGCGCCGTTATTTCCCCCCCTAGATCCGGAGGCTATCAGACCCTGCATCTGAATGCCGGAAGGATTGCTGTGATCGGACTGTTGATCGTGTCCCTGACAGGTGTCGTGATGTCACTCACGACATTCGACCTGATCCCCTCACCGACCGCGGCAAATCCTGAACTCCCGGTAATCCAGGCAGCCGATGCTGCGCTCTCAATCGGCGATCTGTTGGCGCTGCAGTCTCTACCGCTGACTGAGCTGCGCGAATTGGTTCTCCCCTACCCCGGTGATGCAACAGATGCCTATAGCCTGACCACATCCCAGGGCAGCGGATACATTGACCCCGTAACCGGTCAAATGGCCAGTTTTGCGCCCAACGGTCCCGGCTCCCGCCTGTATGAGTTCATTTACCTCCTGCACACAGGACAAGGCACATGGCCCATTGGTCTGCTGCTGGGCCTTTCTATGTTGGCCGTTCCCTTTGTAATCGCCAGTGGTATTGCAATGACATTGCGGCGCCCTGCCAATCCTCTACGTTATGTCAAGAACACACCCGCATTGGCCGCCGACACGATTGTCCTGGTGGGCTCCGAGGGGGCGACAACCTGGGGTTTTGCTGCTGAGCTATCGCGCAAGTTGGCTGCTGAGGGCCATAGTGTTCACGTCACCGATATGAACTCGCGGGCAGATACCTATCCAAACGGCAAATACCTGTTTGTGCTTACCGCGACCTACGGCAAAGGCGAGGCTCCCACCAACGCGCAGCATTTTCTGGAACGGCTTAACGATTTTCGCCCAAATGGCATGCGCTACTGTGTACTCGGGTTCGGTGACACCTCATTCCCAGATTTTTGCAAATTCGCAAAAAATGTCGACGCGGCACTACACCAAACCGGACTGCAACAGTTTCATTCCTATGCCACCATCGACCGTCAATCCTCCCAAAGTTTCCATTCATGGGGCCGTACTGTTGGGCAGAGCCTTGGGCTAAACCTAAGCCTTGATCATTGCGCAGAGACACCCAAGACAACACATGTGCAATTGGTGTCCAAGCGATCTTACGGACAAGAGGTTCAGGCCCCTGTCGCCATCCTGCGACTTGGCACAAAATGTGCACGAAGCCTGCCGAAACATTCCGCCGGCGATCTGCTGGGTGTCATCGCACCCGGTGCATCGTTTCCCCGGTATTACTCGCTGGCCTCGGACAGTCGCGATGGCTGCATTGAAATTTGCGTTCGCAAACAACCTGGCGGCCTGTGCTCGGGCTATCTGGCCGACATCATGGTTGGCGATACCGTTGAGGTCTTTATCAAGCCAAACCCTGAGTTCCGGCCCGCTAAGTCAAATGCGCCCCTTATTCTAGTAGGCGCTGGTGTGGGGATTGGCCCCTTAGTGGGGTTCTTGCGCTGCAACTTGCAAAAACGCCCCACACATCTGTTCTGGGGCGGGCGCGATCCCAGCTCTGATTATCTGTTCCGCGAGGAATTGGATGTCCTGAAAACCGGTGGCCAGATCACGCAAATCACCACAGCGTTTTCACGTATCGCAGGTGGCGGATATGTTCAGGGCAAGCTGCAGAGCGCCTCGCGAGATCTACAAACCCTTATTCAATCCGGTGCCCAGATTATGGTCTGCGGCGGCCGGGTAATGGGAACCGACGTACAGTCCGCGTTCAATGAGTTGCTTTCGCCCATTGGACTGGACGTCGCCACACTCAAACAGCAAGGACGGTATCTTGAAGATGTCTATTGATGCGATGCTCCCGCTCGAACACCTTTCAGGCCCCACAATGGGCACGCGATTTTCAGCCCAGTTCCCCGCACCTGATCGAGCCTGGACCGGCAACTTGCAAGACGCGCTGCAACAGGCGGTGGATCGTGTTGACCAACAAATGTCACCCTGGATAACCACATCAGTTGTGAACCAGATTAACAACGCCCCTGTCGGTGCTTGGATCGCACTGCCACCAGAAGCACAGGCTGTTCTGCATGCCGCGCTAAGGATAGAAGTTCTAAGTCAGGGTTCGTTTTCTATGGCCGTAGGTCAACACAGTAGCCACCATGGCTTTGGTCCAGGAATGCCTGGCCTCCTAGACGCCACGTTGCCGGTACCGCCCAGGGGCCGTGACAGTGTTTACATTTACGGCGCACGACTTCGAAAGCTCCGCCCAGTTCAGATTGATCTATGCGGGATTGCAAAGGGCTTTGGTGTTGATGAGTTGGCGCGCGTGTTATTGGCACATGGTATCACCGATTATATGGTTTCGATTGACGGAGAGCTACGCTGTGCAGGCTCCCCGGACGGTGTCAGCGGCTGGAAGGTTGGACTAGAGCAACCATCGGTCGATATGCGCCAAATTGCCCATGTCCTGGAGTGTTACGACCTTTCGCTTGCCACATCAGGCGGCTACCGCAATTTCAAGGAAAGGATCGATGGACCAATCACCCACACAATTGCCCCAAAGTCGGGCAAACCATTGGCCGAAGTAGAAACCTCGGTCACTGTGGCGCATCAGGATTGCATGATGGCTGATGCTTGGGCGACAGCTTTCCTTGTCATGGGGGTGAAAAAGGGGCTGATGTATGCAGAAGACCACGGGCTGCATGTGCTTTTCATGGACAACTCAGGGCCAGTTCCAGTCACAAACGGCAGCGGAATTTTCGCCGGCTTTGCAGGGACATCACACTCGGAAGCACACAGGTTGTAACCCAAGCATCTTTTTATCGCGTCCTCTCGCGACATCTGAACCTACATCAGACTGCACAGAATTCTGATCATCCAATGCCCAGCCAAGTACCGATGATATCACCACGAAGTGGAATGCTGTGCAGCCAGCCTGCCTCCCGCCGTCACCAAGTTTATCGATTTCGGGCCGAAAAAGCACCATCGCTGGCAAGCTGGTGATGACGCCAAGAAAGTAGAGTGTCAAATTTTTGACGACGTAACGGATTGAGATCTGATTTGACATTAAGTCGCCGGAAAAGTTGACGATAATGATGACCAGCATTTTGACTTTTAAAACAGTTGGATGTTGACCGAGGTTACGCAGCCTAGACGTCAGGGTATTTCGACAACAGAAATTACCAGTTTATCAAAGAAGGTATCCGTGAGGTGTTACCTTTCGCCAGGCCGTTACCCTAGAACGGCAGGCGACACGGTTTCTAAAATAGACGTGTTGACGCCTTGGCCTTACCAGATTTTCCGCGCAGCCGATCGACGATTGAATTGCCTTGCGGCGGGATAAAATCACGAATTGAAACTATTCCCAGAACCTGACCGTCCTCACAAATCGGCAAATGACGGAACTTACCTTTGCTCATAATTTGATAGGCTTCGTCTGGCTTTGCATCCGGCGCCAGCCATTGCGGATTGGGTGTCATAACCTGTTTGACAAGAGTCGTCGTCGATGGGCGATACACGATGATGCTACGTTGAATAACATCTCGTTCGCTGAGTATTCCGACAAGGACGCCTTCGTCATCCACAACTGGAAGGGCCCCAATATTCGCCGAGGTCATGATAATGCAAGCAGTCCGCACGCTATCTTCGGGGGACGTCTTGTGTACGCGTTTACCGGCGATCATGTCAGCCATTGTAGAAGGCTTCATTGGCTGTGATCCTATTTTTGTTCGATTGGGAACATCAAGGTAGCATAATAATTGCCCGCCTAGTGCCATGAAAAGTTTACATTTTTAGGAAAAAAGTCGTGAATTGTTGGCGGGAGCAACTGCCCCCAGCTTTGCTCCCCCTCCACAAGGGACAGAAATCATTGTCAAAAGTTCCAGCACCGCTGCAAGAGCGACGGCGTGAGAAACGGGTTCAACCGTGGTTCAAATTATGGACCTAACGCATGACAAACGGGTCGGGAATGGCCTCGTCACTGGTGCGCAGCCAGACTGCCTTGGTCTTGGTGTAATCCAATGCTGCCTGCATTCCGCCTTCTCTTCCATGACCGCTAAGTCCATGGCCACCAAAGGGTGCAATGGGGCTGACGGCCCGATATGTGTTGACCCAGACAATACCCGCCCGAATGCCACGGATCATCCGATGGGCGCGGGTTAGATCTTTGGTGAAGACGCCAGAGGCCAGGCCAAATGCAGTATCGTTTGCCAGATGCAGCGCCTGTTTTTCGGTGTCAAATCCAAGCACGGACAGAACAGGACCAAAGAATTCATGGGTCAGGCACGGCGCATTGGGTGCCTGTGAGCAATCGATGATTGTCGGCGGGAAATAGCTGCCGTCGCGGTCCAATTTCTGCCCCCCTGTGATGACAGTGGCCCCCGCTGCCTTTGATTTTGCCACAAGATCCACGGCCGTCTCGAGTTGTCCAAGTGTACAAAGTGGACCGACCTCAGTTGCCATGTCATCCGGTGCGCCGATGATCACCGCCTCAGCTTTTTCCTTGAGGCGCGCTAGAAAAGCCGCTTTTATCTTGTTTGAGATGATCAAACGCGATCCTGCCACACAGCTTTGCCCGGTCGCCGCAAAAATACCCGAGACCTGTGCATTGACCGCGCTTTCGATGTCAGCGTCCTCGAACACAATAAACGGCGACTTACCACCGAGTTCCAGCGAGGTGGTTGCCAGGTTCTCAGCAGAATTGCGCACGATACGACGGGCGGTTTCTGGTCCGCCCGTAAAGGCAATGTGATCCACCTTAGGATGGCTCGTCAGCACAGCGCCACACTCGGCCCCAAACCCGGTGATCACATTCAACACTCCAGGCGGGAAGCCCGCCTGGTCAAAGATCCGCGCAAATTCCAACAACGGAGCGGGCGCTTCTTCCGAGGCTTTCAAGACCACGGTACAGCCTGCAGCCAGAGCGGGACCTATTTTGACGGCCGACAGAAATAACTGCGAATTCCACGGCACGATGGCCGCCACAACACCGATGGGTTCGCGGCGCAGCCAGACCTCCATATCCGGCTTATCGATAGGCAGATGGGCGCCTTCGATCTTATCCGCCAGGCCAGCGTAATAACGATAATAATCGGCAACATAGGCAATCTGCGCCGATGTCTCACGGATGATTTTGCCCGTATCACGGGTCTCAAGCGCAGCCAGTGCTGGCGCGTGTTCAGAGATCAGGTCAGCAAGCCGGTACAGCAGTTTCCCCCGTGCTGATGCCGTCATTCCCGCCCAGTCTGGCGAGACAAAAGCAGCCTGCGCGGCATCGACGGCAGCATTCACATCATCGCCGCGCGCCTCGGGCATCATTGCCCAGACATGCCCCGTTGCAGGATCACGGCTTTCAAATTGCGCCGAACCATCCAAGAATGCGCCACCAATATAGTGCTGAAACTGCTGCATAACCTGTCCTTTATGAAAACGCGGGCATGACGTCATTAATGAACCGCTCAAGCGAGGCCTTCTTGCGGTCGAAGCTCATGCCGCTGTCAATCCAGAAGGCGTATTCATCATAGCCCATTTCTTCATATGTTTTGAGCTTGGAAATCGCGCCATCGGCTGTGGCTATGACGTTGTCTCGCATCATGGCCTCGGCGGAATAGAAGGGATGATTGGCAATTTCTTCTTCCGTTAGCCGTTCAATCAAACCTTGCGAAACAGGGCGTTCGTTTTTGAACCATGCGCCAAAATAGCAATAGAACCGATTGATTTCTTCTGATGCCAGCTGCGCATCCGCAGCATCAGCTGCGATATATGTATGATTGAGCAACATGATATTCGGCCGAGGCATATCGGGAAACTTTGCACAGGCTGCGTTGAAGATCTCCATCAGATTGGTGATCTCAGCGTCGCCTTGCCACAGCGGCGTCACTTGCACATGGCAGCCATTGGCTACCGCAAATTCATGGCTGTTGGGGTCCCGTGCCGCAACCCAGATTGGCGGGCCATTTTCTTGCACAGGTTTCGGAGACGAGGTTGTGGCAGGGAAGGAATGATACGTGCCCTCTTGGGCATAATCACCCTTCCACAATGCCTGAACAGCAGGCACCAACTCGCGCATGCGCAGTCCTGCGTCCCAGGCATCCATGCCCGGCACCATGCGTTCGTATTCATAACTGTAGGCACCACGGGCAATACCAAGATCCAACCGCCCATCAGTAATCATGTCTGTCATCGCCGCCTCACCCGCCAGACGTACCGGGTGCCAGAACGGAGCGATAATCGTACCGGTGCCAAGGCGCACATTTTTCGTTTGCCGAGCGAGATCAATCAGGTTCAGAAACGGATTCGGCGCTATGGTGAAATCCATTCCATGATGCTCGCCGGTCCAGACCGCATGCATCCCGCCCTCATCCGCGATTTTGGACAGCGCTATGAAATCGTCATAAAGCTGTTTTTGATCCTGATCAGGCGAGGTGCGTTCCATGTGCACAAAAAGCGAAAACCGCATGTGATCATTTCCCTTATGTAACTGCGCGGACTTCGCCGCTTTTTTGATCGCCAAAGTAGACACCATAATTGCCCAGCACAGATTCAGCTGCAAACCGCTCTAGCATCGTTAGAATGGCCGGGTCTGTCATATCATCCAGTGCTGACCCCGTCAGGGGCACAAAAACACCCTTGCTGGGCTCCCCCTCTGCGGTTTGGCACAGGAACGAGATATGTTGGCGTTTGCGGTCCAGGTCCTCGAACACGGAATATACAAAACCCGGTTGGGCCTGCAGTCCAGTCGAAGAGATGAGTGTCTTAATCGCAGCCGAAGCCCCCTGACCTTCGACCACACATTCTGGCAAAGCCAACCCGCCATTGCCGTCATCCACCAAAAGAACATGACCATCTTTCTCGATTAGGGCCGAGACAATCAAATTGGGGCTGTGCTCCAGTGCCTCAGCGGCTGTGGACGGTGTGACGTAGGCACCACGTGCATAGCCCAAACCCGGAGTGGAGTTGGCATCGAAGGCTTCGACCTGGCCGATCAGGATCACATGATCTCCGGCGTCGACCGTCTTGTGCATGCTGCAATCGAACCAGCTCGACACGCCGTCCAGGATTGGTGATCCCTGTGGACCATTGTGCCATTTCACCGTTGCAAACCGATCCTCGACAGGGCGTGCAAAGGTGTTGGAGATCTCAATCTGGTTTTCGGTCAGGATATTCACGGCAAATCCATCCGCAGTCACCAGCGCGTCATAGTTTCGCGACGTACTCGCAAGACATACCAACACCATTGGGGGATCCAGTGAGACCGAGGTAAAGGAATTGGCGGTAAAGCCAAGTGGCGCGCCGTCGTTATCATGAGCGGTCACTACGGTTACACCTGTCATAAATGTACCAAATGCGGTGCGCAGAGCGCGCGGGTCAAGCGGGGTCATTGCAGTTCCTTTTGGGTCATAGGCTGATTGAGCCACGCAAGAAGATGTGCATTGACCTCAGCCACGGCAGTGAGATTGATCATGTGACGATGGCCTGAGATGGTCACTGCGGTTCCCTGTTCAACCTTTTCGGCCATCGTTTGAGACATCGCCGGAGTGGAATTGGGATCACCCGCCCCGGTCATCGCCAAAAACGGACAAGCGATCGCCTGTATTTGCTCGGCATAGGTCGCATCCCCATGGGCAAAAGCGGCGTAAGCTGTGGCGTATCCAGATAAATCGAGGGCATTTAACCAGGCCGCAACTTTCGCCTGTGCCGCGATCTCAACTGGCGTATCACCAAACCACCGCGCCAAAGGCGTTTTCAAATCGACTACTCCGGATTGAATCTCAGATGCGCGGGCTCTGACAGCCTGTCGTGATGTTTCATCGCGGCAGTACACACCGTTGAGCAAAGCTACACGACGTGTCAGGTCGGGAAAACTTGCGGCAAAGCCAGTTGCAATCAATGCCCCCATGGAATGGCCCGCTAAATTGACCGGGGCCAGCCCCATTTCCAAAATCACTTCATGGCACCATGCCACGTAGTCAGGCAACTGGCTGCCGACAGGCAACGGATCACTGCCCCCATGCCCTGGCATATCCAAGGCGATGACATGATAGCGGTCCTGAAGTACGGCAATCTGCGGCCCCCAAGCCGCTGACTGCAGTCCCACCCCATGGATTAATACCAATGGCTCACCCGCACCGTGATCGCGGTAGCTGACCTTGCGGCCAGAACTAGACAGCCGCAGGGTTGTCAGCGTCATGGCCAAGCTCCTTTAGATCCTGATACCGATCCCCAATTCTGTGATGCGGACGGCCACCGATAGAGGCCCCCAAGGCAATCAGTATTTCATCCGCCGCAGGCGCATCAGCTACGGATGCTTGGATCGTCAAATAATGCGAGCGTCTGCCACCATCATTTTTATCCATCAGCGGGATCATCAGCGGCGCATTCGCCGGGCCACGTGTGTTGCAGAAAGACAGATATGACTTAGCGCCAACAGCGTTGCGATAGTGATTGCCGAAATGCAACGTGTGAATAAGCGCCGAGGCATGCTCGACCTCGCCATTCAGACCTACAATGGCCGCCTTTCCATAGCCCTCAACCTTGTCACCTCCACCCGCCGCGTCCAGCACCATCTCAGTCAACAACGCACCCAGTCCCGGTGCGCAATCGCGAATTGCCGGTGCCAAATCGTCAACAAACCCCTGACCTGCCCAGGGGTTCCGGATCACCGCCATCGCCGCGATCATTTTAAGGGGCGTCTGTGCGGCCTTACCGCCTTCGATCAGGGTGTTTTCAACGTGAAGAAGGGTTTTTCTGATTTCGGCAGGCACAGGCGCAATCCTTTGGTGTGTGAGTCGCACTGACTTATGGTATACCATCATACCATAAGTCAATCATCCTTGTTGATCCACGGGTCAGCTGTTAGAGAAACCCTCATGTCCTCAAAAATAAACACCTTAGAAAAAATCAACAAAGCGCCGCAAACCTTGCGCGATATTGTGCAAGAGCGGATGAGAGCAGCGATCATCGAAGGTCACTTTGCACCGGGTGAAAGACTGGTAGAGCGCCCGCTATGTGATCAACTTGGGGTCAGTCGCACGGTAATCCGTGAGACAATTCGCTTTCTTGAAGCCGAAGGTTTGGTCGAGATTATCCCAAACCGAGGCCCAATAGTCGCGACATTCGATTGGGATCAGGCCAAACAGATTTACGACATCCGCAGACAGCTTGAAGCCTCGGCAGCAGCAGCCTGCGCCACATCCCAAAACGCGGACTTCCCTGTCCAGCTGGGCGATGCATTGCGCGCCCTTGAGGCCACGATGAACGACACCACATGGACAGAGCTATTGCAGGCTAGCACAAGGTTTTATGAAATAATCTTCAAAGAAGCTGGTCATTCAGTCGCCTGGGACATCGTGCAACGGCTCAATGGTCGTATCAGCAGACTGCGGGCGCTGACACTGTCATCTACGGACCGAAAGCAGCCCGGCATTGCGCATATGACCACGATTCATAATGCCATCCTGAGTAAGGATCCAAAGGCCGCACGCAGAGCTGTCGACGCGCATATTGATGATGCGTCCCAAACCGCGTGGCGCGTTCTTTCCAAAGAAACAACAATCAGGCCAATGGATTCTTAAGGTCCGTAAAAACGACAATGATACCATGGTAAACCCAAATAACGGCACACCGTACAACCAGCGTTTACAAAATGCATCGCAGAGCTTTATTACCAGAAATTTCGGGAAGGACGAGGACTGACGGCATGATCTGAACGGGTCGTCTTAAGCCTCTGTAGACCCAGGGATCTGCACTCTCAGGGTTCTTTTGAACCCAACAAACGCACCAGGCTATCAAGCGCGATGCCGCAACAGTTTGGGTACAATATTAGTCCAACGAACTTTGCATGGCACCTCTTTCCTCGCCACTTGCTATTTGTCCTATATTTAGCAATCGGCTGACCAATTCAGACCACCTTATCGCATGCATTTACGGAAATGTTGGTCGCATCCGCTCTGGAGTGTTAGTGTCAGGAATTGATTAGGCTTGGAGAATGAAATGAATTATTCGATCAAGAATTTAGGAGCAGGCATCGGCCTGTCGGTTTTTTGCACCCTGCCCGCCTATGCCGATGGCATAGACCAAATGTTTACGGCGGATGGGAATTATATTGACGAGATTGAGGTCATCGGTGACGTGGAGGTAGCGTCTGGTGAAACCATGGCCCTATTGGAGATGCGCGCGCAACACATGAAATTTTACGTAGATCCCGATGCAATCTATGTGACGATGGATGAAAACAATCCTATCCTAACCGAAAACAAACCCTTTTTTGGCTTTTGGGTCAGCACCCAGTCTCCCGACATCTCCGATTGGCCCAATTGTGGATACAATGTCGTGGATGAACACGGAACGCCCTACGACGCGCATGGGACGTTAGTCTGGACCAATACCGATATTGCGCCAAACGGTTATAGCTTAGCCTACAGCATTGACATCGGCATATGCGAGAAAGGCCAACAGCCATGGGCGTACAGCCGCGCGTCCATCGAGATGTCGCCAGATGCCGGTGTCCCGCATGGTGATATTCCCGATCAAAACATCTACACAATAACCGACTCCAAAGGTGCAGAATACACCGTTGAAGCCAATGACGGCTGGGCCGTTCTGACCTCGGTAGAAGCCCGCGAAATCGTTGTCCCCATGGCTGACACAGAGCAGAGTTCTCAAACCTACTTCGAACAAGACGTCCTGAATATGTATGCGGACTGCGTGACTGGCAGTGTCCACTACGGTTACGGAACTTGGAGTTGGGCAAATGGAGGGTTTATAATCGATTTCGACAACGTCAGTTTTTCCTTCCCACGTATGGATGCTCCACCGAACAACGACGGTGCCTGTCGCATGTAACCCCGACGGAGTCTTGTGTTTGTTTAGCCGCGACTGTCTTTTCCAGTCGCGGATTCAATTGAAGGATACGATATGCGTTTAGTGACCAAAATATTACGTTTGGCCTTACCTCTGACCGTCTCGATGCCACTTGCAGGCTATGCCGCTGACGATGGCGGCTGGCACTGCACCAATGCTGAGTTTGAGATCAGTTGTAGCGATGGAAAATGCACACAGTCCGACGCACACACACCGATGAGCATCGATGTCAGCCGGGATGAGATCAGCTGGTGCGCCTACTCCGGCTGCTGGACTGGACCTGCAGGTGCTACGGTGTTGTCAGGCCCGTTCATTTCGTTCCATGGGCTTGCATTGGAAAACAACGTAGATCCAAGTTACATTGTTGATGTCGCGGTTATCATTGACACAAGGTCGAAGTCAGCGAGCGTCATGGCGTCTGAACTTTTTACAACGCCGGCAACTTGTGAGCCAATGTGACATCCAACTGCGGGGGGCTTTGGCGTAGCTCGTTCTCTCTGTCTGGTCAAAAGCGCGCACTGAAGGCGCAGTTGCTCCTTGGGGTATTCACAGCCCATTCCGCATTTTTTGTCGGGTTTAAACCAACGTTGGATGCAGAATGGGCCAATGGATTTCTTCAGTTTTTAGCACTCAACAACTCAGGACCGCGACGGGAAGGTGCCAACCAATGCGATAATGCAATTTATGCCGAGATTAGACTCATAATAATTTCCTTCACCTACGGGTAGACTGCTCTTTTGACCCAACTGTTTATCTTCAAGTCCAGGTCCACGGCCCGCGTGGACCGGAGAGCGGCCACGCATATCGGGCAGCGCAAAATTGGTACGCCCGTCACCGCCATAGATCGTACCTATGATGGAAAATAGCGCTGTATATTGATCAATAGGCAACAGTTGACCGTCGCAGAATGCCCAGCCACGTGGGGCAAAATTCCCTGCAAACCACGAAATTTCACCTATATACGGTGTCTCACCAGCTTGTGCCGGCGTGCTGGCCAATGAAGTGAAAATCGTTGATGCCAACGCGATCGATGCAAGTAGTTTTTTCATTAGTTCCTCCAAGATATAGTCAAGTATTGAGTTAAATTTTCCAGAATTAAGTTGGAATTCCGGAAGGTAATAATGAGATTATTTTAGAAGGTTAGTGCGAAATCAACTCAAGGCTATACATTTACGATATGTAAAGAAAATTCAACTTCGAGCCGCACCGACATCCATTGAGCAATCCAAGCAATGCCCTTCGACTTTAGTGGGTAGTAGATTGGCATCGCTGTAGATTGGCGATACCATGTTCACACCAGTATTAAGGGATGCGTGTCTTCATATGGGGCTCCTTTTTGATAACTTAATTGTCGAATTGATTACGCTGTTGGTCAGTTTGCCCCGCTGACAACAGTTACCGCAATTGACGCAGTCACTCCGGGCGCGTTTATAAATGAAAGCAGCAGGTTCGCAGTCCCTGTGCCACGACCAGTTGACGTCAACTGCCCTGCGAATTGGGGTCCATGTGGGTTGTTGTCAAAAACGGGCCATTGTACAATTTCGATCAGATCATAGGGGTCACCGCTCACATCATCGACGATCACATTGTCGGCGAAATCTTTTTGGTAAAAATGATCAACCGATGTGCCGTCTTCAAACTGAGCAGTCACATAAATGGCTGGAAACAAATCAAGCTGAGACACCGTATAGGCGCGATCACGGCGGCTGAGGGGTAATGTATAAGACTGCAATGCCAATGCCGCACTGACTGGCGTTTTGACCTGCGGAATTGCACTGACCACTGTAGCTGTCACCGATGCTGTAACATATGGCGCATCCCTGAATGACACCAAAAGTTCAGCCGTTCCCACGCCATTTCCGGTCGATGTCAACTGCGCCGCGTATTGACCAAGACCGGGGTTGTTCGAGTCGATATCCCAGTAATTGATCTGGATGATATCGTTCGGGTCGCCGGATACATCGTCAAACATGATATTGCTGGCCGAAAATTTCTTGTACTCATAATCCCCAGATGTCCCATCCGAGAAATTCACATCCAGATAGATTGCAGGGTTCTTGTCGAGACCCTGAACCGTATAGGCAGGGTCATCGACGCTGAGGGGGATATTGTCCGATTGCAGGGAAAGCCTGGCCGCAATTGGTACAACGGGTTCGTTGGTTGACTGGTCCCATGCATATCGCCCGACAACTTGCAGATCCAGTGACGTCCCGTTACACCGCCATTTTTGCAAAATGAACTCATCGGAACTTATCCACTCCATCCGCGCAGAGCCCCATTCCCTTGCGTCATACCCAAATGCGTCAGTGATAGTTGTTCCGCACGGACGCAAAATTTCTTCAGGCATATCAACGGTGAAATATCCATCATAAGTTCCACCTGACCACCCATCTCTGCCGCCAGTTGGATTGTAGATAAAGAAACTTTCCTGGCCTTCCTCATTTGGCCAAATCCAGTGGGTGTATTCGCCAACAGTTTCCTCGAAAGTCAACTCACCCCATTTGTCGCCGTGTGATCCGAAAAGATCGTAATAGCCATCGGCCAAGCCCGACGTTGAGATCGACATCATAGATGCGGTTGCTGCGCCAAATAACTTTTTCATTTTGAGGTCCATTATATTTGATTTTCAGATGTTGTGACGTCAGGCACCTAGCTTTTGTCCCGAAGGCTGGACAGAAGTTCGCGGATATCTGTCCTCTGGTCTTCGCCTAATCGATCTGCGCCACAGATATAGTCGCTTAGTTCGTCGGCATCCCAAGAATGTCGTTCAATCACACAAGGATCTATCGCGATCTCACGGCAGATTGGATCGGGATCTTTATAGAAATCCACATCGGCAAAGACTGCGCTAACCTGACTGGCCTCTTGGCTGCTTAATGTTCTCGAGGGTTGGGGTTTGGGCCGCAGACATCCCTCTTGTGCAGCGACACCGTCTTCACATTGCTCTGGATCTGGACCGGAAAAAACCAGAACAGAGTGAACAAATGCCATTGTTCCATCCGCTTCACGGGTAATTCTGGCAGAAAATACCAGGTCTTTGTTGGCGCAAAATCCAAGTCCGGGAGTTTGTTGAAACTGGTATGTCTGAAACGTCGAATAGTCGCGTGTTGTAACATCGCCGGGCAAACAACCAGCCAACATCAGGGCTGGAATAACCAATCCGGCGCTCCACGCTTTGCAGTAAACTCGTGATGCAAAAATTCCAAAAGTCCCTTGGTTGGCTGCCATTGATAACCCCTTTTGCTGTGCTGTAATTCACTGGATGTAGAATAATCTGTAACGCAGGCAATCAAGTGTCTCAAAATCCGGGTCGCCTCCGTCTATTGAAACCGCCGTCAGGGTCAAATTAGACCCCATCCGCACGACCAGCCGAGGCGCAAATATTTGCCCAAAGGCCGCCCTAAATCATGGAAAATACAGCGCTAAGCCCAAAGGCCGCTGCAATGCCACCGAGCAAAATACACATGACTCCAATAATTAAGGCATGATTGCCTTTGGTGTGCACAGTGGCGGGATCGTCGAAATCGACCAAAATCGGATGTTGGCTGCCGATGGTGTAATTCATATTGCTGCTGATGCTAGCGGACTTCCCACGTAAGACAGACCCATCCGGCATCGGAAATTCGAATACCGGCTGATAGACGAATTGTTCACTGTGTCTGTCGGCTGGACTATTGGTTTTTATGATCTCAACAACCGTGCCAGTGATTGATTGAGCACGCTCTTTGAATCGAAGCGTCTTAAGTGTCAGACGACTGCCTATAACAACAAAGTATATTGGCAGGGCGACAAATAAGATGAAAATTAAAACACGAATCCAAAACGACGGAGTTTCCAAGTGCTTTCCTTTAGTGTTTAAGCGACACTCCCAAATGCAGTGCCCTTTCTTGAAAGTTGCCTCTGTTTTACATTTCAATCAAGTCGCATGCGCAAAGCTCTGTTGCACAAATCAAGTGAGGGATTCACCTAACGACTCCAGCCTGACAGCTGGAAGCTATGAGCAGTTGGCCCTCCACGAGATAGAAGACCACGAACTGGTCGTTCTATAATTACAGCCTGAAACAGCGTGGAACGCTCTCGATCTGGTTCGATCCCGATATGGAGCGGGTGCCGCCGCCGAGCAGTAGAAAGCGTTGCGGCAAACCATTGCGCCACAACGGCTTGCCTAAAAGTTTTAGCTGCGTGCCGCTGTTATTGAACTGCAGGCGTGATCCTCAAGCGAAAGTTGGGGCAGCTCCCCTCCATTTCAACGATATAGTTCAATTGATAGCCAAGTTGTGCGGCCCGATCATGCGGGTCAACCAGACATCCATCCGATGTATAGGAGATTGGCAAAGGCACTGCTTTGTATGTCGGCATAGGCATCTGCAACAAAAAGACACCTTGCTCGCCATTGCAACCGTGGCCATCTTTACGCAAAATTTTCAACGCGACTTCGGCATTTGGATCCGCGGAAATAGAGACACCGCGCAGCGGTGCGTCATTGCAGTTCCAGCCATCACTCATCACCGTATAATTCATGAAATAAGGTGAATCGTTGGCAAGGGTGATTTGCCCCCAATTGTTTGCAGAAGCTGCTTGGGCGAATGCCCCGACAGAAATTGCGGCTACGGCCAGGGTCGTGGAGATAGATTTGAACATAGATCTCTTCCTTATTGAGTTTGGTTGCAATGTTGTAAAAATAAGTTTGGCACTGGTTAAAGACGTCACTTTGCTAGGTCAGTCACAGACTGCACTTTGGTACAAAGTGCTGATTTGTTTGCCGGGGAGGCATTGGGCTGAAACGTCCCATCGTTCTAGTTTGTCGATGGGGCCGGTCGGTCCATCCTCCAGACGGCAAGCTCCTGCGGCATCCTGATAGATCTTCAAAACACCGCCGCAGCCGTTTTCACCGTTGCCCCAGCGATAGATTGGACCCGCTCCAGGGGCAGTGTTTATAGGACTGGAATTTGAAAGCGGTTGTGAGACGTTCATCCATTCTGGCCAATTAGATCCAGCAACGCCTTGTTTTGCGTTGAAGTTGAATCCAACCAAGTTTGTCTGGGTGTCCCAAACCGTGCCAACGCTGGTCTCATCGACCAAAGGTGGATTGCTGTGATACTGGTGATTGCCGGGAGATGAATAATAACCATGCGATCCCGCTGCCGCATAGACAATTGGATGCGTATCAGCGGATTTTGGGATGTCAGCCCAGGCCACCATTTCGCCCTTGTCATGTTGAGAAAGGTAGACTGCTGTGGGATTGAGGTTCTGATCTAATCGAACCACAACGTTTTCCCAATCCCCCACGTGATTGCCAAAGACTGAATCATTCAGAAGCTTGATATGTTTACCACGGTTGTAAGGGTAATACGTAAAATACACCAAGTCATAGACTGCGGCCTTGCGGACAACAAAGCCATAGACCGTGGCATTTGCACCCTGCCCCTTAAAGACCTCCAGATCGCCGTCAGTTGGGCTGTCGAGTTCCTGTTTGGTGTAAAGCCAGTATTTGTCTCCGCGTCTTACCCGGACCAAATATGGGAATGCCCAGTCAACAGACGAGGGATTATAATCTTCTCCTTTGGCCAAGTAGACCGTCGGCGCATACTTGCGAAGCAGATCAGTCATGACGTCTGCGGACAGGGGCGCCAACGGCTCGGTCAGAACCCACTGGAATGTCTGGCCAGATCCGGTTTGCTTGAAGAACCCAGGGAGACCAGTGCGTTTGGTGTCCACCCACATTCCACCGTCACCCGATATGTGGAACGTGCGTTCACGATCACTAAATGCCACAGCGTCGGTGCTTGGGCCATCGCTTTTAGCCCTGGCAAACAAGACCGCATTCTCTCCGTCGCAGCCATGACCATTGCGTCTGGCGATATCGACGGACCACGTCCCTCCATTTGCAGGCAAATTGACCACCTTGCCGATGAAGGGTTTCATCATGCTAGGTTCCAGGCAGTTTTGCCTCTCGGAAAAGGTGACAGTGACCCGATGTGACGTTTCATTTCGAATCTCAAATGAGATCGAAGTTCCTGCGCTTGAAGCCGAGTTCAATCCCGCGGAAAGCAAAGCCAATACTGACAAAGTAAAAGCTGCACTGAGTTTCATACCAGCTTTACTTTCGCGTCATACCGCTTTGCTCGCGAGAGAAGCGGGCTGATCCTTAGCGTTTGTGTGAGGGTTACACTCAAACTTTGTCTTGGAATATTATACATAAAAAGACCACTCGTTACCCGACTCAGAGCTTAGTTGGGGCCGTGCAAGTTTCGCGTCAAAGATTGGGTGCTGAACCGCAAGAAATCCGTCAAAAATGGACTTGATCCACTGGTTAAGCCTGGTCAGAGCAAAACAAAGGCCATACCGCGCCTATGGCACTGCCTAAAGCGATCTGGAACTGCCATAGATGAAGAGATCAAAACGGATCTGAAAACACAGTATAGTTTTCGTCGGACGCAAGCTTTTCCAGTGCCAGCTCTCGTGCAACCTGTGCCGCTGAATCAAAAAAGCATTCCTGTGATACAGCGGTGAACTCTCTCAGTTCATCAAGTTCCATCAGGGCCTCACGATATAGACGCCTTCTAATCATCGCTTCTGCGATCCAAACCTGCATGTAGGGGCGCGCCAAAACCATGTTTGCCTGTCGGTACTCAGACATAGCCTCCTGAAGCGCCTCTAGTGCGCCTGGATCACCCATTAGATCGGCCACGCGTGCCAATTGCATTTTGGACTGTGCGATCCATTGTTTGAACTGCATCTCCTGGGCGCCCTTAAGGCCGATTTCAGCCAGCCGTCGCGCTTCTTTTAGCTGACCAAGGAACAGGCATTTGGTCGCGGAAAAAACATGTGCAAAAACATGACTGAGCCCATTTTTGTTTCGCTTCGCCCGATCCAAAGCACGCTGCGATGCGGCAGCTGCATTATTGGTTTGCCCCTGAAGCGCGTAAACCCACGCAAGAAAGCTATCAGCGGTAAGTCTGATATCCATTCCAAAGCGGTTGAGCAAATCATCGGTCATAGATTGGTTATCATAGCCACCAACATTCTCAAGGTGCTCTGAAGCCAGATTGAGCGTCCCACGATAGGCATGGGTAACGCCCAGCATATAGTCGACAATCAATCGTGCCACTGGTGAGGCTTGCCAATCCAAGCCCTCCTCCGCAGCAGTCACAATATTCAGACAGTCGTCCAGTTCGGCGACCATCAAGTGAATACTCCAAAGCCCCCAAGCAGCATTCACAGCTTCTTCCTGATCCGCAAGTTCACGGCTAAGTTCATTCGCAATAGTGTAAAACGGGGTGGCTTCGCTGGTTGGGATGCCATGCAAGCCAATGATCTGGGCTGCGATTTTTCGGTTCAGCAGCAGTTCTTTGTACATGCGATCCCGCGACAAGGGTAAATGCCCGATCATCGCAAGTGCATCGGAGTATTCAAAAATGGCCTCTGCGTGAGCAGAGACACGACCTGCTTGATCTCCAGAGCGTTCAAAAAAATGCCCCGCATCTTTATGCGCATTCGCAGCCCGGTAATGGCGCGCCACTTTGCCGTCATTCACAGGCATTTCATCGCTATTCAACGCCAGTGCCGCAGACTTGTGCAGGATGGAACGGCTGCGCATAGGAATTGTCGAATAGATCGCCTCATTGATCAAAGCGTGTTTGAAGATATAGGTAGTGTCGCGTCCACGGTTCGTCGCAAAAATAATTCCAGCGGCTTCAAGCTCGTTAAACAAAGACGACAGAATGGCGACTGGGTGCAGGATCTTGGAGAGCTGACTAAGCGAGAAGCGCCGCCCCAGTATCGACGCGTGCTGTAAGACTCGCACCGCGCCAGGAATGATATCTATACGAGACAAAAGAAGTGGTGAAAGCCGATCCGGGGTGCCTATCACCTCTTCTCCACTGATCGGGTCCACAATGGAATTGTCAACCTCACCCAAGACGCTTCGTTTGCTGCGAGCTTCCGCTGCTTTTGCAAACTCTTCGAGAAACAGTGGATTGCCTTCGGCCCGTTCCAGAATGTTGGACAGCGTAGCTGTGGAAACCTGCGTGTCTTTGAGTAACCCGCGCAGCAATGCTTCTGCACTTTGAACATCAAGTGGCGAAAGGGTTATATTTTGAACCAATGGGTGCCCCAAAACCTCTGGAAATTCCCCATCACGCGCAACCAACAGTACACAAACGCAAGACCTACCTAGGGCTTCGATTAATCGCCCTATTGCCTCGCAAGTTGTCGGATCAAACCAGTGAATGTCTTCAAAAACCATCAGAACTGGCTGCTGCACAGTGGCGAGACCCGCATGCGTAGCAAAAAAGTCCAACGCCCTTTCCTTGACTGATTTGGGTATTGGTGCTCCGTTCGTTGCCGTCCTAGTAGAATTGCCCGTGAGAGACGCAAAATAGTCGGCCGCCATTGAGAGTTCCGGGTCCACATTCGACAGCCACTGCTCCAGTCTATGCGCCACAGGCATATTTTCCGGATTTCCGAATGCGCCTGCGCGTTGCATGTAGTCGATGACCGGCGCGAGCGTTGACTGCTTTTCATTCATGTTGCCATGAAAGTATTTGATGTCGAACCCTTGGTCACGGGCGACAACTGCAACTTCTTCAACCAGTCTCGATTTACCGGTCCCCGGAGCTCCAGTAATTGCAACAGCACTCCCTACGGCTGATTTGGTCAGCGTCAGATTGCCCAATATCTGCGCCAATTGTGCTTCGCGCCCAACCATCACATGGCTTTTGCCTTGTGACAGATCCCAAGGCTGGCCATTCTTTGGCAAATGGTTTGCAATGGCCTCCTGAACACCGTCAACGCCGTCAACGCCGTCAACGCCGTCAACTTCCTTGAGCCGGATCGCAGGTGACAACAAGCTCTTTACCGCGGTGCTGACATAGACGGCCCCTGGCGGTGCGGCGCGCGCCAGATCCTCGGCGTCCCGCTGAACGGCACCGGACACTTTGAAGTCAGAATGGCCTGTCTGGTCATCAATAGAAACCAGCGCCAGTCCAGCTGATATGCCAATCCGGCAGGTCGAATATCTTGCGGGTTCCTTACCCATGGCAAGACCGATATCGAAAGCTGCACCAACCGCCGCATCTGCGATCTTGTCATGTGTGGTTGGATACCCGAAACAGGCGTGAATGCGGTCATTTCCCAAGTGTAGTTGGACGCCACCGCGGGCTTGGATGATCTGATTAGTAAGTGCGGCTAAATCCTTCGCGATCTGTTCATACTCTTCCGGATCTTCACTGCGATTATCCGCAAGAACCGATAGAATAAGGACAAATCGCCTTTGTTGCGCTGGGAAAGCTTGCTCTTCAGGTCTAGATGGGCGGATAATTTGGCGGCGCGGCTCAATGGATTTTTTTTCCAGCGTTGCCGCCAAACGCCTTGTTTCAAAAGAGGGCTCTGTATCCAGATGTGTTTTCAGCGCAACCTCACATTGTCGCATCTGATGCTTGGCAAGATGAAAATCACCTTGTTTGACGTAATACTCAACAAGCCCGCAGTGCGCTGGCTCATATGTCGGATCAATCCTGCAGAGATGTTGTGCGATCTCGGTCAGGTTATCTGCAAAGCCAGCGTCAGCCCATTGAGCCATCAGGGTATCGCCAAACCTCAACGCCCTCGCTTCTTGCGTTTGGCGTGTTGCCCAGACCCAATCGGAAAAGGGTTGGCTACGAATTCGAAAAGTATCCAGAAATGGGGCGGTGTACAGTGCGAGCAGTTCTTTTCGCCCATCACGTGATACAGTTTCGCTATCGATCTCGTTAAAGCACCACAGGTCGACCACTGCGTCACCTTCAGAAAAACCGATCCGATCACCTTCAGAAAAAATACTGGCAACATTGTCAGCGCCAAGCGCTTTGCGCACCACCGAGATCTCTTGCCTTAGGCTTGCACGCGCCTGATCAGGGCCGCTATACGGCCACAATAGGTCGGCCAATGTCTCTCGGGAAAGTGCTTTGCCTCTTTGCTCGACCAAATAGGCCAACAGAGCTTCGGATTTCCGGGTCGGAAATTGTAACAACTGACCTGTGTCATTGATGACGACTGGTCCGCCAAAAAGCTTTATCTGAAGCGCCATCACACCCTATATAATCAGTAATATCAATGTTTTACTAAAGCTATACACTGGACTTACCTTTTCAGAATTCACTTCATTCTTCAAGCATATTGAGGTCTCCGTACATTTTTGACGCATTTCTTGCACCCGCTTTGCAAAGAAAACCGTTACCAATCAAAAGGATAGATAGGCTGATTTTTTGAGGGTTTTATGATGCAATCGGGCTTGTGGATTGGCGGGGTTTCTATTGGACGAGGGGATGCGCAATTTCTGTCCCTTTTGAAATATGCATGCATCCCAGAAGCGTCCTGGGAGCAGCCGGCCTTCAGCTCAGGGGATGTTGCCCAGGTCATGACCCTGGCCGATAATCTCTCAGTTGAAATCATTTCCTCGATGATAAACGACTATTTGGTCCATGAATTTGAGACTACAGCGGAGCTGGCGCAGAATATTTCTCTGCGCAAAGGTGTGATTGCCGCGATGAGCGCGATTTGCTCGGGCGAAATCGATGGTGATTACGCCGAAGGCTCCGTTGGAATACCTCCGACGCTAGGATATCTTGAAAACCTCGAAGTGCTTTACACTCCTGAGGCCGCGACGGGTGAAGGGATTCTGACCACGCCAGCGCCGTTTGAAGCACCTGACTGCGCTTGGGAGCGCCTGCAAACAGGCAATCCCTGGGTGGGTAATGCATTTGTGCAAAACCAAAATATTGCACTGTCCGAAGCGCTTGACGAGATCACACCATTTCGGGGCGAATGCGCTGGTGCATTGCAGCTGTCGGTGCTGAAGGGCTGCCTTTTGGCGCTCGGGGCAGAAAAACTGGACGCATTAAGCCCCAGTTCGGGACCAGCCTTTATTGGCCTCTGGCATGTAAAATTAGAAAATAGCGACACCAAGATCGATACGCTTGCAACGCGTTTTCTAACTCAACTTACTGACGTGCCTGAGGACTACACACGAAGTACCGTCATTGGGGTGCCAGGTGACTATTTCTATTTCAAGAACAAAGATGACTACCCTTCCAAGGCTCCTATTGGTGGCTGGCAAGGCGAAAACTGTATCTACATGGGGCAAGACGCCCTTGGCGGTCCTCACTACAGCGGCCTAGGGCTGGGATGGAAAACCGAGTTTGCGTTGCGTATGTTTTTGGGCAATGCCTACTTCAATGACTGCAATGCAGACTACATTGAAGCCCTGCGCCAGGGAGAAGCACCTCAGGTTACACCCGCAATTGTAGAAGAGCCTCAGGCGCAAATCAGGTTCACTAGTCGCGGTGTGATGCGATATCCAGAGATTCAATCTGGGGCCGCACCCAAGATTCAAATCCCAACGTATACTCCTCAGCCTTTGTCCGACGCCGAGTACCTCAAAAGGCTCATGGAGCTGGGTTTTCAGGACCCGACCGGACACAGCACCAATCAACATCTGGTAAATGAGCTACCAATGCATGTTTTGGTCGAAGCGCTGGAATTCCCCGAAGTCGCGTTACATCAGTCCATAAGTGCTGGAATGACCTCCGCGACATTGCACATTGCCCTTGGGCACTGGACCCTCACTATTCGGGCAAAGGACCCAAAACTTCACCATATTTCAATGCACGACCTTGTCGAAGTTGTTGCTCGTTCAGCGGACCAACCTGTGCAGATCCAGACCTCTCCCGTGTAGTATTACCTCTATCGGGACAACTCAGTGGCCCTGAAAAGGGCCACCTTTTCATATAACTATTCGATCCGAACTCTCGCCAATTGAATACCTCGAGCGACAAAAATTGGCCAAATCAAGCAAGCTCAGCACGAAGGTATTATTAGACTTGTAGGACATCCGAGCATGTCTAGACGACTAAATGCTATCAAAGGAGTGGCATCAAACCGCGACAGGTCCAACATCCCGCATCGGTACAGCCTGGCGCGGCATATGAGCCACGAAACGGATTTCGGTTTTCGTGGCGTCTGCAAGGGTGTGCAAGCGACACCAACAAAGCAGACAATCAGATCACTTCTAAACAGGCCCGCTCCCAGTTGCCCCAGGCAGGCGATTTTGTTGACAACGCCATAGCGAAATTATGGATCAAACCCTACGCAATATTCACTGGATCCCAAGGGTTGTCGCGAAACCAGAAAGTGATAATCCGTTTGTTTCCTTTCGTCACTGGGCACCCTTGATGCATGCTGAGGGTATGCACTGTGGCGGCTCCCGGCTTGGTGTTTTGCCAAAATGCCAGTCTTCCAAGTTTTGGCTGCAATTCAACATCTAGCCGCGGAAAACGTGTTGTGCCGCCAGAGAAATCCTGGTTCAGATACAACACGCCGGTGAATACTCTTTGACTAGACGCCGTATTATCCGTTCTGCGACTAGGCATTGAGCCAGACAATGCCGCATCAAAATGCCGTTGAAACTCTCCCCCTTCTTGATAGGAGATGAATTCAGGGTATTCACAAAGGTTGTTCTTTAGCCTGAAAAGGCGCGCTATTTTGTCAGTGACGTCCTCAACCACGGGAATCGTTCCAGGCCGTATCTTATAGTTTTCCGCTGTCCTGTTTTCCGAAACGACTGCGCCAGTTGAGCTTGCGACGGCTGCGGATTGAAGGTCAACGGCTTTAAGCGCTGCTTCAATCTCTACAATGGTTTTTTGTGGCACGAAGTTATCGATACATCCAACCAGCGGGTTAACGCTATAGAGCTGTGATTCACGAAGAATTTCTTGATACAACGTTTCCGCCGAGTGCCTCACGATGTCATGACTCCCATTTCCTTTGTCACAAGCCGACAGGGGCCGAAGATATTGTGGACAATTTCGGATGTGTAATTTGACATTGCGGCAACTACGGGACTGCATGCTTTCAAGAGAAATACGCAGCCCTTAGGAGTAGAACCAATCAATATTTTTGGCTTTCGAGCGCTCTGCCTGTGTAATCTGATGAGGAAACGCAAACATGGCACTACCAAGTAATCTTTAGTCCGACGAACTGGATGGCGCTACGGGCTCCGGGGGCATGCCGATTTTTGCGGTGCGCGCAGCCGCAGAACCCTTTAGTAGAAGCAGTTTTGAAGTTTCGATTTTCATTTGCATCCCTTTCTAAAAATTGGAATTGTGCCAGTACAATATAATGCACGGTAGGAGCCGCAAACTATAATGTCCAGCTTGGATCCGACCCTTGCCCAACAAAAGCTGATGTCATCCTGGAACGGGCGGGCGATCGATGATCGTGGCATACTCAGAACCCTAAATGAAGGTGGGTCTCGACCGCCGCTGTTGTGGATATTTAACTCAGCAGAAGAACCGGTACGTTTTGCAAAAGCCTTAGGCGATGACCAACCTTTAATCTTTTCCCGCTCTTCGCACTTACTTGTTCCACCAGACGATGACCCGACAGAAGTCAGAAATATCCTGACGGAGTATCTGTTTGGAGAACTCAAAAAGCAGTTTCCTGGTAGTCATTTTGATATGGGTACAAGTTGCCAGGGAAGCGGTATTGTTATGAAACTCAGCAATAGGCTTCGTGAGGCCGACATCAGTGTCGGGCACCTTTGCATCGTCAATTGCTCGTTACCCCAAATCGATACGAATCTTCCGGCGCTTTTAGTCTATGGGGACGAAGACGAGGGGCACAATCCTTTTCAAAGAGATTCTGGCGCTGCCGAAACGCGCGCAAAAATGGTTTTTTCAAAGTATCGAAAGTTGGTGCTGAAAACCAGACACGGCCAATACTACCTGCCGGAAAACGCGAAAGAAATAATCGCTCAGTTTGATTTATTCAGATCACAGCCCCCCCCGGCAATGCTTCAATGGCGGCGGCTAGCTCTTCTACTGTTGGGTGGTACAAAAGCTTGGAGGGGGGGATATTGAAACCCATCTTGACCTCAAGGGATGCGCAAAGACTCACAAGCGTTAAGGAATCTCCCCCAAGGTCGAAAAAATCGCTTTCAAGGTCAATTGCATCATCGGGGAAGCATTCTTGAAAGGCTCTGGTTACCTGTTGCGAAATACTATCAGAAGTCGACAAATTGGGTTTCCTCTTCTATTGCCATGTTCTTTACAGTAC
This sequence comes from Parasedimentitalea marina, assembly GCF_004006175.1. Lineage (GTDB taxonomy): Bacteria > Pseudomonadota > Alphaproteobacteria > Rhodobacterales > Rhodobacteraceae > Parasedimentitalea > Parasedimentitalea marina. Next base: position 2,342,499 of record NZ_CP033219.1, read on the forward strand.
GCAGTGCAATCTTGTTCGAAGAGTTGCGCGGCAAATGCGAACAAATCATAATTCTATCTGGTCGACGATAAGATGCCAAAGAAGATTTCATTTGTTTTTTTGCCCGATCTAAGTCGATCTTGGTCTCGACAGCCAAGAAAATCATGTCATCCGGAGAACCATCCGCCTGAACCGCAAACGCAATGCAATCCCTGACACCCATTATTCGCTTCACATCAAATTCCAAGTCCAAAAGGTTCACATTGATCGAATTGCGACAGGCGGTTTGTTCTGACCGCCCTTGGATGAATAAATACCCGTCTTCGTCAATCCAACCATAGTCACCCGTGTCGATTGGCGCAGCACCATCTTTCCAATTTGGCTTGGCGACGATGCGCCCGATCTGGCCGATTGGGCATAATCCACTGGTTTCATCCTCAATACGAATTGTAACTTCCGAGAACGGTTTTCCAACCGAGTTAGGCTTTTCAAGAACCTCATCTCCGGACAGGATAGACACTGCACCCACGCCAGACATCGAATACATGTTTTTCACACCAGGTGTGAGCATCCGATAGGCTTGCACCAGCTTATCAGGTGAAATTGGCCCCCCCAGCGATGCCATTCGTGTAATATGCGGATAGGCAGGCCCATCCTGAGCTGCGGTGTTTTCCTTATGAAATTCAAGCAAATCTGTGATCAAAACAGGAGGCAATCCGACAGATTGGATGTCTGATCTGGTAAGGGCTTGATGCAGTTCCTGAACCCCGAATATCAATGGCAGACTAAGTAAAAACTTGCCGTTGATCAAAAGTTTGATCCAGTGGGACAACACGGCACCAAAGGCAAGACTTCCGACACTTACCGCCGACAGCGGAATTTGATTGTTCAATAGTTGCCCTGATGCCCAGAGCCCTTCCAGAAACGCCTGATGAGTCACCCGTCGAAACCGCGGAAATCCCGTTGTGCCTGATGATGACAAGATCAGCGCATCACAGTGCTGAGATCCGGACGAGAAATGCAGGCCCATAGCGCATTTCATTGTGGAGTCTCTTGCTGGAATAAGGTCGAACCCCCCTCTTCGAGCGAAGCTTTTTGAGTCTGTAAAGACAGAGTCGAGGCCGACCTTCTCTTTTACGGTTTGGATTTCCCCTATCGGCTGCCTTGGATCAAGTAAAAGAACTGCAGCATCCAGAGACCACAGTGCGATCATGGCTTCCAACGCCCTAAGACGGTCAACGGCTACAATTGCAACCGAAGCGCCGGCAGTGACACGGTGACCTTTGAAAAAATCGACAAGCACCGCAGCAGAATTGATGACCTCTGCGCGTGAATGGCATATTCCGTCTTGCTCGACGCAGGGCGCGTCGGGATCGGATATAGCCAAGTCCGCAATAAGGGAGCCGATGTTACGTTCTTCAAATGGCATGGATAGTTTCTCGTGCGTTTTCAAACAGTTCGAGGCCGAAATCCGACAGTTCACCATGTTCAGCAACAGTCTGTTCACAGTCCCGAAACGCTTCAAGTGCGCGCGCTTGATGCTCAAGCAAATCTTGCGCCCAGGTTGGTCTACTGGGGGACTTCAACACCGTCTCAGCCGCAAGAACCATACGGGCCGAAACCCACAATGCATGGAAAATACCTTCCATTGGGCGTGGCTGCGCACGCAGCGGAGACGAAAAAGTTGCGCTTGCATCGTTCAGTAAAACTGGGTCGTCGAGATGAAACAGGAACATTTGCTGATGTGAGCTTTCGTGAATTAACGCCATCAGCACAGTAGCAGGATCCCGGAACGCCAGCGGGTTCATCAAGACCGCGCCAAAGGCATCAAAGACTGCCGCCCCCCCGAACAGAAGCTCTCCTTCTGACTCGGCCACAGCAAAATAAACTTGATTTGCTAGCAACAGCAGCTCCTCCATCCAAGGTCTCGCACCAAGGTCGAGTGCATTGATCGCCTCGCTCACCAAGGCTGTGGCGCGCTCGACCTCTGGCGACGGCGGCGCCATCAAGCTTGTCGTCAAACCTATGTCATCCGCAAATGCTGATTTCAGAAGAAAAACTTCGTCCTGGTGCATGCTGTTGCTTGAAAGTGGCGTGACGTTGATCGTGCCTGTCTCTTCAGTATCCCGGAGCCTTTGATCTTTCAGAATTCGAAAAAGCTCGGGAACATCTGACGTATGAGCGTTGATTGCTGCATTGAGCAAGGATCCATGAAGGGCGAATATCGCCGGTTTCGGAAAATTCGACCCACCCAATATCATACCTTTAAGTTCCTGTTCTGAAACCGGTGGGCTGAACTTTGTGGCCAAAACATCATATATCAGGTGGTGGAGTGACTCAAATAACTTCAATCGTATTCGGTGTCTGGTTGCCGCGACAAATGTAACGTTTGGAAAGAGATAGTTTTGCATCGGGCCACAACTCAATTTTCATAAAACACTTCACCCAGATGCAAGCGTGGCGCTCAATTTGTCAACTCTGGGCGCCATCGGATCCCAAGAAGTCATCTGGTCAGATACACTCCAAGCCTTCGTCCTTTGTAAAACAATTATAGCATTGTTTAAGGGACGGTTTTCAACACACCTCAGTGTTGTTTTGACCGGCTGTAAAACGGTATCGTAATTTCTGCGCAGTGTACCATTGGCCGTGACGCGGCTCTCGAGCCACTGGTGAACGGTCGCAAAGGGCCGTTCGCTTCTTATCAGGGCGAGCCGTGGCCAGACTTTGCAAAGGTCGCATTCTGCGCATTGCTGCCGTCGAAGAGTACCTAAGTGAAGATCCAGAACCCGACCCGCGACACTTGTAAGTAAAGCAGTGATGCCCAGTCTTAAAGTGTTGCGTCGAGTCATAGTCATTCGATTTACTTATTCCACTGCAGGTTAGTTCAATGGAGCGTTTCTCGGCAGTAAACTGAACCGCTTGATGCCGCACTTTCTTGCTAGCAGACCATCGCCGCAACGCAGTATTAGTGCAAGAAAGGGCTCGTTCCTGCCTTTCGCTGCGGTCAGATCCAAATGGGGATTATGGGCAGATTGCGGGCTTTGCAAACTCCGTCGTTCTTCTCGAAAGCTGACGTTAGTGTGACGGCCCATAGAAACATTCAACCAAGTTTTCGTATTAGTCGGTTGGTCAAATAGTTCCAAACACATTTGACTTTAGGGGTTCGGTACAGGTTTTCCTGGGCCGCAAGCCAAATCGGCAGACAAGGGAGCTCGGGTTGGTATGCGAGCTTTTGCACCAGTGGTTCAGCATCACCGATGACGGTCTGCATAGCGCCAGCGCCGCAGCCTGCGCGAACAAGTTCCCAATATGTGGCTTGGTCATCGCAACGGACACCAAAAAAATGCCGGTCTACCATGAGGCCAATTTCGCGCATGCTGCGAATAATCATATCGGACCGATCGAAGCCCACAAACGGCATAGCAGCCAGGTCCTCAAAATTCTGCGGTTGACCAAGGCGCCCCAAGAGTTCGTGCGAGGCATAGATTGCCAAGGGCTGTTCTGCAATCTTGCGCGTTACAATGTCCAATTGGGTGGGACGATACATACGGATAGCAATATCCGCATCGCGGTACATCAGACTCTCTGTCGTGTCAGACGGCACGAGTTCAATTTCGATATCTGGCTCTGCCAAGCGTATCTCTGCAATGATCTCGGGAAGCAAATAGTGTGATACAACAACGCTTGCCGTGATCCGCACTGTGCCAGAAAGCTGGGTATCGCTGCCTGCGGCAAGAGTGGTAAGTCGGGCGGATGCCTTGGCCATGTCTCTCGCCGGTTCCAACAGCGTCAACCCAGTCTTTGTCAATTTGAGGCCGTTGGACGCGCGGACAAAGAGTTCAGTACCCAAGCTGGCTTCAGCGGCCTTTATGTGCCGTCCTAGCGTTGGCTGGCTCTGCCCGGTTGCCCTTGCTGCAGCAGTCAGAGAGCCCTCTTCGGCAACAGCCAGAAAAGAGCGGATGTAGGTCCAATCTAAGTCTTCAATACGCCTGTCCATTCAAAATTGAATACCATACAGTCAATTTAGTGCAATACCATTTCATTACTGTCTCTCTTATCTTCTCCTCGAAACATTCTGGAGAACACAATGACTGGAAAAGTATTGATACTGGGCGCGTCGGGGAAAGTAGGCCGACACTGTGCGCAGGCGTTTGAAGCTGCAGGTTGGTCCATCAGGCGGTATGACCGTAAGCAAGGTCATATGACTGCTGCGGCACAGAATTGCGACGTGATCGTCAATGGACTGAACCCGCCGAACTACCACAACTGGAAAACCATCATCCCTCAGATCACACGCGAGGTTATCAACGCGGCGCAGGACAGTGGTGCAACCGTCCTATTGCCTGGGAATGTGTACCACTTTGGCGACCAGCCAGGCGTTTGGTCTGAAACCACGCCAGCCGACCCCATCAGCAGAAAGGGCGAGATCCGGCTAGCAATGGAGCATGAGTACGCAACGAGCGGCGTCCAGACCATTGTTCTACGCGCCGGGAACTTCATCGACCCCAATCGTCAGGGGTGCATCATGTCACAAGTCTACCTGCGCGATCTCCGGCGGGATAGAGTCACGCTTCCAGGACCCGCAGAGACGCGACAAGCGATGTGCTACTTGCCTGATTTGGCCCGAGCAGCCGTTGCGCTGGTTGAAAAGCGCCGCACACTTTCTCAATTCGAAGATGTGCCTTTTTCTGGTCATACTCTGAGCGCTCTGGATATCAAATCCGAGGTTGAGCGCATTCTGAAACGGGAATTGAGGTTCGTACAGTTTCCCTGGTGGATGTTTAAGATCACGGCTCCTTTTTGGGAACTTGCGCGCGAGATGAATGAGATGCAGTACCTTTGGAACACTGACCATGCTCTGTCGGGCACGCGGCTGACGCAAATTTTGCCGGATTTCGAAGTAACGCCTGTGGGCGAGGTTTTTCAAAGTGTCCTCCCCTAAATAAGTATACACGCATTTCTGTACGAAGTGATCGTCTGATCATGGACTTGAGAAGATGGGCGGCCAGCTCATCAGGTCCATGCCCTATCTGCCCGTCACAAAGCTGTGGCCCGAACTAACCCATGTAACTTTTCCAAAGTTGCGCTCTCGATTGTCTGCGTCAGCACCCGTGGGCAGAACTGAGGGTTTGAACAAGAAACCCGGAACCAGCAAAGCTTCGGCTACCAGGCTGGTCAAATCCATCCGCCGCAAGACCCTGCGCGGCCGCCGATTGGGATTGTACGGCTATGGGCGGATCGCCAAAACTGTCGCGGGCTATGCGCGGTTCTTTGGTATGGATGTTGTCTGGTGGGCCTCCGAAGACGGGCGGCAACGGAAGACGGAGAGAAAGTGGCCACTAGCCGGGACCAGTTCTTTGCGGATTGTGATGTGGTTTCGCTACACGTCCGGCTAAAGCCCTCAACCAAGGGGCTGATAACTGCTGCTGATCTAACCCAGATGCAGCTAGATCGCCTGTTGGCAAACACGTCCCACGCTGGATTGATTGTACCGGGGGCCTTGCTGCAGGCATTGAATGCTGCTCGACCGGGAAAAGCCACCGTTGATGTGTTCGACACCGAGCCTTTGACGGATCCGAACGATCCATTGCTGTCTCATCCCAATCTAATCGCGACGCCCCATATTGGATTTATCACCGAAGATGAATTCGACATGCAATTCTCGGATATATTTGACTAGATCAACGCCTATGCCCAAGGGGATCCAATGCATATGATCAACCCGCAGGTTTTAGGCAGCTAGACCGCTGCTCGGATCGCTTGTTTCAGGGCTGCCGCGACCGCTGTCTCTGATTGTGCCAATCTGGTCAGCAAGCCAATCGGGCGGGTGATACCGGCGTTTGCAATTGACAAATCGCCACCTGTGTAGCGTCAACGGCGAATTTTGATAGCAGTGCCGCACTAACACCTTCGCGTACCAATTCCATTGCGGTGGAACTGCGCCCGACTTCATATGTCCAATACAAGGGGCGTTTGACGCGCGCCATGGCTTCGTCAATCAGCAACCGGTTCCCAGTGCCGCGGGCAGGCAGGATCAGCGGCGTTTCTTCCAAGTCTGATAGGTCCAGGACTTCCCGCCGGGCCAGAGCGTGATCCAAAGGCAAAGCCAGAACTATCGGGTCGTTAAATAGCAGTTCAAACCGGGTGGTGGGTTCCAGCATCGGGATCGAACAAATACCAAAATCGGCTTCTCCTGCGGCCACGGCTTCGGCCACTTCGTTGGCGGCACTGTCGAGCAAACGAATACGGGCTGTCTGCCCGGTGGCCCGAAATGCATTCATCGCAGGTATCAGAAGTTGAGCAACCACAGTGCGGACCGTCGCCATGGTCACCACGCCCCACGTTGATGCGCGTGAGGCATCAATGTCGGAGAAACCGGCATTAATCAAATTACGTGCAGATTGTTAGGTCTGAGCCAGCGAGGACCCCAATTATGACAACCCAGTATGACATTGCAGTGATCGGCGGCGGAAATGCCGCGCTTTGTGCAGCCATGACCGCTGCCGTAGCTGGCGCCAAAGTTCTGATCCTGGAAACCGCGCCCAGGGCGTACCGCGGCGGAAACTCCCGGCACACCCGCAACTTTCGCTGCATGCACTCAGGTCCACTTGGCCCACTGATCGAAGACTACAGCGAGGACGAGTATTTTGTTGATCTGATGAAGGTCACTGGCGGCAAGACCAACGAGAAACTTGTGCGGCTGGCAATGCCGTCAGACTGGTCGTTCGACGGTACGATCTGACCTTAACCAAAACCGTACTTTCACTGCGGCATGATCCGAAAAACAGAATTCGGCCAAGGGGAGCAATCAACATTGGGCATCCGTACCTTGAGAGAAATGCAGAAGATACGGATGCCAAAGACTGTAGTCAGATTGCTCTGCGTATGCTGCGCAAAACATACTTGGTCGCTCCGAGTTTCCCGTTCTTTGGATAGGTCGATATGCGAACACGGTTGTTTTGGTTGCCACCCAGCACAGACACACTGTCCCCCCTATCAGCGACCAGAAACCCAACATGCCCTCCTTTGCCAACGCGCTCAAAGACAACGATATCGCCTTCTTGCGGGTCGTTTTCAGCTGACTGGCCCCAGTCTTCCCAGGACAGCGCCCTCTGGCTATCTGTTCCCACCATGCCTGATTGTTCGACACAGTAGTTCACGAAGGATGAACACCAAGCGACACTATCATCGGTTCCAGACCAAGGGTTCGTTGATTTGTGGTACATCACAACCCGTGGATTGTTGCCAGGTCCAGCAACCTCGCGCACGTCGAGGGCAAGTTCGGCCTGAGCAACGCTATAGGGTACGGTTGCTCCTGCTGCAGTCGCAGGAGCCGCAGCGGTTGCTGTCGAGCCCGGAGCCGAAGGCCAAGTTGGCCATTTGGGCCATGTGGGCCAATTCCCAGCAGTGTTCCCATTTGCTGAGCTCAGTAACGGCAGGCCGCCGGAAACGGGCTTCAGGTAGCCACTGTGAAGGTATCCATCCGACAATCCGTCACTGTTCACGTCGACATTTGCCCAATCTCCTGATGTGCTGACAACCTGAACAATTTGCCCCTGCGCTAATGTGGAGTCGACACCATAATTGGTTCCAGGGCCGCGCCGCAAGTTCAAGCCTGACCGCGCCGTGACTTCCATCAGCGCAAATTGAAAAGACCCAGCATCATCGCGCCAGTCTACGGGCGCAGACGCCGCAGCGCCACCTGGAGTGAATTGACCAAAGTCGCCCCAAGCTGGGGACAGTTCATTGCCATCATGCCGCAATACTGCTGTTTGCTCTGGATAAGTTTGGCGTAAGGTCCAGGCGTCCGTGGCCAAAAGCGCTTTTGTTCCGCTCCAGCCCACCGACATTGACAGCCAGATAAAGTCAACCAAACCGGCACTCTTCAATGTCTTGCCAACCAAACCAGAGCCATAGACGCCAACACGGTAGTCCGCCCCTAAAACCCTGCGCACTTCGGCAAAGTACTCCGAAATGGATTTGAGGTCTGTTGGGCGGAAGTAATCCCAATCTACAGCAAAGTAAATTGCAGAGCCTATGGGTTGGCCAATCTGTGTTGCCTGTTTTACCGCACGTGTAGCATCTGCATTGCCGCTTTTCGCATTCAGATCGTTTATGTTCCCGCCAGAACCACCGCGTTGCTGGTAGACTACGGCGAGTGTCATTCCAGCATCAGCAATAGCTGCCGCTTCGGCTGGCTCGAGTCGCTTCTCGGGTAGCTGATTTGAATTGGCGCGATTAAAATACCGAATGATTGTTTCGACGCCACGTGCGCGAAGCTCGTCGAGATTTGATGTTACCCGCCAAGGGGTGTCGATGATTTTATGCATGACGTCCTCCACTTAATAGTCTGAAAATTAACTGCTGCCTGTACTGCTGCCTGTACTGCTGGTTGACGCAGGGGCCGGTGTTTGCGTGTGGCTCGTTGTGTTGTGACAATGTTCCGACGCCCGACCGTCGGAAGCAGCGCAAGCGAAACCCTGTGACAGATTTTGAGCAGCTGCCCCTGTGGCGAAAAACTTCTCAAGCGCAAACGAACCATTGCCGGAGGTGGTTTTGCCCCCTCTTGCTCCAAACTGGCCAAAAACCGAATATGTATCGTTTGGAGCGTTGCCTGCGTTCGGGGCCCTTGCGCCCAGTTCCTGCGTGGTTCCTGGCGCAACCTCGAGCCCAGTGGGCAATATCGCGATGTTTGCGTCCGAATACCCAAGCGTGAATTCCGGTGCGGGCGTGCCTACACCCTGGCCGACCGACACACCAAGTGTTTGGGCTTGCCCAAAGACGACAGGGTTACCTGGAGTCGGGCCGCATGCACCTAACCCAAGCAAACCCATGGCTGAAAACACTAAGGCTCTCTTACTTATTGTCATTGCGAATTCCTTTTTGTTTATGAAACACTGTCGATCACGCAACTTCTGGGAAGCGTCGGGACAGCGCGTAGAATTGCGGTTGCTTGTTCAGCGGTGGCTGCAAAAAAAATGGCTGAACAACTGCTGGTCGGCAGGCACGTGATATCGCGAGACATCACTCCAGCGCTGAGACTGTTGGTTTCGAACAAAACGCCAAACGTGAGCCAGGTGGTTCGCACTCCTTGGCTACTACACACATCCACAGATTTGGTTCCGAATTGCAGGCGCTTTTCGCTTCCGCCGTCTGGAAGCGTTTGGGTCACGATGGAGCAGGCAGCGACCTGCAACACAATGCACGCATTCAAAACGAAACGTCTCAACACTTTCATCATGCCCCCTCTTGGACAAAGGCGCGTGCATACAGCGAACGCGTTTGTGTGTCGGTGTTCTTGAACCCTGCTGCTACGCCGACCCTTGTGCCGCAGGCTACTGCGACCCACATGGATGCCTTCAGACGGCTCACGCCGGTTCCTCTAGACGGTCAAGGCTAGACGGAGGTGTGAAATATCCGGTCACAAAAACAAGGATCATGAGAATTGCAGCTTCGACTGATGGGGGAATGTCGATGCCAGTTGTTGTTTCAACTACCCAGATCAGAAGTATGGAAATCGGAGCTGACAAAGAACTGCTCACGACCTTCCGCGTTGGAGTTTGTGTTACCATACGTGCCATGTCGAACGCCTTTCAGTTTTAGTTACGTGAAATGGTGCGGACGGGGCTTTTGATCGTGTCCGCATGAACTGACCGAAGCGCAAGGAGGATCGCCTTGGGCTTTAGCGTTGTCCCGATTGCTATGTTGCTTTGCGCTAGGCTCTTTCGCCCCGCCTTTGCAGACGGCCGCTCAGCGTTGTATTTTTTCTTGTGTGAAAATGAAGTCATCAAATGGCCCCGCCCCTCTTGTCCGAAACCGTGCCATCGCTGGCAGAACAACTGTGGCGCGGCCGCGCGAATGAATCGCAATTTGATCGTGATTGCTGCGTTAGTTGTTGGTGAATTGACTATGGTTTTGCGTTTATTAGCATCAGGATTCATTGCTTTCCGGGTGGCGGCATGGTTCACGGCTCGAAAACGAGTGGTACACATGTCTGATCGTTACTGATTGAGCGACGCGCAGATGGCGCGCCTTGAACACTTTTCCCGAATTACCACAGCAAGCCACGCGTAGACGGCGCCGGGTTATGGGTTGAATTTATTGATCAATAACAATTGGTTGCGCTGGCAGCTTGCACCTAAGGAGCATGGCGTACTCAAGACGATCCACAACCGCTGGAAACGGTGGAGCGACAATGGTGTGTTCGCTTTGATGATGGCGGGACTGGCTGCCGAGCACGACAAAGAGAAAACCGCGAGGATCGACGCAACCTATCTGAAGGCACACCCCACAGGCACAGCAATCCCGCTCTCCATTTTCGTCAAGTTCTGCCTACGAAGCTTTACACCGTTGATCCAGTAGCCTGATATCAGGAGCAACGTCGTGGCGATGATACTGCGCATGCCTAACAGCTTGGAGTGATGCACTTAATCGCTTGAATTGCCAGAGCGGAAAGTCGGTGGCGCACCAAAACCCACGGCACGCTGCAAAGCTTGCACAATCAAGATTTGCACATTTAGAGTTCGTTGCGACGAACGTAGAGCAGCTCCCAGCAGTGGTTCTGCAGATGCGTCCCCGATATTGTGCCGTAGCCTGCACGGGGTGGTGGAATGAGGGCCTTGTCATAGGCTCGCGCAAAACGGTTTCCCCAACTGTTTCGGAAGACAAAGCGTTCGTCGTTTATGCCGCTGCCTGGACGAGTTCCTACGATGCACACTGCGTGACCGCCTAGGACACTTTCTGTTGCAATCCCTGCATCGTAAACGTCTACTATGTGGGCTGGCCAGCTCGGGTCCTGAATTTCACCATATTTCCAACCGTCGCTATGAAAGTTCGTCCAGCTATTGCTTTTGTAGTAGATCGGAAAGGAGGCCACTACAGGATTGCCGGCTTTCAGCTCTCTTCGCACGATTCCGTTGATGTCCTCGCCACGCCATTCGGCGGGATCTTTGCGCCGAAGACGCAGGTACTGGAAGGAATCTACAGGGAATTTTCGGGTCGCTGCCTCGCTTTTTGCATTGCCAGTCGGGACTTGAGTGTAATCTGGCCGTGACGCTCCGGTGTCATAAGGCATCGTCCTTTCGTCGCACACACCGGAGGCGATCAACGCGTCAGCCGCCTGGTCCAGAAACGTGCTTCCAGAGTTATAGTTGTGAGCATCGATCGTTGGCTGGTGATCGACCCGCATTTTCGCGTACAAGAACTCCTCCGAGTAATTGGGAAATTCCAACGCGGCGGTGCTTAGCCGTTCACGCAGCTCGATCATCGCCAGCACGGCAAAGGGCACACAGGTCGACCGGTTCCGCCCCTGATCCTGTGCGGGCCAGCTTTCGAGAAGCGCCCAGGTGGCGTCGGTGAGAGAGGCCAGTGACACTCCTGGTAACCGAACCAGTCTTTCGGCTGTTTTTTGGGGATCGAACCTATCAGGATCGTCTCGTTCTGCCCGCGAAAGAGCAGCCAATTCAGCAATCAGGGATGCCTGGGATTGATCGAAGCGATCGCTCGTGTTTCCGGGTTTCGCACCACCAAAGCGTTTTTGTGACGTGTTCCGCATATCAGCCCACAATTTGATCCTTGTTAATCGGGTGACCGGCATCAACGAAGTCTGAAAGCTCAGTTGTGCAGTCAGTGAGCAGATTGTCGAGAACGCCAGATGTCACGATCTGCTTTTTGATTTCAATGGCCAGGACCCGGCCTTGCGCGCTGTCGGAAGAATAGTGGACGCCCGCGATTTCGCGGTTCACCGCAATGCGGCGTGCCATGGTTTCGACGTACCGACGCAGGGGATCCTTCGTGGCCGCCGGGGCTGCATGAACCAGCATTTCCGCGACCAGGAAGGACTGCGTTGAGTGGTTGCTCGGGAAAGAAGAGTGCGCCGGTGTGGGGATCAAAGGCAGCATACCAGGAAAAATTTGGGCTGGCCGCGGACGTTGGTACATCCATTTGAAGTGCAAGCCGACAACGCTCGCAACTTGCAGGCAAACGAAAATCAAAACCGACGTCTGCGTGCGATACCGAGCGCTGCAATTCAATAGAGTTAAAAAATAATGCGCAAAGTTTCCGCTCTGATCGATGATCTCAGCAGCTTTGGATTGGTTTGCCTCAGAGAGGCGAAGCTCAAGAATGTCTTCGATTTGTGTTTGCAGGTTTTCGCGGAGCTGCTTTTCTTCGTCGGCTGTCGGCATATTCATGGTCGTCAAGTTAAGCTGTCCAAGAACACTGTGTATCATGCTCGTTGCCTGTAGGTCAGGGCTCCATTCCGCCTTGGGGAAATCGCCGCCGTTAAGCAGCAGGAAGTCCTCGCGATCTGCAGGTCCCCGCTCGTCGTAAAACGGTTCCATGAACGGAAATGCGGCGCCACCCGAAAGCCCAACGCCCACTCCCGCGCCGTTTCCAGCACCGTTGCCTGCGCCATTTCCCGCACCATTGCCTGCGCCGTTCCCCGATGCCAAGATTGCTGCTGCATTCGACATGTGTTTCTCCTAATCTATATGTTTTTGATCTTTCGCCCACGCCGTAACAGAAACGTTAAAAAAGTGTATGTTGTACCCTGCCCAACGGTAATCGCTACGGGTTTAGGCCCGCATCGACGAGGTGCCGCCCGTACCGAATTCGTTTATCCTGGCTTTGAAAAGGGTGGCGCGAGATCATTTTGGACACGCTGAAATCTGGCTGGATCTCGTGATGGTATGTAACGAGCTCCTTGGCCCGTGATCTTTGACCTGATGCGTGTAACGAGGCGATGGTGAACCTTAGATTTGATACGTAGGTCGGGTTGTCTTCAAAGCTTCTCAATCCCAGTTCGGCGGCGCGTTCGAAATTGCGTTGCGCGTAGTGGGCGATACTCAAAAAGTGCTGATTTCGAAATCGGAACGGATCGAATGGAGATAGCACCAGCGCCCGCTCGCCGTTTTTAATCGCTTCGCTTGGGTTGCCAGAATAAGTGAGCCCGGGCACAGTCCAGTTCAAAGTCTCGGCATCGCTAGGCATATACCGCAAAGCATTTTCAAAGTAGCTTTGCGCTTCTTTGTATTTATACGAGAAGATTAATCTGTTGTGGCCGAGGAATGCCATTGTGCGCCCGTCTGCAGGGTTGAGGTTGATTGCTTTCAGAGCATGTCGTTCAAGCAGCCTTTGGTCTGTTTCCGGATCTTCAGACCATCCCTGCCAAATCCGAACAGAGTGCCAATCGGCCAGGGCTGCAAAGCCAGGCGCATAGCTTTGCCCCTTGCGTGTGGCGGCTTCCAAGAGCAATCCCGCCTCTTGGAACGTATCCGTGGATAAATTGAAAATTAGATCACGGGCTCGTAAAACCAGTTGAAACGGCTCCAGATCTTCCGGTGACAAAGAGCTCGTCCTTCCCAGTTCAGCTCCGTGCAAAGATGGAGTAAATGAGGTTACGATCTTTGCAGCGATTGGCATTTCAAGATTCACAACCTCGGCGAGCGGTCGGTGGTAAATCTCTGCCCAGATAACTTGCTCGCTCGACGTATCGGCCATCTGGACCGCAACCCTCGCGTCGACACCATCTGAGCGAATTGATCCGCTTACAACGTAACGCGCGCCGGTCTCTTGGCCTACCTGAGCGGCGCTCAGGTTTGGTTGGTCCAAAAATCGGCGCATGGAGTTTGAAGAAAGCGGCGGAGGCGCAACGGCCCCGGCCAACGCGCAGGTGACTTCATCGAGCAACCCGAGCTGAACGTAGCTCGGCAAGTCATGGGGACCCAAAGATTCAAAAGGCAGCACCGCTATTGCGTTTTCTGTCTTGCGAACAGTTCCCGAGATGGTTTGCAGCAGAGATGTTGGATCCGTTGCTGAAATCCGTTCGGGCACATCGAGATTTAACTTGATCTGGGCCACCAAATCCTGAGTTCGCAGGGATGGTTCGGCGTCCAGCTCCCTTTCAAAAGTAGTGTAAAGATCATCGTAAAACGCCAGGGCTTTGGGAAGCTCATTTAGCTCCGCGAATGATTTGATAATCGCTCGTGCGGCGGATTCATCGAACCCATCTAGTGCAAAAACAGTCTGCGCGACGCGGAGGCGTATGTTTGGCTCGATATCACTCTCTTCGTAAACATTCCTGAGCCCGTCAATGCAGCGGCTTTGCAAGCTCGCACGGGTCTGGGTAGCCCAATCGTCAAAATCTTCACCGATGGCGTGAAAATCCACCAGAAGATCAGGCAGCTGGAGCAACGACTTGAGGATTTCGTCTCCCACCGATCCATCGTGGATTTCGGCCACCATAGTTTCCACATCCAACTGAATGATGTTGGAGAGCATCTGGAGTTCGGAATGGCCCGCATTGATCAGGGCGGGCGATGTATCGGTGCAGCGTCTAATTTCAGCGAGCGACTGTCGAAGAGAAGCCAGCGCTTGCGTGTCACTGAGACTAGGCCAAAACAAATTTGCCAATCGACGACGTTGATGGGTTCTGAATTGAGAAAATGCGAGGAAGGTTATCAGAGCTTTTGTCTTGCGCCCCCGAATGGGAATTTCTCGAGCGTCTTTCTCCAGCCGCCATTCGCCTAGTGTGACAAGGTGATAGCCACTGCTTTCTTGATCCACGCCTTCCCCCCACACGCCCCAAACGGTGCGACTTGCATTGTCCCTTTACCTACGGACAGAGCTTCACTCGCAATGGAAACTTCGTCAACACCGAAGCCCTATGGTTACCGCAGCGCCTGGCAGCCGAGTTTCGGCAAATATCGGCAGTTTCACACCCTAACATTCCCGCTTCCAATCAGCAAGTTAACGCCCGATCAACGCCAGGAACCATCCGCCATGGATATGCAGACCTTCTTGCGGGAGCGCCTTGGCAAGTAGGCCTATGCGGCGGCTCTCGTTGACGCAGCCGAGGAAATTTCACACAGGGGATTTGTGACTTATGATTGCTGCCGCCACCAGCTCACTGTTTATTGGGCCAAGGGGCGCGACAAGCGTTATCCCTACTATAAGTGATTCAACAAGCAGTTTGATGAATGCAGAAAACCCATTCGTAAGGAAATACTGGAAGGCGCGTTCGAGGAGCTAATCAAACGGATGCGCCCATCGGCAGGACTGATAACCACAGTTAGTGCGATGTTCCGAGATATTTGAGACCATCGCCGTCAAAGTTACGAGGAGAAGCAAGGCGAACAGAAGAGGGCACTGACTGGTATCGATAGACGTCACCAAACCCTGATAGCCGCAAGACCCAGCTAATACTGGTCTTTGCAGCCCCATTACCAAATGCGCAGAAACGAGGCTTTCGGACTGCGAAAACCACAAGCCCTTCAATGTGTTAAGGTCCTTGGCTGAGGATAAAGAGATTATGGCGGACAGACAGGGATTCGAACCCTGGAGACGGTCTCCCGCCTACACACTTTCCAGGCGTGCGCCTTCGACCACTCGGCCACCTGTCCACTGCGCGGTATTTGACCGATGCTCGCCTAGAATGCAAGGGCCAACATTATAAAAAGGTCAGCTCCACAGCCGATTATTTCATCCGTCCAAATGCAGATAGACACGTCGGTTCAATTTGCCCTTCTTTTCGACTTTTCCAATGCGGATTTTGCCGATCTCGGCAGTGCGCTTAACATGGGTGCCACCGCAGGGCTGCAGATCAACCTGCACGTCTGTGGACCCTATGCGCACCAGCCGCACCCTGCCCGCACCCATTGGTGGCGACACGGACATGGTTTTAACAAGCTGGGGTTTGGCCTCCAGTTCAGCCTCGGTGATCCAGTTTTCGGTGACCTGCAGATCACGGTCGATCAGCGCCTGTAACTGTGACTGCAGTTCTGCCTTATCTGCGGGGGCCTCTGGCATATTGAAATCCAATCGCCCTTTTTCTGACCCGATAGAGCCACCGCTAACCGGCAACGGGATGACCACTGAAAGCAGATGAAGCGCCGTGTGCACCCGCATGTGACCTAACCGCCGCTCCCAATCAAGTTCTTGGTTCACCTTGGTTCCGACAGGCGGCAGAGTCTGGCCTTCAGCAGGCACCAAAACAATGGCCCCACCGCTGCCCTTTACCGATGTCGCGATTGTACATGTACCATTTTGCCAGCTTAACAGCCCAGCGTCACCAGGCTGCCCTCCGCCTGTGGGATAGAACAATGCGCGATCCAGCACGACGCCACCCTGTTCGGTGTGGGACAGAACCCGGCCGGAACAGTCGCGCCGATAAGCATCGCTTTGGAAGAGTGGTTCAGTTTTCATTGTCGCCCTCGGGTGCGTCCAGATCGCTTAGGTCCGGATGTACCAACGCGGGGGTTGGTTCATGCAGATCTTGAGTAGTGGAGTTCGGAGTTAAAACCTCGGGATTGCGGATCCACAGGTCACGCTGAGCAAAAGGAATCTCAATGTCTTCTTCAGTAAAGCGACGAGATATTTCAAAGTTCAAATCAGATCGAACAGACAGGGCCCAGTTCACATCGCGCAGAATCGCACGGATTTCGAAATCCAGACTGTCTGCGCCAAATCCCTGAAAAACCACACTCGGCGCAGGGTTCAGTAAAACCATCGGATGGGCCTGGGCGATATCCAACAGGATTTTCTCTACTCGCCTTGGGTCTGTGCCATAGGCCACCCCGACCGGCACGATAACCCGGCCCACTGTGTTACCGCGAGTGAAATTGGTAACCGCACCAGTGATCAGATCCGAGTTTGGTATAATCACATCTGTCCGGTCGAAAGTCTCGATCCGGGTTGAGCGCACTGAGATATCGCGCACATATCCCATCATGCCGCCGACCTCAATCCAGTCGCCTTTTGAAATCGGCCGTTCCACCAGCAGAATGATGCCAGAGACAAAGTTCGAAACCACCGTTTGCAAACCAAAACCGATGCCAACAGACAAGGCCCCTGCGACAATAGCCAGCGATGAAAGATCCAACCCGGCCCAGGAAATCGCGACCACTGCGGCCAGGAATATTCCCAGATATCCAGTCCCTGAAACAATGGCGTTTTGCCCACCCGGGTCCAGTTTTGTTTTGGGCAGTAAGGAATTGCGCAGACTGCTTTGGACCATACGCGTCGCGACATAACCTGCGGCAAAAACGAGGGCAAACATCAGGAATGAACTAGGTGAAATCCGGGTGTCGCCAAATTGAACACCATCCATAAACCTGGACCAAAGCTCGGTCAGGTCAGCGATTCTTGCACCCCAGATCAGCGCCAGTACTGGCATGACCAGGATCGCAAGAACAAACCCCACCAACACTGAAAACAACGAATCTTGTGCGGCTTCGGGGTTTCTGGTCACCAAGGCATAAATGG
Organism: Parasedimentitalea marina; assembly: GCF_004006175.1. Lineage (GTDB taxonomy): Bacteria > Pseudomonadota > Alphaproteobacteria > Rhodobacterales > Rhodobacteraceae > Parasedimentitalea > Parasedimentitalea marina. The sequence continues at coordinate 2,359,740 of NZ_CP033219.1, forward strand.
CCCCTAAAACCCGCTGGATAACCAGTGTTGTTGAGATCACGAATAGGGTTACTGCAACTGGATATATTATCGCCTCGGAGGCATGAATATAACCGAAGACCGCCAAAATGGGGGCCAGTCCCGCCAGCATGTAGACGGCCCGCCGCACGGCACGGACAAGTTTATTTGCGCCTGCAACTCCCACCGTTTCGTTTTGTTCGGTGGTCTCTTGCAAACGTTTCAAACCAAGGCGTTGCACCCGGAAAAGCAGCAATGCGGTCGTCAGGATTATTGGAAAAGCAACCACCGAACGAGTGACATCCGACAGGTATTCCAGCTGATCGATTTGAATAATCAGGTCCCGCAGAACCAACATGACTGCAATCAAGACAACCAACAGGCGCAGCTCTCGGCGTGGTCTGTTTTGAACAGGCAGAAGTGCAGTCCGATTAGGTGATGCCAGCACTTGCTGTCCCAGCCAGTTGAACGCCAGTAGTATCAAGGCCCAGCCAGGAACCGATTCTAGTATCAAAGCCCCTCGCACGCCCAAAATTCCCGACATTGAGATGGCCTGGGTCAGGAAAATCACCCCCAGAAGCGGTAATAAAACTTGAACCAGGGACACCAGGAAGCTCCACACGCCGGTGTCCCGTATGCCAACTTGACGCAAATACGTGCCAACCTGACTGGTCCAGCTTCGCCCTCGCAACACCAGCAATCCACCCGCTAAAATCAGGCCTAAAATGACTGGCAACCTATTTTGTAAGTTCTCACGTGTGGTGTCACTTTGAACCTGCAACAGGGTTTCGTTCCAAAGGCCCATTACAGCAGCAGATATTTCACGCAGGGCTTCTGCCCAATTCTCGGGGTTCACAGGGGATGGGCCCCGTTGCATCAGCGCCTTGGTCTGGCGTTTGCGAATAATGCGATCGATTTCCGAAATCAGGCCATTCGCCCGGTTGTGAGCCTCTTCTGACACAACACGTGGCACCCGCAGTGCAGTGAGTTGATCGTTCAGCGAGGATCGAAGGGCGGCAAGGTCACCATCCTCAATTTCCCCTTCTCCCGGAGCAGGTCCCAAAGCACTAAGTTGAGAGTTTAGGGTTCCAATGCGGTCGGCATTGTTATCGCGCGCACTGGCAAACACTTCTCTGTGGTCGGCTATTTCCCGACGCAGCACCTCCAGCGAGGCGGAAGATGCCCGGTCTTGGTCAATGACCAGTTCAGCGCGCTCTGCAGTGTTGAGCCAACCCTGATAATAGTTCCGCTCAGTTGCGGACAATTGAGCATCAGCCCCCCCAGTCCCCCACAGAGCAAAACAAAGAACTGTAAGGGCGAACCGGAGGAGCTGCATAGACTGACTCATATGTCTTCGAATACACCCGGAATAGACGCCGGGGTATGGGTCATCCAGTCCGGCACCGGCAAGTTTTTCTCGCGCAGGAATTCAGGGTTGAAAAGCTTGGACTGATAGCGCGTACCATAGTCAGCCAGCACGGTCACAATGGTGTGCCCTTTGCCCATTTCCTTGGCCATACGTACGGCCCCGGCGATATTGATCCCGGAAGACCCACCTAGAACCAGTCCCTCGTCATGCAGCAAGTCAAAGATATACGGCACCGCTTCGTCGTCCGGCACCTGATATGAGAAATCAGGCTTGAATCCTTCCAGATTTTTGGTGATCCGCACCTGGCCGATACCTTCGGCAATAGAACTGCCCTCCATGGCCATCTCACCGGTGGTGTAATAGGAATACAATCCAGCCCCCATCGGATCAGCCAGTCCGATCTTAACGCCCTTGGGCTGCAAGGCTTCGGCAACACCAACCAGCGTGCCGCCCGAACCTACGGCGCAAACAAAGCCGTCGACGTTGCCATCAGTCTGTTCCCAGATCTCGGGACCGGTGGTTTCCAGGTGCGCCTTTTTATTGGCAACATTATCAAACTGATTGGCCCAGATCGCACCATTGGGTTCGGTCTTGGCCAATTCAGCCGCAAGACGTTCCGAATAGCGAACAAAGTTGTTTGGATTGCGATAGGGCGCTGCCGGAACCTGAACCAGTTGTGCACCAGCCAGACGCAGCATGTCCTTTTTCTCTTCGGATTGGGTTTCCGGGATAACAATGACTGTCTTGAACCCCATCGAAGCACCAACCAGCGCCAGGCCAATGCCAGTATTACCAGCCGTACCCTCGACGATGGTGCCGCCGGGTTTTAGCTCTCCACGGGCGATGGCATCCTTGATGATATACAGGGCAGCACGGTCTTTCACCGACTGGCCCGGATTCATAAATTCAGCTTTGCCTAGAATTTCACAGCCTGTCTCGTCGCTGACGCGGTTCAGACGAATAAGAGGTGTGTGGCCAATGGCGTCAGCCAAATCACGTGCGATGCGCATGGTGTCCCTTTCGATCAATTCCCACAGATGTAACCAAGCCCCGAGGCGAGCTCAAGGAAAGAAGAGGCTAGGAACATACTGGCCTTAACCGTTCACGGTGTCTGGCCAGCCATAGCGCTGCAGTCACAAGCGGCATATCTAAATAGGCCTGTCCATCAATTCCGGCCATCAACTCATCGAACCCAATGATTTTGCTCCGAATATCCTCTCCCTCGGCAGCAATCCCGCCGCCTGCCGCCCGCGCCGTCAGATCGCCTATCCCGACGAAGATGTGAATGAATTCTCCGGATGCTCCGCTCGACGGATAGACCTGCGCCACTGGTTCTAAAGCTAACAATGTAACGCCGGCCTCTTCCATTGCTTCACGGTGCGCCGCCTGCGCGGCAGTTTCGCCTGGGTCAATCAACCCAGCAATAGGTTCCCACATCCAAGGACGCGGTTCGCCGGCAATATAGGTGGCAGCACGAAATTGCTCGATCAACAGGACTTCGTCCCGGACCGGATCATAGGGAAGAACCACAGCGGCACGGCCAACCAAGGCGGCACCCCGATTAATCACCGGGCTCAAGCTGCCATCGTAACGACGGTACTGCAGGTCCATCTCTTCCATTGCAAAGAAATTGAGATGTGCGCGCGTGTGCTTATGTACAACGACATCTTTGCTCAGGTCGTGCTCCGGATCTCCAGACCGAGCTTGAGCATCCAGCCAGGCCCCTGCCCTGGTCCGAATTGAGGGAAAGCACTTGGCGACCTCTGCAGCCGTCATCCGGCCCTGATAGGCCATCACCTCTTGTGCTGCGCGGAGGGTCAGAGCCCCCCATTTGGCAATCCATCCCTGCAAATCCCAGAGCTCTTGCGTCTGCCACAAGCCGGGTTCCGGGAAATAGACCTGTGTGGTAACGTTGTGGCCGTCAGGAGTTTGCACGACCACATCCTTTAGATCGTAGTCAAATCCACCCTCATAGAAATTTAGGGCATCGACATCATCCTGTGACAGGCCCCGCACCAAAACGCCTTGCGCAATGTGCCCCTGCCGTTCTTCGATTGCCGGAAAAATCTGCCCTTTCACGGCAAAAATCCCATGCCCCGCAAGACTGGCTTGTGAAAGATCCAATGCTTTACCGGATCGCCCTAATACCAGTTCCAACAATGCCGTATAGCGCAAAGTTCCATAGAAGAATAGATCGGTCACGTCCCATAGCCCTTTAGAATTAAAGCGAAATCAGCGCCAACGACGGCTGGCGCTTTCGGTTGCCAGCCCCGAAACAACGGCGCCGATCAATACAGTCGCAATAACCTGTGGAACAAAGATATCAATTCCATAGTTCATCCCAATTACAAAAATCTGTGACAATGCTTCGAATGGCCCGTCGTAACGATTGCGCATCGCCAGCCGGAACATCTCTTTGCCGCCATATATAAACAACGCCCAAAACAACATGACTGCGACACCGCTGATACCATTATTGATGGCAGGAACCGTGCCCCGACCTGCGCGTTTACCCATCACCACCCAACCGATGACCAAACCGATTGCCATGTTAAATGGGGTAAAGTTGCTGAAATCTGTGCCTTCCGGCATCAGCGGCTTGACCTGGCCTGAAAGAATAAAGGCAAGGAAGGCCAGGCAAACAGCGGCCGTTAGTTTGGCTCCGGTGGGCATAAGGACAAATCCATCTAGTGAAGTGCAACTATAGTCTGCGTTGCCTCGCAGGTTCCCGTTTTAAATGACGCCGCGCAAGTGGTTAGATAGAAATTTCACATCCTTCGAAATCCCCAACCAATTTTCTGGCCAGTGACCTGAGCCCAACGCGCCGTAGCCGGCGCATTGGGTATGCGCTATGCCCGGTCAAAAACAGAACAGGCGTGCGCATCACATTTGCGCGTACAGCACTGGATCAAAGCATCATATCAAGTGCTGAAATCAGTTTTTCAACTTCAGATTCAGAGGTGTAGTGGGTGAAGCTAAGGCGCAACACTCCGGCTTCCGGATCAACACCCAGGGCCTGTAATGCACGAACAGCGTAAAAATCTCCTCCGCCCGCCATAATCCCCATCTCGGCCAATTTTGCAGCAACAGGCAAAACCGGGCCGTTAAGCTGCAGCGCAACAGTTGGCGCCCTGACCGCTGCGTCAGAAGGTCCAATCAAGCGTACGTTGTTACGATCCTTTACCGCATCCAGTAATGGCTGCAACAGATTGACCTCATGTGCGCGCATCAGGTCATGCACAAAAGCTGCCCGCTTTGCAGGGTCGTTTTTCGGACCACCATGGTGATCACACAGCATATCAATGTAATCGGCGATCCCTGCACAGGCCGCCACCTGTGCATGATCCGGTCCCGCAGGGGTAAAGCGCTTGTACCCCACATCGCCGTTGAAATAATGTGCCTGATTGGGCAACATTTCTGCCAGAGCCCGCCGAACAACCATCACCCCCTGATGTGGTCCATACGTCTTGTAAGCGGAAAACAGATAGATATCCGGTCCCAGATCACCCACATTCGGCAATCCATGTGCTGCATAGGACACGCCATCAACACAGACAAACGCTCCAGAAGCATGAGCCATTGCCGTGATTTCAGCCACTGGATTGATCTCCCCCACCACGTTTGAACAATGCGGGAAGCAAACCAGACGAACTTTTTCGTCCAACAGGTTTGCCAGATCTGCCAAATCCAGATGTCCCGTTTGCGGATCAATCTGCCATTCCCGGATCTCAATCCCTTGATCAGCCAACCGGCGCCACGGCCCGGTGTTTGCCTCGTGGTCCTGATTGGTCACAATGATGGCTTCGCCTTGCCCGACAAACGTTCTGAAGGCCTGTGACAAAACATAGGTGTTCTGCGTGGTGGAAGGCCCGAAACTCAATTCGTCCGTTTCAACACCCATCATGGCCGCCAGGCGCTGACGGGCTTCATCCATCTCGGCCCCGCCCAGCCTTGAAGCTTCATAAGGTGCATAGGGCTGCACTTTTCGTTGGGTATAAAACCGGGTCAGCCGATCAATCACCGCCTGACAAGTATAAGACCCGCCAGCATTTTCAAAAAAGGCCTGCCCTTCCAAGGATGGCTCGGCAAATGCAGGAAACTGGCTGCGTACGAAATCTAGATCCAATGACATTGTCACTCCCCGTTCTGTTGAAAAATTTCTGCCGCTGTTAGCGGCTTAGGTCAAGCCCGGTGCCAAATGACGAAAACTGACATCAGGCCTTGATAGGCAGGTCAGATCAAAACAGAGGACTTACAAACATGACCTACTCTCCTAAAGATTTCTTGGTTTGGGGTGAATTACCCGTCACCGACTTGGCCAAAGCCTGTGAATTTTACGGAACCGTCACTGGTGCACATCTGAGCATCGACGATAGCGGCCCAAACCCAATTGCGATGTTCAAACCCGCAGATCAAAAAACCGGAGTCGCCCTGCATCTCTACCCTGGAAAACCCGCAATCGACGGGAGCGGTCCAACCCTTCACTTGGCGGCCCAAGGAACGCTGGAGGAAGTGATGGTGCGGGTAACGAAAGCGGGGGGCGAAGTCACATCGGACGCCATCGAAATCCCACCCGGTAAATTTTTCTATGCCAAGGACCCTGACGGAAATTCAATTGGATTCTTCTTTGGTCACGACCACTAAACAAAATTGGCCCCGAGTGTCATCGGGGCCAATCGATATTTGATCGTCTCAAGAACAGTTAGGCGTTTACATCAACAACAACGCGCCCCTTGATCTGACCCTTCAGGATATCTGCACCCAGTTGAGGCAAATCACTCAACCGCGCCGGTTGGATCATAGCTTCTAACTTGTCCATCGGAAGATCCGAGGCAATCCGCTTCCAGGCCCGCACCCGGTTGTCATAGGGCTGCATGACACTGTCGATACCCAAAAGGTTCACACCGCGAAGCAGGAACGGAATGACGGTCGCAGGCAGTGCTGCCCCGCCAGCCAGACCAACAGCTGAAACAGAAGCACCGTATTTCATCTGTCCAAGCACCCGCGCCAGCATGGCACCTCCAACCGCGTCCACACAGCCAGCCCAGCTTTCAGCTTCCAGCGGACGCTTAACGGTCTCATTCAATTCATCGCGTGCCACAACTTGTGTCACACCCAGCGCTGTCAGGTACTCCGTCGTTTCAGGGCGCCCGGTGACACCCGCCACCTCATAGCCAAGATTTGCCAAAATTGCTGTGGCGACAGATCCTACACCGCCTGCAGCACCCGTTACCAGCACCGGACCCTGGCCGGGCTTCAACCCATGATCTTCCAGTGCCATAACCGCCAACATAGCGGTAAATCCTGCCGTCCCCACAGCCATCGCCTGACGGGTATCCAGCCCTTCGGGCAAGGGCACCAACCAATCTGCTTTGACATTGGCCTTTTGCGAGTATCCACCCCAATGAGCTTCGCCAACCCGCCATCCGGTCGACACAACTTTGTCACCGGGCTGATATCGATCATCCGAACTCGCTTCGACAGTGCCGGCAAAATCAATTCCTGGCACATGCGGATATCTTCGCACCAACCCGCCGCCGGGACCTATGCACAGTCCATCCTTGTAATTCACAGTGGAATACTCCACAGCCACCGTCACCTCACCGTCGGGCAGTTGATCCAGGCTGATTTGCTCCACCGAGGCCGAGGTCTTCTTGCTCTCTTCGTCTCTCGTCACAACCAATGCGTTGAACATCATTTTACATCCTCTTGGTCTGCCCTACCCTGACCTTTATTCATCTGGCCATAAATATCCCGGGGGGGCCGTAGGCGGGGGCAGAGCCCCCAATTTTTAGATACCAGAACTTCGTGAACTCCATCACAAATTGCAGCTGTGGCCTTCAACCTGGTTCGCTCCAGTTGATTTGACAGAAGTCGGCCAACTGTTAGTGACTTTGGGTCTCCGTATTGATCTGGCTTTCATGTCACTCTCCAGCTATTACGGTCATCGGTTCAAGGCTTGTGTTCTAAATGTCAGACTTTTAAATGTCAGACAAATGAAAAGTGACTTTGTATGCTGGCACAACATCGGAAAAGACAATGAAGATCGATCCAAACAGTTCTGCCGACCTCTCGGCACAGATTGCCAAGGCGATCAAGGATGCCATTATCAACGGCGACCTCATTGTCGATCAGCGCCTGCCGTCTGAATCCGAATTGTCCGACCAGTTTGCTGTCTCCCGCCCGACTGTCCGCGAAGCCTTGAAACGTTTGGCGGCGCAGTCGCTGATCCGCACCCAACGTGGTGCAACCGGAGGGGCATTTGTCAACCGGCTCAGCTTTGAAGAGGCCTATAGTCACCACGTCACCACGTCGACGCTGTTGCTGTCGATGAATACAGTCAGCTTTGATACAGCCTGCGAGGCCCGATACGCCCTGGAGCGGGCTTGCGCTCCAATGTCCGCCCAGCGGCGCACCCCCGATCACCTGGCCACCATGCGTGCCGAAATATTCCGGCAAAGCCAACCAAATCTGACTGACGAAGCCTTTTGTGCTTCTGATGTCGCGTTTCACCGCGCCTTGGTCGATGGGGCTGGTAACCCAGTTCTATCATACCAATTGGCCGGGTCAGTTGAAGCCATGCAACCTTTGATGAATATGATTACTTTCTCAGCCCGATCCAGAGAAGAAATCATCCTGCTGCACAGTCAAATTGCAGATGCCATCGAAGCCAGAGACGGCATTGCAGCGACACGTGGATTGAATGAGTTAGAGGCCGAAACACGCAACTTAGCTGCAAGTGTTTTTGCAGCAAGGTCCGCACCGCAGTAATCTATCCAACCCCAAGTCATCTAAATTTACCCTCTGAACAAAGCCGCCCCGGGCCGGGTTCTGCTATTTCTTCTTTTTCCCCCTTCAACTTCATGTCTTTCAGTCCTATATTGGCACTGTTCCCTCGGGGACTATGGACATAAATGCGCTCGTCATAAGCGGATCGGACCCGGGGGCGGTACCCGGCGTCTCCACCAAACATCCTTCATTTGGGGATCATGGGGACGAAATAGGATCGACGAACGTCTAAAGGGGTTAGCTTTGTCTCGGCTGTCTGCCACCGTTACCGGCGAAAACTGTACAATTGCAAATGACAATCGTGCTCCGATGGCTCTGGCTGCGTAAGCAGTTCGAGAAATCGAAAACTTAAGTCCTCTCGCTTTGCAGCGTTTGGCGGGGTTCGCAGGTACCTGGCAACAGAAACCTGCACTTTTCTCTCCGACATTTGTCAGTGGCCTAATGTAAATGCACTTAATCCTTGCGGCGCAAACGGTCTTGAGGTCACTCTTCATTGGGCTCATATAATGCACATGCTAGATTTACCTTTTCTTCATGCATCCAAGTGAAGTTCGAAAGCATGAACGAAGGCGACGCAATGACTAAGGCAGAGACACTACAATATTGGTTCGACGAAGTTTGGACCAATGGCAATTTAAGTGCCATCGATCAGATGTTCATCCCAGGCACAGAGGCAAATGGATCCATTCCTGAGCTCAGTCTGCGCTCCAATGACTATGCCGACCTGGTTGTCGCCCTTCGGAAATTGGCTAAAGATATTAAAATCAGCTTCAGCCAAGTGCTAGAACAAGACGAATGGCTAGCAGTGCGTACTGTCATTGATGCCAAAAATGCAGACAATGATGATGCAATCCAATTAACCGGGCAAGTATTTGTCCGGTTCGAAGGAATACGGATAGCTGAAATACATAGCCAAACTAATTTCTTTTCGCTTTTCGAGCAACTGGGACAAATTCCACCAGATGCTCTGCTCATCTGCTTAACAGGTCAGCGACTAAAATGGACATGAGGCATCCAACTTGACAACCACGCCAGCTAGGGTATTGCATCACTTTATGGGGTCTGTGCGACCGCCCCGTGAGGCTTAGGCCCAAGGTTCGCATCCAATTCTCCGTTTACGGAAAGGATGCCCAATGGCGACTGCATTTTCTGAAATATCCCCGACACAATTGATGCGCTTGATCGGAACACCCGACGCGCCGATTTTGATTGACGTATTGCGGGATGACGACTTCACCCTGGACCCAAGGTTGATCCCATCAGCACGGAAGCACAGCCTTGATCAATTGTTGCAATTGCTGCCCGAATTGAGGGGGCAACGTACCGTGATAATTTGCCAAAAAGGCAAGAAACTCTCACATGGGGCTGCTGCGCTATTGCGCAATCATGGCATCGCGGCAGAGGTTCTTGCAGGTGGCAACCATGCTTGGCGCGATGCCGGGCTGCCGCTGGTGCCCGTGGCCAACCTGCCACAGCCGCACCTTGGTGGCCTCTGGGTAACTCGCCATCGCCCCAAGATTGATCGCATCGCCTGTCCCTGGCTGATCCGTCGCTTTGTTGATCCCAAAGCTCAGTTCCTTTTTGTCCCCCCGGCCGAAGTCTCCGCCGTAGCTGAAAATTTCAATGCAACCCCCTTTGACATCGAAAATACCTTTTGGACACATCGGGGCCCGTTGTGCAGTTTTGACGTTATGATCGAAGAGTTTTGTCTGGCCACACCCGCTCTGACACGGCTCGCTGCTGTAATTCGAGCGGCCGACACCAACAGGCTGGATCTGTCGCCACAAGCGGCCGGTTTACTGGCCTTATCCGTGGGTCTGTCGCGCCAATACAAAAATGACAGCGACCAGCTTGAGGCAGCCCTGCCATTGTACGACGCACTATATCGCTGGGCACGGGATGGGCATGACGAAGTCCATGACTGGCCTGCGGTGACAGGATGATGCGCCCCTCTATGCGGGACATGTTCAAAGTCTTTGGGCGCATTGGCTTACTAAGTTTCGGCGGCCCTGCGGCCCAGATTGCGGTCATGCATCGAGAGTTGGTTGAGGATCGCCCCTGGTTAAGCGAGCAGGGGTTTCTGCGCGCGCTGTCCTTTTGCATGCTGCTGCCCGGCCCCGAGGCAATGCAGCTAGCGACCTATGCAGGCTGGCGTTTGAGAGGCGTTTCTGGTGGGCTGTTGGCAGGGCTATTATTTGTCATGCCCGGCGCCCTAATCATCAGCGTTTTGGTCGGGCTTTACGCGACTTATGGCAATCTGGACTTGGTACAGGCAGGATTTCTGGGGATCAAAGCCTCGGTTGTGATCATTGTCCTGCTGGCCCTGCGCAAGCTGGCCCGCAAGGCGCTGCATGGTGTTGACGCCTGGGTGCTGGCCGGGTTGGGGTTCATCGGGTTGTTCGCCTTGAACCTCCCCTTTCCACTGATCGTGCTCGGAGCCGGCTTTTACGGGCTGTTACGCGGTGGAAAGGCGGGTGAAATTGACGGAACAATACAGTCTTTCAATGCTGCACAGGCAGGTCGGCAGCTACTGACCTGGGGTGGGCTTTGGTTACTTCCACTGATCGCACTCAGCCTGTCAGGGGCTAACTTTTTGGCCAATATCGGATGGTTTTTCGCTAAACTTGCCGTTGTAACATTTGGCGGGGCCTATGCGGTCCTCGCCTATATGACCCAAACCGTAGTTGAAAAACATCACTGGATCTCCACAGAACAAATGATCGACGCACTTGGCCTTGCCGAGACCACTCCGGGACCCTTGATCCTGGTTACCCAGTTTGTCGCGATGCTGGCAGGCTTACTGGCCCAGGGTCCGGCACTGGGCCTTGCCGCCGGTCTGGTCGCGCTATGGGCGACTTTCGTACCGTGCTTTTTGTGGATTTTCCTGGCAGCGCCATATGTTGAACAAATCTCATCGCACCCTCGGATTGGTGCAGCCTTGAAGTCCATTACTGCTGCTGTTGTTGGCGTCATTTTAAACTTATCGGTCTGGTTCGCACTGCATGTGGTGTTTGCAGAGATCGAGCGCTTTGAGTACGGTCTTCTGTCACTTGCTGTTCCAAACTGGAGTAGTCTGGATCCTGTGGCATTAAGCTTAATTTGCCTTGCTGCTCTTGTAACCGTCTTGACCCGCGGCAGCATGGTCTTTGCCCTACTACTAATGGCATTGGCCGGGGCCTGTACAACCTTCCTTTAAATTGTTGAATTGCGTCTATCCACGCCACAGGAGCTACAGCATAGAGCCCGAAGGATAATCACAAAATCTATGCTGCTGCTCTTTTGTTTCTGTTCGAATCCCCTATAATTAAGCCAAGGTCTAAAAGGGTGATACTATGTCCCGCGACATCGACTACGGAAATCTCATGCATACAGCTATGCGCGGTCTAATACGGACCGTGTTGCTGGACATTGCCGACAAGGGACTTCCTGGAAATCATCACTTTTTCATTACCTTCGACACCGACCATCCGGATGCCGAATTGGCCGATTGGCTGTCTGATCGCTATCCCGGCGAAATGACCGTTGTGATGCAGCATTGGTTTGATAATCTTGACGTTGGTGAAGATGGTTTTGCGATTACGCTGAATTTTGGCGACGCTCCTGAACCACTGTATATTCCCTATGATGCGATCAAGACCTTTGTCGATCCGTCGGTGGAATTTGGTCTGCGGTTTGAAGCTGCCGATGAAGAGACCGACACAGATGCCGCTGCGCCTGTTTCGGTAGAAGATTTGGTGAGTGAGCCTGAAGATGACGCCAAGCCGGACGCAGAAGTCGTTTCCTTGGACAGCTTCCGTAAATAATCCCCAAGCCTGTCAGTTTACCCCCTTTTTTGCCTGTAAAAGGTCTGGGATCACGCCTTAGTGGCGCGTCAGAAAGGTTGAAATAAACCTGGTTGGAATGCCATTGCGATGGGAGTTGAAGTCCAACTGCAATCCCCCCTCAACAAGGGTGCGATCGTACTGTTGCATCTCATAATCGCCGTTTGGGGCCACAAACATCGAAAATACCGTCAGAGTATCTCCGGTAATACGGCTCCAGACATAGGGTTGCCCTTTCATAGGGTCCAATTGTTCAGTATGCCCAAAAACGTTTCGCTTCATTGCAGCCGAAAAAACACCATCGCGATCGGTCGGCTGAAACTCAATCTGATAGGACTTTGCCTTGCGTCGCCCGCCGCCTTTCTCAGTGGTGGATGTCCAGGTCACGCTATAGCCAATCCCAGTCTCACGAATTACGACACTCATATCTCGTAGGGACATACTGCCTTCGCGCGTCTCAACTTCGGCCCGCCCCGAATATTCACCAACAAACCGAGAAATATCCGCGACGGCGATTTGCCCCGACAAGACGACAGCTGCCACAAAGACCGGCAAAGCGAGTAATAGTTTGAGTGCAACTGATTTTGGAATGCGGAAATAGGCCACAGGACCTCCTTAGGGCGAACACCTGTTAATAAAGCCACTGTAGTCATCCCAGGCCGACAGACAATGCCTTGCCGAAAAATTGAACACTCCTGCCCCCTATACCTTGGGACATGATCGTCTATGCTGCGCGCAACTGGCCAATTGCACCCCGGCGATGCACGGGGTACACGGCATACAATCGCATACCAGACGGAGATGATGGATGTCCGACACCCGCACAGAAACCGATAGCTTTGGACCACTCGAAGTTCCCTCAGAAAAGTATTGGGGCGCACAAACGCAGCGCTCGATCATCAACTTTCCAATTGGATGGGAACGTCAGCCGATCGCCATTGTCCGCGCGTTGGGAGTGATCAAAAAAGCCTGCGCACAAACCAACATCGAACTCGGCAAGTTGGACGCTGAACGCGGAGCGGCGATCATTCAAGCAGCAGATGAGGTGTACGCAGGCAAGTTTGACGACAATTTTCCACTGGTGGTGTGGCAGACGGGGTCTGGCACCCAGTCAAACATGAACTCCAACGAGGTCATTGCCAACCGGGCGATTGAAATTCTCGGCGGCGTCATTGGCTCAAAGGAGCCGGTTCACCCCAATGATCACTGCAACATGGGCCAGTCCTCCAACGACACCTTCCCCACTGCGATGCATATTGCAACGGCGGAAACCGCACATGACATACTGCTGCCGGGATTGAAAAAGCTGCTCGCCGCGATGGAGAAAAAGGTCGAGGAATTCGACGGTATTATCAAAATCGGTCGCACCCACACCCAAGATGCCACTCCGTTGACCCTTAGCCAGGAGTTTTCCGGCTACACGCACCAAATTGCGATGGGGATCAAGCGGGTCGAAACCGCACTTGGCGCGATCTATGAACTGGCGCAGGGCGGCACGGCCGTCGGCACTGGCCTGAATACTCCAGTTGGCTGGGGCGAGAAAGTCGCCGCCAATATGGCCGAAATCACCGGCCTGCCTTTTGTCACTGCGCCAAACAAATTTGAGGCATTGGCGGCACATGACGCCATGGTTGAAATCTCAGGCGCGCTTAAAGTTGTCGCTGTGTCACTGTTCAAGATCGCCAATGACATTCGCCTGCTGGGCTCAGGCCCGCGCTGTGGCCTGGGTGAACTGATCTTGCCAGAAAATGAGCCTGGATCGTCGATCATGCCTGGCAAAGTCAACCCAACCCAATGCGAGGCCTTGACTCAAGTCTGCGCCCAGGTGTTGGGTAACGATGCTGCTGTCGGCTTTGCCGGCTCACAGGGGCACTTTGAGCTGAACGTCTACAAGCCGATGATGGCTTATAACGTTTTGCAATCCATGCAATTGCTGGGCGATGCGGCTTCGGCCTTTACTGATAATTTGGTCTTGGATCTGCAGGCAGATCGAGACCGCATCGAAACCTTGATGCGTGAAAGCCTGATGTTGGTTACTGCCCTCGCGCCTGAGATTGGCTATGACAATGCCACCAAAGTAGCCAAAACTGCCCATAAAAACAAAACCACACTCAAGCACGAAGCAATTGAACTGGGATTTGTCGATGAGGAAACCTTTGATCGGGTTGTGCGTCCGGAAAATATGGTAGGACCCAAGTAATGGCAGAACCGGTCAACCTGAACCGGTTCAAAAAAAATGCTGCACGGGCTGAGAAAAAGGCCCGTGCGACTCAGAACGCAGTTAAATTTGGCCGCACCAAAGCTGAGAAGAAGCTGGATCGCACAAAACGAGACAACACCAAGCGTGACCTTGATGGTCACCAAAGTGACACGTGAACAGTCGCCCCCGAAAACACTCTCTGACACTGCGCGGACACCGTACTTCCGTGTCCCTTGAGGACGAGTTCTGGTCAGCTTTTCGCAAAATCGCCGAAGAGGACGGCTGTCCAATCAACGTTCTGGCAGCAGAAATAGACGAATCTCGTGGAGCGGACTGCGGCTTGGCCTCGGCGATCCGGCTGTTTGTCCTAAGGCGATTAACCAAGCATTAACCTTAATCAAAGACCGTGTGACTATGTCACGGTCTTTTCGCCCCTTGCCTGCTGACTTCTGGATGCAGCAAATATTCGAGGCAAAATCTGCCCGCACAGGAGGTGTGGTTCGTCGAAAAATGCAGGACATCGAACGGAATGTGGGTAAACCTCGGTTCGAAGCTGAGCTCATTCGTCGCGGGTATCATGCCGTCCAGAATGGGGATCAGGTGGTTATCTTCTGCAACAATCAAATCATTCAGATCATTTGCTAGGAAAAGTCTTCTAAAGACTTTTCCAAAAACTTTTTATCCAAAAGTTTTTAGCGGCGGTCCAGTTTCACCCAAATCCCATCTTGTGAACGGACTGTCAAATGCGCGACAGGTATAGGTTCACGCCCAGCAACAACTTCAATTTTGTAGCTGCGCAGAATCATCGATAAGATGAGCGGGCCTTCCACCATGGCAAATCCTGCCCCGGGGCAAACCCTGGCACCTACAGAAAAAGGGATAAATGCTTCACGCTGGCAGATTTTACCATTTTCCGTTCCCCAGCGCCCGGGATCAAATCCGTCAGGGTTGTCCCATAATCTGTCATGACGGTGTAAATGCCAGGGGCTAACCACGAGTTGTGCCCCCACTGGGACATCCCTGTCGCGAAAGTGTTCTACCGGGCAAGCAGCTTGTCGCACCATCATTGGAACCGGTGGATAAAGCCTCAGGGCCTCACGGAAAACATCCCGGCTCAGCCGCAATTTTGACATCACTGCAAATTCCTGATCTGTCAGGGCCTCTGCCTCCGCAGCCACCCGATCTTGCCATTCCGGATAAAGCGCCAGCAAATACAACGCCCAGGCCAGTGCTGATGCACTGGTCTCATGTCCCGCCAGGAAGAAGATCGCGACTTGGTCCACCATTTCCTCAGTGTCAAATCGCTCTCCGGACACCGGATCCGATGTCGTCATGATTTTCGTCGCCAGATCGTCCGGGGCGTCTCCGGTCGAGATCGCCTGCATTCGCTCGGTGGTCAACTGAGTGATCAGTTTACGAATTTCTGCTGCATCCCGTTTGGTCGAAGTCTTGAAGAACCGCGGAATCCAACGCGGTAGTGGAATAAAAGCAGCCAAATTCAGGATCGGCTGGCTCCTCTGATAATCCCGAAACCGGGTAAACACCTGTGCGGCGATCTCATGCTCAATGGGGATAGAAAACAAGGACCGGAATATGACATCTGCGGCCACATGACTGGTATGAGATTCAATCTCGATCGGTTTGTCCAACTGTCCTTGCAAACGCGCAACTGCTGCCTCAGCTGCATCCCACATTGCAGGAAAGCTGTCTTTTAACCGTCCGCCCTCAAACGCTGGGTCAATGATCCGACGCTGGCGCTTCCAGGTTTCACCATTGGTCAAAAAAACGGAGTTCCCCAGGAGTGGCCGCAGCCCTTCGGCGATACGATTGGATTTAGGGAAATCATCCGGACGCTTTTTCAGCACCTCTTTCACCAAATCAGGCTGATTTATCAGAAACGATCTAAAAAACGGCGTGCGAAACTCGGCCATCCAAGCGTGATACAATCGGGCTGGCTGTGCTGACAGAATATCCTGACGAAATAGACGGAGATAGCGCCATAACGATACTTTCCCAGGTCGGGACGGTGGTTTAGGTGGGATCATGGCGCGGTCACCGTGGTAAACTTAGACACTGTTTGATCAATGCGCGACCGTGACGGCTGACGGTTTCGATAGCGTTCGCGCAGTGTCAAAGGACCGGCCGTAACTTGAAAATAATCATAGTCTCCCGGCCGATCAAAGGCACAAAGATACTGGAAATGAAGTCGAAAAAAGCGCCAGCGCAATTCAGCCCACCGCTGCGGGCTTAACGTCTGGGTGAATGCCGCTGAGAAGACCAGAGGCCAACGTTTCCCGTCCGATGCCACACCACTGACGCTTACTGGGTCACACAGTGCAAAGGCACAGCCATCACCCGGTGCTGTGACATCAACCCATGCCAATTCGTCCCTTTGTGACAGAAATTTCAAATCCGCGCGTAACCGGTATGCTTTTGGAAGAAATGAAACCATCGGCACCACCTGCCCCAAACTTAAAAAACCCAGCGGCGGATGGTCATTTGGCAGTCCCGGACGGATAAGGTCAGACAGAGCCGACACAGCAATATGCGCCCCAGAGGAATGCCCGACCACCAGGACTTCGTCCAGCGTGTCATCAGACAGCGCAGTCTGTATCAGTGCCGTGAACTCGGCAATACGGCCCTCCAAAGCGGGTGAATACGCCCCCTTGGAAGACGCCGAATAGGCATAGTCATGCATCAGGTAATAAGCGAAAAACTTGCTGTCCATTTTCTTGAACCAACGCAGCAACATTGCCCCTGCACACAAGCCAAAACACAGGCTTACCAATTGAACGAGCAGCCCAGTGAGGGCAAAAAAAGCGGCCGTGTCTATAATAATTCGCGCAACACCCCAGGCCACGAGTACGGCCAACAGCGCTTGTATCAACAACATGCCAACCGGGTATAACGCTGCAATAACAGGCCCTTTACGCAACTGCATCAAGCGGCGCAAAGTTCCGGTTGAGATATAGACCCAAGCTGTACGGGCCAATTGCAAGTAGGTCGCCGGAATAGAGTTTTCCATACTTTCGCGCACAATGTCAGACCATACAAGCACCTCAATGTCGGTGGAAACATCAACCTCATCAATCATAGAGCGTACCTGCCAACCATAAGGTCCGGGCTTCGTTTTCTTGGCCTTCAGGGCGATATCATAGCCAGAAATCTCGGCCTGCGCCGCGCCCTCTTTGCGATAGAGTTCACGGTAGCGGCGGGGGTGGATTGGATCGTAACCAGGGATATAAAATACCCGACGCCGACGCACTTTTGTACTTTGCAAATTGGTACCGCCCCGATCCACCGTCATGCCCTTCTTATTCGTTGGGCACAGCCTAGCGGCTCATTCCGGCAAGAGTAAGACCCTGCATATAAAGTAAAAGGGGCCAATCGACCCCTTATACTTAACCAAGTGTCGCCAGTGCTGGAAAGGTCTCAAGAAGCCACCAGGAGAACGTAGAAAACAAGCCGGTCACCAGCATCACGCCAACCAGCAATAACAAACCACCCATGAGTTTCTCGATCAGCCCCATGTGGCGTTTCATTTTGTTCATTAGTACCATTGACCGGCTGAGGAAAATCGCAGCGACCAGAAACGGAATGCCGAGGCCAAGCGCATAGATTCCCAGCAGAATGGTTCCCCTCGCAACCGAGGCTTCAGACGCTGCTAAAGACAGGATTGCCCCCAGTTGTGGTCCGATACAGGGCGTCCAGCCAAAGGCAAATGCAAGGCCCAAGATATAGGCTCCAACCGCTGATCCACCGGATTGACCGGCCTCCATACGCATCTCACGATCCAATATTGGAATACGAAAGACCGACAAAAAATGCAGGCCAAAGATGATCACGACAAGTCCAGAAACTTGGGCGAAAAGTTCTTGGTTTTGCAGAACAAATGCGCCAAACAGCGACGCCGTGAATCCCAACAGCAGGAACACTGTAGACAGGCCCATAACAAAGAAAAGGGCAGCCAAAATCGCCTTACGACGGGCCGCACCAGGGTTTTGCATATCTCCTATCGAAACGCCACTCATATAGGCCAGATAGGGCGGCACGATAGGCAACACACAGGGGGAAAGGAAGCTGATCAATCCGGCGACCAGCGCGACGAGCATGGCAGGCAGCAGGCCTGCATCAATGATTTCTATACCAAACATTCTTCTGCCATAGCGCACCTGTTTTCAAAGGTCACGAGGACAGCTGGTCACATCCCTGTGGACAGGATGAATTTTCCGTCATATCTGACTGTTATGAGCGAAATTAGCGAAATAGTAGACGCCATTGGCCTGTTGTGCCCCCTGCCCGTCCTCAAACTCCGCAAACGGCTGAAGTCGTTGCAGCAAGGTGTAATCCTTCAACTTTTGGCGGACGATCCTGCAGCTGTAATTGACGTGCCCCATTTTTGCAGTGAAAGCGGTCATACATTGGTGCAGATCACCGAGGCAGACGGCCATCAGATCTACTTAGTCCGCAAAGGCGATTGACCTAGCAGCATCGTATCTGCTTCGGCGCAAATGTGCTGCGTGTGAAAAACACCAACTCCGTTTTAACAACCCCACACCGATAGGGCGGCTGGCCACAAATGAAAACGCCGGGGTTTCCCCCGGCGTTCCTTATTTCAATTTTAGCTTCCCAAAGACCACCAGCCACGTCGTTTAGGCTTGGCTGGTTCCTCTGGCTCCGGAGCGACCTCAACAGCTGATACCAACTCGGGCTCGGGCTCTGCCTGCGTGGTCATAGTTTCGACCACCAGCTCGGGCTCAACCGTCTTCTCAACGGCAGCCTCACTGATTTCTGGTGCTTTTTCAGACACGCTGTCTGCAACTGCAACAGGCTCAACAACAGCTTCAACCTCCACTGTCGCCGGTGCCTCAACTGGCTCAGGAGCCGTGTCCACCGCAGTCTCAGGCTGTTCTACGGCAGGCTCTTCAGCAACAACAGGCTCGGCAGCTGGTTCAACACTGACCTCTGGTGCGGCTTCAACCACCGCTTCTACTGCTACTGGTGCAGTTTCAGGCGTGGGCTCGGCTTTAGCCACGGAAACTTCAGTCTCAGTGGTCTCGACCGCAGCAGTTTCCACCACAGTGGTTTCACCCTCTACAGCAACCACTTCCTCTACAGCAACCACTTCCTCTACAGCAGCCACTTCCGGAGCGTCAGTCGACGGTGTAGCATCGCCCGCTGCTGCTTCGGTTTTGGCTTTACTGCCCCGTGAGCGTGACCGGGACCGGGTGCGCTTGGGCTTAGGCTTGGTCTCTTCTTCAGCAGGCTGCTCACCTTCGACTGCTCCCTCAGTAGGGGCAGCAACCTCGCCCTCAGAAGAGGCCTCGGCAGCAGCAGCGGCATCGGTATTTTCACCGGAACCATCCTCATTGCCGTTTTCGGCCCCATCGGATTTACCCGACCGACGACGGCGACGACGACGTTTGCGTTTGGGCTTAGTCTCAGATTCGTCCGACGTTTCGACGATATCCACAGTATCAGCGGCTTCCGGCGCGACGTCGGCGGCATCGTCATCACTGGCTTCAGCCTCTTCAGCATCCACTTGTGCCATCAACGATGTATCAACCGACACCACAGGAGCTGCTGCGACCTGCACCACCCGGGTCGCAGTCTTGAATTTCTCGAGAGTAAAGTCAGGGCTGACCAAATGCGGGTCGCCTTCAATGCGAACCGACAGACCATAACGCGCTTCAATCTGGGCGATATGCTCGCGCTTTTGGTTCATCAGGAAATTGGCAATACTGACCGGGCAGCGCACCAGAACTTCGCGAGAGCGGTTGCGGGTGCCCTCTTCCTCGATCTGACGCAGAATGGTCAGCGCCATGTTATCGTCCGAGCGGATCAATCCGGTGCCGTGGCACGAAGGGCACGGCTGGGTGGTGGCTTCAAGCATGCCAGGCCGCAGGCGCTGACGGCTCATCTCCATCAGACCAAAGCCCGAGATACGGCCGATTTGAATGCGGGCGCGATCAGTCTTCAGCTTGTCTTTGATCTTCTTTTCAACGGCTGCGTTGTTCTTACGCTCATCCATGTCGATGAAGTCGATGACGATCAGACCGGCAAGGTCACGAAGGCGCAACTGACGGGCCACCTCTTCGGCGGCCTCTAGGTTGGTCTTTGTCGCCGTATCCTCAATCGAGCCTTCTTTGGTGGCCCGACCCGAGTTGACATCGATAGCGACCAGCGCCTCGGTGACATCAATCACGATATAGCCGCCAGATTTCAGCTGAACGGTTGGGTTGAACATGCCCCCCAGATAGCTTTCGACCTGATAACGGGCGAACAGCGGCAGGGTTTCGTTGTAACGCTTCACGTTCTTGGCGTGCGACGGCATGATCATTTTCATGAAGTCTTTGGCGATGCGATATCCGCGTTCACCTTCGACAAACACTTCATCAATTTCGCGGTTATACAGGTCGCGGATCGACCGTTTAATCAAATCGCCTTCTTCATAGATCTTGGCAGGCGCGATAGATTTCAGCGTCAACTCGCGGATCTGCTCCCACAGGCGTTGCAGGTATTCGTAATCGCGCTTGATCTCAGCCTTGGTGCGTTTGGCGCCGGCAGTGCGAACGATCAGCCCCGCGCCCTGAGGCACGTCGATTTCGTTGGCGATTTCCTTTAGCTTCTTGCGGTCAACAGCATTGGTAATTTTGCGGGAAATGCCGCCACCACGGGCGGTGTTGGGCATCAGAACGCAATACCGACCAGCCAGCGACAGATATGTGGTCAAAGCAGCGCCTTTGTTGCCGCGCTCTTCTTTGACAACCTGCACCAGTAGAACCTGGCGAACTTTGATAACTTCCTGGATCTTGTAGCGGCGCGGACGTGGTTTACGGCGTGGACGAATGTCTTCGCTGTCATCTTCGTCAGCAACAGATTCGATTGTGCTGTCTTTCGACGTGGCATCTGCACGGCTATCTTCCGCATCCGGCTCGTCGTCGCCCGGCGCCTTTGCTTCGGCGGGTTCGCCGTCTGCAACCGGTGCTTCTTTAGGTGTGTCGTTGGCTGCATCGTCCTGAACGACTGGTTCGGCGACGGTTTCCTCTGCGGAAGCTATAGCCTCAGCAACGGGCGCAACTTCGGCGACGGCATCAACAGCAACAGTTTCTCCGGCAGCTGGTTCTACAACAGCTGTTTCCACAGCAACTGGTTCTGCAGTCTCCGCAGTTTCGTCTTGAGCTTCGGATTGTTCCTGAACAGGTTCTTCAACCGGAGTTTCCGCCACAGTCTCCATTGGAGAACTGCCTTCGGCTGTGCCAAGCACATTCGAAGACCCAGCTTCAGCCTCGCCCTCATCGCTAAGATCGATAGTTTCCATACCGGAAATTTCGGCCTTAGGGACGTCAACTTCTTTGGTCTCGACCGCATCCTTGGTGGCCACGTCTTCGGCTTTTGTGCGGTTGCGAGAACGCGAGCGGCGCGGTTTGGTAGGTTTGTTGTCTTCTTCATCATCCTTGGCGCGCATAGCCTCGGCATAGACGCGCTCTTCTTCCATCAGAGCTTCGCGATCAGCGATCGGAATCTGATAGTAATCGGGATGAATTTCCGAAAACGCCAAAAATCCATGGCGATTGCCGCCATAGTCAACAAAGGCGGCCTGCAGAGAGGGTTCGACCCGTGTTACTTTTGCCAGATAGATATTGCCAGCAAGCTGGCGTTTGTTCTCGGATTCAAAGTCGAACTCCTCAACTTTGTTTCCGTCGACCACCACGACGCGGGTTTCTTCCGCGTGGGTGGCATCAATAAGCATCTTCTTTGCCATGTTTCCTTAGTGCACCATGCCTGCGCGCGCACATTCCGGCCGTTTCCGGGGGGAGCTGCGCGTTTTGGGTGATGTCTTGTCAGGGCGATATCTGACGGCGCGCCACGAGATACGGTCGCGGAAAATCTTTCCGTCGGTCCTGTCTCGGTGCTCTGTGCCTGCGCGCGCGTCATCGCGGTTCTTCTCCGACAGGTGGGGGTATCCCGAGCCCTGCCCATTTTTTTCCTGCACTGGAAACGCTCCAATGCAGGCGCTAAACTACCCCAGATCCTGGGGCCAATCGGTCTGCTCTCGCCTTCTCGGATCATGCCGGACAAAGACGGAAAACAGCGAATCTCATTTGAAGTGACACGCACCATATTGGTGGTAGTCACTTCCTAGCAGCATACTGCCTGTGGATAGGTAATGACAATGGGCATCTTTAACGCACCGCTGGAAATCACCTCATAAGGCGATCAATTCAGCCTAAAGGTTAAGAACAAGCGAATTTCTTCGCTTGCACATCCATTTTAAAGACCATTTGCCGCAGAAGAGCAGATCATCAATCCTGTGAACCGCTTGGGCTCAAAGATAGTCTGACCGTTGCAAACCATATTTGGCCATTTTTTCATTCAAGGTCCGGCGTGGAAGGCACAGTTCCTCCATCACCGATGCGATCGATCCCTTGTGGCGACGCATGGTATTGTCGATCAGCATCCGCTCAAAGGCTTCAACATATTCCTTCAACGGTTTGCCCTCGGTTGTCATCACCGGTTGCATTTCCTCGTGATCGGACATCAGAAGCGACGCAATGGTGCCAGAGCCACGCCGCGCTTGCAGCACGGCCCGTTCCGCGATGTTGATCAACTGGCGCACATTGCCGGGCCATGGGGCCTGCAACAACTGGGCCGCCTCTTGCGCCGAGACTTTGGGAGCCTCACAGCCGTATTCCTCAGAGAATTGCTCGGACAGGCGCATGAACAGTGTCAGAATGTCTTCACCACGCTGGCGCAATGGTGGCACAGTGATCCGCAAAGCTGCCAAACGGTAGAATAAGTCCGACCGCAAAGCGTCCTCGCAGGTTTTGCCCGCCTCTTGCAGGTTCGAAATCGCAACAATGCGGGTTTCCCCGGGGGTGCCCTGCTCGTTGATCACGCTTAGCAGCTTGCCCTGCAACGGTTCCGTCAGCGCATCAATGTCTTCCAGCACCAAAGTGCCGCCGCGCGCTTCCTCGATGGCTGGCAACAGCGAGTCTTCGGGCATCATCGGACCAAACAGCCGCTTGGACAGGGCCTCTTCTTCCAGCGCGGCACAGCTGACCAGTACAAATTTCTTACCCGCCCGGCTGCCGACAGCGTGCAAAGCATGGGCCACCAGCGTTTTGCCAGTCCCCGTTTCGCCGTCGATCATCACGTGGCCGTCGGCTTGGCCAAGGTCCAGAATGTCCTCTTTCAAACGATCCATCACAGGGCTGGCGCCAATCAGTTTTTTCATGATCTGGGTGCCGTCCGACAATTCCCGCCGCAACACACGGTTGTCGAGCACCAGACGCCGGGCGCCGGTGGCGCGTTTGGCCAGTTCGGACATTCGGTCCGGGTTGAATGGTTTCTCAAGGAAATCAAATGCTCCGACTCGCATCGCCTCGACGGCCATAGGCACATCTCCGTGTCCGGTGATCATGATCACCGGTAACGCGCTGTCGCTGCCCATCAATTTCTTCAGGAATTGCATCCCGTCCATGCCGGGCATTTTGATATCGGAAATCACAATTCCGGGGTAATCTGCACTCAGCACCTTTAGTGCATCTTCGGCGCTGGCAAATGTTTCAGTGTCGTAGCCCGACAAGGCCAACCATTGGCTGATGGACTGACGCATATCCTGCTCGTCATCTACAATCGCGATTTTCATGGCCTGTGCCATATCGTATCCTTCCTCAAACACACCGCGCTTATTCAGCGGCTTCGATCCCGTCCACCAAGATCGGCAATTGCATTTCAAACACCGCGCCGCCGTTTTCACCGTTGCGGGCCGTAAGTCGTCCCCCTAGGTCGTTCACGATCCCTGAGGAGATAGCAAGCCCAAGCCCAACCCCGTCACCCGGCTGCTTGGTTGTATAAAAGGGCTCAAACAGCTCTCCAAAGTCTTCGATCCCAGCACCATTATCGCGCACGGCCAGAATTGCGGTTTCCCCCGCGGCCAGAATAATTTCGATCTCGGGGTCTACCACTGATTTGGTGGCATCCAGGGCGTTACGCAAGAGGTTCACCATCACTTGCTCGATGCGCATCCGATCGCCCATGACAAAGACTGGGCTGTCCGGCAAAACACGGGCGATCCTGACGTGTCGTTGACGCAACTGTGGCTCCATCATCGACAAGCTTGAGGCCAGTGCATCTCCCATATTTACTGGGCTAAACGTATCTCCTCCCTTGCGGGCATAAGATTTCAATTGTCGCGTTATCGCCCCCATGCGTTCAATCAAATCATCGATCCGGCCAAAAGACACCAGCGCCTCTTCTGGTCGGTTGCGGCCGAGCAATAAGCGCGCGCCCGCCAAATAAGTTTTCATGGCCGCCAGGGGTTGATTTAACTCATGGCTAACGGCTGCAGACATCTCTCCCAAAGCTGCCAGTTTGGAACTTTGCGCCAGGCTTTGCTCGGCCACGGCAAGAGTCTTTTGCACCCTCTCGCGTTCGGCGACTTCCCGCTGCAAACGGGCATTCAATACGCGAAGCTCCGCCGACTCGCGCTGAAACAAGGCCATACGAAGCGCAGTCCTCCGGCTAAGCGCATAGAATCCCAGCGCCAAGAATATGGCAAACCCCATGATCTCCAGCGCCAAAACCGCATTCACCCGCTCCCGGATGGACACATAGGTGGTAAATGAGGTCATCCGCCAACCGCGAAATTGAATACGATTGGTAATCCGCATGACGGCTTCGCCGCGAAGATAAGCATCTGCGGGCAACACAGTCCAATCTGTCGTCGCGCGGATTGCTCTCTGGATCGCCCCCTGTGGCGTTTGCTGTGTCACCGCTTCTGCTTCGCTCAAGCCGCGCCAACGCGATTCCGTTGCCAAAACGATAGTGCCCGTGCTGTCACTCACCATAACCGCGTCAGAAATCCCGGCCCAGGCGCGCTCAAACTTCTGCAGATCGACCTCTACAACAATCACGCCCAACACTTCCGAGGAAGCCTCCAAACGCCGCGCATAGGTAAAGCGGTAGCCCCCCGCCTCACGCTCGATCACTGAAAACACGGTGGTATTGGAACGCACCGCATCTACGAAATATGGCGCGCTGCGGTGAAGCTCCCCCAGACGAAGCCGATCCGTGGCCGCCACTGTGCGCCCATCCTGCGCCAAAAGCATAATCGACGCGGCGCCGATTTCATCAACAAACGAAATCAACCGCTGTGTCGACAATGAAAAATCATTGGATTGAAGGGCTGAAATCAACGTCTGATCGCGCGCCAAGAGTTGCGGCACAATGGCGTTTTGACGCAACTCACTCAACAAGTTGCCAGAATACAGCGCCAGCCGCAGTTCAGCCCGGTTGCGCGTGGTTTGGGTGAAACGGTTCGACAACAATCGGTTGGTTTGCCAGACTGTGACCGCAACCACTGCCAGCAACAATACCAACGCCAACCGCACTTTCCACGAAAATGTTCGGGAGGGTTTGGTGACTTTAGATTTTTGCGGAAGATTATGCGGGGCAGCCATAGTGTAAATCTACGCTGACTGCCCCAGCATCACAAGTCACGCAGTGGCAACTATACCTGTCAATGCGCGGAACACTGCCACCCCATCGGTGCCACCATGAGCTTCATCCGCTGCCCTCTCGGGGTGTGGCATCATACCTAAAACCCGGCGGTTCTCGGACAAGATACCGGCGATATCACCAAGCGAGCCATTAGGATTATCACAATAGCTAAAGGCAATGCGATCCTCGCCCTGCAATTTCGCAATCGTTTCGGCATCCGCAAAATAGTTGCCGTCATGGTGCGCAATTGGGACACTGATGACGTCACCCGCACTGTAGCCTTCAGTGAAGACGCTGTTGGAGGTTGTGACCGTCAAATCAACTGAGCGGCAGATGTATTTCAATCCGGCATTGCGCAGCAAGGCACCGGGCAGAACACCGGTTTCCGTCAACACCTGAAAGCCGTTACAGATCCCTACCGCATAGCCACCGCGATTTGCATGATCGACAACGGCCTTACAAATCGGAGACTGCGCCGCAATGGCACCACAGCGCAGGTAATCGCCATAGGAAAAACCACCCGGCACACCAACAATATCTACGCCCGAGGGCAGCGCACTGTCCTTGTGCCAGACCATCGTGACATCAAAACCAGCACGTTCAAAGGCTACCGCCAGATCGCGATCGCAGTTTGACCCAGGAAAAACAACTACGGCCGCCTTCATCACAGAATCTCGATGCTGTAGGATTCAATAACTGTATTGGCAAGCAGCTTCTCGCACATGTCTGTCACATCTGCTTCGCTAGAGCCTTCGGCCAAGGTCAGATCGATCACCTTGCCTTGGCGAACGCCGTTTACCTTGTCAAAGCCCATCGCCCCCAAGGCATGGCGCACGGCCTCACCCTGTGGATCCAAAACCCCATTCTTCAGCATCACATGCACACGTGCCTTCATCGCGCTATTCCTCGATTACGGTGGCAAAGCCCCTCGGGCTTCTTCTTTGCTAAAAACTATCATAACCGACCCCCAGATCAGGGTGCCGATCTTCAGTTGACCAGTGTTGGTTTTCCGCCTTTGGGTGGCGTGTTCGGCATCACACCCAAACGCCGCGCAACCTCAGAATAGGCGTCCGTCAGGCTCCCCAAATCGCGGCGGAACACATCCTTGTCCAGCTTACGACCGGTCTCAATATCCCACAAACGACAGCTGTCAGGGCTGATCTCATCCGCAACAACCAAGCGCTGAAAGTCACCTTCAAAAACACGACCAAATTCAATCTTGAAGTCGATAAGGCGAATACCAACTGCCAGCATCACCCCGGACATGAAATCATTCACGCGCAATGTCATGCTTAGAATATCATCCATATCCTGCTGACTGGCCCAGCCAAAAGCCGCGATGTGCTCTTCGCTGACCAAAGGGTCGCCCAAAGCATCATCTTTGTAGCAGAATTCAACGATTGGGCGCGGCAATTGAGTGCCTTCGTCGATACCCAAACGTTTGGACATGGAGCCCGCGGCGAAATTACGAACAATCACTTCCAGCGGAACGATCTCGCAAGAGCGGATCAGCTGCTCACGCATATTCAAGCGCTTCAGAAAGTGTGTTGGGACGCCAATTTGACCCAACCCAGTCATGAAATACTCGCTCAGCAAGTTGTTCAAAACCCCCTTACCTTCGATAACGTCCTTCTTTTCGGCGTTAAAGGCGGTGGCGTCATCCTTGAAATACTGCACAAGGGTTCCCGGCTCCGGGCCTTCATACAAAGTTTTGGCCTTGCCTTCGTAGATTTTTTTGCGACGCGCCATGGACAGCCTTTCGAATAAGCCTGGGGTAGATGAGTGAATCCCGTTGATGTCGCCCTCATAGAGCAAGCCCGCCAGTGTCGCAAGCAACCCTCGCCCCCTTGTAGCGATGCAATGAGGGGCTAAATCAGAACTATAGGATTTCACTCTTAATTAAGGCGAGGTGGTATGACTACATTTGACAACCGAGAACAGGCGTTTGAAGCGAAATTTGCCCATGACGAAGAGATGCAGTTTAAAGCTGAGGCTCGATGCAATAAAATGCTCGGTCTGTGGGCTGCGGCAAAAATGGGAAAATCCGGAGAGCAGGCCGAAACCTATGCTCATACTCTTGTCACCGCAAGTATCGAGGGGTCCGACCCCGAGGATGTCGTGCGCAAGGTAACGGCTGACCTTCAGGGCCGCGCAACCTCGGACGAAATCCGCCAAAGGCGTGCGACATTGCTGCCCGATGCGCAGGCGCAAATCTTGTTAGAAACCGGATAACACGGCCTGTCAATTATTGTGCCATTGGCTGCCAGTCAAAGGAACAGCCCTGTTCTGAAGCGTCAGCCCGCCTTTATACAGCTGGTATTATTCACCAAAAACCTAACCAGATTGCCTAAAATAGTGCGCTCTTTTGAATAGCATCCGTCAAGACCGACATGTCGCCCTTTTCTTTTGATGTTCGCACCTTGGTCATCGTCCACCAATGCCTTAGGTTTGACAGGTATAAGGACGGCGTGGCGGTTGTGATCGTCACTTTCCCAGTACCGCAAAGTTCGATACCTCATAATGAAGATGAACAAAATGGAATTGCCTTGTAGCGCTCTGCGTGACACAGGACGTTCAAGATGATTGCACCGCTCAATCGGTCCGGGGCCTAGCCCCAGCTTGCACAGGATATCAGATATGACCAATACCTTTATTGAGTTGCTCAACAGCAAAGATGTGTTGCTGGCCGATGGCGCCACTGGCACCAACCTTTTCAATATGGGCCTGCAATCAGGCGATTCTCCTGAATTCTGGAACGTTGACGAACCAAACAAGATCAAAGCCTTGTACCAAGGCTCGGTCGATGCGGGCAGTGACCTGTTTCTGACCAACACCTTTGGTGGTACCTCTGCACGTCTAAAGCTGCATAATGCCCAGGACCGGGTTTTCGAATTCAACAAGGCCGGCGCCGAGTTGGGACGCGAAGTCGCTGACAAATCAGGTCGTAAGATTGCAGTTGCCGGCTCCGTCGGCCCAACTGGTGAAATCATGCAGCCGGTTGGTGACCTCAGCCACGCGCTGGCGGTTGAAATGTTTCACGAACAGGCCGAAGGACTAAAAGCCGGCGGTGTCGACGTCTTATGGCTGGAAACCATCTCGGCCCCTGAAGAATTCCGCGCCGCTGCCGAGGCTTTTGCTCTGGCCGACATGCCCTGGTGCGGCACCATGAGCTTTGACACGGCTGGGCGCACGATGATGGGCGTCACCTCTTCGGCACTGGCTGAACTGGTCGAAGAGATTGCAAACAAACCACTGGCCTTTGGCGCCAACTGTGGAACCGGGGCCTCTGATATTCTGCGCACAGTTCTAGGCTTTGCCGCTCAAGGGACCGAACGTGCAGTCATCTCCAAGGGCAACGCCGGTATCCCAAAGTATGTAGATGGTCATATCCACTATGATGGAACCCCTGCGTTGATGGCCGAATATGCGGTTATGGCGCGTGACAGCGGTGCCAAAATCATTGGCGGTTGCTGTGGCACCCTGCCCGACCACCTGCGTGCTATGCGTGAGGCGCTGGATACGCGACCACGCGGAGACAAACCGGCACTAGAGCAGATTGTCGAAACCCTTGGCCCGTTTTCCTCTGACAGTGATGGTACTGGTGATTACGTCGCCCCCGTACGTGAACGCCGCGGACGTCGCAAAACCTAAAGCTACAGACAAATGTCATCGCAGCTACTTAAGGCTGCGGTGACAGTTGTCTCGTCGGGCTTCTTCGACCCGGCTCACCACTGGCAACTTGCGATGACGACCCGGCTAACGTTGCACTGAGCAATTCTAAAAAAATGACAATTGATCCCCGGGCTGGGCCGGGCAGGCAAACAAGTCGCACCGTAGGGTTGTCGTTTTTTCTTTTAATCCCAGCCTCTTGATCGCAGTCTTGAACCGATGCCCAATCATGCGGGCATATTCGCCTTCACCGCGCATACGTTGCCCCCAGCGCGGATCGTAATCTCGCCCGCCATGCATCTCACGCAGTCGCGCCATCACCTTGGCTGCACGCCCCGGTTCGTGTTCTGCAAGCCACTGTTGCCACAGCTCTGACACCTCTCGGGGTAAACGAAGCATGATCCAACTGGCCGCATCCGCCCCGGCCTCAGCGCCTGCAGCCAGCAGCGCTTCTATCTCGTTGTCCGTAAGACCTGGCACCACCGGGGCCACCATGATCCGAACCGGAATTCCCGCGTCGCTAAGGCGTCGGATAGTTGCCAACCGCCGGATGGGTGTCGGCGCCCGGGGTTCCATCCGGCGAGACAAGTCAGACGCAAGTGTCGTCACCGAAACACCAACCCGTACCAGTCCCTTGGCCGCCATCGGTGCCAGAATATCAATGTCCCGCTCAATCAGCGCGCCTTTGGTTACGACTGCCACGGGATGATTGAATTCGCTCAGCACTTTTAGACAGGCACGCACGACCTTCTGATCCCTCTCGATCGGCTGGTAGGGATCTGTATTGGTTCCAATTGCCAGTGTCGCCACCCGATATTTTCCGGCCCGCAGCTCACGGCGCAGCAACTCTGCCGCATTTGGCCGGGCGACAAGTTTTGTTTCAAAATCCAGCCCCGCTGATAGCCCAAGATAGGCATGGGTTGGGCGCGCAAAGCAATAAATGCACCCATGTTCGCAACCCCGATAGGGGTTCAGCGAGCGATCGAATGGCAAATCCGGAGATCGATTGTAGCTGATGATAGACCGGGCCATCTCTTGGCGTATCTCGGTCGCAATATGGGAAGGTTCCGGCTCTGATTGCCAGCCGTCGTCAACCGTTTCACACGACACATCAAAACGCCCGGCTTCATTGCTGAGCGCGGCCCGGGAAGTGTGGATTCTAATTCTGGTTTGATCTTGAGTTTGCATACCCAATCCTGCCTCACTGGCAGGAACAAATAAAGAACAAAGTACCCAAACCGAAGATCTCCATGTGTAATCTTCATTATTATTTTGGTGTTTTTGCGCATATACGTCGGTTCACGCCAGCGCAATGTCGCAAATATTGCAGTTCGCCCGCGACCTTTTGGCAAAAAGGGGACAGGAACACGGCCACACCGGGCTAGCCCCGACTTAAGTCAAGGAAGACTCCCATGTCAGAAGAAGAAGACATCATCCTCGCGGAACTGGACGACGAAGAACTTGTCCAGCAGATGTTTGACGATCTTTATGATGGTCTGCGCGAAGAAATTGAAGAAGGAGTCGCAATCCTTCTCGCCCGCGACTGGGAGCCCTACAAAGTGCTCACCGAAGCGCTGGTCAGTGGTATGACGATTGTTGGCGCCGATTTCCGCGACGGCATCTTGTTTGTCCCAGAGGTTCTACTGTCTGCAAACGCGATGAAAGGTGGCATGGCCATCCTGAAGCCGCTGCTTGCTGCGACGGGCGCGCCACAGGTCGGTAAAATGGTGATTGGAACAGTCAAAGGCGACATTCACGACATCGGCAAGAACCTTGTGTCCATGATGATGGAAGGCGCCGGCTTTGAAGTGGTGGACCTAGGGATCAACAACCCCGTGGAAAACTACATCGAAGCCGTGGAGCGGGAAAAAGCCGATATTCTTGGCATGTCCGCTTTGTTGACCACAACCATGCCTTACATGAAAGTTGTCATCGACACGCTAGTCGAACAAGGCAAGCGTGACGACTATATTGTTTTGGTTGGCGGCGCCCCGCTCAACGAAGAATTCGGCAAGGCGATTGGCGCTGACGGCTATTGCCGTGACGCGGCTGTGGCCGTGGAAATGGCCAAAGATTTTATAACCCGCAAACACAACCGATTGAGCGCCTGACTTGGCCCGTCGGGGAAGAGCGGCACGCCTGCAAGGCCGTGTCGCTATTCGCCCACCCTCCAGCGATCCGCTGGATGACAACACACTGACCGAACAGGGCCTGGCTGCACCAGAATTCAAGCCAGGCCGCATTCTTTTGATTGCATGTGGCGCCCTCGCCCGCGAGATCCTGGACATCAAAGCCAACAACCAGCTCACCCACATTGACCTGACCTGCTTGCCCGCCAAACTACACCTCTATCCGGACCAAATCCCAACTGCTGTCACCGCCGCAGTGAAAAAGCACCAAACCAGCTATGATCAGATTTACGTGGTCTATGCCGATTGCGGCACCGGCGGCGCCCTCGCTCGTACCTGCACCGAGCTGGGTGTTGAAATGGTTGCGGGGCCGCATTGCTATTCCTTCTTCGAAGGCAATCAAGTGTTTGAAGAAAAATCCGCTGCCGGAGAGATCACCGCCTTCTATCTCACCGACTTCCTGGTGAAACAATTCGATGCTTTCATCTGGCGTCCCATGGGCCTCGACAAAAACCCCGAGCTCCGCGAGATGATTTTTGGCAACTACACCACGCTGGTGTATCAATCCCAAGTCAACGATCCGGCGCTCGTACAGAAAGCTGCTCATTGTGCCACCCGACTCGGTCTGACGTTTGAGCACCGTCACACAGGTTACGGCGACCTGGAAACGACCCTGCGCGACTGGTCCGCCTTTTCATCTGGCTAAAAATATCCCGGGGTGAATTGGCCATCGGCCAAGAGGGGCTGGCCCCTGTTAAAGTCCCTTAGTCATTACTTGCTTCCGCGGCGACATGGTGAATTCGTTCAATCATAGATCGGACACCATTTGACCGTTGTGCGGACAGGTGATCTGTTAACCCAAGACGACCAAGCTCGCTCTTGGCATCAACCTTGCCGACGTCCCCGACTGGCAATCCACTATACAAAGCCCGCAAAACCGCAATCAGCCCGCGTACAATTATCGCATCGCTATCACCATCGAAGGCAAACACACCGTGCTCAATTTTTGGGTGCAACCATACTTGACTGGCACAGCCGTGGACTTTGGTTGAAGGCACCTTCAGGGCCTCGTCCATGGCCTCCATGGCTTTGCCATAGTCGATGACATAGCGGTATCGATCTTCCCAGTCTTCCAGGAATTCGAAATCCTCGACGATGTCCTCAAAGGCGGCACTGGCCATGATTTGGATCCGATCCGTTGGAGAAATGAACTGTCTTCGACCTATGCTGGCTTATGTTTTATTTCAACCGCTTTCCATCACGCCTGCAATCGGGTAATCCCTTGTAAGGACAATTCAAACGGGCGGCTTCCATGCGCATCTCTATTGTAGCTTTATTGATCACCGGGATTACTCTTTCCGGTTGCAGCAGTTGGCAGGGGTCAAGGGCGAACCCCGGCAACTGGTTTAATAAATCAAGAAGCGTTGAAGTTCCCGGTGATGCCAGCGTAGACCCGGTCAATGCTCTGATTCCCGCAGAAAAAGAAGGCGGGCTCTTCAGTCGTTCTAGCGACTCTGAGGAAGACTTCAGCGTTGCTGTGGCCAGTGTGACCGACCTGAAAATTGAACGAACACCATCCGGCGCGATAATCTATGCAACCGGGCTTGCCGCGCGCCAAGGCGCCCACGATGTCTGGCTGCGTCTGAACGAAGACAGCGATGAGACCTCGCTCGAGTATTCCTTCCGGGCTGTCTATCCGGAAACCGCAACACCGATCGGATCTGAGAACACCCGTATCCTTCGAGTGGCCGTTAGTCTGACACACCAGGACCTGGCCGGAATTAAATTGATCCGGGTGTCCAGCGAAAGCAACGCACGCGAAACACGACGCTAAGGGAAATTATAGTCGAGGACCCAGAGTCCTCGACCTATCTGTATTCAGAGGACCTTAGAGTTCGACAACTCTGACAGACTGGCCCTTGGCTGCCAGGCCGATCTTGCCATCACAGAGCCTCAACGCATCGGCCCCAAATACCTCCATCCGCCATCCAGACAGGGCTGCAACATCGCGTTGCCCAGCTGCAATGGCGTCCAGATCTGCGCTCGGTGCTATCAGCTTAGCGGCCACTCCGGCGTTTTCCGTCTTAGACTTCAACAGCACGCGCAACAGGTCAGCCAAAGCCGGATTGACCTGTAATTTTTCCTTGCTGCGATCTGGTTTCGGCATCTTGTCTGCTGGGCAACTCACCCCCTTGGCGACAGCTTCAAGGATGCCCTCGGCGATGGCACCCCGACGGGCTTCACGCAGCAACAGCCGCGACGCGCCAAGATCGGCGCCGGTTTTAGGCTTGGTCGAAGCCAGCTCGACCAGCGCGTCGTCCTTGAACACACGGTTGCGTGGCACATTATTCGTCTGAGCGTAATTTTCACGAAATGCAGCCAGCTCACGCACCACTGCCAAAAACTTGGACGAACTGGTTCGCGTTTTGATGCGGCGCCAGGCGTCTTGGGGTTGAATGTCATAGGTGCCTGGATTGGTCAGCACCTGCAGCTCTTCGGTAACCCAATGGCCCCGGCCACTTTTTTCCAATTCGGCGGCCAGATATTCATAAACGACGCGTAGGTGGGTCACATCAGCCAATGCATAGTTTTTCTGTGCGTCCGTAAGCGGACGGCGCGCCCAATCTGTAAACCGAGAGCTTTTATCAACACCTTCTTTGACAATTTTGCGGACCAAGGTCTCATAGCCAGCCTGATCCCCAAAGCCACAAACCATTGCAGCCACTTGCGTATCGAAAAGCGGAGTGGGAAAGACTTTGGCATCAACCCAGAAAATCTCCAGATCCTGGCGCGCGGCATGGAAGACCTTGACTACGGATTCATCGCGAAACAAATCATAGAGGGGTTCAAGCGACAGATCCTTTGACAGAGGATCCACCAAAACAGCATTCTCATCTCCCTCGCCGGGGAAGGCCAATTGAACCAGGCACAGCTTTGAATAGTAGGTTCGCTCGCGTAAGAACTCTGTATCCACTGTCACAAAGGGATGTTTTGCAGCGTCCTGGCAAAACTCTTTTAGCTCTTCAGTGGTGGTCAGAGTTTTCATAAGCTGCGTCTTTTCCTGATTTTGTCTTGCATATTTAACCCCTGATACGCGCTTGCGGGGCGCTTTGCAAACCGCCCCTCAGGTTGCGCTGACTTACCCTAACAGAACAGGTGTTCGATCACCTGCGGCATAGCGGCGTAAAACGTCCGGGTATAGTATATGCTCTTGTGTTAAAACCCGTTCGGCCAGCGTTTCCGGCGTATCATCCGGCAAGACGGGTACCCGCGCCTGCCCCAATAGCGGGCCATCATCCAGCACTGCTGTCACCTCGTGTACCGAGCATCCATGCGTGCTGTCCCCGGCTGCAAGAGCGCGGGCGTGGGTATGCAAACCAGTGTATTTGGGCAGCAACGAGGGATGAATGTTCAGCATCCGACCCTGAAATTGCGTTACAAAATCAACGGTCAAAACCCGCATAAACCCGGCCAGACAGACAATATCGGCGCCTGCGTCCAAAATTGGCTTCACCAGTTCTGCCTCAAACGCCTGTCGATCCCCCTTGAACGGACGGTGATCGACCACGGCTGTGGCAACGCCTGCTGCAGCGGCTTTTTTTAGACCGCCAGCATCGGCGTTATTGGACAACACCAGACAGGGGCGCGCCGGATGATCACCGGTCATGCTGTCCACCAGTGTCATCATGTTAGAGCCGCCACCCGAAATCAGGATGGCGACCTGTTTGTGTGCGCTCACAGCAACTTGCCTGTATAGCGCATACCGGCACCTGCAGTGACCGTTCCCAGACGCGACACTGTCTCGCCCTCGGCCGTCAACAGCTCGGTCAACGCGTCCGCGTGATCAGCCGAGACACTGAGGATCATGCCAATGCCGCAGTTGAAGGTTTTGAGCATTTCTGTTTCGGCAATATTGCCGGTCTGTGCCATCCATTGAAACACTCCGGGCAGCTGCCAGGCGTCTAAATCAATGTCAGCCCCAAGGTCATCGGGCAGAACGCGGGGCAGATTTTCGGTCAGACCGCCGCCGGTGATATGAGCCAGCGCATGAACACCCCCTGCCCGCACGGCGGCCAGACAGGATGTCACGTACAAACGCGTTGGCGTCAGCAGAGCCTCGCCCAGTTTACCTTCGGCAAAGGGACAGTCGTCATCCCAGCCCAAGCCTGAAATCTCAACCAGACGACGCACCAGCGAGTATCCGTTGGAATGCACCCCATCCGAGGCCAGCCCCAGTAGAACGTCACCTTCAACAACGTCAGCGGGCAGCGTGGCACCGCGTTCCATTGCACCAACCGAGAACCCGGCCAGGTCAAAGTCGCCCTTGGGGTACATGCCGGGCATTTCCGCCGTTTCGCCACCGATCAACGCGCAATTTGAGCGGACACAGCCCTCGGCGATGCCTTCGATAATCCGCGCGGCAGTTTCGGTTTCCAGTTTGCCCGTAGCAAAGTAGTCGAGGAAGAACAGTGGTTCAGCCCCCTGACACACCAGATCGTTGACGCACATGGCGACAAGATCAATGCCAACACCGTCAACAACACCGGTGTCGATGGCAATACGCAGCTTGGTTCCGACCCCATCGGTCGCGCCCACCAGGATAGGATCGTTATAGCCCGCGTCCTTAAGGTCGAATAGCGCGCCAAAACCGCCCAACCCGCTCATCACGCCCGAGCGGTTGGTGCGTTTGGCGGCCGGTTTGATCCGGTCTACCAGCGCGTTGCCTGCATCAATATCCACGCCTGCATCCGCATAGGTCAGGCCGTTTTTGCCAGTGGTCATCGCCGGGCTCCTTGGTATGAGTTGCGCAGCCTTTAGCGCAACATCCGACAGAATGAAATAAGCGAATCCGTCGCGCCCCAAAAACAAGGCCCTTCGATAGGAATTCATTACTCCGCTGCGCGCAAAACCGAGGAGATACCGGACAGCCGCAGTCGAAACCATTCGAGCTGATCATAGTGGAAGATGCGACACAGGCAACGCCGTCTCTCCTCTTCGACACACCACCCGCCACCACCTGCAGGTCAGGCTCTAGACCGACCTGTCCCATTATGCACCGATACTAGCTGAAGCCGTCAAAGTTCATTCGCTTTTACGGACAATCATTACTTGACCTGTTGGCCACCATTGCATAACCACCAGAACCGGCGGGCCCGTAGCAAAACGGTTAGTACAGAGTGTCCATATCGCTTTGACTATTGGCTCAAGTCCTTGTTAGTAGGGTAATACTTACTGATTGATTGTTCGAACTGGTCAATGGGCCTTGCGCTTTGCGGCTAGTAAGATCAGTACTACCTTACTGGTACGGCTTACCATTATGCCTGCCAGTAAGACTATTGGCCAAAAGATCGGCCACCCTTGGCGTTGCTGCAGTCACACTGCGGTCACCGCTTGTTCCTGGGGGATTAGCTCAATGGTTAGAGCAGAGCGCTCATAACGCTTTGGCTGGGGGTTCGAGTCCCTCATCCCCTAGGAAAGCACCCAGAACTAAGGTTGAATATCGGCTCCAGACAGTTCATCGCATTGCGGTCTAAGTCCAACTTGGCAAATTCTAAACTGACAGTGCTGGTCTAGTGGTCTTTGCAACACAAATCTGCTGAAGAGTCGCGCACGAGGAGACAAACAGTGCGCCCGCTGCCAAGCTACACATACAAGTCATGTGCAAGACACGGGCTTGCGTATATTTCACTCACTTTTGCCGTCGATCTTGATGCCCGTGCTGCCAATCAGCAGATTTAGCGGGTCGCTTCTGTCAAGAGACGGAACGTTTACGGTCAGGGTTCGCAAGTGCCCTCAAAGGGCACCGAAATCAGGCACTGTCCAACTTTGAGAAATCCGTTCTCATTTTATCGCAACAGCGCCCGACGATCCACGCGCACATAAAATGGTCTCCACAAACTGATCTTCAGTGGGCATCGGCTTTTCGGATAATAAGGTCCGCACTGCCATACGCGCGATCTCGACGGTATTTTGTGACACGCTGGTAAGTCTTGGAACGACAAGGTTAGCTAGGGTAATATCGTCAAAGCCAACGATCGACAAATCAGTTGGCACGTCAATCCCAAGGTCGCGTGCGACGCGAAGTGCCCCAATCGCCTGCTGATCGCTTGCCGCCGCAATCGCCGTTGGGCGCAGTTCTGCCCTCTCACTTAATAATCTACGGCCGATGTCTTCGCCAGAGGCGTAGTCAAAATGACCCTCAACAATCTGAAATTTCATGGTCGCGTCGGCCAGAGCCAGCTGCTGTAACCGGTCACAAAACCCCTTCCTCCTGAGCCGCCCCACCTCGGTCGATTGAGGACCGGAGATATAAGCGATCCGACGATGCCCCAGTTGGAAAAGGTGCTCGGCAACCAATGCAGATCCGGCCTCATGATCTGCAGATATAAGCTTGTAGTCCCCATATCTGCGGTCAACGCTAACGATGGGGACTTCCGTTTGAATGGAGACCTTTGACTGATCAACCGATCCGACGACGATCAACCCCTTTGGCATTTGGGCCAGTAAACCTTCTATCTGGCGGGCCTCGACATCTGGATCATCGTCTGAATTAGCTAACATGACCATATGGGCCTGTTGGGCTGCCTCGGCCTCGATGTTCTTTGCCAATTGGGCGAAAAAGGGGTTGGAAATGTCCGGTACTACCAGCCCCAATATATTCAACCTATTGGTCCGCAAAGCACGGGCTGCCATGTTTGGCTTGTACCCCAAGTCAGCAACCGCGGTCAAAACGCGGTCACGCAAGGCGGGCTTTACCGTTGGGTTATTTGAAAGCACTTTTGAAACAGTGCCGACGGAAACCCCCGCTTTGGTTGCGACATCCCTTACCGTTTTCATAGGGTCCCTGCCTTATCAGTCGTCTCTGAAAAACCCCAGAACCACCGACAAGTCAACGTGTACTTGGAGTATTCACCTGGACGACATAGCAGAAGTTACCTCTTCTAAAGTTGGTATGGAGTCCGCCGCCCCGTTACGCGTTGTTGCTATTGATGCCGCGTTGACAGCAACGTCTATTGCCGCACTGATAGACTGTCCGGAGGCCAGTGCTGCCGCAAATGCACCGTTAAAACAATCTCCGGCTGCGACGGTGTCGATGGAATTGACTTTGGGCGACTGTTTTTGGCCAGTCTTGCCGTCGATAGACCATGCAACTCCCATGGCGCCCATTGTGATAATACTGCCTTTGGCACCATATTCCTGAAGTTTACGCGCGGCTTCTTGTCCCTCGCCCAAGCTACGCGGCTCATGACCAGTGATCATCTTGGTTTCGCTGGCATTCGGCGTCAGGATATCGAAACATTGCAATGCATCCGGCGTCCAGAACGGTGTGGGGGCTGGGGCGGGATCCATGACCACCAATGCGCCGGCATTTTTCGCGATTTCCGCAGCCCGGACCGATGCCGCAAATGGGATTTCGTTTTGCAGCAGGATAATTTTACTGTTGGCAATAACCTGCGCGTGACTGTCAATAGACTGACCGGTAAGCGCGTCATTGGCACCGGAAGCAATCCGGATAATATTGCCGCCGTCCGGACCAACATCAATAAAAGCCATACCGGTTGCACAGGCACTCTGCACGGACAGCTCAGTCGCGACGCTATGGCTAAGTAAGCGCTGTTTAGCATCGGTCCCAAAGGTATCGGCACCGATTGCGCCGATAATAGCTGCTGTAGCCCCCATGCGAGAGGCCGCAACCGCTTGGTTTGCACCTTTTCCACCCAGTGAAATCAGGGTTTCCTTGGCAAGGACAGTTTCACCAACCTGAGGCCACCGTTCTAAATACGATGTCAGGTCGATGTTTATGCTGCCAACGACGGTTACGGTGTTCAAAACGCCACCCCACTTACCAGAATCAAGTTGCAATATGGGGCAAATTCCCCCGTCCTGACGACAGCTTTGGCATGTCTAGTTCGCTCCTTTAAGGCCTCGTGCGGCGTTGCGCTTAAGGCGACATCTCGGCCGGTCTCATGCGCCCATGCGCCAATAACCATTGTCATTTGCTCCGCCAGTTCATCTGGAGTTTCTATTGCACGGACAGCCGCCTCGATGATCAGTTCTGACCGCACCGCCTGCACCACATCCCAAAAACTTGGGATGCCCTGACTAACGGCGAGATCAATAACGGTGACACCCGCTGGTACCGGTAGGCCGGCATCTGCAATAACGATTTCGTCCAGGTGTCCAAGGGACGCAATAAGGGTGCTGAGATGGCGGTTTAAAAGCCTGCCCCGCTTCATGACGAGGACAATTTTGCGCGATAGTGATCCAGAATAACAGCAATGATAATCACCACGCCAGTGATCATCTGACGCATGAAGTCACTAAGTCCGATCAGAATAAGTCCGTTCGCTAAGACCCCAATGATGAAAGCGCCCAGTAAGGTGCCGATAACCGAGCCACGCCCACCAGCAAGACTGGTGCCGCCAATAATCACAGCCGCGATGGCGTTCAGCTCAAATCCAATCCCGGCAATGGGGCTGGCGATGCTAAGCCGGGCCATATAGACGATGGCCGCAATGCCTGCAGTTGCCCCACAGATTGTGAAGGCCGCGACTTTGTACCAAAACACAGGATGCCCGGCGAGACGCACTGCTTCCTCGTTGTTGCCAATCGCATAGATCAGACGGCCAAAGACTGTGCGGTTCAGCACGAACCAAGCGATGGCAACAAGGGCAAGCGCCAGCAGAAAGACAAACGGTATGCCAAAAACCATCTTTGACCCAAATTCTTCGAATGCAAACGGGAACGAATAGATGGTTTGCGCTCCAGAGACCTGCAACGC